>NZ_JAVLRV010000002.1:680354-690332 GCF_055803035.1 Pseudomonas sp. 300 | reverse complement strand
ATGAGTTGACCGCAGCTCCCGCCGTAAGGGCGGCCTCCTGGGCCGCCGATACCGCAGCAACGGATATGCACCCCATCCAATGGACAAAGTTCGCCATCAAGCAACGCGCTCAACCGTATCCGCCCCCCCCTTCTTGCTGGCGCCATTCCAGCGCACCAAAACGATTCGAACAACTTTGTTCCACACATACCCAACCCCAATTCCACCGACGATGGCAACGACCACCGCGAGCGCGGGCAGGTCAACAATATGCCGGGCCAAGGACTGAAACTGAAAATGCGTCAGATAAATAAACAGCGTTGACGCCGCAATTAACGCAAGCCCCCGGGCAATAAGCCCTGGCACCGGAATTGACCTGACCCAAACCAGTAAAAGTACGGCAGGGATGGCGATATCAACATAGTTATTGGCGATTTCTTGCGCGCCAGGCCCGAAGAGCAGCAGAAGATCCTGCCCGCCAATCACCACCACGGCAACCGCACTGACAATCCACTTCTGGGCCCGGGAATGAGCAAAGTGAACGGCCATTCCAAGCACCATGACCGCAAGGTAGTGCTGCGGCACGCGGTTATAGAGCGGTGCCGCATCAAACACATACGCACTGATCATGATGTCGGCCACGGCCAACGCACATGACGCCATAACAAGGCAGCGAAACGGGTTGGCAGTAATGACGTTCCTGACGCGCTCGAACGACAGAACAAACCCGATGATGAGTATCATCTGCAGGAGCACTTCAACATACCAGTAGGCAAAAACACCGATGAGACTCGGTGGAAACCAGTTGGAAATCAGCAACATTGTTTGCCAATGAACCCGGTCGAACAGCATCTGGTTCAAGAGTGTGTAAAGGATGGTCGGCACCGCGATACTGACCACTGACCTGATCAGCGTATGCACATTGCCGCGCTCATTGATGGCTTGAAACTGGAACCTCGCCAGACTGATGCCAGAGATCAAAAACAATACCGTCGTTTCGCCTGCCACTAACCATGTCGAGAACAGTTGAAGATGCCCAACGACAATCAGCATGATCGAGATGACACGTAACAGGACAGGAACTTCCATTGCCCTGATGGACAACTTTGAGGCCCTGGTTTTACCGGCCAACCCGGCAAGTTCACGCACCGGTGTCATTTCCCATTGATCAGGCAGCTGACCGATCAGCTCTTCAAGCACCATTGAAGCCTGAACAAACGACAGCGAATCTCCACCCAGTTCGACAAATGTCAGGTTGGCGTCGATGCGCGGGACCTGAAGTATTTCAGCCCAGGCCTGCGCCAGTTTTAGCGCGAGCGGCGATAGGTCCTGATGGGAACTGACGGACGCCGCCTCTGTGTTCGCGGCTATCGCAGGCAACGCCCGCTTATCGATCTTTCCATTGGGCGTCAGTGGAATAGCGTCCAGGAAGACAAACAACGCCGGCACCATGTATTCCGGGAGGCGAGTGTTGAGGTACTCGCGCAGCTCAACCGTTGAAACAGCGGTTATTGAAACGCAATAGGCGACCAACCTGACCAGCGCGTTGTCATTGACTGCCAGTACAACGCACTGCTTGATCAGTGGATGCTGTGACAGTGCGCCCTCGATTTCAGCCAGCTCGATGCGATGACCGCGAATCTTGACCTGACTGTCGCCCCGCCCCAAAAAACTGACACTGCCATCTGAAAGATAAGTTCCAAGATCGCCGGTTTTATAACAAATGTCGTTCTCGACATTCGTAAACGGATTCACCACAAACTTTTCCCGGGTTTGCGCGATGTCACCCCAGTAACCCTGAGACAAATAAGGACTGCGTATCAGGATTTCTCCGACCTCTCCTTCATGCACCAACTGATGGGTGTCATTCACGACCAGCAACTGCGCGCTTTCAATGCCTTTGCCCAGTGGAATCCTGGCGTTGTCGGCTTCAGGGTCGACGCGGTGGTACGCCATGGCCTGGGGCGTTTCCGTCGTGCCGTAAAAATTAACACTGACGGCATTGGGTGCAATGACGCGCATTTGCTCGTACAGCGAAAGGCTGAGGGCATCGCCGCCCCAGAACAGGTATCGAAGCGCGCTGAATCTTGCCCCCTGAAGTTTTGCGCCGGTTTCTATCAACTTCCCCAACGGCGGTGTCAGATGAACAATTGAAATTCCATTCTTGTGTATCCACCTCGCCAATGCCGCAGGGTCTATGACCGTCGATTGAGCGGGGATGAAAACTTTTGCGCCAATCGACAATGGGGTAAATACATCCCGGTACACAGGGTCGTGTCCCAGTCCGGACAACAGGGAAAAGCAATCGTCTTTTGACAAGGAATGATGCTGGGTATGCCACTCGATGAAATGTACCAAAGGTGCATGAGTGGCCACGATGCCCTTCGGTTCGCCGGTGCTGCCGGAGGTGAAGGTGATGTAGGCCGGATGCGCAGGGTCGACTTCCGGCAAGGCACTTTGATGAAAGGCGAACTCACGCAGTGATTCGCCGGGATCTTCCGCAATGCTGACGACTCGCGGCGCCGAACGCCCTGCCTCGAGGTGTTCGGGATTGAGATCGACGCTGGCCCCACCGCAAAGCAGGACAAAGGAAGGTTGCAACGCCCGGATGATTTGCCCGATGCGCGCCGGTGGATACGCGACGTCGGCAACCGTGAACGTCAACCCGGCACGCAAGGCGCCGAGCATTGCATAGACCAACCCCGCACAGCGATTGGAAACAATAACCACCCGGTCGGATTCGTTAGCACCATTGACCTTCAGAAAGGACGCAATGCCATGGCTTATCTGTTCGAGCTGACGATAGCTGCACGTCGCGTCGTGAGAGACGACCGCTACGGCGTCGGGCGAGCGCTGAGCCTGTTGCAAGAAGTCCATGAATATCGGGCGATCGGCACAGTACTCCAGATGAAGCGCTGGATTTGGGCGGTGGTCCTGCATCTTGGATTTGTGCTCCGCATGATCTGTACAAGGTTAATACCGTGACCCGCAAATGCTGAGTGAGATTAGCCCCCCTGACCTCAGTCTGCTACCTTTCCCACGTTCATTTGGTACCCGGCCTCCTGGAGGCATAGCATGCGCCCTCTTCGCACCCTCGCCCGTCGCTGGCTGCAATCACTGCTGTTGCTGAGCAGCGTCATACCGGCGATGGTCAATGCCGAGCCACGACCCGGGCACATGGTCTATCTGCGCGCGATTGATCCGGGCATTGAGCAGGACATTCGCTACGCCAGCCCTCACAACTTCACCGGCCACCCACTCGACGGTTATGCCGCTGCCGAATGCCTGTTGACGCTGGACGCCGCCAAGGCCCTCGCCCGGGTGCAAGCGTCGTTGCGCGCGCAAGGCTACGGTTTGAAGGTGTTTGATTGTTATCGACCGAATCGGGCGGTGGCCGATATGGGCCGCTTTGCCAATGAGCCGGGCGACCCACGCAAGACTGAGTTCTACCCGCGCGTGGACAAGCAGGACTTCTGGCGCCTGGGGTATGTGGCGCGAGTGTCGAATCACTCCAGAGGCTCGACCGTGGACCTGACACTCACAGGTCCGAAGGCCTTGCCCGCCAGCACCTGGACGCCCTCGGCCACGCAGGTCGATTGCACCGCACCCTACGATCAGCGCTGGCGTGACGGCGCACTCGACATGGGCACCGGCTTCGATTGCTTCGATGAGCGGGCGCATACCGCCAACCCGACGATCAACGCGAACGCCCTGGACAATCGCCAACGGCTCGCTAGCGCCATGGCAAAAGAGGGCTTCTCCGGGTACTCGAAAGAATGGTGGCATTTCACTTTTGGCGGCGCACAGGCACCGAACAACGTCATGGATTTCCCCATTGCCCCGCTGGACGCCAATGCAGCGCTCGACAGCAGCCATCAACTGATTGTGGTCACCACAAAAAGCTGGGATGACCTGCAAGGCAGCGCCCAGCGCTATGAACGAGACGGCAACACCTTCCGCAAGTATGGCGAGGCGTTTACGGTGGTGGTCGGCAAAAACGGCATGGCCTGGGGCAAGGGGTTGAACAGCGTTGAGCCAGGTGCAGAACCCGTCAAACACGAAGGCGATGGAAAAGCGCCGGCAGGGGTATTCAAACTGGGAACGGCGTTCGGTTACGCGACCAGGGACAACACGAAACTGCCCTACCTCGCACTGACGGCGACCACCGAATGCGTAGACGACAGTCGTTCCGAACACTACAACACGCTGGTCGACGGCGCGGCGACGCCCAAGGACTGGAACAGCTCCGAGCGCATGCGCAGCGAAGACGGCTACCGCAAAGGCATTTTCATCGAACACAACACGCCGGCGTCTCCCACCTCGGGCTCATGCATTTTTTTCCATATCTGGCGCAGCCCGACATCGCCGACAGCAGGTTGCACGGCCATGGATCAAGCGGACATCAGCCGATTGTTCGACTGGCTCGATCCGCGGCAGTCTCCCCTGTTGGTGCAAATGCCCGAAGCGCAATACGCGCACTTGCGCGAGCGCTGGAACCTGCCGGAACGGTGATCAGTCAGCCTTGCTTTAAATCGAGGCAATAGGTGTAGTAACCCGTTTCGCGCACGTAGCCCAAGGATTCATACAAACGCTGTGCGCCGTGATTGTCCGTGGCGGTTTCCAGCACCAGGCCTTTGGCGCCGCTCAATACCGCGAAGTCGCGCGCGGTGTTCATCAGCAGCGTTGCGACCCCACGCCCCCGTGCGACGGGTGCGGTGAAGAGGTCACCGAGCAGCCAGGTGCGGTGTGCGTCGATGGAGGAAAAAGTCGGGAACAACTGGACGAACCCCAGCGCTTCGCCAGCAGCGTCGAGGACGACGAAGATCGCCGACTCATCCCGGGCAATGCGCTCGGCGATGAAATCGCGAGACTGTGTCAGGTTCGAAGGTTGGCCGTAGAAACCTCGATAGGCGTCGAACAGGCGGGCAACGTGGTCGAGGTGGGTGGCGTCGGCGCGATGTACCTGGACATCCATGAGCGGGGTCTCCGTGAGGCAGCAGTGATGTGTCGGGCGATGTCGACAAAGGGTGTGACGATCAGACTATAGATCGTCAGGTACCGATCGTGGTCCTGCTCGCCAGTGCCAAACCGGATCTGCTCGGGCTTCGAGGTGGTGACGTACAGCGTACCGAACATCCAGTCCCGCTAGAAGGTGATGTCCGCGGCGGGTTTCACATCGATCCGTGCCACCGAACCGGTCAGGTGCGCCAGGTCCTTGTTGTGCTCGGCAATGATGTCTTCAGCGGCGAGGTTGCCGTTGTCGACGGTGGAATGAGCGTCAGCGGCCAGCACCACGTCATACCCCAGTTTCAGCGCCTGACGCACAGTGGCGTTAACGCAATAGTCGGATTGCAAACCACAGATGACCAGGCGTTCGAAATCCTGCACCGGCAACAGCTTTTGCAGGTGGGTCTGGTAGAACGAATCCGGTGTGGTTTTGCGTACGCGCCAATCCGTGGTCGAGACGTCCAATCCTTCGGCCAACTGCCAACCGTCGGCACCATGGGCCAACGGGCTGCCGGCTTCTTCGTGTTGGATCAACACGATCGGAATCCCGGCCCTTCGGGCACGAGCACTGAGCGTGTTGATGGTGTCGATGACACGCGCAATCTGGAAGCACTCGTACTCACCGGAGCATAGAGCCTGCTGGACGTCGATGATTAACAGTGCGGTGGTCATGGTTCCTTCCTTGAAATATCGGTGAGTCAGGGGACAGAAAACCTGTCCCCTATGTAAAAACGATCCCCTTCCAAATACAACCCTCAATAACCGAGCGATAGCCCGGTGTTACGACGCGGATCGTTCGCTCCGTAGAAGCGGTTCTTGCCCACCGGTTTACCGTCCAGCGACGGCGCGCCGACCAGGATCGCGGCGATATGGTTGGCATCCTGCGGCCCGGCAAACTTGTGACCCCAGCTTTCGAGCAGCTTCACCGTGTCCGGGCTGGTGGTGAAGGTTTCCAGGTTGGTCTCCTCCGGTAGCCATTGCTGATGGAAACGCGGCGCATCGACCGCTTCCTGGATGTTCATGCCGTAGTCGATCACGTTGAGAATGGTCAGCAGGGTCGCGGTGATGATACGACTGCCACCCGGTGTGCCGACCACCATCACGACTTTGCCGTCCTTGGTGACGATGGTCGGGCTCATGGACGACAGCGGCGCCTTGCCCGGCGCGATGGCGTTGGCCTCCCCTTGCACCAGGCCGTACATGTTCGGCACGCCGATTTTCGAGGTGAAGTCGTCCATTTCGTCATTGAGGATGACCCCGGTTTTGCTGGCCATGACGCCAGCGCCGAACCAGTCGTTCAAGGTGTAAGTCACCGAGACCGCGTTGCCCCATTTATCGACGATGGAGTAATGGGTGGTGTTACTGCCTTCGTGCGGCGCAACGCCTGGTTTGAGCTCCCGGGACACGCCGGCTTTTTGCGGATTGATGGCGGCGCGGATTTTGCTCGCGTAGTTTTTATCCAGCAAATGGGCGATCGGGTTCTTCACGAAGTCCGGGTCGCCAAGGTAGCTGTTGCGGTCCACATACGCGTGGCGCATGGCTTCGATCTGGTAGTGCATGCCCTGCGCCGAGTGGTAACCCAGATCCTTCATCGGGTAACCGTCGAGGATGTTCATGATCTCGCAGATCACTACGCCGCCGGAGCTTGGTGGCGGTGCCGAGACCACGTGGTAACCACGGTAATCGCACTCGATGGGCGCCAGTTCGCGGGTCTTGTATTTGTCGAGATCGGCCTGGGTGATGATGCCCTTGTTTGCCTGACTGGAAGTGACGATCGCGTCAGCAACCCAGCCCTTATAGAAGCCGTCGGCCCCCTTCTCGGAGATTTCCCGCAGGGTTTTGCCCAGGTCTTTCTGCACCAGTTTCTGACCGACCTGCATCGGCTCGCCATTGCTAAGAAAAATCGAGCCGGAATCTTTTATGTCCTTTTTGAAGACGTCGGTGGCGTACTCCAGCAAATCGACATCGCCCTGTTCCAGCGTGAAACCGTCTTCAGCGAGCTTGATGGCCGGGGCGATCACTTCCTTGCGCGGTTTGGTGCCGTACTTGCTCAGCGCCAGTTCCATACCGGACACGGTGCCCGGCACACCGACGGCCAGGTGACCACGGGTGCTGAGGTCCGGCACGACGTTGCCCTCTTTGTCGAGGTACATATCGGCAGTGGCGGCCAGCGGGGCTTTTTCGCGGAAGTCGAGGAAGGTCTTGCGCCCGTCCGCCAGTTGAATGGTCATGAAACCACCGCCGCCCAGGTTACCGGCCGCGGGATACACTACCGCCAGCGCATACCCGACCGCGACCGCGGCATCGACGGCGTTACCACCGTTCTTGAGCACATCGACGCCCACATGACTGGCCAGATGCTGGGCCGTGACCACCATGCCGTTTTCGGCTGCGACGGGAGCAACGGAAGCGGCGTGAGCGACCAGGCAGCTCAGCGCCAATGAAGTCGCGATGAGCGATTTGGCAAAAGGTTCGAACTTCATGAGTCGGTCTCTTTTTGTTTTTAGGGTCGGTAAAAAACAGAGAAAACGTTTCAAGAGCAGTACGCAGTATGGCTGGGATTGCGTATTGCGCCTCCCCGTCGAGGCAGTATGCTTGCCGCCTGCTCACCTGTTTTCGGAGTTGGCCCGCATGAGTTACACCTTCACCACCCTGGCGTCTCCGGTCGGCGAATTGAAGCTGGTTGCGAACGGTTCAAGACTGGCAGCCATCCTCTGGGAAAACGACAAACCGAACCGC
This sequence comes from Pseudomonas sp. 300, assembly GCF_055803035.1. Lineage (NCBI taxonomy): Bacteria > Pseudomonadati > Pseudomonadota > Gammaproteobacteria > Pseudomonadales > Pseudomonadaceae > Pseudomonas > Pseudomonas sp. 300. The sequence continues at coordinate 682,607 of NZ_JAVLRV010000002.1, read as the reverse complement.
GTACGGCTCGGGCCGATGAGTGAGTCGGCGGACAACCCGATCCTGGTGCGCACGGTTCAACAGTTGCAGGAATACTTCGCCGGCACGCGAAACCGCTTCGACCTGGAACTGGATTTTTCCGGAACAGACTTTCAGAAGAAGGTGTGGCAGGCACTGTTGACCATTCCGTTCGGCGAAACGCGCAGCTATCGCCAGATTGCCGAGCAGATAGGCAACCCGAGCGCGGTGCGTGCGGTGGGTGCGGCGAATGGCAAGAACCCGATCTCGATTATTGCGCCGTGTCATCGGGTGATTGGCGCATCGGGAAAGTTGACCGGGTTTGCGGGCGGGCTTGAGGCCAAGGAATTGTTGCTGACGCTGGAAGGCGGCCAATGGGGTGGGACACGGCGACTGGAAGGTTTTTGATTTTTGTAGGAGCGGACTTGCCAGCAATGGCGACCTCAACGGCAATGCAAGTTTCAAGGTCGCATCGCCGGCAAGCCCGCTCCTACGGCTCAGACTGCGGTGAAAATAGTGTTCATCGCCGCATACTGCAACAGCATGATGGTCTTCGCATCGCAGATCTCCCCGCGATAAAACGCCTCCAGTGCGTCGTCGAACGGCCATTCCAGCACTTCCAGTTCTTCGGTCTCTTCTTCCAGCCCCCCGCCCTCGCTGACTTTCGACGAAGCGTCGTATTCGGCGATGAAAAAATGCAATTTTTCAGTCACTGAACCGGGGCTCATGTAGGCCTCGAAGACCTTTTGCACATGGTGCACGCGATACCCGGTTTCTTCCTCCGCTTCATCGCGGATGCGTTCTTCGGGTGCGGCACCTTCGAGCAACCCTGCGGCCACTTCGATCAACAAGCCGTCGTGGCCATTGACGAACACCGGCAAGCGGAACTGACGCGTCAGCACGACGGTTCTCTTTTCGCGGTTGAACAGCAGAATCGCCGCGCCATTGCCACGGTCGTAGACCTCGCGGGTCTGGCGTTGCCATTCGCCGTTATTGCGCTGGTAGTCGAAAGTGATTTTCTTCAGCAGATACCAGTCGTGGGACAACACCTGGGACTCGATGATGTTGACCCTCTCGGCTGTGTTCGGCATGACTACGCATCCTCATTTCGTCAGAAAACGCCCATCTTAGACGAAAAGCCCCTCACGACAGTTGAGCCTTGTATTCCTTCTCGTATTGCCCGGCGAGCGTTTCTTTCTGCTTGTCATCGAGCAGCTTGCCGGCCATCTGGAAGAACTTCTGCTCTTCCTCCTTCAGATGGTGATGAACCTTCTCGGCGAGCTTCTTCGCGGTCGCCAGCCAAGCCGGGCTGGACATCTCGGTCTCGTCGAGTTCTTCCATCATTTCGTCCATCTCGTGATGTTCGGAAATCGCGTGGCGACTGAGGTCGACGCCGTTGTCGAACTCCATCAACGGAATGTAGAAATGCCGCTCTTCAGCGGTTTCGTGTGCCTGGAGTTCGGACTTGAGCTGCTTGTAGGCTTCCGCGCGTTCCGGGGTGTCGCCGCTGGTCTGAATCAATGCATCGGCGTAGGTGCGTTGGCGGTCATGGCTTTCGCGCAAGGCTTCAAAAATGTTCACTGGCAATCCTCATCGGCCGCGTTCTGGAATGACGCTGTAAAGCCTAGACAGTTGCGCGCTGGCGACGGTTCCTCTGTTCAACAGGGGATAGAACAATCTTCGCGACCCGGATACGCTCGTACCTCACCGCCATAAGGATGTAGCCGATGACACTCAGCATCGAACTGTCGCAAAACCCGACACCGGAAGATCGCGAGGCGATCCTTGCACCGTTGCGGGCCTACAACGTCGCCCAAGCGGGTGATGGCAAGGCACAACCGCTGGCATTGCTGGTGCGCAATGACCAAGGCGAAATCCTCGGCGGGCTGTACGGCCGGTTTTTCTACCAATGGTTGTTTATCGAATTGTTGTCGGTACCGGAACAGGGCCGAGGACAAGGCATCGGTTCCAGACTGATGCAGATGGCCGAAGATATGGCGCGGGAGAAGGAATGCATCGGCATCTGGCTGGACACCTTCGACTTTCAGGCGCCGCAGTTCTACAAGAAGCTCGGTTACAGCGAATTGGGGCAGATCGTTGACTACCCGCCGGGGCACAAGCGCTTCTTTTTTCAGAAGCGCCTGATCAACAACGCATGACCCTGTGGGAGCGAGCCTGCTCGCGATAGCGGCGTATCAGTCGACATTGATGTTAATGACACACCGCTATCGCGAGCAGGCTCGCTTCCACAAGGGT
>NZ_JAVLRV010000002.1:678432-680340 GCF_055803035.1 Pseudomonas sp. 300 | reverse complement strand
GGGTTCAGAAGATCAGAGGCAAGTAGCCAACGCCGCCAAACGGCGCTTGGCGACAAAGTCGTCATGCTGCGCGTAGTAACTCAACGCCGTACCTGACGCGTCGGTGGTCACGTCCACAAAGGACTCCGCCGAACGCGTGTAAACGGTCGACCCGCCCTTCTTGCCCGGCTGCAAGTACGCGCCTGCATCGACGCCGAACACCGCCTCGTCCTGCCAGGCAAACTGCACGCACTGGGCGACGACTTTTTCCGGCTTGTCCGACGTCAGGGTTTTGTAAGGGGTGCCCGTGCGGGCATCGTCCATCACCGAGCCGGCGCATCCCGCCAGCAACGTTGCGGCCAGCGCCACCATCAGAATTCGCATTGCTTGTGCTCATCAAGAAAAAGCGGACTGTATCACCGTGGACCGGCGTATCGTTCTGCTTTACTGCATTTATACCGCGACACCGCGCAACGATTCGCGCACCCTGTCGCGCCAAACGCTGCATCGCCCCTATTTCCGGGCCCATTTTTTCTGGAACGTCCATGACACCCAACGCCGAGTTTTACAAACCGACCGCTGAATATGCCGACAAGCTGATCAGCCAGATCGGTCAGACACCTTCCTGGATCGCCAAGCGAATCGGCGTCACCGACAAGCGGATCCGTTACATTCTCGACGGCGAACGCACCGTCAAGGGCGAAACCACGCCGATCCAGATGACCTACCCCGAGCAGTGGGCCCTCGAATGCCTGGCCGCTGCGGCCAAGGCCAGCAAGAAGCAGTCCGTGTAACCCATTCTCAAGGAGCGACCATGGCGGCAACCGAACAGCAATACGAGCAGGCGCTGCAGAAATTTCTCGACGAGCGCCCCGAGCTGCGCCACGAACTCGACAACCTCAACCCGCTGTTGGCCCAGGCCAAGGGTGAAACGGCGGCTCAGTATCGCGACGAACGCTTGCATGAGGCGTTCGAAGCCGAGGCCGAGCGCCTGGGGGTGTTTGCCTGGGAGCTGACCCTGCAACTGACCGCCGCGACCGCGGAGGACTATCAAGCCCAGCGCCTTGAAGTGCACAGGGAAGTGGCCGAAATGGCGGGGATGGACTGGCGGGAATATTGTGAGTTATATGGATTGACCCCATAACCGTCGCCGCACAAGGATCCCGTCACCGATGCTGCCTTCGTCCTCCACGACCCGCGCCAGTCCGGGGCATCTGCACACTCAGAAATGGCGAGGGCGCATCGGCCTGTCGCTGGTGGCTGCACTCTCGGTACTCGCCGGCATGACCGACGCCATCGGCTTCATGGCCAGCGGCGACTTCGTGTCGTTCATGAGCGGCAACACCACCCGCCTCGCCGTGGCGATCAGCGCCGGTGACATGGGCCTGACCCTGCGCCTGCTGCTGCTTGTCGCCACGTTCGTCCTCGGCAACGCCTTGGGCATTGTCATCAGCCGTATCGGCGGGCGCCGGGCGCTGCCCTTGTTGCTGTGCATCGCCATGCTGCTGTGTGCGGCGGCGGCCTGGCCCTATGACGAACAACTGCCGGCGCTGCTGGCAGCGATCATCGCCATGGGCATGCTCAATGCCGCTGTCGAAGAGGTAAACGGACTGCCGGTGGGGCTGACCTATGTCACGGGCGCCCTGTCGCGTTTCGGCCGCGGCCTGGGACGCTGGATGCTCGGCGAACGGCGCAACGGTTGGCGGGTGCAGTTGATCCCTTGGACCGGAATGTTTGCCGGCGCAGTGCTGGGTGCCGTGCTGGAACAGCATCTTGGGCTCCAGGCGCTGCTTGTCAGCGGATTGCTCGCAGGTGCGCTGGGGGTGCTGTCGCTGACGATTCCGCGGCGTTGGCAGCTGGGGTATATGCCGCGCTGAATCTGCGTTGTCTGTTCGGGCCTCATAGCGGGCAAGCCCGCTCCCACAGGGT
>NZ_JAVLRV010000002.1:650943-678377 GCF_055803035.1 Pseudomonas sp. 300 | reverse complement strand
TTTATCATGGCCGCAGTTTCGCTGATCGAGTCCGTCATGAAGTTCGCCATCGCGCTGTTTTCCGCCGCCCATGCGCCCTCCTCGCGCCGCGCCTTGCTGTTCGCCCAGGCTGCACTGGCCGGCGGGCATGAGATTGTCCGGCTGTTTTTTTATCAGGATGGCGTCTACAACGCGTCCGCCAGTGTGGTCACGCCGCAGGATGAACAGGACCTGCCCAAGCAATGGCGCGCCTTTGTCACCGAGCACCAACTGGATGGCGTGGTCTGCATCGCCGCCGCCCTGCGCCGGGGTGTGTTGAACGACGAAGAAGCCCAGCGCTATCAGCGCGAAGCGGTCTCCGTTGGCGCACCCTGGGAATTGTCCGGTCTCGGCCAGTTGCATGACGCGGTGCAGGACGCCGACCGACTGATCTGTTTCGGAGGTGCGTGACGTGCCTAAATCCTTGCTGATAATCAGTCGTCAAGCCCCGTGGTCCGGGCCGAACGCGCGCGAAGCGCTGGACATCGTGCTGGCCGGCGGAGCCTTCGACCTGCCGATCGGCCTGCTGTTTCTCGATGACGGAGTGTTCCAGCTCGCGCCGAAACAGGACGCCAAGGCCCTGCAACAGAAAGACCTGAGCGCCAACCTGCAAGCGTTGCCGATGTTCGGCGTCGAAGACCTGTTCGTCTGTGGCGACAGCGTCGCTGAACGCGGTCTGGACCCGAGCGGGTTGTCGCTGGAAGAAGCACACGTGCTGGCCGCCCACGAAATCACCGCCCTCATTGACCGTTACGACCAGGTGATCACCCTCTGATGTCGACTTTGCATGTGTTGTCTCATTCCCCGTTCGGCGATGACCGCCTGAGCAGTTGCCTGCGCGTGATCGGTGCAAACGATGCGCTGCTGCTGACCGGCGACGCGGTGTATGCGTTGCAGGCGGGCACTGCGCCCTGCAACGCGCTGAACGCTCGCCACCCGACGCTGTTCGTGCTGGCCGAAGACGCCCAGGCACGTGCGCTGGAGATTCCTGACACCGCCAAGGCCATCGATTATCCCGCTTTCGTCGAACTGTCGATTCACTACGACAAGGTCAACAGTTGGCTATGAATTCACTGACCGTCGGCACCCGCGCCATTGAGCTGGACAAGGATGGATTCCTGGTTGAATTGAGCGACTGGTCCGCTGAAGTCGCCAGTGCCCTCGCCGCTGCCGAAGACATCGAGTTGAGCCCCGAGCACTGGGAAATCCTCGAACTGTTGCGCAACTTCTACGCCGAATTCCAGCTGTCCCCGGCAACGCGTCCGCTGATCAAGTACACCGCGTTGAAGCTCGGCCCGGAAAAAGGCAACAGCCTGCACCTGAACCGACTGTTCAAAGGCACCCCTGCCAAACTCGCCGCAAAACTGGCGGGCCTGCCCAAACCGACGAATTGCTTATGACCGATTATCCAGCGCTGACTCTCGAAACACCCGCCGAGCATCCATTCGCCCAATTCGTGCGGATCCTCGGCAAAGGCAAGCGCGGCGCCCGCGACCTGACCCGAGAGGAAGCACGCGAAGCCATGGGCATGGTGCTCGACGACAAGGTCGAAGACACCCAGCTCGGCGCCTTTCTGATGCTGTTGCGGCACAAGGAAGAAAGTGCCGAGGAAATGGCCGGCTTCACCGAAGCCTTGCGTAAGCGCCTGCACCCCCCTGCCTTGAATGTCGATCTGGACTGGCCAACCTACGCCGGCAAGAAACGCCACCTGCCGTGGTACCTGCTGGCAGCCAAGTGCCTGGCCCAGAACGGCGTGCGGATTTTCATGCACGGCGGCGGCGCGCACACGGCCGGGCGACTCTACAGCGAACAATTGCTGGACGAGCTGAAGATCCCGTTGTGCCGCAACTGGCAACAGGTCGGCTCGGCGCTCGATAACGGCGGTCTGGCGTTCATGCCGCTGGTGGATTGGGCACCGCAACTGCAACGGATGATCGACCTGCGCAATACTCTGGGCCTGCGCTCGCCAATCCACTCCCTGACGCGCATTCTCAATCCATTGAGTGCTCGCTGCGGCCTGCAAAGTATTTTCCACCCTGGCTACCAGGCAGTGCATCGTGATGCCAGCGGCTTGCTCGGCGACACTGCCATCGTGGTCAAGGGCGATGGCGGCGAGATCGAGATCAACCCGGACGCCGACAGCCACCTGTACGGCACCACCGGCGGGGAGAGCTGGGATGAAGAATGGCCGCAGCTGTCGGCACAACGCCATGTCAAACCGGCCTCTCTCGATCCCGAACATTTGAAAGCCGTATGGCGCGGCGACGTGGTCGACAGTTATCCGCAAATGGCGCTGATCTCGACCATGGCCCTCGCCTTGCGCGGCCTCGGCCAGCCTCGCGAGCAAGCCTTCGAAACGGCCCAGCAGTATTGGGACGCGCGGGACAAATCGATTTAACCGATCATAAGCGCCCAACCTTTGCGCTTTTTTATCGAACCTATCGGAATAGACTCCTCTCCAACGCTTATCGGTTGAGGAGTCTTGAACATGGGTTTGTTAGTTGAAGGTCGATGGCATGACCAGTGGTACGAAAGCAGCAAGGACGGCGCATTCCAGCGTGAACAGGCCCAGCGGCGCAACTGGCTGACCGCCGACGGCCAACCCGGCCCGACCGGTGTCGGTGGCTTTGCGGCCGAGGCGGGACGCTATCACCTCTACGTATCGCTCGCCTGCCCATGGGCGCATCGCACGCTGATCCTGCGCAAACTCAAAGGCCTTGAAAGCCTGATCGACGTGTCGGTGGTCAGTTGGCTGATGCTGGAAAACGGCTGGACCTTCGACAAGCATTTTGGCTCCACCGGCGACAAGCTCGATCACTTCAACTTCATGCACCAGCGCTATACCGCCGACACCGCTGACTACACCGGCCGCGTCACCGTGCCGGTGCTCTGGGACAAGCAGCAGAATCGCATCGTCAACAATGAGTCGGCGGAGATCATCCGCATGTTCAATGGCGCGTTCGATGACTTGACAGGCAATGACCTGGATTTCTATCCGGCGCCGTTGCGCGGTGAGATCGATGCGTTGAATGAGCGGATTTATCCGGCGGTGAACAACGGCGTGTATCGCGCCGGGTTTGCCACCTCGCAAAAGGCATATGAAGAAGCATTCGATGAAGTGTTTGCCGAGCTGGATCGACTGGAAGCGTTGTTAGACGCCAATCGTTATCTGGTGGGCGAATACCTGACTGAAGCGGACATTCGGCTGTTCACCACGCTGATTCGCTTTGATGCGGTGTACCACGGGCACTTCAAGTGCAACCTGCGGCGGATTGCCGATTATCCGAACCTGTCGAACTGGCTGCGCGAGATTTATCAGTGGCCGGGGATTGCCGAGACGGTGGATTTTACCCACATCAAAAATCACTATTACGGCAGTCACAAGACCATTAACCCGACAGGGGTTGTGCCGAAAGGGCCGGAGCAGGATTTCAGCGCCCCCCATGATCGGGCGCGGTTGAGCGGGAAAGGGGTTTGGCGCAAGGCCTGAGGTTTGTGCAGTTTTAGAGGCCCCTAATCGCTAGCAGGCTAGCTCCCACACTGGATCTGTGTCGCTCACAAATCCCCTGTGGGAGCCAGCCTGCTAGCGATGCGACCGACCCGGTGTTCAGACTTGCGCCTGAGCCCCTTCAAACCACGCCAGTTTCTCGCGCAGTTGCACCACTTCACCAACAATCACCAGCGTCGGCGCATGCACTTCATGCTCCGCCACCAGCCGTGGAAGATCGGCCAGGGTGCCGGTAAACACCCGCTGATTAACCGTGGTGCCCTGCTGAATCAACGCCGCCGGCGTATCCGCTGCGCGACCATGCTTGATCAACTGCTCGCAAATGATCGGCAAGCCCACCAGCCCCATGTAGAACACCAGGGTCTGCGCCGGCGCAACCAGGTCGGCCCACGGCAAATCGGAGGAACCGTCCTTCAGGTGGCCGGTGACAAATCGCACCGACTGCGCGTAATCGCGGTGGGTCAACGGAATGCCTGCGTATGCCGCGCAACCGCTGGCCGCTGTGATGCCCGGCACCACCTGGAACGGAATGCCATGGGCCGCCAGCTCTTCGATCTCTTCACCGCCACGGCCGAAGATGAACGGATCACCGCCCTTCAACCGCACGACGCGCTTGCCCTGTTTGGCCAGGTCCACCAATTGCTGGTTGATCTGATCCTGAGGCACCGCGTGATCGGCGCGACGCTTGCCGACATAGACCCGCTCGGCATCGCGACGGCACAAATCGAGAATCGCCGGCGCCACCAATCGGTCATACAGCACCACATCGGCTTGCTGCATCAGGCGCAAGGCGCGGAAGGTCAGCAGGTCGGGATCACCCGGCCCGGCACCGACCAGATACACCTCACCGGTTTTTGTCGGCGGCTCGCCAGCGATTTTCGCCAGCAGCAAACGCTCGGCTTCAGCGCCCTGCCCGGCCAGTTGCCGATCGGCGATCGGACCCTGAAATACATCTTCCCAGAACGCCCGACGCTGCTGCACATCCGGAAGCAGGCCTTTGACCTGGTTGCGGAAACGCGCGGCCAGACCGGCCAATTGACCGTAGGTGGAAGGAATCCAGGTTTCGATTTTCGCCCGGATCAGCCGCGCCAGTACCGGCGCATCGCCGCCGCTGGAGATGGCAACGATCAGCGGCGACCGGTCGACAATCGCCGGAAAAATCACGCTGCACAAGGCCGGCGCATCCACCACGTTGACCGGCACGCAACGCCGATGAGCATCGGCAGAGACTTGCGCGTTCAACGGTTCGTCATCGGTGGCGGCGATGATCAGCCCGCAACCGTCCAGATCAGCCTCGACGTAACCGCGCAGCAGGCACTCGCCACCGCTACCGGCAACGAGTTCGCGCAGTTGCGGTTCGATTTCAGGCGCAACCACCCGCAGCAGCGCACCGGCTTCGGCCAGCAGGCGGGATTTGCGCAAGGCAATTTCCCCCCCACCGACGACCAACACACGACTGCCGCGAAGGTTGTGAAACAGCGGCAGATAGTCCATTTAGCCGATGACCTCAAGGCCACCCATGTACGGTTTCAGTACTTCAGGCACACGAATCGAACCGTCGGCCTGCTGGTAGTTTTCCAGCACGGCGACGAGGGTGCGACCGACCGCCAGACCGGAACCGTTGAGGGTATGAACCAGTTCAGGCTTGCCGGTTTCCGGGTTGCGGAAACGCGCTTGCATGCGACGGGCCTGGAAATCACCGCAGTTGGAGCACGACGAAATCTCGCGGTACTTGTCCTGGCTCGGAATCCACACTTCCAGGTCGTAGGTCTTGACCGCGCTGAAGCCCATGTCTCCGGTACACAGCGCCAGGGTGCGGTAAGGCAGCTCCAGCAGTTGCAAGACTTTCTCGGCGTTGGCGGTCAGGCCTTCAAGCGCTTCCATCGAGGTCGACGGCTCAACGATCTGCACCATTTCGACCTTGTCGAACTGGTGTTGACGGATCATGCCGCGGGTGTCGCGACCCGACGCACCGGCTTCGCTACGGAAGCACGGGGTGTGGGCAACAAACTTGATCGGGAGCAGTTTCGAGTCGACGATTTCGCCGGCGACGATGTTGGTCAGCGACACTTCAGCGGTCGGGATCAGGTACAGATCGGCTTCGCCTTCGCGGGCGATCTTGAACAGGTCTTCTTCGAATTTCGGCAGCTGACCGGTGCCTTGCAGCGCCGGAGCCTGGACCAGATAAGGCGTGTAGGCCTCTTCGTAACCATGTTCGGTAACATGCAGGTTGATCATGAACTGCGCCAGGGCGCGGTGCAGACGGGCGATCGGACCGCGCAACAGGGCGAAACGCGCGCCGGAGAGCTTGGCGGCGGTTTCGAAGTCGAGCCAGCCGAACTTCTCGCCCAGGGCCACGTGGTCCTGAACCGGGAAATCGAACGCGGTCGGCGTACCCCAGCGGCGTACTTCGACGTTGCCGTCTTCGTCTTCACCAATCGGCACGGATTCGTGCGGCAGGTTCGGGATGCCGAGCAGGATCGAGTCCAGATCGGTCTGGATCGCGTCCAGTTCGACTTTGCCGGCACTCAATTCATTGGCCATGCGCTCGACGTCCGCCATCAACGGCGCGATGTCTTCGCCGCGCTGCTTGGCCTGACCGATGGATTTGGAGCGCGCATTACGTTCAGCCTGCAGTGCTTCGGTGCGGGTCTGGACGGTCTTGCGCTGTTCTTCCAGCGCTTCGATGCGCGCAACATCCAGCTTATAGCCACGGGATGCCAGGCGGTCCGCTACGTCCTGAAGGTTGCTACGTAACAGTTTGGAATCGAGCATGTCGGTCTCTCGTTATCAAAGTTTGGTCAAGGACAGGCCAGCCCAAGTGGCGAGCAGCCCGCCGAATACGCTGATGGCCGCATAGCCCAGGGCCAGCGGCACTTGCCCGCTTTCCAGCAGGCGCACCGTATCCAGTGAAAAGGATGAAAAAGTCGTCAGCCCCCCGAGGAAGCCGACCATCAACCCGGCACGCACCTCGATCGGTACCTCCGGGCGTATCAAAAACAGACCGTATAGAACGCCGATCAGCAAACAGCCCACGATATTAACGGCCAGCGTCGCGGTATAGAAGTGCCGCGGCCAATTCGCGTTGACCCAGTTGCCCGTGGCGAAGCGTAACAGCGTGCCGGCGATCCCGCCGACGGAAACCGCAACGATCAATGGAAGCACTATTTTCTCCGCTGCCGGGGGCTGAGACGGTCAAGTTGCGCAAGGTGATTGAGCTTTTCGCCGATCTTCAGCTCCAGGCCACGCGGCACCGGCTGATAGAACGGTTGTGGCTCAAGCTCTTGCGGGAAGTAATCTTCGCCAGCGGCGTAGGCGTCTGGCTCATCGTGGGCATAACGGTATTCGTCGCCATAACCGAGTTGCTTCATCAGCTTGGTCGGCGCATTGCGCAGGTGCAACGGCACTTCCAGCGAGCCATGTTCGGTGGCGCTGCGCATGGCCGCTTTGAAGCCCATGTACACCGCGTTGCTTTTCGGCGCGCACGCCAGATACGTAATCGCCTGGGCCACCGCCAATTCGCCTTCGGGACTGCCGAGGCGCTCCTGCACTTCCCACGCCGCCAGGCACAGGCTCAGGGCGCGTGGATCGGCGTTACCGATGTCTTCGCTGGCCATGCGCACCACGCGCCGGGCGAGGTACAGCGGATCGCAACCGCCGTCGATCATCCGCGCGAACCAGTACAACGCGCCGTCCGGATTGGAGCCACGCACCGATTTATGCAGCGCGGAAATCTGGTCGTAGAAGGCTTCGCCACCCTTGTCGAACCGCCGACGGGTGTCGCCGAGCAGGCTTTGCAGGAGATCGACGCCGATTTCGCTGTTGTCTTCGGCGAGGTCCGAGGCGTTTTCCAGCAGGTTGAGCAGGCGCCGGCCATCGCCATCGGCGGCGGACAGCAGCATCTGGAAACCCTCATCGCTGAGGGTCAGTTGCCGTTTGCCGAGACCGCGTTCTTCGGTGAGCGCGCGGTGCACCAGCTTGCGCAGGGCCGCTTCGTCGAGACTTTTGAGCACGTAGACACGCGCCCGGGAGAGCAATGCGTTATTGAGTTCGAACGAGGGGTTTTCGGTGGTCGCGCCGATGAAAATCAGCGTGCCGTCTTCAACGTACGGCAGAAATGCATCCTGCTGCGACTTGTTGAAGCGATGCACTTCATCGACGAACAGGATGGTGCGTTTGCCGTACTGCCCGGCCTGCTGCTTGGCAATCTCCACCGCCTGGCGGATTTCCTTTACGCCGGCCAATACTGCCGAGACCGTTTCGAAGTGCGCATCCGAGACCTCTGCCAGCAACCGCGCCAGGGTGGTTTTGCCCACGCCCGGCGGGCCCCAGAAAATCATGGAATGCAGGGCGCCCTGCTCCAGCGCTTCGCGCAATGGCTTGCCGCGAGCGAGCACGTGTTCCTGACCGACGTACTCGTCCAGATTGGCTGCCCGTAAACGGGCGGCCAAGGGCTGAGCTATCGGGGCGCTGCGAAACAGGTCCATCACGTACTTTTAAAACCTCGCTGGGTCCTGGTGTCAGTTAATCAAGGATCAGACACCACAATCCCTGTGGGAGCGGGCTTGCCCGCTCCCACAGGTTCTGCGTTTTACTCTTGAATGACGTCCGCACCTTTAGGAATATCGAACTTGAACTTGGACGCAGGGATCGGCTCATTGGCCTTCACACCGGTAAACAGGATATTGGTGCGCTGACCGACGCTGTCGATCAACTGCATGTCATTGACCAGGCCATTGCGAAACGACAGGCGCAGGCTGTCGAACAGCGTGTCCTTGGTTTTCGGCTTCAGGGTGAAGTCAATCACGCCGCCGGCCTCCTTGGCGCTGATGTCGAAGCTCTGGCTGATCTTGGACACGTCACCGGACAGCAGCAACGCCGGCGTCTGGCTCAGACGCAGATCGAGCGTCTTGATGGTGGCCTGTTCCAGGTCCGGGTCCCACAGCGTGACCTTCTTGCCGTCGGAAACCACAACTTGCTCGGCGGGCGCATCGGTATGCCAGTAAAACAGGCCCGGGCGCTGCAGAGACATTTCACCGGCCGTTTCCTGCAACTGAGTGCCGCTGCCATCAAGGGTCAGCTGCGAGAAACGGGCGGTCAGGGTCTGGGATTTTTCCAGCAGTTGGGTCAGACGCGCCACGTCCTTGCCATCGGCGTGGGCCGAGAGCGTGGTCAAAGCCAGAACCGGCAGCAACAGCATGCGGATAAGACGCATGGGAGTCCTCATAACATTCGTGGGAGTTCGGACGGCGCGTCACTGCGCCATCCTTGCAAATAAAATCAGTCGCGCACCGGGCCTGGGGCCAGGACTTCACGGGAACCGTTGGTATTCATGGACGTCACGACCCCGGCCATTTCCATGGCTTCGATCATGCGTGCGGCGCGGTTGTAGCCGATTTTCAGCTTGCGCTGAACCGCGGAAATGGACGCACGACGGCTTTCCAGCACGAACTGCACCGCTTCGTCGTACAGCGCATCGGTTTCAGCATCGTCATCACCACCACCGCCGCCATTCTCAAAGCCGCTGCCGGCCTCTTCCACACCGGCGAGGATGTCATCGTTATATTCCGGTGCACCGCGCAGTTTCCAGGCTTCAACCACCCGGTGAACCTCGTCATCGGAGACAAACGCGCCGTGAACACGTATCGGCAGACTGGTGCCCGGTGGCATGTAGAGCATGTCACCGTGGCCCAGCAGTTGCTCGGCGCCGCCCTGGTCGATGATGGTCCGCGAGTCGATCTTGCTCGACACCTGGAACGCCATGCGCGTCGGGATGTTCGCCTTGATCAGACCGGTGATCACGTCAACCGACGGGCGCTGGGTCGCGAGGATCAAGTGGATACCCGCGGCACGAGCCTTCTGGGCGATACGCGCGATCAGCTCTTCAACCTTCTTGCCGACGATCATCATCATGTCGGCAAATTCGTCGACCACCACGACAATGGTCGGCAGCTTGGTCAGCAGCGGCGCTTCGTCGTGAATGCTTTCGCGTTTGTACAACGGATCGGTCAGCGGCGTACCGGCATCCTGGGCTTCCTTGACCTTGGCGTTGAAGCCGGACAGGTTGCGCACGCCCATCTTCGCCATCAACTTGTAGCGACGCTCCATCTCCGCCACGCTCCAGCGCAGGGCGTTGGCCGCGTCCTTCATGTCGGTCACCACCGGGCACAGCAGGTGCGGAATGCCTTCGTAGATCGACAGCTCAAGCATTTTCGGGTCGATCATGATCAGCTTGGCGTCTTCCGGGCCGGACTTGAACAGGATCGACAGGATCATCGCGTTCACCCCCACCGACTTACCGGAACCGGTCGTACCGGCCACCAGCAAGTGCGGCATTTTCGCCAGGTCGGTGATGACCGGCTTTCCGCCGATGTCATGACCGAGGGCCAGGGTGACCGGGGATTTGAAGTTGTCGTACTCAGGAGTCGACAGCACTTCGGAGAAGCGCACGATCTGCCGGTCTTCGTTGGGAATCTCGATACCAACGGTGGTCTTGCCCGGAATCACTTCCACCACCCGCACACTGGTCACGGCCAGGGAACGCGCGAGGTCTTTTGCCAGGTTGGAAATACGGCTGACCTTGACCCCGGCGGCAGGCTGGATTTCGTAACGGGTAATCACCGGGCCTGGGTGAATCGAGTCCACCGAAACTTCGACGCCGAATTCCTTGAGCTTGATTTCCAGCAAGTGGCCGACGGCTGCCAGCGACTCCGGGGAATAGTTGAGTTGTTTCTTTTCGGCCGGATCGAGAATCGAGATCGGCGGCAAGGTGCCTTCGACGGCGCTGTCGACGAACAGTGGCGCCTGTTTCTCTTTTTCCACGCGCTGGCTTGGCGCGGCGGGTTTCGGCGGCGCGGGGGCAATCACCGGCGGCACCTGCTTCTCGCGTTCAGACATGTGCTTGCTCAGGGCCTGCTCACGCTCGATCAGGCGTTCCTTGACCTTGGCTTGCTCGCGCTTGTCGGTAACGGTCGGCGCGACCACGTCATGCACGCGATCGTCGACTTCACGCAACTGCGCAACCAGTTGCTTGCGCTCGACACGGGCGGCCCACCAGCGGTTGGCCGCGCCCTGGAACAGTTCGAACAGGTCGAGGGTGATCTTGCCGGTGAGGTCCATCACCTTGAACCACGACAGGTCGGTGAACACCGTCAGGCCGAACAGGAATAACGCGATGAACAGCAAGGTGCTGCCCTGAATGTTCAGTGCATTGCGGGCCAGGTCGCCAAGACTCTCACCCAACGCACCGCCCGCGCCGGCCGGCAGACCGGTCGCAGCATGGAAATGGATGTGGGCCAGGGCCGCGCCCGACAGCACCAGGAACACCAGACCGATCAGGCGCCAGGAGAACAGCCAGCCGCTCCACTGCCACGGCTCGTGGCGTTGACGGAAGATCTGCCAGGTCTTGACCGCCAGCAACAGCGGGAAGATGTAAGCGAAGTAACCCAGCACCATGAACAGGATGTCGGCGCTGTAGGAGCCGACCGGCCCGCCGAAGTTCTGAACATCGTCGATCTTGCTGTTATGGCTCCAGCCCGGATCGTCCTTGCCGTAAGTCAACAAGGCCATCATCAGGAACAGGCACAAGCCGCCGATGGCAATCAATGCACCTTCCTTGAGTCGGTAGTGCAAATGCTGGCGCCAGAGTGGAACGACGGCTGGTTTAGGTGCTGCGGTGGATTTCTTCAAAACGCTACTTTTCCTGCGCCTATGGCGCGTCCATCTGTTGAATGACTATAAAAAACTGCCCAATCCAGGCAGGTAAAAAAGTTAACAGGCGCAACTGGGACTACTTTTAACACTGCACTCCGGTTTTTATAAACACGGCGTGCACTGAATATTCAAGTGACCGGCACGCATTGTACGGGTTTGTTCGTACGATGCCATGCTGGCAAGCCATGGATCAGCCTAGCTAACGGCATACAACCTGCGATTCAATTTGAGCACGCATTCTCTTTTGTGACAAAGGCTTATGAGGTGTTTTATGAGCGAATCCAAGCATTGCCGCCTGATCATTCTGGGTTCCGGCCCCGCCGGTTACAGCGCAGCCGTTTATGCCGCCCGCGCCAACCTCAACCCCGTGGTCATTACCGGCATACAGGCAGGAGGCCAGCTCACCACCACCGTCGAAGTCGATAACTGGCCCGGTGACGTCGAAGGCCTGACCGGCCCGGCACTGATGGAACGCATGCAAAAACACGCCGAGCGCTTTGATACAGAGATCGTTTACGACCACATCCATACGGCCAAGTTGCAACAGCGCCCGTTCGAACTTATCGGCGATGGCGGCACTTACACGTGCGACGCACTGATAATTGCCACCGGCGCTTCGGCGCAGTATCTGGGCCTGCCCTCGGAAGAGGCCTTTGCCGGCAGAGGGGTTTCGGCCTGCGCAACGTGCGACGGCTTCTTTTATCGCAATCAGGTGGTCGCCGTAGTGGGGGGTGGTAATACGGCTGTTGAAGAGGCGTTGTATTTGTCCAACATTGCCAAAGAAGTCCACTTGATTCACCGACGTGACAAGTTGCGTTCGGAGAAAATACTTCAGGACAAACTCTTCGAAAAGGCCGCCAACGGCAATATCCGTTTGCACTGGAACCAGAACCTCGATGAAGTGTTGGGCGATGCCAGCGGCGTGACCGGCGCCCGCCTGCGCGAAAGCCACAGCGGCGAAACCAGCGAGCTGCCGGTAGCTGGCGTGTTCATCGCCATTGGCCACAAGCCCAACACCGAGCTGTTCGAAGGCCAGCTGAAAATGCGTGACGGTTACCTGCTGATCAGAGGCGGCAACGAAGGCGATGCCACCGCCACCGAGATCCCCGGCGTGTTCGCCGCCGGTGACGTGGCCGACCACGTCTATCGCCAGGCCGTCACTTCCGCCGGGGCCGGTTGCATGGCCGCGCTGGACGCCGAAAAATACCTCGACGACATTCCGACCATTTGACGGCAAACTTCACGGTGGGCGCCCCCGCCCACCACTGCCCTCCCCTTCTGTAAGCCCGGATGCCATGCTGACTTGGTTACAACGCAACACCCTGACGTTTCCGCCGCTGGAAAAAGCCATGCGCGATCCCAACGGATTGCTGGCGGCGGGCGGCGATCTGTCCGCCGATCGTCTGATTCAGGCTTATCGCCACGGCTGTTTTCCATGGTTCTCGGAAGGCCAGCCGATTCTCTGGTGGTCGCCGGATCCGCGCACGGTGCTGTTTCCCGACGAACTGCATGTCTCGCGCAGCCTGGCCAAGCTGCTGCGCCAGCAACGCTATCAAGTGACCTTTGATCAGGATTTTCCCGCGGTCATCCGCGCGTGCGCCGCGCCCCGGGATTACGCCGACGGAACCTGGATCACCGAGGCCATGCAGAACGCCTACCTCGCCCTGCACCAGCGTGGCTACGCGCATTCGGTTGAGGTCTGGGACCAGGGTGAACTGGTTGGCGGGCTTTATGGATTAGCGATGGGCCAGCTGTTTTTCGGCGAGTCCATGTTCAGCCGCGCCGACAATGCCTCCAAATTTGGCTTTGCCACCCTGGTCAAACATCTGAAAGACTCGGGTTTCGTGCTGATCGATTGCCAGATGCCCACCGACCATTTGCACAGCCTGGGCGCCCGCGCGATTCCTCGTCGCGAGTTTGCCCGCTACCTGGCGCAGCATCTGGATCAGCCCAGCCGTGCTACTTGGGTTTGCTGAGCGACTTTTCCACGCGTGGCTTACACTTAATCAAAAGCTTATCCCGAGGGTTGATCATGACCGAGTTGGCGCGTTTGAAGTTTTATGCCACTCAGCCCCACTCTTGCAGTTATCTGCCCGAAGAGCAGGCCACGACGCTGTTCCTCGACCCTAGTCAGCCCATGGATGTGCATGTCTATGCAGACCTGTCTGAAATGGGTTTTCGTCGCAGCGGCGATCATCTTTACCGGCCTCATTGCCAGAACTGCAATGCGTGTGTGCCGGCTCGCATTCCGGTGGCGCAATTTTCGCCCAACCGTCAGCAGAAACGCATTTTCAAGCGCAACGCCGACTTGCAGGTACGCCCCGCCAAACCCAAGTTCAGCGAAGAATACTTCGACCTGTATCAGCGTTACATCGAACAGCGCCATGCCGACGGCGACATGTACCCGCCAAGTCGTGACCAGTTTTCGACCTTCCTGGTGCGCGACCTGCCATTTTCGCGCTTCTATGAATTTCGCCTGGAGGGACAGCTGCTGGCGGTGGCCGTCACCGACTTGCTGCCGAACGGTCTGTCGGCGGTCTACACCTTCTACGAACCCTCTGAAGAGCGCCGCAGCCTGGGGCGTTACGCGATCCTCTGGCAAATCGCCGAGGCCCGGCGCCTGGGGCTTGAAGCGGTCTACCTCGGTTACTGGATCAAGAACTGCAAAAAAATGAGCTACAAGACCCAATATCGCCCCATCGAACTGCTGATTAATCAGCGCTGGGTCATCCTGAACTAGAACCCCTTGGCTTAAACCCCATTTTTCGGGCACAATGCACGCCGCTTTTGCCTGGCGCAGTTGCACCGGGCCATTCATTGGACACCGAGGGCTTTACTGCATGTCGAAAGAAGACAGCTTCGAAATGGAAGGCACTGTCGTCGACACCCTGCCCAACACCATGTTTCGCGTGGAGTTGGAAAATGGGCACGTCGTAACCGCGCATATCTCCGGCAAGATGCGCAAGAACTACATTCGTATTCTTACCGGTGACAAAGTGCGCGTCGAGCTGACGCCCTATGACTTGAGCAAAGGGCGCATCACTTACCGCGCTCGCTAATCAAGTCAATACAAGACGCCCGGCTTATGCCGGGCGTTTTTGTTTGTCTGCGATTTGACGGCCCACCTATTGCCAATGTGGGAGCGAGCCTGCTCGCGATAGCGGTGGATCAGCTTGCATTGATGTTGAATGTACTGGCCCATCGCGAGCAGGCTCGCTCCCACAGGGGGGCGGTGTACAAACCCCAGACAGCAAAAAGGCGCCTTTCGGCGCCTTCTGCTTTATTGCGATTTAACGTCAGGCCATTTCCGCCGTGGTTTCGAACTCGAAGGTCAACTCGCCGTCCTTCAGGTCGATGTGTACCACGCCGCCATGGTCGGCCAGTTCGCCAAAGAGAATCTCCTCCGCCAGCGGACGCTTGATCTTGTCCTGGATCAAACGCGCCATTGGTCGAGCGCCCATTGCCGAATCGTAGCCACCCGCCGCCAGCCAGCTGCGCGCCGCGTCGGTCACTTCCAGCTGCACGCGCTTGTCTTCCAGCTGCGCCTGAAGCTCGGTAAGGAACTTGTCCACCACGCTTTTGATGACCTCATGGCTGAGGCGACCAAACTGGATAATGGTGTCCAGACGGTTGCGGAACTCGGGCGTGAAGCTCTTCTTGATCACTTCCATCGCATCGGACGAGTGGTCCTGATGGGTGAAACCGATCGAAGCACGGGCTGCGGTCTCGGCACCTGCGTTGGTCGTCATGATGACGATCACGTTACGGAAGTCCGCCTTGCGCCCGTTGTTATCGGTCAGCGTACCGTGGTCCATCACCTGCAGCAGCAGGTTGAAGACTTCCGGATGCGCCTTCTCGATCTCATCGAGCAACAGTACGCAGTGAGGCTGCTTGGTGATGGCTTCGGTCAGCAGACCGCCCTGATCAAACCCGACATAGCCAGGAGGTGCACCGATCAGACGCGATACGGTGTGGCGCTCCATGTATTCGGACATGTCGAAGCGAACCAGTTCGATACCCAACGCCTTGGCCAACTGACGCGCCGCTTCGGTTTTACCGACACCGGTCGGGCCTGCGAACAGGAACGAGCCGACAGGCTTGTCAGGCGACTTGAGGCCGGCACGGGACAGTTTGATCGCGGTCGACAGCGAGTCGATTGCGGCATCCTGACCAAAAACCGTCAGCTTCAGGTCACGCTCAAGGTTACGCAGCAGCTCTTTGTCGGAACTGGTGACGTGTTTTGGCGGAATCCGCGCGATTTTCGCGACGATGTCCTCGACCTGAGGCACTTCGATGCGTTTCACGCGCTTCTCGATCGGCTGCAGACGCTGGTAGGCGCCCGCCTCGTCGATCACGTCGATGGCTTTGTCCGGCATGTGCCGGTCGTTGATGTAACGCGAAGCCAGTTCGGCAGCCGCACGCAACGCTTCATCGCTGTATTCGATGCCGTGGTGCGCTTCGAAACGCCCTTTCAGGCCACGCAGGATACCGATGGTGTCTTCCACCGACGGCTCCGACACATCGACCTTCTGGAAGCGTCGTGCCAAGGCACGGTCCTTCTCGAAGATCCCGCGGAATTCCTGGAATGTGGTCGAACCGATGCAACGGATATCACCGGACGACAGCAGCGGTTTCAGCAGGTTCGAGGCATCCATGACGCCACCGGACGCGGCACCCGCACCGATGATGGTGTGGATCTCGTCGATGAACAGGATCGCCTGCGGACGTTTTTTCAGCTCATTGAGCAACGCCTTGAAGCGCTTCTCGAAATCGCCACGGTATTTGGTCCCGGCCAGCAAGGCCCCCAGATCAAGGGAATACACCACGCTGTTGGCCAGCAGGTCCGGCACCTGGTTGTCGACAATACGTTTGGCAAGGCCTTCGGCAATCGCGGTTTTACCCACGCCCGCCTCGCCCACCAGCAGCGGATTGTTTTTGCGACGACGCGCCAGGATCTGCGCGACACGCTCGACTTCGAGCTCACGGCCTACTAACGGATCGATACGACCCTGACGCGCAAGTTCGTTGAGGTTGCTGGCATAAGCATCCAGAGGATTGCCTGAAGAAGAAGACTCACCGCCCTCGTCGTCCTGCATATCTTGCTCACCTTCAGAGTGATCGCCATGCCCCGGCACTTTGGAAATGCCGTGGGCGATGTAGTTGACGACATCGATGCGCGCAACGCTCTGCTGTTTCAGCAGGAACACTGCCTGACTCTCTTGCTCACTGAAGATCGCAACCAGCACGTTGGCGCCAGTCACTTCGCGTTTGCCCGAGCTCTGTACGTGGAAAACAGCACGCTGCAGGACACGTTGAAAGCCCAGGGTTGGCTGGGTCTCGCGATCCTCGTCATGGACGGGAATCAACGGCGTAGTGGAGTCGATGAACTCCTGCAGATCATGCTTGAGTTTGTCGAGGTTTGCGCCGCAGGCACGCAAAACAGTGGCGGCAGCCTCATTATCCAATAGGGCCAGCAGGAGATGTTCGACGGTCATGAACTCATGACGCTTCGAACGGGCCTCCTTGAAGGCAAGATTGAGGGTGACTTCGAGCTCGCGGTTTAACATAGCTTCACCTCATACCCAAGTGGTCGGCGATTAACCGTCCTTCTCGATTTCACAGAGTAGCGGATGCTGGCTTTCCCTGGCGTACTGGTTGACCTGCATGGCCTTGGTCTCGGCAATGTCGCGGGTAAACACTCCACATACTGCCCGTCCTTCTGTGTGGACGGCCAGCATGACCTTGGTCGCCAGCTCGCGATTCAGGTTAAAAAACACCTCGAGCACTTCGACGACGAAATCCATCGGTGTGTAGTCATCATTGAACAAAACCACCTTGTACATCGGCGGTGCCTGTAAAGCAGGCTTCGCCTCCTGAACAGCAATGCCTGCGGAATCGTCGTCGTGTTCCTCCGGGTGGTCTTTCTGGAGAGTCGGGCGATCCTGATTGAATGTTAGTCGAATCTGGCTGATTGCATGCATGGAAAGAAAGGTTCGTCAGTTGTGCGAATACAGTAGTGGGGACGGTTATGAACGATTTCAACACCGACTGCCTGGTCACCTTGACTATCGGCAAAACGGTGTTACAACCAATAGAGCCCACAGTGGGTAAAAAAGGTCCGCGGAGTCAATCTTATTTACAGGATCTGACTGCGGATGTACGGGATGATACTCCAGTGATGGAGTCTGTTGCAGAGGGATATGAGCATGGCTGTCGGTAAGGTGAAATGGTTCAACAACGCCAAAGGGTTCGGTTTCATTAACACCGACACCAGAGAAGGCCGTGACGAGGATGGCAAGGAAATCGATTTTTTTGCCCACTATTCGGCCATTGACATGGATGGCTACAAAACCCTCAAGGCTGGACAAGCCGTCAACTTTGAAATCGTTCAGGGCCCCAAAGGCCTGCACGCAGTGAAAATTACGTCTGCGACCGTTGCGAACGAACACACCTCGCCCGCCACCCGGCAAGACACCGTGTCGAACTGACGCGACCGATCATCTCGTCATAAAAAAACCGCCCTAAGGCGGTTTTTTTTGTGCCGACTCGCTTACATATGCGAAATCAGTGCATCACCAAAGCCGGAAGAAGACACCAGTTTCGCGCCCTCCATCAGACGTTCGAAGTCATAGGTCACGGTCTTCGCGGAGATCGCGCCGTTGGTGCCCTTGATGATCAGGTCCGCGGCTTCGGTCCAGCCCATGTGACGCAGCATCATTTCTGCGGACAGAATCAGCGAACCCGGGTTGACCTGGTCCTTGCCGGCGTATTTCGGCGCAGTACCGTGGGTCGCTTCGAACATGGCGATGGTGTCGGACAGGTTGGCACCCGGCGCGATACCGATACCGCCCACTTCCGCCGCCAGGGCGTCGGAGAGGTAGTCGCCGTTCAGGTTCAGGGTCGCAATCACATCGTATTCGGCCGGGCGCAGCAGGATCTGCTGGAGCATGGCGTCGGCGATGGCGTCCTTGACGATGACGTTCTTGCCGGTTTTCGGGTTCTTGAACTGCATCCAAGGCCCGCCGTCGAGCAGGGTCGCGCCAAACTCTTCAGCCGCCACTTCGTAGGCCCATTCCTTGAAGGCACCTTCGGTGAACTTCATGATGTTGCCTTTGTGCACGATGGTCAGCGAGTCGCGGTCGTTGTCGACCACATACTGCAGGGCCTTGCGCGCCAGACGCTTGGTGCCTTGCAGCGAAACCGGCTTGATGCCGATACCGCAGTTTTCGTCGAAACGGATCTTGGTGACGCCCATTTCATCTTTAAGGAACTTGATGACTTTGGTCGCTTCCGGCGAACCGGCCTTCCACTCGATACCGGCGTAGATGTCTTCCGAGTTCTCACGGAAGATCGTCATGTCGACGTCGCCAGGCTTCTTGACCGGGCTAGGCACGCCTTCGAACCAACGCACCGGGCGCAGGCAGACATAAAGGTCGAGTTGCTGACGCAGGGCCACGTTCAGGGAACGGATGCCGCCGCCGACCGGAGTGGTCAGAGGGCCCTTGATGGAAACCACGTAATCCTTGACTGCGTCCAGGGTTTCCTGAGGCAGCCAGGTGTCCTGATCGTAAACCTGAGTCGCTTTTTCCCCGGCGTAGACTTCCATCCAGGAAATTTTGCGCTCGCCGCCGTAAGCCTTCTTAACAGCAGCATCGACAACCTTGATCATGACCGGGCTGATATCAACCCCAATACCATCGCCTTCGATGAAGGGGATGATCGGGTTGTTAGGAACATTGAGAGAATGGTCCGCGTTGACGGTGATTTTGTCGCCGACTGCTGGAACCTGAATCTTCTTGTATCCCATGCTGAACTCCATTGTTTGGATTGAACATCTGGCTTCGTTCGAGCGTACCCCAGTTAAATCGGCACGCAAACCCTATGTTCCATCCATCTGCCGCAAAGCTGCACAGTTCGCGACGTACAAGCCTGAAAGCAAAGGGAAAAGCGCCAAACTCAAGCACGGTGCAAGACTCTACGCCCCACGCGCCCCTGCGACCTTTAGACCAATGGACGAGAATCGTTGTGTGTGAACCATCGGCAGATTGCCAGCTACCTATGTATAATGCCGCCCGCTGACCACAGAGTCACGATGGCCGACCTCTCTAGCACGAGACTTTGGACCTGAAAAAGCAGGACTGTTACCGCAGTCCACCCGCTTGACGCTCGACTGATGCACCCAACATCACCGCGCACAAACCTCGACATTCGGCTCATGGATGACTTTGAACGAACGCGCTTACCCGGCGCCCCTCGAGTTTCTGCGCACGCTTTAGCAAAGAAGAGAGAGTTAATCCGAATATGCCCACCCGCTCGAAGATCATCTATACCTTCACCGACGAAGCCCCAGCCCTCGCCACCTATTCACTGTTGCCTATCGTAGAAGCGTTCACCGCTTCGGCTGATATCGCCGTTGAAACCCGCGATATCTCTCTTGCAGGGCGCATCCTGGCCAGCTTCCCCGAGCAATTGGGTGACAAAGCCGTAGCCGACCACCTCGCCGAACTGGGCGACCTGGCCGTTACGCCTGAAGCCAACATCATCAAGCTGCCGAACATCAGTGCTTCGGTTCCGCAACTGCAGGCCGCGATCAAAGAGCTGCAAGCCCAGGGCTTCGCACTGCCGGACTACCCGGAAACCGTGACCAGCGACGCCGACAAAGAAACCAAGTCGCGTTACGACAAGATCAAGGGCAGCGCCGTGAACCCGGTTCTGCGCGAAGGCAACTCCGATCGTCGCGCACCACTGTCGGTCAAGAACTACGCACGCAAGCACCCGCACAAAATGGGCGCCTGGGCTGCGGACTCCAAGTCCCACGTCGCGCACATGAGCACCGGTGATTTCTACGGCAGCGAAAAAGCTGCCCTGATCGACGCCGCTGACGCTGTCAAAATCGAATTGATCGCTCAAGACGGCACCACCACCGTCCTGAAAGAAAAGACCACCGTGCAAGCCGGTGAGATCCTCGATTGCGCGGTCTTGAGCAAAAACGCTCTGCGCAGCTTCATTGCTGCCGAAATCGAAGACGCCAAAGCCAAGGGCGTACTGCTGTCGGTTCACCTGAAAGCCACCATGATGAAGGTCTCCGACCCGATCATGTTCGGCCAGATCGTTGCCGAGTTCTATAAAGATGCACTGGCCAAGCACGCTGACGTGCTGGCGCAGATCGGCTTCAACCTGAACAACGGCATTGGCGATCTGTACGCTCGCATCAAGGCTTTGCCTGCCGAGCAACAAGCGCAGATCGAAGCGGACATCCAGGCGGTCTACGCCGTTCGTCCGTCGTTGGCCATGGTCAACTCCGACAAAGGCATCACCAACCTGCACGTGCCAAGCGACGTGATCGTCGACGCCTCGATGCCGGCGATGATCCGCGACTCCGGCAAAATGTGGGGCACTGACGGTCAGCTGCACGACACCAAGGCTGTGATCCCGGATCGCTGCTACGCCACCATCTACCAGGCGGTGATCGAAGACTGCAAGCTGCACGGCGCTTTCGATCCAACCACCATGGGCAGCGTGCCAAACGTTGGCCTGATGGCGAAAAAAGCCGAAGAGTACGGCTCGCACGACAAGACCTTCCAGATCAAGACCAACGGCGTAGTCCGCGTGATCGACAGCAAAGGCAGCCTGCTGCTGGAGCAATCGGTTGAAGCCGGCGACATCTTCCGCATGTGCCAGACCAAAGACGCGCCGATCCAGGACTGGGTCAAACTGGCCGTTAACCGTGCTCGTGCCAGCAGCACTCCGGCGATCTTCTGGCTGGACCCTATGCGCGCTCACGACGGCGTGGTGATCGAGAAAGTTCAGGCTTACCTGAAGGATCACGACACTGCCGGCCTGGACATCCAGATCATGGCGCCAGTCGACGCGATGAAGTTCACTCTGGACCGTACTCGCGCAGGCAAGGACACCATCTCGGTGACCGGCAACGTACTGCGTGACTACCTGACCGACCTGTTCCCCATCATGGAACTGGGCACCAGCGCCAAGATGCTGTCGATCGTTCCGCTGATGAATGGCGGCGGTCTGTTCGAAACCGGCGCTGGCGGCTCGGCACCGAAGCACGTTCAACAGCTGCTGGAAGAGAACTTCCTGCGCTGGGATTCCCTGGGCGAGTTCCTGGCCCTGGCCGCTTCCCTTGAACACCTGGGTGTTACCTATAACAACCCTAAAGCGCTGGTTCTGGCCAAGACCCTGGACCAGGCCACTGGCCAGTTCCTGGACAACAACAAGTCGCCATCGCGCAAAGTCGGTAACATCGACAACCGCGGCAGCCACTTCTACCTGGCGCTGTACTGGGCACAAGCCCTGGCTGCCCAGACTGAAGATGCTGCACTGCAAGCGCAGTTCGGCGAACTGGCAAAAAACCTGACCGAGAACGAAGCAACCATCGTTGCCGAGCTCAACGCCGTTCAGGGCAAGCCAGTGGACATCGGCGGTTACTACCACGCCAATGCCGAGCTGATCAGCAAGGCCATGCGCCCGAGCAACACTTTCAACGCCGCGATCGCTGCGCTGGTTTAAGGTTGTAAGGATGCAAAGAAGCCCCGGCCCCGTGCCGGGGTTTCTGTTTTTGAAGACAACGCAAAACCCTGTGGGAGCTGGCCTGCCAGCGATAGCGGCTTATCATTCAACATTGATGGTGACTGACTCATCGCAATCGCTGGCAGGCCAGCTCCCACAGGGATAGTGTTTCAACCTTTGAATTTGAGGAAGCTTCATGGACTGGAAACCCCACATCACCGTCGCCACCATTGTCGAAGACAACGGTCGTTTCCTGATGGTCGAAGAAACCAAGCACGGACGAACGGTACTCAATCAGCCTGCCGGCCACCTCGACCCGAACGAAACCCTGATCGAAGCCGCCGTCCGCGAAACCCTCGAGGAAACCGGTTGGGACGTCGAGGCGACCGGCGTGGTGGGTATTTACCTCTACACCGCCCCCAGCAACGGCGTGACCTACCAGCGGGTCTGCTTCAGTGCAAAACCGCTCAAGCATCACCCCGACTACCCGCTGGACGACGGCATTGTCGGCGCAAAATGGCTGACACGTGACGAACTGCTGGAACAGCGCGCAAACTGGCGCAGTGAGCTGATCATCCGCTGTATCGATGATTATCTGGCAGGCTTTCACTTCAGTCTCGAACTGATCCGCCCTTCTCTTTAGCCTTGCGGGCTTCGGCCTGTTAGAATCGCGTCCTTTTTCAAGACACTCATTGAATCCCTATGCGTGATCCAGCCCCTTCTGACACACAAAAGAAGCGCGTCATTGTCGGTATGTCCGGCGGCGTGGACTCTTCCGTTTCCGCTCTCCTGCTGATCGAGCAGGGTTATGAGGTGGAAGGCCTGTTCATGAAGAACTGGGAAGAAGACGATGGAACGGAATACTGCACCGCCATGGATGACCTGGCGGACGCCCAGGCCGTGTGCGACAAGATTGGCATCAAGCTGCACACCGCCAACTTCGCCGCCGAGTACTGGGACAACGTGTTCGAGCACTTCCTGGCCGAATACAAGGCCGGTCGCACGCCAAACCCGGACATCCTCTGCAACCGCGAAATCAAGTTCAAGGCGTTCCTCGACTACGCCATGGTGCTTGGCGCCGACCTGATCGCCACCGGTCACTACGTGCGCCGCCGCGACATCGATGGCCGCACCGAACTGCTCAAGGGTCTGGACCCGAACAAGGACCAGAGTTACTTCCTGCATGCCGTCGGCGGTGAACAGATCGCCAAGACCCTGTTCCCGGTCGGCGAGCTGGAGAAGCCCGAAGTGCGCGCGATTGCCGAGAAACACGACCTGGCCACCGCGAAGAAAAAGGATTCCACCGGGATCTGCTTTATCGGCGAGCGCCGTTTCAGTGACTTCCTCAAGCAGTACCTGCCGGCGCAACCGGGCGAAATCAAGACCACCGAAGGTGAAGTCATCGGCCGTCACCACGGCTTGATGTACCACACCATCGGCCAGCGTCAGGGGTTGGGCATCGGCGGTTTGAAAGACGCTGGTGACGAGCCGTGGTACGTGCTGATCAAGGACCTGGAACACAACGAGTTGATCGTTGGCCAGGGCAATGACCACCCTTACCTGTTCTCCCGCGCCCTGCTCGCCTCGGACATCTATTGGGTCAACCCGATCGACCTGAGCGAGCCGCGCAAGCTGACCGCCAAAGTGCGTTATCGCCAAAGCGACCAGCCGTGCACGCTGGAGAAAACCGCCACCGGCTACCGCGCGACCTTCGATGACCCGCAACGCGCGGTCACCCCGGGCCAGTCCGTGGTCTTCTATGACGGTGAAATCTGCCTCGGCGGCGGCGTGATCGAAGTGGCAGAGCCGTGGACCAGCAAAAGCACGTCCACAGGCCAGCCACAATGAGCCCGACTCAGGAGCAACTGACGGCGCTGGGCGGCGTATTTCTCGCCGCCGTCCTTGTCGACAAGATCGCCAAGACCGGCCAGACAAGCGAAGCCGGCCTGACGTGCATGCTCGGCAGCCTGCTGATTCGCGACCCCAAGGACACGCTGGAAGTCTACGGCGGCGACGACATCAATCTGCGCGAAGGTTATCGCGCGCTGATCGGCGCCCTTGAACGCGACCCGAGCACCCTGCAGCGCGAACCGCTGCGCTACGCCCTGGCAATGCTCGGGCTGGAGCGCCAACTGGCCAAGCGTGGCGACATGCTCGACGTGATCGGCAAGCGCCTGCCGCAGATTCAATCTCAGGTCGAGCACTTCGGCCCGGCCCACGAAAACGTGATCGCAGCCTGCGGCGCGTTGTACCAGGACACCCTGAGCACCTTGCGCCAACGGATTCAGGTCCACGGCGACATGCGCAACCTGCAGCAACCAAGCAACGCCTCGAAGATCCGCGCGCTGTTGCTGGCGGGGATTCGTTCGGCGCGCCTGTGGCGGCAGTTGGGCGGTCATCGCTGGCAGTTGGTGGTCAGTCGTCGCAAGTTGCTCAAAGAGCTTTACCCACTGATGCGCAGCAGCTGAACCGCGCCCGCAACACCGTTTTGTAGTCAGTAACGCGTAATACGCTGGTCAGTTGGCAACGGACCGGCGGATTTTTTCATGTATGATACGCGCCCCATTTCGTTGCCCGACTGTCCGAGAACACCCCATGCAGCTTTCTTCGCTCACTGCGGTTTCCCCTGTTGACGGCCGCTACGCCGGCAAAACCCAGGCCCTGCGCCCAATTTTCAGCGAATACGGTCTGATCCGTGCTCGCGTTCTGGTTGAAGTGCGCTGGCTCCAGCGTCTGGCCGCTCACCCTGCCATCAGCGAAGTGCCGGCGTTCTCCGCCGAAGCCAACGCTGTGCTGAACACCCTGGCGGAAAACTTCTCTCTGGAGCACGCCGAGCGCGTCAAAGAGATCGAGCGCACCACCAACCACGACGTCAAAGCCATCGAATACCTGCTCAAAGAGCAAGCGGCCAAGCTGCCGGAACTGGCTGCTGTCAGCGAATTCATCCACTTTGCCTGCACCAGCGAGGACATCAACAACCTGTCCCACGCCCTGATGCTGCGTGAAGGCCGTGATGACGTGATGCTGCCACTGATGCGCCAGACCGCCGAAGCCATCCGCGAACTGGCGATCCGTTTCGCTGACGTGCCGATGCTGTCGCGCACCCACGGTCAACCGGCCTCGCCGACCACCCTGGGCAAAGAGCTGGCGAACGTGGTTTACCGCCTGGAGCGTCAAATCGCTCAGGTCGCTGCCGTTCCGCTGCTGGGCAAGATCAACGGCGCCGTGGGCAACTACAACGCTCACCTCTCGGCCTACCCTGAGATCGACTGGGAAGAAAACGCCCGCGCCTTCATCGAAGACGAGCTGGGCCTTGGCTTCAACCCGTACACCACGCAGATCGAACCGCACGACTACATTGCCGAGCTGTTCGACGCGATTGCCCGCTTCAACACCATCCTGATCGACTTCGACCGCGACATCTGGGGCTACATTTCCCTGGGTTATTTCAAACAGCGCACCATCGCTGGCGAAATCGGTTCGTCGACCATGCCGCACAAGGTCAACCCGATCGACTTCGAAAACTCCGAAGGCAACCTGGGTATCGCCAACGCACTGTTCCAGCATCTGGCGAGCAAGCTGCCGATCTCCCGCTGGCAGCGCGACCTGACCGACTCCACCGTCCTGCGCAACCTCGGTGTCGGCTTCGCCCACAGCGTGATCGCGTACGAAGCCAGCCTCAAAGGCATCAGCAAACTCGAGCTCAACGCGCAGAAAATCGCTGCCGACCTCGATGCTTGCTGGGAAGTCCTGGCAGAGCCGATCCAGACCGTGATGCGTCGCTACAACATCGAAAACCCGTACGAGAAGCTGAAAGAGTTGACCCGTGGCAAGGGCATCAGCCCTGAAGCGCTGCAAACTTTCATCGACGGGCTGGACATGCCCGCCGCCGCCAAGGCCGAGCTGAAACTGCTCACCCCGGCGAACTACATCGGCAACGCTGTAGAGCAAGCCAAGCGCATCTGATCGACCGCTGCACCCGTTTGAGACGCCCGGCAGCGCCGGGCGTTTTTATTCCCGTCTGAAAAGTGCTTTTTTTCAATAGGTTACACATGAATCCTGATATTCCTCTTCAACTTCTGGGCGGCATCACGGCGCGCGAATTCCTGCGTGACTACTGGCAGAAAAAACCCCTGCTGATCCGTCAGGCGATTCCTGATTTCGAAAGCCCGATCGACGCCGACGAACTGGCCGGCCTGGCGCTGGAAGAAGAAGTTGAATCGCGCCTGATCATCGAGCACGGCGAGCGTCCTTGGGAATTGCGCCGCGGCCCGTTTGCCGAAGACGAATTCAGCAAGCTGCCGGAAACCGAATGGACCCTGCTGGTACAAGCGGTTGACCAATTCGTGCCGGAAGTCAGCGAACTGCTGGAACAGTTCCGCTTCCTGCCGAGCTGGCGCATCGACGACGTGATGATCAGCTTCGCCGCTCCAGGCGGCAGCGTGGGTCCGCATTTCGATAACTACGATGTGTTCCTGTTGCAAGGTCACGGCAAGCGCAACTGGAAAATCGGCCAGATGTGCACCTCCGAAAGCCCGCTGCTGCAACACGCAGACCTGCGCATCCTCGCTGATTTCGAAGCTACCGATGAGTGGGTTCTGGAACCGGGCGACATGCTCTACCTGCCGCCGCGCCTGGCTCACTGCGGCGTGGCCGTCGATGACTGCCTGACCTATTCGGTAGGTTTCCGGGCGCCGAGCGCTGCTGAAGTGCTGACCCACTTCACCGATTTCCTCAGCCAGTTCCTGACAGATGAAGAGCGTTATACCGACGCCGATGTCCTGCCTGCGGCCGACCCGCATCAGATCCAGCACGACGCCCTTGATCGCTTGAAAAGCCTGCTGGCCGAGCACATGAGCGACGAGCGCCTGCTACTGACCTGGTTCGGCCAGTTCATGACCGAACCGCGCTACCCGGAACTGGTCGTCGGCCCGGAAGAGATCGAAGAAGAAGACCTGCTCGCCAGCCTGGAGCAAGGCGCCATACTGATCCGCAATCCGAGCGCACGCCTGGCCTGGTCCGAAGTCGATGACGACCTGCTGTTGTTCGCCAGCGGCCAGAGCCGTTATCTGCCCGGCAAACTGCGTGATCTTCTGAAGATGATCTGCGCCGCCGATGCGCTGCACATCGACAACCTCGGCGCATGGTTGAGCGACGAAGACGGTCGCGGCTTGCTGTGCGAACTGATCAAGCAAGGAAGCCTGGGGTTTGCTGATGAGTAAAATTCACGTACGTGTCGCAGACTGGCAAAAGGACAACGCCGAGATCCGGCGCATTCGTGAGACGGTGTTCATCGGTGAGCAATCCGTTCCGCCCGAGCTGGAATGGGATGCAGATGACGCAACGGCGGTGCATTTTCTGGCCTTCGAAGGCGACTTTCCAATTGGCACCGCCCGCCTGCTGCCCGACGGGCACGTTGGCCGGGTGTCGGTGCTGAAAGACTGGCGCGGTTTGAAAGTGGGCGATGCGCTGATGCAAGCGGTGATCGGTGAAGCCGAGAAGCGCGGTTTGAAGCAGCAGATGCTGAGCGCGCAGGTTCAGGCGACGGCGTTCTATGAGCGCCTGGGCTTCAGCCTGGTCAGTGAGGAATTCCTGGAAGCAGGGATTCCGCATGTGGACATGGTGCGCCATTCGGCTTGAGACCGCGGCGCGGCCATCGCGAGCAGAC
>NZ_JAVLRV010000002.1:648384-650843 GCF_055803035.1 Pseudomonas sp. 300 | reverse complement strand
GTGCCCCTGAACTACCACACCAGCGCCGACATGCTGCCGATGGCCCAGGATTTTATCGGCAAGGACGGCCAGGTCAGCGCCTATGGCAACCAACTGATTGTCAACGCCGATCAGCGCAAGATCGACGAACTTAAAGCGCTTGTTGCGCAACTTGATACTCAACCCAAGCGCTTGCTGATCACCGTCGACACCAACGAAAACAACTTCCAGGGAGATCAGGGTTATTCGGTCAATGGCGCCAAACCCAGCCAGACCCGAATCATCAATCGCAGCACCGAAAGCCGTGACGGTGGCATTCAGCAAGTCCAGGCCAGCGAAGGCGCACCGGCGCTGATCCAGGTGGGCCAAAGCGTACCGCTGACCAGCACGCAGACCGATTCCTACGGCGACCCGCGCAGCCAGACCGAGTACCGCAACGTCACCCAGGGTTTCTATGTCACCGCCAGCGTCACCGGTGACATCGTTCATTTGTCGATCAGCACAAACCGTGACCGCATGAGCCAGGAACGTCCCGATGTAGTGAACGTGCAAAGCACCGACACAACCGTCACCGGCCGCCTCGGCGAATGGATCACCCTGGCCGGCGTGAATCGCCAGACCCAGGCCGACAAACAGGGCCTGACCCGCAGCTACTCGACTCAGGGTCGGGATGACATGACCCTGCGGGTGAAAGTCGATACTTTGGACTAAACCACCGAAAACTGACTGATTAGTCGTATTAGACCAAAGATGTAGTGCTTGAAAAAAAGCACTACAAAACGTTTGACGAGCCAAAAAAGCAAAGGCATGATGGCCTCGCTCCCGCTAATCAGGGGCCCTGGCAAGGGCCTTCGAAGCGATGCTCGCATCTACCCCGCGAGCCGTTTCGTGTCTGTACCGCCCACAAGGTGTGTTTGACGAGGTTGCCGACTGGAACGAAGTTGTCCCGAGGGACGGAAGCGTATTTAGGTAACCCGGCATCACACTGAAGTTTGTATAAAGGCCCACGACGCCCGAATGCGCTCGACAGTCCGCCCTTACCTGCTCACTTCCCCTCGAGCCCATCGTTCATCCCGTCGCCAATCCCGCCGAATTCGACTTGACCGCCTAAGCTTCTGGTCTGCGAGCGCATGAATTTTCCACCGCAGAACAACTTTCCGTAAAAGACGCGACGAGGTTTATCTCCATGGCACTGACACGCGAACAGCAAATTGCAGCCCTCGAAAAAGACTGGGCTGAAAACCCACGCTGGAAAGGCGTGACACGCGCTTACTCCGCTGCTGACGTCGTCCGCCTGCGTGGCTCGGTTCAACCTGAGCACACCTTTGCAAAACTCGGCGCCGAGAAGCTCTGGAACCTGGTGACCCAGGGCGCCAAGCCGTCCTTCCGTCCTGAGAAAGATTTCGTCAACTGCATGGGCGCCCTGACTGGCGGCCAGGCTGTACAGCAAGTAAAGGCCGGCATCCAGGCGATCTACCTGTCGGGCTGGCAAGTGGCTGCGGACAACAACTCCGCCGAATCGATGTACCCGGATCAGTCGCTGTACCCGGTGGACTCGGTTCCAACCGTGGTCAAGCGCATCAATAACTCGTTCCGTCGTGCTGACCAGATTCAGTGGAAAGCCGGCAAAGGCCCGGGCGACGAAGGCTACATCGACTACTTCGCGCCAATCGTGGCTGACGCCGAAGCCGGTTTCGGCGGCGTACTGAACGCTTACGAGCTGATGAAGAGCATGATCGAAGCAGGCGCCGCCGGCGTTCACTTCGAAGACCAACTGGCTTCCGTGAAAAAATGCGGCCACATGGGCGGCAAGGTACTGGTTCCTACCCAGGAAGCTGTACAGAAGCTGACTGCGGCTCGTCTGGCCGCTGACGTTGCCGGCACGCCGACCATCATCCTGGCCCGTACCGACGCCAACGCGGCTGACCTGCTGACTTCGGATTGCGACCCGTACGACCAGCCATTCGTGACTGGCGAACGTACCCAGGAAGGCTTCTACAAAGTGCGCGCCGGTCTCGACCAGGCCATCGCTCGCGGCCTGGCTTACGCGCCGTACGCCGACCTGATCTGGTGTGAAACCGCCAAGCCGGATCTGGACGAAGCCCGTCGCTTCGCTGAAGCGATCAAAAAGGAATACCCGGACCAACTGCTGTCGTACAACTGCTCGCCTTCCTTCAACTGGAAGAAAAACCTGGACGACGCGACCATCGCCAAGTTCCAGCGCGAATTGTCCGCCATGGGTTACAAGCACCAGTTCATCACCCTGGCCGGCATTCACAACATGTGGCACAGCATGTTCAACCTGGCGCACGACTACGCCCGCAACGACATGACTGCCTACGTGAAGCTGCAAGAGCAAGAGTTCGCTGACGCTGCCAAGGGTTACACCTTCGTGGCTCACCAGCAGGAAGTGGGCACCGGCTACTTCGACGACATGACCACCGTGATCCAGGGTGGTACGTCTTCGGTAACCGCACTGA
>NZ_JAVLRV010000002.1:623043-648284 GCF_055803035.1 Pseudomonas sp. 300 | reverse complement strand
GGCCGCGCGCCTTTGGAGGTACCCTATGTCCTTATTCCGCTAAATAATTTCGCTATCTGAATTTTACTTGCACGGTGTTGTGCCATAAAATCAGCGGGATTGATTGCTGCGACATATCGTCACTGCTTTGTTTCTTTTTCAAGCTCAGAGACCTTTGCTCTCTGTTAAGGATTACCAGCATGCCCGAAGCGACAGGACTCATGGCCCACAACTGGGGCTTTGCCATTTTCCTTCTGGGCGTTGTCGGCCTTTGCGCCTTCATGCTCGGCGTCTCCAGCCTCCTCGGGTCAAAAGCCTGGGGCCGCAGCAAAAACGAACCGTTCGAGTCCGGCATGCTACCTACAGGTGGCGCCCGCTTGCGGCTCTCAGCCAAATTCTATCTGGTCGCGATGCTCTTCGTGATCTTCGATATCGAAGCCCTCTTTCTCTTTGCCTGGTCTGTGTCCGTCCGCGAAAGCGGCTGGACCGGATTCGTCGAAGCTCTCGTTTTCATAGCAATTCTGTTGGCAGGTCTTGTCTACCTGTTCCGAGTGGGCGCCCTTGACTGGGCTCCGGAAGCTCGTCGCAAGCGGCAGGCGAAGCTGAAACAATGAGGCTTTGGCAATGCAATACAATCTCACCAGGATCGACCCCGATGCTCCTAACGAGCAGTATCCGATTGGCGAACGGGAAACCGTTTCCGATCCGTTAGAAGATCAAGTCCACAAAAACATCTTCATGGGCAAGCTCGAAGACGTGCTTAACGGCACGATCAACTGGGGGCGCAAGAACTCCCTGTGGCCGTATAACTTCGGTCTTTCGTGCTGCTACGTGGAAATGACCACCGCCTTCACGGCGCCCCACGACATCGCGCGCTTTGGCGCCGAGGTTATTCGGGCATCACCGCGTCAGGCGGATTTCATGGTTATCGCCGGCACCTGCTTCATCAAGATGGCGCCGATCATTCAGCGTCTCTACGAGCAAATGCTCGAGCCTAAATGGGTTATCTCCATGGGTTCGTGCGCCAACTCCGGTGGCATGTACGACATCTACTCCGTCGTTCAAGGGGTGGACAAGTTCCTGCCCGTGGACGTCTACGTGCCTGGCTGCCCGCCCCGTCCCGAAGCTTTTCTGCAAGGCTTGATGCTCTTGCAGGAGTCGATTGGACAGGAGCGTCGTCCGCTTTCCTGGGTCGTAGGTGATCAAGGCGTGTATCGCGCCGAGATGCCTTCCGAAAAGGAAAAGCGCCGCGAACAGCGAATCGCAGTCACCAACCTGCGCAGCCCCGACGAAGTCTGATCCAGATCTGCTTCTTTAATAGAACGAGACACTGGCTTCATTCTTTACGTTGACCGAAAGCGATAAATAACCATGACTACAGGCAGTGCTCTGTACATCCCGCCTTATAAGGCAGACGACCAGGATGTGGTCGTCGAACTGAACAACCGTTTTGGCCCCGAGGCGTTCACCGCCCAGCCTACCCGCACCGGCATGCCGGTGCTTTGGGTTGCCCGTGCCAAACTCGTCGAAGTCCTGACCTTCCTGCGCAACCTGCCCAAGCCGTACGTCATGCTCTATGACCTGCACGGCGTGGACGAGCGTCTGCGCACCAAGCGTCAAGGGCTGCCAGGCGGCGCCGACTTCACTGTGTTCTATCACTTGATGTCGATCGAACGTAATAGTGACGTGATGATCAAGGTCGCCTTGTCCGAGAGCGACCTCAGCGTGCCGACCGTGACCGGCATCTGGCCGAACGCCAACTGGTACGAGCGTGAAGTGTGGGACATGTACGGCATCAACTTTGCCGGCCACCCGCACCTGACCCGCATCATGATGCCGCCGACCTGGGAAGGTCACCCGCTGCGCAAGGACTTCCCGGCCCGTGCCACCGAGTTCGACCCGTTCACCCTGAACCTGGCCAAGCAACAGCTTGAGGAAGAAGCCGCGCGCTTCAAGCCTGAAGACTGGGGCATGAAGCGTTCCGGGGCGAACGAGGACTACATGTTCCTCAACCTCGGTCCCAACCACCCTTCCGCGCACGGTGCGTTCCGCATCATCCTGCAGCTGGACGGTGAAGAGATCGTCGATTGCGTGCCCGACGTCGGTTACCACCACCGTGGTGCCGAGAAGATGGCCGAACGTCAGTCCTGGCACAGCTTCATCCCGTACACCGACCGTATCGACTACCTCGGCGGCGTGATGAACAACCTGCCGTACGTGCTCTCGGTCGAGAAGCTGGCCGGCATCAAGGTGCCCGAGAAGGTCGACGTCATCCGCATCATGATGGCCGAGTTCTTCCGGATCACCAGCCACCTGCTGTTCCTCGGGACCTACATCCAGGACGTCGGCGCCATGACCCCGGTGTTCTTCACCTTCACCGACCGTCAGAAGGCGTACACGGTGATCGAAGCCATCACCGGTTTCCGTCTGCACCCGGCCTGGTACCGCATCGGTGGCGTCGCCCACGACCTGCCGCGCGGCTGGGAAAAACTGGTGAAAGACTTCGTCGAGTGGATGCCAAAGCGTCTGGACGAATACCAGAAAGCCGCACTGGACAACAGCATCCTCAAGGGCCGGACCATCGGCGTCGCTGCCTACAACACCAAAGAGGCCTTCGAATGGGGCGTCACCGGTGCAGGCCTGCGTTCGACCGGTTGCGACTTCGACCTGCGTAAAGCCCGCCCGTACTCCGGGTACGAAAACTTCGAATTCGAAGTGCCGCTGGCCGCCAATGGCGATGCCTACGATCGTTGCATCGTACGTGTCGAAGAAATGCGCCAGAGCATCAAGATCATCGAGCAGTGCATGCGCAACATGCCGGAAGGCCCGTACAAGGCGGATCACCCGCTGACCACGCCGCCGCCGAAAGAGCGCACCCTGCAGCACATCGAGACCCTGATCACGCACTTCCTGCAAGTTTCGTGGGGCCCGGTCATGCCGGCCAACGAATCCTTCCAGATGATCGAAGCGACCAAGGGCATCAACAGTTATTACCTGACGAGCGATGGCGGCACCATGAGCTACCGCACCCGGATTCGCACCCCAAGCTTCCCGCACCTGCAGCAGATCCCTTCGGTGATCAAAGGCAGCATGGTCGCGGACTTGATCGCGTACCTGGGTAGTATCGATTTCGTTATGGCCGACGTGGACCGCTAAGCATGAACAGCACGCTTATCCAGACAGACCGTTTCACTTTGAGTGAAACCGAGCGCTCGGCCATCGAGCACGAGCTGCATCACTACGAAGACCCGCGCGCGGCGTCGATCGAAGCCCTGAAGATCGTCCAGAAGGAACGTGGCTGGGTGCCTGACGGCGCGCTCTACGCCATCGGCGAGATCCTCGGCATCCCGGCCAGCGACGTTGAAGGTGTGGCTACGTTCTATAGCCAGATCTTCCGTCAGCCCGTCGGCCGCCACATCATTCGCGTCTGCGACAGCATGGTCTGCTACATCGGCGGCCACGAGTCCGTGGTCAGCGAAATCCAGAGCAATCTGGGCATTGGCCTGGGTCAGACCACCGCCGACGGTCGTTTCACCCTGCTGCCGGTCTGCTGCCTCGGCAACTGCGACAAGGCGCCGGCGTTGATGATCGACGACGACACTTTCGGTGATGTGCAGCCTGCCGGCGTTGCCAAATTGCTCGAGGGCTACGTATGACCCTGACTTCCTTCGGTCCTGCCAACCGCATCAAGCGTTCGGCCGAGACTCACCCGCTGACCTGGCGTCTGCGTGACGACGGCGAAGCTGTCTGGCTCGACGAGTACCAGGCCAAGAACGGTTACGCCGCTGCGCGCAAGGCCTTCGCCGACATGGCTCAGGACGACATCGTCCAGACTGTGAAAGACGCCGGCCTCAAGGGTCGCGGCGGTGCAGGCTTCCCCACGGGCGTGAAGTGGGGCCTGATGCCCAAAGACGAATCCATCAACATCCGCTACCTGCTGTGCAACGCGGATGAAATGGAGCCGAACACCTGGAAAGACCGCATGCTGATGGAGCAACTACCCCATCTGCTGATCGAAGGCATGCTGATCAGTGCCCGCGCGCTGAAAACCTACCGTGGCTACATCTTCCTGCGTGGCGAATACACCACCGCCGCCAAGCACCTCAACCGTGCCGTGGAAGAAGCCAAAGCCGCCGGCCTGCTGGGCAAGAACATCCTGGGCAGCGGCTTCGATTTCGAGCTGTTCGTCCACACTGGCGCCGGGCGTTACATCTGCGGTGAAGAAACCGCGCTGATCAACTCCCTCGAAGGCCGCCGCGCCAACCCGCGCTCCAAGCCGCCCTTCCCTGCCGCCGTTGGCGTGTGGGGCAAGCCGACTTGCGTGAACAACGTAGAAACCCTGTGCAACGTCCCGGCGATCATTGCCGACGGCGTGGACTGGTACAAATCGTTGGCGCGTGAAGGCAGTGAAGACATGGGCACCAAGCTCATGGGCTTCTCCGGCAAGGTCAAGAACCCGGGCCTGTGGGAATTGCCGTTCGGCGTCACCGGTCGCGAGCTGTTCGAAGACTACGCTGGCGGCATGCGCGACGGCTTCAAGCTCAAAGCCTGGCAGCCAGGCGGCGCCGGTACCGGTTTCCTGTTGCCGGAACACCTGGACGCACAAATGTACGCCGGCGGCATCGCCAAAGTGGGCACCCGTATGGGTACCGGCCTGGCCATGGCGGTGGACGACAGCGTCAACATGGTGTCCCTGCTGCGCAACATGGAAGAGTTCTTCTCCCGAGAGTCGTGCGGTTTCTGCACCCCGTGCCGTGACGGTTTGCCGTGGAGCGTCAAGCTGCTGCGCGCAATCGAGAACGGTGAAGGGCAAGCCGGCGACATCGAGACCCTGCTGGGTCTGGTCGGTTTCCTCGGCCCTGGCAAGACCTTCTGTGCTCACGCACCGGGCGCCGTGGAGCCGTTGGGCAGCGCAATCAAATACTTCCGCCATGAGTTCGAAGCCGGCATCGCGCCTACCAGCGCCGTCGTCCCGCCTCTGGCCAGGCCGATCGTAGTCGGCGCTTAACGCTTAAAAGGCGAAGGGTCCGTGCCCTTCGCCTTTCGTTCGATGACGCCTTTCATGGGCTGTTTTGATTCGCACGAAAACAAGATTCCATTAGCCACGCCCGCTGACACCGGGCCAACGAAGAACTTTGAACCATGGCCACTATCCACGTAGACGGCAAAGAGCTCGAAGTCGATGGGGCAGACAACCTGTTACAGGCATGTCTGTCGCTAGGCCTCGATATCCCTTATTTCTGCTGGCACCCCGCCCTTGGCAGCGTTGGCGCTTGCCGCCAGTGCGCGGTCAAGCAGTACACCGACGAGAACGACAAACGTGGTCGGATCGTCATGTCCTGCATGACGCCCGCCACCGATGGCAGCTGGATCTCCATCGACGACGAAGAAGCGAAAGTCTTCCGCGCCAGCGTCGTTGAATGGCTGATGACCAACCACCCTCACGACTGCCCGGTCTGTGAGGAAGGCGGTCACTGCCACCTGCAAGACATGACCGTGATGACCGGCCACAACGAGCGCCGTTATCGCTTCACCAAGCGTACTCACCAGAACCAGCAACTGGGCCCGTTCATTTCCCACGAAATGAACCGCTGCATCGCTTGCTACCGCTGCGTGCGCTTCTATAAGGACTACGCCGGCGGCACTGACCTCGGTGTGTTTGGCGCCCACGACAACGTGTACTTCGGTCGCGTTGAAGACGGCGTGCTGGAAAGCGAGTTCTCCGGCAACCTCACCGAGGTCTGCCCGACCGGTGTGTTCACCGACAAGACTCACTCCGAGCGCTACAACCGCAAGTGGGACATGCAATTCTCGCCGAGCATCTGCCATGGCTGCTCCAGCGGTTGCAACATCTCCCCGGGTGAGCGCTACGGCGAACTGCGTCGGATCGAAAACCGCTTCAACGGTTCGGTCAACCAGTACTTCCTGTGCGACCGTGGCCGTTTCGGCTATGGCTACGTCAACCGCGAAGACCGCCCGCGTCAGCCATTGCTGGCCAACGGCGCCAAGCTGAGCCTCGACGAAGCGCTGGATAAAGCCGCTGACCTGCTGCGCGGTCGCAACATCGTCGGTATCGGTTCGCCGCGTGCCAGCCTCGAAAGCAACTACGCGTTGCGCGAACTGGTCGGCGCCGAGCACTTCTACTCCGGTATCGAAGCTGAGGAGCTTGCGCGCATTCGCCTGGTCATGCAGGTGCTCAAAGACAGCCCGCTGCCAATCCCGAACATGCGCGACATCGAAGACCACGATGCGATCTTCGTCCTCGGCGAAGACTTGACCCAGACGGCTGCGCGCATGGCCCTGTCCCTGCGTCAATCGGTCAAAGGCAAGGCCGAAGACATGGCCGACGCCATGCGCGTTCAGCCTTGGCTCGACGCCGCGGTGAAGAACATCGGTCAGCACGAACTGAACCCGCTGTTCATCGCCAGCCTGGCTGAAACCAAGCTCGACGACATCGCCGAAGAATGCGTTCACGCCGCACCAGACGACCTGGCCCGTATCGGTTTCGCGGTGGCTCACGCCCTCGACGCCAGCGCCCCGGCCGTTGAAGGCCTCGACGCCGAAGCCGTTGAACTGGCTCAGCGCATCGCCAATGCCCTGCTGGCCGCCAAGCGTCCGCTGATCATTGCTGGCACCTCGCTGGGTTCCAAGGCGCTGATCGAAGCCGCCGCGAACATCGCCAAGGCCCTGAAGCTGCGCGAGAAGAACGGTTCCATCAGCCTGATCGTGCCTGAGGCCAACAGCCTCGGCCTGGCCATGCTCGGTGGCGAATCGGTCGATGCAGCCCTGCAAGCGGTGATCGATGGCAAGGCCGACGCCATCGTCGTGCTGGAAAACGATCTGTACACCCGTACCGACAAAGCCAAGGTCGATGCCGCACTGACAGCCGCGAAAGTGGTTATCGTCGCGGACCATCAAAAGACTGCCACCAGCGATCGCGCGCACCTGGTTCTGCCAGCCGCCAGCTTCGCTGAAGGCGACGGTACACTGGTCAGCCAGGAAGGCCGCGCCCAGCGCTTCTTCCAGGTCTTCGACCCGAAATACATGGACGCGAGCATCCTGGTTCACGAAGGCTGGCGCTGGCTGCATGCCCTGCGTTCCACCCTGCTGGGCCAGCCGATCGACTGGACCCAACTGGACCACGTCACCGCTGCCGTTGCTTCGAGCACGCCGCAACTGGCGCGTATCGTTGACGCCGCACCGTCCGCCGCGTTCCGCATCAAGGGCATGAAACTGGCCCGCGAACCGCTGCGTTATTCCGGTCGTACCGCCATGCGCGCTGACATCAGCGTGCACGAACCGCGTACCCCGCAAGACAACGACACCGCGTTCAACTTCTCGATGGAAGGTTACTCGGGCTCGGTCGAACCGCGTCAGCAAGTGCCATTCGCCTGGTCTCCGGGCTGGAACTCGCCGCAAGCCTGGAACAAGTTCCAGGACGAAGTCGGTGGTCACATCCGCGCTGGCGACCCGGGCACCCGCCTGATCGAAAGCAGCGGTGACTCGCTGAACTGGTTCGCTGCTGTTCCACGTGCGTTCAACCCTGCACCGGGAACCTGGCAGGTCGTGCCGTTCTTCCACCTGCTCGGCAGCGAAGAGAACTCTTCGAAAGCCGCTCCGGTTCAGGAACGCATTCCGGCCGCCTATGTGGCGCTGGCCAAGTCCGAAGCCGATCGCCTGGGTGTCAATGACGGCGCCCTGCTGAGCTTGAACGTTGCCGGCCAGACCTTGCGTCTGCCGCTGCGCATCAACGAAGAGCTGGGTGCCGGTCTGGTCGCATTGCCGGCCGGTATCGCGGGCATTCCACCGGCAATCTTTGGCAAATCCGTTGACGGTCTGCAGGAGGCAGCTCAATGACCTGGTTCACGCCTGAAGTGATTGACGTGATCATCGCGGTCCTCAAGGCCATCGTGATTCTGCTCGCCGTAGTGGTGTGCGGCGCGCTGCTGAGCTGGGTCGAGCGTCGTTTGCTCGCCCTCTGGCAGGACCGTTACGGTCCGAACCGCGTCGGCCCGTTCGGCGCGTTCCAGATCGCGGCCGACATGATCAAGATGTTCTTCAAGGAAGACTGGACCCCGCCGTTCGCCGACAAGATGATCTTCACCCTGGCACCGGTAGTCGCCATGAGCGCCCTGCTGATTGCCTTCGCGATCATCCCGATCACCCCGACCTGGGGTGTGGCGGACATCAACATCGGCATCCTGTTCTTCTTCGCCATGGCCGGTCTGTCGGTCTACGCGGTGTTGTTCGCCGGCTGGTCGAGTAACAACAAGTTCGCCCTGCTGGGCAGCTTGCGGGCCTCGGCACAGACCGTGTCGTACGAAGTGTTCATGGGTCTGTCGCTGATGGGCATCGTGATCCAGGTCGGCTCGTTCAACATGCGCGACATCGTTGAATACCAAGCGCAGAACCTGTGGTTCATCATTCCGCAGATCTTCGGTTTCCTGACCTTCTTCATCGCTGGCGTCGCCGTGACTCACCGTCACCCGTTCGACCAGCCGGAAGCGGAGCAGGAACTGGCCGACGGTTACCACATTGAATACGCCGGCATGAAATGGGGCATGTTCTTCGTCGGCGAGTACATCGGCATCGTGTTGATTTCGGCGCTGCTGGTGACCTTGTTCTTCGGTGGCTGGCACGGTCCGTTCAACATTCTGCCGCAGATCCCGTTCATCTGGTTCGCGCTGAAAACCGCGTTCTTCATCATGATCTTCATCCTGCTGCGCGCCTCGATTCCGCGCCCACGGTATGACCAAGTGATGGATTTCAGCTGGAAGTTCTGCCTGCCGCTGACCCTCGTCAACATGCTGGTGACCGCTGCGATCGTGTTGCTCAACACGCCCGCCGTCGCGGCTCAGTGAGGATAGAGAATCATGAAGTACATTTTTGACATCGTGCATGGCTTCTTCACCCAGCTTCGCAGCCTGGTGATGATCTTCGGCCATGCCTTCCGCAAGCGCGACACGCTGCAGTACCCGGAAGAGCAGGTGTACCTGCCGCCGCGTTACCGTGGCCGTATCGTCCTGACCCGCGACCCTGATGGCGAAGAGCGTTGTGTAGCCTGCAACCTGTGCGCCGTGGCGTGCCCGGTTGGCTGCATCTCGCTGCAGAAAGCTGAAACCGAAGACGGTCGCTGGTACCCGGACTTCTTCCGCATCAACTTCTCGCGCTGCATTTTCTGCGGCCTCTGCGAGGAAGCCTGCCCGACCACCGCGATCCAGCTGACACCGGATTTCGAGATGGCCGAGTTCAAACGTCAGGACCTGGTTTACGAGAAAGAAGATCTGCTGATCTCCGGCCCCGGCAAAAACCCTGATTACAACTTCTATCGTGTTGCAGGTATGGCGATTGCCGGGAAGCCGAAAGGCTCCGCGCAGAATGAAGCCGAACCGATCAACGTGAAGAGCTTGCTGCCTTAAGGAAGAAAGATGGAATTCGCTTTCTATTTCGCATCGGGTATCGCTGTGGTGTCCACGCTTCGCGTGATCACCCACACCAACCCTGTGCACGCCCTGCTCTACCTGATCATTTCGCTGATCGCCGTGGCCATGACGTTCTTCGCCCTCGGCGCACCGTTTGCCGGTGTTCTGGAAGTGATCGCCTACGCTGGCGCCATCATGGTGCTGTTCGTGTTCGTGGTGATGATGCTGAACCTGGGCCCGGCCTCGGTTCAGCAAGAGCGCGTCTGGCTCAAGCCCGGAATCTGGCTCGGTCCGGTGATTCTCGGTTCCTTGCTGCTGGCGGAGTTGCTGTACGTGCTGTTCAGCCACCAGAGCGGTCAGGCCATCGGCCACACCACCGTAGACGCCAAGGCCGTGGGCATCAGCCTGTTCGGCCCGTACCTGCTGGTGGTCGAACTCGCCTCGATGCTGCTGCTTGCCGCAGCCGTGACGGCGTTCCACTTGGGCCGTAACGAAGCCAAGGAGCAATGACGATGCCTGCTATCCCTTTGGAGCATGGTCTGGCGGTCGCCGGCATCCTGTTCTGCCTCGGTCTGGTCGGCCTGATGGTCCGCCGCAACATTCTCTTCGTGCTGATGAGCCTGGAGGTCATGATGAATGCCTCCGCGTTGGCGTTCATCGTTGCCGGTAGCCGCTGGGCGCAGCCGGATGGACAGATCATGTTCATCCTGGTGATCAGCCTGGCAGCCGCCGAGGCCAGTATTGGCCTGGCGATTCTGTTGCAGCTGTATCGCCGCTTCCACACTCTCGATATCGACGCTGCCAGCGAGATGCGCGGATGAATCTTCTCTATCTGACTTTCGTATTCCCTCTCATCGGTTTCCTGTTGCTGTCGTTCTCCCGGGGACGCTTTTCGGAAAACCTTTCGGCGCTGATTGGCGTCGGTTCCATCGGCCTGTCTGCCATCGTCACGGCTTATGTGATCTGGCAATTCAACGTCGCGCCACCTGAAGGCGGTCACTACACCCAGGTGTTGTGGCAGTGGATGGCGGTGGAAGGCTTCACGCCGAACTTCGCGCTGTACCTGGATGGCCTGTCGGTCACCATGCTCGGTGTGGTGGTCGGCGTCGGCTTCCTGATCCACCTGTTCGCGTCGTGGTACATGCGCGGTGAAGACGGTTACTCGCGCTTCTTCGCTTACACCAACCTGTTTATCGCCAGCATGCTGTTCCTGATCCTGGGCGATAACCTGTTGTTCCTGTACTTCGGCTGGG
This sequence comes from Pseudomonas sp. 300, assembly GCF_055803035.1. Lineage (NCBI taxonomy): Bacteria > Pseudomonadati > Pseudomonadota > Gammaproteobacteria > Pseudomonadales > Pseudomonadaceae > Pseudomonas > Pseudomonas sp. 300. The sequence goes on along the minus strand of NZ_JAVLRV010000002.1, from coordinate 637,630 downwards.
AAGGCGTTGGCCTGTGCTCGTACCTGTTGATCGGTTTCTACTACAGCAACCGCAACAACGGTAACGCGGCACTCAAAGCCTTTATCGTGACCCGCATCGGCGACGTGTTCATGGCCATCGGCCTGTTCATCCTGTTCGCCCAACTGGGCACACTGAACGTCCAGGAACTGCTGGTGCTGGCACCGCAGAAATTCCAGGCCGGCGACTTCTGGATGGTCATGGCCACCCTGATGCTGCTGGGCGGCGCTGTCGGTAAATCCGCGCAACTGCCACTGCAAACCTGGCTGGCGGATGCGATGGCCGGTCCTACTCCGGTTTCGGCACTGATCCACGCCGCGACCATGGTGACCGCCGGTGTCTACCTGATCGCCCGTACCCATGGCCTGTTCACCCTGGCGCCGGAAATCCTGCACCTGGTCGGCATCGTCGGCGGCGTGACCCTGGTACTCGCCGGTTTTGCCGCACTGGTGCAGACCGACATCAAACGTATCCTCGCCTACTCGACCATGAGCCAGATCGGCTACATGTTCCTGGCGCTGGGCGTTGGCGCATGGGATGGCGCGATCTTCCACCTGATGACCCACGCCTTCTTCAAGGCGCTGCTGTTCCTTGCCTCCGGTGCGGTGATCGTTGCCTGCCACCACGAGCAGAACATCTTCAAGATGGGTGGCCTGTGGAAGAAACTGCCACTGGCCTACACCAGTTTCATCGTCGGCGGCGCGGCCCTGGCGGCCCTGCCACTGGTGACCGCAGGCTTCTACTCCAAGGACGAAATCCTTTGGGAAGCATTCGCCAGCGGCAACAACGGCCTGCTGTACGCCGGTCTGGTCGGCGCGTTCATGACGTCGCTGTACACCTTCCGCCTGATCTTCATCGCGTTCCACGGTGAAGCGAAGACCGAAGCGCACGCCGGTCACGGCATCGCTCACTGGCTGCCACTGTCGGTGTTGATCGTATTGTCCACCGCCATTGGCGCGATGATCGTTCCGCCGCTGCACGGTGTGCTGCCGGAAAGCGTCGGCCACGCCGGCGGCGAAGCCAAGCACAGTCTGGAAATCGCTTCGGGCGCCATCGCCCTGGCCGGTATCCTGCTGGCCGCGCTGCTGTTCCTCGGCAAGCGTCGTTTCGTCACTGCAATCGCCAACAGCGGCATCGGCCGCTTCCTTTCGGCCTGGTGGTTCGCTGCCTGGGGCTTCGACTGGATCTACGACAAACTGTTCGTCAAGCCATACCTGGCGATCAGCCACGTACTGCGCAAAGACCCGCTCGACCAGACCATCGGTCTGATCCCGCGTATGGCCAAAGGCGGCCACACCGCCCTGAGCCGTACCGAAACCGGTCAACTGCGTTGGTACGCGGCATCGATGGCTGCCGGCTCCGTGCTGGTCATCGGCGCCATCGTGCTGGTAGCGGTCTGAATATGAACCTTGCGAACTTGCGAAAGGAATTGAGCCCGTCATGATTCTGCCTTGGCTAATCCTGATCCCCTTCATCGGCGGCCTGCTGTGCTGGATGGGTGAGCGCTTCGGCGCCACCCTCCCCCGCTGGATTGCGCTGTTGACCATGACCCTGGAACTCGCACTCGGCCTCTGGCTGTGGGCCCACGGTGATTATTCATTTGCTCCGGCACCTGGCGCCGACCCGACCTGGGCGCTTGAGTTCAAGCACATCTGGATCCAGCGCTTCGGCATCAGCGTGCACCTGGCCCTCGACGGCCTGTCGCTGCTGATGATCCTGCTGACCGGCCTGCTGGGTATCCTCTCGGTACTCTGCTCGTGGAAAGAGATTCAACGTCACGTTGGTTTCTTCCACTTGAACCTGATGTGGATCCTGGGCGGTGTCGTCGGCGTGTTCCTCGCCCTCGACCTGTTCATGTTCTTCTTCTTCTGGGAAATGATGCTGGTGCCGATGTACTTCCTCATCGCGCTCTGGGGTCACAGTTCTTCGGACGGCAAGAAAACCCGGATCTACGCGGCGACCAAGTTCTTCATCTTCACTCAGGCTTCCGGCCTGATCATGTTGGTGGCGATCCTCGGGCTGGTTCTGGTCAACTTCAACAGCACCGGCGTGATCACGTTCAACTACGCCGACCTGCTGAAAACCAAGATGTCGCTCACCACCGAGTACATCCTGATGCTCGGCTTCTTCATCGCTTTCGCGGTCAAGCTGCCGGTCGTGCCGTTCCACTCGTGGTTGCCTGATGCTCACGCCCAGGCGCCAACGGCAGGTTCGGTTGACCTCGCCGGTATCTTGTTGAAAACCGCTGCTTACGGTTTGCTGCGTTTCGCCCTGCCGCTGTTCCCGAATGCTTCGGCCGAGTTCGCGCCGATTGCCATGACCCTGGGTCTGATCGGGATCTTCTACGGCGCGTTCCTGGCGTTCGCACAAACCGACATCAAGCGTCTGATCGCCTTCTCGTCCGTTTCCCACATGGGCTTCGTACTGATCGGCATCTACTCCGGCAGCCAACTGGCGCTGCAGGGCGCGGTGATGCAGATGTTGGCGCACGGCGTTTCGGCCGCTGCACTGTTTATCCTCAGCGGTCAGCTGTACGAACGCACCCACACCCGCGACATGCGTGAAATGGGTGGACTGTGGTCGAAGATCGCGTACCTGCCGGCCATCAGCCTGTTCTTCGCTGCCGCATCGCTGGGCTTGCCGGGCACCGGTAACTTCGTCGGTGAGTTCCTGATCCTGATCGGCACCTTCCCCGCTGCGCCTGTGGTCACGATCATCGCGACGTCGGGCCTGGTGTTCGGTTCGGTCTACTCGCTGATCATGATCCACCGTGCCTACTTCGGCCCGTCCAAATCGGACGCGGTGTTGCACGGCATGGATGCTCGCGAACTGATCATGGTGGTCGGTCTGGCGGCACTGCTGATTTACATCGGCGTGTACCCGCAACCGTTCCTCGATACCTCTGCTGCGACGATGCATGGCGTGCAGCAATGGCTCGGCACCGCCTTCACTCAACTCGCTTCGGCCCGGTAAGAGCGCTATGGAATTCACGACTCAACACTTTATCGCGCTAGCGCCGTTGTTGATCACCAGCGCCACGATCATCGTGGTGATGCTGGCGATTGCCTGGCGCCGCAACCACTCGCAGACCTTCCTGATTTCCGTGGCGGGCCTGAACCTGGCGTTGCTGTCGATCCTGCCAGCCCTGAAAGTCGCGCCATTGGCCGTGACCCCACTGCTGCAGATCGATAGCTTCGCCTGCTTGTACATGGCGCTGATCCTGGTCGCCACCCTCGCCTGTGTCACCCTCGCCCACGCCTACCTCGGCGATGGCGGTTCGGGTTACCCGGGCAACCGCGAAGAACTGTACCTGCTGATCCTGATGGCCGCCGCCGGTGGCCTGGTTCTGGTCAGCGCGCAGCACCTGGCCGGGTTGTTCATCGGTCTGGAACTGCTCTCGGTGCCGGTCTACGGTCTGGTGGCCTACGCCTTCTTCAACAAGCGTTCGCTGGAAGCTGGTATCAAGTACATGGTGCTGTCGGCCGCCGGTTCCGCGTTCCTGTTGTTCGGTATGGCCCTGCTCTACGCCGACTCCGGCAGCCTGAGCTTCGTCGGCATCGGCCAGGCCCTCGCGGCCACCGGCCTGCCAAGTTCCCTGGCGCAAATGGGCCTGGGCATGATGCTGATCGGTCTGGCGTTCAAGTTGTCGCTGGTACCGTTCCACCTCTGGACGCCGGACGTTTACGAAGGTGCTCCGGCACCGGTGGCGGCGTTCCTCGCTACCGCTTCGAAAGTCGCTGTGTTTGCGGTGATGGTGCGTCTGTTCCAGATCTCCCCTGCTGCAAGCAGCGGTGTTCTGAGCGACGTGCTGACCATCATCGCCATTGCGTCGATCCTGTTCGGTAACCTGCTGGCCCTGACCCAGAGCAACCTCAAGCGTCTGCTGGGTTACTCGTCCATCGCGCACTTCGGTTACCTGCTGATCGCTCTGGTGGCGAGCAAGGGTCTGGCCGTGGAAGCCATCGGCGTGTACCTGGTCACCTACGTGATCACCAGCCTCGGCGCATTCGGCGTGATCACCCTGATGTCCTCGCCGTACAACGGCCGTGATGCCGACGCCCTGTACGAATACCGCGGCCTGTTCTGGCGCCGTCCGTACCTGACCGCCGTGCTGACCGTGATGATGCTGTCCCTGGCCGGTATCCCGCTGACCGCGGGCTTCATCGGCAAGTTCTACATCATCGCCACCGGTGTCGAGTCGCACCAATGGTGGCTGGTCGGTTCCCTGGTACTGGGCAGCGCCATCGGGGTCTTCTACTACCTGCGTGTGATGGTCACCCTGTACCTGATCGAACCGAACCTGCGTCGCCACGATGCGCAGCTGCACTGGGAACAACGTGCAGGCGGCGTGATGCTGCTGGCCATCGCCGCACTGGCGTTCTTCCTTGGCCTGTATCCGCAGCCGTTGCTGGTGCTGGTTCAGCAGGCAGTGTTGGCGGGTTGATCGCTTAGCGGTACTCGGTAGAAAACAGAAACGGCACCTTCGGGTGCCGTTTTTGCGTTTGCAGGATTTGTTACCGCTACCTCCCTCTCCCACCCGCGATGCCCGAAAGCGCTCGCCGTATTGCCCACCTCGCCCTGCAACCGGAATGGGGTAGGTGGGTCTATCTTGAAGGTCTGTCGGATGGAGCCATCGAAACGAAAGGGAATTATGAAACGTGACATTTTTTCTGAAGGGGTAGACGGCATCGACACAGCTGCCTGAAGAAACTTCAAACACGGTAGGAGATTTCTCTGCGCACAACCTGCAAAGGAACGAGAACAAACTAATCATTGCGATTTGGCCACCCCACGGGCTGAAATTTCGCACATCCTCGTACACCCGATCGGTGCAGCGAATGGGTCATTTACTCGACGCCTGCCCCTGTTTACGAACCACAATCGTCAATCGCTGATTAATGTGTACGTGTTTCCTTACAGCGGAAATAACGGCGCTGTAACTTCCCGTCATTTTTGACCGAGCAACGTCCAACTTATAGAGTCGCTCCGTGCTTGATTAAGCACACCACCATCCAACAAAAAGAGAGTTTACCCATGGGATATGTTGTCAGCTGGAACGCCAACAAAGTTATCGACCTGGAACAACAGGACAGCCCCACAGAAGAGCAAGTTGAACAACTGCAACTGACCGAGGCTGAACAGGCCGAACTGGAAGTTGTTTAAGAAAACGGGGGGTATGTGCCCCCCGTTTTTCAAGGGAGCGAACAATGGATACCTTCACACCTGTGGAACGAGAACTCACCCTTGCCCAGGCCGAACAGCGGATTTACGCGGAACTGGAGAACCTGGGACTTCATGCAGAACCCCGTGTGCTCGGCCAACGGATCGTCGCGGTGCACGTCTCGGCAAGTGTTGGCAATCAACACGGCATCGCCCGGGGAGCAGGGAAAGGTTACCTCCATCATGCGCAGGTGGGGGCGCTTTACGAAACACTGGAACATTATCTAAGTGATCACTTCAGCACTTGCGGCATTCAGTGCATCTCCCCGCGCTATTTTTCCGACTCGCAACTCTTTATCGATGACACTGTTCTTTCGCCTCTTATCAAACAACCCGACGCCTTGACGGCCTGCAGAACTTATACGGATATTTTCAAACACATTACATTCTCTTACCCCGTCGCGTTATGCACGCCCGACTATTCACACCAGCCACTGGAACAAGACACTACGAACTACGGCGTATTACGGCGCTATGCCTCTAACAGTGGAACGGCCATTGGCGCCAGCTACAATGAAGCGGTCTTGCATGCGGCCAATGAATGCATCGAGCGTGATGCGGTCTCGTTGTTTCTGCTGGAGCATTTTTACTACGAAAACCGTCCTGTGCTGCGCCGGGTCGCTCGCGTGGCAGATCACGAAGCACTGGGGCAACTGTGGCTGGACGCCGAAGCGGAGATCGGAGCGGAAATCATCCTGATCGACATCAGCACCGAATTCCTGCCATACACCTTTCTGGCTTTCTCAACCGAACCTGGCGCCCGCCCTCGCGTGTTCGGCAGCGGTTGCTCGATCAGCGCCCGACACGGCGCCTGGCGGGCGCTGACCGAACTCGTCCAGCTGCATCACGCGGCTCTGGAGCCAGAGCTGCAACACTACCTGAGTAACGCGCAACGGCACTTGAGCAAGTTTCCTCGCCTGCTTCGCTGCCTGCAGTTCGATCTGTATCCACTACTCACTTTGTGCGAGCATTTCACGGTCGAATTATCCGACGCAGTCAATGAGCAACCGTTGGCCGAGCAGATCCACCTGCTGGCTGAAGATCTCCACCGGCATGGGCGCGCGCTGGGGGTTACCCAACTGCATCAGACCTTGTTGGGTACAACGCTGGTCAACGTCGTCATTCCGGGGCTGGAGCGGTTTTTCGTGGTATCCAGTGGCAATGTGGTGATACCGCAGGTTCGAGGACGGCGGCTACAAAGCAATCAGGGAGTGGCAGCATGACCCCTGCCCTTCGTCGAGAACACCACCTCGCTCAATCCTTCGCTCAGCACCAGGCATCGCCGGGCGAGCTCAATGGCTTCACCGAACCCTTCGGCATGGGCCTGCATCATGTGTTTGTCTTGCGTGTGAACGGCAATGACTGGGTCGGCCGCAAAGTCCTGCAGCACAGCGAGTCGGTCGGCTGGCACATCAGCAGCGTGCTCAAACCCTGGATGCTGCTTGGACCGCTTGCGCAATGGCATTGGGGCAATCAAGGCCTCGTGATCTATTTTCGCGCGGTGTCTGCGCAGGAAAAGGAAATCGTGTTCCATAACGCACTGGCGCAATCGGACAGCGAAGTGAGTTTTCCGTTTCCTGCCATGGAGGACAGCGGCCGAGAGTGCGTCTGCTCGCCCGAGTACTGGCGATGCAATGAGTCGCTCGCCACACAGCTGAATGCTGACGAACGGCATTTTCGCCAGCATTGCGCAAGCCTGCTCAAATCCCTGTCACTTCCCGGAGCGGTGATCCATGACCCGGCGTGTTCAACGGGCGAGTTCATCGCTCACCTCGCTCGCGAACTCCCGGACCGCCAGTGCGTGGGGTCTGATCGCTCAGCGTCGATGATCGAACATGCCAAAAAGCATCATGGCACTTCATCCGCACGGTTCTACCTGGCCGATGCCCGCCACATCGCAACAACGGGTAGTCAATGTGACGTGATGATCCTGCGTTTCCTCAATGCTGAAGTGATGACGCGCAAGGAGGCGCAGCGAGCGTTCCACGCGATGGTGGCCTGCGTTAAACCAGGAGGCACGATTCTCCTTTTCGGCCATACGCCGGTGCTGATCGCCGTGCCCTATATGGCGCAGGCGCTGAAGCTTGAGCTGGTTTCCAGCGTAGCGGCCCGTCCCGGCCACACGGAACTGTTTCAGTTCTACAGGCTGAGGACACCCGCCTAATGGTGAACAGTGGCTACTTCCCGACCGGCGACGGTCACCAACTCTATTGGGAGCGGCACGGCACACCGGGCGCAGAACCGATATTGTTCCTGCATGGCGGACCGGGTGGCCGCAGTGACAGCCATCATCTCGAGTTCTTCGATGAGCGCTGTTTCGACATCATTCTGTTCGACCAGCGTGGCAGCGGCCGCTCCATTCCCCATGGCGAACTCCAGCACAATGACACCAGGCGTTGCGTCGAAGACATCGAAGCGCTGCGGCAGCATCTGGGCTTCGAAAAAATCAGCCTGCTCGGCGTTTCATGGGGCAGTTGGCTGGCCATTCAATACCAGCAACGCTATCCAGAGGCCGTTCTGAAAACCACGCTGGTTTCGGTGTTCGTGCCGTTTGCGGCCAATGTAAGTGCCTACGATCAAATCCTGAGTGACGGACTGTCGGCCATTACCCATGGGACAGGCGCCGTCAGTGCCAGGGCGATCTACCAGGCCCTGAACAACGGCTGCGCAGTCAAGCAGCGTCAGGCGGCCCTCCACTGGTTAAGGGCGACCTTGCAATTGAACGGACAATCGATGCAGCCGAGCGCACTCGAAGACTTCGTTGACGACGAAGCCGTGCGCGCCATCCGCCTGGAAGTGCATTACCACGTAAACCGGTACTTCTTTACACGCGCGGACGAAGCACCTTCCCTTGATGCCCAAACTGAAGTGATCCAAGGCATCAGCGATACCTTCGGCATGGCCAGTGTTCGCTGGCTTCGCCGGCGCCAGTCACTGCGGTGCCGGCTACTCCATGCCGGGCACAGCGCCTTCGAGCCGGCGATTCTGAAAACCGTGCGCCAGTCATTGAAACGTGAGCGTGTCCGCCAATAGAAACGGCACCCGAAGGTGCCGTTAAACATTGCGGGTCAGCCGTTTACTTACGCGCGTCCGCCCACGATTTCAGCAGCTCGTTGTAGCTCACGGTCTCGCCCTTCGGCTTCTCGTTCGCCAGTTTCGGTTTCGGTGCACCCGGTTGATCGAACCAGTATTGCGCATCGCGCTCGGGGTTCATTTTCGGGGCGCAGGTGGCTTGGGCCTTCGAGCGTTCCAGACGGGACATGATTGCGTCCTGGTCCTTGGCCAGGCCGTCGAGTGCCTGTTGCGGGGTTTTGTCGCCGCTGGCGGCTTCGGCGATGTGGCTCCACCACAATTGCGCCAAACGCGGATAGTCCGGCACGTTGGTCCCGGTCGGGGTCCATTGCACGCGGGCCGGGCTGCGGTAGAACTCGACCAGGCCACCGAGTTTCGGCGCCAGATCGGTCATCGCTTGCGAGTTGATGTCCGATTCGCGAATCGGTGTCAGGCCGACGATGGTTTTCTTCAGCGACACGGTTTTCGACGTCACGAACTGCGCATAGAGCCAGGCTGCCAGTTTCTGCTTCTCAGGCGTGGACTTCATGAACGTCCAGGAACCCACGTCCTGATACCCCAGCTTCATGCCCTCTTCCCAATACGGACCGCGTGGCGAAGGTGCCATGCGCCATTTCGGGGTGCCATCGGCGTTCACCACCGGCAGACCCGGTTTGGTCATGTCAGCCGTGAATGCGGTGTACCAGAAGATCTGCTGGGCGATGTTGCCCTGTGACGGTACCGGGCCGGACTCGGAGAAGGTCATGCCCGCCGCTTCCGGTGGCGCGTAGGCCTTGAGCCAGTCGACGTATTTGGTGGTGGCAAACACCGCCGCCGGGCCGTTGGTGTCGCCGCCGCGAGTCACGCTGGAACCGACCGGGTGGCAATCCTCGACGCGGATACCCCATTCGTCCACCGGCAAACCGTTAGGCAATCCCTTGTCGCCGCCACCCGCCATGGAGAACCAGGCATCGGTGAAGCGCCAGCCCAGGGACGGGTCTTTCTTGCCGTAGTCCATGTGCCCGTAGACCCGCTTGCCGTCGATTTCCTTGACGTCTTCGCTGAAGAACTTGGCGATGTCTTCATAGGCTGACCAGTTCACCGGCACGCCCAACTCGTAACCGTACTTTTCCTTGAACTTGGCTTTCAGGTCCGCGCGCTCGAACCAGTCGGCGCGGAACCAATAGAGGTTGGCGAACTGTTGGTCGGGCAGTTGATAGAGCTTGCCGTCGGGTGCGGTGGTGAAGGAAAGGCCGATGAAATCCTTGAGGTCCAGGGTCGGCGAAGTGAAGTTTTTGCCTTCATTGGCCATCAGGTCGGTGATCGATTCCGTCTTGCCGTAGCGGAAGTGCGTACCGATCAGGTCCGAATCGTTGACCCAGCCGTCATAGATGCTCTTGTCCGACTGCATCACGGTCTGCAGCTTTTCCACCACGTCGCCTTCTTGCAGCAGGTCGTGGGTCACCTTGATCCCGGTGATCTCGGTAAAGGCCTTGGCCAGCACCTTGGACTCATATTCGTGAGTGGTCAGGGTTTCCGAGACAACCTTGATGTCCATCCCGCGAAACGGCTCGGCGGCCTTGATGAACCACTTCAGCTCCGCGAGCTGCTGATCCGCCGTCAGGGTGGACGGCTTGAACTCGCTGCCGATCCATTTTTTCGCGGCTTCTTCATAGGCATCGGCCCAGGCAGACGCGCTCAAACCGCTGAGTGCCAGCATGGCTGCCAATGAAATGCTATGTCGCAGCTTATTGTTTTTGTCGAACATAGAGACCTCCTTATTGAGTTTCGGAGCAACATTGCCGAGCGATTCGACTAGCCCCAACGCATCACAGCCAACAGCCACACCAGGGACAACGCGGACGCGACCCAGATGCTCCAGTCGGTGACGCCGATTACCAGCAAATGCAGGTAGGCGCTGCCGAGAAGACCGATAAACAGCCGATCACCACGGGTGGTGGCAATCGGCAACAAACCACGCCGAAGAACGCTCGGCGAGCGCAATTCCCACGTCGTCATGCCCACCAGAATCAGGCCAATGACGGTGAAGAACGCTGCAGTGGGGACCGTCCAACTCATCCATTCCATCATTCAGTTCCTCATACCCGGCCGAGGGCAAAGCCCTTGGCCACGTGGTTACGGACAAACCAGATCACCAGCATGCCCGGCAGGATGGTCAACACCCCCGCCGCCGCCAGTACGCCCCAGTCGATGCCGGACGCCGAGACCGTCCGCGTCATCACTGCTGCGATCGGCTTTGCGTTGACCGAGGTCAGCGTCCGCGCCAGCAACAGCTCGACCCAGGAAAACATGAAGCAGAAGAACGCCGTCACACCGATCCCCGAGCCAATCAGCGGGACGAAAATCTTCACGAAGAACTTGGGGAAACTGTAGCCATCAATGTAGGCGGTTTCGTCGATTTCCTTCGGAACGCCGGACATGAAGCCTTCAAGAATCCACACCGCCAACGGCACGTTAAACAAGCAATGCGCCAACGCCACCGCAATGTGGGTGTCGAACAGGCCGATCGACGAGTACAGCTGGAAGAACGGCAACAGGAACACCGCCGGCGGCGCCATGCGGTTGGTCAGCAGCCAGAAGAACAGGTGCTTGTCGCCGAGAAAGCGATACCGCGAGAACGCGTAGGCCGCTGGCAACGCCACGCTCAGCGAAATCACCGTGTTCAGACTCACGTAATACAGCGAGTTGAGGTAACCGGTGTACCAGGCCGGATCGGTGAAGATCACCTTGTAGTTGGCGAAGGTGAAATCCTGCGGAAACAGCGTCAGGCCGCTGAGGATTTCGGTGTTGCTCTTGAAGGACATGTTCAGCAGCCAGTAGATCGGCACCAGCAGGAACAGGATGTAGATCAGCAGTGGAATCAGCTTTCTCTTGCTCATGATGTGCCTCAGCGGTTGGCGTCAGAGTGAGTCATGGCGGTGTAGAACAGCCAGGACACCAACAGGATGATCAGGAAGTACACCAGCGAGAACGCCGCCGCCGGGCCGAGGTCGAACTGCCCGATGGCCATTTGCGTCAGGGTCTGGCTGAGGAATGTCGTGGCATTCCCCGGTCCGCCGCCCGTGAGCACGAAGGGCTCGGTGTAGATCATGAAACTGTCCATGAACCGCAGCATCACCGCGATCAACAGCACACTTTTGAGCTTGGGCAACTGGATGTGTCGGAACACCGCCCAGGCCGATGCCCGATCAATCCGTGCGGCCTGGTAGTACACGTCCGGAATCGCCCGCAACCCGGAGAAACACAACAGCGCCACCAGCGACGTCCAGTGCCACACGTCCATCACCAGCACCGTGACCCAGGCGTCCATGGTGTTGGCTGCATAGTTATAGTTGATGCCCATCGCATTGAGGCTCGAACCGAGCAAGCCAATGTCGGCCCGACCGAAAATCTGCCAGATGGTGCCGACCACGTTCCAAGGAATCAGCAGCGGAATCGCCAGAATGATCAACACCAGTGAAGACCAGCGGCCCTTGGTCGGCATGGTCAGGGCGATGGCGATGCCCAGCGGGATTTCGATCAGCAGCACGCAGCCGGAATAGATGAACTGGCGCAACAGCGAGTCGTGCAGCCGTGGGTCGAGCAGCACCTGTTTGTACCAGTCGGCGCCGACGAAGTAGCGGCTGGACTGATCGAAAATGTCCTGCACCGAATAGTTGACCACGGTCATCATCGGGATCACCGCACTGAACGCCACCAGCAAAAACACCGGCAACACCAGCCACCAGGCCTTGTTGTTCTGCACCTTGTTCATGGCTGCACCTCCAAGAGGTAATCGTCGGCATAGACCATCAGCCACTGTGCCGGAAAACTGATGTACGCCGTGCCTTCCGGCACCGGTTTGTCTTCGGCGAGGCGTACTTTCAACGGCACGCCGTCGAGGTTCAGGGTCATGATCTTGTAGGTGCCGAGGTCTTCGACGTGTACGACCTTTGCCTGCATCGCGTCGTCAAACGGTTCGTCCCACACATGCACGAACTCCGGACGGATGCCGACCTTCAGGGTTTTCCATTCGGACTCGGCGATGCGTTGCAGTTGCGCGTCAGACAAGGGCAAGTGCGTCGATGCGAAACCGACGCCACCCGGTTGTGGCTGCACCTCGATCAGGTTCATCCCCGGGCTGCCAATGAAGTAACCGACAAAGGTGTGGCTCGGCCGCTCGAACAATTCCCGTGGTGTGCCGAATTGCACAATCTGCCCGCCGTACATCACCGCAATCTTGTCGGCGAAGGTCGAGGCTTCGAGCTGATCGTGGGTGACGTAGACCATGGTGATATTGAACTGCTCGTGGATCTGCTTGAGCTTGCGCCGCAGTTTCCACTTCAAGTGCGGGTCGATCACCGTCAGCGGCTCATCGAACAGGATGGCCGAGACGTCATCGCGCACCAGTCCGCGACCCATCGAGACTTTCTGTTTTTCGTCGGCGGTGAGGTTGCGCGCCTTCTTGCTCAGCAGCGCCTGGAGGTCGAGGACCTCGGCAATTTCCTGCACCTTGCTGTGAATTTTCGCTTCCGCCATGCCCTGATTTCGCAGCGGAAACGCCAGGTTGTCGAACACTGTCATGGTGTCGTAGACCACCGGAAACTGGAAAACCTGGGCGATGTTGCGCTTCTCCGGGGTCAGGTCGTTGACCGCTTTGCCATCGAACAGGACATGGCCCTGGGACGGACTGAGCAACCCGGAAATAATGTTGAGCAAGGTCGACTTGCCGCAACCCGAAGGCCCAAGCAACGCATAGGCACCGCCCTGCTCCCAGATATGGTCCATTTCGCGGATGGCGTAATCCTCGGGGCCGGTTGGCGTACGGGTGTAACTGTGGGCGAGGTTCTGCAAACGGATTTCGGCCATCAGGCAACCCTCGCGATACGGCGACCGGGCGCCTGGACCAGCCGCCCCTGCGCATCGAACACAAACAGTTTATGGGTCGGAATGTAGATGCGGATTGGCGCATCGACGTCGTATTCGTGAACCCCGGGCAAGTGCAGCACCAACAGGAAATGCTCGTTGCGCACGTGCAGGAAGGTTTCCGAACCGCTGATTTCGGCGACTTCGACGGTCACCGCCAGTTCCAGGTCATCGTCGTTGCTGGGCACCAGCGAGATATGGCTGGGACGCACGCCGAAGCGAAACTCGCCCTCGCCCACCGGGCGCAAATCGACGTTCAACGGGAAGTGCACGAAATTGGCAAAGCTGACTTCGTTACCGGCAATCCGTCCGGGCATCAGGTTGATCGGCGGCTCGGAGAACAGCTCTGCCGCCAGCACGGTTTGCGGCTGGTGATAGACCTCTGGAGCCTTGCCGCTCTGAATCACCCGGCCTTCGTGAAGAATGGTCGTGGTGCCACCGAGCGCCAGCGCTTCGTTGGGCTCGGTGGTGGCGTAGATAGCGATGGTGTGTCGCGCCTTGAACAGCTCGCGCATTTCCTGACGCAGTTCTTCGCGCAGTTTGTAGTCGAGGTTGACCAGCGGCTCATCAAAGAGGATCAGCTCGGCGTCCTTGACCAATGCGCGGGCCATGGCCGTGCGCTGTTGCTGGCCACCGGAGAGTTCCAGAGGATAGCGCTGCAGAAACTTCTCGATGCGCAGCATCTTCGCGGTTTCCAGCACTTTGCTCTGGATCAGTTCGTTGGAAACACCGCCCTGGCGCAACGGCGAGGCGATGTTCTCGAACACCGTCATGGTCGGGTAATTGATGAACTGCTGATAGACCATCGACACGTTGCGCAAGCGCACCGGGCGTTGAGTGACATCGACGCCGTTCATCAGGATGCGGCCACTGTCGGGCTTGTCCAGGCCCGCCATCAGGCGCATGAGACTGGTTTTGCCGGACAGCGTGCGCCCGAGTAAAACGTTGAAAGATCCGGGTTCAAAACTAAGGCACGCATCATCGATCCAGGTCTGGCCTTCGACGGTGCGGCTGACGTGCTCCAGAGTGAGTGACATGGCTCGGCCTTTTTATTATTGGAGTCAAGCGACTGGAGCAGCAGAGCGAGTTTCATGCCAGAAATTGCAAGCTGTTGATCTGCTTTGAAAATGTTCGGCAAGGAGGGAAAAGCGCTTTCGTTGCTGAACAGAAATGAACAACCGCGACTGAACAATTGAACAGTTCAACGGTTGACAATGAACAATAGTGAACAACACTCTACGGATGCTTTTTGCCTTCCCGGAAGCAAGACCAGCATTGCAAAACCTGTGGGAGCGAGCTTGCTCGCGATAGCGGTGGGTCCGTCGACATCAAAATTGACTGACATAGCGCTATCGCGAGCAAGCTCGCTCCC
>NZ_JAVLRV010000002.1:437154-623033 GCF_055803035.1 Pseudomonas sp. 300 | reverse complement strand
TGGCCGCACCTGCCCCCGTCTTGTCCCACGACGCCATCATCCAGGACTCCTGGTCCCGGTGCCGCGCGTTCGGTCTCGATCATCAGAGCGCCCCGGCGTTCGACCAGCTACCGGCGGCGGACATCGCGCAGTTGCTGGAAAGCCAGCATTCACTGGTGCAGACCACGCATCAGGAAGTCCTGCCCTACTACGAAAACATCCTCAGCAACTCCAATTGCCTGATCATGCTCGCCGACAATCAGGGCCAGGTCCTGACCTCATGGGGCACCCAGCGCTTCATCGAGCCGAACCTGACCCGAGGCTTCAGCGCCGGCGCGAGCTGGGTCGAGCGCTGCAGCGGCACCAATGCGATCGGCACCGCGCTGGCCTGCGAGCAGGCGGTGCACATCGAGCACGATGAACATTTCCTCAAGGCCAACCGCTTCATGACCGGTTCCGCCGCGCCGATTTTCGATGCCGAACGCAAGGTCATCGCGGTGCTGGATGTGTCCAGCGACAGTTACCTGCCGCCGTCCCACACCCTCGGCATGGTCAAGATGATGAGTCAGACCGTGGAAAACCGGCTGATCCTCAACCTCTTCCACGGCCAGCATTTTCAACTGACGTTCAACACCGGGTTGAACAACCTCGACAGCCAATGGGCCGGATTGCTGATTTTCGATGAAACCGGCCAGGTGCTCTCAGCCAACCGCCGCGCCGACAATCTGCTCGGTATCAGCCTGTCCCGGGTGAGCGTCGAGAGCCTGTTCAAGGTCTCGTTGCTCGAACTGCTGAATCAGCCGGATGGCTTGCCCTTCTCCCTCCAGACCTCCGGGCGCAACCGCTTCCAGTGCCTGTTGAAGCGGCCGAAACAGGCACCGATTCAGGCCCGGTTATTTTCAGAACCCAAGAGCGCCGAACCCGCCGTGACCGCGACCGCCGCGATCAGCCTCAATACGCTGCACTTTGGCGACAGTCGCGTGGAAAAAGCCGTGCGCCAGGCCGAGCGCTTGCTGGAGAAAGACATTCCGCTGTTGATCCATGGAGAAACCGGGGTGGGCAAGGAAGTGTTCGTCAAAGCGTTGCATCAGGCCAGTTCTCGCAGCAAACAACCGTTTATTGCCGTCAATTGTGCCGCGATCCCCGCCGAACTGGTGGAATCCGAGCTGTTTGGCTACGAAAAAGGCGCGTTTACCGGAGCCAATCAAAAAGGCAGCATCGGACTGATTCGCAAAGCGGACAAAGGCACTCTCTTTCTGGATGAAATCGGCGACATGCCACTTCCGACTCAGGCCCGGCTACTGCGGGTTTTGCAGGAACGCTGCGTGCAACCGGTCGGCAGCAGCGAGCTGTTCCCGGTGGACATTCGCATCATCTCGGCGACCAACCGTTCGTTGCGCGAGCAGGTGCAGTTGGGGCGGTTTCGCGAAGACCTTTATTACCGGATCGGCGGCCTGACCCTGGAATTACCGCCGTTGCGCGAACGCAGTGATAAACAGGCGCTGTTCAAACGGTTGTGGGAGCAGCATCGCGAACCGTCGCAGTGGGCAGGCTTGAGTCGGGAGGTGATGGAGTTGTTCGGCCGACATCCCTGGCCTGGGAATTTGCGCCAGGTCAGCAGCGTGATGCAGGTGGCGCTGGCCATGGCCGAGGAACAACCGGTGCGGCCGGAGCATTTGCCGGATGATTTTTTTGTCGATCTGGAGATGGAACCGCTGGACTCACCGGAAAGCCTGGCGGTGGATTTGAATGATGCCGAGGACTTGAATCGGCAGTTGCAGGCGGCTGGGGGGAATATTTCGCATTTGGCGCGACGTCTCGGAGTCAGCCGCAACACCTTATACAAGCGGTTGCGCCAGGCTGAATGACCAGCCGCCCACACTGTTTGTGTTCGACTGGAGACCATCGCGAGCAGGCTCGCTCCCACAGGGAATCTGTGCCGCGCACAGCACTCAAACATAGCTAAGATCCAATGTGGGAGCGAGCCTGCTCGCGATGACGCGAGCCTGGGCACCGCTGCACTTGCTCCGACCCAAAAACAAAAACCCGCACAAGGCGGGTTTTGTTTTGCAGCAATCACAGCAATCAGTCAGCCAGACGCCAGGTCGTGCCGCCCTTGCCATCTTCCAGCACCACGCCCATGGCGGTGAGCTGGTCGCGGATACGATCGGATTCAGCCCAGTCTTTAGCCGCACGAGCCGCCAGACGCGCCGCAATCAGCGCATCGACCTCAGCCGCATCAACTCGCCCTTCAGCACCGGCCTGCAGGAAGTCATCCGCCTCTAGCTGCAACACACCCAGCACACTGGCCAGTTCCTTCAAGCGTGCCGCCAGACCCGCCGCCGCATCAAGATCGCTCTCGCGCAGACGGTTGATCTCGCGCACCATCTCGAACAGCACCGCGCAGGCTTCCGGCGTGCCGAAGTCGTCGTTCATCACCTGGGTGAAGCGCTCGACAAAGGCTTCGCCGCCAGCCGGCGCCACGCTCGGCAGGCCTTTCAACGCGTGGTAGAAACGCTCGAGTGCGCCTTTGGCGTCCTTGAGATTGTCTTCCGAGTAGTTGATCGCGCTGCGGTAGTGGCTCGACACCAGCAGGTAACGCACGACTTCCGGGTGGTACTTTTCCAGCACGTCGCGAATGGTGAAGAAGTTGTTCAAGGACTTGGACATCTTCTCGCCATTGATGCGAATCATGCCGCAATGCATCCACGCGTTGGCGTAGGTCTTGCCGGTCGCCGCTTCGCTCTGGGCAATTTCGTTTTCGTGGTGCGGAAACTCGAGGTCGCTACCGCCGCCATGAATGTCGAAGGTCTCGCCGAGGCAGCAGGTCGACATCACCGAGCATTCGATGTGCCAGCCCGGACGACCGTCGCCCCACGGCGATGGCCAGCTCGGCTCGCCTGGTTTGGCGCCTTTCCACAGCACGAAGTCCAGCGGGTCCTGCTTGGACTCGTCGACTTCGATGCGCGCGCCGATGCGCAGGTCTTCGATTTTCTTGCGCGAGAGCTTGCCGTAGCCCATGAACTTGGCGACGCGGTAGTACACGTCGCCATTGCCCGGGGCGTAGGCGTAACCCTTGTCAATCAGGGTCTGGATCATGGTCTGCATGCCAGCGATGTGATCGGTGGCCCGCGGTTCCATGTCCGGTTTGAGGATGTTGAGGCGCGCTTCGTCCTCGTGCATCGCGGTGATCATGCGCTCGGTCAGCACGTCGAACGGCTCGCCGTTCTCCTTGGCCCGATTGATGATCTTGTCTTCAATGTCGGTGATGTTGCGCACATACGTCAGGTTATAACCGCTGAAGCGCAACCAACGGGTCACCAGGTCGAACGCGACCATGCTGCGGCCGTGGCCAATGTGGCAGTAGTCGTACACGGTCATCCCGCAGACGTACATACGCACATTGTTGCCATCCAGCGGTTTGAAGACTTCTTTGCTCTTGGTGAGCGTGTTGTAGATCGAAAGCACGTTAGAGGTTCCTTGAATCACTGGCCCCACGAATCACGCAAGGTCACGGTACGGTTGAACACCGGATGACCGGGTTTCGAGTCCTTGATATCCGCGCAGAAGTAACCTTCGCGCTCGAACTGGAAACGGTCTTCCGGCTGTGCATTGCCAAGCGAAGGCTCAGCACGACAACCGGTCAGCACTTGCAGCGAGTCAGGGTTGATGTTGTCCAGGAAACTGGCGCTGTCTTCGGCCTTCTCAGGGTTCGGCGAGCGGAACAGACGATCGTACAGACGCACTTCGCACTCGACGCTGGCCGCAGCCGGAACCCAGTGCACTACGCCTTTGACCTTGCGGCCTTCAGGGTTCTTGCCCAGGGTTTCCGGGTCGTACGAGCAACGCAGTTCGACGATGTTGCCATCGGCGTCCTTGATCGCTTCGTCGGCGCGGATCACGTAGCTGCCGCGCAGACGCACTTCGCCGTTCGGCTCCAGGCGCTTGTAGCCCTTCGGTGGCTCTTCCATGAAGTCATCACGGTCGATGTAGATTTCACGGGCAAACGGAAGCTTGCGCACGCCCAGTTCTTCTTTCTGCGGATGACGCGGCAGTTCGAGGTTCTCGACCTGGTCTTCCGGGTAGTTGGTGATCACGACCTTCAACGGACGCAGCACGCACATGGCGCGCGGAGCGTTCGCGTCGAGGTCCTGACGGATGCTGAATTCAAGCATGCCGAAGTCGACCACGCCGTCGGAACGGTTGGTGCCGACCATGTCGCAGAAATTGCGGATCGACGCCGGCGTGTAGCCGCGACGGCGGAAGCCCGACAGCGTGGACATGCGCGGATCGTCCCAGCCGAACACATGCTTTTCATCGACCAGTTGCTTGAGCTTGCGCTTGCTGGTGATGGTGTAGTTCAGGTTCAGACGGCTGAATTCGTACTGGCGTGGGTGCGCCGGCACTGGCAAGGCGTCGAGGAACCATTCGTACAGCGGACGGTGGCTTTCGAATTCCAGGGTGCAGATCGAGTGGGTGATGCCTTCGATGGCGTCCGACTGACCGTGGGTGAAGTCGTAGTTCGGGTAGATGCACCACTTGTCGCCGGTCTGGTGGTGATGCGCGTGACGGATGCGGTACATGATCGGGTCGCGCAGGTTCATGTTCGGCGAGGCCATGTCGATCTTGGCCCGCAGCACGCGTGCGCCGTCCGGGAATTCGCCGGCGCGCATGCGGGCGAACCAGTCGAGGTTTTCTTCCACGGAGCGATCACGGAACGGGCTGTTCTTGCCCGGCTCGGTCAGGCTGCCACGGTATTCCTTGGCCTGTTCCGGGCTCAGGTCATCGACATAGGCCTTGCCGGCCTTGATCAGCTCGACGGCCCAGTCGTGCAACTGGTCGAAATACTGCGAGGCATAGCGCACTTCACCGGACCATTCAAAGCCCAGCCATTTGACGTCGCTTTCGATCGCGTCGATGTATTCCTGGTCTTCCTTGGCCGGGTTGGTGTCGTCGAAACGCAAGTGGGTGACGCCGCCAAATTCCTGGGCCAGACCGAAGTTCACACAGATCGACTTGGCGTGACCGATGTGCAGGTAACCATTGGGCTCAGGCGGGAAACGGGTGACGATCTGCGTGTGCTTACCCGAGTCCAGGTCCGCCTGGATGATCGGGCGCAGGAAATTGACCGGCACGGCAGGGCCGGTCTTGGAATTCGAGGTAGGGTCGACAGTGGGCTTGCTCATAGGATCCTTGAACGTACAAGTGCGCGGCCAGTTGGCCAAATCAAAGCGGCGGTTAAAACAAAGGGGCTTATCATAGCCGATGCCGTCAAGTCGCTGACAGTACAGGCCCGAAAACGGCTGCATTTAATCGGATGCAAATGAAAAACAGCCTCGAAATTCGCGCCCGGCACGCTAAACTGCGCACCTTGGCCGAATCTGGCCGGACCGGTTGAGGGCTGCAGAGCCCCGAAACCCATGAATTCCTTGAAAGAGTACCGATCATGACCCAAGTCAAATTGACCACCAACCACGGCGACATCGTCCTGGAACTGAACGCTGAAAAGGCACCGCTGACCGTTGCCAACTTCATCGAGTACGTCAAAGCCGGTCACTACGAAAACACCGTTTTCCACCGCGTCATCGGTAACTTCATGATCCAGGGCGGCGGTTTCGAGCCAGGCATGAAAGAAAAGAAAGACAAGCGCCCAAGCATCCAGAACGAAGCCGACAACGGCCTGCCGAACGAGAAGTACAGCGTGGCCATGGCTCGTACCATGGAGCCGCATTCGGCGTCCGCCCAGTTCTTCATCAACGTCGCTGACAACAGCTTCCTGAACCACAGCGCCAAGACCACCCAGGGCTGGGGCTACGCGGTATTCGCCAAAGTCGTTGCCGGCACCGACGTTGTCGACAAGATCAAAGGTGTTTCCACCACCTCCAAGTCCGGCCACCAGGACGTGCCAGCAGACGACGTGATCATCGAGAAAGCCGAGATCATTGAGTGATACTGCTGATTTCAGACTTGCATCTGGAAGAGGAGCGCCCGGACATCACCCGGGCGTTTCTGGATTTGCTCGCCGGACGCGCCCGTTCGGCGAGTGCGTTGTACATCCTGGGCGACTTTTTCGAGGCGTGGATTGGCGACGATGCCATGACGCCCTTTCAGCGTTCCATCTGCCAGGCCCTGCGCGACCTCAGCGACAGCGGCACGGCGATTTTTCTGATGCACGGCAATCGCGACTTCATGCTCGGCCAGGCCTTTTGCAAGCAGGCCGGCTGTACATTGCTGAAGGACCCGAGTGTCGTGCAGTTCAACGGCGAGCCGGTGCTCTTGATGCACGGCGACAGCCTCTGTACCCGCGACGAGGCTTACATGAAGCTGCGTCGCTACCTGCGCAACCCGATCACCCTGTTCATCCTGCGCCACCTGCCCCTGGGCACTCGCCATAAACTGGCGCGCAAACTGCGCAGTGAAAGCCGTGCGCAAACGCGGATGAAGGCCAATGACATCGTCGATGTCACGCCGGACGAAGTGCCACGGGTCATGCAGGCCTATGGTGTGAAAACCCTGATCCACGGGCACACCCATCGCCCTGCCATCCACAAGTTGCAGATTGGCGAACAAGCGGCCAAACGCATTGTGCTGGGGGACTGGGATCGTCAGGGGTGGGCGTTGCAGGTAGATGAGAGCGGGTTTGCGTTGGCGCCGTTCGACTTCGCCCCGCCGCCACAATTGGCAGCCCCCACTCACTAACCGCCAAACACAAAACCCATTGTGGGAGCGAGCCTGCTCGCGATGGTGTGTCAGTCGACATCAATGTGGCTGACACACCATCGCGAGCAGGCTCGCTCCCACAGGAACTGTGTTTGAGTTAGTGACCGCTGGCCGCTGGCCCCGCCTTCGCCGCGAACGGCGGTTTCGCCAGCCACACCAGCACGATCAACCCCATGAACGCCCACCCCAGCAGCGTGAAGTAATCCACGGTGGAGAGCATGTACGCCTGACTGGTCAGCACATGATCGAGCTGCGCATACGCCGGGTTGCTCGCACCGCCCAGTGCATTCAGGGCCTCGCGGGTCGCCGGTTCGTAGGTGCTGATGCTTTCGCTCATGTAGGCATGATGCTGGTCCGCCCGGCGAATCCAGATCCACGTGGTCAACGACGCCGCAAAACTGCCGCCCAGGGTCCGCAGGAAGGTCGCGAGGCCCGCGCCGTCGGCGATCTGGCTCGGTGGCAAGTCCGACATCAAAATGCTCAAGGTCGGCATGAAGAACAGCGCCACGCCAATGCCCATGAACAATTGCACCAGAGCGATGTGCTGGAAGTCCACCTCGTTGGTAAACCCGGCGCGCATGAAGCAGCTGAGGCCAATCGCCAGGAACGCCAGGCCCGCCAATAGCCGCAGGTCGAACTTGTGCGCGTACTTGCCGACAAATGGCGACATCAGTACCGGCAAAATCCCGATCGGCGCCACCGCCAGCCCGGCCCACGTTGCCGTGTAGCCCATCTGGGTTTGCAGCCATTGCGGCAGGATCAGGTTGATGCCAAAGAACCCGGCGTAACCCAACACCAGCACAATCGTGCCGATGCGGAAGTTGCGATACGCAAACAAGCGCAAGTTGACCACCGGGTGTTTGTCGGTCATTTCCCAGATCACGAAGACCGCCAGCGCAATCGCGGAAATGGCCGCGCCGATGAGGATGAAGTTCGACTCGAACCAGTCGAGGTCGTTGCCCTTGTCGAGGATCACCTGCAACGCGCCGACACCGATGATCAGCGTGATCAGACCGACGTAATCCATCGGCTGATAACTGGTCACCACCGGCCGCGCCTTGAGCTGCGAACGCACGACCATGACCGCGAAAACCCCGATCGGCACGTTGATGAAAAAGATCCACGGCCAGCTGTAGCTGTCGGTGATCCAGCCACCCAGAATCGGCCCGGCAATCGGCGCCACCACCGTGACCATCGCCAGCAACGCCAGGGCCATGCCGCGCTTCGCCGGCGGATAGACCGCGATCAGCAGCGTCTGGGTCATCGGGTACAACGGCCCGGCCACCAGGCCTTGCAACACCCGAAAGCCGATCAGCTCCGGCATCGAGGTGGAAATACCACAGAGAAACGAGGCCAGCACGAACAGAATCGTCGCCCAGAGAAACAGCTTCACTTCACCAAACCGTCGGCTCAGCCAACCGGTCAGCGGCAGCGCGATGGCGTTGCTCACCGCAAACGAGGTGATCACCCAGGTGCCCTGCTCCGAACTCACGCCCAGGTTGCCGGAAATCGTCGGCAATGCCACGTTGGCGATGGTGGTGTCGAGCACTTGCATGAAGGTCGCCAGCGACAGGCCGATGGTGCTGAGCAGCAGGCTGGGCGGGGTGAAAGACGCGTTATTGCTCATCGCGAATCCTTTGAAACCTGATGGGTGCTGCGCCCCTTAAAGACGCAGCCGGACCCTGTGGGAGCGGGCTTGCCCGCGATAGCGGATTCACATTCGACATGTGCGTTGAATGTTGCGCCGTCATCGCGGGCAAGCCCGCTCCCACAGGGTCGGTGTCATGGCGAATCAACGCTGCACGGTTTTGCTGACCGCTGCGCTGTTGTCGTGGATCAACTGCGTGATCATGGCGTCGGCCTCGGCCAACTGACGGTCGTAGACGTTGGTGCTGAACGACGCCTTCTGCGGCGGCTGTTGCGCCAGCACCGGGCCGCTCTGGTCGCGCAGGTTCACATCGACCTGAGTCGACAGGCCGACGCGCAACGGGTGCTTGGCCAGTTCTTCGGCGTTGATGTGAATCCGCACCGGTACCCGCTGCACGATCTTGATCCAGTTACCGGTGGCGTTCTGCGCCGGCAGCAGGGCAAACGCACTGCCGGTGCCCGCACCGAGGCTGTCGATGGTGCCGCTGAATTTCACGTCGCTGCCGTACAGGTCGGCCTGAATGTCCACCGGTTGGCCGATGCGCATGTCACGCAACTGGGTTTCCTTGAAGTTGGCGTCGATCCATAGCTGATCCAACGGAATCACCGCCATCAGCGCGGTGCCCGGCTGGACCCGTTGACCGAGTTGTACCGAGCGCTTGGCGACGTAACCGGTCACCGGTGCAATCAAGGTGCTGCGCGAGTTATTCAGGTACGCCTGGCGCAATTGCGCGGCGGCCGACATCACGTCAGGGTGCGACGACACCACGGTGTCATCCACCAGGGCACTGGTGGTTTTCAGTTGCTGTTTCGCATTGGCCAGAGCGTTTTGCGCCGAGGTCAGGTCGTCGCGAGCGTGGGACAGTTCTTCCTGGGAAATCGCCCCGCCAGCGGCGAGATTTTTCCGCCGGTTGAAGTTGTCCTGAGCTTTCTGCACTTCGGCCTGCTGGGCGTTGACCTGGGCTTTCATGCCGTCGACGTTGCTGTACAAACCACGTACCTGGCGCACGGTGCGGGCCAGATTGGCCTGGGCACTTTGCAGACCGACCTGTGCGTCGTTCGGGTCGAAGTTGATCAGCACCTGGCCTTCATGGACCAGATCGCCATCGTCGGCGCCGATGCTGACCACGGTGCCGGTGACCAGCGGGGTGATTTCCACCACGTTGCCGTTCACATAGGCGTCGTCGGTGCTCTCATTCCAACGCCCGTAGAATTCGTGATAACCCCAGACGCCGATGCCGGCAAGAATCACCACGATGGCCAGAACAACCAACATGACCTTGCGTTTGCGCGGGTTGCTGGTATCGGGAGTGTTGTCCGGGGTTAGTGTGTTTTCTGCAGTGGCCATGACCATTACCTTGAATTAGTTGTGCTGCGTGGCTGGGGTTGCGTTGGCCGCGGTCAGGGTTTCGCCCTGAAAACCGCCGCCCAGCGCTTGCATCAGTTGGATCGACAGGTCGATCTGCTCGGCATTCAGGTTGGCCAGCTGACGCTGGGCCTGGAGCAATTGCTGCTCGATGCTGAGCACGTCCAGGTAGTTACCGATGCCGGAACCGTACCGCTGGACCACAGTGTTGTAAGAATCCTGGGCAATGTCGGTGGCGTGTTGCTGAGCGCCGATCTGCCGGCCGATATCGCGCAGCTGGTTAATGGTGTCGCTGACATCGCCGAGGGCTTTCACCAGGCTTTTGTTGTACTGCGCCACGGCGAGGTCGTAATCGGCGTCGCGGGCATCGAGGTCGGCGCGCAGGCGGCCGCCGTCGAAAATCGGCACAGAGATCGTCGGTGCGATGTTGAAGAAACGACTGGCCGAACCAAACATCGCGTCGCCCAACAATGATTCGGCACCGGCTGCGGCGCTGAGGTTGAGGTTGGGATAGAACCGGGTCTTGCCGGCGTCGATGTTCTTGCTCGCCGCCTCGACCCGCCAGCGCGCGGCCACCAGATCGGGGCGACGACCGAGCAATTCGGCGGGCAGGACCGACGGTAACGCGACAGCGCTGGCCTGAAGGATCTTCGGCCGGGCAATGTCGTTGCCGCGATCCGGGCCTTTGCCGAGCAACACCGCCAGAGCGATTTTCGCGCTTTGCAGGCGTTTTTCGGCATCGATCAGGCTGGCTTCGGACGTGGCTTCGAGACTTTCGGTTTGCTGGTACTGGTATTGGCTGTCGATGCCGGAGCTCAGGCGACGCTGGCTCAAGTCGAGCATTTGCTTTGTACGCTTGAGGTCTTCCTGGGCCAGGTCGTGAACGATATGCGCCTGTCCTAGATCGCTGTAAGCGCGGGCAACGTCGGCGGACAAGGTCAATTGCGCCGCTTGCTGGTCGACTTCGGCAGCCCGGGCCTGACCCAACGCGGCCTCCCAGGCGTCACGCTGACCGCCCCAAAGGTCGAAGTTGTAATTGAAACTGGCGCCGATGTTGCGCACGGTGGAGTAGGCATCGCCCTCACCCCTCGGGTCTTGATCCCGGGCCAGACGCGAACGGCTGACGCCGGCGCTGGCATCCAGGGTCGGCATCCGCGCAGCATCGGCGGCATAGGCGGCGGCGCTGGCCTGATGGGCGCGGGCGTCGGCGATCTGCATGTCGGGGCTGTCGTGCAACGCTTCGCGAATCAGACCGTCGAGCTGTGGGTCGCCGAGGCTTTTCCACCAGTCGCTTTTCGGCCAGGCCGCGGGCGACAGGGTCACGCCGCTGAGGGATTGTCCGGCCGTGAGGGTTTTCGCATCCAGGCTTTTGCCTTCGGTGGTCAGGCCGCTGTAGCTGGCACAACCGGCCAGGGTCATAGCCGCGAGCACCAGGCTCAGACCGGCACGCAGGGTTTTGCTGCTCATTTGTCACCTACCCGCAGCAGCGTGATCGAGTCACCGGCTGCCAGCAAAATTTTCTTCAGGATCTGTTCCAGGGATTTCAGCTCTTCGGGAGTGATGGCGCCGGCCAGTTCGTTCATGGCGTCGGCGCCGATTTCCGGCAGGCGGTCGGTCAACTGCTGGCCTTGCTCAGTTAACACAAGCTGCACCTGACGGCGATCCGCTTCCGAGCGTTGGCGGGCGAGGAAACCTTTCTGTTCCAGACGATCAAGCATGCGGGTCATCGAACCACTGTCGAGCGACAGGTGGCGGCACAGCTCGGCCGGGGTATCAACACCGAACTGAGCCATGATGATCAGCACTTTGAACTGCGCGGCGGTGATGCCGTGGGGTTCCATGTGCGTGTCGATGATCCGGTCCTTGAGCAGCGCAGCGCGCCCGAGCAGGAGGCCGAGATGGCAGTTCTTGAATTCGTCCGGGGTGAAATGTTTCATCTGACCACCAATTAGCTGCCTAGGCAGAGAATGTATGTCGAGATGTTACTGCCTAGGCAGCGAATGTCAACGTAATAGTTAGGTTGCTTTGTATTTAGCGGATAAATGGCAGGAGTTTTGTGGTGAGCACCCCGACGCCATCGCGGGCAAGTCGAATCGTCGCACCGCCGCTCCCACAGGTTCAGTGTGATCCCTGTGGGAGCGGCGGTGCGACTTGCCCGCGATGGAAGCGACTCGGTCTTTTGGAGGAACGGGAACTAAAAATCCCGCTTGTAGAAGATATCCAGCGAACTGGCCACGCCACCCGCCGCTTCGAGGTAGACCTTCTTGCTCAGCTTGTAGCGCAAGGCAATGGTGTTGGCCGGTTCAAACACACCCACGCCATAACGCAGACTGAGCTTCTCGGAGATATTGCCGCTGGCAACCACGCTGGTCGTATTGCCGCTGCCTTCGGTATCGAGCTGGAAATCCTGAATCCCCAGATCGCTGGCCAGTTTGCCGGTCACCCCGGAACTGCCCATCAAACCCAGACCGAGCGCGGCCTGCGCCAGCATGTTGTTGTCTTCACCGGTGGTACTCAGCGGACGCCCCAGCACCAGATAGGACAAGGCCTGTTCCTGACTCATCGCCGGCTCGGAGAAAATCTGCGTGGTCGGCTGCTCGGCGCTGCCGCTCAGGCGAATACCGGCGATGACGTCGTCAGTCTGGCGAATCGCCTCGATGTCCAGATACGGCTGATCGATCGGGCCGGCAAACAGCAAGCGCGCCCGACGCACCGTCAACCGCTGGCCATAGGCCCGGTAACGCCCGTCGTTGAGCCACAGCTCGCCACGGGTGTCCATGTTGTCGCCGATGTGCACGTGCCCTTGCAGGTTGGCGGTCAGGCCAAACCCGGTGAAGCTGAGTTTGTCCTCGCCGACCGCCACATCGATGTCCATTTTCATCGCCAGCGGCGGTTTGCCCTCTTCGGTTTGCTGGCCGATGATCACCGTGTCATCGGACACTTTGACCGTCGACGGCGGCAACTCGCGTACGGTGATTTCGCCCCGTGGTACCAACACTTTGCCGGCGATGGCCAGCTCGTCGCCCTTCATCGAAATCTTCAAGTCCGGTGCGACTTCGAGCTTGGCGTACGGTTCGACGGTGACCGGCAACTGCGTACCTTTGAGCGCCAGGTCCACCACCAGCGCCTGGCCCCAGGCGATATTGCCGTTCAGGCTGCCCTGCCCGTTCTTGCCGCTTTTCCAGCCGCCGTTCAACTGCACCGTTTCACCGGCGATCAGCGCTTGAAGCTGCAACGCCTCAAGGTCCATCGGCAGCTCAGGCCCGGAAATCTCGCCGTCGCTGAGCAGCAGGCTGCCATTTACCAGAGGCGCCATCAGCGTGCCTGCAATCGTGCCGCTGCCATTCAGGCGTCCGGTGAGTTTCTCGACCATCGGCACAAACGGTCGCGCCACGGACAAGTCGAGTCCATTGAGACGGAACGCGCCGCTCAGTGGTTTGTTCTTCGGCAACGGATTGATTTGCGCCTGCACACTCAATTCACCCAGTTTGCCGCCGACGAAGTTGAGGTCGGTGTCGATGTGCTTGGGCGTGAGTTTGCTGGTGAGTTTCAGGGTCTGGTACGGGAAGTCCAGCCACTGATCCTTGTCCTTTATGCGCAAGGTGCCACCGCTGGCATCGAGGCTGATCTGGCCGTTCGGACCGCTGGCGGGCAGGTCCAGTTGCAGGTCGGCGTTGAGGCGGCCCTTCCAGGCGAAGTCCTTCGGCAACCACTGCGCCAGGCTGTCGATCGGGAATTGCTTGAGGTGGTATCGCAGCTTCGGCTCTGGCATCAGGCGCTGGTCTTCGCCGCACAGACTGGCCGGGCCGGACATCCAGCAATGGGCGCCGAAGTTGATTTGGCCGTCCGCCAGCCGTTCGAGTTTCGCCGGGCTTTGCAGCTTCCAGTACTGGCCGCCGGCCTGGATATCGCCACTGGCCAGACGCCCGCGCCAGTTGCCTTTGTCCAGATTGCCATCGAGGCCGAGGGCCAGCTTCAGTTGCGGGCCCTGCAGATCGAGCGCCAGTTTCTGGTTTTTGATATCGCCCTGACCGCTGGCCGTTAGCGTCCCCAGCGAGGTGTCGCCGGCCTGAATGCCGCTGCCCTTGAAGTCGATTTTCGCCCGTTGCGCGCTGTCGAGGGTGGCGTCGAGGTTGAGGCTTTGCAGGCGATTGTCCTGGAACGCCAGTTGCGTGCCTTGCAGCCCGAGCTTGCCTTGCGGCGCCTTGAGCGTGCCGGCGACATCGACGCGGCCGTTGAGTTGACCACGCAGTTGCGGCCAGAGCTGGGCCAGGCGCGACAGCTTGATGTCGATCTGGCCGGCGAGTTTCTGTTGCAGGCTGCCCTTGCCGGTGATGCTGTTGTCACCGAGGCGGATTTGCAGCGCGCTGAGGTTCCATTGCTCGCCGCTGCCATCGGCCTTGGCTTGCAGAACGGCCGGTTGCCCACGCAGCTTGCCCTTCAAATCGAGGTCCGCATTCAGGCTGAGCTGTTCATTCTTCATCTCGCCTTTGCTGCGCAACGGTCCGGCCAGGGTTCCCGGCAACTCCGCGACCCAATACGCCGGGTTGATCGCCGAGAGGTCGAGCGCGGTGTCCCAGGCAATGCCATCGGCAAATTGCAGGTTCAGGTGCCCTTGGGCCTTGCCCTGCCCGGCTTCGAGCTGGATTTGTTGCAGGTAGATTTTTGTCAGGTCGCCGGCGAACGGGCTGCTCAGGCTGAACGCCCCGGCCGGGCCATCCAGCGCGGCTTTGAAGTTGCCGAGGTATTGGCCGTCGGTGTAGGAGACTTCGCCGTTGAAGCTGCGCAACGCCACTTCAGGTTCGTCGATCAGCGGATAGAGCCGGTGCCAGGGGAAGTCCAGCCAGTCGATTTTCGCTGTGGCGTTCAGGCCTTTGCTCCAGTCCAGAACGCCAGAGAGCTTGAGGCTTTGTTTGTCGTTGGCGGTCAGGTCCAGTGCGGCGATCTGCGCGCCGTTAGCGTCGACCTTGCCTTGCAGCATCAGTGCAACCGGGCCTTGCTCGGCGGGCAGCGTGGCGTTGCCACGCAACTGGTAGCCGTTTTTCAGATCGCCGTCGCCGCTGAGTTCTAGCTGATTGAGTTGCAGGGTGTCCGGCAGGTCAGCGCTGGGTTTGAAGCCGTCGGCGGTGATCCGCACCTTGGCCGGCAGGTTGTCCACCAGCGGCTGCAACTCGCCGGTCAGTTGGCCGTTCAGGTAACCGCTGCTGTCGGCGGTGAGCTTCAAGGTTTTCAGCAGGTCGCCGTCGATTTTCAGCGCCAGCGCCCAAGGCTCGGGGGCCGGTAACGTCAGTTTGCCCTCGGCTTTAAGCGGCCAGTTGCCGCTGGGTTGCAGCAGGCCGGACAGGTTCAGGCTCAGTTCGTCACGTTGCAGTTGCACGGAATCGATCTGCAAACCTTGCGCGGTCCAATGTGCCGCCAGTTGCAGGCCTTTGAGTTCTTCGCTGCCGTTGAACAGCAGGCTACCGACCTGCACATCGCCCAGCTCGATGGCCAGTGGCAACTTCAGGTCCGGCAATGTAATCGGTCCGCTGCTTTCTTCTTCGGGGCCCGGCGGGAATTGCAGGCTGACCTGATCGGCCTTCAACTGTTCGATGCACAGGGTCATGCGCGTCAGGCACAACGGAGACCAGGCGAAAATCGCTTTGCTCAGCTCAACCCGGCTGGTGCCTTGCTGCCAGACCAAATGGTCGGCGCTCCACTGCCCGCCCAGTCGTCCCTGGAAATTCTCGACGGTCAAACCCGGCACAAAGCCGAGCGCCCAACGGCTGCCCGTCGCCGTGCCCAGCACCGTGGTCACGGTCAGCAGCACCAGCATCAGCAGCGCGAGAACCGCCAGCAGCGTTACTTTCAAACCACGCTTCACAGCTCAGGCCCCATGGAAAAGTGCAGTCGAATGCCGCCGTCATCGTCCAGCGCGTGGGCCAGGTCGAGGCGAATCGGCCCCACCGGTGACACCCAGCGCACGCCGATACCCACGCCGGTCTTGAGGTCGGGCAGTTCGAGTTTGTTGAAGGAGTTGCCCTGGTCGACAAACGTCGCAACCCGCCATTTTTCGGCGATGGAATACTGATACTCGACGCTGCCGGCAATCATGTAGCGGCCACCGATGCGGTCGCCGTCGGAGTTTTCCGGGGACAGGCTCTGATAGTCGTAACCGCGCACGCTCTGATCGCCACCGGCGAAGAAACGAAGCGACGGTGGCACCGATTTGTAGCCATTGGTGGCGCTTCCGCCCACCTGCACCCGGCCGAGGAAGCGGTGTTTATCAAAGACCGTAGTCAGGCCTTTGACCAGCGCCGTGCCGTAAAGCAGGTTGGTGTCGGAGCCCAAGCCTTCCTTGGCGACTTTGGTTTCGAATTGCAAGCGATAACCGTTGTGCGGGTCGATGCGGTTGTCGCTTTTCAGGTAGGAATAGCTGACGCCGGGCATCAGCAGATTGCTAAGCCCCGAATCATCGCCGAGTCGATATTCTTCGCGCTGCCATTTCAGCGACACCACCCGCTGCCAGCCGCTGGGCAACTTGCTGTGCCATTCGGGGCCGAGGGTCAGCAGCTTGCTCAGGCTGTCCTTATCGGCAATTTCTTCGCTCTGATAACCACCGGCGAAGCGCAGTTTGTCGGTCAGCGGCGGGTCTAGTGGAATGTCGTAGAACAGCCCGACGTTTTGGCGTGGTGCCGAGACTTCGGTTTCCCAGCCATAGCTGTGGCCTTGAGGGTTAACCCAGTGCCGGGTCCAGTTGGCCTTGACCCGTGGGCCGACGTCGGTGGAAAAACCCAGACCGAGGCCCATGGTCCGTGGCTTGCGGGTTTGGAGTTTGACGTCCACCGGGATCACATCGTTCCTGGACGCCGTCGGCGCGGCGTCGACGCGCACGCCTTCGAAATAGCCGCTCGATTGCAGGTTCTGATTGAGTTCGGCGATCAGTTCGGAGTCATACGGCGCGCCGGCCTTGAACGGCACCATGCGTTGCAGCAGTTCTTCGTCGAACGGCGTATCGCCCTCGAAACTGACCTTGCCGAGGGCATAACGCGGGCCGCTTTCATAGATCAGTTCGATGTCGGCAACGCCCGCTCGCGGGTCGACCGACAGCTTCTGCCGAGTGAAGTAGCCACTGAAAAAACCGAAACGCGAAGCCTGGTTCTGGATCAGCCGCTTGGCGTCTTCGTAGCGGCCATGATTGAGCACCGCACCGGTTTTCAGCGCGGCGCTTTTCGGCACACGAAAGGCTTTGAGGGAGGCCGCAGGACCGTCGATACGGATAGTGACATTGCGCAAATGCACAGGCTCGCCCGGATCGATGTTCATGACCAGGCGCGGTGTCTTGCCGCCCTTCACGTCCGTGTCGATCTGTGGCTGGTAATAACCCAAGGCCTGGGCGGCCTTGCGCGCCTGTTCTTCGGCGCCACGACTGAAGCGCAACAAGGCTTCTTCGTCACGATCGCCGAGGCTGCCGATATAGCCCTCTATATTGGCCTTCAGTTCATCGTTGGACGGTTTGATCCGCACATCCAATTCACTTTGCGCCAGCGCCGCGCAGCTGGTGATCAGCATCAGCACGCCGCTGGTAATTCTTCCTGGAAACTTCATAGGCGCGGATGCTATCACGAGCTTGGGAGCGTGATAGAGCCTCGCGCACCGCGAAAGTTCTACCGTTTATGCCGAGGCGGTTTGCAGCACCTG
The DNA here is from genome assembly GCF_055803035.1 of Pseudomonas sp. 300. Taxonomy (NCBI): domain Bacteria; kingdom Pseudomonadati; phylum Pseudomonadota; class Gammaproteobacteria; order Pseudomonadales; family Pseudomonadaceae; genus Pseudomonas; species Pseudomonas sp. 300. Next base: position 605,641 of record NZ_JAVLRV010000002.1, on the reverse strand, counting down.
CGGGTTGGCGTGAAAAAACACGTGCTCGCGGATCGGTCCTACCGCCACTTCACCGATTTCCTCATAGCCCTGACGTTTATAGAACTCCAGATAACGCGGATTCCCGGTGTCGAGAACTACCCCCTGGGAATGCTCATCTACCGCGCACCAGTTATGGACTGCCTGCAGCAGTTGTTCGCCGAAGTGCTTGCCCTGGAATTGCGGATGAATCCCCAACAACGGCAGCAAGTGCACCGAGTCGGACGGCACGCACGCCATCACCGCGTCGTGGTATTCGAGGTAGCGGCGCGTGCAGCGAAACCCCGTGCTGAGCACCATCCGCAGGCGCCAGGCCCAGCTTTCGGTAATGCCGAGGCGACGTTGTGGCGGTGCGATCAGGGCAATGCCGATCAAACGGTCGTTGACCAGCAGGCCAATGGCCGGCAAATCCTGAAGAAAGTGCTGTTTGACCAGTTCGCGCACGGTGGCGCGGACCCGCTGTTCATAACCGGGGCGCTCGGCTTCGAAGAGGTAGCCGAAGGTCGGTTCGTGGCGGTAGGCCTGGTACAACAGGGAACGGGCTTCGCGGGAATAGCCGCTGTCGAGCATGTGGATATCGGCGATGGCGGTCGAGGTTTCGGGCATAACGGTTGATCTCCCCGGGACAGCTCAAATGGCTGTGCTCTTGTTGTTACGAGTTTGTCTGCGCCCATACAGTTCCTTGTTGATCCGGAATGAGTATTGGGGCCTAAGCCGTCTTCGCGAGCAGGCTCGCTCCCACAAAGGTATAGACCAGTCGCGATAACTTCGGCGTGACACCGATCAATGTGGGAGCGAGCCTGCTCGCGAAGAGGCCTTCAACGTCGACGCAAGGCTTGCTGACACACGCGAATCGTCTCACCCCAGACTGGCCCGATTCCCACAGGTCAGCTAGCATCGCCCTTTTGCCAGGACTGCCGACCATGAAGATCGTCTCCTTCAACATCAACGGGCTGCGCGCTCGCCCCCATCAGCTGGCGGCGCTGATCGAAAAGCATCAACCCGACGTGATCGGCTTGCAGGAAACCAAAGTCCATGACGACCAGTTCCCGCTGGCCGAAGTCCAGGCCTTGGGCTATCACGTGTATTTCCATGGGCAAAAGGGTCACTACGGCGTTGCCCTGCTCTCGCGCAAGGAACCGCTGGAACTGCACAAAGGTTTCGTCACCGATGAAGAAGATGCGCAGCGTCGCTTTATCTGGGGCACCTTCGCCGACGCCAATGGCGTGCCGGTGACCATCATGAACGGCTATTTCCCACAGGGTGAAAGCCGCGACCATCCGACCAAGTTCCCGGCCAAAGAGCGTTTCTACAACGATCTGCAGCACTTGCTGGAAAGCCAGTTCCAAAACGAACAGCCGCTGGTGGTAATGGGCGACGTGAATATTTCCCCGGAAGACTGCGACATCGGTATCGGCCCGGACAACATGAAACGCTGGCTGAAAACCGGCAAATGCAGCTTCCTGCCGGAAGAACGCGAGTGGATGGCGCGCTTGAAGAACTGGGGTCTGGTGGACAGTTTTCGCCACCTGAACCCGGACGTGGCCGACCGCTTCAGTTGGTTCGACTATCGCAGCCGTGGCTTTGAGGATGAACCCAAGCGCGGACTGCGGATTGACGTGATCATGGCGTCCCACGGCTTGTTGCCGCGGGTGAAGGATGCGGGCGTGGATTACGAACTCCGCGGAATGGAAAAGCCTTCGGATCACGCGCCGATCTGGCTTGAGTTGAGCTGATCCCCTCAACATCGACACAAATCAACTGTGGGAGCGAGCTTGCTCGCGATAGCGCACCGTCAGTCAATATCAATGTTGAATGCCAGTCCCTCATCGCGAGCAAGCTCGCTCCTACAATGTTGATAACTGTCATCTTTCGGAAATCTTACTGACTTATTCTCCCGGCACTTACTTTGTTCTTTAAAGGTGCCGGCATGACGCTGCGCGTTTTCTTCCTGTTAATGCTGTGCGCCGGGCTGCCCATCAGCGCGTCGGCCGGTGATTTGCCGACGCCCAAACAGGGGCCGGTGCTGCGCATTCAGGGCTCCAACACGATTGGTGCGGCATTGGGTCCGGCGCTGGTCGAGGGTTTGATGCGCGAGCAAGGCTTGCTCAAGGTCCGCAGCGAAGCGCCAGACACGGCCAACGAACTGCGCGTAGTCGGCGAAACCGCGCAGGGTCGCCGGGTCGAAGTGGACATCGCGGCCCACGGCTCCAGCACCGGCTTCACGGCCCTGAAAAATGCCACCGCGGACCTTGCCGCCTCTTCGCGCCCGATCAAAGACAGCGAACTGCTGGCCCTGCTATCCCTCGGCGATCTGAAGAGCCCCGGCGCCGAGCAGGTCATCGCCATTGATGGCCTGGCAATCATCCTTCATCCGCAAAACCCGCTGAATCAACTCAACACCGAGCAACTGGCGCGCATCTTCAGCGGCGAAGCCCGCACCTGGGAAGCGCTCGGCGGCCACGGCGGAGCGATTCATCTGTACGCGCGGGATGACCAATCGGGCACCTACGACACCTTCAAGGAAGTCGTCCTCAGTCGTCGTGGGAAAACGCTGAACAGTGCGGCGAAACGCTTCGAATCCAGCGAGCAATTGTCCGACGCGGTCAGCCTCGACCCGCAAGGCATTGGTTTTATCGGCCTGCCCTACGTGCGCCAGGCCAAAGCCGTGGCGATTGTCGATGGTCAATCCCAGGCCATGCCGCCGCTTAACAGCCTGATCGCCACGGAAGACTATCCGCTGTCACGACGGCTGTTCTTTTACCTGCCGCCCAACGGCAAAAATCCCTGGGCCGAAGCGTTGGTGGCGTTCGCGCAAAGCAGCAACGGCCAGGCCATTGTCGCGGCTAACGGGTTTATTGCTCAGACCGTCCAGGCCATGGCGGTCACACCGAATGCGTTGATGCCCGAGGGTTATCAGGCGCTCAGCCGCCACGCCCAGCGCCTCACCGTGAATTTCCGCTTCGAAGAAGGCAGCGCGACCCTGGACAACAAGGCCCGACAGGACCTGACGCGGGTGCTCGATTACCTCCAGCAGAACCAGAAAACCAACCGGCAGGTAACGCTGGTGGGGTTTGGCGATGCCAAGAGCGATCCGGCACGGGCCGACCTGCTGTCGAAACTGCGGGCCATGGCGGTGCGGCGGGAGCTGGTGAAACGCGGCGTGGTATTTCGCGAGATTCGTGGTTTTGGCGCCGAGATGCCGGTGGCGGCCAATAGTGCGGATGAGGGGCGGATCAAGAATCGGCGGGTTGAGGTTTGGGTTTATTGAAGTAAAGCGAGGGACCTTGGCGGCCGGGTTTATGTACATATCCGTTACCGCAGGAACGGATATGTACGCCATCAAAACCAGGCGTCTGTCACAAAGCCATCGCGAGCAGGCTTGCTCCTTCAGGGGTTCCGGGGTCAGACGTCCAGTCAGCCGAGCAGTTTCTCCAATTGTGCAGTGGTATCCACCGCACCCAACGTTTTCGCGGCATCCAGCGCAGACACCCCGTTGGCATCCTTGGCCTTCGGATCGGCCCCTTTGCTGATCAGGTAATCAACGATTTCCACGCGGTTGAACATCGCCGCCATCATCAACGCGGTGCGGCCGTCGAACGACGCCCCTTCCACCAGCGCACCACCGTCAACCAACGCCTTGACCACCGCCAGGTCGCCCTTGAACGCCGCGCCGGCAATCGGGCTCTGGCCGTTGTCGTTGCGGATTTCCGGATCGGCCTTGTGCTCGAGCAAGACTTTTACCGTCTCGACGTGGCCGTGATAAGCCGCCAGCATCAACAAGGTGTCGCCCTTGTGGTTGCGCAGGTTAGGCGGCAGACCTTTGGTCAACAGCGCAGCCATCATGGCCGCATCGCCCTCGCGCGCCTTGTTGAAAACCTGTTCGGCAAATTCGGCGGCTTCTTCGGGGGTCATCTGGCGGCTTTGATCGGACATTGGGGACTCCACTTACAGTTATTCGCAAAGCCGACAGTTTCCCGAGCGGCCCCGACACTGTCACTTGTTTTTTCTCAAGGCACGCCATAGCCACATTCAATAACGGTACTTGCCAGCGTGAATTTCCGTCAGCAACTGCTCGGTGACCTGCACGTAAGTCTCGGTCCCCGGCAGCCACGCGTAGATCGGATCATCGCCGGTTTTGCCAGGGTCGAAGGCTTCATCCTTGAGCCGGGTCTTCTGGTATTTGAAGGTGCCAGTGGTCTCCATCTTCACTTTCACCCGCAGGAACAGCGGCACCGCATACGCCGGCATTTGCTCGCGGGCGAAGGCCAGCAGCTCGCTGAAATCCAGGGTCGCCAGGGACTCGGCCGGTGTGATCGCCGCCATCCCGGCACGCCCGTTGGTGTTGCGGACCTCCACGCCATAAGCCACGGCTTCGGAAATGTTCGGGTGTTGCAGCAGGATGTTTTCGACCTCGGTGGTCGAGACGTTTTCGCCCTTCCAGCGGTAGGTGTCACCCAGGCGATCGACGAATTGCGCATGACCAAAACCGATGTTGCGCAGCAAGTCACCGGTGTTGAAGTAACGGTCACCCTTCTCGAACACGTCGTGCAGCACGACTTTTTCAGTCTTCTGCGGATCGGTGTAGCCATCCAGCGGCGCCTTGTCGTCGATCTTCGCCAGCAACAGCCCTTGCTCGCCCTTGGCAACCTTGCGCATGAAGCCATTGGCCTCACGCGTCGGCGCACCACTGTCGTGGTCATAGGCTGCCAGCTCCCAGGACATCAGGGAAAAACCGACAGTGTTGTTGAAGTTGAGGATGTTGGTGAAACCGATGTTGCCGTCGCTGGCCGCGTACAACTCGCAGATGTGATTCACGCCAAAGCGCGTCTTGAATTCGTGCCATGCGCCAGGGCGCAGGCCGTTGCCGATCATCTTCGTCACGCCGTGCTTGTTATCGTCGGCGCTGATCGGTTGATCCACCAGGTAGCGGCACAATTCGCCGACGTAACCGAGGGTGGTCGCGCGGTATTGGCGCACGTCGCTCCAGAACTGGCTCGCGCTGAACTTGCGGCGGATGGCAAACCCCGAGGCACCGCTGATGGCCGAGCCCCAGCACACGCAGAGTCCGGTGGCGTGATACAGCGGCAAGGTGCAATAGACGATGTCTTCGGGGCGCATGTCCAGCGCAATCAAACCGAAGCTCGCGGAACTGCGCATCCAGCGTCCATGCTTGAACACCCCGGCCTTGGGCAGCCCGGTGGTGCCCGAGGTGTAGATGTAGAAACACGGGTCGTCGAGAAAAACCTGCTGACTGCTGACCGGGTTGTCGCTGGGGCTGTCGGCAATCGCGCTCATCAGGTTGATGAAACCGTGGGGTGCAACGCCCGGTTGGCGATAGGTGTCCTGGTCGGCGACGAACCAGATGCGCGCGGCGTCGATCGAAACCCGCTCGCGCACCGCCGCAAATGCCGGCACCAATTCTTCACCGACAATGATCGCTGCCGGCGCCACCAGGTTCAGGCTGTGGGCCAGCGTATCGCGGGTTTGAGAGGTGTTGAGCAAGGCACTGATCGCGCCGACCTTGGCCACCGCCAGGATCGTCACCAACAGTTCCGGGCGATTCTCTATGAACACCGCGACCACGTCGCCCTTGCCGATGCCTTGGGCGATCAGGTGATGGGCGATGCGATTGGCCCATTGATTGACTTCGGAGTACGTGAGCACCACCGCGCCCTGCAGCAACGCCGGGCCCGCTGGATTGCGCAACGTCGCTTGTTCGAAAGTCCAGCCCAGGCCACACGGTTGGGTCGGGTCCTTGACGTTGGCGGCTTTCATGCCTTTCACCACCCGGGGGATGGCTCTGGCAATGGATGGCAGCTTGCGGAGCATCATGCCCCAAGTAATCGTGTCGTTCGTCGTGTGGCTCATGGGTGCTCCCGTTCGATCTTTTTATTGTCGGGCGACGGTGATTGAGCCCGAAAATACGTCAACGGTTCTTGAGCTGTACACGCGGTTTTTGAAATGTTTTGTATCCGCGTCGAAACACGATCCCCGAGGGGGTCAATGGTTCCATCGAATCGTCTTTAATCTCGCAAAATGCAGGATGCACGATGGCCATTCATGCAGATTGCACGAAAGCAAAAAATCGGTAGAAAATTAACTTATTGATTTATAACGATTTTTAAAAAAACAGGTGCTGGCACAATCACTGCAACTACCTCTGCATGCTTGCCATTCAAGAGCTTACGGAGCTGATAGACATGAACCTGATCCAAGAAAAATTTTCTTCCCTGTTCTCCAACTTCGAAGTCACCACCCAGGCACGTCCCGACGGTGGCATTCTGCTCACCTTGCGCAGCAGTGAAGGCAGAGTGTTCAAGCGCTCGGTTTCCTACCAGCAGTTGCATGCGGGCGATCAGCTGTCTTGGGTGATCAGTGCGATCCGCCGCGACCTGGCTGAACAGGCCAGCGAATTGCCGCAGATCTCCATGCTGCAAAGCCAACAGCGCTTTGCACTGCCGACGTATCACTCGGCATAAACATTCCAGCACTGTAAACAAACAGGCCGTGAGCGCTTTCGCTTCACGGCCTGAGTTGTTTTTGAAGCGGCACCCCATCCCCTGTAGGAGCGAGCCTGGTCGCTCCCACAGGGGATGTGTTTAGGCAGTTAGAACGTGGAAGGATCGATCCGGGCGAAGCTGTCGACGGTCACGTGTCCTGCCAACTCCCCGCCCTCTCGTGCCAACCCACAGGTCACCATGCCGGCCATGCGCGCCGCGTCCAGTTCCTCGACGATGTCCGACAGAAACAGAATCTGCGCCGCCTCAAGGCCGATGGCCTGGGTGATGCGCTGGTACGACTGCGCTTCACGCTTGGGCCCTGACGTGGTGTCGAAATAGCCGCTGAACAACGGCGACAAATCCCCCGCCTCGGAGCAGCCGAAGATCAGCTTCTGCGCCTGAATCGAACCCGAGGAATAAACAAACAGTTTGAAACCTTGCTGATGCCAGCGTTTGAGCGCTTCAACGGCGTCCGGGTACACGTGACCTTTCAACTGCCCGGCCTGATAGCCCTGCTCCCAGACCATGCCTTGTAACGCCTTGAGCGGCGTGGCTTTGCGGTCTTCGGCGATCCAGCCCAGGAGAATCTCGATAACGCGCTCGACGTTCGCGTCCGGCTCCTGATTGTCCCGGCGCACGGCGTCCAGCTGCTCCGCCACATCAGCGCGCGCGGCGTGCTGGCGAACGAAGTCCGGCAGGTGTTTGGCGGCGTAAGGAAACAGCACGTCGAACACAAAACTCACCGCGCTGGTGGTGCCTTCGATGTCGGTGAGAATCGCTTTGATCGGCATCGACTCAGTCCTCAAGACGCGGGAAGCGGCTGGCGATGTCTTCCCCGGTGAAATTGGCCACCCAGCCTTCCGGGTTGTTGAACAGCCGGATCGCGACGAAGTGCGGATGCTCACCCATGTCGAACCAGTGCGGCGTGCCGGCCGGCACCGAGATCAGGTCGTTCTTCTCGCACAGCACGGCGTACACGTAATCGTCGATGTGCAGGGTAAACAAGCCACGACCGGCGACGAAAAATCGTACTTCGTCTTCGCCATGACGGTGCTCGTCGAGGAACTTGGCGCGCAACTCGGCTTTTTGCGGGTGATCGCTGTTCAGGCTGATCACATCGACGGTGATGTAACCGCGTTCGGTCATCAGCCTGTCGATTTGTTCCTGATACGCGGCGATCACTTCTTCCTGACTGGCGCCGGGCTGGATTTTCGCCGCCGCTTGCCAGCGGTCGAAGCGCACACCTTGCTCGGCCAGGGTCGAGGCGATGTCTTCGAAATGGGTCAGCACCTTGTTCGGAATGTCAGGGCTTGAGACGTGGTAGACGGACAGGCTGCTCATCAGGGCAACTCCTTAACGGTTCAGGATCGAGCGCGTCTTCAACTCGCACTCGAACAAAAATTCAAAGGCCTCGATCTGCCGCAACGCATCACTCATGCGGGCGCCCCAGGTGTAGAGGCCGTGGCCGCGAATCAGATAACCGACACAATCGGGATGGGCGTCCAGCCAAGGCTGCACCTTGGCGGCGAGACGCGCAATGTCCTGATCGTTGTCGAAAATCGGCACGCGCACCCGGGATTCGTGGGTCGAGACACCGCTGAACGCCTTTTGCAATTCGTAGTCTTCGAATTCGATGAAGTCTTCCGGCGTGAGGCGCGACAGCACCGTGGCATTCACCGAATGGGTGTGCAGCACCGCGCCGATCTCCGCCCGCCAAGTATAGAGCTGGGTGTGCAGCAAGGTTTCGGCGGACGGTTTTTTGCCCGGTTCCAGACTGTTGCCCGACAGATCAGTGGCCAGCACATCGTCGACGCCCAACTGGCCTTTGTGCTTGCCAGACACGGTCAGCAAGGCTTCGCTCGGCGACAGTCGGGTTGAATAGTTGCTGCTGGTGGCCGGCGACCAGCCGCGACCATACAGAAAACGCCCGGCGTCGATGATTTCCTGGGCGAGGTGTTCACGGGTAAGGCTCATGGCCGGTCCTCTTGCATTCGTGTGGCAATGATAACGGCAGCCGCGAAGGCTGCCAGACTGGCAATACTAAAGGTGAACGAGGCCCCGAGGGCATTCCAACTGTAACCGGAGTACAACGCGCCCAGTGCGCCGCCGGTGCCGGCCAGTGCGGCGTACAACGCCTGGCCCTGCCCTTGCTGACGCGCGCCGAAGCTACGTTGCACGAACTGGATGGCAGCCGCGTGAAAGCTGCCGAATGTCGCCGCATGCAACACCTGGGCAAACAGCAGCACCGACAAGAATTCAGCGAACGAACCCAACAGCAACCAACGCAGCGCCGCCAGCAGAAAACTCGCCAGCAGCACCCTGCGTACGGAGAAGCGCGCAAGAATCTTGGTCATGGCCAGAAACATCAACACTTCGGCCACTACGCCGACCGCCCAGAGCAGGCCGATCAAGCCACGGCTGTAACCCAATCGCTCAAGGTGCAAGGTCAGAAAGGTGTAATACGGGCCGTGACTCATCTGCATCAGCGCCACGCACGCGTAAAACGCCAACACGCCGGGGCTGCGCAATTGCTTGAGAAACCCGTCTGCCGCCGGTCTTTCGCTCTGGACCGGTTGCGCGTTCGGCACCCACAGGCTGCTGACCACGATGCCGGCCATGATCAGCACCAGCGCCACCGGGTAAATGTCGAGGCTGAGCCATTCGAACAACCGCCCCAACGCAACCACGGTGATGATGAAACCGATGGAGCCCCACAAGCGGATCTGGCTGTAACGGGATGTCTGCCCCTTCAGATGCGCGAGGGTGATGACTTCAAATTGTGGCAACACCGCGTGCCAGAAAAATGCATGCAACGCCATGACCATCGCCAGCCAGGCGTAGGTTTTGCTGACGAAAATCAGCGAGAACGTCAGCAACGTGCAGACCGCACCGAAACGCACGATGGCCAGGCGCCGGCCGGTGTAATCGCCCAGCCAGCCCCAGATGTTCGGCGCGACGCAACGCATCAGCATCGGGATGGCCACCAGCTCGCCGATGCGCGCGGCGGAAAACCCCAGGTGATCGAAGTACAGCGCCAGGAACGGCGCCGTCGAACCGAGCAAGGCGAAATAGAACAGATAGAAACTGGAGAGCCGCCAGTACGGAAGCGCCGCCACTGTGATCAGACTGCAGCGGCTATCAGGCCAGCCATTAAAGCTGACCCAGCACCGGCGTGCTCACGTGCACATTGGCGTTCTGCCCGCGATGACGCAGCAGGTGATCCATCAGCACGATGGCCATCATCGCCTCGGCAATCGGCGTGGCGCGAATGCCGACGCACGGGTCATGGCGGCCCTTGGTGATGACATCCACCGGGTTGCCATGGATGTCGATGGAGCGGCCCGGCGTGGTGATGCTCGAGGTCGGCTTCAACGCCAGGTGCGCGACGATCGGCTGACCCGACGAAATGCCGCCGAGAATGCCCCCGGCGTTGTTGCTGAGGAACCCTTGCGGGGTCATTTCATCGCGGTGCTCGGTGCCGCGCTGGGCGACGCTGGCGAATCCGGCGCCGATTTCCACGCCTTTGACTGCATTGATGCTCATCAGCGCATGGGCCAGCTCGGCGTCGAGACGGTCGAAGATGGGCTCGCCGAGCCCTGGCATCACGCCTTCAGCGACCACGGTGATCTTCGCGCCGACCGAATCCTGGTCGCGGCGCAACTGATCCATATAGGCTTCCAGTTCTGGCACCTTGTCTGGATCAGGGCAGAAAAACGCGTTCTCCTCCACCGAATCCCAGGTCTTGAACGGGATTTCGATAGGGCCGAGCTGGCTCATGTAACCGCGAATGACGATGCCCTGGGTGGCCAGGTATTTCTTGGCAATCGCACCCGCCGCCACGCGCATGGCGGTTTCCCGCGCCGAGCTGCGACCGCCGCCGCGGTAATCGCGTTCGCCGTATTTGTGGTGATAGGTGTAGTCGGCGTGGGCCGGGCGGAACAGGTCCTTGATCGCCGAGTAGTCCTTGGACTTCTGGTCGGTGTTGCGGATCAACAGGCCGATCGAGCAACCGGTGGTGCGGCCTTCGAAAATGCCGGAGAGGATTTCGACTTCGTCGGCTTCCTGGCGCTGGGTGGTGTGGCGGCTGGTGCCGGGTTTGCGGCGATCGAGGTCGCGCTGCAAATCCTCCAGGGAAATCTCCAGCCCCGGCGGGCAGCCGTCGACAATGGCGACCAACGCCGGACCATGGCTTTCGCCCGCGGTGGTGACAGTGAACAGCTTGCCGTAGGTATTGCCGGACATGCAGGACGCTCCGTGAAATGAACCTGAATACGTAATGCGCGCCAGTATACGCAGGCTACCCAACTAGTTCATCCTCGAACCTTATGGGTGCCCGCGAGTCCAACCGGCATCTTGTTCATGATGGCGTGATGATGCTGCGAGTTTTAGCCTTGAGCCTTACCTTGTTTACCGGCTTTGTACAGGCCACCGTCCTGCAACGTCCGATCACACTGGATACCGGCACCGGGGAGCTTTTCGGCTCGTTGTTGCTGCCGAAATCCGACAAACCCGTGCCGGTTGTCCTGATCATTTCCGGCTCCGGTCCTACGGACCGTGACGGCAATAACCCCGACGGTGGACGCAACGACAGTCTCAAGCGCCTCGCCTGGGTGCTGGCCAAACACAACATCGCCAGCGTGCGTTACGACAAACGCGGCGTGGCGGCGAGCCTCGCGGCGACCCCGGACGAACGCAATCTGTCGGTAGAGGCCTATGTGGCCGACGCCGAAGCGTGGGGCCGCAAGCTCAAAAGCGATCCGCGTTTCGGGCAACTGATTCTGCTGGGCCACAGCGAAGGCGCGTTGATCGCCAGCCTCGCGGCGCCGAGCGTCGATGCCACGGCAGTGATTTCCATGTCTGGCAGCGCCCGGCCGATCGATCAGGTCCTGCGCCAACAGTTGAGCAATCGCCTGCCACCGCCGTTGATGCTGCGCAGCAATGAACTGCTCGACAGCCTCAAGGCCGGGAAAACCGATGACAACGTGCCGCCGCAACTTCAGGTGATATTCCGCCCGAGCGTGCAGCCGTACCTGATTTCGCTGTTCCGCCAGGACCCGGCGGCCGCGTTCGGCAAATTGAAGATGCCGGCGCTGATCATTCAGGGCAGCAACGACATCCAGGTCGGTGTCGGCGACGCCAGGTTGCTGCAAGCCGCCAAACCCGACGCCGAACTGGCGCTGATCGAAGGCATGAACCACGTCATGCGCATCGTGCCCAACGACGTCAAACGGCAATTGGCCTCTTATAAAGATCCGCAATTGCCGCTGGCAGCCGAGCTGGGCACGCGAATACTCGGATTTATTGACGGACTTCGCCCCAGTTAAGCTCTTTTGCCCTCCAGTCCTGAAAAAAACGGCCGATAAGCCTTTGTCGCCAGCGTTATGACTGGCGGCAAGCTGAGCTTGGACAGGATCTCGCCGTTATGACTGATACCCCGACTTCACCCGACACCACCGCTGAAAAAGACGCACCGCCAGTGGTCGAGCTGCCGTGGGCGGACGTCCACGTCGAGCACCATAAGATGCTCCGCCTGGCGCCGTTGCAGACTGACCGCAACACTGGCGGACGGCCACTGCGCTTTGTCGAATTCGGTTACGCCGAACGCAACGACAAGAAACACAGCCTGTTGCGCATGACGATCTCCTTGCCCGGCCAGCGCGTGCGCAAGGAACAGAATCATCTTGATGTGTGGGTCGATCACGCCACCAAACGTGTGCGTTTCGGGCCTGACAGCGGTTTGCAGATCGAACCGATGAACCGTGGCATCGGGCGCTACATGGCAGCCCAAGGCATTACCTGGGCGAAAAAGCGCTGGCCCGGCTACACCGTCGACGGCACCGACCTGAACAACAAGGACGCGCTGAACGAAGACACACGCCTGCGCCGCGATCACTTTCTGAAGGCGCATGGGTTTGAAGTGGTGTATGCCGATGCCCAGCATTTGAAGGGCAGCGTCAAAGAGGTTCAAGTCGGCGATTTGTTGGCGGACTGGAACACCGAGAAGCTGCAGCAGGTGGAAATTCTCGAGGCTGCGCAGATGCTGCAACAGGCCGAGCAGAACCTGGCCGAGCAGGAAGTGAAACTGAAGAAGCACGAAGAAAAGGTCAGCAAGTACAAGCGTGAAGACGCAGGGCTGCGTTTTACCATCACGTGTCTTGTGGCGTTTGCGGTGTTTCAGGCGGGGTTGTTGATCTGGATTGCGACGCACCGGTAAAGATCTGAGACCGCGGCGCGACCATCGCGGGCAAGCCCGCTCCCACAGGTTTTGCGCCGTACCTCAATGATGCGGCACACATAAAACCTGTGGGAGCGTGGCTTGCCCGCGAAGGCTTTCTAAAGTCAGACGCGGGAAGCAAACAGCGCCTGATGCTCGCGGCACTGCTCCGCCGTCAACATGAATACCCCATGCCCGCCGCGCTCGAAATCGAGCCAGGCGAAGTCAACTTCCGGGTACAACGCGTCAACGTGAACCTGGCTGTTGCCCACTTCGACAATCAGCAAACCCTTCTCGGTCAAATGATCCGCCGCTTCGGCGAGCATCCGTCGTACCAGGTTCAAGCCATCGTCGCCACAGGCCAGGCCCAGCTCGGGTTCATGCTGATATTCCTGTGGCATGTCGGCGAAATCTTCCGCATCGACGTAAGGCGGGTTCGACACGATCAGGTCGAAACGCTGACCCGGCAAGCCATCGAAACCATCGCCCTGCACGGTGTAAACCCGCTCATCGACGCCATGACGCTCGATATTCTGGTTGGCCACCTCCAGCGCTTCGAACGACAGATCCGCCAGCACCACTTCGGCGTTCTGGAACTCATAGGCGCAGGCGATGCCGATGCAACCGGAACCGGTGCACAGGTCTAGAATCCGCGCAGGCTCGGCGCCCAGCCAGGGCTCGAAATGCTTTTCGATCAGCTCGCCGATCGGTGAACGCGGGATCAATACACGTTCATCGACAATGAACAACATGCCGCAGAACCACGCTTCACCCAACAGGTAAGCGGTCGGAATGCGCTCTTCGATGCGCCGCTTGAGCAAACGCTGCAACTTGACCAGCTCATCGTCTTCCAGATTGCAGTCGAGGTAGCTGTCCGCAATTTCCCACGGCAAGTGCAAGGCACCCAACACCAATTGACGGGCTTCGTCCCAGGCGTTGTCGGTCCCATGGCCGAAAAACAGATCCTCCCCATGGAAGCGGCTGACGGCCCAACGGATATGGTCACGCAGGGTACGAAGTCGGGAAGTGATCACGGGGTAAACTCCAAAAAAAACGACTGGCGATTCTAACAGCCAAAACGCGCCACGACGACGCAGGAAAAACACCGCCCCCGATGTAGGACAGATCCATTTTTATCGCTGGCTATTGAACAAAACGAAGATCTTGACAAGGCTGCGAGCCAGTAACGACGGCGCTTACGATGGTAGCGATTCACAGAAGCGCTCAGCCAGAGGACAATGTCGCAAAAGCCCCACCCGAAGGAGCCCCAGAATGTCCGTTCCAAAAACGATGTTTCAACTCAGCGGCCGCGGTTATGCCGCCGCCAATCTGAGCCATGCGACCCTTGTCATCATCGATGCCCAGAAGGAATACCTCAGCGGCCCCCTGGCCCTGGTCGGCATGGAGGCTGCCGTCGCGAACATCAAGCAACTGGTGAGCGCTGCCCGCGCAGCCGGTCGGCCCATCGTCCATGTGCGTCACCTCGGCACCGTCGGCGGGCTGTTCGACCCGCAAGGCGAACGCGGTGAATTCATCCCGGGTCTGGAACCACAGAGCGACGAAACCATCATCGGTAAATTGCTGCCGAGTGCGTTTCACGGTACCGAACTGCTTGAGCGCCTGCAGAATCTCGGCTCTTTGGACCTGATCGTCTGCGGTTTCATGAGTCATTCCAGCGTCAGCACCACCGTGCGCGCCGCGAAAAACCTGGGCTTTCGGTGCACCCTCGTTGAAGACGCCTGTGCAACGCGCGATTTGCCCTACAAGGGTGGTGTGTTGAGCGCCGACCACGTTCAACAGACCGAAATGGCGATCATGGCGGACAACTTCGCCACGCTCGCCCTGACCCATGATCTGATCTGATCGACGCTTGATGAGCGGTTCATGGCGCCGCTCATCCGCAAAAGCCTCTCATTAGCTGTAAATGTCATAGCCTCAGGAACATCCCGGTCAACTCCCGGTCGAAGGGCCGATACCCATTGAGGAAGGTCGGAATGAAGTTATCCGATGGTTTTGACGCACGCCGCTTGCGGCCCAAAGGCCAAAGCAACTGGCGTTTTCGATTCGGCGCAGCCTTCGCTGCCTTGCTGGCAACGTGCGGTGTGTTGCTGGCGATGGCCGGCGCCGCCAGTCTGCTGGGCCGCCCTCCGGCGCTCGGCGAACTGAATGCCAGCCCGCTGGGCTCGGCAATCATTCTGGCGGTCGGCCTGTTTCTGCTCTACCTGGGCGTATGGCTGTGGCGTCGTTGCCGTCGCCGTGCACGCCAGTCGCGCGAACTGAACATGTCCCCGCATCTGATGAAAAAACACGACTGAATTGAAGGCCTGACGTTTTGCCGGGCCCCAATTGTTATCGATCGTGTCTCGACTTGGGTAAACTGGCCGCCCTTCGCGGAGGCTGATATGCAAGACGACGATTTTTCCCTGTTCAAAAGCGCGATCCAAGGCGTCAAGCCGATCAAGCACGACCGCGCCGAAACCGGCAAACCCAAGGCTGACCGCGCGCAAATCGCCAAACTGCGTCAGGCCGCCACCGTGCGCACCGATGCCACCACCGTTGATGGCCTGTCCGATCAGTTCGTGATCGATGTCGGCCCGGAAGACGAGTTGATGTGGGCGCGTGACGGCGTGCAGGAAAGCCAGATGCGCAAGCTCAAGATCGGCCAGATCCCCTTCGAAGGCAGCCTCGACCTGCACGGCATGAGCGTGGAAAAGGCCCGGGAAACCCTCTGGGCGTTCCTGGCGGAAGCGACCAAATTCGAAATTCGCTGCGTGCGCGTCACCCACGGCAAAGCCGTACGGCTGGACGGCAAGCGGCCAATGATCAAAAGCCACGTCAACACCTGGCTGCGCCAGCATTCACAGGTACTTGGTTTCACCTCGTGCCAGGCGAAACATGGCGGCGCGGGAGCGGTTTATGTGATGCTCAAACGCACCATGATGGAGGGTCGCGACGAGTAAAATATCAAGCTTGTCGCCCCCTAACAGCAAGTAGCCTCAGGCGTCGCTTTTAGTGGCCGTTGCTGCTTTAAGCCCCACCAAAGCATTGAACGCTTCAGTATCAAGCGGCCGGCTCAGGAAATAACCCTGACCTTCATCGCACGACACCGCTTTCAGCATTTTGAGGTGTTCCACCGATTCAATGCCTTCTGCCGTGACGGTGAGTGCAAGGGCGTGGCCCAAGCCGACGATAGCCTGGATGATGGCCTTGTCATCTTCGCTATCCGCCAGCCGGTTCAAAAAACTGCGGTCAATTTTCAGGCCATCGAAAGGGAATGTGCGCAGGTAGCTCAGCGAAGAGTATCCCGTACCGAAGTCGTCCATGGAGATACGCACGCCGAGGCGTTTCAGCGAGTGCATGACCTCAAGAGCGCCTGCAGCATCTTCGAGCATGACACCCTCTGTTACCTCCAGCTCTACTCGAGCCGGATCGATGCCACAGTCGTGAAGTGTTTTCTGAACGCGCGCTGCCAAATTTCCTTGCTTGAATTCGGTAGGTGAAAGGTTAACTGAAACGAACAGACTTTCCGGCCACCGAGCGGCGTACCTGCAGGCGGTCTCTAGCACCCAGTTGCTCAACGAAAGAATCAGCCCGCTTTCTTCAGCGATGGAGATAAACGTGTCGGGCGGTATCAATCCACGCTCCGGGTGTTGCCACCGTACCAATGCTTCGGCCCCCACCATATGACCATCAGCGATGCGATAGCGTGGTTGGAAATGCAGTCGCAGCTCTCCGTGCTTGATCGCGAAACGCAGGTCGCTTTCCAAACGACGGCGCTCAATTATTTTGGCGTTCATGTCGCCCGCATAAAAACGCCAGGTATTACGCCCCCCTGCCTTGGCCTCGTACAAGGCAATATCCGCATAGCGAAGCAGCTCGGTAGCTTCGCAAGCATCATTGGGCGCCATTGCGATACCAATACTGGCGCTGACGAATACCTCCTGCTCATCGATCTCAATAGGCCGCTCAACGGAATCGATCAGACGTCGGCACAGCACCTCGACTTCCTCTTGGGAGCTCAGATCGGTGAGGATCAGTACAAACTCATCACCGCCGATTCGGGCGACAAGATCCCCATGGCGAACGCAGTCAGCCAGACGGCTGGACACTTCATTGAGTACCAGGTCTCCTGCCGCATGCCCCAACAGATCATTCACCGGTTTAAAGCGATCAAGGTCCAGGCTGAGCATGACCAGAGGTTGTTCTACGGTAGGTAAAGCCTTGAGCTTTCCGTCGAGAAACTCTTGGAGTCGGCTTCTATTCGGCAGCCCCGTGAGGGCATCATGCTGTGAGAGAAATTCAATTTTGCGACGAGCTTCGACTTCTTCGGTGACATCGGTTGCAGTGCCTCGAAACCCGCCCCCGGTCATTCCTCGCGCAGATAGACGGGTGATTCGCTCCTGCCCCTTCGTATCGATGTAGCGGCACTGGACGCTGATGTCCGGGCGACGATTTGGAATGCTCAGCCACTGAGATAACGTGCCTAATTCGGTGTGCAGCAAATCATCCATCCGTGCACCAATCCAAGTGTCCCTAAAGAGCCCTGTAACACCCTCGAAGCGTTCGGACAAATAGATGAAGCGCCAGTCAGCGCCTATTTCCCATACCCAGTCCGAGCTGGCTTCAACGACATCGCGAAAGCGCGCTTCACTGGTGGCGAGCGCGGCCTGACTGCTTTGCAACGACGCATAACTGCAGTCAAGTAGCCGCGCGCCAGCAGTGGTGCGACGCAAGATGACCCAGGTCATCAGGCAAACCAAAAGTGCAGCAACGCCGATCAATGGCAACCCGAGCCCCAATAACCGCAGACCGGGCGTGGACGGACTCCAATGCAAACGGCCTGCATTACCGTTCTCGCCCAATGGAAGAATGGAGGTTCCACCCTCGTCGGAAGTGGCGACGTGCAGACCGGCTACCCCGTAGTCCTTGCCAATCATTTCGAGTTTGGCGCGGTCAAGAACGTCAACGAAAACCAATACCGAGGGCGCTCTGTCATCAGCCACTACGGTCGGGTCGGTTCCCGGCGTGATTGCGGCTGCCGCGACCAACGCAGGGACGCCTCCAAAATCGACGAAGGTTGTTGTTGGCGCTTCTGTTTCCGCTCCTGCGCGGGCTTTATCAAGAATCGCGGTAATGGACTGTTTGAGCCATTCAGTAACTTCAACGGATTTCAGCTCACCGTTGATCACAGCGTAAACCGTGCGATTGACGTCGTTGACGACAAACACACCCGCAATCCCGAAGTCCGTGTAAAGCGTTGTTCCCATGTTTTGCCTTACATAGGCCCAGTCGGGGTCTACCTCAACATGCAGATGCTTGTAAGTGTCCCCCCAAAACGCGTAGTCCTTGACGGTCGATCGAAGAGACTTCTCCAGCGACTCCATGGCCTTCTTCGCATAAAAGGCACTTTCGACTTCCTCTGCCCGGTCTAAATCATGCGCAAGATAAACAAGTGAATAGCCGGCCAGTAAAAAAACACCTGCCAGGAGGCCCACAAACTTGAACAGAGAGGCGCGCGCCAGTGCCACGCTTGAGCGATCGATCGGGGAGCGGGGGCTTGAGAGAAAATCGTTCTGCATACATTCCCGCTGGTCATTGAGACATTTCGATTGAATGACAGGCTATCGGCTGCAACAAATAAATTGTTAATACCTCTTGCCCCTCCAGACTGGCGCTCTTCTCCTAATACAGGCTGATGTTCTGAGGATTTCGCGATAGGTGCTATCGAGGATTGTCGGCAAGCACTTTCAGGTCGTACTGACCGATTTGGGGATTCGTGCCCACCGGCAATACAACTGCCGGCACACATACGCTACCATGTGCCTCATGTCGGGTATGAACCCCGCGTTTATTGCCACTCAGCTCGGTCATGGCGTTCAGACATTGCTATCGACCTACGCCCGAAGGATAAATTCCGGCACCGACAGGTGTGAGTTCGGGACGCTTGAAATAAGCTTGATTGGCGCACAATTGGTACGGAAATAAACAGTACCGCTCTGAAACCCTTATGGAATCAGCCCCTGTGACACTGGAACAGAATTACACCGCGATTCTCGGCCAATTGGGCGAGGACGTGTCCCGCGAGGGCCTGCTCGACACGCCAAAGCGTGCCGCCAAAGCCATGCAGTACCTCTGCCGCGGTTACGAACAGACACTCGAAGAAGTCACCAACGGTGCCTTGTTCAGCTCCGACAACAGCGAAATGGTGCTGGTGAAAGACATCGAGCTGTACTCGTTGTGCGAACACCACTTGTTGCCGTTTATCGGCAAGGCCCATGTCGCCTACATTCCGAGCGGCAAAGTGCTGGGCTTGTCGAAAGTCGCGCGGATCGTCGATATGTACGCCCGCCGCCTGCAGATCCAGGAAAACCTCAGCCGCCAGATCGCTGATGCGGTCCAGCAGGTCACCGGCGCCCTAGGCGTTGCGGTGGTGATCGAGGCCAAGCACATGTGCATGATGATGCGCGGTGTCGAGAAGCAGAATTCGTCGATGATCACCTCGGTGATGCTGGGTGAGTTCCGCGAAAACGCGGCTACCCGCAGCGAGTTTCTCAGCCTGATCAAGTAATTCGTAGCACAAAGAAAACCGGCATTCATCGCCGGTTTTTTTTCGCCTGTGAAAATCAGGTAAGCTGCGCGCCTTCCGTTCGCCCTGTGAGACTTATTCCGTGTTCGTAAAAGCGCTTCGTGTCGGCCTCGGCCAACTGATCATTTTCATCGACTTCATCACCCGTCCCGGCAAAAAGCAGCGCCCCGCTGCTGCTCAGGCCCAGATCGAAACGGCCGCCAAAAGCCTGACCCTGTATCAGTTCCACGCCTGCCCGTTCTGCGTGAAAACCCGCCGCACCTTGCGCCGCCTGAATGTGCCGGTGGCGTTGCGTGATGCAAAGAACAATGAGCAGGATCGTCAGGTGCTGCTGGAGCAAGGCGGTAAGATCAAGGTGCCGTGCCTGCGAATTGAAGAGAATGGCCAGACCACCTGGATGTATGAATCCAAGGTGATCATTGATTATCTGGATAAGCGATTTGCTGCGGCCTGAGGTTTTGGCGGCGTCCTTTCGGACACCACAAAACCCAGACCAAATAAACCGGCCCTCGAGCCGGTTTATTTGTTTCTACCCTCCCCTCAAGCCGCTTTCGCCGCCTGCGCCTGACGCACCACCGCCGCCAACCGCTTGAGCCCTTCATCCAACCGCGCCGGATCGATGTGGCTGAAGTTCAGCCGCAAATGCCCATGATGATTGTCCGGCTCCGGAAAAAACGGCTCACCCGGCATGAACGCCACATCCGCCGCGAGCGCAGCCTTGAGCAACGTGCGCGTATCCAGCGGTTGCTTCAATGTCAGCCAGAAAAACAACCCGCCCTGCGGCACGTTCCAATCGGCCAGATCAGAGAAATGGGTTTCCAGCGCCGACTGAAACGCATCCCGCCGCACCCGGTAAAAATCCCGCAACTCACTCAGGTGTTGCTGGAATTTCTCGGTGCCGATCCATTGCAGCGCCTGCCACTGGCCAACGCGATTGGTGTGCAAGTCGGCGGATTGCTTGAGCTTCAGCAAGTGCGGAAACAGGTCCGGACTGGCAATCAGGTAACCGACTCGCAAACCCGGCAACAGGGTTTTCGACACGGTGCCGGTGTAGATCCAACTGGCTTTTTTCAAGCGACTGACAATCGGCGTCGCGCTGCCGCCGTCGAATGTCAGTTCACGGTAGGGTTCGTCTTCGATCAGGGTGACGCCGAACTCATCCAGCAACGCGGCGACCGCATCGCGCTTGGCCTCGCTGTAGCGCACGGCCGATGGATTCTGGAACGTCGGGATGAGGTAGATGAACGCAGGTTTGTGTTTTTCCAGACGCGTGCGTAGCTCATGCAGATCCGGCCCATCGGCCTCCAATGGCACGGTGATGCAATCGGCACCGAATAGCTGAAAGATCTGCAACGCCGCCAGGTACGTCGGCGCTTCGAGCAGGATTTCGGTGCCTTTGTCGAGGTAGAGCTTCGCTGCCAGATCGAGGGTTTGCTGGGAACCGCTGACTACCAGCACCTGGCTCGCCTCACACGGCACACCCAATGCCCGCGCCTGCGCCGCCAACGCTTCACGCAGCGCTGGCTCGCCTTCGCTCATGCCGTATTGCCCCATGGACAGCGGCATGCCGGCCCATTCGACTTTTGGCAACATGGCTTCGGCCGGCAGGCCGCCGGCGAACGACATCACTTCCGGCCGTTGGGCCGCAGCAAGGATTTCACGGATCAGAGAACTTTTAAGGCGCGAGACACGTTCGGAAAAAGCCATGGGGTCACCGGTAGCGAGGCCTGAGGAAAATGAGTCAAACTGGTTGACCGAAATTACGACAACCCGAACGGATACGTCAACATGCTTGACCTTAAAAATCCCGCCTCCCAACAGCAGGCCATGGAAGCGTTCTTCTTCGGCTACCAAGCGTTTACCGCCAAGGCCGACGAAATGCTCGAGCGTCGCGGCTTGAGCCGGGTGCATCAACGCATCGTGTTTTTCATCGCCCGTTACCCGAACCTGAGCGTCAAGGAGTTGCTGACATTGCTCGGTGTGAGCAAGCAGGCACTGAACATTCCGCTGCGCCAGTTGGTGGAAATGCATCTGGTGAACAGCGTTGCGTCCGAGACTGACAAGCGTAAACGGCTGCTGGAACTGACCGTGGACGGTGCGCGGTTTGAACAGTCATTGCGGCGTGAACAGGTGAAATTGCTGGAGCGGGTGTTTGCCGAGGCTGGGGAGGTGGCGGTGAATGGGTGGTTGGCGGTGAATCTGGCTCTTGGGAAAAGCCGGACTGTTGTTGATTGACTGTTCTGTCCCCATCGCCAGCAGGCTGGCTCCCACAGTGACCGGTGCCGTGCACAAAACCTGTGGGAGCCAGCCTGCTGGCGATGGGGGCCTCGAAGGCGATATATCTCTATCGCCAAATTTTTCGTCTACAAAATCAAAAACATTATTTGCATTATTTGTATACAAAAGCATAATCCACTGCGTGCGAGTTCCTGACCAAGAGATCAACAAATTCGCGAATGCCTCAAAGGGCCGCTGCCACCCTCATGGGTCCGGCCCTGGAAATAACAATAAAACTCTTGAGGAGTACTCGCTGTGGAAAGCCGCAAATCCGAAGCCCCGACGCTCGAACTCTCGCCGCCGTTACGCAATGGCTGGCTGGAGCGCATCTTCAAACTCAGCTTGCATGGCACCACGGTGAAGACCGAGCTGATTGCCGGTCTGACAACCTTCATCACCATGGCTTACATCATCTTCGTCAACCCCAACATCATGGCCGACGCCGGGATCGATCACGGCGCGGCATTCGTTGCGACCTGCATCGCCGCTGCGCTGGGTTGCCTGTTGATGGGCTTGTACGCCAACTGGCCGGTCGGCCTCGCGCCGGGCATGGGTCTCAACGCCTTCTTCACCTACACCGTGGTCGGCACCATGGGCTACAACTGGGAAACCGCCCTCGGTGCGGTGTTTGTCTCCGGCGTATTGTTCATGATCCTGACCTTTTCCAAGATCCGCGAATGGCTGCTCAATAGCATTCCGGTGAGCCTGCGCTTTGCGATGGGCGCGGGGGTCGGTCTGTTCCTCGGCTTGATCGGCTTGAAAACCGCCGGCATTGTCGTCGATAGCCCGGCGACGCTGATCAAGCTCGGCTCCCTGCGCGAGCCCGGCCCGCTGCTCGCCGCCATCTGCTTCCTGATGATTGCCGTGCTCAGCTACCACAAGGTGTTCGGTGCGATTCTCATCAGCATCATTACCGTAACGCTGGCGGGTTGGGGCCTGGGACTGGTGCACTACGAGGGCATCATGTCGGCCCCGCCAAGCCTGGCACCGACCTGGATGGCGATGAACGTCGCCGGCGTGTTCAACGTCAGTATGATCAGCGTAGTGCTGGCCTTCCTCTTCGTGCACATGTTCGACACCGCCGGCACGTTGATGGGCGTCGCCCAGCGCGCCAACCTGGTGAACGCGGACGGTCGTATCGAAAACCTTTCCCGCGCAATGAAAGCCGACAGCGCGTCCAGCGTATTCGGGGCCGTGGTCGGTGTTCCTCCCGTAACAAGCTATGTGGAAAGTGCCGCTGGCGTAGCGGCTGGTGGTCGGACTGGTCTTACCGCAGTGACCGTAGGTGTGCTATTTATTGCAGCCATGTTTTTCGCACCGCTGGCCGGCATGATTCCCGCTTACGCCACCGCCGGTGCACTGATTTACGTGGCGATGCTGATGATGGGCGGCATGGCGCACATCGAATGGGACGAAGCGACCGACAGCATTCCGGCGATCGTCACCGCGATCATGATGCCGCTGACCTTCTCGGTCGCCGACGGTATTGCGCTGGGCTTCATCACCTATGTGGCGTTGAAAGCCGGCACCGGTAAATACAAGGAAATTTCCGTGAGCCTGTGGGTGCTCTGCGCGATTTTCATCGCCAAGTTCATCTTCTTGTAAACACAGGTACTCGCTTGAAAACAGCCTCACCCCGTCGGGTGAGGCTTTTGTGCAAATGGAGGAAAGTGATGAGTCTGGAAACCTGGCTGCTGTTCAGCGGCGCTGCGCTGGTGGTGATCCTGATCCCGGGGCCCCTGTCTTTGCTGATGATCAGCAACAGTCTGAATTATGGTTTGCGTCGTTCTTACCCGGCGTTTCTGGGGGGCGTGATTGCATCTATCTGCTTGCTCAGCGCTTCTGCGCTGGGTCTGGGTGCCTTGTTGCTGGCTTCGGAACAGCTGTTCAGTGCATTGAAAATCGTCGGTGCGCTGTACCTGTTCTACCTCGCCTGGCAGAGCTGGCAGCAATCGCGTCAGCCATCGGTCGGCGCCGAAGTGCCACAGGCTGCGCCGGTGCCGCGCTTTCGCGCCCTGTTCGGACGCGCATTTGTGCTGGGTGCGAGCAATCCGAAAGACATCTTGTTCTTCGCCGCTTTCCTGCCGCAGTTCTTGAGCGCCGGGCAACCGTTCCTGCCGCAGTTGCTGGTGATGATCGCCACGTGGACCGTGCTGGATCTGCTGTGCAAACTGGCTTATGGGCTGGGCGCGCATGGTGCAGCGCGGTACTTGCGCAGTGGCAAGGGGCAGAGCTGGTTTAACCGGGTGAGTGCGGGGTTGTTCAGTGGGGCGGGTGCAGCGTCGCTGTTGAGCCGCTAAAAGCATCGCTAGCAGGCTAGCTCCCACAGGAGATTTGTGAACGCCGCAAATCCAATGTGGGAGCTGGCCTGCTAGCGATTACGTGTGCACGGACGCCACATTTCTCCAGACGAAAAAAAGCCCGCAGTGTGAGCGGGCGAAAGACCAAAGAAGCTATATGCGCAGTCGCTTCTCGGAGGAGGCAGCTGCTTGGGGGATCAGCTGCCGCGGTACGTGGAATAGCTATAAGGCGAAATCAGCAACGGCACGTGGTAGTGATCCTGTTCCGCAGAGATGCCAAACCGCAGCACCACCACATCCAGGAACGCAGGTTCCGGCAGCTGTACGCCACGGGCGCGGTAGTAGTCGCCCGCATGAAACTGCACCTGGTAGACCCCGGAGCGATAGTCATCGCCTTGCAGCAGCGGTGCATCGACACGCCCGTCGCTGTTGGTGATTGCACTGGCGACCAATTCCAGTTGCGAGCCTTCAACGCGGTACAACTCGACCTTGATCGAGCTGCCCGGGCAACCGTGTGCAGCGTCCAAAACGTGTGTAGTCAAACGTCCCATTGATTCTGCGCGCCTGCTGCGTGGAGCAGTCAGACCTCGCGCCTCCCGAAGTCAGTTGAAAGGAGACCGCACCGATTCGGAGCACGAAAAGCTGCGGCGAGCGACTGATTAAGACACTTTTCAAAAAAATTGTACACAATAAAAACGACATTTTTGCAGCCAGCACCGCCATTCAAGGATTCGCCGTCAATCTGAAGCTAAACCATACAAGCAGCGGACCTTCCATCCCTTAGCTGACCAACTGGGCAGGTTTCTTGCAGTATCACGCAAAGATGACACCTGATGAAAAATGCGAAAATTCAGGCTTACAAAGTGGATATAAAGTTGTATACAATCAGCCCATCGCTGTGACGCCAGCCTGTCATCTGATCGCCAGGCCGCCACACAACCTGTCAACACGAATAAGAAGGAAGACTGCAGTGAGCGCTGACTACCCACGCGACCTGATCGGTTACGGCAGTAACCCTCCTCACCCACACTGGCCCGGCAATGCCCGCATCGCGCTGTCCTTCGTGCTCAATTACGAAGAAGGCGGCGAGCGCAACATCCTGCACGGCGATAAAGAATCCGAAGCCTTCCTTTCGGAAATGGTTTCGGCGCAGCCGCTGCAAGGCGCGCGCAACATGAGCATGGAATCCCTTTACGAGTATGGCAGCCGTGCCGGCGTCTGGCGGGTTCTGAAGCTGTTCAAGGAATTCGACATTCCGCTGACCATCTTCGCCGTGGCCATGGCCGCCCAGCGCCACCCGGATGTGATCCGCGCGATGGTCGATGCCGGTCACGAAATCTGCAGCCACGGTTATCGCTGGATCGACTATCAGTACATGGACGAAGCGCAGGAACGCGAGCACATGCTCGAAGCGATCCGCATCCTCACCGAAATCACCGGCGAGCGTCCGCTGGGCTGGTACACCGGCCGCACCGGACCGAACACTCGTCGATTAGTGATGGAAGAAGGCGGTTTCCTCTACGACTGCGACACCTACGACGACGACCTGCCCTACTGGGAACCGAACAACCCGACCGGCAAGCCGCACTTGGTGATCCCGTATACCCTGGACACCAACGACATGCGCTTCACCCAGGTCCAGGGGTTCAACAAGGGCGACGACTTCTTCGAATACCTGAAAGACGCGTTCGACGTGCTGTACGCCGAGGGCGCCGAAGCACCGAAAATGCTCTCGATCGGTCTGCACTGCCGCCTGATCGGCCGTCCAGCCCGACTGGCCTCGCTCAAGCGCTTTATCGAATACGCTAAAAGTCATGAACAGGTGTGGTTCAGCCGCCGCGTCGACATCGCTCGCCACTGGCACGAAACCCACCCGTACCAAGGGGCTGCCCAATGAGCACCTTTCAAACCCTGAAGCCCTCGACCCTGAGCCGCGACGCGTTCGTCGCCGCTTTCGCTGACATTTACGAACATTCGCCATGGGTGGCCCAGAAGGCCTTCGATCTGGGCCAGGACGCTTCGATCGACCAGATCGAAACCCTGCACCAACGCATGAGCGATATCCTGTTGAGCGCCGATCACGCCAGTCAATTGGCATTGATCAACGCTCACCCGGACCTGGCCGGCAAAGCCGCCGTCCAGGGCCAGCTTACCGAAGCCAGCACCAATGAACAGGCTGGCGCCGGTATTCACCAATGCACGGCCGAAGAGTTTTCTCGCTTCACCGAGCTGAACGACGCCTACAAAGCCAAGTTCAAGTTTCCCTTCATCATGGCGGTAAAAGGCAGCAACCGGCATCAGATCCTCGCGGCGTTCGAAACGCGCATTCACAACTCGGCGGATACCGAGTTCAAGTGCGCGCTGGCAGAGATCAACAAGATCGCCCTGTTCCGTTTACTGACCCTATAGCGAGCCTGGCCCGAGTGCTTTAAAACGCGAAGAGTACCCAGGGCCCTGCGAGCATCCCAAGCCAACTTATTAAAGGCAGACAAGAAGAATGAAAGCTTACGCCGTACCTTTCGAGAAGTTCGTCAACCTGGCCGACGCCCGCCTGGGCACGAAAATCATCTCGGTCACCGATGACTGGTTCGCTGATGCCAACCGTCTGTTCCAACCGACCCCGGCTGTGTGGAAGGAGGGCGTGTTCGATGACAACGGCAAGTGGATGGACGGCTGGGAGTCGCGCCGCAAGCGCTTCGAAGGCTACGACAGCGCCGTGATCCGCCTGGGCGTACCGGGCTCGATCAAAGGCGTGGACATCGACACTTCATTCTTCACCGGCAACTTCCCGCCGTCGGCTTCGCTGGAAGCCTGCTTCCTCGCTTCGGGCGAGCCGGACGACAACACTCAGTGGACTGAAGTGCTGTCGGCCGTCGAGCTGCAAGGCAACAGCCACCACTACCACGAAATCAACAACGAGCAGTCGTTCAGCCACTTGCGCTTCAACATCTACCCGGATGGCGGCGTGGCCCGTCTGCGTGTGTACGGTATTCCGTTCCGCGACTGGTCCGCTGTCGGTGACAACGAACAGGTCGACCTGGCCGCAGCCCTCAACGGTGGCCGCGCCCTCGCCTGCTCCGACGAACACTTCGGCCGCATGAGCAACATCCTCAACCCGGGTCGTGGCATCAACATGGGCGACGGTTGGGAAACCGCACGTCGTCGTACCCCGGGCAATGACTGGGTGATCGTCGCGCTGGGTCATGCCGGCGAGATCGAGAAAGTCATCGTCGACACCCTGCACTTCAAGGGCAACTACCCGGACACTTGCTCGATCCAGGGCGCGTTCGTGAAGGGCGGCACCGACAGCCAGATCGAAACCCAATCGCTGTTCTGGCGCGAACTGCTGCCGGCGCAGAAACTGGAAATGCACGCCGAACACACCTTCGCCGAGCAGATCAAGGCACTGGGACCGATCACCCACATCCGCCTGAACGTGTTCCCGGATGGTGGTGTGAGTCGCCTGCGCGTATTGGGCAAGGTTGCTAAATAAGCGCAAACCCATCGCCAGCAGGCTGGCTCCCACATTTGGAATGCGTTCCCCTGTGGGAGCCAGCCTGCTGGCGATAGCAACAGAACCAACAACACAGAATTCGGATAAAAACAGCATGCGCACACTGACGATTGAACCGCTGACCAAAGAAGCCTTCGCCCCTTTCGGTGACGTGATCGAAACCGACGGCAGCGATCACTTCATGATCAACAACGGTTCGACCATGCGCTTTCACAAACTGGCGACGGTGGAAACCGCCACGTCAGAGGACAAGGCGATCATCAGCATCTTCCGCGCGGACGCGCAGGACATGCCGCTGACCGTCAGCATGCTGGAGCGTCACCCGCTGGGCAGCCAGGCTTTTATTCCGCTGCTCGGCAACCCCTTTCTGATCGTGGTCGCGCCACTTGGCGATGAACCTGTATCAGGCTTGGTCCGCGCCTTCGTCACCAACGGCAGGCAGGGCATTAATTACCATCGCGGCGTTTGGCACCATCCGGTGCTGACGATCGAAAAGCGGGATGACTTCCTGGTGGTTGATCGCAGTGGCACAGGCAACAACTGCGATGAGCATTTTTTCAAAGAGGATGAGCGTTTGATCCTCGCCCCCCACCAATAAGAGAAGGTCCGATCACTTGACAACAAAGTGACGGGCGAGAGGTAAAGACTGTGGAAGCACATCTGTTGGAATGGCTGAACCTGAGCGTGCGCTGGGTTCACATGATTACTGGCGTGGCCTGGATCGGTGCGTCGTTCTACTTCGTCTGGCTGGAAAACAACCTCAATCGGGTCAACCCGAAAAGCGGTCTGGCCGGTGATTTGTGGGCGATCCACGGCGGCGGTATCTACCACCTGGAAAAATACAAACTGGCCCCACCAACCATGCCGGACAACCTGCACTGGTTCAAGTGGGAAGCCTACTTCACCTGGATGTCGGGGATCGCGCTGCTGTGCGTGGTGTTCTACTCCAACCCGACGCTGTACCTGCTGGCACCGGGCAGCAGCCTGACCGGCCCTGAAGGGGTTGCCCTGGGCATTGCCTCGTTGTTCGTCGGCTGGTTCGTCTACTCCTTCCTTTGCGACTCGGCGCTGGGCAAACGCCCTGCCCTGCTCGGCTTCATCCTGTTCGTGCTGATCATCGGCGCCGCCTATGGCTTCAGCAAAGTGTTCAGCGGTCGTGGTGCGTACCTGCACGTCGGCGCGATCATCGGCACCATCATGGTCGGCAACGTGTTCCGCATCATCATGCCGGCGCAACGTGCACTGGTGGCAGCGATTGCCGAGAACCGCACGCCCGATCCGGCGCTGCCGGCTAAAGGCTTGCTGCGTTCGCGTCACAACAACTACTTCACCTTGCCGGTGCTGTTCATCATGATCAGCAACCACTTCCCGAGCACCTACGGCAGCCAATACAACTGGCTGATCCTGGCCGGGATCGCGGTGCTGGCGGTGTTGGTGCGTCACTACTTCAACACCCGTCATGACAGCCACAAGTTTGCCTGGACTCTGCCTGTCGCGGCTGTTGGCATGATCTGCCTGGCTTACGTGACCGGCCCGGCGCAAATGCCGAGCGCACCAGAAGTGGCCAAGACACCGGGCACCATCGAGTACCAGCCACTGCCGGAAACCGCCGTCGGCGGCGGCGCCAAACCTGCTGCTGCCAAGCCTGCTGAAGCACCGGTCCAGGCGGCAAACGCCGGCCCGAGTTTCGACAAGGTGCACAGCGTGATCCAGGAACGTTGCTCGGTCTGCCACTCGGCCAAACCGACCAGCCCGCTGTTCAGCGCAGCACCGGCCGGCGTGATGTTCGACACCCCCGAGCAGATCCGCCAGAACGCCGCGCGGATCCAGGCTCAAGCCGTCACCAGCCAGATCATGCCACTGGGCAACATCACTCAGATGACCCAGCAGGAACGTGACCTGATCGGTGCGTGGATCGTGCAGGGAGCCCCCACCAATTAATCGTTAAAAGCATCGCTGGCAAGCCAGCTCCCACAGGGTTTCGCATGACCTGTAGGAGCCGGCTTGCTGTCGATTGGCCGCAACGCGGTCTCCCCTGATGCACAAAATCACAAGAATAAAAAAGATCCGAGGTGTTGCATGTCCGAGCTATCCCAAGCGCGCATCCCCGACGCACCCGCCATTCAGCGTTTGCCCCTTTTGCAACTGATCCTGGTTGGCCTGCAACACGTTCTGCTGATGTACGGCGGAGCCATCGCGGTGCCGCTGATCATCGGACAGGCCGCAGGCCTGAGTCGTGAAGAAATCGCCTTCCTGATCAACGCCGACCTGCTGGTGGCTGGCATCGCCACCATCGTCCAGTCGCTGGGCATCGGCCCGATGGGCATCCGCATGCCGGTGATGATGGGCGCCAGTTTTGCCGCCGTCGGCAGCATGGTCGCCATGGCGGGCATGCCCGGCATCGGTCTGCAGGGCATCTTCGGCGCGACCATCGCCGCCGGGTTCTTCGGCATGCTCATCGCGCCATTCATGTCCAAAGTCGTCCGGTTCTTCCCGCCGCTGGTGACCGGCACGGTCATCACCTCAATCGGTTTGTCGCTGTTCCCCGTGGCCGTCAACTGGGCGGGCGGTGGTGCCGGCGCCGCGCAATTCGGTTCACCGATTTACCTGGCCATCGCCGCGCTGGTGCTGGCCACCATCCTGTTGGTCCATCGCTTCATGCGCGGTTTCTGGGTCAACATCTCCGTGCTGATCGGCATGTGCCTGGGCTACGTGATCTGCGGGCTGATCGGCATGGTCGACCTCAGCGGCATGGCTCAGGCGCCCTGGGTGCAGATCGTCACCCCGCTGCACTTCGGCATGCCGAAGTTTGAACTCGCACCGATTCTGTCGATGTGCCTGGTGGTGGTGATCATCTTCGTCGAGTCCACGGGCATGTTCCTCGCGCTGGGCAAAATCACCGGCCAGGACGTCTGCCCGCGGATGCTGCGTCGCGGCTTGCTGTGCGATGCCGGCGCGTCGTTCTTCGCCGGTTTCTTCAACACCTTCACCCACTCCTCGTTCGCGCAGAACATCGGCCTGGTGCAGATGACCGGCGTGCGTTGCCGTTCGGTGACCATCGTCGCCGGCGGGTTGCTGATCGTATTGAGCCTGCTGCCCAAAGCCGCATTCCTGGTGGCCTCGATTCCGCCCGCCGTGCTCGGCGGCGCAGCGATTGCGATGTTCGGCATGGTCGCCGCCACCGGAATCAAGATTCTTCAGGAAGCCGACATCGGTGACCGTCGCAACCAATTGCTGGTGGCAGTCAGCATCGGCATGGGATTGATTCCGGTGGTGCGTCCGGAGTTTTTCGCCCACCTGCCGTTGTGGATGAGCCCGATTACCCACAGTGGAATCGCGATGGCGACCTTGAGTGCGCTGTCGTTGAACCTGCTGTTCAACATCCTCGGCGGCAAAGAACGCGCCGCGATCAACGACTGCCACGCCCACTAAGACAGAAACGCACAACCCCCTGTGGGAGCGAGCCTGCTCGCGATGAACCCGAGAACACCGCGTTTATCCAGATAACACGCGTATTCGTTAACGACCATCGCCAGCAAGCCGGCTCCTACAGGGGTGGGACACCTGCGCCTTGAAAATAAAAACAAGAGGGAGCAACAGATGATTCGGACTCAAACAAACCTGCTGTTGGGCAGCAGTCTCCTGGCTGCAAGCCAGGCCATGGCCGGCGATTTATTGCTGTGGCAGACCAACAGCCTCAGCTATTTGTACGGCAAGGATTTCGCGATCAATCCGTCGATTCAGCAGACGATCACCTTCGAACACGCCGACCGCTGGAAGTACGGCGACAACTTCCTGTTCGTCGACAGCACTTACTACAACGGCGAGAAAGACCGGAACAAAGGCGTTCACGCCTATTACGGCGAATTCAGCCCGCGCCTCTCCTTCGGTAAAATCCTTGACCGCCGTTTCGAATTCGGCCCGATCAAGGACGTGTTGCTGGCCATGACCTATGAGAATGGCGAAGACGACAGCGAGGCCTATCTGATCGGACCCGGCTTCGACCTTGCCGTACCGGGCTTCAACTTTTTCACCTTGAACTTCTACTATCGCCAGACTGAAGGCTCGCGTCCCGGCGATGATGTCTGGCAGATCACACCGGCCTGGTCCTACACCCTGCCATTGGGCAATTCGAGCCTGTTGATCGACGGCTACATCGACTGGGTCGTGGATAACGACCAGAACTCGCGCGGCACCTATCACGCCAACCTGCATGTCAACCCGCAGATCAAATATGACTTGGGCAAAACCCTCGGCTGGCGGGAGAAACAGGTGTATGTCGGCGTCGAGTACAGCTACTGGAAAGACAAGTACGGCGTCGAAAACAACGCCAACCTCGACACCCATGAAAGCACCACCAGCCTGCTGGTGAAGGTGCACTTTTAAGATGACCCGCAACCGCGCCCCAAACCTGCCATCGGTGCGCTGTTGCGGGGCACTTGAGAACGGGCCTTGGAGTCAGTATTCTCCGCGCCCGCCTGAATCCGCTTTAAAAAAAAGCCCGGATTTAATTCCTGACCAGAAAGCCAACTTATCCCGGCTCTGGACGGTACCAAGGCACTCCACCCCCCCTCTCAATCGACTGTTTTCGAGCAGCCGAGCGGGAGTTTTTTTGCTTTTTGAACGCCTTGGCGCAGCTCTTGCTTACAGCACTAAAGCTGACCGATTGGATGATTTTTTACAGCGACAGAAAAAGGCGCCACACCAGAGCGCCGACCTTAAAAAAATAACGTGGAACACCTACTTTTTGGGAGCAACCGAATGAAACGTATGTGCACTAGCCTGATGCTGGCGGGATCATTGCTGGCCGGGGGCCAGGCCATGGCCGGCGACTTGCTGCAATGGCAGAACAACAGCCTGACCTACCTGTATGGCAAGGACTTCCAGGTCAACCCGCGCATTCAGCAGACCGTGACTTTCGAACACGCCGACGGCTGGAAATATGGGGATAACTTCTTCTTCGTCGACAAGATCTTCTACAACGGCGAAAAGGATTTCAACGTCGGCCCGAACACCTATTACGGTGAGTTCAGCCCACGTATTTCCCTGGGCAAGGTTCTCGACCAGAAAATCGAATTCGGCCCGGTCAAAGACGTGTTGCTGGCCATGACGTACGAGTTTGGTGAAGGCGATACCGAGTCCTACCTGATCGGTCCGGGTTTCGACCTGGCGATCCCGGGCTTCGATTACTTCCAGCTGAACTTCTACAACCGTCAGACCGAAGGCCCACGCGCCGGGGACAATGTCTGGCAGATCACCCCGGTCTGGTCCTACACCATTCCAGTGGGGGACTCGAACATCCTGATCGACGGTTTCATGGACTGGGTGGTCGATAACGACGTCAACAAAAAAGGCGAATACCACGCCAACCTGCACTTCAATCCGCAAGTTAAATATGACTTGGGTAAAGCGCTGAATTTTGGCGAGAAGCAGTTGTATGTGGGTGTGGAGTATGACTACTGGAAAAACAAGTACGGGATTGAAGACAGCGGTGCATTCAAGACTAATCAGAGCACTACGAGCTTCCTGGTGAAGTTCCACTTCTGATCCGGCTGCAAGTGGCGTCTGCAAGGGCGCCATCGCTAGCAGGCTAGCTCCCACAGTTGATCTGAGTGGCACTGAAGATCCACTGTGGGAGCTAGCCTGCTAGCGATAGCCGCACCGCCGACCTCAAGCCGAAACCACCGGCTGCACCAACCCAAGAAACCGGCAAAGCTCCTCACGCTTGGCCAACGCATCGCGTCGCCCCAGGTCAATCAACTCGCTGCAATACCCCGCCTCGAACAACAGATAACTCAACACCCCCGCCCCGCTCGTCTTCGTTGCCCCCGGACCGCGCAAAAACAGACGCAGCGCCGCCGGCAACTCCTGCCGATGCCGCGCAGCAATTTCATCGATCGGCTGGCTCGGCGAAATAACCAGCACCTCCACCGGCGCTACGCCGAGCGCACGGGTCGGGGTGCCGTCGGGCATCAGATGGCTGAACTGATTCAAACGCTGCAGCAACTCGATGTCGCTTTCCAGGCTGTCAATGAACGTGCTGTTGAGCATGTGACCGCCGATTTGCGCGAGCGTCGGCTGCTGACCGGTGTACGCGCGTTGCAGCGGTTGTTCCGGGTCGACCCCTCGCGGGTTGCCGCTGACGCCCACCACCA
Source organism: Pseudomonas sp. 300 (assembly GCF_055803035.1). Taxonomy (NCBI): domain Bacteria; kingdom Pseudomonadati; phylum Pseudomonadota; class Gammaproteobacteria; order Pseudomonadales; family Pseudomonadaceae; genus Pseudomonas; species Pseudomonas sp. 300. The sequence continues at coordinate 572,074 of NZ_JAVLRV010000002.1, read as the reverse complement.
GCACGCGGCTGGCGCCCAGGTGCAGTGCCGGGCTGATCGGTGCCGATTGGCGAACCGCGCCGTCGCCGAAGTATTCCTCGCCGATTTTTACCGGTGCAAACAGCAATGGGATGGCTGAGCTGGCGAGCAAATGGTCGACGGTCAACTGTGTGGGAACGCCAATTCGCCGATGGCGCAACCAGGCATTAATGGTGCCGCCGCCCTGATAGAAGGTGACCGCCTGACCCGATTCGTAACCGAACGCGGTGACCGCCACGGCCTGCAACTGCTTCTGCGCAATGGCTTCGGCGATCCCGGTCATGTGCAATTTGTCGTTGAGCAACCCGCGCAACGGCGAGCTGTTGAGCAAGGCTACCGGCACTTGAGCGCCAATGCCCAGCAAACTGTGGCTGACAAATCGGCTGGCTTGATGGATCACCCCTGGCCAATCGCTGCGCAACACCAGATGACTGCGGAACCCCTGCCAAAAGGCTGTCAGACGTTCGATCGCACCACGGAAATCCATCGCCCCGCTGGCGAGGCTGACGGCATTGATCGCCCCGGCCGAAGTGCCGACGATCACTGGAAACGGATTGTCTGCCCCCAGCGGCAGCAGTTCGGCAATCGCCGCCAGCACGCCAACCTGATAGGCCGCCCGGGCCCCGCCGCCGGAAAGAATCAACCCTGTAACCGGTTCAGCAGGACTCATCGCAACGCTCCGTGGTGCTTAAAGGGATCAGTGGTTCAACCGCGTTTGGCGTACAGCTTGGGTTCGCCCGGTGGACGGCTCTTGAAGCGGCGATGGGCCCAAAGGTACTGCTCCGGGCAATCGCGCAGCACGCCTTCGATCCATTGGTTGATCCGCAGGCAATCGGCCTCTTCACTTTCGCCGGGAAAACCCTCGAGCGGCGCGTGAATCACCAGTCGATAACCGCTGCCGTCCGCCAGACGTTCTTGCGTGAACGGCACCACCAGCGCTTTGCCCAGCCGCGCAAACTTGCTGGTGGCCGTGACGGTCGCGGCCTGAATCCCGAACAGCGGCACGAAGATGCTTTGCTTGGCGCCGTAGTCCTGATCCGGTGCGTACCAGATCGCCCGGCCGGCTCGCAGCAGTTTGAGCATGCCGCGCACGTCTTCACGCTCCACCGCCAGCGAGTCGAGGTTGTGTCGTTCGCGGCCATTGCGCTGGATGTAATCGAACAGCGGGTTCTTGTGCTCGCGGTACATGCCGTCGATGGTGTGCTGCTGACCGAGCAATGCCGCGCCGATTTCCAGTGTGGTGAAATGCACGGCCATCAAAATCACGCCTTTGCCTTCGCGCTGCGCTTTCTTCAGATGCTCCAGCCCTTCGACGTGAGCCAGTTTCGCCAGGCGCTCCCGGGACCACCACCAGCTCATGGCCATTTCAAAGAACGCGATGCCGGTGGAGGCAAAGTTTTCCTTGAGCAGGCGTTTGCGCTCGGCGGGGGATTTTTCGGGGAAACACAGCTCCAGATTGCGCCGGGCAATGCGCCGTCGGTCGCCGGCCGCTCGATACATCAATGCACCAAGGCCGCGTCCGATAAACAGCAACGCCGGGTATGGCAATTGAACAATCAGCCACAACAGCCCCAAGCCGCACCACAGCGGCCAGAAACGCGGCATCAGAAATGCTTTTTGAAAACGCGGGCGATCCATTAAAGGTTCCGGAAAGACAATGGCCGCGCATTCTACATCGTTCGACCCGGCTTGCGGCTCGCGAGCGTTCTCGTTATAAGTCTCGGCACTTTTAGTGACAAGCCGTTGTATGCCGACCATGAGCCAAATCGAACCGCAAGACCAGGATCCCGTGTTCCAGTTGAAGGGCAGCATGCTCGCCATTACCGTGCTGGAGCTGGCCCGCAATGACCTCGAAAGCCTTGATCGGCAACTGGCCGCCAAGGTCGCCCAGGCGCCTGGCTTCTTCAGCAACGCGCCGCTGGTACTGGCTCTGGACAAGCTCCCGGCCAGCGAAGGCGCGGTCGATCTGCCAGGCCTGATGCGCGTCTGTCGCCAGCATGGCCTGCGCACCCTGGCGATCCGTGCCAGCCGTATCGAAGACATCGCCGCGGCCATCGCGGTCGACCTGCCGGTGCTGCCGCCGTCCGGCGCACGCGAGCGACCGCTGGACCCGCTTGAAGGCATCGTTGCGAAGAAACCGGAAAAACCGCCGGAACCCACGATCAAACCGACGAAAATCATCACCTCGCCCGTACGCGGCGGCCAGCAGATTTATGCCCAGGGTTGCGACCTCATCGTGATCTCCTCGGTCAGCCCGGGCGCGGAACTTCTCGCCGACGGCAACATCCATGTATACGGACCGATGCGCGGTCGAGTGTTGGCCGGGGTCAAAGGCGACACGAAAGCCAGGATTTTCTGTCAGCAAATGAGCGCTGAACTGGTTTCCATCGCAGGCCACTACAAGGTTTCGGAAGATCTGCGTCGCGACCCTCTGTGGGGCGCGGGCGTACAGGTCAGCCTGTCGGGCGATGTGTTGAACATCATTCGGCTTTAACGGATACTGCCGCATTTTCCAAGCATCTCTAAAACGTAGCGAAAACGGCTCAAACGAAGTAGGAAAAAGGCCAAAAGCAGTGTTTACCCGTGGTAAGCGCGGTTCAGGACCGGATTCCAGCCACGGCTGTCCGACTGCAGTAGTTTTTCTAGAGATGTTTTTCAGGGGCTAAATGTCCTTTTTCCTTAGGGGTGAAACACCTTGGCCAAGATTCTCGTGGTTACATCCGGCAAGGGTGGTGTGGGTAAGACCACCACCAGTGCCGCTATTGGTACCGGCCTCGCACTGCGCGGTCACAAAACAGTTATCGTCGACTTCGACGTCGGTTTGCGTAACCTCGACCTGATCATGGGCTGCGAACGTCGCGTCGTGTATGACTTCGTCAACGTAGTGAACGGCGAAGCCAACCTGCAACAGGCCCTGATCAAAGACAAGCGCCTGGAAAACCTCTACGTACTGGCCGCCAGTCAGACCCGCGACAAAGACGCGCTGACCGTCGAAGGCGTGGAAAAAGTCCTGATGGCGTTGAAGGAAGACTTCGAATTCGTGGTCTGCGACTCCCCGGCCGGCATCGAGAAAGGTGCGCACCTGGCCATGTACTTCGCCGATGAAGCGATCGTCGTGACCAACCCGGAAGTCTCCTCGGTACGTGACTCGGACCGCATGCTGGGCCTGCTGGCCAGCAAGTCGCGTCGCGCCGAAAACGGCGAAGAGCCGATCAAGGAACACTTGCTGCTGACCCGCTACAACCCGCAACGCGTCAGCGATGGCGAGATGCTCGGCGTCGAAGACGTCAAGGAAATTCTCGCTGTGACCCTGCTGGGTGTGATTCCGGAGTCCCAAGCGGTACTCAAGGCGTCCAACTCCGGCGTGCCGGTGATTCTCGACGATCAGAGCGACGCCGGTCAGGCGTACAGCGATGCCGTCGATCGCCTTCTGGGCAAAACCGTGGAGCATCGGTTTCTCGATGTGACGAAGAAAGGATTCTTTGAGCGTCTGTTTGGAGGCCGGTAATGAACATTTTTGACTTCTTTCGTGCTAACAAGAAGCCAAGTACCGCCTCGGTAGCGAAAGAGCGTCTACAGATTATCGTGGCGCATGAACGCGGCCAACGCAGTACGCCGGATTACTTGCCAGCCTTGCAGAAAGAGCTGGTAGAGGTGATCCGCAAGTACGTCAATATCGGGTCCGATGACGTGCATGTCGCCCTGGAAAACCAGGGTAGCTGCTCGATTCTGGAACTCAATATCACCCTGCCAGATCGCTGAGTCGATCCGGCTGGAGCCACGGCGGCTCGATCACTCGAACCCTTGTGTGGGAGCCGGCTTGCTGGCGATAGCATCAACGCGGTGTATCAGTTACACCGCGCTGCCTGCATCGCCAGCAAGCCGGTTCCTGCAAAAAGGGGTATTCAAGTGATCGAGTCGCCGTTGGCGTTTGTTACGAGGCTGTTTTAATGCCGCTGTCCAACATCCACATCATCCATCAGGACGCCGCCGTACTGGTGGTGAACAAGCCTACCTTGCTGCTTTCCGTCCCTGGACGGGCCGATGACAACAAGGATTGCCTGATTACCCGCTTGCAGGAAAACGGCTACCCGGAAGCCCGCATCGTCCATCGTCTGGACTGGGAAACCTCCGGCATCATTTTGTTGGCCCGAGACCCGGACACGCATCGCGAGTTGTCCCGGCAATTTCACGATCGTGAAACGGAAAAGGCTTACACCGCACTGTGCTGGGGCCAACCGGAACTGGACAGCGGCAGCATCGACCTGCCCCTGCGCTATGACCCGCCGACCAAGCCGCGCCATGTGGTAGACCACGAGTTCGGCAAAAATGCCCTGACCTTCTGGCGTGTGCTGGAACGGTGCGGCGACTGGTGCCGCGTTGAACTGACGCCAATCACCGGCCGCTCCCATCAGTTGCGCGTGCACATGCTCTCCATCGGCCACCCGCTGCTGGGTGACGGGCTCTACGCCCACGAGCAAGCGCTGGCCGCCTGGCCACGCCTGTGCCTGCACGCGAGCATGCTGAGTTTCACCCACCCACAAACCGGTGAACGCTTGCGTTTCGAGTGCCCGGCACCGTTCTAGACGAAACACTCCAACCTGTGGGAGCGGGCTTGCCCGCGAAGGCGGCGGCACAGGCAACATCTTTGTTGAACTTGAGTCAGCTTTCGCGGGCAAGCCTGCTCCCACAGGGATCACACGCAGACGCAACACCATCAGCTCGCCGCCAATTCTGCGACCAATACGGTAAACTTGCGCCATTGCTGTCTGGAGCTACTTATGCGCGAAGAGTTGAACCAAGGCCTGATCGACTTCCTCAAGGCCTCCCCTACCCCGTTCCATGCCACTGCCAGCCTTGTTCAGCGCCTGGAAGCGGCGGGCTATCAGCGTCTCGACGAACGCGAGCCCTGGACCACCGAAGCTAACGGCCGCTACTACGTAACCCGCAACGACTCTTCGATCGTCGCGATCAAGATGGGCCGTCATTCACCGCTGCACGGCGGCATTCGCCTGGTCGGCGCCCACACCGACAGCCCGTGCCTGCGGGTCAAACCCCAGCCGGAACTGCAACGCCAGGGTTTCTGGCAGCTGGGCGTCGAAGTCTATGGCGGCGCGCTGCTGGCGCCCTGGTTCGACCGTGACCTGTCCCTGGCCGGTCGCGTGACCTTCCGCCGTGACGGCAAGGTCGAGAGCCAACTGATCGACTTCAAGACGCCGATCGCAATCATTCCGAACCTGGCCATTCACCTCAATCGTGAAGCCAATATGGGTTGGGCGATCAACGCCCAGACCGAACTGCCGCCGATCCTCGCGCAATTCGCCGGTGACGAGCGCGTGGACTTCCGCGCCGTGCTCACCAATCAACTGGCTCTCGAGCACGGCCTGAACGCCGACGTGGTACTCGATTACGAGCTGAGCTTCTACGACACCCAAAGCGCAGCGGTCATCGGCCTGCATGGCGACTTCATTGCCGGCGCGCGCCTCGACAACCTGCTGTCCTGCTATGCCGGCCTGCAAGCCTTGCTCACGACTGAAACCGACGAAACCTGCGTCCTGGTCGCCAATGACCACGAGGAAGTTGGCTCCTGCTCGGCGTGCGGCGCTGACGGCCCGATGCTGGAGCAGACGCTGCGTCGCTTGTTGCCCGAAGGTGACGAATTCGTACGGACCATTCAGAAATCCCTGCTGGTCTCGGCCGACAATGCCCACGGCGTGCACCCTAACTACGCCGACAAACACGACGCCAACCACGGCCCGAAACTCAACGCCGGACCGGTCATCAAGGTCAACAGCAACCAGCGATACGCCACCAACAGCGAAACCGCCGGGTTCTTCCGCCACCTGTGCATGGCCGAAGAAGTGCCGGTGCAGAGCTTCGTGGTCCGCAGCGACATGGGCTGCGGCTCGACCATCGGCCCGATCACCGCCAGCCACTTGGGCGTGCGCACGGTGGACATCGGCCTGCCGACGTTCGCCATGCACTCGATCCGCGAGCTGTGCGGCAGCCATGACCTGGCACACCTGGTCAAAGTGCTGAGCGCGTTCTACGCCTGCCAGGAATTGCCGTAAACCTTGCAGGAGCCCGGCTTGCCGGCGATGGCATCCTTGAGATCGCCATCGCCGGAACGCCGCCCGCAGCAAGCCGGCTCCTACAAATGCTAAAGCCACCTAAACTTGAATTATCCCTTTCGACAAGGCAGTCGCTCATGATCTCAATGTCTTCATTTCACGCCATGCTGATCCCGATTCTTGCCGGGATGATCCTGCTGGCCATCGGCTTCAATTTCCGTGACAAGAATGCCGGCGTGTTCGCGATGTGGATCGGCATGCTGACCATCCTCGCCACCGTCGTCTTCAAGATCCTCGCCAAACTCAACGAATAAATCCTCACCCCTGGCTCGCATTGATTTTGGCGGGCTCGTACACTCGGTCGATCTGCTCCTTTCAAGGTTGACCGCCTAGTGTTCGCTCGTCTTTATGCCCTGCCTTGCCTTTTCCTCGTCTGCCTCATGACGCTGCTGCCGATCACGCCTGCCCAGGCCGCCGGTCTTCCGAGCCTGCTCAACAGCTCGGCGAAAGCCCAGCCTGAAGCGCAAGAACCCCTCGGGCAATCCCTCGACGAAGTCATCAAATCGCTGGAGAACGATCAGCAACGCAGCAAATTGCTGGCCGACCTGAAGAAGCTGCGCGACGCCACCAAAAAAGCCCAACCGGCCAAAGAAGAAGGCGTGCTAGGCCTGATTGGCGGCACGCTGGCCAATTTCGAAAAGCAGTTTTCCGGCGCTGACAGCCCGCTCACGCACTGGTCGGAAGAATTCAACCAGGCCAAGGATGAACTGACAGCCCTGGCGTTGCCGGCCAATGAATGGCTGCCGATCATTTTTGCCTTCGCCATGATCCTGATGGTCTGGAGCCTGCTGGCCGCCGCGCTGATCTGGCTCGGCCATCGGGTGCGGATGCGCTTCGGCCTGACCGAGGAATTGCCGCAACACCCCAAGGCCCTCGACATGCTGCGTTTTGCCTTGCGCAAACTCGGCCCCTGGCTGATTGCCTTGGTCATCACGGTCTACATGAGTTATGCCCTACCCTCGTCACTGGGCAAAAGCCTGGCGATGGTGCTGGCCTATGCACTGGTGGTCGGCACGTGTTTTTCGGCGATCTGCGTAATCGCCTTTTCCTTGCTCGATGGGCCGCACCGCCACCGCGCTTTATACATCCTGCGGCATCAGGCCTTTCGACCGCTGTGGCTGATCGGCAGTTTTGCCGCGTTCGGCGAAGCCTTGAGCGACCCGCGACTGGTTGCCAGCCTCGGCAGCCATTTGGCGCACACTGCCGCCACCATCGCCAACGTGCTGGCCGCACTGTCCACTGGACTGTTCATCCTGCGGTTCCGCCGCCCCATCGCGCACTTGATCCGCAACCAACCGCTGTCACGGCGCCTGACCCGCCGCGCACTCAGCGACACGATCGAAATTCTCGGGACCTTCTGGTTCGTGCCGGCGCTGGTGCTGGTGGCCATTTCGCTGTTCGCCACCTTTGTCTCGGCCGGCGACACCAGCACCGCGCTGCGCCAGTCGCTGATCTGCACCGTGCTGCTGGTGTTGTGCATGGTCATCCACGGGTTGGTGCGCCGGCATGCGCTGAAACCGCAACGCGGGGTGAAGCGCCATGCACTGTACTCCGAACGCCTGAAAAGCTTCTTTTACACCCTCGCCCACTTGCTAGTGTGGCTGGCGTTCATCGAACTCGGCCTGCGCGTCTGGGGCATGTCGCTGATTGCGTTCACCGAAGGCGAAGGCCATGAAGTCAGCGTCAAACTGTTCAGCCTCGGGGGCACACTGATTTTTGCCTGGCTGATCTGGATTCTCAGCGACACCGCGGTGCACCACGCGCTCACCCGCTCGCGCAAAGGCCTGGCCAATGCCCGCGCGCAAACGATGATGCCGCTGATCCGCAACGTGCTGTTCGTGGCGATTTTCATCATCGCGCTGATCGTCGCCCTGGCGAACATGGGCATGAACGTCACGCCGCTGCTGGCCGGTGCCGGCGTGATCGGTCTGGCCATCGGTTTCGGCGCACAGTCGCTGGTCGCCGACCTGATCACCGGGCTGTTCATCATCATCGAAGACTCCCTGGCCATCGACGACTACGTGGATGTCGGCGGCCACCTCGGCACCGTCGAAGGCCTGACCATTCGCACCGTGCGCCTGCGGGATATCGACGGCATCGTCCACACCATCCCGTTCAGCGAAATCAAAAGCATCAAGAACTACTCCCGGGAATTCGGCTACGCGATCTTCCGCGTGGCGATCCCCTCCAATATGGACATCGACAACGCGATCAAACTGATGCGCGACGTCGGCCAGAAGATGCGCAACGATCCGCTGCAACGGCGCAATATCTGGTCTCCGCTGGAGATTCAAGGGGTCGAGAGTTTCGAGTCAGGCAATGCAATTCTGCGGGCCCGCTTCAAGACGGCGCCGATCAAACAATGGGAAGTGTCCCGTGCGTTCAACCTGTCCCTGAAACGACACCTGGACGAAGCCGGGCTCGACCTGGCGATGCCGCGTATGAGCGTGCAAGTGGTGACGGCCGGCGGCGGCCCGACCACGGAATAATCCCGCTCCTACAATACAAATCGCAGGCAAAAAAAAATCCCCGAACCAGTCGGGGATTTTTTATGTTCGATCAATCAGCCCGGGAGCGGATCAATCTTCGCGATAGCGACGCAGCTTCAACTGCTTACCGGCAACGCGAGTGTCCTTCAGCTTGGTCAGCAGACGCTCCAGACCATCTTCCGGCAGCTCGACGAGGCTGAAGCTGTCACGCACCTGGATGCGACCGATTGCTTCGCGAGCCAAGCCACCTTCGTTGAGGATGGCGCCCAGCAGGTTTTTCGCAGCGATACCATCACGTGCACCCAGCGCGGTACGGCAACGAGCACGACCTTCAGCCAATGGAACCGGAGCGCGACGCTCACGATCACCACGGTCCGGACGATCACCGGTACGCTCTGGACGATCGCCACGCGGTGCGTTGTTCGGCACCAGTGGACGTTCTTTCTCGATCGCGGCCAGGGTCAACGCCTGAGCGTTGGTGGCTTTGCGCAACAGAGCAGCGGCCAGTGCACGTGGAGTGCAACCGATGTCGGCAGTCAGGCGATCCAGCAGATCACCGTGAGTCGATTCGGCATCCGCCACCAGTGGCGACAGGCTGTTGGTCAGTTTCTTGATGCGGGCATCGAGAACAGCCTGAGCGTCCGGCAGGCGGACTTCGGCAACTTTCTGACCGGTTACACGCTCGATCACTTGCAGCATGCGGCGCTCACGCGGAGTCACCAGCAGCAGTGCACGACCTTCGCGACCGGCACGGCCGGTACGACCGATACGGTGAACGTAGGATTCCGGATCGTACGGCATGTCAACGTTGAACACGTGAGTGATGCGCGGAACGTCCAGGCCACGAGCAGCAACGTCGGTCGCCACAACGATGTCCAGACGGCCATCCTTGAGGGAGTCGATCACGCGCTCACGCTGGTTCTGGGCAATGTCACCGTTCAGCGCAGCGGCTTTGTAGCCTTTGGCTTCCAGGGCGCTGGCCAGGTCCAGGGTCGCTTGCTTGGTGCGCACGAACATGATCAGGGCGTCGAAGTCTTCGACTTCCAGCAGGCTCAATACAGCCGAGGTCTTCTGGTCAGCGTGAACCAACAGGTGAGCCTGTTCGATCGCGGTAACGGTCTGAGTCTTGGTCTGGATCTTCACGTGTTGCGGATCGCGCAGATGGCGTTCGGCAATGGCACGGATCGACTGTGGCAGGGTGGCCGAGAACAGTACGGTCTGACGGGTCGCTGGCAGAGCCTTGAAGATGACTTCCAGGTCGTCCATGAAGCCCAGCTTGAGCATTTCGTCAGCTTCGTCGAGAACCAGGTGGTTCACGGTCGACAGGACTTTTTCGTCGCGACGCAGGTGGTCGCACAGACGGCCCGGGGTGGCGACAACGATCTGTGCGCCGTTACGGATTGCTTTCAGTTGTGGGCCCATAGGCGCGCCGCCGTAAACGGCCACAACGGTAACGCCCGGCATTTGCTTGGCGTAGGTTTCGAAAGCGGTTGCTACTTGCAGCGCCAACTCACGGGTTGGCGCCAGGATCAGGGCTTGCGGCTCGCGCTTGGCAGGATCGATGCAATGCAGGATAGGCAGGGCGAACGCAGCGGTTTTACCCGTACCGGTTTGCGCCTGACCAATCATGTCCTGGCCGGCCATGATGATCGGGATCGATTGCTGCTGAATAGCCGAAGGCTCTTCGTAGCCAGTCGCGATGACGGCTGCAAGAATATTCGGATTAAGATTAAAAGCGGCGAAGCCGCCGGTTTCCTGGGTCATGGGTCTGCCTCTAAGTGCATCCGCAAAGACCCATGCTCCAAAGCTGCGCATGCCGTGTAAGACTCAAGAGTCGCCCTGGCTGCTTTGTCGGCGGGGATTTGCGAAAACGAATGAATGAAAAAGATTCGTCAAGGGAGAGTCCGCTGTGCGGACGTGCAGCCGAAGCTGACTTCGGGGAATTGCGCTACCTAAACGCGGCCCGGTTAAAGGCCGGCGCGCACTATACCGGAATTCGCCCAAAAAGGGAGCATTATTTGTCGGAAAACCGACGCATACACCGTTATGTCACAGGCTTTGCGGATAATCGCGCAAGCGTCTATTTTTCAAAGGCCCGGCCCTGCTGGCGATGGCGCTAAAACGGTTCACCGTTGTGAAGCATACCTACGGCCTCACAATCCCTTCCCACCCGAGGAATTGTTCGATGAATCAACCCGTTACCAGCCGTGTGACCTGCGAACGGCACGGCCATGTCCTGTTGATCGGCCTCGATCGGGTGGCCAAGCGCAACGCCTTCGATCTCGACCTGCTCAACGCCCTCAGCCTGGCCTATGGCGAGTTCGAGGCCGACAGCGAAGCGCGGGTGGCGGTGGTGTTCGGTCATGGCGAGCATTTTACCGCCGGGCTTGATCTGGTCAGCGCCAGCTCAGCCCTGGCCGAGGGCTGGCAGGCGCCGCCCGGCGGTTGCGATCCGTGGGGCGTGTTTGCGGGGCCGCGAGTCAGCAAACCGGTGATCGTCGCCGCACAAGGTTATTGCCTGACCATCGGCATCGAGCTGATGTTGGCCGCCGACATCAACCTTTGCGCCAGCAACACCCGGTTTGCCCAGAAAGAAGTGCAGCGCGGGATCTTCCCGTTCGGCGGCGCCACCTTGCGCTTGCATCAGGTCGCCGGTTGGGGCAATGCGATGCGCTGGTTGCTGACCGGGGATGAATTCGATGCGCATGACGCGTTGCATCTGGGCCTGGTGCAGGAAGTCATGGCCAGCGAAGACTTGCTGCCGCGGGCGATTGAATTGGCGGAGCGGATTGCCCGGCAGGCGCCGCTGGGGGTGCAGGCGACGCTGATGTCGGCGCGGCAGGCGCGTTATGAAGGAGAAACAGCGGCGGCGCTGGCGTTGCCGCCATTGGTGAAGAAGTTGCTGGCGAGTGAGGATGCGCAGGAAGGCGTGCGGTCGATGTTGGAGAAGCGGCCCGGCGTGTTCAAAGGGTTTTGAAGGATGTTTTGGTTGCGAGAGCCTCATCGCGGGCAAGCCCGCTCCCACAGTGATCGTGGATATTCACAACACCTGTGGGAGCGGGCTTGCCCGTGATGAGGCCCATATAGACGACAAATCAAGTCGCCGGGCGGATCGCCTTGATCAACGACTGCAACGAGTACCCCAACCGCGGCGCCAGCCCTTCGGCCCGCGCCACCAACCCGTGCATGTCCAGCTCCTGATCCAGTTCCGACGGCACGAGCAGAATCACATTGCCCTCCTTCACCGGCAGCTCCCAGTAATGCCGGTGATAGAGCCCGCGCAACAACGCCGCACCCAACGGCTTGCCATCATCGGTAGCCCATTGATTGATCACCAGCCAACCACCCGGATTCAGGCGTTTCTGACAGTTTTCCAGAAAATTCCAGGCCAGATGCCCGACACCTGGCCCGACATCGGTGTAAAGGTCGACGAAAATCAGGTCGGCCGGCTCGGCGGTATCGAGCAGTTCCAGCGCATCGCCGACGCGGATGTACAGTCGCGGATCATCATCCAGCCCCAGGAATTCGATGGCCAGGCGCGGAACGTCAGGCCGCAGCTCAATGGCTTCGACATCTTCCAGCGGCAAGAACTTCAGGCACGCCTGAGTCAGCGTGCCAGCGCCGAGGCCGAGGAACAGTGCGCTTTCCGGTTGTTCATGGCACAACGCACCGATCAGCATGGCACGGGTGTAATCGTATTCGAGCCAGCTAGGGTCGGCGGTGAACACGCAACTCTGCTCGATGGCATCACCGAACTCGAGAAAACGGTAATCGGCCACTTCCAGCACGCGAATCACGCCGAACTCGTCCTGTACCTCGGCGAGCAGATGCTCGACGCGCTCCTCAGTCATTTCGTCTCCAGATCGTCACCGGGCCCGGCAACGCAGTACACCGCAACATCGGGCGGCAAAAGCGCGATTGTCCGCGAAGCGACGGGAACAGGTCACGCACTAATTGCTGATAACATGAACGCCCGAGCGTAAAACAACCGAGACCGTGATGAGCCAACCCTGGAGCCCTGACAGCTGGCGCGCCTTGCCGATCCAGCAACAACCTGTTTATCCCGACGCGGCGCATTTGCTGCACGTCGAGCAAACCCTGGCGAGCTATCCGCCGCTGGTGTTTGCCGGTGAAGCCCGGGAGTTGCGCCGTCAGTTCGCCGAAGTGACCCAGGGCCGCGCGTTTCTGTTGCAGGGCGGCGACTGCGCCGAAAGCTTCGCCGAGTTCTCCGCCGCGAAAATCCGCGACACCTTCAAAGTGCTGCTGCAGATGGCGATCGTCATGACCTTCGCTGCCGGTTGCCCGGTGGTCAAGGTCGGGCGCATGGCCGGGCAGTTCGCCAAACCGCGTTCGGCCAACGACGAAACCATCGACGGCGTGACCCTGCCCGCCTACCGTGGCGACATCGTCAACGGTATCGGTTTCGACGAAAAAAGCCGTGTACCTGACCCGGAACGCCTGCTGCAGTCCTATCACCAATCCACCGCGACCCTGAACCTGTTGCGCGCCTTCGCCCAGGGCGGTTTTGCCGACCTGCATCAGGTGCACAAGTGGAACCTGGACTTCATCGCCAACTCGGCCCTGGCGGAAAAATACAGCCACCTCGCCGACCGCATCGATGAAACACTGGCATTCATGCGCGCCTGCGGCATGGACACTTCGCCGCAATTGCGCGAAACCAGTTTCTTCACCGCCCACGAAGCGCTGCTGCTGAACTACGAAGAAGCCTTCGTGCGTCGCGACAGCCTGACCAACGATTACTACGATTGCTCGGCGCACATGCTGTGGATCGGCGACCGCACCCGACAGCTCGACGGCGCTCACGTCGAATTCCTGCGCGGGGTGAACAACCCGATCGGGGTCAAAGTGGGTCCGAGCATGAACCCGGACGACCTGATCCGCCTGATCGACGTGCTCAACCCGGACAACGATCCAGGCCGTTTGAACCTGATCGCGCGGATGGGCGCGAACAAGGTCGGCGATCACTTGCCGGCGCTGATCCGCGCGGTACAGCGTGAAGGCAAGCAAGTGCTCTGGAGTTCCGACCCGATGCACGGCAACACCATCAAGGCCAGCAGCGGCTACAAGACCCGCGACTTTGCGCAGATTCTTGGCGAGGTGAAGCAGTTTTTCCAGGTGCACGAAGCGGAAGGCACCTATGCCGGCGGCATCCATATCGAGATGACCGGGCAGAATGTCACCGAGTGCATTGGTGGTGCGCGGCCGATTACCGAGGATGGGTTGTCGGACCGGTATCACACCCATTGTGATCCGCGGATGAATGCGGATCAGTCGCTGGAGTTGGCGTTTTTGATTGCTGAAACTTTGAAGCAGGTTCGACGGTAGTTTTTGATCGCCTGATGTACCGCTATCGCTAGCAGGCTAGCTCCCACATGATTTTGTGTACGACACAGATCCATTGTGGGAGCCAGCCTGCTGGCGATTAGCCCAGATTAGTCACCCATCTATCTGTGCCAATGCCACCCGCAACCGCACCGCACTCGCCCGCGGGCAATTCAACTGAACCTGCTCCAACCCCAACCAATCCGCCATCCGCCGCAAATTGACCGCTAACGCCAGCATCCCCTCCTCGTCCAGCCCCGGCTCTTCCTCATGCACGGCATGTATTGCGAGCCGCCCCAACGCCCGTTCCGCGCGCAAATCCACCCGTGCGGCAATCCGCTCGTTGTGTAAAAACGGCAACACGTAATAGCCGTAGACCCGCTTGTCCGGCGGCGTATAAATCTCCAACCGATAGCGAAAATCAAACAAACGCTCGGTGCGACTGCGCTCCCAGACCAGCGAATCAAACGGCGAAAGCAAAGCACTGGCCTCGACTCTGCGCGGCACTTTCGGCGCTGGCAGGCAAAAGGCCGATTGCCGCCAACCCTCCACTTCACAGGTCAGCAGTTCCCCTGCCTCCACCAACTCCGCCAGGCGCGGACGTGCATCACCAGGACTGAGACGAAAGTAATCGCGCAAGTCCTTTTCCGTCGCCACCCCCAAAGCATTCGCGGCATGCAGCAGCAGCCCGCGCTGGGCCTCGTCCTCCGAGAGCAACGGCTGCTGCAGAATTGCCGCAGGAATCACCCGCTCCGGCAAATCATAGAGCCGCTCGAAACCACGCCGCCCGGCCACGGTCACTTCTCCGGCGGCGAACAACCATTCCAGCGCATGCTTTTCCGCGCTCCAGTCCCACCACGGCCCGGCCCGCTCCTGACGGGTCGACAGACTCCCGGCACCCAGCGCACCGAGCGCCTCGACCGAGGCCAGCACCCGCCGAACAGTGTCCTGTTGCTCTCGCCCGAAACGCGCCAGTTGCTGATAGATATCTTCGCCACGACTCGCGCGTTGCATGCGCCAGCGCATCAACGGGTACATCGACAGGGGCAGCAACGAGGCTTCATGGCCCCAATATTCGAACAGCGTACGTCGACGGCCCGAACTCCAGGCAGCCTGGTCGAGCAAATTGGATGAGTAATTGCCGAGGCGGGAAAACAAGGGAAGGTAGTGCGAACGCACCAACGCATTGACCGAATCGATCTGCAGAATGCCCAGCCGCTCGATCAACCGATTGAGCTGGGCCGCTTTGATCGTCGCCGGCGGCTGGCGCCCGTTGAACCCTTGGGCGGCCAGCGCCAGGCGTCGAGCCTGTTTGATGGAAAAGGACAGCGTTGCGGGCATGAGCATCTCCTTGTCTGCTCGCAACCTACCTCACCGGGAGACGGTTTGTGTAGTTGTGGGTTACTCATTTGTGCATCGGGTCATCCCAGAATGGGCGGATGGCTTCGTGCTCGACATCCGCACGACTGAGCCCGATGTCCTTCAATGCTTCGTCGCTCATGCCCGCCAACAACTCACGTTCACGGTGCAATTCGTACCAGCGCGTGATCTTGTGCAGCAAATCCGAGACGACGTGGATGGAATGTTTCTCTACCTCGACATAACCTTTTTGACCTTTCATCTTGTTGCCCTCCGTTTGGGATGGCTCAAGTGTCGCGCCGGAGCTAAGATCAATCCAACGAATGTTTCTGATGCAACACATCTCGGAGATTGATGAATGTCCGCCTTCCCAAGTATCGACACCGAAGTGCTGCGCACTTTTGTTGCCATCGCCGATCAGGGCGGTTTTACCCGCGCAGGGGAATTGGTCAACCGCACGCAGTCCGCCGTCAGCATGCAAATGAAGCGGCTGGAAGAGGACGTGTTGCAACGCCAACTGTTCCAGCGCGACGGCCGCCAGGTGCGGCTGACCGCTGAAGGCCAGGTGCTGCTGGGTTATGCCCGACGCATCCTGAAATTGCACAGCGAGGTGTTCAACACCCTGCGTGAACCGCACATGGTGGGCATGGTGCGGATCGGCACGCCGGACGATTACGTGATGCGTTTTCTGCCGGGGATTCTGCGGCGATTCGCGCAGTCTTACCCGCTGATCCAGATCGAGGTGCACTGCGAATCATCAAAACAATTGCTGCTGCGCCAGGATCTCGACTTGTCCATCGTCACCCGCGAGCCGGGCAACGAGATCGGCCAGTTGCTGCGCAAGGAGCGTTTTGTCTGGGCCGAGGCACAATGCTTCAGCGCCCACGAGCAGACGCCGTTACCGCTGGCGATGTTCAACAGTGATTGTTTCTGCAGGCTGTGGGCCTGCAATGCGCTGGATGCGATGGGCCGCGATTATCGCGTGGCCTACAACAGCTCGAGCCTGTCGGCGATCATGGCGGTGGTCAGCGCCGGACTTGCCGTCACCGCACAACTGGAAAGCCTGATCACCCCGGACATGCGCATTCTCGGTGAGGCCGAAGACCTGCCCGTGCTGCCCGAGGCCAGCATCATGCTGGTGCGCAACCTGCACAATCCGTCACCGATTACCGAATGCCTGGCCGAACACATCGTCGAAGGCTTCAAACTTTAAACGCAAGCATCACCGCACACAGCACCAGGAAGCCGCAGAACAATCCGCGCAGGAGGCGCTCCGGCATGGCATGAGCGATCTTCACGCCCCAGCTGATGCTCAGCAGTCCACCCACGGCCAACGGCAGGCCGATCATCCAGTTCACTTGATGATGCACGGCATAGGTAACCAGCGTGACGCCTGTGCTGGGCAATGCCAGTGCCAGCGACAACCCTTGGGCCACCACCTGGCTGGTGCCGAACAGACTGGTCAGCACCGGTGTTGCCACCACCGCCCCACCCACGCCGAACAATCCGCCCATGGTCCCGGACGTCGCGCCGAGTACGCCCAGCCATGGCCATGAGTAATTCATCTGCGAACTGGCCGGCGCACTGGCGTAGAACATTCGCAACAGGTTGTAGGCCGAAAGCGCGATCAGGAACGCGACAAATCCGACGCGCATGGTTTGCGCATCAATACCCACCGCCCAGATCGAACCGAGCCAGGCAAAGCAAAAACCCATCGAGGCCAGTGGCAGCGCGTGACGCATTTCGATTTTATTGCGCTGGTGATAACGCCATAGCGCCAGCATCACGTTCGGCACAACCATCACCAGTGCGGTGCCCTGGGCAATTTGCTGATCAAGACCGAACAACACGCCGAGCAATGGAATGGCGATCAGGCCCCCACCAATACCAAACAGGCCGCCGAGGGTTCCCAGGGCTGCGCCAAATACCAAGTACATCAAAAACTCGATCACGGCCGATTTCCTTTTATCTCAGGCCATTCATCCTACGCAGTCGGCGCTGGCAGGGAAACGCACAGCAACGCACAATGGCTGTGCCAACTTCGCATAAGCGCTGACGAATTCATGAACCCCAATCAATTGACCGAACAACTCGGCCTGTTCCTCGACGTATTGGAAACCGGCAGTTTTTCAGCCGCCTCGCGCCGTCATCCACTGACCCCTTCGGCTGTGGCGCGGCGCATCGACAGCCTGGAAAGCGCCGTCGGCAGCCAGTTGTTTATTCGCAGTACCCACGCCGTCCGCGCGACCCCGGCCGGCGTGGCGTTTGCCGAGCGAGCGCGGCGGATCGTGGCTGAACTGCAATTGGCCCGGGCCGAGGCAGTGTCCCTGAGCAGCGCACCGGAAGGGCTGATCCGGATCGACGCGCCCGCTGCGTTCGGCCGGCGGCATCTGGCGCCAGTGATCGCGGATTTTCTGATGCTCTACCCCGGCCTCGACGTGCAACTGCACTTGATCGACAGTTTTGTCGACATGCAGGGTTTGAACCTGGGCAAAGTCGATCTGGTGCTGCGCGCCGGGCAAATGGCCGACACCCGCTTGGTGGCCACGCCACTGGCAAGCATGGTGCGCATCGCCTGCGCCAGCCCCGCGTATCTGCAACGCCGTGGCGTACCGACCGATCCCGCGCAATTGAGCGGCCACGATGGCCTCGACTGGGACGGCCTGGCGCCACCGTTTGCGTGGCGATTCGAGCGCAATGCAGAAATGCATTTGCATCGTCCCGGACGCATCCGCCTGAGCGCCAACAATGCCGAGGCGCTGCTGTGCGGCACGCTGGCCGGACTCGGTATCGCGCACTTGCCGACCTGGCTGACCAGCGAATACCTGTTGCGCGGCGAACTGTTGCCGCTGTTCTGCGAACACGGCCTGCCACCGCCGGAAACCACCGGCATCTATGCATTGCGTCTGGAGCAGCAACCCAACCCGAGGAGTCGTTTATTGCTGGAATACCTGAAAGTCCGCTTCAGCCCTGTCCCGCCATGGGATCTGGCGCTGCAAACCAACCTGGACCGGCACTAGTCCAGAATTGTCTGGCGCATTAAAGATTCGCCCGCTAGATTTATGACGATCACTGATCAAGGCTTCGAAATGAACACCGAGCGCAACACATCCGATAACTGCGACGCCCTGCTGCTGGACAATCAGGCCTGCTTCGCCCTGCATTCCACCTCGCTGCTGATGACCAAGGTCTACAAGCCGCTGCTGCAGGCGTTGGGCCTGACCTATCCGCAGTACCTGGCGATGATGGTGTTGTGGGAACGGGACGGTTTGACCGTAGGCGAAATCAGCGCGCGATTGCTGACCGATCCCGGCTCACTGACACCGCTGCTCAAGCGTCTGGAAGTCGAAGGCTTGCTCAGCCGCACTCGCAGCCGCGAGGACGAGCGAGTGGTGATTGTCGAGCTGACTGAACAGGGCCGCGCATTGCGGGACAAGGCGCGGGGCGTGCCCCAGTGCATCCTCGGCGCCAGCGGGATGACGCTTGAGCGGTTGCAAAAACTGCAAGCGGAGCTGCAAGTGCTGCGCAGCAATCTGCAAGACAGCCTGTAATCCTCAATCCATCATAAATCCCCTGTGGGAGCGAGATCGGCTTGCCGATCTCGCTCCCACATTTGCTTTGTGGTGCCCCTGCCGACCTCGTTTCTTCCTTCATAATATTTTTCCAACGGAAAAACCTGCCGCGACCGCTCTAACGCAACACATCCAACCAGTGACCACTTCGGAAGCAAAACTTTTTTCAAAATTTATCTTGCGCGCTAAATATTTGCGCGATAAATTCATTTCGCACTTACTTAGCGCGCAAACATTTAGCGCCGAACAACCAAACCAGAACGAGGCCTCCATCATGCAAACTCTCTACACCGCAATCGCAACCTCCACTGGCGGCCGTGACGGTCGTGCGGTTTCCAGCGACAACATCCTCGACGTCAAACTCGCTACCCCGAAAGAACTCGGTGGTGCTGGCGGTGCTGCCACCAACCCTGAACAGCTGTTTGCTGCCGGTTACTCGGCCTGCTTCATCGGCGCGCTGAAATTCGTCGCCAGCCAGACCAAACGCAGCATCCCGAATGACGCATCGATCACCGCCCATGTCGGCATCGGCCAGATTCCTGGCGGCTTCGGTCTGGACATCGACCTGCACATCAGCCTGCCGGGCCTTGAACAAGCCGATGCGCAAACGCTGGTCGACGCTGCCCACCAGGTGTGCCCGTACTCCAACGCCACCCGTGGCAACGTCGAAGTGCGCCTGCACGTGACTGTCTAACCAGCGACCCCAAGTCCGAACAGGTAACGAACATGAACACTTACAGCAAAGTCTTGACCGGCACCTTTCTCGCCCTTTCGATCCACAGTGCATTTGCGGGCGACGGGGTTGAGCACAACACCCAGGCGTTCCTCGATGTTCTGAATGCCGGCACCGGCAAACCGATGGAACAGCTTTCACCGAAAGATGCCCGGGCCATTTTGGTCGGCGCGCAAGCCGGGGTGAAATTGACGCTGCCAAAAGCGGACGTCAGCCAGAAGACCATTCAAGTCAATGGCCAACCGCTCAGCCTGACCATCGTTCGGCCGGCCGGGGTCAAAGGCGAGCTGCCGGTGTTCATGTTCTTCCACGGCGGTGGCTGGGTGCTGGGGGATTTCCCGACCCACGAACGCTTGGTTCGGGACCTGGTCACGGGTTCGGGCGCGGCGGCGGTGTTCGTCAATTACACCCCTTCGCCGGAAGCGCATTACCCGGTGGCGATCAACCAGGCTTACGCCGCGACCCAGTGGGTGGCTGAGCACGGTAAAGAAATCAACGTCGACGGCAAGCGTCTGGCCGTGGCCGGCAACAGTGTCGGCGGCAATATGGCGGCCGTGGTTGCGCTGATGGCCAAAGACAAGGGCACCCCGGCGATCAAATTCCAGTTGCTGCTGTGGCCGGTGACGGATGCAAACTTTGAAACGGCGTCTTACAACCAGTTTGCCGAGGGGCACTTCCTCACCAGGAACATGATGAAGTGGTTCTGGGACAACTACACCACCGACGCCAAGCAACGTAACGAGATCTACGCTTCGCCACTGCGGGCGACCACTGCCCAACTCAAAGGCTTGCCGCCTGCGCTGGTGCAGACGGCCGGCGCTGATGTGCTGCGTGATGAGGGTGAAGCCTATGCGCGCAAACTGGATGAGGCCGGTGTGCCGGTGACGGCGGTTCGCTACAACGGCATGATCCACGATTACGGTTTGCTCAACGTGGTGAGCCAGGTGCCTGCGGTGCGCTCGGCGATGCTGCAAGCGTCTGAAGAACTCAAGCAACACCTGAAGAAATAACGCAGTAAAAAATGTGGGAGCGAGCCTGCTCGCGATAGGGGTAGATCAGTCAACATCTCTGTTGAATGTGAAACCGCCATCGCGAGCAGGCTCGCTCCCACAAAGGTTCCCGCTGTTCTTGAAATTGCATTTCAGCAGACACAAAAAAGCCCGACTCAATGGTCGGGCTTTTTCATTCCTGAAGCGGTGCTTATTTAGCACGGCCTTTGTAGGAACCGCCTTCACGGGTATCGATCTCGATCATGTCGCCGATTTCGATGAAGTCAGCAACCGACAGCTCGGTACCGTTCTTCAGTTTGGCAGGCTTCATTACCTTGCCGGAAGTGTCGCCGCGAGCGGAACCTTCGGTGTAGTCAACCTGACGCACGATGGTGGTCGGCAGTTCTACCGAAACCAGACGCTCTTCGAAGAAGATCGCTTCGCAAACATCGGTCATGCCTTCTTCAACGAAAGGCAGAACGGCTTCGATGTCTTCAGCGTTCAGCTCGTACATGGTGTAGTCGGTGGTGTCCATGAACGTGTAGGTGTCGCCGCTGATGAAGGACAGGGTCGCTTCTTTGCGGTCGAGGATTACGTCGTCCAGTTTGTCGTCGGCGCTGTAAACGATCTCGGTCTTGTAGCCGGTCAGCAGGTTTTTCAGCTTGGTCTTCATGATCGCGCTGTTACGACCAGACTTGGTGAATTCAGCTTTCTGAACCAGCCAAGGATCGTTTTCGAGACGGATCACGGTACCGGGTTTCAGTTCTTTACCAGTTTTCATTGCGAATATCCGAATTTGGATGGGATTTACAAAAATCTAGGCCGCGTATCATATCCAATTTACATAAAACTGTACCAGCGCTGCGGCAAGATCAGCCTGCAAAGCCTGTTCCAGACACCACGCTTCGGCGTGTTTTTGCAGTTCTGGCCAGTGTTTACGGGTCGCCGGCCAATGGTCGGACATATCATGCCCGGCATTCCACGCCCGCCAAAGACCGCTGATCGCCTCGCAGGCAGGCGCGGACAGGCCTTTTGTGTAGAGCGTGAGAAAGGCTTCGAGCTTGTCCAGGTGAATGTCTTCGTCCTGGCGATAGATGTGCCAGAGCAGCGGCCGCCCTGCCCATTGCGCACGGACAAACGAATCTTCGCCGCGCACGGCATTGAAATCGCAGCACCAAAGCAGGTGATCGTACTGATCCTGTCGGACGAACGGCAGTACCTGCACGGTCAAGGACTCGCGCACATGCAACGCGCCGGCCGCCAACCCCTCGACACCAAGCCAACGTTCGACATCCCCAAGAATCCGCCCCTCCGGCACCAGCAAATGCGTGGTCGCGGAATCGGCGGCCATCACGTCCAGCCAACTGGCCAGACCCGCATTTTCGTAGGCAAACAGCGAAATCAGCTGCGCACCTTGCGCACGATCAATCCCTAAACCTTGCAGGAATGCGCGCTGAGCCTCGGGATCCTGCTGAAATTGCCGACGCCGTTCCAGCAATCCGCTTTCACGCAGCAAACCACCCGTGCCCTTTTGGAACCCCGGAAAGAAAAAGAATTTCTGCACGTTTTTGTATTTCACCGACGGCAAGCCGTGGCAACCAACGACCCAGTCTTCAGCGCTCAGGTAGTCGAGGTTTATCCACAGCGGCGGCTTCTCCCGCGTCGCCATGGCCTCCATGTACGCACTCGGCAACTGGCAGGCGAACGCGGCGATTACCACATCAGCCGCATCAGTCGGCTGCCAGTCGGCCGTCCACTGACGCACCTCGACACCCTCCTGCCACTGCTGTGAAAGGCTGATATCGATGGCCGGGCACATCCGCTCGAAGGCCCGCAAATCATCGACCCACAAACGCACCTCCAGCGCATGCTCGGCGACCAATTGGCGGGCAAGGCGCCAGGTCACACCGATGTCGCCAAAGTTATCGACCACGGTGCAAAAAATATCCCAGCGCCAGCGGCTTTTCATTTGAGACAGTTCAGGCATCCCAGGCTCCCGTTGGCAAAGGCGCCGATTGTCCGCATAAATTACCCCGTGCAGAAGAGCCGACGGCGATTAATCTTCATGCGACAATCGCCACTCGCCCGCGACCACCCGCCAGGAGGCAGTCATGCCCTACCGTCCCAACCCGCGCCGCCGCTTGCCGATCCAGTTCAATGCCCTGCAACTGACCGGCAGCATTGCCCTTGGATTGTGGCTGGGATTCCTCGCCATAGCACTGACTTGCTGGCTCGCCTCGCGCCTGTTGTTCAGCGAGCAACTGGCGCCGGTTGCGCAAGCGGTAGAACAACTGGCCAAACCACCGGTGGTGGCACAACCGGTGCCGGATACTCCACCGCAGAGCCCGCTGTTCGACCAGTATGAAGAGAACCTGCGCAAGAACGAGCAGCAGCAACGACTGGATCAGGCTCGCAGCACCCGCCGCAATCTGGCCAATCCGAAATGCCAGTTCTGGCTGCAACAGGACCAGACCGCGCCAAGCGAAAAAAGCCGCGCCAACGTCCTGCAGTTCTGCGATTGATCATGAATAAGCAAACCGTTCACCAACTGATTCTCGACAAACTGCGGATCGATCTCGACATCGCCGAGCGTGCCGCGCAAACCGCTTACGAAACCGCAACCCACGAAGAAAACATCGCCGAAAACAAGTACGACACCTTGGGCCTGGAGGCGTCTTACCTGGCGGCCGGACAAGCGAAACGGGTGGAGGAAATCAGGCAGTCGCTGACGCTGTGCCAAAACCTGACCTTGCGCCCTTATGACGACCAGCGTGGTATCGAGGTCGGCGCACTGCTCGGTCTCGAAGACGAAAAGGGTCGTGAGCAATGGCTGTTCCTGGCGCCCGACGCGGCAGGTTTGAAGGTCGATCTGGTGGGGCAGTGGATTACCGTCATCACCCCTCGCTCACCGCTGGGCAAAAGCCTGCTGGGCAAGTTCGAAGGGGACGAGGTGGAGATTCTGGTGGCGGGCGCTCGGCAACAGTTTTCTGTTACCGAGGTGGTGTAAACCGCAGATTAATGAACGGGCAGTTCGACGCCGTCGAACAGCTCTTCCAGTTCCTGCTTGTTGTGGCACTGAATGGCTTTGGCCATGACTTCGCGGGTCAGGTGCGGGGCGAACTTCTCGATGAAGTCGCACATGAAGCCACGCAGGAACGTACCCCGACGGAAACCGATTTTAGTGATGCTGGATTCGAACAGATCGCCGGCATCGAGCATGACCAGGTCACTGTCGAGTTTGGCGTCGACCGCCATTTTCGCCACGATACCCACACCCAGACCCAAGCGAACGTAAGTCTTGATCACGTCGGCGTCGGCGGCGGTGAACACCACTTTCGGCGTCAGGCCGCGATGGCTGAAGGCTTCGTCGAGTTTCGAACGCCCGGTGAAACCGAAGACGTAGGTCACGATCGGGTATTCGGCCAGCGCTTCGAGGGTCAGCTTCGACAACTTGGTCAGCGGGTGGCCCTGAGGCACGACCACGCAGCGGTTCCAGCGGTAGCACGGCATCATCACCAGATCACCAAACAGCTCCAGCGCTTCAGTCGCGATGGCGAAATCGACGGTGCCGTCAGCGGCCATTTCGGCGATCTGCATCGGCGACCCCTGGTGCATGTGCAGCGCAACGTCGGGGTATTGCTTGATGAAATTGCTGATCACCGGCGGCAACGCATAACGCGCCTGGGTGTGCGTGGTAGCGATCGACAGGGTGCCTTTCTTCTCGTTGGAGAATTCCTGGGCGATCTGCTTGATGCTTTCAACCTTGCGCAGGATCTCGCCGGCGGTGGTGATGATGCGCTCGCCGGCCGGAGTGACGCGGGTCAGGTGCTTGCCGCTGCGAGCGAAAACCTCGACGCCCAATTCGTCTTCCAGCAGACGGATCTGCTTGCTGATACCCGGTTGCGAGGTGTAAAGGCTTTGGGCTGTTGCGGAAACGTTGAGGTCGTGGTGCGCCACTTCCCAGATGTAGCGCAGTTGTTGAAGCTTCATATGAATCCCTCAAAGCAGGTAGACGCCACGGGCATCAGCGACGGTATATAACTATATTAATGGTTTGAAGAATAAATCTAGAACTTTTTATCAAAACGCCACTATTCATGTTCTAGTCGTGTTCTAGCGATCCCCCTGGCGACGGCGTTCCACCAGCGGCACCAGATAGACCGGGACCCGAGCCAACTGCAACACCCGCGCTGCGGTCCGGCCCAAAGGCGTTTCCGCGCCAGTACCATGGCTATGACTACCTACGATCAACAAATCCACGGAGAGTTTCTGTGCCTGGTCGAGAATCACCTGCGACGGATCGCCCTGAAGCACCCGCACCGCTTTGATCCGCTCCAGGTCCTGCTCTCCCTCCCCCCCCAACTCCTCACGAAAGCTGTCGAGCACCCGCTGCTCGATATTGGCAATGACCGTGTTGAGGCCCTGACTGTGAAACTCGTTCAACGCCTGCTCATCGAGGTAACTTTGAAGCACCGACTCGGCAAACAGCCCCATCGGTTCAACCGCATGCACCACATACAAGTCGGCATTGAATGTGCGCGCCAGCGCCAAGGCATGCTGCATCACCAAAGGGGCGTACAGGCCGAGGTCAGTGGCATACAGCATCGAATGAATCATATGACCTCCTTGAATGCCGACATGGCGGAGATTGATTCAGCTTAGCAGTGCCTTGGCGAGTACGACGTCCCGCGTAACGCGTTGAACGGCGGGCTTAAACCTTTTGCTCGTTGCTTATGCCATGGGGCACGTGGCCGGTAGCGACCACCTCGCGGGCCAACTCGCAATGGCCGGCCTGATCGTCGAAAAACACATCAGCGGCAAAGGCTTCGAGGAAAGCCGATTTGGTCAGGCCACCCAGAAACAGCGACTCGTCCAGACGAATATCCCACTCACGCAAGGTGCGGATCACCCGTTCATGAGCCGGCGCCGAACGCGCGGTAACCAGCGCAGTACGGATCGGGCAGGCGTCCTCCGGGAACTCGCGCTGCAACAGATTGAGTGCCGCGAGGAAGCCTTTGAACGGCCCACCGCGCAAGGGCTCACGGGCACTTTCGCGCTCGCTGGCCTGGAACGCTTCGAGGCCGCCCGCCTGATAAACGCGCTCTGACTCGTCGGAAAACAGCACCGCGTCACCGTCGAAGGCGATCCGCAATTCATCGCTGGCCGCACGGCTGGCACCGCCTGACAGAATGGTCGCCGCCGCAAACCCGGCCTCCAGCGCACTGCGCACGTCTTCGGCGTGGGTCGACAGAAACAGGTCGCAACCAAATGCCTTGAGGTACGGATACGGACTGCGTCCGCCGACAAACGCCGCGCGCGAAATCGCGAGACCGTAATGGTGAATCGAGTTGAACACCCGCAGCCCGGTGTCGGCACTGTTGCGCGACACCAAAATCACCTCGACCCTGGCGCGGCCAAGGCTGGCGTTCAGGTTCAGGAGTTTTTCCACCAACGGGAAGGCATCACCGGGCTCGAGGATTTCGTCTTCGTGTTCGATCTGATATTGCCGGTAAGCTTCGACGCCACTCGACAGATAAACCTTGTGGCTTTCGCTCAGGTCGAACAGCGCACGCGAAGAAATCGCCAGTACCAGTTTGTCGTCAATCGTCTTTGCCATGCCCTTCCCCCTCGGGTTGATCGACTCAAGTGTTACGTCGATCGATAAAACTCAAACTGCGATACAACGCTTCAATTCGCGGCAATTCGCACCCGGCGGCCTTGGCCACCGCCAGCGGTCGGGCGTAAATCGCCGCCAGTTCCAGCGGTCGCTTATGCAAAAAGTCGTGGTACATGCTCGGCCAGTAGTCCGGCATTTTCTCGGTCATCATGAACAGAAAATCGGCATAACCGGCCGGCATGTCGTGACCGCAGGCTTTCGCCCCCTGAACCACTTCAGCCATCAGGGCCTTGATCAGTTCGCGGCTGTCGGCATCGGCCATCAACGGTGTGGTGCCTGCACCGAGCAGCACCGAGAGGCCGTTGTAAGGGATATTCCAGACCAGTTTTTGCCAGCGTGCCTGGTGCAGGTTCGGCATGGCCTGAGAATCGATGCCAGCGCTGCGGAACAGCCCGGCGCCCTCCTCGACAATCGCCATGCGCGCCTGCTCATCGGCAGCGGGGCCACTGTGATAGCCGACGTTCACCGCGCCGAGAGCCTGATGGGTGATCGCGCCCGGGCCGGTGCGATGCACGCAGATCAGACAAAGACCGCCGAGCAGGTGCAATGTATCAGGCAGTAATGCCCGCAGGCTGTCTTCGACGTCAAGACCGTTTTGCAGCAGCAGGACCTTGGCATTCGGCGCTGCGGCTTGAATGATCGCAGGTGCCAGGTCGGCATTGCTGGTGGTCTTGGCGCCGACCAGCAGCCAGTCGCAGGGTGGCATGTCTTCAGCGCACGAATAAGCTTGAACCGGATGCAACCTCAACGCGCCGTGCGGTGCACTGTCGACGTGAAGACCGCGCTCGGCCACCGCCGAAAACTCGCTGCGCAGCAGAAAGTGCACATCGAAACCGGCACGCGCCAGCATCACCCCGTAAAACCCACCGATCGCACCGGTGCCGATAATACCGATGGTCGGTTTGGCAACTGCAGCCGTCATGGCAATTCCTCTGCTGTTCTCGTCAACGCCTGACCTACGGCTTCATTCAGCTCGGTAGAGGTCAGGCGAGATTTTAGTGCTCCGAAGAACTCACCGTCGCGCACCACAAACAGCGCCGGCAAATGAAAGACCTGATAACGCTCGACCACCCCGCCATTGTCCCCCGCATCGATCCAGCACAAGCGATCGACGGCCAGATCGAGCCTGGGTAATTGCTCTCGGGCAAAACGGCAACTGGCGCAGCCGACGCTGGTGAAAATAACCAGTGACACCCCGCTCATGGCCAGCAACCGTTGGTCGGCGTCGAAATCGGTCAGTTCCAATTCGACCACTATACTGGGGGAAACAATGTCAGATGGCCGACACATGGAGTCCGTGCTCATGGGACGTTTTATTCCTCATCCTGACGATGTGCCCGTCGAATTAACATTACTCAAGCCTGAGTGTATTTCACGGCAACAGCTGCACACTATCAGCCTCGGGGGCATGGCTTGCAATTACCACCGCGCCTGGCGCCACGGTACGGCGCTGGAAGTGCGCATCCCCACCCTGAACCCCGATTTGCGTTTTCTGGGTTACGTGGCTTGGTGCCTGCGACGCAAGCGCGGCTACCTGGTGGGCATTGCATTTGTCGACGAGCAGATGATGTTCAGTGCCCGAATGGGCGAACAGGTGTGCCAGATCGAACGTTACTGTCGCCTGCATGACGCCCATGACGACTTGCAGGAAACCCAGGCCCTCGCCCTCGAATGGGTCCAGCAACACGCCGACGAGTTCTCCCACGACACGGTACGCAAGGCATTCGCGCAGGCTGTGCTGGATTAAGGGACCTTATCAATTAGTTGAGAATGACCCTTAAACCGCTGTCTGCCCATTGTCGAGCCACGGTGTAACGCGCTAAGGTTCCGCTCCCCGACGCGCTTAATTTGCTGTGCTCCGCCGCGCGGGTTCGCTGGCGGCCGGCACCCGTGACCTGACGAGTAAACGATGGCTGATTTACCGATCAACGACCTAAACGTCGCTTCCAACGAGACGCTGATCACTCCTGACCAGCTCAAGCGTGATATCCCTCTGAGCGACGCTGCCCTGCGCACCGTCACCAAGGGTCGCGAAGTCATTCGCAACATTCTTGATGGCACCGACCACCGCCTGTTCGTCGTCATCGGGCCTTGCTCGATCCACGACATCAAGGCGGCCCACGAATACGCCGAGCGTCTGAAAGTGCTCGCTGCGGAAGTGTCCGATACGCTGTATCTGGTCATGCGCGTGTATTTCGAGAAGCCACGCACCACCGTCGGCTGGAAAGGCTTGATCAACGACCCGTACCTGGACGACTCCTTCAAGATTCAAGACGGCCTGCACATTGGTCGTCAGTTGCTGCTGGACCTGGCCGAAATGGGCCTGCCGACCGCGACCGAAGCCCTCGACCCGATCTCTCCGCAATACTTGCAGGACCTGATCAGCTGGTCGGCCATCGGCGCACGCACCACCGAATCCCAGACACACCGTGAAATGGCCTCCGGCCTGTCCTCGGCAGTCGGTTTCAAGAATGGCACCGACGGCGGCCTGACAGTGGCGATCAACGCCCTGCAATCGGTTTCCAGCCCGCATCGCTTCCTGGGCATCAACCAGGAAGGTGGCGTGTCCATCGTTACCACCAAGGGCAATGCCTACGGTCACGTGGTGCTGCGCGGCGGCAACGGCAAGCCGAACTACGATTCGGTCAGCGTCGCATTGTGCGAACAAGCGCTGAACAAAGCGAAGATCAAGCCGAACATCATGGTCGACTGCAGCCACGCCAACTCCAACAAGGACCCGGCCCTGCAACCGCTGGTGATGGAGAACGTCGCCAACCAGATCCTCGAAGGCAATCAGTCGATCATCGGCCTGATGGTCGAGAGTCACCTGAACTGGGGCTGCCAGGCGATTCCGAAAGACCTCGCCGACCTGCAATACGGCGTGTCGATCACCGATGCCTGCATCGATTGGTCCGCCACCGAAAACACCCTGCGCAGCATGCACGCCAAGCTCAAGGATGTGCTGCCGAAACGTGATCGCACCTGATCACTCTTCAGCGCACACAAAAACGCCGGGCTTAAACCCGGCGTTTTTTTATGCGTTTGTTTTACTGGCTCAGCTTGGCCGCATGCCGCTGGTGACGCTCCATGTAGCGCTCCACGTAGGAACACGATGGAATAACGGTGTAGCCCATTTCCTCGGCGTACTCCAGCGCCTTCTCGGTCAAGGCTGCCGCAATGCCGCGACCACGCAATGCGTTGGGCACGAAGGTGCGATAAATATCCAGAGTCTGTTTCCCCAGATCCATATAGGTCAGGTAGGCACGATGACCGTCCACATTGGTCTCGAACTGATGACCTGCCTGGTCATGGTTGATGGACAACGCCTCGCTCATCACAACTCCTCTGCGGGTCTTGAATTCCGACCCCTACCTTACCGATGTTTTTCCGGCGAAGGAACATCTACGCCACCCCGTGCCTGAATGGACACCGAGAAGAGCTGCACCGATCTCGCGCAACCGAGCACGTATCAAATAGTAGGCACCATTGGCAGAAATGCTCAAGGTACGCTCGTCATCACGCTGGGTTTGGGGCGGTGCTGCTCCGGGTTACGCAGGGACGGCTCGACCGAAGAGCTCCGCGGGTCGATAGCCTGAACATTGCCGGATGTTGAGACTTAAGACGAGCGCCCTTCTTTTAAGTCACCTCTACTAGAAGAAAGAGTTTGAGAGGTGCTGCGCAAATCCCGAACAAAAGTGTAGACGAACCATGTAGACAGACTTTAGCCAAGACTGGGAAAACAATCCTGGCACCGCGGACTTTTTCGTGCCAACTCGCTCATCTCGGGCCTTGCAGCTGGATATTTTTTAATCAATTGCAAGTAAAAGTTGCTCGAAAAAGAATCAACGCCTACAATTTTTTTTGCTTCTTGCTTTACGTCAGTTTACTTACGACAAGTAATGGGTAGTATGTACGCCGGCTATTTCCTCACTCTGAGGAGACAGCTACTTAATAGAAAGTCCTTGAAGGGGAACACGATGAACAACGTTCTGAAATTCTCTGCTCTGGCTCTGGCCGCAGTTCTGGCTACCGGTTGCAGCAGCGTATCGAAAGAAACCGAAGCACGTCTGACCGCTACTGAAGACGCAGCTGCTCGCTCCCAGGCTCGTGCAGACGAAGCTTACCGTAAAGCTGATGAAGCTCTGGCTGCTGCTCAAAAAGCACAACAGACTGCTGACGAAGCTAACGAGCGTGCTCTGCGCATGCTGGAAAAAGCTAGCCGCAAGTAATAATCCTTCGGGATTGTTATCAAGCCGACCCATTTTTTGGGTCGGCTTTTTTATTGCCCGGTGTTTATCCAGGCAATAAAAAACCCGCCGACGCTCTGCGCGTCGACGGGTTTTGTTCAAGCATTACTGCATCGGATCGATCGGTGCACTCGTCACCATCGGCGCAGAAGTGTTCGGCACGGCGATTTCCACCGGCAGGCCATCTTCAGCGGCGACCACATCGCGCACCACGTCCCAGTTCATGCGCAGGTTGTTGGTGATGTCTTCACGCTTGAGCATCGCGTTGATCACCGCCGTGTGCTTGTCGACGACCGACGGGTTGCCCTTGTCGTCCAGCGGCGTGTGCGCTTCCAGATAAACCTTGCCGCCACTGACGCCGAACTTGTACGGGTCGTTGAGAATGCGCACCGACGTGCCGACCGGCACCATGCCTGCCATTTCCAGTACGTTATTGTTGAACATGCGGAAGCAGCCGTGGCTGGTGCGCATGCCGATACCGAACTTCTTGTTCGAACCGTGGATCAGGTAGCCCGGCGTGCCCAGGGTGAACTTGAACGGGCCCAGCGGGTTGTCCGGGCCGGCCGGCACGACGTTCGGCAGCGGATCGCCGTCAGCCGCGTGCTCGGCCTTGATCGACGCAGGAGGCGTCCAGGTCGGGTTTGGCGTCTTCGCAACGATGCTGGTGTGGGCAATCGGCGAACCCCAGCCTTCACGACCGATACCCAGCGGGAAGGTGTAGACCACGTTCCGGCCTTTCGGGAAGTAGTAGAGGCGGTATTCAGCCAGGTTGATGACGATGCCTTCACGCGGGCCCGGCGGCAGGATGAAGCGCGTCGGCAGTACGACCTCGGTACCGGCACCCGGCAACCATGGATCGACGCCCGGGTTGGCCGCGACCATTTCCAAGTAGCCCAGATCGTAGGTGGTGCCAAGGTCAGCGAAGGTGTCTTCGTACTTGGCCTTGATCACTTGCACCTGGCCGATGATGTCTTCACCGGGCGGTGGCAGGGGTAGCTCCAATGCTGCTACGGGGCCTGCCGCACAAAGGGCGGCAAGAGTCAGGCAGCGGGTGACGGCAGGAAAGCGCGGCAACATCCGGAAAATCCTTCGCATAATCGACTGGGGTTTAAGAACGCAATTGTACACTGGCGCTCCGGCATTCGGGGAGACACACCGATAGAGCGCGAATTGGCTACGATGGATGCGGTTTTTCAGGCGTACATATCCGTTTCTTAGGCAACGGCCGCTGCCGGCTTCACACCATCAAAGCTCGAACCGCAACTCAGGCCAGATCGGCGAAGTACCACGCTTTTGCGACTCGAGGATGGCCCGGCACAACGAACACAGACGCTGATCCTGGAACACCCGGCGATCAACGCTCGACCAGCGCGGTTGCGCGGGGAGCAGGCTGCCGCACAAAGTACGATCGGCCGAGCCGCCCAGCTCCAGCTGACGGGTCACCAGGTGTACCCGCACTTCCTGGCAGGCGAACAGATCCAGCTGTTCGTCAGGCTCGATCAGTTGGTAGGCAAAAAGTGACCAGGCGGGACGCGGCATCGGGGGCTCCAAATCGGGGGCGCCACCTTAGCCGAAACACCGCCGCTAGAAAAGCGTCAAAGCAGCGGTTTCAGCGTCGGCCAGACATTTTCCAGCAACTTGTCCTGAGCCCCCGCAGCAGGGTGCAACCCATCGGCCTGCATCAGGTCTGGATGCCCGCCCACGCCGTCGAGGAAAAACGGCACCAGCGGGATTTTTTTCTCGGTGGCGACGTTGCCGTGCACTACGGAATTAGCGGGCTATGGTACGTCTGTCGGATTTAAGAGATGGATGGCTCTTCACCGCTAATTCCACATTGACATCATGGCATCCTGCCAGCCAGACTCGCTTATATCCCCACTAACGATAAGGAAATCCGATGATGAAAAAGCGTTCCTTTTTGGTACCAATCGCTACTCTGGCAGCAGCCGTAGGCACTGAGCAGGCTTCGGCCTTAACCACCCACGAAATTGTCGAACCCGACACTGACACTACAATCTCATTCCAATCTACTACTCAAAGCGAAAATATTTCGGCTCGCGGTGGTAATGACCTGTTTGCATTTGTCCTGAAACGTGGAGATCAAGGTCAGTTCATGGCTTACCACAGCTCTCACAGCTCTCACGCTTCGCACAGCTCACACAGCTCCCATCACTCGGGCTCCTGAAATGGAACTTGAGTCTACGCTCGCCTTTGATGAGCGGCTTTATGATGTGGAAGCTCTACAAAAAGCCGCTTATCGCTCGATGAATTCGCTGACAGCCGATATCAAATGCGCTGATGGGAAATTTGTTTGCACCTTGTCCTCGAACATTGGCATCGACGAACCTTCGTTTCTGACAGCCATTCAAGAATTCAAGAAGGATGTGCTCGACTACCAGCTACGCCACAGGTTGAACGCTGAAACCCTGCCGATCAGGAACCTGATCCTTGGATTGGCGTTCTCAAAAACCGGACTGATCAGTGAGTAAATTCCAAAAACTGGAATTTTATGTACAGCAACGCACCTATGAGTTGCTGCCATTCAAATTTGATCGTCTGAATGACGACGAGTACGTCATCACCAACATGGCAGGCGAGTTCCACGTCGTACCGGTACCGATGCTCGAACCGCTGATATCCAAGACACTCCCGATCTCATCGGAACTGATACCTACTCTGCGGTCGAAACAGTTCATCCGATTCACCAATGAGCAGGCACCGCTGCAGCTTCTGGCCCTCAAGATTCGTACACGCCTGTCTAGACTCTCCCAGTTCACCAACCTGCATATCTTTGTCGTAACCCTCCGCTGCGACCACAGCTGCCCGTACTGCCAGGTATCAAGGCAATCAGAAAGCAAAGGCGAATTCGACATGACGAAGCAGATGGCTGAAAAGTCGTTGGATTTCGTTTTCAGGTCTCCGAATCCAGCCATCAAAATAGAGTTTCAGGGGGGAGAGCCTCTACTGAATTTCGAGATGGTGGAGTACATCGTTCTTGAGGCAAAAAAACGCAACCTAAAGGAAGGTCGTGACCTTCAATTCGTCATTGCTACCACACTATCGCTACTGACCGATCGAGTGCTGGTTTTCTGCAAGCAGCACAACATCGTCCTTTCATCTTCTCTTGACGGTCCAATGGATCTCCACAATGCGAACCGCCCTCGCCCCGGAAGAGACAGTCATCAACGCTTCGAAGAAGGCCTGAAAAAGGCACGTGCCGCCCTTGGTTACGATCAAGTGTCAGCTCTGATGACAACGACAGACAAGAGCCTGCCCCGAGCGAGAGATATCATTGATGAGTACTTGCGCCTGGGCTTTGATGGAATCTTTCTCCGTACGCTCTCCCCATACGGCTTTGCAATCAAGACCAAGAAATTCATGTCGTATGACGCTGAGCGCTGGCTGGAATTTTACAAGGAAGGTCTTGAGTACATCATTGAGCTGAACAAGTCCGGCGTACGATTTGTCGAGCAGTACTCCTCGCTTGTACTGACAAAAATGCTGACCTCGAATGATCCTGGATTTGTTGACTTGATGAACCCTGCTGGCGCGGGAATTGCCGCCATCGTGTTCAATTACGACGGGGCCGTCTATGCCTCGGATGAAAGCCGGATGCTTGCCGAGATGGGCGACCATACGTTCAGATTGGGCAACGTTCTTGAGCATTCCTATGAAGACATCATTCTTTCCGACCAGCTTCTGGATGCTCTGGAAAACTCCTTCACCTTAAGCGCGCCCATGTGCTCTGACTGTGCGTTTGAACCTTATTGTGGTGCCGAGCCTGTCTACCATCATGCTATGCACAACGACCTGGTAGCGAGAAAAACAGAATCCTCGTTCTGCAAGCGCAACATGTCTATTTTCAAGCACCTCATTGAGCTGATGGGACGCGACGAACATACGAAGCGGATTTTTATGGGGTGGGCTAATCGATGCTGAAGCTCAGCGGAAAGGTAATCCGCATTCAGGCGGTAAATGTTTACAACGATCGCACCTTGATCAAGGTTTCGACCAACCGGAGCCTGCCTGAAGTCTTGCGCCGGGAACTGGCCTATCTGATTTCTGATCATCAGATCCCCTGTGAATTCGCACATTACCTGCTGACCGAGCAACATCAGAAACTGGCCGAAGAACTGCCTGCTGGTTCTGACTATTCGATCCTGCCGAATGACTACAGCTACATCGGTGATAATGACGTTGTTCGGCTTTCCGCTGATCGTCAGAGCATCCGAGTACTGTTTCGGGCTTCATCACCGAACAACAGCATCCTGTTAACCGAGCAGTGCAATAACTACTGCCTGATGTGTTCTCAGCCACCTAAAACAGCTGATGATTCATGGATACTCGATGAAGTTGAGAGCTTGATTCCGTTGATCCCAAAGGAAACCCGAGAGCTGGGGTTTACCGGTGGTGAGCCAACGACGAATAAAGAGCGTTTTCTAAAGATTATCCGTCTGACCAAAAGCTACCTGCCAAGAACCGCGATCCATATCCTCTCGAACGGACGAAGCTTCAAAGACCTAACGTTTGCAAAAAAATATGCAGCCATCGAAATGTCCGACGCGATGATCGGAATCCCGGTCTACTCAGACGACCCGACACTGCATGACTACATCGTTCAGGCACAAGGCGCATTCGATGAAACCATTCAGGGCATTCTTAATCTGAAGCGCTTGGGCCAGAGGGTTGAGATCAGAGTGGTCATACACAAGCTTTCGGTGCAGCGGCTTCCGGAATTGTGTGAGTACATCGCTCGCAATCTTCTTTTTGTTGATCAAGTGGCACTGATGGGCCTTGAAATGATGGGCTTTACGCGAGCCAATCTTGATGAGCTCTGGATTGACCCCATCGATTACAAAGACACGCTCAGTAAGTCGGTTGCCATCCTTGCCAAGTACGGCATGAACATCTCGGTCTACAACCATCAGCTGTGCTTGGTGAACCCGGATATTCTTCCCTACTACCGAAAGTCGATCAGTGATTGGAAGAACGAGTTCGCCCCCGAATGCCAGAGCTGCAAAAAACAGCGCGAGTGCGGGGGCTTTTTCGCGTCAGGAATCAAGTTTGGGTATAGCAAACAGCTTTCTCCGTTCTGATCCCTCCGAGAAAATATCTCAAAGCAGCGGTTTCAGCGTCGGCCAGACATTTTCCAGCAACTTGTCCTGAGCCCCCGCAGCAGGGTGCAACCCATCGGCCTGCATCAGGTCTGGATGCCCGCCCACGCCGTCGAGGAAAAACGGCACCAGCGGGATTTTTTTCTCGGTGGCGACGTTGCTGAAAACCTCAGCGAAGGCCTTGGTGTAGCGCGCACCGTAGTTGGGCGGCAGTTGCATGCCGAGTAGAAGCACTTTGGCACCACTGGCCTTGGAGCTGTCGATCATCGCTGCAAGGTTTTGTTGCAATTGTGTTGGCAGCATTCCGCGCAGCCCGTCATTGCCGC
The DNA here is from genome assembly GCF_055803035.1 of Pseudomonas sp. 300. NCBI lineage: Bacteria > Pseudomonadati > Pseudomonadota > Gammaproteobacteria > Pseudomonadales > Pseudomonadaceae > Pseudomonas > Pseudomonas sp. 300. Next base: position 536,076 of record NZ_JAVLRV010000002.1, on the reverse strand, counting down.
CCAACTCGAGGATCACCAACTCCGGTTTATGCTCTGCAAGCAGCGCAGGCAGGCGCGCGTGGCCACCGGCACTGGTGTCGCCGCTGATGGACGCGTTGACCACCTTATCGTCGAAACCTTCGCGCTTGAGCCGTTGCTCAAGCAAAGACACCCACCCCAGGCGGGTATCCAGTCCGAAACCGGCGCTGATACTATCGCCAACGATCAGGACTGTACCCGCCGCTGCGTTCTGGGCCATGCACATCAAGGCCAGGCCAGCACTCAAAAACCACACTCGCATCGGATTCTCCATGGGCGCAAGCATTCTCACCGCGAAGAACCTCAGCAAAGTGGTTCCCAGCGCGGAAGGTGAACTGACTATCCTGCACGAACTCAGCCTGGAACTGAACAAGGGCGACAGCCTGGCCATCGTCGGCGCGTCCGGCTCCGGGAAATCCACCCTCCTCGGCCTGCTCGCCGGCCTCGACTTGCCGAGCAGCGGCGAAGTCACCCTCGCAGGCCAGGCCCTGAGCAATCTCGATGAAGACCAACGCGCCCGCATCCGCGCTGAACACGTCGGTTTTGTCTTTCAGTCATTTCAGTTGCTCGACAGTCTCAACGCCCTGGAAAACGTCATGTTGCCGCTGGAACTCGATGGGCGCAAAGACGCCCGTGAGCGCGCCCCCGAATTGCTGCAAAGAGTCGGACTAGGCCAACGCCTGACTCACTCGCCGCGCCAGCTCTCCGGTGGCGAGCAGCAACGCGTGGCGATTGCCCGTGCGTTTGCCGCTGAACCCGACGTGCTGTTCGCCGACGAACCCACCGGCAACCTCGACAGCCACACCGGCGAGCGCATCAGCGACTTGTTGTTCGAATTGAACAAGGAGCGCGGCACGACGCTGGTGCTGGTGACCCACGATGAACGCCTGGCACATCGTTGCCGGCGCCTGATCCGCCTTGAAGCCGGCCTGCTGGTCGCCCCTCTGGAGCCTTGATGGCACGCCTGCCGCTGTTGCGCCTGTTCAGTCTCGCCCTCCGCCAACTGCTGCGCGACGCCCGCGCCGGTGAGTTGCGGGTGTTGTTCTTCGCTTTGCTGGTGGCGGTGGCCGCGAGTACTGCCATCGGTTACTTCGGCGCCCGCCTGAATGGCGCCATGATGCTGCGCGCCACCGAGTTTCTCGGCGCCGACCTGCTGCTCGAAGGCAGTTCACCGGCGCGACCCGAACAGATCAGAAGTGGCACGGATCTGGGCCTCGAACACGCGCAGGTGGTGGAGTTCTCCAGCGTAATCGCCACCGACAACGGCATTCAGCTGTCCAGTATCAAAGCCGCCGATGACGTCTATCCACTGCGCGGCGAGCTGAAAAGCGCCCCCGCGCCCTTCGCTGCGGAAGAATCCGGAGGCGGACCGAAACCCGGCGAAGCCTGGGTTGAAGCGCGGCTGCTGACCGCGCTGGATCTGAAGATCGGCGACAGCATCGACGTCGGCATGCGGACCCTGAAACTGGCGCGAGTACTGACCTATGAACCGGACCGCGCCGGCAATTTCTACAGCCTGACGCCGCGGGTGCTGATCAACCTCAGCGACCTTGCGGCGACCGGCGTGGTGCAGCCCGGTAGTCGGGTCAGCTACCGCGAACTCTGGCGTGGCAAGGCCGAAGCGCTGGAAACCTACCGTCAACTGATCAAACCCGGCCTTGCCGCCAACCAGCGTATTCAGGATGCGCGCGACGGCAACCGGCAGATCGGCGGTGCGCTGGGCAAAGCCGAGCGCTATTTGAACATGGCCAGTCTGGTGGCGGTGCTGTTATCCGGCGTCGCAGTGGCGCTGTCGGCGACGCGCTTCGCCACCCGCCGCTTCGACGCCAGTGCGCTGTTGCGTTGCCTGGGGTTGTCCCGTCGGGAAACCATGGTGCTGTTCAGTTTGCAGCTGACGGTGCTCGGACTGTTGGCCAGCATCAGCGGTGCGTTGATTGGCTGGCTGGCGCAGCTTGGCCTGTTCGCGCTGCTGCATGATTTGTTGCCGACCGATGTTCCACCGGGCGGTCTGTTTCCAGCCATCGCCGGGATCGGTACCGGACTGGTGGCGCTGGCCGGTTTTGCCTTGCCGCCACTGGCTGCGTTGGGTCGGGTCCCGCCACTGCGCGTGTTGCGTCGCGACATGCTGCCGATACCTTCCAGCACGTGGATGGTCTACGGCGCGGCATTGGGCGCACTCGGCTTGATCATGTGGCGCCTGAGCCTGGATTTGGTGCTGACCTTCGCCCTGCTCGGTGGCGGCGTGATCGCGGCGCTGGTGTTGGGTGGTTTGCTGTTACTGCTGCTCAAAAGCCTGCGCCGGATGCTCGCGCGCGCTTCGTTGCCGTGGCGCCTCGGCCTGGGTCAATTGCTGCGCCATCCACTGGCTGCCGCCGGACAATCCCTGGCCTTCGGTTTGATTCTGCTGTCCATGGCGTTGATCGCTTTGCTGCGCGGCGAATTACTGGACACCTGGCAAAACCAGTTGCCGAAAAACGCGCCGAATTATTTCGCGCTGAACATCCTGCCGGCAGACAAACAGGCCTTCACCGATCGCCTGATCGAACTGTCGGCGCAATCGGCGCCGCTGTACCCGGTGGTGCCGGGACGGTTGATCAGCATCAATGGCGAAGCGGTGCAGGACATCGTCAGCAAGGACTCGGCCGGTGATCGGGCGATTCAGCGCGACCTGAGCCTGACCTGGGCCGCAGACCTGCCGACCGGCAACAAACTCACCGCCGGCAACTGGTGGGGCGATCAGGCACCGGACGACGTTCCCGGCGTGTCGGTGGAAGGCAAAGTCGCCGAGAGCCTGAAGCTCAAGCTCGGCGATCACATGGTCTTCACCGTCGGCGGAGTCAATCGCGAAGCGAAGGTCACCAGCCTGCGAGAGATCAACTGGGATAACTTCCAGCCAAACTTCTTCATGATTTTCCAGCCCGGCACATTGAAGGATCTGCCGGCGACCTACCTGACCAGCTTCTATCTGGCGGCGGGTCATGATCAGCAGATCGTCGACCTGTCCCGCGCCTTCCCGGCGGTGACCATTCTGCAAGTCGAAGCCTTGCTGGCGCAGCTACGCAGCATCCTCGCCCAGGTCACCCTGGCGGTGGAGTACGTGCTGTTGTTTGTGTTGGCGGCGGGGATGGCGGTGTTGTTCTCCGGCCTGCAAGCAACGCTCGATGAACGTATTCGCCAAGGCGCATTGTTGCGGGCACTGGGGGCCGAGCGACAATTGCTGGTCAAGGCCCGACGGATTGAGTTCGGCCTGCTTGGCGCGGTCAGCGGATTGCTCGCGGCACTGGGCTCGGAGCTGGTGAGCCTGGTGCTGTACCGATACGCCTTCGACCTGCCGTGGCACCCGCATCCATGGCTGTTGGTGTTGCCCCTGATTGGCGCTCTGCTGATCGGCGGTGCCGGCGTGTTCGGCACCCGGCGTGCGTTGAACGCCAGCCCCCTGACAGTCTTGCGCGAGGGTTGATAGACTCGAACTTTCTCAACCACAAGAAGTTGCCATGAGCCGTTATCGCCCTCCCCGCACCGCTGGCACCGCGCTGATCACTCCAGAAGGTGAAGCGCGGATGCGGGCCGAGTTCCATGAGCTCTGGCATGTGCGCCGACCGCAGGTAACCCAATCGGTCAGCGAGGCCGCGGCGCAGGGTGATCGTTCCGAGAACGCCGAATACACCTACGGCAAAAAGATGCTGCGTGAAATCGACAGTCGCGTGCGCTTTCTCACCAAACGGCTGGAAGCGCTCAAGGTGGTCAGCGAAAAGCCCAGCGATCCGAACAAGGTCTACTTCGGTGCCTGGGTCACCATTGAAGACGAGGACGGCAAAGAATCGCGCTATCGCATCGTCGGGCCAGATGAGCTGGACTTGAAACTGGGCCTGATCAGCATCGATTCACCGTTGGCACGCGCCCTGATCGGCAAGGCGCTGGACGCCGAAGTTCGGGTGCAGACGCCTACCGGCGAACAGTGCGTGTATATCGTGGCGATTGATTACCCATAAGCCTTAACGGCGGGTGATCAGCCCTTGTCGGGCGACGCGGGTCAGTTGCTTGATCATCTCGGGCGCGTCTTCCAGGGCGGGCGACTGAATCACCGCCAGATCGAAACTGTCGCTGGCAAAGCGCGCCAGCGATTCACCGTCTTCGACAAACTGGATCAGGAACGCTGCGGGCCCACCGGTGCGACGTGGCCAACCATCGAGGTAACGCAGGAGCGTCGGCTGATGTTTGCCGCCAAGCAGGATTTTTGGATTGCGCTGGGTCAGATGTGCCGTGATCGGCGCGGGGCGTACAACGGGGCTTAGTGCATTCATCGTGTCGTGTCTCTGCCTCAAAAGTCTGCATGGCAGGTGAGAGGCAACACCGAACCAGCGCTTTAGCGGTATTTCGAAGCCTGTTTCAAGCTTCTATCGGTAACTGGATGAGTCACCTGGCGCCCCGCAAGTAGCTGTTTAAATCGGCGCATGAGCAGCATCCTAGAGAAGCCGACACGGCAGTGTCAAGAATCCCGAGCAACAAAAAAGGCCCGCGCGATGCGGGCCTTTTCGTTGAGCCAGAGCGGTCAGCCAGCGATGGCGCGGTCGACCGACAGCTTGCCGGCGCCTTCGATCAGCACTGCGATGCTGCCACCCAGCAGGGCCAGGGCGAATTCATAACCGTTGTTGGCCATGAACAGACCGTGACTGATATGCACGCTGAAGATGGCGACCAGCGACAGGAACGTCAGACCGAGTGCCGCCGGGCGGACCAGCAAACCGATGATCAAGGCCAGACCAGCGAAGAACTCGGTACCACCGGCCAATGTAGCCATCAGGTAACCCGGTGCCAGACCGATGCTTTCCATGTACTGCGCGGTGCCCGCCAGACCGTATCCACCGAAGGCGCCGAAAAGTTTCTGTGAGCCGTGGGCAGCAAAGATGATGCCGACGAAGATCCGCAGGACAGTCAGGCCGTAGCCAGCGCGGGTAAACAGTACCTTGTTGATCAGTGAGCTCATGCTGTGTCATCCATTGTGTGTTTGTGTGTTGGTTGGCCGCTATATTAATCACTAAATCAAATGATAAAAGCGCAATTATTCCGCCATAACAATCAGTTTATTCGATCATTTCCGTGAGGCAATTTTCTGCCCCTGGGGCTCCAACGACTCCCGCTCCCGATCGAACGCCAAGTAATACTTGTTCACGCTATTAACATAGCTGACGGGCCCCATTCCCACCTGTTCCATGGCAATGCGCTCGACCTGGAAGAACCATTGATTAGGGTTCAAGCCACGCCGACGCGCCTCGGCGCGCATGCCCTGAACCCGCTCCGGCCCAATGTTGTAGGCCGCCAACACAAACGCCATGCGCTCACGCTCGTTGAGTTTGGGGCTGGCAAAAAACTTGCGGCGGATCATCGCCAGATATTTGGCTCCGGCCTGAACATTGGCATCGAGGTCCTGAATGTTGTTGACCCCGACCCGTTGCGCTGCGGACGGAGTGATCTGCATCAGGCCTGTGGGACCACCGCCGCTTCGCGCGCGGGGTTGCAGCGCGGACTCCTTGAACGCCAATGCCGCCAGATTCAGCCAGTCCATGCCTTGGGCATCGGCGTGTTTCTGCAACACCGGCCGAAGTTTTTCCAGTCGCTGGCGATCAGCCTTGGCCAATGGATAGTGCACTTGATACAGGCGACGGTAGATCCGCAGGAACGCGGCATCCTGATCCGAAGGCTTTTTATACCCGATCAGGAAGCGATCGATGCTCGCCCGCAGCATCGACGCGTCGCGGCGCACGAACCAGAACTCTTCCCCCGGCTCGCTGATCAGCACCTGCCGATCGAAGCGCAACTTAGGCAGGATCTTGCCCCAGCGCTCGGCAATCGGCTGCTCGACGATGGTCAGGTGAAAGATCCCGCCCTGAACCATTTCCAGCACATCTTCGACCGCCAGACTCGGATCGACCCAGTCGACCTTCACCGGTGCCAGTTTGTGCAGGGCAAGCTTTTGATTGATCTGACTGATCGCGTCCCCGGCGGCACTGCCGGTGGGTAACGCCAGGGTTTTACCGGAAAGCTGTTCGAGGCGCGTGTAGCGTTTCTCGCCCTTGATTCCGACCAGGACCAGAGGAATATTGCTGGCAATCGGCTCGCTGGTGCTGACGGCATAGCCCGGTTGCAGATCAAGCAACTCGCCCGGCGCAACCAGATCACCCTCCCCGCGCTGCAACGCGCCGAGCAGTTGATCCTTGGCTTTTGGAATGATCTTGAGCGTCACTTCCTGACCGTCACGGGCGTGACCGTTGAGGTATTGCTCGAAGGCGCGCAGGCGATGATATTCGACGCCGATGGCCTGGCCCTGGACTTCGCCGGAGCTGTTGCGGCTCTGGTTGACCAACACCTTCAGGACACGGCTGCTGCGGATTTCCTGCAGATCGCGCACCTTGGCCGCCGGTACGGCTTGCAGCGGGCCGGCCAGCCGCGCAACCGCCGGCATCGGCAGCAGCAACGAACCACACAGCAGTAACAAAATCGAGGGACGTGTCATCCACTCTCCGGAAAGAATACTGGGCCGATTTCAACAAAACGGCTGAAATCGAACGACAGAAACAGAGCGCTTGAGCGCTGGCAAAGTGCGAAAGACTGGCACAGTGATGGCACGACGACCACCCCCAGCTTGTCTCGCGGCATCAAAAGACAGCTTTAACTCGTTGTAGTTCTTGGCTTTTCTTATAAATCTACAGCTCTGATATGCTTTCCGGCCTTTGGTCCGAGGTAGCACCATGCAACTCATCGATATCGGCGTCAACCTGACCAACCCCAGTTTTGCCGACAAACACCAGGCTGTACTTGACCGCGCCTATGCCGCCGGCGTCTGCCAATTGGTGCTCACCGGCACCAGTGTCGAAGGCAGCGAACAGGCGCTGGAGCTGTGCCAGCAACTGGATGAGACGGCGCAACGGCTGTTCGCCACCGCTGGCATCCACCCTCACGCAGCCAGCGACTGGAACGCCGACAGCGCCCAGCGTCTGCGCAGCTTGCTCAGAGAGCCGAACGTCGTGGCGGTGGGTGAATGCGGGCTGGATTTCAATCGTGATTTCTCGCCGCGTCCGCAACAGGAAAAAGTTCTCGAACAACACCTGGAGATGGCGATCGAGCTGCAACTGCCGGTTTTCCTCCACGAGCGCGACGCCAGTCAGCGTCTTCTGGAAATTCTTCGGGATTATCGAGATCAATTGCCCGCCGCCGTGGTGCATTGCTTCACCGGCGAAAAGAAGGCGCTGTTCAGTTACCTCGACCTGGACTTGCACATCGGGATCACCGGCTGGATTTGTGATGAGCGACGGGGCACGCATTTGCATCCGTTGGTGAAAGAAATCAAACGCGGGCGGTTGATGCTGGAGAGTGATGCGCCGTATCTGCTGCCGCGCAGTTTGCGGCCCAAGCCGAAAAATGGTCGCAACGAACCGGCGTATCTGACTGAAGTGTTGCGGGAAGTGGCGTTGCATCGGGGGGAAAGCGAGGAAGACCTGGCGGCTCACAGCACCGAGTGTGCAAGAGCCTTTTTCGGGCTGCCCTCCATAGAAGGATGATGCTATCGCGGGCCTGCCACAGGCCCGCGATAAAGCGGCCTTAATGACTGCTGCGCATCATTTCTTTAGGCACATACTTGCCGATCTCGAACTTGCCGATGGCCGCGCGGTGCACTTCGTCCGGGCCGTCGGCCAGACGTAGCGTGCGCTGCATCGCATACATGTAGGCCAGCGGGAAATCGTTGGAAACCCCTGCCCCGCCATGGATCTGGATCGCCCGGTCGATGACCCGCAGGGCCACGTTCGGTGCCACCACCTTGATCTGCGCGATTTCGCTCTTCGCCACTTTATTGCCGACGGTGTCCATCATGTACGCCGCTTTCAAGGTCAGCAGGCGCGCCATGTCGATTTCCATCCGCGAGTCGGCGATCTTGTCGATGTTGCCGCCCAGACGTGCCAACGGTTTGCCGAACGCGGTGCGGTTTACCGCACGTTTGCACATCAGCTCCAGTGCACGCTCGGCCATGCCGATCGAACGCATGCAGTGGTGAATCCGGCCCGGGCCAAGGCGACCCTGAGCGATTTCAAAGCCGCGTCCTTCGCCCAACAGAACGTTTTCGTACGGCACCCGGACGTTTTCGAACAACACTTCAGCGTGACCGTGTGGTGCGTCGTCATAACCGAACACCGGCAGCGGACGGACGATCTTCACGCCTGGGGCATCCACCGGCACCAGAATCATCGAGTGCTGGGCGTGGCGCGGCGCATCGGGATTGCTCAGGCCCATGAAAATCAGGATTTTGCAGCGTGGATCACAAGCACCCGAGGTCCACCACTTTTTGCCGTTGATCACCCACTCATCACCGTCACGCACGGCGCGGGCGGCCATGTTGGTCGCGTCGGAGGAAGCCACGTCCGGCTCAGTCATGGCGAACGCCGAGCGGATCTCGCCGCGCAGCAGCGGTTCGAGCCAGCGTTGTTTCTGTTCTTCGTTGGCGTAGCGCACCAGCACTTCCATGTTGCCGGTGTCGGGCGCCGAGCAGTTGAACGGCTCAGGCCCCAGCAGCGAGCGCCCCATGATCTCTGCCAATGGCGCGTATTCGAGGTTGGTCAGGCCAGCGCCGAGTTCGGACTCAGGCAGAAACAAATTCCACAAGCCTTCAGCCTTGGCCTTGAGTTTCAGTTCTTCCATGATCGCAGTCGGCTGCCAGCGGTCACCCTCGGCAACCTGGCGCTCGAACACGGCTTCGGCGGGATAAACGTAGGTGTCCATGAACGCGGTCACGCGCTCACGCAGTTCTTGCACCTTGGGCGAATAAGCGAAATCCATGAGCAGCTACCTTCTGGGGGGAGGTTGTTTAGGTCATGCAATCGATGCTAGAACAGCTACGAAAATTTACCTAGCCTATTCTCGGCGTGTATTAACATTCATCACCGATATATGATCGGCTGATTGAGAACCAACAATAAGAGTGCAGCGCAATGAATCTGAGCAAGGTCGACCTCAACCTTTTCATCGTCTTCGACGCGATCTACACCGAAGCCAACCTGACCCGCGCCGGACAAATTGTCGGCATTACTCAACCGGCTGTTTCGAACGCTCTGGCCCGCCTGCGCGAGACGTTCAACGATCCGCTCTTCGTTCGTACAGCCCAGGGCATGGTGCCGACGCCGATGGCGCAAAACATCATCGGCCCGGTGCGCAACGCCCTCTCGCTGCTGCGGGTGTCGGTGCAGGAAAGCCGCATCTTCAACCCGTTGCAGGCGGTCAAGACGTATCGCATCAGCATGACCGACCTCACCGAAGCGGTGATCCTGCCGCCCTTGTTCCAGCGCCTGCGCCGCCTGGCACCGACAGTGATCATCGAAAGCTTTCTGTCCAAGCGCCGCGAGACCACCAAGGAATTGGCGGCCGGGCGACTCGATTTTGCGGTGGACGCGCCGCTCAATACCGACCCGCAAGTGCGTCACGTCAAGTTGATGGAAGACCGTTACGTGTGCGCCATGCGCAAGGGCCATCCGCTGGCGACCAAGGAAAAGTTCACCCTCGATGACTACCTGTCGCTTACGCACATCCATATTTCCAGCCGCCGCAGCGGTCTGGGCCATGTCGACCTGGCCCTGGGCAAGATGGGCATCCAGCGCAAGATTGCCCTGCGCTCCCAGCATTACCTGATGGCGTCGCAGGTGTTGCAGCAGACCGACATGGTCATGACCGTGCCTGAGCGCTTCGCCCGTCGTCATGATTTGTATTCGGTGAACCTGCCGGTCAACGATGTACCGCCGGTGGAAACCCACCTTTACTGGCACGAAAGCACCGACCAGGACCCGGCCAACCGCTGGATGCGCGAGCAGATGATCGAGTTGTGCCAGCAGGTGACGGCGCATGAGAAGAAGCTCGATAAGGTGTAGGACGTTGGACCGAGGTGGTCCCTTCACCGGCAAGCCGGTCTCGCTCCCACATTCAAACGAGTTCCTTCAGAAAGAATGCGATTAAATGTGGGAGCGAGCCTGCTCGCGATGAGGCCCGCCAGAACACCTCAGAACCAAGCCCCTTGACGTAAACGTCAACCTGCCATTAGCTTAGCGCCATGATCTTTTTCGAGCGCTTCCATGAGCAGCCAGACCTATAGCATTTCCGACCTCGCCCGCGAGCTCGACATCACCACGCGGGCCATTCGCTTCTATGAGGAGCAAGGCCTGCTCAGCCCCGAGCGACGCGGCCAGGAACGCATTTATTCGCCCCGTGACAAGGTCAGCCTGAAACTGATCCTGCGGGGCAAGCGCATTGGTTTCTCACTTGCCGAATGTCGCGAGCTGATCGAACTCTACGACCCCACCGGCGGCAATCAGAAACAGCTGCAAACCATGCTGAACAAAATCGCCGAGCGCCGCGAACAGCTGGAGCAGCAGATGCTCGACATCGAGCAGATGAAACTGGAACTGGACACCGCACAAGAGCGCTGCACCCAGGCGCTGGAACAGACGATGAAAAGCCAGCCGGTCCTGTAGGAGCAGGCTTGCTCGCGATGGCGTGAGGTCAGTCGACATTTGTGTTGAAGGTGCTACCGCAATCGCGAGCAAGCTCGCTCCCACAGGGTTATCACCACATTCAGACAATCAGCACAGGTCGATTCCCATGTCCCTTCCTTCCCACGTACGCCTGGTCGAAGTCGGCCCCCGCGACGGTCTGCAAAACGAAGCCCAACCCATCAGCGTTGCCGACAAGGTGCAACTGGTCGATGCACTCACGGCCGCGGGTCTCGGCTATATAGAAGTCGGCAGTTTCGTTTCGCCCAAATGGGTGCCGCAAATGGCCGGATCCGCCGAGGTCTTCGCGCAAATCCAGCGCAAACCGGGCGTGACCTATGGCGCGCTCGCCCCCAACCTGCGCGGGTTTGAAGATGCGATCGCTGCCGGGGTAACGGAAGTCGCGGTGTTCGCGGCAGCGTCCGAAGCGTTTTCCCAGCGCAACATCAATTGCTCGATCAGCGAAAGCCTGGCGCGTTTTGTCCCAATCATGGAAGCCGCCAAACAGCACGGCGTCAGCGTGCGCGGTTACGTGTCCTGTGTGCTGGGCTGCCCTTATGAAGGTCACGTCAAACCCGAGCAAGTTGCCCGGGTCGCCCGCGAGCTCTATGCCATGGGCTGCTACGAAGTCTCGCTGGGTGACACCATCGGCACCGGCACCGCGGGCGCCACGCGCAAGATGTTCGAAGTGGTCGCGGCCGACGTGCCGCGGGAAAAACTGGCCGGGCACTTCCACGACACCTACGGCCAGGCTATGGCCAACATCTACGCCAGCCTGCTCGAAGGGATTTCGGTGTTTGACAGTTCCATCGCCGGCCTCGGCGGCTGCCCCTACGCCAAAGGCGCCAGCGGTAACGTCGCCACCGAAGACGTGGTTTACCTGCTCAATGGCCTCGGAATCGAAACGGGTATCGACCTGGACGCCTTGATTTTGGCTGGTCAGCAGATTTGCACGGTGCTGGGGCGCCCAACCGGTTCGCGCGTGGCCAAGGCTCGCAGCGCGCAGTGAGCGCACTGATGTGTCCAGGTGTTACCGCCCCGTCCGAAACGTGGGGGACAAACGAGTAACACGGAAACAAATTGTAGGGGTTTAGCTGAGCGAAAAATCTTACATAAAACTCAAGTCATTGATTTTAAAGGTTTTTTAAAAGTTGGCACGGCTTCTGCTATCTCTATGGCATAACAAGAATAAAAAGCAGCAAACCAATAAAAATAAGACGTAACGACTCTGACATAACAAGAACAACACGGCAGAGACGCAGCTAACAGATTTTTTTGGAGAAGGTGTGCTTTTCAGGGTGCTTTTCGGAGTAACCCGCAACCGGGCAGAGAACAATAAAACTACCTTCAGGTAGCTCCCGAACTGGTTGGATCGCTTAGCGAAAAAGTAGATCAGCGCTCAAAAAAATACGTTTGCTCTTGATCCCGGATGGGGATCGACAAAAACAGCGGTAAAGGGTCACGGTTACTAAAAACAAAAACAGACCGCCCCTCAATAATAAAAAAAGAGCACGCGCAACGACAAAATTAAAGGGGAGCTTCGGCTCCCCTTTGTGCTTTCTGCGATTCAGGTTTTCACCACCGCCCCTGTGGGAGCCAGCCTGCTGGCGATTGCGGTGGTCCAGACAAATGAATGTTGACAGACACTCCGCTATCGCCAGCAGGCTGGCTCCCACAAGGGAAAATTGTCAGACCTGTTTTCCGCTCAACTCCTCGATGCTGATCTCGCGCATCCGGAATTTCTGGATCTTGCCGGTGACCGTCATCGGAAACTCCTCGACGAACTTGAAGTAACGCGGCGTCTTGAAGTGCGCGATGCGCTCCTTGCACCAGGTTTGCAGCTCTTGTTCGGTGGCACTGTGCCCGGGGTGGAATTTGATCCAGGCAACGATCTCTTCGCCATAACGCGAACAAGGGATGCCGATCACTTGCACGTCCGCCACCGCCGGGTGGGTAAAGAAGAACTCTTCCAGCTCCCGCGGGTAAATATTCTCACCACCACGGATGATCATGTCCTTGTTGCGTCCGGCAATGCACACGTAGCCTTCATCGTTCATGCTCGCCAAATCACCGGTGTGCATCCAACCGGCCTGATCGATAGCTTCGGCAGTGCCTTGCGGGTTGTTCCAGTAGCCGAGCATCACGCTGTAGCCGCGAGTGCAGAGCTCGCCGATGGTGCCACGCGGCACCAGATTGCCCGCTTCGTCGATGATTTTGCTTTCAAGTTGCGGCTGGGTGCGGCCGACCGTGGTGACGCGCAATTCCAGCTCGTCTGAAGGACCGGTCTGCAACGACACCGGACTTGTTTCCGTCATGCCGTAGGCAATCTGCACTTCGTTCATGTGCATTTCGCTGATCACCCGGCGCATCACTTCGATCGGACAGGTCGCGCCGGCCATGATCCCGGTACGCAGGCTCGACAGATCGAATTCCGCACGTTGTGGTTGATCGAGCATGGCAATGAACATGGTCGGCACACCATAGAGCGCGGTGGCCTTTTCTTCGGCGACGGTGGTCAGGGTCAACAACGGATCGAAAGCGTCATTGGGGTAAATCATGGTGCTGCCGTGGGTGATGCAGCCGAGGTTGCCCATGACCATGCCGAAACAGTGATACAGCGGCACCGGGATCACCAGCCGATCATCGGCGGTCAGGCCGAGACTTTCGCCCACCATGTAACCGTTGTTGAGAATGTTGTAGTGGCTGAGGGTCGCGCCCTTCGGAAAACCGGTGGTGCCAGAGGTGTACTGGATGTTCACGGCCTGGTCGAAGTGCAGGCTGTCCTGACGCTCGCGCAACTGCTCGACAGACACGCTGCCAGCCAGATCAGTCAACTGCGACCACGGCAGGAAACCCGAGGGCGGCTGCGCATCCAGACTGATCACGCCGCGCAAGTCAGACAGACGTTCGCTCTGCAACTGACCGATGGATTGCTCCGCCAATTCAGGCACCAGCCCTTGTAACATGCCGTGATAGTTAGAGGTCTTGAAAGAGCCCGCGCAGACCAGCCATTGGCAGCCCGACTGCTTCAACACGTACTCGAGTTCAGAGCTGCGATACGCCGGGTTGATGTTGACCAGGATCACGCCGATCTTCGCGCTGGCGAACTGGCTGATGCACCACTGCGCGCAATTCGGCGCCCAGATGCCGAGCCGGTCACCGGCCTGCAACCCCAACGCGAGCAGCGCCCGGGCATGCAGGTCCACGGCGTCGGAGAGTTGCTGCCAGGTGTAGCGCAACTGTTGATGGCGCACGACCAGCGCCTCGCCCGTCGGATAACGCGCGACGGTGTTATCAAATGCCTGACCGATGGTCATCGCCAACAAGGCTTTGTCCTGAGAACCACGGGTATAGCTGCGCTGCGGGCTTGCACTGGGTTGATCCATGACGACCCCTATTGTCTTTATTAATGGGTTGCCGACGCTAACTTGTGGGAGCGAGCCTGCTTGCGAAGAGGTCGGTAGATTCAACAATGATGTCGACTGATCTGACGCTTTCGCGAGCAGGCTCGCTGCCACAGGGTGACCGTCGCGAGTCTGTAAGAACGGCTCTACTCTCGCTCAAGTTGACGTTAACGTAAAGGGTGATTGACAGCCATTCGTCACAGGCTTACGTTAACGTAAAGGTGAGAGTCAAATCACAACCCTCCCCGCCCTATAAAAAAGCCAAAAGGTGCCCCATGAGCTACCCATCCCTGAACTTTGCCCTCGGTGAAACCATCGACATGCTGCGCGATCAGGTTCAGTCCTTCGTCGCCAAAGAGATCGCCCCGCGCGCCGCTCAGATCGACATCGACAACCTGTTCCCCGCCGACCTGTGGCGCAAGTTCGGCGACATGGGCCTGCTCGGCGTGACCGTGCCGGAAGAATACGGTGGTGCCGGCCTGGGTTACCTGGCGCACGTGGTGATCATGGAAGAAATCAGCCGTGGCTCGGCGTCGGTCGCCTTGTCTTACGGCGCGCACTCCAACCTCTGCGTGAACCAGATCAACCGCAACGGCAATCACGAACAGAAAAGCAAATACCTGCCAAAGCTGATCAGCGGCGAGCACATCGGCGCCCTGGCCATGAGCGAACCGAACGCCGGTTCCGACGTGGTGTCCATGAAACTGCGTGCCGATAAACGCGGCGATCACTACGTGCTCAACGGCAGCAAAACCTGGATCACCAACGGCCCCGACGCCAACACCTACGTGATCTACGCCAAGACCGACCTGGAAAAAGGCCCGCACGGCATCACCGCATTTATCGTCGAACGCGACTGGAAAGGCTTCAGCCGCAGCAACAAGTTCGACAAGCTCGGCATGCGCGGCTCGAACACCTGCGAGCTGTTCTTCGATGACGTCGAAGTGCCGGAAGAAAACATCCTCGGCGTACTCAACGGTGGCGTGAAAGTGCTGATGAGCGGCCTCGACTACGAGCGCGTTGTCCTGTCCGGCGGCCCGACCGGGATCATGCAAGCCTGCATGGACCTGATCGTTCCGTACATTCACGATCGCAAGCAGTTCGGCCAGAGCATCGGCGAGTTCCAACTGATCCAGGGCAAAGTCGCCGACATGTACACCCAACTCAACGCCAGCCGCGCCTACCTTTATGCCGTTGCTCAGGCCTGCGAGCGCGGCGAAACCACGCGCAAGGACGCCGCCGGCGTGATCCTCTACAGCGCCGAGCGCGCCACGCAAATGGCCCTCGACGCGATCCAGATTCTCGGCGGCAACGGGTACATCAATGAATTCCCGGCCGGTCGTCTGCTGCGTGACGCCAAGTTGTACGAAATCGGCGCCGGCACCAGTGAGATCCGTCGCATGCTGATCGGTCGCGAACTGTTCAACGAAACCCGCTAAACGGAGCTGTCCATGGCTATCCTGCATACCCAGCTCAACCCCCGTTCGGCGGAGTTCGCCGCCAACAGCGCGGCGATGCTCACTCAGGTCGACGCGCTGCACACCCTGCTCGCGCAAGTGCAGCAAGGTGGCGGCCCGAAGGCGCAAGAACGCCACACCTCGCGGGGCAAACTGCTACCGCGCGAGCGGATCAATCGCCTGCTCGATCCAGGCTCGCCGTTCCTTGAGATCAGCCAACTGGCGGCCTACGGGGTGTACGGTGAAGACGTGCCCGCCGCTGGCGTGATTGCCGGGATCGGCCGAGTCGAAGGCGTCGAGTGCATGATCGTGGCCAACGATGCCACGGTGAAAGGCGGCTCGTATTACCCGCTGACCGTGAAAAAACACCTGCGCGCCCAGACCATCGCTCAGCAAAATCGCTTGCCGTGCATTTATCTGGTGGATTCCGGCGGCGCCAACCTGCCGCGTCAGGATGAAGTGTTCCCGGACCGCGAGCATTTCGGGCGGATCTTCTTCAACCAGGCCAACATGAGCGCCATGGGCATTCCGCAGATTGCGGTGGTCATGGGCTCGTGCACCGCCGGTGGCGCTTACGTGCCGGCGATGGCCGACGAAGCGATCATGGTGCGAGAGCAGGCGACGATTTTCCTTGCCGGTCCGCCGTTGGTTAAAGCCGCGACCGGTGAAGTGGTCAGCGCCGAAGATCTGGGCGGCGCCGACGTGCACTGCAAGATTTCCGGAGTCGCCGACCATTATGCCGAGAGCGATGAACACGCCTTGGCCATTGCCCGACGCAGCATCGCCAACCTCAACTGGCGCAAACTCGGCGAACTGCAACAACGCACGCCCATCGCCCCGCTCTACAGCAGTGACGAGTTGTATGGCGTGGTGTCGGCCGACGCCAAGCAGCCGTTCGACGTACGCGAAGTGATTGCGCGGCTGGTGGACGGTTCGGTGTTCGACGAATTCAAGGCGCTGTTCGGGACTACGCTGGTGTGCGGATTTGCCCACCTGCACGGTTACCCGATCGCGATCCTTGCCAACAACGGCATCCTCTTCGCCGAGGCTGCACAGAAAGGCGCGCACTTCATCGAACTGGCCTGTCAGCGCGGCATTCCGCTGTTGTTCCTGCAAAACATCACCGGCTTCATGGTCGGCCAGAAATACGAGGCCGGCGGCATCGCCAAGCACGGTGCAAAGCTGGTGACTGCCGTGGCGTGCGCCAAGGTGCCGAAATTCACCGTGATCATCGGCGGCAGCTTCGGCGCCGGTAACTACGGGATGTGCGGTCGCGCTTACGATCCACGCTTCCTGTGGATGTGGCCGAATGCGCGGATTGGCGTGATGGGCGCCGAGCAAGCCGCGGGGGTTCTGGTGCAGGTCAAGCGCGAGCAAGCCGAGCGCAGTGGCCAGGGTTTCAGCGCCGAACAGGAAGCCGAAATCAAGCAACCGATCCTCGATCAATACGAAGAACAGGGCCACCCTTACTACTCCAGTGCAAGGCTGTGGGACGACGGCGTCATTGACCCCGCGCAGACCCGCGATGTATTGGCCCTGGCCTTGTCCGCGTCGCTGAACGCGCCAATCGAACCGAGCCGCTTCGGCGTGTTCCGGATGTGATCGGGAGAACCTCATGAGCGACTTCAACACCCTCGAACTGCAGACCGACCCGCGCGGTTTCGCCACCCTGTGGCTGAGCCGGGAAGAAAAGAACAACGCGTTCAACGCCGAAATGATCCGCGAACTGATCCTCGCGCTGGACAAGGTCTCGGGCGATGCCAGCTTGCGTTTCTTGCTGGTGCGTGGACGCGGCAAGCATTTCAGCGCCGGCGCCGACCTGGCCTGGATGCAGCAATCAGCCGAACTCGATTACCACACCAATCTGGACGACGCCCGGGAACTGGCGGAGTTGATGTACAACCTGGCCAAGCTGAAAATCCCGACGCTGGCCGTGGTGCAAGGCGCGGCGTTCGGCGGCGCGCTGGGTCTGATCAGTTGCTGCGACATGGCGATTGGCGCCGACGACGCCCAATTCTGCCTGTCGGAAGTGCGCATCGGCCTGGCACCGGCGGTGATCAGCCCGTTCGTGGTGCAAGCCATAGGCGAACGCGCGGCACGTCGTTATGCCCTGACCGCCGAGCGCTTCGGTGGACAGCGCGCTCGGGAAATCGGTTTGTTGTCGGAGAGCTTCCCGATCAATGAGCTGGAACAGAACGTTGAGCAATGGATCGACAACCTGCTGCTCAACAGCCCGGCAGCCATGCGCGTCAGCAAGGACTTGCTGCGTGAAGTGGGTAACGGTGCGTTGACCCCGGCCCTGCGTCGCTACACCGAAAATGCCATCGCACGAATCCGCGTCAGCCCCGAAGGCCAGGAAGGCCTGCGCGCCTTTCTGCAAAAACGTCCGCCGAGCTGGCAGGCCGAAACCACCCCCAAGGAGCCGCGTTGATGAGCGCACCTGTCATTACCTCTCTGCTGGTGGCCAACCGTGGCGAAATCGCTTGCCGGGTCATGCGCACCGCCAAGGCCCTGGGCCTGACCACCGTCGCCGTGCACAGTGCCACTGACCGCGAAGCCCGGCACAGCCGCGAAGCGGACATCCGCGTTGACCTCGGCGGCAGCAAAGCCGCCGACAGTTACCTGCAAATCGACAAACTGATCGCCGCCGCCAAGGCCAGCGGCGCACAGGCGATTCATCCGGGTTATGGGTTTTTGTCGGAGAACGCCGGATTCGCCCGTGCGATCGAAGCGGCGGGCCTGATCTTCCTCGGCCCCCCTGCCTCGGCCATCGATGCCATGGGCAGCAAATCCGCCGCCAAAGCCTTGATGGAAACCGCTGGCGTGCCACTGGTGCCCGGTTATCACGGCGAAGCTCAGGACCTCGATACCTTCCGCGACGCGTGCGAACGCATCGGTTATCCGGTGTTGCTCAAGGCAACGGCGGGCGGTGGCGGCAAAGGCATGAAAGTGGTCGAGGACGTCAGCCAACTGGCCGAAGCCCTGGCCTCGGCTCAGCGTGAGGCGCAGTCCTCGTTCGGCGATTCGCGGATGCTGGTCGAAAAGTATTTGCTGAAGCCGCGCCACGTGGAAATCCAGATCTTCGCTGACCAGCATGGCAACTGCCTGTACCTCAACGAGCGGGACTGCTCGATTCAGCGTCGGCACCAGAAGGTCGTCGAAGAAGCCCCCGCACCGGGCTTGAGCCCGGAACTGCGCCGCGCCATGGGCGAAGCCGCCGTGCGTTCGGCGCAGGCCATCGGCTATGTCGGCGCCGGCACCGTGGAATTCCTGCTGGATGCGCGCGGTGAGTTCTTCTTCATGGAGATGAACACGCGCCTGCAGGTCGAACACCCGGTCACCGAAGCCATCACCGGTCTCGATCTGGTTGCCTGGCAGATTCGCGTGGCACGTGGCGAAGCGCTACCAATGACTCAGGATCAGGTGCCGTTGATCGGGCATGCAATTGAAGTGCGGCTGTATGCCGAAGACCCGGGCAATGATTTCCTGCCGGCCACCGGGCGTCTGGAATTGTACCGTGAATCGGCTGACGGTCCGGGTCGTCGGGTCGACAGCGGTGTTGAAGAAGGTGATGAGGTTTCGCCGTTCTACGACCCCATGCTCGGCAAGTTGATTGCCTGGGGCGAAGACCGCGAGCAGGCGC
Source organism: Pseudomonas sp. 300 (assembly GCF_055803035.1). Lineage (NCBI taxonomy): Bacteria > Pseudomonadati > Pseudomonadota > Gammaproteobacteria > Pseudomonadales > Pseudomonadaceae > Pseudomonas > Pseudomonas sp. 300. Next base: position 517,025 of record NZ_JAVLRV010000002.1, on the reverse strand, counting down.
GCCTGCGTTTGTTGAGCATGCTCGATGAGTTCGCGATTGGCGGGCTCAAGACCAATATCAACTTCCTGCGTCGAATCGTCGGTCATCCGGCGTTTGCGGCGGCCGAACTGGATACCGGGTTCATTCTGCGTTATCAGGAGCAACTGCTGCCAGAGCCCTCGCCGCTCAGCGATGAGTTCTGGCAAGCCGCGGCGCAGGCGTTTACCCAAAGCCAACCGGTCAGAACCCGCGCTGATGACACGAGTTCGCCTTGGGGCATCGGCAATGGGTTCCGTGCCGGATTGCCAAAAGAAATCACCCTGCACCTGAGCTGCGAAGGCCAGGACCGCGCACTGACGTTGGGCGCTACCCGGTCGGCGCAGCTCTCGGCCGAGCAACTGCTGACCGAACACAACGGTGTGCGCCGCCAGCATCGGGCAATCCGTCGCGGCGACGTGGTGTATCTGCAATGGGAAGGTGAGTTGCGCCGCATCGAGGCCTACGACCCGATCAGTGCGGTCGAAGCCAGTCACAGCCATCAGGGCGGACTCACTGCGCCCATGAACGGCAGCATCGTGCGGGTGCTGGTGGAGGCCGGACAAACGGTCGAAGCCGGGGCGCAACTGGTGGTGCTGGAAGCAATGAAGATGGAGCACAGCATTCGTGCGCCACACGCCGGGGTGATCAAGGCGCTGTATTGCCAGGAAGGCGAGATGGTCAGCGAAGGCAGTGCGTTGGTCGAACTGGAAGAAGCATGAAATCAGGATCGGTCCTACGCCTTGCGAGGACCGATCTGATCAGAACCTGGCCGTTGCCTGAACCACTACGCCGATGATTCGGCAGGCGTTGGTGTAAAGGGCTTTCGGGTACGTCGGATTGAGCGGGACCAGGTAACGCTGCCCGCCCTCTTCGATCAGTTTGCGGAACGTCGCTTCAGTGCTGTCCGGCCATTGGGCGATCACCAGTTTTCCGGGCTCCGGCACAATGGCCGGGTCCACCAGGATCATCATGCCCTCGGCGATACTGACGCCGCTCGGTGCTGTCATCGCATCACCCACCACGGTCAACCAGAATGCCGCGCCCTGAGCGTGGTAGTCGGTCAGTTCGAATCGCGCCTTGTCATAGACCGTCGGCTCGCCGTCGCGCACCTCGCAGGATTCGCGCCAGTCGCTGACCGGGTAACGAAAGTACGGGTTGTACTTTCGCACCAGATCCTGGCTCTCCTCCTTCTGGGTGTCCGGCTCCCGGATCACCAGCGCCACCTCGAGAAACTCCATGCCCAGTGCGTGCAACACGCGGTTCATGTCATCGATGCCGGGTTGGCGACGTTTGTTCAGCCAATGACCGACGCCGCCCTGGGACATCCCCAGGCGGTCGGCGAGTATTTCTTGAGTGACTTTGAGTTCACTCATCTTGGCCTTGACCAATTCAATCCATTTATCCATGTGCGGCACGATACGTGGGCGCCTCCGGCCAGCAAAACACAACTTGTAGTATTTAAATTTTCGTCACAAATACAGTTCGTACTACGATTGGGTCACGGATTTGAATCTAACACGGAGCTTTGCCATCGCCATGACCATCCCCAGCAATGACTTGCCAGACATGCAGATCGACACCTCCCTCACCTCGCCAAAAGGCTCGGCCGCCGCGCAGCGCGCCCTGGACTATTACTTGAAACCAGCTGTGTCCGAAGTGGTAGAAGAAGAACGTTTTTTTGATGTGAACCGCAATGTCAGCAGTGAAGAAGCGCTGGTGCGTGCTTCAGACCTGTTGCGTTGCGCTGCCGCCACCGCGTACGAGTCGGCGAACAATCTGCAGGGTGCCCACCGGGATCTGGCCTTTTCGACGGTGCATATGATCGATATGGCCAAGGCGTTGCTGGATCGATCCCTGGACGAGGATCATCACGGATAACACAGGCAGGGAAATTTCGCGGGGCGCGGGAAAGAATTTTCCAATCGCGCAGATAAAATCATTTGACTTGCAAACGAGAATGATTATTATTGCATGCAGCTGGTCGCGAGATCAGTCGATTGTCCAAGTGACCTTAGGTCGGTCTCCTGGACTATCTCCTCATCAGGCTAATCACGGTTTTTGACCCGGCTTTTTGCCGGGTCTTTTTTTTGCCAGTTATTCTGGCTTTACCTTCAGGCTAATGAAGTCTTTGGGTGCTGCAAATTCGATGGCGCGAATGATATCAAAAGAATATCTATTGGCAAGAGAAGCCCGCCAACATTGGGCCAAACGAATGAAAATAGCACTTGAGAATCAATTGCACAGTCTCTAAGCTGCGTCTGCGTCAAGGAAGACGCCCCCCCCCTTTTACCCCGCAATTTCCCCCGGTTTTTCCCTTCCCAGCGTGTAAAGTATCAGCCATAAAAATCATATTCAGGAATCGACTATGACCGTGGCCAAATCTTCATTCGACATCAGCGCCAATTTCGACAGCGGCAACATTGAAGTGCTGGACATCAGCAATCCGTTGCAAGCATTGCTGGCCATCAAGCCAGACACCCGCAGCCCGCATTTTCAGTGGTTTCACTTCAAGGCCAGCGGTTTGCACGTCGGGCAGGAACACTGGTTTCGTCTGAACAATGCCAGCAGGTCCTCGTACAACAAAGCCTGGGACGGCTATCAGGCAGTGGCGTCCTACGACCACGTCAACTGGTTCCGGGTGCCGACCATTTTCGAAGGCGACTGCCTGCGTTTCAGCCTCGAAGCCACCGCGACTCACGCCTGGTTTGCCTATTTCGAACCCTACAGCCGTGGCCGCCATGACTGGTTGATCGAGCAGGCGCTGACCAAGGCCGGCACCGAGCTGCTGGCCACCGGCAAGAGTGTCGAAGGTCGTGACATTCAACTGCTTCGCAAAGGCACCGGTGCCGAAGGCCAACGCAAGGTCTGGATGATTGCGCAGCAACACCCCGGCGAGCACATGGCTGAGTGGTTCATGGAAGGCGTGATCGAACGGCTGGAAAGGCACGACGATCCCGTCCTGAACAAACTGCTGGCCAGCGCCGACCTGTACCTGGTGCCGAACATGAACCCGGACGGTGCCTTTCACGGTCACCTGCGCACCAACGCCATGGGTCAGGACCTCAACCGCGCCTGGCAGAGCGCCAGCCAGGAAATCAGCCCGGAAGTCTTTTTCGTACAACAGCAAATGGAAAAGTACGGCGTGGACCTGTTCCTCGACATCCATGGCGATGAAGAAATCCCCTACGTGTTCACCGCCGGTTGCGAGGGCAACCCAGGCTACACGCCGCGAATCGAAAAACTCGAAGAGCATTTCCGCAGTCATCTGAAGCACCTGACCAAGGACTTCCAGACCAAGCACGGTTACACCCGCGACGAGCCGGGCAAAGCCAACATGACCCTGGCGTGCAACAGCGTCGGCGAGAAATTCGACTGCCTGTCGTTGACCCTGGAGATGCCGTTCAAGGACAACAACGACAAACCGGATCCGTTGACTGGCTGGTCCGGCAAGCGTTCGAAGCAATTGGGCAAGGATGTGCTGACGACCGCGGCGGACATGGTCGATACCTTGCGCTGATCCTCCACAATGGCTGCATGCCAGGCATGCAGCCACGCTTCATTCGGCCGCCACTCGCACACAATCCTCCGGCCCCAGCAATCGCCCGTCCTCGGCGCGCAATTCCAATGGCCGCACCGGTCGACCGTGGTCTCGGTCAACCACCCGCGAGTGCGCCTCCCCATCCTCATAGAAAAACGCCTCGCCCCACTGCCGCAATCCGATGATCAGCGGGAACAGCCCTTTACCCTTCTCCGTCAGCACGTATTCCTGATACGCGCTGCCATCCGACGCCGGCACCAGATCGAAAATCCCGTGGCTCACCAGCGTGCGCAATCGTGCCGAGAGAATGTTCTTCGCCATGCCCAGGTTGCGCTGAAACTCGCCGAACCGGCGAATGCCGTCGAACGCATCGCGCACGATCAGCAGCGACCACCAATCGCCGATGGCATCCAGTGAACGGGCCACCGGGCATTCGGCGCTTTCCATGCTTGTACGCTTGGCCATGACCGCGCTCTCGAAAACAAATGTGGTTGCAATATAAAACCGGCTTGCTTACCGTACAACTGGTTTTATTTAGAAACCACTTTAGGAGCCCGGCATGAAGCCCACTCAAACAAATCTCAGCAGCGGCGTCGTGTTGCTGTTCGCCATCGCCTGCGGACTGGCCGTCGGCAATGTGTATTACGCGCAACCCTTACTTGATGCGATGGCCGAGGCGTTTGCCATGGACCCCGCCACCATCGGCATCGTCGTCACGCTCACTCAGATCGGTTACGGCATTGGATTGTTGTTGCTGGTGCCGCTCGGTGATCTGTTGAACCGCCGACGCCTGATCGTCACGCAAACCCTGCTGTCAGCGCTGGCGTTGTTGATGATCGCGTTAGCCTCGAACAGCACTTGGCTGTTGCTCGGGATGACGTTGACCGGGTTACTGGCGGTGGTCACACAAGTGTTGGTGGCCTACGCCGCGACGTTGGCCATCCCGGCGCAGCGTGGACGCGTGGTCGGTGTGGTCACCAGCGGCATCGTCGTCGGCATTTTGCTGGCGCGGACAGTGGCGGGAGGCATGGCTGATCTGGCGGGCTGGCGCTCGATCTATCTGTTGTCGGCGGGGTTGACTCTGTTGATGGCGTTGCTGCTGTTGCGTGTGCTGCCCAAACACGAGGAAACGCAACCTGTCAGTTCCTACGCGGCATTGCTCGGTTCGGTGTTCACGTTGTTCAAGGAAGAATCGGTGCTGCGTCAACGGGCGATGCTCGCGTTGATGACCTTCGCCAGCGCCATGGTGCTGTGGACGCCCATGGTGTTGCCGCTGAGCGCCCCGCCGCTGTCGCTGTCCCACACGCAAATCGGCTTGTTCGGACTGGCCGGCGCCGCCGGAGCACTGGCCGCCGCACGTGCCGGGCATCTGGCCGATCGCGGCTGGGGCCAGTGGACCAGCGGGTTGTCACTGTTGTTGATGCTGGTTTCCTGGCTACCGATCGCCCTGACCCAATCTTCCTTGTGGGCCTTGTTGCTGGGCGTGATTACCCTCGATCTTGGCTTGCAAGCCGTGCACGTGACCAGCCAAAGCATGATCTACAGCGTGCGACCCGAAGCGCAAAGCCGCCTCACCGCCGGTTACATGCTGTTCTATTCGATTGGCAGCGCGTTGGGTTCGATCGGTTCGACGGCGATGTATGCGTGGGCCGGGTGGCTCGGGGTATGCCTGTTGGGTGCAGGGATCAATGCCATGGCGTTGGGTTACTGGTGGCTGACGTTGAAAAGTGACGCATCGGCACGATGCGCCACGCAAACCGGTTAACCGCGATCCTTGCCCCGCAGCATGCTGTCGAGCACGTCATCGCGGCGCACCCACGCGTGAAACAACGCCGCCGCCAGATGCAGCAGCACCGTCAGAAACAGCAGATACGCCAGATACCCGTGCGCCTTGCGCAGGAACGCAAACACCTGTGCATTGGCCGGGAGGATCGACGGCAACTGCAACGAACTGCTGAGCATCACCGGGTCGCCCGCCGCAGAAATCATCGCCCAGCCGAGCAGCGGCAGGATAAACATCAAGGCGTACAGCAACACATGCGAAGCCTTGGCCGCCAGCACTTGCCAGCCCGGCAAATCTGCCGGCAGCGGTGGTTGCCGGGTCGAAAAGCGCACACCAAGGCGCACGATCACCAGCAACAGAATGGCGATGCCCAACGGTTTGTGCAGATGGATCAGCCACTCATGGCGCTCCGAGACGGAAGCGACCATGCCCGCGCCGATAAACAGCATGGCAATGATCATCAACGCCATCAGCCAGTGCAGCAGTCGCGCCAGCGGCGCGAAGTGGTTCGGTTGGGCGCTCATTGTTGAACCTCCTGTTTGGCGGCGGGCAACTGGCTGACTTCACTGGTGCGGCGCAAGTAGGAACTGGCGTAACCAGCTGAACGAGCGGCGAGCAACGGGTCGTCGGACCCTTCGATACCGGCGGGCAACACCAGCGGGTCGTAGTTGATGTCCCGGCATTCGCCATTCAGTTGCGGCTGGGTGCTTTCGAGCACCAGCGTGCCAGCGTTCACCACTTTGCGACCGTCGGGCCAGGCCTTGCTGGCGTCGTTGACCGGGTCACCGGGGTTGGCCAGCGTGAGGTTCAACTGCCAACGCAACGGCCCTGTGGCAATCCGTTGAACCAGGTCTTTCTCGAGGAAATCGCCGCCCTCCGGCGCCGTGGCACCTGCCGCGTCCTGCACCAACGGCACCATGCTCCAGCGCACGGCCTGTTTTTGCCCGGCGGCGTTGACCAGGTAAAACGCGTTGACGCTGTTATAGGTTTCCGTGACGTAACTGGCGGATGGCTTGGCGGTTTTGATCCAGGCCAGGAACGGCGCTGCTTCCGGGTGCGCACCGAAAAACGCCGGCACCGCTGCCGGGTTCGGTTTGCCGGTGGCCGGGTCAGGCGACTGGGCCTGCTGCAATTGGTAAAACGCTTCGGGCGTACCCACCGGGAACACCGGCATGCTGTTCATCCCGGTACGCCACTGTTGGCCGTTGGCCTGGGTGAAACGCAGTGCGAGGCTGCGGATCGGCACGCTGTTGTCCGGTGCGTAAGGATTGCCGGCCGGCAACGCGAAACGTCCGACCACCGGGGTCCGCGCCTCATTGAACACCTGAGCGCTGGAATAGCTGCGCGCCTCGCCGCTGCTTTCGAAATGCCCGATCACGCACACCCCTTTGGAGTGATTACGCCGGAATCCCGGGTGCACGCCGTTGTTGGTTTCCAGCACATTGATCAGTTTTTTCGGCGTCAGGCGCTGTGGGTCAAGGGTGCCGTTGACGTAGGCAAAAGCCCCGGCCACGACAGCGACCACCACGGCAATACCGGCCAGGCGCAACGTCAGGCTCGCGGCACTCAAGGGGGGCCGGGGGGGCGGTGATGAGCGATCTACCATGAAAGACTCCAGGGCCATCGGCCACAAGTTAGAAGGATCAAGCAGACGAATCCCACGAAGGTTTATTCCATCGCGCGGTATTTATTCTTTCGGGCGTGGAATAACCTCAAGTGCCGGGCGTCTTCCTAGTCCACAGCGTAGTGACTAGTCAGAAACTGATGAACGAAATTGACGAACAACTGAGTGAAATCATTCCCAGGTTGCGCCGCTTTGCCGTGTCGTTGACGCGCAACCCCAGCAGCGCCGACGATCTGGTGCAGTCGAGCCTTGAGCGGGCGCTGTCGAGCTGGAGCGACAAACGCCCCGAAGGCGACTTGCGGGCCTGGCTGTTTTCGATTCTTTATCGGCAATTTCTCGACGCTCACCGACGCTCGCGGCGTTATGCACGGATGCTCGAATTCTTTACCGGACGTGACGATTCCCAGCCGTCGGTAGAACGCACCGTGATCGCCCAATCGACCTTGCAAGCCTTCGATCAGCTCAACACCGAACAGCGTGCGCTGCTGCTCTGGGTGTCGGTTGAAGGCCTGAGTTACAAGGAGGTCGCCGAGATCCTCGACGTTCCCGTCGGCACCGTCATGTCGCGCCTGTCCCGCGCCCGCCAGGCCTTGCGCCAACTCAGCGACGGCGAAATCACCCGCCCTTCTCTGCGGAGACTCAAATGATCAGCATGCCCCCGAGCGAGCGTGACCTGCACGCGTATGTGGACCACCAACTCAATGATGACGACCGACGCCTGGTGGAGACTTTTCTGGCCGGTAACGTGGAAATGTCTGCACAGGTCCGCGCCTGGCAGCAGGACGCCCAGCAACTGCGCGCGGCCCTCAGCGGCGCGTTGCAGCAACCGGCCAACCCGGACCTCGACCCGGCGCTGATTCGTCGGCGCCTCAAACGCCAATCGCGCCGCCATCTGGCCAGCGCTGCCGTGCTGCTGATTGCCGTCGGCATCGGAGGGGTCAGCGGTTGGCAGGCGCGGGAGATGACCCTCCTCAGCGCTGCCGCGCCGATGGCCGATGCGATGCAGGCCTATCGGTTGTTTGCTCAGCAAGGCATGTTGCCGGCGGATTACAAGGTCAGTGATGACGGCGATATGCAGGGTTGGCTCGACCGTTATTTCACCCAGGCCCATCGCTTGCCGGACCTTTCCGGCGCAGGGTTCAAACCGGTCAGCGGGCGCCTGCTCAGTACCGAGCAGGGGCCGGCGGCGATGGTGGTTTATGAGGACCGCAGCGGGCACAAAGTCAGCTTCTACGTGCGCCCGCCGGGGCCGCGAAACTTCCTGCTGCCGAGGGGCAGTCGCAGTGACGGTGAATTGCAGGCCGAGTACTGGTCGGGGGGCGGTTACAACTACGCGATGGTCAGCCCGACAGACACGCCTGCGGCGAAAATGCTAAAGCAAACCGTGCAGTTCTGAATACACCACTGATCAAATGTGGGAGCGAGCCTGCTCGCGATAGCGGTGTGTCAGACAATATCGATATCGACTGTCAGTCCGCTATCGCGAGCAGGCTCGCTCCCACAGGGGATTTGTGGTGGTTTCAACCCTGCCCGAAAACTTGAGATGGCCGGCGCAATAGTGGATCAAAGGGATTGATCCGCGGCCCGATCAGCGCCGCTTCGCGCTTGAGCATGTCTACCACCGTCGGCAAACGGTCCGGCCCCAAGCGGTCACTCACAGTGGCCACACTCAACGCCGCCACCGCTCGCCCCTCACGATCCAGAATAGGCACCGCTACGCCGGCCATGCCTTGCAGCACGCCGGTATTGCGCCCGGCGTAACCGAGGGCGCGCACGTTCTCGACTTCCGAACGCAGGAACACCTCGTCATACAGATGGAAATCCTTCAGTCGCGGCAGGTTGTAATGGATCACCGTGTCGCGCTCCTCTTCCGGCAGGAACGCCAGAATCGCCAGACTGCCCTGGCCCACGCCCAACGCCACCCGCCCGCCGATGTCGCCGGTAAAGGTGCGAATTGGAAACGGCCCTTCACTGCGGTCCAGGCAGATCGCATCAAACCCGCTGCGCGCCAGCAAAAACAACGAATCCCCCAGCGAGGCCGACAATCGCAGCAACGATGGCCGCACCAGTTCGCGCAGGTTTCCGGTGTTGCCGGCGCGCGCCGCCAACGCAAAAAAATCCAGGCTCAGGCGATAGCGTTTGCTGCGCACGTCCTGCTCGACCATGCCCTCGTCCATCAGGCTGCGCAGCAAACGGTGCGTGGTCGGTTGTGACAAACCGATGCGCTGGGCCAGTTGCGTCACGCGCTCCCCACCCTCGACGGTGTCACCCAAACTGCGCAGCACCGCAAACAGTCGCGAGACAGCGCCCACGCCGACTTCATTTTTGTTTTCATTCCGCTCAATGGAATCAGTCATGACATTTCTCGATGATTTATTTACTCACTGAATGAAACTGAAAATAACCATCGATTCAGTGAAATAGGCCATTGAGCCCATCCTAGTCTTCGTCCTAATCTGCGTCCACAGGGGCGATTCGAACAACAGCGGCAGCCGACTCAAGTCGAGCGCCAACGCACCCCGCAAGACCCTTTCGTATCTGCCCATACAAAAAAGCGCGACCTCAGGCCGCGCATAACAATCTCAGGTGGAGCGCAGTTATGGCTTTTGTGCAACTTGAAGGACTCGGCAAGCGTTACGGCGAAATCGACGCCGTCGTCGCCACCAACCTCTCGGTCGAGAAAGGCGAGTTCGTGTCCCTGCTCGGCCCTTCCGGCTGTGGCAAAACCACCACCCTGCAAATGATCGCCGGCTTCGTCGAAGTCACCAGCGGGCGCATTCTGCTCGACGGTCGCGACATCACCCACGCCAAACCCGCCAGCCGTGGTTTGGGCGTGGTGTTCCAGAGTTATGCGTTGTTCCCGCACATGACCGTCAAGGACAACGTCGCCTTCGGCCTGCGCATGCGCAAAGTGGCCAACGGCGAATTGCAGCAGCGCGTGGATCGGGTGTTGAAACTGGTGCGCCTGGATCAGCATGCCGAGCGTTACCCACGAGAACTCTCCGGCGGTCAGCGCCAACGTGTGGCGCTGGCCCGGGCGCTGGTGATCGAACCGCCGGTGCTGCTGCTCGACGAGCCGCTGTCCAACCTCGACGCCAACCTGCGCGAAGAGATGCAATTCGAGATCCGCCGCATCCAGCGCGAAGTCGGGATCACCACGTTGATGGTCACTCACGACCAGTCCGAAGCGCTGTCCATCAGTGACCGCGTGGTGGTGATGCAGGCCGGGCGCATCACCCAGATCGACGCGCCTTACACCCTCTACGAACACCCGCGCACCGAGTTCATTTCCGGGTTTGTCGGCAAGGCCAATCTGCTGCCCGGCGAACGTGACAGTGCGGGTGTGGTTCAGGTCCGCAGCGGCGGTGAACTGACCCTCAGCCTGCGGCCGGAAAAAATCGATCTGCGGGAACACGATCACGGCCGTCTGCAAGGCAAAATCGTCAGCCGCTTCTTTCTCGGCAGCCAATGGTTGTACGGCGTTTCGACCAGCCTCGGCGAACTCAGCGTGGTGCGCCGCAACGACGGCTCGGCACCCATGAACGAAGGCACGCCGGTCGGCCTCGACTGGGACGCGGCGCTGCTGCGGGTGCTGAGTGTCGACGAGGTGTCGGCATGAGTACGCTCGTGGCCCTTCGCCAGGGACGTCAGGGTTACCTGCTGTCGGCACCGGCGCTGGCGTTGTACGTCTGCCTGCTGGTGATCCCGCTGCTGCTGACGCTGGTGTTGTCGTTCAACGTCTTCGACTACAGCTCGGGCATCAACGGTGACGCCTACACCGTCGACCATTACAGCAGCCTGTTGGGAGACCCGTACTTCTACGAAATCTTCCTGCGCACGTTCTGGATCAGCGCCCTGACCACCCTGTTGTGCGTGGTGATCGGTGTGCCCGAGGCTTACATCCTCAGCCGCATGGGCGCGCCATGGCGTTCGATTTTTTTGATTCTGATCCTCACGCCGTTGCTGATTTCGGTGGTGGTGCGCGCCTTCGGCTGGAGCCTGTTGCTCGGCGCCGACGGCCTGGTCAATCAAACCCTGCAAGCCTTCGGCGGCTCACCGGTGAAGCTGTTGTACACGCCGTTCGCGGTGGTGATTGCACTGGTTCACGTGATGCTGCCGTTCATGATCATTCCGGTCTGGACCTCGCTGCAAAAACTCGACCCGGCCGCCGAACAAGCGGCGATGTCGCTGGGGGCCAGTCACTTCACGGTGATGCGCCAGGTGGTGTTGCCGCAAATCATGCCCGGCGTGCTCTCCGGCACATTGATCGTGTTCGGCCTCGCCGCCAGCTCCTTCGCCATTCCCGGCCTGCTCGGCGGACGCCGCATCAAGATGGTCGCCACGCTGATCTACGACCAGTACCTGTCGGAGCTCAACTGGCCGATGGGCGCGGCCATCGCCGTTGCGCTGTTGTTGCTCAACCTGCTGATCATGCTGTCGTGGAACCGGATGATCGAAGGCCGCTACAAGAAGTCATTGGGATAACTCGTCATGTCCAAGAACGGTCCTTTCGCCCTGCTGTTCCATACCCTGGTGGTGGTGTTCATGCTGGCGCCGCTGGTGGTGGTCTGCCTCGTGGCGTTCACCCCGGAAAACACTTTGAGCCTGCCGACCACGGAATTTTCCCTGCGCTGGTTCCGTGCGGTATTCGAGCGCGCCGACTTCGTCGATGCGTTCTACAACAGTCTGATTCTGGCGTTCTGCGCGGCCAGCCTGGCGACGCTGATTGCAGTGCCGGCGGCATTGGCGATCACCCGTTTCGAGTTTCCGGGACGGGACTTTTTCAATGGCCTGTTTCTGTCGCCGATCATCATTCCGCATCTGGTGTTGGGCGTGGCACTGCTGCGGTTGTTTGCGCTGATGGGCGTCAACGGCAGTTTTGCCTGGCTGATTTTTGCTCACGTGCTGGTGATCACGCCATATGTGCTGCGCCTGGTGCTGGCCTCGGCCATCGGCCTGGATCGCAGCGCCGAACACGCGGCGCAATCGTTGGGTGCCGGGCGCTTCACGCTGTTCCGTCAGATCACCTTGCCGATGATTCTGCCGGGGGTCGCCGGTGGCTGGCTGCTGGCGTTCATCAACAGTTTCGACGAGGTCACGCTGTCGATCTTCGTCACCTCGCCGGCCACGCAAACCTTGCCGGTGCGGATGTACGTGTACGCCACTGAATCCATCGATCCGATGATGGCGGCGGTGTCGGCACTGGTGATCGCACTGACCGCGCTGACGATGATTCTGCTTGATCGGGTCTACGGCCTGGATCGGGTTCTGGTGGGTAAACAATGAGGGCGCCATGGCTCTGCTGAAACGACTGGCCGAAGGCGACCGCCCGGCCGTGAACTTTACCCTGGACGGTGCACCGGCCAGCGGGCTGCTCGGCGATACCGTGCTGACCGCCGTACTGACCTGCAGCGAACACTTGCGCGGCAGCGATTTCAGCGCGGAGCTCCGTGCCGGGTTTTGCTTGATGGGCGCGTGTCAGGACTGCTGGGTCCGCCTGGGCGATGGCCGGCGCGTGCGCGCGTGTTCGACGCTGCTTGAAGCCGGCGAGCACATCAGCCGTGAACCGGGGCGATCGCTATGACCACCTTTTCTGTCTGCCGAAACGAGATCCCCTGTGGGAGCGAGCTTGCTCGCGATGGCGGTGGATCAGTCGATATCTATGTTGCATGTGATGGCCTCATCGCTGGCAAGCCAGCTCCCACAGGGGTGCGGCGTCGATCACACAATGTTCAGCCAACTTCAATCAACTGTGGGAGCGAGCTTGCTCGCGATGGCGGAGTGTCAGTCCCCTTCATTGTTGACTGTGCCACCGTCATCGCCAGCAGGCTGGTTCCCACAGGGATTCAGCGGCGGTCGGCTACAGGGAGGTGGGTATGAAGTCGGTGGTGATTGTCGGTGCCGGGCCGGCCGGGATTCGTGCGGCGCAGACGCTGGTGGCGCATGGTGTGCGCCCGGTGCTACTGGACGAAGCCGCACGCGGTGGTGGGCAGATTTATCGGCGGCAACCGGCGAACTTCAAACGCTCGGCGGTCAAGTTGTATGGCTTCGAAGCACGCAAGGCGAAGGCGTTGCATCAGACGATCGATGAGTTACGCGAACAGCTCGACTATCGTCCTGAAACCCTGGTATGGAACGCCGAGGCCGGCACGCTCGACACTTTGCACGGGCGGCTCGCCGCACGGCTGGAGTTCTCTCGGGTGATCGTCGCCACCGGCGCCACCGACCGGGTGTTGCCGGTGCCTGGCTGGACACTGCCGGGCGTCTACAGCCTCGGCGCGGCGCAGATCGCCCTGAAATTCCAGGGCTGCGCCATCGGTGAACGGGTGGTGTTCGCCGGCAGCGGACCGTTGCTGTATCTGGTGGCGTATCAATACGCCAAGGCCGGCGCGAAGGTGGTCGCGGTACTCGACAGCTCGCCGTTCAGCGCCCAGGCCCGCGCCCTGCCCGGCCTGTTGTCGCAACCGGCCACATTGGCCAAAGGCATCTACTACCGCAGCTGGCTGACCGCTCACGGCATCCCGGTGCATCAGGGTGCAACCTTGCAACGCGTCGAAGGTGAACAGCGTGTGCAGTCGCTGAGTTGGTCCAACTCAAACGGTGAACATCAGCTGGACTGCGACGCCGTGGCTTTCGCCCACGGTCTGCGCAGCGAAACCCAACTCGCTGATCTGCTCGGTTGCGCATTCACCTGGAACCCGCTCAACCGCGCCTGGCTGCCGCAGCGTGACAGCGCCGGTCGCAGCAGTGTCGCCGAGGTATATCTGGCCGGTGACGGCGCCGGCATCATGGGCGCCGACGCGGCGGAAATGGCCGGCGAACGGGCCGCCCTCGCCGTGCTCGAAGACATGGGCTACGTGATTGCGCCCAAGCGTGGCGTGCAACTGGAGCAGGCACTTGAACGAATCAATCGCTTTCGCCAAGGCCTGGAACGCGCCTTCGTATTTCCACAACACTGGGCGGCCGATACGCCTGATACCGCGATGATCTGCCGCTGCGAAGAAGTGCGCGCCGGCGACATCCGCGACGTCGTGCGCGAAGGCCATTGGGAGATCAACCGGGTCAAGGCCCATTGCCGGGTCGGCATGGGCCGCTGTCAGGGCCGCATGTGTGGCGCTGCCGCCGCCGAAATCATTGCCTGCGCCAGTCAGCGAAGCATCTCTGACATCGGCCGCCTGCGGGCGCAGGCACCGATCAAACCGCTGCCGTTTGGTCTGGAGGTCGAGCCATGATCGAGGTCGATGCAGTGATCATCGGCGGCGGCATTGTCGGCGCCTCCGCCGCGCTTTTCCTGAGCAAGGCCGGTCGGCGTGTGGCGCTGCTGGAGCGGGACTTTTGCGGTTCGCACTCGAGCGGCGTGAACTACGGCGGCGTGCGGCGTCAGGGCCGACCGCTGTCACAACTGCCGCTGTCGCAAAAAGCTCACGAGATCTGGGGGCAGTTGCCGCAGTTGATCGGCATCGACGGTGAGTACCAGCGCAGCGGCCACCTGAAACTGGCGCGCAGCTTCGACGACCTGCGCGCGCTGCAGGACTATGCCGCCAGCAGTGAGGGTTTTGGCCTCGATTTGCAGGTGCTCGACCGCACTGAATTACGCGCGCGTTTTCCGTGGGTCGGCGACGTCGCAGTCGGCGCTTCGGTTTTGCCCGGATGACGGTCACGCCAACCCGCGACTGGTTTCACCCGCATTTGCCCGGGCAGCACAGCGCCACGGTGCGCACGTCCACGAACAATGCGCAGTGAGCGCAGTGGAGCATGACGGTCAGCGCTTTCGGGTCAGCACGCAAAACGGTCTGCAACTGCACGCGCCCTGGTTGTTGAACTGCGCCGGTGCGTGGGCCGGCAGCCTTGCCGCGCAGTTCGACGAAGCGGTGCCGATGCACGCCGGGCACCCGGCGATGTTGGTCACCGAGCCCTTGCCATGGGTGATGGATGCCAGCACCGGCGTCGAGGGTGGCGGCATCTACGCACGTCAGGTCGCGCGCGGCAATTGCGTACTCGGCGGCGGCCAGGGATTTGCCCTCGACGATGCCCGCGCGCGCCCTGGTCAACACGCGGTGATCGAGATCCTTCGACAAGCCGTCGAGCTCTATCCGTTTCTTGAAGGCGCCCAGGCGATTCGTACCTGGAGCGGCACCGAAGGTTACCTGCCCGATCGCCAGCCAGTGATCGGCCACAGTGGCACTCAACCCGGTCTGTTGCACGCGTTCGGCTTTGCCGGCGCAGGTTTTCAGATCGGCCCTGCGGTGGGCCAGGCGCTCACCGAGATCATCTGCAGCGGCGCTTCAACCACGTCGCTGGATGCGTTTTCCATCACCCGGTTTCACTCCATCTCCGTTGCTTGATAGAGGAAGGTCGCGCCAATGAATAACGTCAAACGCACTGCACTGCTCGGACTTTCATGCCTGAGTGTCCTGCTCACGGCCACCCAGGCCCAGGCCGAACCGACGCTTTACCTCGGCATGAACGGCGGGACCATGGAACGGCTTTACGCCGACAAGGTGCTGCCGGTTTTCGAAAAGGCCAATAACGTCAAAGTGGTGATCGTGCCGGGCACTTCCGCCGACATTCTGGCCAAGGTTCAGGCCAGCAAAGGCAACCCGCAGATGCACGTGATGTTCCTCGACGACGGCATCATGTACCGCGCCATCGCCATGGGCCTGTGCGACAAACTCGAAGACAGCCCGACCCTGGCGCAGATCCCGGCCAAGGGCCGCATCAAGGACCAGGCCGTGGCGGTCAGCCTCGGCGTCACCGGACTGGCGTACAACACACGACTGTTCAAGGAAAAAGGCTGGGCTGCGCCAACCTCGTGGATGGACATGGCCGACCCGCGCTTCAAGGACAAACTGGTGTTCCAGTCGATGGCCTCGTCAACCTTTGGCCTGCACGGTTTCCTGATGTTCAACCGGATTCAGGGCGGCAGCGAAACCGACGTCGAACCAGGTTTCAAGGCGTGGCCGAACACTGTCGGACGCAACGTGCTGGAATACATTCCGAGTTCGGCGAAGATTTCCGAAATGCTCCAGACCGACGAAGCGGCGCTGTTCCCGTTGACGCCAACCCAGGTCACGGCGCTGAAACTCAAAGGCATGCCGGTCGAATACGCGCAACCGAAGGAAGGCGCGGTGGTCCTCAACGTGGCCGAATGCGCCATCGCCAACAACACCCAACCGGAACTGGCGCAGAAACTCGCCGCGTTTCTGCTGACGCCCGAGGCGCAAGCCGCTGCGCTTGAAGATGGTGATCAGATCCCGTCCAACCCGAATACCCCGACCACTGACAAAACCCGTGGCCAGGTCGAGGCGATGAAGCAGTATCTGACCACGGCGATTGCCATCGATTGGGACCAGGTCAACGAACAGCGCCCGGCGTGGAATGCGCGGTGGAATCGTAGTATCGAGCGGTAGTTCGCTGATCGATCAAACGACATAAAAACCTGTGGGGGCAAGCCGGTCTGGCTCCCACAGGTTCCGCGCCAGGATAACTGACAGAGTCCAAACCTCACCTCCAGTGCCGCCCGTTTTGCGTCCCGTACCTGTCTACACAACTGGAAGCCAATTTACCGTATTGGTTACACTACGCCGCCGCAGCTCGGGGAGCCTGCCTGACGATTACGGGGTGACACAGTGGCCGTTCGACCGCCCAACCGTTCGCGATTCACACCACGCTGGCCCGTGCTTCGTCGTCTCTTCGGCAAGGTATCGACCGCCTCCGCCCCTCATTCAGCGACGGGGCGAGTGGTCCACGACTACTTCCGGCACAAGGCGCACGCGCAGGGTTACACCCTTAGCCATAGCCAGCAGCGCGTGATCGACTGCATGGCGAATCACGCCGCAGCACTGCTCGGCACGTCGGCAAAAACGCTGCCGGGCCTATACCTGTATGGCGCCGTGGGGCGCGGCAAGAGCTGGTTGCTCGACGGCTTTTTCCAGGCACTGCCGATCGCGGAAAAACAGCGCCTGCACTTCCATGAGTTTTTCGCTCGACTACACCAGGGCATGTTCAGTCATCGCGATCACACGGATGCGCTGGCGACGACCCTCGATGACTTGCTGAGCGATTGCCGGGTGCTGTGTTTCGACGAGTTTCACGTCCACGACATCGGCGACGCGATGCTGATCACGCGGCTGTTCAAGGCCCTGTTCCGCCGAGGCATTCTGCTGCTGGTGACCTCCAATTACCCGCCTGAAGGCTTGCTGCCGAACCCGCTCTACCACGCACGCTTCAAACCGGTGATCGACTTGATCAACGCACGCATGCAGGTCATGGAAGTCGGCGGTCCGCATGACTATCGCAGTCAGGCGAGAACCCACGCCCAGCAGCTGTTTACCCAGGGGCACTACGTCTGGCCGGCCACATTGGCGCAACGTCAGGCACTGAACCTGCCCGAGCCCGACGCGCCGGCCATTCCTTTGCCCGTCGGCAGCCGGCATCTGCCAGCCCGATATTGCGCAGGACGAACCATCGGGTTCACTTTCGCCGATCTGTGCGACCACCCCACGGCAGTCATGGATTACCTGGAGTTGTGCCGGCGTTTCGACCACTGGATCATCGACAAACTGCCCAACCTCGCCGACTGCTCAATCGCAGCGCAGCAGCGTTTCATCAATCTGGTGGACGTTCTGTACGATCAGGACAAGCACCTGATCCTGCTCGGCCACCGCTCGTTGCGCGAAAGCCTGGGCGGCGATGCCATTGACCTGGCGCGCACGCGCAGCCGGCTGGGGCAATTGGTGGAGGTCAGGGAGACGGTCTGAACACAGGATAGGGCGCTCAGCACCCACCCCCTTCGCCGGCAAGCCGGCGAAGGCGGTATCACTGAAGAAACAAATTACCCCGCCAACCCGACAAACATGTCCTGCACGTCATCGTGGTTGTCGAGGCCTTCGAGGAACGCTTCGACTTCAGCCATCTGCTCGTCGCTCAGGCCGCTGACCGGGTTCTTCGGCTTGTAACCCAGCTTCGCCGACAACACGGTGAACCCCTGCTCAGGCAAGGCTTTCTGCACCGAATCCAGATCGGTCGCTTCGGTGATGAACAGGGTCGCGCCCTCTTCGCCAGGTTCGAAATCCTGTGCGCCCGCTTCGATAGCGGCCATTTCCGGATCGGCATCCGGGCTGTCCGGGGACGCCTCGATCATGCCGACATGGTCAAAGTCCCAGGCGACGGAACCGGAGGCGCCGAGCTGGCCCTTGCGGAACGCGACGCGGATTTCAGCGACGGTGCGGTTGATATTGTCAGTCACGCATTCAACGATCAGCGGCACCTGGTGCGGCGCGAACCCTTCGTAGGTCACGCGGTGGTATTGCACGGTTTCGCCGAGCTGGCCGGAGCCTTTCTTGATCGCACGTTCCAGGGTTTCGCGGGGCATCGAGGCCTTTTTCGCCTGTTCGACC
This sequence comes from Pseudomonas sp. 300, assembly GCF_055803035.1. Classification (NCBI taxonomy): domain Bacteria; kingdom Pseudomonadati; phylum Pseudomonadota; class Gammaproteobacteria; order Pseudomonadales; family Pseudomonadaceae; genus Pseudomonas; species Pseudomonas sp. 300. Next base: position 498,663 of record NZ_JAVLRV010000002.1, on the reverse strand, counting down.
ACCAGACGCAAGTGTGCGTTGGTCGCAACATCGGCACCGTTGCGCGCAGCAATGGTGATTTCCTTCACCAGTTTGCCGAAGATCTTGCCCTTGGCGTTAGACGCCGCTTCTTTGTGTTTAACCTTCCACTGTGCGCCCATTACTCACTCTCTATCTGTGGCGCCGAGACATCTATTGGCCGACGCTTTGCGCAAGTTTATACGGCCTAAAGTTGGCAATCGACCAAAAAATCCATCCTGTCGAATCGACATCTTCACCGCTGGTTGTAGGGCGATTCTGAAACATCGATTTGCGGTGACCCTAAAGGCCCATGGTTTCGTACCCTCTGTACCCGTACTCCATGGCAGAAGCGCGATCGATGCACAACGACAAGGAAAGTCCCTTCACCCTCACACTGCTGGACGCCGATCTGAGTTGGCAGGTGGTGCAGTTCAGTGGTCATGAAGCGCTCAACCAGCCCTATCGATTCGACGTCGAGGTGATAGGCCTGTCGCCGACGATGAGCCCGGATCACTTGTTGCAGCAACCTGTGTTCCTCGGCCTGGCGCAAGGTCTTGGTATTCATGGCATCGTCCACAGCGCCAGCCACGAACATCGCGGCCCACACTGGATCGGGTACAGACTGGTGGTGGTGCCCTGGTTGCAAAACCTCGACCGGCAGCGTTGCCGTCGGGTGTTCCATCAACTCAATGTGCCAGCGATCCTGCGCCAGTTACTCGCAGAAAACTCAGTCCCGGAAGACAGCTACCGTTTTGAGCTGCCGAACGGACGTTATCCCGTCAGGCCGTTTTGCATTCAGTTTGAGGAGAGCGACCTGACGTTCCTGCAACGCCTCTGCGAAGAAGAAGGCATCCACTTTCACTTCGAACATCAATGCGACGGCCATGTGCTGGTGCTGGCGGATGACAGCCTGAGTTTCCCCCAGGAACCGCTGCTGATGCCATTTCATGGCGACACACCCGAACACGCGAACGAGCCGGTGATCAACGAATTGTTCCAGCGGCACACCTCGCCTCCACTCGCCACGCGCCCCGCCCCGCCACCGCTCGATCGGGAACGGCTCAGCCGCCGGATACTCGAGCGACTGCGCTGTCGGCATCGGCAGATTCAGGGGCAAAGCGACCAGAGCGAATTGCGCAGTGGACGCATCGTGCAAGTCTCGGAACATCCGCTGCCGAACTTCAACGATCAATGGCTGCTGACCGAGCTGCGTCATCAGGGCCAGCAGCCGTCGATTCTCACCCGGACCACTACCATCACGGCCCGACGCTACAGCAATCAGTTCACCGCCATTCCGTGGTCAACGGTGTTCCGCCCCGCGCTGATTCACGCCAGGCCCGGGATTCCGGGTTTTCAGACGGCCCGGGTGCTCGGCCCTGTCGGACAGCCGGCGGTGCTGGATGACCAAGGCCGGATACAGGTCAGATTGTGGCCCTTCCCGGAGTCCGATGACGATCAATCCCCAGGCATTTGGCTGCCCCTGGCCCTCGCCACAGCGGACGGACGGATCGATCCGTCGAGGCTGCCGATCGCCGGCACCGAAGTGCTCATCAGTTTCCTCGACAGCGATCCGGACCGCCCGGTGTTGTGCGCGACGGCGAGCCATCCGTCAGCGCCTCGAACCACCCGGCAACCACCCGGCGATGACCGGCTGCTGCTCGATTGGCTGATCAACCGTCAGGCCTGATCAGCCCTTGTCCGCCTTGCCTGCTGCCGCCGCAAACTTCGCCAGGCGCACATCCAGATGCCGTGGCCGACGCCCGTGATCTTCGGCGCGCTCCTTGCGGCGGATGGCGTTGCGCACCATCAGCGAGCCGAGGTAGCGAATCGGTTCCGGCGGAAAAAAGCCCAAAGGACCGTTGACCAGCGGCGAACGGGTCCAGACATTGTCGAGGCCCTGGACCATCGAAGCGAGAATCTGCCCGCCCATGTGACACGGCCCGACCCCGCTGCCGGAATAACCGAAACCGTAGAACACATTGCCGTGGGCGCTCATCTGGCCGAAGAACGGCAACCCGGTGACCGAGCGATCTGACGGACCGTTCCACGTCGCCTCGACCCTGACCTCGGCAAACGCCGGAAAAAACGCCCTGAGGCTGTGCTGCAACAGGCCCCCATAGGGCGACGGCTGATCGAACACCGGCAGCATTCGCCCACCGTAGGCGAAGGTGTTGCCGCCCTTGCCGAGCATGATCCGGCCGTCCGGGGTGTTGTGGTAGTAGTGCACGAAAATCCGCGAATCCAGCACCGTGACACCGCTGGTCAAACCGATTTGGTTGAGCAGCTCCGGCCGTGGTTCGGTGATCAGCATGTCGCTGGAAACAATCGCCACGCTGCGTTCGAACTGCGGGAACGCGCGGGCCATCCACGCGTTCATCGCCAGTACGACCCGGTCCGCACGGACGGTGCCGTGCGCAGTCTCGATCCCTGCCGGTTTGCCCTCCTTCAGCCCGGTCATCGCGGTGTTCTCATGAATTCTCACGCCCAACTGCAACGCCACCCGGCGCAAACCGCGCACCAGTTTGCCCGGTTGCACGCTGGCGGCGGCCGGTGAAAACCAGCCTTCCAGGTGCTTGCGGGAACCGGCCATGCGCTGCACATCCTCAACCGGCCGCTGGGTGAACGAGTTGATGCCATGGCGTTCGAGCGCTGCGATCACCGCGTCGGTCGAGCCGCATTGGGCGCGATTGGTCGCGGTGTAGAGCGTGCCGTCGAGGCGGTAATCGGCGTCCACGCCGTACTGTTCGCAGAAGGTGCCAATCGCGTAAATACTGCGCTCGGACTCCTTGACCAGCCGCACCGCCTCTTCGACGCCGAACAACCTTTCCAGGGTGAAATACTTGGCCGACCACGACAGCGCACAACCGCCGTTGCGGCCACTGGCGCCGGCACCGCAGATGTCCGCCTCGATCAGCAACACATCCAGTTGCGGGTTCTGTTCCTTGAGCATGATCGCGGTCCACAACCCGGTGTAGCCACCGCCGACGATGCACACATCGTCGCGGGTATCGCCCACCAAGGGTTCGCACGGCGCGCAGGACTCGGCCGCCAGCGCCTGTTCCAGCCAGAAAGGTCTCATCGGTATTTCCTCAGGTACGCAGGGGTTTGACACTCATCGGCCGGTCAGGCACGAACGCACTTTTGGCCTGCAGGCCCGCCGGGCGGCTGTTCCAGTAAGGGATCAGCACCAGCGCAGAGAACAACGCGCAACCGGCGAAGATAATGAACACGGTGACCGAGTCGAAGTAACCCGGCAGCAAGCCGCCGAGAATCGCCCCGACGGAGCCGCAACCGTTGACGAAGCCTGCTGACGTTGCGCCAGCCTTGGCCGTGCCGAAATCGATGGCCGCCGCGCCGCTGATCATCGAGTCCGGCCCGTACAGGGTCAGGCCCATCACGAACAGCAGCGCCACCACCGCCGTCACACTGCCGGTGTGCAAGGCGCCCATGAACAGGGCCAGCGAAACGGTCAGCGCCAGCAAACTGATCACGCAGGCCGGCATGCGTCGGGCGCCAAACAGTTTGTCCGAGGCCAGCCCGAGCAGGATCGGCCCAAGCAATCCGGCCAGTTCGAACGCCGTCGGAATGATCGCCGCACCGACCTTGCCCACCGTCGGCATCTGTTCAAAAACGATCACCGGCCCCCACAGCAGAATCGCGTAGCGCGCCGGTTTCAGCAGGAAGTACGCGAGGCCGAGGATCAGCACCGTGCGGTTGCGCAGGATTTCCTTCAACGGTTCCAGCACGCTGATCTTGCTTTGCGCATACGCCTCTTCGGCGGTTATCTCAGGTTCCGGTTCAACCGCTGGCAAGCCAACGTCTTGCGGTTTGTTGCGTTGAAAAATAAAAAACAGCACGGCGACCAGCCCAACCACCGCCGCACTGGAAATGAACGCCGCGTGCCAGCTGCCGATGAGCGTGTACGCCCACCAACCGGCAAACGGCGATGCCACGAGCCCGCCAAAGGCATAGCACGAACTCCATAAACCGAGCACCCGCCCGCGCTGTTGGGCGGGGAAGAAACTGCCAATGTTCTTGCACAGCCCCGACCATCCGGTGGACTGGGCCAGGCCTTGAATCAACATGCAGGTGGCGAAAATCGGTAACGTGGCAAAGCTGCCCATCACCAGCGCTGCGGCGGCGGAAATCAGCAAACCGCCGAGCACCACGACCCGCGGGCCGAAGCGGTCAGCGAGGATGCCCCAGGTGAATTGGCCGATGGCGTAGGCAGTCAGATAGATGGCGTCGAGGTTGGCCATGGCCATTTTGTCGAGCATGAAGGTGGGGTCTTCGGCGATCCCCAGTTTGGCCACGGAAAACGCTTTGCGGGTGAAGTAGAAAGCGGCGTAGGCGAGCCAGGTGATCGCGAAGATCTGCACGCGCCAACGCTTGATGGTGCCGATGTGCTTGTTCATTGTGGTTCTGACCTCAGGGTGTGAGTGTGCCGGCAGAAATTGAGAAATAACGCCTGTGTTTTTATTGTTGAGCACTGCGATATCACTGCGTCCCTGATGCGATATCGGTCAGATGAGTCCTGCAATTGCACGCGCAGGCTCATGGTCACGGAGGTGTTCGACTGACCAGTCACCGCGACTGAGGCCGATAAAAACAATTACTGATTAATAAGTGAAATCGATTTATCGTATTTCCAATATAAGCTCAGCTTGTTACTGGAGATTGCGATGTCGGTTTCCCACGCCCAGCTCAAAGCCTTCCACGCCGTCGCCGTCCACGGAAGCTTTACCAAGGCCGCCGAGCGGCTTTTCCTCACGCAACCGGCGATTTCCGACCAAGTGCGCAAACTCGAAGAACGCTTCGGGGTGCTGCTGTTTCACCGCAACAAACGCTCGGTGCGCCTGACCGATCTGGGTGAACGCTTGCTCGGCATTACGCAACGATTGTTCGTTATCGAAGCCGAAGCGCAGGAGTTGCTTCAGGACTCGCAGGCGTTGCAGACCGGCAGCCTGATCCTGGCGGTGGACGCACCGGTGCACGTGCTGCCGCAGATCGCGCGGTTCTGCGAGCGCTACCCCGGCATCAGCGTGAAGATCGAAACCGGCAACACCGATGAATCGCTGTTTCGGCTGTTCAACTATCAGGCTGACCTGGCGTTGCTCGGGCGCGATGTCAGCGATGAACGATTGATCTCGTTGCCGCTGCGCAATGACCCGATGGTGGCGTTTGTTTCGCGCAATCATCCGTGGGCCGACCGCGAGTCGATCTGCCTCGCGGACCTCGACGACACGCCGCTGGTGCTGCGGGAAATCGGTTCGGTGACGCGTCAGACGCTGGAAGAGGAAATGGCCGGCGCCGGGTTTCGGATTCGTCCGGCCATTCAGGTCGAAGGCCGGGAAGCGGCGCGTGAGGCAGTGGTCGTCGGGATTGGCGTTGGCGTGGTTTCGGCGGCGGAGTTTGGCGCGGATTCGCGGGTGTGTGCGTTGCCGATTACCGACTGCAAGCGGCGGATGACGGAAACGCTGGTGTGCTTGCGCGAGCAGAGTTCGCGGCGGGTGGTGGCGACGTTCCTGGAGATGGTTCGCGAGAGTCTGGTGTAGGCCCTTCTGGCCTCATCGCGGGCGAGCCCGCTCCCACAGGATCTATGGCGACCACCTATTTTGTGTACGACGCAAATCCCTGTGGGAGCTGGCTTGCCAGCGATTGCCGCACCTCGGTCTATCGACCTGGCGCCAACCCGAAAAACGCCTGTATCAAACGCAAATCCCGCCGCCGCTCCATGCACCCGATCATGTGCCGGTTCAGCAACCCCTCGCCAATTATCGGCACCGCCGCCACCCGTGGGTCATGGCTGACCTCCACCGATGACACCACGCCAACGCCCAACTGCGCCGCGACGGCCTCGGTCACCGCCTCGCGACTGTCCAGTTCCAGCAACACCCGCGGGTTCACCTTCGCCTGGACGCAAGCCTCATCGAACGTGCGCCGGGTGATCGAACTCGGTTCGCGCAACACCATGATGACCTGATCCAGGTCCTTCAGCGGCACCCCCTTCGAACGTTGCGCCCAAGGATGCCCCTGCGGCACCAGCGCGCAAATCCGCGACTCGCTCAGCGCCTGCAAATGCAAGCCCTTGCGTGGCTCGACTTCGGTCAACACCGCCACATCGGCATGCTCCGATAACAGCGCCGCCAGGGTTTCCTGCGCATTGCCCAGGCGCAGGTTCACGGTGATCCCCGGATACCGCGCGCGCAGGCTCGCGAGCATCGGCATGACCATGTGCGGCCCGTCCGCCGCCACTTCCAGACGCCCGGTGAGCAATTGCCGATTGGCCTCCAGCATCACTTGAGCTTCTTCGGCCAGGCCAAACATCGCCCGGGTGATGGCCGCGAGTTTGGTGCCCTCTTCCGTCAGTTCCACCCGTCGCGCGGTTCGCCGCAGCAAGGTGATCTGGTAGTGCTCCTCCAACGCCTTGATGTGCCCGGTGACCGCCGGTTGACTGATGAACAGCCGCGCGGCGGCCCGGGTGAAGCTGCCCTCGCGGGCCACCGCATCGAAGGCGCGGAGCTGGAATAGGTTCATGAATAACCCTCACTGATGGCTGGCATAACAACAAACAATTTGATTGATAGCACGGCAAATTGCAATTTAAGCCCCGTAGCTTCATCCCATCGATTGCGAGGACACGAGAATGAGTACTGCCGAACCCATCCTGCTCACCCCCGGCCCGTTGACTACATCGGCCCGCACCCGTCAGGCGATGATGGTCGATTGGGGTTCATGGGATGACCGCTTCAATCAACTGACCGCCAGCCTCTGCGAGCAACTGCTGGCGATCATCAACGGCGGCGCCAGCCACCACTGCGTGCCCTTGCAAGGCAGCGGCACCTTCGCGGTCGAAGCGGCAATCGGCACCCTGGTGCCTCGCGACGGCAAAGTCCTGGTGCTGATCAACGGCGCCTACGGCAAACGCCTGGCGAAAATCTGCGAAGTGCTCGGCCGCGCCTTCAGCACCTTTGAAACCGCCGAAGACGAACCAACCACCGCCGCCGACGTTGACCGTCTGCTGCGGGCCGACGCCCACATTACCCACGTCGCGCTGATTCACTGCGAAACCAGCACCGGCATCCTCAACCCGCTGCCGGAGATTGCCCAGGTCATCGCGCAACACGGCAAACGCCTGATCATCGACGCCATGAGTTCTTTCGGCGCGCTGCCGGTGGATGCGCAACAGGTGCCGTTCGATGCGCTGATTGCCGCCTCGGGCAAATGCCTGGAAGGTGTGCCGGGGATGGGGTTTGTCTTCGCTCGCAAAGACGCACTGGCGAATGCCGCCGGTAACTCGCACTCGCTGGCGATGGACTTGTTCGACCAGCACACCTACATGGCCAAGACCGGCCAATGGCGCTTTACCCCGCCGACCCACGTGGTCGCGGCGCTGCACGAAGCCCTGCTGCAATACAACGAAGAAGGCGGTTTGCCGGCGCGGCATCAGCGCTACGCCGACAACTGCAAAGTGTTGCTCGATGACATGGCCAAACTCGGCTTGCGCAGCTTCCTGCCCGCCGCGATCCAGGCGCCGATCATCGTCACCTTCCACGCGCCGAAAGACCCACGCTACCAGTTCAAGGAGTTCTACGAACGCGTCAAGGCCAAGGGTTTCATTCTCTACCCCGGCAAGTTGACCCAGGTCGAAACCTTCCGCGTCGGCTGCATCGGCCACGTCAACCAGGCCGAGATGCACGCGGCGGTGGCGGCGATTGCCGAAGTGCTGCGCGAGATGGAAGTGTTAGAGATCTAAACCACACCGCCTTCCCCTGTGGGAGCGGGCTTGCCCGCGATAGCGGTCTGACATTCGCCATAGATGCCGACTGACACGGCCTCATCGCGGGCAAGCCTGCTCCCACAGTAAAAGCTGTCCTCCAATAGCCAGTTTTCTACAGGAATTTGATCACCATGAACTACACCAACCCAACCAAACTCCAGGCCGCCATCCTCGACTGGGCCGGCACCGTAGTCGACTTCGGCTCCTTCGCGCCGACGCAGATTTTTGTCGAAGCCTTCGCTGAATTCGACGTCCAGGTCTCCATCGAAGAAGCCCGTGGCCCGATGGGCATGGGCAAGTGGGATCACATCCGCACCCTGTGCGATCAGCCGGCTGTCGCCGAACGTTATCGCAAGGCATTCGGCCGCACGCCGACCGACGATGACGTCACCGCGATCTACCAGCGCTTCATGCCGCTGCAGATCGAGAAAATCGCCGAACACTCGGCGCTGATTCCGGGCGCGCTGGACACCATTGCCAACCTGCGCCAGCAAGGGATCAAGATCGGCTCCTGCTCCGGCTACCCGAAACAGGTCATGGACAAAGTGGTCGAGCTGGCCGCCACCAACGGCTACATCGCTGATCACGTGGTCGCCACCGACGAAGTGCCTAACGGTCGTCCGTGGCCGGCGCAGGCCTTGGCCAACGTCATCGCCCTGGGCATCGACGATGTCGCGGCTTGCGTGAAGATCGACGACACCGTGCCCGGCATTCTCGAAGGCCGTCGCGCCGGCATGTGGACCGTGGCGCTGATCTGCTCGGGCAACGCGCTGGGCCTGGACTATGAAGGTTATCGCGCCCTCGACAGCGAGCAATTGGCCAGCGAACGTAAGCGCATCCACGCACTGTTCGACGGCTCGCGCCCGCACTACATGATCGACACCATCACTGACTTGCCGGCAGTGATCGCCGACATCAACCAGCGCCTGGCCAACGGCGAGATGCCGCAAACCAACTGATTCCCCCCCCCCTGCAGGAGCAAGCTTGCTCGCGATAAGGCCCTGTCATTCGATGCAGATGTTGAATGGAAGACCGCCATCGCGAGCAAGCTTGCGCCTACAGCGTACGCGGCGCTTTGGGAAGGCAAATAGCCGCAGGCAAACCTTGCGAAACAGGCTTACAGTTAAAGCACACCGTCGATCAAGAACGGTGGCCTGACCCGACCTGTGAGGAACGCCGTATGCCCTGGAAGAATTCCGACTCTCGCTACAGCACCGTGTCGATCACGCTGCATTGGCTGATGCTGGTGTTGCTGGCGCTGGTTTACGCCAGCATCGAGTTTCGCGGAATCTTTCCAAAAGGCAGTGGTGGCCGAACGCTGATCACCGAAACGCATTTCATGCTCGGTCTGACGGTGTTTGTGCTGGTGTGGTTGCGGCTGTTCGCCCGCAGCCTCGGCCCGGCACCGCAGATATTCCCCGCTTCGCCGCACTGGCAAACCGTGCTGGCCAGATTGATGCACTGGGCGCTGTACATTTTCATGATCGCCATGCCGATTCTGGGTTGGCTGGTCACCAGCGCCAAGGGCCATCAGGTGATGTTCTATGGCTTTGATTTACCGCTGCTGATATCAGAGGACAAGGTGTTGGCCAAACAAATAGAAGGCTGGCATGAACTCGGCGGCACCCTCGGTTATTGGCTGATCGGGCTGCACGCCGTGGCGGGGATTTATCACCACTATGTGGTGGGCGACAACACGTTGCTGCGGATGATGCCCAAACGCGGCTGAACGCCTTTTATTGAAACCCGCGGCGGCCCTGCAAGCCGCCGGTGTGGACGAAGATCAGGCGCGTGTCCTTTGCAAATCGGCCAGCTTCGACCTGCTGTTTGAGCGCCAACAGTGCTTTGCCGGTGTACAGCGGTTCGAGGGGAATGCCGCTGGCCTGTTCGGTTTGCGCGATGAAATCCAGTAACAGCGGATCGACTTTGGCGAAGCCGCCGCGGCTGGCATCGATCAATTCATAGACCGGATGATGCACGCCGGCCTCCTGCACAATCGATTCGACTTGCTGCGCCACGCCATGGTCGTCGGGCACTGCCAGCGCACCATAAACCGGGTGATCCCCCGCTTCGGCCAGCACCAGGCCGGCCAGCGTGGTGCCGGTTCCGCAGGCGAGCCACCAGCCGTTGTAGTCGCTCCAGCCCAGCCCCTTCAGTTGCTCACTGACCATCACCTTCAACCGCATGCAGCCCTTTGCGCCCGGCAATCCGCCGCCACCTTCGGGCACCGCAAGCAGATCAGGATATTGCGCCCGCCAGGGTTCCCAGAAACCCGCGTCGTGCCGCGCGCGATATCCGCCGTAACCCAGCCAGTGCAACTGCATGCCGAAGGCCTGCAAGTCCTTCACTGTGGGGGTTTCCTGCGCATGACCGCGCAGTAACCCAACGGTCGTGAAACCGAAACGTTTCCCGGCGGCAGCCAGTGCATGCAGATGGTTGGAGTGAGCACCGCCGAGGCTGATGATGCCTTTGGCAGCGGCAAGGTCAGCCGCTTTGAAGTGTTCGATGAGTTTGAACCACTTGTTGCCGCTGATCAGCGGGTCGATCTGGTCGAGGCGCAGGATGGCGACTTCGATGCCTGATCGGGTTAACCAATCAAGATGCAAGAGGTCGAGCGGGGCTTGGGGTAGCCAGTCACTGGGAGGGAGAAGCATCGATGCCGGCTCTGGGTAAAGAGCCGGCATCTTAGCAGCCTTGAGGACGCCTTCGCGGGCAAGTCGAACCGTCGCACCGCCGCTCCTACAGGGTTAGCGCCGATCCGCAATTGCGTGAACGACGCCGATCATGTGGGAGCGGCGGTGCGACGGTTCGACTTGCTCGCGATAGCCATTGGCACGATTGGCCTGCTGTTACAACTGCGCAGCCAAGCGCGAACCCTGGTTGATCGCCCGCTTCGCATCCAGCTCTGCCGCCACGTCCGCGCCGCCAATCAGATGCACGTTCTGCCCTGCCGCGACCAGGCCGTCCTGCAACTCGCGCAACGGATCCTGCCCGGCGCAGATCACGATGTTGTCCACCGGCAGCACTTGCGGCTCACCGGTTTCGCCGATGCGGATGTGCAAACCTTCGTCGTCGATCTTCAGGTATTCAACGCTGTTGAGCATCTGCACCTGCTTGTTCTTCAGACCGGTGCGGTGGATCCAGCCGGTGGTCTTGCCCAGGCCGTCGCCGACCTTGGATTTCTTGCGTTGCAGCAGGAACACTTCACGGGCCGGTGCATGGGGTTCAGCCTTGATGCCGGCGACACCACCGCGCGCTTCAAGGTGCGTGTCGATGCCCCACTCTTTCCAGAACGCGTCACGGTCAAGGCTGGTGGCTACGCCCTGATGCACCAGGAATTCGGACACGTCGAAACCAATCCCGCCCGCACCTATCACGGCGACCCGTTTGCCCACCGGTTTACGCTCGAGGATCACGTCCAGGTAGCTCAACACCTTGGCATTCTCGACGCCCGGGATCGCCGGTACACGCGGCGCGATGCCCGTGGCGAGGATGATCTCGTCGTAACCGCCCTCAACCAGTTTTGCCACATCGACGCGAGTGTTCAGGCAGACCTCGACGTTAGTGGTTTGCAACTTGCGGTTGAAGTAGCGCAGGGTTTCAAAGAACTCTTCCTTGCCCGGCACGCGCTTGGCGATGTTGAACTGACCGCCGATTTCACTGGCCGAATCGAACAGCGTCACTTGATGGCCGCGCTCGGCAGCCACGGTCGCGGCCGACAGACCCGCAGGGCCGGCACCGACCACGGCGATTTTTTTGATCTGCTGCACGGGCAGGTAGTTGAGTTCGGTCTCATGACAGGCACGCGGGTTGACCAGGCAACTGGTCAACTTGCCGCCGAAGGTGTGATCGAGGCACGCCTGGTTGCAACCGATGCAGGTGTTGATTTCATCGGCACGGCCCGCGGCAGCCTTGTTGACGAAGTCGGCGTCGGCCAGGAACGGTCGCGCCATGGAGACCATGTCGGCATCGCCTTCGGCGAGAATCTGCTCGGCGACTTCCGGGGTGTTGATACGGTTGGTGGTGATCAACGGAATGCTCACCGAACCGCGCAGCTTGGCGGTGACTTTGCTGAACGCGCCACGCGGCACTTTGGTGGCGATGGTCGGAATCCGCGCTTCGTGCCAGCCGATGCCGGTGTTGATGAGGGTTGCACCGGCCTGCTCGATGGCCTTGGCCAGGGTCACGATTTCTTCCCAGGTGCTGCCGCCTTCCACCAGGTCGAGCATCGACAGGCGGAAAATAATGATGAAGTTCGGACCGACCGCTTCACGTACGCGGCGGACGATTTCCACCGGCAGGCGCATGCGATTTTCGTAGCTGCCGCCCCAGCGGTCGGTGCGGTGATTGGTGTGAGCCGCGAGGAACTGGTTAATGAAATAACCCTCGGAGCCCATGATCTCGACGCCGTCGTACTCGGCTGTTTGCGCGAGGGTCGAGCAGGTGACGAAATCGCTGATCTGCTTCTCGATGCCTTCCTCGTCCAGCTCCTTGGGTTTGAACGGGTTGATCGGCGCCTGAATGGCGCTCGGCGCAACTTGCTTCGGGCTGTAGGCATAACGCCCGGCATGCAGAATCTGCATGCAGATCTTGCCGCCCGCCTCGTGCACCGCGCGGGTCACGATCTGATGTTTGAGCGCTTCTTCTTCAGTGGTGAGCTTGGCCGCGCCGGAATACACACCGCCTTCGTCGTTCGGGCCGATACCGCCTGTGACCATCAGGCCAACGCCGCCTCGGGCACGCTCGGCGAAGTAGGCGGCCATGCGTTCGAAGCCGCCGGGCTTTTCCTCAAGACCGGTGTGCATCGACCCCATCAGGGTGCGGTTGCGCAACGTGGTAAAACCCAGGTCCAACGGAGCCAACAGGTGCGGGTAATGAGCGGCGGTCATCGGTAACTCCACAACGAGCGATCACGGAAAAAGTGTGGGCGCTCTTTGGCGCCCCTCTGTCATGTGTAACAGACTATGAGCAGTCACCCAGCCACTCAATGACCGTAACTGACAACTTAATGATCGAAATGCGCAACACCTCGGGTGTCGGGCTTTTACGCCCACGCCTCTGCAATTAACGACAAAGCGTCAGGTGGCGGCTGTCGGAAGGCAGCGCAAGAGCACTGAGCCCAACGAAAATTCGTATACCATATCTCCAACTCCATCCGAACGACTGCCGCCGTGACCCTACCCAAATTCAACGCTCCAGACTTGGGCAATGCGCCTTCGACCTCTGAAATCATCACCCGCCATCTGCGCGACGCAATCGTCGCCGGGCATTTCGCCGAGGACGAGCCGATTCGTCAGGACGACATCGCCCGGCAGTTCAACGTCAGCAAGATCCCGGTGCGTGAGGCCCTCAAGCGCCTGGAAGCCGAAGGTCTGGTGATGTTCCAGCGCAACCGCGGGGCAATGGTCACACGGGTGTCCGACGCCGAACTGGCGCAGATGTTCGAAGTGCGCATGTTGCTCGAAGACAAGGTGCTGCGCCTGGCCATCCCCAACATGACCGAAGACACCTTCGCCCGCGCCGAACGTATCTGCCAGGAGTTCGTCGGCGAAGATGACGTGGGCCGCTGGGCCGAGCTCAATTGGGAACTCCACGCCTGCCTCTACGAACCGGCACAACGTCCGTTTCTGGTGAGTCTGATTCGTTCGGTCAACGACAAACTGGAACGTTACCTGCGCATGCAGATGAGCCTCTCGGCGGGCAAGGAGCGCGCCGATCACGAACACCGGGAGATCCTCGAAGCCTGTCGCGCCGGTGACGTCGACCGGGCGGTAAAGCTGCTGGACGAGCACATCGCCGGGGTCTGCAAAACCCTGTTCGAGCACCTGCCCCACCACCACTGACCGCTCGCAGTACTGTGCCGATTTCGTCATCGGCACCGGATAAAACCATCAAGCCTGCAAGCCCCCGCACGGGCCACTCTTGCGTTCACTCATCTGAACGGACGTGGCCCATTCATGAAACGTATCACCGTGATTGACTCCCACACCGGCGGCGAACCCACCCGCCTGGTGACCGCCGGTTTTCCCGACCTGGGCACCGGCAGCATGGCCGAACGTCTTCAACGGCTGGCAGAACACCACGACCAATGGCGCACCGCCTGCGTGCTCGAACCGCGGGGCAGCGATGTGCTGGTCGGCGCGCTGTTGTGTGAGCCGGTCGACCCTGCGGCCTGCGCCGGGGTGATTTTCTTCAACAACAGCGGTTACCTCGGCATGTGCGGCCACGGCACCATCGGCCTGGTGGCGTCGCTTGCTCACCTGGGCAAGATCGGCCCGGGTGTGCACAGCATCGAAACGCCGGTCGGCACGGTGCAGGCAACCTTGCACGACGACCGCTCCGTCAGCGTGCGCAACGTGCCGGCCTACCGTTATCGCAAAGCCGTGGCGTTGCAGGTGCCGGGGATCGGCGAGGTGGTCGGTGATATTGCCTGGGGTGGCAACTGGTTTTTCCTGATCGCCGAGCATGGCCTGCGCGTCGCCAGCGACAACCTGGATGCGTTGACCGCTTACACCTTCGCCGTGCAGCAAGCATTGGACGTTCAGGGGATACGCGGCGAAGACGGCGGGGTGATCGACCACGTCGAACTGTTCGCCGAGGATGAACAGGCCGACAGTCGCAACTTTGTGCTCTGCCCCGGCAAGGCCTACGACCGCTCGCCCTGCGGCACCGGCACCAGTGCAAAACTGGCGTGCCTGGCCGCCGATGACAAATTGCAGCCGGGCCAGATCTGGCGGCAGGCCAGCGTCATCGGCAGCGAGTTCGAAGGCTCCTACGAACCGCACGGCGAGCGCATCGTACCGACGATTCGCGGGCGTGCCTTTATCAGCGCCGAGTCCAGCCTGATCATCGAACAGGACGACCCGTTCGCCTGGGGCATTCGTCCATGAGCCAAGGCCTGGTGGCCGATGTGATCGTGATCGGTGCCGGCATCATCGGCGCCGCTTGCGCTCAGGCGCTGGCGCGGCGCGGCTTGCGCGTGCTGGTGCTGGACGCCGGCTTGCACGGCGCGACGGCCGCCGGAATGGGCCACTTGCTGGTGCTCGACGACAACCCGGCCGAGCTGGCCCTGAGCCAATACTCGCTGCAACGCTGGCGCGAACAGGCACCGGACATGCCGGATGGCTGCGCCTACCGCTGCAACGGCACTTTGTGGCTGGCAGCCAATGCCGAAGAAATGGCCGTGGCCCACAGCAAATACCTGAACCTTAAGACCCAGGGCGTTGCCTGCGAGTTAGTCGCTCGTCACGCCTTGCGCGCCCGTGAACCTGAATTGTGCGAAGGCCTCGAAGGGGGTTTGTTGATCAACGGCGATGGCATTCTCTATGCCCCGGCAACCGCCAACTGGATGCTCGACACCGCCGACATCGAACAACGCAGGGCGCGAGTCAGCGAGGTCGATGGCAATCGCGTGCGACTCGATGACGGCCAGTGGTTGAGCGCTGAGGCCGTCATATTGGCCAACGGCATCCAGGCCAACGACCTGTGCCCCGAGTTGCCGATCGAGCCGAAAAAAGGCCACTTGCTGATCACCGACCGCTATCCCGGCAAAGTCACCCACACGCTGGTGGAACTGGGTTATGTCACCAGCGCCCACAACGCCACAGGCCCCTCGACCGCCTGCAACATTCAGCCCCGGCCGACCGGGCAATTGTTCATCGGTGCCTCGCGACAATTCGGCACCACCGACCCGCAGGTCGAGGGCTGGATGCTCGCGAAAATGCTCAAGCGCGCGACCGAATACATGCCGGGCCTGGCTCAGCTCAACGGCATCCGCGCCTGGACCGGTTTTCGCGCCGCCAGCCCGGACGGTCTGCCATTGATTGGCCAACACCCACAACGCAAAGGCCTGTGGCTGGCGGTCGGACACGAGGGCCTGGGGGTCACCACGGCCCCAGGCACCGCCGATTTGCTGGTCGCACAACTGTTCAACGAGACGCCGCCCTTAGCGGCGCAAGCCTATCTGCCGCAACGCTTTCTCGGGGAGGCCGTGTATGCCTGATTTGGTCCTGGACGGCCGCGCCCTGCGGGTCGCCGAAGGTACGACGGTGGCTGCGGCACTGGCCCTGGCCGGCGACGGTTGCAGTCGCACTTCGATCAGCGGGCAGCGACGCGCACCGCTGTGCGGAATGGGCATTTGCCAGGAATGCCGGGTGACCATCGACGGACGCCTCCGACTGGCCTGCCAGACGCTGTGCCATGACGGTATGCAGGTGCGGAGCCGACCATGAACGAATTCGCCGACTTACTGATCATTGGTGCCGGCCCCGCTGGAATGAGCGCCGCCCTCGCTGCCGCGTCCAGTGGCGCACGCATCATCGTGCTCGACGACAACCCATTGCCGGGAGGCCAGATCTGGCGCGACGGGCCTCAGGCCAAAGTACCGAATCAAGCGCGGCAGATGCGCGAGCGCCTGCACGCCAACCATCACATCCGCCACCACGGCGGCACCCGTGTGATCGCCTGTTCCGGCCCCAAACAATTGTTGGTGGAAGACGCCGATCACGGATGGCTGATCGGCTACGACAAGCTGATTTTGTGCACCGGTGCCCGTGAGTTGCTGCTGCCCTTCCCCGGCTGGACATTGCCAGGGGTGACGGGGGCAGGAGGACTTCAGGCGCTGATCAAAGGCGGCCTGCCGGTGCAGGATCAGCGTGTGGTGATCGCCGGCAGCGGGCCGTTGTTACTGGCCAGCGCGGCCACCGCGAAACACAGCGGTGCCGACGTGTTGCGCATTGCCGAGCAGGCCTCGTCATCCGCAGTCGCCGCGTTCGCCCTGCAACTGCCGCGCTGGCCGGGCAAGCTTGTGCAATCTTTTAGCCTGTTTGATCGCCATTACCGCACCGGCTCCTACGTCGTGGCAGCCTTGGGTAATGAACGGCTGGAAGGTGTGCGGCTGCGCCAGCAGGGCAACATCGTCGAACTGGCCTGTGACCGCCTGGCCTGTGGTTTCGGCCTGATTCCCAATACCCAACTTGGTCAGGCGCTGGGCTGCGCGCTCGACGGCACGGCGCTCGCGGTTGATACCTGGCAAACCACGAGCCAGGCCGACCACTACGCGGCAGGTGAATGTACCGGTTTCGGCGGCAGTGAACTGGCGTTGGTCGAAGGTGCAATTGCCGGGCATGCCGCCGTCGGCAACATCGCAGCGGCGCGTCAATTGCGGCCACGTCGGGCGCGCTGGCAAGGTTTCGCCAAGGCGTTGAACCGCGCCTTCAGCCTCGACCCGCAACTCAAGTCGCTGGCGCAGGCCGACACGCTGGTCTGTCGTTGCGAAGACGTGCCCTACGCTGCACTGGCCAGCCACGTTGACTGGCGCACGGCAAAACTGGCCAGTCGTTGTGGCATGGGCGCCTGTCAGGGACGCGTGTGTGGCGGCGCCGTGCAGTTTCTGTTCGACTGGCAACCCTCGGCCCCGCGCCCACCGTTCAGCCCGGCACGTATCGAAACCCTGATGTGCCTGGACGACACCCCGCCCGCGTAAACGCTCGCCCTGGGCTTTCGGGGGCGCTGCCGAGTCTTTATGATCCCGGTAGTTGCCACCAGGCCCCCAGCGCTATGTTCCCCTCACTCAATCAGTTCAAACCCTGCGATTTGCCGACGCTGCTGAGCAGTCTGCAACCCATCGCGACGCTGCTCGACACCCTCGCGGACGTGGTGTTCTTCATCAAGGACAGCGAGGCGCGCTATGTCTTCGTCAACCAGACTCTGGCCCGGCGCTGTGGCTTCAAGCACCGTGAACAACTGCTCGGCTTGACCGCCGACCAAGTCTTTCCAGAGCGTTTCGGCCCGCTGTACACCGCGCAGGATCAACGCGTGTTGTCCACCGGCCGTGAACTGGCCGATCAACTGGAAATGCACCTGTACTTCGGCAACCAGCCGGTCTGGTGCCTGACCCATAAGCTCGCGCTGCGTGACGAACAAGGGCGGATCGTCGGCCTCGCCGGCATTTCCCGCGACCTGCAACTGCCCCAGTCCAACCATCCGGCGTTCCAGAAACTGGCGGCCGTCGACGCGCACATCCGCCGCCATTTCGCCCGACCGGTCAGTCTTGCTGAGCTGACGGCCATCGCCGGGTTCTCTGTGGCGCAACTGGAACGCCATTGCAAACGGGTGTTCCAGCTCACGCCACGGCAGATGATCCATAAGTCCCGTCTGGAAGAAGGCTCGCGCCTGTTGCTTGACACCGACTTGCCGATCACCGAAATCGCTCTGCGCTGCGGATACACCGACCACAGTGCCTTCAGCCGCCAATTCCGCGCCCTCACCAGTCTGTCGCCCAGCGAGTACCGCGATAGCCGTCGTTAAAATGTTCCTTTAAGGGGCGCTGAGCCCCCGCTGTGCTCCCTTCCGTAACACCTCCTTGATCGACACCCTCGCGCCATTGCCCATTCGCTTGCGCTGAGCCGCCCTGCTTCAAGGATTGGCAAAAATTCGGCGGTAAAAGCAAAACCGGCACGGCCATTGCTATTATTAATATCGTATACGAAATCCCCAATACGATATCTAACAGCACTTTCCCAGAACGAGGCCTCTATGAAAAACCCCGCATTTGCCGTAGCCCTCAGCGCTGTTCTCAGTACCGCCTTCATTGCCACCGCGCACGCTGACAAGCTCGACGACATTATCGGTTCCGGCAAGCTGCGCTGCGCCGTGACCCTGGACTTCCCGCCCATGGGTTTCCGCGATGCCAGCAACGCGCCGGCCGGTTTCGACGTGGACTATTGCAACGACCTGGCGAAGATCCTCGGGGTTGAGGCCGAAGTGGTGGAAACGCCGTTCCCCGACCGCATTCCGGCACTGATCTCCGGGCGGGCTGATGTGATCGTCGCCTCAACCTCCGACACCCTCGAACGGGCCAAGACTGTCGGCCTGACCGTGCCGTACTTCGCCTTCCAGATGGTCGTGCTGACCCGCGACAACACCGGCATCAACAGCTTCGACGACATCAAGGGCAAAGCGCTGGGCAACACCAGCGGCACATTTGAAGCCATCGCCCTGGAAGGCGATGTGAAGAAATGGGGCAGCGGCACCTTCCGCGCCTACCAGTCACAAAACGACACGCTGCTGGCCGTGGCGCAGGGTCATATCGACGCCACGGTGGTGACCAATACCGTGGCCGCCGCGACGATCAAGTCGGGCAAATACAAAAACCTGAAAATCGCCGGCAACGCGCCTTACACCATCGACTATGTGTCTCTGGGCGCCAAACGCAGCGAGTACGGCCTGCTCAACTACCTCAACCTTTTCGTCAATCAGCAGGTACGCAGCGGTCGTTATAAAGAACTGTTCGTCAAATGGGTCGGCACCGAGATCCCGCCGACCGACCTGACCGTGCCGAACGTTTATTACTGAGGTGTCCGACATGCCTGGGTCCACTGCACTCATCGGTCGTAACCTGATCTCGGGCTCCGCCCAAGGCGCGCTGCTGTTTGCCGATGTCGGGCTGAGCTTCTGGGGCGGCGTCGACCCTTGCACAGGTGAAGTCATCGACCGTCACCATCCGCTCAGTGGCGAACATCTGAGCGGTCGTGTGCTGGCCATTCCCAGTGGCCGCGGTTCGTGTACCGGCAGCAGCGTGCTGATGGAGCTCATCAGCAACGGTCATGCACCGGCCGCTTTGGTTATGGCCGAAGCCGATGAGATCCTGACCCTGGGCGTGCTCGTGGCACAGACCATTTTCGAGCGTTCACTGCCGGTGCTGTGCATCGGCCAGGAGGCCTTCGCGACCTTGCGCGGCAAAGCCTTCGCCCGAGTTGAAGGCCCCTCGCTGGCGACGTTCGATCACGTGCCCATCGATGGCTGGCAGCCCACCGAAACACTGACGCACACAGGTAAAACCAACGAGTCGATTGAGCTCACCGGGTTCGATCGTTCGCTGCTCGACGGCGAGCATGGCAAAGCGGCGCAGGTGGCCATGCAGATTGTTCTGCGCATGGCCGAACTGCAAGGTGCCCACCAACTGGTGGATATCACTCAAGCCCACATCGACGGTTGCATTTACACAGGACCTGCGAGCCTGCGCTTTGCCGAACAACTGGTGCACTGGGGCGCGAAGGTTCGCGTGCCCACCACCCTCAATTCAATTTCCGTGGACCAGCGCCGCTGGCGAGAGTTGGGCATCGACCCATTGCTCGGCGAACCGGCCAGTGCCTTGGGCGATGCCTACATGGCGATGGGCGCGCAGCTCAGTTTCACCTGTGCCCCCTACTTGCTCGACACCGCACCGAAGGCCGGCGAGCAGATCGTCTGGGCCGAATCCAACGCGGTGGTCTACGCCAACAGCGTGCTCGGCGCACGCACGCTGAAGTACCCGGATTACCTGGACATCTGCATCGCCCTGACCGGCCGCGCGCCCCTGATCGGTTGTCATCTGGACGCGCCACGCAAGGCCCGTCTGCGCGTCGAATTGCCGGAACTGGGCGAGCTGGACGATGCGTTTTACCCCTTGCTCGGCTACCACATCGGTGCCCTCGCGGGCAGCCGGATTCCACTGGTGCTCGGGCTGGAACGACGCCAGCCAGACCTCGACAATCTGAAAGCTTTCGGGGCCGCGTTCGCCACCACGTCGGCCGCGCCGTTGTTTCATATCGCCGGGGTCACACCCGAAGCACTCGACCCTGCACACGTGCTGGAAGCTGACGTCCCGGTACCTGTGGAAACAATCCGCCTGGAGGACTTGCTGCGCAGTTGGCGCGAGCTCAACAGTGCCCGTGACAACCACGTGGAGGTGGTCTCGCTGGGCAACCCGCATTTTTCGCTCAGCGAGTTCGCCCACCTCGCACGGCTGTGTCGCGGCCGGCACAAACACCCCGCTGTGGTGCTCGCCATCACGTGCGGTCGTGCGGTGCTGGAACAGGCGCGTGACGCCGGACACATCAGTGTGATTGAAGCCTTCGGCGCCACCCTGGTGACCGACACCTGCTGGTGCATGCTCGGCGAACCGGTGATTCCGCCGGCCGCCACAACGTTAATGACCAACTCGGGCAAATACGCCCATTACGCACCCGGTCTGGTGGGACGCAGAGTGCACTTCGCCAGCCTCGCCGAGTGCGTTGACGCCGCGTGCACTGCCAGTGCCAGCGGGCGACTGCCGAGCTGGTTGCAACCCGCCTTGCTGATGGAGAGCCTCGCGCATGTTTGATTACACCTTCCAATGGCGCGCCACCCTGCGCGCCTTGCCGGACATGCTCGCCGGCGCCTGGGTCACCTTCGAGACCGCCGCGCTGTCGATGATTTTCGGCGTACTGATCGCCCTGGCCCTGACAGTCATGCGCGAAGCCAGACACCCGCTGCTGCGCGGCATCGGCAACGGCTGGG
The DNA here is from genome assembly GCF_055803035.1 of Pseudomonas sp. 300. Taxonomy (NCBI): domain Bacteria; kingdom Pseudomonadati; phylum Pseudomonadota; class Gammaproteobacteria; order Pseudomonadales; family Pseudomonadaceae; genus Pseudomonas; species Pseudomonas sp. 300. The sequence continues at coordinate 477,563 of NZ_JAVLRV010000002.1, read as the reverse complement.
TGTCGATTGCGCGCAACACCCCGTCGCTGTTCCAGATCTACGTGCTGTATTTCGGCCTCGGTTCACTGGGTCTGCACGTCAGTTCCTGGTTCGCTCTGCTCGCCGGGATCACCTTCAACAATGCCGGCTATCTCGCGGAAAACTTCCGCGGCGGGCTCAAGGCGGTGCCTGGCACGCAAGTGCGTGCCGCACGCTCGCTGGGCATGAGTGCCTTCCAGACCTACCGCATGATCGTCGTCCCGCAGCTGTTGCGGATCGTGTTCTACCCGTTGAGCAACCAGATGGTCTGGGCGGTATTGATGACCTCGCTGGGAGTGATTGTCGGGCTCAACAACGACCTCACCGGCGTGACCCAGGACTACAACGTCAAGACGTTCCGCACCTTCGAATATTTCACCATCGCCGCGGTGCTGTATTACCTGATTGCCAAGGCGATCGTCGCGACGGCTCGGCTGATGGCCTGGCGGTTGTTCCGTTACTGAGGACGTGACTATGTTTTCCACCAGTTTTTCCTGGAACGACCTGCAGTTCCTGCTTAACGGCGCCTGGGTCACCCTGCAACTGACTTGCTGGGCCATCCTGCTCGGCACGTTCGCGGGTCTGATTTTCGGGTTGCTGCGCGCCCTGTTGCCACGGGCCAGCCTGCCACTGGCGTGGGTGCTGGATGTGTTTCGCAGCGTACCGCTGCTGATCCAGTTCGTGCTGTTCAACTCGCTCAAGAGCATCGTCGGCCTGAACATCAGTGCGTTTAGCGTCGGCTGCATCGTGCTCGGGGTTTACGCCGCCGCGTACTTCACCGAGATCGTGCGCGGCGGCGTGCTGTCGGTACCGCTGACCGTGCGCCGGGCCAGCCGTTCGCTGGGCCTGAGTTTCTTCCAGGACCTGCGCTGGATCGTCCTGCCGATGGCCTCGCGGGTGGCCTTCCCCGGCTGGCTGAACCTGGTGCTCGGGGTGATGAAAGACACCGCGCTGGTGATGTGGATCGGCATCGTCGAACTGCTCCGCGCTTCGCAAACCATCGTGACCCGAATTCAGGAACCGTTGCTGGTGCTGTGCATCGCGGGCCTTATCTACTACGTCATGAGCCTGGTGGTCGCACGCCTCGGCGCTCGTCTGGAAAGAAGGTGGCAAGAAAATGATTGAGATCGACAACGTACACAAATCCTTCGGCGACCTTGATGTGGTCAAGGGTGTCAGCCTGACGGTGAACAAGGGCGAAGTGGTGTCCATCATCGGCGGCTCCGGTTCGGGCAAATCGACCCTGCTGATGTGCATCAATGGCCTGGAGCCGATCCAGAAAGGCAGCATCCGCGTGGATGGCGTCGAGGTGCATCACCGCGCAACCGACCTCAATCACCTGCGGCAGAAAATCGGCATCGTGTTCCAGCAATGGAACGCCTTCCCGCACCTGACCGTCCTGGAAAACGTGATGCTCGCGCCGCGCAAGGTCCTGGGCAAAAGCAAGGCCGAAGCCGAGGCGCTGGCCGTGCAGCAACTGACTCACGTCGGCCTCGGTGACAAGCTCAAGGTGTTCCCCGGCAAGCTCTCGGGCGGGCAGCAACAACGCATGGCCATTGCCCGCGCCCTGGCGATGTCGCCGGACTACATGCTGTTCGACGAAGCCACCTCGGCCCTCGATCCACAGTTGGTCGGCGAAGTGCTGGACACCATGCGCATGCTCGCCGAAGACGGCATGACCATGGTGCTGGTGACGCACGAGATCCGTTTCGCCCGGGACGTGTCGGACCGCGTGGCGTTCTTCCGCAACGGCCTGGTGCACGAGATCGGCTCGCCGGATCAAGTCATTGGTCATCCGGTGCATGCTGAAACCGCGGCGTTCCTCAAATCGGTGAAGTAGCTAATGGCCCCATCGCGGGCAAGCCCGCTCCCACAGGATTCGGCGGTGTACAGACAATTGCAGGCCAATACAGAAACCTGTGGGAGCGGGCTTGCCCGCGATGGGGCCCTGACAGACCAAACAAGGAGCAAAGCATGCGCTCATCAAAAGTGATTCACATCGTCAGCTGCCACGCCGAAGGTGAAGTCGGCGACGTGATTGTCGGCGGGGTCGCACCACCGCCCGGCACCACGGTGTGGGAACAATCGCGCTGGATCGCCAGGGATGAAACCCTGCGCAACTTCGTGCTCAACGAACCGCGTGGCGGGGTATTCCGCCACGTCAACCTGCTGGTGCCGGCCAAGGATCCGCGGGCGCACATGGCCTGGATCATCATGGAACCGGCGGATACCCCGCCGATGTCCGGCTCCAATTCATTGTGCGTGGCCACCGTGCTGCTCGACACCGGGATTGTGCCGATGACCGAACCGCAAACCCGCTTGGTGCTCGAAGCCCCCGGCGGCCTGATCGAGGCCGTCGCCGATTGCCGTGACGGCAAGGTCGAACGGGTGGAAATCAAAAACGTGCCGTCCTTCGCCGATCGCCTCGACGCGTGGATCGAAGTGGAAGGCGTCGGCACACTCAAGGTCGATACCGCCTATGGCGGCGACAGCTTTGTGATCGCCGATGCCAACAGCTTGGGCTTTGCAATCAGTCCCGATGAAGCCGCCGATTTAGTGGCGGTCGGACTGAAAATCACCCGTGCCGCCAATGAGCAATTGGGTTTCGTGCATCCGCTGAACCCTGAGTGGTCGCACATTTCCTTTTGCCAGATCGCCGCGCCCATCGATTATGAGAACGGCATCGCCACCGGCGCCAATGCAGTGGTGATTCAACCGGGCAAGATCGACCGCTCGCCGACCGGTACGGGTTGCTCGGCACGCATGGCGGTGATGCACGCCAAAGGTTTGATGCGCGTCGGCGAGCGCTTTATCGGGCGCTCGATTATCGGCTCCGAATTCCACTGTCGGATTGACTCACTGACCGAAGTGGCCGGGCGTCCCGCAATCTACCCGTGCATTTCCGGACGGGCCTGGATTACCGGCACCCATCAACTGCTGCTCGATCCAAGTGATCCGTGGCCACAAGGCTATCGACTGTCAGACACGTGGCCCGGCGCCTGATCGCTGAAGCACCGAAGACCCCGACCGACGGCTGGCAGAAATCCCGCAAACCTGAAAAAAGCACTAGCCGATTCTTTTCATTTTAAATATCGTATACGAAATACAATAAATAACCCGGAGGCAACAATGAGCAAGCGTATTAACTGGAGTGGCGTCTTCCCCGCGGTGACCACTCAATTCAACGATGACTTCTCGATCAACCTGGAGAAAACCCATCAGGTCATTTCCAACGTGATCCGCGATGGGGTGTCGGGCCTGGTGGTGTGTGGCTCGGTAGGCGAGAACACCTCACTGACCGCTGAAGAAAAAATCGCTGTGACCGAAGTCGCGGTCGATGCCTCGCGCGGCCGTGTGCCAGTGATTTGCGGTGTGGCCGAATTCACCAGTGTGCAAGCGGCCAAGGTCGCCAACGCCGTGCGCAAGGTCGGTGTCGATGGCGTGATGCTGATGCCGGCGCTGGTCTACGGTTCCAAGCCGTTCGAAACCGCCGAGCATTACCGCTACGTGGCAAAAAACGCCGACGTGCCGCTGATGGTCTACAACAACCCGCCGATCTACAAAAACGACGTGACCCCGGACATCCTGATTGCCCTGGCCGACTGCGACAACGTGGTGTGCTTCAAGGATTCCTCTGGCGACACCCGCCGCTTCATCGACATTCGCAACGAAGTCGGTGACCGTTTTGTGCTGTTCGCCGGCCTCGACGATGTGGTGCTGGAAAGCCTCGCCGTGGGCGCTGAAGGCTGGGTGTCGGGCATGTCCAACGTGTTCCCGAAAGAAGGCGAAACCATCTTCCGACTGGCCAAGGCCGGACGCTATGCCGAAGCCATGCCGATTTACGAATGGCTGATGCCGATCCTGCACCTCGACGCCCGTGCCGACCTGGTGCAGTGCATCAAGCTGTGCGAAGCCATCGCCGGTCGCGGCAGCGCGCTGACCCGTCCGCCACGCCTGGCCCTGCCAGAAGAAGATCGGGTCTTCGTCGAGCAGATCATGGCCAAGGCCTTGGCCAACCGTCCGCACTTGCCGGACGTCGGTCTCTGAGTGATTGCCGGGCGGGTCTTTGCGGACCCGGCCCGGCTACCTGTTTTTTGCGCCCCTACAGGAACCGCCAGCATGCCCAACGCTCAACACACTCACAGCGCAACCACACCCTCGGGACTCAAGCGTGTCGTGGCCGCCGCCATGGCCGGCACCGTCGCCGAATGGTATGAATTCTTCCTTTATGGCACCGCGTCGGCACTGGTCTTCGGCCAGTTGTTCTTCCGTCAGACCGACAGCCCCATCGACGGCATCATCGCCGCCTTCGCCCTGTACGCCGTGGGTTTTCTCGCCCGCCCGCTGGGTGGCCTGGTGTTCGGTCACTACGGCGACAAATACGGCCGCAAGCGCCTGCTGCAACTGAGCCTTGTGGTGGTCGGTATCACCACCTTCCTGATGGGTTGCCTGCCCGGCTTCAACCAGATCGGCTATGCCGCGCCGGTGTTGCTGGTGCTGCTGCGGTTGATCCAGGGTTTTGCCTTTGGCGGCGAATGGGGCGGTGCGATTCTGCTGGTGTCCGAGCACTGCCCGGACAATCGTCGAGGTTTCTGGGCCAGTTGGCCGCAGGCCGGTGTCCCGGCCGGTAACCTGGTGGCGACGGTTGCGCTGCTGCTGTTGTCGTCGAATCTGTCGGAGGAGCAATTCCTCAGCTGGGGCTGGCGCGTGGCGTTCTGGTTCTCGGCCATCGTGGTGCTGATCGGCTACTGGATTCGCACGAGCGTCGATGACGCGCCGATTTTCAAGGAAGCCCAGGCCCGTCAGGCGCAGACCAGTCAACAGCAACTGGGCGTGGTTGAAGTGCTGCGTCACCACTGGCGCTCGGTGCTGGTCGGTATCGGGGCGCGGTTTGCCGAGAACATCCTCTACTACACCGTCGTAACCTTCTCGATTACCTACCTGAAACTGGTGGTGCACAAAGACACTTCCGAAATTCTGTTGCTGATGTTCGGCGCCCACCTGCTGCACTTCTTCATGATTCCGCTGATGGGTTATCTGTCCGATCTGGTCGGGCGCAAACCGGTTTACCTGACAGGCGCGGTGCTCACGGCGTTCTGGGGTTTCATCGGTTTCCCGATGATGGACACCGGCAACAACTGGCTGATCATGGCCGCCATCACCCTGGGCCTGGCGATCGAGTCGATGACCTACGCGCCCTACTCGGCGCTGATGGCCGAAATGTTCCCGACCCACGTGCGCTACACCGCGTTGTCCCTGTGCTACCAGGTGGCGCCGATCTTCGCCGGCTCCCTCGCCCCGCTGATTGCGATCACCTTGCTCAACAAGTATCACAGCTCGACACCGATCGCGTTTTACCTGGTCGGTGCATCGCTGATCTCGATTGTCGCTGTCGGCCTTACTCGGGAAACACGGGGCAAGTCGTTGCATCTGGTGGACAGCGAATCCGCCGCGCGCATCGCCGCCCTGACCGACGCCGAACCTGCGCCTGTGCGCCGCAGCGATTCACTGGCCTGACACGATGCCCTGTAGGCGCCGGCTTGCTGGCGCCTACAGGGTCTCTACATTCCGACAGGAGCTTTTCATGCCCGAGATCATCGGACACAACTACATCGGTGGTGCGCGCAGCGCCGCCGGCAAGGTCATCGTGCGTAGCCATGACGCCAGCACCGGTGAGGCGCTGCCCTACACGTTCATGCAGGCCACCGTGGATGAAGTCGACGCTGCCGCCCAGGCCGCCGCAGCCGCCTACCCGACCTTTCGTACGCTGTCGGCCGAACGCCGCGCAGAGTTTCTCGACGCCATCGCCACACAATTGGAGGCACTGGACGATGATTTCGTCGCGCTGGTGACCCGCGAGACGGCGCTGCCGAACGGACGCATTCTGGGTGAGCGTACTCGCACCAGCAGCCAGATGCGCCTGTTTGCCCACGTCCTGCGGCGTGGCGATTTTTATGCTGCACGCATCGACCGGGCCCTGCCTGATCGCAAACCGCTGCCACGGGTTGATCTGCGCCAATACCGGATCGGCGTCGGCCCGGTCGCCGTGTTCGGTGCGAGCAATTTCCCGTTGGCCTTTTCCACCGCTGGTGGCGATACCGCTGCGGCGTTGGCCGCAGGCTGTCCGGTGGTGTTCAAGGCCCACAGCGGGCATATGGCAACCGCTGAACGAGTGGCCAACGCGATCCTGCGGGCGGCCGAGCAAACCGGTATGCCCAAGGGTGTGTTCAACATGATCTACGGCGCGGGCGTCGGCGAAGCGCTGGTCAAGCATCCGGCCATCCAGGCGGTGGGCTTTACCGGCTCACTCAAGGGTGGCCGCGCGCTGTGCGACATGGCTGCGGCACGACCCCAGCCGATTCCCGTGTTCGCTGAAATGAGCAGCATCAATCCGGTGGTGCTATTGCCCGAAGCCCTGCAACGGCGAGGCGAAAAAATTGCCAGCGAACTCGCCGCCTCCGTGGTGCTCGGCTGTGGCCAATTCTGCACTAACCCGGGACTGGTGATCGGTATTCGCTCGCCCGCGTTCAGTGCCTTTACCCAATTGCTCGGCGCATTGATGGCCGAACAACCAGACCAGACCATGCTCAACCACGGTACGCTCAACAGCTACGTCAACGGTGTGCAGGCCTTGTGCGCACATCCGAAAATCACTCACCTGGCCGGCCGCGATCATCAAGGCCCGCAAGCGCAGCCGCAACTGTTCAAGGCTGACGTCAGTCTGTTGCTCGATGGCGACCCGCTGTTGCAGGAAGAAGTGTTCGGCCCCGCGACGATCCTGGTGGAAGTGGCCGACAAAGCCGAACTGCAACGGGCACTTCAGCATTTGCACGGGCAACTGACGGCCACACTGATGGCTGACGCCGACGACCTGCACAATCACAGCGAGCTGTTACCGCTGCTGGAGCAAAAGGTCGGCCGAGTCTTGTTCAACGGCTACCCGACCGGCGTCGAAGTCTGCGATGCGATGGTGCACGGAGGCCCCTACCCGGCCACCTCCGATGCGCGTGGCACCTCGGTCGGCAGCCTGGCCATCGAGCGATTCCTGCGCCCGGTGTGTTACCAGAACTGCCCGGACGCGCTCTTGCCGGACCCGCTGAAAAACGCCAACCCGCTGGGTATCGCCCGGCTGGTGGATGGCATTAGCCAGCGGGACCCGCTGTAAAAAAAACGCCACCGGGTTTTCCGGTGGCGTATTCGTTCAGTCATTCCAGCAGTGCTTTGAGGTCGTTGTACAAGCCCTCGGAAATCTCCACGCCCTCCACCAGGCTACGCGCTCGCGCCTCGTAGCGCCGTTGCGAGGGCAACCGTGCGCCCTGCCCTTCAATGCTCTCGAACAAGACCTCGGCGCGGGCCAGATGCTGCTCGGTGGAGTCGCCGAGAAAACGTCGCGGATCAAGAGCGATGATCAACTCGCCATGGTACGGCGACGACTTGCTCCCGGCGTCGTAAGCCAGTGACTCGGCACTGGTCAGGTCACCGATCAGCGGTCCGGCGATCAGCTCCACCATGGCCGCCAGCGCCGAACCTTTGTGCCCGCCGAACGTCAGCATCGCGCCCGCATCCAACACCACGCTGGCGTCGGTGCTGGGCCGCCCCTGAGCGTCTACGCCCCAGCCCTCGGGAATTGCTTTACCGGCGCGCCGGTGCAACTCGATATCGCCACGAGCGATCGCGCTGGTGGCGAAGTCAAACACAAACGGGTCCTTGCCCGCGCGTGGCCAGCCGAACGCAATGGGATTGGTGCCGAACACCGGCTGACTGCCGCCCGCAGGCGCCACCCAGGCATGACTGGGATTGCAGGCCAACGCCACGAGACCGGCCGCCGTCAGTTGTTCGATCTCCACCCACAGCGCAGAGAAATGCACACAGTGATTAATGGCCAACGCGGCAATACCGTTTGCCCGGGCTTTGTGCGCCAGCACCGGCAGCCCGGCCTGGAATGCCAATTGCGAAAAACCACCCGCCGCATCCACACGCACAATCGATGGCGCTTGATCGATGACTTGCGGCTGTGCATCAGCCGCTACTTTGCCGGCCCTCAGCGAGTTGACGCAGCCAAGAATCCGATACAAACCATGGGAGGCGCAGCCATCGCGTTCGCCGGCAATCACCGTGGCAGTCACCGCTTGAGCGTGGGCCCGGTTGAAACCGTTATGCAGCAAGATCGATTCGGCCAGCTCACGAGCTTCGGCCAGAGACAGTCGGATCATAATGACCTCCTTGAACAGACCGTCCAGACTGGCTCACTCCAACTCCCACGGCTTGATCGCTTTAGGCCGGGGCGATGACGAATTCAGCACATATCGATCATGGCAACACGACTTTGCGTTGATTCGACGTCGTCGGCCATCATTCCGGTCAAAACCGCAAAAAAATCAAAAAAACAGCCCCTCGACTCGCTGTTTTACCGTAGCCTCGTTCCCCATCTGCACGCCAATCATGAAACCTGCAAACGGCCGTCGACTGTTTTCCCATGCGCAAACTTCTGTACCTGTCTTTCTCCCTGGCATTGATTGCCGTCCTGACAACCTACGCCATGTGGGCCGCGGATCGCCCGGTGGGTCACTATCTGTCGGACCTGCGTATCGATCTCGCCATCGATCAGGGCCTGCCTGCCGATCGTGGCAATCTTCTGGGCATCCAGCCCGAACTGTTTCCCACCGACTACCAAAGCCCTGAACGCTTGCACCGCAAACTCGCGGCCTATTTGCAAAAAGCCCAGGAACAGGGACTGTTGAATGAAAAAACCATCGTCGTGCTGCCTGAACATGTCGGCACCTGGCTGATGGTCAGCGGCGAGAAAGACGAGTTGTATCAGGCGACCACGCTCAAGGAAGCCATGAACTGGCTGGCGGTGAGCAACCCGCTGAAGTTCATCCGCGCGTTGATCAGTGCCAAGGGTGACAACCGCCTCGACGATGCGCACCTGCGCATGAAAGCCAAGAGCATGGCCAAGGATTACCAGGCGCTGTTTGGTGGTCTGGCGAAGGAGTTTCACGTGACGCTGGTAGCGGGCTCCATCGTGTTGCCGGAGCCGAGCATCATCGATGGCACCCTGAAAATCGGGCGCGGTGCGCTGTACAACAGCAGCGTGGTGTTCGGCCGCGATGGCCTGCCGATTGGCCAGCCACAGCGGCAGATGCACCCGATCTTCGATGACAACGACGTGATCGAAGCCAATGGCGAACACACGCTCAACGTCGTCGACACCCCGGCCGGACGCCTGGGCGTGCTGATCGGCAGCGATAGCTGGTACCCGGATAACTACCGCAAACTCGACAATCAGGGCACGCAACTGGTCGCGGTCCCGGCATTCGTCAGCGGTCGCGGCACTTGGGACAAACCATGGCGCGGCTACAAGGGTTTATCGACGCCCGGTTCCGTCAGCCTCAAGGCCGGCGAACTCAGCGAAGGCCAGGCCTGGCATCGCCTGACGCTGACCGCTCAACCGCCCAGCAGCCAGGCCATCGCTGGCATGAGCGTGTTCCTGCGCGGGCAATTCTGGGATCAGGGCAGCGCCGGGCAGAGCTTTCTCAGCAGCAACGGGCAGCATTTCGCCGGTGGAAATGTCCGTGGTGCGCGCTTGCTGAATCTTTGGTTGTGAGCCATGAAACCGTTGCCGATGCGACTGGGCGATTTGTCGGTGGGCTTTGTTCATAGCCTGGCCGACGCGGTGCGCAGTCACGGCATCGATCCTCAGCCTCTGCTCGACCAGTATGGCCTCGACCCCGCCCGACTTGGCGAAGCCTGCGCCCGGCTGTCTATCCCGCGCTACATGCGCCTGGGCCACGGTGCCATCCAACTGACCGCCGACCCGGCACTGGGTTTACGCATGGGCCGGCTCAGCCGTCTGAGTCAGGCCGGCCTGGCCGGAGTTACTGCCGCGCAGGCGCCGACAGTGCGCGAAGCGGCACGTTGCCTGATTCGCTTCGAGGCCTTGTACGGCTCCAACTATCGCGGTCAATCGAGCTTCCATGAAGATGCCCAAGGCGCGTGGCTGCGGTTCTATTCCATCAGCCCTTACAACGCCTATAACCGCTTCGTGGTGGATTCGATCATCGCCGGCTGGTTGCATCAATTGTCCAGCGTCAGCCCTGCGCCCTTGAGCGCTGAGCGCATCGAGATCGAATTCGACGAACCGGATTACCGAGAAGCGTACGCGGTGCTGGGGGATTGTCCGATCCAGTTCGGCGCCGAACAGAATCAACTGCGTCTGAGTCTGTCCAGTCTCGCTCAGCGCAACCCGCTGCACTGCCCGAGTACGTGGCGACATTTGCTGCAACTGTGTGAACGGGAACTGGAACAGCTGACACGCACCCGCAGCCTGCGTGAACGCATCACTCAGTTGCTGGGGCCGTTGCTCAATGGTGGCCGGGAACCCGACCTGGAAGAAGTGGCGGCACGCCTGAAGCTGCCTACCTGGACCCTGCGCCGCAAACTCGCCGAGGAAGGCACGCAGTTTCGTGCAATTCTCAACGACACGCGTCGCGACTTGGCCATGACCTACATTCGTGACACCGAACTGGCGTTCGGTGAAATCGCCTACCTGCTGGGCTTTGCCTCAGCCGAAGCGTTTCAACGTGCTTTCAAACGCTGGAGCGGTCAGACACCCGGCGAATTTCGCCGCAGTCACCGCCAATCGACCTGACGCTTACAACTCGGTAGCGTCTTCGGCCGGTTCCAGCGGGTCGAGTTCAAATGCCTGAAACTCGAGCAGCTCTTCTTGATAATCGTCCATTGTGAATCTCCCGCAGCTCATTGAAAAAACGCTTGAATAAATGACCAGCGCCTTGAGCATAAAGTGCCCGCGTGAAAGAAAAATGACGCAGGCATGACGCTTCGTCGCTACTGAATAAAACGTAGCAGGTGGTCAGGAATTTATCACAGGATTTTTTCGATACAGGCCATAGGAATATGGCCGGAGTTGACGCGGATCAAACTTGAACACTGTTCCGGGATCGATGGGCTGCCAGCCGATCCCGGAACGCCAGTCACCGACTACTGGCTAGTGACGGGCATGACCGGAATCGGTTCGCTCGGCGGAGGCAAATCCGACTGCGGCGGTGGTGTGACGTTTTCGGTCAACGGCGTCGATTCGGTGTTTTCGGCCGGGGCAACCGGTGCAGGCTCAGGTGGCGGTGCAACCGGTTCCGCAGCAGGTGCCGATGCAGGCTCAGCTGCCGGGGCTGGAGCTGGTTCCGCAGGCGGTGCCGGAGTCGGCACTAACGGAGCAGGTGCAGCCTTGGTTTCAGGCACGCCCAGGTCGGTTTTCGGCTTCTCGACGATGTGCGCGGCTTTTTTCGCTTCCGGCGGCAGGAACAACTCCACCAGGGTGAAGAAGCGCTCGTAGAACTTCGCCGACGAGACCGTTTCGCTGGCAACCTTGACCATTGAGTCGTCGGACGAGCCGATCGGCATCGATACCGAACCCAATACGCCGACACCGAGGCTGGCGGAGTTGTTGGTCTTCTTCAGCGCATAGCGATCCTGCAATGCGTTGGCGAACATGGTCGCGTGATGCCCTTCGCTGCCATCATCGGCACAGACCACACTGAAGCTGATCTCCATGTGGGTCTCGCCAGTCTGCTGAAAGCTCTTGTGACCACTGATCAGCTTCGGATCGCTGCTGGTGATGATGTAGCCCTGGCTGAGCAACGCACGACGAGCGGCTTCGCAGCTCTGCGCATCGGTCACCGGGTAATTGCGCGAAAACGTTCCGGAGTCGTCGAAGTTCTCGTGCTCATAGATCGGGGCTTTTTTCGACGAGCAACCGGCCGCGATGGCCAGCATCAACGCCAGCCCGGCAACCCGCACGGGAAATGATTTAAACATTGAACATCCTGAGGAAAACAGTCCGGGGCGTATTGTGCAACAGATCGATGCTTAGCGTCGCACCGATTAGTGTCTTGAAACAGTTACACGTGTGTTGACTACCATTGACCAGAAAAAGTCGTTCGAAAAAAAACCAGGCGACGGACAGTGCCTGTCGACTTTTCCCACGCCCACAAAAAACCCCGGCCTTTCAGCCGGGGTCTTTATGTCGCGGGAAACTCAATCAGGCATCAGAAACGCTTGATGTCCGCTTCCGCTTCGAGTTGCTTGCGGTAGGCCGCAAAGTCTTGCTGGCCAATACGCGAGGCGAGGAAGCGACGGTATTGAGCCTTCTCTTCTTCGGTCGGTGCAGCGGCTTCATTGACGCCGTTCAGACGCACGATCACCAGGCTACCATCGGCCAAGGTCACGCTGCTGAAGGTCGGCTTGTCTTTGGCAACCGGTTTCGGCATGCGGAACAGGGCTTGCAGCACAGTCGGGTCGATCCCTTCCTGAGCACGAGTCGCTGCAGCGGTGACTTTCCAGCTCTGGCCGTCGATCGCCTTGTCCAACGGCGTCTTGCCCTCACGCAGGCTGGCAATCAGCTCATCAGCCTTGGTTTTGGCGGCAGCACTGGCGTGCTCTTTGGCCAATTGCCCACGGATGGCGGCAGACACGCTTTCCAGCGGCAGTTGCGCGGGCTTCAGGTGTTCCTTGGCGCGCAACACGATCACGGTTTCCGGATCGAGTTCGATGGCGGTGCTGTTGGCACCCTCATCCAGCACTTCAGGACTGAACGCGGCAGTGATCACAGCACGGTTGGCCGTGACGCCGTCGCCACCTTCCCGGCCGAACGGCTTGGAGGTGTGAACGGTCAGTTTCAGGTCCTGCGCCGGCTGAGCCAGATCGGAGGATTCGAACGACGAGTCTTCCAATTGCTTGGTCGCCTCGACGAAACGCTGCTCGACCTGCTGGGTTTTCAGCTCTTTGGTCAGCTTGTCTTTCAGGCTGGCGAGGGTCGGAACTTCTGGAGCCTCGACACCCAACAGCTTGATCAAGTGGAAACCGAAATCAGTGCGGACCGGGGCCGAAACCTGATCCTTGGCCAACGCATACAGCGCGGTTTCGAACGCTGGGTCGTAGACGCCCGGACCTGCGTAACCGAGGTCACCGCCGTTGTTCGCCGAACCCGGGTCCTGAGAGAATTCCTTGGCCAGGGCCTCGAACTTCTCGCCTTTGGCCAGACGGACCTGAACCTCTTCGATTTTGGCCTTGGCTTGCGCCTCGGTCACCTTGTCGTTCACTTCGATCAGAATGTGCGCCGCCCGACGTTGCTCGGACAAGTTGGCGATTTCTTTCTGATACGCCGCTTGCAGGTCTTCGTCTTTCACTGCGACCTGATCAAAGAAGGAAGATTTCTTCAGTTCGAGGTAATCAATGATCACCTGATCCGGGGTCATGAATTCCTTGGCGTGCTCGTCGTAGTAGGCCTTGACCTCATCATCGGTCAGCTTCACAGCCGCCGGGTCAGCCTTGACGTTCAGGGTAGCGAAATCGCGGGTCTGTTTTTCCAGACGGGCGAAGGCCAGAACCTGTGCGTCGGTGACGAAACCGCTGCCTGCCAGACCTGCGCGCAACTGGCCGATCAGCATTTCCTGAGCCAGCATCTGGCGGAATTGCATGCGGCTGTAGCCGAGTTGACGAATGACCTGATCGAAACGCTCGGAGCTGAACTTGCCGTCCACCTGGAACTCAGGAGTTTGCAGGATCACTTGGTCCAAAGCCGCTTCGGAAAAAGCGAATTTCGAGTTTTCTGCCCCTTGCAGCAGCAGTTTGCGGTCGATCAAGCCTTTCAGGGCCGATTCGCGCAGCATTTTTTCGTCGAGCAAGGAAGCATCGAAATCCTTGCCCAGCTGTTGCATGAGCTGACGGCGTTGCATATCGACCGCCTGGCTCAGCTCGTTCTGACTGATTTCTTCGCCGTTGACCTTGGCCGCGTTCTGGCTGTTGGTCGTCGCCTGGAAAATGGCCTCGACACCGGTGAACGCCATCAGTACAACGATGATCCCGATAATGGTCTTGGCAATCCAGCCTTGTGAATTGTCCCTGATATTCTGCAGCATGCGTCCCCCAGAAACGGTTGAACTTCAAAATTAGGCAACCGTGGAGCGTGGGTAGAATCCGGATAGAAGAAAGGCGCATCCGAGGATGCGCCTTCTCGTAACTGGCGGAACGGACCAAGGGTTCGAACTTGCGACCCTCGGCGTCTCGGACCGGCTACTCGCCGACTGGACTACCGCTCCGCTGCCAGGTCAGGCATGACCCCGACCCGGATAGGCAAAAACCTGAATCGAACTTAGTTGACAGCTTCTTTCAGTGCTTTACCGGCTTTGAAACCTGGTTTTTTGGCTGCTGCGATTTCCAGCGTCTTACCGGTCTGTGGGTTACGACCAATGCGAGCTGGACGATCAGTCACGGAGAAAGTACCGAAACCAACCAGAACAACAGAGTCGCCAGCCTTGAGAGCGCCAGTGACGGATTCGATTACAGCGTCCAGCGCACGGCCAGCAGCAGCTTTCGGGATATCAGCGGATGCAGCGATAGCATCAATCAGTTCCGACTTGTTCACTCTAAGTCCCCTTATATCTATTTGAGTATGATTCTAAGTTTTTTGGTGAAAGCAAAAACGAGTGCTGAATGGCCTACAGACACTTAAGAGCCGCTTTATAACAAGGGCTCTAAAAAGCTGTCAACAAGCCCCCCAGGCAAATGCGTACTAATGCGTGCTAATTCTTTCCTTAGAGTCAGACTCGCGTTTTTCATCCTTTGCAACTATCTCCGGAGCTACATCGGGTAAGGGCTCCGGCGCGTATTGCAGCGCAATTTGCAGGACCTCGTCAATCCATTTAACCGGTTTAATCTGCAGATCTTGCTTGATATTGTCAGGAATTTCCTTCAGATCGCGTACGTTCTCTTCAGGAATGATCACCGTCTTGATTCCGCCACGGTGAGCCGCGAGCAGTTTTTCTTTCAGACCGCCGATCGCCAGCACTTGACCGCGCAGGGTGATTTCACCGGTCATGGCCACGTCAGCGCGCACCGGAATGCCGGTCAATGCCGACACGAGGGCCGTGCACATGCCTACACCGGCGCTAGGGCCGTCCTTCGGGGTGGCCCCTTCCGGCATGTGGATGTGCGTGTCGCGCTTCTCGTGGAAGTCCAGGGGAATCCCCAGGCTCTTCGCGCGGCTGCGGACAACGGTCAACGCGGCGGTGATCGATTCGACCATCACGTCACCCAGCGAACCGGTCTTGATCAACTGCCCTTTGCCCGGAACGACAGCGGCTTCGATGGTCAGCAATTCGCCGCCCACTTGAGTCCATGCCAGCCCAGTCACCTGACCGATCTGATCCTGCGATTCAGCCAGGCCGTAGCGGAATTTACGCACGCCGAGGAAGTGTTCCAGCATGTCGGCAGTGACCTTCACCGAGAAGCGTTTTTCCAGTGCATGCTCTTTGACCGCCTTGCGGCAAACCTTCGCAATCTGGCGCTCCAGCCCACGTACACCGGCTTCGCGGGTGTAGTAGCGGATGATGTCGCGGATCGCTTCAGCGTCGAATTCCAGCTCGCCTTTCTTCAGGCCGTTGGCCGTGATCTGCTTCGGCGAAAGGTATTTGACGGCAATGTTGATCTTCTCGTCTTCGGTGTAACCCGGCAGTCGAATCACTTCCATCCGGTCAAGCAACGCCGGTGGAATATTCATCGAGTTCGAGGTGCACAGGAACATCACATCGGACAGGTCGTAATCGACTTCCAGATAGTGATCGTTGAAGTTGTGGTTCTGCTCAGGGTCGAGCACTTCCAGCAACGCCGACGCTGGATCGCCACGCATGTCGCTGCCCATTTTGTCGATTTCATCGAGCAGGAACAGCGGGTTGCGGACGCCCACTTTTGTCATCTTTTGAATCAATCTTCCTGGCATCGAACCGATATAAGTCCGGCGATGACCACGAATTTCCGCTTCATCGCGCACACCGCCGAGGGCCATGCGTACGAATTTGCGGTTGGTCGCGTGAGCAATCGACTCCGCCAGCGAGGTTTTACCCACACCAGGAGGACCGACCAGGCACAACACCGGCCCCCGAATCTTCTTCACACGCTTTTGCACGGCGAGGTATTCGAGGATCCGCTCTTTGACTTCTTCCAGACCGTAGTGATCTGCGTCGAGGATGTCTTCTGCACGCGCCAGGTCCAGGCGCACTTTGCTCTGGGCCTTCCACGGCACCTGAACCAGCCAGTCGATGTACGAACGCACCACGGTTGCTTCCGCGGACATTGGCGACATCTGTTTCAGCTTGTTCAGTTCGCCCTGGGCCTTGGCCAAGGCATCTTTCGGCAGGCCAGCCGCATCGATGCGCTTTTTCAGCTCTTCGATTTCGTTGTGGCCTTCGTCGCTGTCGCCGAGCTCTTTCTGAATGGCCTTCATCTGCTCATTCAGGTAGTACTCGCGCTGGCTGCGCTCCATTTGTTTTTTAACGCGGCCGCGAATGCGTTTTTCGACTTGCAGCAAATCGATCTCGGCATCCAGCAACGCCAGGACGTGCTCGACCCGGGCCGACAAATCGATGATTTCGAGGATTTCCTGCTTCTGCTCGATTTTCAGGGCCATGTGCGCGGCCATGGTGTCGACCAGGCGGCCTGGCTCGTCGATGCTGTTGAGCGACGACAGAACCTCAGCGGGGACTTTCTTGCCCAGCTGCACATATTGTTCGAACTGAGCCAGCAGGCTGCGGACAAACACTTCCGACTCGCGCTCAGGCGCGTCGACTTCGTCGATCAATGAGACTTCGGCACGGCAGTGGCCGTCCACTTCGCTGAAGCGCTCCACGGCGCCCCGCTGCTCACCTTCGACCAAAACCTTGACCGTGCCGTCAGGCAGCTTCAGCAACTGCAGAACGGTAGCGATCGTACCTACGCGATAAAGTGCATCTTCACCGGGATCGTCGTCAGCAGGGTTTCTCTGAGCCAGCAGGAGAATCTGCTTGTCGCCCGTCATCGCGGCCTCGAGGGCTTCGATGGATTTCTCGCGCCCCACGAACAGCGGGATAACCATGTGCGGATAGACCACAACATCACGCAATGGCAGGAGAGGCAATTCGATGGTTGTCTTCATGATTTCGCCTCTACGGCGGCCATAAGGCCGTAAACAGATGGAAGTAAGCTTGAAACCAAGATGGGGGCTCGTTTGGAAAAAAACAAGCGGATAAAAGAACCACTTAGAAGATTGCAGGTACCGTAGCTTCTGCAACGGTATGAATACATCCCGAAAATCGGGTCGACGGTCAGGCCGCCTTCGCTGGCAAGCCAGCTCCCACAATAGCAAAGGGGCCCGAAGGCCCCTTCTTTATTCCAGCTGCGTGACGCTTAAGCGTCTGGCGCAGCCTTGGCAGCCGGCTCACTGTTTTCGTAGATATACAGTGGCTTGGACTTGCCTTCTATAACGCTTTCATCGATCACTACTTTACTCACCTCGGACTGCGAGGGGATCTCGTACATAGTGTCGAGCAATACGCCTTCGAGAATCGAGCGCAGTCCACGGGCACCGGTCTTGCGTTCCAGGGCACGTTTGGCGACCGATTTCAGTGCGTCGGCCCGGAATTCCAGGTCCACGCCTTCCATCTCGAACAGCTTGGCATACTGTTTGGTCAGAGCATTTTTCGGCTCGGTGAGGATCTGCATCAATGCAGCTTCATCAAGCTCGTCCAGCGTGGCGAGGACCGGCAGACGACCGACGAACTCCGGGATCAGACCGAACTTGACCAAATCGTCAGGCTCGACTTCACGCAGGGATTCACCGACCTTCTTGCCTTCTTCCTTGCTGCGCACTTCTGCGTTGAAACCAATGCCGCCCTTGGTGGAACGGTTTTGAATAACCTTTTCCAGACCGGAGAATGCACCGCCGCAGATGAACAGGATGTTACGGGTGTCGACCTGAAGGAATTCCTGCTGCGGATGCTTGCGACCACCTTGAGGCGGAACGGAAGCGACCGTGCCTTCGATCAACTTGAGCAGGGCCTGCTGTACGCCTTCACCGGAAACGTCTCGGGTAATCGACGGGTTGTCAGACTTGCGCGAGATCTTGTCGATCTCATCGATGTAGACAATGCCCATCTGGGCTTTTTCTACGTCGTAATCGCACTTCTGCAGCAGCTTCTGAATGATGTTCTCGACATCTTCACCCACGTAACCCGCCTCGGTGAGGGTGGTTGCGTCGGCGATGGTGAACGGAACGTTCAGCAAGCGAGCCAAGGTTTCGGCAAGCAGGGTTTTACCCGAGCCTGTCGGGCCGATCAGCAAGATGTTGCTCTTGCCGAGTTCGACATCGTCATTCTTTTTGTCGCGCTGGTTCAGGCGTTTGTAGTGGTTATACACCGCTACGGCCAGAACCTTTTTCGCACGCTCCTGACCAATCACGTACTGATCAAGGATGCCGCTGATTTCTTTAGGCGAAGGCAATTTATGCGCGCTGCTTTCGGCCTGGGCTTCCTGCACCTCCTCACGGATGATGTCATTGCACAGGTCGACGCACTCGTCGCAGATAAAGACCGAGGGGCCGGCAATCAATTTGCGCACTTCATGCTGGCTTTTGCCACAGAAGGAGCAATAGAGCAGCTTGCCGTTGTCCTCGCCGTTGCGGGTGTCAGTCATTCGTTCGATCCAAATCCGATAGGCTTGCAACACAAGATGAAGGCTATTGCGGGCTTTTTCAAGCCCGCAAGTGATCGGACCAGCCGACCCACCTTATTTTGAGCTGCTTATTTTAAGCGGGGCGCTGGGAGATCACTTCATCGATCAACCCGTACTCACGCGCGGCTTCTGCACTCATGAAGTTATCGCGGTTGGTATCACGTTCGATCTCTTCAAGCGTGTGCCCGCTATGCTTGGCCATCAGCGTGTTGAGACGCTCACGAATGAAGAGGATTTCCTTGGCATGGATTTCGATATCCGACGCCTGCCCCTGGAAACCGCCCAGTGGCTGGTGAATCATCACGCGTGAGTTCGGCAGGCAGTAACGCTTGCCAGGAGCACCGGCGGTCAGCAGGAATGCGCCCATGCTGCACGCCTGACCGATACACGTGGTCGACACGTTTGGCTTGATGAACTGCATGGTGTCGTAGATCGACATGCCCGCCGTCACCGAACCGCCCGGGGAGTTGATATAGAGATGGATGTCCTTGTCCGGGTTTTCCGCTTCAAGGAACAGCAGTTGCGCACAAATCAGGTTGGCCATGTAGTCCTCTACCGGACCAACCAGAAAGATCACTCGCTCCTTGAGAAGACGCGAGTAGATGTCATAGGCGCGCTCGCCACGAGCAGATTGCTCGACAACCATCGGGACCAGGCCGCCTGCGGCCTGGATATCAGAGTTCTGCTGAATATACGAATTACGGAACATGCTCTGCAGTCACTCCCAAATAGTTATGTCTTGAATACGCATAAGCCAGCACGAAGGCTGGCTTATGGTGTGTGCTTCTTACCGCAAGAAAGATCAGTCGGCTTGTGGAGCTTCTACCGGCTTGACCGCTTCTTCGTAAGAGACCGATTTGTCGGTCACGCTAGCTTTCTGCAGAACAGTATCCACAACTTGCTCTTCCAGCACAACCGAACGGACTTCGTTCAGTTGCTGGTCGTTCTTGTAGTACCAGGACACAACCTGCTCAGGCTCTTGGTAAGCCGAAGCCATTTCCTGGATCATTTCGCGAACGCGGGCTTCGTCAGGCTTGAGGTCGAATTGCTTGACCACTTCAGCCACGATCAGACCCAGAACAACACGACGCTTGGCTTGTTCTTCGAACAGCTCGGCCGGCAGTTGGTCAGGCTTGATGTTGCCGCCGAACTGCTGAACAGCCTGCACACGCAGACGGTCAACTTCGTTGGACAGCAGAGCCTTTGGCACTTCAATCGGGTTGGTGGCCAGCAGACCGTCCATTACCTGATTCTTGACCTTGGATTTGATCGCCTGACGCAGTTCGCGCTCCATGTTCTTGCGAACTTCGGTGCGGAAGCCTTCCAGACCGGTTTCCTTGATGCCGAATTGAGCGAAGAATTCTTCGTTCAGCTCTGGCAGTTTAGGCTCGGACACAGTGTTCACAGTCACGGTGAACTCAGCGGTTTTGCCCGCCAGGTCGAGGTTCTGATAGTCCTCTGGGAAGGTCAGGTTCAGAACGCGCTCTTCACCCGCCTTGGCGCCAACCAGACCGTCTTCGAAACCAGGGATCATGCGGCCGGAACCCAGAACCAGCTGAGTGCCTTTGGCGGAACCGCCAGCGAACACTTCACCGTCAACCTTGCCGACGAAATCGATGTTCAGTTGGTCGTCGTTCTGAGCAGTGCGATCGGCCACTTCGAAACGGGTGTTCTGCTTGCGCAGCACGTCCAGCATCTTGTCCAGATCAGCGTCAGCCACGTCAGCGCTCAGGCGCTCAACGGTGATGCCTTCGAAACCGGCAACGGTGAACTCAGGGAACACTTCGAAAATCGCGACGTATTCCAGGTCTTTGCCAGCTTCCAGGGATTTCGGCTCGATCGAAGGAGCGCCAGCCGGGTTCAGCTTTTGCTCAACGACCGCTTCGTAGAAAGAGGACTGGATGACGTCGCCGACAGCTTCCTGACGTGCATCAGCACCAAAACGGCGCTTGATTTCGCTCATCGGCACTTTGCCTGGACGGAAACCAGCGATCTTGGCCTTTTGGGCGGTCTGCTGCAGACGCTTGTTGACCTGAGTCTCGATGCGCTCAGCAGGCACGGTGATGCTCATGCGGCGCTCGAGAGCAGAAGTATTTTCAACAGAAACTTGCATGGATATTCCTCGTTGCACAGACGTTGGCCGGCCGTTTCCGACCCCAGAATCAAGGGCATGCATTCTAGTAGGTCAAACTCAAGAAGTCACCCTACTGAAAACGGGCAACAACGCAGCAGGCAATTTATAGGTGCGAATGCACGAATGCATCTCGCCCCGGTGGCAAATACAGCCAATCATGCCAGGGCTCTGCGCCAACCCTTCTATATATAGAAGCAGTTGCCAGGCATCGCCCTGACAGCCGATCTCGCGAGCAAGACCAGCGGGCAGCAAGGCATCATCGAGAAACAAAAATACGACGAAACGCCCTGCGCCTGCGACTCAGAACCTGCAGTCGCGGAACACTCAAACCGCTAAAACAAAAAAGGCGCCAGACTGTTAAATCTGGCGCCTTTCGAAATATGGGGTGGACGATGGGGATCGAACCCACGACAACGGGAGTCACAATCCCGTGCTCTACCAACTGAGCTACGCCCACCATATCGCGCTACTTGTGCCAAAGCTGCCTAATGGCGCACCCGGCAGGACTCGAACCTGCGACCATCCGCTTAGAAGGCGGATGCTCTATCCAGCTGAGCTACGGGCGCCTTTTTAATCTGTACCCTTGAAGGACTACAAACTAAGTGCTTTCCAGCCTTGCAGAATCGTAATTCCACTCGACCTTCTTAACCAGTGCTAGGCTGTGCCCGACAAGTGCGACGAATAGTATAGAGCCCCCCGTAGGGCGTCAAATCCTTTTTAAAAAAAATTCATTTAATTAAAGGGGTTAGAGGAATTTGCAGACCAAGCGCCTTTGCCCTCACCTCATGACATGCGAGAATGCGTTCTCTTTTTTTCCCCTCTCGATGGTTAATCACGCGCAATGACTGCACAACTAATCGACGGCAAATCGATCGCCGCCAGCCTGCGCCAGCAGATCGCCAAACGCGTCACCGAGCGTCGCCAGCAAGGCCTGCGCACTCCCGGCCTCGCGGTGATCCTGGTCGGCAGCGATCCCGCCTCTCAGGTTTATGTCTCGCACAAGCGTAAAGACTGTGAAGAGGTCGGCTTTATTTCCCAAGCCTACGACCTGCCTTCCGAAACCACTCAAGAAGCACTGACCGACCTGATCGATCGCCTTAACGACGACCCGGCAATCGACGGCGTTCTGCTTCAGCTTCCGTTGCCTGAACACCTGGACGCTTCCAAATTGCTGGAACGCATTCGTCCGGACAAAGACGTCGACGGTTTCCACCCTTATAACGTCGGTCGTCTTGCCCAGCGCATTCCGCTGCTGCGCCCATGCACGCCCAAAGGGATCATGACCCTGCTGGAAAGCACCGGGGCAGATCTCTACGGGATGGACGCCGTGGTCGTCGGCGCCTCCAACATTGTCGGGCGCCCGATGGCGATGGAGTTGCTGCTGGCCGGTTGCACCGTGACCGTCGCCCACCGTTTCACCAAGGATCTGGCGGGCCACGTCGGTCGTGCCGATCTGGTGGTGGTTGCCGCAGGCAAGCCGGGCCTGGTCAAGGGTGAGTGGATCAAGGAAGGCGCGATCGTGATCGACGTCGGCATCAACCGCCAGGAAGACGGCAAACTGGTTGGCGACGTGATCTACGAAACCGCCCTGCCCCGCGCTGGCTGGATCACTCCAGTGCCGGGCGGCGTCGGCCCGATGACCCGCGCCTGCCTGCTGGAAAACACGCTGTACGCGGCAGAAACGCTGCACAGCTGAGTTCACGCTTGAGCATCAGCGATGAACAAAAGAACCCCGCCATGAGCGGGGTTCTTTTTGCCCGGAGAATGAACACTACCATTCGCCGGAAACCCGCTGTTTTGTAGGGGGTTTCAAGGACTTTTACCGGTTGATTGAACAACCATCGACAGTTCTTCAGCCATACTCCTAAAATGCGTCGGTTTTCAAGAAACAGCCCGTTACAGAACGGCAAATCCAAACCTTATGAGTCTGCCAGCGTGAAAATCCGTCTTTCCATCCTGAGCCTATTTTTTGCAATCACAGGGACGTTCATCACGCCAACGGTCAATGCTGCCGATACCACCGCGGCACCTCGAGATACGAAACAACTCAAGCTGGCTTCCGGCAGCTCTTTGCTGCTGGATATGCAGACCAACAAAGTCATCTATGCCAGCAACCCCGATGTCGTTGTCCCTATCGCCTCCGTCAGCAAATTGATGACTGGTCTTGTGGTGGTCGAAGCCAGGCAGAACATGGACGAGTACATCAATATCAACATCAGCGATACGCCAGAAATGAAAGGCGTCTTTTCCAGGGTGAAACTCAAAAGCGAATTGCCGCGCCGGGAAATGTTGCTGATCGCCCTGATGTCCTCGGAAAACCGCGCCGCCGCAAGCCTGGCCCACCACTATCCGGGCGGCTATGTCGCATTCATTGCCGCGATGAACGCCAAGGCCAAGGCGCTGGGCATGACCAGCACCCACTTCGTCGAACCGACCGGCCTCTCCCCTCGTAACGTCTCAACCGCCCGCGACCTGAGCAAATTGCTGGTCGCTGCGCACAAATATCCGATCTTGACCGAGCTGAGCACCACCAAGGAAAAAACCGTCTCGTTCCGCAAGCCCAACTACAGCCTCGGCTTCCGTAACACCGACCATCTGGTCGGCAAGCCGAACTGGGACATCAAGCTGACCAAAACCGGCTTCACCAACGAGGCCGGTCATTGCCTGGTGCTGGTGACCAGCATGGGTAATCGTCCGGTGGCGCTGGTGATCCTCGACGCGTTCGGCAAGTACACGCACTTCGCCGATGCCAGCCGGATTCGCAATTGGGTCGAAACCGGCAAGGGCACCAACGTTCCGTCTGTAGCCTTGCAGTACAAATCGGAAAAGAACCTCAAGCACCGTCAGAGCGGTGTGGTTGAAGCCTCGAAGTAACGACGCAGGTAGCAAAAGCCCCGATCAGTCGGGGCTTTTTTTCGTCCAGCGTTAATCATTCGGCAGCGGCATCTGGTCGTCATCCGGAATGCCATCGCCGGCACTCGGATCCCTCCTGCCCTGCGGATGTTCGGTCGGTGCCACCGCAGGTCTGGCCAACGGGTCGCGCATCGGACTGTTCGGATCCATCACCGGATCAACGTCATCTTCGGGAGTGGTGGGAACACTGTCAGGACGTTTGTCGTCGAAACTCGAATCGGTAGACATATACACCTCGCACTGAACGTCAGGGTTTCAGATTAGCCAGCGGGTCGTAAGGCTTCGCAGGGGCCTTGTTATTCTCGCCCGGCTTTACGTCCTTGGGTGCCCTGGCAGGTCCGACGGGGTCGACCTGTGGGTCGGCGAGGTCCGGAGAGTCGGGGTCGAACCCCAAGTCGTTGCCCGATGAATGCTCAGATGAGTGCGGGCCGGTGGGTGCTTTGGGATTTGTCATGAATGCCTCCTTGGAACTGACCCGGAAAAATCCGGGCCCTTATTCCTCAGAGGCCAAGCGCGCGCGGCAGTGCAATGCAGATGACGAACGGAAACTATTGAGCGCCCAGCGCCCTCTTCGCACGGGCAGCTGCCTGTTCCTGGCCGGCCTGCGCCAGGTCGTTCGCTGCTTTCAACCAACGCGACTGATCAACATTCGCCGGAATCTGCTCCGGCTTCTGGATCAGCACCGCCCAACCACCGGCATCCTTGAGCGACGATTCAAACGAGCTGAAGCTCATCAACTCCCGACGATTCATTCCCGCACGCAGCAGCACGGTCTGCTTCTTACGGTTGTACCCGGCAAGAATCGCGTAGCGTGGCTCTGCCCAGAACGCCGAGCCTTCAGTGAAGCGCACCATCACCGGGTAACCGGCGGCAACCTGGGTCAGCAGCGCAGGCAAATGCCTTTCGAGCGGGTAAACGACCATGCCGTACTCGCGGGCGAGGTTCTGCATGTTCTGCTGCAATTGCGCTTCGGCGCCCGGCAAATGCAGGGGTTTTTCAAGCAACCCCGGGGTAATCACGATGCCCTGCTGGGCCAACAGACTGGCCAGCACCTGAGGCCCGCTTTGAAAGCTTTGCCCGCGGTAGAACGTACCGCTGAGCTCCACGCGTTCCGGCAGACGCTTGACCTCCGGCGCCACACTGCCCGCGCAACCTGCCATACCCGCAACACAGCCAACAATCAGTGCTGCCGTTCGAATTCGCGAAAATACCCGCACCATCATCAACTCTCTTGTTCAGACGCCAGGTGTCCGTGCTCCCGGCTTGGCCGTTGATCATAGGACGCCGCACGACAGCGGTATAGCCTTTAGCGGCAGTTGTTTGCTTTCGATAGAGCGAACGGGTTGGTCATTAACGACCTTTGGTCAATAGCCTGCAACATGGCAGCGACTAGACTGTCACTTGCAACGCGTGTGTATGCCCGCAGCAGGGCGAAGAGGAGGCACTGATGAGCCTGACAATGACCATAGTGATGTTGATTTGCGGCTGGCTGGCTGTTGCCACCGCCATGTTGTGGGGAGTCCTGCGAATTGCCCGCCGACACCATCACCACCCCGTCCAGCCGGCTCGGGTGGTGAAAATCGATAAATCGAGTGCACGTCACGCCACTGTGCACTGACGGACACTTTTTAATGCCCCGAACAAAAACGGCCGCCTGAACTCTCGCGAGTGCAGGCGGCCGTTTTCATTTCAGCTCAGGTTACGCTTCAGCGGCGATGCGCTTCTGCCTGGCCCGTCGCGACATCATGTTCAAGCCTTCAATCGTTGCCGAGAACGCCATGGCTGCGTAGACGTAGCCTTTCGGTACGTGGGCGCCGAAGCCTTCGGCGATCAGCGTCATGCCGATCATGATCAGGAAGCCCAGCGCCAGCATCACCACCGTCGGGTTGTCGTTGATGAACTTGGCCAGCGGGTCAGCCGCGAGCAACATCACCAGCACCGACACCACCACCGCGATGATCATGATCGGCAAATGCTCGGTCATGCCGACCGCAGTAATGATGCTGTCGATGGAGAACACCATGTCCAGCATCAGGATCTGACCGATCGCGGCAGCGAAGCCCAGGGTCACGGTCGAGGTCGCCGACTTCGGATCTTCCGGCGCCGGGTCCATGCTGTGGTGGATCTCGGTGGTGGCCTTCCACAACAGGAACAGGCCGCCGGCGATCAGGATCATGTCCTTCCAGGAGAACGCGTGGCCGAGGAGCTCGATCACCGGCGCCGTCAACTGGACGATAAACGCGATGGTACTCAGCAGTGCCAGTCGCAGGATCAGCGCCATGCCGATACCGATGCGCCGAGCCTTCTGCCGATGCTGCTCCGGCAGTTTGTTGGTCAGGATCGAGATGAAGATCAGGTTATCGATGCCGAGCACGATTTCCATCACCACCAGCGTGGCCAGGGCGACCCAGGCGGTGGGGCTTGCAGCAAGTTCTAAAAGGTATTCCATGGGTCAGTCCTGACTCGTTTTAAGACGGTTTAGATTTCCTGGGACGACGATTCGGCTTTCTCTTTATCGTCACCCGATGATTCTTTCTTGCTGATCAGCCCGCCGGTGGCATCGCTGATCGCTTGCTCGGCGGCTTTGTGAGTGTCGTCAATCGCCTGCTTGGCGGTTTCGGCAGCCTTGCCCATCAGTTGCTGAGCGCTTTTTTCGGCCTGGTCGCAACCGGCCAATACCAGTAAAGACGCAATCAGCAATGCCGTGGTTTTAAGCTTCATGATGCATTCCTCGATAGAACAGAACGGGCCGAAACGATGGCCCGTTGATAGCGAGGCATTCTAGGGAGGCAAATACTTCAGGAAAATTCGTATTTTTAGCGGTTATACTTCGGCTTTTACGAACTGTAGGTCGCCATGCTCAACTATCGACAATTGCATTACTTCTGGGTCGTGGCCAAGACCGGCAGCATCGTGCGCGCCTGCGAGCAACTGAACCTGACACCGCAAACCATCAGCGGGCAGATTTCCCTGCTTGAACAAACCTACGGTATCGAGTTGTTTCGCCGGGTCGGCCGACAGCTGGAGCTCACCGAAGCCGGGCGCCAGGCCCTGCCCTACGCCGAGCAAATGTTTCAGCTTGGCGGCGAACTGGAATTGATGCTGCGGGCGCAACCCAATGAACAGCAGATTCTGTTTCGGGTTGGCGTGGCTGATGTGGTGCCCAAATCCATCGTCTACCGCCTGATCGCGCCGACCATGGAGTTGAGCGAACCGCTGCGCATTACCTGTCGCGAAGACAAACTCGAACGTTTGCTCGCCGACCTGGCGATTCAACGCCTGGACCTGGTGATCTCCGACAGCCCAATGCCGTCGCACCTGGACATCAAGGGCTACAGCCAGAAACTCGGGGAATGCGGGATCAGTTTCTTCGCCACCGCTGAACTGGCGGCGCAGTACGGCCAGGACTTTCCGCGCAGCCTGCACGGCGCACCGTTGCTGATTCCGGGGCCGGAAACCGTGGTGCGCAGTCGCTTGCAGCGCTGGTTTGCCGAGCAGCAGATTCAGCCGCGCATCGTCGGCGAGTTCGACGACAGCGCGTTGATGCAGGCGTTTGGTCAATCCGGCAGCGGGATTTTCATCGGCCCGAGCGTGATTGCCGATGAAGTGAAACGTCAGTACGGCGTGGAATTGATTGGCCAGACCGACGCTGTGACCGAATCGTTCTACGCCATTTCGGTGGAACGCAAGGTCAAGCACCCCGGCATTGTTGCGATTACCGAAGGTGCCCGACGCGAGCTGTTCACCGAGATGTGAGGGTCAGGCGCAGACTTCGCGGGGTTTGAACGTCATCAGTGCCATGGCCAACAGGATCGAGATCAGAATAAAACCGGCCGCCGCAAAGCCAAGCCCACCCAGGCCAACGCTGTCGATCACCCGGCCGCCGACCATCGCACCCAAACCGATCCCGAGGTTGGCACCGGCAATATTCAGCGATGCGGCAAAGGCTGGCGCTTCAGGCGCAGCCTTCATCAAACGCACATGGCTGACCAGGAACAGCGCCGCTTGCGTCACGCCCCAGATCCCCATCGCCGCCGCCAGGCCCAGCGGCGAATGGATGTTCGGCACCAGCGCCACCATGCCGGCGATCATGAAGGCGCAGAACGTCACCGAAGCGATCAGCGGATGACGATCCACCGCGCGACCGCCCAGCGAATTGCCGATCAAACCGACCGCACCGAAGCCCATCAGGCACCAACCCACCACCGTGCCGTTGAAACCGGCCAGCCGCTCGAGGATGTCGGCCAGATAGGTGTAAGCGGTGAACATGCCGCTGAACACCAGGATCGACAGCAACACGTGCCCAATCATCAGCGGGCTGCGCAGGATCTTGAACTGCGAGCGGAAGCTCACTTGGTGCTGATGCAAATTGGTTTTCGGCAAGTAGATAAACAGCAGCAACGCCTTGGCGAACGCGATCACCGCGAGAATGCCGAAGGCACTGCGCCAACCGAATGCATCGGAAATCAACGTGCCGACCGGAATGCCGAACACCGTGGCGCAGACGATGCCGAAACCGATCTTGGCGATGGCGCGTCCGGCGTAGTCCGGCCCGACGATGTCCACCGCCGTCTCACTGGCCAGGGCCCAGAACACCGGCAGCCCGAGCGCGGGAATCAATCGCGCAACGGCCATCACCCAGATGTTCGGCGCAAACGCCGCGAGGGTGTTGGCCAGACCGAACATGATCAACACCGAGATGAACAACTTGCGCCGCTCGAACCGGGCGAAGTACGCGGTCAGGAACGGCCCGAACGCCGCGACGGTGAAGGCGAACAAGGTCACCAGCAAACCCGCCTGCGGGATGGTGACTTCGAGATCGCGGGCAATTGCCGGCAACAGGCCGACGATGACGAATTCCGTGGTCAGCACCGTGAAGCCGGCGGCGGACAACAGAAGAATGGGCAACAACATGCAGAACTCCAGAAAACGACAACACCAGCGATAGCCCGAAGGCCCACTGGCAGAGATGAAAATGAGGATGGGCAATCTTAACAGAGTGTTTCCAAACACGGTTGCACGAACCTGCACATCGCGTTTAACCGGCAGGTGGCAGATCGTCACAGGTCTGAAGGATCAAGCCGACGCTGTGATAAAGTCCGCGCCCTGCGATTCGTACACCTGTTCATCCGCCCGTTAATGGCCGTGATGTCGCGACACCTCCGCACCTAATAAAATCAGAGATGCCGTTTTATGACTGCTTCATCCCCTTCGCTATTGCAACGTTTGAAACGCTTGAGCCTGGTTACGCAAATCGTTATCGGCCTGCTCGCCGGGATAGCCTTGGCGCTGGTTGCGCCTGAGGTGGCGAAGTCCACCGCGTTTATCGGCAAAGTGTTCGTCTCGGCGCTGAAAGCCGTCGCGCCGATTCTGGTGTTCGTGCTGGTCATGGCGTCGATCGCCAACCACAAGCACGGCCAGGAAACCCACATCCGGCCGATTCTGTTTCTGTACCTGCTGGGCACATTTGCCGCGGCCGTGGTCGCGGTCGTGGCCAGCATGATGTTCCCGTCGAACCTGGTGCTGTCCACCCACGACGTCGCGGTGACAGCGCCGGGCGGCATCAGTGAAGTGTTGCAAAGTCTGATGCTGAGCGTGGTCGACAACCCGGTCAGCGCCCTGATGAATGCCAATTTCATCGGCATTCTGGCGTGGGCCATCGGTATGGGCATCGCCATTCGCCATGCCGGCGACACTACGCGCGAAGTCCTCGGCGACTTGTCCAACGGCGTGACCCTGATTGTGCGCCTGGTGATCCGTTTTGCGCCGCTGGGGATTTTCGGCCTGGTGGCATCGACCCTAGCCACCTCCGGTTTCGGTGCCTTGATCGGCTACGCGCATCTGCTGGCGGTATTGCTGGGTTGCATGCTGTTTGTGGCGCTGGTGATGAACCCGGTGATCGTGTTCTGGAAGCTGCGTCGCAACCCGTATCCGCTGGTGATCACGTGCTTGCGTGAAAGCGGCATTACGGCGTTTTTCACCCGCAGCTCGGCAGCGAACATTCCGGTCAATCTGGAACTGAGCAAGCGTCTGGGGCTGCACGAGGACACTTATTCGGTTTCCATTCCGCTGGGCGCGACCATCAACATGGCGGGCGCGGCAATCACCATCACCGTGCTGACCCTGGCAGCCGTGCACACGCTAGGCATCGCCGTGGACATTCCGACCGCCATCCTGCTGAGCGTGGTCGCCGCGATCTGTGCCTGTGGCGCTTCGGGTGTGGCAGGCGGTTCGTTGTTGCTGATTCCACTGGCGTGCAGCCTGTTCGGCATTCCGAGCGAAATCGCCATGCAGGTGGTGGCGGTCGGGTTCATTATCGGCGTGCTGCAGGACTCGGCGGAGACTGCGCTGAATTCTTCGACTGATGTGCTGTTTACGGCGGCGGCTTGCTTGGGTGAGGACGAGAAGGCTCAGCGTTTGGCATGATAACCGGCCGGCCTATCTCTTCAAGCGTACGCATTCCCCCTGTGGGAGCTAGCCCGCTAGCGATGGGCGTTAACGATAACGCGTGCGGTCTGAATGAACGCGGTGTCTGGACGTCCATCGCTAGCAGGCTAGCTCCCACAGGGGGATTGTTGTCCGGCATTACCTCGGGTTAGCCCCCCCCCCGGCCACGGATGGCCGATGGCGGCGGGCCCATGGAGCAGGAACGGAGCGAGGCACCGTACGTCAGGGACGCGGGCGCTGGGTTACTTGGGGTCGGGCGGCGTTCCGTTTTTCCAAGTATCCCGCGGTAAGAGCAGAACCAATAGCCGCCATTACCGCAGGAATGGATATGTACACCATCAAAACCTAAGCCACCTGACACACCGCCTTCGCGAGCAAGCTCGCCCCCACAAGACCAATAAAAAGCCCGCCAAGGCGTCAACCTTGGCGGGCTTTTTTGTACGTGGGCGGGTTAGAACGCGCCCATGTAATCGCGCTTGCCCACTTCCACACCGTTGTGACGCAGCAGTGCGTAAGCGGTGGTGACGTGGAAGAAGAACTGCGGAAGGCCGTAGCTCAGCAAGTAAGCCTGGCCACTGAAGCGCTTCTCTTTCGGCGTGCCCTGACGGGTGATGATCTCGATACCTTCCTTGCCGTTGATCTGCTCGGGCTTGATCTCGCCGATGTAGGCCAGAACCTTGGCGATCAGCGCTTGCAGCTCGGCGAAGGTGGTTTCGGTGTCGTCATATTTCGGCACTTCGATCTCGGCCAGACGCGAGGAAACACCTTTGGCGAAATCAACCGCGATCTGCACCTGACGCACCAGCGGGAACATGTCCGGGTACAGACGGGCTTGCAGGAAAGCGTTCGGATCGATGTTCTTGGCTGTAGCGTGGGCTTCGGCCTTGTTCAGAACGTCGCTCAGGGCATTGAGCATTTGTTTGAAAACCGGGACGGAAGCGTCATACAGGGAAATGGTCATGGCAGTCTCGTGTTGTGACAGGAGGGAAACGTGGGCCGATTATAGCCATGCGCGACGCTCCTGCGGCTTGTCTTTTATCCAGCAAGGATTAGGCTAGGCGGCTTCGACTGCATGCTTCGACAGCAAAGGGAAAAGCGTGATGAGCACTGAGCAAGAGACCACCTTCGACGAGCCGCGGCTCAACAGCACGGAAATCCGCATTCTGGGTTCGTTGATCGAAAAACAGGCCACCAGCCCGGAAACCTACCCGCTGACCCTCAATGCCCTGGTGATTGCCTGCAACCAGAAAACCAGTCGCGAACCGGTAATGAACCTCACCCAGGGCCAGGTCGGCCAGAGCCTGCGCGCCCTTGAAGGTCGCGGCTTTACCAAACTGGTGATGGGCAGTCGCGCCGACCGCTGGGAACACAAGGTCGACAAGGCACTGGAACTGGTGCCGGCACAGGTCATTCTGACGGGGCTGCTGTTTCTGCGCGGCCCGCAGACGGTCAACGAGCTGCTGACCCGCAGCGGCCGCATGCATGAGTTCGAAGATGCCGAACAAGTTGTACATCAACTTGAACGGCTGATTGCTCGCGGTCTGGCGTTGCTGATTCCGCGTCAGGCCGGGCAACGTGAAGATCGCTACATGCACGCACTGGGTGATCCGGCGGACATCGAAGCGATTCTGGCGGCACGGCAAAATCCGTCGGAGCGCGGTGCCGGCAGCGGTGTGTCCGTGGAGCGCATCGAAGAACTTGAGGCCCGGATTGCCGCGCTGGAAGAGCGCCTGGCACGCCTCGAATAACCGCACAACACATCAACATGTGGGAGCGAGCAAGCCCCACATTGGATTTGTGGTGCCAGTTGTTACTCGCCGTCCCAGTAATCCACGCCATCGGCCTGTCTGGCGATGGCAACGAAGCCTGAAGCATTGCCTTGGGCATCGACCTTGAAGTCGTCCATCACGGCGTATTTGCCAGAGTCCGGGTACTCGCAAATTTCCGGCGATTGCTGGGTGCTGACCGCCAAATAGCGCAGTTCGGCGTCGCTGGTGTTGATGATCTGGTGCGCCGCTTCCGGACCGCCTGGCGGGCAGGCAATCACGTCACCGGCGCAGATAGGAAAACGCTCGGCGCCGAGACGAATCTCCCCTTCCCCCGCGACGATGTAAAACATCTCCTCGTTGACCCGATGACTGTGAAACGGGCTACCGCGCATGCCCGGTTCCAGCACGTACAAGCGATAGCCGAGTTTCTGCGCACCCAGCCGCTGACCGACGCGTGCCATCCGCTGCTGATAGCGGCCGGCAGTTTCACCGGAAGGCGCCAGTGCTTCTGGCAGCGGTTCGAGATCGACCTGATGCAGATTGAGGATGGCGGGATGCATGAAAAACCTCGGGCATGGTTTTATGGGGGGCAAGTCTTTGCTTGCTCGCGAGCAGTATAGTTATTCGTTGGCTGGACCGGCCCCTGGGCGGGCAAGCCCTCCCACAGGGTTATGCAGTGATCTCAAAATCGAGCAACACCACCTATCACTGTGGGAGCGGGCTTGCCCGCGATGAGGCTCTGACTGAAGACGCACATCTCACTGCAGGAATTCGGCAACCTTGCCCGCCGCCGAAGCCAAATGCTGCTCATGGGTAAACCCTGAAGCCTTCAGCGGCTTCAAATCATGATCCCCCGCCACCAACCAGAACACCTCGATACTCGGCGACAACGCATAACCCTCAACCGCCTCACGATTACCCAACGCATCGCGCTCACCCTGCACAATCAACGTCCGGGTCTTCAGCGCCGCCAAATGCTCGACCCTCGGCTTCTGCGGTTTACCCACCGCATAAAACGGATACCCCAGGCACACCAACGCATCCACCCCCAGCTCATCGGCTAACAGGCTCGCCATCCGCCCGCCCATGGACTTGCCGCCAATAGCCACACGCCCAGTGACATGGCGTCGCACCACCGCATACACCTCGCGCCAGCATTCCAGCAGTTTCGGCGCCGGGTTCGGCGGACGTTTGCCGCCATCGACACGCCGTTGCGCCATGTACGCAAACTCAAAGCGCAACACGTTGACGCCAAGCGCAGCAAGGCGCGCAGCCATGTCGTTCATCCAGGCGCTGTCCATCGGCGCCCCGGCGCCATGCGCAAGAATCAGCGTGACAGGCTCGACCGAAACCGTCGAAGCGGCCTCGTTCCACAGCCATCCATATTCCCGCACACACTGCGCCCATTGATCCCCGTCAATACTGGCCTTGTGCTCTTTGTCCATGCTTGCCTCGCTTTTAGTCTGCCTATAACTCCAGGCGAAGGGAGCGTCTGCCTTGCGCGGCTTACTCGCAAAGACGGGCCTTCACTTCGGCTGAACCGTGGATGGGGAACCATGAACACTTCTATCAGTACCGCCTACAACTACAAGGTGGTCCGCCAATTCGCCATTATGACGGTGGTGTGGGGCATCGTCGGCATGGGGCTCGGGGTTTTTCTCGCGGCCCAATTGGTCTGGCCTGAACTCAACTTCAATTTGCCGTGGACCAGTTTCGGCCGGTTGCGCCCGTTGCACACCAACGCGGTGATCTTCGCTTTCGGCGGTTGCGCCCTGTTCGCCAGTTCGTTCTATTCGGTGCAGCGCACCTGCCAGACCCAACTGTTTGCACCAAAAATCGCCGCGTTCTGCTTCTGGGGCTGGCAAGTAGTGATTCTGCTGGCTGCTATCAGCCTGCCGCTGGGTTACACCAGCTCCAAGGAATACGCCGAACTGGAATGGCCGATCGATATCCTGATCACCATCGTCTGGGTCGCCTACGCCATCGTGTTCTTCGGCACATTGGCCAAGCGCAAGACCAAGCACATCTACGTCGGCAACTGGTTCTTCGGTGCATTCATCATCACCGTGGCCATCCTGCACATCGTCAACAACCTTGAACTGCCGGTGAGTTTCACCAAGTCCTACTCGGTGTACGCCGGTGCGACCGATGCCATGGTTCAGTGGTGGTACGGGCACAACGCCGTAGGCTTTTTCCTCACCGCCGGTTTCCTCGGGATGATGTACTACTTCGTGCCGAAACAGGCCGAGCGTCCGGTGTATTCCTATCGCCTGTCGATCGTGCACTTCTGGGCATTGATCACCCTGTACATCTGGGCCGGTCCGCACCACTTGCACTACACCGCGCTGCCGGACTGGGCGCAGTCGTTGGGCATGGTGATGTCGCTGATCCTGCTGGCGCCAAGCTGGGGCGGCATGATCAACGGGATGATGACGCTCTCGGGCGCCTGGCATAAGTTGCGCAGCGACCCGATCCTGCGCTTCCTTGTGGTCTCCCTGGCGTTCTACGGCATGTCGACCTTCGAAGGTCCGATGATGGCGATCAAGACCGTCAACGCACTCTCCCACTACACCGACTGGACCATCGGCCACGTTCACGCCGGTGCACTCGGCTGGGTGGCAATGATTTCCATCGGCGCGCTGTACCACATGATCCCGAAAATCTTCGGTCGCCCGCAGATGCACAGCATCGGCCTGATCAACGCGCACTTCTGGCTCGCCACCATCGGCACCGTGTTGTACATCGCGTCGATGTGGGTCAACGGCATCGCCCAGGGCCTCATGTGGCGCGCAGTCAACGAAGACGGCACGCTGACCTACTCCTTCGTCGAAACCCTGGTGGCCAGCCACCCAGGCTTCGTCGTGCGACTGGTGGGCGGTGCGATCTTCCTCAGCGGCATGTTCCTGATGGCTTACAACACCTGGCGCACCGTGCGGGCCTCGCAGCCTGCCGAAGTCGCCGCTGCCGCGCAGATGGCCTGAGGAGTCCGCCATGAAACACGAAACAATCGAGAAAAACGTCGGCCTGCTGATGCTGCTGATGGTCCTGGCCGTGAGCATCGGCGGTCTGACGCAGATCGTCCCGCTGTTCTTCCAGGACGTGACCAATAAACCGGTGGAAGGCATGAAGCCCTACACCGCGCTGCAACTGGAAGGTCGCGACATTTACATCCGCGAAGGCTGCGTCGGCTGCCACTCGCAGATGATCCGGCCGTTCCGCGCCGAGACCGAACGTTATGGGCACTACTCGGTGGCCGGTGAGAGCGTCTGGGATCACCCGTTCCTCTGGGGTTCGAAACGTACCGGGCCGGACCTGGCACGGGTCGGCGGCCGTTACTCTGAAGACTGGCACCGCGCGCACTTGTACAACCCGCGCAACGTGGTGCCGGAATCGAAGATGCCGGCCTATCCATGGCTGGTGGCCAATCAGCTCGACAGCAGCCACACCGAAACCAAGATCAAGGCAATGCGCACGCTTGGCGTGCCGTACACCGATGCCGACATCGCAGGCTCGGTCGAATCGCTCAAGGGCAAGACCGAAATGGACGCATTGGTCGCCTACCTGCAAGTGCTCGGCACTGCCATCAAGAGCAAGAGGTGAGCCATGGTCATTGAGATGAGCAGTGGAATGATCCGCGGCCTGGGCACGGTCGTGGTGTTCGTGGCCTTCGTCGGCCTGACGTTGTGGGTGTTCAACAACAAGCGCAATCCGGAGTTCGCCGAAGCGCGTTTGCTGCCGTTCGCCGATGAACCCCTGGCCGACGACGCCACCCAAGAACCTGAAACAAGGAGTACCCGGTCATGACCACTTTCTGGAGTACGTGGATCTGCGTACTGACCATCGGCAGCCTGATCGGCCTGACCTGGCTGCTGATCGGCACTCGCAAGGGCGAAACCAAGGGCAGCGTCGACCAGACCATGGGCCACAGCTTCGACGGCATCGAGGAGTATGACAATCCGCTGCCGCAGTGGTGGTTCATGCTGTTCGCCGGCACACTGGTGTTTGCCGTGGGTTATCTGATTCTTTACCCGGGCCTGGGCAACTGGAAAGGCGTCCTGCCGGGTTACGAGGACGGCTGGACCGGCGTCCACGAATGGGAAAAGGAGATAAACAAGGCCGATGCGAAGTTCGGGCCTATCTTCGCCAAATTCGCCGCCATGCCCGTGGAAGAAGTGGCCAAGGACCCGCAAGCGCTGAAAATGGGCGGCCGCCTGTTCGCGTCGAACTGCTCGGTGTGCCACGGCTCGGATGCCAAGGGCGCTTTCGGCTTCCCGAACCTGGCCGACAGCAACTGGCGCTGGGGCGGTGACGCCGAGATGATCAAGACCACGATCATGGGTGGGCGCATGGCGGCGATGCCGGCCTGGGGTGAAATCCTGGGTGATGCCGGCGTGAAAAACGTCGCCGCGTATGTGCGCCATGAACTGGCCGGCCTGCCATTGCCGGAGGGCGACACCGCCGACCTGCACGCCGGACAGCAAGCGTTCAGCACCACCTGCGTAGCCTGTCATGGGGCAAACGGCCAGGGCACTGAAGCCATGGGAGCGCCGAATCTGACGCAACCGGCCGGATTTATCTACGGTACAAGCCTGGCGCAACTGCAACAAACCATTCGTCATGGCCGCCAGGGCCATATGCCGGCGCAGAACGAACTGCTCGGCAACGACAAGGTGCAACTGCTGGCCGCTTATGTGTACAGCCTGTCCCACGGTCTGAATACAGAGCGTTTGCAGGCTAAAGGCAAAAGCGAATAATTCTTGACCGCTCTGCTGCCGCATTCTTCCCCGGATGCGGCAGTTCCCTGCCCCTTTGCGACCCATTGTCGCACCCTCCTATAGTCCGCCTTTCGGTCCACCCGATTCGGGTCTAAGCTTGCCCCGATGCGGACTGGCTTGAGCCGGTTCCAGGTCGACCCGACCCGATGTGTTCGACGAATCTGCTCGATGACAAGCCGCAAAGGCTGGTAGATACCGGCTGTCGTGCCAATTGCCATCGGTCACCCGATCGCTGCGTTTGAACACACCCCGTTACATCTGACCTGACCCTCTCATCATTTTCGTTCGCTGCGACATTTTGTCCGAGGGCGATTTTGTCCTTACGCGGCGCATGGAAAGGCCGCAGAATCAGCTTTTGAAAGCATTGACCCAGGTCATGGCGCGTTGCAATGACCCCCTGCTTTCTCCATACTTGCGGCCGATTTTTACTCCTAATAAAACACCCAAACCGTGGAACCTTAGAATGAGCACAGCAATCAGTCCGACTGCTTATAACTATAAGGTAGTCCGCCAGTTCGCCATCATGACGGTGGTCTGGGGGATCCTTGGCATGGGGCTCGGTGTCTTCATCGCCTCGCAACTGGTCTGGCCGGAGTTGAACTTCGGTCTGCCATGGACGAGCTTTGGACGCCTGCGCCCGTTGCACACAAACCTGGTGATTTTCGCCTTCGGTGGTTGTGCACTGTTTGCCACTTCTTATTACGTCGTGCAGCGAACCTGCCAAACGCGACTGATTTCCGACAGCCTCGCAGCCTTCACCTTCTGGGGTTGGCAAGCGGTGATCGTCGGCGCCATCGTTACCTTGCCGCTGGGTTACACCACCACCAAGGAATACGCTGAGCTGGAATGGCCGCTGGCTATTCTGCTGGCCATCGTCTGGGTCACCTACGGTCTGGTGTTCTTCGGCACCATCACCAAGCGCAAGACCAAGCACATCTATGTGGGCAACTGGTTCTACGGTGCCTTCATCGTCGTGACGGCGATGCTGCACATCGTCAACCACGCCTCGCTGCCGGTCAGTTTCTTCAAGTCCTACTCGGCCTACGCCGGTGCAACGGATGCGATGATCCAGTGGTGGTACGGCCACAATGCCGTAGGTTTCTTCCTGACCACCGGCTTCCTCGGGATGATGTACTACTTCGTTCCGAAGCAGGCCGAGCGTCCGATCTACTCCTATCGCCTGTCCATCGTGCACTTCTGGGCGCTGATCACCCTGTACATCTGGGCCGGTCCGCACCACCTGCACTACACCGCGCTGCCGGACTGGGCGCAGTCGCTGGGCATGGCCATGTCGATCATCCTGCTGGCGCCGAGCTGGGGCGGCATGATCAACGGCATGATGACCCTGTCGGGCGCCTGGCATAAGCTGCGCACCGACCCGATCCTGCGCTTCCTCGTGGTCTCGCTGGCGTTCTACGGCATGTCGACCTTCGAAGGCCCGATGATGGCCATCAAGACCGTCAACTCGCTGTCGCACTACACCGACTGGACCATCGGCCACGTACACGCCGGCGCTCTTGGCTGGGTAGCGATGATCTCGATCGGCGCGATCTACCACATGATCCCGAAACTGTTCGGTCGTGCGCAGATGCACAGCATCGGCCTGATCAACGCGCACTTCTGGCTCGCGACCATCGGTACCGTGCTGTACATCGCTTCGATGTGGGTCAACGGCATCACCCAGGGCCTGATGTGGCGTGCAATCAACGACGACGGCACCCTCACCTACTCGTTCGTCGAAGCGCTGCAAGCCAGCCACCCTGGTTTCATCGTTCGCGCCCTGGGCGGTGCGTTCTTTGCCAGCGGCATGCTGTTCATGGCCTACAACGTATGGCGTACCGTCCGTGCCTCGAACCCGGCCGAAGCTGAAGCCGCCGAACAGATTGCTGTAGTTGGAGCTCACTGATGAAGCATGAAGCAGTCGAGAAGAACATTGGCCTGCTGGCCTTCTTCATGGTTATCGCCGTCAGCATCGGCGGCCTGACCCAGATCGTTCCGCTGTTTTTCCAGGACGTTACCAACAAGCCGGTCGAAGGCATGAAGCCGCGTACCGCCCTTGAACTGGAAGGACGCGACATCTACATCGCCAACGGTTGTGTCAGCTGCCACTCGCAGATGATCCGCCCGTTCCGTGCTGAAACCGAACGTTACGGCCACTACTCGGTTGCCGGTGAAAGCGTCTGGGACCACCCGTTCCTGTGGGGTTCCAAGCGTACCGGTCCGGACCTGGCCCGTGTCGGCGGTCGTTACTCCGATGACTGGCAGCGTGCGCATTTGTACAACCCGCGCAACGTAGTGCCGGAGTCGAAAATGCCGGCCTACCCGTTCCTCGTGGAAAACAAGCTCGACGGCAAAGACACCGCCAAGAAAATGGAAGTCTTGCGCACG
Organism: Pseudomonas sp. 300; assembly: GCF_055803035.1. NCBI lineage: Bacteria > Pseudomonadati > Pseudomonadota > Gammaproteobacteria > Pseudomonadales > Pseudomonadaceae > Pseudomonas > Pseudomonas sp. 300. The sequence goes on along the minus strand of NZ_JAVLRV010000002.1, from coordinate 438,558 downwards.
CTCGGCGTCCCTTACACCGACGAAGACATCGCCGGCGCCAAGGATGCTGTGAAGGGCAAAACCGAAATGGACGCGCTGGTGGCCTATCTGCAAGGCCTGGGCACCATCATCAAAAGCAAACGGTGATTTAGATGGATATCGGGATGATTCGTGGCCTGGGCACCGTCGTTGTGATGGTGGCCTTCATCGGTCTGGCGTTGTGGGTATTCAGCCCCAAGCGCAAGTCGGAGTTTGAAGACGCGACCTTGCTGCCTTTCGCGGATGATCCCGAAGCCATCAAGCACGTCGAGCAAGCTTCTAGGAGTAACAAAGAATGACTACGTTCTGGAGTCTGTACGTCACAGTCCTCAGTCTCGGCACCATCTTCGCCCTGACCTGGCTGCTGCTGTCCACCCGCAAGGGCCAGCGCGCCGAGCAAACAGAAGAAACGGTTGGCCACTCCTTCGACGGGATCGAGGAGTACGACAACCCACTGCCGAAATGGTGGTTCATGCTGTTCGTGGGCACCATCATCTTCGCCCTCGGTTACCTGGTGCTGTACCCGGGCCTGGGTAACTGGAAAGGCCTGCTGCCGGGTTACAACTACCTGGATAACGAGAAGCAGACCGCGTTCGCCAACGGCCAGAGTGGCTGGACCGGCGTTCACGAATGGGAAAAGGAAATGGCCAAGTCGGACGCCAAGTTCGGTCCGATCTTCGCCAAATTCGCTTCCATGCCGATCGAAGAAGTCGCCAAGGACCCGCAAGCCCTGAAGATGGGTGGCCGTTTGTTCGCCTCCAACTGCTCGGTCTGCCACGGCTCCGACGCCAAGGGCGCCTATGGCTTCCCGAACCTGACCGACGCCGATTGGCGCTGGGGCGGCGAAGCGGAAACCATCAAGACCACCATCATGGGCGGTCGTCACGCAGTGATGCCGGCATGGGCTGAAGTGATCGGCGAGCAAGGCGTTGCGGACGTTGCCGCGTTCGTGCTGACCAACCTCGATGGCCGCAAGCTGCCGGAAGGCACCAAGGCTGACCCGGTTGCCGGGCAGAAACTGTTCGCCGCCAACTGCGTAGCGTGCCACGGTCCGGCCGGCAAAGGGACGCCAGCAATGGGCGCACCTGACCTGACCCACCCTGGCGCGTTCATCTACGGTTCGAGCTTCGCTCAACTGCAGCAGACCATCCGTTACGGCCGTCAGGGCCAGATGCCTGCGCAGGAACAGCTGCAAGGCAACGACAAGGTTCACCTGCTGGCCGCTTACGTCTACAGCTTGTCTCACGGTGAGAAGGCTCCGGCGCAAGACGCTCAATAAGGCAAACGCCTGATGCAAAAAAAGGCCCCGTCAGTGATCTGGCGGGGCTAATGAGATGGTCACCCCCACACCCTGCGAGGGCTACGCTTTCGCAGGGTGTTTTGTTT
>NZ_JAVLRV010000002.1:433804-437054 GCF_055803035.1 Pseudomonas sp. 300 | reverse complement strand
CTTAGCAAAAGGAGCTTTCTACATGGACGTCATAAATCAGATTCAGCCCGCAAATTGCGCAGGTATGGAGGACATCCGGCGCGAGATTGATGCCCTGGATCAGGCCGTTATCACGTTGTTAGGAAGACGATTCCAATACGTACTCGCGGCTTCGAAGTTCAAGACCTCTGCGGCCTCGGTACAGGCTTCGCAGCGATTCGCTTCCATGCTGGTGACACGTCGCGATTGGGCCACGGAAGCAGGCTTGAGCCCGGATGCAATCGAAAAAATGTTCCGCGACCTGGTAACCCACTTCATCGCCGAAGAAATGAGACATTGGACAGCTCAACAGTCTGAGTGAATGGCATTGATCTCCACGCGCGGAAGAACAAACAACAAGCGTGTCCGCCAGCTCCGAACCAAATCGAGCCACCAGTTTGTTGCGATGAGTCCGCGCCATGACAAATTCCAGATCAGCCCACTGCAACAACGCCAGGCTGACTGGAACATGCGCATCATTGCTGATCCCCGCCGACGCAGTTTCCACAGCCGGCCAAGCAGCAAAATGTTGGTCAGCCGTGGGGCTTTGCAGTCGGTTCTGGCTACATGAAAAGTACCTTCAACATCGTGTGACTCCAAACAGTCAACGTGATTCGGGCCCCGGGGAGATTACCGAGTCACCGATGCACTCCGAGTGCCCGCAAACGCACTCGTGCCAAGCCAGCGCCATAAGCTTTGCGCATCCTTCACCGCGCCATACACACACAACTCCCGAGACTGAAGCACCTCACGCGGTGTGCGGTCACCCACCCACACTTCGGTCAATGCTCGCACGCTGGAGTCCACGATCAGGGTCAGTTCGCGTCCGGGGTCGTCGCGGCACAGGTCTGCCACACCCTCCTCGACCACGAGCCACCACGCTTGTTCGCCGGGGCGAGCGTCGCGGAATTTGAAGTGGATGACCACCGGTCGGGGCGGGAACGTTTCGATGCGCACGAACCGACGCACATCCCACATGAGAAGGCCTGCGTCGAGTTCGTCATCGCGCAGACGACTGCCGATCCAGCGCGCCCCCCAATGACCCAGTGCCATGATGATGGGGCGCAGTTCCTCGCCCGCTGCGGTCAGACTGTACTCCCAGACTTTGCCTGTGGCCGTGCGGCGTACGACGCCCATTTCTTCCAGATGGCGCAGCCGCTGTGCCAAAAGGCTGGTGGACATTCGGGGGACGCCCCGGTGCAGTTCGTTGAAGCGTTTACTACCGCACAACAGCTCGCGCACGACCAATGGTGTCCAGCGCTCGCACAGGGCTTCGGCACCGCGTGCGACTGTACAGAACTGACCGTAGCTTTCATCCATCGCCTGGGCTCCGCAATTGAAACGCTTCAGATTTTGAACTAGCCCCGCCACTTCGCCCCGCGCACGCTGAAACCTCGAAAGCCATCCGTCAAAGGAGAACGCCATGACCAAGGTAGCCATTATTCAGCGCCCGCCCGTGTTGCTCGATCGCGGCGCGACGATCGTCCGGGCCGTGCAAGCGGTCGCCGAGGCTGCGGTGGCGGGAGCCTCGCTGATCGTTTTGCCCGAATCGTTCGTTCCAGGTTACCCGTCGTGGATCTGGCGGCTGGCGGCGGGAAAAGACGGCGCTGTAGTGGGCCAGTTGCACACCCGGCTGCTGGCCAATGCGGTCGATATCGCGAACGGTGACCTGAGCGAATTGTGCGAGGCCGCCAGGGTTCATGCCGTAACGATCGTGTGTGGCATCAATGAATGCGACCGGCAAACGGGTGGCGGCACACTCTATAACAGCGTAGTCGTTATCGGCACGGACGGCGCACTCCTCAACCGACACCGCAAGCTGATGCCCACGAACCCCGAGCGCATGGTGCATGGCTTCGGTGATGCCTCCGGGTTGCGTACAGTCGATACATCGGTCGGCCGCGTGGGTACGCTCATTTGCTGGGAAAACTACATGCCGCTGGCCCGCTATTCACTGTACGCGCAAGGGGTGGAAATCTACGTCGCGCCCACGTATGACACGGGCGATGGCTGGATCAGCACGATGCGTCACATTGCGCTAGAAGGCCGCTGTTGGGTGCTCGGCAGCGGCACCGTGCTGCGCGGCAGTGACGTCCCTGACGACTTCCCGGCGCGTACGCAACTGTTTCCCGACCAGGATGAATGGATCAACGACGGCGACTCGGTGGTGGTCAATCCGCAAGGCCGGATCGTGGCCGGTCCATTGCACCGGGAGACCGGCATTTTGTATGCGGACATCGACATCACACTGGTAGCGCCGGCGCGACGGGCGCTCGACGTTACTGGACATTACGCGCGCCCTGACATTTTCGAATTGCAGGTGCGGCGCACGCCGGCGACAGCGGTGCGCTACATTGACGAGTGAAGGCTAACCAGCGATCAAGGAGCAACGCCATGAACATTGAACGGTCTTACAAGGGCAGTTGTTTTTGCGGCGCGGTCGAACTCACCGTCAGCGGCGAGCCGGTCGGGATGGGCTATTGCCATTGCGAGTCGTGCCGGCATTGGTCAGCCGGACCGGTCAATGCCTTCACGCTGTGGAAACCCGAGGCGGTGCAAGTGACTCGGGGGGCTGACAACATCGGCACCTACAACAAGACACCGCAGAGTTACCGTAAGTGGTGCAAGACGTGCGGCGGGCACCTCTTCACCGAACACCCCGGGATGGGGCTGATCGATGTGTATGCCGCGATCATCCCGGATCTCGCATATTCGCCAGGCCTTCACGTGCACTATCAGGAGAGCGTGCTGCGTATCAAGGATGGTTTGCCGAAGCTGAAGGATGTCCCCAACGAACTGGGAGGATCGGGGATCAGCATGGACGAATAGCGCTGACACCGGTGTCAATGAAAACGGGCGCCTTGTCGGGCGCCCGTTTTGTTCAGGGTTGCGTGCTGGGAGTAACGCTGATCAGTGCGATTTCTTTGAAACCGACGTTCCGGCTTTACTCAACCCTTTCGTGTTGTGGTCCCCTGGCGTCGAGGTCGAGATTGCAGTGGCTTTGGTCACGCCGCGCGTATCTTTGGAATTGGCGATGCCCGAAGTCGTGACCCCATGACCGCGCTCACCATTGCGATCATTGCCGTAGTGGTTTCCGCTTTCGCCACGGTCACGAACAGACTTGCCGGCATGATCGCTGCTCAGCCCATTACCACGGCCGTTACTGTTAGCGCTGCCGTGATCGGAACCGCTGTGACCACCACCTGTACCGCCGCCATGGCCACCGCCGTTT
>NZ_JAVLRV010000002.1:306082-433780 GCF_055803035.1 Pseudomonas sp. 300 | reverse complement strand
ACCCTTCGCATAGGCGGCGTTCATGATAGAGAGGTCAGCTGGGAGTAAGGGGGCGGCTGCAAGCATCATGGCGCATGACATGACAGCAACGAGACTCTTGTTCTTAAAAAGCATGATTGCTTCCGTAGGGTTGATATCGCGTACATTCAGACGCATTTGCCCCCCGACAGTTCAAGTCATGCGACAGATGGAATGCAATCAGCGCGCCGCTGGAAAAATCACCCCAATCCGCCGTTCAGGCATTAATCAAAGGCGCCGTTGAGCACTTCATAGATGAGCCCGGTTGCCAACGCGACCAGTATCAAATCGGTGCCCACTTGCTGCCATTCGTATCCGTCATAATGCGGCAGCCGGCCGATCAACCGACCGTCCAGTTTTTTCGCAATGCCGGGTGGTAGAGGTTTGCCTCGAGCGAGGTTTTTCTGAATGCCGGGCGGCAAGGCGGGACCAGGACTCCAGTAGTCCCTGTAGCCGCCAACGATCCCGAGAATGCCTCCCCGATCGATACGTGGGCCATGACTCCAATCTCCGCCCCCGGCGTTTTTGCCTTGGCCTCCCTGCCCTCCCTGATTGCCATGGACCTGGCTGTTCTGCGGATGTCCCTTGCCGTTTCCCTGGCCCTTTCCATTGCCGGGGTCGGCTAATGCAGTCGCTGTGCCGCTGACCAGCGCAAGACATGTAACGGCGGCAATCAATCTGCGAAATCTGTGCATGAGTCGTTCCTTCAGAGTGGCGGGATATCGCTTTGTACTTTAGACACTAATGACGAGGCGGGTTCCAGGATCTGCGGAGCTGCCGCACTGACAAGCTCGACGTAACTAGACTCCCCTCCGCCCGTCGCGCCCGACAACCAACCCCATACGAACGCCAGGGTGGTACGCCCCGCGTGATCAACGCCCACCTTGCCACGAGACCAGCCTGCAAGCATCTCCCCTTGCGTAGTCAGGCACTGAAAAAGAAGCTCTATAGTATCGGGCCCCGTTATGCGCCCGACTTGATGCCCGATGCGAATCCGGCCGCCTTGGTAAGTGCCCGAAATGGCATCCTCCTCGACATGGTAAAGAAATACGGTGCCTGCACCGGATAGCCCTTGGGCGTTGTCCGCTACCGTAAAACGGCGATTGTTCAAACGCTCGTTGATCTGAGCAAACGGGTTTTCCATAAATGTCGCATCCTTTAGTCGAGAGGTTCCATTCCAGCCTTCGATTATCCTAAGTCATTTCGACAAGCAGCCACTGGCAAAAGCAGACGCTCGTCGTCACTGGTCGCGCATCTCTCGGGCGACTTTTCATGAATACCATCGAATTCCGAAGGCGCGGTCGTTACCATGGGCGTCAGTTCGCAAGGAGGCATGCAATGGATCTGAAGTTCAGTCACGTCGATGTACTGGTCAATAATCTCGAAGAAGCCTGTGATTACTACGCACAGATACTGAAAGCCAGGATCTCCAAAACACTCGTCTGGGAGCGCGGTGGCCTGCATGTGCGCTATGCGATTGCGCTGATCGGCCAAGAGCGTTTCATGTTGGTCCAGCCGTTGGCGGGGAATCTGAAGGCGCTGCTGGACTCTTCGGGCGAGGGGATGATTTATCGCCATTGCTACTCGACACCGGACATCGAGACGGCCTATGACGAATTGATGGCTGCGGGTGTTCAACCGGAAGACGAAAACGGCAAGCCCTTGGCCCGCGCGAACCTGCAATCCCCATCCGGAGCACGCATCATCTGGCTACCCAAGCGCTTCGGGCACTTCTCTATCGAGATTCTGGAAGCCAAGGTGCTGGAAGAGTTTGTCGAAGCTGCATTTGCCTGAGCACTTTCGAACTCAGCTAGCGCACCCAGGCAATGCTATCCAAACCATCCACTCAGCACCCCTGCACCCAACACGACCAACGCCGTATTGAGGCAGACCAGCGCGAAGCCAAACCTTACCAGGTCGCCCTCTTCCGTGGCCTGGGTTTTCGCGAGCCCCAGGATCAGCATGACGATCGACAGCGAGCCCAGTGCGGCATGCCCTGCCGCGCTGTTCTGTACCGCCGCCAGCAATAGTCGAGAGGGTTCGGGCAACATTGCGATAGCCGGCATGAAGATCGCGTTGCCGCCCACATTCGACCCCGTCATGTAGCCTGACAACGCACCAAACAGGGCCACCATCGAGGTGGCGGCGGTGGGCGACAGGCCCGCCAGCAGCTGCATCAAACCCGCCAGGAAACCGGCTTTCACCATCATCTGCGACATCGCGAGGAAGAAGAAAATGGTCAGCAATGGCCGCTTCGCGCGCGTCGCCAACGCAGCGAGCACGCTGATGTCGGGCGCAGTCTGACGTGGTGTGTTGCGCGTATGAAATCCGAGTCCGATCAGCACCAGAATCAATGCCAGACCCGGTGAGGCCAGTGGCTTCCAGGACACTTGGGCACCCTGTACGACCCAGCCGTCTTGCCACGCGGTGATCGTCCACGCCATCTTCAGCGCGACGATGTAGACAATCAGCAACAGATACGGCCAGGCCTGACGCGGCCATTGCACCGCACCGCGCACGCCATCGCTGCGGCGCAGGCGCCACAGTCCGGCAGATAGCACTGCAACGGCCGTCACCAGGCCCGCGGCAACGCCGGCCACTTCAGGCCCCAACCATCGACTGGCACTGTAAAGCACACCCACAAACAGCAGCCAGAAAACGCCCAGCGCCCTCCACTCCCGGGGCTCACGAACGCCTGCCAGATAGAGCGCCATCGCACTGAGGGCGAAAAAAACCGGTGCGCTGGTGAGTGCCGAGGTCGACGCCAGCGCGGCGGCGTCCAGGTGAGCCAGCGAGGCGCCAATGACCGTTGCCAGGCCCAGCGTTCCCCACGGCATGATCGCCATGCCGGCCAGCGCAATGCGCAGCGCGACCCGGCGCTCGAAGAGGCTGAGTAGCAGAGGCACCGTTGCGATCAATGACACGCCGAAACCGGTCATCGCTTCCAGCAACGGTGCTAGCCCGAGAACGATGAACGCCACTTGATCGCCCCGGCGCAAACCCAGTGAACGCACCCATTGGCTAAGCGCCAGGTTGACACCCAGGCGCTCGATAAAAATCACGAAGGCCAGACCCGGCACAATCACGAAAGCCGTGCTGGCAAACAGCACGGCGGTATCTTGAGCGGCGGCCACCATACTGCTCGGCTGCCACGCATCGGCGGCGCCGGCGAGCCAGAGCACCACGACGAGGAGAGTCCCGGCGATGGCCGCGTGAACGGGCGGCCGGCGCAGCACGACGAGCATGGCGGTGACCAACAGGACAGGGGAAAGATGAAACAGTGCGAGCATGCCAATTATCCTGTGTGAATTCCCGATCAAGGCGGCGAGAGCCGTTTGCAGGCAAGATAATATTTCGCACGGCTAGATAAAGGGCCGCAGTTTTCTGGTAGTTTTCGAGAAAATTTCTCGCGAGCCTGACATGGCAAAACACGACGCTGCCTCTGAACCACTGGACAAATTCGACCGTGCCATCCTGGACCTCGTCCAGCGCGACAACACCACTCCGCTGCGCCTGATGGCCGAGCAGGTCAATCTGTCCACGGCCGCCGTGCAGCGCCGCATCAAGCGCATGGAAGAAAGGGGCGTCATCACGGGCAATGTCGCCATCGTAGATCCCACGGCCGTAGGACGGCCGATCACGATCATTGTGGAAGTGATGGCCGAGCGCACGAGCATCGAGGCACTGGAGGCGATGAAGGCACACTTCGCGGTGCCTGAAGTTCAGCAGTGCTACTACGTCACCGGCGAAGTGGATTTTGTCCTGGTGCTAACCGTTGCCAGCATGCAGGAATACCAGGCGTTGGCGCGGCGATTGTTTGCCGAGAATGCCAACGTGACCTGGTTCAAGACCATCGTGGCGCTGGACCGTGTGAAAGTCGGGCTGGATGTACCGAGTGTGCCAGGGCACTAATCGTAGAACGGCTCAACCGACGTCCGACTCCCGACAAAAAAGCTGTCGGCAACAAGGCGCAGCGGCTGGAGATCCAGGTCACTGACCTTGTCGCCAATCAGCTGTTGAAAATGTCGATAGACCGCGGCGTACTCGCCCTCCTCCGATACGGCCTGGCGCACGCCGTCGATACTCAACAGTGCGCCACCGTTGTCCAGTCGCAGGATGCCTTCGGTGCAGCGAATCTCGATGCTCCAGAGTTCGTCATGGCCGTGGTCAAAATCAAACTCCGCGCGGACGTCGAGGTGACGCGCGTCAGACATTTTGATGGACGCGGCGATAGGCGACTGGCAGTTGCTCGGGACTCGCAGTTCGGCAGATTCGACAAACAGCGGCAGCGCCAGCAAATGGGTGGCAATCGACAAGGCATTGATGCCGGGATCGAAAACGCCCAGGCCGCCGGGTTGCCAGATCCATGCCTGGCCGGGGTGCCATTTGCGCACGTCTTCCTTCCAGTCGATTTGTACGCTGTGCAAGGTACGGGTAGCCAGCCAGTCACGGGCGGCTTCGATGCCGGGCGCGTAGCGTGAATGCCAGGCGAACAGGCCGCTGACGCCTTGCTCGCCGACCTGATCCACCAACGCCATCGCTTCACCCAAGGTGGCGCACGGCGGCTTTTCCACCAGCACGTGTTTGCCGGCGGCCAGCGCTTGTTGCACCAGCGCGAATCGTCCTTGTGGCGGCGTGCAAAACGCAATCGCATCCACAGGCGGGCCGTTTTCAAGCAGCTCGCTCAGGGACTCAAAGTTCTCTACCCCGACGCAGGGCTGCCCTTGCGTTGCGACAGCGACCAACTGGAATGCGGGGTTGGCGTTGATCGCTGGCACGTGTTGATCCTGGGCAATCTTGCCGTAGCCCACCAGACCGAGACGGATCGGTTGCATCAATGACTCCTGTTTTTTTCTTATCTTGAGAAGTGAACTGCCGAGATTACGTTTGTGCAGCGGGGAAGTCATTGATGACGTGCTGAGTTTCATTTGCCACGTGAACACGACCCTTCAGTCAGTCCCTTCTCGCACCCACCGTCTGACCTCAGCCTGTATGGCATAAGCCGGCGCCTCCACCGTATTGAAATCCTGTGTATACCGCTGCGCAAACCCTTCCACCCCCCACTCCTGAAACTGCTGCACATGCTTGAGCTCGTGCGCCCAGAGCGCGATGTTCTGTTCGGCGGTTTGAGCGTCCCGAAACAGGATGATGTCGATCAGCGTCACGGCACCGACATCGGGGTTTTGCAGCATGGCAGTGGCTGCAGTGAATTGGCCGTTATCGCTGACTTTGTAGTGCGCGGCATCGAGGACGCCGGGGGCGTACCAACGCAGCAGTTGCTCGCGGATGTGCGGCGGAATGGGTTGCATGCCGGCGCTGGCGGCTTCAGCGCGGGCTTGGGTCAGCCATAGCGCCAGGGCAGGTGCCGCGATCTGGTAGATGTCATCAGGCACGGGGCCGAACACCTGTCCCAGATCTGGCAGGCAGATGCAGCCGTCCAGGCACACCTGTTTCTCACCCGCCGGGCAGACGCCGGTCTGAGCGGGCACTTCAAGCGTCAGGCAAAGAACAAGCAGCGCCACCAGGCGCGTGGTGATGGGCGGCATTGGGCCCTCCAGGGACGGAAGCAGGTCAGCGGCGTCGCCAATGGCGCGTTTCGGCGCCTGTTTCCTATTGTTCAATTGTAATGTTCCGCGAGCCGGTGAAGACACTGTGCAGTCACCTACGATGGGGCCTGACGCCAGCGCTTGACTCTGTCCCTTAGGGCAACCCGCATCCTGCCTTATCTGAATCAGGTTCCGCCCTCAGGCGAATAAGGCAATCCATGAATACGCTATCGATGGTCACCGGAGCCAATGGGCATCTGGGCAACACCTTGGTCCGGGCGCTACTCGCCCGAGGGCAACAAGTACGCGCCGGGGTCCGTGACCCGAACCGAAGCCCAGCCCTGAACGGGCTCGACTGCCAGATTGTACGCGCCGAACTGCAAGACCCTGACTCACTGTGCCAGGCCCTGCAAGGGGTGGACGTGCTGTACCAGGTGGCGGCAGTGTTCAAACACTGGGCGAGGAATCCACACGCCGAGATCGTCGACGTCAACGTGCAAGGTACGCGTAATGTACTGCGTGCCGCCGCCGAGGCCGGAGTCCAGCGTGTGGTCTATGTCAGCTCCGTAGCAGCGGTTGGCCACAACGGTCAGCGTCTAAATGAAAACAGCTGGAACAACGATCAGCAAAACCCGTACTACCTCTCAAAAATCCTCTCTGAACGCGCCGCCTGGGACACCGCCCAGGCCTATGACCTGCCGATGGTCGCTGTGTTGCCCTCGGCAATCATCGGCCCTCACGCCACACGACTTACCGACACCATGGGATTTCTTGCGGCTGTGCTGGCGCGCAAACTGGTGCTGGACCCGAACTTTTATTTTAACTTTGTCGATGTGCGCGACGTGGCCGATGGCCTGATCCGCGCGGCTGAAAAAGGTCGCCCCGGCCAGCGTTACATATTAGCCAATCAGCAGGCTTCATCACTGGCCGAGATGATCGAGGCGCTCAACACGCTTTGCCCCGGCTTTCGTCTGCCGCCCCGCGCACCAAAAGCCTTGCTGTTGCTGATCGCCTGGCTGCAGGAACAGCGGGCACGGTACACCGGTCAGCCCGCCGAATTGCTGCTCAGCCAGGTGCAGATGTTTTACGGAGTGCGCCAGGTTTACTGCATCGACAAGGCCATCAACGAACTGGGCTACCAGCCGCGCTCGCCGCAGAACGCCCTCAAGCAGGCGTTTGCGCACCTGTTGGCGCGCTGATACCGGGCGCAACGCCAGGCAACGAGGTGGGGGCGAATTTCTGGTTGATCTGTTGTTGCAACTGCGTCAGGTGCTGCTCCCGATTCTGCAAGGCGAGAATCTGCGCTTGCAACTCCAGGCGCTTGAGCTCGATGCCCTGATTGGCCAGTGCCAGGGGAAATGGCGCCTGATGTTTCTTGGCTGCGAGCAACTCGCTCATCTCCCCCAGTTTGAACCCCACCGCCTGGGCGCTGCGGATCATCTGCACCAGCGTCAAGTGATGAGCCGTGTACAGCCGATAACTGCCACGGCGCTGGGGGGTCAGCAGGCCCAGTTGCTCATACAAACGAATGGCTTTCGGAGTGCACCCCGACAACGTGGCAAGTTCACCTATGTACATACAACCGCCCTCTCCTTCATCCCGCTCCGGCCCGCAGTTTATCGGCGGTGGCCAAAGGTTGTCTTGGCGCACCCGGTGTTCATACAGATTCCGTCAGCGGCACCGTCTTGCAAGGGAAGAAGGCACAGGTTTTTTCCATCCACGTATCGGCCACTCTTGGCCGATTTCTGCCGGCCTTCAACGGCGTCTGGCGGACACGTGCCAGGCAAATATCCGTCATTTGGCTAATCAAAACATATGCCTCAACTATGGCTCGTTCGGTAGGTCGCAGCGCTCCAGTATCGATTGCCGGTACTTGTATGGCGAGTCCATCCAGCTGCTTCCAGCTGCTTTGCGATCATCCGGTTCATGAATCCATGACCAAGCAGAAGGACCGAGCCTTCACAGCTAAGGGACTGAAGTCGTTGTGCAGCCTCAATGGCCCGCACCCTCGCCTTGCCGGCAGACTCAACATTCCCGGAGAAACCGCACAACCATAAAATACGAAGAATAAATGCCCACGTGAAGGGTGAAAGTCGCGGCAGTGCCCATTGCCCATAGGGTAACTGTGCCTCGCAAAAGATCTCATCCACGATGGTGGGTTGAAGGCCCAGGGCCCGGACAGATGTGAGCGCACGGGGCGCACTGCTTGACACGATTATTTCGGCGGTAACAGCCAGCTCCAAACTCGCTGCAGGGGCAGGCTGGTTCGCAATTTCGGATAAGTCATATTGCTCGATCCAGCGTTTCATACCAAGTGCTGAAACCTTGTCGAGCCCAGCCAGATTCGGCTGACCATGACGCATTAAGATAATTTCTTTGCCCACTGGAATCACGTCCTTGATTTGCTGCTGAACGAGTACGTAGATTGCACTCTGAATAGCGAACGGAATGCTCGTGCCTGAGCAATCCTGCTTAACGGAGTGCAATAATAACTTATGCATCCGCGCGGCACATTACGTGCGGTCGAACGGGCCTCCATCGATGCGGCAGCCGGCTTGAACACAAGCGGATTCACGCTCTGAATATTCCCGATGACTTTCGCAACATGAATCCTGAGCGGGTTGACAGGCTCGAAGACGCGGTGAAGTCTTTTCTCACTCCCCAGGCTTCGTACGCAAACCTCTGCCATCCTTCAAGAACTGACAAGCTGAGTAGAAAAACATGAATCGTCAAAAAAAGATAAAGCAGCTATTAAAGGCTCACGCCAAAAAGGCCAGTGCCAAATTGGCACCGCAAAGCAAGACTAAATACATTAGTAAAGCTGACCGACTGAAGCTGGCGGCTGAATCCAGTCAAGACTCAGATATGTCCTCTGAGAGCTGAGCTGCATCGCTTAAACACCACGAACGCTATGGCAATGCTTGCCGCTCTCGGCAAGCGCGTGCCACCGACTCACCTCAAAAACCTGAACACAGCGAATCACTGGTTAGCGTGTGGAAACAGTTTCGTTGGTTCGATGGCGGCCCTGCGCGACAGTCTGCAATCGGCTGTGGATTCAACCGGTCGATGCAACAGATTGACCAAATCGTTCAGCGGTTGTTGCGCGGTTGAGGCCTTTCACTTGATGGACAGCGAGCAATTGATCATTTTTGTCGGCCAACTGTTCGCCGATTTGAAATGCTCGCATAACCAAAGGAACAACCTGCCTGTCTTGTAGAACAACGAGACAAGATCCTTGCGCCACAAAACCATTAGAAAAATGTGATCTCGTAGCCAAATCGTGAGGCTGCGTTGACGATATGTTCCCCCATGATCTGGCGCGCCGCCGCCGCATTGCGATCGATGAACGCTTGCACGAGTTCTTCATGCTCTCCGCGAGCGGCATGCGGAATGTTGCTGAATACCGGACCTCGCCGCGCGAAGGTCATTGTGATCAGTGCCCGCATCGGCTCGAGCACTGTGCGAATCATCGTCTCGAGATAATCGTTACCCGACGCTGCAGCAACAGCCCTGTGAAAATCGAGATCGGCGTTTACGGTTTCCAGGGTGGGTTCGCCCTCGTATTGCATGCGCAGGACCGCGGCCTGAATGATCTTCAGCTTGGCCGGGGTCATGTGCGAGGCCGTGAGGGCTGCGGCCTGGCTTTCCAGGACGGCCCGCACTTCAAACATGTTTCGGATGGTGTTGTCACCGTCCAGCATCGGCACACTCGCTTGCGGGGCCAATGGCTCTGACGATTGAGGGGCGGTGGAGACGAAGACGCCTACGCCTTGGCGTGACTGAATCAACCCCTGCGCCCGAAGCGTGGCGATGCCCTCGCGCACCACGTTCCGGCTGACGCCGAAGTTCTGCGAGAGAAACTGTTCGGTGGGCAAGCGGTCTCCCGGTCGCAGCCGTCCGGAAGCAATCTCGTCGCTCAACGAGCGGGCGATGTGCTCGGCCAGATGAGGTCGCCGCGTTACGGGTTGCACATTCATTTCACTCATTCTTTTTCATCCCCTCACTTGTCTTCTTAATCTACATCAGAAGACTTGTTCCTGACAGTTAAAACTGAATTTCATCAAACGCATAAAATATATTACTTATTTAAATCAACTACTTAACTAGAATACAGACCAATTCCCGCCGGAACGACTCAGTTGTTCTGTTGAAGGACAACAGGACGTCATGTACGTTGTCCTCAACCTGACACGGGCGAATTCAAAAAATCGCTGTGCCAGCTTCGCAACCCGCTTGAGGCGCAGTCTTATGAAAATTGCCAACATTGAAACCATTCCGCTTCGTATTCCCTTCACCACGGGTGGCCGGTCGGCCGGCGGGGTCTGGGGGCCGAAAGACCTGCAAATGGTTGATTCTCTCGTGGTCAAGATCACCACCGACGACGGTATCGTTGGCTGGGGCGAAACCTTCGGCTTCACCGCGATCCCTGCGGTAAAAGTCGTGATAGACACAATCCTCGCACCTGAGCTGATCGGCAGTGATGTCACCCGACGGGAAAAGTTACAGGGCGATCTGCAAAAGAAATTTCACGTTTTCGGCCGCAGCGGTGCGTTTATCTATGGCCTCTCGGCGATAGACATCGCGCTCTGGGATATCGCGGGCAAAGCTGCCGCCAAACCGATCTACCAGTTGCTGGGCGGCAGTGAGGCCACGTCTCTTGCGGCGTATGCAAGCCTGATCCGTTATGCCGACCCCGAACTCATTCGCATCAATGTACAGCGCGCGGTCAACAGCGGTTTCCGCCACCTCAAACTGCACGAGGTGGATGTCGACGTTATCCGCGCTGCGTGCGAGGCCGCCGGCCCTGGCGTGGAAATCACCCTCGACGTCAACGCTCCGTGGACGGTGCGCGAAGCGCTGGACATGACCGAGAAACTTCGCCCGTTGAACCTGCGCTGGATCGAAGAACCGGTGTGGCCACCGGAAGACTATTCGGGCCTGGCAAGGGTGCGCGCGCATGGCGGCATACCGGTTGCGGCCGGCGAGAATGCCTCGACGCTCATGGACTTCCAGCACCTGCTTGAGGCCGGCGCAGTGGATTTCGTGCAGCCGAGTCCCGCCAAAATGGGCGGCATCACCGAACTGCAAAAAGTGTATGCGCTGGCTAACGCCCATGGCGTCACCGTGATGGTCCACGCCTTTTATGACGGCCCCGGCCTGCTGGCGGCGGTGCATGGAAGTGCGGCGCTGGGTGGTGCGAAATCACTGGTCGAATGGCGCTACTTCGATCTCGAAGCGCAACTCTATGGCGACGCCATCATTCCGCGTAATGGACGCATCGACGTACCGCAAGGGCCGGGGCTCGGCATCGAGCCGGACCAGGACGTCATCCGGGATTACCGCTTCAAACCTTGACCCCATAAGCCGCTTGTTCATTACAGCGTTGATCGAAGCCCAAGTGTCGGCCTCGATCAGCCATGACGACATTCTTGATAAAAACAACTACGAGGATTGATGACATGTTAGACAGGATCGTAGGGCCCATCTTGCCCGTCGCTTTTGTGATCGCGCTTGGCTACATCGCCGGTAAGCGCGGACGGCTTACCCATTCGGACAGCCTGCTGATCAGCCGGCTGGTGCTGGGCTGGATATTCCCGGCACTGCTTTTTGTCGGGATGGCGAGCACGCCCCGTGAACAGCTCTTCGACTTCAAATTCATCGTGGCCACGTTCATCGGCATCATGGGCATGTACACGATTGCGTTGGCGATCGGCTGGTTCAGCACTCGCGATCTCAAGGTTGCAACGCTCAAGGGTTTCGTCAACGGTTACCCTGACGCCGCCTTCATGGGCATCCCTATCCTGGGTGCGATGTTCGGCGCGGGCAGCATCTACTCGGTGCTGGTGCTGAACCTGGTCGCGAGCCTGGTGATGATCCCGCTGACAACCATGTTGCTCACCATCGCTGATGGCAAGGCCAGTGGCGGCCAGGCGTTTTTGTCGAGCCTTTCAGGGGCGGTACGTCGCCCGCTGATGTGGGCGCCGGCCTTGGGAATTCTACTTTCCGTGTTGCAGGTCAAGTTGCCTCCGCTTGCTGCGGAGTCTCTCACTCTTCTCGGAAAAGCCACGCCTGGTGTATCCCTGCTGTGCCTGGGACTGATCATGTCGTCGGAGAAACTGAAAATGTCCGGTGAGGTCTGGGGCAACCTTGGGCTCAAGCTGCTCATTCACCCGGTGTTGATGTTCGGCGCCACGGTACTGCTCGGCACTCATGGCCTGTACGCACAACAGATGATCCTGCTTTGCGCGCTTCCATCGGCGACGATCCCGGCGATGTTTGCGAACCAGACCGGCGCCTATCAAAGTGAAGCAGCGACCTCCATTCTGGTCAGCACCGTGCTGTCGATCGTGACGTTTTCTGCCGCGATCTACCTGATTGATGGAGGCCTTGCCTCTGCTTGACTGCTGAAACAGGTTTACACCTGTTTCACCCCAGCGCCCGATGCACCGCATCGGGCGTTTTGTATTCAACGACAGGTGCGGGCACTCGCTGAACCGAAATTGCCTGGTGACTTCAACAACCCCTAACGCCCCATCAACGAACTCGCCAACAACGCCTCCAACCCCATCGGCTTGGCAAAATAATAGCCCTGGGCCTGCCCTGCGCCCATTTCGCGCAGCAAGACCAGCGTCGCTTCATCCTCGACACCTTCGGCCACAACGCTGAGGTCCAGTGATTCGGCCATCCGCACAATCGCCCGGACGATCGCACGACTGCGAGCACTGGTGGTCAGTTCGAAGATGAACGACTTGTCGATCTTCAAGCCGCTGAAACGGTATTGATGCACATAGCTCAGGGATGAAAACCCCGCACCGAAGTCATCGAGCACGACTGACATGCCGTTGTCGGCCAATTGCTGCATGGTCAGTCGGGCGAGCGCCGGCTCCGCCACCAGCGCACCTTCGGTCAACTCCAGGCAGATCCGCGACGGCTCGACCCGGTATCGCGCCAACAGTGCAAGCACATCACTGGCGAAGTCCGGACGCGTCATGCTGTAGCTGGAGCAATTGACGTGCACCGGCGGCCAATTGGCGTGTTCGGGCTGTGCGAGGATCGCGGCGATGCTGGTCAGCATGTACAGGTCCAGGCGACCGATCAGGCGCAAACCCTCGACATCCGGCAAAAACTCGCCAGGTGCGATTACCCGGCCGCCCGGCTGATGCCAGCGAATCAGCGCTTCAAGCGCCAACAGTTCGCCGCTTTCGACGCTGACAATCGGCTGGAAATACGGCAGCAATTCGTCGGTACGCTTGAGCGCGTTACGCAAGGCCCCTTCTCGCTCAACCTGGTCAGAGACTTCACGGCGCACTTCCTGATTGAACACCGCGTAGCTGTCGCGCCCGGCACTCTTGACCCGGTACATCGCCGCATCAGCATCGCGCAGCAAGTCGGCGGGTTCCTGATGGAACTGACTGTCGGCACTGACAATACCGATACTGCAGGACGAAAAAACTTCATAACCATTGATTAAAAACGGCAGGTCAAACGCCAGCAGGATCCGTTCGGCGATGTCGATCACCACCTCCGGCGGTGCCTCGGGAGCCAATACGGAAAACTCATCGCCCCCCAGGCGCGCGAGCATGTCGCTGTCGCGCAGACAGCCGCGCAAACGGTGGGCGGCCTGCATCAGCAGCAGGTCGCCAAAATGGTGGCCGTGGCTGTCGTTGACCAGTTTGAAACGGTCGAGGTCGATGAACATCACCGCCAGGTGCCCGCCTTCGCTGCCGAACTGCGTCCAGGCCAGATTGAGGCGCTGTTGCAGGTAGGTACGATTCGGCAGCCCGGTCAGCGCATCGTGGGCGTTTTCGTGCTGCAACTTGGCATTGGCGTGATCGAGTTCGCGGGTGCGGTTCTGCACCCGGGCTTCCAGCTTGAGGTTGGCGGCGTGGATCGCTTCGGCGGCCGTGCGTCGCGACAACGCGGTGTCAATGTGCCGCGACACGAACGTCAGCAGTTCCTGGTCGCGCAAGGTATACCGCTCCTGCGAGGTATAACTTTGCACCGCAAGCACGCCACGCACCACATCGCCATCGAACAATGGAATGCCCAGCCAAGAGTAGGACCGGACATATTCCTCCGCCAGCTCGATTTCACCTTGCACAGACAATCGCTCCGCTTCGCCGGGGTCAATCAGGCAAGGTCGACGCTGACGAATAACATACTCAGTCAAGCCCCGGCGCCCTCGCCGGGCCACCGGGCAGGTCGTCTGCCGCTCATCGACGAAATACGGGAAGGTCACTTCACCCGTCGCGTCATCGAACAGCGCAATGTAGAAGTTACGCGCGAACAGCAGATCACCGACGATGCCATGCAAGGTTTGAAACAGCTCAGCCATGTCGCCAGGCTGGCTGGAGAGTTCAGCGATCTGGAACAGCGCGCTCTGCAGATGTTCGGCGCGCTCGCGTTCTGCCACTTCCTGCCTCAAGGCATCATTGAGCGCCGAGAGCTCCAGGGTGCGACGTATCACTGTTGCTTCCAGATCCTCGCGGTGCAGAATCCGGTCCAGCGCCATGGCCACGTGACGCGCTACCACCAGAAACAGCGCGCGGTCCTCGGCGCTGTAGGTCCGAGAAACGTCGTAGACCTGCATGGCAAGCATGCCAAACACCTCATCGGAGGCATTTTTCAACGGTGCGCCCATCCAGAACTCGGGACGATCACCTATGCAGAAAAAACGTTTCTCGGACTGGGCCGCAAGAATGCCGGCGGCGTCGATCAACAACGGTTGGCCAGTGGTCAATACCTGGCCGGTCAAAGACAGGTGCTTCAGGTCAAGGTACTCGTAGTGCGAGGACTCCACGGCATCAACGTCGATGATGTCGACGTAATACGGGTAGTCGATCTTGCCGCTGTGCGGGTCATACAGAGCGAGATAGAAATTCTCTGCGTCTATCAGGCTCGCCAGCAGCCGGTGAGCCCCCACCAGAAACACTGAACGGTCGCGGGTCGAACTGGCCAGGTAGGTAATTTCATACAGCACACGCTGAGTAATCTGCGCACGGGCAAGGGTATTGGTCTGTACCTGAATGCCCAGGCGCTGGGCAAACTCGGCGAGCGCCGGATTCGCGGCATGGTCGACTGGCGCCAGTAGCCAACCCAGCTCACTTTCGCCCTTGCCGGTCGGCCAGCGGTGCAGTTGCCCGGTCAGGCAAAAAGCTTCAAACGCTTCATTCGCAATACTTGACGGCCACTGCGCCCGTGGGTCGCCCTGCCCGACCAGATGCATCTGTTCACCGGCGCGATAAACAACCCATGCGGTGGTGTGCACCCAATTACGCGCTGAGTCCAGCAAGTGTTCGATCGTAGGTTCGTTGCCAGCGTACGCCATGCCGACAGTCTCCGAATTCCCTTTTCGTTGAGATGCAACCACGCCGCAATCGTTCGATTGCAGCGCAGAGTCGGTCAATGGACGAACACTCATCAACGCTCCCTGAGCCAATAGCTGGCGATGCTCACTTAGTGCTTGCTAGCAATGTGCCAGTGAGCATCTCATTTAAAGCTAATAGAGTTTTTATTCAATAGATTTTTTCGGTTTGCTACACACGTTGATCGACGACGTGTATCTGCGTCAGCCCTACCCGCTCGGCCTGTTCTAAAACCTGCGCTGGCGTTGCATCCGCATTGGGCATGATCAGGCTGTTCTCTCCATCCCCAAAATGCAGTTGCAGCAGGTGCATTGCCGCCTCAGGGACTGACAGCCGAGACTGCTTTAACTCGAACACGTGATTGCGGGTCTCGCCGTTGAACAGGTATTGCACAGCGTAGTAGCGCATGGCGGGATCCTCGGAATAGGAGAAGTGCACGCGGTTGAACTAACCTTCCATTGCCAATGATGCCCAGCATGCCCTCATCCGAGGAAATGAATATGAAATTCGCATTCGTCGCAGCCGCTGCCGCGGTCATGCTCACATCTTCTCTTGCGACCCATGCGGATGAAACGCCTCGGTACACCCGCTACGTCGCCCAAGGTGGCGACTGGGGAGCCCCGATCACCAGCGCAATGGCGCGCCATGTACTGGCTAACAAACAGCGCCGCTTCAGCAGGACGGCTGTATTGGGAAAACATGGGACGCAGCCCTCTTTCCTCAGCCGCACAGAAGACCAGCGAAATTTCCCTGCCAGTGGCGGTGACGGTGTTTCCTGATGATGCTTACTGCCCCCCGCAAACCTGGGCCCGACGCGCCTACAGCGACCTGATCTACTTCCATCAAGCTGAAAAAGGCGGTCACTTTGCAGCCTGGGAACAGCCGCAACTCTTTATTGAAGAACTCCGCACAGCGTTCAAGCCTTTGCGTTAACGGTGTCGGTCAATCGTGAGAGGATGCGTGCGGCCTGGAGCGGACTGGTGTCCCTCTGCCCAATGATCCAGTTTGTTTACCAAGGAGGGAGCGTACTTATGAAACCCGTCAGGATTCGAACCCTGGAAAGCGCTGATGCTGAGGCATTGCTGACATTTGAACTGGACAATCGCGAGTGGTTTGAGCGCCACATCGACGCGCGCGATGCTGCTTTTTACTCGGTACGAGGCGTCACCGAGCACATCACGGCTTATTTGTCTGGTTATGCCGCCGGAAACTGGCATCCCTTTGTCATCGAAGATTCAGGCGGAAAAATAGTCGGGCGAGCGAACCTGAAAGACATCGACACGTCCCAGCGGTCGGCAGAAGTCGGCTATCGGATTGCACAAAGTGCTTGCGGACAAGGACTAGCCACACAGGCGGTGAGGCACCTGGTCCAGGAGGCGCGCTTGCGTTGGAACCTTAAACAACTGGTTGCCAACGTGTACGCTGAAAATATCGGCTCGGCAAAAGTACTCAAACGCTGTGGCTTCTTGATTGAGCATCCATCCGGGCAAGAAGGGACAGGCAAGGAATATCGATTTGGCCTGTCGATTTAGACGAGGGGAAAAACAGCTATCGTTCATTCGCGGACAAAAAAAGCCCCGCCACCGAATGCGGTGCGGGGCAAAAAATTGGTTGGTTGCGGCCAACCAAAGGAGCTCTGTAGAAAATGTTTACGACCGGGGTCAGATGCAATCCTGCGCGGCGCGTTCAAAACTCGAAGGCAACACGTTCGAAGCCAGCAAGTGCCGCTCGTAGATGAACACCTTGCCGCCATTACCGGCCTTGTAGGCTTCCAGCACGTTGTCCGCCGAAACTTTGCTCGGCACCACGATGCGGTAGCTGCGCTGGGTTTGCGAGACAGTCGGGCTCAACGCTTGGCTCTGCAATTTCGGTACGACGCATTCAGCGTACTGAGCCGGGGTCTTGCGGGTCTGCAAGGTCAGGGTCGGGTCGTTCGGCGCGGAGGCACATCCGGCGAGCAACAAAGCGCCAATCGCCATGGCAGGCACAAATAAAAGACGCATCGGTCTCATCCTGAAAGGTTCGTTCATCACGTCACGCAGATTTCGTGAATGGTGTGTCGTTGGAAGTGATTTTCCGGGTATTGCCATCAAAGTAGAACTTGTGTTTCTTGATGGTCACTATTACCTCTAGCAATAGTTGCGCGCCGCGCAAACGGATACACACTCAATCACCACTGAAAAAGATGGATGAGGATCTCTCCTTGAGAACTTTTGACTTGATCCGCGACGCTGTTTTGCCCGATTTCCGTGACCGGGTCGCCGAGTACCTGATCCAGTACGAAACCGTACTGCTGGGCGAAAACGCGTTCGATCCGGAGTTGGCGCAGGCCACCGCCAATCAACTGCGCGGTTACTTGCGCGGGTTGAATACCACACGGGTGTTGGGCATGGCGGACTGGGAGGAGCTGGATCGGCGGGTGGTGAATACCTGGCTTTCAGCGACCGAGAATGACAACTAAGGTCTTGCGATCGGCAAAGCAGCCCACAAAGCAAAAAAGCAGTTTGCGTCATGACCGAGGATTCAAAAATAAACGGGCCAGCAGGGATTATGAGAGAAATCCCTCGCCGACGAACGAATGGCTGTTACCGGCCCAGGCTGTGTAAAAACGATTTTCAATCGGTACGGCTGTGCTTGGGCACGGGATGCCGTTAACCCGGCACGTTGCAGATTTCGGCGGCTTTGGGAGATGGCCAGCGCGGTTGCAGCGACCCAATGGCAGCCATGCTTCTTTGCTTACTCTATTCGGTGAGAAACCAGTGCCCCGTGGTCGAATGCTCTGCTGACTCATTGAGCAAACTCAACACTTCCAGGGGATCGCCGGCGATGTCACCGTAGATGCGGTTGAGCATTGGGCCAGGCGATGCGTTCACTTGAAAGCACGGAAAGTCTGCGTTGAAAAAAACACGTGCGCCATAAGGGTTTCCGCTTACCCCTGCCAGGTTCTCAACGCGCGAACGTAAATACTCGCTTTCTGCGGCCTCAATCTTATGAGCCAGTTCAACATCCATGTTCGTCGTCCTTTTTGAAGACTTCCAAGTGAGGCAAAGCCTCACCGGGTCGAATCCGGTCGCTTAAGACTTTGGTATCTGGTTAGTCAGGTGCAATGCAAATAATCAAGCTTGCAGCATGTCGGGATAGACGGTGGTGCTGGAGCCAAAGCAGATCGACCCCCAGCACCTACGGCCCGGCTCGCCCGGAAGGGCCGCTCAGGATTACTTCAGTTTCGCCAGCATGGCCACGGCGACTGCCTTGGCCGACTGTGGGTTCTGCCCGGAAATGACTTCGCGGTCTTCGATCACATTCTCGCTCCATGGCTTGGCTTCGGAGAAGTTAGCACCGGCGGCCGTCAGGCCATCCTGCGGGAACAGTTTCATATGGCCGCCGCCGAGGAAACCTTTGGCCTGCTCCTCTTCCGCGTCGGTGAAGGCGGTGACTTTGTAGCCCTTGTAAATCCAATTGGCTGGCGCTGCCGGCTGTTTGCCCGATTCCAGCGCGGAGACAAAACCGTGCGCGTCCGGGATCGCCGACAACATGGCTATGGTGCCATGGCAAGTGAAGCCGGTGATCTTGCCTTTTTCATGGAAGTTGGTCAGCAGTTGGCCCAGTTGCTTGTCCTTCAGCAGATCTTGCATCGGGATATGGCCGCCAGGCACGAATACGGCATCGAACTTGTCGTAGCCGATTTTCTGAACCTGCGCGAAGCTGATTGCCGGCGAGTCGCTCTTCGAGGTCAGCTTCAGCGTGGCCAGCAGCGCGAGACTTTCCTGACGGGCCTTTTCATCGCCGCCCCAAAAGCTCACATCATTGGATTTCTGGTCCGCGGTTGGCGCCTTGCCGCTAGGGGTGGCAAATACGACGGTTTGACCCGCCGCGACGAAGGTCTGCACCGGTTGCATTAATTCGTTCAGGAAGAAACCTGTCTGCATAACCTTGCCGTCTTTCAGGTCCAGTTGAGCCTGATCCGACAGTACGACCAATACCGTGCCGGCGTTGGCATAGTTAGCGGCAGCGGCTAACAGGGCGGCAATAATGGTTTTTTTCATGCGATTCTCCAGTAGGGATGGTTTGACGGAGCCATCTTATTACTAGAGAAGACAGCGATAGAGCCCCTGAATTGAATTTCACTTATTACATTGAGTAATCAATAGTTGGGGCTTACCGAGCGCGTATCGACGCTCGTGAGAGGGCCGTTTTTTCTATCAGCGCCGCGATGTCCTTCGCACCAAAACAGCGAAATTTAACGCTGCCGGCGTCGGTGTCCAGACGGACGATCTTCGTGACAAACCCACCTTCAACGCTGACTTTCCGGACCAACTCCAGTGGCAGTTCAATATCCAGGGTCCCCTCCTGAACGACGCGATTCAGAGCATTGGCGCTCAAGCGAACCACGGCGTGGGTCACTTCCACCTTCCCGCCAACCCAAAGTCCTCCGTATGCGTGCCTGAAGGCCTCAAGCACATCGGCCACCGCGTCCACATCACCATTCTCGGCTTCGGCGTATAGATCGCTCACGGTGTCGTAATTCACACTGGCGTCGGTGACCAGAAAATTGGCCAGCTTGGACTTCAAAATCTCTTCGACCATCTCGGTGTCTCCCTGATATGAGTAGCAGTCCTGTTAATCAGACACCTGCTGTGCACTGGCGCTGAGTGCATGAGGCAATAATGTTACGCGCCGAATGGAGAATCCCACAAAAGCAAAATTGCCATGTGTTTCGCTCGTTAGTTCATACGTCGCAGTTCTCACTGCCCGTTCTTGTCTGTCTGGAGTTTTCTCGATGCCCTCGCCCAAATCCCTGCCCGCTGCGTTGTTGGGGCTGGCATTTGCCTGTCCGGCCATGGCCGAGGCCGAAGGCCTGGAGCTGGGACAAGTGCTGATCCAGGCTGAGGAGCGCAGCGGCGAAAACCCATCGGTCGAGGACGCCAAGTCCCGGCTTGCCCAGGTGCCCGGCGGCACCAATGTGGTCGACCTGCGCCGTCCCCTGCAGGGCCGCGTGGCCAGCAACCAGGATGTGCTGGCTTATCAACCGGGGGTCTATGCCCAGTCTGCGGGCAATGAAGGGGTGAAAATTTCGATCCGTGGCTCGGGAATCAACCGTGCACCGGGCGCCCACGCCTCGGGGCTGTACGCTATGCTCGACGGTCTGCCGCTGAGCGGTCCGGGCGGCACACCCTACGAACTGCTGGAACCGCTGTGGCTCGACCATGTGGAAGTGCTGCGCGGCGCCAACGGTTTCGACAGGGGCGCACTGGCCTTGGGCGGCGCCATCAATTACATCAGCCACACCGGCTACGACGCACCGCTGTTGCAGGTGCGCTACGCCATGGGCAGCCACGGCTATCAGCAGCGCCAGGTCAGCTCCGGGCAAGTGCTGGGCGACTTCGATTATTACGTGTCCACGACCGATGCCCGCGCAGACGGCTACCAGGACCACACGGCCAGCGAAAGCCAGGGCGTGATCGCCAACTTCGGCTATCGCTTCAACCCGAACCTGGAAACACGCTTCTACCTGCGCTATCGCCAGACCGACAACGACCTCGCCGGGCGGGTGACCAAGCACGCCATCGAGCACGACCCACGGGCGGCCAACCCCGCCTACGTGACGCGGGACGACCGCCGGGAGCAGCCGGGAAGTACCTTTTTCGGCAACAAGACCACCTACTACATCGATGACGATTCGAGTATCCAGACGGGCCTTGTCTACCACGACTATCCGATGGACTTGCGCGAAGGCCCCAACCGCTTGAAGGTGGCGTACACGGATGTCAGCGGCACCTTCGACTACAAGCGTCGCGAAACCCTCTGGGGTCTGGAAAGCCACAGCACGCTGGGCCTGCGCGTGACCAAGCACTTGCCCAATGCCGGCGCCAGCGAATCGGTGCGCATCCCCACCGGCAACACCGCCGGCTATGCGCCGGGTACGCCCATTCGCAACTTCACCTACCAGGGTTCCGACACCGTTTTGCATGTGGGCAATGATCTGGAGATCGCCGACGACCTGTGGCTGACCACCGGCCTCGCGGCCATCTACACCCGCCGCGAAAGCGCCGTGACCTTCCCGCAAGGTGGCGGCAAAACCAGCCTCAACGACTGGGACTACGCACCACGCGTGGGCCTGCGCTACCAGCTGACGCCGGACTTGCAGCTGTTCGGCAATCTCAGCCGTTCGGTCGAAGCGCCGCACCCCTGGTCGCTGATCTACAGCTCCAACATTCGCTTCCCGGCAGGCAACGGTGCCGCAGAAGGCGCCCAGCGCGATCCGGTCGAGCTGCAAAACCAGACCGCGACCACCCTCGAAATCGGTGGCCGCGGCGACAGCGCGATGGGGCAATGGAGCCTGGCCTGGTACTACGCGCAGGTGCAGCACGAATTGCTCTCGGTGTTGCCGGATGCCAATGCCGTCACGCCTTACGAACTCAACGCCAGCCCGACCGTGCATCAGGGTGTGGAGGCCAGCTTGCAGAGCACTCTGTGGTCACCCGATGATGGCGGTCAACTGAGCTTGCGCCAGAGCTACACCTTCAGCGACTTCCACTACCGCGACGACGATCGCTTCGGCGACAACCGCCTGCCAGGCCTGCCGATGCACTACTACCAGGGCGAACTGCGCTACGACTGGCCCCAAGGTTTCTTCGCCGCGCTCAATACGCAGTGGGTGTCCAAAGTTGCGGTGGATTACGCCAACAGCTACTACGCCGATCCTTATGCAATTTTCGGCGCGACCGTGGGCTACAACGCGCCCAAGGACGACTGGCAAACCTGGCTGGACCTGCGCAACCTGACCGGCAAGCGTTACGCCGCCACCGTGACACCGGGCTACGACGACAAAGGTCTGGACGCGGCACGGTCCACGCCGGGTGAGGGTCTGGCGGCGTATGTCGGGGTGTCGTGGAGTTGGCGCTAGCCCTCAGGGTTGCTCAGTATTTCCACTACCGGCCTCGAGTCACTCGTTTATGAGGCCTCCAATCCCATGCCAAACTGATTAACCCCTGAGCGCCGCTTCAATCGCCGCCACATCAATCTTGCCCATCTGCATCATTGCGTCGAATGCGCGCTTGGCCACCGCGCGATCCGGATGGGTGATCGCTGTCGTCAGCACCCGCGGGGTGATCTGCCACGACACGCCCCACTTGTCCTGGCACCAGCCGCAGACGTTCTCCCGGCCGCCGTTTCCGACAATCGCGTTCCACAACCGGTCCGTTTCGGCCTGGTCGTCGGTCGCTACCTGGAACGAGAACGCCTCGTTGTGCTTGATCCCCGGCCCGCCATTCAGACCGAGACACGGGAGGCCCATCACCGTGAACTCGACCGTCAGGACGTCGCCCTGCTTGCCCGCCGGATAGTCGCCGGGGGCGTGGTGGACAGCGTTCACCGCGCTGTCCGGGAATGTTTCGGCGTAGAACGTCGCGGCATCCAGTGCGGTACCGTCATACCAAAGGCATATCGTGTTTTTGCTGACCATTTCGGTTCTCCAGAAGTGGGGCTGACCTTTCATTCTCGCTGCGCAGTCAGCCGGGACGAATGTGGCAGTTTTTTCTGCTCGACATCTTCGAACGTGCCTGTGCGCACATCACCGCTGCGCACGTAGCGGGTGATCAGGCGCATTTCCTAACGTTAGTCGAACGAGACGCCGGAAAATCGACAGGGCGATGTCCGGATGACGGGCGCTGCGTGAGCCGTTTCACCAGGCCGCCTCGCAGACTTTTGCCACGCCTGAACCGGTCACCCTGAGCATCGGCGCCAACCTGTTCGACGAGCCGCAGCGTGCACGTTAATGCGCAATGGGTTGGCTTTGCTGAACCAGGTAAATGCCAAGGACCGGACGGGCGCGGTCGGTTGTCCTTAGTCTTCTAAACGTCCCGCGCCCTCACGGTCGCGTTCGTATCGTCTACTGAGCGCAAATGCTGGCAGCCAGGACTCGCGACGGACAATCCAGCTTTCGTAGGTGGGCGTCAGTTGGTCCGGGGTATCCAGCGAGCCAAGGTTCACTTCGACTTCGTCGTCGGTGCGGGCGAAAACCGACGAGCCGCAGCGCGGACAGAAGA
Organism: Pseudomonas sp. 300; assembly: GCF_055803035.1. Classification (NCBI taxonomy): domain Bacteria; kingdom Pseudomonadati; phylum Pseudomonadota; class Gammaproteobacteria; order Pseudomonadales; family Pseudomonadaceae; genus Pseudomonas; species Pseudomonas sp. 300. The sequence continues at coordinate 410,803 of NZ_JAVLRV010000002.1, read as the reverse complement.
ACCGCCCGGCGTAGTCGCGTGTTTCGCCGGTGATCGTCACCGCGCTCTCGGGGAATATCGCGCAGGCGTTAAACAGCGCGCCATGATGTTTGCGACAGTCGAGACAATGACAGAGGCCGACCCGGTATGGCCGCCCTGATGCCTCGATTCGCACGTTGCCGCACAGGCAACCGCCGGTGAAAGGGTCCATGGTGCGCCTCCTCTGAAATCGTGCGATGGGAAGGCTTATCACGATAGCAGCCACCACCGGTCGCGACGAACTTGCTCCACAGACGCTTTTTATTTAATTTCTTATCTACAGATTCAAATTGAGGTATTGAACATGGCCGTTGCTCTCCAGCAACAAGCCTTTACCAAAAGCCAGTGCGTAACCGGACTGCGCGCTGCTGTCGGCATCCTCGATAAATGGCGTGCCTCCAGCGATCAGGCCTGCCGAATCCTGCGCATTTCCCGCAGCACCTATACCCGAGCCCGCCAACGCGATCCCGACTGGGCCGTGACGCTGGATGCGGATCAGATGCAGCGCATCAGTTTTGTGCTCAACATCCACGCGGCGCTGCGCCTGGTGTTCGATAACCCGGAAAACGTCTACGGCTTCCCGTCGATGGCCAACGACAACGATTTCTTCAACGGCCGCTCCCCGCTCGAGATCATGGCTCAGGGCGATATGATTTCCTTGTATGAGACCTTCCGGCGCATCGACGTGCTGCGAGGCGCGCAATGGTGAAGCTGAGCGAGCTGGCAGCACTTGCCGGCGAGCCATTGCAGGCCTATCGACTGGTCAACTCCAAGTTCCCACCGGTCGCGTTGTTTGATGACGTGGCGGACGCGGACGAGTTTGAAGTGCTGTATCAGATCCAGGAACTCACCAACCCGAGGCTGAAAAATGAAGTGGGTCGCCTTGAGCTGATTCGCCGCAGTGAAATCCCGTTCGGCATTCCCGGCTGCTCTTATGCGACGGCGCCGTTCACCCACGTCAACCCGGCAGGTTCGCGGTTCAGCGATGGCAGCTTCGGGGTGTTGTATCTGGCAGACACCCTGGAAACGGCGCTGGCTGAAGTGAAGCATCATCAGAGCCTGTATTGGTCGAACGTCCCGAGCCTCAACTACGAGCGGTTTGTTTTCCGCGGGTTGTCCTGCTCTTTTGTAGAGGCCGGGATGAAAGATGCGACGTCCATTTCGATGACGGATCCTGTTTATGATCCCGACGATTACACCGACTCCCGTCGTTTGGGGAAATGGGTCAAAGAGGCTGGCTGTCCCGGGCTTCGTTATAACTCGGTGCGGATGCACGGCCGTTATTGCTGGGCATTGATGACGCCGAAACCGGTTTTATCGGTGATTCAGGCGGCGCATTACGAGATGGTCTGGAATGGGCAGCTGACGAGCGTCAGTCAGATTCGTGAGGCTTGATTGCGTTGTACCGAAGGTGCGTCCCAAAGGTTCAAACTCTGCTTGTGCGCGCTCTCCCATCCATCCATTGCTGACGTCGATAGTCACCATCAATTCAATGAAGTTCTCTTAAAAACTCCGGGGCGTAACATCGCCTCCATACCCAACAACGACACCCCGGAGCACACCCTCATGAAACGCCAACTCTTGCTCAGCATCGCTTTCTCGGTTTTTGCAGTTAACGCTTTTGCCGCTTCTTCTGCTCACCCGGTTGTCGCTGAAGGCGGCTCGGATCGTCTGATTGAAAGTCGTGTGGCTGAGGGTGGCTCGGATCGTCTGATCGAGAACCGCGTTGCCGAAGGTGGTTCCGACCGTCTGATCGAAAACCGCGTTGCCGAAGGTGGCTCCGACCGTCTGATCGAAAACCGCGTTGCCGAAGGTGGTTCCGACCGTCTGATCGAAAACCGCGTTGCCGAAGGTGGTTCCGACCGTCTGATCGAAAGCCGCGCGGTATGAATGAATAGCTTTATCGCGGTACTCAACGAGAAGCCCGGCCTGATCAGCCGGGCTTTTTTCTGCGTCACGTAAATGAGTCAGTCGAGCTATTTAAAGGTTGCCCTCTACCCCGCCAAAGAGGGCAACCACCTGGCTTATGTGTGATGAATTTCCCGATCCTTGGTTTCCGGCAGGAAGAACGTACCGAGTATGGCCGTCATTACCGCGATGACGATCGGATACCACAGCCCGTAGTAGATATCCCCCGTGGCCGCGACCATGGCAAATGCCACGGTCGGCAGGAAGCCGCCGAACCAGCCGTTGCCGATGTGGTACGGCAGCGACATCGAGGTGTAGCGGATACGCGCCGGGAACAGTTCCACCAGCCAGGCGGCGATGGGGCCGTAGACCATGGTCACGTAGATCACCAGGATGGTCAGAAGCAGCAGCACCATCGGGTAATTGGTCTTGGCCGGGTCAGCCTTCTCAGGGTAGCCGGCGTCCTTGAGCGCGGTGCCAAGGGTGGCGGTGAAGGCGTCGTTGCGGGTCTTGAAGTCGGCGGCCGGCATGCCGGTGCCCTCGAAGCTCGAGATCACCTTGTCGCCGATGCGCACTTGCGCGACGGTACCCGGTTCGGCTTTCTCGTTCTTGTAGGGGATTGCCCGTTTCGCCAGCACCGTCTTGGCGAGGTCGCAGGAACTGGTGAATTTGGCTTTGCCCACCGGGTCGAACTGGAACGAGCACTGGTCAGGATCAGCCACCACCGTGACCGGATTTTTCGCCTGGGCCGTGAACACGTCGGGGTTACCGTACTGGGTCAATGCATGGAAGATCGGGAAGTAGGTCACCGCCGCCAGAATACAACCGGCCATGATGATGCCCTTGCGGCCGATGCGGTCGGACAGGCTGCCGAATATCACGAAAAACGGCGTGCCGATCAGCAGCGAGCCGGCGATCAGCAGGTTGGCAGTCTGCGGATCGATCTTGAGCATTTGCAGGAGGAAGAACAGCGCGTAGAACTGCCCGGTGTACCAGACAACAGCTTGGCCGGCAGTACCCCCCAGCAGCGCCATGATCACGATTTTCAGGTTGTCCCAACGGGCGAAGGATTCGGTCAGCGGAGCTTTGGACGCCTTGCCTTCGGCCTTCATTTTCAGGAACACCGGCGACTCGCTGAGTTGCAGGCGGATGTATACCGAGACGATCAGCAACAGGATCGACAGCAGAAACGGAATCCGCCAGCCCCAGGCCTCGAAGGCTTCAGTACCAAGAATCGTGCGGCAGGCAAGGATCACCAGCAGCGACATGAACAGACCGAGGGTCGCGGTGGTTTGAATCCACGAGGTGAAATAACCACGCCGGCCCTTCGGCGCGTGCTCCGCGACGTAGGTCGCTGCCCCGCCGTACTCACCGCCCAGCGCCAGGCCTTGCAATAGGCGCAGTGTGATCAGAATGATCGGCGCCGCCACACCGATGGTCGCGTAGCCGGGCAGAAAACCGACGATGGCGGTGGAGATACCCATGATGACAATGGTGATCAGGAAGGTGTGCTTGCGCCCGATCATGTCGCCCAGTCGGCCGAACACAATCGCGCCGAAAGGCCGCACGGCAAACCCCGCCGCGAACGCGAGCAGCGCGAAGATGAAGGCGGTTGTCTCGTTGACGCCGGCAAAAAAATGCTTGGCGATGATCGCGGCGAGGGAGCCATAAAGGTAGAAGTCGTACCATTCGAACACGGTGCCCAAGGACGAAGCGAAGATGACCTTGCGCTCCTCCCTGGTGATTCCGTGGTTGGGCGCGTTGCCCGTGGTGGTGTTATCGATTACGGCCATCAGTCTTCTCCGTCTTGCTCTTGTTTTAGGCCGGAGCACCTCACTACCATCGTCGCACCCAGGCCCTGGGGCTGAAGTTATCGGACTACGGATTGGGCAAAGCCTGGCAACAGGCTGACCGCCTCACATCACTGCAAGGATCCCTGAAGCATAATCACCTTCGCGCAGATATCCACTCGCCATGATGTTTCGGATCGTCTGATCGAGAATCGCGTCGCCGAAGGCGGTTCCGACCGCCTGATCGAAAGCCGCGCCGCATGAATGAATAGCCCTACCGCGGCACTCGACAAAAAGCCCGGCCTCACCCGCCGGGCTTTTTCGTGCACAAATAAATCAGCGCCCCTTAATGCCACTGGCACACCTGTGATACATAACACCTGATTGCGAGTCCGTATCCAATGAGGTTTGCCCATGTTTTGCTCCCCACGTCTGCTGCTGACCTGCGCCCTGTCCGGTTTGCTCGCTTGCGGCGCGCAAGCCGGCATGCCCTCCCCGGCGCCGGCCAGTTTGCAACCGCTGCTGATGGCGATGAACGAACGCCTGAGCATGGGTGATCTGGTTGCGCTGACCAAATGGGACAGCGGCAAACCGATCCTCGACAGTGCGCGGGAAGCGCAAGTCATTGCCAACGCCAGGAAGATGGCCGTGGATCGAAAATTGAACCCGGACGAAATCGCCGAGTTGATCGCCGCGCAGGTTGAGGCCAACAAGCTGGTGCAATATGGACTGCTCGCTCAATGGCAAGCGGCGGGCAAGGCGCCTGACACGCCACGGCCAGACCTCGCCAAACAGATCCGGCCACGGCTGGATGAGTTGCAAAATCGCCTGTTGCAGCACTACGCCGATTTCGCGCCCTATCGCAAAGACCCGAACTGCGCTCAGTGGCTGGCCAAAGCGCGGTCCGCGCTGATCAAGGATCAGTTGCATGGTCAGGCACTGATTCGTGCCACCGGGGATTTGTGCATAACGGAGTGATGGGCTACCGAGGCTGAAACGTCTGCAAGTACGCCAACACATCCTCGATCTTCTCCGGATCGCTGAGCCCCCAGAAAATCATCCGGGTGCCGGGCACCACTTTCTTCGGCGCTTCGAGGTAAGCCGTCAGCGTCTCGCGGGTCCAGACAATACCGGCGGATTTCATCGCGTCGGAGTACTGATAGTCCGCCACGCTACCCGAAGTACGGCCGAAAATGCCGTTGAGTTGCGGGCCGAAGCCACCCCGCGCCGATTCCCCGACTTGATGACAGCCACCGCAGATCCGCGTGAACAGTTTCGCCCCGGCGTCAACATCGCCAGCCGCAACGGCGGGCGCGCAGAAGAACACTGCGTTGAACACCACGGCGACTGCAAGGGCTACGGTTTTCATCATGTTCGGTTCCGGATCAGTGGGTGATGACGCGAACGCAGACTAACTGAAAGGACCGGTTTTGATCACCAAAACTTGCGCCATCCAACAGTAGGCTAAGCTTGGATCAGCTCATTGCTCACGATGCTCGATTCTGCAGGGTTTTTGGTTGTTCTGGAGAGCGTCTGCAACAGCTATCTCAGACAGGCCCAACCCTTTCACGCAGGATTGACGTGATGACCGAGCCCCTCCTCAGTTTTGACGCGCTCAAGCGCGCTGCCGCCGCTGGTGAAATCGATACCGTATTGGTCTGCATGGTCGACATGCAGGGACGCCTGGTCGGCAAGCGGTTTCAGGTCGAGTTTTTCATCGACAGTGGCCACGAAGAAACCCACTGCTGCAATTACCTGCTGGCCGACGACATCGACATGGAACCGGTGCCAGGTTACGCCGCGGCCAGTTGGAGCAAAGGCTATGGCGACTTCGTCCTCAAGCCTGACATGTCCACGCTGCGCCGCGTGCCCTGGCTGGAATGCACGGCACTGGTGCTCTGCGATGTGCTCGATCATCACCATCGAAAGGATTTGCCGCACAGCCCGCGGGCGATTCTGAAAAGGCAGGTCGAGCGCCTGCGCGAACGCGGCTACACCGGCATGTTCGCCTCGGAACTCGAGTTCTATCTGTTTGATGAGAGCTACGAGGCGATCCACAAGCGCAATTATCAAAAACCGAAAACCGCCGGCCATTACATCGAGGATTACAACATCCTGCAGACCACCCGCGAGGAGCCGGTGCTGCGGGCGATTCGCAAGCATCTGCAAGCGTCCGGCATTCCCGTGGAAAACTCCAAGGGTGAATGGGGCCCCGGCCAGGAAGAAATCAACATTCGTTATGCCGATGCCATGACCATGGCCGACCATCACGTCATCATCAAACACGCCTGCAAAGAGATCGCGCAGTTGCAAGGCAAGGCGATCACGTTCATGGCCAAGTGGCGCTATGACACCGCCGGTTCCAGCAGCCATATCCATAATTCGCTGTGGGACAAGAACGCCAAAAAGCCACTGTTCTTCGACGCGAAAGCCGAGTTCGGCATGTCGAAACTGATGCGCGCCTGGGTCGCCGGGCAGCTCAAGTACGCCAACGACATCACCTGTTTTCTTGCGCCCTACATCAATTCATACAAGCGCTTCCAGGCCGGCACCTTCGCACCGACGCGGGCAGTGTGGAGCCGGGACAATCGTACCGCCGGCTTTCGTTTGTGCGCCGAAGGCAGTAAATCCATCCGCATCGAATGCCGCATCGGCGGCGCCGACCTCAACCCTTATCTGGCCTTCGCCGCGCTGATCGCGGCGGGCCTGGCCGGTGTCGACGAGAAGCTCGAGCTCGCGGCGCCGTTCGAGGGCGACGCCTACCTCGACGAACAGTTGCCGGAAGTCTCGAAAACCCTGCGCGATGCCTGCACAGCACTCAAAGGGTCGAGCATGTTGCGCGAGGCGTTCGGGGATGAAGTGGTCGAGCACTACGTGCACACCGCCGAGTGGGAGCAGAAAGAGTACGACCGGCGAATCACCGACTGGGAACTGCAGCGCGGCTTCGAGCGCTATTGAGCACACCATGACTGCGAAGATTCAGCTTACTTCTCCGGTCGATGGCCGGGTGTACGTCGAGCGCCAACAAACAGATACGGTCCGGCTCCTTCAGGCGCTTGAGGCGGCTGCAACTGCCCAGGCACAATGGAAGCGCCGACCACTGAGCGAGCGCGCAACTTTTTGCAGTGCCGCCGTGGACGCGATGCTCGCCATGAAAGATGAAATCGTGCCGGAGCTGGCCTGGCAAATGGGTCGACCGGTGCGTTTTGGCGCTGGCGAACTGCGCGGTTTCGAAGAGCGAGCCCGGCACATGATCGCTATTGCGCCTGAAGCGCTTGCAGCCGTTGAGCCCGCACCGGTCGCGGGTTTTCGGCGTTACATCACTCGCGAGCCGCTCGGTACGGTGCTCGTGATCGCCCCGTGGAATTACCCCTATCTGACCGCCGTCAACACGATTATTCCCGCGTTGATGGCGGGCAACAGCGTCATCCTCAAGCATGCATCGCAAACCCTGCTGGTCGGCGAGCGTTTCGCTGAAGCTTTTCGCCGAGCCAATCTGCCTGAAGGGTTGTTCCAGAACCTGCTGCTCAGTCATGCCAGTACCGCAGTAGCCATCGTCACCGGAGACATACAACAGGTGAACTTCACTGGCTCGGTGGACGCTGGCCTGCAAGTCCAACAAGCAGCCAGCACAGATTTCATCGGCATGGGCCTGGAGCTCGGCGGCAAAGACCCGGCCTACGTTCGCGCCGACGCCAACCTCGAACACGCCGTGGAAAACCTGGTGGACGGCAGCTTCTTCAACTCAGGGCAAAGCTGCTGCGCGGTCGAGCGCATCTATGTGGACGAGAAAATCTATCCCGCCTTCGTCGAGCGCTTCGCCGATTTGACTCGCCAGTACGTGTTGGGCAACCCGCTGGACGAAGCCACCACGCTGGGTCCGATGGTCTCGCCGGCCGCCGCTGATTTTGTTCGCGGACAGATTGCCGACGCGCTGGCCGAGGGCGCCAGAGCGTTGATCGATCCGAAAACTTTTCCCGCCGATGCACCGGGCAGCGCTTACCTGGCGCCTCAAGTGCTGGTGGATGTGAACCATCGCATGTCAGTGATGCGCGACGAAAGCTTTGGCCCGGTGGTCGGCATCATGCCCGTGACTGGCGACGACGAAGCCATCGCCTTGATGAACGACAGTGAGTTCGGACTCAGCGCCTCCCTGTGGACCCAAGATCTCGCCGCCGCCGAACGTCTCGGCAACGAGATCGCCACGGGCACCGTATTCATGAACCGCTGCGATTACCTCGACCCGGCGCTGGCCTGGACCGGGGTCAAGCACAGCGGACGCGGCGTCACGCTGTCGCGTCTGGGTTACGAGCACCTGACCCGCGCCAAATCCTTTCATCTGCGCCACGAGGTGTAGGCCATGAAACTGACTGGAAACTGGAACTACCCCACCAGCATTCGCTTCGGTGTCGGGCGTATTGCCGAGCTGGCCGAGGTCTGCCGCAGTCAGGGCATCCAGCGCCCGTTGCTGGTCACCGACAGCGGCCTGGGGCGCGCGCCGATCACCACGGCGGCGATAGATGCCTTGCGCGCCGCGGGCCTTGGCGTCGCGCTGTTCTGTGACCTCAAGCCCAATCCGGTCGAAGCCAACCTGGCCGGTGGGCTCGAAGCCTGGCGCGCCGGCCAGCACGATGGCGTGGTTGCCTTCGGCGGTGGCAGCGGCCTGGACATGGGCAAACTCATCGCGTTCATGAGCGGGCAGACCCGACCCGTTTGGGATTTCGAAGACATCGGCGACTACTGGACCCGCGCCGACGACAGCCGCATCGCCCCGGTCATTGCGGTGCCGACCACGGCGGGAACCGGTTCCGAGGTCGGCCGCGCGGCGGTGATCATCGATGAACGCACGCACACCAAACGCATCATCTTCCACCCGAAAATGATGCCGCGGGTGGTCATCAGCGACCCGGTACTTACCGTCGGTATGCCAGCAAAAGTGACTGCCGGCACCGGCATGGATGCGTTTGCCCATTGCCTGGAGGCGTATTGCGCCCCCGGTTTTCACCCGCTGGCCGACGGCATTGCGGTGGAAGGCATGCGCCTGGTGGCCAATGCCCTGGTGCGCGCCGTGCACACCCCTTCGGACCTTGAGGCGCGGGCGCAAATGCTCGCCGCTGCAGCGATGGGTGCCACTGCATTTCAGAAAGGCCTGGGCGGCATGCACGCACTCTCGCATCCGGTGGGCGCGCTGTACGACACCCATCACGGCATGACCAACGCCACGTTCATGCCGTATGTGTTGCAGTTCAATCGCCCGGCCATCGAGGAACGCATCATTCGTCTCGCGGCTTATCTGCGGCTGCCCTCCCCCGGCTTCGACAGTTTTCTGGCCTTCGTTCTCAAGCTGCGCAAAGACATCGGCGTGCCGCATACGCTGGTTGAGTTGGGCGTGGATGACCAGCAGGCCGACCTGATTGCGGACATGGCGATTGTCGATCCCTCGGCCAGCGGCAATCCCCTGCCATTGACCAGGATTGGGGTGGCGAGCATTTTCGACGCGGCTTATCACGGCCGCGTTTAGATGGGTAAAAGGAGCAGTACGACAAGGTGTTGAAGACCAGCCCATTGCGCAAACGCCAATGGATTGAATCAAAACCTGATGGGGTACACAGCATGAACCCAGCAAGCCAGCCCGGCACCGACGCGCACGACGATGACGTCAAGGTGCTGCACAGCATGGGCTATGCCCAGCAATTGTCGCGACGAATGGGGGTTTTCTCCAACTTCGCGATTTCCTTTTCGATCATCTGCATCCTCTCCGGCGGTATCAATTCACTGGCCCAGGGCACCTCGGGCGCTGGGGGTGCGGCGATCGGCATCGGCTGGCCCATCGGCTGCCTGATCTCCGGGGTGTTCGCCCTGGCCATGGCGCAGATTGCCTCGGCCTACCCCACCGCTGGCGGTCTCTATCACTGGGGTTCGATTCTCGGTAACCGCTTCACCGGCTGGCTGACGGCCTGGTTCAATCTGCTGGGACTGGTCACGGTGCTCGGCGCGATCAATGTCGGCACCTATTACTTCTTTTTCGGTGCCTTCGGACCGGCGCTGGGCATGGAAGACACCACCACGGTGAGGGTGATTTTCCTGGCGATCCTGACCGGCATCCAGGCCTTGTGTAACCATCTGGGCATCGGCCTGACCGCGAAACTCACCGACTTCTCGGGCTACCTGATTTTCGCCACGGCGCTCGCGCTGACGGTTGTCTGCCTGATCTCGGCCCCGAGTTATGAGTTCGCCCGTTTGTGGACCTTCGGCAACTATTCCGGTGAAGCCGGTGGCAGTGTCTGGCCACAGGTGTCGAACAGTTGGGTATTCATGCTCGGCCTGCTGTTGCCGATCTACACCATCACCGGTTATGACGCTTCGGCGCACACCTCCGAAGAAACCCGCAATGCGGCCATGTCGGTGCCGCGCGGCATGGTCATGTCGGTGATCTGGTCGTTGCTGTTCGGTTGGGTGATGCTGAGTTCGTTCGTGCTGATGCTGCCGAGCATGGACGAAGCGGCGAAACAAGGCTGGAACGTATTCTTCTGGGCCATGAATGCCCAGGTGAACCCCACCCTGAAACTGGCTCTATACGTGGCGATTTTCATCTCGCAGTTTCTCTGCGGCCTGGCGACCGTCACCTCCGTGTCGCGCATGATCTTCGCGTTTTCCCGTGACGGCGGCCTGCCCTGCTCGAAAGCGCTGGCCTCGGTCTCGTCGAAATATCGCAGCCCGGTGGCCGCCATCTGGACCGGCGCGACCTTGGCCGTGTTGTTCGACTGGGGCTCGTCGGTCATCTCGATCGGGGCAACGCCGGTCTACACCATCGTGGTCTCGTGCACGGTGATTTTCCTGTTCTTCTCTTTCATCATTCCCATCGTGCTGGGCCTGTTCACTTATGGAACTGCGAAGTGGCCGACCATGGGGCCGTGGAACATGGGGCGCGGGTTGTTCTCCTTATTCGCTGTGCTCTCGGTGCTCTCGATGGTGGTGATCTTCGTCATCGGCATTCAGCCACCGAATGATTGGGCGCTGTACATCACCATCGGCTTCCTGGTGCTGACGGCCATCGTCTGGTTCGGTTTCGAAGCGCGGCGTTTTCAGGGGCCGCCGACGGGCGACTTGATCATCAGGCGCCAGGCGGAAATCGCTGCGACTGAGGCGGCGTTGAACAAACAGGGGTGAAGCCTTTTCCTGTGGGAACAAGCTCGCTCCAGGAGGTTTCTGGTGCTCGATTTGTATCGGCGTGTATTTTTGCGCGGTGATCTTACACCGCGTTACACAAGCGCCGGATCAGGACACATCCGCGCTACATGGAAGTGAAAAAGTGGGCCACATCGGACGCTAAGACACGCTCCGATGACACCGACGTAGAAGAGCCCACCCCTCTCAGCAGGAACCGCCATGATCAATCAAATCGACACCGTGCTTTACACCGGCAAGACCCACACAACCGGGGGCCGTAATGGCGAGTCGCGAAGTGACGACGGCCGTCTGGACATCAAGCTTTCAGCCCCCGGCTCTTCCGGCAGTGGCACCAACCCCGAACAACTGCTGGCTGCTGGCTGGTCGGCCTGCTTCATCGGCGCCATGGGCAAGGCAGCCATCGCGTTGAAAGTGACCTTGCCGACTGACGTGTCGGTCGATACCGAAGTGGACCTGGGCAAGACCGAAAACGCCTTTTTCCTGCAGGCGCGCCTCAACGTCAGCCTTCCCGGCCTGGACCCTGCTGTCGCACGGTCAGTGGTGGATGCCGCGCACCAGACCTGCCCGTACTCGAAAGCGACCCGTGACAACATCGACGTCGTGATCAACCTGGTTTAACCGGAGCGACATCTGCCCAGGATTGTGGGCTCATCCAAAAATCTGTAATAGCCCGGCTTGCCGGCGATGGCGGTTTTACCGATGCCATCGCCAGCAAGCCGGCGCCTACCGATCGTGGGCTGTCCGGGATTGTGGGTTCAGGATTCATGTGAAATCCGTCAACAGTGTTTGTCCAGTCAACCAATACATGTGGCTTTTCTCGGCAAAGCCGCTCATTGCGCGCTATCCGGCCAACGCGACGTTGCCTGGGGGCTTCAGTCGCCGACATTCGCTAACGCCTCGGTCTGGGTTCTGCCCAACCCGAGTGGCCGCAATCGCGCTTTCACCCTGGATCAACTGGTTGGCGCGTATCGACAACTCTATCGGGCCCAACTTGGTGTTAAATAGCAGGCTGTCGCGTAATGCAGTGCAACGAGAACGGATATGAGAACCCCTTTTGAGAAAAGTGATGCCCCTGAGCCAACGCCCCGGTGTGATGGAAACATTCACTCCGTCACCCCTCAGCAGCCGGTGGTAAGCGCATGATCGAAGTCACTGAAGTGTCCATTGCCGAACTGCGCGCGGCGCTCGAATCCGGCCAGACCACCGCGGTCGAACTGGTCCAGGCTTACCTGGCCCGGATCGATGCCTACGACGGATCAGACACCTCCACCGCGCTCAACGCAGTGGTGGTGCACAATCCCGAGGCACTGAATGAAGCGCGGGCGTCCGATGCCCGTCGAGCCAAAGGTGAAACGCTGGGGCCGCTCGATGGCATTCCCTACACCGCGAAAGACAGTTATCTGGTCAAAGGGCTGACCGCCGCCTCTGGCAGTCCCGCGTTCGCCCACCTGATTGCCTATCGCGATGCGTTCACCATCGAACGGCTTCGCGCCACGGGTGCGATCTGCCTGGGCAAAACCAACATGCCGCCGATGGCGAACGGCGGCATGCAGCGCGGGGTCTATGGCCGTGCCGAAAGCCCGTACAACGCTGACTACCTCACCGCCCCTTTCGCCTCGGGTTCGTCGAACGGCGCCGGGACGGCGACCGCCGCCAGTTTCGCGGCCTTCGGCCTCGCGGAAGAAACCTGGTCGAGCGGTCGCGGGCCGGCCTCGAACAACGGCTTGTGCGCGTACACGCCGTCGCGCGGGGTGATTTCGGTGCGCGGCAACTGGCCGCTGACGCCGACCATGGATGTCGTCGTGCCCTTCGCCAGAACCATGGCCGACCTGCTCGAAGTGCTTGACGTGGTGGTGGCGGAAGATCCCGACACCCGTGGCGATCTGTGGCGTCTGCAACCCTGGGTGCCGATCCCGAGCGTCGCCTCGGTGCGCCCTGCCTCCTACGCCGAACTTGCCGCGAACGCCGAAGCACTCGCCGGAAAACGCCTCGGCGTGCCGCGCATGTACATCAACGCCGATCCCGACGCAGGCACGAGCGACGCACCGGGAATCGGTGGGCCGACGGGGCAGCGCATCCACACGCGTCCATCGGTGATCGGCCTCTGGGAAGAAGCCCGCAAGGCACTTGAAGCAGCGGGTGCCGAAGTGATTGAAGTCGACTTCCCGCTGGTCACAAATTGCGAAGGTGATCGTCCGGGTGCGCCGACGGTGTTTACCCGGGGCCTGGTGTCGAAAGAGTTCCTGCATCATGAGTTGTGGGACCTGACGGCCTGGGCATTCAATGATTTCCTGCAGGCCAACGGCGACCCGACATTGAACCGTCTGGTCGATGTCGATGGGCCGCTGATATTCCCCCACGACCCTGGAACCCTGCCCAACCGCGAAGGCGACCTGGTCGCGGGCATGGACGAATACGTGCGGATGGCCGAGCGCGGCATCACGCCGTGGGACCAGATCACCACACTGCCTGATGGCTTGCGCGGACTGGAAAAAACCCGTCGCATCGACCTCGAAGACTGGATGGATCGGCTCGGGCTCGACGCGGTGCTGTTCCCGACAGTGGCCGACGTTGCGCCGGCGAATGCCGATGTCGACCCGGCCGCTGCGGACATCGCCTGGAGCAACGGCATCTGGGTGGCCAACGGCAACCTCGCCATCCGGCATTTGGGGGTGCCTACAGTCACTGTGCCGATGGGCGTGATGCCGGACATCGGCATGCCCGTCGGGCTGACGTTTGCCGGCCGCGCCTACGACGACTCGACGCTGCTTCGCTTCGCGTCGGCGTTTGAGTCGACGGGGAGCAAGCGCATAATCCCGCCTCGAACCCCAGCGTTGTCGGCTGCTAAAAAGTAGCTAAAAAGTAGAACGGACGGGATTGGGGCTTACGCTCCAATCCCGCTCTGCTCATCAAGTCGCAGGCGCCACCGACCCGTGGTAATCCTCCCCGGCGACCGCACGCAAGTAAGCCTCGTCGCCCTGCTTGCGCAACGCCCGCCACTCCTGCCAATCAATGATTCCCTGGCGATCCATCTCATCAGCCTGTCGCAGCAGTTCCTCATGATAAGCATCCGGACACTCCCGGCGCAGCGAGCTGTTTTCGAACGCACGGTGCCAGGCATCCAGGGCGCACAGTTTGCGCGCCTGGGCCGTCGTCAGCAGGTTTCTGAATGAATTCATGGCGGCGTCATCCGAAGTCATTTCTGAATGGGGCCGCGGTAAACAGCGCCGGTTCAGCACGCCCGACCGAAGGCAACGGGCGGCGGCTCAGCGTCAGTAGACCGGACCTGACCATTGAGCGTTTGCGGGCGAAAAATCTCGAACTCGCCGGTACCCGTCGCATCCAATGTGTAGGCCAACAGAGGGACACGACATGAACAATGATGACCGTGATAACGCACTCGACTCGCAGGCACCGTCAAACGCTCCTCCGACTGATTCGTCGGGCAAACCGGTGAATGTGGTCGAACGGGATTTACAGGACAGAGACCGTGAAGCCGAAACGGTCGATGAAACCCTTACTCCGTCCTCTACCCGGACCAAAGAGCAGGACGCCGAAACGCTCAAGCAAAAAACAGACGCGATAGAACGCAAGGTCGCCGACGGCAACTAGCCACGGCACCTCACTCGGACTTCTGCGGTTTCACAGGGCAAGGCGTTGGTCGAAATTTTCTTCCTTGAGAATATCGAACAACGCCTGCGCCGCCGCCGACAACTCCACCCCAGGTTTGGTCAACACCCCGATCGCCCGCTCCACCACCGGGTCGCGCAAGGTCATACACCGCGCGCCCAACTCGCGCATCTGCCCGACACACAGCGCCGGCACCGCGCTCACCCCCAGGCCGCTGGCGACCATTCTCCCGACTGTCGCCAACTGATGGCTTTCAAACTCCACCGGCAACTTCATCCCTCGCGCCTGCAAATGCTCTTCCAGCATCACCCGCACCGTCGACGGTCGCTGCAAGGTAATGAAAGGCTCTTCAAGCAACGTCTGCCAATCAATGTCTTGGCGTTCTGCAAAAGGCGAATCTAACGGCACGACCGCCACAAACCGGTCCCGGTACAACGGCGTGAATTGCAGCGATGAGCTTTGTGTCGGTTCAAACGCTACGCCCAACTCGACCTGCCGATCCCGCACCATTTCCAGCACCTGCTCATTGATCACGTCATTCACCGTGACGTTAACCTTGGGATAGCGCGCGCGAAAAGTTTTCAGGATCGACGGCAACAGGTTGCCGGCAAACGACGGCATCGCCGCGAGCGTCACGCGCCCGCGCTGCAGCGTGAAACGCTGGCGCAGTTCGTCTTCGGTGTTATCCCAGTCCGCGATCAGGCGCCGGGCCAACGGCACAAGGGATTCACCCTCGGCGGTCAACGCCACGTTTCGTGTATTGCGGGTGAACAGGCGTCCGCCAAGGCCTTCTTCCAGGGCCTTGATGGTCAGGCTCAGCGCCGATTGCGACAGGTGCAACCGTTCACAGGCCACGGCAAAGCTCAAACTCTGGGCCACGGCCAGAAAGGCGCGGATCTGCTTGACTGTCATGACCGGTGTCTCCAACGTAGTACGAGCACTTGATTGGTGAGTTTTATCTATCAATCAACCTTAAAAATCAACTTAACAAATCAATCACCCGGCGAGACACTTCATCCCATACGGCTAGCCAGCCGCCCACAAAGAATAAAAGAGGTGCATATGGCAGGTTTCGACAAGCGCGTGAGTTCCTACGAGGAAGCTCTGGCAGGTCTTGAAGACGGCATGACCGTGATCGCCGGCGGCTTCGGCCTGTGCGGCATTCCGGAAAACCTGATCGCCGAGATCAAACGCAAAGGCACCCGCGACCTCACCGTGGTTTCCAACAACTGCGGCGTCGACGGTTTCGGCCTCGGCGTGCTGCTGGAAGACCGGCAGATCAAAAAAGTAGTGGCCTCCTACGTTGGCGAGAACAAACTGTTCGAAGACCAACTGCTGAAAGGCGAAATCGAAGTCGTCCTGACCCCGCAAGGCACCCTCGCTGAAAAAATGCGTGCGGGCGGCGCCGGCATCCCGGCCTTCTTCACCGCCACCGGCGTTGGCACCCCGGTCGCCGAAGGCAAGGAAGTGCGCGAATTTCACGGTCGCAAGTACCTGATGGAAGAATCCATCACCGGTGACTTCGCCATCGTCAAAGGCTGGAAAGCCGACCACTTCGGCAACGTCATCTACCGCCACACCGCCCAGAACTTCAACCCGCTGGCGGCCACCGCCGGCAAGATCACCGTGGTCGAAGTCGAAGAAATCGTCGAACCCGGCGAGCTGGACCCGGCGCAGATCCACACCCCTGGCATCTACGTCGACCGGGTCATTTGCGGCACGTTCGAGAAGCGCATCGAACAGCGCACCGTGCGTAAGTGATCCCCTGCCCCCGGACCGAATGAAGGAATAACAACAATGGCACTTTCTCGCGAACAAATGGCTCAACGCGTCGCCCGCGAAATGCAGGACGGCTTTTACGTAAACCTGGGCATCGGCATTCCGACCCTGGTCGCCAACTACATTCCCGAAGGCATGGAAGTCATGCTGCAGTCGGAAAACGGCCTGCTCGGCATGGGACCTTTTCCTACTGAAGAAACCATCGATGCCGACATGATCAACGCCGGCAAACAAACCGTGACCGCGCGTACCGGCGCGTCGATCTTTTCCTCGGCCGAGTCCTTCGCGATGATTCGCGGTGGTCATGTCGACCTGACCGTCCTTGGCGCCTTTGAAGTCGACGTGCAAGGCAACATCGCCTCGTGGATGATCCCCGGCAAGCTGGTCAAAGGCATGGGCGGCGCCATGGACCTGGTGGCCGGCGCAGACAACATCATCGTCATCATGACCCACGCATCCAAGGACGGTGAGTCCAAACTCCTGTCCCAATGCAGCCTGCCGCTGACCGGCGCCGGTTGCATCAAGCGAGTGTTGACGGACCTGGCTTATCTTGAAATCGAAAACGGCGCGTTCATTCTCAAGGAACGTGCACCCGGCGTCAGTGTTGAAGAAATCGTCGCCAAGACCGCCGGCAAACTGATCGTGCCTGATCACGTGCCGGAAATGCAGTTCGCTGCCCAGTGAGGAATCATTCCATGCAAGAAGTCGTCATTGTCGCCGCCACCCGTACTGCCATCGGCAGCTTCCAGGGCTCGTTGGCCAATGTGTCCGCCGTAGACCTCGGCGCTGCGGTGATCCGTCAGTTGCTGGCGCAAACCGGCCTGAACCCGGCTGAAGTCGATGAAGTGATCATGGGCCAGGTATTGACCGCCGGCGCCGGGCAAAACCCTGCGCGTCAGTCCGCGATCAAGGCTGGCTTGCCGTTCACCGTGCCGGCCATGACCCTGAACAAGGTCTGCGGTTCGGGCCTCAAGGCCTTGCACCTGGCGACCCAGGCGATTCGTTGCGGCGATGCCGACGTGATCATTGCCGGCGGCCAGGAAAACATGAGCCTGTCCAACTACGTCATGCCCGGTGCACGCACCGGTCTGCGCATGGGTCACGCACAAATCGTCGACACCATGATCAGCGACGGCCTGTGGGATGCGTTCAACGATTACCACATGGGCATCACCGCCGAGAACCTGGCTGAGAAGTACAGCCTGACCCGCGAGCAACAAGACGCCTTCGCGGCGGCCTCACAACAGAAAGCCACGGCCGCCATCGAAGCCGGGCGTTTTGTCGATGAAATCACTCCGATCCTGATTCCGCAGCGCAAGGGCGACCCGCTGTCCTTCGCCACCGACGAGCAGCCACGCGCCGGCACCACCGCCGAATCGTTGGGCAAACTGAAACCGGCTTTCAAGAAAGACGGTTCGGTGACCGCCGGTAACGCCTCTTCGCTGAACGACGGCGCCGCCGCCGTGATCCTGATGAGCGCGGAAAAAGCCAAGGCTTTGGGCCTGCCGGTACTGGCTACAATCGCTGCCTACGCCAACGCGGGCGTCGACCCGGCGATCATGGGCATCGGCCCGGTCTCGGCCACGCGCCGTTGCCTGAGCAAGGCCGGTTGGTCCATCGACCAACTGGACCTGATCGAAGCCAACGAAGCCTTTGCCGCGCAATCCCTGGCGGTGGCCAAGGACCTGGAATGGGACTTGGACAAGGTCAACGTCAACGGTGGCGCCATCGCCCTCGGTCACCCGATCGGTGCGTCGGGCTGCCGTGTGCTGGTGACTCTGCTGCACGAAATGATCAAGCGTGACGCCAAAAAAGGCCTCGCCACCCTGTGCATCGGTGGTGGTCAGGGCGTGGCACTGGCGATCGCACGAGCTTAAAGCGTTCAACAGACGGCGCGGGGACCCACGAAGATCCGCGCAGTCTGGCAACACCCCCCGCTTTAGCGAGGGAGCATGTCTGTAGGAGCCAGCAAGACGGCTCCTACAGATTTGCGTTCATCGCCACAAACCGGTTTTGTGCCCGGCTTTCAACCGAACTTCACCAGGTTCAATACCGGCAAAGGTCCACCCGGAAACTGCGCCAGTCGTGCGCCGACGCTCAATTCCCCAAGGTCGATCCCGAAGAAGCCCAATCGCTCAATCAACGCGCCTACCTGAGCTTTCGCCTCGGCATCATCGCCCGACACAAACAGCACCCGCTGACCACCCTCCGCCGTCGGATCACTCTCCAACAAGCGCGCCGCCAAGTGATTGAACGCCTTGACGACCCGCGCCCCTGGTACCCATTCGGCGAACACTTCGCTGGACGTACGACCCTGCAAATCCACAGCCTTGAACGATGGTGCCTCGATCGAGTTGTTGGCGTCGATCACGATCCGCCCGGCAAAATCCGGTAAACCGGCCAATGCTGTCGGCAACCTGGACCAGTTGACCGCGACCAGAACGATCGGCTGGGCCGCCGCTTCTTCACGGGTGCCGGCACGCGCCGTCGGGCCGAGTTCCGCTACCAGGGCGGCCAGGGTCTGCGGGCCTCGACTGTTGGCGATGACGACTTCGATGCCCTGTCGGGACAAGGCTCTGGCAAACGCTGAGCCAATGGCGCCAGCGCCGATGATACCGATAGTACTCATGGTGATTCACTCCAAGGGGTTGTCGTTGGCGTGAATACTGCGCTTGCCATTAGCCCTTGATTAGCTGGTAATGACTTGAATGATTTTCAAGTATTCATAGCAGGTGCCAGCCGTGGAAACCCTCGCCAACCTCGAATCTTTTGTACGCAGCGCTGAAACAGGCAGTTTTTCCGCCGCCGCACGGTTGCTGGCGCTGACACCCGCTGCGGTCAGCCGCAACGTGGCGATGCTTGAACGCAATATCGGTGTGCGGTTGTTTCAGCGTTCGACCCGCAAGCTGTCGCTCACTGAAGCCGGTGAGGGTTTTCTGGCCAGCATCGGCGGCAATCTGGAGGCGCTGCAAGAGGCGATCAGTGCCGTAAGCAGTGACCGCGGGGAACCGGCGGGTGTGCTCAAGGTCAGCCTGGCGCCGACGTTTGGCATCGGTCATGTGTTGCCGTTGTTGCCGCAGTTCCTGGCCCGTTATCCGTTGATCCGGCCGGAGTGGCACTTCGAAAACCGCCAGGTGGACTTGATTGCCGAAGGCTATGACGCGGCCATCGGCGGCGGCTTTGAATTGACCCCGCGGGTCATCTCGCGGACGCTGGCGGCGGCGGATATCGTCGCGGTGGCCTCACCGGCCTACCTGGAGGGACGTACGCTGCCGCGCACGCCGGCCGACCTGACCGGACACACCGGCATTGTGATGCGCGGCATTCGCACCGGGCGGATTCGTCAGTGGGTGATGCATGATCGAGCGGGCCATGAAGAGCGCGCCGTTCTGAACGAAAACATGGTGCTCAACGATCCGGCTGCCATGCGTGAAGCCGCAATCCTCGGCCTGGGTGTGACGCTGCTGGTGTTGCCCGATGTCGTCACGCACATCCAGCGCGGTGAACTGGTGCGTCTGTTACCGGACTGGCAGGCCGATGCCGGGCCGATCTCGCTGTATTACCCAAGCCGGACACTGATGCCGGCCAAGACCCGGGTGTTCATTGATTTTGTGGTTGAGGCGTTTCAGCGCTAGACCGCGTTATCGTTCATCGCGGGCTTGCCCGCGATGAGGCCAGACCAGTCACCCGAAAAACTGAAAGATCAACCAGCTATTCGCCCCACTGATTACCGTAAACAACCCCCAAGCCAACACCCGAGTCGGCAACCGATTCACAAACGGCCCCATCAATTTCTGGTCATTGGTCATCCGGATCAGCGGATACAGCGCAAACGGCAACTGCAAACTCAACACCACCTGACTCAACACCAGCAGCTTGCCAATCGCATCGTCACCCATCAGCCACACGCCGACAAACGCCGGGATCAGCGCCAGCCCTCGCGTAATCAACCGCCGCTGCCAGCAGGGAATCCGCAGATTGAGATAACCCTCCATGATCACTTGCCCGGCGATGGTGCCGGTAAACGTCGAGCTCTGACCGGACGCCAGCAACGCGACACCGAACAGCACACTGGCCAACGCACCGCCCACCAGTGGATCAAGCAAGTGATAGGCGTCCTGGATGTCCACCACGTCGGTGTGCCCGGTCTTGTGGAACGCCGCCGCTGCAAGGATCAGGATCGCCGCGTTGACCAGCAGCGCCAGCGCCAGGGAACCGATGGTGTCGATGCGCGCCAGCTTCACCGCGTCCTGCTTGCTGGCCAGGTCCTTGCCGATCATCCGGGTCTGCACGATCGAGGTGTGCAGGTACAAGTTATGCGGCATCACCGTAGCCCCGAGAATCCCGATAGCCAGGTACAGCGGCGCCGCATCGCCGATGGCCGACAGTGACGGCGTGAATCCCCGTGCGACGTCCGGCCAATAGGGCTTGATCAACAACAACTCAACGAAAAAACACACACCGATGGTGCTCACCAGCACCAGCATGATCGCTTCCAGTCGGCGGAAGCCACGGTTCTGCAGGGCCAGCACCAGCAGCGTGTCGAATGCCGTGAGGGCAATGCCGACGCTGAGCGAACAGCCCAGCAGCAGATGGAACGCCAGCGCGCAGCCGAGCACTTCGGCGAGGTCGGTGGCGATGATCGAGATTTCCGCCAGCACCCATTGGGTGCGCGCGGTCCGCGTGCTGTAGCGCTCGCGGGACAACTGCGCCAGATCGCGCCCGGTGGCGATGCCCAGACGCGAGCACAAACACTGCACCACCATCCCCGCCAGACTCGCCAGCAACACCACAAATAACAGGCTGTAACCAAACCGCGAACCGGCCTCGATGGCGGTGGCCCAGTTGCCCGGGTCCATGTAGCCGATGGACACCAACAAGCCCGGGCCGGCGAAACGCAGGACCCGTTTGAAAAATGACGCGCGAGGGTCAACGGCAACGCTGCCCGCCACTTCCGGCGGACAAAAAGGCGCAGTGGCGACTTTGGGCAAACTGAATTTCACGCAAACATTCCAAAAACCGGACGGGAGGGGCAGCTTAGACGTTTCGCGCTTTTGGGTGTACAGACAAACGCAAAAGACCGCCGCCCTTGCTGTTGCTGTTGCCGTTGCTTTTGTGGTCTTCAGGGTTGTGCAGTACCCAGCAACTGCTGCCGCAACTCGGGATTGCTGGTGCGCGGGTCGAGCCAGATATCAAAAAACGCCCGGGCGAACGCCGGGTCTTTTATCTCGTACCGCAACTGCTGGCCGACAAAAAAGCGAGCGCCCTGCCCCGGCAAGTAAACCCCGGTGATTCGGGTGCCGGCCTGGACATCGACAAACGCCTGCTGCATCTGCGCCTCCCATCCCGCGAGTTGCCCGGTACTGACCGACGTGCCCGACAATCGTTTGATTTCATCGACGCTGGCCTGCACCAGATCGTCCCGGGAAATCCTGCGCTGATAGATCAGCTCCAGGGCAAACGGCTGGTCGCTCGCCAACGGCTGCGTGGCGCTCCAGAGTCGGGCGTTGTAGACATCGAAACCGAACATCCGGAACTCGCCGGTGCCAATGATCTGGGCACCGGGTAGCGAGTCCTGCCAATTGGCCAACGCTTGGCTGCCCAGTAATGCCAACAGCCACAGGCTATGACGCAGGGGTGATCGTGCTCGGGTCATGATCGGCTCCATTGCGCGCGAATGATTGATGAAACTTATACGCAAAATGTGTGACTGTACAAGTCTTGAGCTTTGTATACAAAAACCAACAATCCCTAGAGCAATCCATCTTCGGCAATGCTAACGTTGCCGCCTCACACAGGTCGGAGGCGCCTTCGTGCTGCTGCTCAAACTGCTGGTCATTCCCGGGTTTCTTTTACTGATCTCCCTCGCGGGCAAACGCTGGGGCCCGAGCGTTGCCGGTTGGCTGTCGGGGTTGCCAGTGGTGGTCGGACCGATTCTGTTCTTCCTCGCTATCGAACAAGGTGAAGTGTTTGCCGCGCAATCGGCGACCGCCGCGTTATCCGCGATGTTCGCGATGATTGCCTTTTGCGTGACCTACGCCCAGGTTGCCCAACGGGCGGGATGGCCGTGGGCGCTGACGGTTTCGCTGCTGGTCTGGGCGACGGCGGCGGTTGCACTGTCGGTGATCCCGCCCTCCCTGGTGTTCTCGGTAATCGCCGCCGCGACCGCGTTGCTGGCGGCGCCGTACCTGTTCCCCCATGTGCAGCCGATCATCTCGGGGCCGGCGCCGAAGTCCGACAAATTGTTGCTGCGCATGATTGCCGGCGCCCTGCTGACCCTGGCGGTCACTTGGCTGGCCAGCACCGTCGGTGAACGCTGGAGCGGCTTGCTCGCGGTGTTCCCGGTGCTGGGCAGCGTGATGGCTGTGTTTTCCCAGCAAACCCGCGGTCCAGCGTTTACCGCAGCGTTGTTGCGGGCCACGGCGACCGGGATGTATTCGTTTAGCGCGTTTTGCCTGGTCCTGGCGCTGACTTTGCCGAGCATGGGTCTCAAGGCCTTTGGCCTGGGCGTCGCGGTGTCCGTAGCCATGCTCGGCATCACCAAACGCCTGTTGGCCAAACCTGTAGCAACGCCCACAACACGTTCAACTTTATCGAACAAGTAGAACAACAACCCTGTACGTCAATCGAACAGGTTTCGCCCACCATTAGCCTCAGTTCCAGACCCACCACTGACTGAGGCCTCCACCATGAAATTCTTTTTCCACCCTTCGCCCAACCCGATGAAAGTCGCCCTGCTGCTTGAAGAACTGCAAACGCCGTACGAATTGATCGGCGTCGACACCTTCAAGGGCGAGCAACACCAGCCAGCCTTTCTGGCGATCAACCCGAACGCCAAAGTGCCGACGCTGATCGATGGCGACGCCACTGTGTTTGACTCCCAGGCGATCCTGCTGCACCTCGCACAAAAACATCAGCGCTTCCTGCCGACCTCCATTGCCGGCCAGGCCGAACTGCTGTCGTGGCTGATGTTCATCGCCACCGGCCTGTCGCCATTCTCTGGTCAGGCGGTGCACTTCCTGCATCACGCCCCGGAAGACCTGCCCTACGCGAAAAACCGTTACCTCAAGGAAGTCGAGCGTCATTACCGCGTGCTCGATCAGCGCCTGTCCGACCATCAATACCTGGCCGGCGACACTTACAGCATCGCCGACATGGCGCTGTGGGGCTGGGCCAATTACGCGCCGTACATCCTCGGCGAGAACGGTTTGGCGGCGTACCCGAACGTCAAGCGCCTGTTCGATGAAGTCAGCGCCCGCCCGGCCGCCCAGCGTGCCCGGGGTCTTAAAGAGAAACTGGAGCTGAAAGCCGAATTCGACGAAGAAACCCGGCGCAATCTGTTTCCGCAAAACCAGGCGCAGTAAGCCACTGCGACCTGCAGCCCCCTGTGGTGAGGGCTCGCCTCGCCACAGGGACGCAGACGTGACCTGAACGGTACTCCCCCGCCCGACCGTCCGTTAGCCCACGCTGGAATGCATCACGACCTCCATGGGATGATCGCCCCCCCACCGCGAGACCACCCTGGAGATTTTGAATGTCACTGTTGAGTAAAAAAGCCGTTGTCCTGCTGCTGGCAATGGCTGCCAGCCTGGGGGCTTTGAATGCACAGGCGGCCAAAGAGACAGCGCCAGCACAGAGCGTCTCGATGCTGGACGGAAAATTCAAATTCACCCTGCCGAAGGGCTTTGTTGCCAATCCGCTTCCGGCGGACGCGACCGGTGCGAGTGGCACCCTGTACACCAACGAAACCACGAAAACCGTGGTGATCGCCGCTGAAAACACCATCCCCGGCGGCGTCAACGCCAAGGACAACGACGGTGAGTTCCTCGACGCCACGGCGTCCGACTTCGCCACCCACCAAGCCAAGGCATTGCCGGATTTCACCAAGCTCAGCGAAAAAAGCATCACGCAGAAAGGCACCGGGCTGGGACTGCGACAGATCGACAGCATCGCCACCCAGGGCGGCGGCAAAACCCTCGACACCACGCTGATGGCCGCCTCGGGCAAGCGTATGGCGCTGATTCAGGTGATTTCCCGCCTCAGCGACAATGCCGGCCACGAAGCGCTGGTCAAGCAGATCGTTTCCGGCAAATAAGGCTCAGGGGTTGAGACGCTGCAACCAGGCGCTCAAGTCCTGCATCTCTGTGCCGCTGATGCTGTGACCGACGCCTGGGTAGGCGTGAAAGTCAGGCTTGAGTGACAGACGCTGCAACAGGCTGTCCGCCTCGGTGCCGTCGTTGAACGGAAGGCGTTTGTCCGCCGTGCCATGCCCGATGAAAATCGGCAGTTTCTGACGTTGTTCATCGGGTTTGAGCTCGGACTTGAGCACGGGCAGAATCCGCCCGCTCAACGCGGCAATTCCACCCACGGCCTCGGGATGACGTAGCGCGACCTCGTAAGACATGATCGCGCCCTGGCTGAAGCCCACCAGGAAAACCTTGTTCGGTTCTGTGTGATATTTCTTCGCAGCCTGTGCGACGAAATCCAGCAACACCTGGCCGCTGGCCTTCAGATCATCCGTCTCGCCGTTGTAGGCGCCTTCACCTTTCTTGCGAAACCACTGATAGCTGCCCTCCTCCATGACCATCGGCGCGCGCACCGACAGGTAGTTGTAGCGGGCCGGCAGCTCATCCTTGATGTCGAACAGGTCGTGTTCGTTACTGCCGTAGCCGTGGAGGAAAATCACCAGAGGCTGATTGACGGATTCGGGGTTGGCCTGCTCCAGGTATTTGAGCGGCAGATCGGTGTGTAGCGGGGTTTGAGCGTGGACGGCGGTGGACGCCAGGAGTGTCAGCAGAGCGAGAAACTTCAACATAAACCTTCCTTCACAGAGCGCAGGATTCGGGGCAGAGCCTAACACTGTGAAGCCAGCCGGGGGATTTTCGGTGCTGCTGATGCCGTCATCGCGGGCAAGCCCGCTCCCACATTTGAAACGCATTCTCCTGTGGGAGCGGGCTTGCCCGCGATGAGGCCTTATGAAGCGCCAAATATATCTCGGTTAGTCGTTGATCAGTTTGCCAACCCGGATCGGCTCGCGCCCCGCGACTTTCGCCTGCCACGTCCCAGGTTGCGTATAGCGTCCACGATCAATGGCAAACAACACGCCGCTGGTGCCAGCGCGCACGGTGGTCACCCGGTCGTTCAACGGGTCGACCACTTCAAACAGCGCATCACCCTTCTCGACCCATTCACCGGCTTCGCGCAGAAAACTGACCACGCCGTGATGGGGCGCGAACAGGTATTCCGTGCCTTCGAAAGGCATGCCTTCACAACATTCACTCGGTGCTGCCGGCCAGGTGCCTTTGATGAAACCCTGCTCGGCGAGGAACCCGAGAATGGCTTCGCAGTTGGCCTGGGCCTGATCGACCCGGGTATCGCCCATGCTGCCCAGCTCCAGCGTTGTCGCCAGGTTGGCCGGTGGAATCGCCGCCCCGGGGAACGCCCTCGCCAGGCGCAACCACGGTGAGGAACAGGATTCATCAAAAGAACTGCCGCCGGAATCTTCACACAACAACGCGACGCCCGCCTTCAGCCGAGCCGCCAGGGACTTCCATTGCGACCAGTGTTGCGGCAATGCATAAATATGAATAGCCGCTTCGAAATCGCAATGCAGATCGAGGGTGATGTCGGCATCGCAAGCGTGGCGCAGCAGCAAGCGGTGCATGGCTTCCAGTTGCGACTTGGGTGCAGGCAAACCGTCGAGAACCTGAGCCATGGTCTGACGAATCAACGCAATGTTGGCTTGGGCATCGGCGCCCAACTGATCGCCGATCAGCTCACCCACCGGCGCGCTGAGTTCGACGAACGAGCGATTGAAATTTTTGCCGCTGCCCAGTTCGAAACGGCCCATATGGCTGCCTTGCAGGTGCTGATCCAGACCGATGGGATTGGCCACCGGCACCAGTTCGATCACGCCTTGCAACTGGCCTTGAGCTTCGAGTTCGGCCAGGCGTTTTTTCAGCTCCCACGCCGTGCGCATGCCCGGCAGTTCGTCCGCGTGCAGGCTGGCCTGAATGTAAACCTTGCGTGTGCCCGCGCCATAACGAAACACGCTGAGGGTGCGCTCGGTGCCCAGGTGGCTCCAGGGCAATGGGTGGTCGATGCGTTGCATAGAAACTCCTGTCGAAACCGACGCTCAGGATCACGAAACCTGCAGGCGCTGGCAAGCCAGCGCCCGCAATGGAAATGTGTTGGCCGGGTAAATCACGGCACAAAAAAAAGTGGCAACCGCATTCACGGTTGCCACTTTCTTGTACGGTTGAATTACTCGCCGTAAACATCAAAAGCGAAGTACTTGTCCTGTACTTGCTTGTACTTGCCGTTGGCGCGAATTTCAGTGATGGCGGTGTTGAATTTGTCCGCCAGCTCTTTATCACCCTTGCGCACAGCGATACCGGCACCGCCGCCGAAGTACTTGGCGTCTTCGTAAGTCGGGCCGACAAAAGCAAAACCTTTGCCCGCGTCGGTTTTCAGGAAACCGTCGTCGAGGTTGACCGAGTCGGCCAGCATCGCGTCGAGGCGGCCGGAGACCATGTCCAGGTTGGCTTCCTGCTGGGAGCCGTAACGCACCAGGATAATGCCGGCCGGTTGCAGCACTTCAGTGGCGAAGCGGTCGTGGGTACTGGCGCGAAGTACACCGACTTTCTTGCCCTTGAGCTCGGTCAGCGGGTCTTTCACGTCGGTGCCTTCCTTCATCACGAAGCGCGCCGGGGTGTGGTAGTACTTGATGGTGAAATCGACGTTTTTCTTGCGGTCATCGGTGATGGTCATGGACGACAGGATTGCATCGATCTTCTTGACCTTCAGCGCCGGGATCAGGCCGTCGAACTCTTGCTCGACCCAGGTACATTTCACTTTCATCTGCTCGCACAGCGCGTCGCCGATATCGACGTCGAAACCGGTGAGTTTGCCGTCGGGGGTTTTCATCGAGAATGGCGGGTAACCGGCTTCGATACCGATGCGGATCGGCTTGGCGTCTTCGGCCACAGCGGTCAGGGACAACATCGACAGTGCCAGGGCACCGAACATCACTAGCTTCTTCATTTATAACTCCTGTGGGCGGAGGCTTTTATTGGCAGCGTTCGATTGGTAGCTTTCGGTCAGAGCTTTTTTATTGGAAAAGACCGAAGTGGCGGGCAGTCTAGAGCGGCTTCAGGCCTGTAAATTGTGCATAGGCGACAAATATTTATAAGAAAGGCGAGCTAAATGAACGATGAGATTCGCACGTTGAACCTGATCCAGCACCACCCCGCCGAAGGTCCTGGCGCGATTGCCGATTGGGCTGCCTCCCGAGGATTGACGCTGAACGTCTTGCGCGCCGACCTTGGTCAACTGCCGCCAGTGAGCGCGGAACCGGTGATTTTATTGGGAGGTCCTTATGAGTCCAACGCCGGCCCCACGTGGCTGGAGGCCGAACGCCAGTGGCTGGCGCGCAGCCTGGACCAGGGCGCGGCGGTGTTTGCGATTTGTCTGGGGGCGCAGTTGTTGGCGCTGAGTCTGGGTGGGAATGTGCGGCGAATGGACCGGACAGAAACCGGCTGGATACCCGTGCGCTTTGTCGATGGTCAGGTTTTGAAGGTGCTGGAATGGCATGAAGACGCCATCGACCTGCCGCCCGGCGCGCAGCTGCTGGCCAGCAGCGATCAATGCCAGCAGCAGATGTATCGCGCAGGGCCTGCGCGGGTGGGTTTGCAGTTTCACCCCGAATGGAATGCCGAGTCGGTGGCGACGCTCAATGCGCACTTTGCCGAGGAATCGCCGCTGCCACGGGGAGAACCGGACAGCGCCGCCCACGCCGCCGTTTTTGGCTGGTTGCAGGCGACGCTGGATGACTGGTGGGCGGTATCCGGCAATTGACCAAAGATCTGTAGGAGCCGGCCGCAGCAAGCCGGCTCCTACCGTCAGCATTCGCAGCCGATGGCGGCTGGCCGTTGCACCTCAGTGCTCAACTCAAACCCTTCATCCAGCCACCCGGTCACCCCGCCGATCATTTCCTTGACCGGGTAGCCCAGCGCCGCCAGCTTCACTGCGGCCTTGTTGGCACCGTTGCAATGCGGCCCGGCGCAATAGACCACGAACAGCGTGGACTTCGCCCACGTGGCCAACCCTTCAGCGGTCAGCAGTCGTCCCGGAAGATTGATCGCGCCCGGCACATGACCGCGCTCGAACGCCTGCGGACCGCGCACGTCCACCAGCACAAAATCCACGTCACCGGCCTGCTGGCTCGCGTTGACGTCGGAACAATCGGTTTCAAAGGTCAGACGGTTGCTGAAATGCATCAGGGCAATGGCCGATGGGGCGGCGGGAATCTTGCGGACCAGGCTGGTCATGAGCGGTACTCCAACGGTGTGGTTGTGGTGGGCGTGAGAAGACTTTATCCGCCACGCGCTTGCGGCTAAAGTGGCGCAGAAGACACTCACCGGGAACTTTCCGCCAAATGCAGCCCAACCCAGGATTAGTCGCGATTCTGGCCTACGACGGCCTCTGCACCTTCGAATTCGGCATCGCCGTGGAGATCTTCGGCCTGGCGCGCCCGGAGTTCGATTTCCCGTGGTACGAACACCGGATCGTCGCCGTGGATCAGGGCCCGATGCGCGCCACGGGTGGCATTCAGGTGCTGGCCGATGGCGGCATGGAACTGCTCGGCGACGCCCGAACCATCATCATTCCCGGTTGGCGCGATCGCAACGCTGCGGTGCCCGAAGCGTTGATCACCGCCCTGCGCCAGGCCCATGCGCGGGGCGCGCGGTTGCTGTCGATCTGCTCGGGCGTGTTCGTCCTGGCGGCGACCGGTTTGCTCGACGGTCACGGTGCCACCACGCATTGGCGCTACACCTCGGAACTGGCCGCGCGTTTCCCGAACATACGGGTAAACCCCGACGTGCTCTACGTCGACTCGGGCCAACTGATCACGTCGGCGGGCAGCGCCGCAGGTATCGATGCGTGCCTGCATCTGGTGGCACGGGATTTCGGCACCCAAGTGGCCAACTCGGTGGCGCGGCGGCTGGTGATGTCGCCGCAACGCACCGGCGGCCAGGCGCAGTTCATTCCGACACCGGTCAGTCCTGCGCCGCGCAGCGATCTTTCCCGCGTGATGCAATGGGTTCGGGAGCGTTTGCATGAGCCGCTGGAGGTCCGTGACCTGGCCAGCGAGGCGGCGATGAGTGAACGGACGTTCTTGCGTCGGTTCACTGAAGCCACGGGCATGCCGCCCAAAGCGTGGTTGCAGCATGAACGCCTGGCGAGGGCCCGTGAATTGCTGGAAAGCACGAGCAGAAATACCGACCAGATTGCCGAGCAGTGTGGCTATCGCTCGGTGGAAAGTTTCCGGGTGGCGTTTCGCAACGTGGTTGGCGTGCCGCCGTCGGTGTATCGGGAGCGGTTTGGGCGGGAGGTCGAAGCGAAGATTTGAAGTGGGTTTGAGGCTCTCATCGCGAGACAAGCTCGCTCCCACAATAGATCTCTGATCGTCACGGATCCCTGTGGGAGCGAGACCGGCTTGCCGGCGATGGCGTCGGGGCAAACACTTGATCTCTCAAGGCTTGCGCAAAAGATACGTATCCATAATCCACCCATTGGCCAGCCGCGCCGCCTTGCGCACCCGTTCTATCTCGTCCGCCACGTCCTTGAGCTTGCCACTGATGAGGATTTCATCCGGCGTCCCCAAGTAAGCCCCCCAGTAAATCTCCGTCTCCTGATCCGCCACTTGATGGTAGGAATCTTCCGCGTCGAGCATCACCACCAGGCTGTCGGCATCGCTCACCTGTCCTGCCGCCAGGCGCCGGCCCGTGGTGATTTCGAAGGAGCGTCCGATCCGGTTCAGCGGCACTTTATGCTGGGCCGCCAACGCCTGGACGCTGGTGATACCGGGGATCACGTCGAACTCGAAGACGCAGCGACCGGACGCCAGAATTGCCTGCAAGATCCGAAGGGTGCTGTCGTACAACGCCGGATCACCCCACACCAGGAATCCGCCACACTGGCCGTCGGATATCTCCTCATTGATCAGCCGCTCGAAGGTCAACTGCTTGGCAAGGTTCAGGTCTTCCACACTCGCCTTGTAGTCCACGTCTGCGCGCTCGCGCTCCGGGCTGAGGGCTTCGACGAAGCGGTAGGCGTGATCAGTGATGTAGCGCTGGCAAATCTCGCGACGCAGGTCGATCAGTTTGTCTTTGCTTTGGCCCTTGTCCATGAGGAAAAACACATCGACGAGGTTCAGTGCCTTCACGGCCTGCATCGTGATGTAGTCGGGGTTGCCGGCACCGATGCCGATGACCATCAGTTTTTTCATCAGCAGGCTCCCTCGAGGTCTGTGCCCGACACGCGCAAGCGCCAACGACCATTGAACCGCAATTCAATGGCGGACAGCGGTTCGACATCGATCAGATTGAACGCGGAACTTTGCAGCACATGGGTCAGCGCCGCGCGAATGACAAATGGATGGGTGATGGCAACGCAGTGTCCCGGTGTTGCCTCCAGCGATTTCAGCCAGGTGGCCACCCGCTCGCCGAGTTGCGTTACCGACTCGCCACCGTGAGGGGCCGAACACGGATCATCGAGCCAGGACTGCAACGCTTCGGGTTCCGATTGCTGCAAGTCGTCAATCCGCGCGCCCTTCCAGCGTCCGAAATCACACTCCCTCAGCGCCTCGACAATCTGCGCGTCACCGGCGAACAACCCGGCGGTTTGCCGGGCCCGCAATTCCGGACCGCAGAACAGGCGCGGCGCCTTCTTGAACCGGGAACCCAACGAACCTCTAGCCGATTGCCAATCCATCTCCACCGGCTCGTCCGTAGGAAAGCGCGCCAATTTCTGTGCGACGGTTCGAGCGTGGCACATCAGGGTCAAACGGGTCGCCTGCACGAAGGATCACTCGATAAAGGGAAAGGAAAACGGCGTCACGCCGCCAACAATCAGGCAATTGTGCCGCAAGAAACACGATTGGGGGCGTTTCGTTTCACACCTTGCCAACGCTTGTCGCCCTTGAAAAACAGCGGTCTGCGCCCCCCCTGTCAGCGAGGACCTACAAGGTTGATCGACATTGGTGTAGCCCTCTACATACGGGCATTTCGCCCCATTTTGGGGCCGGAAATAAGCGCACAAAAATTCACTAGACATGGAGCGCGCGTTCCATAAATACTCCTGCAACGGATTATGAAATCTAAACGCCACCCTCATCCAGCAGGAGCCCGGATGCCCTCTCCCAGCAACATGTACCACCGCCTCCGCTCCCACCCGACCGACAGCATCGCGCTGCCTTCGGCAAGCAGCGACTGACTGAAAAGAAAAAGAGCGGCGCCTGGCAACTGCAGCAAGCGACCGCCGATTCAATGCGTGGAAACCGACAGTGATAGTCAGGTTCGTGCCAACCGCCGAACCCTTTGATACAGGAGTGCATCCATGCTGGTCTTACGCCCAGTGGAGTTAACCGACCTGCCCCAATTGCAGCGACTTGCGCAAGAAAGCCTGGTCGGTGTCACGTCCCTGCCGGACGACACCGAACGCTTGCGCGAGCGGATTCTTGACTCCTGCGCCTCGTTCGATAAAGACGTGCGGCGCAATGGCCCGGAAAACTATTTCTTCGTGCTGGAGGATCTGACTACCCGGCGCCTGGCGGGCTGTTCGGAAATCCTCGCCACTGCCGGTTTCGGCGAGCCGTTCTATAGCCTGCGCAACCGACACTTCACCAGCGCCTCGCGGGAGCTCAACATCGAGCACGGGGTGCCGGCGCTGTCGTTGTGCCACGACCTCAGTGGCCACACCTTGCTGCGGGGGTTTCACATCGATGCGGCACTGGTACGCACACCGTCCTCCGAACTGTTGTCACGGGCGCGACTGATGTTCATCGCCGCGCACCTGCAGCGCTTCGCCGAAGCGGTAATCACCGAAATCGTCGGCTACAGCGACGAAGAAGGACAGTCGCCATTCTGGGATGCGCTGGGCAAACACTTCTTCGACCTGCCCTACTCCGAGGCCGAGCGGCTTTGCGGGTTGGAGAGCCGGACATTTCTTGCCGAACTGATGCCGCACTATCCGATCTACGTACCGATGCTGCCTCAGGCCGCACAGGACTGCATCGGCCGTATTCATCCCGACGGCCAGGAGGCCTTCGATATCCTTGAGCGCGAGGGGTTCGAGACTAACAGCTACATCGACCTGTTCGATGGCGGCCCGACCCTGTATGCACGTCTCGCCAGCATCCGCTCGATCGCGCAAAGCCAGAATGGCACCGCCAAACAGGGCTCGACCATCGATGCTCGCGGACGCTACCTGGTGAGCAACGACTCACTGCGAAACTATCGCGCCATCGTCGCCGATCTGGACTACACCGCCGGGCAACCCGTGGTCCTTGGCGCCGAGATGTGCGCGGCACTGAATGTCACCGAAGGCAGCCCTATCCGGGTGATCGCACTGTGAGCCACTTCACACCCAGTGCCCAACGACAGTGCTCGAACAAGCGTGTAGAAGGAGCTGCATCATGATTGTCCGTCCGGTCCACGTCACCGACCTGCCCGCCCTGTTGGCGCTGGTTCGACACGCCGGTCCCGGGTTTACCACCCTGCCCGCCTGCGAGGACCGCCTGGCGCACCGGGTGCGTTGGGCGCAACGGACTTTCGCGGAACAGGTTGAACGGGCCGATGCCGACTACCTGTTCGTGCTTGAAGACGACGATCAGCAAGTAGTGGGGGTCAGCGCACTGACGGGAGCCGTTGGACTGCGTGAGCCCTGGTACAACTATCGGGTCGGGCTGACGGTCAGTGCGTCACCGGACCTGGGCATCCAGCGGCAGATCCCGACGCTGTTTCTGAACAACGAAATGACCGGGCAATCGGAGATTTGCTCCCTGTTCCTGCGTCAGGATCAACGCCACGGCAGCAATGGCCGGTTGCTGTCGTTGGGGCGTTTGCTGTTTGTTGCCGAATTTGCGCACCTGTTCGGCGAGAAGCTTATCGCCGAACTGCGTGGCAGTGCCGACGAGCAAGGCTGCTCGCCATTCTGGGACAGTCTGGGCCGGCACTTCTTCAAGATGGACTTCAACCATGCCGATCACTTGTCGGGGCTGGGCAGCAAATCGTTCATCGCCGAACTGATGCCGCGCCAACCGCTGTATACCTGCCTGCTCACCGAACAGGCCCAGGCCGTCATCGGCAAAGCTCACCCGAATACCGAACCGGCATTGAAAATCCTCACCGCCGAAGGTTTCACGCACAAGGGCTACATCGATATCTTCGACGCCGGCCCGGTCATCGAAGCACCGCTTTCGAAAATCCGCACGGTGCGCGACAGCCAGGCGCTGACGCTGGCCATCGGCACGCCGGACGACCAGGCGCCGGTCTGGCTGATCCACAACCGCCGACTGGAAAACTGTCGCATCACCGCCGCTCCCGCCAGACGGGTAGGCAACAGCCTGATCGTCGACCGGCTCACCGCCAAACGCCTGCAACTGCAACCCGGCAGCTCGGTACGCGCGGTGCCGCTGCTCAACCGACAGCAGCAGGCTGCGGCGGCTTGAAGAGCAACCTCACTCGTCGCCATGAGTGGTTTCGATCAGGCCCGCGCTGCAAATTCGTCATCATTCTTCCCCCCTTTGCGTGATAGCCTTTTGTTTTTCGGCGTTGACACTTTTGCTCAAGCCCTTCCATTCCATTGGTGGAACTCATATGTCCAGGCTTTCACATCAAGATTTGCGCCGTAACTTCCGTGAGCTGTTCGCTTCCAATACCTGCTATCACACCGCGTCGGTTTTCGACCCGATGTCGGCGCGCATTGCCGCGGACCTGGGTTTTGAAGTAGGGATTCTGGGGGGGTCTGTCGCCTCGCTACAGGTGCTGGGCGCTCCCGACTTCGCCCTTATCACCCTCAGTGAGTTCGCTGAGCAAGCCACTCGCATCGGCCGTGTCGCCCAATTGCCGGTGATCGCCGACGCCGACCACGGCTACGGCAACGCCCTCAACGTGATGCGCACCATCGTCGAACTCGAACGTGCCGGCATCGCCGCCCTGACCATCGAAGACACCCTGCTGCCGGCGCAATTCGGCCGCAAGTCCACCGACCTGATCGGCGTCGCCGAAGGTGTCGGCAAGATCCGCGCAGCGCTGGAAGCCCGGGTCGACTCGGAAATGGCCATTATCGCTCGCACCCACGCGGGAATCCTGCCGGTGCAGGAAATCATCAGCCGCACCCAGCAGTACCAGAAGGCCGGTGCGGACGGGATTTGCATGGTGGGCGTGCGGGACTTCGACCACCTGGAACAGATCGCCGAACACCTGAGCGTGCCACTGATGCTGGTCACCTACGGCAACCCGCTGCTGCGCGACGACAAACGTCTGGCGGAGCTGGGTGTGCGGGTCACCATCGACGGTCATGGCGCTTACTTTGCGGCGATCAAGGCGACTTACGACAGCCTGCGCGAGCAGCGGCAGTACTTCACTCAGGCCTCGGATCTGAGCGCTACGGAATTGACGCATACGTACACGCAGCCTGAGGAGTACATCCGTTGGGCCGAAGAGTTTATGAGCGTTAAAGAGTAATTGCGGTGTGAGCCGTTCTGACGCCTTCGCCAGGCCGGCTTCTGCAGGGTTTTGCGTCATCCTTGCAGGAGCTGGCTTGCCAGCGATAGCGTCCGAACAGGCGACCTATTTCTTGGCCAACTCCATAATCATCCGCGACAACAGGTAAATCCGCGGTGCCACGCTTTCTACCTCCGCGTATTCCTGCGGCGTATGAATATTGCCGCCGACAATCCCGAACCCATCCAGCGTCGGTGTACCGACAGCCGCCGACAGGCTCGCGTCCGCCGCGCCGCCACTGCCCTCTTCCGTCAACTTACGCCCGATTTCGCCGTAGATCCCTTGAGCGATTGCCATCAGCCGATCCGATTCAGCCGTTTGCGGCATCGGTGGCAAACCGCGCTGAAGGGTGGTGGTAACTTCGGTTTCGGGTATCAGCTTGTCCTTGGAAACCCGCGCCAGATCCTTTTCGATCCGGTCGAATTCTTCCGGCACTGCCGCGCGCACATCCGCCCTGGCCGTGGCCTGATCGGGAATCACGTTGGTGCGGTCCCCCGCCTTGAGCACGGTGAAGTTGATGGTGGTTTTCTTTTCCTCATCCCCCAGTTTGCCCAGTTGCAGAATCTGATGTGCCACCTCCATCGCGGCGTTGCGACCCAGTTCCGGCGCGACACCGGCGTGGGCAGCCTTGCCTTTGACTTCGACGACGGCGGTGGCGCTGCCCTTGCGCCACACCACCAGACCATCCGCCGGGCGACCGGGTTCGAGGTTGAGGGTTACATCGTGGGCCTTGGCGGTTTTCTTGATCAGATCGGTGGCGACGTCCGAGCCGGTTTCTTCGCTGGCGTCGAGCAGGAAAGTGATTTGCGCATAGTCCTTGAAGCCGAGATTCTTCAGGACTTTCAACGCGTAGATGCCAGCAACGATGCCGCCCTTGTCATCCATAACGCCCGGCCCGTAGGCGCGGCCGTCCTTGATGTGGAACGGACGCTCGGCGGCAGAGCCTTCCTTGAAGACAGTGTCCATGTGCGCCATCAACAGGATTTTCGCCTTGCCGGTGCCTTTCAGGGTCGCGATCACGTGGCTGCTTTTATCGGGTGTGTTCGGCACGAGTTCGATGGTGGCACCGAGCTTTTTCAGTTCATCGATGGCGATGTCGCTGACCTGGGTCAGGCCCGGTTCATAGCCGGAACCGGAATCGATATTGACCAGCCGCTCCAGCAGTTTCAGGGCTTCACCTTTGTACTGCTCGGAATCGGCGAGAATCTGTTTGTGCGGTTCGACAAAGGCTGCAGGGGCAAAAGCTCCGAACGCGAGCGTGAGGCCGAGGCTCGTGGCCAGCAGGGAGCGAGGGAGTTTGAACGTCATGAATCGATCCTTGTTTCGTGTCGGGAGCCCAGACCCTACCTGACTGAGTCACACGGCTCTATACCGAGTCGAGCAATTCGTGATGGGGTTCGCCATCGCCGCTACAGATGACGCGATTACGGCCGGTGGCCTTGGCTTGGTAGAGCGCCTGATCGGCATCGTTGAGCCAAAGCGTCGCGTCGGTGTGCGCAGGGGTGAAAGCGGCCAGGCCGATGCTCAGGCTTACCTTCAGCGCCGGGTTCTGTTCGTAACCGAGGGTGGCGAAGCGATCACGCAAGGCATCCATGGCCGCAGCGGCGCTGTTGAGCGCGAGGTCCGGAAGAATCACACAGAACTCGTCACCGCCGTAGCGGCCGGCCACGTCAGTGGCGCGAAGGTTCTGTTTGAGCACCTTGCTCAACTGACGCAAGACGATATCCCCGGCGACATGGCCGTAAGTGTCGTTGATGGCTTTGAAGTGATCGATGTCGATCAAAGCGATCGCCCCGCCCCGGTTCTGGCGTTTACAGCGCTGGAACTCGACTTCCAACTGGTCCTTCCAGGCACCGTGATTGAGCAGGCCGGTGAGACTGTCGGTACGGCT
Organism: Pseudomonas sp. 300; assembly: GCF_055803035.1. Classification (NCBI taxonomy): domain Bacteria; kingdom Pseudomonadati; phylum Pseudomonadota; class Gammaproteobacteria; order Pseudomonadales; family Pseudomonadaceae; genus Pseudomonas; species Pseudomonas sp. 300. Next base: position 374,027 of record NZ_JAVLRV010000002.1, on the reverse strand, counting down.
CAGGGCGAGCAATTCGCGCTTTTGCCGGCCAAGCGTGGTGGCCTGGCGAAAGCAGATCCAGCCCAGCGCCAGCGGGTACAAACACAGCAAGGGCAAACAGGCGTATAGCTGCAGTTGACTGGTTTCAGGGATGAAGGCCGGAGTAAACAGAAAAAATCCGACGATAACGCCGAGAATTTGCGCAACCGTGCCCACCAGCAGGAATCGCAAACCGCCAATGGCCACATTGTTCATCGCCATCATGGCAATGGTGGCTGCGCTGGGCAGCGGATTGAATTGCATGGCGGCGACCCAAAAGCCGCCGAGAAAGGCGTCGATCAGCAGGTTACGGTGTTCGGCGTGGTAGGGGACTGTCGCCCGACGCGACCATAGGTAGGCCAGGTGTGGCCAGAAGATACCGTTGAAGAGCATGATCGCCCAGACCCACGGGGCCGGATCGAGCGGGTACATCGCGGCGGCCACACACACCAGTCCTGCAGCTAGCCCCAGGCTTCGCGATGCATAGAGCCTCCTGGCCAGTGAAAGTCCTTTTCCTCCCGTTTTTCCCATAGGGCCTCTGTGCCACTGAACGGAACCTGATCACACCGGGTTTGCGGGTGTGCTGGAAGTCTAACAGGGCAACGTCAAATAGCCATCACCGGCCGGCAATCTGAATACCGCGCTATAGACAGGAAGCGCGCCTCCAATGATTGGCTATACCTGAAAGGATAAACAACGATAAACAAGGAGGCCTATGCAGTCTTTTCAAGTGTTGATCATCGGCAGCGGTTTCGGCGGCCAGTGCGCGGCGATCAATTTGCTCAAGGCCGGTATCGACGATTTTCGTCTGTTGGAACGCCGGGACTTTTTCGGCGGCACCTGGTGCCAGAACACTTACCCCGGCGCCGCTGTCGATGTGCCCTCGCCGCTGTATTCGCTGTCCTTTGCGCCCTACCGCTGGACGCAAATGTTCGCCGAACAAGCAGAATTGCACCGATACACGCAGCACGTGGTCGAGCATTTCGGCCTGCGCGACAGGGTGGAGCTGGAGGCGAACGTCGAACGCATCGAGTGGGACGACAACGCCAAGCGCTGGGCGGTGCACACCGCCAGCAAGGGCACGTTCTACGCGCAGTTCCTGATCAACGCCACAGGGCCGCTGAGCCAGCCTGTCGTCCCACGCTTCGAGGGCCAGGAGCGCTTTCAGGGCAAGACTTTTCACACCAACCATTGGGATCATGCCTACGACTATCGGCATAAACGTGTCGCCATCGTTGGCAGTGGCGCCAGTGCGGCCCAGGTCATTCCGGCGATTGCCCCGGACGTTGCACATTTGCATGTGTTCCAGCGCACGCCGCATTGGGTGCTGCCACGGGGCGATCGCACCTTTGGGCCATTCCAGCGCTGGCTGCTGGGCCTCAAACCCGCCTACAAACTGCTGCGCTGGATGATCTACTGGCAATTCGAAACCCGGGTGATTGCCTTCAAATATTCGAAACCGGCGATCCGCATGGTCCAGCAACACGCCCTGCGCTTCCTCAAACGACAAGTGCCCGACCCCGAACTCAGACGCAAACTGACCCCTGACTACACCATCGGCTGCAAGCGGGTCATCGTCTCGAGCACCCTGTACCCGGCGCTCGGCCGCAACAACGTAACCTTGCACAGCCGCGAACAGGGCATTGCCGCCCTCGACGAAACCGGCATCGTCATGCAGGACGGGCAGCATATCGACGTGGACCTGATCGTCTGGTCCACCGGCTATGACGCCACTGACGGGGTCATTTCCTACCCGGTCAGCGGAAAAAACGGCAAGCAACTCAGGGATTTCTGGGAGACCTACCCGCGCGCCTATCTCGGCACCAGCCTGCCGGACTTCCCCAACCTGTTTATCGTCACCGGTCCCAACACCGGCATCGGCCACACGTCGGCGCTGTTCATCATCGAATCGCAGATGAATTACATCCTCGACTGCATTCGCACGTTAAAAGAACAGGGTTTGCGCAGTATCGAAGTACGCCCCGAGGCAGAACGTACCTACACTGAAATGATCCACCGGGAGATGGAACGCACTGTCTGGAAGTCTGGAGGCTGCCACAGTTGGTATCAAAGCAAGAGCGGTCATGTGATCGCCATGTTCCCGGGGTTCAGTTTCAGCTACCACCGGTTGACCCGGACACTGAAACCCGCCGATCACATGTTGTCCTGATCAGAGAGAAGGGAGACACCTGATGCTTGTGCTGGTTGTCGCTATCGCGGTTTTCGCCGCCTGGAGCTGGTTGAGCTACCCGGCCATCGGCTATTGGCTCTATGACTTGAACATGGCAGCCGAAGCCAAGCTGTATCGGCTGCACAAAATCGTCGTGCCCATCGCCGAAATGACCGTCTCGACCTGGCAAGGCGGGCCTTATGAAGCGTCCAGCAGCGTGCTGATGCTCCACGGCTACAGCGCCGACAAGAATATCTGGCTGCGTTTTGCCCGGCACTTTGTCGGCAGCTACCGGGTGATCATTCCCGACATCGCGGGGCACGGCGAAACCGGCTTCAAGGCCGGCGGCGGTTATGACATTCCCTTGCAAGCCAAACGGATGATCCAGTTGCTCGACGTCTGCGGCGTCGAGAAGGTCCATGTGATCGGCAATTCGATGGGCGGTTACATGGCGGCCTGGCTCGCGGCCACCTACCCGGAGCGCATCGCGTCGGTCGCCCTGATCGACCCGGCCGGTGTCACCGCCCCCGAAGTCAGTGACCTGGAGCGCCACCTGGCCAAGGGTCACAACCCGTTCCTGATTCATTCCCGGGAAGAATTCCGCAGCTTCTACGCCATGACCATGGCCGAACCACCGTGGGTGCCCGGTGTGGTGCTGGACGCCATCGCCCAGCGTTATGAACAGTCCCGCGATGAATTGGCAGAAATCTTCAGCGACTTCCGCGCCAGCCCGCCGATGGAGCCAAAACTGCCCGACATCAAGTGCCCGGCGCTGCTGTTGTGGGGGCGCAAGGACCGCTTGATCGATGTCAGCAGCGTGGCGATCTGGAGCAAAGGCATCGAAGATCTGCGGGTGGAAGTCTGGGACGGCATCGGCCATATGCCGATGGTCGAAGAGCCGGGGAGCACGGCGCGGTTATATCGGGAGTTTTTGGCATCCCAGCGCTCGGAAAGCCCTCAAGACCAGAGGATGCATTGAACAATCAGTCCTTGGCAGAATGAAGTCCGTAAGATTCTTCGTTTGTCGGCGGCGCTGAAGGCTGCGATCTTTTCCACATCCTTTACGTCACCGCGCCAGGAATTTTTTCATGAGCCACCCGAGCTTTGTCAGCCCTGACCTGATCCGCCAACGCTTCTCCAAAGCGATGTCCGACATGTACCGCGAAGAAGTGCCGCTGTACGGCGCGCTGATGGAACTGGTGGAACAGACCAACCGCCATGTACTGGACAGCGACCCGCAGATCGCCCGGCAGTTGAACAGCACCGGCGAAATCCAGCGTCTGGACCTGGAGCGCCATGGCGCGATCCGTGTCGGCACCGCCGCTGAGCTGGCGACTCTCGCCCGGCTGTTTGCGGTGATGGGCATGCAACCGGTCGGCTATTACGACCTGACCCCGGCCGGCGTGCCGGTGCATTCCACGGCGTTTCGCGCGGTGCATGAAGCCGCCCTGCAAGTCAGCCCGTTTCGGGTGTTTACCTCGCTGCTGCGCCTGGAATTGATCGAAGACCTCGAACTGCGCGCCTTTGCCCAATCGGTGCTGGATAAACGCTCGATCTTCACGCCAAAAGCATTGAGCCTCATTGATCGTGCTGAAACCGAAGGTGGCCTCACCGAATCCGAGGCACAGGTCTTCGTCGAGCAAGCGCTGGAAACCTTCCGCTGGCACCACAGCGCCACGGTCACCGCCGAGCAATACCAGAAACTCTGCGCCCAGCATCGCCTGATCGCCGATGTGGTGGCGTTCAAGGGCCCGCACATCAACCACCTGACGCCGCGCACGCTGGACATCGACATCGTGCAAGCACAAATGCCGGCCCACGGCATCACCCCCAAAGCGGTGATCGAAGGCCCGCCCCGCCGGCAGTGCCCGATCCTGCTGCGCCAGACCAGTTTCAAGGCGCTGGACGAGCCTGTCGCCTTCACCGATCAAACCGAAAATCGCGGCAGCCACAGCGCCCGCTTCGGTGAGATCGAGCAGCGCGGCGCGGCGCTCACGCCCAAAGGTCGGGCGCTCTATGACCGTTTGCTCAACGCCGCCCGCGACGCACTCAAGGACTTCCCCAACGAAGGCAACGCCGCACGCTACAACGCGCTGATGACACAGCACTTCAGCGAATTCCCTGACACCGTCGAGGGCATGCGCCAACAGGAACTGGCGTACTTTCGCTATTTCGTCACGGACAAAGGCGTGGGCGCGGAGGCACTTAAATCCTCGTCGCTGGAAGATCTGCTCAGCGATGGCTATTTGCGGGTTGAACCGCTGGTATACGAAGACTTTCTGCCGGTCAGCGCGGCGGGGATTTTTCAGTCGAACCTGGGCGATGCCGCGCAAACCCACTACGGCGAGCACTCGAACCGACAAGCGTTCGAGAACGCCCTGGGACGATCAACCATCGATGAGCTGGGGCTGTATGCCGAGACGCAACGGCGCTCGATCGAGGAATGTTTCGCAACGCTCCGTTAATCACCACTCAAACCTGTAGGAGCCGGCTTGCCGGCGATGGGGCCCTTGGATTTGTATTGCTCTCAAGGGCCTTATCGCCGGCAAGCCGGCTCCCACAGGTTTTGTGGCGATCTTTTGTATCTATTTCAGCTTCGCCAGCAGCGCTTCAGCCGCCGCCTCGGACGATGCCGGGTTTTGCCCGGTCAGCAGCAATCCATCCGTCACCACATAACTCGCCCAGTCATCACCCTTGGAGTAAATCCCGCCCTTCTCCTGGAGCATGTCCTCCACCAGAAACGGCACGACGTTGGTCAGTTGCACCGCCTCCTCCTCGGAGTTGGTGAAGCCGGTCACTCGCTTGCCTTTAACCAGCGGCTGGCCCTCCGCGCCCTTGACGTGACGCAACACTCCCGGCGCATGGCAGACCAAAGCGAGCGGCTTGCCCGCCTTGTAAAACGCCTCGATCAATGCGATCGAAACCTTGTCTTCAGCCAGATCCCACAACGGGCCATGCCCGCCCGGATAGAAAACCGCATCGTAATCTTCGGCTCGCACGCTGCTGAGCAACGCAGTGGACGCCAATGCTGACTGGGCAGCGGAATCCTTGCGAAAGCGCTCGGTCGCAGCGGTCTGCGCATCGGGCTCATCGCTCTTGGGGTCCAGCGGCGGCTGGCCACCCTTGGGCGAAACCAGCGTCAACTGAGCGCCAGCGTCTTTGAAAGCAAAATACGGTGCCGCGAATTCTTCCAGCCAGAAGCCGGTTTTCTTTCCGGTGTCGCCCAATTGATCGTGGGACGTCAAAACCATCAGGACTTTCATGTCGCACTCCTTGAATGAGGGAAATGTTCGGTCAATCTCAGCGCAGTTTTGACCACCCGGCGGCGCTGTTCGTTGCACTTGTTACACAGGCACTCTCAATGATGGCTGACAGCCTGGATGCGCAAGAAGTTGCGCAACCGAACGACTGAATCATCCTGGTTCAACGCTAAACACCCGGCCTGTCAGGGTCTCCAGCCGAGTACGCAAGAAGTTGCGCAGTGCTGCGCAAGTTCTTGCGCACATTAGGAGAAGACCGTTGCCCAGACGCTCCACAACGATAAAAAAAATACGATAAGTCTTTGTTTTATATACTTTTTATTGTTTACGGCACGAACCTTGATAACAGCTTCTCACCCACCGGGCGATACCGCCTCCCGGGCACCTTATTTGTTCAGCAAGGAGAGCATCCATGGCAACACCAGCGTACATGTCCATCACTGGCGAAAAACAAGATCTGATCACTGCCGGCGCATTCACCGCGAACTCCATTGGCAACAACTACCAGGAAGGCCACGAAGACCAGGTCATGATTCAGGCTTTCAGCCACGACGTGATCATCCCGTGTGACCCGCAATCCGGCCAACCGACCGGTCAGCGCATACACAAGCCCGTCGTGATCACCAAGGTCTTCGACAAGGCTTCGCCACTGCTGCAGGCGGCTCTGAGCGCCGGCGAGCGCATGACCAAAATCGTCATCGAGTGGTACCGCACCTCGGCTCAAGGCACTCAAGAGCACTACTACACCACCACACTGGAAGACGCGATCATCGTCGCCATCAACAACAAAATGCACAACTGCCAGGATCCAGGCAACTCGCACTTCACCCACCTGGAAGAAGTGCAGTTCAGCTACCGCAAAATCACCTGGACCCACGAAGTATCCGGTACTTCGGGTTCCGATGACTGGCGTAATCCAGTCGCGTCATGACAGCTGATCGTTTCAAACATCGGCCCGCTCTGCTGGTCGATGTTATTTACGTTTCTCCAGCGTTTCGCATGCGTTGAACCGCTGTGCGGTTATCGACGAACCCGATGCAAAAAAACAAGTAAAGAAAAACGGGCGATCCAATGATCGCCCGTTTTTTTATGCATGCTCGCCCCCTCCTCAACCTCATACCGCGCTCTCGAGTCGGTCGGCCGACCAGGCGGCAGAAGGAAAAGTATTCGCCTGGGCCAATTTCAGGTTCACAACTGTGTTGTGTTGCAGCTGCACATCGGAGTCACCGAGTTTGCGGATCAGTTTGGAGGTGTGCTTGAGGTATCGATACGGCAAACGCTCAAAGGCGTCTTTCGGGCGAGCGTAACGTTTGCGGGAGAAGCGCCACGCCAGTTGGCGGAACAGTCTTTTTTGCCACACGCGCAGCCAGTAGAGGGCCGGGCGATAAAGGGAGAGAGGTTTCATCCGTGTCAGAACGGCGGCTGCCGTTTTTATCCTTGATATGAAATGCTGAGCATCATATCGAACTAATGCTGCGTTTATTGCACTTGAAGAAGGTGTTCGCCCAGTGTAGTGGCCTCGGCAATCCATGCACTGGTAAAGAGCCTGACACTGGGCGAACGAGTAGGATTTTAATAGAAGTTGGCGGATATGTCCGTGTGCATAAACATGAAATTTATGTACACAATGTTTAACAAAATGTCGATTGCAATATTACACCCACAACTTTCCAAACCCGCCAGCTCGATCATTAAAACCGATCATTCCTATACAAGAAACTGTACAACAATGATCAGACTGTAGAGTTAATACTCAACTTCCCTGTTGACTGGTGACTTTCAATCTATCGGTATAAGTCACGACGACTTGCTGCCCTACTTTCAGTTTTTTCTGAACTTCAGGTTTTCAATGTTGACGATTCTGGACTGACCGGCGGGGTTCGGGTGGCCCAGACCCTTGGCATAAGCGCTGTTCAAGGCGTGTTCGCAGTTTCCTGCGCGGTGGATTCGCCACTGTCGGTGCCTTTGCCGCTGTCCTTGCGGCGAGTCGGATCGGTGGGCCGCAAGGCATCGTTGTCGCGCTCGACTTCTCCGGGTGGACGCGGCTCGTCGGGGTGTTCCGAGGTGTCAGGTGATTGCGGTTTCATGGTCGTTCTCCTCAGGCTTCGGGATCGTCAACTTCATGGGCGACGTTCACGCCAGGCGAGTATTGGTGGGATTGATCGGCCTTGGCCTTCAGGGCCTGCCACTGATCGAGGTCGATGGCGCCCTGCCCGAACAATTCGTCGGCGATTCGCAGTAGTTCGCTGTAATGGGCGTCGGGGGATTGCTGCCAATAGGCCGTGTCGTCAAACAGGCGCTGCCACGCGGCAAGGTCGGGCGGTGTGAGATCGTCGCTCATGGCGGGCTCCTGAGAACGGGGCATTCATAACGTAGGAGGACGCCGCTCTGTCGAGAGTTCCGACTCAATACCCGGTCATTTCCAGATAACCCTGCCCCGTGTGACTGCCGCTCAGGCGCACCGGGCCTTCCCAGTACGGAATGCGCAAATCCATCCAGGCCTTGCGGTTGAGGGCATCAAGGGTGATATCGAGGTGTTTGGCGGGGATTTTGATCGACCAGCGCACGGGCATCGACCGACCGGCGACTGTCGCGGTGTCTTGCGGTGTGAGGCGGATGTCGTTGGCGTGCAACACCTGCGTCTGGCCCTGCGCGTCGATCCAGGTGCCGGTGAGATACGGCTCGCCATTCTTCTGCCGCATGCGATAGAGCATGACCTGTACGCCGCTGTCCAGGTGCAGGGAGAACCAGTCCCACCCCGTCTGATTGGCGGTCAGTGGCTGGCTGCTCCATTCGCGATCAAGCCAGGCCGGCCCGCTGACCTGATAAACCTTGCCATCGATGTTCAACGTGCCGCTGGCCTGGAAAAACGGCTGGCTGTAGTAGTACGACGCCTGGCCCTGTTCGGATTTCTGACTGAACCCCTTGTCGCCCTGGAGCACCAGCGCACGCGTGGACGTCAACCGCAATTGGTAGTTGAACGCCTTGTCGCCGGCGCTGAGTTGTAGCTCCGCCAGCGGATCGGCGCCCTGACTGCTGAACCGCCAATCGTCGATCCACGCATTGAACGGCTCAAGACTCACACCCGCCTGACCAACGCCGCCCCGGGCATAACGCTCGGCAGCATGATGCACCGTCGCAGACGTTACCGCCGCATGCCCCAACCAGATCACCTGATTGCCCCACCCCGCCACCTCGGGCACCGCTTTCAACGCACTGCGAAACAACGTCCATTGCACGCCGAACTCGCGGCCCTGATCATCCTTGAGGTTCGCCGTGACGTACCACCACTCGATACGAAAGCCATCGTGGGGACCGTGATCCGCCGGGAAGTTGAACACCCGGCCGGGCACCACCGGTGTGAACACGGCGGCTTCACCACCGAGCCCGGCGAAGCCTTTTTCAACCGGCGCCGAGTCATCGCAGCCGCTCAAAAAAAGTACCAGCAACCACGCGCCGAGCTTAATCCTCATGAGCAAACGTCCTCAGCAGGTCCGCCGGTTGTGAGCGATACAGCGCATAGAGCGGCCACGCCGACGCCAGCAAGGTCGCGAGCAATGCCAGCCCCATCAACTGCAACAGCTGCAATGGAAAGACCCGCAACGGCAAGCGCCAGCCGAACGCCTGAACGTTGATCACCGTGTCCAGGCACCACGCCAGCGCAATGCCCAACGGCACCGCCAATACCAGCGTCAGCACTGCCAGCAGCCAGGTCTGCCCGAGGTTGAGCAGCATCAATTGTCGGCGCGTCACGCCCAGCGCCCACAGCGGTGCGAGTTGGCCGAGGCGGCTCTGGCTCTGGGTCAGCAGGCTGATGAACAGCGCCACGCCCGCGACGGCGAGGGTCAAGCTGTTCAGCGCGGCGGTGGCGGCGAAGGTGCGTTCAAACACTTGCGTGGACCAGGCCTTGAGCCGGGCCTGATCGACGATGCGACTGTCATCGAGGGCGAAGCGTGCTTGCAGCGTTTTCAGGAACGGCGCAATCAACGGCGGCTCGATGCGCAGGTTGAAACGGTTCGGCGTCAGTTGCGGCCAGCCGCGCAGCAGGTGGTTGACGTTGACCAGCAGGTGGCCCTTGGGGTTGCCGTAGTCGGCGTAGATCCCGACGATCCGCGGCGACCAGGGTCCCGCCGGTGTGGGAAGGGTCAGGTGATCGCCCAGACGCACCTTCAACCGTCGCGCCAGTTGTTCGCTGAGCATCAGCGCGTCGTCCTTGGCCAGTCGGTCCCACGGGTTGTCGCCCAGGGCTTCCAACAGCGGCCAGTGTTGGCGGTACGTCGGGTGATCGATCACGCCGAACACCTCCGCCGGCCAGCCTTGCAACTGGATCGACACCTGCCAGTTGGGCAGCACCGCCGTGAGTGAAGGCTGCTGTTTGAGCCAACTCTGCAGCTCTCTGGCCTGGGCCGGATTTTGCGGATTCACGTACAGCTCGGCAGTCAGTCGTTGTTCCAGCCAGTCGCTGAACGTCTGGCGAAAACCGGCGGTCATGCTGCCGGCGCCGATGTTCGCCGCCAAGGCCAACAGCAGCGCCATCAGCGCCAGGCTCAGGGCCGGCAGTTGCTGACGGCAATCGGCGAGAAACCATTGGCCTAGCACCGAACGGCTGCGATGCAGCGTCAGGTTCAGCACGCTATTGAGCACCACCGGCAGCGCCAGCGCCGCGCCGATCAACAACGCCGCCATCAGCACAAATCCACTGGCGAGGCTGTCGCCCCAGATCAGCGCCAGCAACGCGATCACCCCGGCAATCGCCGCGACCCAAGCCTGGCGGCGCAACCAGCGTGCATGGGCCTGATGCCAGGCTTGCGGATCGGCCAGCGCCAGCAACGGCAGACGCGCCGCCCGCAACAAACTGTTGGCACCGGCCAGCAACGCGCCGAACAGACTCAGGCCAACACCGCTGAGCCACCACCACGGGCTCAGGCTCAACTGGCCCGCCACTTCGGCACCGTACAAGCCGCGCAAACTGGCAGCGACATCCGGCAACAGCACGCTGGCCAGCAGGTAGCCGCTGACAACGCCGGCAAGGCCGCCGATCAGTGCCAGAACGGCCAGCTCAACGGCAAGGCAAGCGATCAACATCCGTGCGCTGACGCCACAGGCGCGCAGGGTTCGCAGCAGTCCTCGGCGTTGCTCCAGCGCCAGCCCGATGGCCGCGTGAACGATGAACAGACCGACCACAAAAGACAGAAAACCCAAGGCATCGAGGTTCAGGTGAAAGCTTTCGGTCAGGCGCGAGAGGTTGTTTTCTTCGCCGCTGGTCTTGAACTGGAGCTGGCCTTTGAACGAGTCCGGCAAGGTCGCGCTGAAATCCTTGGGCAACAGCAGACGCGACAGTTGCTGCGGCAACCCCAGAATCTGCTGGGCGAAGCCGATATCCACCAGCAACACGCCGGGGGCCATGTCGGTTTGAACCTGCAGCGGCGGTAATGCCGCACCGTTCAACGTCAGTGGCTGCTCGCCTTCGCGCATGCCCAATGCCTGCAACGTCTGCAGCGAGATCCAGGTGCTGCCTGGCGGACTGAAAAACCTGACGATCTGCTCGATGTCCAATGCCCGCCCGGCCACCGCCGAACCGGCCGGCAGCGACACCGGCTCAATGCCCATCAACTGCAAGCGCTGATCTTCATGGCCCTTGAGCACCACCCGCCCTTGCAGCACCGGCGACACCGGCCAACCGGCACGGCGCAGTTCGACAAACCAGGCCTGAGGAAACGTCCCACCACTTGGCGCGCTGAGGCTGGCCTGTGGCTCCCCGCCGATCAACTGACTGGCCCTCGCGTAACTTTCCCGCGCCTGACTGTTCAGCGCCTGCACACCGGTCAACAGGCTGGTGGCCAGCCACAGCCCGGTCAGCACACTGAAAAACTGCACCGGGTGCTGCCGCCAATGGCTAAGCAGTGCCCGCAACGCCTCGCGAAAAACCCGCACTTCAGCGCTCGTCCGCGCCAGCCAGCCGGCCACGGTGCAGCACCACTTTTTCCGCCAGTCGCGCAGCCACTCTGGGGCTGTGAGTGACCATCAACAACGTCGTGGGGCTGTCGTCGAGCAACTCCAGCAACAAGTTCAGCACTTCATCGCTGCTGGCTTCATCGAGGCTGCCAGTAGGCTCGTCGGCCAGCAGCAATTTGGGTTGCGACGCCAACGCCCGTCCCAGCGCGACTCGCTGCTGCTGGCCGCCGGACAACTGCTCCGGATAACGCCGCAACACATCACCCAACCCCAGACGCTTGACCAGATACGCCTGCCAACGCGCATCATGGCGCCCGGCCAGCCGCGCCTGGAACGCCAGATTGTCCTCAACGCGCAAACTGCCGATCAGGTTGAACTGCTGGAACACCAGGCCGATTTCGGTGCGTCGCCAGTTCGCCAGTTGCCCTTCACTCATCCGTTCAAGCTGATGTTCACCACTGCGGATGCTGCCGCTATCCACCTTGTCCAGCCCGGCGATCAGGTGCAGCAAGGTACTTTTACCGCTGCCCGACTCGCCCATCAGCGCCAGGCTGCTGCCGGGTTTCAGCGTCAGGTCGACACCTTGCAGCACCGGCAGCGGACCTTGCGGTGTGGCGTAGCTTTTGAAAACGCCTTGGACCGAAAGCATGGGTAAACCTGTTTGAGGGGCGTGGGGCAAGGATAGCGGCCCGGCGCGGGTTTTGTCCGTTGGGGATGCGACGCGACCGACGATGCACCGTGGACACCACGGCGAGCATCAATGACGGTTAAACGTCCCACAAACCTCAAGGAAAAAATACATCAGGGCAAGGAACTGCCTGACTGCCAACCTGTATCCAAACGGATACATTCGAGCAATGAAATATCTCATCCAACAAACCACAAACTTCGCGCAATGGCATGCTTTGATTCGTGACTTGCGAGCGAAGGTGGCTATCGCTCGTCGCATTGATCGGGCATCTGCGGGTAATCTTGGGGATATCAAGCCCGTAGGTGATGGTGTTTCCGAAATGCGCGTGGACGTCGGTGCCGGCTATCGGGTCTACTTCACCTTGCGAAGGAACGTTGTCATTGTTCTGCTTGCCGGTGGTGACAAATCCTCGCAAACCGCTGACATCAAGCGGGCAAAAAAATTGGCTAAGGAGGTTTAACCATGAGCCAAACTTTGACTACATTCGATATGGCAGCATTGCTGGACAGTGACGAAGCCATCAGTGAGTACCTTTCCCAAGTGCTGGCAGACGGTGACAACGAGGAATTTCTTCGGGCTATCGGCTACGTTGTAAAAGCGCGTGGAATGACACAGATCGCCAAAGATTCCGGTATGGGTCGCGAAAGCTTGTACAAGGCCTTCGCTCCCGGTGCAAAACCACGTTTTGACACGGTTTTAAAAGTTATTCATGCGCTTGGAATTGATCTCTGCGCACAGCCCGGTCACCCGGTCGATCACTCGGTTCTCTGAGAGACTCTTCTGACCCGGTCTCAGCGCTTCACCCCCACCCACGTAAAACACAACGGCAACTGCGCCTCTCGCTGCTGATACTGATCGTAAATCTCCTCGCGATTGGAATGCGGATACTCCTTGAAGTGGCTGATCTGCAACCCGGCCTCGATGGCGCCGGTGAATATCTCGCCCAATGTGTGGACGAACCAGTAAGACGTCGCGGCCTGCTGTTCGACCTTGCCTTCGTAGACGATTGGCTGATCCTGCACGAAAGGCTCGCGGCGAAAGTACGAAGTGACCGGACGGAAAGGGTCGGCGACCTCGGGGTCGAACATTTCCAGGAACGGGTGGGTTTCGTACACCACCAACGCCCCGCCGGGTTTGAGGGTGTGTGCGACGTGGCGGAAGAATTCGCCGATGTCCGGCATCCAGTTCAGTACGCCGATGGTGATCAGGGCCACATCGAACCGCTGGTGAAGTTCACTCGGCAGATGATGAATGTCGGCCTCGATGAATTCAGGTGCGTGCGGCGAATGCGACGCCAGCTCCCGCGCCTGATCGAGAAAAGCCGCGGACTGGTCAACGCCCACCACGCTGCGCGCACCCAGCGCAAACAGTGAAATACTTTCGCGGCCGTTGTTGCAGCCCAGTTGCACCACGTCTTTAGCCTCGACACCGACCTGCTCCAGCACACCGCGCAAGGTGTCGTCGATGCAGCAAAAATCGCGCTGAGTGACGGCCTCCAACAGGACCTGCCAATCAGGATTGTCTTTGTGGTGTCGGGCAGAGTCATTCCACGCATCGCGGTTGCCGGCGATGGCTTTTTCTTTGCTCAGCATTTCCATTGCACGCTCCAGAACTCGGGTTTCATCAGACCGGCCCAAGTCTAGATCAGCGTTTTCGCAATTCCCATGCAGCGTTTGTTGCAATCTTGTAAGCCCGGCAACCCCCACGGACGGCAGCTATAGTTAATGGCCTTGGGGAAATGCGCGAAAACCGATTTCGCAGGTGCAGCCATGAAACACACTGATCTGACGCTGTTGCTCATCCTCTGCCTGAGTGCCACCACGGGCGTTCACGCCGACGACAACCTGACGCCGCCGTCCGAGTACAGCAGCGACTTCAACTACTACGGCGAAAACCAGCCCTTCGCCCATCCCGTTCCACCGACCCTGAGCACCGTGCCACCGCGCTCGTACATTCCCACCGCGCCGCAGGATTTCATCCCGATTTCCAGCGAACACGTGTTTTCCGACTCACGATTGCCGACGGTCGCGGATGCCACCGTCCGGGTGTTTATCCGCTCCTATGACCCGGAGCGCGGCGTGTACGTCAACGAAGAAGTCGTCGACCCCACCTGCCTGCTGGCCTGCCTCAGTCGACAGGGCCAGGCGACGCCGGTCTACCACTGACGCTTGTCCGGGCGGGCGAGGCCGAGTTTTTCGATCCGGTAACGCAGCATGTCGCGGCTCAGGCCCAGCAGACGTGCGGACTTGGTGACGTTCCAGTCGGTCTTGTCGAGCATCTTGCGCACCATGTCGCGTTCCACTTCCGGCAGGTTCATCGACTCGCTGCCGTTGTAGACCGGACGTGATTCGCTGTGCTGTTGCACCTCCAACATCGCCAGTGGTTCATCCACCAGGCTCAGGCAGACATTCAACTGGTGCGCAGCGATGGCGTCGGCCTGGGCCAGCAACACGGTTTGCTCAAGCATATTTCGCAGTTCGCGCACATTGCCCGGCCAGCTGTAGTTCAACAGCAATTCTTCGGCCTGATCGCTGAAATGCAGGTTCGGCTTGCCATAGCGTTTGCCGTGGATTGCCAGGAAGTGCCGGGCCAGCAGCAGGATGTCTTCGCCACGGGCATACAGGCGCGGGACCTTGATCGAGATGATGCGCAAACGGAAGAACAGGTCGCGGCGGAACTTGCCCTGCTGGACCATCTGTTCAAGGTTGCAATTGGTGGCGCTGATCACCCGCAAATCGACTTTGCGCTCCTTCACCGAACCGACCCGGCGAATGGTCCGGTCTTCCAGAAGCTTCAGCAGTTTGGCTTGCAGGAGCAGGTCCATTTCACCGACTTCATCGAGAAACAACGTGCCGCCATCGGCGGCTTCCACCAGCCCGACACGACGGTCCTTGGCGTCGGTGAACGCACCCTTCTCGTGACCGAACAGTTCCGACTCCACCAGATTGGACGGGATCGATGCGCAGTTGAATTCAATGAACGGGCCCTTGGCGCGCGGGCCGTCGAAGTGCAGTGCGCGGGCCACCAGCTCCTTGCCGGTGCCGGTCTCGCCTTCGACCAGCACGGGCGGCAAATCGGTGTTGGCCATCCGGCGTTCGGCATCGAGCAACTGGCCGATGGTGTTTTTCAGATAAAGCATGGGCGCCGATTCGCCGATCAACGCCTGCACCCCCGACTTCTGCGCTTCGCGCTCCTGATAGAACGACAACGTGCGCTCCATCCGGTCGGTGGCCAAGGCCTTGTCCAGCAACAGCTTGAGCTCGGGCAACGCCACCGGTTTGGTGACGTAATGGAACGCGCCCTCTTTCATCGCCACCACGGCGTCTTCGACATTGCCGTAGCCGGTCATCATGATCACTTTCAGGTCCGGCGCGCTGATGCGCAGCTTCTGGATCAGATCGTGACCACTCATGCCCGGCAACGAGTTGTCGGTCAGCACCACATCAGGGGCGAACGTGCCCAATTGCTCCAGCGCATCTTCAGCCGAGTGGCAGACCGTCACCTCGAAGTCTTTGCGTTCCAGGTAAGTCTGAATATTCTCGGCGAGGATTTCGTCATCCTCGACCAGCAGAATGCTGTACCCCATATTCCCCTCCCGTTGCCACTTTGAAATTCAGACAAACGCGGGTTCCTTCCTGCTCCTGGCTGGTCAGTTCGACCGAACCTTGAAAACGCTCCATTATTCTTTTGACCAGGGCCAGGCCAACGCCCAACCCGCCTTGTTTGGTGGTGAAAAACGGTTTGAAGACCATTTGCTGTTGCTGTTTGGTCATGCCCTTGCCGCTATCACTCAAGGTCATGCGCAAGTGGCCGGGCTGCGGCGACTCGATGTTGATGCTCAGCACGCCGCCCTTGGGCATGGCTTCAAGGGCATTGGCAAACAGGCTATTGAGAATTTGCGTGAGCAGCACCTGTTGGCTGACAACCGGCGGGCAGGTCTGCGGCGTAAAGCGGACTTCGACGTTGGAACGTTTGATCAGCGCGTCGAAGGCACTCAAGGTGTCGTCGATGGCCAGCACCAGATCCACGGTTTCGTAATCGTCACTCATCGGCCGCAACGACACCAGCAACTCGCGAACCCAGCGCGACATGCGATCGACCTGATTGATGATGTCGCCGATGTTCTTCTGCGCGCTCTGACTGGCAATGTCCTGGGCCAGTTCGGCGCTGGAGCGAATGTTCGCCAGCGGGTTGCGCAAGCTGTGGGCCACGGCCGACGACATTTCCCCCAGTGCCACAAAGGTTTCGTTGGCGATCAGCTGATTCTGCTGGCTCTCCAGCAACTTGGCCGCGCGCCGCACAATCCAGAACAACGCGAGGTAGATGGCCGCACCACCCAGCACGGTCGCCACCCAGATCGACTTGAAGCCACGCTGGATACGTTCCACCAGGTCCGCCGGCTCCTTGTAGACCTCGACCATGGCGATCACTTTGCTCTTGTCGGCGTTGAACATCGGGATGTAGTTCTCGATGAACAAATACGTGGGCTCGCGCAGCAACATCTGTTCGGGCCGCTCGTCGTCGATCTGGTGATAACTGGTGGACACCGGCTCCTTCATTTCAAAGGATTCGTCCAGCTCCTCATCCCCTTCGACACGCATGCCGATCATTTGCGGGTTGGTCGACCAGACCACGGTGCGATCCAGTGCGTACACCACCGCCAACAGGGAGTCCGGCAGGTGTTCGACATGATCGAGAAACTCAATGCGGGCCGCCGCACGGGACTTCGGATCGACGTCGGGATAGCTATTGTCATGGCGTGGGTCAAGCATTTCACCCATGGTTCTTGCCGGGGTGATGCCCGCGTGACGAATTTCAGCGTCGCCAATGGCCTGAATAAACTGTGCGGTCAGCATGGAGTCGCGCTCGATGCTCTCCTCGACCACGAAACGCGTGGA
Source organism: Pseudomonas sp. 300 (assembly GCF_055803035.1). Lineage (NCBI taxonomy): Bacteria > Pseudomonadati > Pseudomonadota > Gammaproteobacteria > Pseudomonadales > Pseudomonadaceae > Pseudomonas > Pseudomonas sp. 300. The sequence continues at coordinate 357,035 of NZ_JAVLRV010000002.1, read as the reverse complement.
AATGTAGCCCAAACCCAGCGCGACAGCGGCGATGATGAAAAAGCTGCCGAAGGAAAACCAGCGCAGCAGGTTGAACCGTCCACGCCAGCCTGGGCTTTCTGCGGCCGGCGTATTCGGCGGCGCAGGTACTTTTTGTTGTTCCAGTATCGGCATGGCGGGGTCCTGGATGCTGAAGCCTTTGCGGTGATGTTTCGGTTCAGTGTAGGTGGCATTGATCGAGGCTGACGGCTCAATGATGGTAATTAGCCGCTATTGCACCTGCGCCGCCTGCAACGGTTGCTGACGATCGGTTTCTTCCTGCAAAAAACCCACAATGGACTGCGCCGCGTTCTCATCCAGGCGCAGGTTCGGCATCGAAATCTTGTCAAAACGTTCAAACAATTCCACCGCGATCGGGTCCTTTTCGGCCAGCATGCGGTCCGGCTCGCGGATCCAGCGATTGAGCCAGGCGGGGTCGCGCAGGCGGGTTACGCCGATCAGATCCGGCCCGATGTTGCGCATGCCGATACCCTGCCCGTCTTGCGGCCCGAGGCTATGGCACGAGGCACAACGGGTGCGAAACAACTCTTCGCCATTGCTCGGCGGGCGGATCTCGGGCGCATTGGCGTAGCTTTCTTCAACGCTGGGCTGTTTCCAGTTTTGCAAGGTGTTGGCCAATTGATCGGCGAGGATCCACGGGTTTTCGAAGGGTGAGGCTTTCATCCAGCGCCCCGTGCCCTGGTTGCCCACGATCAGGCTCAGGTTGTGATCTTTGTTGCGGCCGTTGTCGACGCCTTCGATGAACAGCCCGAGTTTCTTGCGCAGGTCAGTGACGGCTTCGAATTCCCCGGTGAGAAACTTCCAGCCCGGGCCGACCTTGAAACGTTGGGAATAGGCTTTGAGCACTTCGGGTGTATCGCTCAAGGGATCAATGCTGATCGAGTAGAAGAAGATGTCCTGGCCGACCCTGTCGCCCAACAACTTTTGCACCTGACGCAGGCGCGCAGTTTCCAGCGGACAGGAGTCGCTGCAGGACGTGAAGATGAAATTGATCACCACCACTTTGCCCTTGATCAGGTCATCAAAAAAATGCACCTGCCGACCGTCCTGGTCGGTCAGCAGGGTGTTGGGGAAATAGTCGCCGCCCCAGGGTGTCGCCGACTCCTTTGGCGACAGCACACCTTCGTGAGCGAGCAGCACCTGACTGGCCAGCAGACAAGTCACCAGTACCAGAATCAGGTGCATGCCCAGGGCGCGGGAGCGCGGCGTGTGAAGTGACCTGTCGGCGCCCCTGCGGTTCATGGTTTGACCACCACTTTAGGACCGAAGCCATCGCCATTACGGAAGGTTGGCAGCGCGGCGGAGTTGACGTAACGCACGCCATCCCAGCTCGGCAGCGGTGTCGGCATCAACTGGAATTGCCCGGGTTTTTCGATGTCCCAGCGCAGCAGCATCGAGTTGTCCTCATGCTGAGTGTTGTGACAGTGCTCCATGTAGGTCCCGGCAAATTCACGGAAGTTGATCGCCATCTCGACGCTGTCCAGGCCGTCGTTTTCCGAGCCGATGCGGTACACGTCCTTGCGTGCCCATTTTTCCCATTCCGGTGGCGCCTTGCCGCCGCGACTGAGGATGATCCCTTCCTCGAAGTGCACGTGCACCGGGTGGCTCCAGCCCTTGCCGCCGGCCTTGATGTTCCAGACTTCCAGGGTGCCGAAGCCGCTGACCCCCGCATCGGTCGGGCCGGTTTTCAACTGGGTGGCCGTGTTCAAGCGCCGAGGGTCCATGTGGAAGCCGAAGCCGCCATCGGTCTTGACCGTCCACGGAGCTTCATCGGTGCCGTCGGAACGGCCGAACGTGAAGGTGCGGTGACGGGCCTGGGACAGCAGGACCTTGTCGGCCGCATTGTCGCGATGAATCTTCAGCGGGATCATCACCAGGCCTTCCGCCTTGCCCGGTTTGGCCGGTTCATAGGCGGCAGGGTTCATTGCCAGGTCCTGACCGGTATAGGCTTTGACGTTGAGTTGCAACACCTTGCCCACCGCCGGATCACCCTTGTCCCACTGCGGCCCTTTGCTGCTTTGCTTGATCACCGCCAGGTATTTCTCCGACAGCACGTCTGCCAGTGACACCGGTTCTTTCGGGCCTTTGCCGTCGTCATGCACCAGCAGGTTGATGAAGAACAGTTTGTCGCCGGGCTTGATCCCGTTTTTCGAGAAATTGACGATGATGTCGAAGCGCTCGGCGATGCCCTGAGTCGGCAGGATCGCGTTGTGATTCTGTTTATCGCCGTCGGCGTCTAGGTCCATGCTGCCGTCGAATGGCACGCTGTGTTCCATGATGTTGCCGTCGTTGGCGATCATGTGGAATGGCACGCGGCTATAGGAAACGCCGGAGTTTTTCGACCCGGGAAACTCGCCGCTGTTGCCCTTGACCTCGCGCACCAGCGCCAGTTTGAAATAGCGCGACACCGAGCCGTTGAGGATGCGGAACCGATAGCTGCGGGCGCGCACATCCAGAGTGGGTTTCCACTGCCAGTTGACCAGCACCTGGTCACCGAGGAAGCCGTCGGTGTTGAACGGGTTGAACCACAACTGTCCGGTCTGATCCCACGCCTTGTCGGCTAACACCAGGTTGACGTCGTAGTCGCGGTTGCCCCACGGCAAGGCGCTGCCGCTGGGCAAACGCAGGTTGACGCCGTCGTTCACCGATTCGTTGCCACGGTCCAGGGCGCTGTAGTAGTTCATCATCGCCGCGTTGCCCTTGTAGACGTTCTGCGCGGTGAAATCGAGCATGTGGTCGTGGAACCAGTGGGTGCTCATGGTTTCGCGCCAGTCGCCACGGATCTTGATCGTGCCGTTTTCGCAGGTCTTGCGGCTCGGGGTGACGTCGTTGGTCCACAGGGTTTCGCCCGGCGCGCAAGGGAACGCCGCGCGAGGGTCGTGGGCGTCGGTGTTGATGCTGTCGTAACCGGCCAATTGGATCGGCCAGCGATAATCGTAGTACTGCCCCGGAAAGAAAAACGCGTTGGCGTAGCCGTCACTTTCCGCTGGCGCGTGGCCGTTGTGTTCATGGGTGCTGATGGTGTGCAGACCAAACCCCATGTTCGCCGACGGGTCGATGGGCAAGCCGTTGTAGTGACGCATCAGCACCGGTTGGCCATAACGCACCATGAGCAATTTGGGGGGCAAGGTGCCGTCGAAGGTCCACACCGAATTGTGGTTTTGCACCGGCATGTTCGGGTGGAAACGCGCATCGACGCCCTTGGCTGTGCCATCGGTTGCCGGCACGCCGGCGACATTGTGATAGAGGCCACCGGGGCCAAACTCGCCCAGCGCATAACCGTGCATCTGCCGAGCGTCACGCAGGCCGCCATTGACGCGTGCACCGGTCTGCACGGTTTTGTAGGCCAGTTGTGGGTAGAACTCGTTCCAGCGCTGATGCGACCAGCCCTTTCCTGGCGGACGGCCTTCCGCCGACGAACCGATGTGGCGGTTAAGGAAGTACTCGATCTGCGCCTGCCAGGGATTGCGATCAACCACGTTGGAGAACTGACTGGGGAACGGCGTCAGCCCCGGTTGGCGCAGGAACGCATCGAGTGCCGCACTGGGTGGCGCGCTGCGGGCCGCGCTGGTGGGATCTTGCTGCGGCAACGGCCCAATCGCGGCCGGTGGAAACGGCAACGGGGCTGCCGGCGTGGTGGGGTCGAGTTTTTCCGGACCGAACTCTTCGAACAGCACCAGTTGCTGCGTGAACGGCTGAGCGCCGAACAGCGGGCTGGGTTTGCCATTGGTGGGGTAATTGAAACTGGTCTGCATGGCCGGCGGCAGGATGTTTTCCTGGCGCGGGGTGTTGCGACTGCCTTTGACGCCATCGGGCAAATCGAAGGAATCTTCGTTGGCCTCGGGCATGGTCAGGATGGCGTTCAGGGCACCCGCTTTGTCTGCCGGTTCGTCGTAATACGCCGAAGGGTCGGACGGCTCGGGCTGTCGCTCATCGTCGATCGGGCTGGCACGCAGGCTCGCTGTGCCCAGCGTCATTGTCAGCAGGACGCTCAGGGGCGTCAGGAGTCGAAACCATTTGCAGGGGTGCCGCGCTATTCTGTCCATCGCCAGCCGCCTCGAAGTCGTGAAGGGGGTGATGGAGGTTTTGCAAGGAGCCAGCCATATTTGTAACAAGTTTATACAAAGGCATTAATCTTCGACGAAACAATGACTTATCAACATCAATGTGCCACGACCGACAACAGCACTGGGGAATCGCACCCGCTTGCGGGGAATGTTCCCACCCATTTCAGGGAACCCGTTTAAACGCCAGACGCACGCTCGTGCCCTCACCTTCGCGACTGTCCAGGCTCACCGAACCGCCGCAACGCTCCATGATCCGCTTGACCAGTACTAACCCGACGCCCAGCCCGCCTTGCTTGGTGGTAAAAAATGGGCGGAAGGCCAGGTTGCGCTGTTCCTCGGTCATGCCTTTACCGGTGTCGCTCACCACCACGCTGACGCCCCTTGCATCCGTCGACTCCAGGGTGATGGCCAGCGTGCCACCCTTGTCCATGGCTTCCAGTGCATTGGCCAGCAGACTGTTGAGGATCTGCGACAACTGCACCTGTTGGCTAAGAACCATGGGTGTTTCCTTGGGCTCGAACACTACGTGGACCCTGGCCCTGGCGATCTGCTGTTCGAAAGCCATGAGGCTGTCGTGCAACGCCGCCACCAGATTCACCGGTTCGGGCTCGTCATGCAGCGGGCGCAAGGATTGCAGCAGTTCCCTGACCCACTTCGACATGCGATCGACCTGACCGATGATGTCGTTGATGTTTTTGTGCGCCGCGCCGCTGTCGAACTCCAGCGCCAGTTCCGCACTGGAGCGAATGGTCGCCAACGGGTTTCGCAAACTGTGGGCCACCGCCGACGACATCTCGCCCAGTGCGACGAAGGTTTCGTTGGTGATCAGTTGCTTTTGTTGCGCCGCCAGCAGAGTTGCCGCCCTCCGCACGATCCAGTACAGCCCCAGATAAATCAGCCCGCCGCCCAGCGCGGTGGCCAGCCAGATCAGCACCAGGCCCCGCTCCATGCGGTCGAGCAAATCCTTCGGTTCCTTGTAGATCTCCACCATCGCCGTGACATTCTTGCCGTCGGCATCGAACAGCGGGATGTAGTTTTCGATGAAGATAAAGTCCGGCGGCGTGACAAACTTCTGTTCCATGCGGGTCTTGTCGACGTTGTGATAGCTGGCCGACACCGGCGTCCTGGAGGAAAACGCCTGATCGAGGTCTTCGTCGGCATGGATCGTCTTGCCCATCAACGCCGGGTTAGTCGACCAGATAACCATGCGATCGGGGGCATAGATGTTGGCCAGAATCACGTCCGGCAAATGCTGGACATGGTCGAGGAACTCGCCCCGTGCATTGGCTCGGGCCATCGGATCGACGTCGGGAAAATCCCTGTCCTTGCGCGGGTCGAGCAACTCGCCCATGGTCCGCACGTTGGGAATCGACACATGGCGTACCTCGGCCGAGGCAATCGCCTGAATGAACTGCGACGTCAGCAACGCATCGCGCTGCACACTCTCGGTAATCACGAACCGCGTGGACACCGCGCCCAGCGCCACCGCCACCGTGCCGATCACCGCCATGCTGATGAGCGAAAACCAGCGCAGCAGATTGAACGACTGCTTGCGCGAGCTCAGACGGATATCGCCGTCGTCGGTCTGGAGTGTTTGCGTAGGCATGTTCATGGGCTACTTCTCGGCGATTCCCCCCATTGGTTATAGCCCACTCAAAACTGTTTGCCCGATCTTGGGTCCCCACTTCCCCCAACCTCCCCGCTATCCCCACCTGCCCCCAATGCTGGGGACAGTGGCCCGTTCACGCGGCCCTCGATTGGCCCCCGCCTGAACGCGGCACACCGTAGAACCGGGCCTCTGACGGCCCTTTTTTACGATTGGTATGGAAGTTGCCGAAGCTCCCTCAACTGACCCATCCCTACGGGACAGGTACTCTGATAGAGGGAATACTCATGCACCCTTTACTGTCCAAAACCGCGATCGCCCTGGTCGTTTCCGCTCTGGCCCAAGGCGTCGCCCAGGCAGCGCTGTTTGCTGTCGATCCGGGCCCCTACGTTCCCGCCAACGGCAATTTCGCTTCCTGGTATCAGGACTCCCACGGTCGAACCCTCGACTTGTGCCTGTCCAAGGCTGTCAGCTCCAGGGTTCCAAGCGCGCCCGGTGCGCCGTCCTACATGTGCCTCTTGAATCCGAACCCCGGCATTTTCGACGACACACAGCCCATCGTTTTCCCGACCAACTTTCCCGATGAAGCGTTCTGGTTCACCGGTGACGGATCCATTGTCGACGCAGCAAGGGGCATCGACCTGACCTACGTCAGCGCCGTCGAAGCAGCCTTCGCCGCTGGAGATCCGGTCGAAGGCGACCAGGTCAGTTTTGGCCGTATCCGTATTCGGGTCGACGTGCCCACCGCTGGCACCTATGTGATCACCCATCCCTACGGCGTCGATGTATTCAATGTCGATACCCCCGGGCGTCGCGCGATCAACATGACCCGGGACATCGGCATCGGCTCGCCGAAAACCTATGACGGCGCGCTCAAAAGTGACCTCGGCCCTTTCCTGCGCAGCGTCAACGGCCCCTACACCGAGACCAACCCGGTCACGGGTTCCGCCGACAGATTCGTCGGTGATCCAAACCTGGAAGAAGCGTTTACCGGCAGCCCTTTCAACACCAACTACATCCGCATTGAGGGACCTGGCGGGCTGGACTTGCGTACAACGGTAATGGCCATCTCCGGCAAGCTTTCGACGGTGGTTCGACCCACCCCGATTATTGCCGAACGCAGCACTTACTCGCGCAAGGCCGGCAGCAGCGCCCCCGTGGCCCAGCAGGATGTCTTCGTCCTGGCTCCGCCACCACCGGCCACTGTGACCCTGGACAGCAACAGCCCGGTGCTGAACCTGACCGAGGCCAACACCACCGGCCACTGGTACGCCCAGTCAGCCACTAACCCGACATTGCCGAGCAACTTGCTGGTGACGGCCGACAACCATCTGGCCATCCCCAGCAGCACGCCGACTTCCTTGACCATGCCGCTGACCGACTTGGTGGTGATTTCACGGGCCGAGTACAGCCTGAGCAGCGGGCAAATCACGGTCGTGGCTTCGACCAGCGACGAAACCTCGCCACCGGTACTCACCGTCACCTCCGGGACCGGTGTCGCCATCGGCGCCCTCAGTGGCAACGGCGCAGAGAAAACCCTGTCGACCGGCATCTCGCCGATTCCACCGGCCAAGGTTCGGGTGACGTCATCCAATGGCGGCACCGATACCGAAGAAGTGGTCATCGTGCAATGAACGCTCTCATGCCCAGATCCGCATCAGGAGGCATCATGAACAAGTGGCCACGCTTCGCGCTCAACGCGCTCGGGCTGACGCTCTCGCTGTCCGGCAGTGCGTTCGCGCAACTCAATGCCGTCGATACCGGCCCCTACACCTTTGCCACGGGGAAATTCCCCATGTGGTATCAGGACAGCAATTTGCTGTCGCTGGAACTGTGCCAGTCACGGGCGACCAGCTCGCGCTCACCCGGCGCTCCTGGCGCACCCTCCTACATGTGCATCCTGAACCCGGAACCTGGAATCTTCGACGACACCCAGCCCATGGTGTTCCCGGATAACTGGCCACCGGAAGCGTTCTGGTTCCTCGCCGAGACCAGCATCAACGACGTCGGAGGTTATGGCGTGGATGCCTACGTGGCCGGGATCGAAGCGGCATTCGCGGCGGAAAACCCGGTCGATGGCGATCAGGCAAGCTTCGCGCGGATTCGCCTGCGGGTGAACATACCGGTCGCGGGGACTTACACCATCACCCACCCGTATGGCGTGGAAACGGTCAACGTCACCACGCCGGGCCGTCGGGCGATCAACATCACCCGCGACATCGGCATCGGCGCACCGGGCAACTTCGCGGGGGCTCTCAACGGAGAGGTCGGGCCATTCCTGCGCAGCGTCAACGGTCCGTATACCGAAGTGAATCCGGACACCGGGTCCGTCGAAACTTATGTTGGCGATCCGAACCTCACCGAAGCGGTCACCGGCAGTCCGTTCAACAACAACTTCCTGCGTGTCCAGGGGCCGGCCGGCACCATCCAGACCAACCTCTTCACCGTGTCCGGCAAAGTCCTCGACAGCCGTGCGCAAACCCCTGTGGAAATCGGCCGCGCCACTTACCGCCGCACGTCTACAGGTCCGGGAACGAGCAGTACCCGGGTAGAAGTCTTTGGCAAATCTTCCAACAGTTCGAGCCTGTGCTTCCGCGAAACCGTGGCTCTGGTTCCAGGACCACCGCAGACGCCATGCCTGGTCAACATGCTCGGCGACAACACCGGTGAGTTCTTCGCTCATCGCCTGACGGGGACCACCGTTCCTTCGGTGGTGGTGGTCACCGCTACCGACCCGAGTGGCACCAGTCGGCCAACGGCGGTGTCGAGCAAAGTCACCGACGTGGTGAAAATCCAGACCGCACGCTACAGTTGGAGCAATCACAGCCTGTTGATCGAAGCCACTTCGTCTGACGAAGTCGTGGTGCCAGACATGGTCGCGCAGGGTTACGGACGGCTGTCGAAAACCGGCACCTTGCAGCGCCTGACCGTTGCCGACCTGACTCAGCCACCGGCCAGTGTCACCATCAAATCCGCCGCCGGCGGCAACGACACCGAGCCGGTTGTCGTGGTCGGGACGGCCCCCGACAGCGGCGAGAACCAGGCCCCTCTGGCCGTTGCCGACACCGGCAGCACCAGCTTCGGGGTGCCGATCACCCTCAGCCTGCTGGCCAACGACAGCGACCCGGACGGCAATACGCCGCTGAGCATCACCGCGCTGACCCAACCAGCCGCGGGGCAAGGCACCGTGGCATTGAGCGGCACCACAGCGGTGGTCTACACACCGCCCGCCGTGGTCAATGCACCGCTGACCACAACCTTCACCTACAAGGCTCAAGACATCAAAGGCCTGGTCTCGACCGCGGCGGCGACCGTGACCATTACCGTGGCGCCTAACCAGCCTCCGGTGGCCGTCGCCGACAGCATCGCAACCCTGGGTGTGGCGGTGCCGATCAACGTGCTGGCCAACGACACCGATCCGGAAGGCAACGTACCACTGGCGGTCGCCAGCTTCACGCAACCAGCGGCAGGTCGCGGCACCGTCAGCAGCAACGGCACGGTGATCACCTACACCCCACCGACCACCGTCACCACGGCGTTCACCACGACCTTCACCTACATCGCCCGGGACAGCTTCGGCGCTTTGTCGGTGACACCGGCGACGGTGACGGTGCAAGTCTCGCCACGGCCACCGGCAGAAGCCTTCACGGTGACCACGGCAACGGTGTCGGCGCGCTCCAACAACCGCTTCACCTGGGACTTTGCGGGCACCTCATCGGTGATCACCGGCAACACCATCACCGTCCGGGTCAGCACCCCAACCGGGCTGCAAACCCTGGGTACCACCACGGTGCCGGTGACCGGTCGCTGGCGGTTGACGGTGAACAACACCACCACGGTGATTCCGTCGGCGAACCCGACCGCCACCATCACCTCGTCCCAAGGCACCGTGCGCTCGGTGTCGGTGATCTCGAACTGAGCCCTTGCCCCATCGGTCACGTGGCCGATGGGGCAGGCCTCTTGCTAAAGGACAGCCTCATGAAAACGTCGACCGCCGCCCTGCTCTGCCTGCTTCTGCTCTGCAGCAGCGCGGGCGTGCGCGCCGACGATCTGATGGAGAACGACGACCTGGGCCCCGGCACCGACCTCGGCGAGTTGCCACCGCCGATCGGCCAGCACGCGCTGATCGACCAGAACGGCCAGGCCAACGTGGCGCTGCTGCAACAGAACGGCCAGTCACTGCTCGGCACCATCGTCCAGTCGGGGAGCAATCAGGAAGCGTACATCCTGCAACAAGGCAGCGACCTGATGGCAATGATCACTCAGCAAGGTTCCGGCAACTCAGCCTCGATCACGCAGAACGGCAGCCAGAACCGCGCGCAGATTTCCCAGAACGGCAATAACAACGACGCCAGCATCGACCAGGCCGGCACGGGGCTTTCCAGCGCCGTGACCCAGTCCGGAAACGGCATGAGCGTTTCGGTCAAACAATACCGCTAAAGCACTGCACCACCCTGGAGGTTTCATCATGTTCAAACTGACGCCCCTCACCGCCGCCATCCTGGTCATTGTCAGTGCCCAGGCGTTGGCCGACGACAGCATTTCCAGCCAGGACCAGGTCGGCACCGCCAACGTCGCCGACGTGAAACAGACCCTGGCCCCCTTCAGCACCGCCACCCAGCAGCAACTTGGCCAGGGCAACGATGCGGCCGCCGTGCAAGACTCGGCCACCAGCACCATCGACCAGAACCAGGTCGGAGAATACAACGCCGGTTACGCCGAGCAATTGTTCGAGAACAACAGCACCATCACCCAGCAGCAGACCGGCAGCTTCAACACCAGCCACGCCAGCCAGTCGATCGGTGTGGGCGGTGGCGAAGTGCTGCAACAACAGCAAGGCACCGGCAACTTTTCGTTTGTCTATCAGGACAGCCAGGAGGGCACTACCGGTCAAACCTTCCAGTTCGGCGACAGCAACGAAGCCTACATCGAACAGATCCAGCTCGGCATCGCCAATACGGCGGTGATCATCCAGTACGGCAGCACCAACTACGCCACCGCCGAGCAGATCAACCACATGGGCGGCCAGATCGACATCAACCAGACCGGCACCAACAACTATGCCTACGGCGACCAGCGCAACGGTGACGGCGGCAACCTGTCGATCAACCAGCTCGGCGACGGCAACGGCACCGAAGTCTGGCAGGACGGACAAACCGGCAGCATGGCCACCGTCGACCAGATTGGCCTGACCAACGAAACCGTGGTTGACCAAAGCTTCGGCGAAAACAACACCGCCCAGGTCTTCCAGGTCGGCGACCTCAACGCGATCTACGCCGACCAGTTCGAATCCACCGGCTCGACCATTGCGCTGTACCAGACAGGCACGGGTAACACGCACTTCACCTACCAGACCGGCGAAGGCCACTCGCTCACCGCGACTTCGGTGGGCAACGACAACAAGGTCTACGCCAGCAACTGGAAAGGCCCGCAAAAAGGTGGCCAGTTCGGCAGCAACCAACGGGCAACCATCAACCAGACCGGCAGCGCCAACATCGCCAACTTCACCCAGGATGGCGTCGGCCACATCATGACGACCAACCAGACCGGCACCGGCAACAAAACCACGGTCAGCCAGGCCGACAGCTACAACGAGCTGTACTTCGACCAGAACGGCAGCGACAACATCCTCATCGCCGATCAACGCGGCACCGCCAACCGGGCCGAAGGCAGCAGCAACGGTACGGGCAACAGCACCGCGTTCGACCAGTCCGGCACCGGTAACCAGGCGTACACCAATCAGTGGGGCAGCGATAACCAGATCACCCTGAAACAGGCTGACACCATGAACGTGGCGTATGTAACCCAGGGCGGCACCGGGAACATTGCCAATGTCGATCAGAGTGGCGTGACGCAGATGGCGACCATTCAACAGCTGGGTACGGATAACCGGGCGACGGTGTTGCAGCAGTAATTGCGGAGGTATAAAAAACCGCGGCCCTTGATGGAGGTCGCGGTTTTTTTATGGCTAACCCTTTTCTGTAAGCGCTGGCTTGCCAGCGATGAACGATAACGCGGTCGACCTGCCGCTACTCCTGCGGATCAAGGTTATCCAGCGCCCGATTCACCGCCAGATCCGCCAGCATGATCACCTGCTGGATGCCCAACAACAGACTGCGCTGCGGCCCGTCCAGAAACACCGCGAAATCACTGGCCATGACACTCGCCGACGCCAGTGACTCACAGGCGTGGGCCAACAGGCTTTCGGTGTCGATATCCGGGGCGATGAAAAACATGTTGCTGGGATTGTGGGGAGCGCAGGATTTTAGGAGGGTGGGTTTCAGGTGGAGGTTGGAAGCAGGGTTGGTGGGGTTGCTTTTGGTGTCTGATTCGGGGGGATTTGGGGTTGGTTTTGGCATGGTGAAGCTCCTTGATCAATGGAGCCGCCACACGTTGCTGCTAAACAAAGGGGTGGCGACTGTACGCGGGTTAGCAGACCAGGGATCAAGGAACCCGGCGCACCGAAGTGCCCCACGCACAGCCACCATAACGTAGACCTGCCTACGCAATATTTGCGAGGAAGGATCAGAAGGTGACACTGGCGTGCCTTGATATTGAACGAGCTGCTAAACCCGATCGCTGAATTGGCAGCGACGCGGCAACGATAGAGATCAGGACCAAAGCACACAAGCCGGCGGATTCTGGCGTAGTTGTAGGCAACGGCGCAAGACGATGTAGCCGGCGACTCACACTTTGTAGGAGCTGGCTTGCCAGCGATGGGACCATAAGATTTGCATCGTCAATGAGGCCGCCATCGCTGGCAAGCCAGCTCCTACAGAGAATCGTGTACCGCAGAAGCTCGCGTGAGCTTTTGATCTTGATCTGCCCGCCCCTTCGGGAGGCCGAGTGGAGGTTCTGCGCAGTGGTAACCCGGCAAGGATGCCGGGTTAGCCGCGCACGGCCAGGGATGGCCGATCGCGGCGGGCCCACGGAGCAGGACCGGAGCGAGGGGCCGGACGCTTGGGGCGAGACTTTTTGGTTACTTTTGTCTGGGCCGGCATTCCGGGCGTTTGTCAAAAGTGACTCGCCGTAAGGGCGAAACCATAAGTGGCCGTTACTGCAGGAATGGATATGTACTTGGTCAACAAAACATAGGTCGGCTATCAGGCCGCCTTCGCGGGCAGGCTCGCTCCCACAGTTTTGAATCGGGTACATCTGCAAGAACCAGGTCGGCCCGAAGGCCGCCTCGGTTTACTCGTCCTCACCCTCAGGCACAACCTTGTTCTGAGTCAGGTAACGGTCAAGCGTCTCACTGCTCTGCGGCGAATTATCCCCCGCCACCTGCCACAAATGCCGCTCGATCCCCTGCGCCAACAGATGCCCCACCGCCGCTTCGATCGCCGACAACACACACAACTGCGCGGGCTCGTTGGTGGTGTAGCCGACCTCCGCCTCAAGCAGCTTCTTGAACTCGATAAACTTGAACACCCCGGCACTACGTCCCACGGAGTAGATGGTCTTGCTGGTCATCACATTGGCCAGCACCTGCCCGCTGCGCACATCCACCGCCCGCAGGTTCACCGTGACCTGATCCACCCGATACTCCCGCGATATATCGATACCCAGGTAGCGCGCCCCTTCCCCGCCGCTTTTCACGTTGGTGTCGTAGGCAATGATCCCGCCCTCAAGCATCATGTTCGCTGCTTGCAGCGGCGGCAGTTCACCCTGAATATTCACCGGTGTGTTCGGTTTTTTCTGCGAGGCGCGGATGATCTTGCGCTCGGTCAGCAAGTTCTGCAGCCCTTCGCGTTCCAGCACCACAAACCAGCCGCTGGCTTGCAATGCATCCATCAGCATGCTCGCCGCGCCCTGGGTGACGCTGGTGGAAAACGAACTGGCCGGCGTCGGTTTGTACTGACCGGTCTGGTCGCGAAAACCGTACACCACCGCCATCAACCGGCCCTTGGGTCGCGGCATGTTGATCAAGTCGTAGTAGGTCGAAGCCCTCGGGGTCAGCGTCGGGGTTTCGGTGTCCTGCTCAGCCCCGATCGGGTCGCGCAGACTGCACCCTTGTAACGCCGCCAACATCAGCCCTAGCACTATTATTTTTTTCATGTCCTTCACTCCCCATCAACCCGAATCCCGTCAAGGGGCCAGGCCGCTTACCTGAATTTCGGAGACTTCACCGGTCGCTCGGTCGGTCACGACGATGGTCAATTGCCCGGAGTCGTCGACCACGTTGACGATAAAAGCGTCGGTGGTCAGGCTCCCGGTGTTGCCCGCGGAGATGTTGTCCAGCAACTGACCGAGCAGCCGTGATTGCAACTGACTGGTGAACCGCTCCAGCGCCGACGTCCCGGCCGCAGCGGTGCGTTTTTTCAAGTCAGGATCGTCGTAGTCGTTTTGCGCCTGAGCGTTGTTGAGCAGCCAGGTCCCGTTCAACGGGTTACCGCCAAACGACGGATTGATGGGCGTATAGACCAACTCGGTGGCCTGGACCAGGCCACAACTGCCGAGCCCGAGTAACCAGATGCCTGCCCTGGAAAACAGGCGGCGCTGCGAGAACGTTGTTGTTTTCATAATTCGTCCCTCTCAAGGTCCGTTGTGTCCTGCAACATGGCTTCCAGCTTGCGCTGGACGATCTGCCCGCGAACCCAGTCGGCGGCGTCATAGGCCTCGTCCTTGAGCTCCACGGTGTTCGGCGGAAGAAAACGCCGGTAAACCAGACGCTGCTGATATTCCACGGTGACCAGGGCGCCCCAGCGCGCCGAAGGTCGTTCGCGCACCACCAGGTTGAAATCCATCGGGCTGGTGGCGCGCAGGCGTTCGCTGAACGAGTAGTAAAAGTCGTGACCGATATGCGAGATCGTGTCATCGACGATGAAACCCATCATTTCGTCTTCTTCGCCGGCCGGGGCGGCAGCCGACATCAGCATCAGGAGCGCCGCCACACAGAATCTGTTCATGGCTGCAACGCCTGAGGCAATTTCGACTGGCCCTTGGCAGGTCCCGATGTGCCATCGAGAAAGGCTTTCTCGGCGACGAACTGCCAGTCCTTGTAACTCGCCATGCCGGTGAAGTCCGACCACTGCGTCGGGAAGTCCGCCTGCTTGAGCGGCTTGTCCGTGGAGGCGCTGCTGAGGCCGGTGATGCGCCCGTCGAAACCGCGCATCAGGCTCCATTCGCCGCCGCCAATCGGGTCCGGATACAGCTGCCGGATATGGTGTTTGGGGCTGGGAAAACGCTCGTCCTGCAACAGGTCTTCCAGCGCTTTCGGGTATTGGGCCAAACCTGGCGAACTGCGGTAGTAGCTGCGCAAGGCCTGGGCGTATTGCGTACCGACCCAGAGCAACTGACGCTCACGATCGCGGCGCGAAGCGGTCGACCACAACTCGCCGGCACTGGCCAGGCCCATGCCCATCAGCATGATCAGGAACAGCACGCCCAGGTACGTGAAACCGCCCTCGTTCGAAGGCTTACCACTCGGAATAAAGGCTGCCATCACGCGCCCTCCCTGTGGCACCGCTTTTGATATCGGCGACCCCACCCGGTACGCCATCCGGCGGCGCGACCATGACCCAGAGGTCCTTGCGTTCGGCAACCGGGTCCATCGGCGGGTTGCGCAGGTAACGTTGTTCCACCAGTTGTTCGATGGAGTCGGGATAGCGCCCGGTGTCGCCGTAGTAGTGATCCAGGGCTTCGCGCATCGCCGACAGGCTCTGGCGCAGCGTGGTCTCTTTCGAGGCTTCAAGGCTGTTGAAATAGCGTGGCAAGGCGATGGTCATCAGGGTCGCGATGATTGCCATGACCACCATCAGTTCCAGCAGGGTAAAACCCTTTTCCCGACGCATAAACTCACCACTCCCGGTAGGCGATGCCGTTAAGCCCCTTGCCGCGCGCCTGGGAGTAAACGTCAAAGACGTCTTCGCCCTCGCGCGGGTTTTGAGCCGTGCTGTCATAGGAGCGCAAGCCCCAGCCGCCGTCGTCGTCACGCTTGACCGGCTTCAGCGGGTCATGAGGCACGCGGCGCAGAAAATAGAACTTGGCGCCCTTGGCGCTGCGCACATCGCGCACGCCGTCCACCAACACTTTCAGGTTCGGCGGATAGCCGCTGCTGTTCAGTGACTTCTCGATGTAACCGGCATCGAATGCACGCTTGTAGGCGTCGATGGCATCGCGGATCTGGTACAGCGCGGTGCGCAACTCCTGCTCTTTTCCCCGGCGCACCACGGTCTCGGTCAGCGGCGCGGCCATGCCGGCCAGCAAGCCGATCAGGGCCAGCGTCACCACGACTTCGATCAAGGTAAAACCGCGTTGCGAGGCGTTCATGATCAAGGCTTCCCGACGCTGACTTGCACATTGGTAGCAGCCACCGGCCGGTCGACGGGCTGATCCTGAACCGCTGATTCCATCCGCCGGTCCGGTGCCTGAATGTGCATGCTGGTTTCAGTGCCGGTCGGGAACTCCATGTCCGACGGGCTCTGGTACGGCAGGTTGCGCACGATCCGTGGCGTGATCGACAGCACCAGTTCCGATTTGCTGACGTTGTCCTTGTTGCTGCCGAACAACCGGCCCAGGCCAGGAATGTCGCCAAGGCCCGGAATCTTGTTGCCGGTAGCGCCATGGTCGTTGCGCATCAGGCCGGCGAGTATCTGGGTTTCGCCGTCATGCAGGCGCAGCGTGGTCTGGGCGTTGCGGGTATCGACCTGCACCGGAATCGTGCCCTGACGGGTCGGTTCCAGCGGCGTCGCGTTACTCACTTCCAGCGCGATCTTGATCGCCACCTCGTTGTTCAGGTGCACGGTCGGCTGCACTTCCAGCTTCAGACCGACGTCCAGGTAAGTGACGCTTTCGGTGATCACCGGGCCTTGGGTCGACGGCACCGACGTGGCACTGATGATCGGAACACGCTGACCGATGTGGATGCGCGCCTGCTCGCGGTTGCTGACACGAATCACCGGGCTGGCCAGGGTGTTGATGTCGTTGTCCTGGGCGTTGATCTTGAGTTGTGGCGATGGCGAGATGGTGATCCGGCTGGAGTCGATGCCTTTCAATTGATTGAGGATCGTCACCGCCGAACCGTCGCCGTTGATCACGCCGAAGGTATTCGGCCATTGCAGGCCGAGGTCGAGAATCCGTTGGGTCGCGACCTCCATCACCTCCACTTCCAGCACCACTTCAGGGTTGGACTGGTCTTGCGATTGCAAGAGTTTTTCCGCCATGCGGATCGCGTCTTCGGTGTCGCGCATGGTCAGGGTGTTGAGGCGTTCATCGACAAACACGTCGCGTGTCTTGAGCATGGTTTTGATCATGTTCAGCGCGGTGTTGGCATCGATGCTGGTCAGGTAAAAGGTGCGCATGACCAGTTCCTGGTAATCCTTGAGCTTTTGCGGCGAGTCCGGGTAGATCAGCAAGGTGTTTTCGTTCACCACTTTCTGGTGCAGCTGGTTCTGTTGCAGCAGCAGTTCCACGGCGTCTTCAATGCGTACGTCGCGCACGAAAATCGTGGCTTTCATGTCCGGGCGCAGGTCTTTGTCGAAGATGAAATTCAACCCGGCGACCTGCGACAGCACCTCGAAAATGGTTTTCAGGTTGGCGTCGCGAAACTCCAGGGTCACCGGCCGCTCCAGGCGAGTGCGCAGTTGTGGATACGGGATCACATTGCGGCTCTGCACCAGGCGGATGTTGCTTTGCAGTTCAAGTGCGCCGTCGTTTTTCGGGTCGAGTTCGAGGATCTGTTTGACCTGACGGTCGGCCCCGTAGATATCGCCGCGACGCAGGTCGCCACGGGCCAGTTCCAGCTTCTCATCCAGGCTGCGCATGTAGTCGAGCTGACGCATCGCATCCTGGGCGCGCCGGTTGTTCGGCTCGATGGTCAGCACCCGGCTGTAGTTGACGCGCGCGGCGGCAAAATCCCGGCGCGAACGGTCGGTTTCGGCCTCGGTCAGCAACGCGGTAATCGCCTTGGCGTGGGCGGTGTTCAGGGCCAGGTGCAGTTCGGTATCGCGCGGGTTTTTCCGCAGCCCTTCTTCGATCCGCGCCAGGCCGGCCTCGTATTGCCCCTGCTCGATCAGCTCGGACGCTTCCTTGTTGGCGACCTGCGCGGAACTGCACGCGGCCAACCCTGCACACACACAGAAAAGGCTCATCAGCGTGCCTATCGTATTTCGGCATGATCTGTTCATTGCGCGCTCCCCACAGACAAGGTCTGGGACAAATGCAAGGGCAGGTAGACGAAGCTCAGTTCCACGTCGGAAATGCCCTCGATCCGCCAGGTTTCGTCGATCACATCCCCTTTGCGTACGACGTATATTTTTTCTCCGCTCTGCAAAAACACTTGCAGGTCCGAGCGATCATCCAATGCGCCCGACAAACTGAAAAGGCATCGGCGGTGCGCTGGGGACGGTCACCACCGGGGTCAGGTTGACGGGTTGTTCGGTGACGCTGGCGAGCGTCGGTGCTGCCTTCCAGCTGCGGGCGGCGAACAGGTCGCCCGCCGGGCTCAAGTCCTTGACCGCCACGGTTTTGCCGGCGGCTGGCGCGGCAGGCAGCGCACCACGGGTTTTGCTGCTGGCCGCCGTGGCGACGACGGCGACGGACGCCTCGCCGTCGTCCGCCGGCATCCAGTAATCGGGCAACCAGGCCAGCGCCGCCGCTATACCGAAGAACCCCGCCCACCCCGCTACGCGCTTGGTATTCATCATGACCTCGACAGATAAAGGGTCAGGCGGATCCGCCCGGTCAGGTCGGTGTCGGCGATCTTTTTGCGCTGAAACTCCACGTCCTCCACCACCACCGCCGGCAACTGGCCGAGCAAGGCATGCAGGAAGCGCCGCAGTTGCGGGTAGCTGCCGCGCACCGGCAGCAGAATCTGATAACGCGCCAGATGGGTCTTGGGGTCGATGCCCAGGGCATATTCACCGCGTGCCAGGGTGATGTGTTCCTGGGCCGCCAACGCGTAGATCTTGTCGATGGCCACCGTGGCTTGCGGCTGCGAAGGCAGCTTGCTGCGGAAGTCGTCGAGCTGACGTTGCGGCACCACCGGGGCGGCGACGCTGCCGTCTTCAACCCTGGCCAGGTATTCACCGGCTTCGCGGGTCTGCTGGCTGAGCTGTTGCAGCGACTGCCAGTCCGGCATCAGGCCCGCCAGGCCATAAACCAACGCCAGCGCCAGCAGCGCCAACCCTGCCAGACCGGGAATGCCCAGGCCTTGCAGATATTCGTGGACGATCAATCTAGGGATTTGCATCGCCAATCTCCCAGGTAGCCGACAGGTTGAACTGCACCGGGTGTTCCGGCACGTTGGCCACGATTTCGTGGCTCAGCAGCGACACATCGGACAGCTCATCGCTGGCCTCGAGGTTGCGGTGGAAGTCGAGCATGGCGTCGAGGTCTTTCGCTTCGGCGCTGATCCGCACCTGGCCTTTGCGCGCATCAGGGGTCAGGGTCAGCAAGGCGATGTCGCCCCGGGGCATGGCTTCGAGCATGGCGAACAGGCTTTCCCACGGCCGGCGCAGTTGCTGCGAGACCTTGCGCATCTCGGCGAGGTTCTGCGCCTGTTCGCGGATTTGCGCCGGGGTCAGGCTGACCTTGCCGCCGGTGTCGCCGGTGAGGACGCGCTGGGCGGTTTGCAGATGGCCCTGTTGTTGCGCCGTCTGATCACTGAGGTGCTGCTGAACCAACACGCCACTCAGGGCCGCCACCACGCCCACGGCCAGCAGGCTCCAGCCCAGGGGACCCGAGCGCCGGCGCGGCTGAAAGTCGAGCATCAGGGGGCGCATGTCAGGCCACCGCCCGGGACATGACGTACAAGCCATCGCGTACGGTGGTCCGGGCTTCTTCAAGGGTGCGCAAGTGCACACCGGGGATGTCGGGCTGCACGTCCATACGCGCTGGCGCATGCAAGTAAACGTTCAGTGGCCGCTCGCTGGTGGAGGCCTGCAATTGGCTTTCACGACCGATCAATGCGGTCAGTGCGGCGTCGCTGTCGCTGCTGCCCACCGAACGCACCGAAGTCCAGCGGCCTTCCCGCGCCAGCAGCAACACGCTGCGCACCGGCTCGGCGACCACGAACAGGAAATCACCGGCATCGAGGCTTTTATCGAAGTGGTTGAACGCCGCCATCAGGTACGGCTGCACCGAACGCAGGCGCAGGCCACGGGCGCTGACCAGGGTGCGCAGACGCGTCAGCAAATCCTCTGGCAATGCGCTGGCGATCCGGTCGTAGCCCGCCGGTTCCGCCGAGAGCACCATTCGCCAGGGTTGCGTTGGCACGCCGTAAAGGTCTTCGAAGCAGAGCCGGGCAAACCCGAGCAACTCGTCAGGGCTGCTGATCTGTTCGCTCCAGGGCACCAGGCAGAAGCGGCTGAAGTGCCCGGAAATTACCACGCTCAGTTCGGCACCGGCACGGGTGTGATCGGCCAGCAGGTGGTCGAGGGTGTCCAGCGCCACCGCCCAGGCATGGAAACCTTCGTCGATAAAACCGACGCTGCCCAGCCACAGAGTGTCGCTGCCACGGCGCTGACCGAGGCCGACACCACTGGCGCCGAGCACGGCGACAAAACGATCACGAGACAAAAGTGACACGATTGATCTCCTCGAGCGTGGTCCGCCCTTCCTGAACCAGTTCCAGTGCCGACTCGCGCAGCAAGCGCAAACCACGTTTGCACGCATGGGCCTTGATTTTCGAAATCGGTTGGCGCTCGACGATCATCTGCCGCAACTCGTCGTCCAGGTGCAGCAGCTCGGCGATCGCTGTGCGTCCGCGATAACCGGTGCCCCGGCAATGCCCGCAGCCCTTGCCGTGCACGAAGTGGAAGTGATCGACGTTGTGTGGGTCGAGACCCGAAGCGCGCAGTTCGTCATCAGTCGGGTTGCTCGGCGCGCTGCAATGGGTGCAGACCAGACGGATCAAGCGCTGCGCCAGCACGGCATTGAGCGCCGAGACGAGGCTGTAGGGGTCGATTTCCATCTGGGTGAACCGGCCGATCACGTCGAATACGTTGTTGGCGTGGATCGTGGTGAACACCAGGTGCCCGGTGAGCGCCGATTGCACGGCGATCTGCGCGGTGTCGGGGTCACGGATTTCACCGACCATGATCTTGTCCGGGTCATGACGCAGGATCGAGCGCAGGCCGCGAGCGAAGGTCAGGCCTTTTTTCTCGTTGACCGGAATTTGCAGCACACCCGGCAACTGGTATTCCACCGGGTCTTCAATGGTGATGATCTTGTCCACGCCGTGGTTGATCTCGGTGATCATCGCGTACAGCGTGGTGGTCTTGCCGCTGCCGGTGGGGCCGGTCACCAGTACCATGCCGTAGGGTTCGGCGGCCAGCCGGCGCAGTTGGCGCAGGGTTTCATCTTCAAAACCCAGGGCCTGCAACTGCACGCCGCAGACCTTGTCCGCGAGGTCTTGTTTGTCGAGCACCCGCAGCACCGCGTCTTCACCGAAAATGCTCGGCATGATCGAGACCCGGAAGTCGATCTGCCGGCCACTGATGCCGATCTTGAAGCGGCCGTCCTGTGGCACGCGTTTCTCACCGATGTCCAGCTCGGCCATGACCTTGACTCGGGAAATCACCTGCTCGGCGAACTCGCTGCCCTGGATCTTGCTGATGTTGTTGAGCACGCCGTCGATGCGGTACTTGATCACCAGACCGCTGCCGGTGGTACCCAGATGGATGTCGCTGGCGTGCATTTTCAAAGCGTCGTACAGGGTCGAGTTGACCAGTTTGACGACGACGCTGGCGTCTTCGCTGATGCTGGTCAGAGACAGGCTTTGCAGGGTGTCGATTTCGATATTGGCGTCGGCCTGGGCGTTGAGCGATTCCACCGCGTGGAAGCTCTCTTCGTGACGTGCCAGATAGGCTTTCAGGTCGTCGGCATGCACCAGGTACAGCGGCGCGCCGTGCAGGCAGTCATCGATCCAGGCCAGCCGCGCCGTATCGAACGGATCGGCAAACACGCCAATGACCGCATCGTCGTGACGCAGCAGGATAAATTCGCGCTTGAGGCATTGGGCCAGGGTGACCCGGTCGAACACCGGGGTGGCCTTGAACAGGCTGTCGGTGTCGAGCACCGGGTAATGCAAGGTGGCGCCGAGGCACTGGATGAAGGGCATGGGGGCCAGTTCGCACAACACCCCGAGGGCTTCGAGCATCCGTTCGCCGGAACTGGCGGCCAGTGATCGGGCCTGGGCCAGTTGTTCACTGGAAAAACGAGACGGTACACATTCCAACTGCGCCGGTTCGACGGCAAGGGATAGACGGTCCATGGCTTGCTCTCCAACGCCGGGGGCTTTGAGCCCTGTCGACGCGGCGAGCGATTACGGCGGTTACCGGAACGGCTTGTCGCGCCACTACTCCCCGGTGAGCAATTGTTCGTCGTCTGGTGCCCTGGAGGTCGATGAACTTCGTCGACGATCCGCCAGCACCCAACTGCCGTCGTACAACTGCAGCGGGAAACTCTCGGTCCTGCTCTGGCGTCGTTCGACAAAACCTTCGGATGTGCTCACGCCTGCTTTGGGTTCGCGCTGCATTCCCAGAAGGTCACAGACTGCACGGGCCAGTTCCGCCAATGGAAACGGTTTGAACAGGATATGGCTGACTCCCAGTTGCCGGGCCCGCTCACAAACTTCAGCGGTGGGGTGCCCGGTAATCAGCACAAAATGACACTTCCTGTTCTGGCGGACGGCATCGAGCACCTCAAAGCCTTCCATGTCGGGCAAGCGGTAATCGAACACCATCACATCGGGTGCAAACTGTTCGGCTTCACCGATACCCGTCGCACCGTCATGTGCAATCCGGACGTCCAGCGCTTGCGCCTGCAGATAATCCTGGAGGTTTTGTGCCAGCAGCTGTTCGTCTTCGACAACCAGTACTTTGTTTAACAAGGTGGACTCCTTGAAACCGCAGGTCCGATTTCCGAACCTGGCAGAGTGCGCGCCTTACTGAGGCTAACGCACACTTCATGCCAGGCTGAGCGCCGGGTGTTTTACCACTGCATGCCATTGATATTCATGGAAAAGCCTTTTCGAGCAAGTACCCCGCCCCCCAAAGGCGGGGACGCACACGGATCTGCCCTGAAGCTTTTCCCCACTATTGGGGGGGAATCTTCAATCGTCGTCAATTCGTTCGATTCGATTGCGCGATCGCAGTTGCGCCAGAACCTGCAGGCGAACTTCAGCCTGTTGCTGTCGGGCAAGGTACGCCCTGACCATCTCAAGCCCCTGCACTTCTGTGACATCGGTCGCCTCCAAGTGGTTCTGCACCTGAATCAAGTGCCAGCCCAGCGGTGTCCGCACCGGCTCGCTGAGCGCTCCCGGTGCCTGGGCAAAGGCTGCCGCTTCGAATTCAGGCAGCATGCGCCCACGTGGAAAGTAGCCCAGATTTCCGCCGTCGCTAGCGGAAGCATCTTCGGAACCGGTCCTGGCCACGCTGGCAAAGTCCGCGCCCTGGCTGATTTTCACTTGCATCTCAACTAAGCGTAGCCGTGCTGCCTCGACTGTGGCGGCATCAGCAGCCTGAGGCACCTTGATCAGAATGTGCCGCGCTTGCACTTCCTCGGGCCGGCGCATCTCGCTGCGATGTTCTTCGTAGAACGCGCGGACCTGTTTGTCGTCTGGCTCGGCGACCTTGGTCAGTTCGGCAAACACCTGCTGCGCCGCCAGTTCCCGGCGGGTGTACTCGGCAAAAGCGGCCTCGTCGAAACCGGCGTCTTCCAGGCGTCGGGCGAATTTCTCGGCACCGCCGATGGCTTGCCGGGTCTGCTCAACCTGGCTTTGCACGGTGGCGTCACTGATCACGACCCCGCGCTTGAGCGCTTCCTGCCACAGCAACTCGCGATCGATCAACGCGTCCAGCGCCTTCTGGCGCAGTTGCTTATACGCCTTGGGGTTGCGAATGCTGCCCACCGCCCGGCCCTGATCCTCCAGGTACTCGGCAAAATAGCGTTCGAGGCGGAACTCGGTAATGTCCTCGCCATTGACCCGCGCGGCGACCGGGCCGTTACTGCCGAAGGCCACGGGCAACCACATCATCAGCAGGATCAGCAGAGTCTTGAGCTTCATGATCGAGACCTCCAGTCAGGGCATCGCGGCAATGGGTTTGTAGGGGGCGACCAGGTAGAAACGCTGGTCGGGCAGGTCCACGGTGACGATGTGCGCGCCGCTCAATCCGTGACGCCGGCCGGGACCGAAGCTGATCAGCGGGGTCAATCCGGTCTCGAAGTCATGCAGGCCTTCCAGCGCAGTGATCAGTTTTTCGCGGCTGGCATCGCGCCCGGCCTGTTTCATGCCTTCGCTGAGCAGCAGCATCGAACTGAAGGCGCCGACTTGCAGCACCGCATGCTCTGCGCCGAGCCCCTGCTGCTCACGCAGTTGTGTCAGGGCCAGGCGCCCGCCCAGCGTCCAGTCACTGGGCACGAACGGATAGGACAGGAACACCCGCCGGGAAAAACCGCTGGGCACCTGCAACAAGTCACCGGCGACCTGATTTGACGTGGCGAACAGGTAAGGCACCTGCCCCGCCGCCTGCAAACGTTCCGCGAGCCGGCTGAAACCGCCACCGCTGCCCAGGTAAAACACCGACCGCGAGCCCAGCGGCAGTTCGTCCTGCGCCGGGTCGTAAGCTTTCAGCGTGACCTTTTGCCAGGCGTGATCTTGCAGGTACTGGCTGAGGTTCTGCGCCGCCCGTTGCTGGCCGGGCTCGTCCGGGTAGGTGATCAGCGTCGGCCCCGGGAGCACGCGCAAACTGTCGGTGGCGTAATCGGCGAGCGCAATCAGTTGTTCGTGCAACCCCGGCATCGGTTCAAATATCTGCCGACTGCTCTGGGACGAGCCTTGCAATGAGAGTGGCCCGATCAACGGAATGCCCGCCCGCTCCAATCGCGTGACCAATTGTGTGTTGAGTGCCGGTGCCAGCGGCGCGATCAAGGCGAACACGTGTTCCTGCTCGATCAACCGGTCCAGGGCCTGCTCGGCGCTGGTGCGGTTCGGCCCCGGATCGATTATCGTCAGGCGCAGTTGCCGGCCATGAATACCGCCCGCCTCGTTGATCCGCGCCACGCTGCCATTGAGCACCGCCGCCACCGTGGCGCCCTCCTCGGCCAGCGGTCCCTGACTCGGCAATAAGGTGCCCAGGTGCAGGCTGTCCGGCGTCAGGCCGGGATCGCGGTCATCGGCCAGACGTTTGAGGTAGGCCGTGAGGTTGCGCTGATCATTCATCGACAGCACGAACCGCGGCATCGCGGGGTCGAGGCGATTGTTACCAGGATCGCGACCTTCCTGAATCGCCCGCGCGAGCGTGCCTTCGGTGTAGGCCGGGTAATTGCGGCCATTGATTTGCTGCTGCCCGTAAGTGCTGGAGAGCCTCGACCACGTCAGATCCGGCGGTCGCACCCCGCCCTCGGGCCGCCCGAGACCATCGGCACCGTGGCAGTTGGCGCACGGCAGGCTGGTGGCCGGCAGCATCATATCCGCTGCCCCGACCCGCGCCATGAGCGGCTCACCGCTGTCCGAAACACCTTCGCGGTACAAGCGTTTTCCGGCCGTTTCGCTGGGGTTCAGGGGCAGCGCATCGGCGACGCAATGAATGCCGCCGATCACTAGCAAGCCGAGGATGAGGGTCAGTTTCATGGCGCGGCTCAGCGACCGGCCACAGGCATTGTCAGCAACTGCAAGCGCTGGGCAATGGCGGCAGCCGGGGCATCCGGACGGATTTTGCTCCAGCGCTTGTTGGCTACGTCACCGACAATCAGCTGCGTTGAATGTTGCTCGGGGGTCGGCACAATCTGGCCGATGCGCCCCAGCACCAGGTCCATTTGTGCCTTGTCGCCGGTGAGAAAAAGCCAGTGGGGCCCATCGACGCCCTGCTTCAAGGTGTAAGCCTTGAGTACCGCCGGGGTGTCCCGTAGCGGATCACTGGTAAGGGAGATGAATGTGATGCCATCCGCCTTGTCACCCAGCAACTCACGCACTTCCTTGAGTTTGCGGGTGATCAGCGGGCAGGCATCGTTGCAACTGGTGAAAATCACGTTCAGCAGCACCACGCGGTTTTGTAGTGCGTCGCTGTAGAAGCGCAGGGTTTCGCCGTTCTGGTCCTGCAACGGCGTGTCGGTGAACCAGGTTTTCGCATCGCGCGTGCCGCTCGCCGGTGGTGCAGCCACCTGCGCCGGAGCGGGTTCTTCGTGCCCTTCATGAGCGAAGGCCATCGAGCTGAAAATCCAGAAGCACAGACTCAGGGCAATCCAGTCGACAGCTCTCATGGCTGCTGCTCCATGGCGATGGCAGTGTGTTTGGCGTGGGCATTGCGTTGGCCGCTGAGTTTTTCCACTTCACGGGTCAGCACGGCCGGATCGGTGAAGCCGTAATAGCGCGTCCAGTGGCGACTGTTGCCGTCGCCGACGAGGATCAGCGGCTGATGATTTTTGAAGTCACCGCTAAACGAGCCGAGGCCTTTGAGGGTGGCATTGATTGACTGCGAACTGCCAGTCAGCCAGCTCCAGCCCGGACCGTTCTGGAAGCTGCGCGCGTAGTCGTTCAGGCGCTGGGCGTCATCGCGCTGCGGGTCGATGCTGATCGATACCAACTGCACCTCGGTGCCCACCCGGGCGCCCAGCTGTTTCTGCACTTTGCCCATGATCGACGACACCACCGGGCACACCGTGGTGCAACTGGTGTAGATGAAGCTCATGACCACGATTTTGTTGGCCACCAGGTCCTGTTCCAGACGCACCGGTTTGCCGTTCTGGTCCACCAGCGCGACGTCGGCGAACTTGACCTGGGCGCTTTCCGAACGGGCGCTTTTGGCCGGCATGTCGTGCCCGGCGTGTTCATCCGCCGAGTGCGCCAGGGCTTGCCCAATGCCGACGGCCAACAGGCAGAACGTCAGCAGTCCACGGTGTGCGAATCGGTTCATGTCGATTTCCTCTTCAACGGGCATCGCCGGGCAGGACCCGAACGCTGGCAAAGGTCTTGTCATCGAAATTCGCGCCAAGGGACGCCGCACGCACGTGCAGGTACCAGGCGCCGTTCTGGTCGAGCGTCACTGGGGCTTCGTAGATTCCGTTACCGACCTCAAGGGCCGCGACTGTTTGCGCCCGCGACGTCGGCGCGCGGAAGTAGCGCACCTGAACGTCCTTGACGCCGCTGCGCTGAGCTTTGTGCTGGCCCTGAACGATGCGAAAGCGCACGGTGTAAGGACTGCCGAGGGCGGCGGTGGCTTTGTCGAGCATGAACTCGACTGTCGGCACGCCGGGGTGCTGGGCGAGGCGGCCATCGGGCTCAACCAGCGTCGTGAAGCAATGGATGATGTTCGGTTGATTGAGCAGGAACGCCACGTCGAAACGCCCCGCCGGCGGCAGTTTTATCCGCGCGCTGTATAGCCCCGGCTCGACTTCGCGCAGGCTGCGGTCGATGACCATCGCCGCCCGCGCCACTTGCCCGCGATTGGGGTAACCGGACATCGGCGCGTTCATGCCTTCGGCATAGAAATAAGTGGTGTTGTCCACCGGGTTGACCACGAACACCGCGTTGTCGTCCCGCGACACCGCGAGGCTCGACGCCAGCGGCAAATCACCCGCCAGCCGTGGTGCCTGCGGCCCGGCTTCAAAGCCCTGGCTGATCGGCGTGCGGCCTTCACCGAGGGACGACAGGTTGATCATCGTGACTTTGGCCGAAGCCAGTCCGCGCACGTAGGCGTAGGCCTTGGTGAACACCACTTGATAAGGCTCGGCGGACACGTCCAGTTCATGAACCAGCGAGTCGGTGGCGGCGTCGATCACGGCCACCTGGTTTTCCAGGGTGTTGAGGACGATGCCGAATCGTCCGTCGGCGCTGAAACCCATCGGGCCCAGGCCCTGTTTGATTTTGATCACACGGCGCACGTCGAGGCTGGCGGTATCGACCACGGTCACGGTGCCGTCCTTGCCGTCGGCGACATACACCGCCTGGGACAGTGGCGAGTACGCCACCGACAAAGGGCGCGTGCCGGTCTTGAGTTGTTTGCTGAGGGTCAGGCTGGCGATGTCGATGATGCTCAGCGTGCCGTCGTCGCGGTTAGTCACGAAGGCAAACCGGCTGTCCTTGCTGAAGGCGATTTCGTGATGGCCGGCGCCGGTGGCCAGGTTTTTGAGCGGCTTCAGGCTTTGGCTGTCGATCACCGTGACCCCGGATGCTTCGGCCTTCGGCGCATTGTTGCCGACCCACAGCAGGCGCTCGTCCGGTTGCAACGCTACGCGCACCGGATGGCTACCGGCCGCCACCGAGTCGATCAACTTGAATTGCTCGCTGTCGATCACCGCCACTTCGCCAGCGGTGGGCATGGAGACGAACACGCGTTTGTTGTCCTTCGGGGTGACCCAATCCATCGGCGGCTGCTTGAGGTCGATGCGCGCCATGGTGCTGGTGATGCCGCCTACCGAGACCGATGGGTCGACCACCGAAACGCTGGCATCACGGTTCATCACCAGCAGGAAATAGCTGTTGAGGTCCAGTAACGGTCGCGCACCAATGCTCGATTTGAGGAATACGCCAACCCGTGATTTGCAGCTGCGTTCGCGGCCCTGGGCCTGGTCGGCCGCGACCGCTTCGGGGTCCAGCCAGGCACCGGGATTGACCCCGGAAAGGGGTTGGCCCGACGTGCTGTCACTGACCCGGAAAAGCACGTCGGCAAACTCGCCTTCACGCAACACGCCATCCTCGGCCAATGGCCGCACTTGCAACGCTACGGACACGCCGTCTCGCTCCAGCGTCTGACCGCTCCAGGTGTCCGGCAGCGCCACCTCGCTGAGCATGTCCGGCGGTATCGTGCGCCAGACGCCCAGCCAGATCAGCGCCACCCCGACAACCAGTGCACAACCGACGATTCCAATGGTCCTGTTCATCTCACCTCTCCCCTTACAGATCTGCGCCTGTCTTGCGGCCGCCATCGCTGGCAAGCCAGCTCCCACCATTTGCACCCTGCAAACCCGACCCCTTGTAGGAGCCAGCTTGCTGGCGATGAGGCCCTCACGCCGTGCATCAATCTCGAGACCGCCATCGCCGGCAAGCCAGCGCCTACAGGGCGCGTTCACTCCATAACGGTTGCTACGGTGCCAGGGCCGGTTCGGGTTCGTTGGTCACGCGCAACAGCCCCCACAACCCGGCGGTGTTGCCGTACGCGGCGTAATCGCGGAACAGGTAGTCGCCCGGTATCGCGTTGCTGCCCCCGGCGCTCGGGTGCATGAAGCTGAAGTGCGCCGCCGGCAGGATGCTTTCGTGGGCACCGATGTACATCGACATCGGGTTGTAGCCGAACCGCACCGAACCCACGCCTGGCGTCATCATCGGATAGCCACCGGTATCGCTCTTCTCCGACTGGAACGGGTTGACCGACCAGACATGCCCGTCGAGCTGAAAGGTCGTGCCACGGCTGCCGCCGGTGGGCATCAGGATGTGTGTGCGGAACGGTTGCCCCGGTTTTACATACAGCACCGGCGTCTGCGGATCGCCGCCCACCAGCGCATTGCTGTACGCCATGTGCGCGTTGACCACGTCACCATAACCATGGCCGTCGGCGTGACCGAACGGCGCATCCGGTGGCAGGCCGAAGCGGAACCACATCGGCTCGGTCTTGTAGTTGATGGCCATGCTGGAATTGTCCTGCGGATCGGTCGGCACCCCGGCCTCCGAGGCAATGCCTTCCACCGGACGCCCATTGGCCCAGCGCATATTCAACGCCTTCTGCCAGACCATCGCAAAGTCGCGGTAGCTGGTCTGTGCGGGCGCAGTGACGGTCGCGTTTACCTTGCGCGCATCCTCAACCCAGGTGGCGCCGATCGGCAGGACGCTCATTGCACCGCCCAGGCCTTTTTGCGGCTGCTTGATCACATCTGCCGGGGTGAAATTCAACCCGCCAAATTCCACTGCCGTAGCGTTGATGTTGTCGACACTGCGGCCCAGTTGCGTGATCGGCTTGCCTTCACGTTCCAGGTGCCCGGCGTAGTACTGATAGGTACGCGTCGGGTACGCACCAACGGTGCCGACGCGGGGTGGCACGGTCTGGATCGGGTTGGTGCCGACGTTGGTGCCGTCGGATTTGGTGATGTCGTACGCCAACAGTTGCGCGTGCAGACCGACATGGCTGGACGGCCGCATCAGGTTGTTGCTGAAGGTGGTAGAGCCTTCGCCATTGTTGCGGTCACGCTTGACCATGCCCATCACCGACGCCGTCTGGGTCAGGTCCGGCATGACCAGGGGCAGACGGTTTTCCAGGGTGATGTTGATGCAGTCCCCTGCCGTCGCGCGCAGCACCAGCGGTTCGACCGGCACACCGGGTTTGAGCTTTCCGGTGATCGGGTCAAGGTCGCCCTTGCGCACATAGAGGATTGCCGTCGGGTCATGCAACGGCCCGCTTTGCCCGCCGATGGTGAAGGTCGTTCCGTCTTCGGGGTCGTTCACTGTCACCTGAGGAATGCTCACTGGGCGTGAGTTGAACACCAGGGTGCCGCCTGCCGGGTTCAACGCCCCGCCGACATGTTGAGCGAGCCCGGCTGGATCTCCGATGGTCAGGCCCAGCGGGTTGCCGAGAATATCGTTCGCCAGCGCCGCGACCACTTCATAGTTGCGTTGCACGGTTGGCCGGGTGCCGATGCCGTTGGGGTTGGCGCTGTACCGTGGGCAGGAACCGTCGAACGCCACGGTGTTGCGCATACCCGCCGGTTTCGGGTTGTTGGGCAGCGCGAACAGGTCGCTGCGTTGCGCGGTGTAGTTACGCATCACGCCCCAGATTCCGCTCCAGTAGCCTTCGATCGACGCGTCCATCGAGTACAGGTAGTCACCCGTCGTCGCCGCCGAACTCGACAGCATCGAGACCGGCGCAATGAAGCCCATCTGCTCGGAGATCCCGATCATCTGCGACGCACGCCAGCCGGAGTTGGAGCTGTTGCCGAATCCCGAGCCGCTTTGCAGCCACTTCACGCCGTGCAGGGTCACGTTGTGCTCTTCTTCGTGACCGCCGGCATGCACCCGCAGCCGTACGTTGTCACCGGTGTAGGTGCGCAGCATCGGCGTGAACGGGTCGCCCGGTTCGGCGCCGCCGCGGTTGATGTGCGGTGGGAACTGAGTGGTGCCGCCGGTCGGGCCGGTGGCAGCGGTAATGAGGTTCGGTGCCAGGTTCATCGCCGGGATCGCACGGTCGGTGCGGCTTTGCATGGCATACGCCAGATCGCCGCCGAGGCCATCGGCCTGCATGCCGCGCTTGCCGTCGGGGCCGACCTTGTTCGGGTCATACACTCGCAGGGCCAGTGGTTCGTTGCGGTAATTGACCACGAACATGCCTGGGTCATCGACCGAGATGGCTTGTGGGCAAGGCCGGCTTGGACAGCCCGGCATCAAGCCACCACGGGCCTCGACTACCTGCTCAAGCAGCGTCTCGGCTTCTTTGCGCACCGGCGGGTTGATGGCGTAGCGGAAGCTGTCGGCAGTGGCCGGAAAGGCTTGCGCGTCAGGTATACCGTCAGGACCGGCGCCCACGTACACACCCGCTTCATAGGCGTGCTGGAAGTCGCTGTATTCGAGGAAGAACTCGCGGAAGCTGTCGTTCTTGCCGTCGCCGTCCAGGTCGCCGGTGGACACCACCGCTTGCCATGAGGTCGGCCCGCCATCCTGCCGCGCGCCGCTGTACAACGGCTCGCCGGTTTCGGCGTGGAACCAGGTGGAACCGGCCGGCTCAGCCAGTACAGTGGCGTACAGACCAATCTGTTGGTGAGTCGATGGGCCGAGGTGGTCGTGGGTGAAAATGGTCCCCAGGCCACGGTCGACACCTTTGGAGTTCACCACCGGATCGACAAACCAGCGCTGCATCGCCGTCCGCGCGCCGACCCAGTCGGCCCGGCCGAACTGCCCGAAGTACGGGTGATTTTTAGCCTTCGGACAAGCAGGTGTGCCCTCACGCGGGTCGCTGCCCGTGCATTGGTTGAACTCGCGAATGGCGTGGATGCGCTCCTGCACCGCACCGGGGGAAAGTACGCCGTCTTCGTAGTTCCAGCCGTTGGCCGAACCGTCCGCCGCCGTCAGGTCCCACTTCGGCAAGTGAATGTGCTGGCCGATCACGTCGGTCGGCGTGCGCACTTGATAGTCGTCCATCTCATAGATGGCCGGCACCAGGTTGGTTTGCTGGTATTGCACGCAGTCGAAAGTGTTCATGCGCATCACCAAAGGCTCTGGCGGACGCTGCTTGGTGATCACCGGCCAGGCGTCTTCCCACAGCGCCAGGATGCGTGCTTGCGGGAAGTGGTAGCCGACCTTGTTGTACACCGCGTCGAACTGGATGTTCGCCGCTTTGTAGACCCGTGGCCGGTCAGCCGTGAAGGTCGAAGACCCGCTGAACGACATGCCGTCGAGCCGTTCGCCACTGGCAAACTCGCCAATGCCGGCGCTGCTGGTCAGGCGCTTTTGCCGATCATCCATGCACGGTTCGTAATAAGGCGCACCGGCGGTTGGCAACGCGCCGTTGGTGCGGAAGTTGCGCGCAACGATTTGATTGCCAGGCAAAACGGCAAAGCTTGGGTGGTCCTTTTGGGCGTGGAACTTCATGGCCGCCTGTTCGACTTCGGTACCTTCTTCGGGCATGTAAATCGGCTTGGCGCGGGTCACTTCCTTGGAGAAATCCAGGGACGTGGTCACGGTGCGCGCCACGCCACCGGCCGAGAATCCATCGAGGGAGTGACGCCCCAAACCGCCGTCCCAACCACCGGACTGCGCCGGGTCAAGATTCGCCCACAAGGCATTGCCACTGGTCTTCAAGGCCTGGGCCTTGGCGGCGTCGAGCATGTCCAGCGGTGGGGTCGGTGGACGTTGGCCAACCGAACTTTCCATGCCGCCGATCCAGAACGGATAACCCGGGTTTTTCAGGCTGCCGTCGGCATTGCGATTGGCTTCGCTGCGATCCACCAGCGCCAGGGAACCGATGGCTTGCGGGCCAGCGTTGCCGCCCTGGTGCTCACCGTCATCGTCATCATTGCCGGCCACCAGGGTCTCGCCGATTTTCGGCACCACTGCGACCTTGCCCGGCATCGGCGCCATGGCTTTGCCCGGTAGCGGCACCACCGCGGGTATCGGCGTACCGGCAATGATCTCGCCATCGGGCAAGGCCCGGGCACCCGCGGCCGGTTTGCCGCTGCGCAGTGCGTAAGGCTCGCTGTGATAACCGTCGGCGCCTTGCTGGGAAACTTCCAGTTTGGTGCCTTCTTCAAATACATCGTGCACCCGCCACATGCTCCACATGCCCTGGGCGAAGTGCGGATAGAAGTGGCAGTGATAGATCGCATCGCCTGCTACACGGTTACGGTTGCCCGAACCGCCGTTGGCAATTTCATAGGTGTAGCCGGCACCCGGACCGATGCCTTGGGCGTCCACATAGTCGGAGTTGTCGTCGTTGGGATTGAACAACCACTGGTGCCCGTGCAGGTGGAAGATATGCTGCTCGTGGCCGTTGTGGGTGTTGCGGAATTTGACGAAGTCACCGATGTAGCTGTGGTTGACGTTGGACGGCTCGGACGGATACAGCGCCATGGTCGCCTTGACCCCGACCTGATCGGCGCGCGGTGTTTCACCCGGACGAATGTTTTCCAGACCGGCGTTGGCCGGCACATCCACCAGCATCGCCACGTCGCCGACGGTGTGCGAGCTGAGGAAGAATTCTTCATAGGCGCAGGACAGGCAATCGTGCATCGGCCCGACACCCAATCGGTTGGCCACCACCTCGGCGCCCATGCCGCCGGAGCCGTAGTTGATCATGAACGAGTCGCGAGCCGGCTCCAGCACATGGGCCATGACCGGGTCTGCCCAATAGGCAGGGAATGCCTGGGTTGCGGCGGTTTCATCCTGGAATTGCGAGGCGAAATCGCGGAACGGTTCCAGCCGGTTGGGCAGCGCCGGGTTGCGTTTGCCGATGGCTTCCAGCGGATAGGTCGACGGCGGGAAGCTGCCGTCGGCGTTGCTGCCCATGACGATCGCATCGCTCTCGCTGGAGATGATTTCGTTGCCGTCGACCATGTTGATGATCGGCGTGCCGGCCTTGCCTTCACGAATCCACGGTTCACGCTGCGGGTAGCGCGCCTGGTAATCGACAATCGGCTGACCGGTCGGCGTACGGCCGCTGCTGGCAAGGCGCATTTCTTCTTCGGTCACGGTGTTGCGATAGGCGCGGCCACCCTTGGGCACCACCACCACTTCGCCGAACAGACCGTTGGCGACGTTGCCCGCATCGCCTTCACCACCGAACGTTGCACCGCGGCTGCTGGCGGCGAAGGCCCCTTCGCGCTCGGCGTACAAGGTGTAGGAACGGGTTGCGCCCGGCGGGATCAAGGTGTTGGCGTTGCGCCCGGTAAAGGACGCGATGTCATCGATGCTGTTGACTGCCTGCATCCCGTTGACCTGAAAGCCGACGTGGCGGTCGGTGACCTGCTCATCGACTTTGAAGTCCTCTGCAGCGCCGATTTCTACCTCGCCCTCAATCTCGCCCTCTTCCTCCCCCCCGTTGTCATGACTGCCGGGGTTGGCCTGGTAGGCCAGCAGGTTCTGCAGATTGATGGTCAGGCAATCACCAGCCGCAACCCTCAGCACCAACGGACGCGGACGCTTGTCGGGCCGCAGCGAAACCTTGCCCGGAACCGCCGCGCCACCGTGGGCCAGGGACATGTCATGGTCATCGACCACGTCACGCCGCAGGGCGAACATCATGCCGTTGGCGTTCTGTGCGCCGAGGCGGTTGAACATCAGCGGCTGATCCAGCGCCACGACGTTCGCTACCAGATTGCGCTCGCAGCGCAAGGCGGCTTCGGCCATCTCGACGCCCAGCATCGACGCCGTCAGCAGCAGCATTTTTAACAAGGACGGAACGTGGTGCATGCCGGTCATGATCGCGGGCCTCGCTGTGGGTGCTCACAGGGAATAATTCTCGACAAATCCTCTTGAGCAATCCGCATGCCATAAATATTGTTGTTGTTTTTCAGCTAGTTACATAAACGACTTGATAAGTCGGGGGATATTCCCCACCCATTCCCCACTTTTCGGTCGGGGCCACCATGCCCCACTGTTGGGGCAAGGTTCCCCACGTTCGCCCATCACAACGGCGCATCCACGGCCAAGCCTTGCAAGCGGCGGTATTGGCGCAACACGCTCGGTACATAACGCTGGGTTTCGGCGAACGGCGGGATCACCCCGCCACGGCTCAGCACCGCTTGCGGCCCGGCGTTGTAAGCCGCCACGGCGAGGGCGATGTCGTTGTCGAACAGGGTCATCAGGCGCTTGAGGTATTTGGCTCCGCCTTGAATGTTGGCCTTGGGGTCGTAGACGTTGGTCACGCCCATTTCGCGGGCGGTGTCGGGCATCAATTGCATCAGCCCTCCCGCCCCTTTGGCCGACCGCGCGCGGGCGTCGTAGGCGGACTCGGCCTGGATCACTGCATGCAACAGCGCCGCCGGTAATTCATTGGCCGTGGCGGCCGCCGACACCAGCTCGGCATAGGGCTGCCGGGCAATCATCTGCGGCTGTTGATCGAGGCTGACCAGTGACGATTCGGGCTCGCGAATCACCCGTTCATAGGTGCGACCTGGACGGTGGACATTGGACAAAACGTAGCTGCCCTTGCTGTCCACGGAAACGAACACATCGGCCTGAGCTGTACCTGCCAGCAGCACACAGCCGAGCAGTCCAGTGGTGAGTGTTTTCATTTTTCTGTCTCCCCTGACCGACCCCGAAAAATGGGGCTAATGCCCCAATGGCCGGTAGTGAATCAGCCGTACGCAAGCACTGTGCCGGAAGCGCAGAGGCCCGTGATTCAGGGGTTTCGCAAGGAAGTCAGGTGGTGAGCATGGCAATTGCATAAGCCTTCAGGCGACCCTTCTGCCGACTGTGTGAGGTCATCATGAATCAGCGTCTGTGTAGTGCCCCGCGTCACGGCTCACCGCGAGCTCAGCGCGGGTTCACGTTGCTTGAACTGTTGGTGGTGCTGGTGGTGCTGGGGCTGTTGGCCGGCATTGTCGCGCCGAAATATTTCGCCCAGCTCGGCCGCTCCGAAGTGAAGGTGGCCAAGGCGCAAATCGAAGGTCTGGGCAAAGCACTGGATTTGTACCGTCTGGAGGTCGGCCACTACCCGTCGACCGAACAGGGTTTGCAGGCGCTGGTCACCGCGCCCAGCGACGAAACCCGCTGGACCGGCCCGTACTTGCAGAAAAAATTGCCGCAGGACCCGTGGGGCCGCAATTACACCTACCGCTACCCTGGTGAAAACGGCGAATACGACCTGCTGTCCATGGGCAAGGACGGTCAACCCGGCGGCGAAGGCGAAAACGCCGAAGTCACCAGTTGGCAGTGACGGGAGGCGAGCATGCGTTTTCATCTCAAGGCCGTCGGCAAGACCGGCGTGGTCTCGATGACCGTCGAGGCCCAAGGGGACAGCGAAGCCCGACGCATCGTCGAAGAAAAGGGCCTGCGGGTGGTCAGCCTGCAAGTCGAAAGGCATTGGCGGGCATTGCGATTGCAAAAGCGCGAGACGTTCAACCTGGTGCTGTTCAGCCAGGAACTGACCACCCTGCTCAACGCCGGCCTGCCATTGATCGATGCGCTGGAAAGCCTGGCGGAAAAAGAAACCGCGCCACAGGCCCGCAAAACCTTGAGTGAACTGGTGCGCCTGCTTTATGAGGGCAAATCGTTTTCCCAGGCACTGGCTCAGTTGTCGGCAGTGTTCCCGCCGCTCTACGTGGCACTGGTGCAGTCCAGCGAGAAGACCGGCGCAGTGGGCGATGCCCTGGGTCGCTATGTCAGCTATCGCCAACGCATGGACGAGG
The DNA here is from genome assembly GCF_055803035.1 of Pseudomonas sp. 300. NCBI lineage: Bacteria > Pseudomonadati > Pseudomonadota > Gammaproteobacteria > Pseudomonadales > Pseudomonadaceae > Pseudomonas > Pseudomonas sp. 300. Next base: position 320,555 of record NZ_JAVLRV010000002.1, on the reverse strand, counting down.
TTCGACAAAAGATCGTCAGCGCTTCGATCTACCCCATGCTGTTGCTGGTGGTGGGCGGTGGCGTGGTGTTGTTTTTGATGGGTTACGTGGTGCCGCGCTTCAGCCTGGTGTTCGAAGGGCTGGGTAACAACCTGCCGTGGTTGTCGCAAGTACTGATGAGCAGCGGGATGTTCCTGCATGCTCATCAGGGCGAATTCTTCGGCGCCCTGGTGACGATCGTCCTCGCCCTCGCCTTCCTCCAGCGCCAACCGGCCTTTCGCCGGGGCGTGGACCGGGTGATCGAAAAACTTCCGGCAGTCCACCAGCGCATCTTCATGTACGAACTGGCGCGCTTCTATCGTTCGCTGGGGATCCTGCTGCAAGGCGGCATCCCCCTCGTCACCGCCATGGGCATGGTCCGTGGCCTGCTCACCGTCGCCTCGCGTGTGCGCCTGGACCAGGCCTGCGAGCGGGTGCGCGAGGGGCAATCGCTGTCGGCGGCACTGGAACTCAATCATCTCGTCACCCCGGTGTCCCTGCGCTTGCTGCGTGCCGGCGAGCAGTCCGGCAACCTCGGGCAGATGATGGAACGCAGCGCCGACTTCTATGACGAAGAAATCAGCCGCTGGATCGAATGGTTCGTGCGGTTGTTTGAACCCTTGCTCATGACCTTCATCGGCCTGTTGATCGGGGTCATCGTGATCCTGATGTACATCCCGATATTCGAACTGGCCTCGAGCATTCACTGACCCCTGAAACAGGGTCGAATTGCCCCGTTCATCGCTCATCGAGGTGGCAACTGAATAAATCAGGACGTAGCGGTGTTCACCGACTGAATCGAGCAGCACGTTGCAGTGTTTATCAACGTTCAAATCTGAATAAGAAGACGGAGAACGGCATGCACATCAACAAGCTTTTACTGGCAGTAGCGATTGGCGCAGTGTTGTCGGCGTCGACCGTATTGATTCCGGACAGCCTGTCCGGTGTATCGAGCGCTCAAGCCAAGGATGGAGGGAGTGGAGGCGGTGGTGGTAGCGGTGGAGGCGGCGGTGGTCACGGTGGCGGTGGTGGCGGAGGCAGTGGCGGTAATGGTGGTGGTCACGGTGGCAGCGGCAGTGGTCATGGCGGCGATGGCGGCGATGGCGGTGGTCACGGTAGCAGCGGCAGCGGCCACGGCGGTAATGGCAGCGATCACAGTGGCAACGACCATGGCTCGGGGCGTTCCGGGCATTCAGCCGACTCAGGGCGACACAGCAATCACGCAGAACCGGGGGACGATCATGGGGTTCATCGTTCCGGTGAAATGGGCGATGACCACGGCGTTCATCGCTCCGGTGAAGTTGGCGATGACCACGGCGTGCACGTCGGTGGCGAACCGGGCGATGACAAAAGGACCTGATCACCATTGAACAAAGGTTCGCCACACATCCCCTGTGGGAGCCGGGCTTGCCCGGCTCCCACAGGGGATGTGTGCAATCAGTGATTTACAACCCATCCTCGGCCTGATCCAGCCGCTCGCGCAAAAACTCGATCAGCGCCTGCACCGGACGCGAGCTCTGGCGATGCTGCGGGTACACCGCCGACAACGTCAGCGGCTGCGGGCGAAACTCATCCAGCACCGGCACCAGCCGTCCATCCTTCAACGCGGCCCCGACAATGAATGTCGGCAGGTAAGTAATCCCCATCCCGGCCACCGCCGCATCCCTGAGCAACTCACCGTTATTGACCCGCATGCGCCCGGTCACGTTGACCGCCAGTGGTTTGCCCTGCCCTTCAAAACGCCATTGCACCTGACGACCATGGCCGTAAGGCAGGCAGTCGTGCGCGTGCAGGTCCTCAGGTTTACGCGGTATTCCGCGCTCGGCCAGGTAAGCCGGGCTGGCGCAGTACACCCGCTGGATCGAAGCGATGCGGCGGGCGATCAGCGTCGAGTCTTCCAGTACGCCGATGCGCAACGCCAGGTCGTAACCCTCGCTGAGCAGATCCACCGGGCGGTCGCTCAAATCCACTTCCACCGTGACCTCGCGATAACGCTGCAAGAACACCGGCAGCAGGCAACCGAGATGCGCCAGCGCAAACGATAACGGCGCGCTCACGCGAATGGTGCCGCGCGGCTCGGTGGTCTGGCCGGCGATGCCCTGCTCCACCTGCTCGACTTCGCTGAGCAGCCGCAACGCCGACTCGTAATAACTCTGGCCCAGTGGCGTGACGTCCAGGCGCCGCGTGGAGCGGTTGAGCAAACGCACGCCCAAACGTTCTTCAAGTTGCATCAGGCGACGGCTGACGAACTGCTTGGACAGGCCCAGTTGATCGGCGGCCGAGGTGAAGCTGCCGGAGTCCATGACCTGGCAAAAAATACGCATGTCTTCGAACGGGTTCATTGTCGCTTTCCGGTTGACAGTTAAACGCTTTATAGCCGCTTTTTCCTTGTCTGGCACCCTATTAATCTGTGTCCACGGTGTTGCTGAGGCCTGAACCCCAGCGCAGCAGCAACCTGCCCCTCAGGTAATCAACAACTCATTAACTAAAAAGGATTTCCCCATGAACATCGTCAAGAAAACCCTGGCCGCTTCCCTCCTCACCCTCGCCGTCGGCAACGCATTTGCTGCTGGCAGCCCAGGCGTTGAACACAACACTCAGGCCTTCCTCGAAGCCCTCGCCGCCGGTGGTGGCAAGCCGCTTGAGCAACTGAGCCCGAAAGACGCCCGTGCGGTGCTGACCGGTGCGCAAAACTCGGTGAAGGTTGATCTGTCGGGTGTGGACGTCAGCGATCGTGCAATCAAGGTCGATGGTCAAACCATCAACCTGAAAATCGTACGACCGGCCAAGGTCAAAGGTGAGTTGCCGGTGTTCATGTTCTTCCACGGTGGCGGCTGGGTGCTGGGCGATTACCCGACTCACCAACGCTTGATTCATGACCTGGTGGTCGGCTCCGGTGCCGTCGCGGTGTATGTCGATTACACGCCGTCACCTGAAGCGCACTACCCGACCGCGATCAACCAGGCCTACGCCGCGACCCGTTGGGTGGCCGAACATGGCAAAGACATCGGCGTCGATGGCAAGCGCCTCGCCGTGGCCGGCAACAGCGTCGGCGGCAACATGGCGGCGGTCGTCGCGTTGATGGCCAAGGAACAGAAAACCCCGGCGCTGCGCTTCCAGCTGTTGATGTGGCCGGTGACCAACGCACAGTTCGATACCGGCTCGTACCAGCAATTTGCCGAAGGCCACTTCCTCACCAAAGGCATGATGAACTGGTTCTGGGACAACTACACCACCGACCAGGCTGAGCGTGCGCAGATCCACGCTTCACCGTTGCAGGCCAGCGCCGAACAGCTCAAAGGCTTGCCGGCAGCGCTGGTGCAGACCGCCGAGTTCGACGTGTTGCGTGACGAAGGCGAAGCCTATGCCCGCCACCTCGATGCCGCCGGGGTACCGGTCACGGCGGTACGCTACAACGGGATGATTCACGACTTCGGTTTGCTCAATCCCCTGAGCCAGATTCCGGAAGTGAAAGCGGCGGTGCGTCAGGCAGCACTGGAACTCAAGACTCATCTGAACTGAGCCCCTTCGCCCCTCCCACGGTCATCGTGCGAGGGGCTTTTTCTGTAGGAGCCAGGCTTGCTGCGGGCGCCTGCAAAAACATTCTTCCGGAGCTCCCCCACATGTCCCTCATCTACGCTCATCTGCTGTCCTGGAGTGCCCTGCTGCTGGTGATCGACGCCGTGCTCTGGCACCTCGCGCCGTTCAAGCATCGCGTCACGCGGGTCGGTGTGCGCCTGGCGTTGTTCCTGATGTTCAGCGCGCTCATCATCAACGCCGGCGTCAGCCCGTTGCAGGCGCCGCTGTTCGCCGAGGACCGCGTGGCACAGCTGGGTGCCACGGCGCTGGGGATTCTCTGGTGGTTGTACGCGGCGCGAGTGCTCACCGAAGTCATCGGTCTGGTACTGATGCGGCGCATCGGGCACAGCGGTCGGTTGCTGCAGGACGTCATCGGCGCGCTGGTGTTTCTGATCGCCATCGTTGCGGCTGCCGGTTATGTGCTGGAACTGCCGGTGAAAGGGTTGCTGGCAACGTCCGGGGTGGTGGCAATCGTTGTCGGCCTGGCGTTGCAGAGCACCTTGAGCGATGTGTTTTCCGGGATCGTGCTCAACACCACCAAGCCGTATCAGGTGGATGACTGGATCATGATCGACGGCGTCGAGGGCAAGGTGATCGACATCGACTGGCGTGCGACGCACCTGTTGACCAGCGCGGGCAGTACCGCGGTGGTGCCGAACTCGGTGGCGGCCAAAGCGAAGATCGTCAACCTGAGCCGGCCGACCAACATGCATGGCGTGTCGATCAGCATCCAGGTGCCCAACCACATTCGCCCGCGTCGGGTGCTGGACGCACTGGACCGCACGCTGCAGGGCAGCAGCAGTTTGCTGCTCAACCCGGCGCCGAAAGCGGTGCTGAAAGAGGCTGGCGAAAGCATGTCCGAATACGTGGCCAGCGGGTTTATCGCTGAGCTGGGCAAGAAAAGTGAAGTGCGCAATCAGCTGTTCGACCTGGCCCACAGGCACCTCGAAGCCGCCGGCATTTCCCGTCAGCTCGACGGCGTGATTGAGCCGACAACCCGTGCAAGGGCGTTGCTGGATGAGGTGAAAATTTTCCGTTCCTTGAGTGAAGAGGAACGCGATCAGATGGCCCAATCGATGGTTGCGCAACAGTACGCGGCCGGTCAGGTGGTGCTGGAACTGGGTGAAGTACCGGACAGCCTGATGGTCATCGCCACGGGTGTGGTCAGCGCGACAGTGCCGGACGGCGCCGGGCAAACCGAAGCCGGACGCATGGGGCCGAGCGAAGTCATGGGTGAACAGAGCATCCTCACCGACACGCCGTCGCAGGCGACATTCACTGCGTTGACCTCGTGCATCATCTACCGGATCGACAAATCCCTGACCCGCAGCTGCATGGAACAGCGGGTTGAAGTGAGTCGGGCGCTGAACAAGTTGCAGGCGGTGCGGCAGCAGAACAGTCGGTTGGCGTTGCTGGCCAAACCGGTGCCGGTCAAGAAAGGTGGTTTTTTGGGGTGGTTGCAGAAGCGGTGAGTAAACCCTGTGGGAGCGAGCGTGCTCGCGACGGCGGTAGCAGATCCAACAGAGATGTTGGCTGATCCGCCGCTATCGCGAGCAAGCTTGCTCCCACAGGGAAAGCGTTGAGACCGAATGGAGTTACTTCGAGGTCAGCACCGAGTAGCTGTTCATCAGGTTGCGGTAGTTGGGAATGCGCGGCGACAGCAGGTTCGCCAGGCCTTCCATGTCGTTGCGCCAGTCGCCCTGCAGCTCGCACGCCACCGAGAACCAATTGACCAATTGAGCACCGGCCGCCGCCATGCGCGCCCACGCGGCTTGTTGCACGGTTTCGTTGAAGGTGCCCGAAGCGTCGGTCACCACAAACACTTCAAACCCTTCGGCCAGCGCTGACAGCGTCGGGAAAGTCACGCACACGTCAGTCACCACACCGGCGATGATCAGTTGCTTGCGGCCAGTAGCCTTGACGGCCTTGACGAAATCTTCGTTGTCCCAGGCGTTGATCTGGCCTGGACGCGGGATGTACGGCGCGTCCGGGAACTGCTCTTTCAATTCCGGAACCATCGGGCCGTTCGGGCCGTTTTCGAAGCTGGTGGTGAGGATGGTCGGCAGTTTGAAGAACTTGGCCACGTCGCCCAGGGCCAGCACGTTGTTCTTGAATTCGTTCGGCGAGAAGTCCTGAACCAGCGAGATCAGACCGGTCTGATGGTCGACCAACAGGACAACCGCATCGTCTTTATTCAGGCGTTTGTACGGAACGTTGCTCATGTGAATCTCCTCGATGGATGGGTGTTACATAGGGCGCCGACGCTGTGCATCGGCGCTTTTTGAGATCGTCAGAACGCGAAGCACGAGCAGCCAAAGGCGCCCCAGAAACCGGCGAAATCGCTGACCGGCGCGTTCGACAAACGCGCCTTTTCATGACTGTGGGAATGCACGCCGCACGGTCCGCTGCAATGGTGAACCTGTGCCTGCATCGGCGAGGTCGGACGCCAGTGCCCCGGCACCTTCACCACCGGCGACCAGTCCGGCAGCACCGGCACGCTGGCAGGGCCGAGCTTTTCAAAATCACCGGCGGCGTACACCACCTTGCCGCCGACCACGGTCAACACCGATTCGATCCACTTGATCGCTTCTTCGTCGACGCTGAAAAAGTCCGCGCTCAGGGCCGCGACGTCTGCCAGTTGGCCGACCTTGATCATGCCTTTCTTACCCTGTTCAGAAGAGAACCAGGCGCTGCCGTGGGTGAACAGTTCCAGCGCGGTCTGCCGGGACAGGCCCTCGGCGTGCAGCTCCAGGCACCCGACGGTGCGGCCGCTGACCATCCAGTACAACGAGGTCCATGGGTTGTAGCTGGACACCCGCGTCGCGTCGGTGCCGGCACCGACCGGTACGCCTTCGGCCAACATGCGCTTGATCGGCGGCGTCGCTTCGGCCGCCTTGGCGCCGTAACGCTCGACGAAATACTCACCCTGGAACGCCATGCGGTCCTGGATCGCGATACCACCGCCCAGCGCCCTCACCCGCTCAATGTTCTGCGGGGTGATGGTTTCGGCGTGATCGAAAAACCACGGCAAGCCGTTGAATGGGATGTCGCGGTTGACCTTCTCGAAGACGTCGAGCATGCGGCTGATGGATTCGTTGTACGTGGCGTGCAAACGGAACGGCCAACGCTGCTCGACCAGGTGGCGGACCACCGGCTCCAACTCGTCTTCCATGGTTTGCGGCAGGTCCGGACGCGGCTCGAGGAAGTCCTCGAAATCCGCCGCCGAGAACACCAGCATTTCCCCTGCGCCGTTGTGTCGCAGGAAATCGTCGCCCTGATGCAGGGTCACGCTGCTGGTCCAGTTCTTGAAATCGGTCAGCTCTTCTTTCGGCTTCTGCGTGAAGAGGTTATAGGCAATGCGGATGGTCAGTTGCTGGTCCTTGGCCAACTGCTCGATCACCTGGTAATCGTCCGGATAATTCTGGAAACCGCCGCCGGCATCGATGGCACTGGTGAGGCCGAGACGGTTGAGTTCGCGCATGAATTGGCGAGTCGAGTTGACCTGGTATTCCAGCGGCAACTTCGGCCCCTTGGCCAGCGTCGAGTACAGAATCATTGCGTTAGGACGCGCCACCAGCATGCCGGTCGGCTCGCCGTTGCTGTCGCGCACGATCTCGCCTCCCGGCGGGTTCGGCGTGTTACGGGTGTAACCGGCCACGCGTAACGCAGCACGGTTGAGCAAGGCACGGTCGTACAAGTGCAACACGAACACCGGGGTATCGGGCGCGGCCTGGTTGAGCTCTTCAAGGGTCGGCATGCGCTTTTCGGCGAACTGGAATTCGTTCCAGCCACCGACCACCCGCACCCATTGTGGCGTCGGCGTGCGGTCGGCCTGATCCTTGAGCATGCGCAAGGCATCGACCACTGACGGCACACCTTCCCAACGCAGTTCGAGGTTGTAGTTCAAGCCGCCACGAATCAGGTGCAAGTGCGAGTCGTTGAGGCCGGGGATGACGCAGCGGCCCTTGAGGTCGATGACCTGTGTGCCTGAGCCGCGCAGGGCCATGGCTTGGGCATCGGTGCCGACCGCAACAAAGCGACCATCGCTGATTGCTACGGCGCTGGCGCGCGGGTTTTCACGGTCAACGGTATGAAATTGGCCATTGAACAAAATCAGATCGGCGTTCATCGCGTTTCCTTGGGCTGAGTGGAGGGGGACAGCCAAGGCGCGAACAAGCGCGTCGCCATCGGCATGAACAGGTACACCACCGAAACGACGATGGTCAGCGTGATCAGGAACGTGGCGACCACGTAATTGGACAGAAATGCGTTGAGCCGCAGCAGCGGACCCCAGATCAGCGGTACCAGCAGGGTGTGCGGCAGAATCACCAGCAACGTGACCACGGCCTGCTTCCAGCGAGGCGGCGGAGAACCGGTTTCAGCCTGGGGCGCGAACCAGAATTCATTGACCGGGTTGACCTCGGTCTGGTCGCCATCGGCGAGCATTGGCGTGGCTTCGTTGACCAGTTCCAGCCGTTGCGGCGAATCGAGCCAGTGCTGCATCGCCTCGGTGGAGCAAAAGCGCAGCACGCAGGTGTACAGGTCGAGGCCGGCGTTCTTGCCGCGAATCACGTCGACGCCCAAGTGCCCTTCCTGCTGCCCGGCAATGCTGACGATGTTGCGCAACCAGGCTTCATAGGGCACTTCAAAACCAGCCTTGACCCGGTGCTTGATGACCAGGGTCACGACTTCTTCGAAACGATTGGATTCAGGCATAACGCAAAGCTCCGGAGAATCGGACATTGAGCGCCAGCCGTCCCGGCCCGGCGATTAGAAGGCTGGTGAACAGGATCAACAACAGCCAGCCGAACTGCCCTTCCTCGAGGCTCCATTGCGGATGCACCACCAGCAGTGCGATCCACAGAACAGACAAAATCGGCAGGCACGCCAGACGCACCAACACCCCGGCAATGATCAGCAGCGGGCACAGCACCTCGGCGAAAATCGCCAGCATCAGCGTGACGTTCGCGCCCAAGTGGAAAGGGTCTTCGATGACCAGCAGTTGAGCGCTGTAGTTAAGCAGCTTCGGCAAACCGTGAACCCACAGCAGAAACAAACCGCCGCAGACCCGCAAAAAAAACAGCCCGAAGTCCTGGGCTCGTTCATCCCGTTGCGAAGCGTTCATGGGCTACCTGCAAAAATGAAAAACCACCGGCGTCAAAGCGCCAGGACCTCATTCGATAATGCCGGTATGGGGGTGGGGAAAATTGAATGTACGTGCTCTTTTTATCAGCCGCCCCGGATCGTCAAACCCTCGGTGGTCTTTCCTGTGCAACTTGAACGACTGCCAAGTCACAGGCCTTGTGCGGCCTTACTCGGAAATGGCGATCTGATTGCGGCCACGTGCCTTGGCTCGATACAGGGCTTTATCGGCGTTATTCATCAAGCTGTGCAAATCAAGGTCAGCGGCGTCCATCGACGCGACACCGAGGCTGGCCGTTATGCAGTGCACCGGGCCAGTCATCAATCCGGCAATGGAGCGGATGAGTTGCTCGGCAATGTTCAGGGTTTCTTCAATCGAAGTGTCCGGGAGCAGGATGGCGAACTCCTCTCCCCCCAGCCTGCCGTAGACATCCGTTTCACGGAACGACGTGCTGATGACCAGGCCCATCTGACTCAGCACCTGATCCCCGACCTGATGACCGTAGGTGTCATTGATGTGTTTGAAGTGATCCATATCCAGCATCACCGCACACAGCGGCAACTGGTTGTGTTTGCAGTAACTGTGTAGCTGCTGGGCGTGCTCGAAAAAAGCCCGGCGATTCCTCAGGCCTGTGAGTTCATCGGTCTGCGCGGCAAGAGTGGAAATGCGGTGCGCCTGCTCCATTTCACGGGTCAATCGAAAGGCGGTTTCCAATGCATCGGAGAGTTTGCGGGTAGCGCTGGCCACAAAGGAGGCAAACACCAGCACCGCCAGCGCCATGCCGACTTGCATCGCTGACGGCTGGAACAACAGCCACATCGTGCACGGCAACAACACCAGGCCAATGGACACCAACGTCATGTAACGGTAGGCCGAGTAGCAGGACACCGCGCTGACCGACATCCCGACAGTAAAAAGCATGACCAGTGCCTGGGACAAAATATCGTCTGCGGGCATCAGCGCCAGCGCACCTGCGCCCCAGATACCGGCAGATAACACCAGCGTGCTCCAGTATTTCCATTCCCAGAGCTGAGGGGTTCGCGCACCTTTGTCGCTGCGAAAATAGGCAACAAACATCAACACGCGTAATGAAGTCGACGCCGCCAGGATGCCCATCCACCAAAAAATGACGCGATGATCGAAGCGTTCCCAACACAACAGACACAACATGATTGCAGCCAGGACACTGCCCGGAATCGCCGTCACCGACTGATGAAACAACTGATGCAGACGATCAGTGCGTACCTGCGCTGCTATCAAAGCATCCGGGTTGTACCGGGGTCCAAGTCCGTCCATTTGATCCGCCTGATCATGATGCTGCGACAAAGGAGCATTGTGGCACCCGGCCAGTAGCGCAAACAACCGCGCCCTTGAAATGTTTCCGGGCGCCAGATTGAAAGAGTACGTCTATCACGCCCCAACACTCGCCCTATTAGCTGACTTCCCGGCTCGGGTCTAACCTTAGTCTGCGCTGGCGCCATAAGCCGGCCGGATTAGCGCTGAAAAGGAGACAGGAATGAGCCCGAAGCTTGACTAGGCCACCCGTGGGCCACCGCGCAGGCAACCTGATTGCCGCTGTCCAGAAATCCCGTGTGGTCACCACAATCAGTTGATCCAACTGCTGGCCCTGCAGCCTATGTCCTTGATTCCGCTCGTCGCTATTTAATGCCCGCCCCGGGCCCGATAGCCGGATGAACACGACCAAAGGTAGCTCGCACATGGCAAACGAATCGAAATGCCCGTTCAATCACGCCGCTGGCGGTGGCACGACGAACCGCGACTGGTGGCCTGACCAACTGAATTTGAAGATCCTGCACCAGCACTCGTCCCTGTCAGACCCCATGGACGAAGGCTTCAATTACGCCGAAGCGTTCAAAAAGCTCGACTTTGCCGCGGTCAAGCGTGACCTGACCGCGCTGATGACCGATTCGCAAGACTGGTGGCCCGCAGACTTCGGTCACTATGGGCCGCTGTTCATCCGCATGGCCTGGCACGCCGCAGGCACCTACCGCACCGGTGATGGTCGTGGCGGTGCCGGTTCCGGCCAGCAGCGCTTCGCCCCGCTCAACAGTTGGCCGGACAACGTCAGCCTCGACAAGGCGCGCCGGTTGCTGTGGCCGATCAAGCAAAAGTATGGCAACAACATATCCTGGGCCGACCTGATCGTCCTTACCGGCAACGTCGCGCTGGAGTCGATGGGCTTCAAGACCTTTGGTTTTTCCGGTGGTCGCGCGGATGTCTGGGAACCCGATGAAGACGTTTATTGGGGCTCGGAAAACAAGTGGCTGGGCGGCGATACTCGCTACGGTAAAGACAACGCGCCCGTGCAAGCACCCGGCGATGTTCCACTCGTGGCCGAACCCGGTAGAAATGAGGACAGCCGTACTGAAGAGGGGCGCAATCTGGAAAACCCTCTGGCCGCCGTGCAAATGGGCCTGATCTATGTGAACCCGGAAGGTCCGGAGGGCAATCCCGATCCGGTCGCTTCCGCCCTGGATATTCGCGAAACCTTCGGCCGCATGGCCATGAACGACGAAGAAACCGTGGCACTGATCGCGGGCGGCCACGCCTTCGGCAAAACCCACGGTGCCGGCCCTGCCGACAACGTCGGTGCCGAGCCGGAAGCCGCCGGTCTTGAAGCCCAGGGCTTTGGCTGGAAAAACAGCTTCGGCACCGGCAAAGGCCCGGACACGATCACCAGCGGGCTGGAAGTGACCTGGACCACCACGCCCACCCGGTGGAGCAACAACTACCTCGAAAACCTCTTCGGCTTCGAGTGGGAGTTGAGCAAAAGCCCGGCCGGTGCGAACCAGTGGGTAGCGAAAAACGGTGCCGGTGCCGGCACCATTCCGGATGCGCACGACCCGTCCAAGCGGCGTAACCCGACCATGCTCACCTCGGACCTGGCGCTGCGCTTCGACCCCATCTATGAACCGATTTCCCGGCGTTTCCTGGCCAATCCCGATCAGTTGGCCGACGCCTTCGCCCGCGCCTGGTTCAAGCTGATTCACCGCGACATGGGCCCGCTCTCACGCTACCTCGGCCCGGAAATGCCCGGCGAAGAGCTGTTGTGGCAAGACCCGATTCCGCAAGTCGACCATGCCTTGGTCAACGACAGCGACGTCGCCGCACTCAAGAGCAAAATCCTCGCCTCTGGCCTGAGCGTCTCGCAGCTGGTATCAACAGCCTGGGCAGCGGCGTCGACCTTCCGTGGCTCCGACAAACGTGGCGGTGCCAACGGTGGACGCCTGCGACTGGCGCCACAGAAATCCTGGCCAGCCAACCAGCCTGAACAACTGGCGAATGTACTGGCGAAACTGGAAGGCATTCAGCGTGAGTTCAACAACAGCGGCAAGAAAATCTCGCTGGCGGACCTGATCGTGCTGGCGGGCAGCGCCGGTGTCGAACAAGCCGCAAAAAATGCCGGTCACAGCGTGACGGTGCCATTCACACCGGGACGGACGGACGCCTCGCAAGAACAGACGGATGTCGAATCCTTCGGCTTCCTCGAACCCATCGCCGATGGTTTCCGCAACTACCTGAAAACCCGCTACCGCGTGTCGGCCGAACACCTGTTGATCGACAAGGCGCAACAACTGACCCTCAGTGCACCGGAAATGACCGTGCTCGTGGGCGGCTTGCGGGTGTTGAACACCAACGTCGGCCAGACCCGACACGGCGTGTTCACTCAGCAGCCGGAGGCGTTGACCAACGACTTCTTCAAAAACCTGCTGGACATGGGGGTGGAGTGGAAACCGGTGTCGGACGCCAATCAGGAGTTCGAAGGGCGCGATCGCAAAACCGGCGAAGTGAAATGGACCGGGACGCGGGTCGATCTGGTGTTTGGCTCGAATGCGCAGTTGCGCGCACTGGCTGAGCTGTATGCCAGCAGTGATGCGAAGGAGAAGTTTGTGAAGGACTTCGTTGCGGCCTGGACGAAAGTGATGAACCTGGATCGTTTCGATCTGTAGGCGCCGGCTTGCTGGCGAATCGATGGTGGTCGTGATGACGCCATCGCTGGCAAGCCAGGTTTTACACGTTCCGGGTTATGCCGACAGTTTTTTGCATAAACGGTATCGCTGAAACAACAACGCCTCCCGGTATGGAGGCGTTGTGCTTTTTGCGCATTGAGGAAAGGAACTAGGTCGGCGAGATCGTGGCCAAGGCACCGATCAAAAGGGTTAGCAGCAGAAATCCACCCAGAAAAATGGCCATCTTGGGCATGGGGCCTCCTACATCATGAGTTTGCGGTTCAGTGGCTACCGCGACTGCGGACCGTGCGGTCATTGTGGGGCGCAAGCCGGGTACATTACAGATGCAGATAGCGCAGAAAAATGCGGATCAGAGCAAATTCTGTCGGATCGCCGCCGCGCAGCGATAGCGTCTGCTCAGGTACACCGCGTCACCTCAGTCATCACGACCGCGTTGCCGACCATGGCCAGCGCATTCGGCATTACGCCGGTCGACATGAACATCGGCATCACCGCCTGCATTCTGGCGGTGGCGATCTTCATCCCGCTGTCCAGCTGGATCGCCGACCGCTTTGGTGCGCGAAGGGTGTTTGCCGGCGCAATCATCGTCTTCACCCTCGCCATGAGCTGCAGGCGCAGGTGGCTGATTGTCGAGTGGCCTTTGTGGGCGTGGCGGTGTTGGGGTTGTTGGCGTTGGTTGATGTGATCAGGTTGCCCAAGAATGCGGGCGACAGTGTGCTGGAGCGGTCTTGAGTCGGCTTCAAAGCGGCGGAACAGAGACGGCTCATTCGAACCGCCTCTGAGCTTGATCAGCCGCGTTTTGGCAATGTCCAGTTGGGGCGGATGAAGTGGCAGGTATAACCGTCGGGAAGTCGTTCCAGGTAATCCTGGTGTTCCGGCTCCGCTTCCCAGAACGGCCCGGCCGGGGTGATTTCGGTCACCACCTTGCCGGGCCAAAGGCCGGAAGCTTCGACGTCAGCCACGGTGTCTTCGGCAACCCGTTTCTGCTCCTCGCTGAGGTAGAACAGCGCAGATCGGTAGCTGGCGCCGATATCGTTGCCCTGGCGATTCTGAGTCGTCGGGTCATGAATCTGGAAAAAGAACTCGAGAATCTGCCGATAGCTGATTTGTTGCGGATCGAACACGATCTCGATCGCTTCCGCGTGATTGCCGTGGTTGCGATAAGTCGCATTCGGCACATCGCCGCCCGAGTAACCCACTCGCGTGGACAGCACGCCGGGGTAACGTCGCAGCAAATCCTGCATACCCCAGAAGCAGCCACCGGCCAGGATGGCGGTTTCGGTTTGCGTCGTCATGAACAGTAATTCTCCCCAATGAAAGTGGCGCGTTATTGATTGCCGATCGGACTGTTGAACTGGTCGGAGTAACTGCCGTCCATCAGCGAGGATGCCACTCGATCAGAACCAATGCCATTACGGGAGTACGCAAGACGCGCCGCGCCGATATGGTCCGCGCCGTCCGCTGCGACCGCGCCAGCGCCGACGTGATCTGCACCGTCAGCTGCGACCGCAGCAGCGCCAACGTGATCTGCGCCATCCGCTGCTACTGCGCCCGCGCCGACGTGATCTGCGCCGTCCGCTGCGACTGCACCCGCTCCGACATGGTCGGCACCGTCAGCTGCGACCGCGCCAGCGCCGACATGATCTGCACCATCCGCTGCGACTGCACCCGCGCCGACATGATCTGCGCCGTCAGCTGCGACCGCGCCCGCTCCGACATGATCTGCGCCGTCAGCTGCGAC
>NZ_JAVLRV010000002.1:276094-305988 GCF_055803035.1 Pseudomonas sp. 300 | reverse complement strand
CATGATCTGCACCGTCAGCTGCGACCGCGCCAGCCCCGACATGATCTGCGCCATCCGCCGCAACTGCGCCCGCTCCGACATGATCTGCACCATCCGCCGCAACTGCGCCCGCTCCGACATGATCTGCGCCGTCAGCTGCGACCGCGCCAGCGCCGACGTGATCTGCGCCATCCGCTGCTACTGCGCCAGCGCCGACATGATCTGCGCCATCCGACGCCAAGGCTCGTGCCTGTGCAGCCGAGGCACCGGGCGTTACCACCGCTGCCGCGAGTGCTAATAAAACGCCTGAAAAAAGTCTGTATTTCATAATGTTCTCCACGACCCACTAGCTACAAAGCCAAGAGCACGGCCAGTCATTCAATGCTGGAGACGCGACACGTGGACTCTGCGCTGGTTACGTTGGCGGTTGGCACGGGTGCTCCGTACAGCGCACGGGTGTCGACGGCTTGCATGACAGAAAGACAACGAACTGCTCCAGTATAGATCGGCTATTGCAGCTGACCCGACCCGGTGACCATCGGTGCTTTACCGCATGGCTACCGCACAGATGGCTACGCAATGATCACAAAAAACTTGGCCGCTAGCCCGTAAGTTCGACGTAGCTCGACTCCCCGCCGCCAGTCGCGCCCGACAACCAGCCCCAAACGAAGGCTAGCGTGGTACGCCCTGCGTGATCAACGCCCACCGTGCCACGAGACCAGCCGGCAAGCATCTCGCCATCCGCCGTCAAACACTAAAAAGAAGCTCAATGGTATCGGGGCCTGTCACATCCCCGACTTGATTACCGATGCGTATCCGTCCGCCCTGGTAAGTGCTCGAAATGGCATTCCCCTCGACCTGCTAGTGAAACACGGTGCCCGCACCGGACAGCCCTTGAGCGTTATCCGCAACCGTAAATCGGCGATGGTTCAAACGCTCGCTGATTTGAGAAAAGGGGGTTTCCATGAATGTCGCGTCCTTTGGTTGAGATGTTGGGTTTTAGCCTTTGACGATCCTGACTCATTCATTTCCGAGTGATGAAGGCACTCGTTTGGCTATCTCTGGTGCTGCGGCTTCAATCCAAAAACAAAAAAGCCCTGCCACGGTTAAATGGGGCAGAGCTTCTTTTGGCGCATCACGTCACATCAACGCCCTCGCCTACTCCTGCGGGTCAACTTGATCCAGCACCCGGTTCACCGTCAACTCGGCTAAAGCAATCATCTGCTGAATTCCGAGTGCCAAATTGCATTTGGGGCCTTCGAGTATGAACGCCAGTTCACTGGCCATAACGCTTGCAGAAGCGAGTGTTTCGCAGGCGTGAACCAGGAGGGTTTCGTTATTGACGTTGGGGGCGATGGTGAAAATGGGGTTGGGACGGCGCTCGGCCTCGGCGGGTTTGCGGGGTGGGGATTCAGAAGTTTCGGATGGGTTAGCGTGTTCGTCGAGCATTTGGAACTCCAATGAACTGGGCTCCTATGAGAAAGTCGGGCTACCACACCCGGTCGCTGTATTGGCAGTGACAGAGGGAGATTAGTAAGGTCGCTTCCTAGGTGCAAGCCTATTAGGTTGTAGGAAATTTCGATGGAGTTTGGCGACGAATCTGTAGGGGTTGCTTTCGGCCGAAGCAAACTTTCTGTGAACGCGAATAAATAAATCTGTCCCCTTTTCCTCTGTTTGGTCATACGAAGCTTGAAAGCACCGTCAGATACCTTGGAATCGAAGTCGATGATGCCCTAGAAATGGCGGAACAGACGGAAGTCTGATCATCCTTAGTGACAGTCGACGCTAGACCGTCGCTATTCGACCCGAAGCTGGCGTTGGCGACAGGCAGAAATCGGCCAATAGCGGGAAGGCGGTAGTTTAAAGCTTGCCCGCTGCTCCACGAGCGTGAAAAGGGAGTCTCAGACCATTAAATTCATCGTTGGTTCAGCAAACGTCCCATAGAGGCATTGCTTTTAATTTTTAGCGTATGTAGATTGGCGTTGCGTAAGCGTACCGCTTATGTGCTGCAATCGATTGTTTTTAGATCCTGGATTTTGCTCTTACGAGCGTCTGAAGTTTTTACTTCGGGCTTGTCCGGAGGCTCGCACCTCCGATCACCTCCGAGAAACCTGGAGGAGACAGGGACGGTAGGTTTGGCCATGTGAAGGATGGCAGCTGCCAGCGATCTGATCGATGAATGCATCATCCTTCACTGCACCCTTGCGTATGGGTTGGTCAAACCTATTTTTAATAGGATTTAAAAATGGCTCTACTCAATCCTAGAAAAGTCTCAGTTGGCTCAATTTCTAGTATTGAGAATCTTTGTAGCGCGCTTTCTATATCGCTCGATGAGATTTACGGGGCGCTATCCCTTCCTGATGATGAAAAATATACTGTTTCCCAGACACCTAAGAGTGATGGGAGCGTTAGGCTGGTCCATAACCCGCATTATTTGCTTCGAAAAATTCAGCGAAGAATAAACAAACGCATATTTTCTAAGCTCAGTATTATTGAATGGCCTGATCATCTATTTGGCTCCGTACCTAATCAACGAGATCAGAAAACTCAAAACATGGTCAACAAAGACTATGTGTCGTGTGCCGCAAAACACTGCGGTGCGAAAAGTTTACTGAAAGTCGATGTGAAAGATTTTTTTGATAACATTCACAAAGATTTAGTGTTAGATATATTTAGCAACTTTATGAAGTTTGATAGTGAAGTTTCTGGATTGCTTGCCGAAATCTGTTGTTTTAGGTCGCATGTAATCCAAGGGGCTTTAACCTCAAGCTACCTTGCTAGTTTATGCCTACATGATGTTGAAGGTGCCGTCGTTCAAAGATTGTCGCGGAAGGGGCTTGTCTACACGCGTCTCGTGGATGATATTACGGTTTCTTCAAAAATCTCTAACTATGACTTCGGTTATTCTTTAGACATTATTAGAACAATGCTCACAAGTAAAGACCTCCCGCTTAACCTTGTTAAAACTCGATCTGTTTATGTTTCCAGTGAGCCTTTGACTGTCCATGGTTTAAGAGTCGCGTTTCCTCAGCCTCGTCTTCCTTCTGGAGAGGTTGCAAGGATCAGGGCGGCCGTAAAAAATATTGAAAATTTAGCATCAGAACGTGGCTACAGAACAACTCACGCTTATCGACACGACTTCAACCGCTGCATGGGTCGAGTTAATAAATTAGTAAGGGTGGGTCATGATCGATACGATTCCTTGCTTGGTCGACTTAAAAAAATATTTCCTCTGCCGTCTAAAAAAGACATCGAGCGCGCGAGTGCAATGCTGGACCGTCTTGCTCGTGACTGTGGTACCAAACGTAGTACTTATTGGTACGCAAAACGATATTATAAGCTTCAAGAAAGATTGATTGTCCTAAAGCGTTCATTTCCGGCTATTACTAAAGAAATTAGAAAGTCTTTGAAGGGGTTGCAGCCTGATTATGAATAAAAAACTCGGCGAGATCTGGCGCGATTATCCATATTTAAACTATCTGGCCGCTGGGCTTTTATTGGTCGCAGCAATAGGCGTGCTGCTTAGCACTATGGCTCTAATGGTTACCGGTGTCGGCGGCGAGTTTGCTAGACCTCTATGCTTCAATAATGGATGTATTAAAAAATTCCTCGAGCTATTTGACCAGTCTTTCTTGATCTTAACAGCAACTTTGAACTTGCTTGTCGGGCTTGCCACGATAGGGGGAATAATAGTTGCGCTCATGAGCTTTCTGAATAGCGCAAACGCTACAGCGTTAACAAACCATATTTCACATTTTTCTATATTTCAAAATTATGTAGCGGTAGAAGTTTCTAAGCGCAACCGCATATCTCCGGCGTCTGTAGATACTTTTGTTTGGTATAATTTGATTTTTTCTAATTCGCGCAATGGAAAAACTTCAATTTCTGATGAATATTGCAGCATTATTGCAGCTTTAAACAATGAGATATTCTTTTCTAACGAACAAGCAAGAACTGCAATTCAAGGCTCTTTTCGCTACATGCCACATCAGAAAAGAATTATCGATGCTCTAGGTTGTTTGGGAGTCGCGTTAAGCCACCAACCTAGAAATGAATTTTACGAGATTGAAGATCAAATCTTCGCTTTAATATCTAGCTTGAATAAATCTTTTTGTTTCTCGAACAAGGTGCCTGAGTTATTGGAGAGGCAATACGTATAAGTTATAGATATGCAGAATGTGGTTCAGAACTATCTCGCTTCGATAGCAATTTCAAAGGAGTCTCCATCTTCGCTATGCTTCGGAGGAGGCCCTTCAATATGTCCGCTTCTGGCGGATACCGGATTATCTTGAATGGCTGATATTGGCCTATGCTGACAGACGTAAAGGGCTCCTATCGACCCAAAGCAGCCGGTCAGTATAGGCCAAAATCGACGCGAACCAGCCTGTAGAGAAGTTAAAGAACGGAACAGTACGCACCCGGCGAATGTTTTCTCTCCTGCCCCACCACATAGACGCTTCGCGAGCAAACCGTTAGCCTAATTGCCTTTATCGCCATCGCATAGGGGTTGGAATGGCCAAGCTCATCAAGCTAACGGATACATCCTGGCAACAACCATTCTGTGACCGTAAAAAGGAACATATTCTTTGGGGTTCCCACACGGAGGTTCGTGAAAACTGCAATTTTGTAGACGGCACACGCCGCCTCCTACAAATCTCATTCGAACCACGATTTGAGCTGGATATTGTCGATCACTTTCAGATCACCAGCGGGCGTGAAATCAAATTCCCAAAGGCACTCGTGGATATGATCAGCCCCGTCGTGCTGGAGAATCCCGAGTCCAGCTTCATCGTTACCGTGCTTGATGCTGTTGAGCAGGAAGATGGCCAAGTAGGCACTTCAAAAGACTTGGCCAACCTGATTACTGCTAGGGCAACGACAATTATGGCCCGCGTTGGCCAACAGAGGTTCAGGAAGCAATTGATGGAGTTTTGGGGCGATGCTTGCGCACTCTCTGGAGTGAAGGAGCCCAAGCTGCTGGTCGCATCACACATTCTCCCCTGGAGCCAGTCAGAAGCAGACGCCAAGCTCGATCCATTTAACGGCCTACTACTGGCGCCCCACTACGACCGACTGTTTGACCAAGGCCTTATTTCATTCAAAGACGATGGCTCGATTCTCCTGTCCGGCACGGCCAAGAAGCTGCCACCAGAGTTTGGCCTGTCGAAAGCTATGAAGCTACGCAAGCTCAATCCGAAGCATTTGCCTTACCTAGCTGCTCATAGGAAAATGTTCGACTTCGCATAGCAATACACCAAGCAACATCAAAGCTGCTGGGAGTAGGCCGCACGCAACGGCATGGACTGAACCGCACCTGATTAATAGACAGTCATGACAAGCTGCAAGTAGCCGATTGCTGCCCTGTGCGAAAGGCCGCAATCGGCTCTGGATTCAACCGGTGGATGCAACAGATTGGCTACATCGTTCGGCGGGCTTTTCGGTTGCTAGTCGGCGCAGGCGGGCTCGACCAATTCAGGGGCGTAGTGTTTGCCGGCAAGCGCCGCGCTGATCTCCTTGATGCACTCACTAACTTTGTTGAGTGCCTGGTTGAGATGCATGTCGGTTGCCTTATCGCCGTTCTCAATGATGCACCGTTCTGATTTAACCAAGTACCGGCTCGAAGCAATATAGTGATCCGTCCAGTTCTGCATCTGCCGGGCCGGCGCCGTGAATATAGCCAGGCGATGGGAGAGAGCGTCTTTGTCGGAGCCTCGGAAAAACGGGAACACACCAAACCATGTGTGCTTGTAGATTTTTACCCAGATGCCGGTAGGCCAGTTGCTTAGGCGAATGTCCAGGTCGTAGTGGAGTTTGTCCGGATGGGGCATGAATCGGCTTTCAATTTGTCCCGACCATTCTTGGAACACTAGGCTGTCGCTCAAGCCTGTCTTGAGGTCTGCAAACTGCTGATCGAGTTTCTGACGAAGGCAGTATTCATAGTTCTTGTAAAGGTGCTCGTAAGCGTCTTCATTCTGCAAAAAGATCTCCAAACAGAGCTTTCGCAAGTCAGAATTCCCGGTCATCGTCTTCTCCACGTGAGTTACCATCTGGTCGATAAAGTTGTTGGCGGCCGAGTTGGCAAGCGGTTGGTGATGACGCAACAACTTAGCCAGTTGCCCATATGACTGGTAGTAGACAGGCAGGGAAGATTCCGGATCAATCGTTGGGGAATCGCGTCCCGTAGGCGTTAGATAGACCAAGGCGCGGTTCGGATAATGCGGATACAGCTCGCCAAGCGTCTGCTGGTATCTACCAATCTGACCCTCCTGATCCTTGGCCCAGATCTTGTTCTCGATGGCGATTACCAGGTGCAGGTCAGGGAAGTCGAGGACGATGTCGATCTGTGCCAGTTCCCTGGAAATCCTCGCGCGCTCGCCAGCTGTATTTGCCAGGATCTGCGGGGGGACGGGGTTTGTGCTGCATCGACATGTGGCCAGTGACGCAACATAGGCGTCTCGGAGCACTGCGCCGAGACCATGTGACTCTCGCTCGTTTAAAAGTGCCGCGATGATGTTTGAGTGCACCAACTCTTTGGTGCTTACCCCCATAACCTTGAAAAGATCAAAACTCTTGGTGTATTGAGTGAGCGACGTAAACTCTTCACTGGTTGCTAATGCTGCAAGCTGGGCACCGGGATCCATGCGTGGGTACTCTGTTAAATGTGAGGTAACGCTCAATATAACTTATGCCCACCGTTGGTAATAAAGGGCGAAGTCATAGGCTGGAGCGAGGCTGACAGCTCCGGCCGATCGCTGCCGTCGTGAGAGGCGCAATCGGCCAGAAGCAGTCGGTTGGGCAACTGAAGACGTTCGGCACTTTGAGCTGGGGCGCACTGCTTGTGCCGTAGCGTGTGATGCGATATTGCCACTAACCTGAATTTCGTTGCAGAATCAATTTTTCTACAAGATCGAGATGCACTGATGCCGTTGCTGATTATTTTTAGCGTGATAACGTTCTTTTTTATAGGCCTAATCGGGTTTCTATGCCATAAGTCAAAGGTTTGGACGTGGGTTGATTGTCTATATTATCCATTAGCAGCAATTGGGATAATTCTATTATTCCACAACAATAGCGGACAGCGACAAGTAGTTGAAGCACAGCAGAATCAAGAATTACTTCAGAAAGAGCAGCAGCTGGCACTAGAAAATCAACCACACGTAAAAGTCAAGATGGACATAGGTCTTTATGAAGGCTATATCAACTTGATAAATTCAATTCCAAAATTGGCCGACATTTGCAAAGAGAGCGTCTCAACACCTACATGTGAGGCCGCAACAAAATTATCCCCCATGGTAACCACATTCGTTTCAGTCGCTAACGCTGGGGCGGGTCTACCTATTGAAAAAAGACTTTTAAAAGTCTGCAATAGCGCAGAATCAATGCTGTTGGAGATTGAGAAGTCAAAGGTATTACTCTCCACTACCACCCAAGAATTAATCAAAAACTATAAATTGCTTTCTCAGAGAAACCTAGGACTCGGTGCATATTACGAAGTCAGTATTGCCAATAGCGTGATTAAAAGCAAAAGCTTGGACCAAATACAGATGCTTGATGAAGCGGTTTACCGCGGGTCGGAAGCAGGAGATTACGTTAAGCAAATGCAGCTTGCACTGGTCGATAACGCTACACTTATCCTCACTGCGCTTACCCCATGTTTATCCACTCCAAATAGCGAGCTGAAGCAGCTTAATGACTGGACAGAGACACAGATTACTACTCAGCAAAGCATTGATAAATATACTAAAATTATTGAAACTTCAAAGAACTATTTTGATCCGAAAACCTATGCATTTCAGTTGAATCTTTGGCCTTTTCTGCTGATTCTGGCGTTAGCTTTGAAGTTCGGAAAAGGTGTATCTTCTGTGAAGCCACAATGCGTTGCGATATATGAACTATGCAAGACTTGCTGGATACGCCTCTTAAATATAAAGTAGCGTAGGAGCGTCACTGCGCATCTGACGTTCGGACTTGTGCTTTTAGTGACGCCATTGCTGTTGATGATGCTCTTTCCGACATCGCTCTGTCTAAGTAGGATGCCTATAGTACAGCGGTGGTGCTCAGGGTGAGATCGTAAGTCTCGACTGCCTGCCTTTGGCCGATTTCTGCCTGTCGCGACCGGCAGAATTCGGCCAAATTTTGCCGTTGCTGACCGGCAGCAAAGGGTCGAAAGCTGGCATCCGCTAGAAGCCGCTATCAACCCAAGCTGTGGCCTGCCTTCTGAAGTTTTAGCCTGGTTTTTTATCACCGATGGTTTTGAAAATTAATTCCAAAGGGCTCGAAAATGGAATTTCTTCTATTGATCCAGATTTCGTGGATCTAAACAAACTTTCTAAAACCAACTTGCGATCGTCCTCGGACTTCAGTTTACCTTCATTCAGCAAAGCTAAATATGTCTTTGTGAACGTAATTCTTTCTTCGGCTTCCAAAGCTAGGTAAGAATGGGTGTTAAACTGACGAAGAGTAATTTTAATAAGAATTCCTAACAACGTTATCAAAAGCGCGACTCCCGCTAGATCCGCCACCGCAAGAGTGAGTTCAGAGCGAATGGGCCCTGCTACGGCTATTGTCGACAATGAATTCAAGGAAGTCGCTGTGGATTCAGAGGCGATAGGTGCGAGTTTAGTCGGGATGACTGCAAAATTTGTCGGTTGCGTTGAGGATGGTGATGAATCTAATCGCATTGAAGGCGGATTGACAGGGATTGCCTCTTCCGTGCGTAGCTGGTGAATTAAGCTAGACAGGCCCACAGCACCGCCAGCTCCGAAGTATCCCAATACCGAACTAAACATTACTGCCATGCTTAGCAAGATAGCAAAAAACCAAACAACCTTAAACATCGAATGATTACGCCTACGAGCATTCCAGTACTGAACAGAAGCATCTAAGTCTACTTGGTCGTGATAAGCCGCTTTCGCAGACGCCAAAGTATGCGTTGCTTCGCTGACGGCTGCTCGTGAAGAGTCACGAACTTTTAGCATGTAAGCTGCATATCTTTTACGACGCCGCAGGTAAGCAGCCGTCAGCGAATTGGCAAGTCCGTCTATATCCGATTTTGCTGATGATGTAGAGTCGATAATATCCGTAACATACTCATTGACTGCATCGGTCGCTAGCTCTGCATGGGAAACAAAACGATCCAACGTTTCCTTCATCACGGATGAACGAGCTTCAGAGCCTATGGAAGAAAACCCTTGGAGTGAAATAGCAATTTGTATTGCGATCGATTTTTCAAACGAGAGCCGATCACTCTGTGTTAGGCTGCTTATCTGCCCATCACGATGAACGGCGCTTCTTGTATGTTTATTCAAATACACAAGAGCCAGAGCGGCAGTTACCTCATCATACTCTTCCTTAGTCCTTCTGATAAGGAAACCCTCATCACTATCGTAGAGAATGAATGGCATTTTTTCATTATCCAATCTAAATTCTGGCAAGACAATCTTACTAGTGTACTGCTTTATTTCCTGGATCGGTCTCGAGAAGTAAGTTTCAAATATTGCCTGGCCTGCATCTTTGTACGCGCCCGGCAATTTAGTTAACCATTCCCAATGCGCGATCTGCAACTCCAAGTACGATTTCAATTTTTCATAGCTTTCGAATTTTATTTTCTCGCCATTCAGACGTAAAACCACTTCATGTACTTCTGGCATGGAGTCTTCCTTGGCAAGTGGACACTTGATAAATTAGCAATAGTAACCGTAGATTATCTGACGCTCAGCGGTAAAGCGGTGCTTTGGATAATATTACTTGATATTAACGAGTCAGCGCGAGCCCTAACATCTACCTGAGCTAGGCAAAATTACCCGTGCTCCATGGACACACTGAAGACAGCTTTTGGCCCTCGTCGTCCGTTGACGAAGGCTGCTTAGGGTCGTTTTCTGCCCTTTATGACAGGCAGCCATCGGCCAGGGAGGGCCTGCCGATACCCTAGCCAGGAGGCCTTGGTCTGGTTGTCTCAGACCATGCACGATTTCACATGGATTGATGGGTATCACCGACGACATTATGGCCACCTCATTGACCGGGCCAGAGGTGGCTGAGCAATATGCGGCTATCGTCGCGGGGTGAACGGTCGTGACTTACCGCTTCTCCTTTGATCTACGCCTATTGTCGCTGACCCACCAGCGCCACGGACTAACCCCCCGGAGCTGACCATCGCATGCGCAATGCTGCTGTATACCTCATGGAATGGTGAATGGGTAGAAGGGCGCCTGGGCTGGCAATGGCGCTGGATCAAGCTGATCGAGGCCGCCAGCGAAACGGGGCCGGAGGTCGGCGCCCACCGCGCCCGGGGCGATGCTCGAATGACTCTGGACGTGCTGTGCTACCTGCAACGTCGCACCAATGGACGTAAACCAACAAACTGGTCTACCGTTAGATAACCAGTAGATGCTGCCAAAGCTAATTTAATTTTTCACATAGCTAAAATCAAGCGTCTTATGTCTATTGATAGTATTCATCAGTACCAATAAGATGATTCTGCAACAACCCAAATAAATATTAACATCAAGGAGAAATGTTATGGCGCTTAAACCAGGCCCAAAGCCAATTGCCAAGTCAACCGGTGAACTTGATCAGCGTCGTCGTGACAATAAAGACACGCCGGGAAATAAACCCGACTTGAAACCTAGTAAGTCCTCTAAAAAATAGGTTGTCGCTGGCAGAAGCTACTTTAATGGTAGCTTTTGTCATTGGAGCTTGTAGGGTATGAATGCATAGCCTGTAATTTCGCCATAGCTGACGATCATTACCCGTTCTATGAGCGCTATAACGACATATCGAATATCATCATTGCGGCATAACCTGAGAGCTAAATTACCCTGGGTTTTCTAAATACCCTCCAGGCTCGCAGCGGACATTTTTTTCAACTCTACCGGTGACTGAATTGGCCCTGATTCGCAAAGAAACTGAGAGACCGCTTTTGGCCGATTGCTGCCTTTCGCGAAGGGCAGTGAATGGACCCACTCAGCTCTGCTTCGAAGCCCAATGGGGGCTTCTCCGCTTTTCACGACAAAGCAGTAATCAGTCTTTTAACAAGCTATCCGCAACTGTCCCCGAAAAAACCGCCTCCACCGGCCCAATCAAAAACACCGCCCCCACACCATCCCATCGAACCGTAACACTCCCACCATCACATTCAACCTCAACGGTATCGTCCAACAACCCGCGCCGAATTCCATTAACCGCGGCGCCACAAGAACACGAACCTGAACCGAGCGGAATAGCGCCCCAGCGCTCCCAAATGCGCAGCCGAATGTGCTTGCGGTCAATGATCTGAACGAAGTGCACGTTGGTCCTGTTGGGGAACAGCGGGTGGGTTTCAAGGGTGGGTCCGATGGCCGCAATATCAATCGCCGTCACGTCATCCACAAAGTAGGTGCAGTGCGGATTGCCCATGCTGCACGCCGCCGGGCCGCCATCAAGGGGCAGAACCAACGTATCCATTTCCTGAGCCAGGGGAACATCCGACCAGCCGAACAGCGGCGGCCCCATGCTGACGGAAATGTTGCCGTTGGAGGTTCGTCGGCAAGTGAGCAACCCCCGGTTGGTGCGGAGCGTTACCGACGTCGAATTCGATTCGCGCATCAGCCTGTCCGCAGCCCCCCGCGTGGCGCTGCCACACACATCCAGCGGGGAGCCGTCGGTATTCCAGAACATCAATCGCGCATCGGCGTCCTCGCAATCGAGCACCACTGCGAGTTGATTGAAGCCGACGCCACGGTGGCGATCGCCCATGCGCCGAGCCAGGGCGCTTGTCACTGGAGTGGCCGAGTTTCGTGCGTCCACGACCACGAAGTCGTCGCCATTGGCGTGCATCTTATGGAAACTCAGCGGCATAAACAGATCCCTGTGGTGAATGGCCGTTTGCAGGCGATCAAGCCCCATCTGCATTGCTTTTGCAAGTTGCGTGAAGGTAGACGAAAGCTACCCGCCAGCCCCGTATTCCAGGAACAAAAAAACCCACTGGACCGTCGCCGATCCAGTGGGCTTTTTGATCAGGCTTCCAGTTACAGAGCCATGTCGCTAGCAGCGTTAGCCTTCGGCGCCTTTGGCGCTTCAGCCGGAGCAGCAGCCGGGGCCGCAACCTGACCCATCGCCGGAGGCGGAGTCAGTTGCAGGACCTTGGCGGTGTAAGCCCACTCTTGCGCAACCTTCTCAGGACTGCCATTCAGTTGCGTGCCATAGCTCGGCACGATCTGGTGCAGTTTTTCCTGCCAGGCTGGCGACGCGACCTTGTCCTTGAACACTTTCTGCAGCACGGTCAGCATGATCGGTGCAGCGGTCGAAGCACCTGGCGATGCGCCCAGCAGGCCGGCGATGGTGCCGTCAGCGGAAGCAACGATTTCGGTGCCCAGTTTCAGCACGCCACCGGCGGCTTCATCACGCTTGATGATTTGCACGCGCTGGCCGGCTTGCCACAGGCGCCAGTCTTCAGCCTTGGCGTTCGGGAAGTATTCTTTCAGGGCGTTGAGGCGGTCTTCATCCGACAGCATAAGCTGACCGGCAAGGTACTCGACCAGCGGGTATTCCTTGATGCCGACCTTGGTCATTGGCCACACGTTGTGCGTGGTGGTGGTGGTCAGCAGGTCCAGGTACGAGCCTTCTTTGAGGAACTTGGTGCTGAAGGTCGCGAATGGGCCAAACAGGATGACGCGCTTGCCGTCCAGGACACGGGTGTCCAGGTGCGGAACCGACATTGGCGGTGCGCCAACCGAGGCTTTACCGTAAGCCTTGGCCAGGTGTTGCTCGGCGATGGTCGGGTTTTCGGTGACGAGGAACGAACCGCCGACCGGGAAGCCTGCGTATTCCTTGGCTTCAGGAATGCCGGACTTCTGCAGCAGGTGCAGTGCACCGCCGCCCGCGCCGATGAACACGAACTTGGCGTCGGTTTCGGACTTAGTGCCGTCTTTCAGGTTTTTGTAGCTGACGCGCCAGGTGCCGTCTTCGTTCTTGGTGATGTCTTGCACTTCGCTAGACAGTTTCAAGTCGAATTTTGGCGTGGTTTGCAGGTGCGCAACGAACTGGCGGGTGATCTCGCCGAAGTTCACGTCGGTGCCGATCGGGGACCAGGTGGCCGCGATTTTCTGGTTCGGGTCGCGCCCTTCCATCATTAGCGGAACCCACTTGGCGATCTGCGCCGGGTCTTCCGAGTACTGCATGCCGGCGAACAGCGGGCTCGCTTGCAGGGCTTCGTAGCGCTTTTTCAGGAACTTGATGTTGTCATCGCCCCACACAAAGCTCATGTGCGGTGTGGAGTTGATGAACGAGCGCGGGTTCTTCAGCACGCCTTGCTGAACCTGCCAGGCCCAGAATTGACGGGAGATCTGGAACGCTTCGTTGATTTCAACGGCTTTCGGGATCGAGACTTTGCCGTTCTCGTCTTCCGGGGTGTAGTTCAACTCGGCCAGGGCGGAGTGACCGGTACCGGCGTTGTTCCAACCGTTGGAGCTTTCCAGGGCGACGCCGTCGAGGCGTTCGATCATTTCCATCGAAGTGCCAGGTTCCAGCTCATTGAGCCAGACACCGAGGGTTGCGCTCATGATGCCGCCGCCGATCAGCAGTACATCGACTTTCTTTGCCTCTTCCGCGTGAACGGACGTGATCCCCATCGACAAAGCCAGCCCCAGCAGGGCCGTGTTCATTTTCTTAAACATCTGTAGCACCTTTGATAAAACGCCATCCGCCCTTCCATCCTCATAACGAAACCCTTGTTTCACGGCATACAGGCAGATGCCGCGGGTTCTCGCGCATGACGATTGGAGGGTGGGCACACAAGGCCGACGTGATCCATCGACCTCAGTTTATATGTCCCTACTGAACTGACTTTTTATCGTTATTGGCTTCAGCTACTTGAGCGACAGTGATTCTGTTGGCGCGTCTCGAGGACACGCAAACTGAATAGGTCAAACCAAGTTGAGGCGAAGAATATCACGCTGGAGCAAACCCGCGCGTCTGTTCCCGACCTGATAGTCCGGACACGCGCGCCGGGGCCACTATACTCAACCTGTTTTTTCGATGAGCCGGTGAGGAGCAGTCATGGTTATTAAAGACGATCTGCGCAAATATTCCTCTCAAGTGGTCGATGGCGTGGAGCGTGCGCCCGGTCGCTCGATGCTGCGGGCGGTGGGTTTCACCGACGAGGACTTCAAGAAACCGCAGATCGGCATCGCCTCGACCTGGGCGATGGTGACGCCGTGCAACATGCACATCGACAAACTGGCGATCGAGGCGGAAAAAGGCGCGAATGCCGCCGGGGCCAAGGGCGTCATTTTCAACACCATCACGATTTCCGACGGCATCGCCAACGGCACGGAAGGCATGAAGTATTCGTTGGTATCGCGCGAGGTGATTGCCGATTCCATCGAGGTCGTGGCCGGTTGCGAAGGCTTCGATGGCCTGGTGACCGTGGGCGGCTGCGACAAGAACATGCCGGGCTGCCTGATCGGCATGGCGCGGCTGAACCGCCCTTCCATCTTCGTCTATGGCGGGACGATTCGGCCCGGCGCCGGCCACACCGACATCATCTCCGTGTTCGAAGCCGTGGGCCAAAATGCACGCGGCGACATCAACGAAATCCAGGTCAAGCAGATCGAGGAAGTGGCGATTCCCGGCCCCGGTTCCTGCGGCGGCATGTACACGGCCAACACCATGGCCTCGGCCATTGAAGCGCTGGGCATGAGCCTGCCCGGTTCGAGCTCTCAAGATGCGGTCGGCAGCGACAAGGCCTCGGACAGCTTCCGCGCCGGCCAGCAGGTCATGGCGTTGTTGAAGCTGGACCTCAAACCGCGGGACATCATGACCCGCAAAGCCTTTGAAAATGCGATCCGCGTGGTCATCGCCCTCGCCGGCTCGACCAATGCCGTGCTGCATCTGTTGGCCATGGCGCATGCGGTGGATGTCGAGTTGACGCTGGATGATTTCGTCGAGCTGGGCAAGGTCTCCCCCGTAGTGGCCGACTTGCGCCCCAGCGGCAAATACATGATGAGCGAACTGGTTGCCATCGGTGGCATTCAACCGCTGATGAAGCGCATGCTCGCGGCCGGCATGCTGCATGGTGATGCGATGACGGTGACCGGCAAGACCCTCGCGGAAAACCTCGAAAATGTGGCGGATTATCCCGACGGCCAGGACGTGATTCTGCCCTTCGACCAGCCGGTGAAAAAGGACTCGCACCTGGTGGTGCTACGCGGCAACCTTTCGCCCACCGGCGCGGTGGCCAAGATCACCGGCAAGGAAGGTCTGCGCTTTGAAGGCACGGCGCGGGTCTACCACGGCGAAGAAGGCGCATTGGCCGGGATTCTCAACGGCGAAGTGAAAGCGGGCGAGGTGATCGTGATTCGCTACGAAGGGCCCAAGGGCGGCCCGGGCATGCGCGAAATGCTCTCGCCGACGTCGGCGGTCATGGGCAAGGGCTTGGGCAAGGACGTTGCGTTGATTACCGACGGCCGCTTTTCCGGTGGTTCACACGGATTTGTGGTGGGGCACATTACACCGGAAGCCTTTGATGGCGGGCCGATTGCGCTGATCGAAGACGGCGACAAAATCACCATCGATGCCGAAAGCCGGCAGATCACCGTGGATGTTTCCGATGCTGAACTGGCCGAGCGCAAGACCCGCTGGGTGCGGCCGGAATCGAAGTACAAACGCGGGGTGTTGGCCAAGTATGCGAAGACTGTTTCCAGTGCTTCGGAGGGGGCGGTGACGGATAAGTATCTCTAGGCCATTCGTTCTGTTTTGCCTGAGCGATTGCCATCGCGGGCAAGCCCGCTCCCACAGGAACCGTGTCGTACGCAGTAGTCAGGCTCGACACGGACCTTGTGGGAGCGGGCTTGCCCGCGATGGCGTCAGGTCAGACGCCGCTTCACAGCCTGAACCGATCCACCGATTGCGACAACTTGCCCGCCAGCGCCGACAAATCATCCGTGGTCGAAGCCGTCTGGCCAATGACCTTGCTGTTGCCCTCGGACATGCCCGCAATCATCTCCACCTGATGCGCTATTTCATTGCTCGCCAGGCTCTGCTCACCAATCGTGCGGGAGATGTCATTCACCAGTTGCGTGGTGTTCAGCGTGGCCTCGAGAATTTCGCGGATGGCGCGTTCGACGTCGGCGGTCACGGCCATGCCCTTGTCGACCTGCGCGACGCCCGCCTCCATGCTGGTGACGGCTTCGCGGGTGCTTTGCTGGATGCGTGAAACCATCGCGGCAATTTCCTGGGTCGAGGCGCTGGTGCGTCCCGCCAGGCTACGGACCTCGTCGGCCACCACGGCAAAGCCACGGCCCTGCTCACCGGCGCGAGCCGCCTCGATGGCCGCGTTGAGCGCCAACAGGTTGGTTTGATCGGCAATGCCTTTGATCACCTGGATGATGCTGAATATCGCCTCGGAATCCTTGTCCAGCGTGCGAATGACCTGTGCCGACTGCTGTGCTGAACGCGCGATCCCGTCCATGTCATTGACCACCTGATGGATCACCCGACCACCGTCCTTGGCCAGCGTCTCGGCCTGGTTGGCCATGTTCAGCGCACGCTCGGCGTGCCGGGTGATTTCTTCGATGCTCGCGGTCATTTCACTCGCAGCGGCGGCCATGGTGCTGGCGGCGGCGCTTTGCTGCTGGCTGCTGCCAGCGACTTCGTGGCAACCGTCGCTCAATTGCGCGCTCATGCCGCTGACGCCGTGGGCGTTGCTGCGCACGACTTCGATCATGCCGCGCAAGTCACGTTGCATGGTCGCGAGGCTGCGAATCAGTGCGCTGGCTTCGTCATTGCGGGTGGGTTCGACAATGGGTTCGCTGAGGTTGCCGTGGGCGATGCTCTCGGCAATACGGCTGGCGGTCCGCAACGGTCCCATGATGCTCAGGATCACCCAGCGGCCCTGGGCAATCAGCAGCAACAGACTGACGACGAGCACAATACCGAGCGTGACGTTGGCGTTACTGATGGCGTGCTGCGTGCCTGCGCTGGTCTGTTGAGTGTTGGTCTCGATCAGCTCGCTGAGGGCGGCCATCTGGTCTTCCAGTTGGCTGAACACCGTGTTGAACGTGCCCAGTTCCTTTTGCACGGCATCCGGGTTTTCCAGCGCCAGCCCGACGATGCGCTCGGCGGCACTGATGTAGGTGTCGAGGCTCGGTTTGATCTTGTTAAGGCCAGCCTTGATGGTGTCGTTGACCGGCAGTTTGAGGTTTTCACCCAGCACTTCACGAAAGTGCGAGGCGTGTTCCTCGATGGAACTGCGCACATCGGCAGGGGTGCTGGTGCTTTTGCCCAGCCCGACGACCATCGCCAACAGCACATCCGCGCGCAACGCGTCGTGCATCATGTCGGCTTCAAGGTGATTGCGCAGCGCGGCCATGCTGACCTCGTTGTCATTCACCGCAGTCGCCATTTGCGAATTTCCCAGGTAACTGACCAGGCTCATGATCAACGCCGTGAGCAGACCGGTGCCTATCAGCAGGATCAAACGTAGTTTTATCGACACTCTGTGGGTCCCCTGTCAGTTGGGTACAGCCATTCGCGGATGGCTTCTGAACTGGTTATCGACTGCATCACAGTGCAATTGAAGGCTATTTGCATTCGGGCGGGGTTTTACGACATGCGGTATTACCCGCCCGGCCATGTTCGCTTTTTTCTCAGTGCATGCTAGGTTGTACGACGACTGACGAATGAATCTATATCCGCCACTCGATCACCCACAACAACAAGGAAACACCCAATGAAAAAAGCGAAATTGCTGATCGGTTTTCTGTGCCTCTTCAGTGGATACGTGGCGGCAGCCTCGTCCTCAGGCGAGAAAGATGTCGCCCAGGCCGTCGATCACCTGACCCAGGCGATGCTGAAAAAGAACATTGCCGAACTGAACGCACTGACCGCGGAGAACCTGACCTACGGGCATTCCAGCGGCAAAATCCAGAACAAACAGGAATACATCGCCGACATCGAAACCGGCCGCAGCGCCTTCAAAACCCTTGAGATGCAAAACCAGACCATCACCCTGTCCGGTGACGTCGCGCTGGTCCGCAACCATTTCTCGGCACAGGCGCTGAAAGGCGCCGAGGTGATTCCGACCGAAATCGAGAATTTCCAGATCTGGCAGAAGCAGAAAGGCAAATGGTTGTTGGTAGGGCGTCAGGCGTTCAAGTTCTGATTGTTACGTGATGGAGGGGATGGGGTATTCGAGCCCTGTCCCCTTTTACTTCAATCAGGAATAGCGTCAGTGTCGACAATCGTCAGCCAAGGCCAGCGAGCCTGATAACTTTCGGCTTTCTGCACGAACAGATCAGGCTGATGATTGAGCGGATTGATCCGTAACAGCCCGTCAGCGACATCGCTGATTTTCTAGACAGCAATTTTAAGAAGATAGAATAGATGAATGATTTCAGATAGATAGAAAATAATTTGACACTGAAATTTGACACTGAAATTGGTTAACTACTCGATAGCGGTGCACCGCAGCCGTTTTGCTAACAGCGAAAATTAGACATGTGCGATGGGTACGCCTTCAATCGTGCTGTTATTGCCTGACTCAAGACTTGAACACGACATTGATTCGTCCACAACGCTGATGGCACAGGGTGCGCGATTATAAAAAAGCAGAATTGTTTAGCTAAGGCATAGGATGATTGAGCGGTTTGAAAACTGAATTTCTAGTATTCGCACAGATGACTTGGTATTAATCTTAGCCCCCCCACATCGCTAAACTGCCCGGTTGAGCGTTGGATAATCTACTACGCTTGCCAGTGTACATAAATGACGACCAACATCCGACCGGCCTTAAAATTTAGCCTTCAACAAACATTCCTATTCGTCAACCCCATAGATTTTCTTATAAAGAGATTCAACTTCTAATTCAAGCTTTTTAATATCTTGCTCAATAGTACTGCTCACAATAGAATGGCTTTTAAATTTAAGATCAACTAACGCTTCTTGAGCAGCATCAAGCCGGTCTCTCTGATTCATAGAAGAAGCCCGATCGGATTTACCAGTCAGCAAATCATACTCACTATGAAAATACTCATATAACGATTCTATATTTCTATGGCCCGTTTTTTGTTTAACTATAAAACAAATATCGTCACGCAGCCCTTCAGTCCAGCTGATTTTAAGTGATGAATCCCGTTCAAATCGCAGCAATAAAAGAGTGTGGATCTCACGCGTTATAAATCTATGGCGAAACATCGATAAACAAGTTCGCACTTCGTTAAACTTTGCCTGCTCACAAATCCTGGCAAATTCCCTAGTTAAACTTTCCTTAGTTAAAGACTGCCCTCTATCAGTCAACAAAATAGACTTTTCCCCACGTATAACTATTCCACTCGATGCTAAAACTTCAATATGGTTTTTTCTAGCTTTGAGATAGCGATTAAAATCTAGCGCCGCCCGCAGTGTAATATTAAACTTCCGAATTGGCGCAGGGACGCCTTGTTTTTTTGTAGGTATGCTTATCTTTAATGAAGAGATAACGTCATTATTCAAATCAAGAGGAATATCTACAAGCTCCTCTGGTCGCAATCCAGTGAGCTTCATCATTCGAATTGTAAACATACGCCTCTCATACAAATAAACAGCAGCGCTCTGCCCTAACTCGCTATGATTGTTAGAACTACTACGGGCATTAAAAAAGCGCTGCCTTTGAAGGCTCATATTATAAATTGTGTTTTGAATATCGCGAATCGCTGCTTCAGTTATCACGGCCTTATCATCCTTATAAGGCTCATTCTCAACCAAATCCGGGTGAAAAATATCGAGCCGCCCTGAGTGCTTACTAATGCGCCATGTAATCACAATACTTGGACTTTGGTCTTCCGTACCAATGAGACAATGATCAAAATACTGCCCAAACTGCTTCGATATCCAAACTAGAAAATATAAACAACGCAACTGCACCGCGCGCACATGATTTTTTCCAACGAACTCTCCGCTGATAGCAGCGCACTTAATTAAGTTATTTTTTAAATACTGTGTAAACTCATAAAAATGATAATCGTTTAGCTCGAAAATTTCTATTTTTTTTAAAAAACAATATCTAATTATATGAGTTATTTGCGAAGCATAAACACGCGCCGTGTCCCTGGCTTTAGTCGAAGAACTGACATTAATTATCCATTGATTAGCGAGATGACAAAGACGACCGTCGGGCCATCGAAAGAGCGGTAAATTATCTAACATCTTGTCCCGGCTAACATATGTGTGGCGAGGAGAGAGCCAAGCGTTTCCAGGAATTTTGACGTGCTTCAGATGTGAATAGAGCTGAACACCCATGTGGAAACCTCTATTTTTTTATTAATGTAAGACCAGGCTTTGCGCCGTCATAGTTACTAGCATGAGAAATGACAGACTTAAACTTGGCCTTGCTAATTTCTAGTTGTATACGAATTCTCTCCACAGCAAGGTTCGGATTGGTCGTAATAGTGCCAGCCAAGCTCGATAAAAAGCCCAACAACTCTATATAGGCCATTGAGCAAATATGGGCATCCAACAGGGCTAAATCCGCTAAAACACGCGCATTCGGAAGTACCGGCGCAACTGAAACAATCGAAGTATCGACTACATCTTTGGCTTGACTAAATAATAATTTAAATCCCCCCCAACAAATATCATTTCTATCATCGCCGACTTCCCCGTGGCTGGCTGCACTTTTAAGAGAATTGTAAGCAATGATAGCGAATGAGTCTCCTTTCATTTTGCAGAACTGCTTAATGGATGCAACATATTTGCAATTTTTATGATCAACTATAATCTCGCCAGCTTTAACTTTTTGCAACCAAACAATCCGTCCTCGATAATTATTAAGCGTGGAAGCTCTCATCCACTTTACTCCCTATCCGAATCGCAAAATCAATTTCCAAAACTTCGGAATCATAGTCCGCTGAAACTATTGTACAGGTGCTTAATTCGTAAGCCTTATTAAGACGCAAACTCGTCAAGAGATTGAGCCTGCCAAAAGTACTGATCGATGAAAGACTACGAACCCTGAAGTGCTGGCAACATAAATCATAAAGACTAACCAACCCTTCGTGCTTACTCTTATCTATTCCACCAGCTTCCAAACTGATCAATTTTTCTTCGACGCACTCTGTCTCAAATCGAATATAGTCATCATCATATTCATCAAGAGCAATATATGCTTCAAGGTGAGCGCGATCATTGTGCCCAGCGGCATGGCGTAGAGCCTCATTTACCAGAGGGCCTTGATGACGGTTTGTGACTAGGAGAAAAAATTTCCTCATCTCATGAACTCGCAAATACCATCTACGACCGGCTTTATCCAAAGGTATATCTATCAGATCGCAAAACCTGTCGATACACCGATTTGTCTGAGTAGAATTTGTGTTTCCGCCGGGTTTTTTGAAACCAAGTCCAGGAAGATAAAATAGATCCTTTGCATGATCCGAACTGTCACCGTAGATCGTGGACAGACGAGAGCCGAGCACTTGAAGTAACTGGACGCCCCTCGCAGTGATACTTGGAATATCTCGCGCAATTTGAAAATTAATCCCCATAACGCCAGTCTTACCTTGCAGATGCTCTAAATAGCACCCACCAAACAATGGGTTGATAACCAAGCTGTCCCGTTTTAAATTGCAGAGTTCTTTATTACGGATTGGCTTTAGGATTGCGATAAGAACAGCACAAGCGCCAACAAATGCTTCTACCATAGCGCGCAAATCCGTTTCTAACACAGCAACACTCCTAGCTACTGGTGTTTGAATATTTAGCAAATCGCAAAGTGAGAAAACTTCGCCACTGTAAGGATCTGTATAAGTCCACTGATGTTTTGTGGCGTCAAAAAGCTTTTTCTTTTTTTCGAATTGGTGTTTGAGAGTAGTGGAGGAATGGATCTTTTGGAACTCCTCAGCATAATATATAGCGGCAGAAACTACGGTTTCCCCGTATACGATTACCCATTTAACCGCCTGATTGATGGCGTGCAGGCCGATGGTTAACGGAATAAGTCTAGTATGCGACCCTCGCGCCAGTGATAGACCTAACTCAGCGATTATACTTTTTTTATTTATTTCCAGATAAGGAATTAAACCGCAGGTCTGCGGGTGAGAAGTAAAAAAATAAGATAAAAAAGTTATCTCGTCGAGTATGGCGCCTTCTTTAAGCCCACCTGAACCAATTTCAGAAACTCCGATTGTGTTCTGAGATGGATAACGTCTGCAGCTACGTGCTGGCACTAACAACGTTTCATGAAGCTTGGGTTCAAACTGCCGAAAAAAAGCTTTTAAATCTGCCGACATACCGGTTCTACTGATTCCAAAATTGGCTTTAAGAAATACTCTAGATACAGAAACTCCTACCGGACAAGCTTTCGATTTGCGATAGTTGTAACCATTATTTGCTTTTAGCCACGAAACTACTAAATCTTTGAAATCATCTGATAAACAATAAGGATTGTTTATCAAATTTTCAATCGGTATTCCACAATTTGTAGCCTCATGAAAAAAATACAAAACACGTTCTTTTACGCAAAGCGCTTCTGACCAACCTCCATTCGTTAACTCTTTCAAAAGCCCTTCGATCGCATCCAAAGTTACTAACCCAAAAGCGTATTTCTCTGGCGAAAATATTTCTTTATGCCTTACGAGCCAACTTGATATTTTCACAGAGTAATCAATAAATGACTGCCATCTTTCAGTTGCAAACTGAGAGTCAACCACTGTCCCCATTCTTAAGTTAAATGCCCAGGTTTGGATCGCCTGTAAAATTAAAGAGTTAGATTTGTCCGCCAGATTAGTTCCATCACTGAGCACCCGATCGAAATTGATGGTTGTAATTTTGTCAGAGCCGGGGGAAGTAGTTCTCCAAATGGTGCTACCAATTGTTCCGCTGATAAGCCACCTCGCTACGAAGCTCGGCGATTTTTCAGCATTTTCTCTATCCCGAGCTTGCTTCAAGAGCATATTCACTCGGTCATAGGGATCGATGGATTTCGTTGCTTTAGGCATTATGACATCCCCTTTATTAAAGCTAATGCTTGCTTACAATATTTGAACTTATCTACATAAAAATCAATTTTCTTAATAGCTTCTGAATGGACGTGTTGGAATTGCGCTACACTATCCCCTGAAATCTTGTCCAGCACTGCTGATTCCGCACTCGATAAATCTTTATCGATTATATCTACCGCTCCATATATCAATTTTGATAAACCACATATAGAACTATTGGAAATTAAAAATTCTTGATCAGGTATTACAATATCGCTAATTATTTGCGGTATCGAATCATTGAACACATGAGCATATGCATGTATGGCGGCGACACTCTCAACATCTAAATGGATTGCAAGATCCGCCTCAAAAAACGATAAGAACAAATCATTTTTTGAATCAACATATTTCGCCAGTTTGATTTGTATAAGCTGGCTGAATGCATCCCCGTGCTTAACAGAAAACAGCATTTTAGTGACGAATAGGCGCAACTGTTGCTCCGTTTCGAAATCTGTTGCGTCCAATTGCCATGGGAAACTTTCGGTAGCGATGATGATGAGTTTCTGTTGCATCAAACGGATAACACGGCTAACCCAGTGCACAATGAGCCAGGAAGGAATGTAATGTTTTCTGACAGTACGCACGGAGTTACTAAGAAGATCTGCGACCTTTTTCAAGCTACCGTATTCTAAAAAACATATTAACGCCTGTGCTGTTCTCAGTGCGCTCAGCGTAAAATCGCCGACCTGAATACCTACGTGACTTAAATGATCTCTTATCGCAATAAAAACAGAGGATCCGCGTTTATTTTTGGTACCGCACATCGCACTTCCGATTAATCGTGAAGACCCAAGCTTTTGCCTAGATGCAAATAGAAATAACTTGCGCCAGTTTTTCTTTCCTTCAGCTCTAAGTTGTACTCGGATCAAATCTGTAAACTGTATGACATCGGTTACAACCATCTCACTGACAGGTGAAAGGACTGAAATCTTCCTCTTAGAAGCTCTCGGCTTAGACACACTAAAAACTTTGAAATTGCTATTATCTCTAGTGCGTAAATAGTAACGTCCCGCCTGGCTATAAAGATCGGAGTTTGTTAGAGACATACTGGTAAATGAAGGATTTTCAATTATTAAAATTGAACTGGCTACGGCGCAATCTCGCAATGATAATAATCCAAGTAACCTTGTAAGACACTCGTTAGCTTGCGTATCAGCAGGCACAGCGCTCGCGACGTCTCGCAAACGCTTTGAAAACTTAACATTGATGTTTGTATCAGTCATTAGCTCATTAAAAAATGGCACCTTCGCTAGTTCCAAATAATTAATCGAACTAAACCCAGGGCCAACACGCATCAAATGATAAATAACAGCCAAAGTCCAAGCCAAGCAATCAGGGGAGTTCGGATCAGCGAGATGAACGCCGTCCTTGAAAAAATCTCCAGACTTTAAAACTCGAATTACTTCTGTTTCCAATATTGACTCTCGTAGTTTTCTACCGATCTCATGACACTTTTTCATCACCGCCCAGTATTCAGTGCAGCCCGCCATCACTGCACCTGTTGCACTCAGAAATTCCGCTTTCATTTTCAACAGGTATTCATCATCCTCAAGCTCCAACCCCTTGGCCACTAACATGTGCTTTGGAAGCAGCAAGTTGAGTTGGTCGGGTACCGACAGGCGCTTTACATTTGCGCCAAGCGGAGCGGATGGTTCGTCAGGGCAACCTCCTTTAACTTTATTTCTTGGTATATGCGCTGACTTCGGTATCCAGCCTTGCCTTACTAGCTCTAGATACAACTTTCTAGAATATGACCATGTTTCTAATCGCACTCTAGGATGCTGGGTAGTTGATAAGCAAAATTCAAAGTGCCCATGTATATAGGAATCCCAATTGTCGGGAGGAAATTGTTCAACCCCAGAATGTCCTATAAATTTCAATATACTGCTCATTGCTTTACGGTAAATAGGAATACTTGAATCGGATCCTCTTCCCGACACTCGTTTAAAAGCCTCAATAAACGCATCAACCCAACTGACCGGCATTTCATTAGGATATTGAACTTTAACAGTCCTATACCCACCCCGACAGTCGCGGTCTGGCCACGAAAAAACTATATTATTCGGTGGCATCAGATAGTGAGTCAGCAAGTAAGAATCCTCTCAATAAATTTTTACAGAAGACTTTAAAAAATAAGCTGGTGAGTAATTGGCAAAAAAGACGTCTACTGACAACTATAATTAACGTTTAATTCGCTTCATAAAGTTATCGCAGAACCATGCACCAATAACAAATACCCCACTACCCTTCACAAATGCTGATGATGTTCTTTGATAAACTCACAAAACAATCGCAATTCACTTCTGAGCGCATTTATTGTGGAAGGCCTATGATCTTTCTTGCTGGCGAACTCAAGGACAAACACTTCAATTTCATCCGTACTTGGATATTTGTGAGCATTTGAAATACCGACTTGCTGCCCACTAAGAGTCGACCTAACCTTACGGGATTTTTTACTCGCCATATGCCACCTCCGCATACATTCCATCGCCTGAATAATTCGGCAAAATGACCGAAAAAAATTCAACCATCTTTACGGGGTTTTCTAATCAGCGATCGCCGCAAGCTGTGAAAGTTATGTTTGCCACTTCCGAGATCAATGCCACGAAACCAGCCGGAAACTATTTTTTTGAACGCGAAAACAGAGAGCGGCTTGGTTTTATCGTGTGGATCAGGAAATAACAAATCGCCGTCCCTGATGCCACCAGCGCGAACCCACGCCCTCAGCGCATTCGAAGGAGGGCAAATAAGAGTACAAAGATTGTTGCCCTCCCTACGTTTTTGACCTTGGATCAATACGCCAAAACCGCCCGGTTCTCGGAAATCCTGGAGTCGGGTGGCGAGGAGTTCATGCATCCTTACGCCGATCAACGACAATTCGAGCAAGGCCAACTCCATGACGTCTCCCCTTCTGAGGACGTTAGCAATGACCGCGTTCAATTCGCCTTTTGTGAGTCCGGGCTCAATTTCGCTTGGCGTTTTCTCGACCATCATCGTCACCTCATTAGTCAGTCACTCGATTACGACGCTAGTCCCATTACTAAACTTCTTCAAGTAAGTTTTTTGTGTTTTCCCACAACAATTTTTTCGCACCAAATAATAATTAGAGATATATTGACAAACGATAAAAGCTGACCGACATACATACTTATTAATTGACAAATCACACACAAATAAAAGCAGCCAGACATATAATAAAATATTGTTTTCCAGTACTCCGACCCAACGCGCCTTTAAGGGAATTACGTTTCGTGAATTTCTCAAGGCAATTCAATTGCTCGCATTACAAACCAACGCGCAAGTGACTGATTTACAAACAACCGAGTAAATTATTATCTTACACATTGACTAATTCCCACCTAACAATGAACCACTTAGCCCTTTAAAAGAAACAATGACATTCTGATATACATTACGACCGTCGATGCACGAAATCCGCAGCCCCATTTGAAAATGCATTCTTCCAAACTTCGATATCTGTACACATGCTGGCTGTTCCGAGGAGCCCTCGTAAAATCTCCAGAACCATTTGTCGGATGACAAACTTTCCGTGAGCCGAATGTGTGCCTTGAGCCACCGAAAAACTTCAGAACCTATTTTTTCCGTGCCCCAATTACCAAATTGCGACCAGGCGACACACCAACATCTTCCGCACGAGGCCCGCCAAAAACCACGCCGCTCTGTTTACCCAGGGTGATCTCGTGGGACTAAACCAGCGCGTGAATGGCCCACAGCCCCCCATCAACACGTAGGAGGCAACAGATCTGCAGCGATTTCGATGTGTAGGGAATGAAAGACAGCCCGCGTTGCGGAAGTAACGACTTGCTCTTGCACGGTGGTTCCGCCGGATGCACATCAACGGGCGTCAGCTGTCGCAGCTCATTTTCCGTTCAGTCGCCGCTCTACCAAAGCATCCAGGAGGCATGAAGTCTGAGCCGATTTCGATGCGTGGGGGATGAAAATGCAGCCCGCGTTGCGAAAGTAACGACTTCTTTTCGCACGGGGTTTACGTTGAGTGCAGAGCGGTAGACGCCGACCCGTCACGGGTAGTTTTTCATTAAATAGACTTTGGCCTATTTGGAGGTCGCCCGCACATAGCTCTACCGATTCGAGAGCGCTAGGCCACTACCAGGGCTTGTGGGAGACATCAGGACTGAGCTGATATCCCTTTTGGGATACCGCACGGTCTGAACCTGCAAAAGTTCGTGACCCCTGAGTGCAATGGAGTCGCTTCTTCCGTGAAGCGGGCTGCGTTTAAGTCTCTACAAAGGGCTTCAAATCCAAACAACATCAGTTCGAATAAACTCATCTGAAGGTTGGTCGCTCACTCTTGATGTTCCGACGGCAGCATTTCCAACAGCCATCACCGAAAAATTGCGAACACCACCAAAAAGCTGACGACATTTTTCAGCTATTCACCGAAGATGCTTCTCTCTATCGAAGCAATGAGAAAAGGCATGAAATGGTTGTGGAGGTGCATTGGATTCTTATGGCGAGACAAGCGGTCTGAGTCGGAGCAACTGCGCGAGCGAGCATTCATAATTGCTGTAAACGGGCTCAGAACACTCCATGTCACTCCCGAAGGGCGGATGTCTATCGAACCCGAAGAAATCCGCGAGCGAGTGATCGCAAGTCGTCATGCGTTAAAGCACCTCGTGCAACGCGACTAGACCCATCAGGTAGTACAAATGCTCACAGCTCGAGAAGTCTGCCAAATCCTCCGCGAAGCATCCATGGCCTCGCGTGCAATGCGACGAATCACCTCAGCCAGCTGGAACGAAATCTACTGCGGATTGATGACGGTCGATGTAGATGGATGAGTAATCACGCTGTTCAATGATTGCGGTACGCTCGATTACTGCGATAGCTGTTACAGCCCCGACGGCCGAGAGTACGAATTCAGCTCAAGAGATGCATCCGATCCTATCGAGCTACTGACCCATGCGGAGCATCGCCAGCTCGAGGAACTGCTCCGCCGCATCTGATCCGGACTTAAGGTTTCGCCCGCAGTGCACGTGCCGACAAAGCCTCTTCGAAAACATGACTTCACAAAAAATCTATGGTCACCCCCATTTTTGCAATACTGATTAACGGATGGTGTGGTTGGTTTGCTTACCTTCGGCAACGCGGTTTTCGATCAGGCGGTCGGAGCCACCTTCTGCTACGCGGTTTTCGATCAGGCGATCCGAGCCGCCTTCAGCAACGCGGTTTTCGATCAGGCGGCCGGAGCCACCTTCAGCCACACGATTCTCGATCAGGCGATCCGAACCG
The DNA here is from genome assembly GCF_055803035.1 of Pseudomonas sp. 300. NCBI lineage: Bacteria > Pseudomonadati > Pseudomonadota > Gammaproteobacteria > Pseudomonadales > Pseudomonadaceae > Pseudomonas > Pseudomonas sp. 300. The sequence continues at coordinate 277,744 of NZ_JAVLRV010000002.1, read as the reverse complement.
CCTTCAGCCACACGATTCTCGATCAGGCGATCCGAACCGCCTTCAGCAACGCGGTTTTCGATCAGGCGATCCGAGCCACCTTCAGCCACACGACTTTCAATCAGACGATCCGAGCCGCCTTCAGCGACAACCGGGTGAGTCGAGGTAGCGGCGAAAGCGTTAACTGCAAAAACCGAGAAAGCGATGCTGAGAATGGTTTGGCGTTTCATGATCGTGTGCTCCGGGGTGTTTTGGGTTGGTATGGAGCAGATGTTACGCCGCGGATTTTTTAAGAGAACTTCATTGGCGTGATGGTGACCATCGACGGCATTGATAGGGCGAGCGGCCTACCTCTGGTGAGCGTGATGAGGGTGGGGAGCACTGGCCACGGGAATGTGACAGGGCATTGATTACATTGCGTATCAACAGTAATGCGCGACAACGTCATTATCATTGCAGTCAGTGACAAATACAGTAAGCCGCATTCGACCCGCCTCGATTTCTCCAGCGGATTTACTCGCAGCGTAGGTGACGATATCAATTTTTTTACGGCGTAATTAAGGTGCCTTTCATGATCAAGAACATTATGAAAACTGCTTGTCTGGCTGCACTTGTTGCCACCAGCGCAACAATGGCGTTCGCCCAGGCCCACCCATTGCCACTTGATAAGGTCGGCGCATTACATAATGAAGACGTTGAGTGGCGCAGCTTTCCAGCCTTCCCCAAAGAAGTGAAGCTGGCTGTGGTGGCCGGCGACCCGAGTAAGCCAGCCCCCTATGTGGTAAGAGTCAAAGTGCCGAATGGCACAAAATTGATGCCCCATACACATCCTGAGGACCGCATCTACACCGTCATGTCCGGTGTTTTCTATATTGGCTTCGGCACTGTTTTCGATCCGGCCAAGCTGGTTGCTTACGGTCCAGGCAGCGTGGTGATACTTCCGGCTAATACGCCACACTTTCACTGGGCTAAATCAGGAGAGTACATTTCACAGGTTTACGGAACGGGTCCGCTAGGCCTTGAGTATATTGATAGCCATGATGATCCACGTAATGCGTCGAAGTAAGAAAGGGCTGTAGGTATCGCTCAGGATTTAATGGGTTTTAAAAGTTAGCTAGGCGGGTACCAAGACCGTTATGTACCTTCTGCGAACGACTGCAATTCGGCCAGAAGCGGTCATCGAGTGACTACGAAATTAGGGGCGATTCAGTCTGTAGCTCGGGCGATGAAAGACTACACCGCTTTCTCTTGTACTGATCCAGGCCAGGCAGGCACGCGACCTCTATTTATTCAGTTACCCAATTTAGCTCATGACTTAGGCCCGCCACGGTGGAAGAGCCCCTTCGAAAAGTGAAAAGGCTCGACTCAGGAAACTGTTGAAGCGAGCGGCATCACGCCGCAGCCCTGCCTGTTGACCACCAATCAGGCACAGATGGGCCACCCGACCAATCACTTCAGCTTCGCCTGGCATAGGGACCAAGCGGCGGCACGTCCGTATCGCGAAGTCCAGTCGTCTTGTGTCAACACGCTGCTGAAACTCGCCTACCAACGGATCGTGCAGCGACCAGGCTCGGATGGAAACTTCCCGCCCAGGCTGTTTTTCAGCAGCAATACTCAAGTAGCGTTTCAAGATTTCGTCCGCGCTACGACCCTGCGCCGCATAAGCGAGCA
>NZ_JAVLRV010000002.1:258388-275994 GCF_055803035.1 Pseudomonas sp. 300 | reverse complement strand
AAACGTAAAGGATGTCCCCGGTTTCAATCGTAAAGGATGTGTCCGTTTCTACACCGCGATGGCGGCCTATCAGTCAACTTCAGCGTTGAATGTCAGTCCCTCATCGCGGGCAAGCCCGCTCCCACAGGGTTTCGTATCAGCCCGAAGCGTGCAACAACCACTCCTTGAACGCCGCCATCGCCGACGTTTCGGGCCGCGACTGCAAGCGGGTCAGCCAGTAGCTGCCGGTGGTGATACCGATGGCGAACGGCTGCTCGATGACCCCCGCCTCCAGTTGCCGGGCAAACATCAACGGCGGCGCCAGGGCCACGCCCGCACCTTGCAGTGCGGCCTCCATCATCGCCAGCGAGGAATCGAAGACGATGCTTCGGGGCGGTGCAGCATGGGCCGGCAGGCCGGTGGCCTGAAACCATTCGGGCCACTCATCCGTGCGATAGGAACGCAGCAGCGTTTGCTGCAACAGATCGTCTGGCGTGCGCAGTTGCCGAGCAATGTCGGGCACGCACAACACCGACAATGGCGCCTCGATCAAGCGCACCGCTTCAATCCCGTGCCACGCTCCGGCGCCAAACCGAATCGCGTAATCCAGCCCTTCAGCCGCCACGTCCACTCGATTGTTGTGGGTCGACAGGCGCAAATCTATGAACGGATGTTTCGCCTGAAAGTCCGCCATTCGCGGCAACAGCCAACCCACCGCAAACGTCCCCACCGCGCCCACCGTCAACACTTCGCGTAAATGCCCGCCTTCGAAACGCTCCAGGGTTTCGGCGATTCGATCGAAGGACTCGCGCAGCACCGGCAACAAGGTCTCGCCTTCACTGGTCAGCATCAACCCGCGTGGCAGGCGTTTGAACAGGGTGACGTTGAGCTGGGCCTCCAGGCCTTTGACCTGATGACTGACCGCGGCCTGCGTAACGCACAACTCCACCGCCGCCCGTGTAAAACTCAGATGACGCGCCGAGGCCTCGAAGGCGCGCAGTGCGTTAAGCGGTAATTGCGGGCGGATCATGCCAACTCCCTAGTTTTTCTAATGGCTCAGCCGAAATATTGTCGTTTGTCGAAGATCGGCAGACTGAATAGATTTGGCACGCTCAGCGGCGGTCCGATGTATAAACCGCTCGGAGTGTAGCGGGTTTAATCATCAAATCTCATGGACAGCGGCTTAATCATGCATAACTTAAAACTCGGCAAGGTCTTATCCTACAGCGCTTTCGGACTGCTCCTGGGTGCAGGTTACAGCGTCGCAGGGAATCAGGCTGACGCGCAGATCGAAGCAGCGGTGAATGCTGCAGTGGCCCCGATCATGCAGCAACAAAACATTCCCGGCATGGCCGTCGCGATCACACTGAATGGTAAACAGCATTACTTTAACTACGGCGTGGCCTCGAAGGAAACCGGCACGCCTGTCACCGAACACACCCTGTTCGAGATCGGCTCGGTGAGCAAAACCTTCACCGCTACCCTCGCCGCCTACGCTCAGGCCAAAGGCAAACTGTCCCTCTCGGACAAGGCCAGCCACGTCCTGCCAGCATTGCGCGGCAGCGCGTTCGATCACGTCAGCGTGCTGCAACTGGGCACGTACACTGCCGGCGGCCTGCCGTTGCAATTCCCGAGCGATGCCGATGCGCCGGACAAGATGTTTGGTTATTTCAATCAGTGGAAACCGGCTTACACCGCCGGCAGCCATCGGCTGTATTCGAACCCGAGCCTGGGGTTGTTCGGGTATCTCGCGGCCAAGAGCATGGGCCAGCCGTTTGACGAACTGATGGAAAAAACGCTGCTGCCCAAGCTCGGGTTGCAACACACCTTCCTAAAGGTGCCGCAGGATCAGATGGCGCTTTACGCTCAGGGCTACAACAAGGAGGACAAACCGGTGCGGGTCGGGCCGGGAGCGCTGGACTCAGAAGCGTACGGCGTAAAAACCAGCGCCTCGGACCTGATGCGTTACGTCGAGGCGAACATCAAACCATCAGGCCTTGAAGCGCCGATGCAGCAAGCCATCGCCACGACGCATGCCGGTTACTACACGGTCGGCGACATGACCCAGGGGCTGGGTTGGGAGTTTTACCACTACCCGATCACCCTCGATAAATTGCTCGCAGGCAACTCGTCGTCGATGGCGATGCAGGCGCACAAGGTCCAGTGGATGAACCCGCCGCAACCGCAACCGGAAAACGTGCTGATCAACAAAACAGGTTCAACGGGTGGCTTCGGTGCGTACGTGGCGTACGTGCCCTCGAAAGACATCGGCATCGTGATCCTGGCCAACAAAAACTACCCGAACCCGGAGCGGGTCAAAATCGCCCATGCGGTATTGAACGCACTGACCCGGTAACCGAACTCCCTGCAGGAGCTGGCGGTGACAACAAAATGGGCGACCTGTCGAGGTCGCCCATTTTCGTTTATGTGTCGCCATTGACGACAACATACTAATATGTCCATTATGGACAAATATATCCACACCGCCACTGACATCCCTTGTGAAGCAGGAGATCAACAATGAAAAAAACAATGTGCCTGGGCGTTGCATTGGCATTGTGTGTCACGAGTGCTCTGGCGGAGAACGCACCGTTGCGCATTGGCATCGAAGCCGCCTATCCACCGTTCGCCTTCAAGACAGCTGACGGCAACATCGGTGGGTTCGACTACGACATCGGCAACGCCTTGTGCGCGCAGATGCAAACCAAGTGTGTCTGGGTCGAGCAGGAATTCGACGGCCTGATCCCGTCGCTGAAAGTACGCAAGATCGACGCGGTGATTTCTTCGATGCTGATCACCGATGAGCGCAAGCGCTCGGTCACCTTCACCGACAAATACTATTCGAGCCCGGCGCGGCTGGTGATGAAGGCCGGCTCGCAGGTCGATGACGATTTCAGCCAACTCAAGGGCAAGCGCATCGGCGTGCAGCGCGGCACCTCTCAGGATCGCTACGCCACCGACAAGCTGCAACCGTTGGGCACCGAGATTGTTCGCTACGGCTCCCAGTCGGAAATCTACCTGGACATGCAATCCGCCCGGCTCGACGGCACCATCGCCAATGCCGCACCGCTGCAAGAGGGTTTCCTGAAGACCCCGCAAGGCGAGGGTTTTGCCTTCGTCGGACCTGAGCTGCGCAACAAGGAATACTTTGGCGAAGGCACCGGCATTGCGGTGAGCAAGGGCAACACCGAGCTGGCCCAGCGTTTCAATAGTGCGATCAAAGCCCTGCGCGCCGACGGGGTTTACCAGCAGGTCGAGAAGAAATACTTCGACTACAACATCTATGGCGAATGAACCCTGGCTTGCCGGAGCAACGAGCATGACCGTCATCGACACCCTGATCCGCAATGCCACGCTTATCGATGGAACCGGCGAAGCACCCTTCGTCGGTGACGTCGCGTTTCTGGGCGGCAGGATTCACGCGATCGGTCATCTCCATGACCTCGATGCCCACCACGTGATCGACGCACGGGGCAAAGTCCTCAGTCCAGGTTTCATCGATGTGCACACCCATGATGATCTGGCGCTGCTCAAGCAGCCGGCGATGCTCCCGAAAATCTGTCAGGGGGTGACCACGGTGATCGTCGGCAACTGCGGCATCAGCGCCGCCGGGGTGCGCCTTCGCGGCGAGCCGCCGGACCCGATGAACCTCCTCGGCGAAGCCGCAGACTTCAAGTACCCAAGCTTCACCGACTATGCGTCGGCGATCGAAGCCGCTCGCCCGGCGGTAAACGTCGCAGCACTGGTGGGGCATACCGCGTTGCGCGCCAATCAAATGGAACGGTTCGACCGTGCGGCGACGCCCCATGAACTGGCGGCCATGCGTGAAGATCTCAAGGCTGCGCTGGCGCAAGGCGCATTAGGGTTGAGCACTGGCCTGGCCTACCGCAACGCGCTGCAAGCCCCCACGGCGGAAGTCGATTTCCTCGCCGCCACCTTGCAGGACGCCGGCGCGATCTACGTGAGTCATATTCGCTCCGAAGATGACGAAATCATTGAAGCCATCGACGAAGCCATCGACATTGGTCGCGATGCACACGTGCCGGTGATCATCTCGCACCTCAAATGCGCCGGGCGCGCAAACTGGGGTCGCAGTGAGGTGATTATCGGCAAGATTGAACACGCCCGACAGCAGCATCCGGTGGGCTGCGATTGCTACCCCTACGCCGCCAGCTCGACCACCATCGACCCGCGCATCGTCGACGAGGGCTTCAAGATCCAGATCACCTGGTCGACACCGCACCCCGAGATGGCCGGCAAAACGCTCAAGGACATCGCCGGGTTGTGGGGGCTTTCACAGGTCGAGGCCGCACAACGGCTGGAGCCCGGTGGCGCGATTTACCATGAAATGAACGAGGCCGATGTGTCGCGCATCCTCGCGTATCCGCACACCATGATCGGCTCCGACGGTTTGCCCAACGACCCGCGCCCGCATCCCAGACTGTGGGGCACGTTTCCTCGGGTATTGGGTCATTACAGCCGCGACCAGGGATTGTTCCCGCTGCAAGAAGCCGTGCGCAAAATGACCGGATTGCCGGCCGAACGGTTTGGCCTGCGTGATCGTGGTCGCCTCAGAGTGGGTGCCTGTGCCGACCTGGTAATGTTTGACGCCGGGGATATTCGCGACTGCGCGACGTTCGATCAACCAACGCTGCAACCGCAGGGCATCGAAGCGGTGTGGGTCAACGGTGTGTTGGCTTACAGCCAGGGCCAGAGCACCGGGGCGCGTAACGGGCACTTCATTCGTCGTTGATTCGCACGCGGACCTGTAGGTGCAAGCTTGCGCCTACAGAGGCTGGCGCTGACAACAAAATGGGCGACCCGTTGAGGTCGCCCATTTTCGTTATCACGTGGTCAGTGATGTGTTCAATCGTCAGGCATTTCCGGTGGTTTGGCAGGCTTGGCGGGCTTGGCGGGTTTCGTTGCCTTCGTGCCGTTAGCCGGTGCGGCTTCAGTGACAGGCGGCACGGTTGGCACCGTGGCTTCTTTCTCGGTCGGCGGCAATTGGTCGACAGCACTGAAAATCGCCTTCAGATCAACCGCGTCCGATTGCTCGAGTTTCTTTTCGCCGTCCTTGCCGACCAGTATCACCTTGGTCTTGGCCCCAGCCCCCAATTTGAGCGAACGGATCAAAGCTGCGGTGTCTTGTGGCCCGAGGTCTTTGCCTTCACGCTGGCCCATCAGGTTGAGCACGGTGTACAGGACCATGTTTCGGTCGGTGAATTCTTTGCGATTGGCTGGCTCATCCAGCGACTTTTTCAGGCTGACCCACGCCGGGTCGACCGTGCTTGGCGCGATGACAATCAGCGGCCGGGACCTGCCCTTGTCCATGTCCAGCGGTGAATCGCCATCGGCGGCGAGCAAGGGGCCGGCGAAAGCCAGCAGGGTTGTCAGGGTCAATGACCTGATGAGCATGCGCATCTCCTTTTGATATCCACGCTCTAATGATTGCGCATCGCGGCGTTCGTTCCGGGGGTCGCACCGCAATTGTGTTTCGCCTTGACCCAAGCTTAGGTCAGGGCGGTCATTGCGCAACAGGCTGAGCTAATCTCATGACTCGATACACACTGAACCGCCGTGAGGATTACGCCATGAGCGCTCAGCTGAATCACACCATCGTCTGGTGCCAGGACAAACAGATGTCCGCGACGTTTCTCGTGGAGATTCTCGGCTTGCCCGCCCCCGAACCCTTCGGGCCAATGCTGATCGTGAAACTCGATAACGGCGTGTCGCTGGACTATTACGACAATGACCCGCCGATAGCCTCCCAGCATTATGCGTTCCTGGTCGGCGACGACGATTTCGATGCCGCGTTCGCGTGCCTGCAAGCCAGGCAGCAAGCATGGTGGGCTGATCCCGGCAAACAGCGTCCGAAACAGATCAACGATTATGGGGGAGGCAGACGCGTGTACTTCGATGACCCGGATGGACATCTGCTGGAGATATTCACCCGGGAGTGACGCAGGCCCGTGGCAGAAATCAGAACGCCAGTTTGTAGCCGATCAGCACCAGCATCGTCGCCAGGCACGGGCGTAACACTTCATCCGAGATGCGACCGGTCAGGTGACTGCCCAGATAAATCCCCGGCAGCGAACCGATCAGCAAGTAGCCCAGCACATGCCAGTCCATATTGCCCATGCTCGCGTGGCCAAGACCGGCGACCAGGGTCAGCGGCACGGCGTGGGCGATTTCCGTGCCGACGAGGCGGCGGGTAGGCAACAGCGGGTACAGGATGAACAGCGCCACCGTGCCCAGGGCGCCCGCACCGATGGAGGTCAGGGCGACCATGGTGCCGAGGACCAGGCCGGTGATCACGGTCAGCCCATTCAAGCGTTTGCCGCTTGGGTTGTAGGTGCCGCCGGCGCGTTTGTGGGCGAAGTCGAGCAGGCGTTTCTTGAAGAAAATCGCCAGTGCCGTGGCAAACAGCACAAAACCCAGCGCCTGTTTGATGATGGCGTTCATCGCGTCGGGGGACGTTTGCAAATTGCTCAGGAACCACAGTGTCAGCGCCACGGCCGGCACACTGCCGAGGGTCAGCCAACCGGTAATCGCCCAGTCGATGTTCTTGTTCTTGCGATGCACCAGCACACCGCTGGATTTGGTAATCGCGGCGTACAGCAAGTCCGTTCCGACCGCTGTCGCGGGATTGATGCCAAACCAAAGCAGGATCGGCGTCATCAGCGAGCCGCCACCCACACCGGTCATGCCGACAATGAAACCCACCACCAAACCTGCCACAACCAAACCGAAGTTAACGAAATCCATTAACACGCCCACTGAAAACGCATAAAAATCTGGCCCGCAGCATAGCGATTTTTCTTATAACCACTTATATCGATGCGGTCTATCGTTATGCCTTGCAGGAGCCAGCTTGCTGACGCCTACAAGTCGAGGCTCACTGCACGGGCAGGAAATTGAGGAATAACAGGCTCTGTGCGTAGTTGAGGCCAATCCTCCGGTAGCGTTCGTCCAGCATCTGGGTCAGCAGGTCCAGGCGCGCAACGATCTTGCCGAACTCCACGGCGAAACTCAGGTTGCTGCCCTCCTCCGAGATTTCGTTAGAGAACAGCAAGGGTTCGCCGTTTTTGTTTTGCCGCTGGCTGAGGATCCAGGTGGCTTTCTCGATGTTGCGCGCGGCGTTGCTGACAAAGACCGGGTTGATCGCATCGGTCATATAAAACTCCAGCCGATTGCCGTGAGCGGTGACCAGCATGCTGCCGATGGCGTAGATAAAGGCGCCGACGCGGTCGCCGAGAAACTCCGGACTCATGGCGTAACTCAGCGCCGCAAGATCCTTCTTGCCCCCCAGCGTCGGCAGCGGTTGTTGCTGTTCGATGGCCTGGCGCACTTGTTTGCCGGCGGCGCGGGCGTCGAGGAATCCAGACTTTTTCAGTTCCTGCGGGTTGCGCAGGTAGAGCTTGCCCATCAGCAGGTAAAGGCTGTCGAGGTTGTCGCGCATCGCCAGGGTGGCCATACGGTCGACGCTGGTCTGGAGGAATTCCTGGGGCCGGCCTTCGCGAAACTGGCTGACGATGTCCCGGCCCTGCTGCTGGCTGCAACCGGTCGTGACGAGCATCGACAACACGGCGAGCAGCAGACAATGGCGGCGAATGTGCTCAGTGGTGAGGGGTAAAACTGGGGCCATGGGCGCTTGAACTTGGCATGGGCCGGCGGGGGGATCGCCGCGGGCTGACCAAGGATAGAGCCGTGGATGTCGAAAAAGTGCAGTGCCTGCCGTCCACAAACATGAGCGCCCGCTTAATTAGTCATACTTTATTATGGCTGTATTGCAAATATAGGCTATAAATCCTTCCTTATCGATTTACCAATCGATAACTAGTATGACTACTTCACAAAAAACAAAAACAGGAAGGTCAACCATGCTTCTATCCCGATACCCACTTTGCGGGCTCGCAGTGTCCCTGATGATCGCCACCCTCACCTCCCAGGCCGCCGGCCTGTCCAGCGAACACAAAGCGTTCGGCAAAACCAATGACGGTACGCCCGTCGAGCAATATGTGCTGCGCAACAGCCACGGCATGCAAGCCACTGTCATCACCTACGGCGCGACGCTGCAGGCGCTCAAAGTGGCGGATAAAAACGGCAAGTTCGAGGACGTGGTGCTCGGCTTCGACGACGTACAGGGTTATCAGAGCGGAACGGCCTACTTTGGCGCAACCATCGGCCGCTTCGGCAATCGCCTGGCCAAGGGCGCGTTCGAACTCGACGGCAAGCGCTTTCAGGTGCCGCTCAATGACGGCTCGAATTCACTGCACGGCGGCCCGCTGGGTTTTGACAAAAAGGTGTGGAAAGCCGAACCGGCCAAAGGCAAGGACTCGGTTGGCGTGACCCTGACGTACCTGTCGGCGGACGGCGAGATGGGTTTCCCCGGCAACCTGAAAACCGAGGTCACTTACAGCCTCAATGACAAAAACGAGCTGCGCATCGAGTACAAGGCGTCCACCGATAAACCGACGGTGTTGAACCTGACCAACCACAGCTACTTCAACCTCGCCGGCGCGGGCAATGGCGACGTGTTGCAACAGGTCGCGACGCTGCATGCGAGCCATTACACGCCGGTCAACGGCACGTTGATTCCTACCGGCGAAATGGCGCCAGTGGCCGGCACGCCGATGGACTTCACCCAGCCCACTGCCATCGGCAAAAACATCAAGGCCGATCATCCACAGTTGAAATTCGCTGAACCGAAACACGGTGGCTTCGATTTCAATTGGGTGCTGGACGCCAAGGGTGACCAGGGCAAGCTTGCCGCCGACGTCAGCGATCCGCAGTCCGGGCGCCGTTTGCAGCTCTACACCACTGAGCCTGGTGTGCAGTTCTATACCAGCAACTTTCTCGACGGATCGGTCAAGGGCAAGGCTGGCAAGACGTATGCGCACTGGAGTGCGTTTACCCTGGAGACCCAGCATTATCCGGATGCGCCGAATCAGCCGAACTTCCCCTCTACGCGGCTGGATCCGGGCAAGACGTATACCCAGAGCACCGTGTTGAAATTTTCTGCTGATTGACGCCGATCAACTGCAGGAGCTGGCTTGCCGGCGATGGCGTCCGTTCAGTCAATAAACAGGTCGACTGACCCTCCGCCATCGCCAGCAAGCCGACTCCTGGAGGGGAAATGCGTACGTGTCCGAAATGAGTGGGCTGCAGCAGAAGAGCCCGGCGGGCAGGCCGCCTCACGATGCTTTAGCGGTGCCCGCCCCCTCGAACGTCTCGGCAATAAACGGAACCCATGGGCTATTCTGCTGCCAACCTAAGTATCCATCGAATACACAGGAGGTTTGCATGCGGACCCTCGAACTGGCCGGCATCCACGTACCCGTCATCGGCCAAGGCACCTGGCGCATGGGTGAAGATCCCGCTCGATACCGCGAAGAAGTCGCCGCGCTGCGCCTGGGCATCGAGTTGGGCATGACCCTGATCGACACCGCGGAAATGTATGGCGAAGGGGGAGCCGAGAACGTGGTGGGTGAAGCCATTGCCGGCCTGCGCGACAAGGTCTTTCTGGTCAGCAAGGTGTATCCGCACAACGCCAGCCGCAAGGGCATCCCCGAGGCCTGCGAGCGCAGTCTGCGGAGGCTGAACACCGATCACATCAATTTGTACCTGCTGCACTGGCGCGGCCAGTATCCCCTTGAAGAAACCGTTGAGGCTTTCGAACGCCTGCGCGCGGAAGGCAAGATCGGTCGTTGGGGCGTGTCCAATTTCGACGTGGGTGACCTGCAAGAACTGGCTTCCCCGGCGTGCTCCACCAATCAAGTGCTCTACAACCTGGAGGAGCGCGGCATAGAATTTGATTTACTGCCGTGGAGCCAACAGCATCGTCTGCCATTGATGGCGTACTGCCCGATCGGCCAGGGCGGACAATTGCTGGAACATCCGTCACTCAGACAGGTGGCCACCCGTCACGCGGTGACCCCGGCCCAGGTAGCCTTGGCCTGGATTCTGCGGCAGGATGGCGTCATTGCCATCCCCAAGGCGGTCCGACCTGAGCATGTGCAACTCAATGCGCAAGCCGAGCAATTGAAGCTTGAAGCCGGGGATCTGGAGGCGCTGGACCGAGCGTTTCGCGCGCCACAACGCAAACAGCGACTGGCCATGGTCTGAGCCATCGCGGTTCTGTCAGAGGGCTTCTCATGAGAAGCACCGATCAGCTCGACCCCTTTAATCTGCAACGCTTTTTACAGGCGCAGGACCCCGTGTTCGAACGCGTGAAAACCGAACTCGGCGCGGGCCGTAAACGCAGCCACTGGATGTGGTTTATCTTTCCGCAATTCATCGGCCTGGGCGGCAGCCCAATGTCGCAACGCTATGCCATTCACTCGGGTGAGGAGGCCTCGGCCTACCTGAAACATGCGCGACTCGGCCCACGGCTGCACACCTGCACGCAATGGGTGCTGGATATTCAGGATCGCTCCATCACCGAAATTTTCGGCCACCCGGACGACCTGAAATTTCATTCGTCGATGACCCTGTTTGCGCAGGTTTCACCGAAGGACAGTCTGTTCCATAAGGCGCTGGAGCTTCACTTCCACGGCATCTCGGACGCGTGGACATTAACGCTGCTCGACTCAAAACAGGCCCAACTGCCCCCCAATCAGGGTTGAGAAATCGTCGTCCACGAACGGCAGAATCGCATCCGCCACCGGTTGCAGTTGCCGGGTGACGTAATGGTCGTAATCGATCGGCGCGCTGCGGATCTCCAGCGGCTCCGGCCCGGCGACGCTGATCACGTAGCTGATCCAGCCGCCGTTCTGGTATTGCCGCGGACGACCCTGTTGATCGTTGTAGTCATCGGCGATCCGCGCCGCACGCACATGCGGCGGCACGTTGCGTTCATAGTCATCCAGGGTACGGCGCAAGCGCTTGCGATAGATCAGGCGATCATCGAACTCGCCTGCCAGGGTCTTGCGCACGTACTCGCGGACATAATCCTGATAAGGCTGGCGATGGAAGATCCGCGAATACAATTCCTGCTGGAATTGCCGGGCCAGCGGCGACCAGTCGGTGCGCACGGTTTCCAACCCCTTGTAGACCATCTCGTCGCTGCCGTCGGCGCGCGTCACCAACCCGGCATAACGCTTTTTGCTGCCCTCTTCGGCGCCGCGAATGGTCGGCATCAGAAAACGTTTGTAGTGGGTTTCGAACTGTAATTCCAATGCGCTTTGCAGCCCGTATTCCTCTTGCACATGCGCGCGCCACCACTGGTTGACGTGATCCACCAGCGCGTGGCCGATCTGCGCCGCTTCCTGCTGACCGTGGGCGCGGCGCAGCCAGACAAACGTCGAGTCGGTATCGCCGTAGATCACCGTATGCCCCTGGGCTTCGATCAGTTGCCGGGTGCGCAGCATGATTTCGTGGCCGCGCAAGGTGATCGACGAGGCCAGGCGCGTATCGAAGAAGCGGCAGCCACTGGAACCGAGCACGCCGTAGAAGGCGTTCATGATGATCTTCAGCGCCTGGGACAGTGGCGCATTGTGTTCGCGCTTGGCGGTTTCGCGACCTTCGGCGACCCGGGCGACGATGGCCGGCAGGCAATGCCGGGTCCTGGAAAAACGCGCCCCGCGGAAACCGGGCACGGACTCGCTGTCATCGGGATGCTTGAGCCCTTCGATCAGGCCCACCGGGTCGATGAGGAAGGTGCGGATGATCGACGGATAAAGGCTTTTGTAGTCGAGCACCAGCACCGATTCGTACAGGCCCGGCTGCGAGTCCATGACAAATCCGCCGGGGCTGGCCTGGGCAGGCTTGGTGCCGAGGTTGGGCGCAACGAAACCCTGGCGGTGCATCAGCGGCATGTACAGGTGCGTGAAGGCCGCTACCGAGCCACCACTGCGATCCGCCGGTAATCCGGTAACGCTGGCCCGCTCCAGCAGGAAAGTGAGCAATTGGGTCTTGGCGAAAATCCGTGTGACCAGCTCGCAGTCCTTGAGGTTGTAGGTGGCGAGGGCCGGTTTGTCCTCGGCGAACATGCGGTTGATTTCGTCCATGCGCTGGTACGGCGTACTGATCGCCTTGCCTTCGCCGAGCAGGGTTTGCGCGACGTTTTCGAGGCTGAACGAAGGAAAACTCCAGGTCGCCGAACGCAAAGATTCGATGCCATCGATGATCAATCGCCCGGCGGCCGAGGCGAAGTAATGGTTGCGGCTACCGTGTTCGCGCCACTGCATTTCTTCGCCGCCGCGCCCCAGTTTCAGCGGCACCGCCAGACGTCGGGCATGTTCGTGAAGTACGCGCAGATCGAACTGCACGACGTTCCAGCCGATGATCGCGTCAGGGTCGTGCCGGGCAAACCATTCGTTGAGTTTTTTCAGCAGCAGGGTGCGCGACTCGCAATACTCAAGCTCGAAGTCGACGTTGCTGTCGTCGCCGTTGGGCGGGCCGAGCATGTACACCTGGCGCTCGCCGCAGCCCTCCAGCGCGATGGAATACAAATCGCCCTGAGCGGTGGTTTCGATGTCCAGGGACACCAGCCTGAGCGTCGGTCGATAGTCGGGATCGGGCTTCATCTGCGCGTCGTGCAGCTGGCCTTCGGCATCGGGTGTGCCACCAAAGATCACCGGCGCGGTGATGAAGCGCTCCATCATGTAGCGTTCCGGTGGGCGCACGTCAGCCTCGAACATCTCGACGCCGGCCTTGCGCAGCGCGGTTTCCAGGCGCATCAGTTGACCGTGCTGCTGGCAATACAGGCCTAGCACCGGGCGATGTTCGAAATCCAGCAGGGCCAAGGGTTTCAGCTCGACGTTCTTTTCACCGTGCAGCACCTTTTCAGCCTGCTCGCGCTGCTCGGCCGGGATGAACGCCACCGACGGTTGATGCGGCAAGCGAATACGCCGGGGACCGGTGTCGGTCGCCAGCCAGAACTCGACTTCCGTACCGGCCGGGGTATCGCGCCAATGCCGCGTCAGGACGAAGCCCCGCTGTAAATCCACCACTGCAACCTCACATCCGATTCAGAGCGCAATTCTACGCGTCATTCCCGCCGATAGCAGTGAAGCCTGGATTGGAATGATCCCTTGCAGGAGCTGGCTTGCCAGCTCCTACAAGGTCGGTGGTGTACTCGAAATGTGAGGTTTATCGAAGAAAAACCGCTGAATGACGTTTTTTGAGCGTTATCTGCCGCTTTCTGCCTTGCCCTCAGCGCTTGCGTCTACGATTCTTCAAGAACAACGACAACACCCGAGAAGCCAACATGAAAACCGTCGCCCAACTGCTCAAGTTGAAAGATCAGAAAAATCAGGAAGTGCACCAGATCAAACCCGATCACATGGTGCTCGAAGCACTGATGAAGATGGCCGAGAAGAACGTCGGTGCCTTGTTGGTGGTAGAGAATGACCAAGTGCTGGGCATCATCAGTGAACGTGATTACGCGCGCAAACTGGTGCTGCATGGCCGCTCTTCCGTGGGCACGCCGGTGCGCGACATCATGGTGTCGCCGGTGATCACCGTAGACACCCATCAAACCGTCGATACTTGCCTGGGCATCATGTCCGACCGGCGCCTGCGCCACTTGCCAGTGGTGGAGAACGGCAAGCTGATCGGCTTGCTGTCGATCGGCGACCTGGTCAAGGAAGCCATCGCCGAGCAGGCGGAACTGATTCGCCAGCTGGAGCAGTACATTCGCGGCGAGTAATGCCAGACACCGAAAATCCCTTGTGGGAGCGAGCTTGCTCCTACAGGGGATTGCGGTGTTCAGGAAGGCCAATGCCGCGCAAAAACCGGCGCCAGCGTCGGGTGCCGGTCGATTCGCTCAAGCCAGGCGAAAAACCCTGGCCGGGCGCTACGCAAATGTTCTCGGCTGCCCGCCCAACGCGTGATCACCGCCGCCAGCACATCCAGCGCGCCGGGCGTCTCGTTGCCCAGGTACAACTCGCCCGAGAACTGATCGGCAAACACCTCCCAGCTCCAGTGCAACCGTTCGCGAGCGCCGGCCATGAGGTTGTCCCGCGAGGGTTTGTCGGCCACAAGCAACCAGCGCTCGGGGTAATCGATGATGCCGATCGCCGCATAACAATTGCTGACGATGTACACCAGCCCCCGGATCGCCTGATCGCGCTCGGCGGCGTCATTCGGCAGCAGTTTCGACTTGGGAAACGTCAGTCCGAGATGAATCAAGATCGCCGCACTTTCGGTGAGAATGCTCCCGTCGGGCAGTTGCAGGGTCGGAATCTGCTTCAGCGGGTTGAGCTTCTCCAGGGCGTCGGCCGCCTCGGTGGATGACTCGACGTCGATGAAACGATAAGGAATCTCGCACAGCTCCAACGCCGCTTCGATGGCGGCAGCGCCGGAGTTCTGGTGTCCGTATAGCTGATACATATCGCGCTCCTGGCGAGACGAACAGATAGTCAGTAGACGAGCGGGCACACGTCACGTTCCCTGCCATTTGGCGGATCGATGCAGGTAAGATGCGCGATCCCGGGACACTCTTTTAATACCCCCGCAGCCCACTTCAAGGAACGACCATGCGCCAACAGGATGGCCAGCGCGCCACACTTTTTCGGACCTTCGGGTTTATTCTGGCCTGCCTGGCGCTCAGTGCCTGCTCGCCGAGCGAACACTCGTCATCGGCCAGTCTAGCCGGTGAACAAGGGCGTGGCGGGGCCATGCTCGCCTATGAACACGAATTGCAGCTGTTGCTGCCCCAGGCACAGATTGCCCCGCGTTTGCAGGCCACACGTGAGGCGTGCGAAACCGCACGCTTCGGCGCCTGCAACGTCCTGCGCATCGAGCAAGGCGCTGGCCGTGCCGACATCACCTTGCGCATTGCCCCTGCCGGCGTCGAGCCGTTGGTGGCGATGGCTGCCGAGGGTGGCGAACTGGGTCAGCGGATCACCAGCGCCGAAGACCTCGCCGATGCCGTGGACGACACCCGCCGGCGCCAGGAACGACTCAAGGCTCAGCAGCAGCGTCTGGATGAACTGGCGACCCGCAAAGACATCAGCGTCACCGATCTGATCACCCTGAGCAAAGAGCAGGCCGGGATCGAAAACGATCTGCAAGCCCTGGCGCAGATTGCCGCCGGGCATCAGCGGCGTCTGGACACCAATCGGGTCACGCTGTCGTTCCTGCCGACCGGCGCCAGCAGTCGCTCGTCGCACCTGAGCCAGGCGTTCAGCAACTTGCTCGACAATCTCGCCGACGGCGCCGCCGATGCGCTGGAAAAAACCAGTTACGCGCTGCCCTTCCTGATCCTCGCGTTCCCGCTGTTCATGCTGTGGGTCTGGTTGTGGCGCAAGTTTGTTCGACGTCGGAGCTGAATCGGGCGTGCGCCACAGGTATTCAATTATTTTTCTTGGCCACTGCATCCAAATCGCTTTCCGCCGGGTAGTCCCTGTAGCAGCCCTTGTTGCTGCACAGCGGATGACTCATTAACGGAGAGAATGCCATGAACGCCAGACACCTGATTTGCCTTGCTGCTTTGTTCGCCGCCGTGCCTGCGGCCTTTGCCCAGACCGGTCTGCCCGATAACATCAAGGTTCCGGACGGGCACAAGGTCGCCATGGAAACCACCGGCGTCGGCGAGATCACCTACGAATGCCGTGACAAGGCCAACATGGCCGGCCAGACCGAATGGGTGTTTGTCGGGCCCAAGGCGGTACTCAATGATCGCGCCGGCAAGCAAGTCGGCACTTACTTCGGCCCCCCGGCGACCTGGCAAGCGAAGGATGGCTCGAAAGTCACCGGCACCCAACTGGCCGTCGCACCGTCGAGCCCGGGCAATCTGCCCTATCAACTGGTCAAGGCCAATCCGGCCGAGGGTAAAGGTGCGATGAGCGGCGTCAGTTACATCCAGCGCGTGGCCCTCAAAGGGGGCGTCGCCCCGAGCGCCGAGTGCACGGCGGCCAACAAGGGTAAACAGGAAGTGGTGAAGTATCAGGCGGATTACATTTTCTGGGCCGCCAGCTAACCCCAAGCGCCTGACGCGATCCTGTGCAGGAGCCGTCTTGCTGAGGGCGGTTCCTACAGGAAGGGGGATTGTTTGCTAGATTGCATTCGGACTGCCCCCACATAACGGCTGAGATCTGTGTCCTTGCCCGAAACCATTTTCGACTATGAAGCGCACCTCGCCGCCTGTGGCCGGGGCGAGCGTCAGGCCCTGCGGGATTTGTATGTGCAGGAGAGTCCGCGACTGCTCGGCGTTGCCAGGCGCCTGGTGCGCGACACCGCGCTGGCCGAAGACATCGTCCACGATGCGTTCCTCAAGATCTGGGCCGGCGCTGCAGGTTTCGACCCGACGCGGGGGTCGGCACGAGGCTGGATTTTCAGCGTGACCCGGCATCTGGCGCTCAACTACATCCGTGACAACAGCCGCGAAATCCAGGGCGATATCGACGTGCAAAACGACGCTGAAACTTTCGATGCCCAAGTGCACGCCTCACGCATCCATCTGTGCCTGGAGCAGTTGGAGCCTGCACGGCGCAGCTGCATCCTGCACGCCTACGTCGACGGTTATTCTCACGCACAAATTTCACGCAAACTCGGCACCCCGCTGGGCACCGTCAAAGCGTGGATCAAACGGAGCCTGACGGCATTGCGGGAGTGCATGGGATGACGATCAGACCTGCGGATGAGACCCCGGAGCAACTCGACGAACTGGCCAGCGAGTATGTGTTGGGTACGCTCTCGGACGAACGACGCCGCTCGGTACAGCAACGCCTGCCCGACGATGCCGAACTACGCACGGCGGTCGACACCTGGGAGCGTCGCTTGTTGGGCCTGACTGACTTTGCCCAACCCGAGACGCCCTCGCCGGCTCTGTGGCAACGCATCGAGCGCAGCGTCAACGCCCTGACCCGACGGCCAACGGTCGAACCGACATCCTGGTGGAATCGCTTAGCGCTGTGGCGCGGGCTCGCGGGTGCGGGGCTGGCGGCCACCTTGCTGCTCGGAGCGTTGCTGCTGACGCAAACCACGGTCAAGCCGACCTATCTGGTGGTGCTGGTCGCGCCACAAGACAAATCGCCGGGTTGGGTGATTTCGGCCAGCAATCCCAGGGAAATCCAGTTGATTCCGCTGGGGGTCGCGCAGGTTCCGGAAGACAAGGCACTGGAGTTCTGGACCAAGGCCGAAGGCTGGCAAGGACCGGTGTCGCTGGGCTTGGTCAAACCGGGGCAAACGCTGTCGGTGCCTGTGGATAAACTGCCGCCGCTGCAACCCGACCAATTGTTCGAACTGACCCTTGAAAACCGCACCGGCTCGCCGATCGGCAAACCTACAGGGCCGATTCAGTTCATCGGGCGGGCAGTGAAGGTAATTTAAGCGCGATCAGCCGAGCGCCGCGATTCATCATTGCCGTCGATGTTCACCATCACGTCAATGAAGTTCTCTTAAAAACTCCGGGGCGTAACATCGCCTCCATACCAAACAACTACACCCCGGAGCACACCATCATGAAACGCCAACTCTTCCTCAGCATCGCTTTCTCGGTTTTTGCAGTTAACGCTTTCGCCGCTTCTTCTGCTCACTCGGTTGTCGCTGAAGGCGGCTCGGATCGTCTGATTGAAAGTCGTGTGGCTGAGGGTGGTTCAGATCGTCTGATCGAAAACCGCGTTGCCGAAGGTGGCTCCGACCGTCTGATCGAAAACCGCGTTGCCGAAGGTGGCTCCGAT
>NZ_JAVLRV010000002.1:204692-258378 GCF_055803035.1 Pseudomonas sp. 300 | reverse complement strand
CCGACCGTCTGATCGAAAACCGCGTTGCCGAAGGTGGTTCCGACCGTCTGATCGAAAACCGCGTCGCTGAAGGCGGCTCCGATCGTCTGATCGAAAACCGCGTTGCCGAAGGTGGTTCCGACCGTCTGATCGAAAGCCGTGCGGTATGAATGAATGGCTTTGCAGTAACACTCGACAAAAAACCCGGCCTCACCCGCCGGGTTTTTTATGCATTTTTTGAGACCGGTTACTTCCCTGCCCGCGCCATGCAACGCTGATAACGCTCGTCGACCCGTTTGGCAAACCACGCCGTGGTGAGTTTTCGGGTGATTTTCGGGCTCTGCAACACGATCCCCGGCAATACCGCTCGCGGCAATGAACGGCCTTCGGCCTGCTCGGCCAATTCGAAAACCCGCTGATACAACACGCTGTCCTCGAAATCGAGGCTTTTGCCCTTTTCCAGTTGATCCCGAATGGTCGGATTACGCATGCCCAGTTGCTTGCCGAGCGTGCGCACGGCCAATTCCGTGGTGCCGGGCATTATCGAGTCGTAGCGCACCAGATCACCATCCAGTGCCAAAGGAACCCCCGAAGCACGGCTCACCGCGTTCTGAAACGCGGCGTTTCGGCTGGCGTACCAACCGGCATTGAAATCGGCGAAGCGGTACAGCGGCTGCTTGTAACTCACCGGATAACCGAGCAAGTGGGCGATGCCGAAATACAGGCCGCCGCGACGGCTGAAGACTTCATGCCGAATCGTGCCGTCCACCGGGTACGGATAATTCCGCGCCTGCTGCTCGGCGAAGTCGATGCTGACCTGCATCGGCCCACCCGTGTGCACCGGATTGAAACCACCGAACAGCGTACGGCCCATGGGCACCATGCCGATGAAGTCATCGAAAATCGCGCTCAATTCCTTTTCACTGCGCGCGGCATTCAGCCGGTCGCTGTAGCTTTTGCCGGTGCTGGAACGCACTTGCAGCGCACCGCTTACCAGCAGACCGGGGATGTGGACTTTGGCGGCGCGGCGGTCGATTTCCTCACGGGCGATCTTGCCCAGGCCCGGCACCGGCGGGTCCACCTGAAAGGTCGACTCCTGTTCCGTGACCGCCAGTACCGAGCACAGGTTTTGCGTGGACGGATAAATATTTTGTGCAGCAAACGCCACGTAGATGTCCGTGGCCCAGCCTTGGCGGTCGACGGTTTTTGCCGGCAACAGGCGCACGATCTCGGTCTTGACCTCGTCGGGTTTGCGGGCCGGGGCCTCCTGCGGACGCTGGGTCCCGCAACCGGCCAGCACCAACAGCGCTGCGGCGCTCGTGATCAATCGGTTGGCTTGCATGGCACTCCATCAGATCCGTTGAACCGGGTTAACCATACGATCAATCGCATGGCGCAGGCTATGACTGTGCCGACGCGGTACTGTTCCCGGGGGAACGAGCTTGCTCCCAGTGGCTGACTCGATGTTAACGGACGGACCGGCTGGCGCAGGCGCCATCGATGGCCTTCAATTAAAGCTCACCGCCTGATCCCACGGCGCCTGCCAATGCGTTGGGAACCCCCATGAACCGTAGCGACGTTCTGATCATCGGCGCCGGCCCCACCGGGTTGGTCCTGGCGTTATGGCTTAGCAAACTGGGAATCCGCGTGCGGATTCTCGATAAGACCTCGGCCCCCGGCACCACGTCCCGGGCGTTGGCCGTGCAAGCCCGCACACTGGAACTGTATCGCCAGCTCGACCTTGGCGACGCCGTGATAAAGGGCGGTCATCGCGTGGCGGCGGCCAATTTCTGGGTCAAGGGTGAACCTGTGGCGCGCTTGCCGTTGAACCGGGTTGGCGAAGGACTGACGCCGTACGCGTTCCTCGAAATCTTCCCTCAGGACGAGCATGAGCGGCTGCTGATCGAGCGTCTGGAGACCTTTGGCATCCAGGTCGAGCGCAACACCGAGCTGGAGAGCTTCGAGGAAACCGGCGACGGCATCACCGCAAGGTTGCGCTTGCCCGATGGTCAACAGGAAACCTGTCAGGCCTGTTACCTGACCGGTTGCGATGGCGCCCGCTCGTTAGTGCGCAAAACCCTCGACACCGGATTTCCCGGCGGCACCTACCAGCAGATTTTCTACGTGGCCGACGTGCAGGCCAGCGGTCCGGCGCTCAATGGCGAGCTGCACCTGGACCTTGATGAGGCGGACTTTCTCGCGGTGTTTCCCCTCACGGGCGAAGGTCGCGCGCGGCTGATCGGAACGGTTCGCGACGAACGCGCCGAGCACGCCGAAACCCTGAAGTTTGAAGACGTCAGCCACCGCGCCATCGAACACCTGAAGGTGCAGATCGAACAGGTGAACTGGTTCTCGACCTATCGCGTGCATCATCGGGTGGCCGATCACTTTCGCAGCGGTCGCGTGTTTCTCTTGGGCGACGCGGCTCATGTCCACAGCCCGGCTGGCGGTCAGGGCATGAACACCGGGATTGGCGATGCCATCAACCTCGCCTGGAAACTCGCGGCCGTGTTGAGCGGCGGTGCTGCCCCGCATCTGCTCGACACGTATGAAACCGAGCGCATCGCCTTTGCCCGCAAACTGGTCGCCACCACCGACCGGGTGTTCAGTTTCGTCACGGCCGAAGGACGCATGGCAGATTTGCTGCGCACCCGTCTGGCGCCGTTCCTGTTGCCGAAAATGGCCTCGTTCGAGACCTCCCGGGAATTCCTGTTTCGCACGGTGTCGCAACTCACCCTCAACTATCGTGGAATGCCGTTAAGCACCGGCGTTGCCGGGCACGTTCACGGTGGCGACCGCTTGCCCTGGGCGCACGATGGTGAAGGGGATAATTTCGGGCCCCTGAAGTGCCCGAACTGGCAGGTGCATGTGTACGGCGACACCAGCGACGAAATGATTGCCTGGTGCAATGAACATCATCTGCCGTTGCATGTGTTTGACTGGCGGCCGGCCTTTGAAGCGGCCGGCCTGGGGCGTAACGGTTTTTACCTGTTGCGGCCGGATACCTATGTGGCGATTGCCGAGACCTGCTCGGACCCGAAAGTGATTGCGCGGTACTTCCGGGATCGCGGGATACGGCCGTTTTTTGGTTCTAACTGATTCACACCGTCCCACAGGGTCTTGTGTGTGGATTCAGATCCCGGCCAGGGCCAGGTCCATCGCGAAGTAGGTGAAGATCAAATCCGCCCCCGCCCGCTTGATCGCCCCAAGGCTCTCGCGCACAACGCGATCCTCATCGATTGCCCCGGCCTGCGCGCCGAACTTGATCATCGCGTACTCGCCGCTGACCTGATACGCCGACAGCGGCAGGCGGGAAACCTCGCGAATGTCGCGAATGATGTCGAGGTACGCGCCAGCCGGTTTGACCATCAGTGCGTCGGCACCTTCCTGCTCGTCCATCAGCGATTCACGCACCGCTTCGCGGCGGTTCATCGGGTTCATTTGATAGCTTTTTCGGTCACCCTTGAGCGCGCTGCCGCCAGCCTCGCGGAACGGGCCGTAGAGCGCCGAGGCAAATTTTGTCGAATAGGCCATGATCGCAGTCTGGGTGAAACCGGCGTCATCCAGCGCCCGGCGAATCGCCTGCACCTGGCCGTCCATTGCTGCCGACGGCGCGATCACATCAGCACCGGCACGGGCTGCAGCGACGGCTTGTTTGCCAAGGTTGATCAGGGTCTGGTCGTTGTCGACTTCGTGGTTGTGCAGCACGCCGCAGTGACCGTGACTGGTGTACTCACAAAAGCAGGTGTCGGACATCACGATCATGTCCGGCACTGCGTCCTTGGCGATGCGCGACATGCGCGAGACCAGGCCATTCTCGCTCCAGGTGTCGCTGCCGCTGCTGTCCAGATGATGAGACACGCCGAAGGTCATCACCGACTTGATCCCCGCACGGGCATAACGCTCGATCTCGCCGGCCAGTTTCGATTCCGGTATCCGCATCACGCCGGGCATGCTCTTGATCGGCACGAAGTCGTCGATTTCTTCCTCGACGAAAATCGGCAGCACCAGGTCGTTCAGGCTGAATTCGGTTTCCTGGAACAGGCTGCGCAGGCTCGCATTGCGGCGCAGACGGCGTGGACGTGCTTCGGGGAACTGACTGGACATGGGGTTTCCTGAAAACGGAGGACAAGACGAAAGTCGTAAGGGGGCGAAAGCTTATGCCCTGTGGGTGCCAGTGACAAACCTCGATGTAGGAAAATCCATTACCTGTTTGGCAACAATTCCCGCATCCACACAAAACACTGTGGGAGCGGCGGTGCGACGATTCGACTTGCTCGCGATAGCGGTGGGTCAGTCAACATAGATGCTGGATGATCCGGCCTCATCGCGGGCAAGCCCGCTCCCACAGGTCATAGCGTCAGGGTTCCGGAGATACAGGTCACGACGGAGCCACCAATCCAGATTTCATCGCCTACCTGATCGACCTGAATACGTCCCGCGCGGCCCATCGTCAGGCCCTGGCTGACCACGTAGGACGCCGGCGCCAGCCCCTCGCCGAGCAACCACTGGGCGATCCCGGCATTCAAGCTGCCCGTGGCGGGGTCTTCCGGCATGCCGTCGCCAGAGATGAACGCGCGCACTTCGAACTGTGCGTCATCGCCGTCACGCTCGGGATGCCACGGCGCGATCACGCCGACCGCGAGGCCAAGCATCTGCGTATGGTCCGGTTGCAGGTCCAGCACCTGCTGGCGATCCTCGACCATCACCGCCAGCCAGCCCGCGCCGTTATCAACCCACTGCGCCCGCACGATGGCGTCCGGTTCCAGCCTGAGCCCGCGCCGCACGCGCGCCATGACATCGGCCTCCACCGGTCCGGTCTTGAGCAGTGGCGGTGCGAGAAAAGCCAGCTCCGCGCCTTGTCGACGCACCCGCACCAGGCCAACACCGCATTCCTGAATGATCTCCTCGCCCTTGGGCACGCCACCGGCTTCGAGCCAGGCATGACAAGTGCCCAGGGTCGGGTGACCGGCGAACGGCAATTCGCTCAGCGTGGTGAAAATCCGCACCCGGTAATCGGCCCGAGGGTCCTGCGGTGCGAGGATGAACGTGGTTTCACTGAGGTTGGTCCACGTGGCGAACGCCGCCATGCGCTCATCGCTGAGCTCGTCGGCGCCGAACACAACGGCCAACGGATTGCCCTTGAGCGCGACGCGGCTGAAGACATCTACTTGCTTGAAATCGAATGAATGCATGGCCTGCCTTGGTCCTGATGAAATCGAAACGTCCTATTTGGGAATTTCCAGCCCGCGCATCACTGCTGGACGTGCGAGGAAGCGCTCCAGCACCCGAGTTACGTTCGGGAAATCCTTGATGCCCACCAGATCGCCCGCTTCATAGAAACCGATCAGGTTGCGCACCCACGGGAATGTCGCGATGTCGGCGATGGTGTAGCGCTCGCCCATGATCCAGTCGCGCCCCTGCAGACGTCCATCAAGAACTTTTAACAAACGTTTACTTTCCTCGACATAGCGATCCCGAGGACGTTTGTCTTCGTATTCCTTGCCGGCGAATTTGTTGAAAAAGCCGAGCTGGCCAAACATCGGTCCGATACCCCCCATCTGAAACATCAGCCACTGGATCGTCTCGTAACGCGCCGCCGATTCCTGGGCCAGCAATTGCCCGCTCTTGTCCGCTAGGTAGATCAGAATCGCCCCGGATTCGAACAGCGGCAGCGGCTTGTCGTCCGGGCCGTGGGGGTCGAGGATCGCCGGGATCTTGTTGTTGGGGTTCAGCGAAAGAAACTCGGGCGACAACTGGTCATTGGTGTCGAAGCCCACGCGATGCGGCTCGTAGGGCAGGCCGATCTCTTCGAGCATGATCGACACTTTGACGCCGTTGGGGGTCGGCAGTGAATAAAGCTGAATCCACTCAGGGTATTGGGCTGGCCATTTCTGGGTGATGGGGAAAGCAGAAAGATCGGTCATCGCAAGGATCCACGAAGAGATTGAGAGACACGATCATAGTGTGAGTGGCCGCAGGCTGCGATGTCCGGCGTATCGATATTGATGATTATCAAGATCAATGCATTGCAGCGTTCTGCGGAGCCGACCCGTGTACCGTGTCCACAAATCCGCAACATCCTGTCGATAACCTCTGCTCCAACCCGTTCATGGTTATCGGTAGATTGCTGCGCACGCCGCCGGAATCGAACCAAACGGGCTTCAGTGGACTCTGAGTGTTGCCCTTTCGGAAACGGACCGGCTCAACGACATGGAAAACACCCGACGCTGGGAGCGCGGGGTGTAAAGGTTTGTCAGCCTTAACCGAATGCGCTGAAGAAACCCTTATTCCATGATGAACCCTATGAAACTGGTCCAACGCTTCAAGCATCGCGCTTATGTCGTGCTGCCCACCTTGCTGGCAATCAGTGCGCTATTCCTGTCGCTTGAAGTCCGTGAAAGCCGCGCCCAGCCGGCTGACGGCACCCAGACGCTGGTCTTCCTGCGCCACGCGGAAAAACCCGCCGGCGGCCTCGGTCAGCTCAATTGCCAGGGCCTGAACCGCGCCATCGATCTGGCCACCCTGCTCCCGGAAAAATTCGGCAAGGCCAACTACGTTTTTGCGGCCAACCCGACGCGCAATGTCGAGGAAGGCGAACTGGATAACTCCTACAGCTACATTCGTCCTCTGATGACCATCAGCCCCAGCGCCATCAAGCTCGGTTTGCCGGTGAACATCAATTTCTCGGCCAACGACACCAGCGACCTGGCCGACGAACTGCTCCATGACAAATATCACAACTCGGTGATCTACACCGCGTGGTCCCACGGCTACCTGCCCGAGCTGATCAACAAGGTCGCGGGCGAAGCGGTCGGCAAGAAACAGAACATCACCGATGACTGGGAATCCAGCGACTACGACTCGCTGTATGTACTCACCCTGACCTGGCACAACGGCAAGGCCAGCCTGCAGAGCCACAACTACAAGCAAGGCCTGGATAACGGTCAGGAAACCTGCCCGACTTGAGGGTGATGGTTCAAATCTTGTAGCGGCTGTCAGGGCCCTATCGCGAGCAGGCTCGCTCCCACATTGGATCTTCAGTGGACATGAATTAAGTGTCCGACAGAAACCAAATGTGGGAGCGAGCCTGCTCGCGATGAGGCCGGAAAAATCAACACATCACCCCGGGCGATGGCCACGCGCTTGCAGGTATTCGATAACCGCTCCCCGCTCCCCGGCAAACTCGATCCGCGCCCCCTTCTTCTCCCGCTGAAACGCATACATCGGGTCGTAATACTCACCCAGCAACCCATCAATCCAGCCCCGGTGCAAATCCACCGCCCCGCTGCGCGCCTGCTCCGCCAGCGCATCCTCCATCAGGATCAACATCCGCCGATGACGCTCGCCACCCAGTCGCTTCTGAACGTTGTTCAGGCTCGCCAGCAAACGCTCGGAAAACAGCGCGAAACCTTCTTCGCCATGCACGTCGTTGAACTCGGCAGACAAGTCCACCACGTAATCACGCAGGATGCGTTCAACCCGCCCTGCACGGCTGTCTTCGAGCCAGACCATCGGAAATTGCTGCATGCCCTGATACAGCGCCAACGGCAACGCGCAACTGCCGATCGCACGGCTTTCATCTTCCAGCACAAACTGCTCGATACCGCGGCTGCGCTTCTTCAGCACGTCCACGGCCAGGCGGTTTTCAAAATCGATGTTGGACGGCTGGCCCGTGGCGCGCTTGCCGAAACTGGAGCCGCGATGGTTGGCGTGGCCTTCAAGGTCCAGGCCGTTACGCAGCTGCGTGAGCACTTCGGTCTTGCCGGTGCCGGTCATGCCGCCCAGCAGGACGAAATCACATTGAGCCATCGTCTGATCGATCGTCTCCAACAGGAAACTACGCATGGCCTTGTAGCCACCGCCGACCCGCGGATAATCGATACCCGCCTCACTCTTCAGCCATTGCTGAACGATCTGCGAGCGCAAGCCACCGCGAAAACAATACAAAAGCCCCTCGGGATGAGCCCGGGCAAAATCGGCCCAGGCCTGAATTCGCGCGGCCTGGATCTCGCCAGACACCAACTGATGCCCCAACGTAATGGCCGCCTGCTGACCCTGCTGCTTGTAGCAAGTGCCGACCCGCTGCCGCTCGCTGTCGTTCATCAGCGGCAGATTGATCACTCCGGGGAAGGAACCCTTGATGAATTCGACCGGCGCGCGGGTATCCATCATCGGCCGGTCATTGAGGAAAATGTCGCGGTAATCGGTGAAATCGCTGGACATCAAAACACCTCGACCGCGTTCGTCTGTCGCTCGACCAGTTCACCGATCGGCGCAAGGGTCAGGCCCAGTTCGGCAGCGACGCTGAGGAATTGATCGTTGCCCTCGGGCGTGACCGCCACCAGCAGGCCACCGCTGGTTTGCGGATCGCAGAGCACGAGTTTGTGCATTTCCTGCAGTCGCCCGAGTTTGCTGGCGTAGCTGTCGAAATTGCGCAGCGTCCCGCCCGGCACGCAACCCTGGTCGAGGTAGTACTCGACACCCGGCAGGCGCGGCACGCGGTCGTATTCGATGCGCGCCGTGAGGTTGCTGCCGTCGGCCATTTCCACCAGGTGCCCGAGCAGGCCGAAACCGGTGACATCGGTCATCGCGGTCACGCCGTCGAGCTTGCCGAAACGGCTGCCGGGCTTGTTGAGGGTGCACATCCAGTCGCGGGCCAGGCCGATGTCGGCGTGGCGCAACTTGCCCTTTTTCTCGGCGGTAGTGAGGATGCCAATGCCCAGGGGCTTGGTGAGGTAGAGCAGGCAACCGGCGGTGGCCGTGTCGTTGCGCTTCATGTGGCGCTTTTCCACCAGCCCGGTGACAGCCAGGCCGAAGATCGGCTCCGGCGCATCGATGGAGTGCCCGCCCGCCAACGGGATGCCGGCTTCATCGCACACCGAGCGCCCGCCGCGAATCACTTCCCGGGCAATCTCCGGCGCCAGCACATTCACCGGCCAGCCAAGGATCGCGATGGCCATCAACGGATCGCCGCCCATGGCGTAGATGTCGCTGATGGCATTGGTGGCGGCGATGCGGCCGAAATCGAACGGATCGTCGACGATGGGCATAAAGAAATCGGTGGTCGAGACCACGCCGCGCTCTTCATCGATGGCATACACCGCCGCGTCATCGCGCGAGGCATTGCCGACCCAGAGCCGGGGGTCAAGGTTCTGCGCCCCGCTGCCGGCCAGAATCACTTCCAGCACCTGGGGGGAAATCTTGCAGCCACAGCCTGCGCCGTGGCTGTATTGGGTCAAACGGATCGGCTCGCTCATCGGGTGCACCTTGTGAAGTCAGTGCGGACGAGTCTACAGCAAGGTCATTTTGAGGGGCTTTAACGAACGACAAAACCCTGTGGAAGCTGGCTTGCCAGCGATGAGGCGCTTGAGGCGCTTGAGGCTTGCATCGCTGCCGAAGCCGCCATCGCTGGCAAGCCAGCTCGCACAGTGGTTGGGTTATGGCAACAAAATCACCTTGTCGCCACTGCCCTGATTCACTTCGGCATAACGTTCCAACCCTTCGGCCAGCGGCGATTCAAACAACCCTTGCGGCAACGGCAACAGGTCCTGATCGAAGAACCGGCCGAACTGATCGAGCATCGCCGCGCACGCCTGCACGCCGTACAGAAGCGAGTTGATCCCCACCACCGAACCGCCCTTGCGGTACAGCGCCAGGGCCGGCAACTGCACCAGGCCATCCACCGGCGCGGCAATGATCGCGATACGGCCGAACGCTGCCAACGCAGGGACGGAGGCCGGTAGCCAGAACCCGGTGGTGTCAAAAATCACGTCGGCGCCGCCGGTGTAGACCGCGTTGACCTGTGCTCCCAAGTCCTCGGGTTTATCCAGTTGCAACGTTTGATACCCCTGAGCCTGCAAGTCCTTGACCTGCTCCGGCCGACGCGCCGCCGCCAGCACCTGGGCGCCACGCACCTTGGCCAGCGCCAACGCGGCACTGCCGACCGCCCCGCCACCAATCACCAATAGCCGCGTTTGTGCGTTCACCAGACTGCGTTCCAGCGCATCCCACGCCGTGGTGTAAGGCACGCCGAGGCTGGCGGCCTGGGCAAAACTCAGGTGCGTCGGTTTGCGCGCCACGCCGTTGGCCGGCAACTTGACGAATTGCGCATGGGAGCCGTCGGCGAAAAAGCCCAATTCACGGCCGGTGCCCCACACTTCCTGACCGATCAGCGCCTGCGGGCCTTTGACGACTACACCCGCAAAATCACGCCCGGGAATCCGTGGCAACGTGGTGTAGGGAAAACGCCCCAGCACATTCTTCACATCGCTGGGGTTGAGGCCGGCGGCCTTGATTTGCACCAGCACTTCATCGGCGCCGGGCACGGGGGTTGGAACCTCGACATAGCGCAGGGCCGAGAGGTCGCCGGTTTTGTCGAACTGCAATGCTTTCATGGGAATGTTCCATCGAACCAGGAAGGTGATTTCAGGAGATCCAGCCAGTGACCAGCTGCCGGCCCATAGGCCATAACTTTTCACCGGCGAGCATGCCCAGCAGGCCCACCAGCGCAATGGCCGGTGGTGCGGGGGAACGAAAATCCAGCGCGCCGTAAAGCAAACCGACGCCCAGACCGATGACCAGTGAGATGAGGTAGCTCATGGCAGACTCCGTGGGCAATTGAGGTATGCCCAAAGTCTAAAGGCCGGTATCAGCGAGCATCGGCCAAGTGCTTCTGAATATCGGCCAAAACACCTACAGAGTCGTGCAGAACTGCGAAGGCGCAACCCCCAGTTCCCGACGGAACATGTCACTGAAGCTGCTCGGCGAATAGCCCAGGTCCCGGGCAATCGCACTGACCGGCACACCCTGGATCAACTCCCCGACCGCGGTCGCCAGTTGCACCTGCCGCCGCCACTCGGCGAAGCCCATGCCCAGACCGTCCTTGAACAGCCGCGCCAGGGTACGCACGCTGGCCCCGGCGCTTTGCGCGTGATGTTCGAAGGGAATGTCCAGCGATGGCGCGGCCATGACCGCCTGACACAGGTTCATCAGGCGTCGGTCAGAATCATCCGGTAACGGGATTTTCAGCAGAGAACGCTTGGCGCGCCTGAGCTCCAGCAGTGCCAGGCCGACCAGCGCCTCGTAATACTCCGCCGCACCGTCGTCGCCTTGCTCCACCAGCCCGACGATGAGTTCACGCAGCAACCCGCCCACTTCGATCACCTGAACCGTAGCGTCCAGCGTCGCTGCCAATGACGGCCGCAAGTAGATGTTGCGCATCTGCAGATCCGAGACCACGCGAATGCCGTGGGGCACGCCCGGTGGCAGCCATACCGCCCGTTGCGGCGGCACCACCAACGCCTCATGCGGCGTTTCGACCCACATCACCCCGCTCATCGCATACAACAACTGGCCCCAGACATGCTCGTGGGGCTCAATGAACAACCCGCGCGGATAGGTGCGCGCCAGCGGTTGCACGGGCACATCGGTGTCACTCAGATCGGGGGGCGCGGCAAGGGCCATGGTCAGCATTCATTGGGGTTTTCAGAAAATGCATGGTAACCAGCCGCAAGCCTTGTCGCCACTGGCCGCAGCCGCCTGACAATCCGACTGAATTTTCCGCCCCCCAAATGATCCTTTTAATACCACAGGGAGGAATACGGGCTTTATGAACAACGCAAAACTTTTCGTCATTGAATACACCCTTCATGGCGACCCCAAGTCTTTCATCATTCGCCTGGACAAAATGGACAATGCGGAGGCATGGCATTGGGCGAGTTGCGACGCCGGCGTAGGCCGGATCCCGCGCTTTGGACGGGAGAAGGTGCAAAAGACCAGCAAGCCGATGGCGGAAAAATTCGGCGTGGAAAACGTAACGTGGCGGCCAGCGAGTTAACGCCCCTTATTTTTCAGGAGCGAGCTTGCTCGCGATGGCCTTGAGAGCGGCGCGTACATTCAGAAAATACGCGTTGTCGTTGAGGCCATCGCGAGCAAGCACGCGCCTACAGTCAGCGCTTGGCGCACTTGCAGCCTTTGCTCGCGCATTCTTCACCGTGTTCATGGTGCTTGGCGCAGGCTTCACAGCAGTAGTGTTTGCCGTGACGCGCGATCGGATGCTGGCCGAGTTTGCAGTTACATTTCGGGCAGTCGCAGATGCTTTCACTGTCAATCATGAGTCTGACTCCTGAGGTGGTGGTCGTCGGGGCTTGAAGCTACAACCCGTCTCACCAGTGTAGGAGTTGCCACAAACGACGCATGACAACTGTAGGAGCAACAGCCGTCAGGCCTGGCGGGTATTGCTGCGATACATCAACACCAACGCCAACCCGAGCAACACCATCGCCAGAATCCGGCTGCCGGACAGCTCGATCTGCGGGTTGCCCAGCCAGCCGAAGTTATCGATCAGCATCCCCATGCCCAACTGCCCGACGATCACCGCGACCGTCGCCACCGCCGTACCCACCCGCGGTACCGCTCCCACCATCACCATCATGTACACCACGCCGAACAGCGCGCCGCTGAGCTGCCATTTCGGCACGTCCAGCAGGCTCATGGCATGGGCCGGCTCGAAAAACAGGATTAGCAACCCGGTGCTCACCGCCCCCACCACGAACGTCAGCAAACTGCTGCGCAGCACACCGACCGTTTCGCCCAGACGTCCATTGATGGCGGCCTGAACACTCAACACCGCACCGGCGGCCACGACCACCGCCAACAAAATAATCAGATTCATCATCAACCCCGCGCAATCAGAACAAGTGCCGCGACAATCAGCAGCAAGGCCAGCCAACGTTCACCGTTGACCTTTTTACGGGTGGCGCCGAACCAGCCGAAGTGGTCGATCAACACGCTTTTACCGACCTGCCCGGACAGGATCGCAATCATCGTCATCGCAATGCCGATGTGCGGCGTGGCCAGGGTCAGCACCACCACGTACATCGGCCCGAGGAAACCACCGAGCAACTGCCAGCGCGGCAAGTCGCTGAAGGCCGGCCCTTTTTTCGGACCACTAAACAACAGCAGTAAAAACAGGATCGCCGAGCCGACGCCGAAGATGCTCAACGTCGCCCACAAGTGACCGACCTGAACCCCCAGCGGCCCGAGGAGACCGGCCTCCACGGACAGCCCCATACCGGCCAGGATCACCAGAGGCAGCAGTAAAAGCCGCAACCCCGGTTTGGTCGCTGGTGTTGTGGCAACGCCCACGTCGATTGAAGAAGATTGCATGAATGAACACCTGCCAGTTATCAGAAAAAACACCGTCCCTTGTGGGGGCGAGCCTGCTCGCGATAGCGATTTGTCAGTCACATTGATGTTGGATGTCTGGCCGCTATCGCGAGCAGGCTCGCTCCCACATGGGTTTTGTGGAGTCAGTGGAATAGGCGCGCATTATCGGCTGGCACTGCTTTGCGATAAATGGGAGCATCCTGACAACACTTTTGCGTAACTCGCACAGCAGGACACTTCATGCACGGGCTCCACGAATTGGGATTCAAGGCACTTCGGCTGTTTGTCGCCGTACTCGACCACGGCAGTTTCTCTGAAGTCGCCCGTCGCGAAGGCCTGGCGCCGTCGTCGATTTCCCGGCAGATCCAGTTGATGGAACAGCTGCTGAACCAACAATTGCTCTACCGCCACACCCGCGCGGTCACGCCCACCGAAGCCGGGCGCATGCTCGGCCACCATGCCCGATTGGTGCTGGTGCAACTGGAAGAAGCCGAGCAAGCCTTGCAGGAACAGCAAAGCGAACCCAGCGGGCTGGTGCGTATCAACGCCCCCGTGGTGTTCGGGCAACGGCACCTGACGCCATGGCTGGGGCGTTTATGCGAGCGTTATCCAAAGCTGCAACTGGATATCCAGCAGACCGACAGCTACATCGACCCGCTACAGGAAGGCACCGACCTGCTGTTTCGTATCGGTCCGCTGCACGACTCAAGCATGCAGGCGCGCATTCTGGCGCCGCATCGTTTTCAAGTCGCAGCAAGCCCGGCTTATCTGGAGCGTCATGGCGTCCCGCAACACCCCGAAGACCTCGCGGCCCATCAGTGCCTGGCCTACAAAGGTGTGACAGGCCAGCAGCGTTGGTTTTTCCGCCAGAATCAGCAGGACTGGACGCCCTACTCGGTGAAAGGCCCGATCACCGGCAACCATGCCGACACGCTCACCCAGGCCGCCGAACAAGGTCTGGGGCTGGTGATGTTTCCGTCCTGGCTGATTGGTGAAGCGGTGCGCAACGGCACGCTGGTGCCGGTGCTGGGGGCGTATCAGGTGTCCAACAGCCTCGAACCGCAACAGATCGCCGTGCTCTGGCCCGGGAGCCGGCGGTTGTCGGTCAAGGTGCGCACGGTGATAGATTTTTTTGTCGAATGCTTCGGGACCGTGCCGTACTGGGACAGGCCGTAGAACCTGCAACAACGCAATAACCTGTGGGAGCGGGCTTGCCCGGGTAGAAACCGGAGACATCCTTTACGTTTTAAACCGGAGACATCCTTTACAGGTGTCAGATACGGAACTGTCCGACCAGACTGCCAAGGCGCTGACCCAGATCAGCCAGGCTGCGGGACGTCTGGGCGCCGAGCTGGGTTTCGTCCGCCACGTTGTCCACGGCCACCGCGATCTGATGCACGCTACGGTTGATCTCTTCAGCCACGGCGGTCTGCTCTTCGGCCGCGCTGGCGATCTGCGCGTTCATCGAGTTGATGGTGCCAATCAGCTGAGCCATGGTGTCGAGCGACGCGCCGGCTTGATTGGCCTGTGCGGACGTGCCGTCGCCGGCCTCGCTGGAACGGCGCATCGCTTCCACCGCCGACTGAGTGCCGGCCTGCAAGCGGTCGATCATGCCTTGGATTTCCTGGGTGCTGATTTGCGTGCGGCTGGCCAGCGCCCGCACTTCGTCGGCCACCACCGCGAAGCCACGACCGGCCTCACCGGCGCGAGCAGCTTCGATTGCGGCGTTGAGCGCCAACAGGTTGGTTTGCTCGGCAATTGAACGGATCACCCCGAGCACGCTGACAATCGAAGACACGTCTTTTTGCAGGCTGTCGAGGGACACGCCGCTGCTGCGAATATCGTCGACCAATGCATGAATCTTCACGATGCTGCCGGCCACCACACGCTTGGCGGCCTGGCCTTCTTCGTCGGTCTGCTGCGCCGCCACTGCCGCGTTTTGTGCACTTTTCGCCACTTCCTGCGCGGCGGCCGACATTTCGTTGATTGCCGTGGCCACCTGATCGGTTTCGTGACGCTGACGCTCCATCGCCTGATCCGAACGCTGGGCCTGATCGGACACCTGATTCACCAGCCCGGTCAGTTGCGAAGTCATTTCGGTGATCTGGCGCACCAGGCCGTGGATCTTGTCGACAAAACGGTTGAACGAACCGGCAAGCTCGCCCAGCTCATCCTGGCTGGTAATGGTCAGGCGCCGGGTCAGGTCGCCCTCGCCCGCCGCGATGTCGTCGAGGTTGGCTTTCATCAAATTCAGCGGCCGCAGAATGGTGTTGGCCAGCAGCATGCCGGCGGCGGCAATCAGCAACAGCACGACGACAGCGATGCCGATGATGCTCAACAACACGCCTTCCATACGCTCCTGAACCTTGGCTTCGACCACGGCCACTTGCGCCTCGATGCCGTCAAGATTGACCGATGTGCCGACGGCCATGTCCCACTTCGGCAGGTATTCGGTGTAGCCGAGTTTCGGCACCAGCACCTGAGTGTTGCCAGGCAATGGCGAGCTGTATTGCAGGTAATGCGTGCCGTCCTTGGCGACTTTCACCAGGTCGCGGTTGACGTAAACACCGTTCGGATCGCGGTTGTCCTTGAAGCTCTGGCCCACGCCTTCGGGGCTGTTGGCCTTGAACAGGCGCACAGTATTGGAGTCATAGCCGAAGAAGTAACCTTCCTTGCCGTAGCTGATGCTCGACAGCAATTTGATCACCTGGGCCCGCGCCGCGTCATCGCCAGGGGCGGCGGCGTCGTAGAGCGGTTTGATCGCGGTCATGGCCACGGCGACGTAACTTTGCAGGGTGGCCTTGGCGTCGCTGAGCAGGCGTTGGCGCGTCTCCTCGACTTCCTTGCGGGCCTGTTCCTGGAGAACGAACAACGTGGTCAGGCTGATGACCAACGCAAAGAGCAACACCGGGAGAACGGCAAGGGACAGGACTTTAGCCTTCAGGCTCATGCGCATGACGGTTCACTCTTTTGATTTTATTGGCGTGGTTAAAGGCTTTAACGGCACGCCGGATCAAAAGTTGAGTAAAGGTCACATTGATCCCTGTGGGAGCGGGCTTGCCCGCGATAGCGTCGGAACGTTCAGCATCA
This sequence comes from Pseudomonas sp. 300, assembly GCF_055803035.1. Classification (NCBI taxonomy): domain Bacteria; kingdom Pseudomonadati; phylum Pseudomonadota; class Gammaproteobacteria; order Pseudomonadales; family Pseudomonadaceae; genus Pseudomonas; species Pseudomonas sp. 300. The sequence goes on along the minus strand of NZ_JAVLRV010000002.1, from coordinate 242,139 downwards.
ATGTGACTGAAAGACCGTCATCGCGGGCAAGCCCGCTCCCACAGAATTTGAGGTGGTTATAGGACCATTGCGGCCACCCAGCCGAACGCCAGCAGCGGCAGGTTGTAATGCAGGAAGGTCGGGACCACGGTGTCCCAGATATGGTGATGCTGACCGTCGATGTTCAGGCCGGAGGTGGGGCCGAGCGTCGAGTCGGAAGCCGGCGAACCGGCGTCGCCCAGCGCACCGGCGGTGCCGACGATGCACACGATCGCGATCGGGCTGAACCCCAGTTGCACGCACAGCGGCACGAAAATCGCCGCCAGAATCGGCACGGTGGAAAACGACGAACCGATGCCCATGGTCACCAGCAGACCCACCAGCAACATCAGCAGCGCACCGACGCCTTTGCTGTGGCCGATCCACGACGCCGACGCCTCCACCAGCGTCTGCACCTGGCCGGTGGCTTTCATCACTTCGGCAAACCCCGAGGCGGCGATCATGATGAAACCGATCATCGCCATCATCTTCATGCCTTCGGTGAACAGGTCATCGGTGTCGCGCCATTTCACGATGCCCGACACCGAGAAAATCAAAAAGCCCGCCAGGGCACCGATAATCATCGAGTCCAGCAGCAGCTGAATAATGAACGCTGCCGCGATGGCCACACCCGCAACCATCAGGCTCAGCGGGTTGTACTGCACCGCGACCTGTTCGACCTGCTCAATCTTTTCCAGGTTATAGACGCGTTTCTTGCGGTAGCTGATAAACGCTGCCCCCAGACCCACCACCATGCCCAGCGCCGGAATGCCCATGGCATGGGTGACGTTGATGCCGCTGATATCAACACCGCTGCGGGCCACATTGGCCAGCAGGATTTCATTGAGGAAGATGTTGCCGAAGCCCACTGGCAAGAACATGTACGGGGTGATCAGGCCGAAGGTCATGACGCAGGCGATTAACCGCCGATCCAGTTGCAGCTTGGTCAGCACATACAACAGCGGCGGCACCAGCAACGGAATAAAGGCGATATGTATCGGCAGAATGTTCTGCGAGGCAATGGCCACCACCCACAGCAGGCCGATCAGCAACCACTTCACCGAACCGCCCCCGTTGGCGTGCTGGCGGTCAACCATCGCCAAGGCTTTGTCTGCCAGCGCATGGGCCAGGCCGGACTTGGCAATCGCCACCGCAAACGCGCCGAGCAAGGCATACGACAAGGCCACCGTGGCCCCGCCGCCAAGGCCGCTATTGAAGGCTTTCAGTGTAGCGTCGATGCCCAGGCCACCGGTCAAACCACCCACCAGAGCGCCGATAATCAGCGCGATCACCACGTGCACGCGGGACAGGCTGAGAATCAGCATGATGCCAACCGCGGCAATTACAGCATTAATCATCGTTACCTCAAGGCAAGCGAAATGAGTCCGGCCGGGAGTCTGCACAAAGCCGCCAGCGGGATAAGGAATGGGTTTTATTAGAGGGCGCGCACTGTGCCGGACGGTCAGCGCCTTGTCAAAGCCAACGGCCAGAACGCTACGCGCACGCCCCCTGTAGGAGCTGGCTTGCCAGCTCCTAGAGAGGTTTGCGTAAGGCTGGGATTTCGAACGTGCCTGTTATTCGTTTAACGACATAAAGAAAGCGGATTTGCCGCCGTTACAGTGCAAAGTCTCAGATATTTATCGAATAAGGACGTCTCCATGTCGCTCAGACAACTTTCCATTCAATGGAAAATCACCCTGCTGGCCGGGCTTTGCCTGGCCGGTATCGTGACCTTGCTGGTAGGTCTTTCCCTCTATCGTATGGAGCACAGCTCCGAGCTGGTGAAAGCCTCGAGCATGGAGATGCTCAATGACGCCGCCCAGGCCCGGATCGAATCCCAGGGCGAAAACCAGGCGTTGATTATTCGCCAGCAGTTCATGGACGCCTATCAATATGGCCACGGCTTTTCGCGTCAGGTGTTGTTCCTGCGCGACCAGGCCGAAAAGCGCTTCCTCGATGCCTTCGACCTGCGTGAAGACCTGACCCGCCAGGTCAAGTCTGCGCTGCAAGCCAACCCGGAACTGCTCGGCCTGTCCCTGGTGTTCGAACCCAATGCGCTGGACGGCAAGGACGACCTGTTCGCCGGCCAGGCTGAGCTGGGCAGTAACGACAAGGGCCGTTTCGCGCTCTACTGGTCGCAACCGACGCCCGGCAAGGTGACATCGATGGCGCTGCCCGAAACCGACATGGCCGACACCAGCACCGGCCCCAGCGGCGAGCCCGCCAACGCCTGGTTCACCTGCCCGCGCACTTCGCTCAAGCCCTGTGTGATCGAACCCTACTTCTATGTGATCGACGGCCAGAACGTGTTGATGACCAGCATCGTGTTCCCGCTGATGGTCAATGGCAAAGTCATCGCATCGCTGTCGGTGGACATCAACCTCAACAGCCTGCAAGCGGTCAGTCAGGGCGCCAGCAAAAAACTTTATGACGGCCAGACCAACGTCAGCATCATCAGCCCGGCCGGTTTGCTCGCCGGCTACAGCCCGGACGCCAGCAAACTCAGCCAGCGCCTGGACGCGGTGGATAAAACCAGCGGCGCCGAACTGATCCGCCTGCTCGCCGCCAGCAGCAAAACCGCAAGCCTGCACAGCCAACAGCAGTTGAAAGTGCTGTCGCCGTTCCAGCCGATCCCCGACGGCAAGTCGTGGGGCGTGTTGCTCGACGTGCCGGAAAAAGTCCTGATCGGCCCCGCCGAAGCCCTGAAAAAACAACTCGATGAAAGCAACACCGCCGGCACCTTGGTCGAACTCGGCCTCGGTGTGCTGGCCGCATTGATCGGCCTGTTGCTGGTGTGGCTGATGGCGCGCAGCGTGACCCGACCGATCCTCGGCGTGGCGCACATGCTCGAAGACATCGCCAGTGGTGAGGGCGACCTGACCCGGCGCCTGGCGTATGACAAGAAGGATGAACTGGGCCAGTTAGCCGGCTGGTTCAACCGTTTCCTCGACAAGTTGCAACCGATCATCGCCGAGGTGAAACGCTCGGTGCAGGACGCACGCAGTACGGCGGACCAGTCTTCTGCCATCGCCACGCAGACCAGCGCCGGCATGGAACAGCAATACCGTCAGGTCGATCAAGTGGCGACCGCCTCCCACGAAATGAGCGCCACCGCCCAGGACGTTGCCCGCAGCGCGGCACAAGCGGCACAAGCGGCGCGCGATGCCGATCACGCCACCCGCCGTGGCTTGACCGTGATCGACCAGACCACCACCAGCATCGATAACCTCGCCGCCGACATGAGCGCAGCGATGGTGCAGGTCGAAGGCTTGGCGGCCAACAGCGAGAAAATCGGCTCGGTGCTGGAAGTGATCCGCGCCATCGCCGAACAGACCAACCTGCTGGCCCTGAACGCCGCAATCGAAGCGGCCCGTGCCGGTGAGGCCGGGCGCGGTTTTGCCGTGGTCGCCGACGAAGTGCGCAACCTCGCGCGGCGCACACAGGAGTCTGTGGAGGAAACCCGTCTGGTGATCGAGCAGTTGCAGAGCGGCACGCAGGATGTGGTGGGGTCGATGAACAACAGTCACCGTCAGGCCCAGGGCAGCGTCGAGCAGGTGGGCCAGGCTGTCACAGCGTTGCGCCAGATCGGCGACGCAGTGACAGTGATCAGCGACATGAACCTGCAGATTGCCTCCGCGGCGGAAGAGCAAAGCGCGGTGGCGGAAGAGATCAACAACAACGTGGCGACGATCCGGGACGTGACCGAATCGTTGTCGGGACAGGCGAATGAGTCGGCGCGGGTGAGCCAGTCATTGAATAGTCTGGCGAATCAGCAGCAGAGTCTGATGGATCAGTTCCGCGTTTAACGCAGATTTGTATCCACAGAAACTACCTGTGGGAGCGGGCTTGCCCGCTCCCACAGATTACTCGGTGGTTTTCAGAACAGTGTCAACGCTTGGGCAGTTCGATGACAACGCTCAACCCGCCCCACTCGCTCTCCTCCAGCCGCAACACCCCGCCCCATGTGTCGACAATGTCGCGCACAATCCCCAGTCCCAACCCATGCCCATCCGTCTGCTCATCCAGCCGCGTGCCCCGGCTGAACACCTGATCACGCTGGTCCTCGGGAATGCCCGGTCCATCATCTTCCACGTTTAACTCAAACCCTGCGGCCGTCTCCACCACGCTCAACCGCACCTCGGCATCCGCCCATTTGCAGGCGTTGTCCAGCAGATTGCCCAGCAGTTCCAGCAAGTCTTCGCGATCCCACGGCAACTGCAAACCGGCCGGCGCGCCATAGCTCAGTTCAAGGTGTTCGCCGTGGATCATGTTCAACGTGGCGAGCAATCCCGGCAGTTGCGCATCGCAATCAAACAAGGCCCCCGGCAGCGCATCGCCGGACAGCCGCGCGCGGTTGAGTTCGCGATTGAGGCGTTGTTGAACCTGTTCCAATTGGTCTTTGAGGAGCTTGCGCAGCTCGGGATGGGCGTCGAGTTTCTCGCTGGACGCCACGCTCAACAACACCGCCAGCGGGGTTTTCAAGGCGTGCCCGAGGTTGCCCAGCGCATTGCGCGAACGCTTGAGGCTGTCTTCGGTGTGGGCGAGCAAATGGTTGATCTGCGCCACCAGCGGCTCAAGTTCCACCGGCACCTGATCATCCAGTTGCGAACGCTGGCCTTGCTGCAACTGAGCAATCTGCTCTCGGGCCTTTTCCAGCGGACGCAAGGCGCGGCGCACGGTGATCCGCTGCAACAGCAGAATCAACAGCAGTCCCGCCAACCCCAGTCCCAACCCCACTTGCTGCATGCGCTTGAAACTGTCGCGCACCGGCGTGTAATCCTGGGCGACGCTGATGGAGATCGACTGGCCGAGTCGGCGATAGTCCGAACGCAAGACCAACAACTGCTGGCCTTCCGGCCCCAGTTGCAGGTTGCTGTGCAAGCCTGGATGTTCGAGTCGCGGCAATTCCTGATCCCACAATGAACGGGAGCGCCAATGGCTGTCGGCAAAATCAATGCGGAAGTAGTGCCCGGAAAACGGCCGCAGGTAGGCCGGTGACAGATGTCGCTCATCCAGCTGCAAGCCCTGCGGCCCGCGCACCAGCGCCACCAGCAGGTTTTCACTGTCGTTGCGCAGCCCCGCTTCGAGGTAGCGCTGCAAGCCCATTTCGAACAACCACAGGCTGGTTTGCGCCAGCACCAGGCCGACGATCACCATCACGCTGATCAACCCCAGACTCAAGCGGCGCTGGATCGACCTCACTGCGCTTGCCCGCCGAACAGGTAACCCTGGCCGCGACGGGTTTCGATCACGCTGCGCCCGAGCTTGCGCCGCAGGTGATTGACGTGGACTTCCAGCACGTTGGAGTCGCGTTCGGTTTCACCGTCGTAGAGGTGTTCGGCGAGGTGGCTTTTGGAGAGGATCTGCTCGGGGTGCAGCATGAAATAGCGCAGCAGACGGAATTCCGCAGCGGTGAGCTGAATGTCGGCGCCGTCGCGGGTCACGCATTGGCGGCCTTCGTCCAGGTGCAATCCGGCCGACTGCAGCGTCGGTTGATTGACCTGGCCATGGGATCGGCGCAACAACGCCTGAATGCGCAAATGCAGCTCTTCAGGGTGGAAAGGCTTGGTCAGGTAGTCGTCGGCGCCAGCCTTGAGGCCTTCGATCCGTTCGGCCCAGGAACCGCGTGCGGTGAGGATCAGCACGGGCGTGGCCAGCCCCCCCGCCCGCCATTGCGCCAACACCTCGAGCCCCGGCAAACCGGGCAGACCGAGATCGAGAACGATCAGGTCATAAGGTTCACTGCTGCCCTGATACACCGCGTCGCGACCGTCGGCCAGCCAGTCCACGGCATAGCCCTGGCGGTTGAGGCCGGCCATCAGTTCGTCGGCCAGAGGCACATGGTCTTCCACCAGCAGCAATCGCATCGGTCAATCTTCCTTGTCTTTCAGTAACTGGCCAGTGGTGGCATCGAGGTCCAGTTCACGGACCACACCTTCAGTGGTCAGCAGCTCGACTTCATAAATGTAGACGTCGTGTTTCTCTTCGAGCTCGGCTTCCAGCAGTTTGGAGCCGGGATAACGGTCCAGCGCCTGCTTCACCACGTGTTCGAGCGGCAGGATCACGCCCTGCTGGCGCAGGCGCAGGGCTTCGTCCTGATCAAGGTCGCGGGCCATGACGACCGAGCAAAACGCCAGAAGCACCAGCGCCATGCGTGAAAATGAACACACCTTCATTACGTATCCTGATGATCCTTGAGTACTTGCCCGCTTACGGCGTCCAATTCCAGGTCCCACTCAATGCCTTGTGGGTCACGCAACTCCACCTGATAAATGTACTTGCCGTACTCTTCTTCCAGCTCGGTTTCGGTGACCGTCGAGCCTGGGTGTTTGGCCAGCGCCGTGGCGTTGAGCTTCTCGAAAGACACAATGGTACCAGCGTCGCGCAGCCGCAGGGCTTCGTCCGGGCCCAGGTCGCGGGCATGGGCGAGGCTGGCGGTCATGGCAATGATGGAGGCGGTGAACAGGGCAGTCAGGGTTTTCATGGGGTGTCTCCGTATTTTTTATGTGTTGCGTACGGCGGCCACCTTAGCGAGTCGAACTTAATTGAAACTGAATTGCCATCATCATGGATGGCAACTCGACATCGCAGGTCCTGTGTTTGCAGCACGCACAGCTGTTTATAATCCGCCCGCTTGCCAGACATCGAGACCGGTATGACTGCTATCCACATCAAGTTCCCCTCCCTGACCCTCAAGGCCGGCCCGCGTGCCTTCGCGCGCATCCGTGAAAACGGTTTGAACGCCGCCGATGTCGGCACGCTGCCGGGCGCCGCCGGTGGGCCAAAGGCGTTGGGGATTCAAGGTCTGGACCTGGCGCTGTTCGGCGAATGGCTACCCGCCGCGCCGCGTGAACGGTCGCTGATCGGCGCCTCGGTGGGTTCCTGGCGCTTTGCCAGTGCGTGCCTGCCGGACGCAGCCGAAGGCATTCGCCGTCTCGGCCACCTGTACACCGAGCAGAATTTCGCCAAGGGCGTGACCATGGCGCAGATCAGCCAGAGCTCGCAGCGCATGCTCGATGACCTGCTCGACGGCCGCGATGCGGCGATTTTGAACAACGCCCATTACCGACTCAACATCATGGTGGTCAAAAGCCACGGCCTGCTCGCGGACGATCATCGCGGTCGTCTCGGGTTGGGCCTGTCGTCGGTGATCGCCGACAACCTGCGCGGTCGCGCACGGCTGTCGCGGCATTTCGAGCGGCTGATCATCCACGACCCGCGCCTCGCGCCGCCGGTCAATGCGCTGAACGATTTCCCCTCGCGCTTCGTCGCGTTGAATGCCGGCAACCTGCGCCAGGCCCTGCTCGCCTCGGGCTCGATCCCGATGGTCATGGAAGGCGTGCGCGACCTGCCCGGCGCCGGCGCCGGAACCTTCCGCGACGGCGGTCTGCTGGACTATCACCTCGACCTGCCCTACAGCGGCAACGACATCGTGCTGTATCCGCACTTCACCGACCGGGTGATTCCCGGCTGGTTCGACAAGACCCTGCCATGGCGCCGCGCCTGCCCTGCACGGTTGCAGGACGTCTTGTTACTGGCGCCATCGAAGGAATACCTGGCACGCCTGCCCTACGGCAAACTGCCGGACCGCAACGACTTCAAGCGTTTCATGGGCGATGCGCCGAGCCGGCAGAAATACTGGCGTGCGACGATGGAGGAAAGTCGCAGGCTGGGCGATGAGTTTCTCGAACTGGCCGCCAACGGTCGACTCGGCGAACGCTTGCTGACCCTTTAGTCAGGACAAACTGTTAAACTCGCCGCCTGCCCACATCGCTGCGGCGATCGCCACCTGACAGAGCTGAAACCACTGTGGAAATCTTCAAAGAATTTACCTTCGAGTCCGCCCACCGCCTGCCCCACGTCCCGGAAGGCCACAAGTGCGGCCGCCTGCACGGTCACTCGTTCAAAGTGGCGATTCACCTGAGTGGCGACCTTGATCCGCATACCGGCTGGATTCGTGACTTCTCGGAGATCAAAGCGATCTTCAAGCCGCTGTATGAGCGACTGGATCACAACTATTTGAATGACATTCCCGGGTTGGAGAATCCGACCAGTGAAGTGCTGGCCAAGTGGATCTGGGTTGAGTTGAAGCCCTTGTTGCCTGAGCTGAGTGCGATCCGTATTCACGAGACGTGCACCAGCGGTTGCATCTATCACGGCGAATAAATCCATGCAGGAGCGAGCAAGCTCGCTCCTGCAGAGAAGTGCTTTTCGTCAGTGATGTAAAAAAACAGCCTTCATAGGCTGTTTTTTTATGCCTATGCTTTTGGGTTCGTACCTGCCAAGAGGACGTCCCCATGACTGACTGGCCGCTGGCTCAAACCTATCGCTTCAACGGGCACTCCGTCCGTTACGCCGTGCGTGGCGACGGCCCGCCGTTGGTGTTCGTGCATGGCACACCGTTCTCTTCCTATGTGTGGCACCGGATTGCGCCGCACTTCATCACGTCGCACCGGGTGCATTACTTCGACCTGCTGGGTTATGGGCTGTCCGAAAAGGTCGAGGGTGATGTGTCGCTGGGGGTGCAGAACGAACTGTTGACGCAACTGCTGGAGCACTGGGGCCTGGACTGCCCGGATGTGGTGGCCCACGATTTCGGCGGCGCGACGGTGCTGCGTGCGCATCTGCTGAACGGCAAAGACTACCGCAGCCTGACGCTGATCGACCCGGTGGCGTTGACGCCGTGGGGTTCGCCGTTTGTGCAGCATGTGCGCCAGCACGAAGCGGCGTTCAGCGGCGTACCCGATTACATTCAGCGGGCGATTGTGCCGGCCTATGTTCGCGGGGCGATCAAGCGCGACATCCCCGATGATGAACTCGCGCCGTATGTGCAACCGTGGCTGGGCGATCCGGGGCAAGCGGCGTTTTACCGGCAGATCGCGCAGATGGATCAGCGCTATACCCGTGAGATCGAAGGGTTGTACCCGACGATTCGTTGCCCGGTGCAGATTCTCTGGGGTGAAGATGATCAGTGGATTCCCATCGAACGTGGCCGCGCGCTGCAGCAGATGATTCCGGGGGCACAGTTTCACCCAATCCCCAATGCCGGGCATCTGGTGCAGGAAGATGCGCCTGAAGCCATCGTCGCGGCGTTGTTGCGGTTCCTACCCTCCTCCTGAAGAAACCAACCTGCCCCTGTGGGAGAGAGCCGGCTCGCTCCCACATGGCACTTGTGTTCCTGCACTTGCACCGGTTTCGTGCCCTTCCCCGCTCCAGTCATCTCCGCCCGTCTATACATAACGACATCCACCCGCTTGGCACGACCACTGCAGCCCCCCTCCGCGTTACCCATTCAGCAAGGAGCGCCACATGACGCAGAACGATCCTGGCAACGACTACCCCCTCAGCGAAGTGCCAATGCAGGCCCGCAAAGGCCTCGCCTCCACGGCCATGGTGCTGCTGGGTTTCACCTTCTTCACCGCCACCATGTTTGCCGGCGGCAAGCTCGGGGTGGCGTTCAGTTTCAGCGAGATGATGGCGGTAATCGTCGTCGGCAATCTGCTGCTGGGCATCTACGCCGCAGCGCTGGGCTACATCGCCTTCAAGAGCGGCCTCAATTCGGTGCTGATGGGGCGTTTCTGCTTCGGTGAAATAGGCAGCAAGCTCAGCGACCTGATCCTCGGTTTCACCCAGATCGGCTGGTACGCCTGGGGCACGGCCACGGCGGCCGTGGTGCTGGGCAAATACTTCGAGTTGAGCGATGGCACGGTTCTGGGCCTGATGGTGGTGTTCGGCCTGGTGTTTTGCGCCACGGCGTACGTCGGTTATCGCGGACTCGAGATTCTGTCGTACATCGCGGTGCCCGCCATGATGTTGCTGCTCATGCTGTCGATGTGGGTTGCGACGGTGAAAGTCGGCGGGCTCGATGGATTGCTGGCCGTCGTCCCGACCGGCGCCCTGGACTGGTCGACCGCGATCACCCTGGTGTTTGGCACCTTCGTCAGCGGCGCCACGCAAGCCACCAACTGGACGCGTTTTTCCCGTTCGGCGCGCGTCGCGGTGCTGGCCAGCCTGATCGGTTTCTTCATCGGCAACGGCCTGATGGTGCTGATCGGCGCTTACGGGGCGATCGTCTACCAGCAACCGGACGTGGTTGAAGTACTGCTGATACAAGGTTTCGCCATGGCCGCGATGGCGATGTTGCTGCTCAACATCTGGAGCACCCAGGACAACACCATCTACAACTTCGCCGTGGCCGGCTGCAATCTGTTGCGCACCGGCCGACGCAAGACCGTGACCCTGGCCGGCGCAGTTATCGGCACGTTGCTGGCGCTGCTAGGCATGTACGACCTGCTGGTGCCGTACCTGATTCTGCTGGGCACGGTGATTCCGCCGATCGGCGGTGTGATCATGGCGGACTTTTTCTTTCGCTACCGTGGTCAATATCCTCGACTGGCCGATGCGCAATTACCGGCGTTCAATGGGTCCGGTTTGGGCGCTTATGCGGTTGGCACAGTCGCCGCTTTCGGTTCGCCATGGGTCGCGCCGCTGGTAGGGATTGCCGCTGCCGCGCTAACGTATGTGCTACTGACCAGCCTGCTCGGTGTCCGCAGCGCCAACGCACCATTACAAGATCTCTAAAAGGATTCACCTGATGCATATCATCAACGCCCGTCTGCGCAACCAAGAAGGCCTGCATGAGTTGCACCTGGAAAACGGCCTGATCAGCAACATTGCCCGTCAGACCGAAGCGCCGACCCTGGGTCCCGATGATCTGGACGCTGGCGGCAATCTGGTGGTGCCGCCCTTCGTCGAACCTCACATTCACCTCGACGCCACGCTGACCGCCGGCGAACCGCGCTGGAACATGAGCGGCACGCTGTTCGAAGGCATCGAATGCTGGGGCGAGCGCAAGGTGACGATCACCGAGGAAGACACCAAAACCCGCGCCAGGAAAACCATCCAGACCCTCGCCGCCCACGGCATCCAGCATGTGCGCACCCACGTCGACGTGACCGACCCGCAGTTGACGGCGCTGAAGGCGATGCTCGAAGTGCGCGAGGAATCCCGACACCTGATCGACATGCAAATCGTCGCATTCCCCCAGGAAGGCATTGAGTCGTATCGCAACGGTCGTGAGCTGATGGAAGAAGCGATCCGCATGGGCGCGGACGTGGTCGGCGGGATTCCGCATTTCGAATACACCCGCGATCAGGGCGTAAGTTCAGTGAAATTCCTGATGGACCTGGCCGAACGCACCGGTTGCCTGGTGGACGTGCATTGCGATGAAACCGACGACCCGCACTCGCGGTTTCTCGAAGTGCTCGCCGAAGAAGCCCGCAGCCGCGACATGGGTTCGCGGGTCACGGCCAGCCACACCACGGCCATGGGTTCTTACGACAACGCGTACTGCGCCAAACTGTTTCGCCTGCTCGGGCATTCGGGGATCAGTTTTGTTTCGTGCCCCACCGAAAGCATCCACCTGCAAGGGCGCTTCGACAACTTCCCGAAACGTCGCGGCGTCACCCGAGTGAATGAACTGCTCGAAGCGGGGATGAACGTGTGCTTCGGCCAGGATTCGATCGTCGACCCGTGGTATCCGCTGGGTAACGGCAACATCCTGCGGGTGCTCGAAGCGGGTCTGCACATCTGTCACATGCTCGGGTATCGCAACCTGCAAAGTGCGCTGGACCTGGTCACCGACAACAGTGCCAAGGCCATGGCGTTGGGTGAGCGTTATGGATTGGAACGCGGACGGCCGGCGAATTTGCTGATTCTTTCGGCGGACAGCGATTACGAAGTCATTCGCAGTCAGGGCTTGCCGCTGTATTCGGTGCGCGGTGGGAAAGTGTTGATGAAGCGCCAGATGCCGGTGGTGGAGTTTTTTGGCGAGCAGGGCTGAGCTTTGCGTTGACAGGACTGACGCCATCGCGGGCAAGCCCGCTCCCACAGGGTTTCATGTCGTACACAAATCTTTTGCACGCCACACAAACCTGTGGGAGCGGGCTTGCCCGGGTAGAAACCGGAGACATCCTTTACGTTTTAAACCGGAGGGAAGTGGGGCGAATTATAGACTTCCAGAATCTGCCGTCAACACCTAATTACGCTTTTCTATCAGGATGTTCAAAAACCCCGCTTATATATAGACGCGACCTCCAGGAATGCGCAGTATATTGCCCAACACACAAAGCAACACTCTTGCTTCCTGCCTTGGACGATGCCACGCAATGAATAATCAACCTCGCAGCCTTGCCTCGACCCTGTTCTCGGTTGGCCTGCTATTAATAGCCATGGCGTCGATCCAGTCCGGAGCCTCCCTGGCCAAGAGCATGTTCCCTGTTATCGGTGCGCAGGGGACAACGACTCTGCGGTTGATTTTCGCCAGTGTGATCATGCTGGTGCTCCTGCGCCCATGGCGTGCGAAGCTCACAGCAAAATCCTTGCGCACTGTCATTGTGTACGGGATGGCACTTGGCGGCATGAACTTCCTCTTCTATATGTCCCTACGCACCGTCCCTCTGGGCATCGCGGTAGCACTGGAATTCACCGGGCCATTGGCGGTCGCCATTTATGCCTCACGGCGCGCGATCGACTTTCTATGGATCGCCCTGGCCGCCGTCGGATTGCTGCTGTTAATACCTACGGGTGCCACGACTGCCGGCATTGATCTGGTCGGTGCGGGTTATGCCTTGGGCGCAGGGGTCTGTTGGGCGTTGTACATTCTATTTGGCCAGAAGGCCGGTGCAGACAATGGCGTACAGACTGCCGCACTGGGCGTCATGATCGCCGCACTGTTCGTAGCGCCGATCGGCATTGTGCATGCTGGCGCGGCACTGCTGACGCCATCGCTGATCCCTGTAGCGATTGGCGTCGCCCTGTTGTCCACAGCCCTGCCCTATACGCTGGAAATGGTCGCCCTTACCCGAATTCCAGCTCGGACCTTCGGCACGCTGATGAGTATTGAACCTGCATTCGGTGCACTATCAGGCCTGTTGTTCCTCCATGAGTACCTCTCACTGTCACAGTGGATGGCTATCATGTGCATCATTCTGGCTTCCGTGGGCGCGACCATGACCATGGGCAGTACCGCCAAGCCTGCGGTTGCGGTGGATTGATACAGGATTTGACGAAGGTCTGGTATTTACCCCGCAATTAGGCCATGTTTAGGTCCGCAACCCAGTGTCAGACATGGATTTTTCACGACAGGGATACCAGAACGCTTCAAGCTTAAGCGAACACAGCCAGACCCGGGCACAAAGATCCGGGGACGCTATAAGGACAGCAATGAAACGAATTGTGCTACTGATCGCCGTACTTGCAGTTGCGGGCTGCGCAGCGACTTCGGAAACTCATACCAAACGCGGCAAGAAAGGATTGCATATCAACTGTTCCGGACTGTCGTCATCCTGGGATAAGTGTTACACCAGCGCAGCCAACTCCTGCGCGCCCAAGGGATACAAGGTCATCGCGAAGTCAGGGGATGGCGTGGAAGAACCTGGCGATTATCCGTTTGGTCTCAACCCGGCTGGCTATACCAGCCGCAGCATGATTGTCATCTGCAAATAGGCCGCCTCTTCAGGTCCGCGGACCGGCGATCTGACGGCTGATCTCATCGTAACTGGACTTCAGTACCGTACGCTGGATGTCAGGGGTGGCCAGCATTCGCGCCACAACCAACGCCCCGATGCATTGCGACAGAATCGCCCATGCCAGGCTGTCGCTCTCCAGAATCCGCGCCCAACTCTCTTGTAGCCGACAAATCCAGTTCTCCGCCTGCTGGCGAATCAATATGTCTGAACGGGCTATTTCCGCGCCCAATGCCGGCAAGGCACAACCCGATTCAGGGTGTTCAACATGGGACATACTCAAATAGTGCCTCAGGCAGCGTTCGAGCCTCTCACGGCCCTGATCCGCCCCCAATCGTTCCAGACTTTGAGCCAGCTCACGCTCGACAATTGAAGCGAACAGCTCATCCTTCGACGAAAAGTGGCTGTAAAAAGCACCGCCACTCAAGCCGATCGCTTTCATCAATGCATCAACACCCACTGTTGCGAAACCCGACTTCTTCGCCGACACCGCACTGCTTTCCAGCAACTTCTGTTTGGTTTCCAGTTTGTGATTGGCCGAGTAACGCATTGTCTTGCCCTCAGTGTTGATCATCTTGACGCTTGCCGAATCGTAGCATAACGTTCGTTTAGTTAACGATCGTTTAGCAAAGGAGCCACCATGAATAACAAGAAGGTCGTACTGGTTGTCGGCGCCGGTGATGCAACGGGCGGCGCTATTGCCAAACGTTTTGCTCGAGAAGGATTTGTCGCGTGCGTTACCCGACGCAGCGCGGACAAACTCCAACCGTTGGTGGACGCCATCAACGCCGAGGGCGGTGAAGCTCATGGTTTTGCCTGTGATGCGCGCAAGGAAGAGGAGGTAATTGCGCTGGTCGAGCAGATTGAAAACCAGATCGGGCCCATCGAAGCATTTGTGTTCAACATCGGCGCCAATGTGCCTTGCAGCATTCTCGAAGAAACCGCCCGCAAGTATTTCAAGATATGGGAAATGGCTTGTTTCTCAGGCTTTCTCAACGCCCGTGAAGTAGCCAAGCGCATGGCCCAGCGCCAACGGGGCACCATCCTGTTTACCGGCGCGACCGCCGGCCTGCGTGGTGCCGCCGGTTTTGCAGCGTTCGCCGGTGCCAAGCACGGCATTCGTGCGTTGGCTCAAAGCATGGCCCGCGAATTGGGACCGATGAATATCCACGTTGCCCACGTCGTCATCGACGGCGCCATCGATACCGACTTTATCCGTGAGACCTTTCCCGAGAAGTACGCCACCAAGGATCAGGACGGCATCCTCAATCCCGAGCACATCGCCGAAAACTACTGGTACCTGCACAGTCAGCCCCGCGACGCCTGGACTTTCGAGCTGGACCTGCGCCCCTGGAACGAACGCTGGTAAGCCCTCCCCTATAACAATAAACAGAGCGCATTGAACATGAGCAAAACCGTGGAGTTCTACTTCGACCTCGGCAGCCCTGCCACCTACCTGGCCTACACCCAACTGCCGAAAATCTGCGAGCAGACCGACAGCCAATTGATCTTCATTCCGATGTTGCTGGGCGGTGTTTTCAAAGCCACCGGCAACGCGTCCCCCGCGACCATTCCGGCCAAAGGCCGCTACATGTTTCAGGACCTGGACCGCTACGCCAAACGTTATGGCGTGCCTCTGAAGTTCAATCCACACTTTCCCATTAATACATTGATGCTGATGCGTGCCGTCACGGGCATGCAATTGCGCCATCCCGAGCGCTTTCAGGCATTCATCGACTGCCTGTTTAAAGCACTTTGGGTCGAGGGACGCAGCCTCGATGACCCGGCGACCGTCGCTTCAGTGCTGGCGCAGAACGGCTTTGATGCCAATGAAGTGCTGGCCCTGACCGCCGATGACGACGTCAAGGCAGCGCTCAAGGACAACACCGATAAAGCGGTGCAACGCGGCGTGTTCGGCGCCCCCAGCATGTTCATCGATAACCAGCTGTTCTTCGGCCAGGATCGACTGGACTTCGTGATTGAAGCCCTGCGTTAGATCTCGATGACCAACCGCCCCTGAGCCGCTCCGGAAACCAGCAGCTCATGGGCGGCCTCCGCGGTTTGCAGGGTGAACGCCCGAGGATCCATTAACGGCTTCAGCTTGCCCGCCTCGATCAAGCGCGCGGCCTCACCAAGAATCTCCCCGTGATGCTCGCGCCCGACACCGGTGAGCAACGGCAACAACGTGAACACGCCAGAATAGGTTGCACCACGAAACGAGAGCGGCGCCAAACTGTGTTGCCCCCACCCCAGGCAACTCAACACATGGCCGTGATAAACCCGCGCGGCCTTGAATGACGCATCCAGAGTCTCGCCGCCCACCGTGTCGTAGACGATATCGAAGCCCTCCCCATCCGTATGTTGCGCTACATACTCCTCGACCGAAGACTGGCGGTAATCGATAAACGTTGCGCCGAAGCCTTCGATGATTGCCTGATGCCTGGCAGAACCGGTGGCAAACACCTGGGCGCCGAAGGCGCGGGCAATTTGCACCGCCACATGCCCAACACCACCCGCACCGCCATGAATCAGCACCTTTTGCCCCGCACGCACCCGCGCCCGGTCCACCAACCCTTCCCACGCCGTAATCAATACCAACGGCAACCCCGCCGCCTCACGCATACTCAAATTGCCTGGCTTGCGCGCCAGCAGTCTGGCATCGACCGCGGCGTACTCCGCCAACGAACCCTGCGCACCGCCAATTCCCGTGGCCATGGCATAAACCTCATCACCCGGCAGCCATCCACTGACACCCTCCCCCACTGACTCGATGGCTCCCGCCAGATCTATGCCCAACACCGCCGGCAATGGCTGACGCGCATGAGCGGCCTGGCCCGAACGAATCTTCCCATCCAGAGGATTCACCCCACTGGCGTTGATCCGCACCAGCACCTGCCCCGCTTCCGGCACTGGCCGTTGAATGGAAGCCAAGCGTAGCGGCGCGTTGGCCGAGTCGACAATCAGAGCGCGCATTTCAAGTGAGTCAGTCATTTCGCATATTCCCGTCAGAGGTGGCTGTGGGATAAATCTTCGCCCCAGCGCCCCATGCTGATAAGACGCTAAATAGCTATAGTGATCATGCCTGTCTGGCATCAATGAGAGATCCCGTGGACAAACTCAATGCAATGGCGATCTTCGTAAGGGTCGTCGAACGCGGCAGCTTTTCTGCCGTTGCCCGAGAGATGCAGACCAGCCAGCCCACCATCAGCAAAGTGTTGAAGGCGCTCGAGACCAGGCTGGGTGGAAAACTGATTACCCGCAGCACCCGTCAGCTTTGCCTGACGGATGAAGGTCTGCGGTACTTCAACGAATGTCGACGAATCCTCTCAGCCGTCGACGCGGCCGAGCACAGTTTCCAGTCCGGCCGGGAGCGCATTGCCGGTCACCTGCGCATCGGCTCCTCAGTCAGCTTCGGGCGTTTGCAGATTGCCCCGCGCCTGGCGCAATTTCTCGAACGTCATCCCGACATAGAAATCGACTTGCAACTGAGTGATCAAAACCAGGACCTGGTCAGCGAAGGGCTGGATGTCACGTTCAGAATCGGTGAGCTGAATGACAGCGGCCTCATCGCCCGCCGCATCGGCACCACCCACCGCGTAACCGTCGCAGCGCCCGCCTATCTCAAAAAATACGGCCAGCCGCACAGCCCGGCAGAATTAAACGGACACAATTGCCTGCAGTTCAATCTGCTGAACAGTCAGAATTTATGGGTGTTCGAGAAGAACAATCAACGTCACGACGTGCGGATCAAGGGCAATGCGCAAAGCAACAACTCGGAGGCGATCCGCGAGATGGTGTTGGCGGGAATGGGAATTGCGCTGTCGCCAGTGTGGCTATTCAGCGAAGATCTGCAGGCCGGGCGAGTGACCGCGATCTTGCAGGACTACACCGCGCAGTCACTGCCGATGCATGCCGTGTCCCCGGCGAATCGTCGCCAATCCGCCAGGGTCATAGCCTTTGTCGACTACATGAGTCAGGCGCTGGCGTCAGCGCCTGAACTCAAGCCGATCAGATAGCGGCGGTACGGGTGTTCAACCACTCAAGGGCCGCACCGTCGAGCAACGGGCTCAAGCGCTCGCGCACTTCGGCGTGGTAGGCGTTGAACCACTGTTTTTCGTCCTGAGTCAGCAGCGACGACTCCAGGCAACGCGTGTCGATCGGGCACAGGGTCAGGGTTTCGAATTTCAGGAACTCACCGAATTCGCTCTTGCCCGCTTCACGGTTCAACACCAGGTTTTCGATCCGCACGCCCCAACGGCCCGGACGGTAGGTGCCCGGCTCGATGGAGGTGATCATGCCCGGCTGCATCGCGGTTTGCGGCGCAGCAACAGCTTGATAGGCAATCACTTGCGGGCCTTCGTGAACGTTGAGGAAATAGCCGACGCCGTGACCGGTGCCGTGACCGTAATCAACGTTCTCCGCCCAGATCGGCGCGCGGGCGATGGCGTCCAGCAACGGCGACAAAATACCCCGAGGGAATTGCGCACGGGACAGAGCAATTACGCCCTTCAATACTCGCGTGCAATCGCGCTTCTGCTCATCGGTTGGCGTACCGACCGGGACCATCCGCGTGATGTCGGTGGTGCCGCCCAGATATTGACCGCCGGAATCGATCAGCAACAGACCGTCGCCCTCGATCACCGCGTGTTCTTCTTCGGTCGCGTGGTAATGCGGCATCGCCCCATTGGCGTTGAACGCGGCAATGGTATTGAAGCTCAACGACACGTAATCCGGACGACGCGTGCGTGCTGCGGTCAGGTGTTCGTCGATGGTCAGTTCGGTGATGCGTTCGCGGCCCCACGCCGACTCCAGCCAGGCGAAGAATTCGCACAACGCCGCGCCGTCCTGCTCCATGGCACGACGGATGTGCTCGGCATCGGCCAGGCTTTTCTGCGATTTGGCCAATGTCGTCGGGTTCAGGCCTTCGACCAGTTTCACGCCGCTGTCCAGGTTATCCAGCAGACCGGCGGTGACACGTGCCGGGTCGACTTGCAGGCTCGCGCCGCTCGGCACGGCGCGCAACGCGTCGGCCACTTCGCGGTAATCGCGCAGGGTCACGCCGTCCTGTTCAAGGATCGCGCGCAGCTCGGCGCTGACTTTGCTCAGGGCCACGAACAGGGTCGCCTGCTGTTGGCTGATCAACGCGAACGAGACGAACACCGGGTTGAAGGACACATCGCCGCCGCGCAGGTTGAACAGCCACGCGATGTCATCGAGGGTGGCAATGAAATGCCAATCGGCGCCCCGCTCTTTCAGCACTTCACGCAGGTTGGCGAGTTTTTCGCCACGGCTGACCGTCGCCTGGGGCGGCAAGTGTTGATAGATCGGCTCGTTCGGCAGCGTCGGGCGGTCGCTCCAGACTTCGCTCAACAGATCGATGTCGGTGCGCAGACGGGCACCGCGCTCTTCGAGCTTGCTGCCCAACGTGCGTGCCGAGGCCACGGCCATCACCGCACCGTCGACGGCGACGACGCCACCTTCAGGGGTTTGTTCGGCCAGCCAGTCCAGCGGGCTGGGCTGGCCCGGTTGCAGCTTGACCAGTTCGATGCCGCTGCCTTTGAGTTCCTTGCTCGCTTGTTCCCAATAACGGCTGTCGGCCCAGACACCGGCAAAGTCCGGCGTGACGATCAGCGTACCGACCGAGCCATGGAAGCCCGACAGCCATTGCCGACCTTGCCAGTAGCCCGGCAGGTATTCCGACAGGTGCGGATCGGCCGACGGCACCAGCAGGGCATGAATACCCTCCCGGCTCATCAGCTCGCGGGTGTGTGCCAGGCGCTCGGGCACCGACCCTTTGATCGAAGGCTGCGTACTCATCATGTCTCCTGCTAATCACTTCATCATTATTGTTGAGTGCCGATCAACGTCGGCACTTAAGGCCTTATTGCCAGAATGCCGGAGCACTGGCGCAGACCGACTTAATCAGTTGGGCCGCCTGATCGATGTCCTGCTCGGTGGTGAAACGTCCCAGGCTCAAGCGAATGGTGCGGCCCGCCGAGCGAGCGTCATGCCCCAGTGCCAGCAGCACATGGGACGGAGCATTGCTCGCGGAGTTGCAGGCCGAAGTCGCGGAAAACGCGATCGAGGCGCTCAACGCCGCGGAATTGAACTCACCTTCGCTGAAGGTCAGGCTCAAGGTGTGAGGGATGCGCTGGGTCGCACTGCCATTGAGGCGAACGCCGGGAATACTCAGCAGGTGTTCAAGCAAGCGCTCCCGCAGACGCGCGATAGTGGCTTTCTCTTCATCGAACAGTTGCGCGGCCAAGGCGAACGCCACGCCCATGGCAGCAATCTGGTGCGTCGCGAGGGTCCCGGAGCGCAAGCCACCTTCATGGCCTCCACCGTGAATCTGTGCCTGCAAACGCTGTTGCGCTCGAGGCCCGACATACAGCGCGCCGATGCCTTTGGGACCATAGATCTTGTGCGCCGAAAACGACATCAGGTCCACCGGCAAGTGCGCCAGGTCGATCGCCACTTTTCCCGCGCCCTGAGCGGCGTCGACATGGAACAACGCCTCGCGGGCCCGCACGACCTCGCCGATGGCCGCGATGTCATTGACCGTGCCCAATTCGTTATTGACCAGCATCAGCGACACCAGAAAGGTGTCCTCGCGCAGCGCTTCGCTGACCGCTTGCGGGGTAATCAAACCTTGCGCGTCGGGCACCAGATACGTCACGGCAACGCCGGCATCCTGCAATTGCTTCGCGGTGTCGAGAATTGCCTTGTGTTCGATCTGGCTGGTGATGATGTGGCCGCCGGACACTCCGCGCGCCTGGGCTACGCCCTTGAGGGCGAGGTTATTCGATTCGGTAGCGCCGGAAGTCCAGACGATCTGCTCCGCTTGCGCACCCACGAGTGCGGCAACTTGCAGTCGCGCCTGCTCGACCGATTGCCGGGCCTGTTGGCCGAATGCATGGGAGCTGGACGCAGGATTGCCGAAATTCCCGGCAAACCCCAGACACTCGACCATGACCTTGATGACCCGCTCATCCACCGGCGTGGTGGCGGCGTAGTCGAAATACAACGGACGTTTATTCATAAAAGACTCGCAGAGCTTGTTCCGGGATCAGGTGCTGGGAACCAGTCAACCAGCAATACCTGATCGGATGCGTAATAGAAGTACGACTTCATTGAAAAGTGCGTAGGAACGCTCCTGAAGTCGAGCTTAACAGGCATCGGGCAACCGGATGAAGCAATGCGTCAGCTAAAGCTTTCGAGCAACAACGGATACAGCGAAACCACCAGCAACGCGGCCATGCCCCAATTGAACACGCGCAACCAGCGGCGGTCCTTGAGCACATTGCGCAGCAGTGTGCCGCACGCGGCCCAGACGCCGACGCTCGGCAGGTTGATCACGGCGAAAACCGCCGCAATCACGATGACGTTGGTGAAATAGCCCTGCATCGGCGTGTAGGTGCTGATTGCACCGATGGCCATGATCCAGGCCTTGGGGTTGACCCACTGAAACGCTGCCGCGCCGAGGTAGCTGATCGGTTTGCTTTCACCGTTATCACCATCGGATACCGGCCCGGAATGCGCGATTTTCCATGCCAGGTACAGCAAATACGCCGCGCCGACGTAGCGCAGCACGGTGTAGAGCAACGGATAGGTTTGAAACACCGCGCCCAGACCAAAACCCACCGCCACCACGAGCACAAAAAAGCCGCAGGTTATGCCAAGCATGTGGGGGATGGTGCGGTTAAAGCCGAAGTTCACGCCCGATGCCAGCAACATGGTGTTGTTCGGACCAGGGGTGATCGAGGTAACGAGGGCAAACAGGGCGAAGCCCAGCAGCAGATCGAACGAGAGCGTCATCGGTGGCAGTCCATCAGGGTCAGTCAGGTATTGACCCTATCGCACACCTTCAGCGAAACCCATGGACAGTTGGGTGAAACTTCGAGCGGTACAGTCGCTCAGCTTGGGCGGCCGTGCAGTTGAACAGCGCGCTCGGCATTCATTTCGCCTTGTTTGTCGAAACGGAAAGATTTCTGCGGCTGACCGAGCAATGCGGCTTTTTGCGCATGGTACTCATCGAAAGACAAACCGCGACGATTCAGCGATTCCAACGCCAGTTGCCGGGTTTCTTCAGCGGTGTAAGGCCGCAACTCCGGGGACACGTGGCTGGCACATCCGGCGAGAACGGAGACCGCGAGCAGCAAGAAAGTGGCGATTAGAGGTTTCATGATGTGGCGTCCTGGCATCTGGGTTCGGGGCAATGAACACAGGCTACTCGCGCCTTTGGATGGGCAGAAATCAACGCGCTCGATAGTGGGTATTGAGGCTGGATCACTCCCCCTTGTAGGAGCCGGCTTGCTGGCGATGACGGCCGTAAAACACTGCATTGCTCAAGGGCGTCTTCGCCGGCAAGCCGGCCCCTACAAAACCGCTCATATTCATTAATGATCTATAAATATCAATCAATGATCTTTTGAGGAATAACAAACAACCTTTATAACAACCCCATCGCCGCAAACAACTGTTGCCCACGCAACTGTTTGCCAGGCAACAGTCATTCAACAAACAGTCCTTAAAATCGAACAGCACGCAGGCATCAATACGCTGCAAGCCACGCAAAACGTGGGCTCGATGGATTGGTACAGCTCTTGCTCAAGCCCTGTGACTACTCACTGCTCGCTGAGCAACTGTTTAAAAAGGAACTGATCATGTCGCGTCCATTGAAAGTCGTTGCCCTCTCCGGCGGTACCTGGCGTCCGTCCCGCACGTTGGTGCTGACCCAGGCGCTGTTGGCCGAACTGGCCGAGCAATTGCCGATCGAGAGCAAGCTGATCGAACTGGGAGACATCGCCCGGCCACTGGGCGCTGCACTGTCGCGTCAGGAACTGAGCGCCGACATCGAAGCCGAGCTGCAAGCCATCGAGCACGCTGATCTGCTGATCGTCGCCGCGCCGGTTTATCGCGGCTCCTACCCGGGCCTGCTTAAACACCTCTTCGACCTGATCGACTTGAACGCGCTGATTGATACGCCGGTACTGCTCGCTGCCACCGGTGGCAGCGAACGGCATGCGCTGGTGCTCGATCATCAACTGCGGCCGCTGTTCAGTTTCTTCCAGGCGCTGACCCTGCCGATCGGCGTCTACGCCACCGAAGCCGATTTCGCCAATTACCAAATAACCAGTGAGCCCTTGAAGGCCCGCATTCGTCTTGCTGCAGAACGCGCAGCGCCGTTGTTCGGCGTGCACCCCAAAAATCTGCTGAAAATCGCTTAAGGATCTCTTCATGGATGTTTTCTGGTTTCTGCCGACCCACGGCGATGGCCACTACCTGGGCACCACGCAGGGCGCTCGCCCGGTGACGCTCAACTATCTGAAACAAGTGGCTCAGGCCGCTGACAGCCTCGGCTACCACGGCGTGCTGATTCCCACCGGGCGTTCCTGCGAGGATTCGTGGGTGATCGCCTCGGCGCTGGTGCCGTTGACCGAGCGCCTGCGCTATCTGGTGGCGATTCGTCCGGGGATTATTTCGCCGACGGTCTCGGCGCGCATGGCCGCGACCCTGGATCGTCTGTCCAACGGCCGCTTGCTGATCAACGTAGTGACCGGTGGCGACCCGGACGAAAACCGTGGCGACGGGATCTTCCTCGATCACAGCGAACGCTATGAAGTCACCGACGAATTCCTGCACATCTGGCGTCGCGTGCTGCAAGGCGAAGCGGTGGATTTCGAAGGCAAACACCTGCAGGTGCAAAACGCCAAAGCCCTTTATCCGCCGGTGCAGAAACCCTATCCACCGTTGTACTTCGGTGGTTCGTCCGAAGCCGCCCATGAACTCGCCGCCGAGCAGGTTGATGTCTACCTGACCTGGGGCGAACCACCGGCCGCCGTCGCGGAAAAACTCGCCGATGTGCGTGAGCGCGCGGCACGCAACGGGCGCACGGTGAAGTTCGGGATTCGCTTGCACGTGATCGTTCGCGAGACGGCCGAAGAGGCGTGGAAAGCCGCCGACAAACTGATCGAACACATCAGCGACGAGACCATCGCCGCGGCGCAAAAGTCGTTCTCGCGCTTCGACTCCGAAGGCCAGCGGCGCATGGCGGCGTTGCATGACGGACGTCGCGACAACCTGGAAATCGCCCCCAACCTGTGGGCCGGTGTCGGCCTGGTGCGCGGCGGTGCCGGCACGGCGCTGGTGGGTGATCCGCAGCAAGTGGCGGCGCGCATCAAGGAATACGCGGACTTGGGGATCGAGAGCTTCATCTTCTCCGGTTATCCACACCTCGAAGAGGCGTATCGCTTTGCCGAGTTGGTGTTCCCGCTGTTGCCTGAACCGTACGCGAGCCTGGCGGGGCGCGGTGTCACCAACCTCACCGGGCCGTTTGGCGAAATGATCGCCAATGATGTGCTGCCCGCCAAAGCCACGGCCTGACCACCCAATACCTGTGGGAGCGAGCCTGCTCGCGAAAGCGTCCGTACCGTCGACACTGATGTTGAATGTACCGGCCCCTTCGCGAGCAGGCTCGCTACCACAGCGGATTGGTGCTGAATTCACTGAGGAACCCCGCGTGACTGCCAAGCCGCTAAGCGCCCTGATATCCCCCTTGCAAACCGCCCGCCAGTTGGCTGCCGAGTTTGCCTTGACCGCGGTCGAGCGCGACGAACGTGGCGGTACGCCGAAAGCCGAGCGTGACGCCCTGCGCCGCAGCGGCCTGCTCGCCTTGAGCATTCCCACCCAGTACGGCGGCCTCGGCGCCAGCTGGAGTGAAACCCTGACCATCGTGCGCGAGTTCGCCAAGGTCGACAGTTCGATCGCCCACGTCTTCGGTTTTCATCACCTGATGCTCGCCACCGTGCGCCTGTTCGCCCGGTCCGAGCAGTGGCAGCCGTGGTTCGAACAGACCGCGCGCAAGAACTGGTTCTGGGGCAATGCCCTCAACCCGCTGGACACCCGCACCGTGGTGAAAAAACTCAGCGGCTGGCGCGAGTTTTCCGGCAAGAAAAGTTTCTGCTCCGGCGCCAGCGATTCGGAAATGCTGATTGCCTCGGCGGTGGACGAAAACGCCGGCGGCAAGCTGTTGATCGCCGCGATCCCCAGCGGCCGCAGCGGCATCACCCTGCACGACGACTGGAACAACATGGGTCAGCGCCAGACCGACAGCGGCAGCGCTTCGTTCGAACGGGTGCGGGTCGAAGAATCGGAATTGCTGCTCGACCCGGGTCCGCTGAGCACACCGTTCGCCTGCCTGCGGCCATTGATCGCGCAGCTGACGTTCACCCACATGTTCCTCGGCATTGCCGAAGGCGCCTTCGAGGAAGCGCGGCAATACACCCTCACCGAAACCCGCCCGTGGCACAAATCCAGTGCGCAGGATGTGCGCCAGGACCCGTATGTCCTCAGCCATTACGGCGAATTCTGGGTCGCACTTGAAGGCGTTCGCTTGCTGGTGGAACGCGCCGCCGACCTGCTCGACAAGGCGTGGGCGAAAGGCCCGAACCTCAGTGCCGAAGAACGCGGTCACCTGGCCACCGCCATCGCCACGGCCAAGGTCGCCGCCACCCGCAACGGCCTTGAACTCTGCAGCCGGCTGTTCGAAGTGACCGGCGCGCGCTCGACTCACGCCTCACTGCGACTGGACCGCCACTGGCGCAACCTGCGCACGCAAACCCTGCACGACCCGGTGGATTACAAACTCCATGAACTGGGCGACTGGGCATTGAACCAGTCCCTGCCGATTCCGACTTTCTATTCATAGCCTTCTCATGGAGCCTGCCCCATGCAACTGCTGACCTTACCGCCCTCGCCCGCCCTGGCCACGTCGATCCGCGCCACGGCGCAGGTGTTCGAAGACCCGAAATCCCAGGCCTTGCTCGCCCACATCCAACAAGTCGCGCCCAGCGAAGCCAGCGTGCTGATCATTGGCGAAACCGGCACTGGCAAAGAGTTGGTGGCGCGACATATCCACAACCTCAGCGCCCGGCGTAACCGACCGTTCGTGGCGGTGAACTGCGGTGCGTTCTCCGAATCCCTGGTCGAGGCCGAGTTGTTCGGCCACGAAAAAGGTGCGTTCACCGGTGCCTTGAGCGCCAAGGCCGGCTGGTTCGAAGAGGCCGATGGCGGCACCTTGTTCCTCGATGAAATCGGTGATCTGCCGATGGCGATTCAGGTGAAATTGCTGCGGGTGTTGCAGGAGCGCGAAGTGGTGCGCCTGGGTTCGCGCAAGAGCATTCCGATCAACGTGCGGGTCCTCGCGGCGACCAACGTGCAACTGGAAAAAGCCATCAACGCCGGGCATTTCCGCGAAGACCTGTATTACCGCCTCGACGTGGTCAGCCTGGAACTGAGCCCGCTGCGTGATCGCCCCGGCGACATCCTGCCGCTGACCCGTCACTTCGTCGAAGCCTACAGTCAGCGCCTAGGCTACGGCACCATCACCATCAGCAAAGACGCTGAACTGAAACTGCGCAGTTACAGTTGGCCGGGGAACATCCGCGAGCTGGAAAACGTCATTCACCACACCCTGCTGATTTGCCGGAACGGCGTGATCGAGCGCGATGACTTGCGGCTGTCGAACATGCGCATCGAGCGTCAGGACGACTACCACAGCCAACTCGACGATTCCCCGGAAGCCCTGCTCGACCGGGCCTTTCAGAAGCTGTTCGAGGAACAGGCCGGCGCGCTGCACGAGAAAGTCGAGGACGCCTTGCTGCGTGCGGCTTACCGTTTCAGCCATTACAACCAGGTGCACACCGCCGCGCTGCTGGGCTTGAGCCGCAACGTCACGCGCACACGCCTGATCAAGATCGGTGAGCTGGCGGTGAACAAACGCCGCCCCACGGAAAACGTGCAGGGCGAGCGCTTGATGCAACTCTCGATCTAAGCCACCAGATTGCAGTGCAGCGCGTTGTCGTGGCTGCGCTCCAGACTGTGCAGCACCTGGAACGAGCCGAAGGTCACGGTTTTCGCCTGATGGGCGCGGATCAGTTGCCAGAAATCCTGCTCGCCGCTTTCAAAACTCTGAAACGCGGCTTCCCCCGCCTCACGCGATTGCCATTGCAGGTAATTGAGCACCCGCCGGCCATCGTCGCTGGCCTGGATGCTCGCGCTGAGAAAACCGCTGTAGCGCTGAGCCAGGCGTTCGGTTTGTAACGACAGCGCCGAGACCAGTGCGGGCTGCTGATGGGGTTCGATCTCGAATTCGATCAATTGGGTGAAGCTGCGATTTTTCTCTGGTGCTTGCATGAAAAGTCCCCACTGACGTGTCAGGCGGATCTTGCGATCCGAAGGCCTGCAGGGTAAAACCTTGAGTTAACTAGAGGTCAAGGGCATTTTTCACATGATCACCTCGGAACACCTGCATCAAGAACTGACCGTCGGCCAGGTCGCCGCCCGCAGCGGCGTGGCGGTCACGGCGCTGCACTTTTATGAATCCAAAGGGCTGATCAAAAGCAATCGCAATCAGGGCAACCAGCGGCGTTATCCACGGGAAGTATTGCGGCGGGTGGCGCTGATCAAAGTCGCACAGCGCCTGGGGATTCCGTTGGCGGAGATTGGTGAGGCGTTGAAAACCCTGCCGGATAACCGGGCGCCGACGGCGGCGGACTGGAAGGTGTTGTCGGCGCAATGGAGTCGCGAGCTGGATGAGCGGATCAATCAGTTGACCTTGCTGCGGGACAAGCTCAATGGCTGTATCGGCTGTGGGTGTTTGTCGATGGAGGCGTGTCCGTTGCGCAATTTTGGGGACGTGTTGGGGGAACAGGGGCCGGGCGCGCAGCTTCTTGAATCGGGGACAGATCCTAAATAACGGCGCGGCCATCACGGGCAAGCCCGACACAAAACCTGTGGGAGCGTGTGTTGCCCGCGATGGCGTCCTGTCTATCAACGAAAATTTAGAACCCCGGCGCAATCTGCCCTTTGTAACGGGTCAGGATGAACTGGCGGACCTCGTCGGAATTCAACGCCTTGGCCAGTTTCTGCAAACCCGGGTCGTTGATGTTGTCCGGCCGGGCCACCAGAAACTCGATGTACAGGCTCTTGCCCTTCTCGACGATCAACGCGCTGTTGGTGTCGATCCCCGCTTCCAGGGCGTAGTTGGCGAACACGAACGCCAGGTCCACCTGGCTCACCGAACGCGCCAGCAACGCGCCTTCCAGTTCACGGATTTTCAGGTGCTTGGGGTTTTCCGCGATGTCGCGCGGAGTGGCCAGGGTATTGATCGGGTCCTTGAGTTTGATCAGCCCGGCCTCGTGCAGCAGCACCAGCGCGCGGCCGGTGTTCACCGGGTCGTTAGGGATGGACACGGTGGCGCCATCCTTCAGCTCGGTAATGTTTTTGATTTTGGTCGAATAAGCCCCGAACGGCTCGATGTGCACGCCGACCACTGGCACCAGATCGGTGTGGCGGGTTTTGTTGTAGTCATCGAGAAACGGCCGGTACTGGTAATAGTTGGCGTCAAGGTTCTTCAGCGCAAGCTGCTGGTTGGGCTGGATGAAATCAGTGAAGACCTTGATGTCCAGGTCCACGCCTTCCTTGGCCAGGGTTGGTTTGACGAACTCGAGGATCTCCGCGTGCGGCACCGGCGTGGCACCGACGGTGAGTTTTTCGTTGGCGTGAACGCTTAACGAGACGAGGGCAGCCAGAATGGCCAGGGTCTTTTTCATGTTGTGCTCCTAGGCAGATTGAGTGGCCGTCGTGGGGTGGACGTGGGCCTGCGTGTTTTTTTGAGTCGAATATTTATCGTCGGCTGTACCGCGCCACCAACCGGTCGCCGGTCATTTGCAGGGCCTGGACCAGAATCAGTAAAAGCACCACGGTGACCACCATCACGTCAGTCTGGAACCGCTGGTAGCCGTAGCGGATCGCCAGGTCGCCCAGACCGCCGCCGCCAATCACCCCGGCCATCGCCGTGTAATCCACCAGCACAATCGCGGTCACGGTGACCGCCGCCAGCAACCCGCCGCGAGCCTCGGGCAACAAGGTGTGACGGATGATTTGCCAGGTGGTGCCGCCCATGGCCTGGGTCGCTTCCACGACGCCGCGATCGACTTCGCGCAAGGCGGTTTCCACCAGCCGCGCGAAGAACGGCGTGCAACCGACCACCAGCGGCGGAATGGTCCCCGGCACGCCCAGCGAAGTGCCGACCAGCAGCGTGGTCAGCGGAATCAACACAATCAGCAAAATGATGAACGGCAGCGAACGCAGCATGTTCACGATGACCGACAACACCCGGTAAACGCCGATGGCTTCGTGCAACTGGCGCTTACCGGTGAGGAACAGCACCACGCCCAGCGGCAACCCCAACAGCACGGTAAAACCGAGGGCCGCACCGAGCATGCTCAACGTGTCGAGACAGGCCTGGCCGATGTCGGCCCAGTAAATGTTTTTGAACAGTTCGGCCATGATCAGGACCAGTCGTGGCGCGGCGGTTTCACGCCGTTGAGCAGCCAGTTGCCGACCACGTGGTATTTCCAGCGCACAGGATCATGCAGGGTGTGCACGCGAGCGTTGCGCCAGTGCCGGTCGAAGTTGTGCTTCTTCAGGGTCGAACGGGTGCCGCCGAGTTCGAACAGCTTGTTGCTGGCTTCGATGGCGATTTCGGTGGTCAGCACTTTGGCCTTCGCGACGGCGAGGGACGCGTGGGCGACGTTGTCTTCATCGGGCGCCGAACGTGCCGCATCCAGCGCCCAACCGGCGCGCTCCAGCAGGGCTTCGGCGGCTTCCAGGCGAATCTCCAGGCCGCCGACCTGAATGATGGTCAACGGATCTTCGCTGGCCTTTTCCACCCCGGCATCGATCCATGGCCTTGCGAATTGCTGAACGAAGGCGATGGTGTCGCGCAGCGCTGCGCGGGCGATTCCGGCGTCGATGGCGGCGGTGGTCAGTTGCGCGAACGGACCGGCCAGAGTCGGGCTTTCATAGGAGCGCCAAGTCGGGAACACGTTGAACGCCGGGACGTGCAGGTCCTCGGCCAGCACGGTGCCGCTGGAGGTGGTGCGCTGACCGATGCTGTCCCAGTCGTCGACGATCACCAGCCCTGGGGTGCCGCGTTCGACGAAGGACAACTGGCCTTTCAGCTCTTCATCCAGCGCCAGCACCGCCAGCCAGTGGGCGTAAAGCGAACCGGTGCAATAGCCCTTGCGGCCGTTGATCACATGGCCGTCACCATAGCGGCGGATGGTCGCCTGAATGTCCTGCACGTTCTTGCCGCCGGTTTCCGACAAGGCATTGGCGAACCGATGTCCTTGCAACGCCAGGCCGAAGAAGTGCGCCTGCTGCTCGGGCGTGCCTTGCAGGCGGATGTCTTCCAGCAGGCAATAGTGGTTTTGCGGGATTTGGCCCAGCGACGGATCGGCCGCCGAGATGATCGCGATGACCTGCGCCAGCACCGCGTATGACACCTGCGCGCCACCGAATGCTTTCGGCACGCTGATGCCCCACAAGCCACTGTTGGAATACAGATCGACGATCTCGGCTGGCACCTGGCGCGTGCGGTCGCGCTCGGCGTCCTGTTCCAGCAGGACCAAAGCGACGCGCTCGGCCACGCGCAAGGCTTCGGCTTCATCGGCGATCCGATGGGCGGCCGGCGGGCTGATCGGATAAACGGCAGATTCAGGCATATGTCTCTCGGCAACAGTGTTTACCGGAGGACATTGCAGCTTCTGTGCCTGACCGCCTCGGCCAGTGTTTTCGGGTAGTTGCGGGGTTTTCAACAGCCTTGCAATGAGAAACCCGAGCATTCTGTTGCTTCACTGTTTATGGCCGAACAGTGGCGCTGCTGCTCGTCGGGCACTCGGTTGCGTAAAAGCCGCTGACCTATAGTTATCCGGCCGGAATCGGCGAAGGACTATCTTCAACCAGAACAATAGACAGGGAGAATCGTCATGAGCGTCAAACCCATTCCAGAGGGTTATCACAGCATCACCCCCTATCTGGGCATTCAAAAAGCGGCCGAAGCCATCGAGTTCTACAAGAAAGCGTTCGGCGCAACCGAAGTCATGCGCCTGTCCATGCCCGACGGCAGCATCGGTCACGCCGAACTGCGCATCGGCGACTGCCCGATCATGCTCGGCACGCCGTGCGATCAGGGGCCGTTGAGCAATCCCGATAAATCACCGTCCGTGGGCTTGCACCTGTATGTGAACGATGTGGACACGTCTTACAAGCAGGCCATTGCGGCCGGCGCCACGGTGGTGTCCGAGGTCAAGGATCAGTTTTACGGCGACCGTTCGGGAACGTTGAAAGATCCGTATGGGCATTTGTGGTTTCTGGCCACGCGCAAGGAGGATTTGACCCAGGAGCAGATTGAGCAGCGGGCGCAGGAGATGTTTAAGCAGGGTTGAGATCTTCCGTACCTGACCAGGCCCCATCACGGGCAAACCACGCTCCCACAGGTTTTGTGTGCGCCGCAGATCAACTGTGGGAGCTTGCCCGCGCCCACAGTTAACTGCATTCACGGAACGCGAAACATTTACTTTCATATCCCGGTTCGGGATTTCTGATTCTCATTCGTCTTATATAGATGCAGACGGTTCGCGTAGGCAAAAGCCACGACCGTACTTTTCATGGACCCCACGCTGGGAAGCCCGCAGCAGAGGCCCTCTCATCGATACAAGACCTTAATCATGTCGAAGAAATCCCGTTCAAAACTCTGGTTTCTGGTCCATAGCTGGCTGGCACTGCCCATCTGGTTTTTTGTCCTGATCGTTTGTGTGACCGGCACGCTGGCGGTGATCAGCCAGGAAATCGTCTGGCTGGCCAACCCGCAAATGCGCGCCAGCCAACCCTCCGATGATGCGCCGCTGTTGAGCTATGACCAGCTCATTGCCGCGATCAAGCAGGCCGAACCGCAGATCCTGGTCGAGAGCATCAGCCGACCTGACGAAACGCATTTCGCCCTGGATGTGGAAGTGACCTACCCCGACGGCCGCTCGGTGGTGGTGTACGTCAACCCGTACAGCGGCGTGATCCAGGGTACGGCCCCGCAATTCAACTTCAGAGCCTTCACCCGCGCCTTGCATGGCTGGTGGCTGGTGCCGTTCACCAATGGCTACAGTTGGGGCTGGTACCTGGTGTCGTTCCTCAGCCTGCCGCTGCTGGCTTCACTGATTACCGGGTTGGTGGTCTACAAGCGCTTCTGGAAAGGTTTTTTGCGACCGACCCTGCGCATTCGTCATGGCGCACGGATTTTCTGGGGCGACTTTCACCGCCTCAGCGGCATCTGGTCGATCTGGTTCATCGCGGTAATTTCCGTGACCAGCACCTGGTTCCTGATCGAAGCGTTCATGTTCGATAACCAGATCACGATTTCCACCGCCCCGGTGGCGCCCGTGGTCCCGCGAGAGAGCGTGCCCCTCACCGCCGATGGTTCGCCGGCACCGATGATCAGCCTGGAAACGGCGATCCGTGAAGCGAAAGCACGTATTCCCGGCCTCGAAGACAGCTTCGTCAGCCTGCCCGCCAATGCCTACAGCTACCTCTCGGTGGGCGGCCGCAGTTGGTATCCGCTGATGTTCCAGACTGCTGAAATCAATCCGTACACCGGCGACGTCGCCGTCACCCGCCTGCTCTCGGACCGCTCGGGGCTGGAGCTGGTGACCGAATCAATGCGGCCGCTGCACACCGGTGATTTCGGCGGGATCTGGATCAAGCTGATCTGGTTCTTCTTCGGTCTGCTCCTGAGCATGATGGTCCTCAGCGGACTGCTGATCTGGACCAAGCGCACCGCCCTGGCCACCGCCAATGCGCTCAAGCGCAGCAACAAACGTCCCCGCGCTGCCGATGCCACTCAAGTCACGAGCCGCGACAGCGCGGAGGTCAGCCCATGAGCCTGTTCGCCGCCGAAAAACCGGGCTCCAGACTGAGCCGCTTCTGGCACAAATGGCGCTTCCACATCAACGTCCTGCTGTTGCTCGTGCCCCTGGGCTTTATGCCCAAGTACTTTGCCGATGCCGCCCTCTTTCGCGGGGACACCGGCCTGGGTGAGCGGGAAATCGGGGAAGTTCAGGTCGGGCCGTGGAGTCTGCGCCTGGCGGAATTTCGCAACGAAGCACCGCGGCCCGATGGCCCGGCCGGTTACATGAAGAGTTTCAACGCGGCGCTGTGCGACAGCTGCCGCGAGCAGGTCAAGGCGACTTACCTGCGCATCGGCAAACCGCGCAGCCTGCGCGCCGCCGGGGTGATTTTCTTCGGCACACCATACCGCATGGGCGCCATGCTGCCGATCCCGGAAAAAACCAAGGCCGACGCCGAGCTGTGGATCACCATGGAAGGCTGGGACGGCGCGATGCATCAAGCCTCCATCCCGCTGAGCCAGGCATCCCCCGCCACCCTTGAGTGGCTGACCAAACAAGGAGGCAAACCATGAGCAACGCCTTTCGCCCTCTCCACGCTGTTTTGCTGGTGCTGTGCGTCGGCTTCAGCGCCAGCGCCCTGGCCCACAACCCGATGTGCGAGTGCAAGGCCATCGACGCCGAGCAGATCCAGTGCACCGGCGGTTTCTCCGACGGCAGCGGCGCACCGGGCGTGACCCTGGATGTGATCGGCTACGACGAAACCATTCTGGTGCCGGGCAAGCTCGGGGCCGATTCCAAGTTGACCTTCAAGAAGCCCAGCGCCGAGTTTTACGTGCTGTTCGACGCCGGTCCCGGCCACGTTGTCGAGATCGACCAAGCGGACATCGAAGCCCCATGAGTACACCCACTACGCACGTCGTCCGCCCGGCCGGTGCCGGCCATGAAACCCTGTATGTGTTGCTGTTGTGCCTGATGATTCTGGCGGTCGCCGGTTCGGTGGTCGCCTGGCGTCATGAGTCCCAGGAAACCAGTAACGTCAGCAGCCATCAACTGGATGCCCGCCGCGACCTGAGCGCTTCCGAGCAAGGCATCTACGCCGATTTGCGGGTGACGCTGGACGAGATTCACCTGCTGCGTCAGGAACAGCAAACCCTGCCAACGCCCGAAGTTCTCGCCGACGAGGGTTTTGCGCCGTTTGCCCAGGACGCCAGTTCCGTCAGCCGTGGCGCTCATGCCTGGCAATTGCTCGACGCCAAGGCGTATTTCGGTCAGAGCCAGACGCCCGCCGTGGCCGGATCGTTTCTGATGCGCCTGACCGCCGACGATGATGCGCCTGACATCTGGCTCAACCGCGCCGCCGACCTCAAAGCCCCGATCGACATGGCCGACACCGCGCTGGAAAGCGCTGGCTGGCAGCAGATCGTCGCGCAATTCGATGCCGGCGTGACCCGCCAGCACCGGCACTGAACCCTCGCCTTCACCCGAGAGAAGACCGCTTTCCCATGCCAATTTCATCTCAACGTTCTTACTTGCGCCCGCTGCTGGTCGGCCTGCTTGCCTTGCTGCTGACCCCACTGGCCAGTGCCGACGAAGCCAAGCGCCTGCGCATCGGTATCACCCTGCACCCTTATTACAGCTACGTGGCCAACATCGTCGGCGACAAGGCCGAAGTGGTGCCGCTGATTCCGGCCGGTTTCAACCCGCATGCCTACGAGCCCCGCGCCGAAGACATCAAGCGCATCAGCGGGCTGGACGTGGTCGTGCTCAATGGCGTCGGCCATGACGACTTCGCGGACCGCATGATCGCTGCCAGCGAAACGCCGAACGTTACGGTGATCGAAGCCAACGAAAACGTACCGCTGTTGGCGGCCACCGGCACGGCCGCGCGCGGAGCCGGCAAGGTGGTGAACCCGCACACGTTCCTGTCGATCAGTGCCTCGATTGCTCAGGTCAACAACATTGCCCGTGAACTCGGCAAGCTCGACCCGGACAACGCCAAGACCTACACCCAGAACGCTCGCGCCTATGGCAAACGCCTGCGGCAGATGCGCGCCGACGCCCTGGCGAAACTGACCCAGGCGCCGAATGCCGAACTGCGGGTGGCCACGGTTCACGCGGCCTACGACTACCTGTTGCGTGAATTCGGCCTGGAAGTGACCGCCGTGGTCGAGCCGGCGCACGGCATCGAGCCGAGCCCGAGCCAGTTGAAAAAGACCATCGATCAACTGCGCGAACTGGATGTGAAAGTGATCTTCTCGGAGATGGATTTCCCGTCTACCTACGTCGAGACCATCCAGCGCGAATCCGGGGTGAAGCTGTACCCGCTGTCGCACATTTCCTATGGCGAATACACCGCCGACAAGTACGAAAAGGAAATGACCGGCAACCTCAACACCGTGGTCCGGGCGATTCAGGAGTCTGGCGCATGACGGCTAAAGAAACCCTCAGCGAATCCCCTGTGGAAGCGAGCCTGCTCGCGAAAGCGTCAGGTCAGTCCGCACATTCGTTAAATGACACAGCGCCTTCGCTGGCAAGCCAGCTCCCACAGGTTTCGGGACCGACGCTGGATTTTGCGGAGGTCAGCTTGACGCTGGGCCGCACGACGATCCTCGACCAGGTCACGTTTCAGGTCCAGCCCGGCAGCGTGCATGCGCTGGTCGGCCCCAATGGGGGCGGCAAGAGTTCGTTGATCAAGAC
Organism: Pseudomonas sp. 300; assembly: GCF_055803035.1. NCBI lineage: Bacteria > Pseudomonadati > Pseudomonadota > Gammaproteobacteria > Pseudomonadales > Pseudomonadaceae > Pseudomonas > Pseudomonas sp. 300. The sequence continues at coordinate 207,155 of NZ_JAVLRV010000002.1, read as the reverse complement.
CCTGCTCGGGCAGATGCCGCATCAGGGTCGCTTGAGCCTGCAATGGCCTGGCGAACCCGGCACCATCGGCTACGTGCCGCAAGCGCTGGAGTTTGATCGCGGCTTGCCGATGACCGTCGACGACTTCATGGCCGCCATGTGTCAGCGACGCCCGGCGTTTCTCGGGTTGAGCAAGCATTACGCGGCGGCGATTGGTGAAGCGCTGGAGCGGGTCGGCCTGCAGGACAAGCGCAAACGGCGCATGGGCGCCCTGTCCGGCGGCGAGCGTCAGCGCGTGTTGCTGGCGCAGGGGCTGATTCCGGCACCGCAGTTGCTGGTGCTCGATGAACCGATGTCGGCCCTCGACGAGGCGGGCATTCAGGTGTTCGAACGGTTGCTCGGTGACTGGCGTCAGAGCGGGATTACCGTGCTGTGGATCGAGCATGATCTGGAAGCGGTCGGACGTCTGGCGGACCGCGTTACCGGTCTCAATCGCCGGGTGTTGTTCGATGCCACGCCGAAACAGGCACTGACCCCAGACCGTTTGCTGACCCTGTTCTCGACCCATCCACGGAGCGCTGCCTGATGAGTTACGAAGCCTTTCGTTTGATGGTTCAAGGCTGGGCATCTTCAGGTTATCTGCCTGAAGCGCTGGCCTATGGATTCGTGGTCAACGCCCTGCTCGCCGGTTTGCTGATCGGCCCGGTACTCGGTGGTTTGGGCACGCTGGTGGTGGTCAAGCGCTTCGCGTTTTTCTCTGAAGCGGTGGGTCACGCGGCACTGACGGGCGTGGCCATCGGCATTCTGCTCGGCGAGCCCTACACCGGGCCATATGGCAGCCTGTTCGGTTACTGCCTGTTGTTCGGCATTTTGCTCAATTACCTGCGCAACCGTACGGGTCTGGCGCCGGATACATTGATCGGTGTGTTCCTGTCGGTGTCGTTGGCGCTGGGCGCGAGTCTGCTGCTGATTCTGGCGGGCAAGATCAACGTGCACATTCTGGAGAACGTCCTGTTCGGCTCGGTGCTGACGGTCAACGGTAATGATCTGCTGGTGTTGGCCATCGTCGGTTCGCTGGTCATGGCGCTGGCGTTGCCGCTGTACAACCGCATCATGCTCGCCAGTTTCAACCCGCAACTGGCGGCGGTGCGCGGCGTGGCGGTGAAGACCCTGGATTACCTGTTCGTGATTCTGGTGACGCTGATCACTGTGGCGGCGGTGAAAGTCATCGGTGCGATTCTGGTCGGTGCATTGCTGGTGATTCCGGCAGCAGCGGCGCGGTTGCTCAGCCAGTCGCTGAAGGGTTTCTTCTGGTGTTCGGTGCTGATCGCCACGGTCAGCACGCTGTGCGGGATTCTTGCGCCGATTGTCTTCGACCTGCCGATCCCCTCCGGTGCCGCGATCATTCTGGTGGCCGGTATCGCCTTCGCCCTCGCCGCCATTGCGCGCGGTGTCGTACCAAGTCTGAAAGGGAATATTGGATAAATGTCATTTTCTCTGCGTCAACTGACCCTGGCCGTTGCCCTGTGCGGGCTGGTTAATACCTCGTTTGCGGCAGACAGCGCCAAGCCGCTGCAGGTGCTGGCGTCCCTGCCGATCACTTATGGTTTGGGCGAGGTGTTGCTCAAGGGCACTAACGTCAACCTTGAACGGGCGGCGCCGGCGAACTTGCCCGGCAGCCGTCAGACCGCTTATTTCACCGGGCGTGGCGCGCCGGCGCTGGCGAAACTGGCGACGGACGCCGATGCGGTGATTGGTCTGCGTTCGTTGTGGGCGGATGATCCGCTGTACCCGATCGCCCGGCGCAGCAACATTCGCATTGTCGAAGTCGACGCCGCGCGCCCGGTGGACGGCGCCCTGCCCGGCATCGCCGTGCAGCCGGGCAACAAGGTCGATGGCTTGAACAGTCAGCCGTGGTTTTCCAGCAACAACATGGGGCGCATGGCAGACGTGATGGCGGCGGACCTGGTGCGCCTGGCCCCTGCTGCAAAGCCTGTGATCGAGGCAAACCTGGCGGCGCTCAAGCAGCGCTTGCTCAAGTTCAGTGCCGACAGCGAAGCGCGGCTGGCCAGTGCCGATAATCTGAGTGTGATGAGCCTGAGCGATCATTTTGGCTATCTGATTGGGGGGCTCAACCTGGAGCTGATCGGCCTCGATGCGCGGCCGGATGCCGAGTGGACACCGGAAGCGTTGAAGCAATTGGGCGTGACGCTGAAGGACAATGATGTGGCGGTGGTGTTGCATCATCGGCAGCCTTCGGAGGCGGTGAAAGCGGTGATTAATGAGGCCGGTAGCCGGTTGGTGGTGTTGAGTTTGGATGCGGAGGATCCGGTGGGTGAGCTGGAGGGGAATGTGGATTTGGTGATTAAGGGGTTGAGTGGGGCGTAGCTGGCCAATTTTTTCGGGCTTACATATCCGTTGCTGCGGTAACGGCGGCTATTGGTTCCGCCTTTACGGCGGCACCGCAAGGCGGCCTACCGGCCT
>NZ_JAVLRV010000002.1:150444-204630 GCF_055803035.1 Pseudomonas sp. 300 | reverse complement strand
GCCAGCTCCCACAGGGGGTCCGGGTACATCCGCAAGAACATGTCGGCTGTCAGGCCGCCATCGCGGGCAAGTCGGATCGCCGCACCGCCGCTCCCACAGGGATCGAGGCTTGCTCAGAAAACACGCCTCCAGCCAACACAACGTACAAAGCAAAAAAAGCCCGCTGACCTTACCGGTCCAGCGGGCTTTTCTTTGCGCGAATCTTTAGTGAGCCGCAGCCTGCTCTTCCATCTTCTTGCGCAAGCTCAACGGACGCATGTCCGTCCAGGTTTCTTCGATGTAAGCCAGGCATTCCTTCTTCAGCCCGCTCTTGCCCACGGTGCGCCAGCCTTCAGGTACCGCTTTGTAGTCGGGCCAGATCGAGTATTGCTCTTCGTGGTTGACCACGACCTGAAAGAGGATGTCCTCGCGGTCGAATACTGACGTCATGGTGTCTCTCCATCGCTGTTAGGTTCGCTGCACTGCGTGCGCAGCCGTTATGTAGAAAGAACGTTCCGGGACCCGGAAAATTTAGAGGCTGGCGGTGGCGGCGGCCATGGCCCGACCAAAAATCTCCGCCACCCGATCAATTTCCGCAGCGGTAATCACCAGCGGCGGCAGGAAACGCACCACGCCACCATGACGGCCACCCAACTCCAGAATCAGTCCACGTTTCAGGCATTCACGCTGCACCAGTGGCGCCAGACGAGCGAAGATCGGTGGATGACCTTGCGCATCCGGCGCGCCAGTCGGGTCAACCAGCTCGACACCCAGCATCAAGCCACGACCGCGAATATCACCCAATTGCGGGAAATCCCGCTGAAGAATGCGCAGGTGTTCGCTCAAGCGCTCGCCCATGGCCGCAGCGTGTTCGCAGACCTTGTGCTCAACCAGATAACGCATCACCGCAGAGCCCGCCGCCATGGCCATTTGGTTGCCACGGAAGGTCCCGGCATGCGCGCCCGGCAACCAGGTGTCGAGCCAGTCGCGATACACCACCACCGCCAGCGGCAGGCTGCCGCCGATGGCTTTGGACATCACCACCACGTCCGGAATGATCCCGGCGTGCTCGAAGGCGAACATCTTGCCGGTGCGGGCGAAACCGCTCTGGATTTCGTCGACGATCAGCGCCACGCCCGCCTTTTCAGTGATACGTCGCAGTCCGCGCAACCAATCGAGATCGGCCGGGATCACCCCGCCCTCGCCCTGAACGGCTTCGACAATCACAGCGGCCGGCAATTGCACGCCGGCCTCGGGATCGTTCAGCAGGTTTTCCAGGTAGTTCAGGTTGACCTGCACGCCTTGTGCACCACCGAGGCCGAACGGGCAACGGTAATCGTAGGGGTACGGCATGAACTGCACGCCACTACTGAGCAATGCGCCCAAGGGCTTTTTCGGCCCCAGGCTGCCCATCAGGCTCAACGCGCCCTGGCTCATGCCGTGATAAGCGCCCTGGAACGACAATACGGTGCTGCGCCCGGTGGCGGTGCGCACCAGCTTCAGCGCGGCTTCCACGGCGTCGGTGCCGGTCGGGCCGCAGAACTGGATCTTTGCTTCAGCGGCGAGCGCCGGCGGCAGCAGACCGAACAGGTCCTGGACAAACTGGTCCTTGACCGGGGTGGTCAGGTCGAGGGTGTGCAGCGGCAGTTCATCGGTCAGCACTTGCCGGATCGCTTCGATCACCACCGGATGGTTATGCCCCAGGGCCAACGTCCCGGCGCCGGCCAGGCAGTCAATGAAACTGCGGCCTTCAACGTCTTCGACATAAATGCCCTTGGCACGCTTCAGGGCCAGGGGAATGCGGCGCGGGTAGCTGCGGGCATTCGATTCCTGCTGGTTCTGGCGCGCGAGCAATGGCGATTCGTTGAACTGATAAAGCGTTTCGGCCGGCGCCGGAGCGATCCGGGCCGACTGATCTTCCATAAGGCTGGTAGCGACTGACATCTCTCGACCCCTCAATAAGGTTTTCCTGTTCTGGAAACGCTTCGGCGCACCGAGGATTTAGACCCTTGATCAGCTTTTATGAAGGTGGCGTCAGCGCCTTGTGCATGGGGATGGCATGGAGTCCGGCGACGGTGAACGTTTCAGCACAGGGCTGATAACCCAGATGACGGTAAAAGGCTTCGCTGGTTCGGGTGCTGTTGAGTCTGACTTGAGCCAGACCGTTATCGATCAGCCAGCCTTCGAGATCGCGCACCAGCGCTTGCCCGGCACCCCGGCGAAACCATTCCGGTTGCACGTAACAGAACGCGAGCTTGCCGCTGATCGCCGCCATCGCAACGCCGACCGGTTTGTCCTGCAACAGGGCAATGTTCAGGTACAGCCGTTGGTCAGTCAGCCACGGTTGAATGTGTTCGATGGTTTTGTTGTGAGTCCAGATGGCGACGGTTTGCGGGTTGTTGCGGTGGTCGAGCGCACAACCGACGCGGATGGAACGCTCGACGATCCGGCTGATGATACCGGCGTCGGCAGGGGTTGCCTTGCAGATGTACAGGGGTGCATCCATAGCGCTGTGACCTCAATCCATTGAGAAAAAGCTGCCGGGGACGATAGCGTTGGTGGTCGTCGGAATGCCAATGGAGAGACGTTACATTTGATGTGCAACACAACCTCCCTGTGGTGTGCTCAGACCGGTTGCAGCGGCATGGTCAGCTCAACCCGCAAGCCATCCGGTCGGCTGTCGAAATGCAGCGTGCAGCCACAACGCTGAACAATCGCCTGGACAATCGCCAACCCCAGACCGCAGCCGGTGCTCTGGCCATTGCGCCAGAAGCGTTGGGTCAGGTGTTGCAGATCGTCTTCGGCAATGCCCGGGCCATGGTCGCGCACCACGAACTGCACACGGCTGCCGGTGGTCTCCAGACTCAGTTCCACCGGTCCGTCGTTCGGGGTATGGCGCAGGGCGTTGTCCAGCAGGTTTCGCAGCGCGGCAATCGACAGTACGGCGGGCATTTGCACCGGTGCGTGAGAGAGCTTCGGCGGCAACTTGAATTTGATCCGCTGACGATCACCGCTGGCGGCATCCTGAATCGCCAGTTTCGCCACTTGCTCGGCGCTGCATTGCACACCGTCGTCGAACGACAGGCTGCCCTCGACCCGCGCCAGCAACAACAGTTGCTCAAGGGTACGGTGCAGACGGTCGGCGCCCTCTTCCGCCCGGGCCAGGGATTGATCCCGTGCCGCGCCATCGGTCATGCGTGCCACTTGCAGGTGAGTCTTGATCGCCGTCAACGGGCTGCGCAGTTCGTGGGCCGCGTCACCGGTCAGCCGGCGTTCGCGCTCGATGGTCTTGCCGATGCGCTGAAACAATTGGTTCTGGGTATCCAGCAACGGTTGCAATTCGCTGGGCAGCGGCTGGATCTGCAAGGGTTCCAGCGAGTCGGCACTGCGGCGCATCAAGGCATCGCGCATGCGGTTCAGCGGCGCCAAACCCTGGCCGATGCCAAGCCACAGCAGGCACAGGCAACCGAGCAATGCCACGCCCACCGGCACCGATGCCGCCAGCAAAATCGACATGTTCAACGCTTCGCGCTCGATCTGCCGATCCGCTGTGGTAATGCGCAGATCGCCACGGGCCAGGGTGAAACTGCGCCACGGCGCACCGTCGATCATCTGATCGTGGAAGCCCATTTTCTCGGCCTCCAGAGTTTGCTGCGGATCGGTGTGACTGCGGGCCAGGATTTCGCCGCGCAGCGAGCTGACCTGACACGCCATGCCGCCCGGAATGTTCAGTTGTTCCGCGCTGAAATGGGTGCCCTCGCCCTTGGTCGGCAAGGCGGGCAATTGCTCCATCAGGCCGGCGACCATGCGCGCCGACGCCACCAGTCGCTGGTCGAGGGAAAACATCATCTGGTTGCGCAGGTCGCTGAGCATCCAGGCCGCTGCCAGGGCCCAGATCAGCGCAAATGCGGCACCCAAGGTGAGGCTCAGGCGCAAACGCAGGCTCATCACTTTTTCAATTCCTCTGCGCCATCGGCCGGCCCCAGGCGATAGCCCAGGCCGCGCACGGTCTCAACAATGCCATTACCGAGTTTGCGCCGCAGGTGATGGATATGCACGTTGAGGGCGTTGCTTTCCAGCTCGTCGTTGAAACCGTAGACGCTGTCTTTCAACTGCTCGGTCGACAGCACCCGGCCACGGTTGTGCAACAGCGCTTGTAACAGCGACTGTTCGCGACGGGAAAGGTCCACCGGTTGGCCGGCGAGCGTGGTTTCGCGGCTGCTCGGGTCGTAGGTCAGGGCGCCATGCTCGATCAGGTTGACGCTGCGCCCCGCCACCCGTCGCAACAGCGTGTGCAGGCGTGCGGCGAGTTCGCGCAAGTCGAATGGCTTGAGCAGGTAATCATCGGCCCCCGCTTGCAGGCCGTCGACACGATCGGTGACCGAATCTCGCGCGGTGAGAATCAGCACCGGGATTTCCAGACCGTTGTGGCGAAGCTGCTGCAACAGCTTCAGGCCGTCCTCGTCGGGCAGGCCGAGGTCGAGCACCATGACGTCGAACTCGGCGACCTTGAGCATGGCGCGGGCAGCCGAAGCCGTGGCCACGTGCTCGACCGTCAGGCCTTGAGCGGTGAGACCGGCGACAATCCCGCTGGCGATCAGCTCGTCGTCTTCGCAAACCAGTACGTGCATGGTCAACCCTGTTGAAAAAAGCTGATTAGGCCGGTGGCCGATTAAGCGGACATTATGCCGCAAGCGCCACGTCCACAAGGTTATCGCGGTTAATCATCGGTTAATCGCCGCCTCCCATTGTGCACCTCACTTGCAAAGGGATAAGGCTTACCCATGCGTCGTCTGTTTTTGTTTTTTGTTCTCTTGATCTCGGGTGTGGCCCAGGCAGGGACCAATCCGTTCGAAACCAAACCTGAATTCCTGCCGGTGGAAAAGGCGTTTGTCTTCACCTCCGAGCGCCTCGAATCAGGTGAAACACAGCTCTATTGGCAGATCACCGACGGTTACTACCTTTATCAGAAACGCCTGAAGTTCGATGGGTTGCCCGCCGAGCTGCATCCTGTGTTACCCGAAGGCGAGTCTCACAGTGATGAATTCTTCGGCGAACAACAGGTTTATCGCCAGGGCCTGGAACTGAAGATTCCGGCGGGCGCGACCGGCCAGATCAAGGTCGGCTTCCAGGGGTGTGCCGATGCCGGGCTGTGTTATCCGCCACAAACCCAGGTCGTGGATCTGGGTGGCAGCGCTGTCACTTCGGCGGCCAATGAAGCGCCAGATCAAGCCCTGGCCAGCGGCCTGCAACAACGGGCACTGGGCTGGAGCTTGCTGGTGTTCTTCGGTCTGGGCCTGCTGCTGGCCTTCACCCCTTGCACATTGCCGATGCTACCGATTCTCGCCGGTTTGATCGTCGGCAGTGGCGCTACGCCCAAACGTGGATTTGCCTTGGCTGCCAGCTACGTCGTGAGCATGGCGCTGGTGTACGCGGCGATGGGCGTTCTGGCGGCGCTGCTCGGCGCAAACTTGCAGGCGCTGCTGCAAAACCCATGGTTGCTGGGCAGTTTCGCCGCCGTGTTTGTGTTGCTGGCGCTGCCGATGTTCGGTTTCTTCGAGTTGCAACTGCCGGTGGCGGTGCGGGATCGGCTGGAGAACGTGTCGCGTAATCAACGCGGTGGCAGCCTGATCGGCGCGGGTGTGCTGGGCGCGCTGTCCGGCCTGTTGGTCGGTCCGTGCATGACCGCGCCGCTGGCGGGCGCCCTGCTCTACATCGCGCAAAGCGGCAACGCGCTCCACGGCGGGTTGATTCTGTTCGCCATGGGCATCGGCATTGGTGTGCCGCTGCTGTTGCTGGTGACGGTCGGCAATCGCTTCCTGCCCAAACCCGGCGCCTGGATGAACCTGCTCAAAGGCGTGTTCGGCTTCCTGTTCCTCGCCACCGCGTTGCTGATGCTGCGGCCGGTGCTGGATGAATCGTTGTGGGTCGGCCTGTGCGGTGCGTTGTTGCTGATTGCCGCCTACAGCGCCTGGAAACAGTCGGAAGGTTTCGGGCGTGTCGCGCATCTGTTCGGTGCCAGCTCATTGTTGCTCGGCGTGTGGGGCAGCCTGTTGATGATCGGTGCGGCGGGTGGCAGTGATGACCTGTTGAAACCGCTACAGGTCTATAGCACCGCCAATGCGAGCAATCTCGTCCGCCCGGTTGGCCACGATGCCTTCACCACGATCAAGGACCCGGCCGCACTGCAACGGGAACTTGACGCGGCAAAAGCTCAGGGGCAATGGGTGCTGCTGGACTACTACGCCGACTGGTGCGTGTCGTGCAAGGTCATGGAAAAACAGGTGTTCGGCCAACCCCGCGTGCTTGACGCCTTGAACGACGTGCGCTTGCTACGGCTCGACGTCACCGCCGACAATGCCGCCAGCCGTGAACTGCTCGGCCGTTATAAAGTGCCGGGACCACCGAGTTTTCTGTGGATCGGCGCCGACGGCGAAGAACGTCGCAGCCAGCGCATCACCGGCGAGGTCGATGCCGACACCTTCCTGCAACGCTGGACCACCACCCGAGACGCCCGTTAATGCTGACTTTTACCCTCGGCACGTTTGCCATCGCGCTTAACCACCTGCTGCTGATCAGTGCCCTGGCGCTGGCGACGTTTGTCGGCTGGCGGGCGGCCAAGCGTGGCGGCGAAAACCCCGAGTCAGCGCTGTTCAGCCTGTTCCTGGTGGGCATGCTGGCGGCTCGAATCAGTTTCGTCGCGCTCTACTGGAAGCATTATCGTGACGATCCGTGGCAAGTCATCGACCTGCGCGACGGTGGCTTTCTCGCCTGGCCGGGTGTGATCGCTCTATTGCTTGCCGCGGTGTATCGAGGCTGGCGTCGCCCGGGTTTGCGTCGCCCGCTGGGCTTTGGCGTAGCCAGTGGTTTGGCCTTCTGGCTGCTCGCGACGTTCTCCCTGAGTATTTATGAGCAAGGCACGCGCCTGCCGGACATCACCCTGCGCAATGCCGCCGGTGAAACCGTGAAACTGGCCGACTACAAGGGCGGGCCTCTGGTGATCAATCTCTGGGCCACCTGGTGCCCGCCGTGCCGCCGGGAAATGCCGGTGCTGGAAAACGCCCAGCAACATCGTCCGGACCTGACCTTCCTGTTCGTCAATCAGGCGGAAAGCATGCAAAGTGTCAGCACCTTTCTGGAAACCCAGGGCCTGAGCCTGTCCAACGTGCTGTTCGACGGCGGCGGTCGATTGGGTCAGGCGGTCGGTTCGATGGCATTGCCGACTACGCTGTTCTATAGCCCTGACGGTCGCCTGCTGGGCAGTCATCTGGGCGAGTTGTCGGACGCCAGCCTGGCCCGCGCCCTGGAAAACTTTGACACCCCTAATCCGGCCACACCTTCCACTTCTTCAAGGAAACTGCCATGCCCCGCCTCCGCCATCTGCTGACGCTGACCCTGGGCGCTGCCCTGCTGCACCTGCCGTCGGTACAGGCTGCCGAAGAACTGCCCGAGGCGATCAAGAAGATCGAAGCCAAGGGCGCGAAAATCGTCGGTCAGTTCGATGCCCCCGATGGCTTGCGCGGTTACGCGGCGCAGTACCAGAACCGCGGCATGGCGCTGTACCTGACGCCGGATGGCAAGCATGTGTTGCTGGGCAATTTATACGACGCCGAGGGCAATGACCTGAGCAGTGCGCCCTTGCAGAAACTGGTTTACGCGCCAATGGCCAAGGAGATCTGGGGCAAGATGGAAGCCAGCAACTGGATCGGTGATGGCAACAAGGACGCACCGCGCGTGGTGTACCTGTTCAGCGATCCGAACTGCCCTTACTGCAACCTGTTTTGGGAACAGGCGCGGCCATGGGTGAAGGCCGGCAAGGTGCAGTTGCGGCACATCATGGTCGGCATCATTCGTGAAGACAGTCCGGGGAAATCCGCGGCATTGCTGGCCGCGAAGGATCCGCAAAAAGCCCTGCAAGACCACGAAGGTGCCGGCAAGGCCAGTACGCTCAAAGCACTGAAAGAAGTACCGCCAGCGATTCAGGCGAAACTGGCGGCGAACATGCAGTTGATGGAAGACCTGGAACTGCAGGCCACGCCGGCGATTTTCTACATGGACGACAAGGGTGAACTGCAACAACAGCAAGGCGCGCCTTCGCCGGACAAGTTGGTGAAAATTCTAGGGCCGAAGTAGTTTCTTTCAGAGGTTTAGTGAGCTCATTGGCCCCATCGCGAGCAGGCTCGCTCCCACATTGGAATGCATTCTCCTGTGGGAGCGAGCCTGCTCGCGATGGGGCCAGTCAAAACAACTAATTTCTCTCAGCCAGAAACTTCAGCAAAGCCTCAGTCACAAACGACGGATTCTCCAGATTGGAGATATGCCCCGCTTCCGGCACCAGCACACACGGGCAACCAATCAACCCGGCCATTTCCTGCGCCTCCGACGGCGGTCGCGGCTTGTCCTGATCGCCACACATCACCAGCGTGGCGTCAGCCTTCAACTCGCCCAGACGCGGCAACAGATCATCCCGACCAAACGTGATCCGGCCCATCGGCACAATGCTTTGACGCAGGCGCTCCGGCGGCAGCGCAGCCAGTTTCGCGCGGAAATCCTGATACAGCGCCGACTGCGCATCGATGCCCGGACGGAAGAAGATCGGCACGACGATGTCGAGCAACTGCGGGGCAATCACGCCGGTGTCTTCGATCTGTTTGAACAGTGAGAAATAATACTGGCGGGTCGGTTCCGGTTCGACGCCGACGTAGGTGTCCATCAGCACCAGGCCGTTGATTCGTTGCGGAACTGACAGCGCCAGACGCACCCCCCACATGCCACCAACCGACAGACCGACCAACGTGACCCGGTCGATGTCCAGATGATCGAGCAACGCCAGTGCCTGGCGGGCAATGTCATCCAGCGATTGCGTGCCTTCGGGTAGCGGGCCTGATTCACCGTGCCCCCACAGGTCCAGGGCGATGACCCGGTATTGCTGCGACAGCGCGGCGATCTGCGGCGCCCACATGGCCTGGTCCCAGAGGTAGCTGCCGGCGAGCAGCACGGCGGGACCGGTGCCTTGATCGATGAAGTGAAGGGGTTGTCCGTCAATCGTAACGAGGGGCATTGACTGTTTCCTTTGTGAAAACTGGAGCAGGGAGACTGTGCTGCTGTGGTTCCACAGTCAACCTTGTGGTGCTTTAAGAGGCTCCATCGCCAGCAGGCTGGCTCCCACATTTGTCCTGCGAACACAGTTCAAATGTGGGAGCCAGCCTGCTGGCGAATAGGCCCTTACAGACGCTGGAGAATTAAAGCCCCTCCAACTCCGCCATCAAGTCATTCAACCGATCAACCTTGTCCTCGGTGATATCACTCGCCGCCAACCCGTCGATGTACTCCGCCAACTCTTCCACCGTGCTGCACTCGAACATCGCCCGCAACGGCACATCCCGTTGCAGCGATTTCTGCACACGCGACGCAATCTGCGTCGCCAGCAGCGAATGCCCGCCCAGCTCGAAGAAGTTGTCGTGAATCCCCACCTTCTCGACCTTCAACACCTCGGCCCAGATACCCGCCAACGTCTGCTCCAGCTCATTGCTCGGTGCCAGGTAATCCTGGCTCTGCCACTGGCCGATCTCCAGCGCCGGCAGTGCCTTGCGATCCAGTTTGCCGTTGGCGTTGAGCGGCATCCGCTCCAGCCACAACCAGTGCAGCGGCACCATGTATTCCGGCAGCTCGGCGCGCAGGCGTTGCTTGATGCGCTCCAGTCGTTCGCCCGGATTCAATGCCGAATCCGCGGCTACCAGATAGCCAACCAAGTGTTTGCCGTTCACGCCTTCCTGCACCCCGACCGCCGCTTCGCGCACTTCGGGTTGCTCGTGCAGACGCGCTTCGATTTCACCCAGTTCGATGCGGTAGCCGCGAATTTTCACCTGATGGTCGATCCGCCCGACGTATTCCAGCACGCCGTCACTGCGACGGCGCGCGAGATCGCCAGTGCGATACAAACGATCCCCCGGCTCGCCAAACGGGTTCGGCACAAACACCTGTGCGGTGCGCAGCGGATCGCTGACATAACCACGCCCGACACCGGTGCCGGCCACGCACAACTCGCCGACCGCACCCAACGGCACCAGGTCCAGCGCGCCGTCGAGCAGGTACAAACAGTTGTTGTCGGTCGGCGTCCCAATCGGCAGATAGCTGCCGCGGGTCGAGGCCATGTCGACACGGAAGAACGCCACGTCGTCCGAGCATTCCGCCGGTCCGTAAGCATTCACCAGCCCGATGTCCGGGTAGCGCAGCAACCATTGGTGTGCGAGCTCCGGCGGCATCGCTTCGCCCGTCGGCAGCATCCAGCGCAGGCCGTCGAGGCTCATGCGTTCCTGGGCAAGCATGCCCTGAATCAGCGACGGCACGCTTTCCAGCACGGTGATGCCCTGGGCCGACACATGCGCCAGCAAACCCTGTGGATCGTGGGCGATGGTGTTCGGCACGATGTCCACCCGCGCGCCAAACAACGGGGCGGCGAGGAACTGCCAGACCGAAATGTCGAAGCTTTGCGAAGCGGTCTGGGCGATCACATCGGTGTCGCTGAGGTTCAGGTACGGGACCTTGCTCAACTGGTTATTGAGCATCCCGCGCTGTTCGACCATCACACCTTTGGGCAACCCCGTCGAACCCGAGGTGTAGATGACGTAGGCGAGGTTATCCGGACCGCTGTAGAGGCCCAGATTCGCCACCGACACATTGCTCGCCTGCACCTCTTCCCACACCAGCAACCGTGGCCGATTGGCGCAACCGAATTCCTCCAGCAGCGCGACAGCCTGTTCACGACAGGACTGCGTGCACACCAGCAACGGCGTGCGGCTCAGGTCGATGATCCGGCTCAGACGCTGACTCGGCAGCCCCGGATCCAGCGGCAGATAACCCGCGCCCGCCTTGAAGCTGCCGATGATCATCCCGAGCAGGTCGAGGTTACGTTCGGCCAGCAACGCCACCGGTTGATCCAGCCCGACACCGGCCGCCGTCAACGCATGACCGAGACGGTTGCTGCGCTGGTTCAGCTCGACGTAACTGTGTTGCTGATCGAGGCAACGGGCGGCGATTCGTTGTGGATGCAGCGCGACCTGCGCTTCGAACAACGCGACGTAGCTCTGCTCCAGCGGGTAAGCGTGTTCGCTCTGGTTACAGCCGTGGATCAGGAAGTCCTGTTCCTCGGTACCGAGCAATGGCAAGTCCGCCATGTCGCCATGGAAACCTTCCACCAGCGCCAGCAACAAACGCTTGAACTCGCCGAGCATGCGCTCAACGGTCGACTCGTCGAAATAGCGCTGGTCGTAAGACAGGTGCAAGCCCAGGTCATCGCCCGGATAACACACCGCCGTCAGCGGGAAGTTGGTGTGGGTCCGTCCCGAATCCGAGGTTGCATTGAGGCTTTGCGCGCGGTCCAGCACCGAGACTTCCACCGGGGCGTTTTCGAACACGAACAGGCTGTCGAACAGCGGTTGGCCCTTCGGCAATTCGCTGTTTTCCTGGAGGCTCACCAGCGGCAGGTATTCGTACTCGCGCAGTTGCATGTTGCTGTCGAGTAAATCGCTCAGCCACTGGCGAACGCTGCAACGCTGATCGTCCTCGGGCATTTTCACCCGCAGCGCGATGCTGTTGATGAACAGCCCGACGGTACGTTGCATCTCCGGCATTTCCACCGGTCGCCCGGCCACCGTGACGCCGAACAGCACGTCGCGATCACCGCTCAAGCGACGCAGCACCAAGGCCCACGCCGCTTGGGCGAAGGTGTTGATGGTCAGTTGATGGGCCTGCGCCAGTTCACGCAATTGCGCACCGTCGCGGGCATCGAGACGGGTGTAGCGGTCGCCGACAATCATGCCGCCGCTGTCGCCGGCATGTTCACGCAGGAACGGCCGGTCACTCGGGATCGGCGTGGTCCGTTCGAAGCCTTGCAAGTTGGTTTTCCACCACTGCCGTGCCTCGGCCAGGCTCTGGCGTTGCAGCCAGCCGATGTAGTCGCGGTAGCGCGGCGGCACAGCCAACCGGGCTTCGCGACCTTCACCCAACGCGGTGTAGATTTCGAAGAAATCGTTCATCAGCAACGACCGGCACCAGGCATCGATGAGGATGTGGTGGTTGCTCATCATGAACCAGTAGCGCGCCTCGCCCACCCTGATCAAACGCAGGTGGAACGGTGCCTGGTTGAGCAGATCGAACCCGGCTTCGCGCTCGCTTTTCAGCAGTGCTTGCAACTTCGGCTCTTGCTCGGCCTCGGCGATGGCGCTCCAGTCCAGATACTCGATCGGCGTGCTGCCCGGCTTGTGGATAACTTGCAGCATGTCCTCGCCGACGTTCCAGCAGAACGACGCACGCAAGGCTTCGTGACGGGCAATCACCGCTTGCCAGGCCTCGGCGAAACGCTGCGGATCGAGCGCGCTGTTGATGCGGTAGCGGTCCTGCATGTAATAGAGGCCGGTGCCCGGTTCGAGCAAGGTGTGCAGGAGCATGCCTTCCTGCATCGGCGTCAGCGGGTAGACGTCTTCGATGGCGGCGGCCGGGATCGGCAGTGCATCGAGTTGCGCCTGGGTCAGCTTCGCCAGCGGGAAGTCCGAAGGTGTCAGGCCGCCCGCCTCGTCACGCAGGCAATGCTCGATCAGGCTCTGCAATTCCCCGAGGTAGGCGTCCGCCAGCTCGCTGATGGTTTGCGTGTCGTGACGTTCGGCGCTGAAGGTCCAGCGCAGCACCAGTTCGCCGCCATAGACCTGACTGTCGACACTCAGCTCGTTGGGCAGCGGCGCACGCGGGTCGTGGGCGGCGCCGACGGCTTCATCGAGCGGTCGGAACAACGCGTCTGCGCCGAAGCTCTGGTCGAACTGACCGAGGTAGTTGAAGGTGATCGGCGCCACCGGCAACGCGGCCATGGCTTCACGGCACGGCGCATCGGCGAGGTAACGCAACACGCCAAAACCCAGGCCTTTGTGCGGCACGCCGCGCAGTTGTTCCTTGATCGCCTTGATCGAGGCGCCCTGGCCGGCGGCTTCTTCGATGTTCTGCGGGGTCAGGCGCAGCGGGTAGGCGCTGGTGAACCAGCCGACGGTGCGGGTCAGGTCGATCTCATCGAACAGCGCCTCACGACCGTGGCCTTCGAGTTGAATCAACGCCGACTCATCACCGCTCCAGCGGCACAGCACGCGGGCCAACGCCGTCAGCAGCAGATCATTGACCTGCGTGCGATAGGCGCTCGGTGCCTGTTGCAACAACTGTCGGGTGTACTCGGCGTCGAGGCGCACGCTGACGGTTTGTGCATGGCGATTCTGCCGCCCGCCCTGAGGACGCTCGCACGGCAGCCCGGCGCTCGACCCCGCCAGCTGCGATTGCCACCAGCTCAGCTCTTCGCGCAGGGATTCGCTGCCGGCATACGCCTGCAAGCGGGCCGCCCAGTCCTTGAAGGCGCTGGTTTTTGCCGGCAGTTTCACCGACTGTTCAGCCGCCAGTTGGCGATACACCGTTTGCAGATCGTCCAGCAGCACACGCCAGGAAACGCCGTCCACCACCAAGTGATGGATCGCGAAGAACAGCCGTTGCTGGCCTTCGGGACCATCGACCAGCAGCACCCGCATCAACGGCCCTTGTTCGAGGTCGAGGCTGCGCTGGGCATCGGCAAACAGTGGGGCGCATTTATCCATCGTCGACACACGCACCTGCCACAACACCGGGGCATCGGAGACCTTCTGGTGTGTGGCCGACCATTGACCCGCAGTCTGGGTGAAGCGCAGGCGCAAGGCGTCGTGCTGTTCGATCACCGCCAGCAACGCCTGCTCCAGCCGATGAGGTTCCAGCGCAACGGTCGGTTCCAGCAACAACGCCTGATTCCAGTGCTGACGCTCGGGCATGTCGGTGTCGAAGAACCAGTGCTGGATCGGCGTCAAACGCGATTCACCGGTGAGCAAGCCTTGCTCGGCCGTAACCTGCTCGGTGCGGCTGGCCACCGCCGCGAGGGTCTGCACGGTCTGGTGCTGGAACAGGTCACGCGGAGTGAAGTGAATGCCCTGCTGCCGCGCACGGCTGACCACCTGGATCGACAGGATCGAGTCGCCGCCCAGTTCGAAGAAGTTGTCATTGAGGCCGACCTGGGCGACGTTCAGCACTTCGCACCAGATCTGCGCCAGCGTCAGTTCCAGCTCGTTGCTCGGCGCCACGTAGTGCTGACGGCTCAGCTCTGGGTCCGGCGCCGGCAGTGCGCGGCGGTCGAGTTTGCCGTTGGCGGTCAGCGGCATGCTTGCCAGCAGGATCAGGTGCGTCGGCACCATGTATTCCGGCAGTTGCGATTTCAGGTGAGCCTTGAGGACTTCGCGCAATTCGGCTTGTTGTGCTTGGTCCTGCCCGGCCACTTCGGTGACCAGATAGCCGACCAGTTGTTTGCCGCTTGGGGCGTCGAGCGCCAGCACCACCGCTTCACGCACAGATTCATGGTCCAGAAGACGGGTCTCGATCTCGCCCAGCTCGATGCGGAAACCGCGAATTTTCACCTGATGGTCGATGCGCCCAAGATATTCCACCAGCCCGTCGGCGCGCTGCCGCACCAGGTCGCCGGTGCGATAAATCCGCCCGCCATCCGCTGTAAACGGGTTGGCCACGAAACGCTCTGCGGTAATGCCCGGACGGTCGTGATAACCCTGGGCCAGACCGGCACCACCGACGTACAACTCGCCGGTCGCGCCTTGCGGCACCAGTGCCAGATCGGCGTCGAGGATGTACGCCACGCGAGCACCGATCACACTGCCGATCGGCACGCTGCCCATGCCCTCTTCAAGCTGCTCGGGCGCGAGACTGGCCAACGGCATGACCACGGTTTCCGTCGGACCGTAGGCGTTGAAGAACAGGCTCGGCTTGAACGCGGCGCGAATCCGCTGCAGATGTTCGCCGGTCAGGGCTTCACCGCCGGTGATGCACATCCGCACCGGCAGGGTTTCGCCCTGCGTCGCCAGCCACTGCGCCAGTTGGCTGCCGTAGCTTGGGGTAAAACCGAGGATGTTGATGGAGTGTCGACGGATCAACCCGCAGATTTCTTCCGCGTCCCACTGGCCCTGAGCACGCAGGACCACTTGCGCACCGCTCAGCAATGGCACCAGCAGACGTTCGGTCGCGGCGTCGAAATTGATCGAATAGAAGTGCAGCTCACAGTCGTCCGGGCGCATGCCGAAACGCTCGATCACGGCACGGCAGTGCATGGCGATTTCACCGTGGGACACCACCACGCCTTTCGGCTTGCCGGTGGAGCCGGAGGTGTAAATCAGGTACGCCTGATGCTGCGGCAGGCTGATGAACGGCAGCTCGGTGGCCGGGTAGTTGGCCAGTTCCGCGGCGTCATCTTCCAGGCACCAACGGGCCACGGTTGGCGGCAAATCACCGAGGGCGTTGAACATCGCCGCATCGCTGAGCAGCAAACCGACGCCGCTGTCTTCGATCATGTAATGCAGGCGATCGAGCGGGTATTCTGGATCCAGCGGCACGTAGGCGCCCCCAGCCTTGAGGATCGCCAGCAGGCCGACGACCATTTCCAACGACCGCTCAAGCGCCAGGCCGACGCGAACCTGCGGCCCCACCCCACGCTCGCGCAACATCCAGGCCAGGCGATTGGCGCGGCTGTCGAGCTCGGCGTAGCTCAAGGTTTCACCGGCGAACGTCAGCGCCGGCGCATCTTTGCGCACCAGTGCCTGTTCGCTGAACAGGTGATGGATGCACTGATCCAGCCGGTGTTCGCCCGGCTCGACGCCGAGGCTGTCGAGCAGGTTTTGCTGTTCCGTGGCTTCGAGCAACGGCAGTTCACTGAGGCGCTGTTGCGGATCGGCCAACAGCGCTTCCAGCAGATTGCGCCAGTGCCCGGCCATGCGCGCAATGCGCGGTTCATCGAACAGATCGGTGCTGTAAGTCAGGCAGCAACCCAACCGATGATCGAGGTCGGTGACTTCCAGGTTGAGGTCGAATTTGGTCGCCCGCGCATCGTTCGCCAGGTATTCGACAGTCATGCCGGCGAGCGTGCGGCTTTGCTGGAATTCCCAGCGCTGCACGTTGCACATCACCTGGAACAGCGGGTTGTATGCGGCGCTGCGCGGTGGCTGCAACGCTTCAACCAAATGGTCGAACGGCAGGTCCTGATGGGACTGGCCTTCGATCACGGTGTGACGCACCTGCTCGAACAACTCGCCGACCGACATCTGCCCGTCGAGCTGGCAACGCAGCACTTGGGTGTTGAGGAACGCACCGATCAGCCCTTCGCTTTCCGGGCGAATGCGGTTGGCGACGGGCGCGCCGATGCGCAGGTCGGTCTGGCCGCTGTAGCGGTAAAGCAGCACGGCTAGCGCGGCGGTCATGGTCATGAACAGGGTCAGGCCGTTTTGCGCGTTGAAGGCGCGAACCCGTGCGGCGAGGTCGTCGCCCAGGTCGAAACGGAACAGCTCGCCCCGATGGCTTTGCACGGCTGGACGCGGACGGTCGGCGGGCAATTCCAGCAGCGGATGTTCGCGTCCCAGTTGCGCGGTCCAGTAATCGAGCTGGCGCTGACGCTCGCCGGACTCCAGCCACTGACGCTGCCAGACGCTGTAATCGAGGTATTGCACCGGCAGCGGCGCCAGTGGCGATTCGCGGTCATCGACGAACGCTTCGTAAAGCGCACTGAGCTCCCGGGCGAAAATGTCCATCGCCCAGCCTTCGGTGACGATGTGGTGCAGGGTCAACACCAGGTAATGTTCCTGCTCGGCGGTCTTGACCAGACAGGCACGCAACAGTGGACCGGTTTCCAGATCGAAGGGCTGATGCGCTTCGCTTTCGGCCAATGCCTGAACCCGCTGTTCGCGCAAGTCGGTGTCCAGCGCGGAGAAATCCTTCCACTGCATACGCATCCCGGTTTCCGGGTGCACGCGCTGTTGCGCTACGCCGTCGATGCTCGGGAACGTGGTGCGCAGGGTTTCGTGACGCATGATCAGCGCCTGCAAAGCCATCTCGAAGCGCCCGACATCCAGCACCCCGCGCAACCGCGCCATACCACCGACGTTGTAGGCCGGACTGTCCGGCTCCATCTGCCAGAGGAACCACATACGCTGCTGGGAATAGGACAGCGGCACCGGTTGGCTGCGGTCGACCTTTTCAATCGGCGGTTGTTTGTTGGTGTGGCCGCCGGCCTGAATCTGTTGAACCTGTTCGGCGAATGCGCCCAGTTCACTGTTTTCAAACAACGCGCGCAGCGGCAATTCGACGTCACAGGCCTGACGGGTGCGGGAGATGATTTGCGTGGCCAGCAGCGAATGACCGCCGAGGGCGAAGAAGTCGTCGCGCAGGCCGATCTGCTGCAGGCCCAGCACCTCACGCCAGATTGCGGCGATCTGCTGTTCAAGTTCAGTGACCGGCTCAATGTGTTCGCGTACCTGCCAATGCGGTTCCGGCAAGGCGCGGCGGTCGAGTTTGCCGCTTGGGCTGAGGGGCATTTCGTCGAGGCGCATCAGTTGCGCCGGGACCATGTATTCCGGCAGCTCGGCCGCCAGCGCGGTGTTCAGGCGTGCGGTTTGAGTGTCTTCGGATTCACGGGTATCGGTGACGGTGTAGTAGCCGATCAATTGCCCGCCAGCGGCAGTTTCACGCACCAGCACCACCGCTTGTGCGACACCGTCCTGCGCCAGCAGGCGCGCTTCGATTTCTTCCGGTTCGACGCGGAAGCCGCGCAGTTTGACCTGCTGATCGAGACGGCCGAGGTATTCGATCACGCCATTGGCAGTCCAGCGTGCACGGTCGCCGGTACGATAAAGGCGTGCGCCCTGCTCGCCCAATGGATCGACGACAAAGCGTTCAGCCGTCAGGCCCGGACGCCCCAGATAACCACGGGCCAGGCCGATGCCGCTGATGCACAACTCGCCGGGCACACCGGCCGGCACCGGGTTGAGCTCGCTGTCGAGCACGCGGCAGATCACATTGCCCAACGGACGGCCAATCGGCGAGCGCTCGCCATCGGCCGCGCTGCACTGCCAATGGGTGACGTTGATCGCGGTTTCGGTCGGACCATAACGGTTGTGCAGTTGCACGGCCGGCAGTTGTTCCAAAACGCGGTTGCGCAGTTCCGCCGGCAGGGCTTCGCCGCCAGAAAATACGCGGCGCAGGCTGGTGCATTCGGCGGTGAGCGGTTCGTCGATGAACAAGGCAAGCAACGGCGGCACAAAGTGCAGCGTGGTCACGCCGTATTGCTGAACAAGCTGGGCAATGCGATGCGGATCGCGGTGTTCACCGGGACCGGCAATCAGCAAACGTGCCCCGGTGATCAGCGGCCAGAAGCATTCCCACACCGACACGTCGAAACTGATCGGCGCCTTTTGCATCAGCACATCGGTGTCGTTCAGGCGATAGGTGTCCTGCATCCATTGCAGGCGTTCGGCGAGCGCCGCGTGGGTGTTACCGACGCCCTTCGGCTGACCGGTGGAGCCAGAGGTGTAAATCACGTAAGCGAGGTTGTCGCCGTGCACATGCAGGCCCGGCGCCTGGCTTGACCAATTCTCCAGATGCAGCGCATCCATGGCGATCACGCTGACGCCATCGGTGGCCGGCAGCCGGTCGAGCAATTGGCTTTGCGTCAGGAGCAACTCCACGCCACTGTCGCTGAGCATGTAGGCCAAGCGTTCGGCGGGGTAATCCGGGTCCAGCGGCACGTAGGCACCGCCGGCCTTGATGATCGCCAACAGACCGATCAGCAACTGCGGCGAGCGTTCGGCGGCGATGGCCACGCACACGTCCGGGCCGACGCCTTTGTCGCGCAAGTAATGCGCGAGGCGGTTGGCCTGGGCGTGCAGTTCGGCGAAGTCGAGGTTGCCGCCGTCCCACATCAACGCCGTACGTTCCGGGGTCCGGCGGGCCTGTTCGCCGAGCAGTTCCGGCAGCCATTGGCTGGCCGGTGTGCACGGTGCGGCGCTCCAGTTTTCCTGCTGATCGTGCTCGCTGGGCGCCAACAATTGCAGGTCGCCGACGGCCGTTTTCGGTTGCTCGCAGATGGCGCGCAGCAGGTTACTGAAATGCTCGGCCAACCGCTCGATGGTGCTGGCGTCAAACAGTTCGCTGGCGTAGTCGAACGACAGGCTCAGGCGACCGTTACGGTCTTCCTCGCTGTGCAATTGCAGGTCGAACTTGGCTTCGCGGCTGTGCCACGGCAATTCTTCGGCGAGCAGACCGGGCAAGCGGCGCAATGCGCTCAAATCCCGTTGCTGGTGGTTGAACATGACCTGGAACAAGCCTTGTTCGCGAGCCTGCGGGAACGCTTCCAGCAGTTGTTCGAACGGCAAGTCCTGATGCGCTTGGGCACCCAAGGCCGCCTGACGGGTTTGCGCCAGCAGTTCAACGAACGGCAACCGCGAATCCACTTCGGCGCGCAGCACCTGGGTGTTGATGAAGAAGCCGATCAGGCCCTGGGTTTCCAGGCGTGGTCGGTTGGCGTTCGGCACGCCGATGCGAATGTCGCGTTGGCCACTGTAGCGGTGCAGCAGGCTCTGGAACGCCGTGAGCAACAGCATGAATGAGGTGGAATCGTGGGCCTGGGCAGTCTGGCGAATCGCCTCGCCAAGGGGGGCGGCCAAACGCACGGTATGGCGTGCGGCGCTGTGCAGGTGTTGCGCCGAACGCGGATGATCGGTGGTCAGGCTCAGGGTCGGATGCTCATCGCCCAACTGCGCTTTCCAGTAGACCAGTTGCCGTTCGCCCTCGCCTTGCGCCAGCCATTGGCGCTGCCAACTGCCGTAGTCGGCGTACTGGGTCGGCAATGGCGCGAGCGTTGCCGTTTGCCCTTGGGACGCAGCGGCATACAGGCGCGAGAATTCGTCGATCAGCACGTTCAGCGACCAGCCGTCGGCAATGATGTGGTGCAACGTCACCAGCAGTTGGTGATTCTCATCATCAAGGCGTACCAAAGTCACCCACAACAGCGGGCCTTTCTCCAGATCGAACTGGGTACGCGCTTCGTCCTCGCGGATTTGCTGCGCGCGGGCTTCACGCTCGGCGACGGGCAAATCGCTGATGTCGATCAGTTGCAGGTTGAATTCGCCAGCGGCATCGACCTGTTGCAGCGCCACACCGTCACGTTCGAAGAAGCGTGTGCGCAGGGATTCGTGGCGTTCGATCAGTTGCTGGAAACTGGCGCGCAAGGCGTCTTCGTCCAGTTCACCGCGCAAACGCAAGGCACCGGGAATGTTGTAGGCGCTGCTGTGCGGGTCGAGCTGCCAAGTGATCCACAGACGGTTTTGCGCGAGGGATTGCGGCAGCGCTTCACTGCGCGACAACGTGCCGATCGCGCCTTGGGCCAGGCCGCCGTCCTGTTGTTGCTGCGCGACCGCGGCGGTAAACGCGCCGAGCGTTGGCGCTTCGAACAACAGGCGCAGGTTCAGCTCCAGACCGAGTTCTTCGCGCAAACGCGCCACCACCTGAGTGGCGGCGATGGAGTTGCCGCCGAGCAGGAAGAAGTGGTCATCGGCGTTGACCTGCTTGACCTGCAACTGCTCAGACCAGATCTGGCCGATCAGGGTTTGCAACTCGGAAGCCGACTCGGTTGTTGCTTGGTTTTCAGGGGTCGCCGACGGGAACACCGCGTAGCTGTCGAGACTGCCCTCCGCCAGGCGATTACGGCATGCCGAGCGTTGCAGTTTGCCGCTGGAAGTCTTGGGCAATGCCCCCGGATTGAGCAACACCACCACGCTCGGCGCTTCCTGATACACCTCGGCCACAGCTTGGCGAATGGCTTTGATCAGCGCTTCGGGCGGGAGGATTTTCTGCACGCTGCGGCTGATTTCCGTGGCGATACCGATGCCTTCCTGACCGTCGATGTTCACGGCGAACGCGGCGACACGACCTTTGCGCACCACTTCCACTTCACGCTCGATGGTCTGCTCGATGTCTTGCGGGTACAGATTGTGCCCGCGAACGATCAGCATGTCCTTCAGGCGACCGGTGATGAACAGCTCACCGTCGCGCATGAAACCCAGGTCGCCGGTGCGCAGCCAGGTTTTTCCGGCGTGCTGGACGAAGGTCTTGGCGCTGGCTTCGGGGTTGCGCCAGTAGCCGTGGGCGATGCTCGGCCCGGAGGCCCAGACTTCGCCGACCGCGTTGTCGGCCAGCTCGGTAAGCGCCGACGGATCGACAATCAGCACCGAGTGATCCGGCTGGCTGATGCCGCAACTCATGATCGCGCTGCCTTCGCCCGGTTCGGCGCGATGTTGCGCCAACGCCTGATCGTCCACCCGCAGATTTCCGATGCCTTCGCCACGCGGTGTGCCGGCGACGAACAACGTGGCTTCCGCCAAACCGTAGGACGCCATGAAACTGTCCGGGGTGAAACCGCAGGTCGCGAACTTCTCGGCGAAGCGGTCCAGAGTGTCGAGACGAATCGGTTCGGAACCGGAATACGCCACGCGCCAGGCGCTGAGGTCGAGGCGCTCCAGCGCCGATTCGCTGACCCGCTCGCTGCACAGTCGATAGGCAAAATCCGGCCCGCCGCTGATGGTCCCGCCGTACTCGCTGATCGCTTCGAGCCAGCGCAACGGCCGGCCGAGGAAGTACACCGGCGACATCAACACGCACGGCACGCCGCTGAAAATGGGTTGCAACAGACCGCCAATCAAACCCATGTCGTGGTACAGCGGCAGCCAGCTGACGATCACGTCATCCGGGTTCAGGTCGATGCCGAAACCGTGGCGGATCAGCCGTTCGTTGGCGACCAGGTTGCCATGGCTGACTTGCACGCCTTTTGGCAACGCGGTCGAGCCGGAGGTGTATTGCAGGAAGGCGATGTGATCGCCTTCGAGATTTGGTTCGATCCACTTTGTGGCCAGTTCACCGTCGAGGGTGTCGACGCACAGCAGCGGTGGCGCGCCTTCGATGTGCAGTAACGCGTCGCGCAGGCCGGCGCTGGTCAATAGCAGACGCGGTTCGGCGTCGCTGATGATCGACAGCAGGCGATCCTGATGGTGGCGCCTGGCCGATTCCGGCGGATAGGCCGGCACCGCAATCACGCCCGCATACAGGCAACCAAAAAACGCCGCGACGTAATCCGGACCGCTGGGAAACAGCAGCACCGCACGATCGCCGAAATCAGTTTCGGCCTGCAACGCGCCGGCAATGGTGCGCGCCCGTTGATCCAGTTCGCGATAGCTGAGTACCACCGACTGATCCGGGGTTTCGGCGAGAAAACGCAAGGCCACCCGATCCGGCGTCAGGGCCGCGCGGCGCTGAAGGGCTTGGACCAGTGTGCCAGGTATTTCGAACGCGTCGGTCATGAGGTTTCCTGCCTGAATTCGGCTTGCAAGTGGAATCGGTTTTCTGACGTCACGCCCCTTCAGGGGCATGCAGGACGCGGTCTTCGCCGACCGCGCAAGGCATTGGGAATGCTGTTTTGGCCGGGGCTTGCGCCCGGAGCCATTCACCAATGAGAACGGATGACGTCTTGAAATAATTAGTCGACGGGCTGGATCGTCAACGGGGGCGCGGCTGCGGCAAGCGGGCGCGACAGCGTGTCGCAGTTCTCACTGCGCACCTTTGAAGAGCATTACTTCTCTTTCTCAATTGACAATCATTATCATTCAGAATAATTTGGCGCTCGATGTGTAGGACGGCTCCGCTCCTCTTGCCGTCCCACGACCCTATTTGCAGCAAGGTGATTTCCATGACGGAACAAGTATCCACAAGCAGGTGCGATTCACCGCTACTTCAGGCATTCGTGGACAATCGACTGATTCTGGTCAAGATTGCCGCCCGTATTACCGGCTGCCGGTCACGTGCCGAAGATGTGGTTCAGGATGCGTTCTTCCGCCTGCAATCGGCGCCGCAGATCACGTCCTCGATCAAGGCTCAGCTCAGCTACCTGTTCCAGATCGTGCGCAACCTGGCGATCGATCACTACCGCAAACAGGCGCTGGAGCAGAAGTATTCGGGGCCTGAAGAGGAAGGGCTGAACGTGGTGATTCAAGGCGCATCGCCGGAAACCTCGCACATCAATTTCTCGACCCTGGAAAACATCGCCGACGCGCTGACGCAGCTGCCCAGCCGCACCCGTTACGCCTTCGAGATGTACCGCCTGCACGGTGTGCCGCAAAAGGACATCGCCAAGGAACTGGGTGTTTCGCCAACCCTGGTGAACTTCATGATTCGTGATGCGCTGGTGCATTGCCGCAAGGTGTCGGGCAGTCGGGCGGATACCTTCGCCCGTCGTTGAAAGCTGAAATCGAATCGCCCCCATCGCGAGCAGGCTCGCTCCCACATTTGATCTCTGCCTTTCACACATTGTGTGATCACAGAAGATCCCATGTGGGAGCGAGACCGGCTTGCCGGCGATGACGGACCCAAGACCGGTGCAGGTCTTGAGCCTTATTTATCAAGCCAAATCACACCGCTCGAAAAACCGCTCCCGCCCCAACACCATCAACGCCGCGCGCTTGTGCGGGAAGTCGAACTCTTTCTCGCAATGAAACCGCTGCCCCTGCATGTACCCGATCATCTTCGCGTTGTCCGCACGCGGCTCGGCGACCACTCGCCGGGTGCGTGGATCGTCGAGCAACAGGTAATGCGTCAACGCCGATAACCAGCTCGCCACCTTGTGCGGACCGCGGTGATTTTCCTCGCCGACCAGCATGTGAATGCCACGGTCGTAATCGTCGACATCGTAGAACGGCGCAATGCGATCCTCCTTGGCCCAATAGGCTTCGAAATAGGCAAACGGCTGATCATCGAAACAGCCGATCAACGTCACGGTGTGAGGATCGGCGTCGAGTTTGCTCAGGTATTCACGATGCTGTTCAAGGCTGCCCTCCTCCTGCCAGAAACTCGCCACCCGCGCACTGTTCTGCCAACGATTGAACCGCGCCAGGTCCAGGTCGATGTCCAGCGTTCGCAGGGAAATCCAGGCACCCAGGCGCGCATCAAAACGCCGATAAACCTCACCGCGCGGTTTGACCGGGCGCAACGGGTGACGCTTGCCCCCGCTGATCACCATTTGCTGTGGGTAGCTGCTGGTCAGCGACGTGCCCAGCCAAGGCTGCGGCAACTGCCAGAACAGCGTGCGCTCGCAGCGATACTGGCCAGCGAGTCCGTTCGGCACCAGCAAACCGCTGAGCAAGGCTTCGGCGGGGGCTTCATCAAGGTGCCAGGTCAGGCGCTGGCAGGCCGGGTCACGGGCAAACAGCCAATAACCGGCAGCCCACACGGCCTGAGTGTCGACGCGCGCCTCGACGCGCACCTGCAACTCCGGCTCACGGGTCAGTTGCAGCGTAATCAGCAGCTGTTCGTCAAGACTCAGGCTCAGCCGGTTTTCGGTTTCATCCGCGACAAGGCGGCTGCCTGTCGGCAAGGCCAGGGCAGTCAGGTCATTCAGATTGGGCATGGGTCGGGCTCGCGATAATCGTCGACAGTTCAACGAAGTGACGTGAGCCAGTGCGGAAAATTTAAGGGCAGTCGGCCAATACGCTGCCGGGCGACGCGAACTCAGTTGCCCGGAACCGGTACCACGGCGATCTTGTACGGATCGAAAATCTTCAGCATCTGGCCGTTGTCCCGCAACCCTTGCAGCAACTTGCCGAAGGCAACACCACTGATGGGCGCCGCCGGGCGGAGAATGGCGTAGTGGTGATAGACCTGATCGACACGCTCGGACACCAGCAGTTGATCGGCGACTTTCTCGTTGCGCAGCAGGTAATCGCTCAGGTAGGAGCGCGTCACCAGGGCAATGTCGGCGCGCCCGCGCAACACCATCAGCAGGTTGCTGTCATGGGAATAGGTCAGCGTAGCGTTGTAGTTTTGCGCGAGGGCTTTGGGGTCGGCATTGAAGTTGGCGAATTCATAGTGGTAGCCGCTGAACAGTGCCAGACGCTTGCCGGCGAGTTCGGCGAAGTAGTTCTGCTGACGATTGGGAATCCGTTGCGCGACAAAAATCTCGGCATCTTCCAGCCCCATGTCGACGCTGATGTGGGGAATGTCCTTCCAGCCCCAGTTCGGGTTCTCGAAAATGGCCATGTCCACCCGGCCTTGCTTGAAGTCACCGAAGCGCCGCGGAATGGACGTCGGCACCAGCACAAACTGATAGTCGGTTTGCAAGGCATTGAGCGCCTCGACCAATTGCGGCAACAGGCCGGTGTCGGCGCCGGATTCAGGGCGTACGGTGTAGGGTGGAAAATGCGCGGCACCGACCCGCACCAGTTGCGCCGCCGGGGAGGGCAATACCCAAAGCGCTGCAAGCGCCGCGAGAAGAAGCCGTGAGGCCGTCCGAATTGGCGAAGACATCAAAACAACCCACTCCCCAAAAAAATACTCATCAATGCATTCAAGCTAGGCGGTTTCGGCCACTTAGCCAGTTTCCTGCGGCTGCGGGCAACACTATTGTTTTTCTTCAAGCACCAGAGTCAATGCCTCATCGGCCAATTGATCGAGATTCATGCTTCCATCCGCGCGATACCACGTCGTGGTCCAGGACAGCGCACCGGTCAGAAAACGCCGGGTAATGAACACATCCCCGCGGATGAATCCCGCGTCCTTGGCCTCCCCCAGCACCTGCAGCCAGAGGTCTTCATAGATGTCGCGCAGCGCCAAGACCTTCGCCTGCCCGTCCTCGGACAGCGAACGCCATTCATACACCAGCACCGCCATGGCCTCGCCGCTGCCGCCCATGATCGACTGCAACTCACAGCGAATCAGCGCCAGCACCCGCTCGCGCACGTTTTCGGCTTCGGCGATCGCGGCCCGCATCAACGCGGTGTTGTAGCAAATGGTTTCCTCCATCACCGCCCGCAGGATCTCGTCCTTGCTTTTGAAGTGATGAAAAATACTCCCCGACTGAATGCCCACTGCGCCGGCCAGATCACGCACCGTGGTGCGCTCATAACCTTTGTTGCGGAACAGGTGAGCGGCCACTTGCAGCAGTTTTCCACGGGCGCTGTCCGGGTCGGTCAACTGGCCGCTGTCGACCAGTTCGCGCATTACCCTCAGGGCTTTTTGCTCGTCCACCCGTTCTCTCCTACAGTCGATCAGTCATATGCACCGCTCTGCGCTAAAACAGTGGGGTTGCGCGGGCAATTTAAGCTGGCGAAGACAACCAAGCAAGCGCTCGGGCCGAAGATATTTAAGACGTTTACAAACCAAGCGCTTGCTTGGTAGTCTCGATGCACGTCTATGGGAGGTGGCTATGGAAAGGGCTGTGCCTGAAACTGTTCGCATCGGTTGCGCCAGCGCCTTCTGGGGCGACACCTCGACCGCCGCCGCGCAACTGGTGGAAGGTGGGCATCTGGATTACCTGGTATTCGATTATCTGGCCGAAATCACGATGTCGATCATGGCCGGGGCGCGGATGAAAGATCCCCAGACCGGCTACGCCAGCGACTTCATCGAAGTCCTCAGCCCGCTGCTCACGCAGCTCGCCGCGCAGAACATTCGCGTCATCAGCAACGCCGGCGGCGTCAACCCACTGGCCTGTGCCGCGGCCCTGCAAGCGGCCTGCGACAAGGCTGGCGTGGCGCTGAAAATCGCCGTGTTGCTGGGCGATGACCTGCAACCGCAGTTCAAACGCCTGAGCACCGGCGGCCTTCAGGAAATGTTCAGCGGTGCGCCCCTGCCGCCGATGTGCGTTTCAACCAACGCCTACCTCGGTGCACCCGGCATAGTCGAAGCCTTGCGCCTGGGCGCGGACATCGTCATTACCGGGCGCGTGGTCGACAGCGCCGTGGTCAGCGCCGCGCTGGTGCATGAGTTCGGCTGGTCCTGGCACGATTACGACAAACTCGCGCAAGCCGCACTCGCCGGTCACCTCATTGAATGCGGCGCCCAGTGCACCGGCGGCAACTTCACCGATTGGCGCGACGTGCCCGACTACGAACACATCGGTTTCCCCATCGTCGAAGTCAGCGCCGACAGCCAGTTTATCGTCAGCAAGCCCGAAGGCTCCGGCGGCCTCGTTACGCCACTGACCGTCGGCGAGCAGATGCTCTATGAAATCGGCGACCCGCAGGCCTATCTCCTGCCCGATGTGGTCTGTGATTTCACCCGGGTCAAACTTCAGCAACAAGGCAAGAATGCAGTTCACGTGCATGGCGCCAAAGGCTTGCCGCCGACCGCTCAATACAAGGTCAGCGCGACGTATCCGGACGGTTTTCGTTGCACCGCCAGTTGCCTGATCGCCGGGATCGACGCGGTGGACAAGGCGCGACGCGTCAGCGAAGCGATCATCAACAAGACCTCGGAAATCTTCAGTCAGCGCGGGTGGGCACCCTACAGCGAAGTCAATATCGAACTGCTCGGCAGCGAGGCCACGTACGGTCCCCATGGCCAGCGTCAGGACAGTCGCGAAGTGGTGATCAAACTCGCCGTGCGCCATCCGAATAAACAGGCGTTGATCGTGTTCTCCCGGGAAATCGCCCAGGCCGCCACCGGCATGGCGCCGGGGCTGACCGGGATCGTCGGCGGACGGCCGACGGTGTATCCGCTGATCCGGCTGTTCTCGTTCCTCATCGACAAAAGCGCCTGCACGCTGGACATTGATCTCAACGGGCAACGCCATCCATGCGCCCTGCCCACCCTCGACGCGCTTGCCACCGCGGACTTGCCGGTACCGATCGACCCACCGAAACCCACCGGTCGCGCCGATGCCAGCGTGGCGCTGATCAAACTGGCGGTCGCCCGCTCCGGTGACAAGGGCAATCACAGCAACATCGGCGTCATGGCCCGCGAGCCCGAATACCTGCCATGGATCGCCGAGGCCCTGACCCCGGCCGTGCTCGTCGACTGGATGCGCCACGTGCTCGACCCGGTGCACGGTCGCGTCGAGCGCTGGTATTTGCCGGCCACCCACAGCCTGAATTTTTTGCTGGAAAACGCCCTTGGCGGTGGTGGCGTGGCCAGTCTGCGGATCGATCCGCAAGGCAAAGCCTTCGCTCAACAATTGCTGGAGATCCAGATTCCGGTGCCGCAGCGCATCGCCGACCAGGTCAACTAGAGGACTGCCGCCGTGGCCTACGATTCGATTTTCAAAGCCGATCTGTTTGCCGGCCAAACCATCATCGTCACCGGCGGCGGCAGCGGCATTGGTCGCTGCACAGCCCATGAACTGGCGGCCCTTGGCGCCCATGTGCTGTTGATCGGACGCAAGGCCGACAAACTGAAAGGTGTCGCCGCCGAGATTGCCGAAGACGGCGGCAAGGCTGACTGGATGACCTGCGATATCCGCGAGGAAGAAGCGGTCACGCATCTGGTCAGCGAACTGATCCGTCAACACGGGCCGATTCACGGATTGGTCAACAATGCCGGCGGGCAATACCCGTCGCCGCTGGCTTCGATCAATCAGAAAGGTTTCGAAACGGTGATGCGCACCAACCTGGTCGGCGGCTTCCTGATGGCCCGGGAAGTGTTCAACCAGTCCATGAGCAAACACGGCGGCGCCATCGTCAACATGCTCGCCGACATGTGGGGTGGCATGCCCGGCATGGGTCACTCGGGCGCCGCCCGCTCGGGCATGGACAACCTGACCAAGACAGCCGCGTTCGAATGGGGTTATGCCGGGGTGCGGGTCAACGCCGTCGCGCCGGGCTGGATCGCCTCCAGCGGCATGGACACGTATGAAGGCGCGTTCAAAGCCGTGATTCCAACCCTGCGCGAACACGTGCCATTGAAACGCATCGGCACCGAGTCAGAAGTCAGCGCGGCGATCGTGTTCCTGCTCAGCCCGGCCGCGGCGTTTGTCAGCGGTAGCACCTTGCGCATCGACGGCGCCGCGAGCCTGGGCGGTCGGGCGTGGCCGATCCACAAAGCGACGAACAGTGAGTCGTACAACGGTTTCCACCGCGCTTACTTACCCGACGTGCTCAAGGACAAGGAATAAGCCATGCCGGTGATTCAGTCGCAAGTCGACCCGAACAGCGAACAGTTCGCCCGGAACCGTGCCGCGATGCTGGCCGGGATCGAGCAGGTCCGTCAGCTCGAACAAAACCTGCTGAACAAAGCGGCCGAAGCCAAACCGAAGTTCGACAAGCGCGGGCAATTGCTGCCCCGTGAACGCCTCAATCTGTTGCTCGACCCCGGTGCGCCGTTCCTCGAACTGGCGAGCCTGGCCGGCTACAAACTGCATGACGACAAGGACGGCAGTTCGGCGGGCGGCGGCTTGATCGCCGGGATCGGCTATGTGTCCGGCGTGCGGGTTCTGGTGGTGGCGAACAACAGCGCGATCAAGGGCGGGACGATCTCCCCCAGCGGCTTGAAAAAATCCCTGCGCCTGCAACAGATCGCCATGGAGAACAAACTGCCGGTGATCACCCTCGCCGAAAGCGGCGGCGCCAACCTCAATTACGCCGCAGAGATTTTTGTCGAAGGCGCGCGCAGCTTTGCCAATCAGGCGCGGATGTCGGCCATGGGTTTGCCGCAGATCACCGTGGTCCACGGTTCGGCCACGGCGGGCGGCGCTTATCAGCCAGGTCTGTCCGACTACGTGGTGGTGGTGCGTGGCAAAGCCAAACTGTTTCTCGCCGGCCCGCCGTTGCTGAAAGCCGCGACCGGTGAAGTGGCCACCGACGAAGAACTGGGGGGTGCCGAAATGCACGCGCAAACCGCCGGCACCGCTGAATACCTGGCCGAAAACGATGCCGATGGCGTGCGCCTGGTGCGCGAGATTGTCAGCCTGTTGTCATGGAATGAGCAGTTGCAGTGGGTCCCCGAACGCCGCTATCAAGAACCGCTCTACCCCATCGAAGAACTGCTCGGGCTGATCCCGGACGACCCGAAAAAACCCTATGACGTTTGCGAAATCATTGCGCGAATCGCCGACGGTTCGAACTTTCTCGAGTTCAAGGGCGAGTTCGATCAACAGACCGTCTGCGGCCATCTGCAGATTCAGGGTCGCGCCTGCGGATTCATCGGCAACAACGGCCCGATTACGCCCAAAGGGGCAAGTAAAGCCGCGCAATTCATCCAGCTCTGCGATCAGAGTCAGACGCCACTGCTGTTCTTTCACAACACCACCGGGTTCATGGTCGGCACCGAGTCGGAACAGCAAGGCGTGATCAAGCACGGCGCAAAGATGATTCAGGCGGTGGCCAACGCCCGCGTGCCAAAACTGACCATTGTCGTCGGTGGTTCCTATGGCGCCGGCAACTACGCGATGTGTGGCCGTGGCCTCGACCCACGCTTCATCTTTGCCTGGCCCAACAGCCGCACGGCGGTGATGGGCGGCGCACAGGCCGGCAAGGTGCTGCGCATCGTCACCGAGGCCAAGCAGCTCAAGGACGGTTTGGTGCCCGACCCGAAAATGCTCGACATGCTGGAGCAGGTCACCGCGCAGAAACTCGACAGCCAGTCCACCGCGCTTTATGGCAGCGCCAGTCTGTGGGACGACGGACTTATCGACCCACGGGACACCCGGACCCTGCTCGGTTACTTGCTGGACATCTGTCATGAGGCCGACGTGCGGCCGCTGCAAACCAACAGTTTTGGCGTAGCCCGGTTCTGAGCCGGCCAGAGGAGAACAATAAAAATGATCTTCACCCAGGAACACGAAGCACTGCGCCGTACCGTTCGCCAATTCGTCGAGCACGAGATCAATCCGCACGTCGAAGAATGGGAAAAGGCCGGACGCTTTCCCATCCACGAGATCTTCCGCAAGGCCGGTGAACTCGGCTTGCTGGGGATTTCCAAGCCGGAAAAATTCGGCGGCATGGGGCTCGACTACAGCTATTCGATTGTCGCCGCCGAAGAATTCGGCACCATTCATTGCGGCGGCATTCCGATGTCCATTGGCGTGCAGACCGACATGTGCACCCCGGCACTGGCGCGTTTCGGTTCCGATGAACTGCGTGAAGAATTTCTGCGCCCGGCCATTACCGGCGAACAGGTCGGCTGCATCGGCGTTTCCGAAGTCGGCGCCGGTTCCGACGTGGCCGGGCTGAAAACCACCGCCCGCAAGGACGGCGACGACTACGTGATCAACGGCAGCAAGATGTGGATCACCAACTCGCCAAGCGCCGATTTCATTTGTCTGCTGGCCAACACCTCGGACGACAAACCGCACATCAACAAGTCGCTGATCATGGTGCCGATGAACACGCCGGGGATCAGCCTCAGCTCGCACCTGGACAAGCTCGGCATGCGCAGCTCGGAAACCGCCCAGGTGTTTTTCGACAACGTGCGCGTACCGCAACGCAACCGCATCGGCCATGAAGGCGCCGGGTTCATGATGCAAATGCTGCAGTTTCAGGAAGAACGCCTGTTCGGCGCGGCGAACATGATCAAGGGCCTGGAATACTGCATCGACAGCACCATCGAGTATTGCAAGGAACGCAAAACCTTCGGCAATGCGCTGATCGACAATCAGGTCATCCACTTCCGCCTCGCCGAATTGCAAACCGAAATCGAATGCCTGCGGGCGCTGGTCTATCAGGCCACCGAGCAATACATCAAAGGTCAGGACGTCACGCGTCTGGCCTCAATGGCCAAACTCAAGGCCGGGCGGCTGGGCCGCGAAGTCAGCGACAGTTGCCTGCAATATTGGGGCGGTATGGGCTTCATGTGGGACAACCCGGTGGCCCGCGCTTACCGCGATGTGCGGCTGGTGTCGATTGGCGGCGGCGCCGACGAAATCATGTTGGGAATCATCTGCAAACTCATGGGCATCCTGCCGGGGAAAAAGAAATGAGCACCCTGCCGGTTTGCCAGACGTTACTGCTCGAACCGCATAACGGCGTGCTGCACATCACCCTCAACCGCCCGGAAAGCCGCAACGCCATGAGCCTGCTGATGGTCGCCGAACTGCGCGCGGTGTTGTTGGCTGTGCGCGACGACCGTGCGATTCGGGCCTTGGTGATCGGCGGTGCCGGTGGACATTTCTGTGCCGGTGGCGACATCAAGGACATGGCCAACGCCCGTGCTCAGGGCGCGAGCGCCTTTCGCGATCTGAACCGCGCATTCGGCGCGCTGCTGCAAGAGGTGCAACACGCGCCGCAAGTGGTGATCACCGTGCTGCACGGCGCGGTGCTGGGCGGCGGTTTGGGGCTGGCCTGCGTCAGCGATGTTGCCCTGGCGGATCACCAGGCGCAGTTCGGAATGCCAGAGACCAGCCTCGGCGTGTTGCCCGCGCAGATCGCGCCGTTTGTGGTCCAGCGAATCGGTCTGACTCAGGCCCGGCGCCTGGCGCTGACGGCGGCGCGGTTCGATGGCACCCAGGCGCGGCGCATGGGGCTGGTGCATTTTGTCGAGCATGACGCGCAAGCTTTGGCCGAGCGTCTCGGTGAAGTTCTGGCCCATGTGCTGTGTTGTGCGCCGGGGGCCAATGCGACGACCAAAAAGTTGTTGCTGGCGAGTGCCGGACAGCCTTCGGAGGCGTTGCTGGATGAAGCGGCCGAGTGGTTCAGCGAAGCGGTGACCGGGGCGGAAGGCGTTGAGGGGACCATGGCTTTTGTGCAAAAGCGTAAACCGGGGTGGGCCATTTAAAAGCTGCGCGGGCAAGCCCGCGATGAGGCCATCACTTTCACCGCAATCCCAAGGGAATAAACCATGCCCGCCCTGAAAAAAATCCTGATCGCCAACCGCGGTGAAATCGCCTGCCGCATTCAGCGCACCGCCCAGGCTTTGGGCTACCGCACGGTCGCCGTGTTCAGCGACGCAGATGCAGACGCCCTGCACGTGCAAATGGCCGACGAAGCCGTCAACATCGGCCCGGCCCCGGTGCAGCAGTCGTACCTGAACATCCCGGCCATCCTCGACGCCGCCCGACGCACCGGTGCCGATTCGATCCACCCCGGCTACGGCTTCCTCTCGGAAAACGCCGAATTCGCTCGCGCCTGCCACCTCGCCGGCCTCACCTTCATCGGCCCCAGCCCCGAAGCCATCGAGCTGATGGGCAGCAAACGCCTGTCGAAACTCGCCATGCTCGAGGCCAATGTACCCTGCATCAAAGGCTATCAAGGCACCGGGCAGGACGACGCGACCCTGAGCCGCGAAGCCGCGCGCATTGGCTTTCCGCTGATGATCAAGGCCAGTGCCGGCGGTGGCGGACGCGGCATGCGTCTGGTGCACGATGCAGGGGACTTGCTCGCACAGATCCGCACCGCGCGCTCCGAGGCATTGCACGGGTTCGGCAGCGGCGAACTGATCCTCGAACAAGCGCTGATCGATCCGCGTCACGTTGAGGTTCAACTGTTCGGCGACCAACACGGCAACCTGATCTACCTCGGCGAACGCGACTGTTCGATCCAGCGCCGCCATCAGAAAGTCATCGAAGAAGCGCCCTGCCCGGTCATGACCGCCGAACTGCGTCAGGCCATGGGCGAAGCGGCACTCAAGGCCGGTCGCGCGGTGAATTATGTGGGCGCCGGCACTGTGGAGTTTTTGCTGGATGCGCACGGGCAGTTCTACTTTCTGGAAATGAACACACGGTTGCAGGTGGAGCACCCGGTGACCGAATTGATCACCGGTCTCGACCTGGTGGCCTGGCAACTGCACGTCGCCGAAGGATTGCCGTTGCCGCTGCGCCAGGAACAGGTGCACCTCAACGGCCACGCCATGGAAGTGCGCCTGTATGCCGAAGACCCTGCCCAGGGATTCCTCCCTCAGACCGGGCGCATCACCACCTGGGAACCGGCCTTGCAATGCGGCGCGCGGATCGACCATGGGCTGATCGAAGGTCAACAGGTCAGCCCGTTCTATGACCCGATGCTGGGCAAGATCATCGCCCACGGCGCTACCCGTGAAGAAGCCCGGCGCAAGTTGTTGCGCGCGGTGCAGGACAGCGTGCTGTTGGGCCTGCCGAGCAATCAGCGCTTGCTCGCCAGCCTGCTGGAACATCCAAGCTTCATTAGTGGCGAGTTCAGCACCGGGTTCATCCCGTCGCATTTCGCTGACCATCCCTGCCTGCATCCTCATGTACCCAGCGCCACAGAGCTGGCGATTGCAGTGGCACTGTTCTATCAGGCTTGCGCGCAGGTTCATCCCGCCGCGCTGGCCGGTTGGCGCAACAACGCCAGTGTGCCGCTGCACTATCGCATCGGCCTGGGGGATCGGGACTGGCTGGTGCAATTGAACGCGGTGCCGGGCGAACCCTACCGGATTGAAGTCGCCACACAGACCTTCGAACTGGACGTCATCCAGTGCGACGGACGCTGGGCCACTCTGGAGATCGACGGCATCCGCCAGCGTCATGCCTATCGTCTGGAAGCCGGACAACTCTGCCTCTTCACCCGCCCCGGCAGCCTGCGCCTGGAGGACCGCACGCAAGCGCTGGTCAACGGCCAGGCCAGCGTCAGCTCCGGCACGCTCAAGGCGCCGATGGACGGCGCGATCGTCGACGTGCTGGTCGCGGAAGGCAGCCCGGTCAGTAAAGGCCAACTGCTGGTAGTGCTGGAAGCAATGAAAATGGAGCATCCGCTCAAGTCCGGCATCGACGGCGTGCTTAAACGCTTGCAGGTCAGGGTGGGCGATCAGGTAAAAAATCGTCAGATTTTGTTGGAGGTCGAATAAGCCGCTAGGCGGATCCGTCGGGTTTGGCTACGCTCAAGCCCTATCAGGATGCGGATACCGGGAACCCTTCAATGCCTCACTGGCTGGTGATTGATCTGGAAGCCACCACCGATGAGGGTGGCTGGCCAGTTACGGAAATGGAAATCATCGAAATCGGCGCCACACTGGTGGACCGAAAAGGGCGTGAACAGGACCATTTCCAGCGCTTCGTGCGACCGTTGCGACGGCCCCTGCTCACGCCGTTTTGTCGCGAGCTGACCCACATTACCCAGGCCAATATCGACACCGCGCAGCCGTTGACCGAAGTCTGGACTGCCTTCGAACGCTGGCTCGCGCAGCATCACTCGCGCCTGGAAGGCTGGGCCAGTTGGGGCGATTACGACCGCAAACAACTGTTGCAGGAATGGCAGAAGTTGCAACTCGACAGCCAACTGAGCCGCGTGCCCCACATGAACCTCAAGCAACGCTTTGCCAAGGCCCGGCGGCTGGAACGCCCGCTGGGCCTCAACGGCGCCCTGCAACTGGCGGGCATGCAGTTCACCGGCCAGCAACACCGGGCG
This sequence comes from Pseudomonas sp. 300, assembly GCF_055803035.1. Lineage (NCBI taxonomy): Bacteria > Pseudomonadati > Pseudomonadota > Gammaproteobacteria > Pseudomonadales > Pseudomonadaceae > Pseudomonas > Pseudomonas sp. 300. The sequence continues at coordinate 169,651 of NZ_JAVLRV010000002.1, read as the reverse complement.
CTGGAAGATGCGCGCAATACAGCACGTCTGTTACCGCTGATTCTCCCGCTCTAGAGAGGTGACGGCGCCAAGGGCCTTGTGCATACTGGCCGGCCCTTTTTAGCCCTTTTCGAGGAATCGCCCATGTTTAAAGTCAACGAGTACTTCGACGGCACCGTCAAGTCGATCGCCTTTGGCACCGCTGAAGGTCCGGCGACCATTGGCGTCATGGCTCCGGGCGAATACGAATTCGGCACCAGCCAGCGTGAAATCATGCACGTGGTGACCGGCGCCCTGACCGTCAAACTGCCAGACAGCACCGACTGGGAAACCTTCGCCGCCGGTAGCCAGTTCAACGTGCCAGCCAACAGCAAGTTCCAGCTGAAAGTGGCCGTCGACACCGCTTACCTGTGCGAATACCGCGGCTAAAACCGCGGGCTTGCACCGCGCAAAAAAATGCCCGTGTCCTTTTGGATACGGGCATTTTTCATTTCAGGGCGCTTACTCCAGGATCGTGACCGGCATGCCGACTTCGAGTTGGCCGTTGCCGTCATTGACCAGATTCTGGCCGAACATCGCACCATCTTCCTGGGCGCGATATTTCTGCAAGGTTGCGAGGGGCTCACGATCATCGCTGCGTTCGCCGGTTTGCGGATCGATGGTGGTCAGAATGCAGCGCGAGCACGGCTTGACCACGCGGAACTCGACGTCGCCGATACGGATGCGCTTCCAGCCATCCTCGGCATAGGCGTCGCTGCCCTCGATCACCAGATTCGGTCGAAAACGCAGCATCTCCAACGAACGCCCGACTCTTTGCGAAAGATCCTCAAGGGATGCCTGCCCGATCAGCAACAACGGGAAGCCATCGGCGAAGGCCACCTTGTCGTCGTCCTTGCCATAACCTGCCTGTGTGGTCCGTGCGCGATCAACCGGCACTTGCACCAGGCGAGTCGGCTTGCCAATGAATTCACTGACCCAGGCCCCGGCCGCATCGCCGGCATCAGGCACACGCAAGGTGTCGCGCCAGATGGTCACGCCACGCAGTTCAGCGTCGCTGGCAGGCAAGGCAATATCGATCGGCGTATGGCCGGGAGCGCTGAGGGTCAAGCCACCTTGGGTATTCCACAACGCCGACAGCTGACTCATCTGCGCCACCGCACGCTGGGTCAGGAAGCGCCCGCTGGCCTCGTCCACCAGCATCCAGCGTCGATCCCCGTCCAGCCCCAGTGTGTCGAGGCTGACCTGTTGCAGGGACTCGCCCTTGCCGGATTTCAACGGATAACGATAAAGCGCGCTCAGACGCAGCATGACCAGCTCCCTGGAGGACAAAAACGCCACCCTATACGAGCTTTCTCATTGAATCAAAGGCTGAAAGTTGGACACCAGGCCCCTGTGGGGGCGGGCTTGCCCGCGAAGGGGGGATCACTTCCAGCATCAATGGCGACTGGTCTAGCGCTATCGCGGGCAAGGCCGCTCCCACAGGTCGGTTGTTTGCAGCCTTTACGGATTATCAGGCAGGCACTTCATCGAGCATCAGGCGCTGACGCACCACGTCGACCAGTTTGTCCGGCTGGAACTTGGAGAGGAAGTTGTCGCAGCCGACCTTCTTGACCATCGAGTCGTTGAAACTGCCGGACAACGAGGTGTGCAACACCACGTAGAGTCCGCGCAGACGCGGATCGTTGCGGATCTCGGTGGTCAGGCGATAGCCGTCCATTTCCGGCATCTCGGCGTCGGTGAAGATCATCAGCAGTTTGTCGGTCATGTTCACGCCAGTATCCGCCCAGCCTTTGAGCATGTTCAGCGCTTTCAAACCATCGCTGGCAATGTGCATCTTCACACCCAACTGGCCGAGGGTGTCGCGCAACTGCGAGAGCGCCACGTTGGAGTCGTCCACCAGCAGCACTTCACGGCCACGGGCGCGTTCCAGCACCGGATCGTCAAGCTTTTCGCGGGACACCTTGGCGTTGTACGGAACGATTTCGGCGAGGACTTTTTCGACGTCGATAATCTCCACCAACTGATCATCGACCTTGCTGATGGCGGTCAGGTAATGCTGACGGCCGGCGCTGGTCGGCGGCGGCAGAATGGCTTCCCAGTTCATGTTGACGATGCGGTCCACGCCGCCAACGAGGAACGCCTGCACCGAACGGTTGTATTCGGTGACGATGATCGTGCTGGTCGGACTTGGCACCAGCGGACGCATACCGATCGCCTGGGACAGGTCGATCACCGGCAACGTCTGGCCACGCAGGTTGACCACGCCGCAGACGAACGGATGGCGCTGGGGCATCAGGGTCAGCTTCGGCAGTTGCAGCACTTCCTGCACTTTGAAAACGTTGATCGCAAACAATTGCCGCCCCGCCAGGCGAAACATGAGAATTTCCAGGCGATTCTCACCCACCAGTTGCGTGCGTTGGTCTACCGTGTCGAGAATGCCGGCCATCAATGACTCCTGGTCTTGTTCTGATGAATTCACTAAAGAGGGTTATCGGCTGTTTTTTCCGGACCTTGACCCCGATGCAAAATGCCACGTTCAAGCATTGATGTCACATTAACATCATGCTTTACTAGCCCCATCACTTCATCTGCTTCATTCCCTGCGGCGCGACCACGTTTCGTCCGTTAGGTTCCCGTGCGTAAGGGATTCCCCTAGTAACAATCAGGCCCGACCTGATATTCGCAATATCCAATAGCCATTAATGTGACGCCATTCTCATTGCATGAACGGAGTCAGGCTTTTGTGTGCGATCGCAGATCAGTGGCCATCCACCCTCTCGAACTCCCCAGCCTGCAGACAGCCCGGCTGGGCCGCGATCTCACGACGGCACGGCAACGCCATGGCGCCGATCATCTTCACCGACGCACACGACATTCCCTCAATTGACATGACGTTGTGGAGATAAGCATGCCGAACGACCGTAAAGAGTGGGCACAGCGACTCCCTGAGTTTCTCGTCGAAGCTGAAACGCTCCTGGCCAAATCCGAGGAATGCCTGAGTCATTTGCAACTGATCAGCAATGACAAAGACGCCATTGAATGCATGCTCAGCACCCTGCTCAAGTTGGCCAACAAGGCCGATGCCCTTGCCCTGGTCGCCGTTTCGGAGTTTTCGCTGCACATTCATGGCCTGCTGAACCATGCCCAAAACCACGTTGACCTGCACGCTCAGGCGCTGGATGCCTTGAAAGACTGTTTCACATTGATGGCCTGGCAACTCGAACTGATCGATCAGACCACGGGTCAACTCAGCCTTGATGGCAGTGAACAGACCTCGTTGATCGAAGCCTTTGCCTACCAGGTCGGGCAAAACCAGTTTCAGCCACCGGTTAATTCAAAACCGTTCCGACTCGTGTCCTTTTCGGAACGGCAAGCTTAATTTCACCCGCTAACTACATCGTGGTTCGTATTCATATTGCACGATGCCATTCTGTAACTTGAGCACGCTCATGTCGCAATTGAATACTTCATACCTGTCAACGACAGCCTGATACAAACAACTATTTCCCGCCGAACTTTTCCATTGTGGAACTACCGTCCCAAATCTCTATTTCCTGACTGTATAGACATATATACCGAACGCGACCAACGGTATGTTAAGTGGTATTATGCCGACCATTAGTTGACGTCAATTAATGGCAGAGTGACTCAGACAGTGACCCGTCAATCAATTGGACCGGTCTGCCCGCAGCGAACATCCATTGGCTCCATCCGCTATGTACGCCAGCCTCAAGTCAATCACCATGTGGCCCCCCTCCCGAGTAAACGCACGTCGGTTCACGCTTTTGCTGTGTACCTGCTCGGCGCTCGGCAGCCTGCTGATCTATGGCCTTTCCACGCGTTTGCCGCTAAGCCTGCTGGTGCTCAATATTGCAGCGCTGACGTGCGTCTGGGTACAGCATCGCCTCTCGCGCAAGTCGATAAAGTTCGAGCCTCAAGAGCTCGCCGACCGCTTATTGAAGGTTCAGGAAAACGAGCGCCATCGGCTCAGTCGTGAACTGCATGACGATATTGGCCAGTTATTGACGGCGGCAAAACTTCAAAGTGAATGGCTCAAACGCCGAATGCCCGAAGAACTGCAAGAGCAATGCGCGGTGCTCTGCGACACGTTGGAAGAAACCCTGACCAAAGTGCGGGACGTATCGGCCATCCTCAACCCCAGACAGCTGACCAGCCTCGGGCTGGAAGCCAGTCTGCGTGCACATTTGCTCAAGACACTGGGCAACACGCCGGTGCACTGGAGCCTGGAATGCCATTCACGCTTGACCGGCATCCCCGAAGAAATGGCGGTGGCCGCCTTTCGAATTACTCAGGAAGCGGTGACCAACATACTGCGCCACGCCGAGGCGAAAAACCTGTTGGTCCGCCTGCAGCGCCAGCCTCAAGGCTTGACGCTGTTGATCAGCGATGACGGCCTGGGGTTCGCGCCGGCAACAGATCCGGGTCGTGAGGGGCAGCGCGGAATGGCCGGGATGTCGGAACGTATCGATCAGTTGGGCGGCACACTGACCGTCACCAGCGAACCGGGCAAAGGCACTCAAATCGAAGCTCTCTTCCCCTGGGCGCCACGTGCGCTCGAACGGGCCAGTACGAATAAGGTTAGGCGTTGACTTGTAACTTACTTCTGGTGGATGACCACTCGCTTATCAGGGCTGGCGTGCGCGCTCTGGTGCTGGATATTCCCGGCTATGCTGTCATCGGCGAGGCCAATGACGGCTCGCAGCTGCTCGAAATGGTCGAACTGCTGTCTCCGGACATTGTGCTGCTGGATATTTCCATGAAGGAAACCGGTGGCCTTGAAGCCTTGCAACGCCTCAAGCGCGTGCGCCCGCAAAGCAAGGTGCTGATTCTGTCGATGCACACCGATCCGGCGCTCATCATGCAGGCTCTGGAATCCGGCGCCCATGGCTACCTGCTCAAGGACACCACGGCCACCGAACTCGAACACGCCCTGGATGCCCTGCGCAATAACGAGCGCTACTTGAGCCCGGCCATCGCCCATACAGTTATCAACCAGGCGCTGACCCGGAACCAGAAACATCAGCCGGAACCCGCTGACTCGCACAACCTGACGGCACGTCAGCTGGAAATCCTGCGGCTGATTGTCCGCGGAAAATCCACCCGGGAAATCGCCAATGGCCTGGGCCTGAGCATCAAGACAGTAGAAACGCACCGCTCGCAAATCATGAAACGCTTGCAGATTTACGACGTGGCGGGTCTGGTGCTGTTCGCCGTGCGTGAGCAGATTATCAGCCTGGACGATTGATCGTTGCCGGAACGCTCAGCAGCGGTGAGTCCTCGGGCAAATGCACCCGCAGTGCTGCCGGGCGCGCCGAGAAGCGCAAGCTGTCGCCTTCCAGTGGTTCACCATCGAGATTGATGTAGAGACCTTCCGAGACCTTGATCTCGACCCATGGCAAACGGGCGCGCACGAACATATTGTCGATACCGAAGCCTTCAGCGAGCAAACTTTTCAACGTTCCGACCACTTCCTGCGGCGCAGGTAGAATGCTGATATCCAGCAGACCGTCGTCCGCCAGCGCCTGTGGGCACAGCACGTGACCACCGCCCGCCTGGCGCCCATTGCCGATGCCCAGCGCCAACAGTTCGCCACTCCACTGAAAATCCGGGCCATGCAGCTCGCCATAGGCTGCATGCAACTCGCTGAAACGTGACAAACCCGTGAACAGGTAGGCGGCGCCTCCGAGCACTTTCTTCAAGTCCTCGGAGGTATTGGCCGTGACCTGACTGCCGAAGCCGCCCGTGGCCATGTTCAGAAACACCTGCCCACCGACTTCCCCCAGATCAATGGCCCTTGGTTCAGTGTCCAGAAGATTCAAGGCTTGGGCGGGTTCCAGAGGTACGCCGGCAGCGCGTGCGAAATCGTTGGCCGTTCCCAACGGCATCAATACCAGACTGGCCTGCGTCGACTGCGCAGCCATGGCCTCGGCAATATCACGCAACGTTCCATCACCCCCTCCGGCGATGACCTGCCTATAGCCCGCCGCCAGCGCCTCATCCACCAAGCGCCGTGCGTCACCAGCCTCCCAGGTCAATCGAACTGCCAACTCCCAACCTTGTGCGCGCTTACCTTCGACCGCCGCACGGACCTCCTCGTTGACCGCCTGCTTGCCATGCAGAATCAACAGCGCCTTGCGTTCGCTCATTGTGATCACTCCCATGTTTGCATTCCGTATGGGGGATGTTGACCGCGATGCGCCCCATAAAAGTCGCAGGAAAAAGAATTATTTCAAAGAGACCGGGATTGCGGTCCTACAAGGCGGGATTTTTTCTTACAAAATCTGAGGAATCGGCTCAATTGACCCACCCGTTTGATTGGTACACCTTGGTGGCTGCGGTTTATCAGCCATCCATCAGCAGGAATTACAGGGACGTACCATGCAAAGCCATGACATCAGGTTACCGGGCATTCCGGTTGTACCACACGTAGAAAGACGGGCCAAACAGCAAGCCGAATCCAATAAAAGCAGAAACCCCACTGGAGAAGTTGAAATGGAACCTCGTGTCATTGAACTGGAAACGCATCTCGAATACATCCGAAGAGACATGGATGAAGTACGCAATGACGTCAAATCAATCAAACACAGGCTTGCCTATTCAGCCGGTGGCACCGCCGTGGTGCTCGGCCTTCTGGGCTGGATCGCCAACAGTCGTTTCGACCAGGTCGCGGCGCTTCTCGCACATTGAGCGTCAGCCAATAACGCAAAACCCGGTTCGATCAACCGGGATTACGTGGTCAGCGCGAGGCAAGTATCAGCCCAGAACTTCGCTCAGCGGGATGAAATACACGCTGTCACCGTCGATCAGCGTGCGATCCTCCAGCACTTCAACCAGACCATCAGCCCAGGCTGCGCTGCGCAGTACACCTGAACTCTGGTTCTTGTAGATGATCGCCCGGCCGTTTTCCAGACGCCCACGCAAGTACTCGCGTCGACTGCCGGCTTTGGGCCAATCAAACCCTGCCAGTACCTGAAATTTCAGCGGTTCAACCACTTTTACGCCCTGACGGCGCAGAAGATAGGGCCTTGCCAACAAGGCAAAGGTCACCAGGGTCGATGCCGGGTTGCCGGGCAATCCAATGACCGGAACCCCACGAAAATGCCCGAAGGTCAGCGGCTTGCCCGGTTTGATAGCGAGTTTCCACAATGTCAGCTCGCCCTCCTCCCGCAAGGCAATGCCCAGAAAATCGGCCTCACCCACCGATACGCCACCTGTCGAGAGGATCAGGTCGACGTCTGTCAAACCGGCAAGACGGGCACGAGTGGTCTCCAGGTTATCCGGAAGAATACCGGCATCGATCACCTCACAACCCAAACGCTGCAACCAGCTACAGAGCAACACTCGATTGCTGTTGTAGATCTGGCCGGGGCCCAACGCTTTACCCGGTTCAACCAATTCATCACCGGTGGACAGTACGGCGACACGCACTTTGCGAATCACCTCCAGCTCTGCGCATCCCAGTGAAGCCGCCAAGCCCTGCTCTATTGGCCCAAGCCGCGTGCCGGCTGGCAGAATCAGTTCACCGACGGTGGTTTCCTGGCCTTGTGGACGGATGTTTTGTCCTGGCGCCAAGGCTTCGGTGAAACGGACTCGTTCATCCGCCTGGACTTCGGCGTTTTCCTGCATCTCGACGCAGTCGGCCCCAGCAGGAACTGGCGCACCGGTAAAGATTCGCGCGCAGGTTCCGGGCCTCAAGGGCTCCGGTGCGATGCCCGCAAATATTTTTTGGCTGACCTCCAGCGGTTCTCCCGTCCAGTCAGCCATCCGCAAGGCATAACCGTCCATTGCACTATTAGGCCACGGAGGAAGATCAAGCGTCGAGACCAGGTCATCGGCCAGAACACGGCCCTGAACCTGCGCCAGAGGCAAGCGCTCACGTTCACGAATTGGCGCGGCCTCAGCCATTTCCAGCAAGCGCGCCAGTGCCGCTTCGACAGGCATCAGGCTGCCTGTCTTGCCTGGCTTACCCACGGGATTCACAGGGTGCAGCCTGTTTCAGATGAGGCACGAAATTGCATGGGCGGTGCCGCGAATCCAATTGTTCAGCGAGAATACCGTCCCAACCGGTTCGCACAGCGTTGGTCGAGCCGGGCAAGCAGCAGACCAATGTCCCATTTGCCAAACCGGCCAAGGCGCGGGACTGGACAGTGGAGGTGCCAATATCCGCCACCGATATTTGCCGGAAAAGCTCGCCAAAACCATCGACCTGTTTATCCAGCAGGCAACTCACCGCTTCGGGTGTGCTGTCGCGCCCGGTGAATCCCGTGCCGCCCGTGATCAGGACAACCTGTACCACATCGTCGGCAATCCAGTTGGCGACTTGCGCACGGATTTTGTAGAGGTCATCTTTGAGCAGAACCCGAAAGGCCAGGTTATGGCCAGCAGCGCTCAAACGGTCAACGAAGACCTGGCCTGACGTGTCGGTTTCCAGAGTTCGGGTATCGCTGACAGTCAGCACCGCGATGTTGAGCGGTGCGAAAGGTACATCAGCCTTGGCTTTCATAGGCTCGTCCAGTTGTAGGAGAAACAGCCCGGTGTTATATCACAGCGCCTCCTTTTTTCGCCGCCCCCATGGAGACCTGCCATGACCTCGAATACACATTTACCCCCCTGTTCCATTTTGCTCCTGGCGGGAGGGCGCGGCCAACGTATGGGGGGTCAGGATAAGGGGCTTATCGAGTGGCACGGCGAGCCATTGATCGCGCATCTACATCGCAAGACTCGTCTGCTGAGCGATGACCTGATCATTTCCTGCAACAGGAACCTTGAAAAGTATGCGCCCTACGCCGACCAGTTGGTCCATGACGAAGACGGCGACTTCCCCGGTCCGTTGGCCGGCATGCGTGCGGGCCTGAGGGCCGCTCGTCATGCACATCTGCTGGTATTGCCTTGTGACGTTCCACGCATCGATGCCACGCTACTGCATAGCATGCGCGAAACCGCCCGCCAGCATCCGGACAAACCGCTGATGCTGCGCCATGGCGAACATTGGGAACCCTTGCTGTGCATCATTCCTGTAGCGCTGCGCGAAGCGTTCGAAAGTGCCTGGAATGACGGCGAACGCAGCCCGGGTCGCCTCATGCGCAAACTGGGTGCTACCGCGCTGCAGTGCCCCGACAACGATCCTCGCCTGGCCAACCTCAATACACCGGAACTGTTAAGTGCCCACAACACTGTGTCAGACTGACACGAGAATGAACTTGCGCGTGTCGCAAACGTCTCAAGCTCAGTTACTAAAAGAATTCATATTCGGAGACACACTCATGACTCAACGGACCCTCGCCGCTTTCATGCTCGCACTCGGCATCGCTACCCTTGCCGGTTGCGCATCGCCTGCAGTGATCACCTTGAATGACGGGCGCGAAATCCAGGCTGTCGACGCGCCAAAATACGATGATGAATCGGGTTTCTACGAGTTTGAACAGTTGGACGGCAAACAAACCCGCGTCAACAAGGATCAAGTTCGTACCGTCAAAGAGCTGTAATCTTTGGGGCACCCACCGGATACAGAAAAGCCCGCTTTATGCGGGCTTTTTCGTGGCTGAAGAATGACCATCACCATTGCAGGGTGATAGCACTTTCGAAGTCTCTTTCCTCCCCCGTGACCGGGTCCAGAAACCGCAGTCCTTGTGCCAGCAACTTCAAGGGATTGGCATAATCGTCGTCGACGTCCTTGAGCACTTGCGGATAAAAGGGGTCATTGCAGATGCTGGCACCCAAAGCCGTCATGTGCACCCGCAACTGATGCTTTTTGCCTGTCACCGGGTAAAGCGCATAACGCCAGAGATCACCGTTCATCTCCCTGACCTCGACAGCCGTCTCGGTGTTGCTGACGCCCGGCCCTTCCTGCATGCGGAAAAAAGGCTCGCCATCTATGAGCCGACTCTTATGGACCAAGGGAAAGGCCAGTTCCGGTAATGCCCTGGCAATGGCCTCGTAGCGTTTTTCGATCTGCCGCGTTGGAAACAACGACTGATACGCAGAACGGCTCTGAGGGTTGGCTGAAAACAGCACAAGCCCCGCCGTATGCCGGTCAATGCGATGCAACGGCACAAGGTGCGGGTTATCCAGCCGACGGATCAACCGCCGCAACAGCGTCTGCTCGACATATTCACCGGCCGGGGTTACAGGCAGGAAATGCGGTTTGTCTGCCACCACCAGATGTTCGTCCGCATACAGAATCGACTCGATCACAGGGATCGGCTTTTCGTCCGGCACTTCCCGAAAATAGTGAATCCGCAGGCCTTCCTTGTAAGGAAGATCAAGAGCGATTGGCGCACCGTGCCCATCGAGGACACGACCCCGGGCGATTCGATCCAGCCATTGCTCGCGACCGATGGCGCTGAAGTGTTCGCACAGGCAATCGAGTACGGTCTGCCACGGGCCAGGCGGCAAGTAGAGCGTACTGGCCTGGCTGTGTGCAGCAGAAAAAGATGAAGTGGACATACGGAAGTTCTGACCCTCAATGCAGGGCGGTATTATCCAACAGTGGCCGGACCGAACCTAGCAGAGAATCCTCAGGCCGGGATCGACTGCGTGCGCGCCGCCGCTTCGGTGAACTCCTTGAGCCAGCGCAACACATCTACCGCCTCCCAGCGACCCGGATCATAAATCGCGTACAACAAGCCCTGATAGCCCACGACGTCCAGCTGCCGGTGATAACCCGCTCGTTGGAACAGCGCTTCGATTTCGGCGAAACAGGTATTGAAATGCAGCTTGTTGAACGGGGTTTTTCCTTCCGTAACCAAGCCATCCAGACGCAATTCGAGGACGGCCTCACGCACTACATCCACCGACATCCGGTTCACGCTGTTCTTCAATTGTTCGACATTGACCAAGATTCATCCCTCTGACTTCCGGGATCACCTGCCTGAATCCGCAATCAAGAGAACACGACAGGTGATCGGCATAACTGTATGCACATACAGTAACCGAATAACCTCAATTTGGCCAACGACCGAAACGGCAACAGCGACGGGCGGGAATCGCGAAACCTGTCAAGGTCAGCGCAGGAACGCCACAACCTGGTCGGCACTGAATGGCCAGCCCAGATCAGCGCCGGTATCGACTCGCCGTAACACCGGAATACGCAGGCTGTAGGCTTCGAACCATGCTTCATCGTCAGCGATATCCACCAGTTCGACCAGCAGACCGCGCTCGACAAACTCCATCAGCATGGCTTCGGCCACTTCGCAGAGATGGCACCCAAGGGTGCCGAAAAGCTGACATTCAGGAAGCATGAGCTCAAGCCCCGATAAAGTAAGCGTTTATTCTAGGCCCGCTATCAGGAGCAGTCGAGCCAATGAATCAGACGCCCAGGCAACGGCGCATTTCAAAAGTTTTCGGCAACTCCCTGACTCAAATCATTCAAGCGCAATGTCATTTGCGCGATGCTCGCGGCTTTTTTGCCTCTACGCTTGAGTCATTCGCACCCTGACCGGAGTTTCTTTGTGTTCGCCAACCTGTTGATCATCCTCGCCTCCTCTCTGGTGGTAATTGCACTGTTCCAGCGCCTGCGCCTGCCACCGGTGCTGGGTTACCTGTGCGTAGGGTTGATGATCGGACCGACCGCATTCAACTGGGTCAATGAAAGCGAGGAGTTGCCTGACCTCGCCGAACTGGGCGTGGTGTTCCTACTGTTCTCCCTCGGCCTGGAGTTCTCCCTGACAAAAATGCTCGCGTTGCGCCACGTGGTGTTCCGGCTGGGCGGCCTGCAAGTACTGGTCACCGCGATACTGCTTGGGGGGGTGCTGATGTTGCTCGGCATGTCGGCAACCCCTGCGCTGCTGCTCGGTGCCGGTCTGTCGCTGTCTTCCACCGCCATTGTCAGCAAGGAGTTGGGCAGTCTCGGCGAAATTTTCAGCAGCCATGGCCAGAATGCCATTGCGGTGCTGCTATTCCAGGACGTAGTGGCGGTATTGCTGCTGACCCTGGTGCCGGTGTTCGCCGGCAATAGCGATCAGCCTTGGTATTGGGCGCTGCCTCTGACGCTGGGCAAGACCATTGTGCTGTTCGTCGGGCTGTTGCTGGCCAGTCGCTGGTTGCTGCCTCGGCTGTTCCATGAAGTGGCGGAGGCTCGTTCCGCCGAACTATTTGTACTGTTGGCGCTGGTCATTGTGTTGCTGACCGCCTGGCTGACGCACCTGCTCGGCCTCTCCCCTGCCCTGGGGGCGTTTCTCGCCGGCATGCTGCTGGGGGAGAGCCATTACCGCCATCAAATAGAAGCCGATATCCGTCCGTTCCGCGACATTCTGCTCGGGGTGTTTTTCGTCAGCATCGGCATGTTGATCGACTTGCAGTTGTTTGCCAGCCACGGCCTGCTGATCCTCGGTCTGACCCTCGGTTTGCTGCTGATCAAAGGCTGCGTGGTCGCGCTGCTGGTCAAATGGCGCGGCAGCGATCGCGAGACCGCCTGGCGCAGTGGCCTAGCTTTGGCCCAGGGCGGCGAGTTCTGCTTCGCGTTGATGGCCCTTATGCAACAGAACAAAATGATGCCCTCCGATCTCGGGGGGCTGCTGCTGGCCGCGACCTTCTGCTCGATGCTGCTAACGCCGCTGTTGCTGCGCGCGGCGCCCAACATCGCGACACGTCTGCACCGCAAACCCAACGAAGAAGCCAAACTCGAGGAAATAAGCACGCTGAACGCCGGTTTGCACAGCCATGTTGTGATCTGCGGCTACGGTCGCGTCGGTCAGTCGATCGGGAGAGCACTACGCAATGCGCTGCAGCCCTATATCGCGCTGGACACCGATCCGGTGCGTGTCCAGGAAGCCGCAGCGGGTGAAACCTGTGTGCACTATGGCGACTCACGGCGCGGTGAACTGCTGCTGGCGGTCGGGCTGGTGCGCGCCAGGCTGCTGGTGATTGCCGTGGACCAGGCCGATATCGCGTTACTGATTCTCAAGGAGGCGCGCCGATTAAACTCGACCGTTCCAATCCTGGTACGCACTCGGGACGACAGCCAACTGGCCGAGTTGAAAGCAGCCGGCGCCAGCGAAGTCGTGCCCGAATTACTCGAGTCGAGCCTGATGCTCGCCTCCCACGCGTTGATCATGCTGGGTTTACCCGCGCATCAGGTCCAAGAGCGGGCCAACCAGATACGGCATGACCGCTATCGTCTGCTGCACGGTCTTTATCCCGGCACCGACGATGAAGAAACCTGACTCAGTCCTGACTCACGGCGCCGATCTTGTGCACCGACAAGTCCGCGCCGTAATACTCTTCTTCCTGACTCAGGCGCAGACCATGGAACGCCTTGATCACGCCATACACTGTGAAGCCACCGGCCAGCGCCACGACCACTCCCAGGGCGGTTCCGATCAACTGACTGATCAGGCTCACCCCACCCAGACCACCCAATGCACTCTGACCAAAAATGCCGCAGGCGATTCCGCCCCAGACACCGCACAGACCATGCAATGGCCACACACCCAATACGTCGTCGATGTGCCATTTGCCCTGAGCGGCGGTAAAGCACCAGACAAACAGCGCCCCGGCGATGGCACCGGTCACCAGCGCGCCTACCGGGTGCATCAGATCGGAACCGGCGCAAATCGCCACCAACCCGGCCAGTGGACCGTTATGCAGAAAGCCCGGGTCATTGCGCCCGACGATCAGCGCCGCCACAGTGCCGCCAACCATCGCCATCAGCGAGTTGACCGCGACCAACCCGCTGACGCCCTGCAAGGTTTGGGCGCTCATCACGTTAAAACCGAACCAGCCCACAATGAGAATCCACGACCCCAGGGCCAGGAAGGGAATGCTCGAAGGGGCGAACGCCACCAAGCGTCCATCGCGATAGCGACCTTGCCTGGGGCCGAGCAACAACACCGCAGCCAGCGCCAGCCAGCCACCCATGGCGTGGACCACCACCGACCCGGCGAAATCATGGAAACTGGCGCCAAAGTGCGCCAGCAACCAGGCCTGCAAGCCAAAGTTGCCGTTCCAGATCATGCCCTCGAAAAAGGGATAGATGAATGCCACGATCAACGCCGTCGCACACAACTGCGGAACGAACCGGGCGCGCTCGGCGATGCCGCCGGAAATGATTGCCGGTATCGCTGCGGCGAACGTCAGCAGAAAGAAAAACTTAACCAGGCTATAACCATGATCGGCATTGATCACCGCCGCCGGTTGCATGAAGGTGACACCGTAGGAAATCCAGTAGCCTATAAAGAAGTAGGCGAGGGTCGAAATGGCGAAATCGCTGAGGATCTTCGACAAAGCGTTGACCTGGTTCTTTTGTCGAACCGTGCCGACTTCGAGGAAGGCAAAACCGGCGTGCATGGCCAGGACCATCACGGCACCGATCAGAATGAACAACGTATTGGAGCTGTGGACCAGACTGGCCACAGCGCTTTGCAGATTTTCCATGAGGTTGGCAGACCTGAAGGCTAAAAAAAGCACCAAATCGGTTCGCGCTGACAATTCATGCACCAAGTTGCAACTTCGACGAATCAGTCCATTGATCCCGTTGAGCCACTTTGGCGCACAAGGTTGGAACCTTTGCGCGGGTTTTCATAATTTGAGATAAGGTTTTGCCCGATTCTTGCCCAGCAACAGCGCAAACACGCGGGCTAACGCACCACGACATAGCAAAAGTTGTACCAGTCATTTGTACTGAACCTTCGCGCAAGGCTCATACTCGAACGCAACAGAAGCCACTTACGGAGATCACCAATGGCCAGCATCAAGGCAAAGACTGCTCAAGAAATCCTGATGAACGACTTTCAGACTTTGGTCAGCGACACCGAGCGGTTGCTGGAACACACCGCCACATTGGCCGGCGATCAGGCGGATGAGTTGCGCGAGCAGATCCACGACAGTCTGCTGCGTGCACGCGAAACCTTGAAACTGACTGAAGACTCTTTGCGCGAACGTGGCAAGGCCGCAGTCACCGCCACTGAAGACTACGTTCAGGCCAACCCATGGCAATCGGTCGGGATCGCGGCCGGCGTGGGTTTCCTGATTGGTCTGCTGGCAACCCGGCGCTGATTATGGCGATCGGCGAATCCGGCTCGTCCGCGACGGGCCCAAACTCCTCACCGCGGCGCCTGGGTGCCGCTTTCCTCGGCCTGCTGCACAGCCATGTCGAACTGTTCGGCATCGAATTGCAGGAGCAAAAAGCCCGCACCGTCAGCCTGCTGCTGTTCGCAGGCCTGGCGCTGGTGTTTGCCTTGCTGTTGCTGGTGGGATTGTCGACGCTGGTGTTGATCCTGTTTTGGGACACCTATCGTCTGCCCGCCATCATCGGGCTCTGCGTGTTCTACACCCTCGCGGCCATCTTCTGCGCGATGCGTTTGAGAGCAGCGATTTTCGATGAGTCCTCGCCCTTCCATGGCACCCTGGAAGAACTGGCCAATGATCGGGAGCGCCTGCTGCCATGAGCCTGCCTGAACTGCCTCACAACAGCTCGCGCACGGAAATGCGCAAGGCGCTGATCCGCCTGCGCATGGAAATGCATCGCCAGGAAATCCGTCACGAATCCGCGCAACTGCTACAACCCTTGCAACGTATGCGCGGGATGACGCAAAACCTGCAAGACGGCTTCGGCATCAAGCATGCCCCGCTCTGGGGCGTGGCGGCCGTGACTCTGCTGGGCTTTTTGACTGGCAAGGGCGCCAAGAGCGGTGGCGCAAGCAGCCTGACTCGCCTGGTTCGTCTAGGCACCACGCTGGGGCCGCTGATCAAGCTGGTTCTGCAAGGCGACTCGCGCAAACACTGAAGCCACTATCTGGCTGCATTCTTGCAACATCGCCGGGATGAACCTCTTTATCGAGGGGTTCAAACCTGCGCGTCTACCGGGCCATCAGGTTTCATCCAGAACAAGACCTTACTAAGGAGGCCTCGTGATCGACGGGCAACCGCTCGCCTGCTTTCAACCGTTCATCGATACCGCCACCGGCCGTATCGCCGGCGTCGAAGCACTGGGCCGACTGCGTCAGGCCGATGGTCAATTGGCCTCGGTAGGCCCACTGTTCGCCGACCCGAGGACTCCCGCCATCGCCCTGCGTCGTCTGGATCGCCAGATCCGCGATAACGCCCTGAGCCGTTTGCATGAAGCGCCCTCAGAGTGGTTTCTCAGCCTGAACATGTCACCACGCTGGATCAGCCGCTTGCGCCCGGACCAGGCATTGCCGAGCCTCAAGCAACTGAGCCGGCATGGCGTCGACCCGCAGCGAATCGTTTTCGAAATCACCGAACTGGGCGGCGACATCCAGCGTCTGGCCGACGTGGTAGCGAGATACCGGCTCGCCGGCGCGCGAATTGCCATCGATGATTTCGGTGCCGGTTATTCGCAGCTCGATCGTGTGCTGGCCCTGCAACCGGACATTCTCAAGCTCGACATGCGGCTGTTCCAGGCTGCAGCGTTGGGCGGCCCCAGCAGCGACGTGGTCAAGGCCCTGGCGCAAATGGCGGAAAAAACCGGGTGCTGGATCATTGCCGAAGGGGTGGAAACCGACACTCAACTGAATTTTGCCCTTGAGTGCGGATCGCGCTATGTCCAGGGTTTTCTGTTTGCCCGCGCGCAAGCAGACTTCTTCGCCACAGACGCCTTTGTCGAGCGCTTCGCCCAGCTGCGTCAGCGCTATGTACAGCAGAAACTGGCTGAACGCGGTCGCCTGATGATCATGCGCCAGCAACTGTGCGAGCTGATGGCGATTCTGCAAGCCTGGGCCCAGGCTTGCGCGCCGTTAAGCGCCTTGCCACAACTGGATGCCTTTCCCTGGTTATTGCGCTTCTATCAATGCGACCGCCACGGCACGCAACTGACACCCAACCTCGAGTGGCGCAACAACGCCTGGAAAGCCGACGGTCGTTACCTGGGCCACAACTGGTCATGGCGCCCGTACTTTTATCATCTGCTGGCAGAGGGTTGGGATGAGCGCCGACTGACACTTTCCAACACTTACCGCGACGCCACCAGCAACCAGTACTGTCTCACTGCCGGGCAGTTTTTCGCCGACGGCGAGCGACTGCTGCTCATCGATATCGACGCCGCGGGGCTGTAGGAATCGAGCTTGCTCGCGATGATGGCAGTTCACTCGATATTGCAGTGCCTGACACGCCGTCATCGCCGGCAACCCGTGCTCCTGAAGTCGTGCGTATGTTTTTCCCTTGCAGCCCATGGCGCGAACCGGGAAGCTTAAGGCATCAGTCACCTGACGGAGAGATACAGCCTTGGATTGGCAAACCCTGCTCACCCGCGAACGCCTCGGAAAGCCTCTGCACAGCCCGGAAGAACTCGGCCGCAGCCCTTTCCACAAAGACCACGACCGCATCATTTTCTCGGGAGCGTTTCGCCGTCTCGGCCGCAAGACCCAAGTCCATCCGGTCACCAGCAACGACCACATTCACACGCGCCTGACCCACTCGCTGGAAGTCAGTTGCGTTGGCCGCTCGCTGGGCATGCGCGTTGGCGAAACCATCCGCAATGCCCTGCCCGACTGGTGCGAACCCAGTGACCTGGGCATGGTGGTGCAATCGGCTTGCCTGGCCCACGACATCGGCAACCCGCCCTTCGGTCACTCCGGCGAAGACGCGATCCGTCACTGGTTTCAACAGGCTGCAGGCCGTGGCTGGCTGGATGCAATGAGCGAAGCTGAACGCAATGACTTCCTCAATTTCGAAGGCAATGCCCAAGGCTTCCGGGTGCTCACCCAGCTTGAATACCATCAGTTCGATGGCGGTACCCGGCTGACCTACGCCACGCTGGGTACTTACCTGAAATACCCATGGACGGCCATGCACGCCGATTCGCTGGGTTACAAGAAGCACAAGTTCGGTTGCTATCAGAGTGAACTGCCATTGCTGGAGCAGATCGCTCATAAACTTGGCCTGCCCCAACTCGAGGAGCAGCGCTGGGCCCGCCATCCGCTGGTCTATCTGATGGAGGCCGCCGATGACATCTGCTACGCGCTGATCGATCTGGAAGACGGTCTGGAAATGGAGTTGCTGGAGTACGCGGAAGTCGAATCCCTGTTACTGGACCTGGTCGGCGACGATCTGCCGGAAACCTATCGCCAGCTCGGCCCGCAGGATTCGCGGCGACGTAAACTGGCGATCCTGCGCGGCAAAGCCATCGAGCACCTGACCAACGCCGCCGCCCGTGCTTTTGTCGAGCAACAGGATGCGTTGCTGGCTGGCACACTGCCCGGTGATCTGGTGGAGCACATGCATGGACCGGCCAAGCGCTGCGTACTGAATGCCAAGGACATGGCGCGCAAGAAAATCTTTCAGGACAAGCGCAAGACCCTGCACGAAATCGGTGCCTATACCACGCTGGAAATCCTGCTCAACGCCTTCTGCGGCGCAGCGCTGGAACAGCACAACGGGCGCACGCCTTCATTCAAGAGCCGTCGCATCCTCGATTTGCTGGGTAACAACGCGCCTGACCCTCAAGGGCCGTTGCACACGTCATTCTTGCGCATGATTGACTTCATCGCCGGCATGACCGACAGCTATGCCAGCGAAATGGCCCTGGAGATGACCGGTCGTTCGAGCCACTGATGAGAGCAGCTTGATCAGCCATTCCGCGGCGTGAAATGGTTGATCAGCGTCCCACCTGTTTTTGAATGAAAAACGCCCGATGCGATGCATCGGGCGTTAGGGTGAAACAGGGGTAAACCTATTTCAGGACTAGACACTTATTTAATTCGTTTGGCGATTTCAATCTCCTGATGACCGGGTTGGAGGGTTTCCAATTATCGAATGGCCGGCAGCGCATCGGCGCCGCCGTCATTCTTGACAGCCCTGGCTTAGAGCAACAGGTCCGCCGCGGTCAATGCAGTGACGCCCATCAGCTTGATCGAGAAATCAGCCGTGTGGTCGGTGTTGCTATTGCCGTAAAGCACCACATAGCTGCCTTGCTCGTCCGAGCCGGTTTCGTAACGAAGTTCTTTGGCCGCACCGGTGAAATCGTCCGCTTCGCCCACAAACTTGTAGCCCTTGAGTGCCGAGAAGTCGAGCTTGTCGCCGCTCCCCGGTTGAACGGCATCTGTGGTGAATTTGTAGATTTCATCTTGCTTGGCACCCAAACCCATTTCGTTGAGGGCATTGAACTTGAAGATGTCGACCCCGGTGTTGCCCATCAAATGGTCGGTGCCGGTCCCGCCGTTCAGAATATTGATGCCACCCACGCCGGCATAGAGATTGTCGTCTCCCGCACCACCGTTGAGGGTGTTGTTGCCGGCATTGCCGGTGATGG
>NZ_JAVLRV010000002.1:148040-150434 GCF_055803035.1 Pseudomonas sp. 300 | reverse complement strand
CGGTTTCGGAAGCATCGAGGTCTTCGAGGTTGAGACCCAGGGTCACGGCAGCCGTACCGCTGAAATTGATCAGCGAATCGCCGCGCAATTTCAGGATGTCGTGATCACCTTCACCGGCCTTCTCGGTGATGGTGTCTTGCAGTACGGCGATGGCCTTGGCACCGACACCGCTGGTGACCAGGTCAACGACGTAGGTGTCGTTGCCTTTGCCACCGATCAGGGTGTCCGCACCCGCGCCGCCATCGATCAGGTTGGCCTCGTCGTTGCCGGTGATGATGTTTTTCAGCCCGTTGCCGGTGCCTTCGATAGCCGATCCGGTCAGGATCAGGTTCTCGACGTTGGCTGCCAGGGTGTAGTTGACCGATGCGCCCACAGTTGACCGAGTTCCTCCAGGAAGAATGCGGTCACATGTGGGAGCGAGCCTGCTCGCGAAAGCGGTCTGACAGACAATGAACCTTTCCGGTCAGGCAACAAAAAGCCCCGCATCTTCGGCATCTGCGGGGCTTTTTGTTTGTTACGCGCCTACTTTCTTCGCGTTGATCTTCTTCAGCTCTTCGTCGCGCAACTCACGACGCAAGATCTTGCCGACGTTGGTGGTCGGCAGCGCATCGCGGAATTCCACCGCTTTCGGCACTTTGTAACCGGTGACGTTCGCACGCATGTGCTCCATCACCTGCTCTTTGGTCAGGGTCACGCCCGGTTTGGCGACGATGAAAATCTTGATCGCCTCGCCCGACTTCTCGTCCGGCACGCCGATCGCTGCGCATTGCAGCACGCCCGGCAGGGTCGCCAACACGTCTTCCAGTTCATTGGGGTACACGTTGAAACCGGACACCAGAATCATGTCTTTCTTGCGATCGACAATGCGCATGTAGCCGTCAGGCTGGATCAGCGCGATGTCACCGGTCTTCAACCAGCCTTCGCTGTCGAGCATTTCGTCGGTGGCTTCCTGACGCTGCCAGTAGCCCTTCATGACCTGTGGGCCTTTCACACACAGTTCGCCGATTTCGCCCAATGGCTGTTCAACACCGGCATCGTCGATGACTTTGCACAGGGTCGACGGCACCGGAATGCCGATGGTGCCGATCTGGATGTGCTGGATCGGGTTCACCGTCGCGACCGGGCTGGTTTCGGTCATGCCGTAACCTTCACAGATGGCGCAACCGGTGACCGCTTTCCAGCGCTCAGCCGCGGCCAGTTGCAGGGCCATGCCGCCGGACAGGGTGACTTTCAGCGCCGAGAAATCCAGCTTGCGGAAGCCTTCGTTGTTGCACAGGGCCACGAACAAGGTGTTGAGGCCGACGAAGCCGCTGAACTTCCACTTCGACAGCTCCTTGACCATCGCCGTCAGGTCGCGCGGGTTGCTGATCAAAATGTTGTGGTTGCCGATCAGCATCATCGCCATGCAATGAAAGGTGAAGGCATAGATGTGGTAAAGCGGCAGCGGCGTGATCAGGATCTCGCAACCTTCATTCAGGTTGGAACCCATCAGCGCCTTGCACTGCAACATGTTGGCGACGAGGTTGCGATGGGTCAGCATTGCGCCCTTCGCCACGCCGGTGGTGCCGCCGGTGTATTGCAGCACCGCCACGTCGCCGCTGGCCGGGTTGGCTTCCGCCACTGGCTGGCCATGGCCCTTGCTCAACACGTCGTTGAACTTGATGGCTTTGGGCAAGTGATACGCCGGGACCATCTTCTTCACGTACTTGATGACGCTGTTGATCAGCAGGCGCTTGAGCGGCGGCAGCAGATCGGCGACTTCAGTGACGATGACGTGCTTGACGCCGGTTTTCGGCACGACGGTCTCGGCCAGATGCGCCATGTTGGCCAGGCACACCAGGGCTTTGGCACCGGAGTCGTTGAATTGATGTTCCATTTCCCGCGCGGTGTACAGCGGGTTGGTGTTGACCACGATCAGCCCGGCACGAATGGCACCGAACACGGCGACCGGGTACTGCAATACGTTGGGCAGTTGCACGGCGATTCGATCGCCCGGCTGCAAGTCGGTATGCTGTTGCAGGTAAGCGGCAAAGGCACCGGACAATTCGTACAGTTCACCGTAGGTGATTGTCTTGCCCAGGTTGCTGAATGCCGGCTTGTCGGCGAAGCGCTGGCAGGACTGTTTCAGCACTGCCTGAATATTCGGATACTCGTCCGGATTGATGTCGGCAGCAATCCCGGCAGGGTACTTATCCTTCCAGAAGTCTTCGATCATGGAAGCCCACTCCTCAGCAACGCGAATTCAAATACCGCATTTGATGCGATTATTATTGGTGTTTGATTATTGGTGAGTCTGGGCTTTTACAGAGGCCGAGAGGTCACAAAGCGCGCCGAGAGTAGCAGCTTTGCCAAGGGCCGACTAGAGCCAAAAGCGGCCTCTACAGTCACATTCGT
>NZ_JAVLRV010000002.1:131805-147950 GCF_055803035.1 Pseudomonas sp. 300 | reverse complement strand
CTTGCCCACCGGCGTCATCGGCAACGACTCACGCAACACGATGTGCTTGGGCACTTTGTACGCCGTGAAGTTTTCCTTGCAGTAAGCCTTCAACTCTTCAAGGCTGACCCCCGACTCACGCGCCACCACAAACAACTTCACCGCCTCGCCCGAACGCTCGTCCGGCACACCAATGACTGCGCAGTTGGCGACTTTCGGGTGAGCCATCACCACGTCTTCGATCTCGTTCGGGTACACGTTGAAACCCGAGACAATGATCATGTCTTTCTTGCGATCAACGATGCGCACAAAACCGTCCGGGTCGATCACGGCAATGTCGCCGGATTTGAACCAGCCTTCGGCATCCAGCACTTCGGCAGTGGCTTCGGGTTTCTGCCAGTAGCCCTTCATGATCTGCGGGCCTTTGATGCACAGTTCGCCGCGCTCGCCCATCGGCTGCTCGACACCTTCATCGTTGATGACTTTCAGCGTGGTACCCGGCACTGGCAGGCCGACCGTGCCGATCCGCGATTTGTCGCCGTACGGGTTGGTGCACGCCACCGGCGAGGTTTCGGTCAGGCCATAACCTTCGGTGATGCGGCACCCGGTCAGTTGCTCCCAACGCTCGGCGGTGGCCTTGACCAGCGCGGTGCCGCCGGAGTTGGTCAGTTTCAGGCTGGAGAAATCCAGGGACTTGAAGTCCGGGTGGTCCATCAGCGCGACGAACAGCGTGTTGAGCCCCAGCAACGCCGAGAACCGCCAGTTTTTCAGCTCCTTGATGAAGCCCTTGATGTCTCGTGGATTGGTGATCAGCACGTTGTGGTTGCCGGTCACCATCATGCACATGCAATTCGCGGTGAAGGCATAGATGTGGTACAGCGGCAGCGGCGCGATCATCACCTCCTGCCCTTCGCGCAGCAATGGCTGGCCGTCATCGCCGAACTGGCCGAGGCAGGCGCGGGCCTGCTGCATGTTCGCCACCAGATTGCCGTGGGTCAGCATCGCCCCCTTGGCCAGACCGGTGGTGCCACCCGTGTATTGCAGCACGGCGATGTCGTTGAGACCGGCGTTCAACGGTTTGATGCCCAGGCCTCGGCCCAGACGCAGCGCGCTCTTGAAGGAAACGGCCTGCGGCAAGGAATAGTCCGGGACCATTTTCTTCACTTTGCTGACCAGGGTGTTGACCAGCCAGCCTTTGGCGACGGGCATCAGGTCGCCCATCTTCGCTTCGATCAGGTACTGGATGTCGGTGTCGGCCAGCACTTCCTGGACCTTCTGCCCGAACATGTTCAGGTACACCAGCGCGCGGGCACCGGAATCCTTGAATTGGTGACGCATTTCCCGTGCGGTGTACAGCGGATTGGTGTTGACCACGATCAGCCCGGCGCGCAACGCACCGAACACGGCAATCGGATAATGCAGGACGTTGGGCATCTGCACCGCAATGCGATCCCCCGGCACCAGATCGGTGTGGGCTTGCAGGTAACCGGCGAACGCGGCGCTGTAGCGTTCCAGCTCGGCGTAGGTCAAGGTGATGCCCATGTTGCTGAAGGCCGGGCGGTCAGCAAATTTTTTGCAGGAACGCTCGAACACCTCGATCACCGACTTGTAAGCCCCTTGATCGATGTCCAAGGGTACGCCGGCCGGGCGTTTGTCATTCCAGAAATCAGGTTGCATTGTTCTTGTCCTCTTTACCTGAACCTATCCGGGGCCGCTTTTGTGTCGCCTTGAAAAAGCGGAGCTTCACGGACACTAGCAGCTATGGCGAATCAGGCAAATATGCCAACAACCGTCATTGACCGTGTGAATCTTGGTGCCGTGGTGCGGCCTGATCAGACGGCAAGCGCAGGATGCGCTATACAATGGACCGAGCCCATGCAAAGGAATCGCCATGATCCACGACACCTTCTGGCTGACCGCGAGTGACCGCAGCCGCCTCTTCGTCAACCAGTGGCTGCCCGCAGCGCCGTTGAAAGCGGTGATCCTGCTGGCCCACGGCATGGCCGAACACAGCGGTCGCTACGCGCGCCTGGCAGAACAGCTCTGCGAACAGGGCTACGGTATGTATGCGCCGGACCTGCGTGGACATGGCAAAACCGCCGAAAACGGGACACTCGGTCATTTCGCCGACGACGATGGCTGGTGCAAGGTGGTCGGCGACCTCGCCAGCCTCAATCAGCACATTGGGCAGCAACATCCCGGCGTGCCGATCGTGCTGCTCGGCCACAGCATGGGCAGCTACATCGCCCAGGCTTATCTGCTGCATCACAGTGCCAGCCTGTATGGCGCGGTGCTCAGTGGTTCGAACTTTCAACCCGTAGCGCTTTATCGCGCAGCCCGGCAGATCGCACGCCTCGAACGCTTGCGCCAGGGGCCGAAGGGCCGAAGCGCGCTGATCGAATGGCTGTCGTTCGGCTCGTTCAACAAGAAGTTCAAACCGGCGCGCACCTCGTTCGACTGGCTCAGCCGCGACCCGGCCGAAGTCGACAAGTACGCCAACGATCCGCTCTGCGGCTTTCGCTGCACCAATCAGTTCTGGATCGATTTGCTCGGCGGCTTGCAGCAAATCAGCAAAGCGTCCAATCTCGCCCAGATCGATCCGGGCCTGCCGCTGCTGGTGATTGGCGGCGAATGTGATCCGGTGAGTGAAGGCAAGCGTCTGAAAGATCTGGCCGATGCGTTACGTGCCGCTGGCAGCCAGAGCCTGCAACTGAAAATTTACCCGCAGGCACGGCACGAACTGTTCAACGAGAGCAATCGCGATGAAGTGACGGCCGATGTGCTGAGCTGGATCGCGCAAGCCCTGAGCCACCGCCGCCCGCCCCGATCCGAATAGTTTTTTTTGTGGTTTTTTTATTTGTCACAGGAATTGAAACAGATGACCCAGGTTACCAACACCCCGTACGAAGCCCTCGAAGTCGGCCAGACCGCCAGCTACAGCAAGACGGTCGAAGAGCGTGACATTCAGTTGTTCGCCGCCATGTCGGGTGACCACAACCCGGTGCACCTGGACGCCGAATTCGCCGCCGGCACCATGTTCAAGGAGCGTATCGCGCACGGCATGTTCAGTGGCGCATTGATCAGTGCTGCGGTTGCCTGCGAGTTGCCAGGGCCGGGCACTATTTATATCGGTCAGCAGATGAGCTTTCAGAAGCCGGTGAAGATTGGCGACACGCTGACGGTGCGCCTGGAGATTCTTGAGAAGCTGCCAAAGTTTCGTGTGCGCATTGCCACACGCGTGTTCAACCAGCGCGATGAGCTGGTGGTGGATGGTGAGGCGGAGATTCTGGCACCGCGCAAGCAGCAGACCGTGACGTTGCCGACCCTGCCGGCGATCAGCATCGGCTGAACCCTGCGCACTTCTGTAGGAGCGAGCCTGCTCGCTCCTACAGTTATTTTGGCCCTTCCTGCACCTGCACACTCGCCGTCATCCCCGAACTCAAATTGATCCCCTCGGGCACCTGGTCCAGTTTGATTCGCACCGGAATTCGCTGCGCCAGCCTGACCCAGTTAAATGTCGGCTCCACCTCCGCCAGTAACTGCCCATCCGGCGTGGTATTGCGATCGGTAATGCCGCGACTGATGCTTTCCACATGCCCTTCCAGCGCCTCTCCGGCACTCATCAACCAGACCTTTACCGGATCGCCGACGCGAATCCGCGGCAGTTTGGTTTCTTCGAAATACGCCTGCACATAAAACGTTGAATCATCGATCAACGCCATCACCGGTTGCCCGGCATTCACGTAGTTGCCTTGGGCCAGACGCAGATTGGTGATGTGACCGCTGCGTGGCGCATGGACCTGACTGCGGGCGAGGTTGAGTTCGGCAACCTTGGCTTCGGCCTGAGCTTCACGCAGTTCGCCACGAGCGATGCCAGCGTTGATTTGCGCGTTCTCGCGCAGCTCGGCACTGATCGCTTGCGGCCCGAGGCTGGCGCGACGGCTGGCTTCGCGCTCGCGCAGATTGAGTTGCTGCTGACGGGTCTGCACCACCGCTTGCGCCTTCTCCAACGCAGCTTCGAAACGGTCGCGATCAATGCTCAGCAACAGATCGCCGGCCTTCACCGCCTGGTTGTCGAAGACTTTGAGCTCACGCACCCAGCCCGACACATCCGGGGCGATCACCACCACGTCGGCGCGAATCCGCGCATCCCGGGTCCACGGTGTAAGCATGTAGTACTGCCACAAATGGAAACCGGCAAAAATCGCCAGCGCCACCAGGCACAGGGTAACCGCGACACGTACGGGTGTACGCATGTTCAACTCCTTATAAAGGTCCGAGGACGACGGTGATCAAGGTCAATACACAGACGTACAAGGCGCAATCGAATAACGCTTCGTGCCAGATCCAGCGACCGGCCGGGGTCAGGCGCAACAGCAGGCGCAAGGCGCCGGTGACCAGCAACGCCAGCAGCACATAAATCAGAAAAGGACTGAGCAGCACGCCGCCCACCGACCATTCATGCAAGCCCATGGCTTTGCTCCTGTTGGTGGCACCACGTGCGCCAACTGTTCTGCAATTGCAGCACCGCGCCTTGGGCCAGTTTCACGGCGTCACTGGGCGGCAATGCGTACAAGGTCTTCAAGAATTCTTCGCTGGGGTGTTCCAGCGCATCCGCGCAGTGGCCGGCCGGGCCTTGCTCAAGGACATTTTCCAGTTGCTCGAGATACCGCCGCTGCGCGGCACTGACCGGAGCCTGCGCCACCGCCAGACTCAAGCGCAGGTGCAGCAGCTCGTCGCCAATGTCGAGACCGAGCAAGCCGTCGTCCCAGCGACTACGCGCCGGCTCCGGCAGTTCCGGGTAGTGCCGCGCCAGTTGCAGCAAGCGGTCGGCCATGCGTCCGCCGAACCAGCTTTCGGCACCGCGCAGATTACGCCGGGTCAGGCGCACCAGGTCGCCGAGGGTCGCCGCCAGCAAGCGCCGACCGTGCCACGTCGGGTTGCGCAGGATCAGCAAGTGAAACGCCAGCACCGCCGCACCGACACCCACCACCATGGCTTGAGCGCTGTTGAAGAACGTCGCGACGTCGAATTTCATCGCGTTGAGCGGTGACACCAGCACGATGAAATGCAGACAGAACGACGTCGCCGTGGCGCCGATCTGCGGCCTG
Source organism: Pseudomonas sp. 300 (assembly GCF_055803035.1). Lineage (NCBI taxonomy): Bacteria > Pseudomonadati > Pseudomonadota > Gammaproteobacteria > Pseudomonadales > Pseudomonadaceae > Pseudomonas > Pseudomonas sp. 300. The sequence continues at coordinate 142,860 of NZ_JAVLRV010000002.1, read as the reverse complement.
GCCATGCCCAGCGCGCCGAAAAACAACGGCACGCCCATGCCCATGCAGAGCAGCGCAAAACCACTCCATTGCGGCAGCAAAATCTGCCCGACGAAAAACGCCGCCGGGATCGCCAGAAAAATCCCGCGCATGAAACTCATGCCGATTTGCGCGCCGTTTTCGCGACTGGCGAACAGGCTGCACACCACGCAGGTCAACAGCAACGCCCCCGAGGCGGCGGGCCACGCGGTGGCCAGCCAGAAACACGACACCACCAGAAACGCCAGGGCACTACGCGCGCCGAACACCAGCGCCAATGACAGATCGCGGTGCGGTGTCAGCGTGCGCGGCGGGTCGACGGTTTCCTTGCCCTCCTCCACCGCAGTCAATGCTGCGTTCGCCGCCATCGCGGTATCCATCAACAAGGCGAAACGGACCAGACAGTAACTCTGCGCGGAACTGATCTGCGGGTCATGGCTGGCATCGAGCAAACGCGGGCGCAAGGCTTGCAACGTTGCGGTGTCCGGGCTGGCGAGCGCTTCTTGAACCTCGGTCATCCACGGCAGCAACTGCGCGGTTTCCTGCGCTTCAAGTTGCTTCCACTGCCGCCGCACCGATCGCGCAATGCGTAGCAGCATCAACAGCTTCTGGCTCAGCCCACTGATGGCCCGCGCTCGTTGCCGGCCCAGCCCGCCCTCGAACCAGGCATGTTCGCGCTGGGCATCCACCGCGACGATGCGCCCAAGGATTTCCAGCAAGCCCTTGCGCGCCTGACCATCGCCGGCCAGGGTGGCGCGTGCGGCATTCATGCCACTGTGCCACGCGGCGCGTGCCTGGTCCGCCAATTGCCGCTCGACCCGCATCGGCCACAGCAGCGCGCTGGCGGCGGTGGCGCAGAGAATGCCCAGACAGATTTCCGTACAGCGTGCCACGGCTTGGTCGAACACCGTCAGCGGATGGGTGATGGCCGGTAACGCGATGATTGCCACCGTATAACCGGCCAGCACAAATGAATAAGACCAGGCACTGCGCAACAGCGTCGAACTCGCCGTACACAACCCCAGCCACAACGCCAATGCCAGCAAAAACAGCCACGGCGTCTGGGCGAACAGGCCCATGAACACCACCGACATGAACGTCCCGATCAGCGTGCCCAGCAACCGCGCCAAGCCCTTCTGCACCACCATCCCGGACAACGGCTGAGCAACGATGAACGCTGTCATCAGCGCCCACGCCGGTTGCTCCAGCCCCCAGCGCAATGCCAGCCACAATGCCAGGCCGCCACCGATCAGCGTCTTGATCGCGAACTGCAAGGCGCGGCGGTCAGGCGCGAATAAAGCCTGCAAAGTGATAGGCACGAAAAACACTCTTGAAAGGACGATTTAACGATAGTCGGGTTCATCCAAGTCATTGAATGATCCGTTTGAATCAAATTATTAGCTGGCTATCTATCAGGCGTCCAGCGCTAAAACCCGGGCACAAAAAAACGCCAGGCTAGCTGGCGTTTTTGACAGACTTTATGCGCTTACGAGCGTGCGCGAGCCTGGTTACGCAGGGCTTTCACCTGATCGTGATTGCGTTGCACGCCGTGGTACTGACGTTCAACCAGGTCACGAATGCCCACCAGGTTGTGCTTGTTGATTTTCTCGATGGCTTCTTTGTAAGCCTTCAGCGCATGGTCTTCACCGCGCTCGGCTTCGTTCAGCACGGCTTCTTCATCCTTGCCGGTGAACATCGCCTTCACGTCGACCCAGCGACGGTGCAAATCACCACTGACGCTGGTGGAAGTTTCCGGATCGCCGCCCATCGAACGAACCGCTGCTTGCAGTTCAGAAGCCGCAGTGGCGCAGTCGGCGGAGCGAGTGATGAACAATGTTTTCAGTTCTGGGTGCTTGATGTCTTCAGCGCATGTCTTGAACCCTTCCTGACCATCTTTGCTGGTTTCAATCAGGTCGTTGAGTACCGAGATCGCTTCTTTATTCATGTCGGTCATTTTCAATTCCTCACGGGTTGATGAAAGATGCAATAGCTATTGCACCCTGCATGCCAGCTTTGAATTGATAATTTATTCGTTATATTTCAATCACTTAACTTTATAGCTGAAATCTGTATCCGCGTTATTTGCATGATCTGTCAATTGGCCTGCATGCAGAATGCCTGTATTTTCCAGACTGACCGATTCAAGACGACTGACTGATGAACCCTGAAAAGCTCGAACTGCTGATTACCCACGAAATGCCCTTCGGCAAATACAAGGGCCGCATCATTGCCGACCTGCCCGGCCCCTACCTGAACTGGTTCGCCCGAGAAGGCTTCCCCCATGGCGAACTGGGCGGACTGCTGGCCCTGATGCAGGAAATCGATCACAACGGCTTGTCGGAGCTGCTTGAACCGCTGCGCGCCAAACACGGTAAACCCGCCCCCCGCCACTGAGCCGTCCCTATGCCCGATAACACCCGCCGCGCCCGTGATGAATTGTTTTGGCAAACCTTTGCCGACCGCTATGCCGTCGAACCCGGCCCGATCAACCTTGAGAACGGTTACTTCGGTCGCATGTCGCGCACGGTGGTCGAGGAATACCAGCACAACATCGAACTCATCAACCGCGGCAACTCGGTGCATGTGCGCCAGCGTTTCGAACAGGGTGAAAACGAACAGGTTCGCGCGCAGCTCGCCGACCTGATGGGCGTAACGGTCGAATCCGTCGCCTTCACCCGCAACGCCTCGGACGGTTTGCAATCGCTGATTCGCAATTACAATCGCCTGCAACCCGGTGACCAGGTACTGATCTGCGATCTGGAATACGACACGGTCAAAGGCGCGATGCGTTGGCTGGCCAGGCATCGCGGCGTGGAAGTGATCGAGATCGAACATGCACACCCCGCCAGTTTCGACAGTTTGCTGGCGACTTACCGCGACGCCTTCGTGCGATACCCAAAGCTCAAACTGATGGCCCTGACTCACGTCACTCACCGCACCGGTCTGGTGATGCCGGTGCGGGCGATTGCTGCCGCCGCCAGGGAACACGGGATCGACGTGATTCTCGACGGCGCCCATGCGCTCGGCCAGATCGAGTTCAACCTCGATGACCTCGGCATCGCATTCGCCGGTTTCAACCTGCACAAATGGATCGGTGCGCCGCTGACCCTGGGCTTCATCTACATCGCCCCGGAGCGCCTCGCCGACATCGACCCGGACATGGGCGAAATGCATTTCCCGGTCACCGACATTCGCGCCCGCACGCCATACAGCACGCCCAACATTCCGGCGCTGCTGACCCTGCCGCTGGTGTTCGAAGAGCATCGGGCGATGGGCGGTTCCGCCGCCAAGGGCGCCCGGCTCAATTACCTGCGCAACCGCTGGGTCAGCGCCGTGCGTGACTTGCCGGGCATCGACGTGATGACCCCGGACGACCCGCAACTGTATTGCGGCATCACGTCGATGCGCTTTACCCGGCATGCCGACCAACAAGCGATGGCCGAGCGGCTGCTCAAGGACTACAACCTGTTTACCGTGGTGCGCAGCGGTGCAGCGAGTGGCCCGTGCATCCGCATCACGCCGGGGCTGACCACTACCGCAGCAGACATGGACACGCTGAGCACGGCACTGAACGAACTGCGCTGACGTCACACGGTGTACTTGTCGAAGTCCTCCGGTTTGATCTGTGATGAGGCCGCGAACGTGTCGATGCCAATGGTCATGTGCCCAAAAAAGCCGTCTTCCTTCGAATCTCGACCGAGGGTGTGAACGTTCAGGGTCGAGGCTTCGCCGCCCATGGTGGCGTAGTAGTAATCCTCGTCGTTGGTCAGCGCGGTGACGGTTCGACCACGGTACTCCCTGGCATTGAGCACCGAGCGAGAGGCCACTTCGGGAAAGTACAGTTGGCCGACCCAGGCGACGTGGCGCTCTTCGAGATAGTTGTTGCCGGCGGTGACTCGGACCGCGACGTGAATGTGCAGCGCGCGGCCGGCATAGAACCCTGGATAAATCGTGGTAAAGCGCACGATGCCATTTGGGTCCGTGAACTGCCCGCCGCGCAGATAAGTGTCGTCGTCGGTACGCGCAATCGCGCCGATATCGCCGACGTCGACTTCATTGTCCGGGTTGATTTTGCTCCACCCCGAATAGGCGCCGCGAGCATTGCAATGCCAGATATCAACGATGGCCCCGTTGACGGGTTCATGGGTCATCGCATCGATGATCGTCAGCCGCAGCACCAACGGAATCCCGTCCAGGCCTTCGCTGATGTTTCGCCTGATCAGTTTCGGGTTGCGAAAATACGGGCCGGCGATCTGTTCGGGTGACAGCAGGTAAGCCGGCGGTGGGGATGCAACTGGGGGGGTGGCGACCATGACGCTCTCTCTTCCATAAGATGAACGCAGGTTAACGCTGGATCAGCGGCGAGAGGCGGTAACTATGTATCGCGTGATGTCCTGCAGGAGAATGGTTTTTCGTTGGGCAAAAAAAAACGGTGCACCGACCAAGCGCACCGTAAAGCCGTAGAACACACAACGAAGTGTTGGGTAAAAGCAAATCAGTCCAGCAGCGCCAAGGCCTCGGCGGTGCATTCCTGAATGCGGGCCCAGTCGCCGTTCTTGATCCACTCCGGATCAAGCATCCAGCTACCGCCCACGCACATCACGTTTTTCAACGCCATGTAGCTCTTGATGTTAGCCGGGCTGACACCGCCGGTCGGGCAGAATTTCACTTCGCCGAACGGACCGCCCAAGGCTTTGATTGCCGCGACGCCGCCGCTGACTTCCGCCGGGAACAGCTTGAAGCGGCGATAGCCCAGACCGTAGCCTTCCATGATGCCCGAGGCGTTGCTGATGCCTGGCAACAACGGAATCGGGCTGCTGACGCTAGCCTCGAGCAAGTCACGGGTGATGCCCGGCGTGACAATGAACTGCGAACCGGCGGCTTCTGCGGCGGCCAGCATGTGGCGATCGAGCACGGTGCCGGCACCGGTCACCAATTCCGGACGCTGCTCGCGCAGGATCTGGATGGCCTTGAGGCCGAACTGCGAACGCAGGGTCACTTCCAGGGCTGTCAGGCCACCGGCCGCGAGGGCGTCGGCCAGCGGCAGCACGTCCTGTTCACGAGCGATGGTGATCACCGGCAGAATCCGCGCCTTGGCGCAGAGGCTGTCGATCAGGGCAACTTTGTCCGCCATGGAAACGGTCGGGGATGGGGTTGTCATAGCGGCTGTTCCTTGGCTCATGGGCACCAGTAAATCTCTAACGTGGGTTGCAGAAACGCGCGAATCGGCATGGCGGCGACATCGTCACCGGCCAATGCAGCACTCAGGGTGGTCAGCTTGGACTGACCGGAAATCGATAGAACAGTGTGTTTGGCCGAAGCCAGCAGCGCGCGACTCATGGTCAGGCGCTGATGCGGTACGGTCGGCGCCAGCATCGGGTAGCAACGACGTTTGCCGTCGGATTTCAAGGCATCGGCCAGGTTCGGGCTGTTCGGGAACAGCGACGCGGTGTGACCGTCATCGCCCATGCCCAGTACCAACACGTCAATCGCCGGTAGCTCGGCGAGCAAGCGATCAGCCTGTTCGGCCGCTTGTTCCAGGTTCGCGCTGGCGCTGTACAGACTCAGGAACTGAGCCTTGGCCGCCGGGCCTTGCAACAGGTAACGCTTGAGCAGACCGGCATTGCTGTCGGCATGTTCAACCGGCACCCAGCGCTCGTCCGCCAGGCTGACCACCACGTTCGACCAGTCCAGCGTCTGCTTGGCCAGGTGCTGGAAAAACGCCACCGGACTGCGTCCGCCGGACACCACCAGCGTGGCCGTGCCTTGAGCATCAATCGCGTCGCTCAATTGCCTGGCCACCTTCAGTGCCAGGCCTTCGGCCAGCAGCACCGGGCTTTTGAACGCATGGGCGCTGACGCCCTGCGGCAGTTGCAAATCAGATATCGCCATACCACGACCTCCCGTCCCGCGTGATCAGAGCAATGGAGCTCATCGGTCCCCAGGACCCGGCCGCGTACGGCTTGGGCGCATCACCGGATTTTTTCCACCCGGCAATCAACTGGTCACACCACTTCCACGCGGCTTCGATTTCATCTTTACGGACAAACAGGTTCTGATTGCCGCGCATCACTTCCAGCAACAACCGCTCGTAGGCATCGGGAATCCGTGCGCTGCGCCAGGTGTCGGAAAAATTCAGCTGCAACGGACCGCTGCGCAGCTGCATGCCCTTGTCCAGGCCTTGTTCTTTGGTCATCACGCGCAAGGAAATGCCTTCGTCCGGTTGCAGGCGGATAATCAGCTTGTTGCTGATTTGCAGGCGCTGCTCGGGGGCGAAGATGTAGTGCGACGGTTCCTTGAAGTGGATGACGATCTGCGACAGTTTCTGCGGCATGCGCTTGCCGGTACGCAAGTAAAACGGCACGCCGGCCCAACGCCAGTTGCGGATGTCGGCCCGCAGGGCAACGAAAGTTTCGGTGTCGCTCTGGGTATTGGAATTCGGTTCTTCCAGGTAGCCGGGAACCGGTTTGCCTTCGCTGTAACCGGCGATGTACTGGCCGCGCACCACTTGGGTAGTCAGGCCTTCCGGACTGATCGGCGCCAGCGCCTTGAGCACTTTGACTTTCTCGTCACGAATACTGTCGGCGGACAGGTCGGCCGGTGGGTCCATGGCGATCAGGCAAAGCAGTTGCAGCAGGTGATTCTGGATCATGTCCCGCAGCTGACCGGCCTTGTCGAAGTAGCCCCAGCGGCCTTCGATCCCGACCTTTTCGGCCACGGTGATTTCCACGTGGGAAATATAATTCTGGTTCCACTGGGTTTCGAACAGGCTGTTGGCGAAACGCAGGGCGATGAGGTTTTGAACGGTCTCTTTGCCCAGGTAGTGGTCGATGCGGTAGGTGCGGTTCTCCGGGAAGAACTGCGCCACGGCGTCGTTGACCTTGCGCGAGGATTCGAGGTCCGAGCCGATGGGTTTTTCCAGCACCACACGGGTGTTCTCGGCCAGGCCGACCTTCGCCAGGTTCTCGCAGATCGCGCCATAAACGGCGGCTGGCGTGGCGAAATAGGCAATCACTCGTTGAGCGCTGCCGGCCATTTCGGCCAGGGCCACATAGTCTTCGGACTTGAGGAAATCGACGTGCAGATAGGTCAGGCGAGCCAGAAAGCGTTCGACCACCGCTTCATCCAGCTCTTTGGCACCGACGTAGCGGCGCAGCTCGGCAGCGATGAACGCCAGATGCTCCTGCTCACTGCCGGGCTCACGAGCCAACCCGATGATGCGCGTGTCTTCGTGCAGCAGGCCTGCGCCATCGAGTTGATAGAGGGCAGGAAACAGCTTGCGCAGGGCCAGATCGCCAAGCGCGCCGAACAAGGCAAAGGTGCACGGTTCAACCGTAATCGAAGGCATGATGTTTGTTCTTTTATCAAGTTAAGCTACAAATACCTTTTTTCAAGGCATCGCTCAAGCAAAAATGTAGTAATAACCACAACATTTTCGCAAAATACAGATTCCGAGTGGTGGTCGATCGGAGCCATCAGTAGGATAGGCCACCGTTTGGGGCAGTATCAAAGTCCCAATTTGCATAGCAGCACGCTTGCTTGCATCGCAGAGCACTCTTGTAGGCGAACCTAGGAAACCATATGGACCGCGTGCGAAATTTACTGGAACAGATCCAGAATCGCCTTGAAGACCTGAACAAGGCAGAACGCAAAGTTGCCGAAGTGATCCTGCTCAACCCAGAGCAGGCCACCCGGTTCAGCATCGCCGCCCTCGCCCAGGCCTCCAAGGTCAGCGAGCCGACGGTCAACCGTTTCTGCCGTTCGTTCGGCGTCAGCGGCTACCCGGAGCTCAAGCTGCAACTGGCCCAGAGCCTGGCCAGTGGTGCGGCGTATGTCAGCCGTGCGGTCGAGGCCGACGACAACCCGGAAGCCTATACCAAGAAGATTTTCGGCAGCGCCATCGCCTCACTGGACAGTGCCTTGCAGGCGCTCGACCCGAACCTGATCAGCCGCGCCGTCGACCTGTTGATCCAGGCCCGGCAGATCCACTTCTTCGGCCTCGGCGCCTCGGCCCCGGTGGCGCTCGACGCGCAGCACAAATTCTTCCGTTTCAACCTGGCCGTCACCGCCCATGCGGATGTGTTGATGCAGCGCATGATCGCGTCGGTGGCGCACACCGGTGAGTTGTTCGTGATCATTTCCTACACCGGTCGTACCCGCGAACTGGTGGAAGTGGCGCGTATCGCCCGGGAAAACGGTGCTTCGGTGCTCGGTCTGACCGCCGAAGGTTCACCGCTGGCCAAGGCCAGTACGCTGAGCCTGAACATTCCATTGCCGGAAGACACCGACATCTACATGCCGATGACGTCGCGGATCATTCAGTTGACTGTGCTCGACGTGCTGGCGACCGGCATGACGTTGCGCCGCGGTGTGGATTTCCAACCGCATTTGCGCAAGATCAAAGAGAGTCTGAATGCGAGCAGGTATCCGGTGGGGGATGAGTTCAACTGATCCGAAATCTCTACTGACCGGTCCGGCCTCATCGCGAGCAGGCTCGCTCCCACATTGGATCTTCGGTTAACACAGCATTTGTGTTCAAAACCAATCCCCCTGTGGGAGCGAGCCTGCTCGCGATGGCGGTAGTCCAGACTCTGCCGCATCTGAACTAAACTCCCACCCGCGCCTGCAAACTCAAATGCGCCTTCTGCCCCGGCGCCAGGCTCAAGCTATCGGTCCCGCCGCTCGCCGCCTCCACACAGACAAACTCGGAAATCTCGTTCCAACTGACGCCCAATAGCGGCCGCGTCCCGGGATGCCAGACCACCGTGTCGGCGGTGTCCCCGGTATCGATACACAATTCCCGCTGCCAGGCATGGTCCTTGAGCTGCAATTCGCCGTCATGCTGAAACACCCGCTGACAGCCGCCCTCCACCCGCAACTCGCCTTCCTGCTGGCAAACCTGGCGGTTCAACTGGTCATAACCTTGCGCCCCATCGAGCCCAGACAGCGCTATCTCACCGACATCACCAATACGCCAATAGGCGTGCAAAGCCTGACTCAATTGGCACGGCAGGCTGTCTTGATGCTCGGTGCTCAGGCGCAACTCCATGCGTTCGCCAAGGTGGGCATGCAGGTCCACTTGCCAGTCGCACAACTGCAGTTGCCAGTGCAGGCGCACGCCGTAGTCGTCATGACTGCTGTCGAGGAGTTTCCAGTCCAGCAACCGTGCCCAGCCATGGGACGGCCAGGCGTTTTCGCTCGGATGCCGTCCGTACCACGGCCAGCACACCGGCACACCGCCGCGAATCGCACCGACGTGCGGCCACTTCGCCGCGCACCAGAGCCAGGGCTTCTGGCCCTTGGGCTGGAAGTGCAGCAACTGCGCCCCCTGACGACTGAACACCGCCTGACACAGCGGATGATCGATCACCAACACGTCGCGCATCTGATAGCGCTCCCACGCAAACACCGGACGTTCGCGCAAGGATTTGAAGAAGCGTTGTAGCGGATGCTCATGCATGTGCCACGGTCCTGAAAATCATCTTTACCGGGGGGCGCCGCCCCAAAAAAAAGCGGACAGCCTGGGCTGTCCGCAAAAATGCGCACATAGAGAGGAGCTTATCGCAACAGCGTTAGAACACCGACTGAATTTTCACCCCGGCGACCAGCGCGTTATCGACTTCATCCACACCGCCCGGGTGAGTGATGTACTGCAGGTTGGGACGCACGGTCAGCCAGTTGGTAACGTGGAAGCCGTAGTTGATCTCGTAGTTGTACTCGGTGTTACGCAGTGGCGAGAACGCTGGATCCTGATAGTCAGTGACATTGTTGGAGGCGTTGACCAGCTCGGCGTTTTTCTTCACGTCATCGTTGACATGGATACGGGCGGCACCGATACCGACGTCATCTTTCGGACGGGCATCGAACGGGCCTTTGTACACCAGCATCAGCGACTGGTAGTTGTCGACGATGTTGGTGTCCTTGTCGTGGAACGTGGCGTTGGCCGAAACGGTCAGGCCGCGGCTCTTGTCACCGTTGTGATCGGTCAGCTGCTGCTGCGCCACGAACCAGTACCCGGACTTGCTGCTGTGGCTGCGGTAAGCGTTGCCGCTGGTGGCCGCATCAGCACCGTTTTCGTCTTCACGAACGTCATCGGCCTTGGCCGTGCTTTTGTAGTAACCGACACGGTATTCGCCCGGCAGGTTGTTAGGGTTCGGCAACCAGACCAGTTCGACCGGCAACACGGTGCCCTTGGTACCACTGCCGCTGAGCTTGAAGCCGTTACCGTGCTCCAGTTGCGACGGGTTCTGGTTGTACGCGCCGATCTGCGCATAGAACTCAGGCGAGATGTTGTACTTCACGCGGACCGCCGCCTGGCTAACCGGCCAGTTGTACCAGATGTTGGTCGCCCAGTTACCCACCTGGGAACCGCAGAACGCCAGGTTCTGGAACTCGCACGGGAAGGTGTTGAAGTCTTCGCCTTCACCGAAGTAACCGGCCTTGACGTCCAGTTTGCCGTCGAGGAACTGGTGCTTGATCCACAACTGGGTCAGACGGACCATATGGCCACGACCGTAGACTTCCTGGGAGGAACTCAAGGTGCCGGCACGCGGGTCGCCGACACGGTCATTGGAGATGTTTTCGCCGTTACGGTTGGTCAGCTGGATCTTCGCCTGGGTGTTATCCCAGCCCCACAACTTTTGCAGGTCCAGAGCCACGCCCAGGCCAAACTGGTCGGCGTAACGCGCCGTCTTGTCGTTGTTGTAGCCGCCGTGAAGGTTGCCGCCCACTTCACCGACGTAGTCCATCTTGATGTCGATACCCTGCTCGATCAGCTTGGTCCGCTCACCACCCCAATCGCCGGTCATCCATTCGGAATCGGCGCTGAACGCGTCAGCCGCGTGCACGCTACCGGCCAGCATCATTGCCGCAATCGCCGACAACTGGCAGATAAGCTGAGCGTTTTTGTTCTTCTTCATCCCTACATCCTCGTTTTATTGTTATTAACTGTTTTTATCTAACGCGGTTACATCAGTTGCGAAGAGCGACAGGCCGCTCAGCGCATATCCCCCTGTGGGACCAGGCTTTTGTGGGAGC
>NZ_JAVLRV010000002.1:110811-131791 GCF_055803035.1 Pseudomonas sp. 300 | reverse complement strand
AACGACTCGGTTTAACGTCGAACCGATTTGATGCTATCGCTGGCAGGCCAGCTCCCACACAACCCCATTCCCACCTTTGATCTTCAGCGGCCCTTGAACTGGGTCACGTTGGCGCTGTGCACTTCGGTTTTAGGCAGACCGGCCACCCCCAGGCGCTCCCCGGTCTTGGCATCGAACAGCAACACTTTCGATGGATCGAATTGCAGCGTCAGGGTCTCGCCCACGGCCGGTGCGACATCCGGCGCCAGGCGGCAGCAGACTTTGGTGTCGTTGAGATTGACGAACACCAGCGTGTCGGGACCGGTCGGCTCGGTGACCTGGACTTCGGCGCGAATGGTCGGCAAACCGTTCGGCTCGCTGCCCGCCAGCACGATCTGCTCCGGGCGCATGCCGAGGATCACTTCGCGGTCTTCCAGGCCGGCGTCCTGCATGCCCAACGGCAATTCGCAACGCGCCTGACCGCTGTCGAGCAGCGCCACCAGGCGTCCGTCCTTGCGCTGCAAACGCAGAGGGATAAAGTTCATCGGCGGCGAACCGATGAAGCTCGCGACGAACAGGTTGGCCGGGTTGTTGTAGATGTCTTTCGGCGTGCCGAACTGCTGGATGATCCCGTCCTTCATCACCGCCACCTTGTCGCCCAGCGTCATCGCTTCGATCTGGTCGTGGGTCACGTAAACCGTGGTGGTTTTCAGGCGCTGGTGCATCAGTTTCATTTCGGTACGCATCTCGACGCGCAGCTTGGCGTCGAGGTTGGACAGCGGTTCGTCGAACAGGTAAATCTTCGGCCGCCGCGCCAGGGCACGGCCCATCGCCACGCGCTGTTGCTGACCACCGGAGAGCTGACCGGGTTTGCGGCTCAGCAGGTGCTCGATCTGCAACAGCTTGGCGACGCGGGCGACTTCTTCGTCGATTTCGGCAGTGGGCATTTTGCGAATCTTCAGGCCGAAAGCGATGTTGTCGCGCACGCTCATGGTCGGGTACAGCGCGTAGGACTGGAACACCATGGCGATGTCGCGATCTTTCGGGCTCATGCCGCTGATGTCAGCGTCATCCACCAGGATCGCGCCGCCGCTGATGGTTTCAAGTCCCGCGATGCAATTCATCAGCGTGGATTTACCACAGCCCGACGGGCCGACCAGAATCAGAAACTCACCGTCATCGATCTTCAGTTCGATGTTTTTCAGGGTGTCCGGCAAACCGGCGCCGTAGGTTTTGTTGACGTTGCGTAATTCGAGAGTTGCCATGTTTCTACCCCTTGACCGCGCCGGACGTCAGCCCACGCAGGAAATACTTGCCAGCGAATATGTAGACCAGCAGTGTCGGCAGCCCGGCGATCATCGCGGCGGCCATATCAACGTTGTATTCCTTGGCCCCGGTGCTGGTGTTGACCAGGTTGTTCAGGGCCACGGTGATTGGCTGCGCATCGCCACTGGCGAAGACCACGCCGAACAGGAAGTCATTCCAGATCTGGGTGAACTGCCAGATCAGGCAGACCATCACGATCGGGATCGACATCGGCAGCAGGATCTTCCAGAAAATCGTGAAGAAGCCCGCGCCATCCAGGCGAGCCGCCTTGACCAGCGCATCCGGAATGCTCACGTAGTAGTTGCGGAAGAACAGCGTGGTGAACGCCAGGCCATAGACCACGTGCACCAGCACCAGACCGGTCGTGGTGTTGGCCAGGCCGATCTTGCCGAGGGTGAACGAGGCTGGCAGCAGCACCGTCTGGAACGGCAGGAAGCAGCCGAACAGCAACAGGCCGAAGAACAGTTGCGAACCGCGGAAGCGCCACATCGACAGCACGTAGCCGTTCATTGCACCGATGAAGGTGGAGATCAGGACAGCGGGCACCGTGATTTTCACCGAGTTCCAGAAATAGCTGCCGACACTGTCCCAGGCCTTGATCCAGCCGATACCGTCAATCACTTGCGGCCAGCTGAGCAAGTTGCCGGTGCGGATGTCTTCCGGGGTCTTGAAACTGGTCAGCAGCATCACCACCAGCGGGATCAGATAGACCGCAGCGGCCAGCAGCAGCGTGGCGTAGATGGCGACGCGGCTGAAACTCAAGGCGGGTTTGCCAAGTTGATTACTCATGGCGTTTGCCTCGCAATTCGGAGTACAGGTACGGCACGAGGATGGTCAGCACGGCACCGAGCATCAGCATGGCGCTCGCCGAACCAATGCCCATCTGGCCACGGCTGAAGGTGAAGGAATACATGAACATCGCCGGCAGGTCGGACGAGTAGCCAGGACCGCCCGCGGTCATCGCCGCCACCAGGTCGAAGCTCTTGATCGCGATGTGCGCGAGGATCATGAAGGCGCTGAAAAACACCGGGCGCAGGCTCGGCAGGACGATCTTCAAATAGATGGTCGGCAGGCTCGCACCGTCGACTTGCGCGGCACGGATGATCGATTGATCGACACCGCGCAGACCGGCCAGGAACATCGCCATCACAAACCCGGAGGCTTGCCACACGGCGGCGATTACCAGGCAGTAAACCACGCGATCCTGATCCACCAGCCAGTCGAGACGGAAGCCTTCCCAGCCCCAGTCACGCAGCATTTTGTCCAGGCCCAGGCCTGGGTTGAGCAGCCATTTCCACGCGGTACCGGTGACGATCATCGACAGCGCCATCGGGTACAGGTAAACGGTGCGGATGAAGCCTTCCTTGCGAATGCGCTGGTCCAGCAGCACCGCGAGAAACACGCCCAACACCAGGCTGATGCCGATGAACATGCCGCCGAAGAGCGCGAGGTTCTTGCTCGCGACCCACCAGCGATCGTTGTCCATCAGGCGGATGTATTGCTGCAGGCCGACCCACTTGTAGCTCGGCATGAAGCTGGAATTGGTAAAGGACAGTACGAATGTCCAGATGATGTAACCGTAGAAACCAACCAACACGATGAGCATGCTTGGCGCGAGTACCAACTTGGGTAACCAGCGTTGCAGCGCATCGAACGGTGAGGCTTTGCTGAAAACCGCCACAGAGCTCATCGGGATAATCCAGGTGAAGAGAAATGAATCGACACGGTGATCCCTGGTGGTAGCTGGACCCTGTGGGAGCTGGCTTGCCTGCGATGGCATCGACACGGATCGAAGTTAAAACCGAGTCGCGTGCATCGCGGGCAAGCCCGCTCCCACACAATCCCATTCCACCCGGGAACAGGTTGTGTCAGGGTTTACTGGGCAGCTTTGACAGCCGACGCCAGTTGGGCAGCGGCCTTGGCCGGGTCAGCATCCTTGTCGTTCATGAAGTTGGTGACCACGTCGAAGATCGCGCCTTGCACAGCCAGGGAAGTGGCCATGTTGTGCGCCATGCTCGGTTGCAGGCCGCCGGTCTTCTCGTCCGCCAGGAAGTCCTTGGCGGCGGTTTGAGCGCAGGCGTCGAAACCGAGCTTGTCCATCTCGTTCAGCATGTCGGTGCGAACCGGAATCGAACCCTTGTTGATGCTGAAGACTTTCTGGAAGTCCGTGCCCAATGCAACTTTGGCCAGGTCTTGCTGGGCGGCGATGTCGCCCTTGCGATCAGCTTTCAACTTGAATACAGCCATCGAGTCGATGTTGTAGGTGAAAGCTTTTTCGGTGCCAGGGAACGGCACGCACTGGTAGTCCTTGCCGGCGACTTTCTTCGCCGCAGTCCATTCGCTTTTCGCCCAGTCGCCCATCATCTGCATACCGGCCTTGCCGTTGATGACGTCGGCGGCAGCGATGTTCCAGTCACGACCGGCGCGGTTCGGGTCCATGTAGCCGGTGAGTTTTTTCAGCTCGGTGAACGACTTGGTCATCTCGGCACCCGAGAGGGTTTTCTGATCCAGGTCTACCAGTGCTTTTTTGTAACCATCGGCGCCCATGACCGAGAGCACCACGTCTTCAAACACGGTGCTGTCCTGCCAAGGCTGGCCACCGTGGGCGAGCGCGATGAAGCCGGCGGCTTTGAGCTTGTCGCCGGCGGCGTAGAATTCTTCGAGGGTGGTCGGGGCTTTGTCGATGCCGGCTTTCTTGAACACTTGCGGGTTGATCCACAGCCAGTTCACACGGTGAATGTTCACCGGAACGGCGACGTAGTCACCTTCGTACTTGACGGTGTCGGAGACTTTCTTCGACAGCAGCTCATCCCACTTTTCCGACTTGGCGACGTCTTTCAGGGTGTCGGTGCTGAGCAGGCCTGTGCTGCCCCACTCCTGGATGTCCGGCCCCTTGATCTGGGCAACGCCCGGTGGGTTACCGGCGACTGCACGGCTTTTCAGTACGGTCATGGCCGTGGAACCGCCACCACCGGCGACTGCGCCGTCCTTCCAGGTAAAGCCGTCTTTTTCGACCTGAGCCTTGAGGACATCGACCGCTGCTTTCTCACCACCCGACGTCCACCAGTGAACAACTTCCACTGAACCTTTGGAATCGGCGGCAAGGGCACTGAGGGGAAATGCACTGAGGGGAAGCAGCGACGCGAGAGAAACGACAGTAGCGAGGCGAGAAATCGCATTCATCTAGAAGTACCTTTCTTGTTGTTATGCATGCAAGTCTGGTGCTTGCGCTGCATTGGATTTTAAACAGGAGTCATCCCCTCGCAGGTAACGAAGGGACGCGTGAATGTCACCGCATGGTTACATAGAACCGCTCTGGGACGAGCTCGCCAAGGCACTGGCCATGCTTGGCGCCAGCGGCAGGCGCGGAATCAGAATGGCTTGCCAGGCATGATAGAGGTCGGGTTTACCGGCCCAGATATCAGCGCTCGGGCGGTTCTGCGGATCGAGTTCGTGGTACCAACTGCCATCGCAGCGATCGATAAAATGACTGTCACAAAATTCCCAGAACAGTCGGTACCAGCGTTCGTATTGCGCCTCTCCGGTGCGTTTAAGCAGCGCGCTGGCGGCGGCGCTGGCCTCGCAATGGGTCCAGTGCAAACGATGGCGAACCACCGCCCGATTGTCCCAATCGAGGGTGTAGACAATCCCGGGCAGCCCGTCGACATCCCAGCCGTGACGGCAGTTATGCTCGAAGAGTTTTTGCGCGTCGGTGGCGAGCCAGCCCGGCGTCAGCATTCCGGCCTGTACCCGCGCGGCTTCGAGGTGCAGCAGCAGTCGCGCCCATTCGAAGCCGTGACCCGGCGTGGTGCCGTAAGGGCGAAAACCGTCCGCCGGGTTGTCGTGGTTGTACTCGCGCAACGGCTGCCAGTCGCGGTCGAAATGCTCGACCACCAGGTAGTCGTTGGCGGCGGCGTGACCATGAATTACACGCTCGACAATCCGTTGCGCGCGACACAACCAACGGTTGTCTTCAGTGACATCGGCCAGCGCGAGGAAGGTTTCGGTGGCGTGCATGTTGCTGTTGGCGCCGCGATAACGTTCCTCTTCACGCCAGTCGCGGTTGAAGGATTCGCGCATCGCGCCCTCCTCCTCGCTCCAGAAATGCGTGTCGATGATGTTGATTGCGTCATCGAGCAAGGCTTGCGCGCCGGGACGTTGCGCGACCACGGCGGAACTGGCGGCCAGGGCGACGAACGCGTGCAGGTACGCCGCTTTGCCGGTGTTGTCGTCAAGAGCATGCGCGGCGGCGAACCAGCCGCCATGTTCGGCGTCACGCAAAGGGCCACGGAGGGCGTTGATGCCGTGATCCACCAGCTCGGCGAAACCCGGCAGACCCTGGATGTGCGCCATGGCGAAGCTGTGGGTCATGCGCGCGGTATTCATGGTTTCGGCATGGGCGTTGGCCGGGAGCCGGCCTTTTTCATCGAGATTGCCAAAGCCTTCAGGGAGCTTCGACGCCTTGGCAAACGCCAGCAGGCGCAGACCTTCGGCGGCGAGCCATTGCTGATGGGCCGGTGCGTTCAGCCAACTGCTGAAGGCGGGTTGGAAGGTGTCCATGGGGTGCCTTTTTTGTTGTTATGACTGCGGGCAGTCTAAACAACGGGCGGTGGCGGGCTTGTAACGAAGGGGGCGAGTTATGTCACCGAGTTGTGACATTCATTTCGAAAAATGTGTTGATAGATCTGACGCCATCGCGGGAAAGCCCGCGCCCACAGGTCCTGCGGTGTTCTCGCGGCCGATGCGATACCTGTGGGAGCGTGGTTTGCCCGCGATGGCCTCGACGCGGTCTGACTATTCAACACTACGCGGCAACTGCAACGTCACCCGCAATCCACCTTCACGCAGGTTTTGCAGGCTGACTTCCCCGCCATGGCTATGGGCAATGTTGCGCGCAATTCCCAACCCCAACCCATACCCCTGCTGCTGCCCGGCCAGACGGAAGTGCGGCTCGAACACCTGCTCCAGCCGCTGCTCCGGCACGCCCGGCCCTTCGTCATCGACATGCAGGACGAACGCATTCTCGTCGTCATCGATGTGCAGGTGCGCGTTCTGCCCGTACTTCAAGGCGTTGTCGATCAGGTTGCCGATGCAGCGCTTGAGCGCCAGCGGCTTGCCGGGATACGCCGCCAGCGCCCGGCCCTGCTGGGTCACGCGACCATTGCCATTGGGCGCCAGATACGGCTCCACCAGGCAATCGAGCACATGATTGAGGTCCACCTGTTCGATGTTTTCGTGAATATCGGTGTCTTTCACGCATTGCAACGCGCCTTTGACCAACAGCTCCAGCTCATCCAGATCACGACCGAACTTGGCTTGCAGCTTTTCGTCTTCGAGCAATTCGACACGCAGTCGCAAGCGGGTAATCGGCGTGCGTAAATCATGGGAGATCGCGCTGAACAACTGGCTGCGTTCAGTCAGGTAACGGCTGATACGTTCGCGCATCGCATTGAAGGCGCGCCCCACTTCGACCACTTCACTGCCGCCGCCCTCCGCCACCGGCTCGACCTCAGCACCGAGGGACATGTCCCGCGCCGCCCGCGCCAAGCGCTTGAGAGGACGACTTTGCCAATGCACCAGCAGGCCGATGAACAACAACAAAAAGCCGCTGGTGAGGACGATGAACCAGACTTGCTGCGCCGGCAGGCCTTGCTCTTCAAGGCTGGTGTAGGGCTCGGGCAACAGCGAGGCGATGTACAACCACTCGCCCGGCGCCATCTGGATTTGCGTGACCAGCACCGGCGGATTTACCGGTTCCAGCGTCAACGCGTAATGCGCCCAGGAACGCGGCAGCTCGTCGAGTTTCAGGCCACCATTGAAGATCCGCAGGTCTTCGGGACTGACGAAGGTCACCGAGATATCGGTGTCCTGCCCCAGCGACTGGCGCAGCACTTCGTCCACGGCTTTGAGCACCGCCTCTTTACGCGGGGTGACCGGCAGCACTTGCATGCCCAAGGGTTTGTCGTTGAGGGTGACCACGAAACGGGTGCCACCCATGCTGCGCAACTGGTCAAGCACCAGTGGCCGGAACGCCACCGGCAACGAGCGAAAATAACTGACGCTGGCGGTCATCGAATGCGCGAGGCTGCGGGCGCTGGTGACCAGGCCTTCCAGCTGAGTGGCGCGCAGTTGCGAGACCCAGATCACGCTCGACAACGCCTGGGCGAACAACACCGCCAGCAGCGTCAGCAGCAACATCCGCCCGAGCAGCGAACGCGGAACCGGAACCTTTGCCGCGAGCTTGCGCAAAACCTCAGTGACCATTGCTGGCAACCACATTGGCTGCCAACTGATAACCGCTGCCGCGCACGGTGCGAATCAGTCGCGGCGGTTTTTCCGTGTCGCGCAGGCGTTGGCGCAAACGGCTGACCGCCATGTCGACGATCCGGTCCAGCGGCATCAGATCGCGGCCACGGGTGGCATTGCCGATGGTGTCGCGGTCGAGGATTTCCTGCGGGTGATCGAGGAACAGTTTCAGCAGGGCGAAATCGGCGCCGGAGAGAATCACTTCTTCGCCGTCGATGTGGAACAGCCGATGACTGACCACGTCCAGGCGCCAGTCGTCGAAGGCCAGCACTTCACTGCCGGATCGTTCCTGACCGAATTGCGCACGACGCAACAAGGCTTTGATTCGCGCCTGCAATTCGCGGGGGCTGAAGGGTTTGCCGAGGTAGTCGTCGGCGCCCAGCTCCAGGCCGATGACGCGGTCGGCTTCGTCGGAGCTGGCGGTGAGCATGATGATCGGCACTTGCGCCTGACGCGGGTGCTGGCGAATCCAGCGGCAGAGGCTGAAGCCGTCTTCGTCGGGCAGCATCACGTCGAGGATCACCAGATCGCTCGGCGCCTCGTTCAACGCCTGGCGGAAACCGGCGCC
This sequence comes from Pseudomonas sp. 300, assembly GCF_055803035.1. Lineage (NCBI taxonomy): Bacteria > Pseudomonadati > Pseudomonadota > Gammaproteobacteria > Pseudomonadales > Pseudomonadaceae > Pseudomonas > Pseudomonas sp. 300. The sequence continues at coordinate 123,612 of NZ_JAVLRV010000002.1, read as the reverse complement.
GTCGGGCGTGGTACGCACCTGGAAACCCGCGCGGGTCAGGTAGGTGTCCAGCAACTCGCGTATCTCTTGATCGTCATCGACCAACAAAATCGACTTGTTGACTGAGCTCACGGGGCGGCGTCCTTGTTGTTTGAATTGGGCGGATTATGCCTGATCGATCGTGAATCCATGTGTCTGTGAGGGTTCCATCGCTGGCAAGCCAGCTCCCACAGGTCTTGTTCACATTCTGAAAATGTTACCAATCCTGTGGGAGCGGGCTTGCCCGAGATGCAGTCGGCTCGGTTTCAAGCCTGGTCGAGCGCCACACCCGCGCCGACAAGGCCGGAGTACGGCGCCGTCACCAGCCAAACCGGTATTCCCTTGAAGTAATTGCTCATGCAGCCCTTGTCGGCAAAGCACCGGGCAAATCCGCTTTCGACAAAGAAATCGGCAAACCGTGGAATCACCCCGCCAACAATGTACACACCACCGCGTGCACCGGTGGTCAGCACGTTGTTGCCGGCCACGCGACCGAGCCAGCAGCAGAACTGCTCCAGCACTTCGAGGGCAATCGGATCACCCGCCAGACCGGCGGCGGTGATCGATTCCGGGGTATCAAGCACCGGCTCATGCCCGTCCACCGCACAAATCGCCCGATAGACTCGCGGCAAGCCGCCGCCGCTCAACGCTGTTTCAGCGCTGACATGCCCAATCTCGTTGAAAATGTGTTGCCACAGTTGAGTTTCCCGCGGGCTGCTCAACGGCAAATCGACGTGACCGCCCTCGCCCGGCAACGCGGCGAAGCGGCCCTCGCCCAAGTCAAGCAAAGTGCCAACGCCCAGGCCAGTGCCAGGGCCGATCACCACCGCCGGTCGCAATGGCTCCGGCGTACCTTCACAAACCACGCGGAATTCGCCCGGTTGCAAACGGGTCATGCCCAGCGCCATCGCCGAGAAGTCGTTGACCAGCAGCAGTTGATCGACCTGCAAGGTCTGGCAAAACGCTTTGCGGCTTAGGCGCCAATGATTGTTGGTGAACTTGAATTCATCGCCGCTCACCGGGCCGGCCACCGACAGGCACACCGAACCGATCGAACCCAACGCCAGACCGAGCCCGCTCAGGTAGAGCGCAATCGCCTCTTCCGGGCTGGCATGGTCCGCCGTCGCCAGCACCTGGACCGATTCCAGCTGCTGGTTTTTCCACAACGCGAAACGTGCGTTGGTCCCACCGATGTCACCGACCAAAGCCAGTTTCAATTAAGCGTCTCCAGGGCAGAAGTAAAGGCGCTGGCGCCCTGCTCTGCGGAGCTGAAGGCCATGCGCATGAAACCAAACAGCTCGCGACCGCTGCCAATGTTGTTGCCCAACAAGCCCTTGGCAGGTTCGCGCGCGGCGAATTCGGCGGCGTCCACCTTAAGCTCCAGGGTGCCTTTGACGCCATCGACGCGGATGATATCGCCCTCTTGCACGCGCGCCAAAGCGCCGCCCACATACGCTTCAGGGCTGACGTGAATCGCCGCCGGGATTTTCCCCGAGGCGCCGGACATGCGCCCGTCAGTCACCAGCGCGACTTTGAAGCCGCGATCCTGCAGCACGCCGAGGAACGGCGTCATTTTGTGCAGTTCCGGCATGCCGTTGGAGCGCGGGCCCTGGAAGCGCATCACCGCGACAAAATCCTTCTCCAGCAAACCGGCCTTGAACGCATCGGCCAGATCCTGCTGATCCTGGAACACCATCGCCGGTGCTTCGACGATCTGGTTTTCCAGTGCCACTGCCGAGACTTTCATCACCCCGCGACCGAGGTTGCCTTCCATCACCCGCAAGCCGCCCTCAGGCGAGAACGCACGCGCGACCGGGCGCAGGATGGTTTCATCGAGGCTGTCGGTCACGCCTTCGCGCCAGACCAGTTCGCCGTTATCGAGGAATGGTTCCTGGGTATAGCGGCTCAGGCCGTGGCCCAGCACGGTGTTGACGTTTTCGTGGAGCAGCCCGGCTTCCAGCAGTTCGCGGATCAGGAACGACATGCCGCCCGCGGCCTGGAAGTGGTTGATGTCGGCTTTGCCGTTCGGGTAGACGTGGCTCAGGGTCGGCACGACTTCAGAGAGGTCGGCCATGTCCTGCCAGGTCAGTTGAATACCCGCGGCCATGGCGATGGCCGGCATGTGCAAGGTGTGGTTGGTCGAACCGCCGGTGGCGTTCAGTGCCACGATGGAGTTGACCAGCGAACGCTCATCGACGATTTCGCCGATCGGCATGAAGTTGCCATTCTGTTTGGTCAGGCGCGTCACTTGATGCGCCGCTTCGCGGGTCAGGGCATCGCGCAGTGGCGTGTTCGGGTTGACGAAAGACGAGCCCGGCAAGTGCAGACCCATGACTTCCATCAGCAGCTGGTTGGTATTCGCGGTGCCGTAAAAAGTGCAGGTGCCGGGGCTGTGATAGGAATTCATTTCCGATTCCAGCAGCTCTTCGCGGCTGGCCTTGCCTTCGGCATAGCGCTGGCGCACATCGGCTTTCTGCTTGTTGGAGATGCCCGAGACCATCGGCCCGCCCGGCACGAAGATCATCGGCAGATGACCGAAACGCAGCGCGCCCATCATCAGGCCCGGGACGATCTTGTCGCAGATGCCGAGCATCAGCGCGCCGTCGAACATGTTGTGGGAAAGGGCAACCGCGGTGGACAGCGCGATCACTTCACGGCTCGGCAGGCTCAGTTCCATGCCCGGCTCGCCTTGGGTCACGCCATCGCACATGGCCGGGGTGCCACCGGCGAACTGGCCGACGGAGCCGATTTCGCGCAGGGCTTTTTTGATCTGTTCGGGAAAGACTTCGTACGGCTGATGCGCAGAGAGCATGTCGTTATATGACGAAACAATCGCGATGTTGGCGGAGTTCATCATGCGCAGGCTGTGCTTGTCCTCGGTGCCGCAACCGGCCACGCCGTGGGCGAAGTTGGCGCATTGCAGCTTGCCGCGCATCGGACCGTCACTGGCCGCACCGCGAATGAGCGCAAGGTAAGCCTCGCGGGTTGCGCGGCTGCGGGCGATAAGCCGTTCGGTGACCTCAAGGACGCGGGGATGCATGTGTTGAACTCCAGGCTAACGGATGTGGCGACCTGATTGTCTATGCTGAACAAGCGCCGTTGTTGATGGGATGACAGACGGCTTTCTTGATCATTCGGACCAGTTGATTCAGGTCGCTCGTTGTAGATTGAACAAAATATTGCCATTAAAAAGGCTTGTTTTCTATTTTTATGCGAATAATCTTGTAATTCCAACAACAAAACGACGGCGGCCCTGTTAAATGACTCTTCGAATCGCAATCAATGGTTTTGGCCGTATCGGCCGCAACGTCCTGCGCGCACTGTATACCCAGGGCTACCGTCAGGACCTGCAGATCGTTGCCATCAACGATCTCGGTGACAGCTCGATCAACGCTCATCTGCTCAAGTACGACACTGTTCACGGCACGTTCGATGCCGATGTGCAGCACGACCAGGAAAGCCTGACCGTCAACGGCGACCGTATTTCCGTCAGCGCCATTCGTAATCCGGCCGAACTGCCTTGGGCCGCTGAAAAAATCGACGTCGTCTTCGAATGCACCGGTTTGTTCACCGACCGGGCCAAAGCCGCTGCGCATATTACGGCCGGCGCACGGAAAGTGATCATCTCGGCCCCGGCCAAAGGCGCCGACGCCACCGTGGTTTATGGGGTTAACCACGACATACTGCGCCAATCCCACCAGATTATTTCCAACGCCTCGTGCACCACCAACTGCCTGGCGCCGGTGGCTCAGGTGCTGCACCGCGAACTGGGCATCGAAAGCGGCCTGATGACCACGATTCATGCCTACACCAACGATCAGAACCTGACCGACGTCTACCACACCGACCCGTACCGCGCCCGTTCGGCCACTCAGAACATGATCCCGAGCAAGACCGGTGCAGCGGAAGCGGTCGGCCTGGTGCTGCCGGAACTGGCGGGCAAGCTGACCGGGATGGCCGTGCGCGTTCCCGTGATCAACGTGTCGCTGGTAGACCTGACCGTACAGCTCAAGCGCGAAGCGTCGGCCGATGAGGTGAATGCGCTGCTGAAAGAAGCCAGCCAGCATTCGAAGATTCTGGGCTACAACACCCTGCCGCTGGTCTCCAGCGACTTCAACCACAACCCGCTGTCGTCGATCTTCGACGCCAACCACACCAAATCCAGCGGCAAACTGCTGAAGGTGTTGGCCTGGTACGACAACGAATGGGGCTTCTCCAACCGCATGCTCGATAACTGCCTGGCGCTGTGCAACGCCGAGTAAGTTCGCCCTGCACAGCCCTGTAGGAGCTGGCTTGCCTGCGATAGCGTCCTCAAGATCGCCATCGCCGGCAAGCCGGTTCCTACAGGATTTGCGGTGTCCCCGAGATCGCCATCGTCGGTCAATTACCAGCGGAACAACCCATGATCGGTATCAGCTTCACGCAAAAGACCGTGGCGGCGCGCAAGCGTATCGCCCTGGTCGCCCATGACCACTGCAAGGTGTTTTTGCTGGAATGGGCCGAGCGGCACAAAGACAAGCTCGCGCAACATGAACTGGTCGCCACAGGCACCACGGGGTTGTTGTTGCAACAACGCCTCGACCTGCCGGTGGAAAGCATGATCAGCGGCCCATTGGGCGGCGATCAGCAGCTCGGCGCGCGAATCGCCGAACAGCGGGTCGACATGCTGGTGTTCTTCTGGGACCCGTTCGAACCACAGCCCCACGACCCGGACATCAAGGCGTTGCTGCGGGTTGCGGCGGTCTGGAACATCCCGGTGGCCTGCAACGAATGCAGCGCCGACTATCTGCTCAGCAGTCCGCTGATGGAGCAGGCTCACTCACAGCGCATCCCTGATTACGCGACTTATTTGCTGGGCCGAGCATAAACCTTCACAAATCAATACTTGACCACTCAAGAGGATGATAAGCATTATCATTCGCTCGAAATGGATCAGGTTATCCCGTGAGTCAATCGCGCTTCAATCACGTCTTCATTGCCCAGCGGGTTTCGTTGCTGCGCACATTGGAGCGGATGGTCAACAATCACAGCACCGCCGAAGACCTCCTGCAGGAGACCTACCTGCGCGTGACCCGAGCCCTCGGCGAGCGCGCCATCGATCACCTTGAACCCTTCGTTTTCCAGACCGCCCGCAACCTGGCGCTGGACCATTTGCGTGCGCGGCGCATTCAGTCCCGCACGATGCTCGACGACGTCCCGCCGGACGTGGTGGAAAGTATCGCCGCTCCCGCCAGCAGTGCCGAGGACGCCGCCCATGCCGAACAATTGCTGGAGCGTTTGAACGTGAGCCTCGGTGAACTCAGTGCCCGCCAGCAGCAGATCTTCATCCTCAGTCGCCTGCACGGGCACAGCTATCTGGAGATTTCCGAGAAACTCGGTGTGTCGTTGAGCACCGTGCAAAAGGAGTTGAAGCTGATCATGGCCATCTGCATCGGTGTCGCCGAGCGGTTAAACGGCGACTGAGCACGCCACGCTTTGCTACCCTTGCCCACTTTCAAGCTTCACTAAAAAAACAGCCGTGCAAAGACACTGCCGAGGAAACACCGTGACGGACACCCACCGCTCCCCTCCGCCCTCCCCGGCGCGGGACGCCGCAAGCGCGATGGACCAGGCTTTGGACTGGCTGATCGTGTTGGGCAGTCCGAGCGAAGAACAGACTCGCCAGTTCCAGGCATGGCTGGACGCCGACCCTTTGCATGCGCAAGCGTTCGCCAAGGCCCAGGCCATCTGGGACGGCCCGCAAGTTGTGCAATGCGCGCAACACCTGGCCGCGCTGCCACCCAAGGTCACCGTGCTGTCCCGCCTGCGCCCGCACTGGAAACCGTTGGCCACCGCTGCCGTGTTGATCCTCGGCCTGTTCAGTTTCAGCAACCTGCCGCTGCGTCTCCAGGCCGATCACCTGACGGTGGTCGGTGAACGTCAGCGCCTGCAACTGGAGGACGGCTCGAAGGTCCTGCTCAATACCAATTCAGCATTCTCCAGCACCATCAATGATCAACGGCGTGTCGCCCGCTTGTATCAGGGCGAAGCGTTTTTCGACGTGCCGGCCCATCTCGGCCAGCCATTGGAAATCGATGCCGGCCCGGTGCAGGCCAGCGTGCACGACACGGCGTTCACCGTGCGTTACCTCGATGGCGTGACCCAGGTTCGCGTGCAGCGCGGGGATGTCGATTTACGCGCGACTCGCGACGACGCGCGGATCCGCTTGTCCGCCGGCGAGAGCATCCGCATCGGGCCCAACGGTTTCGACCGGCCCGCCAAGCTCGATGCCGCGACCGACCTGGCCTGGGTCCAGGGCCGACTGGTGTTCGAGAACTGCCCGTTGAGCCAGGTGCTGGCAGAGCTGCGACGCTACTACCCTGGCTGGATCATCAACACCAACGAACAGTTGGCGGACGTAGCCGTAACCGGCAATTACCGTCTCGACCAGCCGCTGGACGTAGTCCGCTCGCTGGCGCACATCACCTCGGCACGGCTCCAGGAATTCCCCGCGCTGGTGATCCTGAACTAAATGAGAATTATTTTTACTCGATAGCGGAAGCCCATACGTCTCGTTATAGCCAATGCAATTGATTCGCATCTCCGGATGCCAATCAGCACCTATAAAGATTCGTGCGACACGGAGCGCTATCGATGTCCTCTCGCCTTACCCGCCACTCCTCTTCACCTTCCCGCGTGCTCTCGCTGCTGACCGCCGCCATTCTCATGGCCGGCAGCGCGCCGCTCTTGGCCGCCACCGCCGCCGAGCAGCCGGCGCGCAACATGGGCGATTATGCGTTCGCCATCCCGCAACAGTCGCTGGTCTCGGCACTCAATGCCTTTACCGCCGTGACGGGCTGGCAGGTCGGTTTGCCGGCAGAACTCGGGCAAGGCGTGGCCTCGCCGGGCGTGCGCGGGTCCCTGTTGCCGGAGAAAGCCCTGGATCGCCTGTTGGTGGGGACCAACCTGAGCTATCGCAAACTGGGCAACAACAACATCGTCCTGGAGAAGCGCCTGAGCAGCGGCGCCCTCAACCTGCAGCAGGTGACCATCAGCGCCACCCGCCAGGAACAAAGCGTCGAAAGCGTGCCGGGCACCGTCACCGTTCACACCCGCGAAGAGCTGGACCGCAACAACGTCAATACCATCAAGAATCTGGTGCGTTACGAACCGGGTGTTTCGGTGGGCGGCGCCGGCCAGCGCGGCGGGATTAGCGGCTACAACATCCGCGGCATCGACGGTGACCGGATTCTGACCCAGGTCGATGGCGTCGAAGTTCCGAACGACTTTTTCAACGGTCCTTACGCCAAGACCCAGCGCAACTACGTCGACCCGGAAATCATCAAGCGCGTCGAAATCCTGCGCGGTCCGGCCTCGGTGCTCTACGGCAGCAACGCCATCGGTGGCGCAGTCAGCTATTTCACCCTCGACCCGGACGACATTATCAAGCCCGGCAAAGACGTCGGCGCCCGTCTGAAAACCGGCTACAGCTCCGCCGACGACAGCTGGCTGAAGTCCGCCACCGTGGCCGGCCGCGCCGACCAGTTCGATGGCTTGCTGCATTACAGCCAGCGCGACGGACACGAAACCGAATCCTACGGCAGCAACAACGGCACAGGCCTTGCGCGTACCGCCGCCAACCCGGAAGACGTGCGTACTTCCAACGTGCTGGCCAAGATCGGCTGGAACTACAACGAAGATTCACGCCTGGGCCTGACGTATGAAAAGTACAAGGACGATCGCGACACCGATCAGAAAAGTGCCTACGGCGGTCCTTACTTCCAGGGCGCACCAACCGTTTCAAACAGTGCGCTGCCCGGCGGCATGTACCAGTGGCGCACCGGCAACGACACCATCACTCGCGAGCGCTTCGGCCTGGAACACCGCTTTGCCCTCGACAGCCTGCTGGTGGACAACGTCAAGTGGAGCCTGAACCATCAGGTGGCGAAGACTGACCAGAGCACCGAAGAGTTCTACTTCCCGTTCTCGCGCAAAGTGCTGCGTACCCGGGAAACCCTTTACGAAGAAAAGCAGTGGGTATTCGACGCACAACTGGACAAGGCTTTCAGCATTGCCGACACCGAACACCTGCTGACCTACGGCACCACGATCAAGCAACAGAAAGTCACCGGTTCGCGCAGCGGCAACGGCACCTGCTACCAGCCATTTGGCACCTGCCGCGTCGTCGGCGCCGTCAGTCCACTGGATGTCCTGAAAAAATCCAGCGACTTCCCGGACCCAACCGTCAACACCTACAGCCTGTTTGCCCAGGATCAGATCAGCTGGGACAAATGGACCTTCCTGCCGGGCGTGCGCTACGACTACACCCAGCTCAAGCCGCACATCACCCAGGAATTCATGAATACGGTGGCGGCTACCCCTGGCGGCACCGTCAGTGACGACACCAAGACCTGGCACCGCGTGTCGCCGAAATTCGGCCTGACCTACGCCCTGACCGACCACTACACCTGGTACGGCCAGTACGCCGAAGGTTTCCGCACGCCGACCGCCAAGGCGTTGTTCGGGCGCTTCGAGAACACCACCACCGGATATCACGTGGAACCGAATCCGAACCTTGAGCCGGAAACCAGCAAAGGCTTCGAGACCGGGCTGCGCGGTCAATTCGAATCCGGCTCCTTTGATGTGGCCGTGTTCTACAACAAGTACCGCGACTTCATAGAAGAGGACGCCATCACCCCGGGTTACGACGAACTGACCTTCCAGAGCGCCAACATCAAGCACGCCACGATCAAGGGCGCAGAGGTCAAGGGACGTCTGAACCTCGACGTGTTCGGCGCGCCACAAGGGCTGTATACCCAAGGCTCGGTGGCCTACGCCTACGGTCGCAACAACGACAACGGTGAACCGATCAACAGTGTCAACCCGCTGACCGGCGTGTTCGGCCTCGGTTACGACCAGGACAACTACGGTGGTTTGCTCAGCTGGACGTTGGTGAAGAAGAAGGATCGCGTCGACGACACCAAATTCAAATCGCCGGACGGTGTCAGCAACCAGTTCAAATCGCCGGGTTTCGGCGTTCTGGACCTGACCGGTTTCTACAAAGTGACCGACGACGTGACTGTCAGCGCCGGGGTCTACAACCTGACCGACAAGAAGTACTGGCTGTGGGATGACGTGCGCGGCTACGACGGCGTCGGCGAGGCTTCGGTCATCAGCCCGGCCAACCTGGATCGCCTGACTCAGCCGGGTCGCAACTTTGCGGTCAACCTGGTCTGGGACATCTGATCCTGCCCCTCTCGCTGCGCGGCTTTTTATAGAGCCGCACAGTGAGGTTTTTTTACGCTCAGGCGTCTTCTTGTTCGTCTCGTTACCAAGCGCCTCTTTTCTTCAAGGATTTCTCATGACTACCCAGGACACTGCTCAACGCCGAGCTTTGCGTTCGCAACGTTTGAACCAGATCACGAACGAGCCACACACCAAACTCGACGCCTTGGTCAAAGCCCACGCACCGTTCGAAACCCAGGCCAGTTTCGCCCGTTTCGTGGTTGCGCAGTATTTGTTCCAGTCGGAACTGGTGGGGCTGTACAACGATGCCGAACTGATCGCCATCGTTCCGGATCTGGCGGCACGCTGCCGTGCCGAAGCGGCCAAGGCTGACCTGGCCGATCTGGAAACCGAAGTGCCGGCGCCCGTCGCGGGTGCCGTGAAGAATCCGACCAAGGCCGAAGCGCTGGGTTGGTTGTTTGTTTCCGAAGGCTCGAAGCTTGGCGCAGCGTTCCTGATCAAGCGCGCAGTGGGCTTGGGCTTGAGCGAAACCTTCGGCGCCCGTCACCTCGGTGAACCGGCCGGTGGCCGCGCTGAAGGCTGGAAAAGCTTCGTCAAAACCCTGGATGGCCTGGAACTCACGGCCCAGGAAGAAGCGGAACTGGATAAAGGCGCAATTAATGCGTTCAACCGCTTCACCGTGTTGCTCGAACAGGCCTACGCCACCGAACCAGCCTGACCGAACACATCCCCCTGTGGGAGCGGGCTTGCCCGCGATTACGGAGCATCAGTCGACATAGATGTTGTCTGACCCACCGCAATCGCGGGCAAGCCCGCTCCCACACGGGACAGCGCCCATCTGCAAGAATTTAATCCTTTCCTCGACGCACACTCTTGAGCCTATGCCTCAATTCCGCTCCTCGAAACTCGCCCGTATCCTGTTCGGCCTTCTGGCCTACATCAGCCTCGCCATCGGCCTGATCGCCATCGTCGTGCCGGGGCTGCCGACCACCGAGTTCATTCTGCTCGCCGCCTGGGCCGCGACCAGGAGTTCGCCGCGCCTGAGTGCCTGGCTGGAAAACCATCGGCTGTTCGGTCCGATCCTCTGCAACTGGCGCAATGGCAAGATCGTCGCCCGTCGGGCCAAGGTCAGTGCCACCGTGAGCATGCTGCTGTGCGCCGGGTTGATGCTGATGATGCTCGATCACGGCTGGCCGGTTTATCTCGCCATCGCCGGCATGAGCCTGGGCAATCTGTGGATCTGGTCACGCCCGGAATCAATGCCGACCGCCTCCTGACCAACACCGCGATTTTCCCCCGTTTTACACCGCTTTTCGGCACATTTTTCCGCGCAAACGTTCAACCATGACCGTTCGTCGGAGCCACCATCATGCATCCCCGCCCCACGCCGATGTGCAGTGAATGGCGCTGAATGGATTTGGCGAACCGGGTCGACCTCGACTCACAGCCAACACCTCATTCATTCGCGAGTTCGTCCTATGTTCGACTCTCTGTCCATCCGCCTGAAAATCGTTCTGCTCTCCGGTCTCTGCCTGCTGGGTGTGGTTGTCCTGATCGTCAGCATGAATTTCTACCAGACCAACCAGAACGATGAACTGGTCAGCGCCTCCAGCCGCAAAATGCTCACCGACAGCGTGCAGGACCTGCTTCAGGCCAAGGCCGCCGAGCAGGCGGTGCGGGTGCAGAAGACGTTCGGCGAAAGTCTGCTGGTGGCGACTGCCCTGGCGGACCAGATCAAGGACATGCGCAACATGGCCGCCAAGCGTTCGCTTGAGGCCGGTGCCCTGCGTGAAGAGTTGAACCAGAGCCTGAAAACCGCCTTCGATCGCAACAGCAAGGTGCTGGGAATCTGGGCGGCGTTCGAACCCAACGGGCTGGACGGCAAGGACAGCGAGTTCGCCAATGATGCGGCTCGCCAGTCCAACGAAGCCGGTCGTTTCGCCAGTTACTGGAGCCGCGCCGGTGGTGCCGGGATCAACACAATCATGGTCGAAGCCGACATGACCAAAACCACCTTGAGCCTCAGCGGCACCCCTTACAACAGTTGGTACACCTGCCCTCGCGACAGCAAGCGCACCTGCCTGCTGGACCCGTATGCCGATACCGTCGGCGGCAAGGAAATGCTGATGACCACCATTTCCGTTCCGCTGCTGGTGGACGGCAAAGCCATCGGTGTGGTCGGTGTGGACATCGCCCTCGACGCCCTGCAGGCAGCGGCGGTCGATTCCCAGCGAGACCTGTTCAACAGCGCCGGGCACATGCTGATTGTCTCCGGCAGCGGCGTGCTCGCCGGTTACAGCGTCGACGCGAGCAAGGTCGGCAAAAGTATCGGCGACACCCTGGGCGCCGAAGGCAAGGATGTCCTGCAATTGCTCAGCGGTGGCGCACCGAAAATCCTTGAACAAGGTGATTTGATTCGTGCGGTGTACCCGGTCAGCCCGATCAGCGATTCCAAAGCCTGGGGCGTAGTGATCGACCTGCCGAAACAAGTACTGCTGGCCGACTCGGTGAAGCTGCAAGCGGTGCTCGATGACGCCCAGCAAAGCGGCACGATCAAAGCGGTACTTGTGGCGGTCGCTGCCGGTCTCCTCGGGCTGCTGCTGATCTGGCTCACCGCCTCGGGCGTGACCCGGCCGATCAACAGCGTGGCCGAGATGCTCAAGGCGATTGCCAGTGGCGACGGCGACCTGACGCAGCGTCTGCACTACAGCAAGAAAGATGAACTGGGCGAACTGGTCAGCTGGTTCAACCGCTTCCTCGACAAGCTGCAACCGACCATCGCGCAGATCAAACAGAGCATCACCGACGCCCGTGGCACTGCCGATCAGTCTTCGGAAATCGCCCGTCAGACCAGCGAAGGCATGCAGGTGCAGTTCCGCGAAATCGACCAGGTGGCCACCGCGTCCAACGAAATGAGCGCCACGGCTCATGAAGTCGCCAACAGCGCCTCGAACGCGGCCAACGCGGCCAAAGGTGCAGATCAATCGGCCCGCGACGGCATGTCGATCATCGAACGCAGCACCCGCGACATCAATCATCTGGCTGACGAAGTCAGTAAAGCCGTGACCGAAGTCGAAGCGCTGGCGGTCAACAGCGAGCAGATCGGTTCGGTGCTGGAAGTGATCCGCAGCATCGCCGAGCAGACCAACTTGCTGGCGCTGAACGCCGCGATCGAAGCCGCCCGTGCCGGGGAAAGCGGTCGCGGCTTTGCGGTGGTGGCCGATGAAGTGCGCAACCTGGCCAAACGCACGCAAGACTCGGTGGAAGAGATCCGCATCGTCATCGAGCGCATCCAGACCGGCACCCGCGGCGTGGTCGCCACCATGCATTCGAGCCAGTCCCAGGCCCACAGCAACGCCGGACAGATCCAGCAAGCGGTGCAAGCCTTGAGCAAAATCAGCGACGCGGTCACCGTGATCAGCGACATGAACCTGCAAATCGCCAGCGCCGCCGAACAGCAAAGCGCCGTGGCCGAAGAGGTCAACCGCAACGTCTCGGCGATCCGCACCGTCACCGAGACCCTGACCGGCCAGGCCACCGAATCAGCGCACATCAGCA
>NZ_JAVLRV010000002.1:101212-110755 GCF_055803035.1 Pseudomonas sp. 300 | reverse complement strand
TGACACACCGCCATCGCAGGCAAGCCAGCTCCCACAGGATCAGGTGTTCGGTTGGCAATTGGGGATTTCATCCGGCCGGGCATTTTTTTGATCTATGATCGAGCTCTCGTTTCGGAGGGCCTTCGATGACTGATTTACTCACGTCCATTCAAGCCGCACTCGGCTTGCCCCACACCCCGATTCCGTTTACCTCGAGCGGCGCCTTGGCCTCGGCGTTCGCCGTCACCGACCTGGCCTGCGCCAGCATTGCCGCTGCCGGCCAGGCTGCCAGCGAATTACTGCAGCAGCAGACCGGTCGCTTACCCAACCTTGAAGTCGACCGTCGCCTCGCGTCTTTCTGGTTCGCCACGTCGATCCGCCCCGTCGGTTGGAGCATTCCACCGCTGTGGGACCCGGTTGCCGGCGACTATGCGACCAAGGATGGCTGGATCCGCCTGCACACCAACGCACCTCATCATCGTGCCGCCGCCGACAGCGTGCTCGGCGCGTGTGCCGACCGCGCAGACGTGGCGAGCAAGGTGGCGCAATGGGCGAAAACCGATCTGGAACAGGCCGTGGTCGACGCCGGTGGCTGCGCCGCTGAGATGCGTACCTGGGCGCAATGGCAAGCGCACCCACAAGGTTTGGCGGTGAACGCCGAGCCGTTGATTCAGTTCAGCGCCGGTAACCCGCAACAGCCCAAACCCTGGAAAGGTTCGGTGGCGCAACCGCTGGCCGGGATCAAGGTGCTGGACCTCACACGCGTGCTCGCAGGGCCCGTCGCCAGTCGTTTTCTCGCGGGCCTGGGCGCCGATGTCTTGCGCATCGACCCACCGACCTGGAACGAACCGGGCGTGGTACCGGAAGTCACGCTGGGCAAACGCTGCGCACGCCTGGACCTGCACAACAAGGAGGATCGAACGCTATTCGAAAGCCTGCTCAAGGACGCCGATATCTTGCTCCACGGCTACCGCGCCGACGCATTGCAAAGGTTGGGTTACGGTGTCGCCGAGCGGCAGAAACTGGCGCCAGGCCTGATTGATGTGTGCCTCAACGCCTACGGCTGGAGCGGTCCATGGCAGAACCGGCGCGGCTTCGACAGCCTGGTGCAGATGAGCAGCGGGATTGCCGAGGCGGGCATGCAGTGGAAGACCGCGGACAAGCCGACGCCGCTGCCGGTGCAGGCACTCGATCATGCCACCGGATATTTGATGGCGGCTGCGTCGATCACCCTATTGGGACGTGGTGGGTCAGCCAGATTGTCGTTGGCGCGGACGGCGAAGTTGTTGATTGAAAATGTCGCTGGGACAACCGAGGCCTTGCGGGCGGAGGAAGAAAACGATCAGGGCCTGTTGGTTGAGCAAACGCCATGGGGCCCGGCGCATCGGTTGCAAGTGCCGCTGAAAATCACCGGCACGCCATTGCAGTGGGCACTGCCGGCAACTGAATTGGGTTCTCATCGCGCGCAGTGGGGGTGACCGTTCTGGCCCCATCGCCAGCAGGCTGGCTCCCACAGTGAATCTGCATCGTTCACAAAACCTGTGGGAGCCAGCCAAACCAAATCATCAAAATCAAGACAGTTGCCCCACAGCGGACTTATGTCGATCACAAAACCTGTGGGAGCCAGCCTGCTGGCGATGAGGCCGTAACAAACAACTCAATCCATCCGGCTCAACGAAGTCCAAAGAAGCTGCGCCGCATACCCTCGGCAAGGTCGCCACGCCTCGGCGCGCAGCAGCAATTCCCGCGCCGTCACCGGCCTTTCTTGAAGCGCCGCCAGTGCATTGATCAACCCCACATCCCCACTCGGAAACGCATCCATCTCCCGCAACTGCCGCAACGCAATGTACTGCGCCGTCCAGTCGCCAATCCCGTGCAACGCCAGCAACCGCGCCACACCGCCCTCACGCCCCGGTTCAAACAGCAACGGATCATCGAGCAACGCCTGAGCCACACCCGACAACGTCCGGCCCCGACTTTTCGGCATGCCCAGCGTTGCCAGATCTGCGTCCGCCAAAACGGCCGCCTCAGGAAACACAGATGTGACACCGGGCAGAACAGAGTCAAAAGGCTGCCCATACTGCGCCACCAGTTTCACCGCCAACCGGATCGCCGCGCTCACCGTAATCTGCTGACCCAACACCGCACGAATCGCCAGTTCGAGACCGTCCCACGCCCCCGGAACCCGCAATCCCGGGCGCTCGGCAATCAACCGCGCCATCAACGGATCAGCCTTCAGCGACTGATGAATCGCCGATAAATCCGCATCCAGATCAAACATCCGCCGCAACCGCGCAACGATCTCCGGCAGCGCCGCCGGATCAGCAAAGTCCAGCGTCACTTGCAGCGCATCGCCCGCCACCGGCCTTATCGAGAACGTACCGTGAACACCGTTCAAGCCGATGCTGCGCGAATACACGCCATCCACCACCGTTTCCATTCCCGCCACAGCCCGCGCCGACAAGAAGCCCAGCATCGCCGGCCAGTCATAGGGCGGTTGATACGCCAGCAGCAACCTCACAACGACAGCAATCCGCTGTACAAGCCATACGCCGCCAACCCGGCGCCGCTGATGACCGCGGTAAAAATCCCTTTCTCGATGGTCGTAAACAGCGGTTCACCCTGCTCGTGTTTGGCCTTGGCGAACAGAATCACCCCCGGTGCATACAACAACGCCGACAGCAGCAAATACTTCACCCCGCCGGCGTACAACAGCCACACCGCGTAACTCAGCGCGATGCCGCCGATCAGCAGGTCTTTGGTGCGTTCCGCCGAGGCATGTTCGTAGGTTTCGCCGCGCCCGCTCAACAGCACCGCATACGCCGCCGACCACAGATATGGCACCAGAATCATCGACGACGCGAGGTAGATCAGGCCGGTGTAGGTGCCAGCGGAAAACAGCGTGATCAGCAGGAAAATCTGGATCATCACGTTGGTCAGCCACAGCGCATTGACCGGCACATGATTGGCGTTTTCCTTTTTCAGGAAGGCCGGCATGGTGTTGTCTTTCGCCGTGGCAAACAGGATCTCGGCGCACAGCAGCGCCCAGGACAACAGTGCACCCAGCAGCGAAATCGCCAGGCCAATGCTGATCAACAAAGCGCCCCAGGGCCCGACGATACGTTCCAGCACCGCCGCCAGCGATGGGTTCTGCAGGTTGGCCAGTTCCGGCTGACTCATGATCCCCAGCGACAACACATTCACCAGCACCAACAACGCCAGCACGCCGAGAAAACCGATAACCGTGGCGCGCCCCACATCCGAACGTTTCTCCGCCCGCGCCGAATACACACTGGCGCCCTCGATGCCGATGAACACAAACACGGTGACCAGCATCATGTTGCGCACTTGATCCATCACCCCGCCGAAATTCGGGTTGCTGTGACCCCAGATGTCGCGAGTGAAGATGTCAGCCTTGAACGCCACGGCGGCGATGACGATGAACATGATCAGCGGCACGATCTTGGCCACGGTGGTCAACTGATTGATGAACGTCGCTTCCTTGATCCCGCGCATCACCAGAAAATGCACGGCCCAGAGCAGGACCGAGGCGCAGCCGATGGCGATGGGCGTGTTGCCCTGGCCAAACACCGGAAAGAAGTACCCCAGGGTGCTGAACAGCAAGACGAAGTAGCCGACGTTGCCGAGCCAGGCGCTAATCCAGTAACCCCACGCGGACGAGAACCCCATGTAGTCGCCGAACCCGGCCTTGGCGTAGGCGTACACCCCGGAGTCCAGTTCGGGCTTGCGATTGGCCAGCGTCTGGAACACGAAGGCCAGCGTCAGCATGCCGACCGCCGTGATGGCCCAACCGATCAATATCGCGCCAGCATCGGCACGCGCCGCCATGTTCTGTGGCAAAGAGAAGATCCCGCCGCCAATCATCGATCCCACCACCAGCGCAATCAGTGCGCTCAGGCGAAGTTTTTGCGTCGGTTGCGACATTCCAGCGTCTCCTTTTTTCCTCGCCCCAGGAATAACTTTAACTAAATAGGCAAACGGTAATAACGTTTATTAATTAATGGCGATTCGCGTCTTCTATTTATAGCCGGTGCTTCTATAGCCGCAGTCGGCAACAGCAGTTTTGTGTGTTGATCCTAATAAATCAATTCGGTACTGAAACAAACTTCAAAAATTTGCGCAAACCGGAAAACGAACTAGCCTAAAGGTCCGAGTAATATCCTCCATTGCTGAGCGTTCTGGCCGATGGCTCTGGACTGGGCTTTTCCGGCAATACCGTTATGCCTGGGAAAGATTCATAAGTCTTTCATTAACAATGGAATGTGACCATGCACTGATCTATGTCAGATGATTGAATAGCGAACAGAATTAATCTGTTGTCTCTTTTCTCCTGCATTGGAGTCATGCAATGTCTGAATCCCCCGGAAAACTGAAACTCGGTGCACTGGTTGCGCTGGTTGTCGGCTCAATGATTGGTGGCGGGATCTTCTCTTTGCCGCAGAACATGGCCGCCAGTGCCGACGTCGGCGCCGTGCTGATCGGTTGGGCCATTACCGCCGTCGGCATGCTGACGCTGGCCTTCGTCTTTCAAACCCTTGCCAATCGAAAACCTGACCTGGACGGCGGTGTCTACGCCTACGCCAAGGCCGGGTTCGGCGACTACATGGGTTTCTCGTCCGCCTGGGGTTACTGGATCAGTGCCTGGCTCGGCAACGTCGGCTACTTCGTTTTGCTGTTCAGCACCCTCGGTTACTTCTTCCCGATCTTTGGCGAAGGCAACACCGTTGCCGCAGTAATCGGCGCGTCGGTGCTGCTCTGGGGTGTGCATTTCCTCGTGCTGCGGGGGATCAAGGAAGCCGCGTTCATCAACCTGGTGACCACCGTTGCCAAGGTCGTGCCGCTGCTGCTGTTTGTGCTGATCGCTGTTTTCGCCTTCAAACTGGACATCTTCACCGCTGACATCTGGGGCCTGAAAAACCCGGACCTGGGCAGCGTGATGAACCAGGTGCGCAACATGATGCTGGTCACCGTGTGGGTGTTCATCGGCATCGAAGGCGCGAGCATCTTTTCGGCCCGCGCAGAAAAACGCAGCGACGTCGGTAAAGCCACCGTGATCGGTTTCATCACCGTGCTGCTGTTCCTGGTGCTGGTGAACGTGCTGTCGCTGGGCATCATGACCCAACCGGAATTGGCCAAGTTGCAGAACCCGTCAATGGCAGCCGTACTGGAACATGTGGTCGGTCCGTGGGGCGCGGTGCTGATCAGCATCGGTCTGATCATCTCGCTGCTGGGGGCGCTGCTGTCGTGGGTGCTGCTGTGCGCGGAGATCATGTTCGCCGCCGCCAAGGACCACACCATGCCGGCCTTCCTGCGCAAGGAAAACGCCAACCACGTACCGGTCAACGCCTTGTGGCTGACCAACGCGATGGTGCAATTGTTCTTGGTCATTACGCTGTTCTCGGCCAGCACGTACCTGTCGCTGATCTACCTCGCCACCTCGATGATTCTGGTGCCGTACCTGTGGTCGGCGGCCTATGCGCTGCTGCTGGCGGTGCGAGGCGAGAGTTATGAAAACGCCATGGCCGAGCGCAGGAAAGACCTGTTCATCGGTGCCGTCGCATTGATCTACGCGATCTGGCTGATCTATGCCGGCGGCGTCAAATACCTGCTGCTCTCCGCCCTGCTCTATGCCCCCGGCGCGATCCTGTTCGCCAAGGCCAAGCTTGAAGTCAACAAACCGGTTTTCACCAACGTCGAGAAGCTGATTTTCGCCGCAGTCGTCGTGGGCGCCCTCGTGGCGGCTTACGGGCTGTATGACGGCTTCCTGACCCTGTAACACCTGATTGATTTGTCATTTGGAGGATCACTGAAATGACCACCGAAAAAGTTAAGTACGGCGTACATTCCGAAGCCGGCAAACTGCGCAAAGTCATGGTTTGCTCCCCCGGCCTGGCCCACCAGCGGCTGACCCCGAACAACTGCGATGAGCTGCTTTTCGATGATGTGCTGTGGGTCGCCCAGGCCAAGCGTGACCATTTCGACTTCGTCACCAAAATGCGTGAACGCAACATCGACGTGCTGGAAATGCACAACCTGCTGACCGACATCGTCGCCATCCCTGAAGCGCTGGACTGGATTCTGGAACGCAAGGTCACCGCCAATTCGGTCGGCCTCGGCCTGATCCATGAAGTCGGTTCGTGGCTGCGCAGCCTGGAGCCGCGCAAGATCGCCGAGTTCCTGATTGGCGGCGTGTCCGCCGATGACCTGCCGGACAGCTTCGGCGGCAAGACCATTCAGATGTTCCGCGACTTCCTCGGCCACTCCAGCTTCATTCTGCCGCCGCTGCCCAACACCCAGTTCACCCGCGACACCACCTGCTGGATCTATGGTGGCGTGACCCTGAACCCGATGTACTGGCCGGCCCGCCGTCAGGAAACCCTGCTGGCCAGCGCCATCTACAAATTCCACCCGCAATTCACCAACGCCGACTTTGAAATCTGGTACGGCGACCCGGATCAGGAACACGGCAGCGCCACCCTTGAAGGCGGCGACGTGATGCCAATCGGCAACGGCGTGGTGTTGATCGGCATGGGTGAACGCTCGTCCCGTCAGGCGATCGGCCAACTGGCGGTGAACCTGTTCAAGAACAAAGCCGTCGAGAAAGTCATCGTTGCCGGCCTGCCGAAGTCCCGTGCCGCGATGCACCTGGACACCGTGTTCAGTTTCTGCGACCGCGACCTGGTCACGATCTTCCCGGAAGTGGTGAACCAGATCGTCGCCTTCACCTTGCGTCCTGACGAAAGCAAACCGGGCGGCATCGACATTCGCCGCGAAGAAACCAACTTTCTCGACACCGTGGCCAAGGCCCTCAACCTCAAAGCATTGCGCGTGGTGGAAACCGGCGGCAACAGCTTCGCCGCCGAACGCGAACAGTGGGATGACGGCAACAACGTGGTGGCCGTGGAGCCGGGCGTGGTGATCGGTTATGACCGCAACACCTACACCAACACCCTGCTGCGCAAGGCCGGTGTGGAAGTCATCACCATCAGCGCCGGCGAACTGGGGCGCGGACGTGGCGGCGGCCACTGCATGACCTGCCCGATCATTCGCGACCCTATCGACTATTAAATCCTGAGCCCTGCTTCACGCTTATAACGCGTGAAGCAGGCGGATAACCGAAACCCAAGGAGATCCAATCATGGCTTTCAACATGCGTAACCGCAGCCTGCTCTCGTTGATGCACCATACGACTCGCGAGCTGAACTATTTGCTGGACCTGTCCCGCGACCTCAAGCGCGCCAAGTACACCGGCACCGAGCGTCCGCACCTGCAAGGCAAGAACATCGCACTGATCTTCGAAAAAACCTCGACCCGCACCCGTTGCGCCTTCGAAGTCGCGGCCCATGACCAGGGCGCCCACGTCACCTACATTGACCCGGTGTCGTCGCAGATCGGCCACAAGGAAAGCATGAAAGACACCGCCCGCGTGCTCGGGCGGATGTTCGATGCCATCGAATACCGTGGCTTCGAACAGGAAATTGTCGAAGAGCTCGCCAAGTTCGCCGGTGTGCCGGTGTTCAACGGTCTGACCGCTGAGTTCCACCCGACGCAGATGATCGCCGACACCCTGACCATGCGCGAACACAGCGACAAACCGCTGCATGACATCAGCTACGCCTACCTCGGCGACGCCCGCTACAACATGGGCAACTCGCTGCTGATGATCGGCGCCAAACTCGGCATGGACGTGCGCATCGCCGCGCCGAAAGCGCTGTGGCCACACGCTGATTTCATCGCCCAGTGCAAAGCCTTCGCCGAAGAAAGCGGCGCACGCATCACCATCACCGAAGACCCGAAAGAAGCGGTCAAGGGCGTGGACTTCATCCACACCGACATCTGGGTTTCGATGGGTGAGCCGGTGGAAGCGTGGGACGAGCGTATCGAGCAACTGCTGCCGTACCAGGTCAACGCGGCGATGATGAAAGCCTCGGGCAACCCGCGCGTGAAATTCATGCACTGCCTGCCGGCGTTCCACAACAGCGAAACCAAGGTCGGCAAGGACATCGCCGCGCGCTACCCGAACCTGGCCAATGGCGTGGAGGTGACTGAAGAAGTCTTCGAATCCCCGGCCAACATCGCCTTCGAGCAAGCGGAAAACCGCATGCACACCATCAAGGCGATTCTGGTGTCAGCGCTGGCGGATATCTAACGGCCCGCCCGACTCTCCCGGCTGGAACAAAGCCCCTGTGGGAGCGAGCCTGCTCGCGATGACCATCTCACATTCAACAATGATGTTGACTGTGACTCCGCTATCGCGAGCAGGCTCGCTCCCACATTGACCGGGTTTCGACAGGGGAACCGAGTCGCTCGTAACCTCTTTATTGAAAGGACTGCATTATGCGTATCGTCGTTGCTCTGGGCGGTAACGCCCTGCTCCGCCGTGGTGAACCCATGACCGCGGACAATCAACGCGCCAACATCCGGATCGCCACCGAGCAAATCGCCAAGATTTACGCCGGCAATGAACTGGTCATCGCCCACGGCAATGGTCCGCAGGTCGGCCTGCTGTCGCTGCAAGCGGCGGCTTACACCTCGGTTTCGCCGTATCCGCTGGACGTGCTCGGCGCCGAAACCGAAGGCATGATCGGCTACATCATCGAACAGGAACTGGGTAATCTGCTGGACTTCGAAGTGCCCTTCGCCACGCTCCTGACCCAAGTTGAAGTCGACCCCAACGATCCGGCGTTCCAGAACCCGAGCAAACCCATCGGCCCGGTCTACGCCAAGGCCGAAGCGGAAAAACTCGCCGCCGAAAAAGGCTGGGCGATTGCCCCGGACGGCGACAAATACCGTCGCGTGGTCGCCAGCCCGAGACCGAAACGCATCTTCGAAATCCGCCCGATCAAGTGGCTGCTGGAAAAAGGCAGCATCGTGATCTGCGCCGGCGGTGGTGGCATCCCGACGATGTACGGCGCCCACGGCAAGCTGCAAGGCGTGGAAGCGGTGATCGACAAGGACCTGTGCTCGGCGCTGCTGGCCGAACAGCTGGACAGTGATTTGCTGGTGATCGCCACCGACGTCAACGCCGCCTTCATCGACTTCGGCAAACCGACCCAGAAAGCCATCGCTCAGGCGCACCCGGACGACATGGAGAAACTCGGTTTTGCCGCAGGTTCCATGGGGCCGAAGGTTCAGGCGGCCTGTGAGTTTGCCCGCCATACTGGAAAAACTGCGGTGATCGGTTCACTCTCGGACATCGAAGCGATCGTCCAGGGCAAGGCCGGAACGCGCATCAGCACGGCGAAACCTGGCATAACTTATTTATAAGGAGAAACGTCAATGGCAACGTTCGAGCCCGGCAAGCTGCACATCGAGCGCCACGCGCTGACCCCGGATGATGTCAGCTACAACCTGCACCTCGACTATGAGGTCAGCAAGGACGACAAAGGCGAAAAAGGCATCCAGTTCACCATGCATGGCAGCATTCAGAACAAGGATATGAGCGAAACCTTCTTTCTACCCAAGGTTGAGGCCTACAACTTCGCCAACAACATAACGAATATCGCCGAGAAGTACGGCATTCCAAGGACACACAGCCAGATC
>NZ_JAVLRV010000002.1:99503-101112 GCF_055803035.1 Pseudomonas sp. 300 | reverse complement strand
AACCAACCACACCATCCGTTAATCAGTATTGCAAAAATGGGGGTGACCATAGATTTTTGTTGGCGGCGGGAAACGTTGTGCTGGCAATACGGACAACACAAACCCCTCGCCAATCTTACGTTCGATTATCGCCCAAAACCCGCTCCCACCAATTGAACCATCTAGTTAATTCCCCGCACCATTAGCCACACAAAACCAATAACAACAGGTTCGACACCATGCCCCCGCGCCCTGCCCTGTCCGGCTGATCTCGCCCGTTACATTTGAATTTGAATCTTTTGTCTGCAACCCGACGGTTGCGGCATCACCCCGTTTCATCTCCAAGAATCAGAGAGACCCAGCCCATGACGCCTTCCACTTATTTCGTTCCCAGCCTGATTGCCATCGCACTGGCCGGCGCCGCCCTGCCCGCCACAGCCGAAGAGTCCGGTTTTGTCGAGGGTGCCAAGGTCAACCTGAACCTGCGCAACTTCTACATCAACCGCAACTTCACCAACCCGACCAAGGCGCAGGGCAAGGCTGAAGAGTGGACGCAAAGTTTCATCCTCGACGCCAAGTCCGGGTTCACTCAAGGCACCGTCGGCTTCGGCATGGACGTGCTCGGGCTGTACTCGGTAAAACTCGACGGCGGCAAAGGCACCGGCGGCACGCAACTGCTGCCGCTGGACCACGATGGCCGTCCGGCAGACCACTTCGGTCGCACCAACGTAGCGTTCAAAGCGAAGTTGTCGCAGACCGAAGTGAAGGTCGGCGAATGGATGCCAGTGCTGCCGATCCTGCGTTCGGACGATGGGCGCTCACTGCCACAAACCTTCCGTGGCGGCCAGATCACCTCAAAGGAAATCAACGGCCTGACGCTCTACGGCGGCCAGTTCCGCCAGAACAGCCCGCGTGACGACAGCAGCATGAGCGACATGTCGATGACCGGCAAAGCGGCCTTCACCTCAGACCGCTTCAACTTCCAGGGGGGCGAATATCTGTTCAACGAGAAGCGCACCCAGATCGGCCTGTGGAACGCCGAACTCAAGGACATCTACAGCCAGCAATACGTCAACCTGACCCACAGCCAACCCATTGGCGACTGGACCCTGGGCGCCAACCTCGGATTTTTCTATGGCAAGGAAGACGGCAGCGCTCGCGCTGGCGATCTGGACAACAAGACCTGGTCGGGGTTGTTCTCGGCCAAGTACGGCGGCAACACCTTCTATGTCGGTCTGCAAAAACTCACCGGCGACAGCGCCTGGATGCGGGTCAACGGCACCAGCGGCGGCACGCTGGCCAACGACAGCTACAACTCGAGCTATGACAACGCCCGGGAAAAATCCTGGCAGCTGCGCCACGACTACAACTTCGCCGCACTCGGTGTACCGGGTCTGACCCTGATGAACCGCTACATCAGCGGCGAAAACGTGCACACCGGCACCGTCACCGATGGCAAGGAATGGGGCCGCGAAAGTGAACTGGGCTACACCGTGCAGAGCGGTGCGCTGAAGGACCTGAACGTCAAATGGCGCAACTCAACCATGCGCCGCGACTACAGCAACAACGAGTTCGACGAGAACCGGTTGATCGTCAGCTATCCGATCAGCCTTTTGTAAACCTCACCATC
>NZ_JAVLRV010000002.1:95437-99477 GCF_055803035.1 Pseudomonas sp. 300 | reverse complement strand
GTGAGAGCGGGCTTGCCCGCGATAGCGTCAGATCAAACACCGCACATCGCAAGGAATCACTCCCGCGACTCGACCCCCAACTCATCCCACACCGATTCGGCGAGGTGGAACGTCGCATTCGCCGCCGGGATGCCGCAGTAGATGGCGCTCTGCATGATCACTTCCTTGATCTCGCCGCGGGTCACGCCGTTGTTGGCGGCGGCACGCAGGTGCAATTTGAGTTCGCCCTCGCGGTTCATGCCGATCAGCATGGCGATGGTGATCAGGCTACGGGTATGGCGCGGCAGGCCCGGGCGGGTCCAGATATCACCCCAGGCGTGGCGGGTGATCATTTCCTGAAACTCCGAATTGAACTCGGTCAACGCGCTCAGGCTGCGGTCGACATGGGCGTCGCCGAGGACTGCGCGACGGACGTTCAGGCCTTCATCGTAACGTTGTTTCTCGTCCACGAATGTTCCCTCAATGGCCCAGCAGAAAAGCAAGAACGCGATCGCTGAACGCATCGCCGGCCTGCACGTTGGACAGGTGCGCCGCGTAGAACTCTGCGTACTCGGCGCCCTGCACCTGCTCCTGGATGAAGTGCCCACCGGATGGTGGCGTCACCGCGTCTTCGGTGCCGGCGATGACCAGCAACGGCACCTTGATCGAGGACAACTGATCGCGGAAATCGGCATCGCGCACAGCGGCGCAATTGGCCGCATAGCCTTGCGGCGAAGTGGCCGCGAGCATGTCGGTAATCTGCTTCGCCGCAGCCGGATTGGCTTCGGCAAAATCCGCGGTAAACCAGCGTGCAATCGACGCATCACGCAGGGCAACCATGGCCGCCGCGCCGTCTCGCAACACGGTTTCGATGCGTGGGTTCCAGATCGAGGGGTCGCCGATTTTCGCCGCGGTGTTGCACACCACCAGTTTGTTCAATCGTTCACCGGCATGGATGCCCAGCCACTGGCCAATCAAGCCACCCATCGACAGGCCGCAGAAATGCGCTTTATCGATGTGCAACGCATCCAGCAACGCAAGCACGTCATGGCCCAGTTGCTCGATGCTGTACGGCCCCGGCGTGACCAGCGATTTTCCGTGCCCGCGCGTGTCAAAACGCAGCACACGAAAATGCTTGGAGAACGCGGCAATTTGCGCGTCCCACATCTGCAGGTCGGTGCCCAGCGAGTTGGACAACACCAGCACCGGCGCATTGGCCGGTCCATCGAGTTGGTAATGCAGTTCGCCCTCGGCGAGTTGTACGAAAGCCACAGCAATCTCCTTCAGGCAGTCAACGCAGAATGTTCAGCCACCGCTCGCTCGACCCAGGTTTGGGCCTGGCCGAGGTAGTGAGCGGGGTCCAGCAGATGATCGAGTTCAGCCGCCGAGAGTTCGGCAGTCACTTTCGGCTCGTCGCCCAGCACCGCGCGCAAATGCCGCTGCTCAGCGACAGCGCGCTTGCAGCACTGCTCCAGTAAATGATGCGCCGTGTCGCGGCCGACCCGCTGGGCGAGGACGATGCTCACCGCTTCGGCCAGCACCAGGCCTTGGGTCAGATCGAGGTTGCGGGCCATGCGCTCGGCGTCCACTTCCAGTCCGTCCGCCACCAGCAACGCTTGTTTGAGGCTGCCGGACACCAGGCAGCAAATCTCCGGCAAGGTTTCCCACTCGGCGTGCCACAGGCCCAGACTGCGCTCGTGCTCTTGCGGCATGGCGCTGAACAGCGTCGAGAGCAAACCGGGGACGCGCGTTGCAGCGCCAATCAGCACCGCGGCGCCCACCGGGTTGCGTTTGTGCGGCATGGTCGACGAACCGCCCTTGCCTGGCGCCGAGGGTTCGAACACTTCGCCCGCTTCAGTCTGCATCAACAGGCTGATGTCGCGACCGAGCTTGCCGAGGCTGCCAGCGATCAATCCCAGCACAGAACCAAATTCCACCAGGCGATCACGTTGGGTGTGCCACGGTTGGTCGGGCAACGTCAGGTGCAACTCTGCGGCCAGCGCGTCGGCAATCGGCATCGCCTGCGTACCGAGGGCCGCGAGGGTTCCGGAGGCGCCGCCGAATTGCAGCACCAGCAGACGCGGCTTGAGTTCTTGCAGACGTTGCCGGCTGCGGGTGACGGCGCCCAGCCAACCGGCGATCTTCATGCCCAAGGTGACCGGCGTGGCGTGCTGCAACCAAGTGCGACCGGCCAGTGGTGTGGCGACATAACGCCTGGCCTGAGTTGAAAGGGTTTCGCCCAGTTGCGCCAGATCGCCTTCAATCAGTTCCAGCGCCCGACGCAGTTGCAGCACCAGACCGGTGTCCATCACGTCCTGGCTGGTGGCGCCCAGATGTACATAGCGCTCGGCTTCGGCAGCGGTGGTTGCGATCTGTTTTCCCAACGCTTTCACCAGCGGAATCGCCGAGTTGCCGGCCGTGGCAATCGCCTCGGCGAGGGCCGCGAAGTCATAATGTTCGGCGCGGCAGGCTGCTTCGATAGGCGCCACAGCCGTTTGCGGAATCAAGCCGACCTTCGCCTCTGCCCGTGCCAGCGCCGCTTCGAAATCGAGCATGGCCTGCACCCGGCCCTGATCGCAGAACACGTCACGCATATCGCGGGCAGTGAAATAGGCATCGAACAATTGATTGCCCGGTCGCTGGTTCATAAACAGTCCCTGAAGGCGTGGACCGGTGTGGCCCACGCAGATGGATCAAAGGTCGTGGTGCAAGTACTTCGCTTGTTTCGGCAGACGCAGGCTGAACAGGAACGCCACCGCCATCATCACCGTGACGTACCAGTAGAAAGAGTTTTCCATGCCCACCGCTTTGAGGCTCAGCGCGACGTATTCCGCCGAACCGCCGAAGATCGCATTCGCCACCGCGTACGCCAGGCCAACGCCCAAGGCGCGCACTTCCGGCGGGAACATCTCGGCTTTTACCAGGCCGCTGATCGAGGTGTAGAAACTGACAATCGCCAGCGCCACTGTGATCAGCACAAACGCCAGGAACGGACTGCTGACGCTTTTCAGACTCAACAGAATCGGCACGGTGAACAGCGTACCCAACGCACCGAACCACAGCATCGAGTTACGTCGGCCAATCTTGTCGGCGAGCATGCCGAACAGCGGCTGCATGCACATATAAAGGAACAGCGCGCCGGTCATGATGTAACTGGCCGTCTTGGCGTGCATGCCGGCGGTGTTCACCAGGTATTTCTGCATGTACGTGGTAAAGGTGTAGAAAATCAACGAGCCACCGGCGGTGTAACCCAGCACGGTAATGAACGCGGCTTTATGGTCGCGGAACAACGCGCGGATGCTGCCGGCGTCCTTGTTCTCGCGCATTTCCTTGCTGGTGGTTTCTTTCAGCGAGCGACGCAGGAACAACGAAATCAATGCGGCCACCGCGCCGACCACAAACGGGATCCGCCAGCCGTAGGCACGCAGGTCATCTTCGGTGAGGAACTGTTGCAGGATCACCACCAGCGACACCGCCAGCAGTTGCCCGCCAATCAACGTCACGTACTGGAACGAGGCGAAGAAACCGCGCTGGCCCTTGAGGGCGACTTCGCTCATGTAGGTGGCGGTGGTGCCGTACTCGCCGCCCACCGACAACCCCTGGAGCAAGCGCGCAAACAGCAACATGATCGGCGCCCAGACGCCGATGTCCTTGTAGGTCGGCAGGCACGCGATGAGCAGCGATCCGAAGCACATCATCAGAATCGAAATCAGCATCGAATTCTTGCGCCCGTGCTTGTCCGCGACACGGCCGAAAATCCAGCCGCCAATCGGTCGCATCAGGAACCCGGCGGCGAACACGCCCGCCGTGTTGACCAACTGCACCGTCGGGTTATCGGACGGAAAAAAGGCCGGGGCGAAATAGATCGCGCAAAAGGCGTAGACGTAGAAATCGAACCATTCGACGAGGTTGCCGGACGAGGCACCGACAATCGCGAAGATGCGCTTGCTGCGCTCTTCGCCGGTGTAGTGCGCTGGAATAGCGGTTGGGGTTGTCATTGTTCTTCACTCTTTGGGGACAGTGACAGTCTAGACACACTTTGCAACAGTCCCGTTCCACAG
>NZ_JAVLRV010000002.1:79025-95410 GCF_055803035.1 Pseudomonas sp. 300 | reverse complement strand
ATAGCGGTATATCAGTGCCATCAATGTTGAATGACACACCGCCATCGCGAGCAGGCTCGCTCCCACAGGTTTTGTGGCGTTCTCTCAATAATCGAAGAACACCGTCTCGGCATCGGTACCCTGCAGAATCACATTCCACTGGTAAACACCGCTCGCATCCTGCTTCGCCAGCAAGGTACCGCGGCGCTCGGCCGGTACACACTCCAGCAGCGGATCCGACACATTGGCCGGTTCACCATCAAAGTAAATCCGTGTCAGCAAGTGCTTCACCAACCCGCGCGCAAACACCAGCACCACCAGGTGCGGTGCCTGGGTCGAACCTTTCAGGCCTTCCACCGTGCCCGGCTTGATCGTGGTGAAGCGGAAGCGCCCTTCGGCATCCACCGGAATCCGGCCAAAGCCTTCGAAGTTCGGGTCCAGGGGTTTGGCCTGATCGTCTTCGGGGTGGTCGTACTTGCCGGCGGCGTTGGCCTGCCAGACTTCCAGCATCGCGTCGTTGACGATGTCACCGTTGCCATCGACGACTTGCCCGGTGATCGCCACGCGCTCGCCCAGGGTTTGTTCGACGGTCAGGTTCTCGCGGTTCAGCCAGGTCAAGCCGATGTGGTAATACGGCCCGACGGTGTGGGACGTGGTCGCAGTCAGCGTCATCTTATTTCTCCATCGGCGTGGCATCGCGGCCGCGCAAAACGATGTCCCAGCGATAACCCAGGGCATAGGAAGGGATGGTTTTTTCCAGGTCGAAACTGGCGATCAAGCGTTCTTTGGCGCTGGTATCGGGCACGCAATTGTAGATCGGGTCGTACGCCAGCAACGGGTCACCGGGGAAATACATCTGCGTGACAAGGCGCGTCAGGATGCTCGGCCCGAACAGCGAAAAATGGATGTGCGCCGGACGCCAGGCATTGTGGTGGTTGCCCCACGGGTATGCACCGGGTTTGATGGTCTGGAATTGATACCAGCCATCGGCATCCGTCACGGTACGGCCGGTGCCGGTGAAGTTCGGGTCCAGCGGCGCATCGTGCAGGTCGCGGGCATGGTTGTAGCGTCCGGCGGCGTTGGCTTGCCAGATCTCCACCAGAATCCCCGGTACTGGCAGACCGTTTTCATCCAGTACGCGGCCGTGAATGATGATGCGTTCGCCCAACGGCTCGCCCGTGTGCTGGGCGGTCAGGTCGTTGTCCTTCTCATTGACACGCTCGGCACCGACCGTCGGGCCGGTAATTTCCGACAACGAATGGGGCAGAAACACCAACGGCTTGGACGGCGAGCGCAGGTTGGTAGATTGATACGTCGGGTGCAGGTAGTCCGGCTGGGTGCCTTCCTGTGGGCGACGGTAACCAGGCTTGTCAGTCATTTCGCATTCCTCTGTTCTTATTGTCACTGCTGCGCGTCAGACGCGTTCGATCGCCAAGGCCAGACCCTGACCGACGCCAACACACATGGTCGCCAGACCTTTCTTGCCGCCGGTTTTTTCCAGCTGATGCAACGCGGTCATCACCAGGCGTGCACCGCTCATGCCCAACGGATGGCCCAAGGCAATGGCACCACCGTTCGGGTTGACCTGCACCGCGTCGTCCGCCAGGCCCAGTTCTCGCAACACCGCCAAGCCCTGGCTGGCGAAGGCTTCGTTGAGTTCGATCACATCGAAATCACTGACAGCCAGGCCGAGACGTTCGGTCAGTTTGCGCACCGCCGGGACCGGGCCGATGCCCATGACACGCGGTGCGACACCGGCGCTGGACATGCCCAGCACTTTGGCGCGAGCCGTCAAACCGTGTTTCTTCACCGCGTCGGCCGAGGCCAGGATCAGCGCGGCGGCACCATCGTTCACCCCCGACGCATTGCCGGCAGTGACGGTTTTGTCGGGACCGTTGACCGGTTTCAATTTGGCCAGGGTTTCCAGCGTGGTGTCGGCGCGAGGATGTTCGTCCTGGCTGACGACAGTTTCACCCTTCTTGTGGGCAATCCGCACTTCGACGATTTCTTCCGCGAAAAATCCTGCGGCTTGCGCGGCGGCTGTCCGCTGCTGGCTGCGCAAGGCGAACGCGTCCTGATCCTCACGGGACACTTCGTAATCGTCCGCCACATTGTCGGCGGTCTGCGGCATCGCATCGACGCCGTATTGGGCTTTCATCAACGGGTTGATGAAACGCCAGCCGATGGTGGTGTCTTCCAGCTTCATGTTGCGCGAGAACGCCGCATCCGCCTTGCCCATCACGAACGGCGCGCGGGACATCGACTCGACGCCGCCGGCAATCGCCAGCTCCATTTCGCCGCTGGCGATGGCGCGGAACGCGGTGCCGATGGCATCCATGCCCGAAGCGCAGAGGCGATTGAGGGTCACGCCGGGAATGGTTTCCGGCAGGCCCGCCAGCAGCAGCGCCATGCGCGCCACGTTACGGTTGTCTTCGCCGGCCTGGTTGGCGCAGCCGAGGAACACCTCGTCCACCGCGTTCCAGTCCACCGACGGGTTGCGCTCCATCAGCGCCTTGATCGGCACAGCGGCCAGGTCATCGGCGCGAACCGTCGACAGGCCACCGCCGAAACGGCCGATGGGGGTGCGAATCGCATCGCAGATATAAACGTCACGCATCACGCTTCTCCGGGTGCTTGGCCGTGGGCGGCGGCGGTGCGGGCTTCCAGATCCCTGAGCGCTTTCAGCTCGACCTCGGTGGGCTCGGCGGTGTGTTCAACCGTGTCGGCGAAACGAATCGCCCAACCGGTGGCCGCAACCACTTGCTCACGGGTCACGCCAGGGTGCAACGCAGTGACCACGAATTCATGGGTGCCCGCTTCCGGTTCCATGATGCACAGGTCGGTGATAATGCCGACCGGACCGGCACCCGGCAGACCCAGACGCTTGCGCGAATCACCGCCCTCGCCATGACCGACCGAGGTGATGAAGTCGAGCTTGTCGACGAAGGAGCGCGCCGACTGTTTAAGAATGATCAAGACGCTTTTGGCCGAACCGGCAATCTCCGGCGCACCACCGGCACCCGGCAGTCGGACTTTCGGAGCGTGATAATCGCCGACCACCGTGGTGTTGATGTTGCCGAAGCGGTCAACTTGCGCGGCGCCGAGAAAACCGACGTCGATGCGCCCGCCCTGCAACCAGTAGCGAAAAATCTCACCGGTCGGGACGACGGTATCAGCGGTTTCCGCCAGCTCACCGTCACCAATCGACAGCGGCAGTACACTCGGCTTGGCACCGATCGGACCCGATTCGTAGATAAGTACTACATCCGGCGAAGAAGTCAGACGTGCCAGATTGGCTGCTTTCGACGGCAGGCCGATGCCGACGAAGCACACCGAACCGTTCTTCAGGCGGCGAGCAGCGGCGACGGTCATCATTTCATTGGTGGTGTAAGTCATTACTTCGCCTCCGATGCAGCGGCCAGCTTGGCCTGGAACTCGCTGAAGTCAGCGCAGCCATGGATGTATTCGTTGATCCACGCGGTAAAGGTTTCGCGGTCGCGGGCAATCGGGTCCCAGGCCTGGTAGAAACGGTTGTCGCGCTCGTTATAGCCGTGGGCGTAGGACGGATGCGCGCCGCCAGGAACGTGGCAAACCGCGCTCAAGGCCCACGTCGGCAGTACACAGGAGTTCATCGGTGCGTTGAGGTCGTCGACGATTTCTTCGACGGTGACGATGCAACGCTTGGCGGCCAGTGCGGCTTCTTTCTGCACGCCGAGAATGCCCCAGAGCAGCACGTTGCCTTTGCGGTCGGCTTTCTGCGCGTGGATCACAGTGATGTCGGGGCGCACAGAAGGCACGGCGGCCAGCACTTCGCCGGTGAACGGGCAAGTGACGCTCTTGATCAGCGGATTGACCTTCGGCAGGTCGGAACCGGCGTAGGCACGCAGCACGGCGAACGGTAGGCCGGAGGCGCCAGCGACGTAGGCATTGGCCAGGTCGGCGTGGCTGTGTTCTTCGATTTCCAGCGCGTGCGGCCACTGCTTCTCGACCGCGTCACGCAGACGGTGCAGCGAACCGACGCCCGGGTTGCCGCCCCAGGAGAAAATCAACTTGCGAGCACAACCGGCGCCGATCAACTGGTCGTAGATCAGGTCAGGCGTCATCCGTACCAGCGTCAGATCTTTCTTGCCCTGACGAATGATTTCGTGACCCGCCGCCGTAGGGATCAGGTGAGTGAAGCCTTCGAGGGCGACGGTATCGCCGTCGTTAACGAATTGCTTCACCGCGTCGTGCAGCGAAAGGATTTCAGCCATGGGGCAGGCTCCCGTTTTGTTATGAACCGACAGTGGTAGAAAAAGGCGCGATGCGCGCGCCGGAATGACTAGAGAGTAAGCCCCATAAAAACCTCAAACAATCCGATAATCGACTGAGTGTTCGTTTATCGAACAGATTGTTGCCTCACTACCGATCCTCAAAAGCTTCATCGGAACGCCGCCCGGACCAAACCTCGCCTCCTACAGGAATGATGATCTCCGCGATTTCGCGAACACCCGTAGGAGCGAGCGGGCAAAGATCCGACTTGCCCGCGAAGAGGCCATCAAAACCACTGGAGATTCCGGATCAGCCGGTCAGGTCGCATCCGCATGACTGACCATGCCCTTGATCAGCACCGCTGTCGTCGCCAACGCCGCCGGAATCACCAACGCCGTCAGCACTTGTTCAAAGTTCCAGCCCAACCCCAGCAACGTCGCGCCCATCCACGCACCGAGGATCGCGCCAAACCGGCCAATCCCGAGCATCCACGACACGCCCGTCGCCCGCCCTTGAGTCGGATAAAACCGCGCCGCCAAAGAAGGCATTGCCGATTGCGCGCCGTTGACACACATCCCGGCCACCAGCACCAGGGTTGCCAATAGCGTGATGTTGCCCAGGCTCTGCCCTACCGCGTAGGCAAACACCCCGGCCTGCAAGTAGAAAATGCCGATGACTTTGTGCGGATTGAACCGATCCATCGCCCAGCCTACGCCCACGGCACTCAACACGCCGCCAAACTGGAACAACGCGCCGATAAACGCCGCTTGCTCCATGCTCGCGCCGCTGTCACGCATCAGCGTCGGCAGCCAACTGGTCAGCAGGTAAACGATCACCAGACCCATGAAGTAGGTCAGCCACAACAGCAAGGTGCCGGTGCTGTAGGTTCCGGAGAAGATCACCGCAAATACGTTGCGGGCCTTCACGGTTTTCTGTTCCGGCACGCTGAAGCTTGAAGCCTGGGCAACGACGGTCGGATCGATTGGCGCCAGCGCCTTGCGCACCTTGTCGGTGCCACGATTGCGCACCACCAGGTAACGCGCCGATTCCGGCAGCCAGAGCAGCAAAACGACGGCGAGGATCAGCGGCAGAACTCCGCCGATCAGCAACAGGCTGTGCCAGCCGTACGCAGGAATCAGCTTTGCCGAAACAAACCCGCCACCGGCCATGCCGAGGTTGAAGCCGCAGAACATGCTGGTCACCAGCAGGGACTTCTTGCGTTCCGGGGTGTATTCCGACAGCAACGTCGTGGCGTTCGGCATGCCGGCGCCAAGGCCCAGGCCGGTCAGGAAGCGCAGCACCAGCAGTTGATCGACATTGGTGCTGTAAGCCGACGCCAGGCTGAAGGCGCCGAACAACAGCACCGCGCCCACCAGTACGACTTTTCGCCCGAAGCGGTCAGCCAACGGGCCGGAACCCAGTGCGCCGAAGACCATGCCGATCAACGCCGCACTCATCACCGGACCAAGGCTGGCGCGATCGATGCCCCAGTCCTGAGACAGGGCCGGCGCGATGAAGCCCATGGCCGCGGTGTCGAGGCCATCAAGGAAGACGATCAGGAAACACAGGATCACCACTCGCCACTGGTAGCGCGAAATGGGTTGAGTATTGATGAAGGACTGCACGTCGAGGCAGTTACCTACAGCAGACTGAGGCTGGTTCATTATTTTTATTCCACGCAACAACGCAGTCGGACAGGTGCCAGCCTGGGCTGGCGCTGCCGCGACATTAGTGATCCTGGGGAAAGTGCGTCAATTCGTTAAACGCGAGTCCGTGCGATTATCGAACAGCTTAGGCAAACAACTGAGCGCTGAGGTTGCGACTGGCACCCAGCAGACCGGGCAGGAAACGCTGCTCCAGTTCGTTGCGGCTGACCCGCCCGGCGTGCGTGCTGACGTTTAGCGCCGCCACGACTTGTCCGGAAGCGTCGTACACCGGAACGGCAATCGAACGCAGGCCTTGTTCCAGTTCCTGATCGACGATGCACCAGCCTTGTTGCCGAACTTCTTGCAGGCATTCGAGCAACGCTTCGGGAGTGTGTAAGGTGCGGCTGGTCTTGGCTTGCAGGTCTGCATGGTCGAGGTACTCATGCAGCGAAGTGTCGTCCAGTGCTGCGAGAAGAATCCGGCCCATTGAGGTGCAATAGGCTGGCAGGCGTCCACCTACCGACAGGTCCACCGAGATCAAACGCTGAGTCGTCGCCGAGCGGGCGATATACAAAATGTCGTCGCCTTCCAGCGTGGCCATGTTGCAGGCCTCGTGGAGTTGTTCGCTCATGCGGTCGAGGTAAGGTTGGGCAGACACCGCCAGCGGGGTCGAAGACAGGTAGGCATGGCCGAGGGTCAGCACTTTGGGCAACAGCGAATAGGTGCGACCGTCGGTGGTGGCGTAGCCGAGTTTGATCAAGGTGTGCAGGCAACGTCGCACAGCGGCGCGGGGGATTTCCGTGCGGTGACTGATCTGGGCGATGGTCAAATGTCGTTTGCGCTCCTGGAACGCTTGCACCACGGCCAGGCCACGGGCCAGGGACGTCATGAAATCCGGGTCGCCGGTCAGGGCCTGGATCCGCTTGGCGGGCGACGCAACGATTGGCGGCGCTACTGAAGCGAAGGAATTACGCATTTGCTCGTTCATATCAGGTCCTTTTCCCACACGGATCAGCGACGGCTATTACAAGCGGCTCCGGTTCGGCACACAAGCCACAGGCAGCCAAGATTGGGCGATTATCGAACCTCTGACCGATAATCGCAATTGGTGGCCCCTGCACGCGTGCGCCCTTCCCCGCTATATGGTTTTTAACCCCGTGCTTGAACCCTGAGTTAAAGGCCCCATGTTAGGGTCTAACTTGTTCGACTTAATGACGCCAGAAAGTCAGCACGGCCAAGTGAAGGTAAAAAGTTGTAAGTAATAAAACGATCACACATGAAGATCCATTTTTAACTCGGTGGCGATAGTGTTCTTCAAATCGACCGCTATAATGCAATTCAGTGACGAACCGGTTTTTCTACTCGCCGGTTCCGCCACCCGGTAGCGCGATGTTCCATCGCTGCTGCCTGCAGCAAGCGCCTGATGCTCATTTCCAATGCTCTGACAGCGCGCTCGCTGAAACAGGAAACTGATGCTACGTCAGCTGTTTTGCTCTGGTGCCGTGGCCGCCTGCAACATGGAAGTATCGATCGCCGTGCCGTCAAACAATGCCTTCCCGGGCCTTGTCCTTTCGGCGAGCATGTTCGATACGTTTGATGCAGCGCGATTTACCAGAATTAATCTCAACCCATACAGGTAGCACTGTGACGAAAGACGAACTGCGCGCGGAACTTGAGCGCCAGGAACAACGTTACAAGGAAGTTTACGGCGGGGAAGTCACCACCTACGCCGCTCAGCCCGAACCGGAACGCAAACCCTGGCGTAAACGCGCCACCGTTCAGGACCAGGCTTTCACCCAGGAACTGCAGAAGATGGAAAAGGAACTCAAAGCCGAAGAGCCATGATCGCTCGGCCTGACTTCTTTAAAGGGCCTGCGTCTGCCCCCGTTAAAAGCGGGATGCATTGATGTTGCCATTCGCGCCCGCTACGAGCGGGCAGCGGTCACCTCATCTATCTGATGAGGCAATTGGCTCATGTCTGGCCCTCTTCTCAGATATTTCACACAAGCGTTCAAGCCTCTCGCCTACAGGAGAGAAACCCTTGTGCCTGCGGGCTTTTCAAAGAAATTCAACGACTTGCAAAACCCGGGGAAAGCCTGTTGCCTGGGCTATTGCCGCAAATTAATTCGTTGAAGAATGTTACCGATGAGCAGCTAGTGCATCGATTAGCAGTCTTTTCTGGCATAATCGCGCCCCCTTACGACCGGGTCAGAAAACCTTCATGATCGATTTATTCAGCGGACTGGATGCTTGGGTGCTTGTGAGCCTCTTGCTCGCCCTCACCTTTGTCCTCGCCTTCGAGTTCATCAACGGCTTTCATGACACTGCAAACGCGGTGGCCACTGTTATCTACACCAAAGCCATGCCACCTCATCTGGCGGTGTTCTTTTCCGGTGTGTTCAACTTTCTCGGCGTACTGCTGGGCGGTGTTGGCGTGGCGTATGCCATCGTCCACCTGCTGCCGGTAGAACTGCTGATCAATGTGAACACCGGTCACGGACTGGCCATGGTGTTCTCGTTGCTTGCCGCCGCCATCACCTGGAACCTGGGCACCTGGTACTTCGGTATTCCGGCCTCCAGCTCCCACACGCTGATCGGTTCGATCCTCGGGGTTGGCCTGGCTAATGCCCTGATCAACGACATCCCGTTGGCCGATGGCGTGAACTGGCAGAAGGCGATCGATATCGGTGCCTCCCTGGTGTTCTCGCCAATGGCGGGCTTTCTGGTCGCTGCGCTGATTCTGATCGGCCTCAAGTGGTGGCGCCCACTGTCGAAGATGCACAAGACGCCGGAACAGCGCCGCAAGATCGACGACAAGAAGCATCCGCCGTTCTGGAACCGTCTGGTGCTGGTGATTTCGGCCATGGCCGTGAGTTTCGTGCACGGCTCCAACGATGGTCAGAAAGGTATCGGCCTGATCATGCTGGTGCTGATCGGTATCGTCCCGGCGCAGTTCGTGCTCGATCTGGGCAGCACGACTTACCAGATCGAACGAACTCGCGATGCGACCCTGCATCTGAGCCAGTTCTACAAACGCAATGCCGATACGCTGGGCGAGTTCCTGGCACTGGGCAAAAGCGTGGAAGGTGATCTGCCGGAGAAATTCCGTTGCAACCCGCAACAGACCGAACCGACCATCTCTGCCCTGCTCGACACCCTTAAAGGTGTGGCCGATTACCACTCGTTGTCGTCGGAAAGCCGCATCGAAGTGCGTCGCTACCTGCTCTGCCTGGACGACACGGCCAAGAAAGTCAGCAAACTGCCTGGCCTCGCACCCCGTGAAAAGGCTGACCTGGACAAACTGCGCAAAGACCTGACCACCACCACTGAATACGCCCCGTTCTGGGTGATTCTGGCAGTCGCACTGGCCCTGGGCCTGGGCACCATGGTGGGCTGGAAACGTGTGGTACTGACCATCGGCGAGAAGATCGGCAAGCAAGGCATGACTTACTCCCAGGGCATGTCGGCGCAGATCACTACGGCGAGCCTGATCGGCATGGCGAACATCTTCAGCCTGCCGGTGTCCACCACCCACGTTCTGTCCTCGGGCGTGGCCGGCACCATGGTCGCCAACAAAAGCGGCTTGCAGGGCGGCACCGTCAAAACCATCCTGCTGGCCTGGGTCCTGACCCTGCCAGCGACCGTTGCCCTGTCGGCCGGCCTGTTCTGGCTGGCGTCGAAGGCACTGGGCAGCTGATACATCGCTGCAACGAAAAAGGCGCGTTCCGTAAGGTTCGCGCCTTTTTTACGCCCAACAAAAAACCCTGTATCAATCCAAAAATCGCAGGCAAAAAAAAGGGCAACCGAAGTTGCCCAAAATGCCTTGCGTGCTCATTGCATCCAGAAAGACCTACGGTTTTTTCCGTTTATGCGAATCCTTCCAGATAAAAAATCCAAACCCTGCGAAAAACAGAACCATGAGGCCGACTGTCAGCACTCCGGCGATCACCACGTTGTCGAAAAACATGACTGGCCTCCTGCACTTGCGCTGTTGCGATAGGGCTAAGTTAACCAATCAGACAGGAGAGAAAATTGACCGGGATCAATATCGCCCGAGACTGGGCGCAAAGGAGGGGGAAAACTGATCTGCATCAACGGAAACGGAGGGTTAACGCTTTTTCGGTTTGCTCTTCGGCTTCTTCTTCGCTTTACCCAACGGCATCGCTTGCTCAAAAGCCTGGCGCACTTCATTCAGACGCTTTTCGTTGAGGTCATGAACGCGCTTGGCGCGTTCGGAATTGAGGTCGATCAGTTTGTCGTCTTGGCTCATGGTCTTCAGTGCATCGCGTGAAATGAAGTTCAACTGCCGCATCGTTCGGCAGGATTGCGCCAATAATGCGGTCTGGCGCCGGCGCTGACCAGTCACCGACGTAACAGCGGCTTAACAAAATATGTGCTCACGGCGTTTTTTCAACGCACAATCGCGACTTTGCGATGGACCCAAAGGACCCGCGCCGTGGAACTGCACCAGGATCTGCCTCCCTTGATGGCCCTGCGCGCCTTCGAGGCCGTGGCGCGTCATTTGAGTTTCATCAAGGCCGCCGATGAATTATCGGTGACCCAAAGTGCGATCAGCCATCAAGTGCAGAAACTGGAGCAATTTCTCAACCAGCGGTTGTTTATCCGCCGCACCCGGGCCATTGATCTGACGCCAGCCGGCGAAGCGTACTACCGACAGATTCAACCGGCCCTGGCATCCATCGCTCTGGCCACCCATGAACTGCGGGGCAATGAGCACCAGGAAACCACCCTGCGCATCGGCCTCCTGGCCTCGTTTGCCACCCTGTGGCTCGCGCCGCGTCTGGCCAGTTTCAACGCGCGCCACCCGCATATCCATGTTGAACTCCTTCCTTCAGTACAACTGGCCGACGTCGGGGGTGGCGAAGTCGACCTGGCAATCCGCTACGGCAAGGGTGGCTGGCCGAAAGTCCAGGCACGACGCTTCCTGGTGGAAACGCTGACACCTGTCTGCAGCCCGGCATTCAAGGCCAAGGGTACTGACCAGGGTCCGCTGCTCATGGCCAAATCGCACCAACCGTTCGAGTGGATCGACTGGAGCGCGCATAACGCCCTCGACCTCAGCCACTGCCCCAGCGTCATGCTCCATGACTACAACATCGTGGTCGAAGCCGCCGTGGCCGGCCAGGGTATCGCCATGGGACGTCATCACTTGATCGAGCGCCGACTCAAGGACGGCTCGTTGGTAGAAGCCTTCGCCACCCCGCCGTTCATTAGCGATATCGGGTATTGGCTGGTCACGCCCGAACGGCCACCGAGCCACGCAGCGCAATGCTTTGCTGAGTGGCTGTTTGAGATGGCTGACATCGCGCGCATATCTCACGGCGACTGAAGTTCAAATGGGGGCACGAGCCTGCTCGCTCCCACCTTTTATCCATGCATGAGTTATTTGAATACGTCGAATTAGATCTATCCGTTTGTAGCGCATGGCACCCCGCAACATGCTGAAGACTCATTCAGGAGAATTCACCATGACCGACTCACTCGCCCAGCGTGTCCAGCAACTTGGCCTGAGCCTGCCAACACCGAGCCAGCCCATCGCCAACTACGTCAACCATGTCATCAGCCAGAACCAGCTATTCATTTCCGGTCAGATTCCGTTACTGGACGGCAAACCGGCGTTCATCGGCCGACTCGGTGAATCGATCTCCGATGAAGAAGGCGCCAACGCCGCCGAACTCGCCGCATTGGGCCTGCTAGCACAACTGAACAATGCGCTCGGCGATGACCTGTCGAAATTGGTGCGCATCATTCGTCTTGGCGTGTTCATCGCCAGCGCCCCGGACTTCCCGCGTCAAGGTGCGGTCGCTAACGGCGCGTCTAACCTGCTGGTCAATGCCCTCGGCGAAAAAGGCCGGCATGTACGCACGGCTGTCGGCGTCTCCAGTCTGCCCGGCGGCGTGGCGGTGGAAATTGACGCGATTTTCGAGCTGCGCCCATGAACCCAGGCGAAGTGGAGCGTTTGCGAGCGGCAACGCCGGGGTGCGCCAGCGTGATTCACTTCAACCACGCCGGCGCCTCGTTGCCGAGCCAGGCCACCCTCGATGCGATCGTCGAGCAACTGCGACTGGAAGCCGTTTGCGGCCCGATGGAGGCCGCCGACCAGAGCGTGCAGGCCCGTGCTCGCAGCGCGGCGGCCCTGTTGCTCAATGCACACGCTGAAAGCATCGCGTTCGCCAGCAGCGGTTCCGCGGCCTGGGGCATGGCGTTCAATGCGCTGGGGCCGTGGCAGGACGGTGAGCGGATTTTGGTCGGGCGCCATGAATGGGGCGGCAATCTCGCCTGCATCGCCCGGGCTGTCAGCGCCGGGGCACGACTGGAGGTGATTCCCTGCGATGAGGCAGGCGCCGTGTCCGTGTCCGCTCTCCAGCAGATGATCGACCCGAAGGTGAAGCTGATCGCACTGACCTGGCTTCCGGCCAACGGCGGCCTGATCAACCCCGCCGAGGCCATTGGCGCCGTGGCGCGCCAGCACGGCATTGCTTACTTTATCGACGCCGGCCAGGCGCTGGGGCAATTGCCCTGCGACGTGCAGGCGTTGAACTGCGATGTGCTCAAGGGTGCCGGGCGTAAATTCCTCCGTGGCCCGCGAGGAACGGCGCTGATGTACATCAAACCGGCGTTTCTCGAACGGCTCTCGCCCGGCCATCTGGACGTGCTTTCCGCACCGTGGGACGGCGAAGGCTTCGCCGTGCGCGACGATGCGCGGCGCTTTGAAACCAGCGAAGTGTCGGTGGCTTTGCTGGCCGGGCTGGCCAATGCGCTGGAGGAGTTCAACCGCTTGGGTGCAACCCGGATTCGCCAGCGGATCGATGGATTGTGTCGGCACTTGCGCCAACGCCTCGAAACGGTCAGCGGGCTGACGCTGCACAACCTGGGGCCGGCACATCAGCAATCAGGTCTGATCGCCTTCACGCTCAAGGGTTGGGACAGTGTTGAATTGAAGCAGCGGCTGGCGCAACGAGGGATCAACATCGGTGCCAATGGGGTGGCCTATACACCGTTGGACATGCAGGCCCGTGGGCTGGACAGCATCGCGCGGATTGCGGTCAGCTACCTCAACACCGAAGAAGAAATGGACGTGTTGCTGGAGTCCCTGAGCGAAATGTCCGCCCAACCAGGTCAAATCTGAATGTCGACCCACAACCCCTGACGCGGCTCGTCTTCAATCAGCGGCGCTACCGGCACGGTGTTGTCGGCGTTGAGCTCGGTACCGGGAATCGCCAGGTGTTCTTCCGGGTTTTCATCGGCCTCGCGACGACGCCTTTGCTGTTCCTGCTTGCGGCGCTGTTCCTCGCGCAGCTGAAAAGCTGCCTCTTCCGGATCGCGCTGTTGCAGGTCGATCGTGCTTTCGTTGGAGCTTTCCTGCACCGGCACAACGGGCGGAATGTCCGGGCGCTGGCGGATCGGGTCGTGCTGGGAAGTGATCGGCACGGCACTCAATGGGAGCATCGGTGGCAGCATAATTAATAGTCTCCTGTCAGCAGGCTGTCGGCTGCGGGGATGGCGACTTGAGCCATCGGTCGCAAACTGTGACCTGATTGGCACTCACAAGTGCCCCGGCCTGCGCCCCTTGCATCGTTGAACTATCGTAATACCGTCAGTTTTTATGAGAGTCCTTTGGCCCTGAAGCCCTCATTCCGTTAAGATAGCCCGCTTTTTCAAGGTGGGAGTCAGGCAGCATGGCGCAGCAGTATCAACCGGGGCAACGCTGGATCAGTGACAGCGAAGCCGAGCTGGGTTTGGGCACCGTTCTGGCACAGGACGGCCGCTTGTTGACCGTGCTCTATCCGGCCACTGGCGAAACTCGCCAGTACGCGCTACGGAATGCGCCCCTCACCCGCGTGCGGTTTTCGCCGGGCGATTCGATCACTCATTTCGAAGGCTGGAAACTGACCGTGCAGGAAGTCGACGACGTCGACGGTCTTCTGGTCTACCACGGCCTCAACGCGCAGAACGAAGTGGTCACCCTGCCGGAAACCCAGTTGTCGAACTTCATTCAGTTCCGACTGGCCAGCGACCGTCTGTTCGCCGGGCAGATCGACCCATTGCCCTGGTTCTCCCTGCGCTACAACACCCTGGAACACACCAGCCGCCAATTGCAGTCGGCGCTGTGGGGCCTTGGTGGCGTGCGCGCGCAACCGATCGCGCACCAGTTGCACATCGCCCGTGAAGTCGCCGATCGCATTGCCCCGCGGGTATTGCTGGCAGACGAAGTGGGTCTGGGCAAGACCATCGAAGCCGGTCTGGTGATCCATCGCCAACTGCTCTCAGGCCGTGCCAACCGTGTGCTGATCCTGGTCCCGGAAAACCTGCAGCACCAGTGGCTGGTGGAGATGCGTCGCCGCTTCAACCTGCAAGTCGCGCTGTTCGACGAAGAACGCTTCATCGAAAGCGATGCCGCCAACCCGTTCGAAGACACCCAGCTCGCGCTGGTCGCTCTGGAATGGCTGGTGGAAGACGAAAAGGCCCAGGACGCGCTGTTCGCCGCCGGCTGGGACTTGATGGTCGTCGACGAAGCGCACCACCTGGTGTGGCACGAAGACAAGGCCAGCCCGGAATATTCGCTGGTCGAACAGTTGGCCGAAGTCATTCCCGGCGTACTGCTGCTGACCGCGACTCCGGAACAACTGGGCCAGGACAGCCACTTCGCGCGTCTGCGCCTGCTCGACCCGAACCGTTTCCATGACCTGCACGCCTTCCGCGCCGAGAGCGAAAACTATCGCCCGGTGGCCGAAGCCGTTCAGGAACTGCTGGACCAAGGGCGTCTGTCGCCTGAAGCGCACAAGACCATTCACGGTTTCCTCGGCAACGAAGGCGAAGCGCTGCTGACCGCCGTCAACGATGGCGACACCGAAGCCAGTGCCCGTCTGGTTCGCGAACTGCTCGACCGCCACGGTACCGGCCGCGTGCTGTTCCGCAACACCCGTGCCGCCGTGCAAGGTTTCCCGGAACGCAAACTGCACCCGTATCCGCTGCCGTGCCCCGACGAATACCTCGAACTGCCGC
This sequence comes from Pseudomonas sp. 300, assembly GCF_055803035.1. Classification (NCBI taxonomy): domain Bacteria; kingdom Pseudomonadati; phylum Pseudomonadota; class Gammaproteobacteria; order Pseudomonadales; family Pseudomonadaceae; genus Pseudomonas; species Pseudomonas sp. 300. The sequence continues at coordinate 80,507 of NZ_JAVLRV010000002.1, read as the reverse complement.
TGGGCGATCACGCCGAGCTGTACCCGGAAGTCAGCTTCCAGGCCCAGCCGGATGCCAACGAAGAAGAACGCTGGTGGAAATTCGACCCGCGCGTCGAGTGGCTGATCGACCAGCTGAAAATGCTCAAGCGCACCAAAGTGCTGGTGATCTGCGCCCACGCCGAAACCGCCATGGACCTGGAAGACGCCCTGCGCGTGCGTTCCGGTATTCCTGCGACGGTGTTCCACGAAGGCATGAACATCCTTGAGCGTGACCGCGCCGCCGCTTACTTCGCCGATGAAGAATTTGGCGCGCAAGTGCTGATCTGCTCGGAAATCGGCAGTGAAGGTCGCAACTTCCAGTTCTCGCACCACCTGGTGCTGTTCGATCTGCCGTCGCACCCGGACTTGCTGGAGCAGCGGATCGGTCGTCTCGACCGGATCGGCCAGAAGCACATCATCGAACTGCACGTACCGTACCTCGAAACCAGCCCGCAACAGCGGCTGTTCCAGTGGTACCACGAAGCGTTGAACGCATTCCTCAACACCTGCCCGACGGGTAACGCCTTGCAGCATCAGTTCGGCCCGCGCCTGCTGCCGCTGCTGGAAAATGCCGACGACGGCGAGTGGCAAGCGCTGATCGACGAAGCCCGCAGCGAACGTGAGCGTCTGGAAGCCGAACTGCACACCGGCCGTGACCGCTTGCTGGAACTCAATTCCGGCGGCGCTGGCGAAGGTGATGCGTTGGTCGAGGACATCCTCGAGCAAGACGATCAGTTCACGCTGCCGATCTACATGGAAACCCTGTTCGACGCCTTTGGCATCGACAGCGAAGACCACTCGGAAAACGCCCTGATCCTCAAGCCGAGCGAAAAAATGCTCGACGCCAGCTTCCCGCTGGGTGACGACGAAGGCGTGACCATCACTTACGACCGCAACCAGGCGCTGTCCCGCGAAGACATGCAGTTCATCACCTGGGAACACCCGATGGTTCAGGGTGGCATGGACCTGGTGCTGTCCGGCTCGATGGGCAACACCGCCGTCGCGTTGATCAAGAACAAGGCGCTGAAACCGGGCACCGTGTTGCTGGAATTGCTCTACGTCAGCGAAGTGGTGGCGCCGCGCTCGCTGCAACTGGGCCGTTATCTGCCGCCCGCTGCGCTGCGCTGTCTGCTCGATGCCAATGGCAACGACCTGTCGGCCCGAGTGTCGTTCGAAACCCTGAACGATCAACTGGAAAGCGTGCCGCGTGCCAGCGCCAACAAGTTCATCCAGGCCCAGCGCGATCAGCTGACGCCACGGATCAACGCCGGTGAAGAGAAAATCTTCCCGCGTCACGCCGAGCGCGTGGCCGAGGCGCAACGTCGCCTCGCGGCTGATACCGATGAAGAACTGGCGCGCCTGACCGCGTTGCAAGCGGTCAACCCGACCGTACGCGACAGCGAACTGGTTGCCTTGCGTAAACAGCGTGAGCAAGGCCTGGCCATGCTCGACAAGGCTGCAC
>NZ_JAVLRV010000002.1:0-78922 GCF_055803035.1 Pseudomonas sp. 300 | reverse complement strand
GCGAGCCTGCTCGCGATAGCAATTATGCAGTCGCCACAGAAACCCCAGGCTCAACCACAGCCACCAAACCATCCTTCATCCGCTTCGCATCCCGCACAAAACACCGCGATGCCAGAAACAGAAACACCATCGTCAGGAACAGCGCCACCGGGATCAGGTACATCGCGTCATGCAGCCCGACCGCCTTGAACGCTTCGGTCATCTGTGCGGCGCCGGCCGCCAGCATTGCCGTGTGCGCGAAGTGATCGGACAAACCGCCCACCACCACCGGTCCCAATCCGCCGCCCAGCAAATACAACCCGGCAAAGAATAACGCCATGGCCGTGGCCCGCAGGCGTGGCTCGACCACGTCCTGAATGGCCGTGTAAACACAGGTGTAGAAGTTGTAGGCAAACAACCAGCCCACACTGAACACCGCGACAAACACTCCGATCTCGATTCGCCCGGCATGCAACGCCCATGCAGTGCACAGCGTCGAAACGATCAGGCTGAACGCCGCAAACAGCAGTCGTCCATTGGCCACCCGCTGGTGAATCTTGTCCGCGACCCAGCCCCCCAATGTCAGGCCGAACAGCCCCGTCACACCGACGATTACACCGGTCGCCACCGCCGCTTCATGCAATGGCATCAGGAAATAGCGTTGCAGCATCGGCACCAGGAAGGAGTTGCAGGCATAGGTCGCAAAGTTGAAGCACAACCCCGCCATCACCAGCCACAGGAAGGTCGGCACCGCCAGCACCCGGCGGATTGGCCGGTCCACGCGCTCCTGCGAGACCTGCACACTTTCCGCTGCGCCACGTTTCGGTTCTTTGATGAAAAACATGAAGACCGCCAGGATCAGCCCCGGCACCGCCGCGATGAAGAACGGCGCGCGCCAGCTATCGAACGCCTTGACCATCCAGCCGATGGTGAAGAACGCCAGCAGCAGGCCCAATGGCAAACCCAGCATGAAAATACCCATCGCGCGCGCGCGGCGGTGGGCCGGGAACAGGTCGCCGATCAACGAGTTGGCGGCCGGTGCGTAACTGGCCTCACCAATGCCGATGCCCATGCGCACAATCAGGAAACTCCAGAAACTGCCCACCAGCCCGTTGACCGCCGTCAGCCCGCTCCAGGCCGCCAGCCCCCACCCCATCAACTTGGCGCGCGAGCCTGTATCGGCCATCCGCCCTAAAGGCAGGCCGGCAATCGCGTAGACGAGGGTGAATGCAGTCCCGATGATCCCCAGTTGAAAATCGCTGAGGTGCCATTCCATGCGGATCGGCTCGATGATGATGGCGGGAATGGTGCGGTCGAAGAAGTTGAACAGATTGGCCAGGAACAGCAGGAACAGAATGCGCCAGGCATTCGCCGCTTGGGTCGAGTTCTGCATGGGTCCGTCTCTTTTATTGTTATTGGGGCTTCACTGCCGACGCATCCGAGCCCGGAACCTGCAATCTAGTCAGGCCCGCCAGAGCTGTCTGTAATTATTCGTAAAGCTGATACCGCCCCATGGAACCCGGCGCTGTGCATGCAACAATTTATGTCTAAACAATCTAAATCTCATTCCAAAAAGGTTGGAGTCAATATGCCACCACCGCTTGCGGCCTTTGTATGAGTTCTATACTGCAAAGCATTCGCCAGCGTGCATGACGCGGCCAGGACAAGACGAGGCGCGCTATGGAGTGGCTTGGTTTGCGTTTTTTTGCCGAGACAGCAAACGGGCAGGTTATCCTCAATTGCACGCATGACCCCTTTCTGGTGCTACTGGCGTACTTGGTCGCCTGCGTAGGCGGCTTCGCCACACTGGACATGGCCGAACGGGTCGGGCATTCGGAAAACCCGGCCTCGCAACGGCTCTGGCGCTGGGTCGGTGCTGCCTGCCTGGCGGGCGGGATCTGGGCCATGCACTTCATCGCCATGCTGGCATTTCAGGCGCCGGTCGAGATTCATTACGAACTGCCTATCACCCTTGTCTCCCTGTTGATTGCCCTGCTCACCTCGTGGCTGGCGATGCACACCCTCAGTCATCCTCGCCTGAGACTTTGGCAGTACGTCCAGGCGGCCATTTGCATCGGCCTGGGCATCGCGACCATGCATTACGTGGGTATGTCGGCGATGCGTACGAATGCGATGACGTATTACCAACCGATGCTGTTCACCCTTTCCATCGTCATCGCCGTTGGCGCCAGCCTCGCGGCGCTGTTGCTGTCGAGCCGCTTGCGTGAAGGCTCTGGCCTGTTCCATCAATGGGTCAAATTCAGCGCCAGCCTGGTGCTCGGGGCGGGCATTGTCAGTATGCATTTCACCGCCATGGCCGCCTTCACCCTGGTGCTGCCGACCGGCAGCCTGTTGACCTTGCCCGGTGACAACAATCACCTGCAACTGGGGCTGACGGTGGCGGTTATCACACTGCTGATCATTGGCAGCAGCATCAGCGCGGCACTCGCGGACAAGAAACTGCAACACAAGGAGCGCGACCTGCAACGGGTCAACACCCTGCTCAGCCAGCTGGACCAGGCGCGCATGTCGCTGCAACACTTGGCGAACTATGACGCCCTGACCAACCTGATCAACCGGCGCGGCTTCAACCAGATTTTCGCCGAGAAGCTACTTCAGAAGACCAATGAAGGCGGCATGCTCGCGGTGATGTTTCTGGACATCGACCACTTCAAGCGGGTCAACGACAGCCTCGGCCATGACGCCGGCGACGAATTGCTCAAAGTCCTGGCCCAACACATCAAGGGCTCGGTACGCAGTCACGACGATGTGGTGGCGCGCTTCGGCGGAGACGAGTTCTGTCTCCTCATCAGCCTGCATGATCGCGACGAAGCCCGGCTCATGGCCCAGCGCATCATGCTGAAGATGAAGGAGCCGATCGAGTTGTCCGGGCGGCGCATGGTCATGACCACCAGCATTGGCATCAGCCTGTTTCCGGACGATGGCACCACCTGCGAGGAACTGCTGAAACACGCCGACCTGGCGCTGTACCAGTCCAAGGGCGGCGGGCGTAACGGCCTGAATTTCTTCAACCCGAACCTGAAAACCCACGCCATGCTGGAGCTGCAACTGGAAGAGGAACTGCGCCATGCCCTGCGTGAAAACACCGGGCTGATCCTGCATTACCAACCGATTTACGATGTGCAAACCGCACAGGTCAGCAAGCTGGAAGCGCTGGTCCGCTGGCAACATCCGATTCACGGGCTGCTGGCACCAGGCCGCTTCATTGCCATCGCCGAGGCCAATGGCCTGATTGCCGAGCTGGACAATTGGGTTCTGCGCAAGGCCTGCGAGGACCTGGGCGAGTTGTCACGTCAGGGCTGTGAAGATCTGCACATCGCCGTCAACTGCTCACCACTGAACCTGGGGCGCGAAGATCTGGCCGATGAAATCGAACACGCGTTACGCACCGCCGGAGTGGCGCCGCAACGACTGGAACTGGAAGTGACCGAGAACGCGCTGATGGGCAACATCGCCCATTCGCTGGTGTTGCTGCGCCAGATTCGCGCCCTCGGCGTGTCGCTGTCGATCGACGATTTCGGCACCGGTTACTCCTCCCTCGCCTACCTCAAGCGCCTGCCGCTCAATACGCTGAAGATCGACCGCTCGTTCATCCAGGATATTCCCAGGGCGACTCAGGACATGGAAATCGTTCAGGCAATTATCATCATGGCCCACACCCTGCATTTGCAGGTGGTCACCGAAGGTGTCGAAACCCTTGAGCAATACGAATTCCTCCAGCGTAACGGCAGCGATTTCGTCCAGGGCTACCTGCTCAGCCACCCGGTACCGCTGGCAGAACTGAGTCCAGTGCTGAGCGCAATCAACCAGCGCAAACACGCACACACGGTCAGTCTGCCAAGTCTGGCTCGCGGTACAGCTGCACCAGCGTCGACGGATCTTTTTCCAGGAATCCCTGGCTACCATGCAACCGCATCAATTGTGCGGCCAATCCGCTGATGGGCGTGGCCGAACCTTGCTCACGGGAAAATTTCACCGCGGTGTCGAGGTCCTTGAGCAGCGTGCGCACATGCCATTTGACCGGTTCGAAGCGGCTTTCGGCCATTTGCGGGGCAAGGATCTGCAACGGTTTTGAATCGGCAAAACCGCCGGCCAGTGCCTGCGCAATCAGGCTGGCCTGCACGCCGGAACGTTCGGCCAACGCGACGACTTCGGCGATGACCAGCGCGTTGCAGGCGACAATCATCTGATTGCAGGCCTTGGTCACCTGCCCCGCCCCGACCGCGCCCATATGAGTGACACGTTGGCCGAGGCTGAGCAGAACAGGTCTGACTCGCTCAAGGTCCGCCGCTTCGCCGCCCACCATGATCGCCAGGCTCCCGGCCTCGGCGCCGACAACACCGCCGGACACCGGAGCGTCCAGCCAACGCACGCCGGTCTGACTGGCCAACTGTGCCGACATTTCCCGCGTCGCGGTGGGTTCCAGGCTGGAAAAATCCACCAGCAACTGACCGCTTTTCCCACCCTCGACAATCCCGCCCGGACCAAACACCACTTCGCGCACCACTGCCGTGTCCGCCAGACACAACATCAATACATCGGCGTGCTGGCACAGCTCGGCAGGCGTGGCGACTTGTCGCGCGCCCGCCTCGACCAGCGGCGCGCATTTGGCCGGGTTGCGATTCCACACCGTCAGCGCAAACCCTGCCGCCAGCAGGCGCTGGCACATCGGCAAGCCCATCAGGCCGATCCCGGCAAAACCCAACGAAGGTAGTGTTGACATCATTTGGCCTTCTTTTTCATTAAAGATCGTCAAATACTGGCCGATTCATCATGACTAAGGAAAGGATTCCCCCGAGTGACGTTCAGGCCCAGTCCCTGACGCTTGGGCCCAATACGCGCTGAAAAAATGACGCGAGAACCCATCCGTGATGGTTTGACGACGCTTTGTCGTCCAGCCAACCAGCCCAGGTACATGGCGCACAATGACTTCTAAAAACAATCCGGCCACTGCGATATCCGATCTGACGCTGAGCCCCGCGGCGAACAGCCCCACGCCATCGAAGCCATTGAGCCCCTCGCGCCCGTTGGCGACTCAGCAATACCTGTATTTCACCGAGACCAACACCGACCGCATCCTCGATAACCTCGATGGCCTGCGCGACATGGTGTTCCCGCGCCCGCCGCACCTGGAAGGCGATAACGAGCAGCACAGCGATCAGGAATTCCCGTCGGTGTGCCTGATCGGCCTCGGTCGCTGCGGCTCGAACATTGCGCTGGACGTCGCGGAGCTGGTGTACAACGCGCGCAAGTTCTACCTCAACGAATTCAACAACGAAGATCGCCTGTCGCCGGACAAACGCTACGCCGAAAAGGGCTACAGCCCGGCCCAGTGGATCCGCAACAACCTGCGCCTGGGGCCGAACAAGGCCACCAAACCGGTGTTCCTGGTCGAGCCGCTGGTCATGCTCGGCGACCTAGACAAAGACATCGCCGGTCGCATCCGTTTCTCGCGCAAGGGCGAAAAAAGCGGCTTCCTGCGCGACTACAGCAAAATGAAAATCATGGACTTGTCGGAAGTCCACGCCGGTGGCGCCGGTAACGCGCCGATCCTCGGTCAGTACCTGGCCAAGATCATCCTGAACAAGGACACCCAGCGGTTCTCCAGCCCGGACTGGAAGATGATTCACTCGTACCTGATCGACAGCTGCGGCATCAAAGCCAACCAGTCGCGCCTGTACTTCTCGATCTTCAGTGCCGGCGGCGGTACCGGTTCGGGCATGGCCTCGGAATTCGGCCTGGCTCAGCAACACTCGTACATGAACAAGACGTTCGACACCAAGCCGATGGACGAGCACGACGGCAAAAGCGGTCATTCCTTCGTCTTCGAACCGATCTTCACCAGCGGCATCTGCGTGCTGCCGAACATTTCCGATCACCGCAGTGAAATGTCCGAGGCGCTGCACATCAACGCCGGTCGCCTGCTGTGCAAATACCTCTCGGAAGAATGGGACTTCTCCTACAACTTCGCCAACGAAGACAGCAGCGAAGCCAGCGTCATGGGCCGTATCCGCCCATGGAACGCGATGATGCTGATCTCCAACGACATCATGCGGTATGCCGAAGAAAGCGATGACGGCAACATCCAGAACATCGATGTCAACGCGATGGAAAAGCACGCCAACCAGTACATCTCACAACAGATCTTCAACATTCTGACGGCGCAGGCGGTTACGACCGACTACGACCAGAACTATTTCCGTCGCGCCGGCATCGACATCGGCGAAACCATTCGCCTCGACGCCAACGACCTGTTCATGAGCCTGGCCGGCCCGGTGGCGATTGCCTACGCCGAGTCGGTAGTCCCGGAAACTCCGCCACCGAGCAGCGACAAGTTCAAGGTGTTCGAGAAAGAGCCACAGCGCTTGAACATCGATGACCTGTTCTTCCGCTCCATCGACCTGCCGCACTTCAACAAAGTGACCCAGGCCATCGAAGGCATCAGCCTGCTGCCAATCGAGTCCAAGCGCTATCGCGCCTCGCTGGAGCAGTACAAGAATTCCGGTTACGACGCGGCCGCGTTGCACGACCTGCACTTCTTCAAGAACTGCTCGTCGGTGGTGTCGATTGTTTCGTTGCCGAAAGACTACAAGCTGTCGTACATGGACCTGAACCGGTTGAAGACCCACCTCAACAGCCTGTTCCCGAACACCACGCTCAAGCGTTATGCGCTGGTGATCGGCGCGTCGGCCAACTTGTCGCTGACCACATTGATCGCCAAGAGCCCGTGCCTGTCGGACGACTTCCTGACGCTGATCGTGGCCTTTATCAAGCGCTGCTTCGCGAAGAACCCGTACCGCTTCGACGACACGCTGGATAACTCGATCCTCGACTTCATCATCAATGAGGAATTCGACGAAGACCTGATCGACGACTTGCTGAACGAGTTCGAAAACCCGGCGAAGATCCTCGATACCAACTGGTATGCAATCAAACCGATGTACGAGAAGAAGTACCGCGAGCTGATCAACGACAAGGACAAGTTTGTCTCGATCAATGACATCCGTCTGTCGCGCGATTGCGTGAAGAAGGCGATCAAGTACCTGCGCGAGATCTATCGTCACCGGATTGGCAAGACCAAGGTTATTTCGCTGAATAACCATACGGGCAAGACGTTTACAGTCTGATTTGACTCCGCGTCGCGGCTGATCGCTGGCAAGCCAGCTCCCACAGGTTTTGTGTCGGTCACAAATGCTGTATTCGACACGGACACTGTGGGAGCTGGCTTGCCAGCGATGACGGCCTCACATTCAGCACAAATTCCAACATCCAGAAACAATTAAGCAGCCCATCGGCTGCTCAATAAACTGTTCCCGTTACGTTTACGTCACCCTCGCCAAGACCCTTCTGTGGCCTTTCTCTACGGCAACATGCCATCACGCTACTCGGCTACACACTTTTGCCCGGCGGACCATTGCACTCATTCGGTGCACAACTTCACTTCGTCGCCCTTTCCTGGATCAAAATCCACGGCGAAACCACCACTGCCCACAGCTCCGGATCGCGTTCAAAAAGATCCAGCGCCCGCGTTTCAGACAGCTTGGCGACCTCGTCGGCGGCCAGCCAGGCAGCCACTTTCTCACCTTCGTCAGTCGCCACGGCCTCCGCCGCCGCGATCAAATCCAGACCGGGATCGACCCACAATAGGGCACCCTTGGCGAAGAAGGGCTCCAGCTCCTTCCAGGTAATAGATGCGGTTTCACCAAGCAGCTTGGCATAGAGGGTGCTAGGTTCTTGAGTCATGGGTCCTGTCCGGAAAAGAAATCGACGTGAATGATAACGTCGGTGGTCTGGCAGAAAAACCCGGATGCAATTGAGTCACTGATCGAAAACTGCAGGAAAGCCAAGGATTGCTGATTTTTCAGCTGAACCCCCCGCCGCAATTCTGTCTTTTTCTTTCAAAAAAGCGACACCCTCAGGTTTTGCCCCCCGGCGCTGCCTTCCCAGGCTGACAATCGGCGCTCTACACTGTACCGGTACAGTTGCCGGGGGCATTTTCCGGAGGATATTCGAAGATATCTGACCCGGTTCTGCTGCTACGGCGCCAGGACTATAAAAACTACAACAGTAAGAGTGGAGCACTATGACTAAGGCTACTAAGCAGATTTCCAAACTGTTTGCCGCTATGGTTCTGGCCGGGGTTGCCAGCCATTCGTTCGCAGCTGACACCATCAAGATCGGCATCGCCGGCCCTAAGACCGGTCCTGTAGCCCAATACGGCGACATGCAGTTCAGTGGCGCCAAAATGGCCATCGAACAGATCAACGCCAAGGGCGGCGTAGACGGCAAGAAACTCGAAGCCGTTGAATACGATGACGCCTGTGATCCAAAACAAGCTGTGGCTGTCGCGAACAAGGTCGTCAACGACGGCGTCAAGTTCGTCGTCGGTCACCTGTGCTCCAGCTCCACTCAACCGGCTTCGGACATCTACGAAGACGAAGGCGTGATCATGATCACCCCGGCTGCCACCAGCCCGGACATCACCAACCGTGGTTACAAAATGGTGTTCCGCACCATCGGTCTGGACAGCGCCCAGGGCCCTGCCGCCGGTAACTACATTGCTGATCACGTGAAACCGAAAATCGTTGCTGTTCTGCACGACAAACAGCAATACGGTGAAGGCATCGCCACCGCCGTTAAGCAAACCCTCGAGAAGAAAGGCACCAAGGTTGCCGTGTTCGAAGGCATCAACGCCGGCGACAAGGACTTCTCCTCGATCATCGCCAAGCTCAAGCAAGCCAACGTCGACTTCGTCTACTATGGCGGCTACCACCCGGAGCTGGGTCTGATCCTGCGTCAAGCACAGGAAAAAGGCCTGAAAGCCAAGTTCATGGGTCCGGAAGGCGTGGGTAACGACTCCATTTCGCAGATCGCCAAGGACGCTTCCGAAGGCCTGCTGGTGACCCTGCCGAAATCTTTCGACCAGGATCCGGCCAACATCGCCCTGGCTGACGCGTTCAAAGCGAAGAAAGAAGACCCAAGCGGTCCGTTCGTATTCCCGGCCTACTCGGCTGTGGAAGTGATCGCCGAAGGTATCAAGGCTGCCAAGTCCGAAGACGCTGCCAAAGTGGCTGCTGCCATCCACGCCGGCACTTTCAAAACCCCGACTGGCGACCTGAGCTTCGACGCCAAGGGCGACCTGAAAGACTTCAAATTTGTGGTTTACGAGTGGCACTTCGGCAAACCTAAAACTGAAGCCAAGCCTCAGTAAGGCGTTGCCTGACTGACTGCCAATAAAGCCCACGGCGTGCCGTGGGCTTTGTTTTACGAACGTATTGGGCCGCGCTGGCGTGATCCGCCAGTCTCCCCACCTGAAAATCTCAAAACCGTCATCAGCGGTTCGCTGGCAAACCTCGCGTTCGAAGTGGATGCAGATCCACGGGGCTCGAGCGGGAAAATGACTCCACCAGTGAAATGCGTATCAGGTTTTTAGGAGCGCAGTAATGCCTGACCTCTATCACTTTTTCCAACAGCTGGTTAATGGTCTGACCATTGGCAGCACGTATGCCCTGATCGCCATCGGCTATACGATGGTTTACGGCATCATTGGAATGATCAACTTCGCCCACGGCGAGGTGTACATGATCGGTTCCTACGTGGCGTTCATCGCCATCGCCGGGCTGACCATGATGGGACTCGACAGTGTTCCGCTGTTGATGACCGCCGCTTTCCTGGCGACCATCGTCGTGACCAGTGCCTACGGCTACAGCATCGAACGGATCGCTTACCGCCCCTTGCGCGGCAGCAACCGTCTGATCCCGCTGATTTCCGCCATCGGCATGTCGATCTTCCTGCAGAACACGGTTCTGCTGGCCCAGGACTCCAAGGACAAATCCATCCCCAACCTGATTCCAGGCAACATTGCCTTCGGGCCAGGTGGCGCACATGAAGTGCTGATTTCCTACATGCAAATCGTGGTGTTCGTGGTGACCCTCGTCGCCATGCTCGGCCTGACGCTGTTCATCTCCCGCTCTCGCCTGGGTCGCGCCTGCCGCGCCTGCGCCGAAGACATCAAGATGGCCAACCTGCTGGGTATCAACACCAACAACATCATCGCCCTGACCTTCGTCATCGGTGCTGCGCTGGCGGCCATCGCGGCCGTGCTGCTGAGCATGCAATACGGCGTGATCAACCCGAACGCCGGTTTCCTCGTCGGCCTCAAGGCCTTCACCGCAGCGGTACTGGGCGGTATTGGCAGCATTCCCGGCGCCATGCTCGGCGGGTTGGTGCTTGGGGTAGCGGAAGCCTTCGGTGCCGATATCTTCGGCGACCAGTACAAGGACGTTGTGGCGTTCGGTCTATTGGTTCTGGTGTTGTTGTTCCGGCCAACCGGCCTGCTGGGCCGTCCGGAGGTTGAGAAAGTATGACTAGGAATCTTAAACAGGCGTTGTTCAGCGCCTTGCTGGTGTGGGCGGTGGCCTACCCGGTACTCGGTCTGAAACTGACCATTGTCGGCATCAACCTCGAAGTCCACGGCACCAGCAATGCCACGCTGATCACCATCGCCGTGTGTTCGGTGCTGATGTTCCTGCGCGTGCTGTTCGATCAACAGATCAGTTCGGCCTGGCGTTCTTCACCCAACATGCCGCTGGTTCCGGCCAAGGCCAGTAACTTCCTGACCCTGCCGAGCACCCAGCGCTGGTTCATCATCGCGTTGATCGCTGGCGCGCTGGTCTGGCCGTTCTTCGGTTCTCGCGGCGCGGTGGATATTGCGACCCTGGTGCTGATCTACGTGATGCTCGGCCTGGGCCTGAACATCGTGGTCGGCCTGGCCGGTCTGCTCGACCTCGGTTACGTAGGCTTTTATGCCGTCGGCGCCTACAGTTATGCGCTGCTGTCGCATTACTACGGTCTGAGCTTCTGGATCTGCCTGCCGATCGCCGGCCTGATGGCGGCCACGTTCGGCTTCCTGCTCGGCTTCCCGGTCTTGCGTCTGCGCGGCGACTACCTGGCGATCGTGACCCTGGGCTTCGGTGAAATCATCCGTCTGTTCCTGCGTAACCTGACCGGTCTCACCGGTGGTCCGAACGGCATCAGCAACATCGAGAAGCCTACGTTCTTCGGCCTGACCTTCGAACGTAAAGCAGCCGAAGGCATGCAGACGTTTCACGAGTACTTCGGCCTGGAATACAACTCGATCAACAAGGTTATTTTCCTCTACCTGGTTGCGCTGTTGCTGGCCCTCGGTGCGCTGTTCGTGATCAACCGTTTGCTGCGCATGCCGATCGGTCGCGCGTGGGAAGCGTTGCGTGAAGACGAAATCGCCTGCCGTGCACTGGGTCTCAATCCTACGGTCATCAAGTTGTCGGCCTTCACCCTGGGCGCCGCCTTCGCCGGTTTCGCCGGCAGCTTCTTCGCTGCACGTCAGGGGTTGGTGACGCCGGAGTCCTTCACCTTCATCGAGTCGGCGATCATTCTCGCCATCGTCGTGTTGGGTGGCATGGGCTCGCAGCTGGGCGTGATCCTCGCGGCCGTGGTAATGATCCTGTTGCCGGAAATGATGCGAGAGTTCAGTGAATACCGCATGTTGATGTTCGGCGCCTTGATGGTGCTGATGATGATTTGGCGACCTCAAGGCCTGCTGCCCATGCAACGTCCTCACATGGAGCTGCGCAAATGAGCCGCGAGATCCTTAAAGTTGAAAATCTGAGCATGCGCTTCGGCGGCTTGCTGGCGGTCAACGGCGTGGCCCTGACCGTGAAGGAAAAGCAGGTGGTTGCGCTGATCGGCCCCAACGGCGCCGGCAAGACCACCGTGTTCAACTGCCTGACCGGTTTCTACAAACCGAGTGGCGGCAGCATCCTGCTGGACGGCGAGCCGATCGAAGGCTTGCCGGGCCACAAGATCGCCCTCAAAGGCGTGGTGCGGACTTTCCAGAACGTGCGTTTGTTCAAGGACATGACCGCGGTCGAGAACCTCTTGATCGCCCAGCACCGTCACCTGAACACCAACTTCCTCTCCGGCCTGTTCAAGACCCCGTCGTTCCGCAAAAGCGAGCGCGAGGCCATGGAGTTCGCCGAGTACTGGCTGGACAAGGTCAACCTCACGCAGTTCGCCAACCGTCCGGCCGGCACCCTGGCGTACGGTCAGCAACGTCGCCTGGAAATCGCTCGCTGCATGATGACCCGTCCGCGGATCCTCATGCTCGACGAACCGGCTGCCGGCCTGAACCCGAAGGAAACCGAGGATCTCAAGGCGCTGATTGGCATGCTGCGTGAAGAGCACAATGTCACCGTGCTGCTGATCGAACACGACATGAAGCTGGTCATGAGCATTTCCGACCACATCGTCGTGATCAACCAGGGCACGCCCCTGGCCAACGGCACGCCGGATCAGATCCGCGACAATCCTGAAGTGATCAAAGCCTACCTGGGGGAAGCGTAAATGCTGCAATTCGAAAACGTTTCCACCTTCTACGGCAAGATCCAGGCGCTGCACAGCGTCAACGTCGAAGTCCGTCAGGGCGAGATCGTGACCCTGATCGGTGCCAACGGCGCTGGCAAGTCGACCCTGCTGATGACCCTTTGCGGTTCGCCGCAAGCCCACAGCGGCAGCATCCGCTACATGGGCGAAGAGCTCGTCGGCCAGAGTTCGTCGCAGATCATGCGTAAAAGCATTGCCGTCGTGCCGGAAGGTCGTCGGGTGTTTGCCCGTCTGACCGTGGAAGAAAACCTCTCCATGGGCGGTTTCTTCACTGAAAAGGGCGATTACCAGGAACAGATGGACAAGGTCCTCGGACTTTTCCCACGCCTGAAAGAGCGCTTCAACCAGCGCGGCGGCACCATGTCCGGCGGCGAACAGCAAATGCTCGCGATCGGCCGTGCGCTGATGAGCAAGCCCAAGCTGTTGCTGCTCGACGAGCCTTCGCTGGGTCTGGCGCCCATCATCATCCAGCAAATCTTCGACATCATCGAACAGTTGCGCAAGGACGGTGTGACGGTGTTCCTGGTCGAGCAGAACGCCAACCAGGCGCTGAAAATCGCTGACCGCGCGTACGTTCTGGAGAACGGCCGCGTGGTGATGCAAGGCACCGGTGAAGCGCTGCTGACCGACCCGAAAGTGCGCGAAGCGTACCTCGGTGGTTAAGCCTTCGTGATAAACAGAAAACGGCCTTCGGGCCGTTTTTTTATGCCTGTACACAATCCCCAGAACAATCAAAATCCCCTGTGGGAGCGAGCCTGCTCGCGATAGCGGTTTCATATTCAGCATTGATGTTGGCTGATACTCCGCTATCGCGAGCAGGCTCGCTCCCACAGGGTTTGTGGTCGTGTCAGTTAAAGCCGATCCAGCGCCTCCCCACTGCGCTTGAACCAGCCAATCAAATAATCCGCCAACACCTGCGTGCGCTTGGGCAACCCACCCTGATACGGATGCACCAGGTACATCGGCATGCGACGCGTCTGATAATCGCGCAGGAGCCAGCGCAAACGGCCGTCAGCCAATTCCGTTTGCAGTAGGTAGGACGGCAGACGCGCAATACCGGCCCCCGCCAGTGCGGCTTTTTTTAGCAGGCTGTAGTGATTGCTGGCGAACGGTCCCGATACGCGAACCCGCAACAACTCGTGTTGCTGGTGATACAGCCATTCTTCGCGACCGCTGTAGTGGCTGTTGAGTAAACAGCGGTGTTCCGCGAGTGCATGCGGTGTCAATGGTTCGCCGTATTGCTCAAGGTAGGCCGGGCTGGCGCAGGTCATCTCGTGCCAGGCCAACAGCGGTCGCGCCACCAGACGCTCGTCATTGCCGACGTCGGAGCGCACCGCCAGATCGAAACCGTCGCGGGACAAATCACGGTAATTGTTGCTGAGGTCGAGTTCGATTTGCACCTGCGGGTACTTGTGGGAAAACTCCAGCAACAACCCATCGAAGAACGTTTCTCCCAGGGATACCGGAACCGTCATACGCACCGGCCCTGCCATATCGTCTTTCAATCGCGCCAATGCCTGACGCGCCCGTTCCACTTGCACCACCAAAGCCTGGGCTTGCGGCAACAGCGCAGCGCCTGCCGCTGTCAGGCTCAAGCGGCGGGTGGTGCGTTGCAGCAGCACCACCGAAAACCGCGTCTCCAACAGGCTGATGCGCTTGGACAACTGGCCTTTGCTGCAACCCAGTTGCTGCGCCGCCAAGGTGAAACTGCCCGCTTCGATCAACACCGCAAACGCCGCCAGGTCATCCATCTCGCTCATGGATTGTTTCCATTTGAAAACCAAAGGTTGCCTATTAGCGCGCTTATCCGCAGAAAAAACCACTCTAGACTGAAGCCACTTTCAAACACATGAGGATAAACAGCATGAAAATTCTTTTGATTGGCGCTGGCGGCACCATCGGTTCGGCGATCGACAAGGAATTGTCCGAGCGTCACGAGATCATCCGCATCGGTCGCAACAGCGGCGATTTGCAGGTGGATATCAGCGACAGCGCCTCGATTCGCAAACTGTTCGAACAGACCGGCAAGTTCGACGCGCTGGTCTGCGCCGCGGGCAACGTGACCTTCGCACCGCTGGGCGAAATGACCGAAGACAGTTTCGCCCTGGGCCTGAAAGACAAGCTGATGGGCCAGGTCAATCTGCTGCTGATCGGCCGCGAATTCGCCAATGACGGTGCGTCGTTCACCTTCACCACCGGCGTGCTCAGCCACGACCCGATTCGCAGCGGTGCGTCGGCAGCACTGGTTAACGGTGCTATCGACAGTTTCGTGCGTGCCGCCGCGATCGAACTGCCGCGCGGCCTGCGGGTGAACTCGGTAAGCCCGAACGTGCTGCTCGAAGCCATGGGCAAATACGCGCCGTACTTCCGCGGCTACAAACCGGTTCCGGCCGTCGATGTGGCACTGGCCTACGCCAAAAGCGTCGAAGGCCTGCAAACCGGTCAGACCTTTCATGTGGGCTGAGCCCTTGTGATGAACGGTCAGGCTGAGTAACGTGGCGGCACTTGTCTGGAGAGCCAAAGATGCGTGTTGCCCGTTCCTTAGTCCTTGTTGCCCTGCTTCCGCTGTTCGCCGCCTGCCAGTTGCTCGATGGCCCGCGTGAAAGTGCTTCCCACGTGGGCCAGACCCGAATGCAGGGTCAATTGACGGCGGCCGACGGCAAGCTGTTGTTCCAGCCATGCAATGAACAGCGCAGTTTCGTGGTCAACGACACCGGCGGCACCAGCGTCCTGCAAGAGGCCGCGAGCCTGGCCGATGCCCAGGGCAAGCTGTTCGCCGACGTGCGTGGCCGGATCGAGGGCAGCCGCCTGGACCTTGCGCAGTTGTACCGCGTCGAACGCTCGGGCACCGCGTGCGACGATCCGAATTTCAAACTGCTGATCCTGCGCGCCGCCGGCCATGGTCCGGAGTGGAACGTGAAAGTCAGTGGCAAAGGCATGGTCATCGACCGTGCGGGTCAACCACCCCTGGCCTTGCCTTACGTTGAAGAGCAACTGGGTGATGGCCGCTTCAACCTCAGCACCGAAGCCAACAACCAGCGCATCGAACTGTGGGTCGCGCCGCAACGTTGCGTCGACAGCAGCACCGGCAGTGTTCAGCACATGAGCGCCGAATTGCGCATCGATGGCCAGGTTCAACGTGGCTGCGGGTATTTCGGCGGATCGCGCGACGACTGATCGTTTAAGCCTCACGGGACTCGGCTTTTGGGGCTTATAATCGCCGCCTTCAAACGCCTTGGCGCAGTTGTGCGCCCCGCGAACCGGATCCCGTCATGTTACGAATCACTGAACTCAAGCTGCCGATCGACCATCCCGAAGAAGACCTGCGCCCTGCCATCGTGCAGCGCCTGGGCATCGCCAGTGATGACCTGCTCGATTTCACCTTGTTCAAGCGCAGCTACGATGCGCGCAAAAAATCCTCCGAACTGTGCTTCATCTACACCATCGACCTCACGGCGAAGGATGAGGCGGCGTTGCTGCACACGTTCGCCGACGACCGAAACGTCAACGTGGCGCCGGATGTCAGCTACAAAGTGGTCGGCCAGGCGCCGGCTGATCTGCAGCAACGCCCGGTCGTGGTCGGTTTCGGTCCGTGCGGGATTTTCGCCGGGCTGCTGCTGGCACAGATGGGCTTCAAGCCGATCATCCTCGAGCGCGGCACCGAAGTGCGCCAGCGCACCAAGGACACTTGGGGCCTGTGGCGCAAAAGCGTGCTCAACCCCGAGTCCAACGTGCAATTTGGTGAGGGCGGCGCGGGGACATTCTCCGATGGCAAGCTCTACAGCCAGATCAAGGACCCGAAATTCATCGGTCGCAAAGTCCTGCATGAATTCGTCAAAGCGGGCGCGCCGGAAGAAATCCTCTACGTCAGCAAACCGCACATCGGTACGTTCCGTCTGACCGGCGTTGTGGAAAACATGCGTGAGCAGATTCGCGCACTCGGCGGCGAAGTACGCTTCCAGCAGCGCGTCACCGACGTGTTGATCGAGGACGGCCAACTGGTCGGTGTCGAGCTCAACGGCGGCGAACAGATCCATTCGAAACACGTGATTCTGGCCCTCGGCCACAGCGCCCGCGACACCTTCCGCATGCTCCACGGTCGTGGCGTATTCATGGAAGCCAAGCCGTTCTCGGTGGGTTTCCGCATCGAACACCCGCAGTCGTTGATCGACCGCGCGCGCCTCGGCAAGTATGCCGGCCACCCGAAACTGGGTGCCGCCGACTACAAACTGGTGCACCACGCCAAGAACGGTCGCTCGGTCTACAGCTTCTGCATGTGCCCGGGCGGCACGGTGGTAGCGGCCACCTCCGAGCCGGGCCGCGTGGTCACCAACGGCATGAGCCAGTACTCGCGGAACGAGCGTAACGCCAACTCCGGAATCGTCGTCGGCATCACCCCGGAAGTCGATTATCCGGGCGGCCCACTGGCCGGTATCGAGTTGCAGGAACGCCTGGAATCCCACGCCTTTGTGCTGGGCGGCAGCAACTACGAAGCGCCGGCGCAACTTGTTGGCGATTTCATTGCTGGCAAACCGTCCACCGAGCTGGGCAGCGTTGAACCGTCCTACAAACCTGGTGTTGCCCTGGGTGATCTGGCGCTGGCCTTGCCGGCGTTCGCCATTGAGGCGATTCGCGAAGCCTTGCCGGCGTTCGAGAAGCAGATTCGTGGCTACTCGCTGCATGATGCGGTGTTGACCGGGATCGAAACGCGTACATCGTCGCCGCTGCGGATTACCCGTAACGAGTCGATGCAGAGTTTGAACGTGAAGGGCTTGTTCCCGGCGGGTGAAGGCGCGGGTTATGCGGGCGGGATTCTGTCGGCAGGGGTGGACGGGATTCGCATTGCCGAAGCCGTCGCTCGCGACATCCTCGGCCTCGAAGCCTGACGGGCAATTTCTGAAACAATGCAGAACCCTGTGGGAGCGGGCTTGCCCGCGATGGCGGTGGATCAGTCAACATCTCCGTTGAATTTGAATCCGTCATCGCGGGCAAGCCCGGCTCCCACAAGGATTTCAGCGTCTGAACGATCTAGATATTGGCGCGCAGCACGGTCGCCGGCAATGGCTCACCCCGCTCGACACTCGCCGCCACGCTATCCATCAACCCACTCAACTCATACCCTTGAGCCTTGAGCCAAGCCTGATCGTAATAACTCGTCTCATATCGCTCGCCGCCATCGCACAGAATCGCCACGATCGACCCCGCTTCCCCTGCTGCCACCATCTGTTGGGCCGCCATCAACGCGCCGATCAGATTCGTCCCGCTCGACCCGCCCACACGCCGTCCCAAGCGTTGCGCCAGGTAGTGCATGGCAGCCAGTGACAGAGCGTCCGGCACCTTGACCATCGCATCAATCACCTTCGGGAGGAACGATGCCTCGACCCGTGGCCGACCGATGCCTTCGATCCGCGAACCGTGATCCAGGCGCAGGCTGGCATCGCCAGTCAGGTAGTAATCGAAAAACACCGAACGCTCGGCATCGGCACACAGCACGCGGGTGCAATGCTGGCGATAACGCACGTAACGGCCGAGGGTCGCGGTGGTGCCGCCGGTGCCTGGGCTGGAAATCAGCCAGCTCGGCTCGGGGTGCTGCTCGAAGCGCATCTGATGGAAGATCGATTCGGCAATGTTGTTGTTCGCCCGCCAGTCGGTGGCGCGCTCGGCGTAGGTGAACTGATCGATGAAGTGCCCGTCGTGCTCGCGCGCCAGGCGCTCGGATTCGGCGTAGATCTGCGTCGGGTCGTCAACCAGATGGCTCTTGCCACCGTAGAACTCGATTTGCGCGATCTTCTCTTTGGAGGTGCTGGCCGGCATCACCGCAATAAACGGCAGGCCCAGCAAACGGGCGAAGTACGCCTCGGAAATCGCCGTCGAACCGCTGGACGCCTCGATCACCGGCGCACCGGGTTTGAGCCAGCCGTTACACAACGCATAGAGGAACAACGAACGCGCCAGGCGATGTTTCAGGCTGCCCGTGGGGTGGCTCGACTCATCCTTGAAATACAACTCGATGCCCGGCAACCCCGGCAGCGGCAAAGGAATCAGGTGGGTGTCGGCGCTGCGCTGGAAATCCGCCTCGATGATCCGGATGGCTTCCCGGGCCCACTGTCGGTTGTCGCTCATGATGGTTTTCTCGTTGAGTCGGCCTTGTCACAAGGCTCAGCCCACAAGCTTAGGAAAAATCCGACATCCCGCACAGATACAGCTGAGGTTCAATACGTCCGACAACTGCTAGGCTCAGGTCCGTGCCGACCTTTCGCGCTGTAACGGCATATAACAAAAAAGAATATAACTTTTGTTTTAACAACTAACGGTACGGGTTAGGGTGTGCCACCTTTTTGATTATTCGATGGAGAGCGACCTTGCCTCTGCGTAGCACTTTCACGCGTTTCTTTCAGTTGGAAGCTGCCAGCGGTCTGTTACTGATCGCCGCAGCAGCCCTGGCTTTGATCATCAACAACTCCCCGCTGTCGTGGCTCTACAGCAGCTTTCTGGACACCCCTGTGGTGGCTCAGGTCGGCGCGCTGCAAATCGCCAAACCGGCACTGCTGTGGATCAACGACGGCCTGATGGCCTTGTTCTTCCTGCTGATCGGCCTGGAAGTGAAGCGCGAAGTCCTCGACGGTCAACTGTCGAAGCCTTCACAAGTGGTCCTGCCCGGTGCCGCGGCGATTGGCGGCATGGTCGTGCCGGCGCTGGTCTACTGGTTCTTCAACCGTGACAATCCGGCTGCGCTCGCCGGCTGGGCCATCCCGATGGCCACCGACATCGCCTTCGCCCTCGGCGTCCTGGCCCTGCTGGGCAAACGCGTGCCGGTGTCGCTGAAGCTGTTCCTGATGACCCTGGCAATCATCGACGACCTCGGCGCCATCATCGTCATCGCGATCTTCTATTCTGGCACCCTGTCGACCCTGTCCCTGGCGCTCGCGGCGGCCTGCATCGTGGCGCTGATCGCGATGAACCGGCTCGGCGTGGTCAAGCTCGGGCCGTACATGATCATCGGTTTGATCCTGTGGGTGTGCGTGCTCAAGAGTGGTGTCCACGCCACGCTGGCCGGCGTAACCCTGGCCTTCTGCATCCCGCTGCGCACGAAAAACGCCGAACCGTCGCCGCTGCTGACGCTGGAACACGCACTGCACCCGTGGGTGGCCTACGGCATCCTGCCGCTATTTGCCTTCGCCAACGCCGGCCTGTCCCTGAGCGGCGTGACCGTCGAAAGCTTCACCCATCACGTACCGATGGGTATCGCGGTCGGCCTGCTGCTGGGCAAGACGCTTGGCGTGTTCGGCCTGACCTGGCTGGCCGTGAAAATCGGCATCGCCGCCCTGCCCCAAGGCGCCAATTGGGGCCAGGTGCTGGGCGTGGCAATCCTCTGCGGGATTGGTTTCACCATGAGTTTGTTTGTCGGTTCCCTGGCGTTTGTGCCGGGCGCCAGTGAGTACGCCGGGATGGACCGGATGGGGATTTTGACCGGTTCGATACTGGCAGCGTTGATTGGCTATGCGGTGACGGCGGCGGCGAGTCGCAAGAGTATTGCCGGGCAAAACGCATAACAGGGAAGCTTGCCCCTTTATCCCCACTTATAACCATCGGGCAGCCCTGTCAAAGGGCTGCCAACGGATGAAAAGTATGGGGAAAACAACTCAATTACAGATCCTCCAAGCGCTGGAAAGTCCAGCCTGGCGGAAACTGTTGGTCACGCCAAACCAGCTTCCTGATAAACGCTGACTTCCCCCTGAGAACCTCTGACTTTTCCAAGAGAGTGGACGGGGGAGGGAATGTTGAAATCGACAATTTAATTAGAATTCGGTCCCTATCACTAATTGGATAGTTTGCAACAAACTCTCCTCGCTCATTCGCAACCGTAATAGTGTGTGAGGATCTCGCACTCGAAGATCTAGCGTTGTTATAGGCGACTTCTTTTAATCGTATCTGTAAATGGGGGACGTCTCGAACGCTAATCCCATGAGGAAATGGCGTGGGAGCAATTGGCTCTGTGAGCAACCCGGCTTGTTCTAAAATCCGATGTGGCTCCCCAACCTGAGTAACGGAAGACTTTGGCATTGAAACCGGCGGCCCCTTCGATTTTATTTTAAAGCCTAAGGCTCTAAGCGGTTTCTTCAAAAATCCCCAAACATGTCCCGTACGATCCTCGCGATTCACTGGATCGCCCGAGCAATAGGCGTATGCATTCATCCCACCCTCGCCAAACGGGCTCAAACTATCCGGGCTATTGAACCGCATCAAGACCGGGTTGAACCCCCGGTAGCCATTGCCCAGTAAATAGTGTCCGGTCACCGGGTCCGGCTTTTCACCGGTAAAACCCGGCAATCCCGGCAACCCGCCATCCAACAGTCGGTGGCCATACGGGGAGTAGGCGAACGAATTCGATTGCCGCTTTGCGCCAAGTGCATTCAACGCCGAGCGCTGTTGATCGGTGGCAAGCAAAGTGGCACCGACTGCTCCGTTGTAACGCGCAAGTTGCCCCAGCAACTGATCCTGGTACTGGAAGATTGACCACTGCAATTGGCCTTCAACCTCCGTGACCAAGCGATTCTCCAGATAGAATCGCTGAACGCCTTGGGCGACCGACAGTGTGCATGTGGTTAAGCGATCCAATGGATCGTACTGATAGCGGCAGAGCAACGTTGCACGTTTTGGCGGCATGATTCACCCCGCTAACCATCCGTTGTAGTTGTTCGACTATTACGCGATTCACCGAAGCTGCCTACTAACAGAACTGATAGCGCGGCATTAATCGGTTATGCGGTGACGAAGGCCGCGAGTCGCAAGCGCACCGCGCGGCCATCTTGAGTGATAGAGAACACGCTTAACGACATTCAGGATCCGTCCTGCAGCCACGATTTGCCAGGTTCGGGGCCGGGCGGCGTTCCGTTTTTCCAAGTGACCCGCTGCAAAAGCGGAACTGTCAGCAGCCGTAACCGCAGAAACGGATATGCACCCGATCAAATCGGCGTTTCTGTATTCCTTCGAAACGCCATGAAGAACCAAATAAAAACCCCGACCAGTCACCTGATCGGGGTTTTCCTTGTTACCACTCCGCTTAGTGCGAAACGCGGCTCGTACCATCAACAGTAGCAATCCGCACCCGCTCGCCCACACGGAACACTTCATTTTCCTGAACCTGCTGCACGTAGGCGCGCATGCTGCCGTCGTCTTCGCGAACGGTGATTTCCACACCTTGAGTGCGGGTCAGGCCTTCTTCGGTGGCCGAACCCAGCAGGCCGCCGGCAACGGCGCCGATGACCGCTGCGACGATGCTGCCGCGACCGCCGCCGATGGCGCTACCACCAACGCCGCCCACCGCTGCACCGGCGAGGCCGCCGATCGGGGTTTTGGTGCCTTCGATTTTCACCGGACGCAGGGATTCGATGGTGCCCATGCGAACGGTCTGCACACGACGCGCTTCGTCACGGGAATAGGAGTCACCGGTCAAGCTCGATTGGCAGCCAGTGAGCAACATCGCCATGGTAGAAAAGGAAGCAACCAGCAGAACAGACTTACGCATAGCATCAACTCCAAAGGACAGGTAGCCATTAAACTCCGCAGCTTGACGCGTGTCACGACGTTGCCCGGATAATATTGGTTTGATTCAGGCCCGGTACAGGGGCCTCTTCACACTCAACACACAGTAGCGACAAATACGAGATCTGCGCCACTGGCCCAAGGATTTTCATGGATTACTTCATCATTGTCGTCACCACTGTCGCCGGCCTGTACTTCCACGGGTGGTTGTACGTACGGATCAAACGCTGGATGGACCGCGATCTGGCGTTAGCTCTGGCGGGAAGCGATGAGCACAAAAAAGCCTACATGCTCCAGCAACTGGCGAACGCTCAAGCGCAGAAGATCAAGCGTCGGGACCTGCAACAGTGGCTTGAGGCCGCTGCGGCAGGCTATCCCGGTCGGTAGACTGCTTAGGGTGCCAGACGTTCAAGAATCCAGTCGGCGTCCTGCGAGCGGTAGTTGAGGCGATCGTGCAGGCGGCTCGAACGGCCCTGCCAGAATTCGATGCGCTCAGGTAACAGGCGATAACCGCCCCAATGCTCAGGGCAATGAGGCTGTGTATCGCTGAAACGTTGCTCGGTGTTCTTGAGCAGCGCTTCCAGTTCGGCGCGATCGGCGATCACGCGGCTTTGCGGTGAAGCCCAGGCACCGAGACGGCTGCCCAATGGCCGGACCTGAAAATAGGCGTCGGACTCTTCAGGCGTGACCTTCACCACCCGACCTTCGATACGCACCTGGCGCTCCAGAGCCGGCCAGAAAAAGGTCATGGCCGCGAACGGATTCGCGGCCAGATGCTGACCCTTGGCGCTGTCATAGTTGGTGAAAAACGTGAAGCCCTGCGCGTCCAGCCCCTTGAGCAGCAGAATGCGGCAATGCGGTCGACCGTCCTGATCGACGGTCGCCAGGGTCATGGCGTTAGCCTCCACCGGCGCCTGCTCGGTTTTCACCGCGTCGGCAAACCACTGATGGAACAGCGCGAACGGCTCGGTCGGGGCTTGTGCCTCGGTCAGGCCATCTCGGGTGTAGTCGCGACGCATATCAGCCAGGCCCTGGGTCATGGCGCATTCCTTTTGGTTAACGAATCACTTTTTCACAGCATCGGCGGCAGCGACTTTCTTGTCAGCTGTTGCGGCTTTGGCCGGCGCGGTCTTCTTGGCCGGCGTCGCAGTTTTGGCCGGGGCCTTCTTGGCGGCGGCTTTCTTGGCCGGCGCTTTTTTCGCGGCAGGCACATTGGCTTTCTTGGCGGCAGGTGCAGGCGTGACCGGCTTGGCCACTGGCTTGACGTCCTGCGCTGCAACCATTTTTACCGGCGCCGGGGCTGGCATGTTGTATTTGCTCAGCAGCGCGACCATGGTGTTTTGCGGAGTCACCAACAGTTCAACGCGACGGTTCAAGGCACGGCCTTCATTGCTGTCGTTCGCTGCACGCGGGGCTTCGCCGCCCATGCCGCGCAGCATCAGGCGATCACGCTGCAAACCGCTGAGACGGAAAATCGCCGCCACGGCTTGTGCGCGTTCCTGACTCAGTTTCACGTTGGCCGGTGCGGCGCCCGAGGTATCGCTGTGGCCCAAGACCAGCACGGCAGTCTTCGGATCGACTTCGAGGATTTTCGCCACGCGAGTGAACGGCCCCAGGGTTACCGGCAGCAACATGGCCGGACGGTCGGGGTTGAACGAGCCTTCTACCGGCGCGGTCACCACCAACACATTTTCACGACGCTCGAGTTGCAGGTTGCTGTCCTTGATCGCGGTGCGCAGGCGCGGTTCGTAATCGTCGAGCCAGGCCTGAGTGACTTTAGGGTCCGGCATCGGCACGACTTTGGCCGTGCTCTGCTCTTTGCCGCCAAACGGCCACCACCACTTGCCACCAGCCTCGGCTTCAGCCTTGGCCACTTCGACCGGTTTGGCTTCAGGTTTTACCTCTGGCTTCTTGTCCAGAACCTCCTCGAAACCGAACGGCCAGTACCAAGGGTTGGAGCTTTCAGCCTTGGCCACCGGGGCCGCAGCGACTGGTTTCACAGGTGCTGGTGCCGGCGCCGGCTCTTTTGCCGCGACTTTGTCGGAGGACCCGAACGGCCACCAGCTGCTGCCATCCGAATCATTTTGTGGAGTCTGCGCACAACCGGTAACAGCGACACACAGGGCCAAAGCGAGGGTGGTTTTATTGAATGACATTGGATATCCACAAAAATGAAGTCATAAAAAATCAGGCCGGCATGACCCGGATAAATAGACGCTTGGAAAACATAAAGGCCTTCGGGTTCCGGCCCTGGAACCCGTAAGCGCGTTTTACAGACAAGTGGCCAGTACCCGTGCGAGCTTTTGCGCGCGCGGATCCATCAAGACGTAAGGCCCTAGTGTATTTGTCACAAAACCGAAGGCGACATCGTGCTCCGGGTCAGCAAAACCGATGGAACCGCCCGCCCCCGGATGGCCGAAAGCACGTGGGCCGAGGCCGTAAGTGGCGTTGGGGACGTCCGGTTGATCGAGCATGCAACCCAGCCCGAAACGGGTCCGGGTCAGTAAAGTCTTGTCCTCGCCGAGGCTGTGTTCGCGGGTGAGCTCCTCGAGCATCTCGCTTTCCAGCAGGCTGCCGTCGAGCAGACCGGCATAGAACCCGGCCAGGCTGCGGGCATTGCCGTGGCCATTGGCCGCAGGTTGTTGCATGCGCCGCCACTCGGGTTTGTTGGTGCTGGTCAGGACCGACGGCGGGTTGGTGAAGGCCCGCGTGGTCATGGCCGTCGGTTCGCGCATCGTCACTTGCAGCAGGCGCTGGGCGGCAGCATCGCCGACGTTGCCCTTGCCGCGGGCGATGTGCGCCACTCGATGGAATTCTTCATCCGCCAGACCGACGTGAAAGTCCAGGCCCAACGGTTTGGCGACCCGGGCCACGATGGACTCGCCCGGCCCACGTCCGTCGGCACGGCGCAGTAACTCACCGACCAGCCAGCCATAGGTGATCGCGGCATAACCGTGACCAGTGCCCGGCGTCCACCAAGGCGATTCGGCGGCCAGTGCATCGACCATGGTTTGCCAGTCGTAAAGCGCTTCCGGGGCCAGCAACTCACGCAACGCCGGCAGGCCGGCCTGATGGCAGAGCAGTTGACGCAGAGTGACGGACTCCTTGCCGGCGGCGGCGAATTCAGGCCAGTAGCGGGCCACCGGTGCATCCAGTTGCAGCTTGCCTTCGGCGACCAGTTGCAGGGCAGTGACGGCGGTGAAGGTCTTGGTGCAGGAAAACAGGTTGGCGATGGTGTCGCTGTGCCAAGCCTCAAGGCCATCCTTGTCGGCGGTACCGGACCAAAGGTCGACAACGGTTTCGCCGCCGATCTGGATGCACAGCGCGGCGCCACGTTCCTGGGGATCGTCGAACAACGCCGCGAACGCCTCGCGAACCGCTTCGAACTTAAGCTCGTAATGACCCTGAATCTGCACCCGCTACTCCCTCGGACAAAGCTCTACAAAGTGGCCCGCATTGTTCCAGCCATTGATGGTTTTGGGAACAGGGTTGGGCCGGGCGGTCGGTTTGCCCATGGATATGATCAGTATTTTCTGGTGTCCGTCAGGCCGCCATCGCTGGCAAGCCAGCTCCCACGGGTTCCGGTTGTCCGCCGATTTTTGCGGCAACTTCAATCCTTGTGGGAGCTGGCTTGCCAGCGATGAACGATGACGCGGTCTCAGGCCTTAATGACCATTCCCGGAGTGCCCACCCGCCTGCCCGGTGCCCTTCCCCGGGCCTTTGCCGGCTTCAGCTTTTCTCCCACCCTCGGCATCGTGACTGGCTTTGTCTGCCGCAGCCTTGGCCTTCTCGGCCTCTTTACCTAACTGATCAACGGCCGCCAGGTTGCTCTTGCGCACACTGTCGACAAAGCCTTGGAACGGCAGATCGGTAGTACCCACCAGACCAAAGTGGCCGTTTTCACCATCCAGCAGACGGCCGGTCACCGGTTGATCGAGGTACTGGAACCAGTGCACGCCGACAATCGACGGCTCGCTCAGTGCCTGTTTCAGGAAGTTGGCGTACGCCGGGCCACGGTCTTCTTCCTTCGCCAATTGCGTCACGCCGCCCCAGAACGGGCCGCGATCGGCCGAGCCGAAGTTGAATTCGGTGATCAGCACCGGCTTGTCCAGGCTGCGCAGCTTGGCGAAATCGTAGCCGTCCTGCGGTTGCAGGGTATACATGTTGAAGCTCAACACGTCGCAATACTGCGCACAGGATTCCACGGCTTCCGGGGTGCTGACGGCAAAACGGCCGCCCAGCAATAGCTGATTCGGCGCGTGCCACTTGAGCGAGTCGGAAATGGTTTTGAAGTACGTGTCAGCGAAGACCTTCTGGAAATACTTGAAGTCGGCCTCGATTTCCGGGTGCTCAGCGCTTGGCAGCGGCGGTACGAAACCCGGGTCTTCCATCAATTCCCAGGCCGGCAAGTCGATGCCCCAGGCTTTGGACAGGCCTGCCTGATTGCGGTACTTGTCGCGCAATTGCTTGAGGAACGCGCGTTTGGCCGGCACGTCGGTGGTCATTTTCAAGGTGCCGTAGGCCAGCGCGTAGCGGGCTTTCGGGTCGTCACCGGGACCGGCCCAGGCCAGTTCGTTGTCGGCGAAGTAACCGATCAGCCACGGATCGTCGCGATGATCGCGGGCGGCGATGGCCACGGCGCGTTCGGTGGCCATGGCGAAACGCGGGTCGAACGGGTCAGGCATGCCGCCCCACCAGTCGGTGCCCGTGCTGATACTGGCGTAATCGCCGACGATCGACAGCGGCAAGGTGTAGGGCACGCGATCAGCGTTGGCCAGAGCCGGGGCGCTCCAGTTGCCGACGGTGTTGAACCCCCAGGCTTGCAAGCGATCCAGGGTGTGGCTGGCCCAGCGTTGTTCATCAATCACCGCTGTGCAGGGCTCGGCGGGTTTCTGCTCGGCCGCTTTCGCGACCGTTGCTTGCTCTGCGCCAGTCTTGGCGGCTTCGGCAACACCGGCTTCGGCGGTGGAAGGAACCACGGGTTGCTCGGCAGCCTTCTCGACCGTCGCCTCAACCGCGTCGGCCTTGGCCGCTTCGGCGACACCGGCCTTGGTGTCGCTGCCGAGTGTGCAAGGGGCGCCATACAGGCGCTGCAGGTTGGCACCATAGAAGTCGTACCAACGACCGGCGTTATAGGCACGCCCCTGATCGACGCCGTTACCGCCACGGTTGTCGCCTTCGCCAAAGTGACTGGCCAGTGGCTCGTCGGGTTTTGGCAGCGATTCGAACATCCATTCGCGACCGGCGATGTAGGTCTGGTTGACGTCCGGGGCAACGGTGTTGACCCCGAGCGAGTAAAACGGATGGCCTTGCGGAGTCACCAGGTACCAGCGACCGTCACGTTTCTCGGTGCGGAAAAAGCCGCTGGCCTTGAACGCCGGGCCTTTGTTCCAACCTCCGAACTTGTCCAGCGACGCCTTCTCGCGGTCGGCCAACCAGGTTTTGGTCTGCTGCTGCTCCTTGGCGGCGGCGCTTTTCAGTTGCTCGTCGCTGCTGACCTTTTCTGGCCATTTGGCTCGAGTCGATTGCCCGAAAGCATCCACCAGCCCGCCATAAACGGCCTGAGTCACAGCTTCGCCATCCTGCACGCCAAAGCGTTCCAGCAGGATGCTTTGGGCGACTTTCGGCTGATCCATCGACAAGGTCACCGACACCACCTGACTGCGTTCCAGTTCACCGGTGCTGCTGGCCAACAGGATGCGTTGACCGTCGACGGTCATGGGCATCGGCGGGCCCGCCTTCATGCCCTGGCTCAGCGGCGAAGTGGCGACCAATGGCACCAGCAGCGTCTGCGCAGGACCGGCCGGCAGGTCGACGCGACTGACCAGCGTCTTGCCATCGTTGCTCTGGATTTTCACGTAGAGGGTCACGGCCCAGTTCATTGCGCTCTGGATCCGCAGGCTCATCACGCCGGATTGCGACCAGTCCCAGGCACCGGTTTGAGGCGTCAGACGCAGGGTTGGCTGCGCCACCGGGTTGAACGTCACCCGACGCAGCACTTCGCCCTCGGCTGTTTGCTCGGCATTGGATTGCGGCAGGCTGGCGTCCTGAGTCGCCACCTGAACCACGTCGGCGGGGCGCACAAAGTTGAACAACGTCTGCTGGGCTGCTGGAGCAGCGAGCACGGGTGTTGTGAACAACAAGGCAAAAACAGCAGGCAACGAACGGCGGATCATGAGAACGAAATTCTCCCTAACGACCTCAATGGGCCAATGGAAAAGCGATGGCAGAGAGATAGACAACACGGCGGGCAAATTTGCCCACCGATGTATCAGGAAATTTCTCGACGGAATGGCGGCAGCGCATTGAGGATGGCTTTGCCATAACGCTGGGTGACCAGGCGCCGGTCGAGCAAGGTGATGGTGCCGCGGTCTTCTTCGGTCCGCAGCAAGCGCCCGCAAGCCTGGACCAGCTTCAGCGAGGCGTCCGGCACAGAGATCTCCATGAACGGATTGCCGCCCCGGGCTTCGATCCATTCGGCCAGTGCCGCTTCGACCGGATCATCGGGCACCGAGAACGGAATCTTCGCGATGACCACGTGCTCGCAGTACGCACCAGGCAAATCGACCCCTTCGGCGAAACTCGCGAGGCCGAACAGCACGCTGGAATCGCCGCCATCGACTCGCGCCTTATGCTTGTTCAGGGTTTCCTGTTTTGACAGGTTGCCTTGAATGAACACTTGTTTGCGCCAGTCGCGGTCGAGGCCGTCGAACACGTCCTGCATCTGCTTGCGCGAGGAAAACAACACCAGCGTGCCGCGGGAACCTTCGACCAGTTGCGGCAGGTCTCGGATGATCGCGGCGGTGTGCGCCGGCGCATCACGCGGGTCGGCTTTCAGGTCCGGCACTCGCAGCACACCGGCGTCAGCATGATGGAACGGGCTCGGGACCACGGCGGTCACGGCTTTTTTCGGCAGGCCGGCGCGCATGCGGAAACGGTCGAAGGTGCCGAGTGCGGTCAGGGTCGCCGAGGTCACCAGTGCGCCATAAGCAACGTTCCACAGGTTGCGCCGAAGCATTTCCGCCGCGAGGATCGGGCTGGCGTTGACCTCGATGTCGAACAGCGAGCCGCTTTCGGCCAGGGTCAGCCAGCGGGCCATGGGCGGGTTGTCTTCCGGGTCTTCGGCGGTGAATGCGACCCACAATTCCCAGTTGCCCGACGAGCGCGACAACAAGCTGCCAAACAGCGGATACCACTCTTCGGCCTGGTTGCTGGCGATGCCGATGTTGACCTCGCCGTCCATGCCCTCCTTGAGCAGTTCGGTGAGCCGCGTGAATAAGTCGGTGAGGCGGGCAAAGCCTTTCTTCAGCTCGACGCCCATTTCGCGCATGTGCTCGGGAATTACCCCGCCGACGAAACGGTGACGCGGCCGCTCGCGACCTTCGACGTCTTCGCCGGGTTTGAAATCGGCGACCTGTTCGCAGGCGCTGAACATGAACTGTTGCTGGGTCTTGATCTCACGGGCCAGTTCCGGCACCTGCTCGATCAACTTGCCCAGATCGCCCGGCAGCGGGTGCTGGGCGAGCAATTTGGTGAGGTTCTTGGCGGTGGTTTCGAGCCAGTCGGCGGTGGAACGCAGACGCGTGTAATGAGCGAAGTGGCCGATGGCCTTGTCCGGCAGGTGGTGACCTTCGTCGAACACGTAGATGGTGTCGCGCGGGTCCGGCAGAACCGCACCACCGCCCAATGCCAGATCCGCAAGGACCATGTCGTGGTTGGTGACGATCACGTCGACCTTGCCCATGCCTTCGCGGGCCTTGTAGAAAGCGCACTGGCCGAAGTTCGGGCAATGACGGTTGGTGCACTGGCTGTGATCGGTGGTCAGGCGCGCCCAGTCGGCGTCTTCCAGCGCGGTGGACCAACTGTCGCGGTCGCCGTCCCATTTATTGCCGGCGAGTTTCTCGATCATGCTGGTGAACAGCTTCTGACTGGCCTCATCGACCTCGATCTTGAAGCCTTCTTCTTCGAACAGCTGCGCGGTGGCGGTTTGCGCGTGACCTTCCTGGAGCAACATGTCGAGCTTGGACAGGCACATGTAGCGCCCGCGCCCCTTGGCCAGGGCGAAGCTGAAATTCAGCCCGCTGTTGCGCATCAGGTCGGGCAAATCCTTGTAGACGATCTGCTCTTGCAGGGCCACGGTGGCCGTGGCAATCACCAGGCGTTTGCCGGCGGCCTTCGCGGTCGGAATGGCCGCCAGGCTGTAGGCCACGGTCTTGCCAGTACCGGTGCCGGCTTCCACCGCGACAATCGCGGGGTCGCCACTGCGCCGGCCTTCGTCGTCGGTGTCGATGTCACCGAGGACTTTGGCAATTTCAGCGATCATCAGGCGTTGGCCGTAGCGCGGCTTGAGGCTCTTGGCTTCGAGAAAACGCGAGTAGGCGCCCTGGATCGTGGTTTTGAGTTCAGTGCTGATCATGGATTGTCGGGCGCAAAAAACGCTGGATAAATTTTCAGTGGTTCGGTTCGGCGGCTATCATACCGCGCTAATTAATCCCGCGCAGAACGGAGTACCTCAATGACACCTTTTGGCATCGTTTACACCCTGCATGTGCTGTCCGCCCTGGTGTGGGTCGGCGGCATGTTTTTCGCCTGGATGGTCTTGCGGCCCGCCGCGATGAAGGCGCTGGAAGGCCCTGCCCGGTTGAAGCTGTGGGTGGAAGTGTTTCAAGGTTTTTTCCGCTGGGTCTGGGTGGCGGTGGTACTGCTGCCGATCAGCGGTGTCGGCATGATCCATCTGCAATACGCCGGTTTTGAAACGGCGCCGCGTTATGTGCAGGTGATGATGGGGTTGTACGTGGTGATGACCGCGCTGTTTATCCGGATACAGGCGTTGCTGTTGCCGGAACTGCGCACGGCGGTGACGGCGCAGGATTGGCCGACGGGTGCGGCGGTGCTGGGGAAGATTCGCAAATTGGTGGGGATTAATTTGATTGTGGGGCTGGTGCTAGTGGCGATTGCAGCGGCGCGGCCGATGTTCTAAAACCTCGTTGGAACGCCGACCGGAGCCGGCTAGCCCCCACAGTGACTGGTGTGATCCCTGTGGGAGCGAGCCTGCTCGCGATGGCAATCGATCAGACGACGAAATGTTCCGAAACTACTTACAACCTTTGAACCGTCACCGAACCCGCCGCACCCGCAGGCCCCGGCTGGCCGTCAACGCCAGGCTTGCCGCTCTTGCCGCCATCGGCCTTGTAGACAAAGCACCCCTTGGCCTTGCCGCCCGCCCCCGGCTTACCGCCAGGACCGGCCAAACCACCCGCGCCGCCGGCGACCTGAACTTTGATCTGCTCCGCCGGATAGTCACGCGGCACTTCAAGCCTGACCAGCGCACCCGGCGCACCCGGCTGACCGTCGCTGCCATTGCTGCCATCTGCCCCGCGACCGGCCTGGCCCCAGGTGCAACCCGGCGCCTGGCCGTTGGCGCCGTCGAGTCCGACAAACCCCGGCGCCCCTGCACCACCGCGTGCGTCTACCAACAACTCCGGTGCGTTCAGTGCCTTGATCTGCACATTCAGGTTGCGTCCCGAGCGGGCCGCCTTGAGGTAGGTCCCCGGCGCGCCGCGAGCGGTGATCTGGCTGCCTTCGGACAATTGGGCACGGCTGACCTTCAATTCCAGCGCTGTTTCGCCGGGCACGATGGCGATACGCGCTTCACGCCCCAGGTGCAATTCGCCGACGATGACTTCGGTCACATTCGAGGGAATCAACAACGTGCCGTAATCGGCCACTTCCAGGCGTTCCAGCTGCAAGGTGCTGGCGGTATTGGGCAAGCGCATCAGCGAGTTCGTTTCGACGCTGACCACTTGGGCACAGGCGAAGGGGCTGACGAGTGCAGCGAGCAGACAGAGTTTACGCATGGGAAGCCTTCGGTACGGCAGGAGCCGGAATGGTTTGCAGGTGGAAAACACCGAAAAAAAGAACGCTCAAGCGATCACGCCAAGGGTGGGCGCGACCTCTGAGACTGCGGAAACAGAACACCGCCTCAAGCAAATGAAGGCACGCCAACAGACCACCGGCCAGATTGACCAACAGGTGCAGCGGATGGACAAAGGGCGTCATCAGATTGACCAGCACCACTAGCCAGAACAGCAGGGTCAACAGCTTCCCCAACCCCCAAAACACCTTCATACGCTCCCCCGTTGAGAATTATTCTTTGCACGCACAGTAACGGCTTCCACGCGGGATAAGCCAGAGGGCAACGGAAAATTCTTCATGAGCGCCGCCGAATGGCCGTCGGCGCCACTGCAATCATGGACCGACGGCTCTATTACGGGGCTCAGCGATTGATGTGCAATTCCACGCGACGGTTTTTCGCGCGGCCTTCTTCTGTTTCGTTATCGGCCACGGGCTGGCTTTCGCCCCGGCCTTCGCTGGTGAGTTTGTTCGGCGCCAGGCCCATGCCCAGCAAGTAAGCCGCGACACTGCTGGCGCGTCGTTCCGAGAGTGCCTGGTTATAGGCGTCGGAACCCACGCTGTCGGTATGACCGATCACTTTGATGCTGACCACGTCGGCGCTTTGCAGGGTGGGCATCAGCGCATCCAGGTGACTTTGCATCGAGGGCGTCAGGTCGGATTTGTTGAAGGCAAACAACACGTCGCCCGCATCGCTCAGGGTGATGACTTCGGATTCGGCAGGCTTCACGCTGGCGGGGTACTGCGGCAGTGGACAACCATGATGTTCGACCGGGGTATTAGCCGGTGTATCCGGGCAGCGATCACGTCGATCGAAGACCCCATCTTCGTCTTCGTCGCCGTCCTGGGCGTAACAGATCAGGCCACCTGTCAAGATACCAAGCGCCGCTCCACCGGCCGCCCAACCGCTACTTTCGATAGCGCCCAAGCCTCCACCGACCAGGCCACCGATGACGCTGCAGATCGGCCAGGTGCGTTGATTGAGGGGGGCGGTGCCATCGCTGTGAGTCGCGCAACCGGTCAACAGGCTGCCCAGCAGCAGAACCGGCAAGACGGTCCGTGTGAGAACGCTCATGGTGAAAACTCCTGTGTTACCGGCCGATGCCGGTTACACAGGAGTAAAGACCCGCATCCGCGACTGCACAAGCCGCGGAGTATGGGGGGTTAGCGGTTGATTTTGATTTCCGTGCGACGGTTCAATGCACGGCCGTCAGCGGTTTTGTTATCGGCTACCGGCTGGCTTTCACCGGCACCGCTCACAGACACGAAGCTGTTGCGTGGCACACCACTCTGGACGAGGTAGTCCACAACCGAGTGAGCGCGGCGATCCGACAGTTTCTGGTTGTAGGCATCACTGCCCACGCTGTCGGTGTGACCGGTCACGCTCAACTGAGCGGTAGTAGATTCCTGTTTCAGGCGCGTGGCGATTTTGTTGAGTACGTCTTTATCAGAAGGGGTGAGTGTGGCTTTGTCGAACTGGAAGTGAACATCGCGGATGACAATGACTTCTTCCTTGACCACAACCACCTCTTCAACCACTGGCGCAGGAATTGGTGGTGGGCAACCATCGGCATCGACCTGCACGCCTCTAGGCGTACCCGGGCACTTGTCGCGACTGTCCGGCACGCCATCGCCGTCTTCGTCGCCATCACCGTGAACCCAGCAATAGGCTGCGGCCAAACCGCCGACTGCCAACGCGCCATACCCCGCCCATGCCGAACTCTCGGTCGCGCCGAGGCCTGCACCGACTACACCACCGACTGCCGCACAGGTCGGCCAGTCGGTTTTCTGCAAACCTGCGCAACCAGTCAACACACTGGTTAGCAGAACCAAGGGTAATGCTGTCCGAACTATGCTCATCTAGTTTTCTCCTGAGGGATCGGCTTAGAACCGATTCAGGGAGTAAAGACCCGAGTTTTCATCTCCGCCAGCAATAGGCCATTGCAGTTTTTGTCCAGTGTTCACGGCTGATCGACACTTTTGGCGCTATGGCGCTCTATATCTGGACCTTCGGGCAGGCTAGTCTTGGCGCTCTGATTGAGGATTTTCGATGATTGCAGGTATTTCTTCGCGCACGCCCCAGCAAGCGCTGGCCGCTTTGCTGGATCGTTATGCCCCGCCACGCCTGTTGCTGATCGGCGCCAGTGAGTTCCCGGCGCTTGAGGCGTTCAGGCTCGCGCACCCGGACACCTGCGTCGCCCACGCCGCGCCCGGCCCGTTGCCGGCCGAACTGGCAGCGCGCCGGTTTGATCTGGCGCTGGTGGTCGATTGCCTCGAACACTTGCCCAAACGCGATGGCCTGAATTTGCTCGGCGGCATCCGCAATCTCAATGCCAGTCGCATTGCGGTGCTGGCGGATTTGCTGGCCAGTGGCTGGCAGGAAACCGATTTTTTCTCCCTGGCCCTGCAAGCCAGCGAACGTTTCCAGCGCGAGGAGCAAGTACTGACCCTGTTCACCTACGACCTGCTTGACTACAAACAAGTCCCCGACTGGCTCAACTCACGGTTCTGGGCCAATCCGGAAAACTTCGGGAAATACTGGTGGTAACGCAATGAGTACATCCATTTGCCCTTGCGGCAGCGGCACCCTGCTCGACGCCTGCTGCGGTCATTACCATGCCGGGCATCCGGCGCCTTGTGCCGAAGCGTTGATGCGTTCGCGCTACAGCGCTTATGTGTTGGGCCTGATCGATTATCTGGTAGCGACCACCCTGCCCGCACAGCAGTCCGGCCTTGATCGTCAGTCCATCAGCGACTGGAGCGCGCAAAGCACCTGGCTCGGCCTGGAAGTGGAAAGCTCCGAGGTGTTCGGCGGTCAACCGGAACACGCCTTCGTCACCTTCACAGCGCGCTGGCATGACGGCAGTGGCGAACACAGCCACCGCGAGCGCTCATCGTTCGTGCAGAACGCCGGCCACTGGTACTTCATCGACCCTACCGTGCCCCTCAAGGCCGGGCGCAACGACGCCTGCCCGTGTGCCAGCGGGCAGAAGTTCAAGAAGTGTTGTGCGGGGTATTTCACCAGTTAAGGTGATCCGTGAAGGGCTAGACTGGGGATCAAGGGAGAAACACAACCATGATCACCCGGCGATTCGCGCTTTTTCTGCTCACCCTGCTCCTGTTTCTCGGGCTTGGCGGCTGTGCGTCCTGGTTCAGCGACGATGAGCCGGAACCTCAAGTGCACCTGGTCAAGGTCGAAGTAGTCCGGGCGAAACTGATGGAGCAACGCTTCCTGTTGTTCTTCCGCGTCGACAACCCTCGTGACAGCGACTTGACGGTACGCGGCCTCGAATACCGGATTCACCTGGGCGACATGCTGCTGACCGAAGGCGAGCACGAACACTGGTTTACGGTCAGCCCCAGGCGCAGCGCGTATTTCAAAGTGCCGATCCGCACCAACCTGTGGCCGAAGGTGCGGGATCTGGTGAAACTGTTGAAAAAACCCGAGCAACCCATCCCTTATCGTCTTGAAGGTGAGCTGGAAACCGGTGTGTTCATCGCGCATTACGTGCACCTGGCGCGCAAAGGCGTGATAATCCCCGCCGATTTAATTCCGGAGCACACCCGATGACCCAGCAACCCCACGTCCATGGCCCTGACTGCAACCACGATCATGACCATCACGACCACCATGATCACGACCATGGCCATGTCCACGGCCCGAACTGCGGCCACGCTCACCAAGAGCCGGTGCGCAACGCCCTGAAGGACGTCGGCCGCAACGACCCTTGCCCGTGCGGCAACGGCAAGAAATTCAAGAAGTGCCACGGCGCTTGATGCTTCGGGCGAAAAAATTCTTCGCCTGTTGAATCGCTATCGCGGGCAAGCCCGCTCCCACAGGGACCGCTTTCTACACAGTACCTGTGCCTGACGCGGATCAATTGTGGGAGGGGGCTTGCCCGCGATGGCGGCCGTACGTTCACCCTCCATGTATCAGTTAACGCACGGGCTTTTCAGTTTGCGTTCAATACCTGCACCGTGCTGACGACCGTTGCATATTCCCCCTGCAAATTCCCCAGCGACATGGCATGCACGTCTTCGGCAGAACGGGCATTACCAAAGTAATCCGCCTTGTCGAACGTGAAGCACGCATCCTCCGCCACCCAGGTATCAAACCCCAGATTACCGGCCGTTCGCGCCGTGGACTCTACCGAGTTGTGGGTCGCGACGCCCACGATGACCAATTGATCGATCCCCGACTCGCGCAGCCCCGCCTCCAGCGCCGTCGCACAAAACGCATCCGGCACCTGTTTCTGAATCAGTCGCTCACCGGCCAGTGGCTGGAACCGCTCCTGAAACTCCACGCCCGATTGCTGCGGCCAGAACACCGAGTCCGGTGAACGGGAAAGGTGCTGCACATGAATCACCGGGCGCCCGGTTTCACGCCAAAAACCCAGTAGTTCCAGAATCCGCACCTCGGCCTGAGGATTGTTTCGTCGGCCGCACCTGGGCTCCAAAATGCCTTTTTGTTGATCGATGATGATCAGTGCCGCGTTGGTCTTGAGCTCCATGCCGACTTTTCTCACGCAAGGTCATTGGATTTCACGCACTTCAGCATCAGCTCCTCCTGCAGGCAAGCCCTCGATCGCAAACAGGATGACCTGACGCCCAGGCGCTAAATCGACTGACCGGCGACGGTGAAAGCGTATGCGCTGGCGGCGAAGGCCGCATTCTTTGTTCGTTCGACAGACAAATCCTGAAATAACCCCACACCCCGCTTGCGCGGCCACCTCCTGCTCTCTAACGTAGCGCCTTTATTGCGCCTCTACCCCCGCAGGAGCTTTGCCATGGCCTCGCCAGCCCTTACACATTTTCTTCCCCGGTTCGGCGTTGCCGCAGCAGTGGCCGGTGTTTTGAGCCTGTCCGGTTGTCAGACCTGGAACGCTCAAGACACGCTCCCGCCGACCATCGGCGTGCAGCCGCTCAAAGGTCTGGCGCAAAACGTTTCGGTGCGCCGCAATGCCATGGGCATGCCGTTGATCGAAAGCAGTACCTTCCACGACGCTTTATTCACCCTCGGCTACGTGCACGCGAGCGACCGCATCACACAAATGGTCACCCTGCGCCTGCTGGCCCAAGGCCGGTTGTCGGAGATGTCCGGCTCGGACCTGCTGGACGCCGACCGTTACATGCGCGCCGTCAACCTGAAGAAAAGCGCCGGCGAGCTGTACAAGGCCTCGTCGCCGCGCCTCAAACGCTTCTTCGAAGTCTATGCCCGCGGGGTCAACGCCTACCTGTTCCGCTACCGCGACAAGTTGCCAGCCGACCTCGCTGCCACCGGCTACAAACCCGAATACTGGAAACCGGAAGATTCGGCGCTGATTTTCTGCCTGCTGAACTTCAGCCAATCGGCGAACCTGCCCGAGGAGATTTCCTCGCTGGTGCTCGCCCAATCGGTCACCACCGACAAACTCGCGTGGCTGACGCCGTCTGCTCCCGACGAAAAACTGCCGGTGGCCGAAGCCGAAAAACTTCAGGGCCTCAAGCTCAACGGAGCGATTCCAGGGCTCGCCGAAATCAGCAAGGCCACCAGTCAACTGTCCGACCTGAATCTGCTGGGCACCACCTCATCGAACAACTGGGCAATCTCCCCGCAACGCAGCCGCAGCGGCAAAAGCCTGCTGGCCAGCGACAGCCATGGGCCGCTGGGCGTGCCGTCGTTGTTCAGTTACGTGCAGATTCGTACACCGAAATATCAGGCGTCGGGCGTGACCATCGCCGGTTTGCCGATGGTGCTGGGCGGTTTCAACGGCAAAGTGGCGTGGAGCATGACCTCGGTCATGGGCGACAACCAGGACCTGTTCCTGGAAAAAATCCAACGCCAGGGCAACGGGCTTTCCTATGAAGTCAGCGGCAAATGGCAGCCGGCCATCGTTCGCAACGAAACCTACTTCGTCAAAGGCCAGCGGCCGATTCGCGAAGCGGTGTACGAAA
This sequence comes from Pseudomonas sp. 300, assembly GCF_055803035.1. NCBI lineage: Bacteria > Pseudomonadati > Pseudomonadota > Gammaproteobacteria > Pseudomonadales > Pseudomonadaceae > Pseudomonas > Pseudomonas sp. 300. The sequence goes on along the minus strand of NZ_JAVLRV010000002.1, from coordinate 41,107 downwards.
CCCGCCACGGCCCGCTGCTCAATAGCGCCAAAGGCACGGCACTGAGCAACGGCTTGGGTCTGGCGTTGCAGACACCGAACTTCACCGATGACAAATCGCTGGACGCGTTTTTCGACCTGTCCCGTGCGCAGACCGTGGAAAAAGCCTCGGACGCCAGCCGTGAAATCCGCGCGATCACGCTGAACCTGGTCTTCGCCGACGCCAGCAATATTGGCTGGCAAGTCACCGGTCGTTACCCGAATCGCCGCGAAGGCGAAGGCCTGCTGCCGTCGCCGGGTTGGGAAGGTCGTTACGACTGGGACGGTTACGCCGACCCGATGCTGCACCCGTACGATCAGGACCCGGCGCAAGGCTGGCTCGGCACCGCCAACCAGCGGGTCATTCCCCATGGCTATGGCATGCAGCTGTCCAATTCCTGGTCGGCACCGGAGCGTGGCGAGCGCATGGCGGAATTGGCCGGTGTGGGCAAACACGACACGCGCAGTGTGATTGCCATGCAATACGATCAGACCACCACGTTCGCCGCCAAACTGAAGAAGATGTTTGCCGCGCCGGGCATGGCCCAGCCGCTCAAGCAAGCCATTGAAACCCTGCCGGTGGCTGATCGCGGCAAGGCGCGTGAAGCGTTTACCCGCCTGATGGCGTTCGACGGCAAACTCGCCGCGACCTCCGCTGACGCGGCGATTTACGAGCTGTTCCTGCAGGAAAGCGCCAAGCAAACCTTCCTCGACGAACTGGGTCCGGAAAGCAGTCCCGCGTGGAAAGCCTTTATCGCCAACGGTAAGTTGTCCTACGCAGCCCAGGCCGATCACCTGCTGGGTCGTGAAGACAGCCCGTTCTGGGATGACGCGCGCACGCCGCAGAAAGAGGATAAGCCGGCGATTCTCGCACGCAGCCTTGCAGCCGCCATGACCGCCGGCGACAGCCAGTTGGGTGGCGATCACAAAGCCTGGCAGTGGGGCAAACTGCACCGCTATGAATGGAAGAACGCCAGTGGCCAGACCGTGCGCGGCCCGCTCGCGGCCGGCGGCGATCACACCACGCTGAACACTGCGGCGTTCGCCTGGGGCCAGGACTTCAACACCACGCAGGCACCGGCCATGCGCTTCATCGTCGATTTCGGCCAGGCCGAACCGCTGATGGGCCAGATCGGCACTGGCCAATCCGGCAACCCGGCCAGCCGGAACTACCTCGACAGCGTCGATCCGTGGCTCAAGGGGCAATACGTGAGTTTGCCGATGCAGCCGCAGAACTTCGACAAGGTGTACGGGACCAAGCGGTTGACGCTGACGCCTGGCAAGTAACAATCGCCGCAGATCTCTGTGGGAGCGAGCTTGCTCGCGATGAGGCCCTGTCAGCCACCATTAATGGAACTGACACACCGTTATCGCGAGCAAGCTCGCTCCCACATTGGTATTCACCAATACCGCTGAATATCGATAGAACTTCTGCCCTCCCCCAAACCTCATAGCTAACAAGTCCCTCCATTTTGGTAACAACATGGATCTTGTTATCGCGCGTCCCGAAGGTTTGTACTGCCCCGCCGGCGATTTCTATATCGACCCGTGGCGGCCGGTCGAGCGTTCGGTCATCACCCACGCCCACGGCGATCATGCCCGAGGCGGCAACCAGCATTATCTGGCGGCCGCGCCCGGCGAAGGTATCCTGCGCGCGCGACTCGGTCAGGACATCAACCTGCAAACCCTGGCCTATGGCGAACGGTTACTGCATCACGGCGTCACCCTGAGTTTCCATCCCGCCGGCCATGTGCTCGGCTCGGCACAGGTGCGCCTGGAATACGGCGGCGAAGTCTGGGTCGCTTCCGGGGATTACAAAATCGAGCCCGACGGCACCTGTGCGCCCTTCGAGCCGGTGCGCTGCCACACCTTCATCACCGAATCGACCTTCGGCCTGCCGATCTATCGCTGGCAACCCCAGGCGCAGGTGTTTGCCGAGATCAATCAGTGGTGGCAAACCAACGCCGCCGAAGACAAAACCAGCGTGCTGTTCTGCTATTCCTTCGGCAAGGCGCAGCGGATTCTCCACGGTATCGACGCCAGCCTGGGCCCCATTCTGGTGCACGGCGCCGTAGAGCCGCTGAACCGGGTGTATCGCGAGAGCGGCGTTTATCTGCCGCCGACGATCTATGCCGGCGACGTCAAAAAGAGCGACCCGATGATGCGCAAGGCGCTGGTCCTGGCCCCGCCATCGGCGGGTGGCAGCACCTGGATGCGCCGCTTTGGCGAATACAGCGATGGCTTCGCCAGCGGCTGGATGCGCTTGCGCGGCACGCGTCGGCGACGGGGAGTGGACCGTGGTTTTGTGTTGTCGGACCACGCCGACTGGCCGGGCCTGCTCTGGGCCATCGAGCAGACGGGTGCCGAGCGCGTCATGGTCACCCACGGTTCCGTGGCGGTCCTGGTGCGCCATCTGCGCGAACAAGGTCTCGACGCCCAAGGGTTCACCACCGAGTACGGCGACGATGAAGAAGACATCGCGACCACCGAACCCGAGCGCGCCGAGGTACTGCCATGAAGGCCTTCGCCGAGTTGTACGCCGAACTCGATGCCACGACCTCGAGCAACGCCAAATTGGCGGCCATGCAACATTACTTCGCCCAGGCCGCGCCGGAAGACGCCGCATGGGCGGTGTACTTTCTGTCCGGCGGGCGTCCTCGCCAACTGGTGCCGGTGCGCATCCTGCGTGAACTCGCCGTGGCGTATTCCGGCCTGTCGCCGTGGTTGTTCGAGGAGAGTTATCAGGCGGTCGGCGATCTGGCGGAAACCATCTCGCTGGTACTGCCCGAAGCGCCTCACAGCTCCACCGACGGGTTGGCGGTGTGGATTGAAGACAAACTGCTGCCGTTGCGCGGCGAATCTCCCGAAGTACTGGCCGAACATTTGCCCAGACTCTGGTCGCAACTGGACCGCCCCAGCCTGATGCTCTGCATCAAACTGATCACCGGCAGTTTCCGCGTCGGCGTCTCCAAATTGCTGGTGACCCGCGCCCTGGCGGCCATGGCGCAGCTCGACAGCAAACGCGTGGCCCAGCGGCTCGTGGGTTATACCGACCTGTCCAATCGCCCGAGCGCGGCCAGCTACCGCAAGCTGATCGCCGCCGAATCGTCGGATGAACATGCTCAGCGCGGCGGTCAGCCGTACCCGTTTTTTCTCGCCCACGCGTTGTCGCAACCGGTGGAGCAATTCGAAACCCTGCTCGGCCCCGCGAACAACTGGCAGGTGGAATGGAAGTGGGACGGCATCCGCGCCCAAGTGGTCAAGCGCGATGGGCGACTCTGGATCTGGTCGCGCGGCGAAGAATTGATCACCGAGCGTTTTCCCGAACTCGACAGCCTGGTTCACGGCCTGCCCGACGGCACGGTGATCGACGGTGAAATCGTTGCCTGGAAAACCGCACCACCGAACACCGAAGATGCCTTCGATCCACAGGCACCAACGCCGCCCGCAGTGCAACCGTTCGCCCTGCTGCAACAGCGGATCGGCCGTAAAACCCTGGGCAAGAAAATCCTCGATGAAGTGCCGGTGGTCGTACTCGCCTACGACTTACTGGAATGGGCGGGCGAAGACTGGCGCAACCAGCCTCAGGCCAGGCGCCGCGAACAACTGGAACGCGTCATCGCTCACTGCAACAACCCGGTGCTACTGCCCTCCCCCGTGCTAACCGGCGAAGACTGGTTCGACCTCGCCCGCCAACGCCAAGCCTCCCGCAGCCTGGGCGTCGAGGGCATGATGCTCAAGGCTCGGGACGCGTTGTATGGCGTCGGCCGCACCAAGGACATGGGCGTCTGGTGGAAGTGGAAAGTCGACCCGTTCAGCGTCGACGCAGTGCTGATCTACGCGCAACGCGGGCATGGCCGTCGGGCCAGTCTCTACAGCGATTACACCTTCGCCGTGTGGGACGGCCCGCCAGACGCGAGCGAACGCACGCTGGTGCCGTTCACCAAAGCGTATTCGGGGCTCACCGATGAGGAAATGCGCCAGGTCGACAGCATCGTGCGCAAGACCACGGTGGAGAAATTCGGCCCCGTCAGCAGCGTGAAACCGAGCCTGGTATTTGAATTGGGATTTGAGGGGATTGCTCTGTCCAGGCGGCACAAGAGCGGTATCGCGGTGCGGTTTCCGCGGATGCTTCGGTGGCGGCAGGACAAGACAGTTGACCAGGCTGACCATCTCGCGACCCTGCAGGATTTGCTCGGCTAATGCGCGCTCCTGTAGGAGCCGGCTTGCTGGCGATGAACGATTACGCGGTCACGCTGAAGCACCGCGTCGGTCTGATCGCCAGCAAGCCAGCTCCTGCAAAAAGCAGGCTCATCTGTGCAAATTTGGTGCAGCCATTTACCGGCGCCCGTTTCCGTGCATAAATCCCGCCCAGCCATTTCCTGAATCACCTTTTAAACGCTTGTTCGGCACTCTGGTTCGGAAATTGCTACTTTCATTAGGTCTTACGCTTTCCAGTAACAATAATTCTGCGCCACAAGCGCTCATATTGGTTCTTAGGGATTGAATAATGAAAAAAGCATTGCTGACCCTTTCTGCACTGGCGTTGTGCATGGCTGCCGGCTCCGCGCTGGCCAAGGAATACAAAGAACTGCGTTTTGGTGTTGACCCGTCCTATGCACCGTTCGAGTCGAAAGCGGCCGACGGTAGCCTGGTGGGCTTCGACATCGATCTGGGGAACGCGATCTGCGCCGAGCTGAAGGTCAAGTGCAAATGGGTCGAGAGCGATTTCGACGGCATGATTCCAGGCCTCAAGGCCAATAAATTCGACGGCGTAATCTCTTCGATGACCGTCACCCCGGCCCGCGAAAAAGTCATCGACTTCTCCAGCGAGCTGTTCTCCGGCCCAACCGCTTACGTGTTCAAGAAAGGTTCCGGTCTGAGCGAAGACGTTGCTTCGCTGAAAGGCAAGACCGTTGGCTATGAGCAAGGCACCATTCAGGAAGCCTACGCCAAGGCCGTGCTGGACAAGGCTGGCGTGAAAACCCAGGCCTATCAGAACCAGGATCAGGTGTATTCGGACCTGATGTCCGGTCGCCTCGACGCGGCCATCCAGGACATGCTGCAAGCCGAACTGGGCTTTTTGAAGTCGCCTAAAGGCGAAGGCTACGAAGTCAGCAAGCCGGTGGACAGCGAATTGCTGCCAGCCAAAACAGCTATCGGTATCTCTAAAGGTAACAAAGACCTCAAGGCACTTTTGGATAAAGGTATCAAAGCGTTACACGACGATGGCACCTACGCCACCATTCAGAAGAAACACTTTGGCGATCTGAATCTGTACAGCGGCAAATAATGCCCGGCGCCCATCTCGCGATGGGCGCTTTTTTCATCCGATCAGGTTGCTGATTTATGTTCGAAAACCTCTTACAAAATCTGGGGCTCTCTGCCTTCAGCCTCAAGGGCTTCGGTCCGTTGCTGATGGAAGGCACCTGGATGACCATCAAATTATCGGCGTTGTCGCTGCTGGTGGCCGTGTTGCTCGGCCTGCTCGGCGCCAGTGCCAAACTGTCAAAAGTCAAACTGGTGCGCGTCCCGGCGCAGATCTACACCACGCTGATTCGCGGCGTGCCGGACCTGGTGCTGATGCTGCTGATTTTCTACAGCCTGCAAACCTGGCTGACGTCGTTCACCGATTTCATGGAATGGGAATACATCGAGATCAACCCGTTCAGCGCCGGGGTCATCACCCTGGGCTTCATTTATGGCGCGTACTTCACCGAAACCTTCCGTGGCGCGATTCTCGCGGTGCCACGGGGCCAGGTTGAAGCGGCCACCGCCTATGGCCTCAAGCGTGGCCAGCGGTTCTGGATCGTGGTGTTCCCGCAGATGATGCGTTTCGCCCTGCCGGGCATCGGTAACAACTGGATGGTGATGCTCAAGGCCACCGCGCTGGTATCGATCATCGGCCTCGCCGACCTGGTCAAGGCTGCCCAGGACGCCGGTAAAAGCAGCTATCAACTGTTCTATTTCCTGGTGCTGGCCGCGCTGATTTACCTGCTGATCACCAGTGCTTCCAACTTCATCCTGCGCTGGCTTGAACGCCGCTACGCCGCCGGCTCCCGGGAGGCCGTACGATGATCGAACTCCTGCAGGAATACTGGAAACCTTTCCTCTATACCGACGGTTACAACATCACCGGCCTGGCCATGACCTTGTGGCTGCTCAGTGCGTCGATCTTCATCGGTTTCCTGGTGTCGATCCCGCTGTCCATCGCCCGGGTGTCGCCGCATTTCTACATTCGCTGGCCAGTGCAGTTCTACACTTACCTGTTCCGTGGGACGCCGCTGTATATCCAGCTGCTGATTTGCTACACCGGGATCTACAGCCTGGCCGCCGTGCGCGAGCAGCCGATACTCGATGCGTTCTTTCGCGACGCGATGAACTGCACCATCCTCGCCTTCGCCCTGAACACCTGCGCCTACACCACGGAGATTTTCGCCGGGGCGATCCGCAGCATGGCCCACGGTGAAGTCGAAGCGGCCAAGGCCTACGGCCTGACCGGCTGGAAGCTGTATGCCTACGTGATCATGCCCTCCGCGCTCCGTCGCTCGTTGCCGTATTACAGCAACGAAGTGATCCTGATGCTGCACTCGACCACCGTGGCGTTCACCGCAACCATCCCGGACATCCTTAAAGTCGCGCGGGACGCCAACTCGGCGACCTTCATGACCTTCCAGTCGTTCGGCATCGCCGCGTTGATCTACCTGACCGTTACCTTTGCGCTGGTCGGCCTGTTCCGCCTCGCCGAACGCCGATGGCTGGCGTTCCTCGGGCCGACCCACTAGGACTTTTCGCACATGCGCCACCAGATACATGACCTGTTGGCCCCACTGCCGGGGACCGCACGACAGATTCACAGTTTCCACTTCGGCCCGACGACGGCCCAAGGCAAGATCTACATCCAGGCGTCCCTGCACGCCGATGAAATGCCCGGCATGCTGGTCGCCTGGCACCTCAAGCAGCGCCTGGCGGAGCTCGAAGCCGCCGGCCACCTGCGCAGCGAAATCGTGCTGGTGCCGGTTGCCAACCCGGTCGGCCTCGAACAAGTGCTGATGGATGTGCCGCTGGGCCGCTACGAGCTCGAAAGCGGGCAGAACTTCAACCGCTGGTTCGTCGATTTGAGCGAAGAGGTTGGCAATGAGATCGAAGGCCTGCTCGGCGACGATCCGCAGCGCAACCTCGAACTGATCCGCAGCAGCCTGCGTCATGCATTGGCGCGACAGACTGCCAGCACTCAACTGCAATCCCAGCGTCTTGTCCTGCAACGACTGGCCTGTGATGCCGACATGGTGCTGGACCTGCATTGCGATTTCGAAGCAGTCGCGCACCTCTACACCACGCCCGAGGCCTGGCCACAGGTCGAGCCGCTGGCCCGTTACATCGGTGCCGAAGCCAGCCTGCTGGCCACCGATTCCGGCGGTCAGTCGTTCGACGAGTGCTTCACCCTGCTCTGGTGGCAGTTGAAAGAGCGCTTCGGCGAACACTTCGCCATTCCGCTCGGCAGCTTCTCGGTCACCGTCGAATTGCGCGGCCAGGGCGACGTCAATCACCCGTTGGCCAGCCTCGACTGCCAGGCGTTGCTCGATTACCTGATTCATTTCGGCGCGATTGCCGGCGAACCGGCGCCACTGCCGGAACTGCCGTATCCCGCCACGCCGCTGGCCGCCGTCGAACCGGTGGCCACGCCCGTGGGCGGTTTGCTGGTGTTCACCGCGCTGCCGGGGGAATACCTGGAAGCCGGGCAACTGATTGCCGAAATCATCGATCCGGTCAACGATCTCGTCACCCCCGTTCACTGCACCGTCGCCGGGCTGATGTACGCCCGTTCGCTGCGGCGCATGGCCACTGCCGGCATGGTGATCGCCCACGTCGCGGGCACCGAAGCCTATCGCAGCGGTTACCTACTTTCGCCTTGAGGATGCATGCCCCATGTACAAACTGACCATCGAAGGCCTGCATAAAAGCTATGGCGATCATCATGTGCTCAAAGGCGTGTCACTCAAGGCCAACACCGGCGACGTCATCAGCCTGATCGGCGCCAGCGGCTCGGGCAAAAGTACCTTCCTGCGCTGCATCAACTTTCTCGAACAACCCAACGACGGCGCCATGACCCTGGACGGTCAGAACATCCGCATGATCAAGGATCGCCATGGCATGCACGTGGCCGACGCCGATGAACTGCAAAAGATCCGCACCCGCCTGGCCATGGTGTTTCAGCACTTCAACCTGTGGAGCCACATGACCGTGCTGGAAAACATCACCATGGCGCCGCGCCGGGTGCTGGGTTGCAGCAAGCAGGAAGCCGAAGACCGCGCACGCCGTTATCTCGACAAGGTCGGCCTGGCTGCACGCGTGGCGGACCAGTACCCGGCGTTTCTTTCCGGGGGGCAGCAGCAACGGGTGGCCATTGCCCGAGCGTTGGCCATGGAGCCGGAAGTCATGCTGTTCGACGAACCGACCTCGGCACTCGACCCGGAGCTGGTGGGTGAAGTGCTCAGGGTGATTCAGGGGCTGGCCGAAGAAGGCCGGACCATGATCATGGTCACCCACGAAATGAGCTTCGCCCGCAAAGTGTCGAGCCAGGTGCTGTTTCTGCACCAGGGCCTGGTCGAGGAAGAAGGTGCGCCGGAAGACGTGCTGGGCAATCCGAAGAGCGAGCGGTTGAAGCAGTTCCTCAGCGGCAATCTCAAGTAACCCCTGCAGGAGTCGGCTTGCCTGCTCCTGCAGGACCGCATTTCGTCATTAAACCTTTCACAGTTTGTCGCGGTCACTGAAAGAACACTTTCAGAGCGCACACCGCCGGCATGGGAACCTCCCCCGACTTCGCAAAGTACTGGTTCACCGCTCGCGGTTGGCAACCGTTCGCCTTTCAGAAACAGGTGTGGGCGGCCGTCAAGCAAGGACAGTCCGGGTTGCTGCACGCGAGTACCGGTGCCGGTAAAACCTATGCAGTGTGGTTTGCCGCACTCAACCGCTTCGCCTCTTCAGTAGAACAACCTCAAAAACGCAAACCGGTGGCCCAACCGCTGACCGTGCTATGGATCACGCCTATGCGTGCCTTGGCCGCAGACACGGCGCGTGCACTGGAGGCACCGCTGCTCGACTTGCAGATCCCGTGGAGCGTCGGCCTGCGCACCGGCGACACCCGCAGCAGCGAACGCGCGCGGCAGAGTCGACGCCTGCCCACCACGCTGATCACCACCCCGGAAAGCCTCACCCTGATGCTCGCCCGGGCCGATGCGCAAACCGCGCTGTCGACCTTGCGCATGGTGGTGGTCGACGAGTGGCACGAATTACTCGGCAATAAGCGCGGCGTACAACTACAACTGGCCCTCGCCCGCCTGCGTCGGTGGAATCCTGAACTGATCGTGTGGGGCGTTTCAGCGACGCTGGGTAATCAGGCCCACGCCGAACAGGTATTAATCCCACAGGGCGCTGGCGTCAGTGTGCAAGGGCAACGCACCAAGGAATTGCGCGTCGACACGCTGCTACCGCCCGCCATCGAGCGTTTTCCATGGGCCGGGCACATCGGTTTGAAAATGTTGCCGCAGGTGGTCGCAGAACTGGATGCCAGCCCCGCAAGCCTGGTCTTCACCAACACCCGTGCCCAGTCCGAAATCTGGTATCAGGCGCTGCTGGAAGCACGCCCTGACTGGGCCGGCTTGATTGCCTTGCATCACAGCTCGCTGTCACGCGACACCCGCGATTGGGTCGAGCGCGCCCTCAAGGACGGTCAACTCAAAGCGGTGGTCTGCACCTCCAGCCTGGACCTGGGCGTGGACTTTCTGCCGGTGGAGCGGGTGCTGCAAATTGGCTCGGCCAAAGGCGTGGCGCGCCTGATGCAGCGGGCGGGGCGTTCCGGTCACGCGCCGGGACGCGTCTCGCGGGTAACGCTGGTGCCGACGCACAGCCTGGAACTGATCGAAGCCGCCGCAGCCCGGGACGCCGTGGCGCAACGCCGGATCGAACCCCGTGAATCGCCGAATAAACCGCTGGATGTGCTGGTGCAGCATCTGGTCAGCATGGCGTTGGGCGGTGGGTTTATTCCTGACGAGTTGTACGAAGAAGTACGCGGCGCCTGGGCTTATCGCGACCTCACAGTGGCCGATTGGACCTGGGCGCTGGCATTCGTACGTCACGGTGGGCTTTCCCTGACTGCTTACCCGGATTACCGCCGGGTTGAACCGGATGAACAGGGTATCTGGCGCGTACCGGATGCGCGATTGGCCCGCCGCCATCGCATGAGCATCGGGACCATCGTCAGCGACGCGAGCATTCAGCTGAAGTTCTGGAGCAAGGGCGGCAGTGGAAAGCAGTTGGGCAGCGTTGAAGAGGGTTTTATCGCGCGGCTCAAACCCGGCGACGGATTTCTGTTTGCCGGCCGTTTGCTGGAATTGGTTCGGGTGGAAAACATGACTGCTTATGTCAAACGCAGCACCGCGAAAAAAGCCGCCGTGCCGCGCTGGAATGGCGGGCGGATGCCCCTTTCCAACGAACTCGCCCAAGCGGTGGTCGCGCGTTTCAGTGCCGCCGCGCAGGGCGAATTCATCGGCCCGGAAATGCGGGCGCTACGTCCATTGCTGGAAGTCCAGCAACGCTGGTCCGGACTGCCGACCTCGGAAACCCTGCTGGCCGAAGCGTTGAAATCCCGTGAAGGCTGGCATCTGTTCCTCTACCCCTTCGCCGGCCGCCAGGTGCACTTGGGATTGGCGAGCTTGCTGGCGTGGCGGGTCAGTCAACAACAGGCGGTGACGTTTTCCATTGCGGTCAACGATTACGGGCTGGAGTTGCTCAGCCCCACTGAAGTGGATTGGCTACAGGTGTTGAACCCAGATTTGTTGAGTGCTGAACATTTGCTGCGGGACATACTCGCCAGTCTGAATGCCGGAGAGCTTGCGCTGCGGCGCTTTCGGGAAATCGCGCGAATTGCCGGGCTGGTGTTTGCCGGTTATCCCGGTGCGCCTAAAAGTACTCGTCAGGTTCAAGCCTCGAGCGGGTTGTTTTTTGAAGTGTTTAAACAGTACGACGCGGAGAATCTGTTGCTGGCCCAGGCTGGGGAAGAAGTCTTACGAGAGGAACTGGATATTCAACGCATGGAACAGATGTTGGCGCGCATCAGTCAGCTCAGACTCGACCTGCATCGGGTCAAACGTCCTACGCCCCTCGGCTTCCCTCTGCTGGCGGAACGCATGCGCGAAAGCATGAGTTCGGAAAAACTCGCGGACCGTATCAGACGCATGGTCGGCGACCTCGAGAAAACCGCCGAAACCGGGAAAGCCTGATGAGCGCGCCCTATCCCGTGCGATTGGCCGGCGAAGAATTGTGGCTGCTGCCGGAAAAAGCCATTTACTGGCCGGCGCAACACGCCTTGTTGATCGCCGACGTGCATTTTGGCAAAGCGGCGGCGTATCGCAGGCTTGGTCAGCCGGTCCCGAGAGGCACTACGTCCCGGAACATCTCCGTGCTGGATGGCTTGCTGGCGGCGCTGCCCTGTCGCCAACTGATTTTCCTCGGGGACTTCCTTCACGGGCCTGGTTCCCATGCACCCCCGACGTTGAAGGCACTGGCTGACTGGCGGGCTCGGCACCCTGATCTGTCGATGACCCTGATTCGCGGCAACCACGACCAACGCGCCGGGGATCCGCCCGCGTCGTTAAACATCCGTGTGTTGCCTGAGCCGCTGCTCTTGGGGCCGTTCGCGTTGCAGCACGAACCCGCCCCCCATCCGGAGCGACATGTACTCGCCGGACATGTGCATCCGGTTTATCGGCTGAACGGCAGAGGTCGGCAACGCTTGCGACTGGCGTGTTTCAGACTGGGAGAGCGCATCAGCCTGCTACCGGCTTTCGGTGCGTTTACCGGTGGGTACCCGGTAGAACGGGATGATATCTGCAGGATTTTTGTCATAGGCGACAACGAAATATGGCCAGTCGGCTGACTGGCCATTCGTCCAAAACCTGAAAATCACGCAACCGGAGCGGGAGGCGGCTCATCCGGCAGGGTCGGCTCACCGGGTTCGGTGGGTTGTTCGTTGGGCGTATCGGGATCAGGCTGACCGGGGATGCCCCCTGCCATGCTGATTGGCGGATGTGCCAACAAGGACCAGGCCAAAACGCCAACCTGATTGGGCTCAAGCCTTGCCAGTTCGGCACTTATTCGCGGATCGATCTTCATAGAGCACTCCTGAGCATTGGCCCCGTCCGCTGTACGCAAACCGGGCAGTACACCCCAATAGAGTGTCTACCCGCTCAGGAATTCCCGCCACATGCCAGATGAATCGATCAGGTGCGTGGCAGGGTCACGCCGCGCTGGCCCTGGTACTTGCCGCCACGGTCCTTGTAGGACACTTCGCACTCTTCGTCGGATTCAAGGAAAAGCATCTGCGCCACGCCTTCGTTGGCGTAGATTTTCGCCGGCAAGTTGGTGGTGTTCGAGAATTCCAGGGTCACGTGACCCTCCCACTCAGGCTCAAGCGGGGTGACGTTGACGATGATGCCGCAGCGGGCGTAGGTGCTTTTGCCCAGGCAGATGGTCAATACGTTGCGCGGAATACGGAAGTACTCGACGGTACTGGCCAGGGCGAAAGAGTTCGGCGGGATGATGCAGACGTCGCTATGGATGTCGACGAAGCTGCCGGCATCGAAATTTTTCGGATCGACGATTGCCGAGTTGATGTTGGTGAACACTTTGAAATGATTAGTGCAACGAACGTCATAGCCGTAGCTCGACACGCCGTAGGAGATCACACGGCTATCGTCGCTGCCGCGCACCTGGCGCTCGACGAACGGTTCGATCATGCCGTGCTCTTGCGCCATGCGGCGAATCCACTTGTCCGATTTGATGCTCATGGCGTGTGTCCTGAATAGCGAGGTGGAAAAAATCTGTCCGGCATCTTACCGGGCGCGCGCTTAGGGTTCAAAGACCGTGGCGCAATTCGCGCCGATCCCCCATAAATTCCGGCGTTTCACCGCAATACCATGCACCGTCAGTCACGAAAACAGAGAAACCTTCGCAGGAAGCATTGGCACGTCCCGGAAAAAGGGTTAAGGTGGCGCCACTGTGCTGCTTGTGTCACTGAGAATCTCTACACGATATGTTGAATTTCGATCCAACCATCTACAAGAATTTTTCCTGCTCTTTGCACTCAGTCTCGGCCAGGGTTCTTCCTGCGTCGCAGTTATCTTTGTTCAAGGAGTTACACCATGTCTAATCGCCAAACTGGTACCGTTAAGTGGTTCAACGATGAAAAAGGCTTCGGCTTCATCACTCCACAATCCGGTGACGACCTGTTCGTTCACTTCAAAGCTATCCAATCCGACGGCTTCAAAAGCCTGAAAGAAGGCCAACAGGTTTCTTTCATCGCTACCCGCGGTCAGAAAGGCATGCAAGCTGAAGAAGTTCAAGTTATCTAACTTGTACTTGCTTTAGTAAAAGGCCCCGCCCTCAAAAGCGGGGCTTTTTTGTGTCTGTGTGTTTTGCAGGCAAAAAAAATCGCAGCCCACGGGCTGCGATTTTTTGCGTCTTACCAGGCCACACCGAATCCTGCGGTGTAGCGGGTCTTGTCCAGATCGGCATCGTCAGTACCGCTGATGATGTCTCGCTCAGCCTTCAGGTTTAGCGACGCCCACTCAGTCACTTTGTAGCGCAAGCCCATTTCCGCATCGAGCGCATAATCCGCCACGCCCGACAACGGCTTACCCACTTCGCCATTGGTGAAGAACTCCACCTTCTTGCCGATCAAGTAGCGGTTGTAATCCCACTTCATCGCCAGGGAATAGAAGTTTTCCTTGCTGCCATCGTCGAATTGGTAATCCGTTCGGTTGACCAGCGAGCCCAGCGAGAATGCGCCTAGCTCGTCATCCCAGAACTGGTAACCCGGACCGGTACCGACGGTGCGCTGACGAGAGAGTTCTTCAACCTTGTCACGCTTATAGACAGCGCGGCCCTGCCAGAACCATTTCTCGGTCAGGAAGCGGTCGAGGGAGTACTCGCCCCGCCAGTTGTCGCTGGTGACCACGTCATCCTGGAATTCACGGTTGTATTCGCCTTCCGCGATGTGCCGCCATCTGCCATGGCGTGCAGTGGTCTTGAAGTCGACGTCGTAGTCATCGGTGTCCTTTTCCGCGCGCTGGTAATCCAGCGCCGCATCGATATTCCCTTTCCAGACCAGATCTTCGACGACCGGCTTGGGTTTGAGAATCTGCTGGATACTCGCCAGTTCGACCGTCTTCGGCGCCTCGCCGTTTTCCAGCGTCACCTTGCCGTCATCCGCCGCGTGCAACGACTTGGCTTTCTCGCCTCTGTAGGCTTCCTGTTTGACCAGCAACTCCTGATCGCTCTCCAGGGTTTTGACCTGTTTCCAGTCGATCGGAACCGCACCGGCGTATTCGGTCTGGATCAACAGTTTGCCGCCGTCGAACAGCGTGATCTTGCCGCTCAGCTTGTCACCGTTCTTTAACCAGACGGTGTCGGCGAGCAAGGGCGTGGATGCACTCAGGACAGCGAGGCACAGCAGGGTTCTGGACACCATAAGCAAATACAGGCTCAAGTTTGCGAAAAAAGTCGGCATTATCGGTAGGAATAAGGCCCTGACAAGGACTGACCCGACTATTTCTATTGAGTTCATTTCTCAGTTACTGATCGAGGATTTACCCTACAGACGGTAACCCACTGCAGGAGCGAGCCTGCTCGCGATAAACTCGAAACAGACGCGTTACTCCAGACAGTTCGCGTCATCGTTGACGCTCATCGCGAGCAAGCTCGCTCCTACAGGACCCCGGCCGTGACCGACCCAACCATCGAAACAGAAAGCGCCGCGCAAATCCGACGCACGGCGCTCTACCTGACCCTGGCGCAGGTGCCCGAGGGCAAAGTGGTGAGTTATGGTCAGCTTGCCGAGCTGGCAGGACTCGGCCGCGCGGCACGCTGGGTCGGTCGTACCCTGAGCCAGTTGCCCGGTGACACCAAACTGCCTTGGCACCGCGTACTCGGTGCCGGTGGTCGGATCAGCCTGCCGGCAGGCAGCCCTTCGGGGGATGAGCAGCGTGCGCGATTACGCTGCGAAGGCATCAGTGTCCTGAACAATCGTGTTGATATTCAGCGCCATGGCTGGCGCCCGGTAGAGCACAGCGGTTAGAGTGCGCGCTTTGTTTCCGTAATCTTGAGGCAGACTTCAGCCCATGCCCCGTAAAACCTGGCGCGCCGCGCTCGCCGCCTATGCCAGCCCATCGACACTTGTGCTGTTGTTGCTTGGTTTCGCCGCCGGCCTGCCCTACATGCTGGTGTTTTCGACACTTTCGGTCTGGCTGCGTGAAGCCGGTGTGGCTCGCGAAACCATTGGCTATGCAAGCTTGATCGGTCTGGCCTACGCCTTTAAATGGGTCTGGTCACCGTTGCTGGACCAATGGCGCCTGCCATTGCTCGGCAAGCTCGGTCGCCGTCGCTCGTGGCTGGTGCTTTCCCAGGCACTGGTGATCCTCGGCCTGATCGGGATGGGTTTCTGCGACCCGCAAAAACACCTGTCCTGGCTGATTGCCATCGCCGTCGTCGTTGCCTTCGCCTCGGCGACGCAAGACATCGCGGTCGACGCCTATCGCCTGGAAATCGCCGACGACAGCCGCCAGGCTGCCCTGGCCGCCAGCTACATGTCCGGCTATCGGATCGCGGCGCTGCTGGCCACCGCCGGCGCCCTGTTCTTCGCCGAAGGTTTTGGCTCCACCGGCTTCAACTATAAGCATTCGGCATGGGCCGGCACTTACCTGCTGTTCGGCGCCCTGATGGTTCCGGCGCTGCTCACCTCTTTCTTCATGCGCGAACCACCGGTGCCGTTGCGCACGCAACTGCAGGCCGGGCGCTACAGTTTTGCGCATCAGCTGGCCTCGGTGTTCGTGCTGATCGTGCTGCTGGTTTCCGTGCCGGCCATGTTCACCCAGCTCTACAACACCGACTTCGCCAGCGTGTTGTTTGACGGCGTGAGCCTGCTCGATCTGCTGCTGGAAGACCGCGCATTCCTGCGGGCGATCCTCTACACCTCGCTCACCGCGCTGTGCCTGTCGGCCATGGGCCGTCGTGGCCTGGCGCCGGTGCTGACCCCGATCAACGACTTCATATTGCGTTACCGCTGGCAAGCGCTGCTGCTGCTCGGGCTGATCGCCACGTACCGGATGTCGGATACGGTGATGGGCGTGATGGCCAACGTGTTCTATATCGACCAAGGCTTCACCAAGGATCAGATTGCCAGCGTCAGCAAGATCTTCGGCCTGATCATGACGCTGGTCGGCGCCGGCATGGGCGGCCTGCTGATCGTGCGTTTCGGCATCCTGCCGATCCTGTTCATCGGCGGTATTATGTCGGCCGGCACTAACTTGCTGTTCCTGATGCTCGCCGACATGGGCGCCAACCTGAACATGCTGATAGGCACCATCTCCCTGGATAACTTCAGCTCAGGCCTGGCGACGTCGGCCTTCGTCGCCTATTTGTCGAGCCTGACCAACCTCAAGTTCTCCGCAACCCAGTACGCGCTGCTCAGCTCGATCATGCTCCTGCTCCCGCGCCTTATTGGTGGGTATTCAGGGGTCATGGTGGAAAAATTCGGTTATCACAACTTCTTCCTGATCACCGCGTTGCTGGGCGTTCCGACGCTGCTGTTGATCGCCCTGCACTGGTTCCAGGAGAACCGTCGCGAAGGTCCGAAACCGACGCCGGAACCGACCCCGACTCCGACCCAGGTCGCGGAAGAATCGTAGGAAGTTTCGCAGAGGGCGCGGCGAATCCCGCCCTCCTGCCACACCACCGACCGCGCGCCTGTACGCCAGCAGATCTCGCCCGTACAATGCTCCGTCATTTCTCGTCATCAGCAACCGACAACGGCCAACCATGCGCACCAGTCAATTTTTGCTCGCCACACAGAAAGAAACGCCTTCCGACGCGGTCGTCATCAGCCATCAGCTGATGCTGCGCGCCGGCATGATCCGCAAACTCGCCTCAGGCCTGTACACCTGGCTGCCGATGGGCTTGCGAGTAATGCGCAAGGTCGAAGCCGTCGTTCGTGAAGAAATGAACGCCGCGGGCTCTCTCGAAGTGTTGATGCCGAGTACTCAACCGGCTGAGCTGTGGCAGGAATCCGGTCGCTGGGAAGAATACGGCCCTGAATTGCTGCGCTTCAAGGATCGCCACGGTCGCGACTTCTGCGCCGGCCCGACCCACGAAGAAGTGATCACCGACCTGATGCGTAACGAGTTGAGCAGCTATAAGCAGCTGCCGATCAACCTGTATCAGATCCAGACCAAATTCCGTGACGAAATCCGCCCACGCTTCGGTTTGATGCGCGGCCGCGAATTCATCATGAAGGACGCCTACTCGTTCCACGCTGACCAGCCTTCGCTGCAGGTCACCTATGACCGCATGCACCAGGCGTACTGCAACGTGTTCACCCGCCTGGGCCTGAAATTCCGCCCTGTTGAAGCCGACAACGGTTCCATCGGCGGCGCCGGCTCCCACGAGTTCCACGTTCTGGCCGAATCCGGCGAAGACGACATCGTCTTCAGCAACGGTTCCGACTACGCCGCGAACATCGAGAAGGCCGAAGCCGTGCCGCGCGAAACTTCCCGCCCTGCACCGACTGAAGAGCTGCGCCTGGTCGACACACCGAACGCCAAGACCATCGCGCAACTGGTCGAAGGCTTCAACCTGCCGATCGAGAAGACCATCAAGACCCTGGTGGTTCACGCTGAAGAGCAGGGCAAACTGATTGCCCTGATCATCCGTGGCGACCACGAGCTGAACGAAATCAAGGCCGCCAACCAGCCAGGCGTTGCCAGTCCACTGGTCATGGCATCCGAAAGCGAGTTGCGCGACGCCATTGGCGCCGGTGCCGGTTCCCTCGGCCCGCTGAACCTGCCACTGCCGATCATCATCGACCGTTCCGTCGAGCTGATGAGCGACTTCGGTATCGGTGCCAACATCGACGACAAACACTACTTCGGCGTGAACTGGGAGCGTGACCTGCCGGTTCCGACCGTTGCCGACCTGCGCAACGTCGTGGCTGGCGACCCTAGCCCGGACGGCAAAGGCACCCTGGAAATCAAGCGCGGCATCGAAGTCGGGCACATCTTCCAGCTAGGCAACAAGTACAGCAAAGCGATGAAGTGCGAAGTGCTGGGCGAGAACGGCAAGCCGGTGACCCTGGAAATGGGCTGCTACGGCATCGGCGTTTCCCGCGTGGTTGCAGCCGCCATCGAGCAGAACAGCGACGAGAAAGGGATCATCTGGAGTGACACCCTGGCACCGTTCCAGATCGCCCTGGTGCCACTGCGCTACGAAACCGATCTGGTTCGCGAAGCCACTGACAAGCTGTACGCAGAACTGACTGCGGCCGGCTTCGAAGTGCTGCTGGACGATCGCGACAAGAAAACCAGCCCGGGCATCAAGTTCGCGGACATGGAGCTGATCGGCATTCCTCACCGGATCGTGGTCAGTGACCGCGGCCTCGCCGAAGGCAATCTGGAATACAAGAGCCGCACCGAGTCCGAGGCGCAAGCGCTGCCGGTCGCTGACGTGCTGTCCTTCCTCCAGGCCCGTATCCGCCGCTGACACCAGATAGAGAAGTCATGTTCAAGCGAAACACCTTAGGCCTCGGTGGTGCCGCCCTGTGCGGCACCCTGCTGGTCAGCGGCTGCGCCAATCACATGTCGCAACGCAGCGAGCACGAGGAGCGCGTCGAGCGCAAATTGCTCGATCACAGCCTGCAGATCGATGTCGGTGAGCCCAAGGTGCTTGAGCTGCCGCAACGTCGTGTGAAGATCCACGAGCAGAAGACCTTCGAGGTCACTGAGTTCGAAGTCACGCGGCATTACGATCGTTACACGCCTTACCAACCCTGGCGGGAGGTCTACGAGATCCCGCTGGGCGCGGTGGCCGTGGTGGCGGGTGTCGGCGCGAACGTGGTCAACGTGTTCGCCCTCGGCAACCTGCCGGATAGCGTGACCAAGGACTGGTTCAGCTACGGTTTCGCCGGGCTCAACCCGTTCATGAACGCGCCCTCTCACGGTCGTGCGCAACAGAACCTCGCCGGCATCGACGAAGTCCAGCTCGACAAGCGCACGGAATACTCGAGCCTGCCCTGGAGCGAGCGTCCGGTGGAGGTCAAGGCTGGCAAGGAAACGTTCGAGCTGAGCACCGACAAAAACGGTGTCTTGCGCCTGAATCTGCTCGACAGCCCGTTCGCCGAACATGACATCAATCACCTGAGTCGGCTGCTGATCAAGGTCGAAGATGCTCAGGACGATGTGCACACCGACTCGACCCTGGCCGTCAGCAGCTCGTTGCGCGGCAAACTGCTTGAAGCCCACGGGCTGATTTACGACGACCTCGAAGACGACGAAGTGAGCCAGTGGGTACACCGGGTCAAGCGTCTGTCGGAGCTGGGTCTGGAAGAAGAAGCCAGTGAGTTGGAACAAAGCCTGATCGAGCTGACTCGCAACGATCCTGAGCTGCAGACCGAATTCCTCAAGTCGTTGACCAAGGACGCCGGGCGATTGGTGGCGGATCCGGGACCGAATTAAAGCCTGAAAAGCATCGCGGGCAAGCCCGCTCCCACAGGTATCTGCTGTGAACACATTATTTGTGATCCCTTCAAATCCCTGTGGGAGCGGGCTTGCCCGCGATGGCGGCCTGACAGTCACAACGGCATCAAAACTCTGCCCCTACCGCTCAAACAACTCCATCTGCTCAAACCCGCCCCGCAAATCCTCCAACCGCACCCCAATCCCCAACAACCGCACCGGCTTCCCGCCGCGATTGAACGCCTGGGTCAGTAACAGCTGATAACTCCCCAGATCCCGCCCTGCCCCGGCCTGTTCCAGCGTGGTCTGGGTGAAGTCATGGAATTTCACTTTGACGAACGGCTTGCCTGGCCGATAACTGTCGTCGATCCGCGCCATGCGGCCCGCCAGGGTTTCCAGCAACTCCGGCAATTTATCCAGGCAGCTCACCAGATCCGGCAGGTCCACGTCATACGTGTTTTCGACACTGATCGATTGCCGCCGACTGTCGTTGTGTACCAACCGGTCATCAATCCCACGGGCCAGGCTCCAAAGTCGCTCGCCAAAACTGCCGAATTCACGCACGAGCGCCAACTTGTCCCATTCTCGCAAATGCGAGCAATCGACAATGCCGAGCCTGCCCAGTTTGTCGGCGGTCACTTTGCCCACGCCGTGCAGCTTGCTCACGGGCAAACCGCTGACGAAATCCTCGACCTGATCCGGGGTAATGACGAACAAACCATTGGGCTTTTTCCAGTCACTGGCAATCTTGGCCAGGAACTTGTTCGGCGCCACGCCGGCCGAGACCGTGATATGCAACTGATTGGACACCCGTCGGCGGATGTCCTGGGCAATTCGCGTGGCGCTGCCGCCGAAGTGTGCGCTGTCAGACACATCGAGGTAGGCCTCATCGAGGGAAAGCGGCTCGATCAGGTCGGTGTAATCGCGAAAGATCGTGTGAATTTCCTTCGAGGCTTCTCGATAGGCGTCCATGCGCGGCTTGACGATGGTCAGGTCGGGGCACAACTTCAAGGCATGTCCGGACGACATCGCAGAACGCACACCATACGCCCTCGCCTCATAGTTACAGGTGGCGATCACCCCGCGCCGATCCGCCGAACCGCCCACCGCCAGTGGTTTTCCGGCCAGGCGCGGGTCGTCACGCATCTCGATGGCGGCGTAGAAACAGTCACAATCGACGTGGATGATTTTTCGCTGGGTCATATGAAAGCGGTGTTCATGACAAAGAAAAGGAGACATGGCAGGCCGGATCGGCAGTATCTCACTGACACCTGTATATAGCACCAGTAGTCTGAATGTTCTTTCCCACCGGTAGGAAAAGTCGCGAAGGAATTTATTTTTTCAATCGACTGACCGCCCCCAATAGAGCTGCAAGCCTTGCCACGCCTGACTCACAGCCGATCACATCGCCCTCAATCAAAGCTAAGCGATTGAACCAGAACAGGTTTTATCCGGATTTAAGGTTGACAGCCCAGCGATCCTCTGTAGAATGCCGACACACAGACGCGGGATGGAGCAGTCTGGTAGCTCGTCGGGCTCATAACCCGAAGGTCGTCGGTTCAAATCCGGCTCCCGCAACCAAACATCAAAAAAGGCTACTCGAAAGAGTGGCCTTTTTTGTGCGTGCCGAAAACACCCACTGCAGGAGCGAGCTTGCTCGCGAAAACCTCAAGGCCACCACGGGGTATCTGGTTTTACGCGTTTTCGTTCACGACCACCGTCGGAACGCCGCCCGGAGCAAACTCGCTCAGGTATCTGTTTTTCCCCCAGGAATGAGAAACCGTTCTGATTCCAGAAGTTAGGTCTCCCCTGCGACCGTTCGCCGCTTATTTACGCTTATTTGACCCGGTTCCGGATTAACGGTTGACACACAGGCGTATCTCTATAGAATGCCGCCACACAGACGCGGGATGGAGCAGTCTGGTAGCTCGTCGGGCTCATAACCCGAAGGTCGTCGGTTCAAATCCGGCTCCCGCAACCAAACATCAAAAAAGGCTACTCGAAAGAGTGGCCTTTTTTGTATCTGTTGAAAAAGTCCTTTCGCAACAATGACCTGTCACTGTGTAGGGAAGCGTACGGGATCACCAGAGTTCTGAGTTCAGCCTATGCTGAATCGCAGACCGAACCCCCTACGACGGATGACATGCCATCGCCGACAACCGGTGAGAGGCGTTAATATTTGTGATTATTTTTTTCTACAGGGATTGGTAACTTGGCTGGATACCCCCATCCTGTCGCGCACAATCCAAGAGGTGATTGATGCGCGCCAACTCGTCTGATTCACAAGACACCGTCACAGCGACACAACCGATCAAGGCCGAGCGTTTGCGCTTGCTTGATCTGGTCAGCAAGTACCGTCAGCCCATTGGCCTGGCGGTCACCCTGCTGTTGTTCGCTATCGCGCTGATTGCCTGTCGCCACTTGTTGAGCGAACTCGATCTGTACGCTCTGCACGACTCCATTCTCGACGTACCGAAACCGGCATTGCTCGGCGCATTGGCCGCGACCGTGGTCGGCTTCATCATATTGCTCGGTTACGAATGGTCGGCCAGCCGCTACGCCGGCGTAACGCTGGCCCCGCGGATTCTAGCCCTGGGTGGGTTTACGGCATTCGCCATTGGGAATGCCATCGGTCTGTCGATGCTCTCGGGAGGCTCGGTTCGCTACCGTTTATATGCACGTCATGGTCTGGGGGCTTCGGAAGTCGCTCACATGACGCTGTTCGCCAGCCTCTCGCTCGGCTGCGCCCTGCCCCCGCTGGCCGCCCTCGCCACGCTGAGCAACCTGCCTGCCGCCTCCTCCGCCCTTGGACTCTCCGAGACGTTGCTGGCTGCGATTGCCGCTGCGGTGTTGCTGCTGTTTACCGTACTGGCCGTCGGCATCTATCGCCGGCGCCTGCCGGAGCAGCCCTATCCGGACAACCTGCTGGTCAAGGTCGGCCGTCGCACCTTGCGCCTTCCCGGGC
The DNA here is from genome assembly GCF_055803035.1 of Pseudomonas sp. 300. Lineage (NCBI taxonomy): Bacteria > Pseudomonadati > Pseudomonadota > Gammaproteobacteria > Pseudomonadales > Pseudomonadaceae > Pseudomonas > Pseudomonas sp. 300. Next base: position 18,563 of record NZ_JAVLRV010000002.1, on the reverse strand, counting down.
GCCGCCTGACGTTTCTGCAACTGATCATTACCGCCCTCGACGTCGCCGCCGCCGCGACCGTGCTGTATCTGTTGCTACCGGAGGCCCCGCCCTTCGGTGCGTTCCTGCTGGTGTACCTGTTGGCCCTGGCCGCAGGCGTGCTCAGTCATGTTCCCGGCGGTGTCGGGGTGTTCGAGGCGATTCTGCTGGCCGCTTTCGCCGACAAACTTGGCGCCGCGCCATTGGCTGCTGCGCTGTTGCTCTATCGCCTGATCTACGTGGTGCTGCCGCTACTCGTCGCCTGTTTGCTCCTGCTGATCAACGAAGGCCAGCGCCTGTTTCAGACGCGTCAGTCCTTGCGCGCCGCTTCCGGTCTGGCCGCGCCGATTCTGGCGGTGCTGGTGTTCCTGTCCGGCGTGGTGTTGCTGTTTTCCGGCGTGACCCCGGAAATCGATACGCGCCTGGAACACATCGGCTTTCTGATTCCCCATCGACTGGTCGACGCTTCGCACTTCGGCGCCAGCCTGGTCGGCGTGCTCTGCCTGCTGCTGGCTCAAGGCCTGCGCCGACGCCTGTCGGCCGCGTGGATGCTGACCACTATTCTGTTGCTGGTCGGTGCGGTGCTCTCGTTGCTCAAAGGCTTCGACTGGGAAGAAGCCTGCCTGATGACCCTGACCGCGAGCCTGCTGGGGGTCTTCCGGCGCTCGTTCTATCGCCCGAGCCGATTGACCGAATTGCCGTTTTCGCCGCTGTATCTGGTGTCGAGCCTGTGCGTGCTCGGTGCGTCGATCTGGCTGCTGCTGTTCGCTTATCAGGACGTTCCGTACAGTCATCAACTCTGGTGGCAGTTCACCCTCGACGCCGACGCCCCGCGTGGCTTGCGCTCGTTGCTCGGCGCCGCCGTGCTGCTGGTGGTGGTGTCGCTGACCTGGCTGTTGCGCACCGCGCGCCCGGTGATCCACCTGCCTACCCCGGACGAACTGGACCGTGCGGTAAAAATCCTGATGGCGTCGTCACAACCGGACGGTGGCCTCGCCCTGACCGGTGACAAGGCGCTGCTGTTCCACCCTAACGACGAGGCGTTCCTGATGTACGCCCGCCGTGGGCGCAGCCTCGTGGCCTTGTACGACCCGATCGGGCCGACCCAACAACGCGCCGAGATGATCTGGCAGTTCCGCGACCTCTGCGACATCCACCATGCCCGCCCCGTGTTCTATCAAGTCCGCGCGGAAAACCTGCCGTACTACATGGACATCGGCCTGACCGCGATCAAGCTCGGCGAAGAAGCCCGGGTCGATCTGCAGCGCTTTGATCTCGAAGCCAAAGGCAAAGAGATGAAAGACCTGCGCTACACCTGGAACCGTGGCACCCGCGACGGCCTGTCGCTGGAAATCCATGAGCCAGGACATGCGCCGATGGATGAGCTCAAGGTGATTTCCGATGCCTGGCTGACCGGTAAAAACGTGCGAGAGAAAGGCTTCTCCCTCGGCCGCTTCAATGATGACTACCTCAAGCATTTCCGCATCGCGGTGATTCGTTTCGAAGGGCGCCCTGTGGCGTTCGCCAATTTGCTCGAGACCTACGGCCATGACCTGGCCAGCCTCGACCTGATGCGCGCGCACCCGGACGCCCCCAAACTGACCATGGAGTTCATGATGGTCGGCCTGATTCAGCATTATAAAAATCATGGATACGCGCGTTTCAGCCTGGGCATGGTGCCGCTGTCGGGGTTGCAACCCCGTCGCGGCGCACCACTGACCCAGCGTCTGGGCTCGATGGTATTCCGCCGTGGTGAGCAGCTGTACAACTTCCAAGGTTTGCGCCGTTTTAAAGACAAGTTCCAGCCTGACTGGGAACCCCGTTATATGGCCGTGCCCGCCGGACTCGATCCGCTGGTGGCCCTGGCCGACACTGCTGCCCTGATTGCGGGCGGCTTGACTGGATTGGTGAAACGCTGATGATTCAACGCTCCCTGCGGTACGTACTGGCCACACTGGTAGTGCTGGCCCTGATTCTCGGTGGCGGTTACTGGTACCTCAAACGCCCGGCGCCGGAACCGACCCTCGAACGGCTGACACCCGCCGACGGCGCTGCGATGACCCGCGTCATCCCCGGCAATACGCCACGCGCCCAAGTGCTGGTGGCGGTCAATGAAGACCAGAAGCTCAGCGACAAACAATTGATGACCCTGAGCCGCACCGGCTCGGCGCAGATCGTTCAGGTGATCCTGCCCAAGGAATGCCTGCTGCAAAGCCGCGCCCTGCAAGCCGGCCTCAGAGAACTCAAAGGCCCGGCGACCCTGGTCAGCGGCATCGGCCCTGGCGCCGTGCTGGCCTGGCGCTGGTTGTCCGAGCAGAAGGACGACAAATCCCAGGCCGTTTCCGTAGACCTGGCCCTGGAAAAACCCGGCTGCACCCACCTGCTGCCAAAAAGCGCCGCTCACGGCCACTGGCTGGTGGCGTGGAACGACAACCCGGACGACACCAGCGCCGGCTTCGTGCGCGACCAACCCAACGCCGAAACCAGCATCAGCGACTACGACATCAACCTGCCGCAAGTGCTGAACAACGAACTGCGCAAGCTCCTCGTCGGTGGCGACAAAGCCGCTGGCGGCCTGCAAATTCCAGTGGTGGAAGTGCCGGCCGGTCAGGCCAAGGACACCGTCACCCTGTTTCTCTCCGGTGACGGCGGCTGGCGCGACCTCGATCGCGACGTAGCGGGCGAGATGGCCAAGATCGGCTACCCGGTGGTCGGCATCGACACCCTGCGCTACTACTGGCAGCACAAGAGCCCGGAGCAAAGCGCCCTGGACCTCGCCGAACTGATGCAGCACTACCGGCAGAAATGGGGCACCAAGCGCTTCATTCTGACCGGTTACTCGTTCGGTGCTGACGTATTGCCGGCGATCTACAACCGCCTCGAAGCCTCGGAACAGCAACGCGTCGACGCAATCATCCTGCTGGCCTTCGCCCGCACCGGCAGCTTCGAAATCGAAGTCGAAGGCTGGCTCGGCAACGCCGGCAAAGAAGCCGCCACCGGCCCGGAAATGGCCAAGCTGCCACCAGAGAAAGTGGTGTGCATCTTCGGCGAAGAAGAAATCGACGAAAGCGGCTGCACCGACAAGACCGCCGTGGGCGAAGCCATCAAACTGCCCGGCGGCCACCACTTCGACGAGAACTACCCGAAACTGGCCCAGCGGCTGGTGGATGTGATCGAGAAGCGTCAGGCGAAGGATGCGGCGGCTCAGGAGTGATCTGAACCTGCCCTCAAAAAAGCCCTCGTTACCTCACGGTAGCGGGGGCTTTTTCATTTGTATTCAACTCAACCACACCCCGCAGCCCCCTGTGGGAGCGGGCTTGCCCGAGATAGCGGTATGTCTGTCACATCAATTCGAAGCTGCCGCCGCCATCGCGGGCAAGCCCGCTCCCACATTGGATCTTTACCGCTTTCAAGTTAAGTGCTCGGCCATTACTCCGGCGATGTGTAACATCGCTCGCCGCGTTTAGTTTCGTTGACTTAAGGTATCGAAATATCAGATGACGCCCGCAGACCTTGTAGGCAAACTCCGAATCGTGTTTTTTGGGCACTTTGATGCCTTGTTGCGCTTTTCTTTGACGGGATAGTCTCTGGTCGTCGCTGATCTTTCAGCGATCGGGCTTGGAAACCCGTCAAGTCAAGCGAAACAACAACCCCATCACGACTGCAGTCGTTTACGGCTGTGATTCTTTGTTATGGCGGCTGTGCGTGGGACGCCTTCGAGCGTGCCGGTTTCCTTGGCTCCCGGTTTTCCAACCTGCGCACAGCTGCCACCCATTCGATTGGAAACGAACGTGGCAGCCCCTTAAGTCAAGGAGTTACCCCTATGAACAAAACAGATTCGTCCGCTCCCTCAGAACTGAAAACCATCGGCCTCACCCCCGTCATCTACTGCTCAAACCAACCCCTATTCCATGTCACGCGAGACGTGCCCCTCAGCGATGCGTTAGCCATGGCCTCCGATTTTCTGTTCCTTGCCAAGGAGCTGGCTAAACAAAACACCCTGCGAAAGCGTAGCCCTCGCAGGGTGTGGGGGTGACCATCTCATTAGCCCCCGCTGCCTCACTGGCAACGGGGGCTTTTTGATGTCGCGGGCTTACATCTCGACCTGAGTACCCAACTCAATCACCCGGTTCAACGGCAGATTGAAGAACCGCAAATTGCCATTGGCATTCTTCAACATGAACGCAAACAACGCCTCGCGCCAACGGGCCATGCCTTCGAGCTTGGAGGCGATGACCGTCTCGCGGCTGAGGAAGTAGGTGGTGCGCATCGGGCTGAAGTCGAGGTCATCGAGATGGCACAACTTCAGCGCTTGCGGCACGTCCGGTTCGTCAACGAAGCCAAAGTGCAGGATCACCCGGAAGAACCCTTCGCCGTAGGAATCGACTTCGAAACGTCGGCTCGGCGGTACCCGCGGGATGTCTTCGTAGACCACGGTCAACAGCACCACTTGCTCATGCAGCACCTGGTTATGCAGCAGATTGTGCAACAACGCATGAGGCACGGCATCCGGGCGCGCAGTCAGGAACACCGCGGTGCCCTGGACGCGGTGCGGCGGCTGTACGGCGATACTGCTAATGAAAATCGGCAGCGGCAGCCCTCCTTCGTCCATGCGCTCCACCAGCAGTTGTTTGCCACGTTTCCAGGTGGTCATCAGCACGAACAGCGCGATACCGGCGATCACCGGGAATGCACCGCCCTGGACGATTTTCGGCACGTTGGCGGCGAAGTACAGACCGTCCACCAGCAGGAAGCCAATCAGCACCGGAACAGCGAGCAGCGGTGGCCATTTCCACAACAACAGCATCACCGCCGACACCAGGATGGTGGTCATCAGCATTGTGCCGGTCACCGCCACGCCGTAGGCCGAAGCGAGGGCGCCGGAAGATTCGAAACCCAACACCAGAAGAATCACGCCAACCATCAGCGCCCAGTTCACCGCGCCAATGTAGATCTGCCCTTGTTCGGCGCTAGACGTGTGCCGGATGTGCATGCGCGGAATGTAACCGAGCTGGATCGCCTGACGGGTCAGGGAGAACGCGCCGGAAATCACCGCTTGCGAGGCAATTACCGTAGCCAGGGTCGACAAGCCGACCAACGGGATCAATGCCCAGCTTGGCGCCAACAGATAGAACGGGTTGCGCGCGGCTTCCGGATCACCGAGCAGCAAAGCGCCCTGGCCGAAGTAGTTCAGCACCAACGCCGGCAGCACGAGGATGAACCAGGCGCGGGCAATCGGCTTGCGCCCGAAGTGCCCCATGTCGGCGTACAGCGCTTCGGCGCCGGTCAACGCCAGCACCACGGCGCCAAGGATCGCCACGCCCATGCCCGGATGGACGATGAAGAAGCGCACGCCCCAGACCGGGTTCATCGCTTGCAACACTTCCGGGTGCTGAATGATGCCGTAGACGCCCAGCGCGCCCAGGACCAGGAACCAGGTGACCATGATCGGCCCGAACAGAATGCCGATTCGCGCGGTGCCGTGGCTCTGGATCAAAAACAGCGCCACCAGCACGACCAGCGACAGCGGCACCACCCAATGGTCGATGCCTTCAAAGGCCAGCCCGAGGCCTTCAATCGCCGAGAGCACGGAAATCGCCGGGGTGATCATGCTGTCGCCATAGAACAGCGCCGCGCCGATCAGCCCGCAGACCACCAGCAATGTGCGCAACTTCTTGTGTCCCGCCGCTGCCCGTCGAGCCAGCGCAGTCAAGGCCATGATCCCGCCTTCGCCCTGGTTGTCGGCGCGCAGGACAAACATCATGTACTTGATCGAGACGACCCAGATCAGTGACCAGAAGATCAGCGCCAGGATGCCCAACACGCCGTCATGGTTGACCGGCACACCGTAGCCACCGGAAAACACTTCTTTGAGGGTGTACAGCGGGCTCGTGCCGATATCGCCGTAAACCACCCCGACCGCCGCGACCAGCATGCCGATCGGCTTCGCCGTCGAATGCTCGGCACCCGCCGCCTGACTACTTGCCTGCCCCATCCAAAACTCCTACTACTCAGACCCGGACTTCTTATAAGAAGCACTATGCTTTGCCGTGCAGCATGCGCTGTTTTACATGACGTTACAGACGTTTTGTTGACTGTAAAAAATTGGTAAAGCGTAACGGCGCGAAGCATAGCGCAGCACTCGTCGCATTTCCCTCCATAAAGCTGGTCAAGTGCGTTGGTCATCGCTAGAATTGCGCACTTTTTGATCAGAGGCACACCAAGTGCCCGTTTGTCGCCTTGCCGTCTTCGGCTGGAGGCGTCACAAATACCGAGGTTAGACATGTCCACCACTCCTGCGCCGGCCAATCCAAAGGTTGGCTTCGTATCCCTGGGTTGCCCCAAAGCACTGGTCGACTCCGAGCGCATCCTTACCCAGCTGCGCATGGAAGGTTATGACGTTGTGTCCACCTACCAGGACGCCGATGTCGTGGTGGTCAACACCTGCGGCTTCATCGACTCGGCCAAGGCCGAATCCCTGGAAGTGATCGGCGAAGCCATCAAGGAAAACGGCAAGGTCATCGTGACCGGCTGCATGGGCGTCGAAGAAGGCACCATCCGCAACGTGCACCCAAGCGTGCTGGCCGTGACCGGTCCGCAGCAGTACGAGCAAGTGGTCAACGCCGTGCACGACGCCGTGCCGCCGCGTCAGGATCACAACCCGCTGATCGACCTGGTGCCGCCGCAAGGGATCAAGCTGACCCCGCGCCACTACGCGTATCTGAAGATTTCCGAAGGCTGCAACCACAGCTGCAGCTTCTGCATCATTCCATCGATGCGCGGCAAACTGGTCAGCCGTCCGGTCGGCGACGTGCTCGACGAGGCGCAACGCCTGGTCAAGGCCGGCGTCAAAGAGCTGTTGGTGATCTCGCAAGACACCAGTGCCTACGGCGTCGACGTGAAATACCGCACCGGTTTCTGGAACGGCGCGCCGGTGAAAACCCGCATGACCGAACTCTGCGAAGCCCTGAGCACCCTCGGAGTCTGGGTACGTTTGCACTACGTTTACCCGTACCCGCACGTCGACGAGTTGATCCCGCTGATGGCCGCCGGGAAAATCCTGCCGTACCTGGACATCCCGTTCCAGCACGCCAGCCCGAAAGTCCTCAAATCGATGAAACGCCCGGCCTTCGAAGACAAGACCCTGGCGCGGATCAAGAACTGGCGCGAGATCTGCCCGGACCTGATCATCCGTTCGACCTTCATCGTCGGCTTCCCCGGCGAAACCGAAGAAGACTTCCAGTACCTGCTGAACTGGCTGACCGAAGCCCAGCTCGACCGCGTCGGCTGCTTCCAGTACTCGCCGGTCGAAGGCGCACCGGCCAACGACCTCGACCTGGACATCGTGCCGGACGACGTCAAGCAAGACCGTTGGGACCGCTTCATGGCGCACCAGCAAGCCATCAGCTCCGCGCGTCTGCAAATGCGCGTTGGCCGTGAGATCGAAGTACTGGTCGATGAAGTCGACGAGCAAGGCGCGGTCGGCCGCTGCTTCTTCGATGCCCCGGAAATCGACGGCAACGTGTTCATCGACAATGGCAGCAACCTGAAGCCGGGCGACAAAGTCTGGTGCAAGGTCACCGACGCCGACGAATACGACCTGTGGGCTGAACAGATCTAGACGCAAAAAATACGAAAAGCCCTGCTCTCTTGACGAGATGCGGGGCTTTTTTACGTCTATCGTTTTGTGGGAGAAAGGACTCGCACCAATCACTGAAAAAGGGGCATTCGGCCATGCGCCAACATTCGGTCATCCACACGCCGAAACAGAGCGACTATCAGGAACTGACACAAGTCTGGGAAGCCTCGGTGCGCGCCACCCACGACTTTCTGCCGGACAGTTACATCGAATTGTTGAAGAACCTGGTACTGACGCGGTACCTCGACGCGGTCATGCTGATCTGCACCAAAGACTCGCGCCAGCGCATCACCGGGTTCGCCGGCGTCGCGGCGGGCAAGATCGAAATGCTCTTCATCGACCCCGCTCATCGCGGCCAGGGCCTGGGCAAACAGTTGCTGCGTTACGCCATGGAACACCTGAACGCCGATGAACTGGACGTCAACGAACAGAACCCGCAGGCGCTGGGGTTCTACTTCAAACAAGGGTTCGAGGTGATCGGCCGCTCGGAGGTCGACGGCATGGGCCAGCCTTATCCACTGTTGCACATGCGCTTGCGCCAAACCCATCAACGATCACAGCACGGCTGAGTGACCCTGGAACCCTGTGGGAGCTGGCCTGCCAGCGATTGCATCACCTCGCTGTCTCTGTACAGACCGCGGTGTCTGCATCGCTGGCAGGCCAGCTCCCACAGGAAATTCAACCGTACTGAAATGGAGCCGGGATTAACCGGCGCCCAGCAGGTACAATGCCCACCCCTTTTTTGTTACGGCCCTGTCATGACTGACCCGATTCGTCTCTCCAAACGCCTCATCGAACTCGTCGGCTGTTCCCGTCGGGAGGCTGAGCTGTTCATCGAGGGCGGCTGGGTCACCGTGGACGGTGAAGTCATCGACGAGCCGCAGTTCAAGGTCGAGAACCAGAAAGTCGAGCTCGACCCGCAGGCCCAGGCCACCGCGCCGGAGCCGGTGACCATCCTGTTCAACGTCGCGGCCGGCATGGACGCGGAAACCGCCATGGCCACCATCAGCGCCGAAACCCTGAGCGAAGAACACCGCTTCAGCAAACGTCCGCTCAAGGGCCACTTCCTGCGCCTGACCGCCAGCACTGACCTGCAGGCCAACGCCAGCGGTCTGCTGGTGTTCACCCAGGACTGGAAGATCCTGCGCAAACTCACCGCCGACTCCGCGAAAATCGAGCAAGAGTATGTGGTCGAGGTTGAAGGCGAGATGGTGGCTCACGGCCTCAACCGCCTGAACCACGGCCTGACCTACAAGGGTAAGGAACTGCCGCCGGTCAAAGCCAGCTGGCAGAACGAAAACCGCCTGCGTTTTGCGATGAAGAACCCACAACCGGGCGTGATCGCCCTGTTCTGCCAGGCCGTCGGCCTGAAGGTCGTCGCCATCCGCCGCATCCGCATCGGCGGCGTGTCCATCGGCAAAGTGCCGTTGGGGCAATGGCGCTACCTGTCCGGCAAAGAGAAGTTCTAAGAACTTTTCACGCCGCCACACATTCTGCCGCCGCGACTTATGCGGCGCCCACTGCCGAATATCAGGATTGCACACCATGATTCATAACGACGTACTGCGCAGCGTGCGCTACATGCTCGACATCAGCGACAAGAAAGTCATCGAGATCATCAAGCTCGGCGGCATGGACGTGTCTCTGGAAGACCTGTTGACCTACCTCGACAAGAAAGAAGAGGACGAGGAAGGCTTCGTACGCTGCCCGGACGAAGTCATGGCGCACTTCCTCGATGGCCTGGTGATCTTCAAGCGTGGCAAGGACGAAAGCCGTCCGCCGCAGCCGATCGAAGTGCCGGTGACCAACAACATCATCCTGAAGAAACTGCGCGTGGCCTTCGAACTGAAAGAAGACGACATGCACGCGATCCTCAAGGCCGCCGAGTTCCCGGTGTCCAAGCCTGAGCTGAGCGCGCTGTTCCGCAAGTTCGGCCACACCAACTACCGCCCGTGCGGCGACCAGTTGCTGCGCAACTTCCTCAAGGGCCTGACCCTGCGCGTTCGCCCACAGCAAGCCTGACGCGCGTTGACCTGTAGGAGCCGGCTGGCTGGCGATAGCGTTTTGAAGATCGCCATCGCCAGCCAGCCGGNATCTGTATAGATGTTCATTCCGCGCAAAAATAGTGGCTCCGCTTCGGGCGGCTGACGACTAGGGTGTATTGACCCTCAGCTCTCAGGATTCGCCATGCACCCGTACTTTTCCCTGCAAGGCCGCACCGCTCTGGTGACCGGCGGCACCCGTGGTATCGGCAAAATGATCGCCAAGGCCTATGTCGAGGCCGGCGCAACGGTGTATGTCTGCGCGCGAGATGCCGAAGCCTGTCAGCAAACCGCTGAAGAGTTGCGCGCCTTCGGCGTTTGCCACGGCGTGGCCGCCAACCTGGCCACTGAAGAGGGCGTGCTGCAACTGGCCACTTGGCTGGGCGAACAGATCAGCCATCTGGATATTCTGGTGAACAACGCCGGCACCACCTGGGGGGCGCCGCTGGAAAGTTACCCGATCAAGGGCTGGGAAAAGGTCATGCAGCTCAACGTGACCTCGGTGTTCAACTGCATTCAGCAGTTCCTGCCGCTGCTGCGCAAGGCCGGCTCAGAAGCCAATCCGGCGCGGATCATCAACATCGGCTCGGTGGCGGGGATTTCTTCCTTCGGCGAACAGGCTTATGCCTACGGGCCGAGTAAAGCAGCCCTACATCAATTGTCGCGGATTCTGGCGCGGGAACTGGTGAGCCAGCACATCAACGTCAACGTGATCGCGCCAGGGCGTTTCCCGAGCAAGATGACCCAGCACATTGGCAATGATGAGCAGGCACTGGCGGAGGATACGGCGTTGATTCCGATGAAGCGTTGGGGCCGCGAGGAAGAGATGGCAGCGTTGGCGATCAGTCTGGCGAGTACGGCCGGGGCTTATATGACCGGGAATATTATTCCGCTGGATGGTGGGTTTAGCCTCTAGATCGGTGGTGCGGCTATCGCGAGCAGGCTCGCTCCCACATTGGATCTCCTGAGCACCACAGATCCACTGTGGGAGCGAGCCTGCTCGCGATGACGGACTGACAGGCACCTCCGATCCTGAGGTCGATCGGGTTATCATGCCCGCCCCCATCCCGCCTCGATCGCAAACCATGACCTACAGCGTTTCCCCCATCGGCTTCGTGCGCTCCTGCTTCAAGGAGAAGTTCGCCATCCCGCGCCAGCCGCAACTGGCACCCGCCGCGCGTGGCGTGCTGGAACTGGTGGCGCCGTTCGATCAGGGCGATGCGGTGCAAGGTCTGGAGCAGGTGAGTCACGTCTGGCTGCTGTTCCTGTTCCATCAGGCTCTGGAAGAAAAGCCACGCCTGAAAGTCCGCCCGCCTCGCCTCGGCGGCAACAAGTCCATGGGCGTGTTCGCCACCCGCGCGACGCATCGGCCCAATGGCATCGGTCAATCCGTTGTGAAGCTGGACAAGGTTGAAGCCCATCGCCTGTGGATATCCGGCATCGACCTGTTGGACGGCACGCCGATTCTCGACATCAAACCCTACGTGCCTTACGCCGACATCATCGACACGGCGTCCAACAGCATCGCCAGCGCGGCGCCGCAACTGATTCCCGTGCAGTGGACGGACTCAGCGCTGCAACAGGCTCATGGCCACGCTCAGCGTCTTGAAGAGCCGTTGGTGGAGTTGATTGAACAGTGCCTGGCGCAAGATCCACGGCCGGCGTATCAGACGCCTGCGCCTGAACGCGAATATGGGGCGCAGTTCTGGGATGTGGATGTGCGATGGCATTATCCCGAAGCAGGCATGATCCGCGTTCTCGAAGTCATTTCGGCGAAGGTCTGAACACCAAAAACAACTGTGGGAGCGAGCCTGCTCGCGATGGGGGAGTGACAGTCAACATTGATGTCGACTGACACTCCCCCATCGCGAGCAGGCTCGCTCCCACAGGTAGAGCAAAGCAGTTGAGCGGCGTTCTTATTTCTCGACGAACGCACGCTCGATCAGGTAATCACCAGGCTCGCGCATCCGTGGCGAAACCTTCAGGCCGAAGCTGTTCAACACTTCGCTGGTTTCGTCGAGCATGCTCGGACTGCCGCACAGCATGGCGCGGTCGTCCTGCGGGTTGATCGGTGGCAGGCCGATATCGCTGAACAGCTTGCCGCTGCGCATCAGGTCGGTCAGGCGACCTTCGTTCTCGAACGGCTCGCGGGTCACGGTCGGGTAGTAGATCAACTTGTCACGCAGGGCCTCACCGAAGAACTCGTTCTGCGGCAGGTGCTCGGTGATGAACTCGCGGTAAGCGACTTCGTTGACGTAACGTACGCCGTGGCACAGGATCACTTTTTCGAAACGCTCGTAGGTTTCCGGGTCCTGAATGACGCTCATGAATGGCGCCAGACCGGTACCGGTGCTGAGCAGGTACAAATGTTTGCCAGGCTTCAAGTCGTCCAGTACCAGCGTGCCGGTAGGCTTCTTGCTGATGATGATCTCGTCGCCTTCCTTCAGATGCTGCAACTGGGAAGTCAGCGGGCCATCAGGCACCTTGATGCTGAAGAACTCGAGATGCTCTTCCCAGTTCGGGCTGGCAATCGAGTAAGCGCGCATGAGCGGCCGGCCGTTGGGCTGTTGCAGGCCGATCATCACGAACTGACCGTTCTCGAAGCGCAGACCCGGATCGCGGGTGCACTTGAAGCTGAACAGAGTGTCGTTCCAGTGGTGAACACTGAGGACACGCTCGTGGTTCATGTTGCTCATGTACGTGGGACTCCTGGAGATTTTGCCTGCGCCGGCGATATGCGCAATTGCATCGCATTCTAATGGCAGCGACAATATCTGTTAAATGGATTATTAAGATAAGGGTTATCGGTTATATAGATATGCGATTTACTCTCCGTCAACTTCAAGTCTTCGTCGCCGTCGCCCAGCAGGAAAGCGTATCCCGTGCTGCGGGCCTGCTCAACCTGTCGCAATCGGCGGCCAGCACCTCGATCACCGAACTGGAGCGCCAGTCCAGCTGCCAGCTGTTCGACCGCGCCGGTAAACGGCTAAGTCTTAACGCCCTCGGCAAACAGCTATTGCCGCAAGCGGTGGCGCTGCTCGACCAGGCCAAGGAAATCGAGGACCTGCTTAACGGCAAGTCCGGTTTCGGCTCGTTGGCGGTCGGCGCGACCCTCACGATCGGCAACTACCTGGCCACGTTGCTGATCGGCAGCTTCATGCAGCTCCACCCGGAAAGCCAAGTGAAGCTCCACGTGCAAAACACTGCCAACATCGTGCAGCAAGTTGCCCACTATGAAATTGATCTGGGTCTAATCGAAGGCGACTGCAGCCATCCGGACATCGAAGTACAGAGTTGGGTCGAGGATGAGCTGGTGGTGTTCTGCGCGCCCCAGCACCCGCTGGCCATTCGGGGCACGGCGACCATGGAAGAACTGAGCCATGAGGCGTGGATCCTGCGGGAACAGGGCTCTGGTACGCGGCTGACCTTTGATCAGGCCATGCGTCACCATCGCAGCGCGTTGAATATCCGCCTGGAGCTGGAACACACTGAAGCGATCAAGCGCGCGGTGGAGTCGGGATTGGGCATTGGCTGCATTTCACGGCTGGCCCTGCGCGATGCGTTCCGGCGCGGCAGCCTGGTGCCGGTGGAGACACCGGATCTGGACCTGGCGCGGCAGTTCTACTTCATCTGGCACAAACAGAAATATCAGACCTCGGCGATGCGCGAATTCCTCGACCTGTGCCGCGCTTTCACCGCCGGGGTTCAGCGCAGCGACGAGATCGTGTTGCCCACCATCGCTTAAAGCAGGATCACCGCCCACACCAGCCCGATCATGGTCAACGCCACCAGCTGTGCGGCGCTGCCCATGTCCTTGGCGTTCTTGGACAGCGGGTGCAGTTCAAGGGAGATGCGGTCAATGGCCGCTTCCACCGCCGAATTGAGCAACTCGACGATCAACGCCAACAAACAGACGGCAATCAGCAGTGCCTGCTCGACGCGGCTGACGTTCAAAAAGAACGAAATCGGGATCAGGATGACATTAAGCAACACCAGTTGCCGGAAAGCCGCTTCACCGGTGAAGGCTGCGCGCAGGCCGTCCAGCGAGTAACCGGAAGCGTTGAGGATGCGTTTCAGGCCGGTCTGGCCTTTGAAAGGGGACATAAGCGTGGCAACTGACCAAAAAGGAGTGGGAAAGCTAGACCAACCAAAGTCAAAAAAGCGTGAAGACGCCAACGCTTAGTGGCTTGAAATTGACTCAAGTTGTTGCAGAAGCAACGCCGCCTGAGTTCGGGTCCGCACATTCAGCTTACGAAAAATCGCCGTGACGTGGGCCTTGATCGTCGCCTCGGACACGCTCAGTTCATAGGCAATCTGCTTGTTCAGCAAGCCTTCGCAGACCATCGTAAGCACCCGGAATTGCTGGGGAGTCAGGCTGGCCAGGCCTTCACTGGCGGCCTTTGCTTCGTCGGAAACGCTGACCGCTTCAAACGCCTGGGGCGGCCAGAACACATCGCCATCCAGCACCGCACGTACGGCTTTCTGGATCACGCTCAGGTCACTCGATTTAGGAATGAAACCGCTGGCCCCGAACTCACGGGACTTGACCATGATCGAGGCCTCTTCCTGGGCCGACACCATCACCACCGGAATTTGCGGGTACTGACCACGCAACAGCACCAGCCCGGAAAAACCGTAGGCGCCCGGCATATTCAGGTCCAGCAACACCAGGTCCCAGTCGGACTTTTCGTCCAGGCGGGTTTCCAGCTCGGCAATGCTCGCCACTTCCACCAGACGGACGTCCGGGCCGAGGCCCAGGGTCAACGCTTGATGCAGGGCGCTACGAAAAAGAGGGTGGTCATCGGCAATCAGGATTTCGTATGTGGCCATTTTTCAAATGATCCTGTTCTTCTAACAACTCGAGGTGCAGCCACGGAGCTGCACCAACAGGGCACGTTCAACGCCAATCACGTGGCAATCACGTAAAGAATACGGCGTATCAAACTTTGGCCGCGCCCCAATCGGCGCCAAGCATGCCCAGCGAAACCAGGGTGGTCAAGGTGCCTGGCCGCTACAGATCTTTGCAGTATGGGTGACAATCAGCCTGTGACAGGCACGGTGTTCTGCACGAAAGGCATCAACTCCGCATGCGCCGGAGTTACAACGTTCATTTCCAGCTGATGTTTAGCGTCGAGGTAATGTTGGCTGAACACGTCAAAATAAGCGTCCAGTGCCGAAGCGGCCTCAACGTCGCCGGCCAGATCGAGGCACAGCGCCGCCACTTCGGCCGTGCACAAATGCTCGCTGCGAGTCGACCGGCGCAGCCGATAACGTGACAGTTTCTCGGGCAGCAGGCTCAGGATTGGCAGCGCATCGAAATACGGACTTTTGCGAAATATTTTCCGGGCTTCGGTCCAGGTCGCGTCCAGCAGAATGAACAGCGGTCGCTTGCTGCTATCGACTTCGACGGTGTTGGTCACCCGCTCTGGTTCGACGTACTCGCCCGGAAACACCAGATACGGTTGCCATTGCGGGTCGGCGAGCAATGCCAGCAGCTGAGGGTCGGTTTCCGTGCGCGACCAGATGAATGCATGGTTGTCGCGCACTACATCGGCGATCAGCCAACCGGTGTTGCTCGGCTTGAACACTTCCTTGTTGGTCATGATCAGGCACACGCCCGAGCGGGTCTCGACCTGAGGACGCCAGGCACACAGGCAATGGCTCTCGATCACGCGGCAGGCACGGCAACGCGCCGCCCTCCAGCCTCGGGCCTGAATCGGCTTGATGCCCTCCTCTTCGCGCTGATCGCGCAAGCGGGCCACGGCGTTGGGGGCGTGGTTCATCGTGGGTAACACCGGCAGACAGGAAAACTCGACACGAACGGCACTCAGGGCGATAAAAGACCCGCAGTTTACCAGAGCGGCCGGCGCAAGCCTGTACCGTCCAGACGGGCTCCCCTATAATTCGCCGCCAATGAACGCACAGTCATGTGGCTGGTCGAAGCACCAGTCACTGAACCAGGAGAGTTTCATGCTGCGCCTTATCGTTCCCACCGCTGCCATTGTGCTGGCGTCGTCCTTCAGCGCTCAGGCTGCGTCCTTGAGTGAGCAGAATCTCAACAGAGAGCTGCGAAACGTCGCCGCACAAAGCAGCGTCGGCACGCCACGGGCGATCAACGAAGACATTCTCGATCAGGGCTACACCGCCGAAGGCAATGTGTTGATCAACCACCTGAGTGTGCAAAGCAGCCACGCCAACAAGATGCGGGCTGATCCGAAAGCGGTGTACTTCCAGCTTGGCGCCTCTGTGTGCAACAACCCATCGTTCCGCAAACTGATGGCCAAGGGTGCCGTCATGCGTTACGACTTCACTGAGGTGAAGACCAACCGCTCGGTCGGCTCCGCCAGCTATCAGGAATCGGATTGCCCGAAAGCCACACCAGCCAAGAAAAAGTAGTTCAACGGGAATGGGAATTGGCGCGCCGCTGTTCATCCTCGGCGCGCAGTTCGGCCAGCAGCGCCTGTAAATAGCGCGAGCGCCGGTCGGCTCCCTCCAGACGCCGGCAGCACTCCTCTTCAAGACTCAAATGATTGGTCTCGGCCGATGACTTCAATAATCGATACAGTTGCGTATCGATCTCCAGAATGACTCTGGCCATAGCATCCCGCCTCCTTGCACTTCGCCCTTGCTTGAGCGACAAAATCCTTGAACCGCTTGTACCGTGCGCCCTGCCATTGACGCAAAGATGTCGTGTCACGCCTGTATTTCAGTAAATCAGAGTGCCGGACACTTGCCGCAGGTTCAGACGAGCGGTGAAATCACCTTGCAAATCGTCAATAAGCGGTTGCCAGGAAAGACTTTGCAGCGCAATGATCCAGTCAGCGAAAACCACCGAGAGGGTCTAGATTCATAGTGTTCCCGTTCACTTTTCAGGGCAGAAAAGGGGCTGCCTGGTTTGCGTTTTTTCATACGAATGTGTCCTTCATCCAAAGGAACAACAGAGCCTGTATGGAAGGAGAAGTTGATGCCTTACCAACCGAATGACCTCCTCAGCCGTCATTTCGAAGAAAGCGGCCACGACCTCATCAGCAAGGTCGAAGAGCAACTCAACCTGGTTTCACCCAATAGCCCGAACATTCCGATCTACCGCGACATGATCCTGACCGTACTGCGCATGGCCCAGGAAGATCACAACCGCTGGAACGCCAAGATCACCCTGCAAGCCCTGCGCGAACTCGAACAGGCCTTCCGCGTACTCGAACAATTCCGCGGGCGACGCAAAGTCACGGTCTTCGGCTCGGCCCGCACTCCGATAGAACATCCGCTGTATGGCCTGGCCAGAGAGCTGGGCGCTGCATTGGCGCGCTCGGACCTGATGGTGATCACCGGTGCCGGCGGCGGTATCATGGCGGCCGCCCACGAAGGTGCAGGCCTTGAACACAGCCTGGGATTCAACATCACACTGCCCTTCGAGCAGCATGCCAATCCCACTGTGAACGGCACAACCAACTTGCTGCCGTTCCACTTTTTCTTTACCCGCAAGCTGTTCTTCGTCAAGGAAGCCGATGCGCTGGTCTTGTGCCCTGGCGGTTTCGGCACCCTCGATGAAGCGCTGGAAGTGCTGACGCTGATCCAGACCGGTAAAAGTCCGCTGGTACCAGTGGTACTGCTGGACGCTCCGGGTGGCAAATTCTGGCAAGGTGCCCTCGACTTCATCCACAACCAACTGGAGGAGAATCGCTACATCCTGCCGACCGATATGAAGTTGGTGAGCCTGGTCTACAGCGCCGAGGAGGCGGTGGAGCAGATCAATCAGTTCTACGGCAACTTCCACTCCAGCCGCTGGCTCAAGCATCAGTTCGTGATTCGCATGAACCACAAGCTCAGCGACGCTGCGCTGGAACACATGCAGAAGGCATTCGCCGACCTGTGCCTGAGCGATCACTTCCATCAGCATGCCTACAGCGGTGAGGAGCACGACGAACCGCAGTTCAGCCACCTCGCTCGCCTGGCTTTCACCTTTAACGCCCGTGATCATGGACGCCTGCGCGAATTGGTGGATTACATCAACCTGCCGGAAAACTGGGCGCAGTCCAAACCTCAGGCGCAACAACGCACGCGGGAACCATCAAAGGTTACGTGAGGCAAAAAAAAACGGCCCGCTATCAAAATAGCGAGCCGTTTCAGTCAATCGTCCATCCCTCGACCGCTGAACAAGCGGCTGATCATTTCCATGGAGTAGCCCCGATAACTCAGGAACCGCCCTTGCTTGGCGCGTTCCCGGGCGTCTATCGGTAAATGCCCGGCAAACTTGCGTCGCCAGGTATCGTCCAGTTGCTCCTGCCAGTTGATACCGCTCTCGCGCAACGCAAGTTCGATGTCACTTCGCTGCAGGCCACGCTGGCTCAACTCTTCGCAAATACGCAAAGGGCCATAGCCGGATCGGGCACGGTAGGAAACAAAGCTTTCGAGGTAACGGGATTCGGACAACAGGCCCTCTTCCGTCAAGCGGTCAAGTGCTGTGTCGATCATTTCAGGGAGAGCGCCGCGCTGACGCAGTTTACGCGTCAGCTCGACTCGACCGTGCTCGCGTCGCGCGAGCAGGTCCATTGCGGTTCGCCGCACCGCGACGAGTGTATCGAGTACGGCGGTCATCGGATCAATCAGATATCAGCGTCAGCCAGGTCATCAGCAGTCTCTTTGACTGGCGATGCTTTAACGTCCGGCGCTGGAGTCAGCAGTTTGTCACGCAGCTGCTTCTCAAGTTTTGCGGCGATTTCCGGGTTGTCCGCCAGGAACTTGGCCGAGTTGGCCTTGCCCTGACCGATCTTGGTGCCTTCATAGGCATACCAGGCACCGGACTTCTCGACGAAACCGTGCAGAACACCCAGATCGATCATCTCACCGTTCAGGTAGATGCCCTT
>NZ_JAVLRV010000019.1:0-825 GCF_055803035.1 Pseudomonas sp. 300 | reverse complement strand
GATAGCCGATCCGGTCAGGATCAGGTTCTCGACGTTGGCTGCCAGGGTGTAGTTGACCGATGCGCTGACGGTATCGACGCCTTCGTTGAGCAGTTCGACGACGCTGTCGTCTTCATGGTCAACGAAGTAGGTGTCGTTGCCCTTGCCACCGATCAGGGTGTCCACACCGGCACCGCCGTTCAGGACGTTGTTGGCGGCGTTACCGGTCAGGGTGTTATTCAGCCCGTTGCCGACAAGATTGATCGCTGCCAGGGAGTCGATAATGGCATTTTCAATGTTGTCGCCCAGGGTGTAGCTGTTGCCGGTGTAGGCAGCGATACGCACGGTGTCGTTGCCGCCAGAGGCCGCTTCCACCACCTCGTCCTTGTTGCTGTAAATCACGTAGGTGTCATCGCCGCTGCCACCGGTCAACAGATCGCCGCCGTTTTTGCCGTCGAGCAGGTCATTGCCGGCACCGCCGGTGATTTCGTTGCGCGCCGCGTTGCCGGTCAGCTTGTTGCCCAGGTCGTTGCCGATCAGATTGAGCAGCCCGGTACCGGTGACGGTGATGTTTTCGAAGTTCTGCAGGTTGCCGCTGCTCAGATTGATGCTCTGGACTTCAGTCTTGGGCACATTGTAAGCGATTTGCAGGGTGTCGTTACCTTCATCCGCTGCTTCCGATACAAACGCCAGCTCTTCCACCTTGTCGAGGACGTAGGTGTCGTTACCTTTGCCGCCGATCAGGGTATCGATGCCGGCACCACCATTGAGGACGTTGTTGCCGTCGTTGCCGGTGATGATGTTGTTGGCCGCGTTACCGGTCAGGTTGATTGCCAGCGAGCCGGT
>NZ_JAVLRV010000018.1:0-2594 GCF_055803035.1 Pseudomonas sp. 300 | reverse complement strand
GGACATGCCTTCGCTGTTGGACATGGAGCGGCTGATAAAGCTTGGCGATTCGACGACCGCGGTGAGTAGTCGCGACGATGATTTTTTCTCGGGTTTTGCGCGGTGTCCTGCGAACGGAACTCTGGAGATCGAGAGCAAGTTTGAATCGGTTTATGACATTCCGTTGGGGAATATTCAGGTTGATGTGATTGCGCAGGAGGGCGGCGAGAGAACAACGATCACGCTCGATGAAAACGGTAAAGGGCAGTTCAAAGGCACGCCGGGCAAGTTCTACCGCGTACATGTCCAGAGTGAAGTTTCATCGGATCAAATCAAAGACCTGTTCTCCTCTTACGACGCCCTGACGCAAGAACTGGAAACCTGGCTGCGCAGCGAGTGGGCAGGCTTCAAACCACAATGGTCGCAGTCGGCTTTTGCTGCGGCGGGTAATGGACTGCTGGCGGGAAGTTGGGCCGCAGTGATTGGCGTGTGGGACAGCATCAGTCTGCTCTCGGACATTCTTCAGGATCCCCGCAAGTTCGCTGAGCGCCTGGGAAGTGGTGCTGCCCAACTGGCCGACCTGGCAGAACAATTTCCGGCCACCATGGAAAAAGTCCAGCTGCTGGCCAGTGACGAAGCGGCGCTGTGTTTGCTGTTGCGCACCGCCAGCCTGTGGCTGGAGATGCTGCCCCCCAGCGAAATGGCCGGCAAAACCGCCGAAGCGATTTCAACGGTGGCGGTGCAACTGCTCATCGACCTTCTGATCGGGGTCGTTCTGACCTTTGCCGGTGCAGGTGCGGGCGTCGCCTATTTAGGCCTGCGCCTTGCCCACTACGGCGCCCGGATCGTCGACGCTGTGGTGGGCTTCGTCAAAGCGATCTTCAACATCATCAACAGCTTCATTACTTATGTTGATCGCTACAAAAAAGTCGCCGCGCGCGGTGCCGCTGCCGGCCTGAAAAAAGGTCGCATGCAACTGCGCTGGGACGCCAGGCGCAACACCACGCTCAAACAAAACGAACACCACGACAACGTTCCGGAACAAGCGAAAAACCCCAACGGTGACAGCGCCGATTCCGTCGATAGAACTGCCACCAACAAATGCCCGGTGTCGATGGTCACCGGCGAAGAGCTGCTGACCCTCACCGACGGTTCACTGGACGGCCTCCTGCCGTTCGACTTCACCCGGCTTTATCGCACCAGCGCCGCCGAAATTGATTGCGGCCTCGGTTTCGGCTGGAGTCACAGCCTTGCGCACCGGCTGGAAATCGACGGCGACACCGTCATCTGGATCGACCACGAAAACCGTCGCACCACTTTTCCGTTGCCGAGTTTTGAACGCCCGGCGATCCATAACAGCCTCTCGCGCGCGGCGATTTATCTGGGGGATGACCCCGAAGAATTGATCCTCGCCCAAGCGGGCGATGACACGCGGTTTTATCACTTTCGCAACGGTCGGCTGACCGCCATCAGCGACGGTTATGACAACCGCTTGCGCATCACGCACGACCACCGCGACCGCCTCCAGCGTCTCGACAACGGCGCCGGTCGCGCCTTGCTGTTGCGTTATGACCGCGCGCATTTGATCGCCGTCGACTATCAGCGTTTTGTCCCGGCCGACACGCTCGGCGAGGCCTGGGTCACCGAGCAGACGCTGGTCCAATACCGCTACGACGAACGCGCTCGCCTGATCGAGGCGAGCAACGCCGCCGGGGAACGCGAGCGCTACGACTATGACGACCGACACGTCATCCTCCAGCGGCAGCTGGCCGGTGGGGCGAGTTTCTTTTGGGAGTGGGAAAAGTCTGGCAAGGCGGCGCGATGTGTCCGTCATTGGGCGTCGTTTGCGCAAATGGACGCGCGCTATGTCTGGGATGACGCGGGCAGCGTTACCGTCCACAACATCGACGGCAGCGAAGAGGTTTACCAGCACGATGATCGGGCGCGCCTGGTGCGCAAGGTTGAGCTGGATGGCGGCGAACACCTCAAGGCCTATGACGACCAGGGACGGCTGATTGCCGAGCAGGACCCGCTCGGCGCCGTCACCGAATATCACTACGACGAAGTCGGACGGCTAGTGGCGCTGATTCCGCCGCAGGACGAACCGACGTCCTACGAATACCGCAACGGTTTCCTGCACGCGCGCTATCGCGGCAAAGCGCTGTGGAAGTACCGGCGCAATGCTCAGGGCGACGTCACCGAAGCGACCGATCCTGACGGCCAGATCACCCACTATCACTACGATAAACACGGGCAGCTGCTGTCGATCCGTTACCCGGATCTCAGCTGCCATGTCTTCGTCTGGAACGGCTTGGGTCAACTGATCGAAGAGACCTTGCCGGACGCTGGCCAGCGGCGGTTTTCCTACGACGCGTTGGGGCGGCGGATTACCGCCCAGGACGAACACGGTGCGGTCACTCGCTACGCGTGGGACGCCGTCGGGCGACTGATCCAGACGACGCTTCCCACCGGTGCCACGCGCGCCTTCAGCTACAACACCTACGGAAAAATCACCGCCGAGCGCGACGAACTCGGCCGCGTTACGCGTTACGAATACGTCGATGATTTGCATGTGGTCGCCCGCCGGATCAATCCCGACGGTTCGCAGCTCAACT
>NZ_JAVLRV010000017.1:0-1365 GCF_055803035.1 Pseudomonas sp. 300 | reverse complement strand
GGCTAATGAGATGGTCACCCCCACACCCTGCGAGGGCTACGCTTTCGCAGGGTGTTTTGTTTTCGGAGGCCATCATCATGATCCAGTCAGCACTGATCGGTATCGATCTCGGCAAACATAATTTCCACCTTCACGGCCAGGATAAATCAGGCCGCGAGGTGTTTCGCAAGAAGCTCTCTCGGGCGCAGATGATGCAACTTTTCGGCAACATGCCGAGTTGTGTCGTGGTGATGGAAGCCTGTGCGGGGGCGCATTTTGTCGCTCGTCAGCTAGCGGCAATGGGACACACGGCCAAGCTGATTTCCCCGCAGTTCGTTAAGCCTTTCGTCAAAGGCAACAAAAATGATTTCGTCGACGCTGAAGCGATCTGTGAAGCGGCTTCCCGTCCATCTATGCGCTTTGTGACGCCTAAAACCGAGTCCCAGCAAACCCTGTCTGTTCTGCATCGGATGCGCGAATCGTTGGTGCATGACCGCACAAAAACGGCTAATCAGATGCACGGTTTCCTACTGGAATTTGGCGTCAGCCTGCCCAGAGGCCTGACCATTATGAAACGTTTGACAAATGTCTTGGCCGAGCACGAGTTGCCCGTTCGTTTGACGGTGTTGTTACAGCGTCTGCACGATCACTTCGTCTACCTGGATGAGCAAATCAGGGCGCTGGATAAAGAGCTGTCGAGCCAACTGGCCGACGATGATCTTGGTAGTCGCTTGCTGAGCATGCCATGTGTCGGCCCGATCACCGCCAGCCTGCTGGCTGTGAAAATGGGTGATGCTAAGCAGTACCGGTGCAGTCGCGATTTTGCCGCCTCAGTGGGCCTGGTGCCCAGGCAGTACAGCACGGGCGGTAAGGCGAATTTGCTCGGGATCAGCAAGCGGGGTGACAAGCACCTGCGACAACTGTTGGTGCAATGCTCCAGGGTCTATATGCAGAGGCTGGAGCATCAGAAAGGGGCACTGGCTGACTGGGTTCGAGCCTTGCTCAGTCGACGACATTCGAATGTCGTAGCCTGTGCCCTGGCTAACAAACTGGCACGTATCGCTTGGGCGATCGCGACTCACCATACGCAATATGAAGCAGGGCCAGACGCCTTGAACGCCTGACCCTGCAGTTGTTGCAGTACCACGATTCACCCTTCAGGTTTTGCGATAGCTGAACAACGGATGACGTGAACGGCCTACCGGCCTGGCGAAGATCCTGACATAAAAATCGGCTTTAGAAGCCGATGGGCTTTTTAGGATCGTCAGGCGCGACTCTCATCGTGGCGCTGGGGCATGCCCCAAACAGACGCCGGATAGATTTAAGCAAACCAACCACACCATCCGTTAATCAGTATTGCAAAAATGGGGGTGACCATAGATTTTT
>NZ_JAVLRV010000016.1:0-467 GCF_055803035.1 Pseudomonas sp. 300 | reverse complement strand
GGACTCGATGTAGCAGGCCAACAGGTAATCGCGTTCGTTGGTGTCGGCATTGCTCCAGTCATCGACCCAGCCGACCACGGTGTCTTGATACTCGGCCAGATCGCGCAGCACGCCGAGGTCGTCCTGCACCACGAGGAACAACGTGTCGTCCTGATAAGCCGGGCGCACCCGCCCGAGCAACTCGCCAATGTGCGCCTCGCGAAAGCGCCGCGGCTGCTCCCACAGATAGGGTTCACGTTCGTGCGCGGGTGCATCGCTGACGTGCACCGGCGGCAATAGAACGGCGTCCGGCGGCGCCTCGGATTCATGTTCCGCGCGGTCTTGTGCGGCTTGCGCCTGCTGGACCGGGGCAGTTGAGATCTCCGCCAGCCACTGTTTGCCCTGCTCGACCGTCAGTAGATGCTCGCCACCGGTTTGGCAATGCACCGGGCCGAGGTCGACGGCCTGCATGAAGTGGTCGCGTTCGG
>NZ_JAVLRV010000015.1:0-1540 GCF_055803035.1 Pseudomonas sp. 300 | reverse complement strand
CGTTGTCGCTGACCGCTTTGATGCAGCTGTTGTTGACGTCGATGGTGATGGTCGTGGTGCTTTCGTCGCCGTCGTTATCGCGCAAGGTGTAGGTGAACACGTCGGTCGCGCCCGGGCCGTCCACGCTGTTCGGGTAGCTGTGGTATTCGGCGTTGCCCTGGGCGTCGAGGGTCAGGTAACCGTAGGTGCCGTTGATCTGCTGATTCAGTCCGCCGCTGACCGGGGTCGAGGTATCGGAACCGGCACGCACGCCGACCACGCCACCGCCAAGCAAGGGACCGTCGGCACCCGCGACGTCGTTCCACAACACGTTGCCGCTGACCACGCCACCCTCGGCCACCGAGGTTGCATCGGGGTTGGCGTCGGGCGTGTCATCGACGATGTTGACGTTGATTTGCCCGGTCGCGGTGCTGCCGTCGGTGTCCTTGGCCACCACGTCGAAGTGTTCGGAGATGCTGTTGGCTCCGCTGCCATTCGGGTGATCGCTGTCGTAACGCAGCGTGTAGCTGTAACTGACCACGCCGGTCGCCGGGTTGTAACCGGTGATGGTGAAAATCGCCCCGGTATCGGTCTCGCTCGATTGCGGGAAGCCTGCCGCGACACCCGCGGTGACCACGGCGATGCCGCCCACGGTGAGGGTTTGCAAACCGTCCAGAGCAGTGACGGTGAAGGTGCCGGTCTGGGTCAGCGCCGGCGCGTCCGGGTCGGTGCCGTAGGTGAGGTTTTTTTCGTAGACGGTCAGCTCGCCGCCACACGCGTCGAGGCCGTTGAGGGTCACCGGGCTGTTATGGATCTGCAAGACCAGGTTGGCGGTGCTGGTGTCGCCGTCGGCATCGGTAAGCGTGTACTGGAAGGTTTCGGTGCCGTTGCCATCGCCGTGCAAGGCTTTGAAATCGGCATCGCTGGTGTTCAGCGTGTAGGTGTACGTGCCGTCGGCGTTCAGCACCAACGTGCCGTAAGTCCCGTTGAACGTGCCGGCGGTAATCGGTCCGCTGTCCGGCCCGGTCGGCACGCGGTCCGCGCCTTGCACGTCGTTGCTCAGGACGTTGCCTTCGAGCGTCAGGTGTGTGGGCGTGGCAGTCGTCGCGTTGCTGTCATCGACCGCTTTCGGCACGTCATCGACGATGTTCACCACGATGGTGCTGGTGACGGTGTTGCCCAGCGAATCGGTGGCCTGATAGGTGAAGGTTTCGCTCAGGGTGTTGGCGCCGTTGTCCGCGTGCGGCGTGGTGCTCGCCGGCGAGGTCAGGGTGTAGGTGTAGGTGCCGTTGGGGTTGAGCAGGATCTGGCCGTATGCCCCCTGGTCACTGCCGACCAGTGCATAAGTGATCGCACCCGCCGCGCCGCTGACCGAGCCGACCAAGGTGCCAGAGGCAGTTTCGCCTGTGTGGCCCGGCTGGCTGCCGATGACGGTGCCGGGCGCCAGGTCCTGGCCATCCTTGCTCAGGTCCAACGCTTTCTCGTAGACGGTCACGTCGTTGTCGCTGACCGCTTTGATGCAGCTGTTGTTGACGTCGATGGTGATGGTCGTGGTGCTTTC
>NZ_JAVLRV010000014.1:0-282 GCF_055803035.1 Pseudomonas sp. 300 | reverse complement strand
GGTGAGGGCCTGGTGGAGTTGCTGTTGATCCTGCGCGTCGTAGTACCAGGCCGAACGATGGAAACGACCGGCACCCACCAGCATGATGCGGTCGGTGGTGATGCGATCCAGCATCCGGTTCCAGCGGCCAAGGTCGTCGCGATGCTGTAACAGCGCGCTGTCCATGGCAGGCCGGTCGATGAAATCATTGACCCCGCGCTTACCACTGAAGCTGGAGCCTTCGAGCACATCGACGATGCGTTTGTTTTGCGCTTGGCCGAGTTTTACCAAGGTGTCGAGGTG
>NZ_JAVLRV010000013.1:0-267 GCF_055803035.1 Pseudomonas sp. 300 | reverse complement strand
GACTTAGGCCCGCCACGGTGGAAGAGCCCCTTCGAAAAGTGAAAAGGCTCGACTCAGGAAACTGTTGAAGCGAGCGGCATCACGCCGCAGCCCTGCCTGTTGACCACCAATCAGGCACAGATGGGCCACCCGACCAATCACTTCAGCTTCGCCTGGCATAGGGACCAAGCGGCGGCACGTCCGTATCGCGAAGTCCAGTCGTCTTGTGTCAACACGCTGCTGAAACTCGCCTACCAACGGATCGTGCAGCGACCAGGCTCGGATGGA
>NZ_JAVLRV010000012.1:0-598 GCF_055803035.1 Pseudomonas sp. 300 | reverse complement strand
CGACACGCTGATCGGCGGCGGTGGCAACGACACCTATTACCTCGATCAGGCTGCGGAACTGGCGCTGGTACAGGAAGACGCCGATAACGGCACCGACCAACTCTATGTCGCCTACGCCGCCAAGGCGTCGACCAGCGTGATCGACCTGAGCCAGAACAACCTGCTCAACGTCGAGAACGTGACCGTCACCGGCATCGGGGCCTTCAGCGTGATCGGCAACGACCGGAACAACACCCTGATCGGCAACGCATCGATCAATGTCCTGCAAGGCGGCGCCGGCAATGACTGGCTGGACGGCGGTCTCGGGGCGGACAGCCTCAGCGGTGGCACGGGCGACGATGTCTACATCGTCGACAACGTCGGTGACAAAGTCATCGAACTGGCCGACGAAGGCCGCGATCTGGTCAAGGCCTCGGTCAGCTACAGCCTGTCGGCCAATGTCGAAGACGCCCTGTTGCTCGGCGCTGCCGCCGTGAACCTCACCGGCAACGAACTGGCCAACACCCTGACCGGCAATGCCGCCGCCAACATCCTCAATGGCGGTGCGGGTGCCGACACCTTGATCGGCGGTGCCGGCAACGACACCTATGTGGTGGAT
>NZ_JAVLRV010000011.1:0-259 GCF_055803035.1 Pseudomonas sp. 300 | reverse complement strand
TTCACCGGCCTTCTCGGTGATGGTGTCTTCCAGTACAGCGATGGCTTTGGCACCGACACCGCTGCTGACCAGGTCAACGACGTAGGTGTCGTTGCCGGTGCCACCGATCAGGGTGTCCGCCCCCGCGCCGCCATCGAGCAGGTTGGCCTCGTCGTTGCCGGTGATGATGTTTTTCAGCCCGTTGCCGGTGCCTTTGATAGCCGATCCGGTCAGGATCAGGTTCTCGACGTTGGCTGCCAGGGTGTAGTTGACCGATGCG
>NZ_JAVLRV010000010.1:27811-67666 GCF_055803035.1 Pseudomonas sp. 300 | reverse complement strand
AAAATACGCGGACACCATCGCCCTTAATGCTGGAGTTCGGAAGGTGTGTTGGCTGGACGCTTACTGATAAAACGCCAGACTCTGGCGACCAGAACTGAGCAGGCTTGTTCGCTGTCCAACAGCTTCCTCGGTGCTGTAACCGGTGATTGTACTAAAGGCCTGATTGACTCTCAGAATGCGGTTGAACTCGTCGGTGATGATCATGCCCTGCTGCGTTTCAAAAGCGGCGGCCGCGATGCGCAACTCATGCTCGTCATCGACCCGCTGAGTTACATCGCGGGCGATTACCACCACTGCCTGCTTACCATTGAGTTGAATATCCAGGCGCTGGGCGTGACCTTCAAGTATCTTTATGCCATCTGCACTCTGTCGAATGTATTCGATACGTTGCGGTCTCTCGCTGGCCAAGGTCTGTCTAATGAGCTCCATAAAACGCTCGGCTTCGTTTTGAGGCAATACATCGTGCACGCTTTGGCCAATGCGTGCGGTCAGGACATCACTGTGCGCCTCCTTCTTGGAAGGGGTCACCTCTAGATAGAGTCCATCTTCATCCAACACCAATAGGGTGTCAGGGATCGCCTCTGTGATTGCACGTAGGCGTGACTCCCTAAGTTCCAGGGCGAGCTCTGTTCGTTTGCGTTGCTCGATCTCCTTGAGCATCAAACCTAGTATGACTGTCGCAACTGGCATGACCAGCAGTAAGGGAACAGCTGCCTGTTCTTGGGTGGATGATGCTTGTGCTGCGGGCAACAGAAGCATATCTAAAACTTGCATTAACAGGCCTAAAACCCAAAGCTGCCAAGGGCCGATAGTAAGCTTACCTTTTAAGGAGTAGTGCCGGTAAAGCAGGCCAAATAGTATGGATAGACCGATCTCCACCAGGCCAAACGCCATACCGCTGCCGCCCACCCATATTCGGTAAATGCCGGCGATTAGGCCGGCAATGCACGCCACGAGTGGCCCGTTAAATAGTGCGGCCATGCTCAGAACTACGCTACGGCCATCGAAGTACATTCCGGGCTCTGGGGAGATGGGGTTCAGCATACTAATCAAACAAATAGCACCGAATAGCAGCCCCAAAACCATTTGGATGGCTGTGCTGCGCTTGTCCCAACGTCGCGTAATGAAAGCGTGCATCCAGCACAAAGCCAAAAGCAATGCCGCTCCATTAATTAGGCTGATAATCAAACCGCTCCCTCCCCTGGGTAGAGCTACCTGTTGAAGCGCTCAACCAGGGCTCGCAAACCACGTGAAGTAGTTTCAAGCTCACCGCCACGAGCGACTGCTGCGTTAGCATTTTTAGCTGTTCTATCAACCGTCCCTGCGACGTTGTTGATCTGCCGAGTAATATCTTCGGCGACATGCGCCTGTTCTTCTGACGCGGCAGCCATTTGCTGACTCATGCCACTAATGCGTTCAACCGCTTGGCGAATACCTTGAAGCGCTCCTTGAGTTTCTATAACTTGTTTCACGCCGTGATCTGCCTCGCGGATACCGTGTCTGGCAATACTCACTGCGTCATCCGCACCCTTTTTAAGGGTTTCAATAACACTCTGAATTTGTTGGGTAGACACGCGGGTTTTACTGGCCAAAGCGCGAACTTCATCAGCGACCACAGCAAAGCCTCGGCCTTGTTCACCAGCCCTAGCCGCTTCAATTGCTGCATTGAGCGCAAGCAAGTTGGTTTGATCCGCAATAGATTGGATCACACCAGCAGCAGTCATGATTTGCTGCGTTTCATTGGCGAGTTTATCCACCGCAGTGCTGATGTTTGTTACCGTGCTAGCCAGAAGCTGAATCGCCTCTCTGGTGGTGCCGGCGACTTTGTCGCCTTGTTCTGCTAGTTCATTCGCCGTTTGCGCTTCAATTGCGGTTTGTTGAACATGCACCGCCACCTCACCGATTGATGCCGCCATTTCAGTCATGGCCGCTGCAGTCATGTCTGTTTCGGCCCTCTGCTCCAGTAAGGCATGCTCGGTTTGGTTAGAGAGCAATGAGGAGTGTGCAGCAGCTTCAGTCACCTGGTTAGCCAGATCGCTCAGCCGAGTTAAGGCGGTTTTAAGGCGAGCATCTTCGCTGACCAGCACCATTTCCAGTTGCGCTGAAGGGCCGTATGTATCGCTGTAAGTGAGGGCGCTGATCGGATCGCTGAAAGCGTCAGGAGCGCTCTTAATGATTAGATGGAGTTGGTTAACCTCGCGCGTATAAGTCCACAATCCAATGGCTAGAAAGAGCATGGCGATTATTGTTTGCGCCAGCAGATTCGGCAGCGTGTTAACCACTCCGATAGCTGCCAGTGCCGCAATTGCCGGGACAATCAGCCTGCCCATAAAAGCGGCATAGTGGCGCCTTTTCGGTACGGCCTTTTTGCCGGCACGAAGCCGCTGATACAGTGTTTGTGCACGCTCAATCTGTTCGCGAGTCGGCTTGACCCTTACGGACTCGTAGCCGACTAGATGGCCATTTTCGAGAATGGGAGTGACGTACGCATTGACCCAGTAATAATCGCCATTTTTACAGCGATTTTTTACGACGCCCATCCAGCTTTTTCCGGCCTTCAGGTAGCTCCACATCATCCCAAAAATGGCAGGTGGCATGTCAGGGTGGCGAACCAAATTGTGTGGGCTACCGATCAGCTCCTCACGGGAGTAGCCGCTAATTTTCGCGAACTCATCATTACAGTAGGTGATTTTACCGCTGGAATCAGTAGCTGATATTAAGCGCTGCTGGGCAGGAAAAATTTGCTCAACAGGCGTAATCGTTTGGGTTGTACGCAAGGTTAATTCTCTACAAAAAGACATACGTTTTGGCTATTGTGCCATTACTTCCGCTATTGCCGTCATTTTTGTGAGGTTATTGAGCTGAATTGAAGATTGCCGTCTTTACATTGCGTAGTATTCCGTCAAGGACGGTATCAGTCTGGGGAGCACGTCTGCCGTAGATTGCATGGAGGCTAGGGCATCTGGCTTGGCAGGGAAATAGAGAAGGGGGTGATGGGCCTCAATAATTCAGAGCAAGATCTAAAACGCGACCTCCAAGGTGCCGTCTTAGACCTGAAATTGTCAGTGGTCGAGTTGAAAGTACATGACAGTGGGTGTTCAACGTCGACGATCTAGGCGGTGCGGTTTCAAGGGGAGCACAAAGGAAATGGAGCAATCCGAGTAATGCTGTGAGCAGACAGATTCTCCGCAAAAGACTCAGAGTATTGATCGCTTTGATGTATAAAAAATTAGGGTGCCTTATCCCTAGTCAACGTTCAGAGGCGGCCATTTCACGTTTGGAAGCGATTCATATTCGGGCTTTGCAAACAGATAGCCCTGATAGTAGTTAATGCCCAGAGCTAGTAACTTCTGCAATTCAGTATTGGTCTCTACGCCCTCTGCAATAACTTCAATATTGAGCGCTTTGCATACACCTAGTATGCCTTGGACGATTGCCTGCCGCACCGGGTCAGTGCATATGCTACGTACCAAGGTCATGTCCAGTTTGATGATGTCGGGTTGAAACTCCGCCAGCAAATTGAGCCCCGCGTACCCAGCGCCGAAATCATCTATCGCTGTCTTGAAGCCTTTAAGACGATATTCTCGAATGATACTTTTTAGATGTTCCTTATCCACCAGTTCTTCGTTTTCGGTGATCTCAAAAATCAGTCTTTCGGTGGGAAATCCAAATCTGCGTGCGGCTTCAAGTGTCGCACGAATGCACGTGGCTGCTTGATATACCGCATTGGGTAAGAAATTGATGCTGACAAAGCAGGGTATTTGTAAGCGCGAAGCAAGCTCAACAGCCTTGACTCGACATGCTTGGTCAAAGGCATAACGGTTCTTCTCGTTCACCTTTCCAAGAATGGCAGCGGCACCACTGCCATCGCAACCACGTACCAAAGCCTCATATGCAAAAATACTGTTGTCGCGCAGATCTACGATTGGTTGGAACGCCATACTGAACTCAAAATCCAGTTCTTTGCCATTCCTGCAGGCCCTACAAGTAGGGACTGGTTGTGATTTTTCGTTCATTCAAAACCTATTTTTCAATTACCATCAATGTGTCGGTCAAACCAGGATTTTGCTCAAGCCGCAAGGCTGAATCATCGTGCCAATGTCGACGAGAGATTGCTGATCGCGTGTACGACTTGGCGAGCACTATCCTGAATATCCAGGATCACTTGACCAGCCTCACCGGCTAATTTGACTCCTTGTTCTGCCTTGCCTTTACTCGCCTCCATCCTGGCCACTGCCCCCTGGGCCAATAAACGATTGTGCTGCACCACCTCGACAATTTTGATGGTGGCCTGGCTTGTGCGCGAAGCCAGATTGCGCACTTCGTCAGCAACCACCGCAAAACCTCGACCCTGCTCTCCGGCACGAGCGGCTTCGATGGCGGCGTTTAGCGCAAGAAGATTCGTTTGTTCGGCGATGCTACGGATGGTCTGCACGATGCTGCTGATTACTTCCGACTGCTGACTGACATCATTGATACCTTCGGCTGCGTGATTCAATTCGCCAGCCAGGCTTTGCATGACATCCACGGTCTCCTGCACAACTCGCGCGCCTTCGTGCGCTGTATTGTCGGTTTTCAGTGAAGTCTCGTAAGCCATGCGTGCTGCTCGTGACTCAGTTTCCTGCTGGAGAACCTGAACCGTGATATCGCTCGCAAACTTAACTACTTTGTAAAGGCTGCCGCTGGCGTCGAACACCGGATTGTAAGTCGCACGTAACCAGACGGTTTGTCCCTGGTTGTTGAGGCGCTTGAAGTTACCGGAGAAAAATTCACCGTGATTCAGGCGCTCCCAGAACTGGCGATACTCGTTGGATTCACTTTCGCTACGCTCACAGAACAAACGATGGTGCTTGCCAACAATCTCATCGAGGGGGTAACCCATCACTGCAAGGAAGTTCTCGTTGGCACTGATGACTTCTCCCTGCCGGTTGAACTCAATGGTTGCCATGGAACGGTTAATCGCGTTGATTTGACTTTCCTGCTCTTGTTCCTTCTGTACCCGGGCAGTGACATCAGTAGCAATCTTGACGACCTTAATCACCCGTCCAGAGGCGTCGCGAACAGGGCTATAGCTAGCCTCCAGCCAGATCTCACGCCCCTGTTTGTCCAAGCGCAGGAAGCGGTCGTTTATGGACTCACCATTACTCAGGCGTGACCAAAAACCTTGATAAGCGACGCTGTTGGCGTAGGTCGGTGTACAGAATAAGCGGTGATGCCGGGAGTGAATTTCCTCAAGGCGATAGCCCATAACGCTTAGGAAATTGTGATTGGCGCCGAGGATCGTGCCATCAGGTTGGAACTCAATCAGAGCCATGGAGCCACCTAATGCTGCGAGGGTGGCTTCGCAGACAGCCAAACGCTGCTTGCTTATGGTCAGTTCTTTTTTGATTTGCGAGTTGAACATACGAACCTCAGTGGCTATGGACTGCTTGGCACTTTCATCAATCCAACGCAAAACCTATACAGCGATATGAAGATTGTACAAGAAAATTCAAAATTGAACACGAGGGAAGCATGTTGATCGCGAGCAATGCGCTGATCGGGTAGGGGATTGCGCACCTGCAATAGACTATTGGTTTACGTAGCTTTTGCACTCTCGGCAGAGCACTCGATATCCGACTGAAAGGGGCGCGCGGATTGCACCTCAAGTGATTTTAGTCGCCTAAATGCCTAACGTCTGCGGCACGAGAGCGTCAAGGCGCGGGCTCAATCCGATCACAACGGATACCAATAAATAGCGGTTGTGACTCATTGCCGCCTCTGCGCAGGTCATTGATCTATAGCGCGCAGAACGGGCATTCATCGATAAAGTAAGGCGTCACCGCCTGCTGATCAGTCTTGTGCGAATTTCATGGTCTTGTATAGGTTTGTATCAAGTCTGTACAGGAACACACTGAGGATGGACGCTATTCTTTGCGCCTTGAAATCCACCGCATGCCTTGTCTAGGCATGATCAATCGGGTGGGGCGATCAGTGGCCTGCAGTTCATGGTCGAGGATCAGAAGGGTGCTGTCACCGGCATCCCCCCCTGAAACGTGAACCAAGCCTAAGGAGTGAGCGTGGTCATTGCTTAAGGTTTTGATGCCGAAAAATTAATCGACAGTACCGCCCTTTTGAGCAGGGGGCGGCTGTCTTCACCTTGGGGCGGTATCCATTTGGTATCGCTTAACGATCAATTTCCTCGGTATGTAGAGAAGCCGTAAGGGCTGAGAAGCAACGGGATGTGATAGTGAGGAACGGTACCGTCCACCTCAAAAATGACGGGTACCTCCGGAAAGAAGCTGGACGTTTTGTGCGACTTGAACCACTCACCAGTCTTGAAGGTGACACGGTAGGTACCTTTCTCCAGGCCCCGACCTTCCGGATACAGCCCGGTGATACGACCTTGCTCGTTGGTTGCCGCGCTGTTGAGCATGTTCCAGTTTTTCCCATCCTGCTTTTCCAACGTGACATTGACTCCAGGGGAGGGCAGGCCATCCTGCAAATTGAGTACATGCACGCTCAATGGATTTGTTGCCGCTGATGCAAACGCTGAAAGGGCACTCAATACAGCGCCAGCGAAGAAGCTCTTCAATACAGTCATGGTGATCTCCTTAGTTTTTAACGGCAGGTAAAACTTTGTTGATAGCGACCTCTGCACAACCTTCATCCTGTGCAGCGCCACCCGCACCGGCCACACCGATGGCGCCGATGACCTGACCATCGAACTTCAATGGCACGCCTCCACCGAGTAGCAACAACTCATCAAGGGTGTTGAGGTTTTCAGCATCTGGATTAGCGCGAGCGCGCTCAGCTAACAACCCCGTCGAAGTCTTGGTCGACAGGGCGGTATAGGCTTTGCGTTGCGCGGCTAACGTGTTGTGCGGGCCGACATTGTCATCGCGTTGCACGGCAACCAGATTGCCGCCACGGTCGACAACTGCGGCAACGGCTGTGCGGCCATCGGCATGACAGGCGGTCAGCGCGGCCGTTAGCAAATCGTTGGCCATTGCAAGTGACACGTCCTGGCGCTGCGCAACCTGATCCGGAGCTGCAACGGCGAACGCAGAGTTCATTGCGAGTGTGATCAGCAATGAAGTCGATAGGCTTTTACGCATGCTGTTTCCTTGGTTGGTTGAGTCTGTCTGGGTCATTGCCAGACATCATGACCAGCCCGCTCCGTCAGAATGATTACCTCCTGATTACCAATATGTAATGTGAGAAATCAGCGAGGCGGGCTAGCCTGTGCGCCAGTCCTGGAGGAAAAAATGCGTATCCTGGTGGTTGAAGATGAAACGAAAATGGCGGATTACCTGCGCAAAGCCCTGACTGAATCGGGCTATGTCGTAGAGGTCGCCCTTGATGGGCTGGATGGCCAGCATTTGGCACAGGAGAGTGAGTTCGATTTGATCATTCTGGATGTCATGATGCCGGGGTTGGATGGCTGGCAATTGCTTCAAATCATCCGGCGTAAGTGGCAGACCCCAGTACTGTTTCTCACCGCACGTGATTCAGTTGATGATCGGGTCAAAGGGCTGGAGTTGGGGGCCGATGATTATCTGGTCAAACCCTTTTCCTATGCCGAGCTGTTGGCACGCGTTCGCACGTTACTGCGCCGTGGCCCGCCTCGCGAGGTGGAGCATTTTGTGGCTGGTGACCTGAGCCTGGACTTGCTGCGACGCAAGGTAACGCGCAACGGCGAGCGCCTCACCCTGACCAACAAGGAGTTCGCCCTACTGCACTTGCTGCTTAGTCGAGAAGGGGAGGTGCTATCGCGATCGCTGATTGCCTCACAGATCTGGCAGATGAACTTTGACAGTGACACTAATGTGGTCGATGTCGCTATCCGTCGCCTGCGGGCCAAGGTTGACGATCCATTCTCGCTCAAGTTGATACACACAGTGCGTGGTATCGGTTACATGCTTGAGGTGCAATCTTGAATCTCTTTCCGCGCACCCTGAGCCTGCGCCTCGCGATCATGTTCGCTTTGGTCAGCGCACTTTTACTGGGCTCCATTGGTTTTTATCTTTATCAATCGTTACAGCGAGAGATTGCCTGGCGCGATGATCAGGCCCTGCTTGGGCGCCTGGAGCGAATGCAAGCATTGATCAGCGATAGCGACAGCATCGAGCAACTGAGAGGTCGGCCCAAGCTCTACGAAAACATGTTGGGCAATCGCGACAGTCTGCTATGGATTGTCGATCACACCGGCAAGGTGTTGATCGAAATCAACCCAGTGGGTATGACGTTTCCAAAGTTGCCGGCTGCCCCTCACGCTCGCCTCGTTGACGATCACTCTTCCGAGCCAGTGCGGCTTGCCTGGCAGGATGTCACGCAGGGTGATCGCGGTTTGACCCTGATCGCCGGCAAGTTGTTGAGTGAGCGCGAACAAATGCTGGGGGCCTACCGACTCAAGCTCTGGCTGGCCATGTCAGTCGGCGCGCTGTTGGCTTTCGCACTCGGCTGGTGGGTGAGTCAACGAGGCTTGCACCCTGTGCGCCTGCTGGCCAAGCGCGCCGCTGGAATCGATGTGCAGCATCTGCATCTGCGGTTGGACGAGTTCAATGAACTGAATGAGCTCAAACTGCTCTGTAGTGCCCTCAACCAGATGCTTGCACGCCTTGAGGACGGATTCGCCCAGCTTTCACGCTTCTCGGAAGACCTCGCCCATGAAATGCGAACCCCGCTTGGCAACCTGATGGGACATACCCAGCAAGCTCTGAGGCGCAGTCGCTCTATCGAGGACTATCAGAATTTGTTGGTTTCCAATCAGGAAGAGTATGAAAGGCTGGCCCGCATGATCGACAGCATGCTGTTTCTCGCTCGCACCGAGCAGCCAAACGCTTGCGTAAAATTCGAGCAAATCAACCTGCACGATCTCATTGAGCAACTATGTGAGTATTTCGAAGGCGTGGCGCAAGAGCGAGATGTGCAACTGATAAACCAGACCCAGGATCAGTTGCTGGGGGATCCAGGGTTGATCCGCCGAGCATTGGCCAACTTGCTGGCTAATGCGCTGCGCTACGCAACTCCCGCCTCTGCAGTGACTATCAGCAGCGAGATTTCGGAGGACTCGCTCAAAATCACGGTGCACAACTACGGCGAGCCGATAGCAGCCGAACATCTGCCACGATTGTTTGAGCGCTTTTACCGGTGCGACCCATCACGTAATCAGCCCGACGACTCTGGGGGGCTGGGATTGGCCATTGTTCGTTCGATTATGCAACTGCATGGCGGTTGTGTAACCGTTGATAGCACTGAAGCAGGCACTAGCTTTCACTTGGGGTTTACCCTCAAAAACGCCTGAACTCGAACCGAAAGCCTTGTACTTGGCACAGCGGATACTGGCAAATTGCCCTATAGTGAGTTTCGTTGCAGTGTTGATCGCGTAGGAAGCATGCAAATGGGGCTCGAAAGGTTTTCTTTCGGGTACATGCGAAAGGGGAGACGCAGTGCTGAGCATGAATCCGAAAGCCTACTACGCCATTTTTGAGGAGATAACCTTACGCGGCGTCATTTTTCAATCGCAAATATGCGCATCAGATATGATCCCTTTGGAATTATTTTCAATACTAGACGACCTCCAAATCGGTATGTCATCGGTCATTCACCCCCAATTTCGCTTGGCTTCAACATTACTAGCCAAGGCACGGTTCTCCCTCTGTGCCTTGGAAAGTGGAAGTGATGTTTACTAAGCGGCGCAGCTCCCTGGCAGGGTTCATTATCCTGGCTGTCGGCTTGGTTGGTTTTTCGGCCCTGTTACTGCTGAAGTCCGAGACTGAACGTAGAGAAAAGCGTTTCTCGGAATACGTGCAGAATATTTCCGGCATCGTGCGCAATCAGCTTGATACTAATGAGGCTGTGTTGGCGGGTTTCTCGGCATTTCTTCAGGCCGTCGATCAGAGCGATACGGAAGCTACGGCCCGGTATGCGGCTGTCGTTTTAGCCGCTTACCCTCATATTTACATGCTTGAGGCGGCGCGGGCGGTACCCATCGCCGAACAGGCAGCTTTTGAAGATCTGTTGCGCCGTACTTGGCGTCCAGACTTTCAACTCAAGGACTTTCCGAGTCTCACTCACCAACCTGCGCAACATCAGGTCTATCTCAATGAGACTTGGCCTGTATTGTTCATGTACCCCTTACTCCCAGAATCGAGTTCGATCTATGGCGTCAAGCTAGAAACCGTCGCCTATCTGTCCTATGCGTTAGCTCGAACACACAATAATCAGAAGCCGGTCGTATCGCCTGTTTTCTCAATGTATGAGGGGGGGGACGCTTACATTCTGATGCAGTCAGTCAGTCGTCCTGAACAGGATCGAGAGAACACCCGCCCCAATTTCTTTGGCAGCAAGATGGTGTCTTTGCTTTTGATCAAGACGGGTTCGCTACAGGATGCGGTGAATTATGCAAACGTCGACCCCCTGGTTCACGTCAGTGCGGTTCTGAAAACTGCTGCAGGAACTGAAAGCAATGTCTTTTCAACTCAGACCGAGCAAGCCTGTATCCTGGATCGCCTCCTATTACCGGCTCTATCTGACCGAGTCGAGATCAGGAGTGTTTCTCAACCGATGACCTTGTTGTTTGAGCGTCAGTTGCGATTGGGCGATATTCTGACAGTGGAAACATTGATAGTCCTTGCGGTTCTCGCGGGGGCATTCGTGCTTGTGCCTGTAATGTTGATTCGGCATTTCAAAGCGATCGAAAGAGCAGAGGTTGAACATGAACGCTCGGCTTATCTCGCAACCCATGATGTTCTAACCCAATTGCCGAATCGCTACCTCTTGGCCGATCGTTTTGATCAGGCGTTCTCAGACTGGAAAGCGAGTGGGACTGCGTTTGCCGTTCTGTTGATCGATCTCGATCATTTCAAGGACATTAACGATAAGTATGGCCATGAGATTGGTGACCAGGTTCTCAAGGCAGTCGCCAATCGCATGCTTCAGGTCACGCGTTCTTGTGACACCGTAGCACGCTACGGTGGAGATGAATTCGTGATTCTGATCACGGATCTTATCAATCCAGAGAGTGCTGAGCAGTACGCTGAGAGGGTACTGGAAGCCATTGCGCAGACAGTAGCGACAAGCGCAGGAGAGCTAACACTGTGGTGCAGTATCGGAGTCTCTCTGTGTCCCAATCATGGCCAAAGTCTGAGTTCGCTGCTGAAAGCAGCGGATCAGGCAATGTACGGCGTTAAACAACTGGGGCGCAAAGGAGTGGCGATGACCGAGTCCCCTGAAGCTTGAGATGGTTACCTAGAGTATGTTGCTTCCGAACACCGCAGTCGTATTGTCAAGGCCAATGAAGCTAAGGAAACCAGCGCATGTGAATATCCTTGAGGGCGCCGTTGGCCTAGATGCGTCGATAGCTCTCGTCATACATCTCCAGCGCTCGCGATCCGTCCGGATGGGCCAAGCTAAATCCAATCGTGGAGTCCAGCATTCCGCAATTGAAGGCGATGCGCACTAAATCCTCAGTGCCCGACTGTATGGCCTTTTGATTTCTGGCCTCAAGGTCATTGCTCATCACCAATACCGCCTGAAAACGCCGAGCAGCGAGTTTTTGTAAGCTTGTTAAATCGGAGAGTGAATTCTCGAACACCACCCCTGAGGTTTGGAGCGCCTTCACCTGAGCTGAGTATTCATAGTCTCTGGTGATGCCAACGACAGTGCCGGGCGGCAAAACACATTTTCCATCTGGAGGCTTGGGCATGGGGGGGGGCGGCGAAAAAGTCGACTACTCGCACCGGATTTGTGTCACTGACGTAGTCGTCAAGACTTCCGGGAAGCAAAGTGCTTTGTCCGCGATGCTCACCTTGAATGAAACGTTTCATGGGCAATCCTGCGTTAACACTTTGGGCAATCATAGCAACGTTAGCCGGGTCTTCACGTACTCTTACGTAAGCACGATATGCTACTAAATTTGGAGTTGAAGAGTTTACCCATGGATGTAATTTCAGCGCACCGACTTTGTAAAAATCACCGAGCCCAAATTGAAGCAAGTGATCGTTGTGGCTGTTTTTACTGCTTAAGTGTGTTTTCGTCCGCAGAAATCACAGAGTGGGTCGATCTGGATACCACCGCTTTGTGTCCGAAGTGTGGGATTGACTCGGTCATCGGCTCAGCATCCAGCGCGCCGGTTAACCCAGAGTTTCTTTCGAAAATGAACGAGTACTGGTTTTAGACGATCCCATCAGTCGATGGTTTCCGGTCTGTCGGGCATCTACACAGAACGTGGTTTGACCCAGCGCCTTACGATGCTGCTGATCGAATACGTTTTTACACACTCTGGGCCGATTGTTGCCTGTCGCGAAGGGCTGAAAAGTGTCGTTCTTTGCCGGATGTCACTACTGTTTGCTCTGCTCAAGTCGAACGCAAACGGTTGGTCAACAGCAATGCAAATGAGTGGTAAAGTCCATGCAATTGCGCACAAACGACCTTATCCTTACGGTCATCGCTATCGCGACCAATTCACTCGCCGAGCTTTCGCCACTGAAGTTACATTGCTGAGCGTAAACTGTGCCGCGACGGCCATTTTTCACAGGTGTTAACGGCTAAGCGGCTTTCTCTTCGAGCTTGGCTTGCTATTCGCAGAAACATGCAGGTAGGACAGCACACTTTCAGTTAGCTCGGCAGAGAGCCTGACTGCTTCCTTATTTCGCGTCATGACGGCGGCAACCAAGCCCTCGATCAACGCTAAAACAGCCGAGTTTGAGCTGATGAGTACTGGATGGTTCGCCGCAGCAAACAGTGCGTGATGCGCGATGTTGGCCAAAGGCGATGCTGGCGAGTCGGTGATGGCTAGCACCGAGGCTCCCCGTTCTTTGGCAAATCTCGCTAATTGCAGTGTGTCTTGGGAGTAACGGGGCAGCGAGATCGCCAGAAGGACGTCAGCGGGTGTGATGGATGCCAATCGATAGGCGGCGTTCTCGTTGCCACCTTCCATACTGATTGCCTGCGCATCGGCAATGAAGGGAATCAGGTTGGAGGCGGCAAGTCCTGCCATGTAGGCGCTGTTTCCAAAACCAAGGATGTAGATTTTACGCGCCTGGATGAGTGCACTGACAAAGGCTTCGAACACTTCTGAGGAGTTGTTGGTGTTGGTCGTGCTCAGGTTGCTGGTTGCGATTTGAAGTTGCTCGGTCAAACCGAATTCCCCCAAGGGCCGGTGGGCCATCTCATTGCGCAACTTGTCGACGGGCGAAACCATGTCTTGCAACGTAGCGACCAGCTCTACTTTTAATTGCGTGTAGCCCTTCAGTCCTATCGCCCGAGCAAGCCGATTGACTGCTGCCGGCGAAGTCATAGACTCTTGGGCCAGTTCTTCGATGGTCAGGGTTGCGGCCTTCAGTGGATGACGCAGGATGAAGTCAGCCACCTTGCGCAGTGACGGTTGCAAATCGGGTGCAGCCTCTGCGAGGTTGCGCATGATGGGCGCTGTATAAACGGTGGCATTGCGAGTAGGTTGGAGCATAAGTTGGGCCGGCCTGTCGATCAGTTGCCCCAGTGTATCTGAAGCGAGCGAAATCACGGGAGTGCCGCCTCAATCGGTCAAGAGGCGGCCATGACGAATGGGGTCGCTGCCTGTGACCTTGGCTAGCCACAGGCCGGGTTGGGCAAACCGCAGGCGCTCACGGGCATAGAGCACGCCGTGGGTGGTAGCGCAAACGCGTGTATGACGGTCAGTGATTGGATCGAAGACTTCAAATAGCGCGTCACCTTTGTTTACCCTTGCACCCAATGGTTCCAGAAATGAAATGACCCCGGCGTGTGGTGCATAAGCATACTGCGCCCCTGCAAATGGCGTGGCTTCACAGTACGAGGGGGGCATTTTTGGCCAGTCGCCGCTGATCATCTTCAGGTCACCCAAGTACGCCAGAATTGCTTCTGCATGGGCTTGGGCAGCGACGTGACCGGTGTCCGTCATGCCGCCCAGTTCTATGGTCGTCGCCATGCAAGCCATCGGAATGGATGTGTCTGGAAATTGCCTGGCCAATTGGAGCCAAGGGACGGAGCACGCTTCGTCAAAGGAGTCACCACCGGCCGCTTCAGCCAGTAAAGCCGCGCCGGCGCCGAGGCGGTTTGCCAATGGTTCAAGTGATTCCCAAAGTTGTGGCAGGCTATAAAGCAGAAGAATGGACTCAAAGTCGCAATGCAGATCAAGCACCAGATCCGCATCACAGGCGTGAGTCAACAAAAGGCGTTTTGCAACCCTTCAAGCGGGGAGTTCGCTTGAGGCAGCTCGGTCAGCACTTCGTGCATGGCTGCTCGGATGACCTCCACATTATCCTTGGCCTTTGCGTTCAGGCGTCCGGTAACCCGGGCAGCCACCGGTTCCCCGAGTGACGGGAAATCCCGATTGAAATTCTTGCCACTGGCAAAGTCGAATCGCCCCTGATGAGTGGCTTGAAACATCTGTGACAACCCGATGGGATTTGCCACCGGAACCAGTTCAATCGTCGCGTTCAGCCGACCTTCTTGCTCCAGCTCGCGTAAGCGCTTTTTCAGCTCGACCGCAACGCGCATGCCTGGCAATTCATCCGCGTGCAGCGATGCCTGAATGTAGGCTTTGCGAGGGCCGCTACCAAAACGAAAAACCGACAGACGTCGTTCGATACCCGGGCTGCCCCAGGGTAGCAAGTGCTCAATGTGTTCCATGCAAATTTCCTGAAGAAGGCAGGCAGGAATCGCTAAAAAACGACTCCTGCTCAGGTGATCAGCCGCCGTAAATATCGTAGTTGAAGTACTTGTTCTGAATCTTCTGATAAGTACCGTCTGCGCGAACGGCGTCGATGGCGGCGTTCAGTTTTTCAGCAGTTGCCGAATCGCCTTTGCGTACCGCAATACCCGCGCCGTTACCGAAGTATTTGTTATCGGTGAAGTCCGGGCCTACCAATGCGAAACCCTTGCCTGCGTCGGTTTTGATGAAGCCTTCATCGATGTTGACGATGTCGGCGAGGGTGGCGTCCAGGCGTCCGGAGGCTAGGTCAAGGAACGCTTCACCCTGGGAGCCGTAGCGCACGACTTCAATGCCCGCCGCGGCGAATTTGTCACTTGCATAGCGATCGTAGGTAGACGCGCGCTGCACGCCCACCCGCTTGCCTTTGAGGTCAACCAGCGGGTCGTTGACGACAGTGCCGGCCTTCATCACCAACTTGCCAGGGGTGTGGTAGTACTTTTTGCTGAAATCGACCGATTTAAGACGATCGGGCGTGATCGACATGGAGGAGAGGATCGCGTCGATCTTGCGTACCTTGAGCGATGGAATCAAGCCGTCGAACTGCTGCTCTGTCCATACACATTTGACCGCCATTTTCTCGCATAGCGCATTGCCAATGTCGTAGTCGAAACCGGTGATTGCGCCGTCTGCTGTCTTGGACGCGAAGGGTGGATAGGCCGCTTCGATACCGATGCGCAGTGTCTGTTCTTCTGCCATCGCGAAGGCGCTCATGGCAGTCAGCGCCACGGCGCCTAGAAGTGTGATTAATTTCATTGTGCGACTCCTTATAGCGGGTATCAGGGTAAGTAGAACGGATCGAAGAGCAGGTATGGCGCTTGACTTGAATCGGGAGCCACCACGGCAGTAATGAAACAATTATTTTCATGAAATGTAAAACAAGAAAATAGTAGCCTCATACTGCATGGTGAAAAATTGATCTTGTTTGTCTTGTAAGTAATTGAAAT
This sequence comes from Pseudomonas sp. 300, assembly GCF_055803035.1. Taxonomy (NCBI): domain Bacteria; kingdom Pseudomonadati; phylum Pseudomonadota; class Gammaproteobacteria; order Pseudomonadales; family Pseudomonadaceae; genus Pseudomonas; species Pseudomonas sp. 300. The sequence continues at coordinate 52,006 of NZ_JAVLRV010000010.1, read as the reverse complement.
AAAACGATTAAATCGATTGTTGTTGCTTGGAAGTCGTTTTTTAATCCAGATCCTAGACCTTGATCAGCCAAAAAAGGCGGCGTATAAGCTTTCGTTTGTGGTCAATCTGATAGAAAAATTTTCAGATTGGCGCTGTCAGGATCGGCTGTGAAGCCATTTATGTTCTCCCCACAAAAAGAGCAAATGCGGATGAGCAAAGTGAGAAAGGGCAGGGTGTTGGTCGCGTTGGCTATCGCTTCTTCAGCGACGTCGGTGCTCGCGGATGGCCATTTACTGGCGGTGGGGGGCATGCTGAGGGCTAGCAACTTGCCCGTATATCACAAATTCGTGGATCTGGCGGGCGGGTCTGATGCGGCAAAGATTGTGATTTTCCCCACTGCCAGTGGCAGCCTGGGTTCAAGTAAGCGCTTTCAAGCCGAGCTGGTGGCGTTGGGTGTGCCGGCTTCTCACGTCACGATTGCGTCGATCGACAGCAAAAATTACGTACAAACAATGAATGACCCCGAGGCCGTCAGGCCGATCACTGAGGCAAGTGCCGTGTGGTTTGTGGGCGGCGATCAGGCGCGAATTGCCAAAGCGTTGTTTAACGCTGATGGGAGTGATTCGCTGGCGATGCAAGCCGTGCGCAAAGTGTATGAGCAGGGCGGAGTCATCGGTGGCACGAGCGCGGGGGCAAGTATTCTCGGCGCACAGATGCCGACGGCTTACGGGGTTGTCATGGACACGTTGGACTTCGGTGTAGCGAAGTCTGCCGGGCAGCGTGGTGCGGCATTGCTCAAAGGTTCTGGCTTGTTCAAGGGCGGGATAATCGATCAACACCTGGATCAGCTCGAAGAGACCAGTACCGGGCGAACCGCGCGCATGGCCAGTTATCTGGTCGACAACCCGCGTAGCAAGGGTTTCGGATTGGATACCAACACCGCCATGTGGGTGAAGCCTGACGGTCAGATCGTGGTCATTGGCGAAGGTTATTTGACGGTGATGGATGCCAGCCATGCGACCAAGCGGTTCGGCGTCTACGGCACTGAACTGCATAACGTGCAGCTCGCGATGCTGGGCAACGGCGATCATTACAACCTTTCGACAAATGCAGTCTTACCGGCTGAAGGCAAGGAGGTCATCAAGCCGGGTGATGAGTATCTGGTGGGTAACCAACTGATTACAGACCTATCGGCAGTGGCGGCGATGCGCCGGGCGGTGCTGTATGGTCTCGCGGACAACACAGCTACCCATCAATCGGGGTTGATGACTAGATACAATCCTGCCAATGGATACCATTACGGGTACCGGTTTGATTTCACCAAGGCCGCAGGTTTTGTTGCACACAGCAAGACTTATGACTCATTGACCAACTACACTGCACAGGGCGTGAATCTGGATGTCACGCCAGTTGATGCGAGATTGAGACCTGCGCAAAAAAACGTACCCGCCGACATCCCCGCCAATCAAACATCCGATGCGGTGCGGGCGGTGGTTTTCCGGGGGCTGATGACCTGTAACGAGGCAAATGCCTTTGAGCCGGCCCGTGCCATTACCCGAGGCGAGTTAGCTAACACGTTGCAGATGACGTTGGCCGGTGAGATGAAGGTCGACAAACGCGTTGGCTTCACAGACCTGCCGGCGGATTCCCCATTGTTTGATCAAGCCCAGATTGTCGTTTCCAACGGCTGGATGAAAAGCGGGCCGGCGTTCGAAGCGAGCAAACTGGTCACCCGGGCAGAGTGGGGTGAAGCTGCCAAGGTTTTGGTTGCGCAAGGTCGTATCACAACGGTGGTACCTGACTCGAGTAAGGCTTCGACCGTTCGCCGTGATGAAGTGGCCGAACTGATCGCCCGGGCTTACGATCTTGGAGGAAAATCTTGAAGTCGGCTGTTATTCGGCTATGCAACCCATGCGCGCTGACTAAATGAATTGACTCAGATGCCCCTCGACCAGATTGAGATTTTCGCACTCTCTAACCTGTTTGCCGGTGAGGAAATAAGCTCGGCCTTAGCCAGGTGTGACAACCGAATGTTTCGAGTGATTGCGCGAGAGAAAACCAACGCTGGCTTTTACTCGATCATTGAGTGTTCGCTAGAGGGGCGATGGGCAAATGAAGTGAAGGAACGGTGCTGGACATTCAATCATGCCTCCCTGAGTCAGCGGGGCGTCTTTGTCTGCTGGTGCGAGGACAACCGGACTATGTGTCTGGAAGCTTTCAGTTGTTCGGGCGGATGGCCTTCGGAGTTGTTGCCCGAGCAATTGTGTCTTGCGACCTGCGCTTAAAGTACATTCCAGCAGTAAGCATCCGGGATATCAGGCGCTCAGATCAAAGTGACAAAAACCGTTGCGAGTGTACATCTGACTAAACGCGCTCAGGATTCATAAACGCATGCTGATGGGTGATATGTAATTGCTGGTCGGAGTAGCCCGAGGTTTTGATTCTATTCCAATAGCTGCTTCAGGCCGGGCAATGGTAGTCGTCGCAGACGCTAAAATCATTCTGTGTGTGTCAGCGACCTGAAAATCTTCAAGCACACTCATGAGCGTTCTCAAGAATGTACGTCCGGAGCGAGTGCCCGACTCTTGGCAGTAGGAAGTCTCCGTCAAATCTGACGTACTTCCGACTACACCCCGCAGGCGCGTTGGATAACTGGAACAGCAAGCCTTACAAATTGATGACGAACACCTTGGGCGGGATTTCGCAGGTGCGATCCCAGGCCCTGTGCGCCATAACGTTTGTTTATGTGGGATAGAGCCGATTCCGTTCGTAGAAATCAGAGGAGCAGGAATAGCGGTGCGCGAGGTGGGTTGTTCGCCTTGAGGCAAACATCACTCCGGTATCCTGAGCCCCGCTATGCTCATGTCAATGCTCGATTTTTCGTGGGCTTACAAGCGAGCGACAGTAGTAAGACTCGATGTTCCGACTCCCAGTATGACCTACGTACTTGAAACACCTTGCAACCCTTGCGAGATTGAGAAATTCCGCGCGTCTCTCTAGATTTTAAATCGCAATGCCGGGCCCCTCTGACAGCTAACCGCTGCCATGTCGGAGTTGCAGTTTGTATAACTTCGACACTTAGAGGAGGGGCTCATGACTGCCCTAGAACCGTTCTTCCTGGCCGAGTTCCTCGGCACAGCAACTTGGTTGTGGCTGGTTTTTATAAGCATCGTGATGGGCCTGTTGGTCTTCGACCTCGGGGTTCTCCACCGTGAGCAGCGAGAAATCGGCGTTACTGAAAGTCTGCTGCTGTCTGCTGGCTATATCACGGCTGGCTTGCTGTTCGGCCTCTGGGTCTGGCAAGTCAAGGGCGGAGACGCCGGGATGGATTTCTACACCGGCTTTCTGATCGAGAAATCGTTGTCGATGGACAACGTGTTCCTGATGGCGATGATCTTCAGCTTCCTCTCAATCCCGCGTAAGTATCAGCACGAGGTGCTGTTCTGGGGCATTCTGGGTGTCATCGTGCTGCGCGCGATCATGATCGGCCTAGGTGCTGCGCTTATCGCCGAGTTCAGCTGGATTCTCTATGTGTTCGGCATCTTCCTGCTTCTCACCGGAGTGAAGATGCTGTTCAGCAAAGTAGATGCCCACCCTAATCTTAGCGATAACCTGCTGGTGAAGTTCCTGCGCAAACACATGCGGGTGACCGAACAACTGCATGAAGGGCGCTTCTTTGTGCGTCAGTCTGATGCTAGCGGCAAGTCCGTGGTCTGGGCGACGCCGTTGTTCTTGGCTTTGGTGCTGATCGAGTGTGCCGACCTGGTGTTCGCCGTGGACAGCGTGCCAGCGATCTTCGCCATCACCCAAGACCCCTTCATCGTCTACACCTCGAACATCTTCGCCATCCTTGGCCTGCGTGCGTTGTATTTTGCCCTAGCGGCGATGATTCACCGCTTCGCCTACCTCAAGTACGCGCTGGCACTGGTGCTGGTGTTTATCGGTGGCAAAATCTTCCTGGTCGGTATCATCGGTAAGATTCCGGCGGTCATTTCCCTGAGCGTGACACTTGGGCTGCTGCTGGGCGGAGTGCTGCTGTCGCTGTGGAAAACACGCGACCAGGTCTCTGCTGGCTCGAAGTAGTAAATCCAAAAAGGTGGCGGCCGCCAGTCGGCTGCCTCCTAGCGAATTGGCGACTCTGAGAAATGGGGACAGTAACTCTAAACCAAGGTCAAAAATGGATCATCCATGGCTCTGCTAAGCTCGTGTCAATACCGTTTCAATGAGATGAGCGAATTCAGGAGTTTGCTCCGACCGATGGCACAGCCATAAGGTATCTCGATTCTTTTTCACCTTTTATAGATAGCTCAGACCATATCGTTGCTGAAGCTGGAGCAGTTCTTCCCGACTGGGCTTTTCGGGAGCGAGACGACGTATCAATTCACCGGCTTCCCTGAAAAAACCCTCTGCTCCTCCAGGAGTAAAGGTGGTGAGAAATCGACAATTGCTATCACCGTCGTTCTTAAAATACTGCTGTACGCCGCGCGGAGCAACGACGTAGCTGCCTGGCCCGGCCAAGTGAAAATCCTCGCCAATCTGCATGGATAGCTGTCCTTCAAGGATAAAATTATTTTCATCCTCGCCCGTGTGAATATGGCGCGGTACGACACCTCCAGGCGGGAGTACGGTTTCCATAAGCGAATACAGTCCTCCTGTTTCGTTAGCAAACACCTTGATGTTCATGAGAGCGCCTGTAGGGTGCAAAACATGGTGGCCTTCATCAGGACTGATCATGCGCGCTCTGATCGGATCACTACTCATACTTTCCTCCAGTAATTTTTGGGCGGGTCGACGGGTTAGCCATCTCAAACTTATGGAGGATTTTATCGGCACCAGTCGTGGTAGAATTCGTATATTAAGTCAACTTATCTGCAAAAAGCGTCAAAATGGCAAAGAACCTACTTCCACATTCCGGCGCGTCAGGAAAAATCGTAACTGCGATCAGCTTTACGGCTTTGAGTGAAGAACTCTCGGGATCAAATACTCATCTTCATGAGCAGGGGCAACTGGTCTTGTCTATGCAGGGGGTTGTCGCGTGCGAGGTGGCCGATAACCATTGGATAGTGCCACCTTATTGCGCTCTCTGGATTCCTTCTGGCGTTCCCCACCAAAGTCGTGCCTCTGCCAACGCTCGCGGCTATTTCCTTTTCGTCACCCCCTCAGCATCCACTCTTCCAGACGAGTGCTGTACGTTCAGTATCAGTGCCATGCTGCGCGAAATGATTATTGAGCTATGCGAAGGTCGCAGCGACCGCAGTACTAGCAGTAAAGATCTCATCACCCAATTGCTGCTTGAAGAGTTGAGCTCTATGCCAAGGGTGAGTACACATTTCCCAATACCAGCTGATTTGAGGTTGCGGCGGATAGCGGAAGCATTGATCAACGCGCCTGATAACAGAAAAACGCTAGAGCAATGGGCAAGTTTTGGCGGGATGAGCGAGCGCACATTTTCACGTCAGCTGTTCAAGGACACCGGCATGTCTTTTGGTAAATGGCGTCGACAGCTTCATCTGATGGTCGCGCTGAAACTGCTGGCTGAGGGGAAGAGCGTCCAACAGGTAGCAGGAGACCTTGGGTATGAGGCCGTAACGAGCTTTATCAGGATGTTCAAGCTGGCGCTCGGCACCACGCCGGCAAAATATGTTTCATTACCCGATTTGGGACGCAAAAGGAAATAGGCTGAAGATTGCTTTCTGCACGCTCGGACTTGTCTTCATCGAGATTCGTTGCGCTTAGCGGGGCGCTAACGTTCACGAATGGACATTAATAGCTAAAACGGTCTGCAAGCTTATAGCCAACACACCATCATATAATCGACTGCGTCTGATTCAGTTCGTCGACGATATCCATTATTTGCCGTGCCCGATCTGTAGCGGACTTGTCCCCATCAAGCTTAAAGACAGCACATGTAAGCACAGACAGCCATTCCTGATGCGTTGCCAATCTCCGTCCTGGGATGCCTCCCTCATCATGCTGGGCTGCCCAGGCCAGAAACTCCGGTTTAGATTCACCGAATCGTTTTATTTCTCGACGTTTAGCCTCTCTAACCTGAGTTCAACAGGAAGGTAAAGGAACACCGCAAGATCAAATCTATTCTCAAGCGGTTGACCCTAGCGCATTACTGAGCCGGAAACCACGGCACGGCCATGAAAGCGCATTTCTTTTAGCAAGCGCTCTCCTCGCTGGGTTTTGTCTGCCAGATTTTGATATAGCGGATCACTCGACAACCACAAAAAATCACCTGCTTTCAGGTGAATTATGTTCGGTTCCTTTTCTAACGCATCCGCTAAGGTCGTGGTGCCGCTAACCACGCGGCTGTGGTCTCTCTTAGCTAGCGGAACAAAATTTCTGATTGGACTTACTGCTGAGTCGGCATGCTGCGGTCAGTGTCGTATTTTCCATGATTCCGGTCGTATTTGGATGCTCCCAATACTTACCGGTCAGTATAGTCATCTCCGTCTCGATGCCGGAGTGCCTTAAATTGGACAATACCCGTGAGCGCTTGATTGACTCAGCGCTGAAGCTGTTTCTTTCACAAGGTATATACATTACTGGTGTGATGGCCATCGCCGCGATGGCAGGTGTTACCAAGATGACGCTCTACAGCCATTTCCCCTCCAAGGATGCGCTGATAGTGGCTTGCCTTGAGGAGCGTGACCGACGCTGGCGTAAAGAGGTAGCGCGCACCTTGGCAGGGCATCCTGACCCGGTCAGTGGCATGCTCGCTTTTTTCGATTTGTATCAACGCTTTCTTTTGCAAGATAGCGAACGCGGGTGCCTGTTCGTCAACAGTGCGGCTGAATTCCCCCAGCTTAGCCACCCTGTACATTTGGCAGTGAGCAGGCATAAGCAAGGAATACGCGAAAATCTTACTGCATTGGCCATGAGCGCCGGTATAAGCAACCCTGACGTAGTTGCTGAGGGGCTGTTTATCTTACTGGAGGGCAGTTTTGTCAGCGGCGCCATGGGCCAGGACGTGCGGGTATTCGACACTGCCCGGCAAGTAGCTCATTGCTGGATCCGGAAGCAGTGTCAGCAGGGGCAGAGCGTATGACCCTAGGCTTATTAGCTGCCATTGCAGCCACTTTTTCCTGGTCGCTGCTCTACATCTTTCCGGGGTTGGTCGGCGATTACAGCCTTTTTGATCTGGCAGTGGTGAGCTATGCCTTTGCCGGCTTAGGTAGCTTGCTCGTGCTGTTTGTTTACCGTAGCGAATTGCGGCAACTGCGATTGAGTGACTGGGCCTGTGCCGCACTGCTGGGCTTCTTAGGATACATCGGCTACTTCTTCCTGATCACCACTGCGGTCTTGGCAGCTGGGCCGGTGATCCCTCCGGTAATGATGGGGTCAGTACCGATCGTGCTCGCGATTGCCGGCAACATGCGAAGCTCCAGTGTGCCCTGGCGTGCCATTGCCGGGCCGCTGTTGCTCGCGGCTTTGGGCATAAGTTTGGTCAACTTGAGCGTGTTTGATTTTAGCGCCGCAAAGGTGGTGCTCCCGACCGATTCGATACTGCTTGGGCTTCTCGCATCGTTAATCGCAATTGGATTTTGGACTGGTTTTGGATTGTTAAATGAAAGTGCTTTGGCTCAGCGCCCAAGCATGTCCCCCATGTTGTGGTCAGCCATGCTGATCTTCATGTGCAGCGTCGAGATGCTGGCCTTCATACCCGTTGGTTTGCACTTGAACCTGTCCCACTTCGCTAGCCATCCGAGCGGGTTAGCAGGTACTCAGGCGCTAATAGTCTGTGGGTTGATTCAGGGGTTAGGGGCCACCCTTGCAGGTGCCTGGGCATGGTCAATTGCAACTCGACGTCTGCCTCTGGCGCTCAGCGGGCAATTGATCGCCAGCGGAACCATTTATGCAACTACGATGGGCCTGCTGATCAACCAACGCTGGCCCTCTCCTATGGAAGCGCTTGGGACAGGGTTGCTATTCATAGGGGTAGTGTGGGCTATTCACGCCTTTTATCGCAGGCAAACAAGCCTTGCGACGCGTGGTGGGATGACTGACCTCAGCCAAAACTAATGCGACTTTGCCGGTGTGGGCATTTCAGGTGTCCGCTTTGGATTGATTGGGCATCATTGCCCTAAGTGCTGGAGGCGGGAAGCTGTGTTGGACGGACGGTTCATGTAGCCTCTCCCGCAGACAGACCCAAATTGTTGGCGTTAACCCACTCGCCCTATCAGTTGCAGGAACTCGTGACGCGTAGCGGACGACTCGCGAAAGGCGCCTAGCATCACCGACGAGGTCATCACCGAGTTTTGCTTCTCCACGCCCCGCATCATCATGCACATGTGCTTCGCCTCAATGACCACGGCAACACCGGCGGCATCGGTGATGTGCTGAATGGCGTCGGCAATTTGTTTGGTGAGGTTTTCCTGAATCTGTAGGCGGCGGGCGAACATATCGACAACTCGGGCGACCTTCGACAGGCCCAGTACCCTCCCTGTGGGGATGTACGCGACATGAGCCTTGCCGATGAAGGGCAGCATGTGATGCTCACACAATGAATACAGTTCAATGTCGCGCACGATGACCATTTCATCGTTTTGCGATTCGAACAGTGCGCCGTTGATTACTTCCTCCAGACTCATCGCGTAGCCATTGCACAGGTACTGCATCGCTTTGGCTGCGCGCTTGGGCGTGTCGAGCAGTCCTTCACGCTCAGGGTTCTCGCCTACGCCGACGAGAATTTCACGGTAATGCTCGGCTAATGATGGGTTCATTTTGATTCCTCGCCGCCATGCTGCGCTTAAGGTGGCGGCAATCCTTGGTAGCAGGGGAGTGCCTGCTGCGCACCAGATAACAAGGGGTTCGCCAGATGATCTGTGGCTCAGGTTCTGCGTCGGCCCAATGGGAAAGCGAATTTTTCTAGGTCTGCTTTGTTTTCAAAGTGGGCTGCTCGTCTGGTGCGGATTTTGACTCCGGCACCGCGCAACGGTTATCGACACAGCGACGGCGGCCATCAGGGTGAGGAAGCCACGCGAAATGGGGACGTAAGCGGCAGAAGAGGCGATAACCTAAAGCAAGCAGGGGTCGGATGGCACTCCATGTCAGTGGCGCTGCCCAAAACCCCAAACCGGCGGCTCGCCAGTTCCACAGGGTGGCGTCCAGGCCGGTTACCCAGCGGCCATCGGCGAAACGGGCGTGCAACGAGGACTGCATTTGCTCGAGCGTCAACCCGAGTGCCTTGGCGTCGAACGCACCATTGCTGATGTCAATAAATTGCAGGCGACTCTCTGCAGCGTGTCGATTCAGGATCTTGATTTCGCGCGCACACAGCGGACATTGACCGTCAAAGTACAGCGTCAGTGGCCAATCCTTTTTATTGTACATTTATAGATACCATGTATAGGTTTTTCACAAGATATGCTGAAAAAAAAGGACTGACAATGGGCCCGCCCTAAGCCACGCTGAAAAATGCGACCTTCTGGGTAAGACGATCAGCAAGCTGCGCTAACTCCTGGCTGGCCGTTGCAACTTCACGAGAGCCAGTTGCCGATTGCACCGTTGAGCTATGGATGCGCGTGATATTTTGCGCAACGTCTTCGGCCACGACGCTTTGCTGGATAGATGCGCTGGCGATTTGGGCATTCATGTGGTTTATAGCCCCGACCTGCTGGCTAATTTTAGCTAACGCCGTCTGGGCGCTGCGGGTTTGCGCAACGGTGTGGCTTACCAGTTCGCAGCTATTACGCATGGTTTGTGCAGCCGTTTCAGTTCCGCTCTGAAGGGTGCCGATCATTTCGCGAATTTCCCGGGTCGACTCCTGAGTTCGATTAGCTAGAGAGCGCACCTCATCGGCAACAACTGCAAACCCTCGGCCATGCTCACCTGCTCGGGCCGCTTCGATGGCTGCGTTCAGCGCCAACAGGTTAGTTTGCGTGGCAATTGAATTGATTACCTCGATCACTATTTCAATCTCTTCGCTACGCTTGGACACCTGCTCTACCGTATTGGTGGTTTCAACCAGTGTGTTCGCTAACTGTTCGATAGCGAGAGTGGTGTCCGCAACGACGCGATTACCGCTTACAACTTCAGTATCGGCTAAACGCGTTGCGTCCGCTGCTTGAGATGCATAGCCCGAAACTTCATTGACCGTTGCCGCCATTTGCGTAATTGCAGTTGCCACCTGCTCGGCTTCGCGGGTCTGCAGGCTGATTTGATTATTATTGGCGGACGATGTGGTCAACAGCTGCCTGGATGAATTGTTAACCTCTTGGGCCGCAATGCGTACTTCACTAATGGTATCAGCCAAACGTCTGAGGGCCGTTTTCAGGACGCCCATCACGCTGTTCGGATAATCGGTAACAATGATTTGTTGCAAATCGCCTGCGGCCAACCGTTGGATTGCCTCTGCAACCTGTGTCGGATCAGCACCCAGCGTTGATTTGACGAAGCGGATAATAGAGATCGCCAAAATGATGCTCAGCAGCAGCGCTATCCCGGTGGCCATGAGCATCAGTCCTCGAAACTCACTAGCGGTGGCTTGTACCGCACTGAGTTGGTTTTTGATCGAGGCTTCTTCGTAGTCAATCAGTGCATTCACGCGTTTCAACCACTCGCTGTATTCACCGGAGGTTTGCCGCAGCAGCAAAGCCTGGGCACCAGAAATGTCCCCGGCGCGACGCAGGGCAATTACCGACTTGGTAGAAGCTAGCGTTTGCTTTTCAATGTCTTTAATCGCCCTCAACAGCTGTTGCTCCTGCGATGTTACTCCTGCAGTTGCGAATAGCTGATCCATTGGCGTGGCTGAATCGGAGTAGGCCTGTTCTAAATTGATAACTTCATTGAGGTGGACGGTTAAGTCTTGATCACTATCCACCAACACTGCGTCTCGAATAGCAATGGCTCGGTTGTGCACGCTTCCGCGAAAGTTAATGGCGTAGCGTTGAATTTTCGCCGCATTTTCGCTTACGTGTTCCAGGGTGGCGTCGATAAAGCCCACACGTTGGATGCCCACGGCGGTGATTAGTATGAGCAGCGACACAATCGCGGCGAAACCAAGGCCTATGCGCGAGGCTAGTGAGATGGAGTTTTTCATCGGCTGAACTCTTAGATAGACCCTGTACGGGCAAGACGTGGCGGTTCTGTTTTGCTATCCATGTCAAGGGCTACTTGTGTGCCTCTACCGCCCATTTGAAAGTGACGAGAGCCCGGCGAGGCACCAGCGCGAGCAGCTGGTGATAGCTGACTGATATCAGAATGACACACATCGCATAAAACCTATACACGAAATTACTTTTGTACAGGTTTTATTGCTTCTCGCAAAGTCGAGCCACTGCTGGCAGTCGTAGTCTGGTTTCGGTTTTGCACCAAAATGGCGAGCGGATCGGCTCGTAAAAAGCTACGTGGCCCGATGAGGGAACTGGGAAGTGTTCTTTCAGTAGAAGCCGGGGCACTTCCATAAGTTTTGACGTAACACCAGCCGAAACACTATGGACGACTGTCGCTCGGGCCGTTAGCCAAGACTGCTTGGATCAGTGAATCAGAGGGGACATTGCATTTATTGGGGCCGAGGGCAGCGAGCAGCAGGACGGAATCACTCAAGCAGTTCCGCTATGGCGGCGTTCATGCACTAACCCCCGCCGGCCTAACTACCTGTGAGCTGTTTGCTTGCTTGTATAGTTCGCGGGTCGGGAATAGATTCGATTCTTCAAGGATCCTATCAAGCTACAAGCCAAAGGGAAATTGCCGTGATTTACTTAAAATCGCTCGATTACAACCTCACCATTTGATCTGAACGACGTCTATGTTTGCTGTTGGCTGATAGTCAGTCACTAAGTCATTGCTAAGTTACGTGTCAATACAGTGAGGATGATCGAATGCGCGTGATGATTCTGGATGATGATCCCTGGATATCCGATCTTTTAAAACAGCTCGTGTTGAGCATCCGTCCGGTTGCTCAGGTCGATTGCTTTATCGATGTCGCTAGCGCTTTAGATGCTTGGCAGCCGAGTACCTATCAGTTGGTGATGGCCGACTGGAATTTACCGGATGCTCCTGGCGTCAAACTGTTGCAGAAAATTCGCGAAAAAGATCAAGACACGCCGCTGATCATGATCACCGGACGCGCTGATCGAGACAGTGTGTTGGCGGTAAAATCGCTGAGAATCAGCGCATTTTTCACCAAGCCATTCCAGGTTTCGCGCGTCGTACAATGCCTGGATACGCTCCTTCCGCTTGATGAACCGCCCCTAGCGACCCCTGTCAACAATGAAGACCTGATCAGCTATCTCAGTGGTTTGTCGGCGGCTGAGTTGGACTTGCCTTTACTGGCTTCGGTAAAAGACAAGCTTCAGCTCGGCTATGGCGGGGCGGTGATGGATTTGCGAGAGCTCGCCAATGATTGGCAGTATGACCCGGCGCTATGTGCGCACTTGATCGCCGCCGCCAACGGTGCCGCGTATCTCAGGCTCGGGCAGCCATGCACGAATTTGAACGGTGCCCTGGCACGGCTGGGAGGGCTTACCAGCGTGAATCTGGCGATCAGCCAAGCCCTGCGACAGACCAATACTCAACCTGACGGTATGCTGATGACTTTTATCCAGGCTCATCTGGATGATGCCGAGCGTTTAGCTGAAAGGGTTGTTCTTCTGGGGCAACAATGTGGTCTGGATCCCGCTCCGCTGCAAAGTGCCGCTCTGTTGCACCGCATGGGCGAACTCTGCGTGCTGTACCAAACTCAGAAATGGGAGAATCAGGGCAATAGCGTGAACGAAGAAACGCTCACCCACGCTGTTCGTGATTTTTCAGCGCCTTTTGCGATTCGCTTGAAAGCTCGCTGGGGGCTGCCTATGGTTCTACGCGAGTTGATAGGCGCAATTTATGCGTTGCCCAACAGGCAAGTTCGCCGCGAACAAGTGGTGATGCGCCTTGCTGCCGCCATGAACAACTGCGAACCCGAAGCAGACATAGACAGACTTCAACGATTAGCCGGTCTGACCTGAGCGTATTAGTGACTTACAGGTTGGATATCTTGTGGCCCCCCAACAGGGTTTAAAATTTAATCTTGAAGGCTGAAGGCCTTCTGCGATGGGACAATGCGGGTGAGAAAACATAAGTTTTTTGCATGGAACTGGGGAGTAGCCGTCACTCTGGCCGTGGGGTTAGGGGCAAGCATTCTGGGTGGCTGGATCCTTGAACGCATCAACGAACAGCAGGCTCAAGCAGCGATTAAAAAGGCGACCGAAGACGCCGCAGAGTTGGTTTTAATGCGTCTCAATCTTTACCAATACGGTTTGCAAGGCGCTCGTGGAGCGGTGCTCACAGCAGGCGAATATGACATTAGCCGTGAAGTGTTTCGCCGATATCACAGAACCCGTGACCTCGCTTTCGAGTTTCCCGGCGCTAGTGCCTTTGGTTTTATCAGGCGTGTACCAGAGCGCGATGAAAACGAGTTTCTCAAGCACGCTCAAGCTGACGGCGCAGCGGATTTCTCCATTCATCAATTCTCAGCGCATTCAGGCGAGCGCTACGTCATTCAATATGTCGAACCGGCTGAAGATAACCAGGCCGCAATTGGCTTGGACATAGCGTCAGAGACATCGCGGCGAGAGGCTGCACAATCCTCGATACAAAGCGGTGCGGCACGGATCACTGGGCCCATCACGCTAATACAGTCCATAGGAAAACCGCAGCAGTCTTTCCTGGTATTGATGCCCATCTTTCGCGGCAGAGTGACTCCGGTTACGGCTGCTGAACGCGAGGCCGCAGCTTTTGGCTGGAGCTATGTCGTTTTGCGGACAGAGGAGGTGCTCAGAGGCCTGCGCATAGAAAACGAGACGATGCATCTGCGATTAAGGGATATCACCGTCCCAGGTCAAGAAAAGCTGTTTTATGAAAGCAGCGACGAATCGGCTCGCCGTGAAACGCTGATGACCCATCAGATAGAGCGCGAGGTATACGGAAGGCGTTGGCAAATCGAACTCGACGCAAATTCGCTGTTCATCCAGGGCCTGCATCAGGTCTCGCCAAAAGTTGTCCTGTTTTACGGTGGTTTTCTCACGCTTCTTCTGGCGACCTTGGCGAGTGTCGTCAGTGTCAGCCGTCAACGTCGGCGGCAGATATTGGCGGAACAGGCAAGACTGGCTTCCATCGTTGAAAGCTCGGCAGATGGCATTATCGGAAAAACACTCGATGGCATCATCACTAACTGGAACAAAGGAGCCGAGCGCCTTTTTGGGTACACCGCCGAGGAAGCGGTGGGACAGACACTCACCAATCTGATTGTTCCGGCAGAACTTGTCACAGAGGAAGCTCATATCCTTGCGCAGATCAGGGCGGGTGAGCGTATCGGCAGCTTTGATACGCAACGCCATCACAAAGACAGGCGACTGATCGATGTCTCCGTCAGCATCTCACCCATTTATGGCGAGGATGGTCGCGTCATTGGTGCGTCCAAGACGTTAAGGGATATCTCGGCGAAAAAAGTGGCAGAGGCCCGAATTCTTGAACTCAACTCCAACCTCGAAGAGCAGGTTGCGCAACGAACATTCGAGTTGCTGCATCTCAATCTGTTGTTGGACACGGTGCTGCGCTCGGCCACTGAGGTTTCGATCATTGCGACGGATCTCGATGGCGTTATCCGTGTGTTCAACAAAGGCGCCGAGCATTTGTTGGGTTATGACGCCGATGAGTTACTAGGCAAAGACACCCCGGCGCTCTTCCATGTCCCAGAGGAAGTCGCTGCACGTGGCGTTGAGCTGAGCGAGGAGTACGCTCAGACCATCAACGGTTTCCGTGTGTTTACTCATAAACCTGAGCTTGAAGGCGCAGAAACCCGAGAGTGGACTTACACGCGCAAGGATGGCTCGCGGTTTCCTGTCACGCTAGTGGTCACCTCTATGCGCGATGCCGATGGAGTATTGAGCGGTTATCTGGGTATTGCGGTCGACATCACCGAACGTAAAGCGGCAGAAAAGGAACTGGCTGCGAGTCTGAAGACGACACTTGAACAACGTAGCGAACTGATGGCGGTGCACGATCAACTGCTGATGGCTGCTGAAGTAGCCGAATTGGGCGTCTGGTCTTGGACGTTGGCGGACAATAACTTGCAGTGGAATGACCGTATGTTCGAGTTCTACGGGCAGCCACTGACGTTGCGCAATAACGGTCTGAGCTATATGCATTGGTACTCGCGTGTTCACCCCGAGGATGTCGTGGCAGCGGCGGCAAAGCTGAATGCCGCCGTCGAGGGGACTGATGTTTATGACACGATTTTCCGTGTCGTTCGCCCGGACGGCCAGATCCGCTTCATACACGCCGGTGCACAGATAGAACGCAGTCCAGACGGTACAGCGTTGCGCGTGACCGGCATCAATCGGGACATCACTGTTCAACGCGAGCTAGAGTCGCATCTGCTGTACGCCAAGGAACAGGCCGATGCAGGAAGTGCGGCCAAGTCAGCCTTCCTGGCCAACATGAGTCATGAAATACGCACACCGATGAACGCCGTGTTGGGTATGTTGCAGTTGGTGCAGAACACTGACCTGAATGATCGCCAAGTCGATTATGTGACCAAAGCAAAGGCCGCTGCGAAATCACTGCTTGGTTTACTCAATGACATTCTCGATTATTCCAAGATTGAGGCGGGCAAGCTGCAACTCGATGTACACCCGTTCGAGCTTGAACCGCTCATGCGTGACCTCGCCGTTGTGCTGGCAGGTAACCAGGGCGATAAGAAGGTTGAGGTCATGTTCGACCTAGACTCCAATTTACCCAACGACCTGATCGGCGATAGCCTGCGACTGCAACAGGTACTGATCAACCTGGCGGGTAACGCCCTCAAGTTCACCCTGGAAGGCCAGGTCGTGGTCAGCGTTGAACAACTGATGCGCACGGAAAATGCTGTGAGTTTGCGCATTGCCGTTTCTGATACCGGCATCGGTATCAGTCCGGAACAGCTTCGGCGCATTTTTGAAGGCTTCACTCAGGCCGAGGCTTCAACTTCCCGGCGCTTTGGTGGCACAGGTCTGGGTCTGGTGATCTGCAAACGGTTGGTCACCTTGATGGGTGGTGCACTTCAAGTGGAGAGCACACAAGGTGTCGGGAGTCGTTTCTGGTTCGATATCACACTTGATGTAGCGCCGACGTCATTGGTCAGATCGGCCTGGACTGAAGTCGATTTGCCCATACGTATTCTGGTCGTCGACGACAACGCCATGGCGAGTGAATTGCTGTTGCGAACCGTTCGTGCATTCGGATGGATTGCTGACAGCGTGAGTGGTGGTACTCAAGCGGTGGAATGGGTGAAGAAAGCCCAGGCGCTAGGTGAAGCCTACGACGTGGTGCTGATGGACTGGCGGATGTCTGATATGGATGGACTAAGCGCTGCGCAATTGATTCATCAGCAGGGCAACGGTGTGCCACCTCCGATGGTCATTATGATCACTGCTTACGGTCGCGAGGTATTGGCTGACGCACACCAGGCGGGAGACGCCCCCTTCGTGGGTTTCCTCACCAAACCTGTCACTCCTAAGCAGCTTGCCGACGCTGTTCAGCGAGCACTTAACGGCAAAGACCAGTTGCATTCCCCCCTTTCCCGGTCAACGGTTGACAGGCTGCAGCGTCTGGCCGGGCTGCGACTATTGGTGGTGGAAGACAACATGCTCAATCGCCAGGTCGCCGATGAGTTACTGACAAGGGAAGGTGCTCAGGTGACGCTGGCCGAAGGCGGGCTGGAAGGTGTGAGCAAGGTGATGAATGAGCATGTGCCCTTTGACGTCGTATTAATGGATATCCAGATGCCAGATATTGATGGCCTGGAGGCGACTCGCCGCATTCGATCGAACCCACGCTTCGCAACGCTGCCGATTGTGGCGATGACCGCAAATGTCTCCAATACCGACCGTGAAGCCTGTCTTGCTGCGGGGATGAATGATCATGTCGGCAAACCTATAGACCTAGAACAACTCGTGGTAACGCTGCTCTTTCAATCGGGCCGTGAAGATAGTCAGGCAACTTCAATCTTGGGACAAGCCAATGCACGAGAGGACGTTATAGAGTCTCGTACATCAACTATTGACCGCTTTGGTGGTAACCTCGATTTGATCCGCACGGTACTACGTACCTTTGGCCCAGAGATGGGAAAACAGCTTGTCCAGTTGCGCGATCAGATCCAGCGGCAAGATGCATCGGGGGCCGCGTTTGTACTCCATACTATTAAAGGTAGCAGCGGTACTATGGGCGCCAAGGCATTGTCGCTGCTGGCAGGCGACCTGGAGCACAAACTGAAATCTGCCGATTCAGAGTCTGTAGCGAGTCTTTTGGCCGACCCAATATGGTTTGACGGGTTGAGCAGGTTACTGCAACAAAGCCTTGAGCAAATGAATGTCGATTTCGGTGAGAGCCCGCGTGCAAAAAGTAGTGCTGACGAAGATTCCGTGGCGCCGGCGCAATGGAGAGAGTCTCTAGAGGAGATTTTGCTATTGCTGGAAACGGGTAACCTTCAAGCTATAGAACTGGCAGACGCATTGGCGTCAAAAATGCCGCAATCCCTGCGCCCACAGTTCGACGAACTTGTTGTCAGGGTGCATTCGCTCGACTTTTCCGCTGCGATGCCGATTGGTCGTGACCTGTTGAGATCTGCCTGATGGAACAATCGATGGAAACCTGGCTGCCGCATTCCTTTAACCGTCCAAAACTCCTTATTGTCGACGACCAACCGACTAATATCCGGGTACTTCATGAGCTATTTCGTGAGGACTGTGATGTGTTCATGGCCACCAGCGGTGAGCAGGCAATCAGCGTATGCCAGACCCAACTACCCGATTTGATTCTCCTGGATGTAATCATGGAGGGGATGGACGGGCATGAAGTATGTCGTCGACTGAAGGTTGACCCTGCGACCCAAGCCATTCCCATCATCTTCATTACCGCACAGCAGCAGGAGTCGGATGAGGTGCTAGGCCTGGAGCTAGGCGCGGTGGACTTCATCAGTAAGCCTATCAATCCCACCATCGTCAGAGCACGTGTGCGAACACATCTGACCCTGAAGCTACAGAACGATCTGCTGCGCTCTATGGCGTTGATGGATGGCCTTACTGGAGTGGCAAATCGACGCAAATTCGATGAGGACATATTGGCGGCTTGGCGTCTGTGCTTTCGAGAGCAAAAGCCGCTATCGCTCATTATGGTGGATGTCGACTATTTCAAACGCTACAACGACCGATATGGGCACCAGGCTGGAGATGGCTGCTTGAAATCCGTTGCCCAAGCGCTATCTGAAACGGTTAGGCGGCCCTATGACCTGGTCGCTCGGTATGGTGGCGAAGAGTTCGCCTGCGTTCTGCCCAATACAGTTCTTTCTGGTGCGGTCGAGATTGCAGAAAGAATGCAAGAACGTGTTCGGACAATGGGCATCGAACATTCTGCTTCCGATGTAAATCGTGTGGTGACTATTTCTCTAGGCGTTGCAACATTGACTCCCACTAGAGATCTTGAGTTCCAGGCTTTGATAGAAGCTGCGGACAAGCAACTCTACGAAGCTAAGAAGGCGGGCAGGGCGCGGGTATGTTCATCTGCAATGTCGTCCAGTTAAGAGTTTCTCCCGTTGCTGACTGCATGTTTGGTTGGAGCTTACTACCGGCAGCAACGGGCTAAAGGGAGCGTCTAAGCAACCCGAAACAATGGTTAATCTCCTTTACCTTACTCTGCACAAGCCGGCGATCAGGGCATAATGCATATGCCCAGTTTGCTGCTTGGCTTTGGCTGCTTTGGGTCGAGGCTGTGTAAAAACGTTTTTCAGCGCGACAGGTATTCGAAACCGAAATAAAAATCGCGCCTCTACGCAAAATCCACATCTACTGATGCGCCGATAAACTTTAACGTAGACGCGCGCGCTTCAATTTTGGCGAAGCGGTTTTACACACTCTGCGCCGACTGCTGCCTATTACTAAGGGCAGCAATCGATACTTGCAACGAGGAATAGTCAATATACGGACACCCCAGTGAGCAAATAAAGCTCGGGGACACACAATCACTTTGTCAGATCGCGGACAAAGTAGTAACTACATTTCTAATGTCTACGGGTGAGCTCCAATTAATGCCATTGACGCTTTATTTTCTGCCACTGCTCGTCTGACAGCCACTTATCTGCCAACGGAAAGAAAATATTTTCCTCCGAGTCCATATGATCGAAATATTTTTTTATGAAGTCATCGATAGTGTCAGCAACTACTCTCGTTTCCTGAGTTGTGTCCTCCAACATCTTCAACTGTCCAGCAATGCGCCCAAATGCTTGATGATCTCGCTCGATATCCTTGACCCGTTGGTGGATCGGTGCCTCAGTCGCTAGCAATGCCAGCCGAATAAGTTCTTCATTTTCATGGTGGTATTGTTCTGCATCACCATGCATGGCTTCCAGCATCTTGAACAACAGCTTGCAGTCATCAGCACCATCGGATTCGGATTCATGCCTCATCTTCCTCAGCAACTCTTTGATCTGAGTGATTTTTATAGCCACCTCATGATGATATGC
Organism: Pseudomonas sp. 300; assembly: GCF_055803035.1. Lineage (NCBI taxonomy): Bacteria > Pseudomonadati > Pseudomonadota > Gammaproteobacteria > Pseudomonadales > Pseudomonadaceae > Pseudomonas > Pseudomonas sp. 300. Next base: position 32,543 of record NZ_JAVLRV010000010.1, on the reverse strand, counting down.
CTGAAGTTCTATCAACAAGACGTTCATATCAAAACCTCTTCACGACACCAACCATCACAGAGAAATATTTCTTAACCAGCGACCTCCAAGGCAAACAATTATTTAAATCTCCATATTTATCAATGCCTTGTTAACCGAGCTCACCAGCATGATTTAACATTATTAGTATAGGCGAGCAAAGAGCCCCCACCCCTGGAAATTTGCCACCCTTTGAAAAAATTAAATATGAAATGAATAATCATATGTACCATTTTGATCTTTCGGATGTCAGCCAGCGAATACGGAGGGAGAGAGCGTGCCGCCCACAAGGTAGATCCCGTGCCTTTTTTACGCTGCTTCCAATCGACTCATGTCCGGTCGTGCTTCTCATCGGAAACTGACTGCGGTCGCTTGCGATGGTGGCTTATAGCCGCTAAGAGTAAGGAGGTGCTTGGAGAGGGCGTGAAGATGATTTCGAGATTTGTTGTTGTCCCTGCAATCCCAACGGAAACGGGTTCAATGCGTCACGGATCGCGCTTCTACTGTCAGACTGCACCTATAGGCTTCAACCTCTATGACAATGAGGAGAAGCTTCGGCTGAAGACTACCTATCAGACCCGAGAAGAAGCCGAGAGTGAATGTCAGCGGGTTAACCTTGAGCGTCTTCAAGGCGTCCATTCGGAAAGGGAGTCCGTCACTGGGCTATAGGCATTCACTCCCGCATAGTCATCAGGCGCCCGGTTTCCGAAACGAGTGGATCAGGAACTCGCGTAAGCACGACGTACGCCGCTTTGACGCGAATGCTCGGTATTCAGGAGCAAACAAACAGCGTCTGCCTCCGCCCTGACGTTGAGCACGCCATGCTTGCTAGCCGAACCTCCCTCTGCAAGGTCGACAACCCTGTGTCGCTTGCTTCCATCGTCCAGTGTGGTTGTCTCAATCACTCTGAATTTTGCGTGCATGGTTTTTTTTCGTGCCGTCGTGCGTGCCTTCTTTGTAGGCTTCCGGCCAAGTCATCTACCCAGCCCCGCAAAGCCAAGACATGGTGCCCACTTAAATTTAAGTGGGCACCAGTTTTAGCCTTTTAAGCGTGTATTTCATGCAGCTCGTTCACAGCCAACACGCCGTTCCTATTCCAAGTATTTCAAAGCCCAATTCATTCAAGAGTGTGCCCAGGCCGGTGATTCGACTACTAACATCGTGCTCAGCCATAGAATCAACGCAAATCGAGGTGAGGTAGAAGGCTGGCTCCAAACCGGCCCAGTAGAACTCGTATTAGGCTTCCCGACGTAAGTTTTTACAACGCCAAAATTTCGAGGCTTTCCTGTCGACCTCGCGCTTTGCCTCCGCTGAAGGGAGGCCAGTAAACATCTTAAACTCGCCGCAGGGCAGGGAGCCTTGGACGACCAGGCAAAGCACAGCTAGGGTGCGGTCGACTTGGTAAATGCAGGCACTGAGCATGATCGAAGGATTCGAAGCTCCTCAGATGCCGTCGCCTGCTTGCCCTAAAATGAATGTGGCAATGACCTAGTTCTACAAAGCGACTCATTACGATGACCCCGGCTTCGGATCGCCATCAATATCTCGCCCAAGCGGGGCTTTTGGGCCTACAGTCTTGAGTGTTGCTCACTGCAGGGAATACAAATGAACGCGTTGCCTTCAACCGATCTGCCAAAGCACGTCAGCCTGCTCGGTTATGGCGGTCTGTTGCCGTTTATTTTTCTGGCGCTGCTGATTCCGTTCTCTCTCGACTATCGGCCGTTGTTTGCGATTGCGCTTGTTAACTATGGCGCAGTCATCCTGAGCTTCGTCGGCGCCTTACACTGGGGCTTCGCCATGACCGTGCAAGACATGAGCGCCGAGCAGGGCAGAGACCGGTTCATCTGGAGTGTCATTCCTGCGCTTGTTGCTTGGATTGCCACGTTACTGCCAATGCCATTGGGTTGCTTGCTGTTGGTCATCGGCTTTGTTGCCCACCTCCGGCAGGACAGGCAGCTGTTGCGGGTTACGAGCTTGCCCGCTTGGTACTTGCCGATGCGATTACGGCTTACCCTCGTGGCGAGCGTCTGCTTGCTGCTTGCCGCGATCGTTGAGGCGCTTCATTCATGAAGCCTCGTGAGCCCGGTTCGTTGCCCGTGCCTGGCAGCCGCTTATCGCGGTTGATGCGTTTCGGCAGTTTGGCCTCGGGCGTCGCGGGCGGCATGCTAGCCGAAGGCGCTCGGCAGTGGGTTCAGGGCAAACGTCCGGCGCTCAGCGAACTGCTGTTGACGTCGGGCAATGTGCATCGGGTGGTCGAGCAACTGTCGCAACTGCGTGGCGCCGCCATGAAGGTTGGACAGTTGTTATCGATGGATGCAGGTGATTTGTTGCCGCGCGAGTTCAGCGAAATCCTTTCTCGTCTGCGTTGCGACGCTCACCCTATGCCTATGAGCCAGTTGGTGGCAGTCCTCAACGAAAACTGGGGCAAGGGGTGGGAAGGGCGCTTCGAACGGTTTTCCTTCACGCCATTGGCGGCAGCGTCCATCGGCCAGGTTCATGCTGCGAAAGATAAGGACGGCCAACGCCTGGCGATCAAGGTGCAATATCCTGGCGTGCGCGAGAGTATTTCGAGCGATGTGGATAACGTTGCTACCTTGTTACGCATGTCCGGGATGCTGCCTAAGGGCATGGACGTCGCTCCATTGCTACAAGAGGCCAAGCGTCAGCTGCAGGATGAAGCGGACTACATGAAAGAAACCGAGCACTTACGGCGCTTTGATCAACTGTTGGCCGACAGTCCTGACTTTCTGGTTCCTCGTGCGTATGCCCAGTTCAGTACGCCGAATATTTTGGTGATGTCCTTCGTCGATGGAGTAGCGGTGGAGTCACTAGAGCTCGCGCCGCAGGCAGAGCGCGACCGGATCATCATGTTGCTATTCGGCCTGTTTTTGCGCGAGGTGTTCGAGTTCCAGTGCGTGCAGACCGACCCTAACTTTGCCAATTACCGTTATCAGCAAGGCTCCGGACGGATGGTGTTGTTGGACTTCGGCGCCACGCGACTTTATGACCGCAACACAACCGAGGCCTATCGCCGCTTGTTGATTGCAGGCCTGCATGAAGACCGTGCCGCCATCACCAATGCCGCGCTGGACGTCGGCTATTTTCAGCCTGAAACGCTGCCCAAACACCGAGCGGTGCTCACTGATCTCATTACACAGGCCTGCGAGCCACTTAGGCATCAAGGTGCCTATGACTTTGCGACGACTGACTTGGCCGTACGCCTACGTGATACCGGTTGGGAACTAGGTGCCGACCGCGACTTCTGGCACACGCCACCTGTGGATGTACTGTTTCTGCATCGCAAGGTGGGAGGTTTGTACCTGTTGGCCGCGAAGCTGAAGGCGCGGGTGAATGTCCGGAGGCTGTTCGAGTCTTACGTGATTTGAGCGCTTTATGGACGATAAATGCTCGCCTTGGATACCGCTACCGCTTAACCAGGCCTTTACATAATTCTTGGCCCGCAAGTATCTGATCTCTGATTCAATGGGCGATTTTCTGGGCTGCGGAGCTAAAGCTACATCGGCTATCGCTCATTCGGGCTTAAGCCCGGCTCGACCCAAAGTCTTCATATGCCCTGAGCGATTCACTCCGCAGTTGGCCTGCCACGATTGATTCGAGAGGCGCATTGCAGCTGCCTCATTTCTCCGGGGCGTTACCAAGTCGTCCGCTATCCCAGGCTTCAGTCAGCTCGTCTATGCGATCCGCAATCTGAGGCGTTTTTGATAGGACAAGGCCGCGCGTATTGCCGACAAACTCCTCGATCAGATACAGCGAGTCGCCAACATCGAGCTCCAGTTCCTGCAGCGCCTCATCGGGAATTCGAATCGCACCGTCACCATCCCATTCTTCGATGATGACCTTCAAAGGGGGCTTTCTCACGTGTGGTCTCCATTGGTTCTAATTCTGAAGCCGTCCAATGCCTTTAGATTCACTGCGGCGTGTATTACAGATCTGGATAATCTTCCACCCTAAGGCTAGGAGCCCCCGTGTCCTGAGACTCACGCTTAGGCGCATGCTTGAATCGCCCCGGATTCTCTAGACACCTTGCAAGCTCATTGCGTAACGCTTTTCAAACTCTACCGGTGACAGCTGATTGTTGAAACCATGGCGGCGTTTTACGTTGTAGAACATCTCGATGTAATCAAACACATCACTCCGAGCATCTTCCCGCGTGGTGTAGATTTTTCGCTTGATCCGTTCCCGTTTCAGAAGCTGGAAAAAGCTCTCGGCCACGGCGTTGTCATGACAGTTGCCTCGGCGACTCATGCTGGCAACCAAATTGTTTGCCTTCAAAAAGCTGCGCCAATCGGAGCTGCTGTACTGGGCTGCCTTGGTCGGAATGAACCATCACCTCTTGCTTCGGTTTACGCCTCCAAACCGCCATCAACAACGCATCAATAGCCAATTCACTTGTCATCTGCGACTTCATTGACCAGCCAACGACCTGCCGAGAAAACAGATCCAGTACCACCGCCAAATACAACCAGCCTTCATACGTACGAATGTACGTGATGTCGGTTACCCAAACCTTGTTGGGTTCCACAACATCGAACTGGCGCTTCAGCAAATTGGGTGAGACGACCGCTGGCTTACCGCCGTACTTTCCAGGGCGGCGTCGATAACCTGTCTGAGAACGCAGACCTTCAAGACGCATCAGCCTCGCCACACGATGACGACCACAATCCTCACCGACCTCGCGCAGATCGTCGTGGAT
>NZ_JAVLRV010000010.1:0-27801 GCF_055803035.1 Pseudomonas sp. 300 | reverse complement strand
CCATAAACGCCGCCGCTCTCCAGCCAGGAATGCTTGATCAAACCCAGCAGTCGCTGGTCGTCTTTGGCGCGTACAGATTGCGGCTCAGACAGCCAGGCGTAATAACCGCTGGGATGGACTTTCAGCGTCAGGCAAAGCCGTCGAATCGAATAGTCGCCCGCGCGCTGCTTGATAAAGGCGTACTTCAGCCGCACTCCTTGGCAAAGTACGCGGCGGCCTTTTTTAATATGTCTCGCTCTTCAGTGACGCGCTTGAGTTCCGCTCGCAGACGACGTAGCTCAGCGTGCTGATCATCATCCTGCTGCCGTTCTTCTTGAGGTTTGCTGTAGCGCTTTATCCAGGCATAGAGGCTATGCGTCGACACGCCGAGACGGGCCGTTACCTCAGCGACAGGCAGCTTCTTTTCGGTCACTTGATTGACTGCTTGGATTTTGAATTCTTCGGGATAACGCGGGTTGCTCATGGCACCTCCTGATTGGCCTCATTTTAAGGCATGGAGGTGTCTACGAAACCCGGGGCGATTCACAAGCACGCATTTCCACTGTCGCACAGAAGATCACCGGTCGAACCTATCTGTGGCTTCGCTATGTGGAATGAGCTCCGTGCGCAGCTGAATGGATACCATAACTTGTGAAGGGGCTGGGGCTTTTGGCAGCCTTGGAGGAGGGCAGTTGCATTTTACGTTGTGTTCGGCACACGACGGTTGTGCTTCTGAGTCGAGCAAGATCTGACTGACCTACCTCTATTGGCGAGCCGCGTGCGCGGGCAGGCTGTCGTGAACCGAGCTCCCGCGTCCCGCCGTATCTCGGCCCTCCGGGCGTCCATCCTTCACGACTTCGGCTGTGCCAGTCTGCGCGCTCTGCTTACGTCGGTTACTCAGCGCTTTCCGGCGTTCTTTATAGGTAGAAAACTGCCAAGAGCCTCCATTATCTAATTGTGGCCAATAACACTGCTCAGATTGTAATAACAATTTTCTGGTAACGATTAAAAATTTCAATTCGCTGAAGCCCGATTTCGAGTAACGATTACTGCTCTAATTTCATTACGGTGTTTGTGTGATCTGAATGCAGTCGGGCTGTTGGCAGCCAGCCGTGCTTTCCCTCTAGTCGGCATTCACAACCGGAAAAGATTCTCTGGGTAGACGATACGGAGCAAACGCCCGTATTCTCTGGATTCCTTATCTACATGGACTCCTTCGTGGATCCCAGCCCCGCAACACACAGTCGCTGTTCAGATTCTGAATTTGGTCTTGCCGCCAAATGATCGAAACTATCCTTACCCTCATTCTTGGCATCCTGGTCATGCTGGCCATCATCGCTGTGAATGGCTATTTTGTTGCGCAAGAATTTGCCTACATGGCGGTTGACCGTACCAGGCTCTCAGCATTGGCAGCTGCCGGTGATGCGTCGGCAAAGCGCGCATTGGCCGTCACGAACCGCACAAGTTTTATGCTGTCGGGTGCCCAGCTTGGCATTACCGTCACAGGTTTACTTGTTGGTTATGTGGCGGAACCCTTGGTAGGTGAATCATTAGGCGTTCTCCTCGCAGGAACCGGTATACCGGTTGACGCTCGGGTGGCCGTCGGTACAGGTATTGCTTTAGTTGCGGCTACGATCATCCAAATGGTCGTGGGTGAGCTATATCCGAAAAACCTTGCCATTGCGAACCCTGAGCCCCTGTCGCTTCGGCTTGCCCGCTCCACGCTCTTCTATATGTCGGCCTTCGGCTGGCTAATCGGTTTCTTCGACAAATCGGCCAACCTTCTCCTGAAGTTGCTGCGTATCGAGCCGATTCATGACCTCGATGTGAGCGCCTCGGCTACCGATCTGCCACACATAATCGCCGACTCGCGCGACAGTGGCGACCTACCACGTGAGCTGTCACTCATGATGGATCGCATCCTCGACTTCCCGCAACGCAACGTCGAACACGCTATGGTGCCCCGATCACAAGTTGACTGGGTTGAACCCGATACGACGCTCGAAGAGCTGCGAGGGCTGATGGCGCGTGCTCACACCCGATACCCGGTGATCGATGACGATGATGCCCCTGTGGGCGTTGTACATCTCGCCGACGTGCTTGCACGTCTCTCCACGGGAAACAGTAATGAGACTGTCGCTTCGATGATGAGACCTGCCAAGGTGCTGCCGACGCTGATGCTGCTGCCGGATGCTCTTGACCAACTGGTTCAAACAGCCGATCAGTTAGCTTGTGTTATCGACGAGTATGGTGGTTTCGCCGGGGTGCTCACGATTGAAGATCTTGCTATGGAAATCGTCGGTGAAATTACCGATGAGCATGATGCAGAAGTCGGTGACGCCATCGTGTCAGAAGGGGAAGACACCTGGACAATGGAAGGCGACGTTCACCTCGACGAAGTCAGGCGCATCATTGGTCATGACCAGCCGCGCGTTGATGTTGAAACTGTGGCAGGTATGCTGATCGCTGAGCTTGGCGCACTGCCCGAAGAAGGCGACACAATCACGGTTGATCTACCTATCGATGCTGCCGAACTGATTTCCGACGAGCCGGTGAGATATCGACTCGAAGTTGATGTACTGCGTATTGAACGACATGTTCCCACTGAAGTTCGCGTACGGTTGGTCAAAGTGTCTATGGCGGAGGACGGTCAATGAATGATCCGCTGATAGTCACGATAGCCACAGTCGTTCTCATCGCGCTGAGTGGCTTGTTTGTTGTCATCGAGTTCGCGTTGCTCGGCGCTCGCCGGCACCGCCTTGAAGAACTGGCAATCAATAGTCTGTCCGCTCGTGCTGCGTTGCGCGGCATGAATGATTTGACGTTAATGCTTGCAGGTGCTCAGTTGGGTATCACGCTGTGTACCTTTGCCCTAGGTGCGGTGACTAAACCTGCGGTCGACTTATGGCTCGGCCCAGTGTTCATCGCGTGGGGCTTGCCTGAGTGGGCTGCTGGCGCTGCAGCTTTCGGCTTCGCGCTTTTCCTGGTGACATTCTTGCACTTGGTCGTCGGTGAAATGGCGCCTAAGTCGTGGGCCATTGCACATCCGGAAAGATCCGCTCTGGCAATTGGCATCGTGTCGCGCGTCTATACCTGGCCGCTACGTCCGCTGTTGCGCTTGGTGAATCGAATCGCCAACCGTCTGGTAAAAGCCTCAGGTGTAGAGCCAGTTGAAAGCGCCGCAGTGGGTGGTCAGGATATCGAGACCATAAGGCAGCTCGTTGAGCATTCGGCGAAGGTCGGCACGCTACAGCCGCAGATGCAGCAGCAGATTTCAGGCCTGATCGACCTGGGCACGCTACCCGTCGAAGCTTTGCTAATCCCCGGGGAAGTGCCAGTTCACGTTACGCGGGATGCGACGGTGGCAAGTGTCCGCACTACAGCCATCGAATCCGGGCACTTGCGCATTCTCGTGCTGGGAACCGAGGGCATACAACCCTCGGTGGTTCACGTACGCGACACCTTGCTTGAGCCAGAGACTCGGCTTGCGCATGAGCTTGCACGAGAAGCTTTTGTGCTTGATGCGAAAACTCCCGTCTATGAAGCGCTTGCGCGCATGCGCAAATCGAGCATTCAGCTTGCTTTAGTCGTGAGCGCGGATCGCTTGCTGGGCGTTGTAACGTTGGCCGACATCCTCAAACGAGTGCTTCCTGCGGCCTCCAATAACTAACGGTCGCATGTATGTCATAAATATTAGGGTTTTCCCGTGACCACTTAGCAGTTGGCTACCACCGACCTAAGATCAATCAACGAGATATGGCTCGGTGAGACTCATACCCAACTAGACCTATGGCGTGGTGAACAAGTCTTCACCCACGAGATGATGAGCGAGGGTACTCACGATCAGAATGTCCGCCGCCTGTGTTTGCAGTTGGTCAACCCTGACGATCAAGCCGCAGTTGCCAGCGCTGAGTTCATCGTGCGCGAACAGCTAAAAAGGCTGGGGAAGGAGGTGCCGAACAGCTCCAGGCCCTAGAAGCCCTAAAAGGCGATGCGGGGCTTCAAAAAGAAATTGATTTCGAAAAAAAGCTGCGCGATTTGCTCGCAAAATACGGCTACAGTCTTAAAGACGTGATCAATTTGATAGATCCACAAGCAGGCCGTCGGGCTCCAGCCGCCGAGTCCAAGGTAGGCAGCCGCAGGCCTCGCCAGTTGAAGGTCTATAAAAATCCGCACACCGGCGAAGTTGTAGAAACCAAGGGTGGCAACCACAAAACGCTTAAAGATTGGAAATCGAAGCACGGCGCCGCGACTGTTGAGTCTTGGCTGAACAAGTGATTTTTGTGAGTACACCAAAAGGGCCCTCAAGGGCCCTTTTGTATCTCAGTAGCGATCAACTGTTTGTTTTGATAAATCGAGTAGGTATCTGAACAGTTCGGTATACCCGAGATTTTGCTATTCGTTCCGATTAATTCATTTTGCTGTGATCAGGCATATTCAGGGCCCGCGCTGTTGCTTCAACCTTGATCGACTCCTTCTCGCCTTTGGCATTCTCGACCGTCAACGTCATCGGCACCTTGTCGTCCTCTTTGATCTGCTGAACCAGGTCAATAAGCATTATGTGATAGTTGTGGGGATCCAGAGTGACGGCTTTACCAGCAGGTAAGGCGACGAACTCTACCGGCGTCATGCTCATCACGTCGTTCTTCATGGTTGACTGGTGAACTTGCACGGTTTTAGCCACCGGCGACTGCGCACTGATCAGCTTGCTGTCGCTGCTTGCCGTGATAGTCATAAACGCGCCGGTCGCTTGTTGACCTGCGACTGTTGCGCGAACCCACGCGTCATCTACCTGCGTCTGGGCTGATACCTGACAAGCCAGGCCCAGTAGGGATAGCCCAAGTACGACCTGTCTGACGCGCTGGGTGATACTGGTTTGATTATTAATTGAGTTCATTAGCAGACCTCCATGACGGTAAGCAAATCTTCCGCACACTCTTGTGCAGAAAGCGAATGAGACAAACCAAGGCGTAGCGTTCCCCTGGAGTCATAAACATAGCTCGTTGCGGTATGGGACAACGTATAAGTTGATCCGCTGGGGATTTTTTCGTAGAACACGCCGAACTCCTTGGCCGTAGCAGCCGTTTCTTCCAGTGTTCCGTAAAGCGCGACAAATGACGGGTCAAAGGTTTTGACGTATGCATCGAGTACGGCAGGCGTATCTCGCTCCGGATCCAGCGTGATGAAAATGACCTGAAGGCGGTCACCGTCCTTGCCCATTAGTTTTTTGATTTTTACTGCGCGGGCCAGAGCGGTGGGGCAGATCACGGGGCATTGGGTAAATCCGAAGAACACCATCGGCATCATGCCTCGATAGCTCGAGAGCGTTCTCACGTCGCCGTCAGTATCTTTTAACTTAAACGTGCGACCGAGGATCTGGTTGCTCAGATCCTTGCCGTATTTGTACGACAACTCCCCTCGGGAATCGCAGCCGGTCAGGATGCCCAGACCAAGCAGCCCCATACCTGCAACCACCTTGCGGCGAGTCAACAAAACGCTCATGGATTAACGCCTTTTGTAACGTCCAGCAGTCCAGTCAACTGTATGGACGCATCATCTTAAAATTAACGTATGGCATCAAAATGACTGATCGATATTTCCCGACTGAACGAGAGGTCAGTCGGGGTCTGCCCTGCTGAATGCATCTAATCGATTCAGCTCAATGAGCCGCTGAAGAGTGCTCTTGGCCTACGTTCACGACTCCTTTGAACAGAGCGAACTGCTTCACCCGATTCGGCGATATAGCGCTTTCTGCCTGTGTCACGGATTGGCTCATATGTACGGCTGCGTCAGGGGCCAATCCGGCGCTGCGTAAGGTGGTCGGATCCAGCAACGCGTCGCCGGCGCACAGCACGACTCGCCAGCCTTTATCGCTTTTTCCTAGCAGTGCGCGACCTCCGCGCTCGCCTTGTGTCCAACCGGCGACAGCGTGATCACCTTCGACCGTAATTGGGCCGACATCAAGCGGAGCATCCGGACGCTCCCAAGTATGGCGCATCAGCTGTTGGATATTTTGTTGATCCGATACAGTGTCAGCGAAAGCCCCCGTGACAAGTGTCATCAAGATTAGAAATAGCGGTGCGAATTTCATGGTGTGTGTCCTTGAGTAGAGGCTGCCGTCGATCACTCGGCAGCCGAGTTCCATCGGGGTCGTTTAGAAGCCCATTTTCACGCCGAGCTGCGCCGAGGTTCCGGGCATTGGATAACCGTTGCGATACTCATAGTTGCGGTCGAATAGGTTTTCTACCGCCACAAAAACCTCACCGACTTTGCCCAGCGCCGGAACCGCATGACCCACCCTCAGGTTCACGACAGTGAAGCTGTCCACCTGTGCGAAGTTCGCGGCCCCTGCGGTACGCTCTTCCGCTAGCACGTACATGTCTCTCTGATACTGGGCATCAGCGCTCAAACGCCAAGGGCCGGTTTCGTAGGTCGTGCCTAACGACAAAGACCGTTTCGGTGCGTAAGGCAGAGTTTTCAGCGACGGATCCAGCCAGGTGAAGCCGACGAAGCTGCTCCAGCTATCGTTCCAGTGCTGCTGCCAAGTGGCCTCGGCGCCCTTGATTTCGTAGTTACCCAAGTTCGTAAATGAGGGCTGTGAAACGGCAGGAGGGAACGCGAACAAATAGCGATCTTTGTACTTGTCCTTGAAGATGGCCAGATCCAGGGTTGCACTCTCGATAGGGTTGAATTTGACCCCCAGTTCTTGGTGATCGAGTTTCTCGGGCTTTAGATCTTTCCAGCTTTCGCCGAGCGCCGGGATTAGGTTCGAGAGAACTGAAGCCTCGAGCCCTGGATAATTGATGCCTCGAGACAGGTTGGCCCGAAACTCGACATTGGAAGTGGACAGCAGCACACCAGCATGCGGCGCTGTAGCGCTTTCGAAGACGTTGTGGTCGTAGGTACGCACTCCGGCAGAAGGCGTTAGTGTCCAGCTGTCATTGAGTTCAAATGCATGGCTGAGAGCAATGTGTGGCGAGATCACTCGCAAGGTTGGCGCGTCGAAGTCGGCACGCGGTGCCGGCGCTATACGTTTGTAAGTCACGTCGCCTTTGCTTTCATCGATGTCCATGCCCAGCGCGACTTCGCCGTTTTGCCAAGGTCGCAGACTTTCTTCCCAGCGCAGGCCTTGCAAGGTGAAGTCGCTGATGGTGTCACCATCGAGCCCAGGTTGATCGAGCGCGCTGCCTCGACCTTCGTTGTGGTAAAGCTTGACGCTACCGTTGCCCCAGTCGTAGTCGTGGTTAAGTGAGAGCGTAGCCAAGGTGCCGCGAGTGTTGAATTCACCTGTCTTGGTCTCTGGTAGACCTTTCTGTCCAGGGTCTGAGGCTTGGTTGTTGGCATGCAACAGCAACAGGCCAGCACTCCAGTTATCGTTTAAACGATAACCTATGCGCGCCAGGCCGTTGTTCAAACGGCCATCGCCATCCGGACGGTCGCCATCGGAGTGAGCGGCTCCTTGCGCTAGCAGGTAGTCCCAATCGCCGCTGCGGCCAATAAGGGAGGCTTGATCGGTCGCTGTGTGGAAACTGCCACCAGTTACCTGCAATTCGCCATGCTGGTTATCGCCCGCTTCAGCAGTACGAGGAGTCAAATCAATTGCGGCAAAGGTGTTGCCGAATTTTTGCGGTTGCGGGCCTTTGTAGACGCTGATGCTTTGCATGGCATTGATCGGTAGCAGATCCAGTAAAGGGTGCCCCCAAACGCCCATGTAAAAAGGCACGCCATCGATGTACGTCTTGATCTCACTGCCTGGCCGGCTGGCACCCATACCACGGATATACACCGCACCACCTTCAGCCCCACCAAACGATCCCACTGGGTTGAATCGTGAAACGGTCACCCCTGGAGTACGGCGCAGCGCGGACGATAGATCTAGCGCGTTGAGGTCGCGGATCTGATCCTGCCCCACCACGGTGGTCAGGCTACCGAAGGAGTCGACCTTGTTCTGGTCGATTACAGAAGAGCCAATCACCGTCGTTTCAGGCAACTCCACAGGTTGATTATCTGCCTGTGCAGCGGCAGTGGCGCCAAACAGTGAAATCGAAACACCGTACCAAATAGCCTTTTGCATCATCCCTTGTGCTCCTTGTTATCGACGAGGCCCTGCTCACTAACGGAGTGTGTGCCTACGTTTTCAATGCCAAAGTTTTCTCGCCTGCGGTGCATCCCCATGCACGGCAGGGACTTGCTGCATCACAAATGAAATAGCCAGCACGGGGCATACCTGATCACACCAGTACGTGATTCAGATCTCGGTATCGGACGCGCACCAACGATGGATCTCTTGGTCATCAAAGGATCCCAGAGATCGAGCTGGCAATAATTGAGCGCTGATGACCGTGGCTATTTATTACAAGGGAGAGGCGCGAGGGTTGGCCGATGGCCAAGAGTAGCGAGGAGGAGCCTTACCGCGGGTTTCAACGGGTTTTCGCTGAACCTGGTTGGTTCGCGCAAGCCAAGCAAGGCAGAACAGGAACACGAGGTTTAAGGTGATTGAGGAGCACATCGGGCAACTGAAGTTGCTGGCCCAATTACTCTTGGACTGGGCAACCAAATCCCCCCCGACATCCGCAACACCCACATTAGATACTGAGCAGAATTGCCCTCCCGCGCCATTGAGGGCCAAGCCACTCATCTGTCCGTGAGCAATACCGCAAGCCAATAGATTGAACAGGACGCAGGCATAGAGCGTCCAGGCAATCAACGAGCGGTCTGTTCGAGTTCTGTTCATGGAAATGACTCTAGCACCCGACTTTTGGGCGTGCCACGTAACGACCATGTATTTGGTTGAGGTTTAACGCAGAAGCATTTCTAGTTCCAGACGAACCGTCCGAGCGTATTTGAGCTACTGTCGGAAGTGCGTCAGGTGAAACCCAATCATGCCTACTGAGCATTTGTTCTGACCGACTCGTGGAGGGGCAAAAAGTCTAACGACACCTGTCACCTTTAATAACCTGCGACAGTCTGGCGCAGGCATTACCCTAAGTCCGATAAAACATGCCTATCGAGTCGCCTGAGGCAGACTGTCGCACGTTGTTCCGTGGAACCTTGTCGGAAAGACTACTCGCCTCGTGCGCAGACCGTGCAAAACCCTTAATCTGTTGACGCTTTGTGGTTTCACCTTTTGGTGAAGCAATAGGGAAGCAGGTACGCCCTTTGGCCATTCCTGCGCTGCCCCCGCAACTGTGAACGGTTAGCTCTCTCGTCTATGCCACTGGCCTATAACGGCTGGGAAGGCGCGGGAGGGTGTTGAGCTGTGAGCCAGGAGACCTGCCACAAGTGCTGCCGAATATCCCGGCAGTTTTCAGACCCGCATCCCTCGGAGGGAGAACTGATGCATATCGAACCCGGCGTGCTCAATGCCGCCAAAGTGCTGTACGCCAACGCCGCTGCAATCGCTACGCTGGCGGCGTTTTCGCCGAAGCTGTTACGCCCCGATAACCTGATTAAGACGATACTCGCCGCCGCGTTTTTCTCGGTGTTCATGGAAGTATTCCATTTGCCGGTCGGCGCTTCTGAATTGCATTTCGTCGGTGCTTCCGCCGTCTACGTCATCTTCGGCTTTATCCCCACGCTGTTTGGTTTTGCCATTGGCCTGTTGTTGCAAGGATTGTTGTTCGAACCGCAGGATCTAGTGCACCTAGGGGTCAACTCGTTGTCTTTGATGTTGCCGCTGATTGCCGCCCACGGCTTGCTGGGACGCCGCTTTTTCGACGTTGCCGGACGCAGCATTCGTTGGGCTGAAGTGGTCAAGTTCGATGCGCTGTATTACACCGGTGTGGTAGTGATGGTGGGTTTCTGGTTGTCCATGGGCGAGGAGCCAACCCCTCTGAGTAACTGGGCGCTGTTCGCCGTTTCGTACTTGCCACTGGTGTTATGCGAGCCGTTGTTCACCTGCCTGGTTGCGAGGACGCTTAAGCGCTATGCCGACAACACCTTTGTCGAGCGCTTCACCTGTGTGAAATCACTGAAAGTCGCATAATTTCCCCGTGCCCCATCGTCTAGGTATTTCTGGGCGGTGGGTTTGAACGACATCTTTCGATCTTCAACCCCGCTTGCTTGGGTGTTAATGTCGCTGCCATGAAATTGTCCCTATCAAACCGCTCGCTCGTTGCCTGGACGCTATATTTCTGCGTCCTGTTCAACGTGTTTGCCTGCGGTTTGGGACATGGGCAGATGAGCGGGCTCGAACTCAATGGAGTCGGCGGTCAGTTTTGCTCTGCACTGGGCAGCAAGAGCCCGATTCAGAAAACGGACTTCACTGACCAGTCAACTGGTGGCTGGGCCGGTAGTCTGTCGTGCCCTATCTGTTCAGCGGTGACATTGAGCATCGCCTTTCTATTTTGCCTGACCTGGCTGCTGCGAATCAGACAAAAGCCGCAGCCCAGCCGCGAGCTGCGCTGCAAGGCACCTCCTCGATACTCTTGGCCCTCGGCCAACCCTCGCGCTTCCCCTCAGATTTGACGCCTGTGAGTGGCCGGCTTGATTTGCCCGCCATCGCTTGTTTTTTCGTCGTCCGTTTTACGCCGGCTGTCGCTGATGCGACCAAGGGTGGACGCCGTTCAACCGTCTCGGGAAGGACATCCGTATGTCTCTTGTTATTGATCATCCAAGTTCCAGGTTTAGTTTTTCCGAAAGGATCACTGTCTGTATTACTGCATTCCGTAAGTCGCAAGCGGTTGTGGCACGGAGGTTGGTATGCGCTCTGTAGCCATTCCTTCAGGGGCTTCGCGGCTGGTCAGTAAGGCGTCGCGTGTGAGCAGTCGTGGCGACTTCCTGTTGCCGTTTCCTGACTACCCCAGTAATGCACGCTGTTTTGTTCACTTGGATGCCCGGTTGCTGCCTTACTGGCATACGTTGTTCGATGTGTGTCCTGGGTTGCTCAAGTTAGATCCACCGGACGGCTTGAACATATTTCGAAGTTTCATGACCTGGGCATACCGCAATCATCCACCTCTGAACTGGACTTACTACCTGAGTGTTTGTCGCTGGTTACTCAACTCGACCTACCAGAAGCAAATACACGAGGAACACATCGACTCCTTCATGACTGCGGCGGCGGCTCGTTGGATAAATACTGACGATAGCCAAGCTCGCGGGCTGGTCTTGGCTTGGCAGGGTTCGCCTATGAGGGTGTTTGACTGGAAGGTAGCCCCCCGTTCTGTCGCCGGCGTTGACCCCGAAAAAGAGGAATTTCCCCCGACGCCTTGGGACTTCGCCTGGTGCCCTCTTACAGGAAAGGGAGGCGCTGGCTTTCGCCGCTGGTTGCCTATCCCCGGATACGAGCCACAGGCCCAGCCTTTGAAGGCTGTCCGTGATAAGCAGAAGTCCTGCTAGTGCATAAGCGCTACATCATCGGAGCATGGCTGAGTCTGTTCGCCATGCTGATGATTTTTGCCGGCCCGCTGATCAGTCAGGGGATCAGCCTTGCCCATGGCCAAAGTCAGCAAATGGGTATGTCAGGCATGGAATGCCACGACATGCCTGGCATGAGTCAGATGACTCATCACGGCTCTGCTGACAAACACCATGACCTGATCGTGTGGGAAAAGTGCGGGTACTGCTCACTGCTGTTCCAACACCCTGCACTCATCGAGTCGAATCTGCCCAGCTTCCGGCTTAATGCTCCACCGCTACGCCATCTTTATGCTCGCCTCACCGCACAGCCAGCAGCGCCACCAGTTTTTCCTGGTGCTCGAAGCCGAGCGCCACCGGTTCAACCTTTGAACGTCACCGCTACTTTTTGCTGAAAACGAATTGCCGACCTGCGTCACGTGCTCTTGTGGGCCGTGTTGCCGAATCGTCATGAACGTTCAGCCAATACCTGACTTTCATCGGAAGATCCCATGTACCCGACCAAGAACGAGCCGCTGCTTCACATTGACCTGTCGCGTTTGCGTTGGCGCCATGCCTCCTACATGGTTCTAGGGCTGGCATTACCAGTAATCGCCCAAGCTGCACAGCCGCAGGACGGCACCGGAGATGCAACACAAACAACCAAACGGTTACAGACCTGGACGTTGGAGCCTATAAACGTTTCTGGGGAGCGCGAAGGCTATACCGCACCAAGCTCTGCTTCAGCCACGCGCACCGACACACCCTTGATCGAAGTCCCGCAGTCGGTACAGGTCGTCACTCAATCGATGATCAAAGAGCAGGACAGCCATTCGCTTACTGATGCGCTGGTCAACGTCTCAGGAGTCAGAGCGACAAAGCCTCAAGAGGCACTGTTCGCCCAGCCTATCGTGCGCGGATTTCCGGCGGAAATTTACATGAATGGGCTACCTGCATTCGGAGGTACGGCGGCCAGTATCGACCCAACCAGCCTCATTGGCACCGAACGCGTCGAGGTACTCAAAGGCCCGACATCAGCGCTTTACGGCGGCGGAATTGGCGCGCCGCTAGGTGGCTTGATCAACGTGATTTCCAAGCGCCCTGAAGCTGAGCCCAGTGCCTTACTGTCAATGCGCACAGGCAGTTTCGGCACGGTGAATCCTTCGATGGATCTCAACACACCCATCGGCGACAAGGTTGTCGCACGGATTTCCGCTGACTATCAGGAAAACGATAGCTGGATTGATCACGTCAATGGCCATCAATGGTCGATACAGCCAAGCATTGCGTTCCAGCTTTCGCCAGAGACCGAGCTATTGCTGCGTGGTCAGTACGAGGATCGTAGCCAGCTCGAATATTCCGGCCTACCAGCCGCCCAAGCATTGAGCGGGCAGATTGATCGCAATGCATTCCCAGGGGCTACAAGTGGACAGCCTCACACCACCATCGAGAATCGAACAACGACTGCCCAGCTCACGCATGAGCTTAGCGACGACACGCGAATGACCGTCACCGCTCAGTATTACGAGGGTAGGGTTCGCGACTATGGCAGTTTTGTTTATCCGGAACTTCTCGGCCCAAGTCCTGCGACGCCAACGGTCTACCCGATATTCAAGCTTTACCTGCCCACGAACATCCGGGAAAACACCCTCGATACCAACCTGGCATCCAGAATCGAAGCGCTGGGCGGCAACCACGAACTACTGATAGGAGCCAGCTACGACCGTACCGATTTCACCTCGGCCATGTCCGGCGCGGAGCTCATCGGTGAGCTTGACCTTGCCAATCCGGCATATGGGATTTCCTACGGCGCGACACCCGAAATAATGGTGTCCCAGACCAACCGTTACGAAACAAAGGCTCTTTATGTTCAGGATCAGGCAACCTATGGCCGCTTCCACCTTTTGGGGTCGTTGCGACTGACCCAGCTTGATCTCAAGCAGCAAGAGCAGGGCGTTGATACTTCCTATCACCGTGTTACGCCACGGTTTGGCATCACCTATGACCTGACCGAAAGTCTTGCGCTCTACGCGGCGTATTCCACCGGTTTCAGGGGGGCGTTCAACTTCACTGGTCGCGAAACTCCCAAGCCTGAGCTCTCTCGCAACTATGAGGCGGGCATTAAGCTGGCTTTCAAAGATCTCGGCATTTCCGGCACGCTCGCGGTGTTCGAACAGACGCGCCGTAATGTGTCCACTCCCGATCCTGACCCTAACTACTCGATTCTGGGTTATTCGGTGCAGAGCGGCGAACAACGCGCTCGCGGGGTAGAAGCGGATCTGGTCTGGGAACCGATCCCCGCTCTTTCGTTACTGGCCAACTATGCCTATACCCAGGCAGAAGTCACAGAGGACAGCTCGATTCCGGTCGGTGACGGACTGCCTCGAGTACCACGGCACAGCGGTCGCCTCGCAGCCCGTTATCGAATACTCGATGGCGCCGCGAAGGGGCTGGGCTTCGGTGCTGGTATCACAGCACTCAGTTCCCGTGAGTTAACCCTGCCCAATACGGTATCCGCACGAGGCTATGCACTGCTGGATGCGCAGACTTCCTACGACTTCGACCGATACACGATCTCAGTTTCGGCGGTAAACCTGACAGGTCGCAAAGTCTTTGAGACCTATCAATATTTGGGGTCTCCCCTGGTATTACCTACTCAACCACGTTCGGCTTACCTGACGCTGACAGCCAGCTTCTGAGGACACCATCATGATTGATAACCAACGTCGTAAATTAGTGATTGGCGCACTCCTAGCTCCCTTGGCGGCAAGCGTTCACTTCAAGGCTTTGGCTGCTGACAAAACCACGCAAGAGCACCACATGTCTGACATGGGCCCCGACATGGACAAAGTGCCTTGGATGGGCGACGAGCAAATCGCAATGTTGATCTACCCAGGCATGACAGTAATGGATCTGATTGGCCCGCACTGCATGTTTGGTTCGCTCATGGGGGCCACGATTCATATTGTTGCCAAGTCGCTTGATCCGGTAACCAGCGATGCTGGCTTAACGATTATACCGACCACCACCTTCGACACCTGTCCTCGCGATCTGACTGTGCTTTTCACACCAGGCGGCACGGATGGCACCCTGGCAGCGGCCTCTGACCCCGAGACTCTGGCCTTCATGGCTGATCGCGGGTCGCGTGCGAAATATGTCACCAGTGTCTGCTCTGGCTCGCTAATTCTCGGCGCGGCTGGGCTGTTAAAAGGTTACAAGGCAACCTCTCACTGGTCGTGCCGCGAGGCATTAGCCGGGTTTGAAGCAATCCCCACCGAGGCTCGCGTTGTGCGCGACCGCAACAGAGTCACGGGCGCAGGCGTAACAGCGGGGTTGGACTTCGGCTTGGCTATGGTCGCGGAACTGCGCGATCAGACCTATGCAGAATGTACGCAGTTAATGAGTGAGTACGATCCCGATCCGCCGTTCAACGCAGGATCAATGAAGACCGCTCCGCCGAAGGTAAAGGCAGCCATGATCCAGATGGCAGTGGACTTTACGAAGAAGGCAGAGGCGCTCGCCAGCGCGGCGAAAGGCTAAGATTTGTGGTGCGGGGTATGCGGTAGTTCCGCACTTACGGATATGAGCTGGTGGGGGCAGCAAGCTGCCTCCCTACCGCGACCCTTACTTCGACATCCACGCAATTACGGCCTTGTAGTCTTCGGCGCTACAGTCCATGCACAGGCCCCGCGCCGGCATTGCATTAAAGCCTTCGGTCACGTGTTTGACTAATACATCGGTGCCCTGCTCAAGGCGGGGTTTCCATGCCGCTTGATCACCTTTTTTTGGTGCCATAGGTAACTGGCCGCTATGGCACATGGTGCAGGCGCGGTTGAATACCGCTTCAGGCTCTTGGGCGGCATAAGCGGTAGAGAATGCGAGTAAACAGGCTGCTGCCAATACTTTCTTCACGGTCGACCTCATGGGACATTTTATAATCAGGCGGCGCCTTCGGAATGACAGAGTCCATCCGTGGCACATGAGCATTGCCGACGCATTTGCCGTTTGGCAGAAAGCACATCAGCAGGGCATTTTGAGTTTAGTGAGGGCGTATCGAGACCCCAAATGCGACAGGCCGCCGCACCTGGCGACCTAGCTAATGAACCGTAGCTCGCTTGAGGGGGGGCGAGCGTCACCTGTGGCAGGTTGTCGCAGACCAGTGTGTCAGTGGATGCATGCTACATTTAATGCCGACGCGGTGATTTCTCTTGGCAGGGTTAACGTCGTGTCACTGAGTGCCATGGCCTGAAAGGGCCGTGGCACTTTTCTTTTCTCTAAGTAGCTCCCTCCCGCATCCGATACCTGCGCTCCTTGTTTACTTATTCTCCAGCAGACTCATCTCCAGCTTTTCTTTGAGGCGCTTTCAAAGAAAAGGCCCACAGCGTGGGCCTCGTTAACTTCAGTCGAGCTTACCGATCCAGATCACTTGCCCACTGTGAAACCGTAGTCGCCATCACTTTTGTGGGTATCAACCGAAACGGCATGCCATTCAACCTTGTACTTGCCGGCTGCCAGCGGTTTCTCAGGTGTGACGATCAATGTCTTCTGGTCGCCTGGAGCGGTATCGATGCTTTTGATAGCAACTGCGGAGCCATCGCCAGTGATGGTGACTTTGGTGAACTTGGCTTCGACACCTTCAGAGAACACCAGACGCAACTCCTGCGGTGCACTTACCGTGCTATCAGCAGCCGGTGTTTCACTCTTAAGGTGGGCATGGGCAAACACTGAAGTGGCCGTTGCAAGGGATGCAAGCAACGCCACGGAGGTCAGGATTTTTTTCGCAAAATGAGCTGGCATCTTTATTACCTCTGGTTAACGACGCGTAAAGGTTTGCTGCGAATTCGTACTCTGTATCGCTGAAGCCAGATGGGCCCCAGCGGTTATCCACATCAGAAGTCAAGAGTAAGCCCGGCGTACAAAGCACGCCCATCACCTGGTGAGTGCAGGGATGCTTGGGCACCATCCGGGTCGTACCAAACGTATTCATAATAGCGGTTGGTGAGGTTTTTCAACTGTAGATCGACGCTCACCGATTCGGTCACTTTGTAGGTCGCGCCGAGGTTCATCAGTACGTATCCACCATAAGTCCCTTTGGTGTTTTCTCGTTCCAGGTAGTAGTTAGTCTGGCCATTCATCCAGGCCGTCAGCTGCAGCGCAGGTGTCGCTTCATAGCTGATCCCCGCGTTGTAAAGGTGATGGGGGATATGGTCGATTTCCTGGCCTTTACTGTTGGGCAAACTGGCGCTTGGCTGGAGTATTTTCGAATACTGCCAAGAGTAGGCCATCCAGATGTCAGTACGTTCGTTAGGGTGCAAGTTCATTTGCAGGTCGTAACCCCAACGTCGCGTTTCACCTACGTTGTCCGATTCGCCGCTTGGGTCGTTTAGGCGGCGACTGACTTCACCGGAGGCCTCCTGCTGCCAGTACGCCACGCGACCATCAATCCAGTCCGCAGGGGTGAACTTGATGCCGGTTTCCCAGCCTTCATTGATTGAAGGTGCCAGATCGGTATCTCTTGGCGGGATTTTGTAGGCTGCCGCGCCGGTGCCAACTTGGAAGGTACGGCCCCAGTTGGCATAAAAACTGGCTACGTCCCAGGGCGAATAGACCACGCTAAGCTTAGGTTGTTTGATCAGGCCATAATCGTTGATATCGTAATCCAGGCCGGTCATTTCGTTGGTGAAATCCCCCTGGATTTTATCGACCCGATACGCCGGTACGATCTTCAGCGACTCGAAAGGTTTGATCTCAGCCTGAACGTAGGCGCCGTAGGTGTCGAAGTCGAACTGCTGATCTCGGGTAGTTGCCAGACGAGCGCGGTCTTTGGTGCGATAGCGCTCACTCTTGTTTTGCTGCTGCTGTACGTCTGCACCACCTTCCAAGGCGAAGTCATACAGCCAGCTGACCTCCGGTCGCCATGTCAGAGATGTGAGAGCGCCATATTGAGTTTCATAGGCATCACGCTCCTGTTGGGAGCTAGTGCGCCAATATTGCGTCCAGCGTCGATCATCGAAGGTGTTGACGTAGGTCTTCGCCGACCATGCGAGGTTCTCAGCCAAGTCTGTATCGAAATGCAGGCTGACCTGATTCATACGCCGAGTGCCCTTGTCGGTGGCGTTGAAACTGTTGGTCATGGTCGGATGATGGCGGGCATCATCTTCGGTCAAATAGCCAGGCTCCTGAGCCTCTGCTTCGTAGTGACGGGCGATCAAACCGATTCGGTAGCTGTCGTCATCCGGTGTGTAAAACCACTTACCCGACATAGAAAACCGGTCTGCTTGGGAATGATCCCTGTAGCCATCGGATTTTTGATAGGCAAAGAAGTAGTTCTGAGTCCAGTTGCTGCTTTCGATGCCCTTGGCGAGCTGGGTTTCCTGAGTGTTGAAACTGCCGTAACGAATCCGCGCCTTGGCGTAGTCACCACCGGTGCGGGTCAGCATGTTGACGTTACCAGCGATGTTGTTCAAACCATAGCGCGCATCACTGGTGCCTCGGACAACCTCGATGCTGTCCAGCTCCATGGGGAAAATCATGTCCATGAACGGCATGTTGCCGTCGTTGCTGTTGCTAGGAATCCCGTCAATCAACAGTTTTACGGCGTTCACTTCGCCTTCGCCGTTAAAGCCACGGAAGGAAATTTTCCCTGAGGTCGTGCCCTGGTTGAACTCCGTGAGCATCACCCCAGGAGCGCGGCTGAACAACTCCCAGCTGTAATTGACTGGCATCTTTTCGAGGATATCTCCCCCGAGGATATCCACCGAGCTGAGTACACTGCTGGTACTCAGGGGGCCGCTGGCTGTGCCCTGAACGTTCACGGTGCCCAAAGTCAGGGTCGAGTCTTCGACTTTACCGACGTCGGCCAGAGCCGAGCACAAAGGGTTCATGGCGAATATGCCAACCGACATCAACGGCCATATAGAACGGGACACAGACAGACGCTTTGCATGACGCAAAGTAAGTGAAGCAGGCATAGCACGCACTTCCTGATGATCAAGAAACTTCAAGGGCGTTTAGCTTCCTTTGAGGCCGCTAAAAGATTTAAAGAGGCAGCACCGGACAATGTCAGCGGTGTGTGATCAGGCGAAGGGAGAGGCGCGTGGACTTAGGCTTGGCCACCGAATCCTGGGATGGAGCTTCGGCAGTACAGGATTTTCGAGGGAAGTGTCGGATGTGTATTGCGGTAAAAAGTGCCGGTAGTAGTTGGAGGGAAGCGCTGCCATTCCAGCATGGCCACAGCAGCAATCACCGTGCTGCATAACCGTTTTTGAAGGAGCTTGCTGGAAAGTGTCGACTGTTTTCTTGAGCCCTGGAGGTAAAGCTTGAGAACCACCTCCCGAGCAGAATCCACCCCAAAGCATCAGCTGAACATCCGGCGTCTGCATAGCGCGGCTCATCGGCATGGCAAACATGTTTAGCAACACGGCCAGGCAGGCGATCCAAGGGCTTATGCGTTTCAACGAGGACATGTTCAAAGTCAGCGTAGAGGGGCGGTTATTTAGCCGGAATTAAGGAGCAATGTAAAAGTTTCATGCGTGCGCCATTTCGCCACAGGTAATGTCATTCCTTTCCCGAGATAGCTGGGTGACGAGCACGATCAGGCCATACGGTGTTACTACGTCGGGGATCGTCTACTCCACGAAGCAGAATTCTACTTGCGGAGAGTTCGTCACTGAGCGATTACTTGAGGTCTTAGTTGAGAGGCGTGTGACCGGTGAGCCATCGTCGGACGAAATCGATAAATTCTTAAGAATTCCGTCACGGGCTAGATCTGCTAATTCATCTTGAGTCCGGCGCAGCAAAGCGTTGGTGGACTCTCCCGAATCGGCGCAAAGGGTAATGGCAACTAGGGTCAGAGGATTCACGTTGAGCGGGCCACTCAGAGCAGTAATCATCTCCAGTGTGGGGCTTGACTGGGCTCGCTCCAATTTCGAAACGTATGTTCGACTGCTGACTTCGGCAAGGTTTCTCTGAGTCAATCCTCTGCCGACGCGCATCGCTTTAAGCACAGCAGCAAAAGCAATTTTGAGCGACATAACACATTCCTGAAAGAGCCAGTCCCTTTGAGCGTGGATGAGCGTGAAGGGGGCATTCTAGGCATATGGAAGCCAATCACGCCATGTCTGGGTTCCTTGCTCGAGTGGCCACCGAGAATAAGCATTCAGCTTGTAATAGATAAGTGCGCAAGGATATCTGCGAGACACCCTCCAACTAGCTGGACTTGCCCCTTCAAAACCCCAACTCCCTGTTAAATTGATGCCACTGCCAAGCGCCTGAACTCCCTCGGTGAACGGTAGTTCTCCAGGCTTCTAGCCCGGCTTGAATTCGCTTTTCGCTAAAGAGAAATCAGGAAAAATATCCTTTGCAAACCAGAGCGGTAGGCCTACCTGCACCGTTTGGAGATTGGATGACGAGCTCACCGCAATGCCAACATTAATCAACCTGCTGAGCTGATCACTCGCTGCTTGGGGCTGAAGACCAGTGAAAGCCTCGAATTCGCTTCGAGGCAGAGTTCCCTGGATCAGCAGTGCAAAGAACGCTGGGGCAGTTCCTGCTCTGATCCTTGCCTCTGTTAGACGCGTATTCGTTTTCAAGACCTGAATAACAGCCTCTCGAAGCTGTCGGCGATTCAGGGCAGCAGTCATGTAATCCACTTCTCCAAGGCAAACCTCAAGCATGAATTCCATGAAGCTGAGGGGGGATTTACCTGATTTTTGAACTCTATCAGTGGGCTCTCTCACTTGTGTGCGATGAGTCGGAGCCAAAGCCTGATACTCCTCGTGCCGACGGGCCAGCCCGCGAGTAAGCGACCACAAGTGGGGATGCAAGCCAAGCTGAGCCAAATGCTGGTGAATGATCAGCCTCGCGACAGCCCCTTTAGCATCGGGAAACGCTTGAGTTTGGAGAAGGTGAAAATGGTGGGCTAGAACAGCAACGATACGCCGACGAAGCTCAGGTACCTTCTCCAGCGTGGACTGCTTGTTCGCTGAGTTAAATGCATCCTTCAGTACTTCTGGCTCGGTGTGGTACCCGTCGATGATCCTTGAGTAATCGGCGTCAGAGTCCATCAGTAATTTGCTCAAGCATGCAGCGGTTTCCGGCGCGACCATGCCGGCCAGGTAAGCTGTCTTCGTTACAAGCAAGTCTGCGCTCACCAGAATTGACTGAGGAATCGAGTCGGGGAGGGCCGGGTTTGAGGCATTCATGGCGTTGACACTATCCGTGCTTGAAGCGCTTGTCATGCAACAGGTGTAGATTTCGAAACGAGCGAAGCGGTGCATAGCATTTCATGGAAGTCACGAAAGCGCACAGGCTAGGATGAATTACCCACCTCTCGATACCATGTCTTCCTGGGTCTGACAGATCCTACGTGGCGGGCAATGGGGATATCGCTAATTCGGGCCACCTGGCACGGCTTGGTGTTAGGTTTTCAGATGGAGTGAAAGTGCTGTCATCGATCAAGGAATACCAACCAAGGCCCCAGATCCCACAAGGCATTTGGATGACCTCCGGGCTGCCATCACGTGGCACCAGGCTTAATGACCTAGTTCACGAAGGACTGCCATTCGAATACCTTGAGCGGATAGCGAGCCTTCTACAGGTGCAGCGAGGGGGTGTCTCCAAAGCTATTTGCATGTCTCCCACAACGATGGCCCACAGGGGAAAAGCAGGGCGGTTCATCACGATCTTGTTGCTCAATTTCATCAAGAATCGCGAGGAGGTGTATTGCTTGATCAGAGCCAGGCTGCAGCCTTTCTAAATCCCACGAGGCATAGCGCCGTTTCCGTTCGCGCTGCCAGAGACGATTCGCGTCAATCATCATTATTGTCCGCTATTCCAGGTCTCAGTGAGCTCGTCTATTCGATCTGCAATTTGAGGCTCTTTCGATAGGACAAGGCAGCGCGTGTTGCCGACAAACTCCTCGATCAAATAGAGCGAGTCACCGACATCAAGCTCCAGTTCTTGCAGCGCTTCATCAGGAATTCGAATAGCGCCGTCACCATCCCATTCTTCGATGACGATTTTCATAGGTGGCTTTCTCACGTGCGGTCTCCATTAGTTTTGAATCGCCAAGCCGCTCAATGCCCGTAGAATCTCGGCGACACTTACAGACCCGGATAATCATCAAGCCTTAGGCTAGGGGCATCTCCGTCTTCCGGCTCGCGCTTGGGCGTATGTATCACTCCAGCTTCAGCGTCCGCACGCATTTGCTCGAGTTCTTTGTCAAAAGCCTTGTCCTGTACCGTGGGTTTGCTGGTGTACGGTTTGCGCTCTGGTTGAGGCTTGGATGCATAAGTCGTTAACGCGTCTGGGTCATGCTGCAGCTTCTCTTGGACTTGCGACTCCAGCATCGCACGGAGGGCGTCTTTGTCGGGACGGTTAAGCAACTTTGTTACTCCTAATTGGCAGTCAGTGATTGGCTCATTGGATGGTGAAAGATGAGGCGTCCAAGCCTAAACCGCAACCGCCTGGGGTAAATGGGCGCCGGCCTCGGTTTGCCAAGTCGGCCCGCGATAAGGGCACCCTCCACCTAACCTCAAATCAGCCCGGGCTGGTGATTCAAAACCTGTTCGTGCAACTGAAACACTGACGAAACATTCTGGCCATATGATTCGCATCACTGAAATCCAGGGAGTTGGAGATGAATCGACCATCAAGAAGCATGCGCAAATTACTCGATGCCGTTGCCTCCAATAATGAGGCAGCGGCGCTAGAGGTGATGCGTGCTGCTGAGCAGTTTCAAGATGAGGTGTTGCGCCAACGGTTGCTGAACCTGATTCATCGGCTCAACCAGGACGCTAATGACTTGCGAATGGCGCGGGACGATATCCAAGGTGGTGCCATAAAGCTCGCCTGATCGGTCTCGCAGGATTTCTGTGTTCGCTCCTTCGGGCCAACGCTGCCCGGCTAAAACCTTGTTTTCTTCCACAGCAGAAAACCGGCACGCGGCAATCTCACGCAGGAGCTGGAGCATCTCAGCCGTGTCGCAGAGGCGTTCAATCTTTAGTAGCCAGACCGAAACTGTCATCGACCCTATGCGGAGATCAAGGCCTCTTAACCGGAGCTTTTATTGCTTGAGCCAAAAGGCGAATTGGTAGCTGGTCATTGCGAGGATTTGGGCTCTGGTAAGCTGGCTTCTTTTAGGCCGTGATCACCAGCATGACAACGCAATGGAAGCCATCTTGGTTAGGACGACTCCTCACACGCTCGAAGCCGTGGCAGCTGACACTGGAGGACGACCGGTTAATACTTCGTATCGGCGATCGGGTTTATCCTCTCACGGCTGAAAATTTCGCCAGAGGCGGAATTAAACGTGGTCTGGTCTGGACGAATGTGACGGTGTTCGTCGGGCATAAGCTCCGACTAGATGGCCTTTCCAACGCTGAACAGCCAACCTTGAGCCAGGCATTCATCCACCTGGAACATCTCAAGCATCAGCGACAGTTCGAAGCGTGCTACGCGAAAGTGACCCAGTGGCTTGAGGAGGTCACTTGTGTGATAAAAACCGTAGATGCCGAGTGTCGTTGGCTCACTCACGACATGCAGCAGGTTTTACTGGAATCTAGGGCATCGCTGGGCGTGAATGACGTAACGTTACGTACACTTTTCGCCCTTCCTGAGGTTCAGTCACTATTGGGAAATAAAGCTTTCCACGTGAAGTCCCATCTGGACGACTGGGCATCAAATTGGCCTGCGCGGTGGGATGCCCGCAACAAGTTGCATTTGGAGCGCGAGCTCGAAGCGTGCGCGACCTTGCTACAGAAGGTCGAAAGCAGACCGCTCACAGATGAACAATCCCGCGCAGTCCTTTGTTTCGATAATCGTGTTCAGGTTATTGCCTCGGCTGGATCCGGAAAAACCTCGACTATGGTAGCCAAGGCTATTTACGCGGTTCACCGGGAGCTGGTCGCTCCTGCCGCTATCATCATGTTGGCGTTCAACAAGCACGCAGCCACCGAGCTGAAAGCGCGCGCTGCTGAGTCGCTTGTTCGCTTAGGAAAGGAAAACATCACAATCAACGCGATGACCTTCCACTCTCTGGGCCTGAATATTATTGGAGACGCAACTGGGAAGAAGCCACACGTGCCGGATTGGGCCTGCGAAACGCTACCCGGGCTCGAAAAGCTGGCGGAACTGATAGATGCACTTAGGGATCAATCAGAAGCCTTCCGTACTAATTGGGATCTCTTCCGCCTGGTCTTTGGGCGTGATCATTCTTCAACACCGATTGAAGATCTGTTTGAGGCTTATGATAACGAAGGCAATGCGCGCCTAGTCAGCCTGAATGGCGATCGAGTGGCCAGCCAAGAAGAACGCCTGATCGCCAACTGGTTGTTCTATAACGGCGTGGAGTATGCCTACGAGAGGCCTTACGAGCACGACACAGCAACCGCAGAGCGAAGACAATACTTTCCTGATTTTTACTACCCGACGATCAATCTTTACCACGAGCACTTTGCCTTCGATGCCAACGGTCAGGCACCGGCACATTTCGTCGGCTACCTAGACGATGCCAACTGGAAGCGTGCGCTTCACAAGTCTAAAGGCACCCAGCTGATAGAGACCACGTCTCACCAGCTGAACTCAGGCCAGATATTCAATCATCTCAAGCTCGAGCTGACTTCCCGTGGGATTACCCTAGATCCCAACCCTGATCGACCCTTACCGCAATCAGGGTTAGCGCCGATGGAGCACGTGGAACTGATAAAAGTGCTCCGATCGTTCATCACTCACTTTAAGAGCAATAGCCTCAACGAAAAGACGTTGTATGAGCGCCTCAATGCCCTCCCAGTGAATGCTTTCAAGTACCGCTACCAGATGTTTTTAGAACTCGCGATTCCAGTCATCAGGGCCTGGGATAAGGCACTGCTGATGGAGCGGGGCATCGATTTTGAAGACATGATCAATCTAGCTGCGGAACACCTCGAACGTGGACACAAATCTCCTTATCAGCTTGTGATGGCCGATGAATACCAAGATGCCTCACGCGCCCGCGCTCGACTCTGCCGAGCATTGGTCGCAGCGCCGCATCGCTTCCTGTTCGCGGTAGGGGATGACTGGCAGTCAATCAATCGCTTTGCCGGCGCTGACGTCTCTGTCATGACGGGTTTTCGTGAGTGGTATGGCCATGGCCAAGTACTGCATTTGGAAACAACGTTTCGTTGTCCCCAGGCGATTTGCGACGCCTCCAGTCGATTTGTGTCCAAGAATCCTGCACAGCTGAGGAAGACTGTTGTTTCAGTGATACCTGCAATTGGCCCGGCTCTCCAGGCGTACCAGGTGACAAGTCAAGGCGAAATACGTGACGCAATTGGTCAATATCTTGAGATGCTATATGCAGGTCTCGTCGATGCCTCTGTGCCGCAAAATCGCAATGGGAAGATCACTGTTTTTGTTTTAGGTCGTTACAAAAACGACCGGCAATACGTCCCTGAAGGATGGGGGCATCGGTACGGCGATCGGTTGGAGGTGCGGTTCAAATCAATCCATACATCCAAGGGTGATCAAGCTGACTACGTGATCCTTCCAGGAATGGTGGCTAAGGGTTTCCCAAACCTCAAAGGCGATGATCCAGTGTTTGGTCTGGTCATGCCTGAAGGGGACACCTTCAAGCATGGCGAGGAGCGTCGTCTGTTTTATGTGGCACTGACTCGGGCTCGTCGATCAGTAGCTATGTTCACCGTGTCTGGACGGTGTTCGCCATTCCTGGATGAATTGGTGAAGGATGGCGCAGTGACAATCACCAGTATCAAGGGCGAGGCTGTCCAGGAGGATCGATGCCCGGTGTGTAAGGTCGGAGTCATCGTGGAGCGCACCGGAAAATATGGGGACTTCAAGTCCTGTTCAAATTTTCCACGATGCAAGTTCAAGCCAAGAATAAACACACCTTCGCAGTCTAAGTGGACAGCGTCCCTGCCTCGTAGGTTTTGAAGGTGATTGTTGCCGTGGAGAAGGGTGAATCGCCCCTAGTTTCGTAGTACCTGCCGATGAGAAGATGTATGTGGAAGGTCTTTTTCCTCAAGGCCGCTTCATCAAACCTTCCGAAAGTGAAATCTCGAAGGCCATTCATCAGATCTTCCAGGCTGTCACGTTCTTACGAGAGTGTGGACGCCCAGTATCGCGAGAGATTGATTGTGCGATCCACTGGGGCAATAAGAAAAGGCAAATCGAATTGCTGGCTTCATGAGGAAATGGGCAGAGTGCAGCTGCTATAAAATCCCCCCCTTATTTACTGCACGCGATGAGCACGCCTTGACGTTGGTTGAGTTCGGAGCGTCGTCTGGATGTGATAAGAACGAGGGTGGAGAAAATCCGACGTCGATTTTATAGGCTGACTAGAAAGGGGAGTTCTTGTGTGAGCTTCAAGAGCGCAGAGGGCGTATGTTAAGGAACATTGCGCGCTTGGGCGCCGTCGTTGTTTCGGGCCCTGGGCCCGGCTCGACCTGGGTCACTGCCAGCTGTACGCAATGCGGCTATCATGTAAGTACTGAATCGCGTAGGTAGCCGAGCCTATTCGAGCATGGGCAAATGATCATAGGAACAGGCGATGATTTTCAGAGCGATGGTAAGCACACCCAAAGGCTGGCACGACAAAAGCTCGCAATGCGTTGTTTTCCTTGAAGCCTCAAATCGTGAAGAAGCCCGTAAACGTCTTCGCGAGACTCTAGCTCCGTTATGGAAAGTAGAACCTGAAACTCTGGAGTGGGAAAATTTGGAGTCTGAAGAGGATCTCATCTCGAATTCCATCGACGAAGGAGCCATCGGCGACCATCGACTATTTGTGATCGGCACTTGGCAGTTCAAGCCAATTTACTTAGGTGGCTCATCCGGAACACCGCTGTTCCTGCTGACCAGTGAGCTAGATCGTATGACACGCGCTTTTCTCACGTTGCCCCGTGATAAAGCGGTCGCATGAGTCAAAACTGCTGACCAGGGCGATTAGGATCGCAGAGACCCGGACTTGTGGCCTCTCAGCATGGCGGATCAACCTTACGCGTTTCATCACTGGCCCTCGGTTTGATTTGGAGGAACTACCTCACTTGTCCTCGGCCGTGCCGCGCTGTTTGGTATTCCAGGCATCAGTGAGTTCGTCTATCCGATCCGCAATTTGAGGCGTCTTTGATAGGACAAGGCAGCGCGTGTTGCCGACAAATTCTTCTATCAGGTACACAGCGTCGCCAACATCTAGCTCCAGCTCCTGCAGCGCCTCGTCTGGAATTCGAATCGCACCGTCACCATCCCATTCTTCGATGACGATTTTCATCGGTGGCTTTTTCACATTTGATCTCCGTTGCTATGAGCCGGCAAGCCGTTCCCGCCTGTAGATTTTTCGGTGGCACGTTTACAGATCCGGATAATCATCAAGCTTAAGGCTAGGAGCGCCTCCGTCCTCCGGTTCGCGCTTAGGCGTATATATCACTCCAGCTTCGGCGTCCGCACGCATCTGCTCGAGCTCTTTGTGAAATGCCTTGTCCTGCACCGTCGGCTTGCTCGTGTACGGTTTACGCTCTGGCTCAGGCTTTGCTGCGTAGGTCGTTACCGCATCAGGTTCCTGCTGCAGCTTTTGTTGGACTTGCGACTCCAGCATTGCACGGAGGGCATCCTTATCGGGACGGGTAGCGTATCGAAGCGAGTTCGCGATACGCCGTCCCAGCCTGCACGAACCGAAGCCACTTTCTGGCCGCTTGGTTCAAAGGCCTAGAATTCTAGCGTCCAAAAATATTTCACCCTGTCGCTAAAGTTTTCCTGCGCAGCGTCCGTTGTTATTTTTAAGAACAACGTATTGGTGAAATTTGTGGGCAAAACTGAAGTGCAACCGGCAACGTTTTTTTTTGCGGAACGCGAATTTGTTTGCTGGCGTGGGCGGGAACATGACGAGCTGTATTCGTGCAAGGTATCCAGGCAGGGGGATCACTATGTCGGTCTGAATTTAGACATCATGCCCATCAGGTTCTCCGACGCCATAGCTGAAGATATCGCGCGCTGTCTCTACGATGCCGTGCTCGTTACCGTTGGGAATTTGGCAGGATTTGTACCAACGCCTACCGCATGCGACAGCAAGCTTGAGAGGACATTTCGAAAAAGGGTGTCGGGCGAATGGAGCTACAGTGCTGATGGCCGATTCGACGGCCATGAGACAGAAGATCAAGTCTATGTTGTTGAGCTTGCGGTGGATGAGAGCGACATAACTGAGAGGGTGGGGGTCTATACCATTGAAGGCGGTGGGATAGAGCTTGTGTTCGACTTTATGGGTTATTCATTCAGCATGCTCGACGCTGTGTGGCTTGCTAACGCATTGATGAAGGCCATCGGGCGTGAACAGCTGGATACCTTGGAGACAACGAGCATGAGTTGCAGGCTTATGGCAGGCTTCTATCCAGCTGAATTCCGAATGGAGCTATAGGCCACTCTGAGCTATCAGCTGGGCTAATGAGATGGTCACCCCCACACCCTGCGAGGGCTACGCTTTCGCAGGGTGTTTTGTTT
>NZ_JAVLRV010000001.1:1226543-1317212 GCF_055803035.1 Pseudomonas sp. 300 | reverse complement strand
CCAGAGAGCCAGTGGAAATAGCCGGGATCGCCTGACGGTCCTGATCGCCCATACGCATTACGGCACCCTTGCCGAATTGACGTTCGATCTGACCCAGGGCCGCAGCCAAGGCTTTCTTCTTGTTGTCGTCCATTAAAGTCCTCACGTAATCAATAAGGCCTGACGGCCAACACCTGTATAAGTAGCCAGTATTATTCCACAGCGATTCAGGATCGCCTACCCCTGATTTGAGATTTCTCCAGCGGCATGGCGCAGCAGCCCCTCTAGCGCGGCCTTCACCGTTTGTCGGCGGACCTCATCGCGGTTACCAGGGAAGTGCTGCACTTCGCTGAACACCCGCTCACCCACGCCCCAGGCCAGCCAGACCGTGCCGACCGGCTTGTTCGGTGAACCACCATCCGGGCCGGCAACGCCGCTGACCGCTACAGCGAAAGACGCCCGGCTTTTTTCCTGCGCGCCGCGGACCATGGCCTCGACCACTTCGCGACTGA
Organism: Pseudomonas sp. 300; assembly: GCF_055803035.1. NCBI lineage: Bacteria > Pseudomonadati > Pseudomonadota > Gammaproteobacteria > Pseudomonadales > Pseudomonadaceae > Pseudomonas > Pseudomonas sp. 300. The sequence continues at coordinate 1,316,721 of NZ_JAVLRV010000001.1, read as the reverse complement.
CCGCCCCCACCGTCGCGAACAACTCGACAGGGACATTCAATTGCTCGGTCTTCTGACGGTTGGAGTACGTCACATAACCGGCTTCGAACCACGCCGAACTCCCCGGAATCCGGGTGATCGCCTCGCAAATGCCGCCGCCGGTACAGGACTCGGCTGCCGTCACGTGAGCATTGAGAACCTGTAGGCGTCTGCCCAGTTCAGCGGCCAGTTGGGTGATTTCTTTCACGGTCATCTCCTGAGCGGGCGGAATGGGAACTACCGTACACGAGCGGATCACGCTTGCAAGTTACAGGATCGATCAAAATGTTAGCGACCGAGCGCTCTGATGTAGGCCTGACAGGCCTGCAACGCAATCAGTGCACGGTCGCCTGCGTCGGTGATGGCGATAATTCGTTGAGCATGCGCCGGGTCAAGTCGGGCTCGTGCGGCGCCATGATCCACGCTGCCGGCGCTGGCGGCGGTTGGCATTGCGCAGGCTGAGGCAGCGTCATGGGCATCGAGGAGGACTGACAGGCGCACATCAGCAGTGGCAAGACGATCGCGCAAGCGACCTTGATCACGTTGGGCATCGCTCAGCGCTCGGTAATGGGTGTGTTCACTGGCCGATAGCCGTTGCTCCAGCGCCAGCCGTTTATCCTGCTCGGCCTGCTGTCGAGTGGCGGCCGCCACTGTCAGTTGATTCAAGGTCTCGGCCTGCGCCCTGGCTTGCTCCGCCAATTGCCGCCCGTAACGCCCCTCCTGAAATCGCCAGGCCAGCGCCGCCGAACTGCCGGCCAACATAGCCAGTAACACAACAGCGCCAATGACTCGCCAGGACGCGGACATCAAACCGAAGGCTGGCATAACACCGCCCTCGCCCGTGCCCAAAGTTGCAAACGATCCTGCAACCCGTTCAGGCCACCGTTGATCCGCCGGGTAATGCTGTTGAACTGGCTGCGGTCGGCCAGTTCGTTGAGGCCGTTTTGCGCCCAGAACCACGCGGCGGATTCGGCGGCCCACTGCGGTTGCTCCAACAGTTCCGGCAACCTCAGCAGACGCTCGTCGCCGAACAATCCCAGGCTACATTGTCGGTAGTTCTGACGACCCGTGATCTGAATGAGCCCACGTCCCCGGTATGTTTGCCCGTCGCCGTCAAGCGCGGGGGTATTACCCAATCGAACGGCCAGCGTGCCGGTGTCGTATTTGTTCAAATACTGATCACCGCCGAGTTCGCGCACATAGTGCAACTGCCCGGATTCGTGACCGACTTGCGCAAGGAAAGCAGCGCTGCGTTTGGGCGTGTTGATGTCATGGCCCTCCATGGCGGCGTTGAGCGCAGAAATGAAAACGCCCGCTTGGCTGCGGGCGTTTGGGAATATTTGCTGTAGTTGCAGGACAGTAAGCAGCATGAGTGATGTTCCGTACGCCATCGATCCGCCAGACCGGCGCCAGTGCGTTCTATTGCGTTATTGCGTGGCGTCCAGGCAGGTCGCATCGATCACGCAGCGATAGCTTTGAAATTTATCACCGCTGGCGGTGACCTTGTCGATTGACCAGTAACCACGCATGAAATCCGGCCAGGAGGGATCCAGCAGCAAGACGCTCTCGGCGGACAAGGCCGGATTGCCTGGGCAGGCGATTTTCACCTTGAGTTTTTCACGCAGCAATTTGCGCACTTCACCCTCGCCGACGTCCCTGGCCTCTTGTTCATTCTGGCAGAGCCGGCCTATGACCTTGAACGGCGCGCTTCCGGTTTCGATCACCCGCACCACCCCGGCCGCCGCGTCCCACCAACTGGTCTTGCAGCCCTGGTTTTTCGCCCGCGCAGTGTCATCGAGCGTGGCGGAGATGAAGGCGCGATCGCCTGGTCGATTGTCAGTGGTCACCGACAGTTTCACCTGCGGCAACACCTTGCCCGACAACGAGTTGACCTGACCGGGGAGTGCCAGCACATACAGCTCATTCATCGGTTTGGCGATGGCCTGATACCTGAGGGCAAGGCGTGTCAGAAACGCCATGTCGCTTTCGTTGGACTGATCGATGTGATCGATTTTTTTCAGTGCCAGTTGGGGCGCCACGCGGGGCGAAAAGCCGTGTCGGAGAGCTATCTCGCGAAACAGCGCGCCCAGGGTGGTCGGGCCATGACTGGCTGATCGACGCTGCAGGAACCCGGTCTTGTCCGCGGCACTGAACGGTGCGGCGGTAGCCACCAGCGTCAAGCGTAGCGGGAACAGCGTCGGCGTCAGGCGCGACACCATGAACTGGCCCTTGTCCACCAACCCCGACTCCACGTAACCGACCAGCAGGCCAACCTTGCCGCCCAGGATCGGCAGCCCTTCGAGCCCTTCCAGATCGAGCGTCAGGGTCAATTGATCGGACTCGATACCGGCGGCATCAATGTATTCCCAACTGATCAAGCGCTTGTTGATCAAGACCTCATTGGCCCCATAAATCTGTACTGCTGGCGTGAAACCCAATGCCATGAAACCTCCTTAATCCCACGCGGTAACCGGCGTGGTCACCACGGGTTGTGAGTCAATTTCCGGCAGTACCACCCACACGTCCGCGGGCAATACCGGCCCCCGTTCCGCCAGGGTGGGGTTGAGCCGCCACAGCGCCTCCTCGACCGCATCGTCACTGCGCCCCAGTTCGCGGTACAGCAACAGGTTCACCGAATCACCGGCGACACTTCTAACTCTACGCATGGATGAACTCCGATATGTCGACTGCCCAATTGACGACCATCGCCGTGCCGTCATCGATGATCACGCTCTGGGTCTCCGTCACCGTGTTGATTCGCCACAGCCCCCAGTTGCGTCCGATGCCATCCACCAACGGCACCGGCCTGCGCAGTTCCTGTAGCGTGCGCAGTTCATTGAGCCGGTCCATGGCTACCCCGTACATCGACGTCCCCGTAATTTTCAGCGTCTGGGCCTTTTGCCCGGTCTGACTGGATTTCGGCTTGCCGGTCACAATGTCCAGTTCCACCCAGCCACCGTCCGAGGTGTGCACGATGCTGTGGTAGGCGAAGTTGCGGGACAAGCCGAAAATGAAACTGCCCAGGATCATTTGCTGGCGCATTACCTGCCTCCATCGGTCAGGGCCGCGCCACGTCGAGTGGCGAGGGCGTTGGTGGTCATCAGTGGAACAAACTCGCCGTGGAACTGCGTTTGCAGCTGCTGCGCCACGATCGTCCGGATGTGCTCGGAGCTCTCCCCACCGGTGCAGGTGACCTGGATCGACGGTGCGTAATTGATCTGCTGTGTCTGCGTTGGTGCGCTGGTCAGTTCGTTGCTGACCTGTTCTGGTGAAGCAAGTCGGTCGGTTGCAGGGGCGGCGAGTTTTTCGCCAAGCACTGCACCCGACTCACTGCCCAACCAGCCACCAATCAGGCCACCCACAACGCCGCCAATGGCCGTACCGATCACCGGAACAACACTGCCCAACGTCGCCCCCAGCGCAGAGCCGGCCGTAGCACCCGCCCAGCCGCCACCTGCTGCGCCCAGGCCTGTACCGACCTTACGACGATTGCCGGTAAGCACGCCTCCGACGACGTCCACCGCCGCACCGACCGCTTTCAGCGGCCCGGGAGCGCGGCGGGTCAGCGAGCGCATCGAGGCCGCCATCGCCACCAGGCGCGGAGTACCGCGCGAGCCTCGTGCACTCACACGCACTGTCGAGCCCTTGCCTGTGTCCGGCTTGTTCGCCCGAGTCTTATCTCTGAAGTCTTCCGAAAACACTTCACCGAACTGTTTCGGAAGCCGGGCAGACGCCACCCCCAAAACCCGCTTGGCCATCTGATTGGTCATCTCATCGAACACAACCTTACCCAGTCCCGCGATCAACGGCATGATTTGCGCTAACGCGGTTTCAGCCAGCCCCTTCAGACCACTGGAGGCAGGCGGGCTTTCTGCGGCCGGCGGTTGGGCATTGCCGGTGCCCGTGGATAAACGATTGTCGTGCGTGCGGTCGATGCTCGACTGCTGCTCGCCAGTTATTTTCCCCGGACACTTGATGACCTGCGGCTGATCAACAACCTCAGGACTGTCGAGTTTCAGAGGTACGCGCCACTTTGTATCCGCCAAAACCGTGGCTTTAACCGCCGGCGCGGTGACTGCGTCAGCCATCAACGGAACACTGGCCAGTCTCTGGTTTGACGGCATCATCGACTCGCGCTGACGCTCGGGTAATTGATCAGCCTCGCCAGAGTTCTTCACGCTCCCCGACTTGAGCAGCGCTGGCGGCTCAATACTGCCGCCCGCCTCGCTCGCGTTATTTTGCCGACTGGCCAGCGCTGTCTTCGCGCTGGAACCGGTTGCCGGCGACAGCGAACGCTGCGAGGAAAACGTCAGGTTCAACGACTCCAGAGCCGTGGTCAGCAGGCTGAGTTTGAGACTCACCGCAGCCAACACCTGACTGAAGCCGGGCGTCAGTCCTTGAGCGCTCTCTTCCATAACCAGCGATGACAGGGCCGTGGTCAGGCCCACCTCTCGGAATGTCAGCCAGTCATCATTGATGGCTGTGTTTTTGAGCGAATATCTATCGTCCGCCATCCCGCTCTACTCCTGTTTTACGCCAAGGCGAGTGATCGCAATGTCGTAGCGGCGCAATGCCTTGCCGACGTCCCATTCCAGAATGTCCGCTTCACTTACCGGATAAATGAGCGGCACCACATCGAGGATTACTTCGATGTCGCGCTCCGAAAGAAGGCCGCCGGTTTGTTTAAAAAATCGTCGATGCGTACCTGAAGCTGTGTCCAGTCGGGCACGGTCAGCAGGGCCAGATCGGGAATCATCAGGCCGGTGCAATGGGCGGTGATGAACTCGGCGCGTTCCTTGGGCGTCTTGAGTTTTTTCATCGCTTTGGTCGCGCGCAGCACCGGCATTTCCAGCTTCAGCGTGGTCAGGGTGCGACCCGCCACGGCGAGCGGTTGCAGCAAGCTCACGTCGTCGGGATCGGCGGACGGTTGTTGACCCTCGTCCGCTTGCTCAAGGAAATGCGACGACGGCAAGGTCGACATGTCATGCACGTACTGCGCGATGCTCACGTAGTCCGGGCGTTTGAGTTGATCGAGCGCCTTGGCCGACAACCCGGTGGCCAGCAGCGCCAGTTCGAAGAACTGATCGTCCTCATCATCGCCGGCACGGGCCAGGGCCTCTTTCTGCGCGGCGTAGTACAACGGTTTGAGCTGAATCTGCTCGATCACCGACTGATCGTCGGCCGTGATCGGCGACAACAAGACGTGAACAGGAGGTGTCCAGGACATGAAATGAATTCCTTGATGAATCATGAGAAGGCGTTGAGCAATGCTGGTTGATGGATGCAGATTTCTGGGCAGTAAAGGCCCTTGTGGGAGCGAGCTTGCTCGCGATGGCGGCGTGTCTGTCAGCATCAGTGTTGAATGTGCCGGCCCCATCGCGAGCAAGCTCGCTCCCACAGGCTTTGCGTTTGCCGGACGGGGGTTGCGGGGTTAAGGGATCAGCACCGCACGACGGGCGTCGCCGAGAATGTCGACACCGTTGAGCACGAACTTCTGCGTGCGCACGTCGATGTCGATCACCGGGATGCCGTTTTCCAGACGGTTGTAGGTGCGGCAGGAGAGTTCAAGCGTGGTGGTCGGTTTGTCATTCATTTTGAGCGCCGTCTCGGCCAGGGACTTCAACTTGCCGCCGACGGTGTGGTAGGTGAACCAGGTGTTGCCATCCTGATCCTGACCGGCCTCACGGACGTTCAGCAAAATGTCGTCGCCCAGTTTCACACCCAGGGCGAGCATGATTTCTGCGCCCACTCCTTGCAGCTTGAGCGTGGCGGTGAGGGCTTTGCCGCTCTTGGCCATTTCCTCGCCGATGAAGCGCCCGCCGGTCATGCTCTCCATCTCGAACTCGATCTTCGGCGGGGTGAACTCTTCCACCGTCGCCGACAACGGCAGGCCTTGCAGGGTGGCCGCGATGGCCTGTCTTACGCGGTTGGTAAACATTAGAGAACGTCCTCCAGGAACTGCTCGATGATTTCATCGCGGGCATTGAGTTGATAAACCATGTGTTCGTTCGGCGCGTAGCGGCCGTAGTCGATGACCACGTACCAGGTGCCGTTCTTGTACTTCTCGACGCTGTTCAATTCCGGGTGCAGGTACACGCTGCCGCCGGGGATGGTTTCGTCGGCGACCAGGGTTTGCAGCCAGTCGTTGATGCGCTTGACCTCCTGGTCCATGAACGACTTGGTCAGGTTCTTGGCCATAGCCTTCTGACCGGCCTTGACCAGCTTGCGGCTGATCGCATCTTCGAGGCCGACGTAGCTGATGAACTTGCCGGTGATCGAGCGGTTACCCAGCAGCGAGAAGCCGCCGAGAATGGTGCGGGCGTAGTAGCTGATGCCGTAGCGGTTGAGCAGATCGCCCTCGGTGGAGGTGTCGAGGATGTTGTATTCCACGACCCGCGACACGTCCTCGGCAAAGGTCACCTGATTGCCCGGGCTCTCCCATTGTTTGACCTTGGCCAGGGCCGCGATGGCCAGGCTCGATGGCGACAGGAACACATTTTTCTTGGCTGCCTTGGAGTACACCGACGGCATGTTGTGCACCAGCAGGCAGCGGTCGAAACCCAGTTCTGCGCCGCCCAGTTCCTGGCTGTAGGTCACTTGATCGGCGACCGCGGCGTCCTTGCCGTCGAGCACCACACGGGCCTTGATGCGCTTGCCGAAAGACGCGAACTCACCGGCCACGGCTTTGGTGCTGGTGAAGCCCGGCGCGCCGATGATGGTCAGGTCTTCAGGCACGCTGCCCAATGCCGCGAGACCAAGCTTGCGACCGGTCAGCGGATCGATGCCGCCGATGACATTGTTCAGCGTGTCGGCCGGGGTCGCGCCCTCTTCGACGATGACCACGTAGACCGGCACCTTGACCACTTTCAGGATCTGTAAAACGGCGTGATACAGCGTGCCCGCCTCGGTGCCGGTCGGATCGAGCAGCGCCTGGGTGGTGAAGCTGTTGATGCGGAACGGCGCATTGCGTGGAATCAACGGATCAGCCTTCGGCGCAGTGCCGATCAGACCGATGACGTTGTCGCCCAGGCCACCCATGGCCTCGGGGGATTCAGTGGCATTGACGGTAATGCCGTTGTGCTCGAAGTTCAAAACCTCAGCCATGGTTATTCAGCCTTCTTGGCAGCGGCCTTTTTGGCCGGGGTGGATGTAGAGGCCGACTCGGGAGCCTCGGTTTTTTTCAGCTCCAGACGACCAGCGCTGCGCAACGCGTTGGCCTCCACATCGAGCAGGTGCAGTTCCTGGCCGATGCTCGACCAGTGACCACCCCCGGTAGGGAATGGGAGGAGCACGGTGTACGTTTGGCGTTCTGCCATTTCTGTTTCTCCTTGAACGAAAAAACCCCTTGGGGAAGGGGCTGTCGGGTGTTGTGTGGGTGTTGTATTGCGGAAAAGAAAACGCCCCGGCGGTGCGGGGCGTTTATTGGGTTTGTTCGGCGATCCAGTCCGACGCCGTCGGCCGGTGTTGGCTGTCGGGGAAGTCCGGTGATTGAGGCCAGTCGCGCAGGGCCTGCATGTACGTCAACAGCTCGGTGAACAGCTCAGGCGTTAGGGTGGATTCAGTGCCAAGACCAAGTTGATCGCGATGACGATCACGAAGCCAGACCACCGATGACAGCTCGCTGTCTCGCCACCACCTCTCCTGCTCGGCGAAATTAGGGGCGGGCGGATCGATCAGAATAGGCAGACCGTCAGCGTCATGACTACGAACCTTGCCTAGAGTCGGATTGGCAATTACTGACGTGTAGCGTTCTTCGGAGATAAAGACAGCATCAGTCGGAATGAGGGAGTGAATACTCTCAAGATAAGTGCAACCGGTTTCACTGCTGTAAAAGCGCTTCATCTACACCACCTCAATACCCAAGGGTTAGCCAGTTGTAAGTGTGAGAGCCTGTTGTGTTCGTTCCCGAGAGAGTGGAACTTCCGTTAAGGCTCGTTTTCGTCTTTGTCATAACAACCGCTGCGCCGTTATCACTTTGCATATTCACCGCCGCAAATAGACACGCTGCTGGGAAGGCAACTGGCATATTCGCGGCGATGCTTTCGCCGCTGTGGGTGCTTGTCATCCATTGAAGAATCAGACCTCCAAGCCACGTCGGAAAAGCAATGTAGCCGTTAGCTTGCAGGCTTATTGCAAAGCCTTTGCGGAATTTTTTCGGCGTGGCGATCACCTGATCGTTTGCGCTGTCGAGCATCTGCGCATCAGTTGCGACCTTGGCCGTACCTTGATTGTTTTCCGTGGCCTGCGCCGACAGAATGGTTAGTGCCGCGATATCGATCTGCCCCTGATTGATCGGCGCGTTCCAGGCTTTGATGCACCACATCACCGCCAAGTTGCGCGGCCGGGTTTCTGTGCCGCCAGTCTGCTGTGTTTCAGAGATGTACTGGTTACCGTCCTGAGCTATCCCCCCCGCATAACCACTGCCAGTCTCCGTGACGACGTTTGCGGCCAGACTATGCTTGTGACTCTTTAATTCGTCAGCCTGATAGGTACACACCGCACGCCCTGCATCCACCCCGCGACCATGGTCCCAACCGCGCAGAAACTCACCACGCGACTCAGGCAAACGGAAGTTGCCAGCCCCTTCGCCGCCCGTATTGAAAGCAGTGCCCAGATACGCGAACAAATCCGGGTAAATTGCGATGCTCTGCACACTGCCATCTATTTCAAGGAATCCCGGTGGTACGGCGGCCTTTGGAAAGGCCACCATCGTGCCCACCGGCAACGCCGAAGCCTGCGCAATCAACGCCTCGATTTCCGGCTTGGTATACGTGTCCTTGATCCCAAATCCGGCCAACGTTTCCGGATTGGCACCCGCCGTGGCGCGACCATACTTGTCGACCGTCAGACTCTTGTAAGTCCCCGCCTGAATCCCCGTCCTCCCCGCGAGCATTTCAAAGCTCAGCGCCGTAGTCCCCAACGAGATCGGACCATTCGTCACCAAGTGCCAAAGCGAATCACCATTCGCCGTGCCCTCCTCGACCATCACGTTCAGGCCCGGCGTCACCTTGGCGCTGGTGTTCGAGTCAACCGAACGCACCCAGTCACCATTGGCAGCAACGTAAATGCCGTTATCCTTCGCCGCCGTTTGGCCCGCCACCAGCACCCGCTGACCCGCCACCACCGCGACACCATCAATCTGCTGCGCACCACTTAATACGATGTTTCCGGTAGCCGCCACACGCACCGACTGCTTGCCATCCAGCTTGGCCAACTCATCGGCGAGATACCCCATTACCCACGCCCGCGTCGCCTTGACCACGGTGTCGTCGATCAGCAGCGTGACGTTCGAGGCATTGCTGGTCTCGAAAATCGAGCGAATGTAAAACTCTTTGCCCGAACCCGACGTCGCCAGCACCGGCTTGAACGACTCCGGGTATTTGACGATGGCGTAGAGGATGCCGGTGTCGGTCCAGAGCCCGGCCTCGCGTACATACCAACCGCCCTCTTCTGGCGGAATGGTCACTTCAGCGAGCAGCCAGCTCGGATTCTTCTCGTCCTGGAACAGCGCATTCAGTGGCCCGCGCCACACTTCACGCTTGAGCGCAGTGGCGGTCGCCGCCGGGTTGTAGACCGCGCCGCCGCCGTCACCGACGGAAATCTGTGACAGCTTGATCGGCACGCCCGCCGCCTTGCAGGCGGTTTCGTAGGCAATCCCTGCATTCGTGAGCAGGGTGTAATAGTCAGCCATTCAGGCCCCCTGAGGATAAATAGTGGATGTTTCAACGGCGTATAGCCCGGCGGCCATAAAGGCCTGCCCCGAGGCTTCGAGCCCTTCAATGACAATCGGATACACCGTGGTCAGCTCGCCGCACAGCGTCGCCGCGCCGATGACGTGGCTGCCGAACGCGCTCAACCCGACGGACACCGACAACAGATCGCGTTCGCTTTTGGCGTCCGCCAGACGTCGGTCGAGACGTGCGTCGATTGCTTCGCTGTAGGGTTGCTCGGTGAACGCCCTGACGGAAAAGCTGTAAGGCGCGCCCGGCGGTGTCTGCTCGTACCAGGCCCGCACTTCAGGCATCAACCGCAATCCTTTCGCGGCGTTTTCCAGGGCCTGGCGGGTCCCGGCCTGCCGCGCGGTGGGCCAGGCCAGTTCAACGGTTAAACGCTTTTCCGCCTCGGCAGCCTCGGCGCTCCATTCGCTGACACCGCGATCCGCCGCGAGATAAGGCAGAAATGCCAGAGGCGTCGAGGTCGGGTTCATCAGTTCGGGGAACGGCGGCGTGATGCGGTCAAGCAACGCACCAAAGCCGAGATCAAGGGCTTTTTCCAAGGGTGAGCTGTTGGCTGGCAACAGGCTCGGGCGCGGTGTCTGGTCACTCATAGCGTGAGCACCTCGACCTCGACACCGGTGCAGTAAGGCGCTTCAAACGCCGTCGTCACAATCGGCTCGACCGGTTCGAGAATCTCGAGTTGCACCGCGCCGGCGTTATGCAGCGTGTAGTCGATCCAGCTCGGGTCGACCCGCCCCTCCAGTCGATGGCAGCTCTGGGCATAGGCGTGCAGTTGTTGCTGCGCGGCAACCCGGGTCAGCCCTGAATCAGGGCCGGCGTTGATTCGGGCGACGACGCGGATTTTGTAGTTTTTGATATGAGCGCTTTGCACCGTGACCCGATCCGTTTCCGGTCGGACGTCAGGCCGGGCGAAGTGCCGGCGCACACCGTCGAGCAGTTCTTCGGACGCGGCGCCATCACCCTCTCGTGCCAGCACCGTGACCATCACCTCACCGGGCGCGGTGCGACGTCCGTTGCCGTCCTTGACCTGCGCCGCGTAACCGTCCGGATCGAAGGTGTACGTGACCGTCACCTCGCCCGGTGCATGGGTGTCCACCTTCACCACAGGACGCTCGCCGAGGGTGAATACCTCGCGGCGATACTGCATGCGTGAACCGGCGGCCGGGGCGTGCGGCGCCAGGTAGTAACGCAACCGGGCGTCGTCGTCGCTCTCGAACACCGGCGCAATCGGCGGGAATGCCGCCGGGTCGCCGGGGTCCAACAATTGCCGCTCAAGGCCCATGTCCGCAAGACGGGCATCGAGGTTGCTGCCGGTCGCCCACCAGGCCAGCATCTGCTTGATTCGGGCGTTGTACTTGCGCTCGTGGATTTGCAAACGCACACAAAACGCCTCAAGCGCCAGGGTCAGCAACTCGCTTTCGTTTTCAAGACTGGCCTTGAGCTTCGCCGCAGTCCCGGGAGACCGGGCGCCGACGTACTCGACGACAAACGTCTTGAACTCGGCGAGCAAATCCTCAAACGCTTCGACGGTGACGATCGACGGTTCGGCCAACTGGTTCTGGCCGGGTATCAACATGCTCATGTCACCACCTCGAAAGTCTGATTGCGGTTTTGCCAGGTGCCGGCGAATCGCAGGACCAGCCCGGCACCCTGGCGGCCGGCGACAATGACCTGCGGCTGGAAATCACTGATGCCGTTCTGTTCGTTGTAAAACGCCTGCGCCGCATGACTCTGGGCAAGCATCAGCACGTCGTCGCCGAGGTTGCGGCCCAGCAGATCCGGGATCAGCGAGCCATACAAAGGACGCTTCTGCCGGGTGCCCAACGGCGTGGTCAGCGCTCGGGTTGCGCGCTGCACAAACTGCGGCCAGTCGTCGACCGCCGCCCCGGTGTTTCTATCGATTCCGATCATGGGAAACTCTTTATGCGGTACTGATGACGCGTCCCTGGTGATCCACCACCGGGCCGCTCAGGTGCACACCGGAAGCGTCGAGTCGCAAGCCGACCGCGCCCAGTTGCAGTTCGATGACCTCAGGCGTGATCGCAAGTCTCGCCGGGCCGAGATTCAACTCGAGCGCTTCGCGAGAGCCATTGAACGCCGCCGGGCCGTTCTTCCAGCGCAAGGCATGAAGGGCGTCGTCGTAAGCGCTTTCCGTACCGTCCAGATAGAGGCGACGCGTCAGCGAAGCCTGTGTCGAGGCGGGGGGAAACCGATTGCCGTTAAGCCCGAACAACGCCACGGATTGCGCACCGCCCTCACCGCCGCCATGGTTCAGCAGCAGGCATTGCTCGCCCACCGAGGGGATCCGCGACTCGCTTTGCGCCCCGGCGCTGGGGTTGAAAAAACGAATGGCCGGGGTCAGCAATTCACCGTGACTGACCCGGCAGGTGTTGCTGGCCGCGTCGACTTCCTTGCACACGCCAATACGACACAGGCTGTCGGTTCGCCGGTGCACGTCTTCAAGTTCGGCCTCCATCTCGGCCAGACGCTCAATGATCGGGCCGAGCTGCTGACGTAAAAGCGCATCAAACATGGCTCAATCCTCAAGTGCGGTGTATTGGTCCGGGTCGTCGATGTTCGAGACTTCCCAGGTTTTGGCGAATTTCGGGATGCCCAGCGGGTCGTCCAGCAACAATGCGCCGAGGTAAATCGTCTGGATGAAGGAAAGGGTCCAGGCGAGGTACTCCTGCGAACCGCTGATGAACGTCGAGGGCAAGGCATCGATGTTCATGGGCAGGTCGCATTGACTACCCGGCAGGCCCCAGCGGTTATCCGTAACCAATCCCTTGAGTACGCTCGCCAGATCGCCAGCGGCCAATCCAGGGTTAGCCAATGTCGGCGGCACAATGATTTGCAGCGAGACCGTCAGAACATGGGCGATGCGCCCGTCATGGGCGCGGTCGCCGGGGGCATTGCGTTCGAAGGCGATCAGGACCCACGCCTGATCGAACGTGCCGTCGAAGTCCTGACGACCTCCGACCTTCAAACCCGGGCCAACTGCACGCAGCGCGTCGGCAATGGCAAAAAACAGACGTGACGGCTTATCAATGTCGGGGGACATAAGGGGCTTCCAGTTCAAATTTTCGATGCGTCCGGCTGCGTGGGTGCATGCAGCGGACCGGGGGTTGCCAGAACGGCAAGGGGACTGGATTTATTGATCCGGGCGGGAATCGCGTGGCGGCACATCACACACGCCGATCCGCTTGGCTGCCCAGCGTTCGTAAAGGCCGATGGCGACGTCGGCGCCGGCCATCGCCGTGAGGCAACCGAACGCGCCAGCCGCCCAGATCGACAGGCCGGCGGCGTACAACAGCATGATGGCCGAGACCCCGCAGATCATGCAGGCCCCGGAACGCAAAGCCAGACGCCGCAGCAATGACCAGCCGCGAGCGCCCTCCTTGTCGGCGCGCCACATTTCGCCAGACACCCCGCCCATCAAGGCGAGCACGATGACCAGCCAGATCGGCATGTCCAGCAACGCTTGTTGCTCGTTTGTCATGTCACGCCTCCTGGGGATCGATGAGATGCGCCTCTCGGAAATGAGCCGCCTGGTTTTGATCGACGAAGAACTACAGCTTTTCAACGATCACGTTGTCGATGAAAGCGAAGTTGACGTACGGGTTCTGCTCATTGGAAAAGGCCAGCGTTGTCTGGGACGTAGTCGCGGTGAAGTCATAAGTCACGGTGCTCCACTCGACAACACTGCCCTTGGCCTTTGGCGTATTGAAGGTGGCGGTCTGACCGGCGACTTTCACCTGAACTACACCGTCACCGGAGCGACTGGCGTACAGCGAGTTGCCCATGCTGAAGGTCAATCGATACTTGGCCCCTACGACGGTTGCGAAGTTCTGCTGAATGCCACCGCCGTTGCCATAAACATAGTTAGCCAGATCAACAATCACCGCGCCGTCCACTGCGGCGGAGCCAGGGACCGAGGCGCGCACGTTGAAGTATTCGACTCCCGACAGAAAGGTCGTCCAGCCCGTGATGAAGTTGGCTTTCGCTGTCGTGTCCAGAATGCAACTGTCGCTGCAACCCGGTTGTTCAAAACTGCCGTTGACCAGCAGGTTCGCCGCCGTGGCACTGCCAGCAGTGCCAACAAGGGCCAGAGCCAACATCAGCGGGGCAATGATTTTCTTGAGTCCGTTCATGGTTTTACCTATTGAGTGAAGTGTATTCATCGCGCAACGGTTGTTGTGCAGTAGGTCCCCAATTGGGGGTTGAGATACCTGACGTGAGGCAGGCATTCCAAAAAGCCCGGTCACCCAGGCTTTTCAGTAATGCGGTCCTTCGCGTTGACCTTTCGGCGCTACTGGCGCGGTACGGGTCCATTCAGATTGTTTTTCCGACCGCGGTCCCTGCCCGCCGGATAACTGCTTGTGGTGCTTTACGCTGCACACCCGGGTCAGTTGCCAACCCTCTGAACCGTTGAGGCCGGTTCATCGCTGCCTTTGTGGTGGAACTAAAGAACTTCGTTTCGAGCTGCTTTGTTGAGCGGCTTGAGACAAAGAATATGCATGGATGCATACACAGTCAATGCACAAATGCATTTATTTATGCATTTATAATGCACTGACGCATGAAAGCCCCACAGGCAAAGCCGTTGGTGGTTTTCAGCAGGCGAAAAAAAACCCGCGCAGTGGCGGGTTTTATCTGACAGCGGTGAGGTTAGCGGGCGTACATGCCCCACCAGAAAACGTGACCGAGGATGACGATTTGTTCTTCCTGGATTTCCTGGAAGGTGTAGTCCTCGTCCGGATGCTCATCGCGATTGAAGCTGCGCAGGCGAATCCCCGTCGGCAGGCGATAAAGTTGTTTAACCCGCAACTGGCCGTTGTGGTTGATGGCATACAGGTCGCCATCGACGATATCGCCGATCCCGCATTTGCCGGCATTGACGCCCACGGTGGCGCCGTCGCGCAGTACTGGCAACATGCTGTTGCCGCGTACCGTCACGCATTTGGCCTGATCGAACTGCACACCGTTGTGGCGCAAGCTGCGCTTGCCAAAGCGCAGGCTAGAGCGCTCGCTCTCTTCGATGACGAATCTTCCTGATCCAGCAGCCAATTCAACCTCGCGAAGAAAGGGGACCGATACCTCGTCGTCATCGACGGGCGTATCGTCGTCCCACAGGCTTATGTCCTTGAGTTCGGAATGCAATTCATCGCGTTCGGGATGGGCGACAGGCGCGACATCCGCGCGGCCGCGCAACTGATCGGTGCTCACGGCGAAGTACTCGGCGATCTTCGAGATGTGCTTATCCGAAGGATCGACAATCTTCCCGCTGAGGATGCGCGAGAGGGTGGATTGAGGCACGCCGGTGCGACGGTGAAGCTCCGTGGGGGAGATCCCGTGCTGATCGAGCAGCGCTCTTAAGACGGAAGAAACATTGCGTTTTTGCATAACGCGCATAGTGCTTGATCTTTTTTTCGGAGGCAAATGCAGAATTGCATAAAAAGCGCATAAATCGTGTATAGACAGCAGACATGTATCCCGCGGCTTTCATGCCTGCGTCGGGTGGACCGCCCATGTTAACCTTGCGCCCATCGCGGAAAAGCCGGGCCGATGTCCCTCCTTTGCCCTACACCTTTCAACGAATTTGCCTGATATCCGATGAATAAAGCACTCACCGATCTGTCCTCGCACACGCCAATGATGCAGCAGTACTGGCGCCTCAAGAACCAGCACCCCGACCAGCTGATGTTCTACCGCATGGGTGACTTCTACGAGATCTTCTATGAAGACGCGAAGAAGGCCGCCAAGTTGCTGGACATCACCCTGACCGCCCGTGGGCAGTCGGCCGGCCAGGCGATTCCGATGTGTGGGATTCCTTACCACGCCGCGGAAGGTTACCTGGCGAAACTGGTGAAGCTCGGCGAGTCGGTGGTGATCTGTGAACAGGTCGGCGATCCGGCGACCAGCAAAGGCCCGGTGGATCGGCAAGTGGTGCGAATTATCACGCCGGGCACGGTCAGTGATGAAGCGCTGCTGGATGAGCGTCGGGATAACCTTATCGCGGCGGTGCTGGGTGACGAGCGCCTGTTCGGTCTGGCGGTGCTGGACATCACCAGCGGTAACTTCACCGTACTGGAAATCAAGGGTTGGGAAAACCTGCTGGCGGAACTGGAGCGGGTCAATCCGGTGGAGCTGATGATCCCGGATGACTGGCCGAAAGACTTGCCGGCAGAGAAACGTCGTGGGGTTCGTCGCCGTGCGCCGTGGGATTTCGAGCGCGACTCGGCGTTGAAAAGTCTCTGCCAGCAATTCTCGACCCAGGACCTCAAAGGTTTCGGTTGCGAGAACCTGACCCTGGCCATCGGCGCTGCCGGTTGCCTGCTCAGCTACGCCAAGGAAACCCAGCGCACCGCCCTGCCCCACTTGCGCAGCCTGCGTCATGAACGCCTGGACGACACCGTGGTGCTGGATGGTGCAAGCCGTCGCAACCTGGAACTGGACACCAACCTGGCCGGCGGTCGCGATAACACGCTGCAATCGGTGGTTGATCGCTGCCAGACCGCCATGGGCAGCCGCCTGCTGACCCGTTGGCTGAATCGCCCGTTGCGGGATTTGCCTGTGTTGCTGGCGCGCCAGACCTCGATCACCTGCCTGCTCGACGGTTACCGTTTCGAAAAGCTGCAGCCGCAGCTCAAGGAAATCGGTGACATCGAGCGGATTCTCGCGCGGATCGGTTTGCGTAATGCGCGTCCTCGCGACCTGGCGCGCCTGCGCGATGCCCTCGGTGCATTGCCCGAGCTTCAAGTGGCGATGGTCGAGCTGGAAGCGCCGCACATTATTCAACTGGCGAAAACCACCAGCACCTACCCGGAACTGGCGGCCCTGCTGGAAAAAGCCATCATCGACAACCCACCCGCGGTGATCCGTGATGGCGGCGTGTTGAAAACCGGTTACGACAGCGAACTCGATGACCTGCAATCACTCAGTGAAAACGCCGGGCAGTTCCTGATCGATCTGGAAGCACGCGAGAAGGCCCGCACCGGCCTGTCGCACCTGAAAGTCGGCTACAACCGCATTCACGGTTACTTTATCGAGTTGCCGAGCAAGCAAGCCGAGTCGGCGCCGGCCGACTATATCCGGCGCCAGACGCTGAAAGGCGCCGAGCGTTTTATCACGCCGGAACTGAAGGCTTTCGAGGACAAAGCGCTGTCAGCCAAGAGCCGCGCCCTCGCCCGCGAGAAGATGCTTTACGAAGCGCTGCTCGAAGACCTGATCAGCCAATTGCCGCCGCTGCAAGACACCGCCGCCGCCCTGGCCGAACTGGACGTGCTGAGCAACCTCGCCGAACGCGCGCTGAACCTCGACCTGAACTGCCCGCGTTTCGTCGACGAGCCGTGCATGCGCATCAGCCAGGGTCGTCACCCGGTGGTCGAGCAAGTGCTGACCACGCCGTTCGTGGCCAACGACCTGAGCCTCGATGACAATACGCGCATGCTGGTGATCACCGGCCCGAACATGGGCGGTAAATCCACCTACATGCGTCAGACCGCGCTGATCGTGTTGCTGGCGCATATCGGCAGCTTCGTGCCGGCGGCGAGTTGCGAATTGTCGCTGGTGGACCGGATCTTCACCCGGATCGGTTCCAGCGATGACCTGGCCGGTGGACGTTCGACCTTTATGGTCGAAATGAGCGAAACCGCCAACATTCTGCACAACGCCACCGAGCGCAGCCTGGTGCTGATGGACGAGGTCGGTCGCGGCACCAGCACCTTCGACGGCTTGTCCCTGGCCTGGGCTGCGGCTGAACGCCTGGCGCAGCTGCGGGCTTACACGCTGTTCGCCACCCACTACTTTGAGCTGACCGTATTGCCGGAAGCGCAACCGCTGGTGGCCAACGTGCACCTCAACGCCACTGAGCACAACGAGCGCATCGTGTTCCTGCACCACGTGCTGCCAGGGCCTGCCAGCCAGAGCTATGGCCTGGCCGTTGCGCAGCTGGCCGGTGTGCCGAGCGAAGTGATCGTGCGCGCTCGCGAGCACCTGGGTCGACTGGAAGCCACTGCGCTGCCGCATGAAGCTCCGAAGCCCGCCAAGGGCAAACCGGCCGCGCCGCAGCAAAGCGACATGTTCGCCAGCCTGCCGCATCCGGTGCTCGATGAACTGGCCAAACTGGATCTGGATGACCTGACGCCGCGTCGCGCGCTCGAAATGCTCTATACACTAAAGACACGGATCTAACGCACTTGCGTGCAAGCTGTTAGAATCTCGCGCGGTTTGGGATGCTGCAGGCTAATAGCCTGGTCTGCAGACTATCGCTCCCAAACCTGGCGACCCCAACGTGAAGGGGCTCCGCTGCCGCCGCCTGAGGAGAAAATTAGAAATGACCTTCGTCGTCACCGACAACTGCATCAAGTGCAAGTACACCGACTGCGTAGAAGTCTGTCCGGTGGACTGCTTTTACGAAGGCCCGAATTTCCTGGTGATTCACCCGGATGAGTGCATCGACTGCGCATTGTGCGAACCAGAATGCCCTGCCGTGGCCATCTTCTCCGAAGATGAAGTCCCGGAAGAGATGCAGGAATTCATTCAGCTGAACGTTGAGTTGGCCGAAATCTGGCCGAACATCACCGAGAAGAAAGAATCGATGCCCGATGCCGAAGAGTGGGATGGCGTCAAAGGCAAGATCAAAGACCTCGAACGCTGATTGACCCCGCGTTTCCGAAAAGGCCCCTTGCGGGCCTTTTTGCTTTTCTGCAGGCAAAAAAAAGGGGCGGTTTGACCCGCCCACATTTTTCCCTATTCCCTGTGTTCCTTTTCATCGTCCTGATGAATCGCGTCCTGCAATGTCCTTTCCCCTCATCCTTGAAGGGCGTGTCTGTCCGTCGACACAACCTGAATACTAGAGCGTTCCCGGGCAGGTGCAATTACCTTCCCAAGCCAAAACCGGCTGTCACATGTGTTTAATCTTTATAAATATCTATAAATATCAGTTAGATAAAAAAAATTCGGACGAACAATAGTCGTCTGCCAAGGTGTAAAAATAACGAACACTTACGAAAAAGTAAGCAAAGGCTTACAACGCGAAACTACAAACTTGAGATCCCCCCCTGTAGGAGTCAGCTTGCAGGTGATGCAAACACCGCGGTTAACCTGGCAAACCGCGTAATCGTTCATCGCCAGCATGCCGGCTCCTGCAGAGGGTTTCTGGATAACAAAAAACCCCGAACCAGTCGGGGCTTTTTGCTTGCTGCTCAAGCGATTTGCTTATTGAAACAGCGACTCACTCGACAGGCCATTCTTCTCCAGAATCTCCCGAAGACGCTTCAGGCCTTCAACCTGAATCTGTCTGACACGTTCCCGGGTCAAGCCAATTTCCAGGCCTACATCTTCCAGCGTGCTGCTCTCGTGCCCGCGCAAGCCAAAGCGGCGTATGACCACTTCGCGCTGCTTGTCGGTCAATTCCGAAAGCCATTGATCAATGCTCTGAGACAGATCGTCATCCTGCAGCAGTTCGCACGGATCGGTCGGACGGTCGTCGGTAAGGGTGTCCAGCAGGGTTTTATCCGAATCCGGACCCAGCGAGACGTCGACCGAAGAAACCCGCTCGTTCAGGCCGAGCATGCGCTTGACCTCTCCCACCGGTTTTTCCAGCAGGTTGGCGATCTCTTCGGGTGAGGGTTCATGATCGAGTTTTTGCGTTAGCTCCCGTGCAGCCCGCAGGTACACGTTAAGCTCTTTGACCACATGGATCGGCAACCGGATGGTCCGGGTCTGATTCATGATTGCGCGCTCGATGGTCTGACGAATCCACCAGGTTGCATAGGTCGAGAAGCGGAAGCCACGTTCGGGGTCGAACTTTTCTACCGCCCGAATCAGTCCGAGGTTGCCCTCTTCGATCAGGTCCAGCAACGACAAGCCGCGATTGACGTAGCGCCGGGCGATTTTCACCACCAGCCGCAGGTTGCTTTCAATCATGCGTTTGCGCCCGGCCGGATCGCCACTTTGCGACAAGCGTGCAAAGTGAACTTCTTCTTCGGGGGACAGCAGAGGGGAAAAGCCGATTTCATTGAGGTATAGCTGCGTGGCATCGAGCGCACGCGTGTAATCGATGTACTTGTGTTGCTTTAACGAGGCGGAGTGTTTGGATTTGGCACGAACGGAAGGTGGAGCAGCCCCTTCATCATTCGACATCGAATCCGTACCGATGCCGGTCTCCATCAGGAGAACCTCATCGTCGATGTCAAACTCCGGCACTTCTTTACTGAGAGCCATTGTTATAGTCCTTTGGTGAGTTCGACCTCAAGCTCGAGCGGCGCCTTTATCCTTGGCAACGCTGGAGCCTGTTCCCTCTACGCGACGGAACAGGCTGACAACAAATCAACGACGTGGCAGGAATTGCAGCGGATCTACAGGCTTACCTTGTCGGCGAATCTCAAAATGCAGTTTCACCCGGTCTGTACCCGTTGACCCCATTTCGGCAATTGTCTGTCCGACCTTGACCTGCTGCCCCTCCCGAACCAACAGCCTGCGGTTGTGACCGTAGGCACTGACGTAGGTATCGCTGTGTTTGATGATGACTAATTCGCCGTAGCCCCTTAAGCCACTCCCGGCGTATACCACCGTCCCATCAGACGCAGCTAAAACAGGCTGTCCCAAATCCCCGGCGATATCAATTCCTTTATTCAAACTACCGTTTGAAGAGAATTTTCCAATGAGAATGCCATTAGAAGGCCATCCCCAGCCGGTCGGGGCCGGGCCTGCGGGAGGCATTGGAGCGGGTGCTGGCTTGTTGGCGACGGACGGTGCAACCACCGTTGTCGTCGTAGTTGCGCCATTTGGCTGGCGCCGGATTACCGTGGTTTTACTCGACGATGAAGGCGTTGAATCGGCCGGGCTGACCACCGCCGTCGACGTTGAACCGGTGCGACCGTCAAAGCGAATCGTCTGACCCGGATGTATCGTGTAAGGCGTAGGAATGTTGTTGCGTGCGGCGAGGGCTTTGTAGTCCCAACCGTAGCGAAAGGCGATGGAAAACAGGGTGTCTTTAGGTCGAACCACATACTGGCCAGTGGTTACTGCCGGACGCTGGGCCACGGCATTGTTGCGATCGACGACGCGTACGTCGCTCGATTTGTTGCTGGAACAACCGACCAGCAAGGTACTCAAGACAAGGCCAGTCACCAGGCGCTGAAAGCTCGTTATACCCATTCGCTGCGCAATGACTGTGAGACTCACCCGCCGCTCCCTTTGTGGTGGCTGAAATGTTGAATTGCCGTGCTCCCGGCATGAAGTGTCGCAAGTATAACGGTCTGTGCAGGCTTTACCTTTAATGAGGTGAAGCACACGTTTGCTACCTGATGATGAATCCCGTTTAACCGATCGACGCCGCTGTAAGACAGGGGCAATCGAAAGGAATTCACCGCGCCCAGACAAATGCTCAGGCCAAGGGGCCGTTGAGCAATGGAACGAAACGTACTGCCCCCAGAACACGCCTGGAAAACCCGTGCTCTTCGCGGATGATCAACATCAATTGTTGCACCTCACCCGAGCCGACCGGTATGACCAGTCGCCCTCCGGGTGCCAACTGATCAAGCAAGGCCTGAGGCACATCGGTCGCCACCGCCGTCACGATAATGCCGTTGTACGGCGCCAGCGCAGGCCAGCCTTCCCAGCCATCGCCCCAGCGGAAGACCACATTGCGCAAGTTCAGATCAACCAGGCGTTCCTTGGCCCGGTCCTGCAGAACCTTGATGCGCTCGACCGAAAACACTCGTTCCACCAACTGCGACAGGATCGCGGTCTGATAGCCCGAACCCGTGCCGATTTCCATGACCTTGTCCAGCGGACCCGCTTCCAGCAACAGCTCGCTCATGCGAGCGACCATGTAAGGCTGGGAGATCGTCTGGTTGTTGCCAATCGGCAACGCCGTGTCTTCGTAGGCACGGTGCGCCAGCGCCTCGTCGACGAACAGGTGACGCGGCGTACGGCGGATCACTTCCAGCACCTTGGCGTTGGAAATGCCCTCCTCATACAGCCGCTGAATCAGACGCTCGCGGGTGCGTTGGGAGGTCATCCCGATACCGCGATGCATCGGGTCTTGTTCACGAGCCATCAGCGCAATCCCTCCAGCCAGCCATCGAGGCTTCGGAAGGCATCATTGAAGGTGCGATCCAGTTGCAGTGGCGTGATGGAGACATAGCCTTGCATCACCGCATGGAAATCGGTGCCCGGGCCGCCGTCTTCGGCGTCCCCGGCGGCAGCGATCCAGTAACCGGACTTGCCACGCGGGTCGACCACTTTCATCGGTGCCGCCGCGCGAGCGCGATGACCGAGGCGAGTCAGCTGGATTCCGCGGATGTGGTCCAGCGGCAAATTGGGAATGTTCACGTTCAGTACCGTGCGCGGGGGCAGGTCAAGATCGGCGTGGGCTTCCACCAGTTTGCGCGCATAGTAAGCGGCTGTGGGAAGGTTCTCGATTTGCCGTGAGACGAACGAAAAGGCGAACGAAGGAAGCGCCAGAAAACGCCCTTCGAGGGCTGCTGCCACGGTGCCGGAATACAACACATCGTCCCCCAGGTTAGCGCCTAGGTTGATGCCGGAAACCACCATGTCAGGTTCGCGTTCCAGCAAGCCGTTGAGGCCCAGGTGCACGCAATCGGTCGGTGTGCCATTGAGGCTGATAAAACCGTTGGCCAAGGTCTGCGGGTGCAACGGACGGTCGAGCGTCAGCGAGCTGCTGGCGCCGCTTTTGTCCTGGTCCGGGGCGATAACCACGCATTCGGTGTAATCCGCCAGCGCAGCATAAAGCGCGGCGAGACCGGGTGCGGCTACCCCATCGTCGTTAGAAATCAGAATACGCATGGGCTGTCCGTCTGCCCCACCGGCACCAGATCAACGAGCTCGCGCACCAATACAGTGGCAAAGCATCCGGCCGGCAGGACGAATTCCAGTTGCAGAATGTCAGGCTCGGGATAATGCCACGTCAACCCACCAATGGGCAGTCGCAGGATGCGACGTTCGTGGCTCATTCCGGCATTAATCAACCAATCGCGAAGGTCTGCTTCGCGGGCGGCGATTGCCTGCTCCAGTTCATGGACAGCGCCCGTCGCCGGCGAGTCACCTTCGCCCCACTGCGGGCCGGTCGGGTGCAGGTCGAGAATCGCCAGACGCGGGTCGCTGCACTCGGCCTCACCGGCCGGAAAGAAGCTTCGGCTGTCGGTGAACGCCAGCAGATCGCCAACCTGAGCTTGCTGCCAGGTGCCATCAGCGACACGCGCCGCCAGCACCTGGTTGAACAGAAAACTGCGGGCGGTGGAAAGCAGACGCGACCGCACGTTGCGCTGCTCCGGCAAGGCCTTGCGCGCGGCCCAGCCGCGGGCATCGACCACGTTGCCACCGTCAAAGCCGAAACGCTGGGTGCCGAAATAATTCGGGATACCTTGCTTGGCGATCAACTGCAGACGCTCTTCGATTGCGGCCTTGTCACCGGCGAACTGAGTCAGGCGCAAGGTGAAACCGTTGGCCGAGTGGGCGCCGCGTTGAAGCTTGCGTTTGTGTCGACCGGTCTTGAGGATTTTCAGCGTATCGTTTTCCGCCGCCGACAAATCAGGGTCGGCCTTGCCCGGCAGTTGCACACTGAACCACTGGCGCGTCAGCGCCTGACGGTCCTTGAGGCCGGCATAACTGACGGTGCGCAATGGCACGCCCGCGGCCTTGGCAATTCGCCGCGCCGCTTCTTCGGTATTCAGTCCGCGCTTTTCCACCCAGATCCACAGGTGCTCGCCATCGCCGCTGAGTGGGATATTGAGCACTTCATCGACCTGAAAATCTTCCGCCGTGGCTTTCAGTACAGCGGTGCCGAGGGCTTCACCATAGGCCCGCGGGCCAAGCAATTGCAGTTCGTTCATGCGCGCAGCAACAAGGCAACGGAATGCACGGCGATACCTTCTTCGCGACCGACAAAGCCAAGCTTTTCGGTGGTGGTAGCTTTCACGTTCACTTGATCCAACTCAACTTGAAGATCCGCGGCAATCAGCGCGCGCATCGATTCGATATGCGGGGCCATTTTCGGCGCCTGGGCGACGATGGTGTTATCGACGTTGCCGACTTTCCAGCCTTTGGCGTGGACGAGTGCGACGACGTGACGCAACAGCACACGGCTGTCGGCGCCCTTGAAGGTCGGGTCGGTGTCTGGGAAATGTTTGCCGATATCACCCAGCGCGGCGGCGCCGAGCAAGGCATCGCTCAAGGCGTGCAGCAGGACGTCACCGTCGGAATGAGCGAGCAGCCCGAAGCCGTGTGCAATGCGCACGCCGCCCAGAGTAATGAAATCGCCTTCAGCGAAACGGTGCACATCATAGCCGTGGCCAATACGCATAAAAAAACGCCCCGAATTTTATCAGGGCGTGATTCTACCTGCATTAGGCGCCCAGAGCGCGCCCGTGATGCTGCAAGTGATCGTCGATGAAACTGGCGATGAAGAAATAGCTGTGATCGTAGCCGGGCTGCAGGCGCAACGTCAGCGGATGACCGGCCAGTTTGGCCGCCTGTTGCAAGGCTTCCGGCTTGAGTTGGGTGGCCAGGAAATCATCGCGATCACCTTGATCGACCAGTAACGGCAACTGTTCACTGGCCTCGGCGATCAGGGCGCAAGCGTCCCATTCGCGCCATTTCGACCGGTCTTCACCCAGGTAGCGAGAGAAGGCTTTCTGACCCCATGGGCAATCCATCGGATTGTTGATCGGCGAGAACGCCGACACCGATTGATATCGCCCCGGATTGCGCAACGCACACACCAGCGCACCGTGACCGCCCATGGAATGACCGCTGATGCCGCGTTTGTCCGATGCCGGGAAATGGGCTTCGACCAATGCCGGTAATTCCTGCACGACATAGTCATGCATCCGATAGTGCCGCGACCACGGTTCCTGCGTGGCATTCAGATAAAACCCGGCGCCGAGACCGAAGTCCCAGGCGCCATCCGGATCACCCGGCACATCGGGACCACGCGGGCTGGTGTCCGGTGCAACGATGATCAGCCCGAGTTCCGCGGCCATGCGCATGGCGCCAGCCTTTTGCATGAAGTTCTCGTCGGTACAGGTCAGGCCGGACAACCAGTACAGCACCGGCAGCTTGCCGCCCTGCTCCGCTTGCGGCGGCAGGTACACGGCAAACACCATGTCGCAGCCCAGCACGTCAGAGCGGTGCCGGTAGCGTTTGTGCCAGCCGCCGAAGCTTTTCTGGCAGGAGATATTTTCCAGGCTCATGATCGACCTCAGAAATGGATAACGCTGCGGATGCTTTTGCCTTCGTGCATCAGGTCAAACGCCTTGTTGATATCTTCCAGACCCATGGTGTGAGTGATGAAAGTATCCAGCGGGATCTCACCGGTCTCGGCCATTTCGACATAGCTCGGCACCGCGGTACGACCACGAACGCCACCGAACGCCGAACCGCGCCAGACGCGACCGGTGACCAGCTGGAACGGACGGGTGGAAATCTCCTGACCGGCACCGGCCACGCCAATGATCACCGATTCGCCCCAGCCCTTGTGGCAGCACTCCAGAGCGGCACGCATCAGTTGAACATTGCCGATGCACTCGAAGGAAAAGTCGACGCCGCCATCGGTCATGTCGACGATGACTTCCTGGATTGGACGGTCGAAATCTTTCGGGTTCACGCAATCAGTTGCGCCCAACTGCTTGGCAATCTCGAATTTGGCCGGGTTGATGTCGATGGCGATGATCCGTGCAGCCTTGGCTTTTACAGCACCGATGACCGCCGACAGACCGATACCCCCAAGACCAAAAATCGCCACGGTGTCGCCCGGTTTTACCTTGGCGGTATTGAGCACCGCACCGATGCCGGTGGTGACGCCGCAGCCCAGCAGGCAGACTTTTTCCAGTGGTGCTTCTTTAGGAATCTTGGCCACGGAGATTTCCGGCAACACGGTGTACTCGGAGAACGTCGAGGTACCCATGTAATGGAAAATTGGCTGACCCTTGTAGGAAAAACGCGTAGTGCCATCTGGCATCAGGCCTTTGCCCTGGGTCGCACGAATCGCCTGACACAGGTTGGTCTTGCCCGACAGACAGAATTTGCACTGACGGCATTCCGGGGTGTACAGCGGGATGACGTGATCGCCGACCGCCACGGAGGTCACGCCCTCACCGATGGCTTCAACCACCGCGCCGCCTTCGTGGCCGAGGATCGAGGGGAAGATACCTTCCGGATCAGCGCCCGACAGTGTGTATGCATCGGTATGGCAGACACCGGAGGCAACCACACGCAGCAAAACTTCACCGGCCTTCGGCATGGCGACATCGACTTCAACGATCTCGAGGGGTTTCTTGGCCTCGAAGGCAACGGCGGCGCGCGACTTGATCATGTGGATTCTCCAGTGAATAAAAACGAGACAGCAAGTGTAATACACCGCTTAACGATGAATAATCAGGACAAAAGCAAAACATTATTGCCATACAGGGATAATCATCGATGTCCGAGAACCGCTGGGAAGGTATCGACGAATTCGTCGCCGTGGCCGAGTGCAGCCAATTTACGGCGGCGGCGGAACGTCTCGGGGTTTCTTCCTCCCACATCAGTCGCCAAATAGTACGCCTGGAAGAGCGCCTTCAGACGCGGCTGCTTTATCGCAGCACCCGTCGAGTTACGCTGACCGAAGCCGGGCAAACATTTTTGCAGCATTGCCAGCGGTTGCAGGACGGTCGTGAAGAAGCGCTCAGAGCAGTCGGCGACCTGACCAGCGAGCCCAAAGGCATGTTGCGCATGACCTGCGCGGTGGCCTACGGCGAACGCTTCATCGTGCCGCTGGTGACGCGCTTCATGGGGCTCTATCCGCAACTTCGAATCGATATCGAGCTGAGCAACCGTCAACTTGACCTGGTGCATGAAGGTCTGGACCTGGCGATCCGCCTCGGCCGCCTTCAGGACTCGCGACTGGTGGCAACGCGACTGGCACCGCGACGCATGTATCTGTGCGCATCGCCGTCCTACCTCGAACGGTATGGTCGCCCACACAGCTTGTCGGAACTGAGCCGCCACAACTGCCTCATCGGCAGCTCGGATCTCTGGCAACTTGAACAGAACGGGCGGGAATTTTCCCAGCGAGTGCAGGGAAACTGGCGGTGCAACAGTGGGCAAGCGGTGCTGGATGCGGCGTTACAAGGCGTCGGGCTGTGCCAGCTGCCGGATTACTACGTGCTGGAATACCTGAAAAGCGGCGAACTGATTTCGCTGCTGGATGCTCACCAACCGCCGAATACGGCCGTGTGGGCGCTTTATCCACAACAACGACACCTGTCGCCGAAGGTGCGCAAGTTGGTGGATTATCTGAAGGAAGGTTTGGCCGAACGGCCGGAGTACCGGACTTGAGTTTTGCGTCGACTGCGAAGCCACCATCGCTAGCAGGCGAGCTCCCACAGGGAATCTTTAGCGGATGCAGAATTTTTGTTCAACGCAGATCAAGGGTGGGAGCCAGCCTGCTGGCGATGGCGATGCGGCAGACCACCACATCACTCAGCGGCGGTTAGCCCAACGCTGGCGCAACCATTCGAGGTCTTCGGGCCGAGTGACTTTCAGGTTGTCCGCGCGCCCCTCAATCAGGCGTGGCGCCAGCCCTGCCCACTCCATGGCCGAAGCCTCATCGGTGATGACCGCGTCAGCCACCAGGCTATCGGCCAAGGCCCGATGCAGCGCACCAAGGCGAAACATCTGCGGCGTATAGGCCTGCCAGATCACACTGCGATCCACGGTTTCGATCACGCGACCGTGCTTGTCGACTCGTTTAAGCGTATCGCGAGCAGGAACTGCCAGCAGCCCGCCGACAGGATCATCCGCCAACTCGCCCAGCAACTTGTCCAGATCCTCTCGGCTCAGATTCGGCCGTGCAGCATCGTGGACCAACACCCAATCCTCATCGTCCGCACCCAACGCATGCAAATGCAACAAAGCATTGAGCACCGACCCGGAACGCTCGACGCCGCCGTCAACGCGTTGAATACGCGAATCGCCAGCGCACGCCAGATTCGGCCAGTAAGGATCATCAACAGCAAGACTGACCACCAAGCCCTTCAGGCCAGGATGATCAAGGAAACAGCCAAGGCTGTGTTCGAGAATAGTGCGCCCGCCCAGTTGCAAGTATTGCTTGGGACGGTCCGCGGCCATACGGGCACCGACGCCCGCGGCAGGAATCACGGCCCAGAAGGCCGGTAACGGGGAATTCATTGAGCCAACTGGTAAAGGGTTTCACCGTCCTTGACCATGCCCAATTCATGGCGAGCCCGCTCTTCAACGGTCTCCATGCCCTTTTTCAACTCACTGACTTCAGCGTCCATCACCCGATTGCGCTCAAGCAGTCCTTCGTTCTCAGCGTGTTGATCCGCGATCTGCTGAGTCAGCTCGGCCACTTGCGCCAGACTGCCATTACCCACCCACAGGCGGTATTGCAGGCCAGCCAGCAACAAGAGCAAGACGAGGAACAACCAATTGGGACTGCGCATCGAATATCAGGTATCCAGTGAAAAAAGACAGCCATGCCAAAACTTTGAAGCTTTTGATAGCACGAAGCCTGGAATATCCAGGCTTGTGCTCTTAAGGCATCAGATTAGTGGCAAAAACGCCGCTGTAGCGATTTTTCCGACACAATCCGGTGTCTTTTTTACCTTGTAGCAATCAGCCGCGGAATTCGCTGCGACCGTTGTACTTGGCTTTGCCATTCAACTGCTCTTCGATACGCAGCAGTTGGTTGTACTTGGAAACGCGATCGGAACGGCACAGGGAGCCGGTCTTGATCTGGCCAGCCGAGGTGCCCACAGCCAGGTCGGCAATGGTCGAATCTTCGGTTTCGCCGGAGCGGTGCGAGATCACGGCGGTGTAACCAGCAGCCTTGGCCATCTGGATGGCTTCCAGGGTTTCGGTCAGGGTGCCG
Source organism: Pseudomonas sp. 300 (assembly GCF_055803035.1). Classification (NCBI taxonomy): domain Bacteria; kingdom Pseudomonadati; phylum Pseudomonadota; class Gammaproteobacteria; order Pseudomonadales; family Pseudomonadaceae; genus Pseudomonas; species Pseudomonas sp. 300. The sequence continues at coordinate 1,288,065 of NZ_JAVLRV010000001.1, read as the reverse complement.
ATCTGGTTGAACTTGATCAGGATCGAGTTGGCGATCTTTTTATCGATGCCTTCTTTCAGGATCTTGGTGTTGGTCACGAACAGGTCGTCGCCTACCAGCTGGACCTTCTCGCCGATCTTGTCGGTGAGGATTTTCCAGCCAGCCCAGTCGGACTCGTCCAGGCCATCTTCGATGGAGATGATCGGGTAACGCTCGGTCAGGCCTTTCAGGTAATCGGCGAAACCTTCAGCGGTGAACACCTGGCCTTCGCCGGACAGGTTGTACTTGCCGTCTTCGTAGAATTCGCTCGCCGCGCAGTCCAGTGCCAGGGTCACGTCGGTGCCCAGCTTGTAACCGGCGTTGGCTACGGCCTCGGAGATCACTTTCAAAGCGTCTTCGTTGGACGCCAGGTTCGGCGCGAAACCACCTTCGTCACCGACTGCAGTGCTCAGGCCGCGGGCCTTCAGGACAGCTTTGAGATGATGGAAAATCTCGGTGCCCATGCGCAGACCTTCCGAGAAAGACTTGGCACCAACTGGCTGAACCATGAATTCCTGGATGTCGACGTTGTTATCGGCGTGCTCGCCACCGTTGATGATGTTCATCATCGGAACCGGCATCGAGTAGACACCCGGAGTGCCGTTCAGGTTGGCGATGTGTGCGTACAGCGGCAGGTCCTGGTCCTGTGCTGCTGCCTTGGCCGCAGCCAGGGAAACGGCGAGGATCGCGTTGGCGCCCAGGGAACCTTTGTTTTCAGTACCGTCGAGCTTGATCATTGCGAGATCGAGGGCTTTCTGGTCGCTTGGGTCTGTACCTTTCAACAGGTCGCGGATCGGACCGTTGATGTTGGCGACGGCTTTCAGAACGCCCTTGCCCAGGTAACGGCTCTTGTCGCCATCACGCAGCTCGAGCGCTTCACGCGAGCCAGTGGAAGCACCGGACGGCGCGCAAGCGCTGCCGATGATGCCGTTATCGAGAAGCACGTCCGCTTCCACGGTGGGGTTGCCACGGGAGTCGAGAACTTCACGACCTTTGATGTCGACGATTTTTGCCATTGTTGTAAACACTCCAAAGTTGACGAAAACGACGCAGCTGAAGGAAATCTTTTATCGCCGGCAAGTGATGTGCAACGGGCAGACTTGCGGACGACAAGGCTCAGGCCCGAGGGCCTGAGCAACAAATCGTGCGGTACTTTACCGGAGAAATGAGGATTACGCGGTTTCTACCGTCGGAAAACTCTTCACCAGTTCGTCCAACGCTTTGAGCTGGGCCAGGAATGGCTCCAGTTTGTCCAGACGCAAGGCGCAAGGGCCGTCGCATTTGGCGTTGTCCGGGTCCGGGTGCGCTTCGAGGAACAGACCGGCCAGTGACTGGCTGATCCCGGCTTTCGCCAGATCGAGGACCTGGGCGCGGCGACCGCCGGCGGAATCGGAGCGACCGCCGGGCATTTGCAGCGCGTGGGTCACGTCGAAGAACACCGGGTATTCGAACTGCTTCATGATGCCGAAGCCGAGCATGTCGACGACCAGGTTGTTGTAGCCGAAGCTCGAACCGCGTTCGCAGAGGATCAACTGATCGTTACCCGCTTCCACGCACTTGTTCAGGATGTGTTTCATTTCCTGAGGCGCGAGGAACTGGGCTTTCTTGATGTTGATCACCGCACCGGTCTTGGCCATCGCGACCACAAGGTCGGTCTGGCGCGACAGGAAGGCCGGCAGCTGGATGATGTCGCAGACTTCAGCGACGACCGCGGCCTGATCAGGCTCGTGGACATCGGTGATGATCGGCACGCCGAAGGCTTGCTTGATGTCCTGAAAAATCCGCATGCCCTCTTCCAGGCCGGGGCCACGGTAAGAGGTCACGGAGGAACGGTTGGCCTTGTCGAAACTGGCCTTGAACACGTAAGGGATACCGAGTTTCTCGGTGACCTTCACGTATTCTTCGCAGACCTGCATCGCCATGTCGCGGCTTTCCAGCACGTTCATGCCACCGAACAGCACCATTGGCTTGTCGTTGGCAATCTCGATATCGCCTACGCGGATGATCTTCTGCGCCATAAGGTTCAAGCCTTCTTCTGGTGTTGAGCCAAAGCTGCTTTGACGAAACCGCTGAACAACGGGTGACCGTCGCGGGGTGTCGAGGTGAACTCAGGGTGGAACTGGCAAGCGACGAACCATGGATGATCCGGGGCTTCGACCACTTCAACCAGTGCGCCATCACCGGAACGACCGGAGATTTTCAGGCCGGCTTCCATGATTTGCGGCAGCAGGTTGTTGTTCACTTCGTAGCGGTGACGGTGACGCTCGACGATCACGTCCTTGGCATAGCAATCGTGTACCAGGGAACCCGGTTCCAGCAGGCAATCCTGTGCGCCAAGACGCATGGTGCCACCCAGATCGGATGCTTCAGTACGGGTTTCGACCGCGCCGGTGGCATCTTCCCACTCGGTGATCAGACCCACGACCGGGTGACCGCTGGTGCGATCGAACTCGGTGGAGTTGGCGTCTTTCCAGCCCATGACGTTACGAGCGAACTCGATCACAGCCACTTGCATGCCCAGGCAGATGCCGAGGTACGGAACCTTGTTTTCGCGAGCGTATTGAACGGCGGTGATCTTGCCTTCCACGCCACGCAGACCGAAACCGCCTGGAACGAGGATTGCGTCGACGCCTTCCAGCAGCGCGGTGCCCTGGTTTTCGATGTCTTCGGAATCGATGTAGCGCAGGTTGACCTTGGTGCGGTTGCTGATGCCGGCGTGACTCATCGCTTCGATCAGCGACTTGTAGGCGTCCAGCAGTTCCATGTACTTGCCGACCATGGCGATGGTGACTTCATGCTCAGGATTGAGCTTGGCGTCGACCACGGCTTCCCACTCGGACAGATCGGCGCCGCCGCATTGCAGGCCGAAACGCTCGACGACAAAATCGTCCAGGCCCTGGGAGTGCAGGATGCCCGGGATCTTGTAGATGGTATCGGCGTCTTCCAGCGCGATCACCGCACGTTCTTCAACGTTGGTGAACTGCGCGATCTTGCGACGCGAGGAAATATCGATCGGGTGATCGGAGCGGCACACCAGCACGTCAGGTTGCAGGCCGATGGAACGCAGTTCCTTGACCGAGTGCTGGGTTGGCTTGGTTTTGGTTTCGCCGGCAGTGGCGATGTACGGCACCAGCGTCAGGTGCATCAGCATCGCGCGCTTGGCGCCGACTTCGAAACGCAATTGACGGATCGCTTCGAGGAACGGTTGGGACTCGATGTCACCCACGGTGCCACCGATCTCGACCATCGCCACGTCAGCGTCGCCGGCGCCCTTGATGATCCGGCGCTTGATTTCGTCGGTGATGTGCGGGATCACCTGAATGGTCGCGCCCAGGTAATCACCACGGCGCTCTTTGCGCAGGACGTGTTCGTAGACACGGCCGGTGGTGAAGTTGTTGTTCTGGGTCATGGTCGTGCGGATGAACCGCTCGTAGTGACCCAGGTCCAGGTCGGTCTCGGCGCCGTCGTGGGTGACGAACACTTCACCGTGCTGGAACGGGCTCATGGTGCCCGGATCGACGTTGATGTACGGATCCAGCTTCAGCATGGTGACCTTAAGTCCCCGCGCCTCCAGGATGGCCGCCAATGAAGCCGATGCAATGCCTTTCCCCAATGAAGAAACAACACCGCCCGTGACGAATATGTAGCGCGTCATGAAAAACCCTAGAAGTCTGCGTTAAAGCGGTCCGAGCCGCCGGGGAAAGCGAAGGAAGGCCGAAGCCCCCGATCACCTGCATTAATCACAGTGCACCTTTCAAAAAAACCGCCGCGTTGGGACAGACCGGTAGATGAAACACCGGTAGGTTGCTCGCTACACATTTTTTGGAATCGCCCAGCAAAGACTGCTTGGTAATCGGCAACTCCTGCGATTCAGGCGAATCCACAGAAGTTGTATCAAGAAGGGAGCGTAGTCTACCGGAAAGCCCCTTTCAGCTCAAACCTTGATCTTCGCTCGGTGGCTGCCAATGCAAATTCCAGCCGTCTTGCTCACTGCCATTCAAGCCCCGTACGTTGGCTACCGCCAGCAATTGCTCGCCCTGGTAGAGCAGCGGCAATCTGCCACGGACGAAGCCCGGAACACCGCGTTCGTTGAGTAAACGCTTCAGATCACGATGGCCACGCTCGGGCAGACTCATGACCTCACCCCCTTCACGATAGCGGATATGCAGCGGGCCAGCGGGGGTTTGACCGCTGAGTGTGAGCACGCCGTTGTCCGGCAACTTCAACGATAGCGAGGGATCAGACCAATCAGACACCGGCAGCGGCGTTCGCAACCAAGCGCCCGACAGCCACCAGATCCGCCCGCCCGCCCGATGCAATTCACCATCGGCCAAGCGCCAGACCGGACGAGCATCCGTGCCAGCATCACGCAAATCCTCCCAACCCGACCAATGGTCGCTGTCCGGCAAACGAGTCAGTGCGGAGAGCCAATGACTCAGCGCATTTCTCTGACGAGCAGCGGACAGGTTGGCAAGCTTCGAAAGTTCAAGGGACGGTACCCCCAGCCAAGCGAATTCACTGATGGAGCTGGCATGGGTCAGATCGATTTGCGCCAGATCATCGAGCAGTTCCTGCGCTTCGCCAAGATGCGCGGCGCTGCGGGCCATGGTCGCCATTGCTTGAGGCCAGCGCTCGGTCAGCACGGGGAACACCTGATGCCGCAGGTAATTGCGCGAGAACTGTCGGTCCTGGTTAGAAGGGTCCTCGATCCAGCGCAATGAATGCTGGTTCGCGTACGCCTCCAACTCTGCTCGCGTGATATCGAGCAAGGGTCGCAACAGATGCCCTTTGCCCAATACCCGCTGGCGTGGCATCCCCGACAACCCTCTCACCCCTGCCCCACGCAGTAACCGAAACAACAGGGTTTCGGCCTGATCATCACGATGCTGGGCGGTCAGCAGCAGTTCATTGGCCCGAGTGGCCTCGGTGAACGCTTCATAACGCGCATCCCGGGCCGCACGCTCAAGGCTGGCACCGGGTTGAACCTGCACGCGAACCACTTCAAGCGGTACACCCAGCGCATCACAGACCGACTGGCAATGCTCCGGCCACGCGTCCGCCGCAGACTGAAGGCCGTGATGAATGTGAATGGCTTTGAGCGCGGGGAAATGCTTGGTTTTTGCGAGATGGGCAAGAAGGTGAAGAAGGACCGTGGAATCAAGACCACCGGAGAAGGCGATGCGCCAGGTTGTGGCATTGAGCCAGGGAGCCAGGTTCAGAAGAAGCCTGGTGGGTAGATCAACGCTGGATGAACTCATAATGTTCACTTGGCCACAAATCAAATGTGGGAGCGAGCTTGCTCGCGATAGCGGTGTAACAGCCAACCTGTTTGTTGAATGTTCAGCCGCCATCGCGAGCAAGCTCGCTCCCACATGGGTACAGCGAGGTCAGATCAGAGACCGTAGCTCATCAGTCGATCGTAACGGCGCTTGAGCAGCGCTTCGTTATCGAACTTCTTCAACATCGCCAGTTGCGAGGTCAGCTCGGCACGGATCGATGCTGCGGCCGCCGCAGGATCACGATGAGCGCCGCCCAAAGGCTCGCCGATCACTTTGTCGACGATGCCCAGGCCTTTCAGGCGCTCGGCGGTGATGCCCATGGCTTCAGCGGCATCCGGCGCTTTCTCGGCGGTTTTCCACAGAATCGAAGCGCAACCTTCCGGAGAAATCACCGCGTAGGTCGAGTACTGCAGCATGTTCAACTGATCGCACACACCGATCGCCAGTGCACCACCGGAACCACCTTCACCGATTACGGTGGCAATGATCGGGGTTTTCAGGCGAGCCATGACACGCAGGTTCCAGGCAATCGCTTCGCTCTGGTTGCGCTCTTCCGCGTCGATGCCTGGGTAAGCACCCGGCGTATCGATGAAGGTCAGGATCGGCATTTTGAAACGTTCGGCCATTTCCATCAGGCGGCACGCCTTGCGGTAGCCTTCCGGGCGCGGCATGCCAAAGTTGCGGCGAACCTTCTCGCGCACTTCGCGGCCTTTCTGGTGACCGATGATCATCACCGGCTGGTCGTCCAGACGGGCCACGCCGCCAACGATGGCAGCGTCGTCGGAGAAGTGACGGTCGCCGTGCAATTCGTCGAACTCGGTGAAGATGTGTTCGATGTAGTCCAGGGTATAGGGACGTTTCGGGTGACGCGCCAGACGCGCGATCTGCCAGCTGGTCAGCTTGCCGAAGATGTCTTCGGTCAGCGTGCTGCTTTTGTCCTGCAGGCGGGAGATCTCATCGCCGATATTCAGCGAATTGTCGTTACCGACCAAGCGCAACTCTTCGATCTTGGCTTGCAGGTCGGCGATCGGCTGTTCGAAATCTAGAAAATTCGGGTTCATAGGCGTCCGTCTTGGGTCGACATCCAAGAGAGCTTGGGCCGGCCGGTTGTCTATTCGCGCCCTACCTTAAGGGAGAGGCGCGTTCAGGTCGAGATTAAAAATTCAGGTCGAGATCAGGGCGTATGGAAGGCACCTGACCGTCAACGGTATTGGAGGAAGACGTTGTCTCGCCCGAACTGGTCACGCAGGGCTTGAATCAACGCATCCGCCGGGTCGATTCGCCAGGTCTCGCCGAACTGCAGCAAGGCCTTCGCATCGGGGCTCGTGTACTCCATGGTGATCGGGCACGCGCCGCGGTGACGCTTGAACAGCTCACCCAGCCAGCGTAGCTGATCGCCTTTCAGATCTTTGGTCTGCAGCTTCAAACGCAGACTTTCGGCCAGGTTGGTGCGCGCATCTTCCATGCTCATCACCCGCTTGACCCGCAGGCGCAAACCGCCAGAGAAATCGTCGTTGCTGACTTCGCCTTCGACAACAACCATCGCGTCGGTCTGCAACAGCGACTGCGCCGAATGGAACGCGTCGGCGAACAACGAAGCTTCGATCCGCCCGGAGCGATCGTCAAGGGTGATGAACCCCATTTTGTCGCCCTTTTTGTTCTTCATCACACGCAGGGCGATGATCATGCCCGCAACGGTCTGTGTATCGCGAGCCGGCTTCAGGTCAATAATCCGCTGACGGGCAAAACGGCGGATTTCACCCTCGTATTCGTCAATCGGATGACCGGTCAGGTACAGGCCCAGGGTGTCTTTCTCCCCTTTCAGGCGCTCCTTCAAGGTCAACTCTTTCGCCTTGCGGTGATTGGCGTAGACGTCGGCATCTTCCTCGACAAACAGGCCGCCAAACAGGTCGGCGTGGCCACTGTCGTGGGTACGGGCGGTTTGTTCGGCGGCCTTGATCGCCCCTTCCATCGCATTCAGCAAGACCGCGCGGTTCTGGTCGATGCTCGCTTGATAGGCTTTCGGTTCGTCATGGAAATAGGGCCCCAGACGATCCAGCGCACCGCTGCGGATCAAACCGTCCAGCGTGCGCTTGTTGATGCGTTTGAGGTCGACACGGGCGCAAAAATCGAACAGATCCTTGAACGGCCCGTCCTGACGCGCCTCGGTGATCGCTTCCACCGGCCCTTCGCCGACACCCTTGATCGCGCCGAGGCCGTAAATGATGCGGCCTTCGTCATTCACCGTGAACTTGAACTCAGAGGTATTCACATCCGGCGCGTCGAGACGCAGCTTCATGGTGCGAATTTCTTCGATCAAGGTCACGACCTTGTCGGTGTTGTGCATATCCGCCGACAGTACCGCAGCCATGAACGGCGCCGGGTAATGCGTTTTCAGCCACGCGGTCTGGTACGAAACCAGGCCGTAAGCAGCGGAGTGGGACTTGTTGAAGCCATAACCGGCGAATTTTTCCACCAGGTCAAAAATGTTACCGGCCAGATCGGCTTCGATATTGTTGGTCTTGCAGCCTTCAATGAAACCGCCACGCTGCTTGGCCATTTCTTCGGGCTTTTTCTTACCCATGGCCCGCCGCAGCATGTCCGCACCGCCGAGGGTGTAACCGGCCATGACCTGAGCAATCTGCATCACCTGTTCCTGATACAGGATGATGCCGTACGTCGGCGCCAGAACCGGTTTCAAGCCCTCGTACTGGTAGTCCGAGTGCGGATACGCGAGTTCGGCGCGGCCGTGCTTGCGGTTGATGAAGTCGTCAACCATGCCTGATTGCAGGGGGCCCGGACGGAACAGGGCCACCAGTGCGATCAAGTCTTCCAGGCAGTCGGGCTTGAGCTTTTTGATCAGCTCCTTCATGCCCCGCGACTCGAGCTGGAACACCGCAGTGGTTTCAGCTTTTTGCAGCAGCTGGTAGGTGGGCTTGTCATCGAGCGGAATGAACGCAATGTCCAGCGGCGGCTCGTCGACCTTGGCGCGGTCGCGGTTGATGGTTTTCAGCGCCCAGTCGATGACCGTCAGGGTCCGCAGGCCGAGGAAGTCGAACTTCACCAGGCCGGCGGCTTCAACGTCGTCCTTGTCGAATTGGGTCACCAGGCCGTCACCGGCCTCGTCGCAATAGATCGGCGAGAAGTCGGTCAGCTTGGTCGGTGCGATCACCACACCACCGGCGTGCTTGCCGACGTTACGCACAACGCCTTCGAGCTTGCGCGCCATCTCCCAGATTTCCGCGGCTTCTTCATCAACCTTGATGAAGTCACGGAGGATTTCTTCCTGCTCGTAAGCTTTTTCCAGGGTCATGCCGACTTCGAACGGAATCATCTTGGACAGACGATCCGCCAAGCCGTAGGACTTGCCCTGCACCCGCGCCACGTCGCGGACCACAGCCTTGGCGGCCATGGAACCGAAGGTGATGATCTGGCTGACCGCGTTGCGCCCGTATTTCTCGGCCACATAGTCGATCACCCGGTCACGACCGTCCATGCAGAAGTCGACGTCGAAGTCGGGCATCGATACCCGTTCGGGGTTGAGGAAACGTTCGAACAGCAGGTCGTATTCCAGCGGGTCGAGGTCGGTGATCTTCTGCACATAGGCCACCAGCGAGCCGGCACCCGAGCCCCGGCCAGGACCTACCGGCACGCCGTTGCTCTTGGCCCACTGGATAAAGTCCATCACGATCAGGAAGTAACCGGGGAAGCCCATCTGGATGATGATATCCAGCTCGAAATTCAATCGATCGACGTAGACCTGGCGCTTGGCTTCATAGTCTTCGGTGGTGTCCTTGGGCAGCAGAACGGACAGCCGTTCTTCCAGGCCATCGAAGGACACCTTGCGGAAATACTCGTCGATGGTCATGCCATCGGGAATCGGGAAGTTGGGCAGGAAGTGCGTGCCAAGCTTCACTTCGATGTTGCACCGTTTGGCGATCTCGACGGTGTTTTCCAGCGCTTCGGGAATGTCGCTGAACAGCTCAGCCATTTCCTCGGCGCTTTTGAGGTATTGCTGATCGCTGTAATTCTTCGAACGTCGCGGGTCGTCGAGGGCGCGGCCCTCGCCGATACAAACACGGGTTTCGTGAGCAGCGAAGTCTTCCTGCTTGATGAAACGCACATCGTTGGTCGCGACCAGTGGCGCACCGATTTTCTCGGCCAGGGCCACGGCGCCGTGCAATTGTTCTTCATCGTTGGGACGATTGGTGCGCTGGATTTCCAGGTAAAAGCGATCCGGGAACACCGCCATCCATTCGCGCGCCAGTTTTTCCGCTTCCGCCGGATTGCCGCTGAGCATGGCCAGGCCGATCTCGCCTTCTTTCGCCGCCGACAGCATGATCAAGCCTTCGCTGGCCTCGGCCACCCATTCGCGCTCGATGATCACCGAACCATTGCGTTGGCCGTCGATGAAGCCACGGGAAATCAGTTCGGTCAGGTTGCGATAGCCAACAGCGTTCATTGCCAGCAGGCTGATCCGGCTCAGGGCGTTGTCCGGGTCCTTGTTCGACAGCCACAGGTCGGCGCCGCAGATCGGCTTGATGCCTGCGCCCATCGAAGCTTTATAGAATTTGACCAGGGAACACATGTTGTTCTGGTCAGTGACCGCTACGGCAGGCATGTTCATGCCGACCAGGGTCTTGACCAGCGGTTTGATCCGCACCAGACCGTCGACCAGGGAGTATTCAGTGTGCAGGCGTAGGTGAACGAATGAAGCCGGCATAGTGATCCTGCGTTATGTCATGAAAACAACAAGGCCCGGATTGTACCGGGCCTTGGCGAAAACATCAGCCTTGGGACTAACTCTCCATGAGGCTTTCGCGCGCTTCATACGCCAACCGTACAGGCGCAAACGAGCGGCGATGAATCGGCGTCGGGCCCAAGCGTGCCAGTGCTTCCAGATGAACGGGCGTCGGGTAACCTTTGTGGCCGCCGATCCCGTAACCGGGGTAAATCAGTTCGAATGCCGCCATTTCACGGTCGCGGCTGACTTTGGCCAGAATCGAGGCGGCGGCGATGGCCGGTACCTTGCTGTCGCCCTTGACCACAGCTTCAGCGCGCATGGCCAGTTTCGGGCAGCGGTTGCCGTCGATCATCGCCAGTTTTGGCTGAATGTGCAGGCCTTCGATCGCGCGCTGCATGGCCAGCATGGTGGCATGGAGGATGTTCAGCTCGTCGATTTCCTCGACTTCCGCGCGGGCGATGCACCAGCTCAGGGCCTTTTCGCAGATTTCGTCGTAGAGCTTTTCACGGCGGGCTTCGGTGAGCTTCTTCGAGTCGTTGAGACCGAGGATCGGACGGTTCGGATCGAGGATCACAGCGGCGGTCACCACGGCACCGCAGAGCGGGCCGCGACCGACTTCGTCAACACCGGCAACCAGCTCTTCTACTTCGGCGACCAGGGTGAAATCGAGGCCCATCTGTTGTGCTTTGGTCATTGTGTTTTGCCGATCAGATTCAGTACTGCGTCCGCTGCCTGATTGGAGGCATCCAGACGCAAGGTTCGGTGGATTTCGTCGAAGCCGCGGGTCTGCTCTTCGCCACCTTCTATCAGGGGCGACAACGTCTGGGCCAGGGCTTCGACCGTTGCATCGTCCTGCAACAATTCAGGCACCAACAGGCGCTGGGCCAGCAGGTTCGGCAACGAGACGTAAGGGCTTTTCACCATGCGCTTGAGGATCCAGAACGTCAGCGGTGCCAAGCGATACGCCACCACCATCGGCCGCTTGTACAGCAGGGCCTCAAGGGTCGCGGTACCGGAGGCAATCAACACTGCGTCGCAGGCTGCCAGCGCCAGATGGGACTTGCCGTCGAGCAGAGTCAGCGGCAGATCGCGACCAACCAGCAACTCTTCAAGCTGCGCGCGACGCTGAGGACTGGCACAAGGCATGACAAACCGCACGCCAGGACGCATGGCGCGCAGGCGCTGGGCGGTATCGAGGAACAACGCGCCGAGACGCCCGACCTCGCCACCGCGGCTGCCGGGCATCAGCGCGACCAACGGCCCTTCCGGCAAACCGAGTTCGGCCCGTGCCGCGCTGCGATCCGCTTCAAGCGGGATTGCATCAGCCAGGGAGTGCCCGACAAACCGCACCGGCACGCCCTTCTCTTCATAGAATTTCGCTTCGAACGGGAACAGCGTCAGCATCAGGTCGCAACCTTCGCGAATCTTCAGCACCCGCTTCTGCCGCCAAGCCCACACCGACGGGCTGACGTAATGCACCGTCTTGATCCCGGCCTGACGCAGCTTGAGTTCGATATTGAGGTTGAAATCCGGGGCATCGATACCGATGAACACGTCCGGTTTCTCGGCGATCAGGTCCGCAATCAGCTTCTTGCGGCGCTTGAGCAACTCGCGCAGCCGACCCAGCACTTCCACCAGGCCCATGACCGAGAGACGTTCCATCGGAAAATACGAGGTCAGGCCTTCGGCCTGCATCAGCGGACCACCGACCCCCATGAACTCGACTGCCGGATGCTGTGCCTTGAGCGCGCGCATGAGGCCGGCGCCCAGAATGTCACCGGAAGCCTCACCCGCCACCAGCGCAATACGCAGATTAGCCACGATTAACGAGTGATGCCGCGGGTTGAAGACTGGATGGAGTCACGGAACACCGCAACTTCCGGAAACAGCTCTGAAGGTTCGGCCAGTTCCGCGAGTGCCTGCTCTACCGTGAAGCCCTGGCGATAAACCACCTTGTAGGCTCGACGCAAGGCGTGGATCGCGTCTTCGCTGAAACCACGACGGCGCATGCCTTCGAAGTTCATGCTGCGAGCTTCGGCAGGGTTTCCGAACACGGTGACGTACGCTGGAACGTCCTTGCCAATGGCGGTGCCCATCCCGGAAAAGCTGTGCGCACCGATGTGACAATACTGGTGAACCAGGGTAAAACCGGACAGGATCGCCCAGTCTTCAACATGCACGTGGCCTGCCAACGCGGTGTTGTTGACCAGGATGCAATGGTTGCCGATGACGCTGTCGTGGCCGATGTGAGCATAGGCCATGATCAGGTTGTGATCGCCCAGGGTCGTTTCAGAACGGTCCTGAATGGTCCCGCGATGAATGGTCACGCCTTCACGGATGACGTTATGGTCACCGATGACCAGACGGGTTTCTTCACCCTTGTATTTCAGATCGGGCGTGTCCTCGCCTACCGAAGAAAACTGGTAGATGCGGTTGTGCTTACCGATTCGGGTCGGGCCCTTGAGAATTACATGCGGCCCGATCACTGTCCCCTCGCCGATTTCCACACCTGCGCCGATGATCGACCAAGGGCCGACCTCGACGTCGTCGGCCAGGATGGCCGTCGGATCGATGATTGCGCGAGGGTCAATCAAACTCATACTTTTTGTTCCGCACAGATGATCTCGGCCGAGCAGACCGGCTTGCCATCTACCGATGCCTGGCATTCGAACTTCCAGATCTTGCGTTTGCAGCTGATGAAGGTGGCTTCAAGAATCAACTGGTCGCCAGGCTTGACCGGCTGACGGAAACGCAGTTTGTCGGAGCCGACGAAGTAGTACAGGGTGCCATCAGCCGGCTTCACGTCCAGCATTTTGAAACCAAGGATCCCGGCAGCCTGAGCCATCGCCTCAATGATCAGTACGCCTGGCATGATTGGATGCGCAGGAAAGTGACCATTGAAGAACGGTTCGTTGATGCTGACATTCTTGTAGGCGCGAATGCGCTTGCCTTCCACATCCAGATCCACGACCCGGTCCACCAGCAGGAACGGGTAACGGTGAGGCAGGTATTCGCGAATCTCGTTGATGTCCATCATTTCGGGAGGAAGCCTATGTAAAGATTGGGAACGCGCGACTGACGCGCGCTCCTCTAGCAAATCAAGGAGGCAGTCTAGCGGCTGTGCACACTTGATATGGAAATGGTATCAGCCATCTGATGAAGCATTACCGTCAGGGGTCACTTCCCCTGTTCGCTTTTCCAGCTGTCGCAGCCGCCGCGCGATGTCATCGAGCTGACGGATACGTGCCGCGCTTTTGCGCCATTCGGCAGCCGGTTGCATGGCCGTACCGGAAGAATAGGAGCCCGGCTCGGTAATCGAGTGAGTCACCATGGTCATCCCGGTAATGAAAACCTTGTCGCAAATTTCGATATGCCCCACCAGCCCTACGCCACCGGCGAGCATGCAATGCTTGCCGATTTTGGTGCTGCCGGAAATGCCCACGCACGCGGCCATGGCGGTGTGATCACCGACCTGGACGTTGTGGGCAATCTGAATCTGATTGTCGAGCTTCACGCCATTGCCAAGAACGGTATCGGCCAGTGCGCCGCGGTCGATGGCAGTATTCACGCCAATCTCCACATCGTCACCGACCAGAACGCCACCGATCTGGGCGATTTTCTGCCAGATGCCTTTCTCGTTGGCAAAGCCGAAGCCTTCTCCACCCAGAACGGCACCGGATTGAATCACCACCCGCTTACCGATGCGCACGTCGTGATACAGGGTGACGCGCGGTGCGAGCCAGCCACCTTCGCCAATGACACTACGGGCGCCAATGAAGCAGTGCGCGCCGATGGTCGTCCCGGCATCAATTCGCGCCCCGCTCTCGATGACCACAAAGGCACCGACGCTCGCCGCTGGATCAACCACCGCGTCCGCTGCAATCACTGCAGTCGGATGAATGCCGGCAGCCGCCTTGGGCTTGGGATCGAACAGGTGGGAAACACGCGCGTAGGCGGCGTAGGGATCAGGCACTACCAATACATTCCCGGCAAAACCTTCAGCATCAGCGGCTTTCAGCAACAACGCTGCAGCCCGGCTGTCAGCCAGGTATTTGCGGTACTGAGGATTTGCCAGAAAGCTCAACTGAGCTGGGCCAGCCTCTTGCAAAGTGGCTAGCCCAGTAATTTCCTTCTCCGGGTCGCCACGTAGAGTGGCGCCGAGGAACTCGGCCAACTGGCCGAGTTTTATGGTCGCTGTCATGGATTACTTCAGCTGATTCATGCGCTCGATAACCTGGCGAGTGATGTCGTACTGAGGTTTGACATCAATCACTGCGCCACGCTCGAAGACCAGGTCAAAAGCACCTTTCTTGATGACTTCTTCCACAGCGCTGTCCAGTTTCGGCTTGAGCTGCTTCAGCATTTCACGGTCGGCAACGGCTTTGGCTTCGTTCAATTCCTTGGACTGGAACTGGAAGTCACGGGCCTTTTGCTTGAATTCAAGCTCCAGACGCTCACGCTCGCCTTGCTGCATCTTGTCGCCGCCAGCCATCAGACGGTCCTGGATGCCCTTGGCACTGCTTTCCAGCGTCTTGAGCTTGGTCAGCTGCGGGCCGAACTTCTTCTCGGCATCCACGGCGTACTTCTTGGCCGCGTCGGATTCCAGCAAAGCCATTTGATAGTTCAGAACGGCGATTTTCATGTCGGCAAAAGCCGGACCGGCTACCAGTACGGTCGCCAGGAGAACCAATTGAGTCAACTTACGCACGATGCACTCCTACAAAATCCATTGTCGTTATCTTGGGTCAGACGCTTAGAACGTCTGGCCGAGGGAGAATTGGAACACTTGAGTTTCAGCCTCATCCGGTTTCTTGATCGGCATGGCCAACGCGAAACTCAGAGGACCCAGTGCGGTGACCCACGTCACACCCACACCGACAGAGCTGGCCATGTTGCTCAAGCTGATGTCGTTGCACTTGGTGTTGGACGACGAACCGTTCGCGTTGGTGGTTTCTTTGCACGTCGAGTCGAAAACGTTACCCACATCCCAGAATACCGAAGTACGCAGGGAGCGTTGATCCTTGACGAACGGCAGAGGGAACAGAACCTCTACCCCGCCCTGGATCAGGACGTTACCACCGAACGGCAGCGGATCCTGGTCCGGATCAAGCGCCGTACCCGGGTTGGTGCCGCGGCTCGGAGTACTGCGAGGACCCAGGGTGCTGTCCTTGAAGCCACGAACCGAGTTGAAACCACCAGCATAGTAGTTTTCATAGAACGGCAAGCCATCGGTCGAACCGTAGCCGTCGCCATAACCCAGTTCGGTATGCAGACGCATGGTGTAGTTTTCGGACAACGGCTGGAACAACTGGCCACGGTAGTCGAGCTTGAAGAACGACAGGTCGCTACCCGGCGTTGTGGTTTCCAGCACCAGGCTTTGCGAATGACCACGGGTCGCCAGCACGCCCTTGTTCAGGGTCGACTCGGACCAACCAGCCGAAGCCTTGAAGTTCAGGTAGTTGTCGCCTTCCTTGTTAACGAAGTCGAAGATCTCGTCAACGGTGTACACACCTGTCTTGATCTTGTCTTGTTGCGCAGTCAGGCCGAAGGTCAGACGCGAAGTCTCGCTGATCGGGTAGCCGACGCTCACGCCAGCACCCAGGCTATCTACGGCATAGCTTGCTACGTCGACATCGAGGTCTTTGTAGTCAGTAGTGCGATAGAACGCGTTGTAACCCAGGCTCACACCGTCAGCAGTCCAGTACGGGTCGACATAACCGAAGTTATAGCGGCTCTGGTATTCACTGCGGGTCAAGCCAATGCTGACCTTGTTACCGGTACCGAGGAAGTTGTTCTGGGTGATCGAACCACCGAGGATCAGACCGGCACTCTGTGCAAAGCCGACACTGGCGGTAATCGAACCGGACGCTTGTTCTTCAACGCTGTAATTCACGTCAACCTGGTCATCGACACCCGGTACAGCCGGGGTTTCGACGTTGACTTCCTTGAAGAAGCCCAGACGTTCGAGACGGGTCTTGGATTGGTCGATCAGGTAAGTCGAAGCCCAGCCGCCTTCCATCTGACGCATTTCACGGCGCAGAACTTCGTCTTCGGACTTGGTGTTGCCACGGAAGTTGATGCGGTTCACGTAAGCACGTTTGCCCGGATCGACTGCGAAAGTGATATCGACAGTGTGGTCTTCATCGTGCGGCTGAGGCACGCCGTTGACGTTGGCGAAGGTGTAACCCTCGTTACCCAGACGACGGGTGATCAGTTCGGACGTGGTGGTCATCAGCTTGCGCGAGAACACCTGGCCTTTCTGCACCAGCAACAAGGACTTGACCTGGTCCTCAGGAACTTTCAGGTCGCCGCTCAGTTTGACGTCACGAACGGTGTACTTCTCGCCTTCGTTGACGTTGACGGTGATGTAGACGTGTTTCTTGTCCGGGGTAATCGATACCTGGGTCGAAGCGATATCCATGTTGATATAGCCGCGGTCCAGGTAGTAGGAACGCAGACGTTCCAGGTCACCGGAAAGCTTTTCACGAGCGTATTTGTCGTCGTTCTTGAAGAACGACAGCCAGTTGGTGGTCTTGAGTTCGAACAGGTCGATCAGGTCTTCATCGGGGAAGACCGTGTTCCCCACCACGTTGATGTGCTGGATAGCCGCGACGGTGCCTTCGTTGATATTGACCTTCAGGCCGACACGGTTACGCGGCTGCGGCACCACTTCGGTGTCGACGGTAGCCGAGTAGCGACCCTGAGCGACGTATTGGCGCTGCAGCTCGTTGCGAACACCTTCGAGGGTGGCGCGCTGGAAGATCTCGCCTTCGGCCAGACCGGATTGTTTGAGGCCCTTCATCAGGTCTTCAGTGGAGATCGCCTTGTTACCCTCGATCTCGATACTGGCGACGGACGGACGCTCGACTACCGTGATGACCAGGACGTTGCCATCACGGCCCAGCTGGATATCTTGAAAGAACCCGGTTTTGAACAGCGCACGAGTGGATTCCACCAGGCGACGATCATCCGCCTGTTCACCGACGTTCAACGGCAAGGCACCAAAGACGCTACCCGCGGAGACCCGCTGGAGGCCATTGACGCGAATATCAGAGATAGTGAAGGACTCGGCGTGAACTTCGGCGATCATCAATACGGTGAGAACCGCAGTTAGCAGCAGACGTTTCATGAAGTCCTTTCTTATTCCAACTGGCAATAAACAAACTGCCGCAAAATGCGGCAGATTCGCAATTCAGCGAAGTGTTACAGACGACCCAAATCATTGACCAGAGCGAGCAACATCACCCCGACCACCAAACTGATGCCGATCTGTATCCCCCAACCCTGCACCCGATCCGACAAGGGGCGACCACGCACCCACTCGATCAGATAAAACAACAAATGCCCCCCATCCAGTACAGGAATGGGCAACAAATTCAGAACTCCCAGGCTAATACTCAGATAAGCAAGGAAATTCAGGAAATCAGCGACGCCCGACTGGGCAGAAGCGCCCGCCACTTTAGCAATGGTTATCGGTCCACTCAAGTTTTTTACCGAGAGCTCGCCGAACAACATTTTCTTGAGCGAATCGAGGGTCAGTACGCTCATGGTCCAGGTGCGTCGAGCCCCCTCGCCAATCGCGGCCAAAGGACCGTAACTGACCTCGCGAATCATCTCCGGCGGCCAATCGATTGCTTTCACCCCGGCGCCGAGATAACCACCGGGCGATTTTTTCTCGCCGCGAGCAGCGAGCGTCACAGGGACGTCGATTTGAGCACCATCGCGCTCGACGCGCAGCAGGATTTTGGTATCCGGATGCATACGGACGATATCGACCACCTGCTGCCAGTCATCCAGAGGCTTGCCATCCAGGGCCAACAACCGATCGCCGGTTTTCAGGCCCGCAGCCTGTGCCGGGCCCTTTGGATCGAGCTCTGCCAGAACCGGCGGCAATGCCGGACGCCAAGGACGGATACCCAGCGAGCGTATCGGATCCGGTTCGTCCGCACCCTTGAGCCATTTATCCAGCACCAGCTCACGCGGTGAATCTGCTGTGGAGCCCTGCTCGCGGACCTGCACCTGAAGGGAACCGCTCTCGCCGAGACGCCGAACCAGTTGCAGATTCACTGCCCCCCAGCCCGAAGTGGGCTCACCATCAATGGCAACAATTTCCTGACCCGGACTCAAACCTGCCTTGGCGGCGATACTGCCGGATTCAACAGCACCAATGACCGGGCGCACCTGCTCGCTGCCGAGCATGGCGAGCACCCAGAAAAAAATCATCGCCAGCAAGAAGTTGGCAATCGGCCCCGCCGACACGATAGCAATGCGCTGACGGACGGATTTGCGATTGAAGGATTGATCGAGCTGATCGGCCGGCACTTCGCCTTCGCGCTCGTCGAGCATTTTCACGTAGCCACCCAGCGGGATAGCGGCAACCACGAACTCAGTGCCTTTCTTGTCGTGCCAACGCAGCAACGGCATACCGAAGCCCACGGAGAAACGCAGCACTTTGACCCCACAGCGACGTGCGACCCAGAAATGGCCGAACTCGTGGAAGGTGACCAGCACGCCCAGGGCTACCAGGGTGCCGACAATCATATAGAGCGCGCTCATTTACTTTCTCCGCAATCTTATCCGGTGCTGCATGGGCCAACGTATTGCAGCACTACCGCCCGTGACGACTCAACCACTGCCCGGCCAGTACTCGCGCTTTCGCGTCAGCCGTGAACACCGCCTCGAGATCATCCACCTCAACCACGGGTTCGAGATTCAAGACTTCTTCGATGATACTCGCGATTTCCAGATAGCGAACCCGCCCGTCGAGAAAGGCCGCGACCGCCACTTCATTCGCCGCATTGAGCATGGCTGGCGCGCTATTGCCAGCCTCTGCGGCCTGACGCGCAAGGCGCAGGCATGGGAAACGCTCCTCATCGGGGGCCTGGAAATCCAGACGCGCAATGGCAAACAGATCCAGCGGTGCGACACCCGAATCGATACGCTCCGGCCAGGCCAGCGCATTGGCGATAGGCGTGCGCATGTCGGGGTTGCCCAGTTGAGCCAGGACCGAACCATCGATGTAATCGACAAGCGAATGAATCACGCTCTGTGGGTGAATCACCACTTCGACCTGCGACGGCTTGGCATCAAACAGCCAGCAGGCTTCGATCAGCTCAAGGCCTTTGTTCATCATGCTGGCCGAATCCACCGAAATCTTGCGCCCCATGGACCAGTTCGGATGGGCACACGCTTGATCCGGGGTTACATGCACCAGTTCAGCCATAGGCGTCTGTCGGAAAGGACCGCCCGAAGCTGTCAGCAAAATCCGACGGACACCGACCGCACTCAGTCCGCGAGCGAAATCCTGCGGTAGGCACTGGAAAATCGCGTTGTGCTCGCTGTCGATCGGCAGCAACACTGAACCGCTTTTACGTACGGCCTGCATGAATAACGCACCGGACATCACCAGTGCTTCTTTGTTGGCCAAGAGTATTTTCTTGCCGGCCTCGACCGCTGCCAGCGTTGGGCGAAGGCCCGCCGCACCGACGATGGCCGCCATGACGGCATCGACCTCAGGGTCGGCGGCGACCTGACACAGCCCCTCTTCCCCCACCAGTACACGGGTCGACAGCCCTGCCGCACGCAAATCGTCCTGCAAGCCTCGGGCAGCGCCCTGCTCTGGCACAACGGCGAACCGTGGCGCATGACGCACACACAACGCTAACAACTCACTCAGACGAGTGAAACCACTCAAGGCGAACACCTGATAACGCTCGGGATGACGGGCAATGACGTCGAGCGTGCTCAGTCCGATCGAACCGGTAGCCCCCAGAACGGTAATCTGTTGTGGACGGCTCACGGTGCTGCCATCCACAGCAACACCGCAAACACCGGGATCGCGGCTGTAAGGCTGTCGATGCGATCGAGCACACCCCCATGGCCTGGCAGCAGATTGCTACTGTCCTTGATCCCGGACTGGCGCTTGAACATGCTTTCAGTGAGGTCTCCCACCACCGAAATGAAGACGATCACTGCGGCACCGATCAGACCCATCAGCATCTGGGCGAAACTCCAGTCACGCACGAAACCGACGATGGCGGTTATCACCAGGCTCAGCGCAAGGCCGCCATAGACGCCCTCCCAGCTTTTGCCAGGACTGACCTGCGGCGCCAGCTTGCGCTTGCCGAAGGCCCGACCGGAAAAGTAAGCACCGATGTCGGCGCCCCAGACCAGAACCATGACCGCCATGATCAACCAGTTACCCAAGGGTTCCTGCTTGATCTGGACCAGACCTTGCCAGGCCGGCAACAGGATCAACAGACCGATCACCAGTTTGCAGGCGGCACTGGACCAGTGCGCACTGGAGCGCGGGTACGTCAGCACCAGATACGTCGCCACCCCCCACCACAGCACCGAAGCGCCCAGCACCCAAGGTGCCAGCCCCGGCAGAATGTGCATGACAAACAGCATCAACGCGACCACTGCCGCATAGGCAACGCGGATCGGTTGCTCATTGAAGCCCGCCAGACGCGCCCATTCCCAGGCACCGAGGGTCACGACCAGCCCGATGAACAGCGCAAAACCGGAGCCTTCGAGCAGGAAAAACCCGCATAAGGCGATCGGTAGCAGGATCAGCGCGGTGATGATTCGTTGTTTGAGCATTAAACCCGGGCTCCAGCCTCGACCTGCTCGCTCGTTTTACCGAAGCGGCGCTGGCGAGAAGCGAAATCGGCCAGCGCGGTACGCATGGCATCGTGTTTGAAGTCCGGCCAGAACAGGTCGGAGAAATACAACTCGGCATAAGCCAGTTGCCACAGCAGGAAGTTGCTGATGCGGTGCTCGCCACCGGTACGGATGCACAAGTCCGGCAGCGGCAGATCGCCCGTGGCCAGGCAGGTTTGCAACAGTTCCGGGGTGATGTCCTCCGGACGCAGATGGCCGGCCTGAACTTCCCGCGCCAGACGCTGCGCGGCTTGCGCGATATCCCACTGACCGCCGTAGTTGGCGGCGATCTGCAGGACGAAACGATTGGCACCCGCGGTCATCGCTTCCGCCTCACGCATCGCAGCCTGAAGCTCTGGATGGAAGCGCGAACGATCACCAATGATGCGCAGACTGATGTTGTTGTCGTTGAGGCGCTTGGCCTCACGACGCAACGCCTTGAAGAACAGGTCCATCAAGGCGCTGACTTCATCGGCCGGACGCTGCCAGTTCTCGCTGGAGAAGGCAAACAGGGTCAATACCTCAACCTTGGCCTCGGCACACACCTCGATCACTGCACGAACCGCATCCACACCCGCTTTATGCCCGGCGACACCCGGCATAAAGCGTTTTTTCGCCCAGCGATTATTACCATCCATGATGATCGCGACATGGCGCGGCACCGCGGACGGCACAGTCTGCTTGGTCTTTTCCATGAAAACGCGACCCTTATACGGCCATCAGGTCTTTTTCTTTCTGCGCCAAATTCGCGTCGATTTCAGCCACGTACTTTTTGGTCAGATCATCAATTTCGCCAGTGGCGCGACGCTCTTCGTCTTCACTGATTTCTTTTTCCTTGACCAGATCCTTGAGCTGGCTGTTCGCATCACGACGGATGTTGCGCACGGCAACACGGGCGTCTTCAGCAACATCGCGAGCCTGCTTGGTGAAGCCCTTACGGGTTTCTTCGGTCAGGGCCGGCATGGAGATCAGCAGCAGCTCACCCAGGTTGGTCGGGTTGAGGTTCAGACCCGCGCTACCGATGGCTTTGTCGACGGCACCGAGCATATTGCGCTCAAAGGCAACAACTTGCAGGGTACGGGCGTCTTTGACGGTGATGTTCGCTACCTGCTTGATCGGAGTGTCGGAACCGTAATACGGCACCATCACGCCTTCCAGAATGCTTGGGTGCGCCTGGCCAGTACGAATACGGCCGAAGTTGTGCGCCAGCGACTCCACGGATTTTTTCATGCGCTCTTGAGCGTCTTTCTTGATTTCGTTGATCATTGTTGGCCTTCCTCGATCAGGGTCCCTTCAGCGCCGCCATGCACGATGTTCAGCAGGGCGCCGGGCTTGTTCATGTTAAATACGCGCAACGGCATCTTGTGGTCGCGACACAGGCAAATGGCCGTCAAGTCCATCACACCCAGCTTGCGATCCAGTACTTCATCGTAGGTCAGATGATCGAACTTCTCGGCATGCGGGTCTTTGAACGGGTCAGCGGTGTACACGCCATCGACCTTGGTCGCCTTGAGCACGACATCGGCATCGATTTCGATTGCTCGCAGGCAGGCCGCCGAATCCGTGGTGAAGAACGGATTGCCGGTACCGGCCGCGAAGATCACGACTTCCTTGGCATTCAGGTGGCGCATGGCTTTGCGGCGATCATAGTGATCAGTCACGCCAACCATGGAAATCGCCGACATCACGATGGCCGAGATATTGGCACGTTCCAGCGCGTCGCGCATGGCCAAGGCATTCATCACGGTGGCCAGCATGCCCATGTGGTCGCCGGTGACTCGATCCATGCCGGCCGCGCTCAGCGCTGCACCACGGAACAGGTTGCCGCCGCCGATCACCAGACCGACCTGAACGCCGATGCCGACCAGTTGGCCGACTTCCAGCGCCATGCGGTCCAGAACTTTCGGATCGATCCCGAACTCTTCCGAGCCCATCAGGGCCTCGCCGCTAAGCTTGAGTAGAATGCGTTTATAGCGAGCCTGATAACCACTGCCCTGCTGAGCCATTGCGAATCTCTCCTGCGGCGTATTTTAAAAGTTCTTTGCGAGCTGTTTACAGCTGGCGTTCACTCTAGCTTGGCGCTGCTTCAGCGCCATCGGAACATGGCTTTGTAAGCCAGTTCCAAAGGGAAACCAATAAAAATTGGTGCCCCATCTGAAAAGAGGCTGCGCGCGTAAGCGGGCAGCCTCTTCAGGGCGACAGTTAAAAACCGTCTTATTGCTTGGCGGCAGCCAGCTGGGCAGCAACTTCTTCAGCGAAGTTGTCGACCGGCTTCTCGATGCCTTCGCCTACTTTGAAGTAGGTGAAAGAAACGATTTCAGCACCGGCTTTCTTGGCCAGTTCGCCAACCTTGATTTCAGGGTTCTTGACGAACGCCTGCTCAACCAGGCTTGCTTCAGCCAGGAACTTGCTGATACGGCCTTTGACCATGTTTTCAACAATGTTTTCTGGCTTGCCTTTGATTTTTTCTTCGTTCAGCTGCAGGAACACGGCTTTTTCGCGCTCGATAGCTTCAGCAGAAACTTCCGATGGCAGCAGGAACTCAGGGTTGCTGGCCGCTACGTGCATCGCGATGTCTTTGGCCAGCTCAACGCTGCCGCCTTTAAGGGCAACCACAACACCGATCTTGTTACCGTGCAGGTAACCACCAACAACGTCACCTTCAACGCGTGCCAGGCGACGGATGTTGACGTTTTCGCCAACCTTGCCGACCAGTACCAGGCGAGCAGCTTCTTGAGCTTCGATCAGCGGAGCGACGTCAGTCAGCTTGTCGGCAAACGCCTTTTCAATGCTGGCAGCAACAAATGCCTTGAAGTCGTCCTGCAGAGCCAGGAAGTCGGTCTGCGAGTTCACTTCCAGCAGAACAGCGGACTTACCGTCTTCTTTCAGAGCGATAGCGCCTTCAGCAGCCACGTTGCCTGCTTTCTTGGCAGCCTTGATGGCGCCGGAAGCACGCATGTCATCAATGGCTTTTTCGATGTCGCCGCCAGCCTTGGTCAAGGCCTTTTTGCAGTCCATCATGCCTTCGCCAGTACGCTCGCGCAGTTCTTTGACCAACGCTGCAGTAATCTCTGCCATTTCAAAATTCCTCTTGGATAGGTTTTCAACCATTCCACCCGATCGAACGGGCGTTCAATTCTTCCCGAACCACCCTTGTTAGCAGCTGCAAGTTACAAACGCTGTAATTGCGCCACCAGACAAATGGTTTTCGAGGTGGCAAAAAGGGGGCCAAGCCCCCTTTTTGCTTACTGAGTCAACGCCAAGGCGTCAATTACTCAGCTGCAGCTGCCGGAGCTTCTTCAACGAACTGCTCGGTGCCGCCAGCAACGTGGTTGCGACCGCGGATTACAGCGTCAGCCATCGAACCCATGTACAGCTGGATAGCGCGGATTGCGTCATCGTTGCCTGGGATGATGTAGTCAACGCCTTCCGGGCTGCTGTTGGTATCGACTACGCCGATAACCGGGATGCCCAGCTTGTTGGCTTCGGTGATCGCGATGCGCTCGTGATCAACGTCGATAACGAACAGAGCGTCTGGCAGACCGCCCATGTCCTTGATACCACCCAGGGAACGATCGAGCTTCTCAAGATCACGAGTGCGCATCAGCGCTTCTTTCTTGGTCAGCTTGGCGAAAGTACCGTCTTCGGCTTGTACTTCAAGGTCACGCAGACGCTTGATGGAAGCACGGATGGTTTTGAAGTTGGTCAGCATGCCGCCCAACCAGCGGTGATCGACGTACGGCGAACCGCAACGTGCTGCTTCTTCAGCAACGATCTTGCCAGCGGAACGCTTGGTGCCGACGAACAGAATCTTGTTTTTGCCCTGGGCCAGACGCTCTACGAAAGTCAGAGCTTCGTTGAACATTGGCAGGGTTTTTTCAAGGTTGATGATGTGGATCTTGTTACGCGCGCCGAAAATGTATTTACCCATTTTCGGGTTCCAGTAACGGGTTTGGTGACCGAAGTGCACACCGGCCTTCAGCATATCGCGCATGTTGACTTGGGACATGATAGTTCCTTAATAAGTCGGGTTTGGCCTCCACGTATCCCAATGACCAACCAGCAGCATCAGCTGAAGGCACCCAGGTCATCGTGTCGACACGTGTGTGGATTTAAGCCTTTCGGGGTATCCCCGGAAAGCGGCGCATTTTATATCACAAGGCTGTAAAAAACGGAACCCGGATTCTCAATTCCTGACGCGTGCCTTTATCCGCACCCTTGGAATCGCTCAAGAATGCGCCTATCTATAGAGAGAAGCGATGTACAGAGGCTCAGATTTACGCTGCTCGTCTGTTAGAATCGCGTTTTTCAGGGCGGCGAAGATTGATCGCACACTGCCCATTCCGTTTTGACAAGCGCCATCGAGCGCAGAGAGAGCCTGTATGACCGTCACCCTCAAAACCCCGGATGACATCGCAAAAATGCGTGTCGCCGGCAAACTGGCCGCCGATGTGCTTGAAATGATTGCTGAACATGTCAAGCCAGGCATCACCACCGAAGAGCTGGACCGCATCTGCCACGACTATATCGTCAACGTGCAGCAGGCCATCCCCGCCCCGCTCAACTACAAAGGCTACCCGAAGTCGATCTGCACCTCGATCAACCACGTGGTCTGCCACGGTATCCCGAACGAGAAGCCGCTGAAGGATGGCGACACGCTGAACATCGACGTCACTGTCATCAAGGACGGTTACCACGGCGACACCAGCCGCATGTTCCACGTCGGCACCGTGCCGGTCTGGGCCGAGCGCCTGTCGCAAGTGACACAGGAATGCATGTACAAGGCCATCGAAATCGTCAAACCCGGCTGCCGCTTGGGCGACATCGGTGAAGTGATCCAGAAGCATGCCGAAAAGAACGGTTTCTCGGTGGTTCGCGAGTTCTGCGGCCACGGCATTGGCAAGGTGTTTCACGAAGAGCCGCAGATCCTGCACTACGGCCGCGCCGGCACCGGCATGGAGCTGAAAGCGGGCATGACCTTCACCATCGAGCCGATGATCAACCAGGGCAAGGCCGACACCAAGGTGCTGGGCGATGGCTGGACCGCGATCACCAAGGACCGCAAGCTCTCGGCCCAGTGGGAACACACCCTGGTGGTGACCGACACCGGTTATGAGATCTTCACCCTGCGCAGCGACGACACCATCCCGCGCGTTTCGGCCTGATCCGCTCCGCACAGCTCTCAGCCTTATAGAAAGGAAAGCCAATCGATGCCGCAGGTGGATCCCGAACTCTTCGACCGTGGCCAGTTCCAGGCTGAACTGGCCCTGAAGGCCAGCCCGATCGCGGCCTTCAAGAAGGCGATCCGCCAGGCTCGCGAGGTCCTTGACGGACGCTTTCGCAGCGGCCGGGAGATTCGCCGGCTGATCGAGGATCGCGCGTGGTTCGTCGATAACATCCTGCAAAAGGCCTGGGAGCAGTTCAACTGGAGCGAAGACGCCGACATCGCGCTGGTCGCGGTCGGCGGCTACGGTCGTGGTGAGTTGCATCCTTTCTCCGATATCGACCTGCTGATCCTGCTGGACAGCGCCGACCACGAAGTTTTCCGCGACTCCATCGAGCGTTTTCTGACGTTGTTGTGGGACATCGGCCTGGAAGTCGGTCAGAGCGTTCGCTCGGTCGACGAATGCGCCATTGAAGCCCGCGCCGACTTGACGGTTGTCACCAACCTGATGGAAAGCCGTACCATCTGCGGCCCCGAGCGTTTGCGCCAGCGCATGCTCGACGTCACCAGCACCGCGCACATGTGGCCGAGCAAGGACTTCTTCCTGGCCAAGCGCGCCGAGCAGAAAGCCCGCCACCACAAGTACAACGACACCGAATACAACCTGGAACCCAACGTCAAAGGCTCGCCCGGTGGACTACGGGATATTCAGACGATTCTGTGGGTCGCCCGTCGCGAATACGGCACCCTGAACCTGCGGGCACTGGCCGGCGAAGGTTTCCTGGTCGAGAGCGAAAACGCCCTGCTGGCTTCATCCCAGGAATTCCTGTGGAAAGTCCGCTACGCGCTGCACATGCTCGCCGGCCGCTCGGAAGACCGCTTGCTGTTCGACCACCAGCGCTCAATCGCCGGGCTGCTGGGTTTCGAAGGCGATGACGCCAAACAAGCCATCGAAAACTTCATGCAGCAGTATTACCGGGTGGTCATGAGCATCGCCCAGCTCAGCGACCTGATCATCCAGCACTTCGAGGAACTCATCCTCGCGCCGGAAGATGAAGCGCCGCCGCAGCCGATCAACTCGCGATTCCAGCTGCACGACGGGTACATCGAGGCGCGCAACGACAACGTATTCCGCCGCACACCGTTCGCCATGCTCGAAATCTTCGTGCTGATGGCCCAGCAGCCGGAAATCAAAGGCGTGCGCGCCGACACCATTCGTCTGCTGCGGGAAAACCGGCACCTGATCGACGACGATTTCCGCAACGATATCCGCAACACCAGCCTGTTCATCGAACTGTTCAAGTGCAAGATCGGCATTCACCGTAACCTGCGGCGGATGAACCGTTACGGCATCCTCGGGCGTTATTTGCCGGAGTTCGGCTTCATTGTCGGGCAAATGCAGCACGACCTGTTTCACATCTATACGGTCGACGCACACACCCTGAACCTAATCAAGCACCTGCGTAAGTTGCAGTACACGCAAGTGTCGGAAAAATTCCCGCTGGCCAGCAAACTCATGGGCAAGCTGCCCAAGCCCGAGCTGATCTACCTGGCCGGGCTGTACCACGACATCGGCAAGGGCCGGCATGGCGATCACTCGGAAATCGGCGCAGTGGATGCCGAGGCCTTTTGCCAGCGTCACCAATTGCCGGTCTGGGACAGCCGCCTGATCGTCTGGCTGGTGCAGAACCACCTGGTGATGTCGACCACCGCCCAGCGCAAAGACTTGTCCGACCCGCAGGTGATCCACGATTTTGCGCAGATCGTCGGCGACGAAACCCGCCTTGATTACTTGTACGTACTGACCGTCGCCGACATCAACGCGACCAACCCGACGCTGTGGAATTCCTGGCGCGCCAGCCTGTTGCGCCAGCTCTACACCGAGACCAAGCGCGCCTTGCGCCGTGGCCTTGAGAACCCGGTTGATCGCGAAATGCAGATCCGCCAGACCCAAAGCGCCGCCCTCGATATTCTGGTGCGGGGCGGCAACGACCCGGACGACGTCGAACAATTGTGGTCGCAATTGGGTGATGATTACTTCCTGCGCCACACCGCCGGCGATGTGGCCTGGCACACCGACGCGATCCTGCAGCAGCCGGCCGACGGCGGGCCGCTGGTGCTAATCAAGGAAACCACCCAGCGCGAGTTCGAGGGCGGCACGCAGATCTTCATCTACGCACCGGACCAGCACGACTTCTTTGCCGTGACCGTGGCGGCGATGGATCAGTTGAACCTGAACATTCACGACGCCCGGGTCATCACGTCCAGCAGTCAGTTCACCCTCGACACCTACATCGTGCTCGACACCGACGGCGACTCGATCGGCGATAACCCGGCACGGGTCAAACAGATCCGCGAAGGCCTGACCGAAGCCCTGCGCAACCCGGACGATTACCCGACGATCATCCAGCGTCGCGTACCGCGCCAGCTCAAGCATTTCGCGTTTGCACCGCAGGTGACCATCCACAACGACGCCCAGCGCCCCGTGACGGTGCTGGAACTCAGCGCCCCGGATCGCCCGGGCTTACTGGCGCGGATCGGCACGATATTCCTCGAGTTCGACCTGTCGTTGCAGAACGCCAAGATCGCCACGCTCGGTGAACGCGTGGAAGACGTGTTCTTCATTACCGACGCCAACAATCAACCGTTGTCCGACCCGCTGTTGTGCAGCCGTTTGCAGGATGCAATCGTCGAACAACTCAGCGTCAGCCAGGAACCCGATATCAAACTGTCGCGAATCAGTATCTGAATTAACAAATTTCCCCCTGTGGAGATCTGTCCTTTGCAGGAGCCGGCTTGCTGGCGCCTGCAAAGGGCAGGTCTCCACACCGAACGAGATCTACCGATGAACAACGCCCTGACCCAATTGCAGCCTTACCCGTTCGAGAAGCTCCGCGCCCTGCTCGGCAGCGTCACGCCAAATCCGGACAAGCGCGCTATCGCGTTGTCCATCGGCGAGCCGAAGCACCGTTCACCAAGCTTTGTCGCCGAAGCCCTGGCAAGCAATCTGGATCAGATGGCCGTTTATCCAACCACCCTCGGCATTCCGGCGCTGCGCGAAGCCATCGCCGCGTGGTGCGAGCGCCGTTTCGGCGTACCGAGCGGCTGGCTTGACCCGGCGCGCAACGTGCTGCCGGTCAATGGCACCCGCGAAGCGCTGTTCGCATTCACCCAGACCGTGGTCAACCGTGGCGATGACGCCCTGGTGGTCAGCCCTAACCCGTTCTATCAGATCTATGAAGGTGCCGCGTTCCTCGCCGGGGCCAAGCCGCATTACCTGCCATGCCTGGACGAAAACGGCTTCAACCCGGATTTCGATGCCGTTGCGCCGGACATCTGGAAACGTTGCCAGATCCTCTTCCTGTGCTCGCCGGGCAACCCGACCGGCGCGCTGATCCCGGTCGAGACACTGAAAAAGCTGATCGCCCTGGCCGACGAATACGACTTCGTGATCGCGGCGGACGAGTGCTACAGCGAACTCTACTTCGACGAACAAACCCCGCCGCCCGGTCTGCTCAGCGCCTGCGTGGAACTGGGTCGCAAAGACTTCAAGCGCTGCGTCGTGTTCCACAGCCTGTCCAAACGCTCCAACCTGCCGGGCCTGCGTTCGGGATTTGTGGCCGGTGACGCCGACATTCTCAAGGGCTTCCTGCTCTACCGCACTTACCACGGCTGCGCGATGCCGGTTCAGACCCAACTGGCCAGCGTTGCCGCGTGGAATGACGAAGTACACGTGCGCGCCAACCGTGATCTGTACCGCGAAAAATATGATGCGGTGCTGGAAATCCTCAGCCCGGTCATGGACGTGCAGCGCCCGGATGGCGGTTTTTACCTGTGGCCGAACGTTGCCGGTGATGACGAGGCTTTCTGCCGGGATCTGTTCAAGGAAGAGCATGTGACAGTGGTGCCGGGCTCTTATCTGTCCCGTGAGGTCGACGGCGCCAATCCGGGTGCGGGCCGAGTGCGTCTGGCGCTGGTCGCCCCCTTGGCGGAGTGCGTGGAAGCGGCCGAACGCATTCGTGCCTTTATCCAGCGCCGCCAGTAAACGCAGACCTGCAACGGCGGGGTTATTTCACTTGGCCGAGATTGGCCTCGCTTAAATCCAGTTCCCCCAGCACTTCGCGCAACACGTCATCACCGATCTGGTGATGACGACTGAGCTTGTACAGCTCCAGGCGCTGCGCTCGCAGAGCCTTCAATCGCAGACGCCGCTCCAGCAAATCCATCTGAAACGCCAGCGCCTGAGCCTCCGCCGAGTCGTTGAACACCTCCAACTGATGGCGATACTCGGACATGATTCGCGCCTTGAGCTCGGTGGCGAGCGCCGCCTGCGCCGCATCCTGAGGGTTGGCCTCTTCGGCTTCGAGCGCGTGAATGGCCGCTTCGGCGGTCTTGCGCCAGGCATCGCGCACTTCGCTGCGACGTTTGTCGTCAGGGCTTTTTTCGATGCCGCGCAGCAACAGGGGCAACGCAATGCACGCGGCAATCAACGAAAGAAGAATGACCCCGGCGGCGATGAATATCAGCAGATCGCGCTCGGGAAACGGCTCGCCGCCCATCAGCATCGGCACCGACAGCACGCCCGCCAGCGTCACCGCCCCACGTACGCCGCCGACTGTCAGCAACCAGCAGGAGCGCGCCGTGGGTACTTGGGTCATTTCGCCTTTACCCCGCCAGCGGCGCAGCAACCCCGACAACCGCCAGATGCTCTGCACCCACACAAACCTCAACACCAACAGGACCAGGAAAATCGCGATCACGTCGAGGCAGCGATACAGAAGCGTCGGCCACAAAGACGTTTCGTGACTGGCTACCGCTTTGATGATGTCCGGCAACTGCAGTCCCAGCAGCAGGAAAATCAGGCCGTTGAACGCAAACTCCAGCAACGACCAGACGCTGCGATTGAGCAGTCGGGTGCTGGTCTGGCGCGGCAGCAGATCGAGCCAGCTCTGCATCATCCCCGCCGCCACGGCAGACAAAATGCCTGATGCGCCAAGTCGTTCGGCCAGCACGTAAGCCGCAAACGGCAGCAGCAACATGAAGACAACGTGCGTCGCCGGATCGTCCCAGCCTCGGGCGATCATCCATGAGCGCAAACGCCCGACCAACCAGCTAAGGGCCACACCGACAGCGAGGCCGCCGACCGCCACCAACACAAACGTCACGCTGGCGTTGGCCAGGGAGAACACGCCGGTCACCGCTGCTGCCAGGGCGAACTTGAACGTCACCAGACCCGAGGCGTCATTCATCAACGCCTCGCCTTGCAGCATGTGCATCAGCGGCGTCGGCAAGCGGTTCTGCGAAATCGCCGAGACGGCCACGGCGTCCGTTGGCGACAACACCGCCGCCAGAGCAAAAGCCACCGGCAGCGGAATGCTCGGCAACAACCAATGGATGAAGTAACCCGCACCGACGACGGTAAACAGCACCAAACCGACCGCCAGGGTCAGGATCGGCCCACGCAACCGCCAAAATTCGCGCTTGGGCATACGCCAGCCGTCGGAGAACAGCAACGGCGGCAGGAACAAAAACAGAAACAACTCCGGGTCCAGTGCGACGTGCAACCCGAGCGTCGGCCAGGCCAGCAACGCGCCGGCACCGATTTGCACCAGCGGCAATGGCAACGGGATCACCCGTCCGACCAGGCGCGAAACGCTGACCAGCATCAACAGGATCAGGACGGTGTAGGCGGTTTGCATAAAGCTCGGTTCCCCGGCAATCGACAGCATCGAAGTGCCATATTAGCCGCTTACCCTACTGGTTGACCGCTGCACCAATGTCGCATCGCCTGGAAACCGCCCTCCTACAGAGTGACGAAACAACCAAGGCCGACGCGAAACCGTCTGGTCATGGCATAATCCTTCACCTTTTTTTTCCAGCACCTGCAAAGGGGGCAATTCCTTGACCGATTCAAGCAAAACGTTGCACCTTTTCGGCATCAAAGCCTGCGACACCATGAAAAAGGCGCGCACCTGGCTCGATGAACACGCTGTCCGCTACGACTTTCATGATTACAAAACGGCCGGAATCGACCGCGAACACCTGACCCAATGGTGCGACGAGCACGGCTGGCAAGTGGTATTGAACCGTGCAGGCACGACCTTTCGCAAGCTCGACGACGAACGCAAAGCCGATCTCGACCAGCGTAAAGCCATCGAACTGATGCTCGCACAACCCTCGATGATCAAGCGCCCGGTGCTTGATCTCGGTGACCGAACCCTGATTGGCTTCAAGCCAGATATCTACGCGGCAGCGCTCAAGTAAGCCAGCCCGTTCAATTTTGTTAGAGGTATTTACATGTCCACTTCCGTATTCAGCCTGGCCTTTGGTGTCGGCACTCAAAACCGTCAGGGCGCATGGCTCGAAGTGTTCTACGCACAGCCGCTGCTCAACCCGTCGGCCGATCTGATTGCAGCCATCGCGCCGGTTCTGGGTTACACCGAAGGCAATCAGGCCATCGCGTTCAGCACTGCCCAGGCGTCGCAACTGGCTGAAGCACTCAAAGGTGTCGACGCAGCCCAGGCCGCCCTGCTGACCCGTCTGGCCGAGAGCCACAAGCCGCTGGTCGCAACCATTCTGGCCGAAGATGCGCCGCTGACTTCCACGCCTGAGGCTTACCTCAAGCTGCATTTGCTGTCCCACCGCCTGGTCAAGCCGCACGGCCTGAACCTGGCGGGCGTGTTCCCGCTGCTGCCGAACGTCGCGTGGACCAGCCAGGGCGCGATCGACCTGGCCGAACTGGCCGAACATCAACTGGAAGCCCGTCTGCGCGGCGAGCTGCTGGAAGTGTTCTCGGTCGACAAATTCCCGAAAATGACCGACTACGTCGTGCCGGCCGGCGTACGTATCGCTGACGCAGCGCGTATCCGTCTGGGCGCTTACGTCGGCGAAGGCACCACCGTGATGCACGAAGGTTTCGTCAACTTCAACGCTGGCACCGAAGGCCCGGGCATGATCGAAGGCCGCGTTTCCGCTGGCGTGTTCGTCGGCAAGGGTTCGGACCTGGGCGGCGGTTGCTCGACCATGGGCACCCTGTCGGGCGGCGGCAACATTGTGATCAAGGTCGGCGAAGGCTGCCTGATCGGCGCCAACGCCGGTATCGGTATCCCGTTGGGCGACCGCAACACCGTTGAGTCGGGCCTGTACGTGACCGCCGGCACCAAAGTGGCGCTGCTGGACGAGAACAACAAGCTGGTCAAGGTCGTGAAGGCCCGTGAACTGGCCGGTCAACCTGACCTGCTGTTCCGTCGCAATTCGGAAACCGGTGCCGTGGAATGCAAAACCCACAAGTCGGCCATCGAACTGAACGAAGCGCTGCACGCTCACAACTAAGCGTCACGGGCAACGAAACTGAACCTGTGGGAGCGGGCTTGCCCGCGAAGGGGTCCTTGAGGCCGCCAAAAGCTTCGCGGGCAAGCCCGCTCCCACAAGGTCAGGCGCATATCCGCCCATGTTGACCAGGGCCGAACACCATGATGATTCCTTCTCCCTGGCGCGCCGATTTTCCGGCCATCGCCGCTCTGCAACGGCAAGACCAGACCTATCTGGACAACGCCGCCACCACACAAAAACCTCAAGCCCTGCTGGATGCCCTGGCGCATTACTACGCCAATGGCGCAGCCAACGTGCATCGGGCACAACACTTGCCCGGCGCGCATGCCACCCAGGCGTTCGAGGACAGCCGCCGCAAAGCCGCCCACTGGCTGAATGCCGGTGATTGCGGGCAGATTATCTTTACCCACGGCGCCACCTCCGCGCTGAACCTCCTGGCCTATGGCCTGGAACACCTGTTCAATCCGGGCGACGAAATTGTCATCAGCGCTCTGGAGCATCACGCCAACCTGCTGCCATGGCAGCAACTGGCCCACCGTCGCGAGTTGAACCTGGTGGTCCTGCCGCTGGATGTCGACGGCTTGATTGACCTCGATGCCGCTGCGTCGCTGATCGGCCCGCAGACTCGCTTGCTGGCAGTCAGTCAGTTGTCCAACGTACTGGGTGCCTGGCAGCCACTGCCCGCCTTGCTGGCGATGGCCAAGGCACACAGCGCATTGACCGTGGTCGATGGCGCCCAAGGTGTGGTGCATGGCCGACACGACGTACAAGTGCTGGGTTGCGACTTTTATGTGTTTTCCAGCCACAAGCTCTATGGCCCCGATGGCCTGGGGGTGTTGTTCGGCCGTCATGAGGCGCTCAAGCAACTGCGCCATTGGCAGTTCGGCGGCGAAATGGTGCTGGACGCAGATTACCAGCACGCACGCTTTCGCCCCGCGCCACTGGGGTTTGAGGCCGGTACACCGCCGATCTCCAGCGTGATTGGTCTTGGGGCGACGCTGGATTACCTCGCTGGCCTCGATCAGGACGCGGTCTCGGCTCATGAAGCCGCCCTGCATGACTATTTGTTGAAAGGCCTGGAAGCGCGCAACGGCATTCGGCTGCTGGGCAAACCGCAACTGGCGCTGGCGAGTTTTATCGTCGAGGGTGTGCATAACGCTGATCTGGCGCATTTGCTGACGGAACAAGGCATCGCGGTGCGCGCCGGGCATCATTGCGCCATGCCGCTGCTGAAAAGCTTTGAACTGGCCGGGGCGATTAGGGTGTCGTTGGCGCTTTACAACGATTCCGAGGATCTGGAGCGGTTCTTTGAAGCGCTGGATCAAGCGTTGGAGTTGTTGCGATGAACTTGCCCGCTGATGCCGTCACGGCACTCGAAACCTTTCAGGCTGCCGCTGGCTGGGAACAACGGGCGCGACTGCTGATGCAATGGGGCGACCGTCTGCCCGTGTTGAGCGATGTGGACAAGGTGGATGCCAACCGCGTGCATGGCTGTGAAAGTCAGGTGTGGTTGGTGGGCTCGCTGGAAAACGCTCATTGGCAGTTTTCGGCGAGCAGTGATGCACGGTTGATTCGTGGGTTGGTGGCGTTGCTGCTGGCGCGGGTTAACGGGCTGTCGGCGGTTGAGTTGCGGCAGGTGGATTTGCCGGAGTGGTTCAATCAGCTTGGATTGAGTCGGCAACTGTCGCCTTCACGCAGTAACGGCCTCAACGCCGTGCTCCAGCGAATGAATGAGTTGGCGGGTTAATCGCCTTCGCGAGCAGGCTCGCTCCCACAGGGGAACGCATTCCAATAACATGGGAGCGAGCCCGCTCGCGAAGGGGCCATCACTCGCAATCTCAAACTTGAGGTTTAACCCGGTCCGCAGGGCGCCGCACACCCGCCACAATCTTATCCACAGCCTTGGTCGCCGCGACCATGCCAAACGTCGCCGTCACCATCATCACCGCACCAAACCCGCCGGCGCAGTCCAGTTTCACGCCATCCCCGACAAAACTCTTCTGCAGGCAAATGCTGCCATCCGGTTTCGGATAGCGCAGTTGCTCGGTGGAAAACACGCACGGCACGCTGTAATGACGGGTCACGGTGCGCGAGAAGTTGTAATCGCGGCGCAGGGTCGAGCGCACTTTCGAAGCCAACGGATCGTTGAACGTGCGGTTCAGGTCGCAGACCTGAATCAGCGTCGGGTCAATCTGCCCGCCCGCACCGCCGGTGGTGATGATCTGGATCTTGCGGCGCTTGCACCAGGCAATCAGCGCCGCTTTCGCGTTGACGCTGTCGATGCAGTCGATCACGCAATCGATGTTCGGCGTGATGTATTCGGCCATGGTGTCGCGGGTGACGAAATCTGCCACCGCGTGCACCGTGCAATCCGGGTTGATCCCGCGCAGGCGTTCGGCCATCACCTCGACCTTGGGTTTGCCTACGGTGCTGTCCAGCGCATGCAACTGACGGTTGGCGTTGCTGACGCAGACGTCGTCGAGGTCGAACAGCGAAATCTCGCCGACACCACACCGGGCGATGGCTTCCGCCGCCCAGGAGCCGACACCGCCGATGCCGACAATCGCCACGTGGGCCGCGCGCAAGCGCTCAAGCCCTTCGATGCCATACAAACGGGCGATGCCTGCAAACCGCGGATCTTCTGTGCTCATGACCAATACCCCAAAAACCGGCGCGCATTATAGGGCTACAAAGCGGCAAGTTTTAAGTTTCCAGTTACAAGTGTAAGAACTTATGTGAAACCGGATTGCCCAACGTCAGGCTTTTCCCTGTCCGCTGTACGCTCAGTGAAAGCACGGTGTAGGATGCGCGCCCCTTGGCACCATGCCGACCGTTCCTTCGTTCCACAGCCTTTGGAACCCGAAATAGCTATGTCATCGCGTAAATTTGGACTCAACCTGGTTGTGGTGCTCGCCATCGCAGCCTTGTTTACCGGCTTCTGGGCGCTGATCAATCGCCCGGTCACCGCCCCGAACTGGCCAGAACAGATCTCCGGCTTCTCGTACTCGCCGTTCCAGCAAGGCCAGTACCCGCAGAAAGAGCAGTACCCGACCGACGATCAAATGCGCCGCGATCTGGAGATCATGAGCAAGCTGACGGACAACATCCGTACGTACTCGGTCGATGGCACCCTGGGCGACATTCCCAAGCTGGCTGAAGAGTTCGGCCTGCGGGTCACCCTCGGCATCTGGATCAGCCCGGACCTGGAACGCAACGAGCGGGAAATCACCCGGGCCATCGAAATCGCCAACTCCTCCCGCAGCGTGGTTCGCGTGGTTGTAGGCAACGAGGCGATTTTCCGTAAGGAAATTACCGCAGCGGAACTGAGTGTGATCCTTGATCGCGTCCGTGCCGCCGTGAAGGTGCCGGTCACCACGTCCGAGCAGTGGCACGTCTGGGAAGAGCATCCGGAACTGGCCAAGCACGTCGACCTGATTGCCGCGCACGTCCTGCCTTACTGGGAATACGTCCCGGTGGACAAGGCCGGTCAATTCGTCCTCGACCGCGCCCGCGACCTTAAAAAGATGTTCCCGAAAAAACCGCTGCTGCTCTCTGAGGTTGGCTGGCCGAGCAACGGCCGCATGCGTGGCGGCACCGATGCGAGCCCGGCGGATCAGGCGATCTACCTGCGCACGCTGGTGAACAAGCTCAACCGTCAGGGCTTCAACTACTTCGTGATCGAAGCGTTTGACCAACCGTGGAAGGCCAGTGACGAAGGCTCGGTAGGTGCGTATTGGGGCGTGTTCAACGCCGCGCGGCAGCAGAAATTCAACTTCGAAGGCCCGGTGGTCGCGATTCCGCAATGGCGCGTGCTGGCCATCGGTTCCGCAGTGCTGGCCTTGCTGTCCCTGACCTTGCTGATGATCGACGGCTCGGCCCTGCGTCAACGTGGCCGCACCTTCCTGACCTTTATCGCGTTCCTCTGCGGTTCGGTGCTGGTGTGGATCGGTTACGACTACAGCCAGCAATACAGCACTTGGTTCAGCCTGACCGTAGGATTTCTCCTCGCACTCGGCGCGCTCGGGGTGTTTATCGTTCTGCTGACCGAGGCGCATGAACTGGCCGAAGCGGTCTGGACCCACAAACGCCGGCGCGAATTCCTGCCGGTGGTGGGCGATTCGGACTACAGGCCAAAAGTCTCGATTCACGTCCCTTGCTACAACGAGCCGCCAGAGATGGTCAAACAGACCCTCAACGCCTTGGCCAACCTAGACTATCCGGACTTCGAAGTCCTGATCATCGACAACAACACCAAGGACCCGGCTGTCTGGGAACCGGTGCGCGATTACTGCGCAACCCTCGGCCCGCGCTTCAAGTTCTTCCACGTCGCACCGCTGGCCGGTTTCAAGGGCGGCGCGCTGAATTACCTGATTCCGCATACCGCCAAGGATGCCGAAGTGATTGCGGTGATCGATTCGGATTACTGCGTCGACCCGAACTGGCTCAAACACATGGTGCCGCACTTCGCCGATCCGAAAATCGCTGTGGTGCAGTCGCCGCAGGATTACCGCGACCAGAACGAAAGCACCTTCAAGAAGCTCTGCTATGCGGAATACAAAGGCTTCTTCCACATCGGTATGGTCACCCGTAATGACCGCGACGCGATCATCCAGCACGGCACCATGACCATGACCCGGCGCTCGGTGCTCGAGGAGCTGGGCTGGGCCGACTGGTGCATCTGTGAAGACGCCGAACTGGGTCTGCGCGTGTTCGAGAAAGGTTTGTCGGCGGCGTATTACCACACCAGCTACGGCAAAGGCCTGATGCCGGATACCTTTATCGACTTCAAGAAACAGCGTTTCCGCTGGGCCTACGGTGCGATTCAGATCATCAAGCGTCACACCGCCAGTTTGCTGCGCGGCAAGGACACCGAGCTGACCCGTGGCCAGCGCTACCACTTCCTCGCGGGCTGGTTGCCGTGGGTGGCGGATGGCATGAACATCTTCTTCACCGTCGGCGCGCTGTTGTGGTCGGCGGCGATGATCATCGTGCCGCAGCGTGTCGATCCACCGTTGCTGATTTTCGCGATCCCGCCATTGGCGCTGTTCGTGTTCAAGGTCGGCAAGATCATCTTCCTTTACCGTCGCGCCGTTGGCGTGAACCTCAAAGATGCATTCTGCGCCGCACTGGCCGGGCTGGCGTTGTCGCACACCATCGCCAAAGCGGTGTTGTACGGCTTCTTCACCAGCAGCATTCCGTTCTTCCGGACGCCGAAAAACGCCGATAACCACGGCTTCTGGGTGGCGATTTCGGAGGCGCGTGAAGAGGTGTTCATCATGTTGCTGTTGTGGGGCGCGGCGCTGGGGATCTTCCTGGTGAACGGGCTGCCGAGCAACGACATGCGCTTCTGGGTGATCATGTTGCTGGTGCAGTCGCTGCCGTACCTGGCAGCACTGATCATGGCGTTCCTGTCTTCGCTGCCGAAACCGGCAGTCGAAGCCGAAACGGCACCGGCAGTCTAAATCTTTGCAGATGCACTAAACGGCGGCCAATGGCCGCCGTTTTGCTTTAAGATAACCGCCATTTTGCAGGGCTTGGCGTGATATCCATCCCTGTGGGAGCGAGACCGGCTTGCCGGCGATGGCAATGTAACAATCACCATTTATGTTGACTGCCACACCGCCATCGCCAGCAGGCTGGCTCCCACATTTAGTCCGCGCCCACATTCATGATCTCCGGAGTTTTTCCATGACGGCCCACGCCGACCTTTCGCCGACCCTTCAACTCGCCATCGACCTGATCCGCCGTCCGTCCGTGACGCCGCTGGACGCCGATTGCCAGAAGCAGATGATGCAGCGCCTGGGCGATGCCGGTTTCACCCTGGAACCGATGCGCATCGAAGATGTGGATAACTTCTGGGCCACCCACGGTAAACACGATGGCCCGGTGCTGTGCTTCGCCGGTCACACCGACGTGGTCCCGACCGGCCCGGTAACGGCCTGGCAGATCGACCCGTTCAACGCGCTGATCGACGAACACGGCATGCTCTGCGGCCGTGGCGCGGCGGACATGAAAGGCAGCCTCGCCTCCATGACCGTGGCAGCCGAGCGTTTCGTCGCCGACTACCCGGATCACAAGGGCAAGGTCGCGTTCCTGATCACCAGCGATGAAGAGGGCCCGGCGCATCACGGCACCAAGGCGGTCGTCGAGCGCCTTGCAGCGCGAAAGGAACGTCTGGACTGGTGCATCGTCGGCGAACCGTCGAGCACCACGCTGGTGGGTGACGTGGTCAAGAACGGCCGTCGCGGTTCCCTTGGCGCCAAACTGACCGTACACGGTGTGCAGGGTCACGTGGCCTATCCGCACCTGGCCAAGAACCCGATCCACCTCGCCGCCCCGGCGCTGGCCGAACTGGCCGCCGAGCACTGGGACCATGGCAACGATTTCTTCCCGCCGACCAGTTTCCAGATTTCCAACGTGAATTCCGGTACCGGCGCGACCAACGTGATCCCGGGTGATCTGGTGGCGGTGTTCAACTTCCGCTTCTCCACCGAATCCACCGTCGAAGGCTTGCAGAAGCGCGTTGCCGACATCCTCGACAAGCATGGCCTGGACTGGCATATCGACTGGGCGCTGTCCGGCCTGCCGTTCCTCACCGAACCGGGCGCGTTGCTGGATGCCGTGGCGTCGAGCATCAAGGACATCACGGGGCGCGACACCAAGGCGTCCACCAGCGGTGGCACCTCCGACGGCCGCTTCATCGCGACCATGGGCACACAAGTGGTTGAACTGGGCCCGGTCAACGCGACGATCCACCAGGTCAATGAACGCGTACTGGCCGCCGACCTCGATGTGCTGACCGAAATCTACTACCAGACCCTGATCAAGTTGCTCGCCTGATGCTCGCCTGCCCGATCTGCAGCGAACCGCTGAACGCGGTGGACAACGGCGTGGCCTGCCCCGCCGGGCATCGTTTTGACCGCGCGCGCCAGGGTTACCTGAACCTGTTGCCGGTGCAGCACAAAAACAGCCGCGACCCTGGGGATAACCTGGCGATGGTCGAAGCCCGTCGCGATTTCCTGAACGCCGGCCACTATGCGCCGGTGGCCAAGCGACTGGCAGAACTGGCAGCGCAATACGCGCCGCAGCGCTGGCTCGACATCGGTTGTGGCGAGGGTTACTACACCGCGCAAATCGCCGAGGCCCTGCCCAACGCTGACGGTTACGCGCTGGACATCTCCCGGGAAGCGGTCAAACGCGCCTGCAAACGCAACCCGCAGCTGACCTGGTTGATCGCCAGCATGGCGCGGGTGCCGTTGGCGTCTGGCAGTTGCCAGTTTCTTGCCAGCGTCTTCAGTCCGCTGGACTGGGAAGAAGCCAAGCGCTTGCTCAGCCCCGGCGGCGGCTTGATGAAAGTCGGGCCGACCAGCGGCCATCTGATGGAATTGCGCGAACGGCTCTACGATGAAGTGCGCGAGTACACCGACGACAAGCATCTGGCCTTGGTGCCGGAAGGCATGGCGCTGCAACACAGTGAAACCCTGGAGTTCAAACTGACGCTTTCAAATGGTCAGGATCGCGCCAACCTGTTGGCCATGACACCCCACGGCTGGCGCGCCAGTGCCGAACGCCGGACAGCGGTCATCGAGCAGGCCGAGCCGTTCGAGGTCACCGTTTCGATGCGCTACGATTACTTTGTTCTTCAATCTTAATTTTTGGTCTTGAGCAACAGCTTGAGGCCGGCTAAATCCGCGAATGGATTTTTCAGACCCGCAGTGAGGACATCCATGCGCCAACCCGATATCGAGATTTACCTGAAAGACGCCGACGTCGACTACAAGGCCGTTGCCACGTGGCTCGGCGAAGCTTTGGGCCCGTGCACCGACTGGGTTCAGAAAGGTCAGACCTACAAGTGCAAGGCCGGTAGCGTGCCGGTGACCTGGCTGCCGAAAGCTGTAGGAAAATGGAACAGCTTGTACCTGGAAAGCGACCAGACCCCGTGGGAAGACGACATCGCCTGCGCCCGCGCCGCGTTTGCCGCGCTGAACGTCGAAGTGCGTTGTGCGCCGGGCAGTTGGGTCGAGGAAGAAGGTGAAGAGACAGCGGATCGCTGGATGCGCATCAGTGCCGATGGCGAAGAAGAGATCACCTGGAAAACCGCTTAAAACAGTACACAAAACCTGTGGGAGCGAGCTTGCTCGCGATGGGGGCGTGTCAGTCGACATCAACTGTGGCTGACACACCGCAATCGCGAGCAAGCTCGCTCCCACAGTGGTCTTTGGTGTTCTGAAGAGTGGGTTTACAGCCCCACCACATCCTCAGCCTGCAAGCCTTTCTCGCCGGTCACCACGGCATATTCAACCTGCTGACCTTCAGCCAGCGAGCGGTGCCCTTCGCCGCGAATCGCGCGGTAGTGCACGAACACGTCCACCCCGTCTTCGCGTTGAATAAAGCCATAACCCTTGGCGTCGTTGAACCACTTCACATTGCCGGTTTCGCGCGTTGCCATCTGTTCATACTCCTTTTTTATTATTGATCGGGCTTTTCGCAGGAAAGCCTCGGGAACATTGCTTGCACTGATCGGTGCCACTGTCTGGCCAGTGCGGGCTCGCCGAGTATATGACAGGCATGAAAACTCTCAACTCACTTTACTTAGGCGCTTTTTTGCCGATTTTCGCCTAATCCGGCACACTATCGACCGCCCGAGCAAACGCTCGGTTTTATTCACTCACGCAGAAGCCGTATGACCCGTTCCCCGTTCCGCCGTCTTGTGTTTGGCACCCTGCGCCGACTGCTCTATCTCTGGGTTCGCTCAGAGACGATCAATCAGTCGTCGTTCACCCTCAACCTCGACCGCAGCCGACCGGTGTTCTATGTCCTGCAAAACCCTTCGCTGACCGACCTCGCCGTGGTCGACACCGAATGCAGCAAGGCGGGCCTGCCGCGCCCGGTGCTGCCGGTGTCTGTCGGCAACCTGCTGGAACCCGCCGCGTTCTTTTACCTGACACCGGAGCCCGACTGGCTCGGCCGCCAGGACAAACGCGGCGCGCCGCCGACCCTGACCCGCCTGGTCAGCGCCCTGAGTCAGAATGCCGCCGAAGACGCGCAGATCATTCCGGTCAGCGTGTTCTGGGGCCAGTCGCCGGACAGCGAGTCAAGCCCGTGGAAACTGCTGTTCGCCGACAGCTGGGCGGTTACCGGGCGCCTGCGGCGCTTGCTGAGCATCATCGTGCTGGGACGCAAGACCCGCGTGCAGTTCTCCGCGCCGATCCACTTGCGCGAACTGATCGACCACAACAAGGGCCACGAGCGCACCGTGCGCATGGCCCAGCGCATCTTGCGGGTGCACTTCCGCAACCTCAAAGCCGCCGTGATCGGCCCGGACATTTCC
Source organism: Pseudomonas sp. 300 (assembly GCF_055803035.1). Lineage (NCBI taxonomy): Bacteria > Pseudomonadati > Pseudomonadota > Gammaproteobacteria > Pseudomonadales > Pseudomonadaceae > Pseudomonas > Pseudomonas sp. 300. Next base: position 1,245,535 of record NZ_JAVLRV010000001.1, on the reverse strand, counting down.
CACCGCCGCAACCTGGTCAAAGGCCTGCTGAATCAGCCGCTGGTCAAGCAAGCGATCCTCGATGAAGCCGAGCGCGAAAACATCTCCCCGGAGAAAGCCAAGGCCCAGGCCCTGCGCTACGGCAACGAAATCGCCTCGGACTACACCTACACCGCGATTCGCTTTCTGGAAGTGGTGCTGAGCTGGTTCTGGAACAAGATTTACGACGGGATCAAGGTCAACCACATCGAAGGCGTGCAGAAAGTCGCCCAAGGTCACGAAGTGATCTACGTGCCGTGCCATCGCAGCCACATCGACTACCTGCTGCTTTCGTACCTGCTGTTCCGCAATGGCCTGACCCCACCGCACATCGCCGCCGGGATCAACCTCAACATGCCGGTGATCGGCAGCCTGCTGCGCCGTGGCGGCGCGTTCTTCATGCGCCGCACATTCAAGGGCAACCCGCTGTACACCTCGGTGTTCAACGAATACCTGCACACCCTGTTCACCAAAGGCTTTCCGGTCGAGTACTTCGTAGAGGGCGGCCGCTCGCGCACCGGACGCATGCTGCAACCGAAAACCGGGATGCTCGCGATCACCCTGCGCAGCTTCCTGCGTTCGTCGCGCATGCCGATCGTGTTCGTGCCGGTCTACATCGGCTACGAGCGCGTGCTTGAAGGCCGGACTTACCTCGGTGAGCTGCGCGGCGCGAGCAAAAAGAAAGAATCGATCTTCGACATCTTCAAAGTCATCGGCGCGCTCAAGCAGCGCTTCGGTCAAGTGGCGGTGAACTTCGGCGAGCCGATCAAACTGGCGGAATTCCTCGACAGCGAGCAGCCGGACTGGCGTCAACAGGAACTCGGCCCGCAGTTCAAACCGGCGTGGCTCAACGAAACCACCAACCGCCTCGGCGAGAAAGTCGCGCAGCACCTGAACGAAGCGGCGGCGATCAACCCGGTCAACCTCGTGGCGTTGGCATTGCTGTCCACCAGCCGCCTCGCGCTGGATGATCGGGCCATGGCGCGGGTGCTCGATCTGTATCTGGCGCTGTTGCGCAAGGTTCCGTACTCGCCACACACCACGCTGCCGGAAGGTGACGGGCGCGCGTTGATCGAGCATGTGAAGGACATGGACCTGTTGTCCGAGCAGAGCGATGCGCTGGGCAAAATTCTGTACCTGGACGAGCAGAACGCCGTCCTGATGACCTACTACCGCAACAACGTGCTGCACATTTTCGCGTTGCCGTCGTTGCTCGCGAGTTTCTTCCAGAGCGCGTCGCGCATGAGCCGTGAGCAGATCCTGCGCTACACCCGCGCGCTGTATCCGTACCTGCAATCGGAGCTGTTCATTCGCTGGTCGCTGGACGAACTGGATGCTGTGATTGATCAATGGCTCGAAGCGTTCGTCGAGCAAGGCCTGTTGCGTTTCGAGAACGACGTTTATCTGCGCCCGGCGCCAAGTTCGCGACATTTCGTGCTGCTGACGCTGCTGTCGAAGAGCATCGCCCAGACCTTGCAGCGCTTCTACATGACGGTTTCCCTGCTGCTCAACAGCGGCCAGAACAGCATCAGCGCCGAAGAACTGGAAGACCTCTGCACCGTCATGGCCCAGCGCCTGTCGATCCTGCATGGCCTGAACGCACCGGAATTTTTCGACAAGAGCCTGTTCCGCCACTTCATCCAGACGATGCTCGACCTCGACGTGCTCAAGCGCGACGAAGCGGGCAAGTTGAGCTATCACGAACTGCTCGGTGAACTGGCCGAAGGCGCGGCGAAACGGGTATTGCCGGCGGAGATTCGTTTGTCGATCCGTCAGGTGGCGTTGCATCGCAGTGAAGATGCGGCGGATCTGGCCCCCACACAACCCGAGAACTAACGCAAAACCCTGCGGGAGCGAGCCGGCTCGCTCCCGCATCAAGTGGAGATGTACGATGAAAAAACTCTCTCTATTGGCCATGACCGCTTTGCTCGGCGCCTGCCAATCGATGCAACCCGCCGCCAAAACCAGCCTTGATGGCGAAGTCTTCTACCTCCAGCGCATCGCCCTGCCGCCGACCGCCATCCTGAGCGTCAGCTTGCAGGACGTGTCTCTGGCCGATGCCCCCGCCGTGGTCCTCGACGAACAGAAAGGCCCCGTCAAGGGTCAGGTGCCATTACCCTTTCATCTGAGCTACGATCCGGCTCAGGTCAAACCGGGCCATCGTTACTCAGTCAGCGCGCGCATCGAGTTGGATGGCAAGCTGATGTTCATCACCACCGAACATCACGCCGTGCAGCTGGATGGCAGCGATCCGCAGCCACTGAAAATCCGCGTAGACGCAGCCCGTTAATTCTATTTTTTTGAACACTTTTTTATGAACAAGGAAGCCGCCATGTTCCGCCCTACCCTTCGCTTCGCCGGCCTCTGCGCAGGCTTGATGATTTCCGCCAGCGCCATGGCGCTGTCGCTCAGTGACCTGTCGCAAAAAGACGCCACCGGCGGCCTCAAGGATGCCCTGACCCAAGGTGCGCAACTGGCTGTGAAACAACTCGGTACACCGGGCGGGTTCAGCAACAACCCGGACGTGAAAATCGAACTGCCGGGCAAGCTGGGCAAGGTCGCCAGCAAGATGAAGCAGTTCGGCATGGGTGACCAGGTGGATCAACTGGAAGCCAGCATGAACAAAGCGGCTGAAACCGCCGTGACCCAGGCCCAGCCGATCCTTGTGGATGCAGTGAAGAAAATGAGCGTGGAGGATGCCAAAGGGATTCTCAGCGGCGGTAACGATTCGGCCACTCAATACCTGAATAAAACCAGCCGCGAACAGATCCGCGCCAAGTTCCTGCCAATCGTCAAGCAAGCCACCGACCAGGTAGGTCTGGCCAAGCAGTACAACTCGTTCGCCGGGCAAGCCGCGACCATGGGCGTGATCGATACAAAAAATGCCAACATCGAAAGCTACGTCACCGAGCAGGCACTGAACGGTCTGTTCGAGATGATCGGCAAACAGGAAGAAACCATTCGCAAGAATCCGGCGGCTGCGGCGACCAGTCTGGCGAAGAAGGTGTTTGGTACGCTTTAAGCCTCAAGACCGAGCCTGTGGGAGCGAGCCTGCTCGCTCCCACAGGAATCAGCTCGTCGATCCAGCCCGTAGAAAGAACACCCATTCGCGCCCCATCTTCCTCTTCTCGAACACGTTCATCTCGACCAACCCGTTCAGGGTGGCCGATGCCGTGTTGTAAGAGCAATCCAGATTTTCCTTTACATTGACCGCCGTAAATTCCTTGGCCATCCCACTCTTGGCCACTTGAAATACGGCACGCTGCTTCTCGGTCAATTGCTCAAAAAAACCGGACTCCAACAACCAGCGGTCAAAGCTGTCGGCATACGCCAGACTTTTCCGATAAGCCTCGGTAAAACCCCTGACAGCCCGCAGGATGACCGCACACTGAAAGTCGATGAAATACGTCAGATCGAGGTCATCGGTTTCAGTGTTCAGATAAGACCGCCCGTATTTCACCGGCGCGTTACGCAGCAAAATGCTGATCGCAATGTAGCGAAAGGCCGAGAAGTCATTCTTGAACATGAACCAGTAAAACAGCGCCCGTGCGACCCGGCCATTACCATCACGGAAAGGATGCTCATAGCCCAAGGCAAAATGCAGCGCGATGCCTTTGATCAGTGGGTGAAGGTACTCCGCATGCTCGGGATCGTTGTGCGGCTGGTTGATCCACTTCGACAGCAATTGCAATCGTGACAGCACCCCGGCGGCAGGAGGAGGCGTATGAACGGTGTTGCCTTCGCCGTCCTGCACCACCACGTCATCGTTGTCCCTGAACTGCCCCGGCGAGTACTGAGCATCATCGATGCCCTCGACGCCAACCCGGTGCATGGATGAAATCAGCTCGACACTCAGCGGTTCACAACGCTTTTCCCAGGCGAAGTTCATCATCTTGAAATTGCCGATCACCATTCGCTCGTCCGGTGTGCGTGGCAGGCGTTTGCGCTTGAGCATGTCCTTGGCCACCTGCGTTGTGGTCGCCGCACCTTCGAGCTGACTGCTGCTGATCGCCTCGTCTTCGATCAGATCGTTGAGCAGATAGCTGAAGTGCGCATGCTCGCCAATCTGACTGGTCATGAATTCCAGCGCGGCCGTAGTCGCTTGTCGATCGACGGCGGAGATCGCTTTTTGCGCCAGCGGCGTGAGCACGAAGTTGCCCCACTGAAGCGGTTCGCCCAGTGGCAGAAGGCTTGAGTACTGAGCAATCCGGGCTTTCTTGACCAGCGCCCAGCACAGGCTCGAATCCAGCCCCAGCGCCCAGCGGTAACGCAACTCGCCGAAAGGTCGATAGCGCCCTTGATCATCCAGCGGTTTGAGCAGGGCGAGGTAGTCCGAAAGCCGCTCTTTGTGGGGTGACTTGCCCAACAGGTCGAAAACCGGATCGGTCCGCCCCTTCAGCATCGGTGGTTTTTTCATTATTGCTGTCTCAAAACCTCATGAAACCGAGGCTTGAGTACAGCATTCAGGTCCCTCTGACTCAATATCAGAGGTTTCTGAAATAGATGTAGGAGTGGTCAGGCGGGTTCTTTCTTGATGCGGAACCACGCCGCATACAGCGCTGGCAAAAACAGCAACGTCAACGCCGTCGCCACAATCAATCCGCCCATGATCGCCACCGCCATCGGCCCGAAGAACACGCTGCGTGACAGCGGGATCATCGCCAGCACCGCAGCGAGTGCGGTCAACACGATCGGTCGGAAACGCCGCACCGTGGCCTCGATGATCGCCTGCCAGGGTTTGAGCCCGGCGGCGATGTCCTGCTCGATCTGGTCCACCAGAATCACCGAGTTACGCATGATCATCCCGGACAACGCGATGGTCCCGAGCATGGCCACAAAACCAAACGGCTGGCGGAACACCATCAGGAACAGGGTTACGCCGATCAAACCCAAGGGTGCTGTGAGAAACACCATCACGGTGCGTGAGAAGCTTCGCAGTTGCAGCATCAACAATGTCAGCACCACCACGATGAACAGCGGCACACCAGCCTTCACCGAGTTCTGCCCACGGGCCGAATCCTCCACGGTGCCGCCGACTTCCAGCAAGTAGCCGTCAGGCAGTTCGGCGCGGATCGGATCAAGCGTGGGCATGATCTGCTGCACCAACGTCGCCGGTTGTTCCTTGCCGTAGATATCGGCGCGAACGGTCACGTTCGGCAAGCGGTTGCGGTGCCAGATGATGCCTTCTTCAAAGCTGTATTCCAGCGTCGCGATTTGCGACAGCGCCACGCTACGACCGTTATCGGTCGGCACCGCCAGGCTTGGCAGCAGCGACAGTTCAGTGCGTTCATGCAACGTGCCGCGCAGAAGGATTTCGATCAACTCGTTGTCTTCGCGGTATTGGCTGACGCTGGAACCGGTCAGTGAACTTTGCAGAAACTTCGACAGGTTCGCCGTGCTTACGCCCAGCGCTCGGGCACGGTCCTGATCGACGTTCAGATAAACCACTTTGCTCGGCTCTTCCCAATCCAGATGGACGTTGGCCACATGGGGATTCTCGCGAACCTTCGCCGCCACTTTGCGGGCCAGGGCGCGGACGTCCTCGATGTGTTCACCGGTAACGCGGAACTGCACCGGATAGCCGACCGGCGGGCCGTTTTCTAGACGCGTCACCCGCGAGCGCAGGGCCGGGAATTGCTCGTTGAGGGTTTCGATCAGCCAGGTGCGCAGGGTTTCGCGATCCTCGATGGTCTTGGCCAGGACGACAAACTGGGCGAAGCTCGCCGCAGGCAGTTGCTGATCCAGCGGCAGGTAAAAGCGCGGCGAACCGGTGCCGACGTAGGCCACGTAATTATCGATGCCCGCGTGATCCTTCAGTAAACCTTCAAGACGTTTAACCTCGTCGGCGGTGTTGCTCAACGAAGCACCTTCGGCGAGTTTCAGATCGACCATCAACTCCAGTCGCCCGGAGGCCGGGAAGAATTGTTGCGGCACAAAACGGAACAACACGATGGAGGCAATGAACAACACCACCGTCAGCGCAATGACCGTCTTGCGCCAGCGCACGCACCATTCCACCAGACGTCTGACACGCTCATAGAACGGCGTGGCGTACGGATCCGGTTGACCGGCGCCGTGTTTGGCGGCATGAATCTTCGCCAGATCCGGTAGGAGTTTTTCCCCCAGATAGGGCACGAAAACCACGGCGGCAATCCACGACGCCAGCAGCGCGATGGTCACGACCTGGAAGATCGAGCGGGTGTACTCGCCAGTACCCGATTGCGCAGTGGCAATCGGCAGAAAGCCTGCAGCGGTGATCAGCGTGCCGGTAAGCATCGGGAACGCGGTGCTGGTCCAGGCGTAACTCGCGGCTTTGATCCGGTCGAAGCCCTGCTCCATTTTGATCGCCATCATTTCCACGGCGATGATCGCGTCGTCCACCAGCAAGCCCAACGCCAGCACCAGCGCACCGAGGGAAATCTTGTGCAGGCCGATGCCGAGGTAATACATGCAGGCGAAGGTCATCGCCAACACCAGCGGAATCGCCAGCGCCACCACCATGCCGGTGCGCACGCCGAGGGAGAAGAAGCTCACCAACAGAACGATGGCCAGGGCTTCCACCAGCACCTGTACAAACTCACCGACACCGGTTTTCACCGCAGCGGGCTGATCGGAAACCTTGCGCAGTTGCATGCCGGCCGGAAGGTTTTTCTGGATTCTGGCGAACTCGATCTCCAGCGCCTTGCCCAGCACCAGAATATCGCCGCCGTCCTTCATCGCCACGGCCAGACCGATGGCGTCTTCGGCCATGAAGCGCATGCGTGGCGCCGGTGGATCGTTAAAACCACGGTGCACGTCCGCGACATCGGAGATACGGAACGTGCGATCACCGACGCGGATGGGGAAGTTCTTGATCTCTTCGACCGTCTGAAAATTCCCCGAAACCCGTAGTTGCAATCGCTCGCTGGTGGTTTCAAAGAAGCCAGCCGTGGACATCGCGTTCTGCTCTTCAAGCGCCTGCTGCACCGCTGCCAACGGCAAACCGAGGGTGGCGAGTTTGACGTTGGAGAGTTCGATCCAGATTTTCTCGTCCTGCAATCCGAGCAGGTCGACCTTGCCCACATCCTTGACCCGTTGCAGCTGAATCTGGATGCGGTCGGCGTAGTCCTTGAGCACCGCGTAATCAAAACCGTCGCCGGTCAGCGCATAGATATTGCCGAACGTAGTGCCGAATTCATCGTTGAAAAAAGGCCCCTGAATACCCGGCGGCAAGGTATGACGAATGTCGCTGATCTTCTTGCGGACCTGATACCAGAGGTCCGGGATTTGCACCGAGTGCATGGAGTCGCGAGCGACAAACGTCACCTGGGATTCGCCGGGGCGAGAGAACGACACGATGCGCTCGTACTCGCCGGTTTCCATCAGCTTCTTTTCAATGCGTTCGCTGACCTGGCGGGACACTTCCTCGGCGGTGGCCCCCGGCCAGTTGGTGCGGATCACCATCGCCTTGAAGGTGAACGGCGGGTCTTCGCTCTGGCCGAGCTTGGTGTAGGAAAGTGCGCCGACGATCGCCAGCAACAGCATCAGGAACAGTACGATCTGGCGATTACGCAGCGCCCATTCGGAAAGATTGAAACCCATCGGGGATTACTCCTTGTCCGCCAGATTGACCACGCGGTTGGAGCGATCCACCGGGCGCACTTGCTGCCCGTCATGAAGCACATGGACACCGGCGGCCACCACCCAGTCGCTGGCGTTCAGGCCTTCGAGCACCGGCACGGTTTTCTCGCCGAATGCACCGACCCGGACCGGGGCTTTTTTCAGGGTGTTGTTGGCGCCAAGGACCCACACGTAGGTGGCACCGTTTTCCGCGGTGAGCGCCGACAGTGGCACCGACAGCGAGACCACATCGGCAGTCTGAATAAATACCCGGGCGCTCTGGCCGAGTTCGGCCGGGACTTTGCCGGCGGTGAACGCAATGCGGGCGGCGAAGGTGCGGGACTTTGGATCGGCGGCGGGCGACAGCTCGCGGATGCGTCCGGCGAACCGTTGATCGGGCTGGGTCCAGAGTTCCACCGACACTGGCTGCCCGACCTTGAATCGACCGAAGCTCTGCTCCGGCAGGCTGATCAACACTTCGCGCTCGCCATCGGTGGCGAGGGTAAACACGGTCTGACCGGCAGCGACGACTTGCCCGACTTCCACCGCGCGCTTGGCCACAACACCGTCCTGAGGCGCGCGCAATACGGCGTAGCTGGCCTGGTTGGTAGAGACGTTGAACTCGGCCTTGATCTGCTTCAGGCGCGCTTCACCGGATCTGTAGAGGTTTTCAGAATTGTCGTACTGGGAACGGCTGACCATCTGACGGTCCATCAGTGTCTTGTAGCGATCACGCTCGGCGCGTACGAGATTGAGATTGGCTTCGGCAGCCGCGACCTGTGCGCGGGTAGCTTCCAGTTGCAGGCGCACGTCCTGGGGATCGAGTTCCGCCAAAGGCTGGTCGGCCTTGACCCGCTGCCCTTCTTCGACCAGTCGTCGGCTGACTTTGCCACCGATGCGAAACGCCAGGTCCGGCTCATAGCGGGCACGGACTTCACCGGGAAAGCTTTCCATCGCCTGGGCCGAGGGCTCTGGCTGCACGACCATGGCCGGCCGAACAGTGACTTGCGGCGCCTCTTCGTGACCACACGCAGACAATAAAAACGCCAGACTGACTGGCAATGCGAGGGGCAAGGCATAGCGGAACATGGTGAAGGACCTTTCGCTAATGGTGCTTGGAATAATTATACTGAGCAGTATGTTATTAATAGCAAACTCACCAGTCCAGTATTAAAAACGAATATGCCGAACAATCTTTCAGCACCCAATGGTCCGGGCCGCCCCAAGGATCTGGCCAAGCGCCAGGCCATCCTCAATGCGGCGAAAATCCTGTTTCTGAGCAATGGTTATGCGAGCACCAGCATGGACGCCGTCGCGGCCGAGGCTGGGGTGTCGAAGCTGACCGTCTACAGCCATTTCAACGACAAGGAGACGCTGTTCTCCGCCGCGGTTATGGCCAAGTGCGAAGAACAACTGCCTACGCTGTTTTTCGAGTTGCCTGACGGCATTTCAGTGGAAACGGTGCTGTTGAACATCGCGCGCGGTTTTCATCACCTGATCAACAGTGATGAATCGGTGAACCTGCACCGGTTGATGATGACGCTGGGCAGCCAGGACCCGAAGCTCTCGCAAATTTTCTTCGAGGCCGGGCCGGAGCGCATGCTGCATGGCATGGAGCGGTTGCTGAGCAAGGTGGATCAGAGCGGTGCGTTGAGCATCGACAAGCCCCGCAATGCGGCGGAGCATTTCTTTTGCCTGCTCAAGGGCGCGGGGAATTTTCGCTTGTTGTATGGCTGTGGCGAGCCGTTGACCGGTGATGCGGCCGAGGAACATGTGCGGGAAGTGGTGGGGTTGTTTATGCGGGCTTATCGGCCAGAGACAGTCTGATCAATCAATTGCGTTCTGACGGACGCCTTCGCGGGCAAGCCTCGCTCCTACAGGATATGTGTCGTGTTCAACATCTGCGATCACGCAAACCCTGTGGGAGCGAGCTTGCTCGCGATGAAAGCGCCTCGGACTTAAGGCTTGAGCGCCTTCTTCGGATAAATGTCATACCGACTGGATTTCCCGTCCAGCGCATGACTCGGCTTCGGCCCGGCAATGCACGGCGCCTTGCGCGGGCGCTTCACCACCACCCTGTGACTGGCCAATGCCAACGCCGCCTCCAACAACGCGGGCGCATCCGGGTCATCCCCCACCAACGGCCGGAACAGGCGCATTTCCTTCTTCACCAACGCCGTTTTCTCACGATGGGGAAACATCGGGTCGAGGTAGATCACCTGCGGCGGCTCGCCTTCCCAGTTGCGCATCACCTCGATCGAATTGCCCTTGAGCAATCGCATGCGCGCCACAATCGACGCCACATCGAAATCTTCCGCGCCACGCGCCAGCCCATCCTCAAGCAACGCACCAATCAGCGGCTGACGTTCGATCAGGCTCATCTCGCAGCCCAGGCTCGCCAGCACAAACGCATCCTTGCCCAACCCGGCCGTGGCATCCAGCACCCGCGGACGCACACCCTGGGCAATGCCAACCGCCTTGGCGATCATCTGACCGGTGCCACCACCGAACAAGCGCCGATGGGCGGCGCCGCCCTCGACGAAGTCCACCCGCACCGGTCCCGGTGCGTCCGGGCCGAGCTGTTGCAGTTGCAAACCCTGTTCACCCACCTGCAAGGCAAATTCGCCGTCATCGACCTGCAAAGGCAGGCCCAGGCGCTCGGCCCATTGCTCGGCCTGTGGCTGAAACGCCGCGCCCAGGGCCTCGACACGGATGCGGCAAGCCGCCGGTTGCTCAATCATGGGAAAACACGCTCAAAAAATTAATGATCGGCAAAAACGGCCGATAACAAAACTAACGAGCATTTTGCCAGAGCTGAGCGTCGACCGAGAGAAATGTCAGACATTCAACGCACATCGATAGGTTACATCTCGCCCCACGGCGATTTTGGCCTGCGAAACTCCCAAGCACTGAGCGGCGTCAGTCACCTGTGGCAGGATTTTTTTGCCCAGGCCCTGGCCGATCAGTCGGGCGATGTCGTGCCGGCGTCTCTCAACTTTCCCCCGGTCGATCTCGAGAGCCCGGAAGAACCCACGGTTGGCAGCGAACTGCTGGCGCACATCGTTTCCCAACGCGAATGCGATGTGACGGAAACCCAGGTCAAGCCACCCGAGCCGCTGTTCCTGCCGATTGCCGAGTTCGAAATGGACCTGGCCGACAAACCATTCCCGCCGTTCCCGGCAGAAGAAATCGTTGCGCAACAGAAACAGCAGGATTTCGAAAGCGGCTGGGTTCGCCCGATCGTTCTGACCAACGGCCAACCGCTGCCAGTCCCAGGTGCCGCACCGCAACCGCGTGCGCTGCACTTGCCGATCGCTGAATTCGAACTCGATCTGTTGGACAAGCCATTCCCGCCGTTCCCGCCCGAAGAGCTGGCGGAACAACAGAAAAACTTCGATTTCGATATCGGCTGGGCACGCCCGATCGTGCTGCAGAACCTGCGCATCGCCGCCTGACCCTCAGCGACACACCCACCACGGTCCGACATCCACGTGAAAATGATTGCGGTGGGCGCTGTTGTAGTCCGGGCTCAACACCACACTGAACACGTCGCAGGCGCCGTCGCGGACCTGACGTAAAAAACGTGCGTCCTGATTGTCCTTCGGCCAATCCTTGAGCACGCTGATGGCGCGCCCATCCGCCAGGCGAAAACCGGCGATATCCAGCGCATTGGCGCTGGCATGCTGGCTTAGCCTGCCGTTCTCGCGGCCGTAGACGTTGCGACAGGCAAAACTGCCGAGATGGTCGACGCGAGTGACTGCTTGCCCATAGACCGCCTGCGCCGCAGGTTGCAACGCGTGATGCTCGAACAGGGCAAACGACACCGCCAGGCGGCAACTGGCGAGGAAACTGCTGCTCAGCGCGACGTCGCCGCCCTGCACGCGCAAGGTGTCGGACAACGGGCACTTTGCGTCGGGACTGTCGGCCTGATGAGCCACGCGTAATCCTGAACTGCTCAGGGCTTGCTCGCACAATTGCGGGTTGTCACGCAGCCGCATCAGTTTGTAGCGGGTCAGCAGGTTCGGTTCGGCCTTCACGTCCAGCGGCGCCCACGGGTTCCACTGCGGCGGCAGCGCGATCCAGCCGCGCCAGATGCTCACCCCTGCCGCACCCACCATCAGCCCCAACACCAGCAGCACCCGCAAAAACCGCATCGTCAGCCTTTGAACAATTGATTGGCCTGCGCATACGGCATCGAGCGCGAGGTAAAGCTGAACGTACCCGAAGTCTTGATCTCTTGCGCCGCCCGATAAAATTCGCCAAGCGCCGCCAGCGCGAGCGCCGAACCGACACTGATGCGCTTGACGCCCATTTCGCTCAACTGTTCGACCGTCAGTCTCAACCCACCGGACATCAACACATTGACCGGTTTCGGCGCCACGGCGCGTACCACGGCCAACACGTCTTCGGCACTGCGCAAACCCGGCGCATACAGCACGTCGGCACCGGCCTCGGCGAACGCTTGCAAACGGCGAATCGTATCGTCCAGATCAGGATTGCCGTGCAGGAAGTTCTCGGCGCGGGCCGTCAGCGTGAAGGGGAATGGCAAGCTGCGTGCCGCGGCGACGGCGGCTTCGATCCGCGCCACCGCATGCTCGAAGCAGTAGATCGGAGCGCCTGCGCGTCCCGTGGCATCTTCGATCGAACCGCCGACCGCGCCCGCTGCGGCGGCTCGCAGAATGCTTTGGGCGCATTCGGCGGGGTCGTCGGCAAAACCGTTTTCCAGATCGACCGCAACCGGCAGGTCCGTCGCCGCGACGATCGCTCGAACGTTCGCCAGGGTATCGTCCAGTGTCAGTCCGCCATCGGGTCGGCCTTGGGAAAAGGCATAACCGGCGCTCGTGGTCGCCAGTGCCTCGAAGCCCAAGCTGGCGAGCATTTTCGCCGAGCCGGCGTCCCACGGGTTAGGAATGACAAAAGCGCCGGCGCGTTCATGCAGTGCTTTGAACGCCTGGGCTCGAAGGGTTTGCGCATCCATTGGCAGGCTCCTGAAAAAGGCAGGGAATCCGCCTCAGAGCAGGCCAAGTTGCTCGGCGGCGGGCTCTCTGTATAGCTCAGGCAGCGGCGGCAAGCCAGGCAAACGCAGCATCAGTTTTGCGTGAAAACGTTGCGCCAGTTTCGCCGCCAGCAAGTTGTCGGCGGTGTGCAGGAAGATATACGGCGTGCGCCCCTCTTCGATCCACTGGGCGATTTTCTCGACCCAGGGCACCAGGAACGGGTCGTTGGCCTCCAGTAGCGGATGGCCGATGAAGCGCACTTGCGGGAACTGAGTGAAAGCCGCCGGACGGGGCGGCACCCTGGGTTTCTTCGATTGGGCGTGGAGTACCGAAGGATCGGTCGAGGTGCAACTGAACAGTGCGCGTGGATCAAGGCAGATACGCTCGACACCCCGGTCCAGCAACAGGCGATTGAGCGAACGCTCGGCATCGCCCTTGGCGAAGAACGCGTCATGCCGCACTTCGATGGCCAGAGGCCGGTCCACCGCGTCGATAAAACCCGCCAGCTCGTGCAATCGTTGCGGGGTGAAGCTTTTCGACAACTGCAACCACAACGGCGACACCCGCTCACCTAGCGGGCTGAGCAATTGCAAAAAGGTTTCGGTGGCGGTCAATTGTTCGCGCAGGTCACCACCGTGGCTGATGTCACCGGGGAATTTGGCGGTGAAGCGAAAGTGTTCGGGCATGGTCTCGGCCCATCGCTGCACGGTGCTGGCAGCCGGGCTTGCGTAGAAGGTCGTGTTGCCTTCAACGGCGTTGAATACTTGAGAATAGAGAGTGAGAAATTCGGAGGGTTTCGCGTCTTGCGGATAGAGGTAATCGCGCCAGGCGTTTTCACTCCAGGACGGGCAGCCAAGGTAGTAAGGCTGCAGCATCAGATGTACAGGTCGAGGCCCAGCACGTCCGAATCCCAATCGACAAAACCGGCGGTGCTGAGGTAGCTGGCCAGAGCCATCGCGACGCTTTTGCTCATGGCGCGGTGGTAAATCATGTCTTGTTGACGCGCGGGGAGATTGCTCAGGCGCTGCGCGGAGGCTTTGGCAGCGCGGGCCGCCAGTTGCTCCTCGGAAGGGAACTCCAGCTCGCCCTCGATATCGACGGATTCGTCCTCAACCACATGCCCTTTGCGAGGCTTGCGCTTGATGGGGTAGGACTGAGAGGAAAGGCCGTCTATACGCATAAAGTCATGCTCGGTATCGATGATGGCAGTCTAGTGGCACATAACCCACTTCGCAAACCGCCGAGTGATAACTAGAACACAGAAAAGCGAAAAGGTTTAAAAGCGGGGGGATAAAACGACGATTGGTGACATCTGTTGGATCGCCATCGCTGGCAAGCCAGTTCCCACAGGTTTGCGTCGCAAACACATTTTGTGCCCGACGCGAATCCTGCGGGAGCTGGCTTGCCAGCATGATGGGGCTAACTCGGTACTGGCTAATTCAACGCGCTTTCGGCGTCGCAACCTTGTCACGCAGATAAACCGGCTGCGCCTCATCCGCCACAATCGCCTCGCCGCGCGCCCAGGCAAATCGCGCCAGGGTCAGCAGGTCTTCGGCGTGAGGCAGCATGCCTGCGTCCTGACCGCTCAGGGTGACGGCGATACGTTCGGCATAGCCCCAACCGGTGCCGGCGCCAAACCAGTCACCGCTGGCATCCGCCGGCAACGCCGCCACTTCCGGCGGCAACACCGCTTCATTGCCGACCAGGCGCATCTCACCCGCCGTTTCGCGGTAGCAGCCCCAATAAACCTCATCCATGCGCGCATCGATGGCGGCCGCGACCTGGCTCACACCGTGTTCGCGATACGCCCGTTGTGCCAGCACCGCCAGGTTCGACACCGGCAGTACCGGGCGATCCAGAGCAAACGCCAGGCCCTGTACCACGCCGATGGCGATCCGCACGCCGGTGAATGCGCCCGGCCCACGGCCAAAAGCAATGGCATCGACCGCTTGCAAGGTGGTCCCGGCATCGGCGAGCAATTGCTGGATCATCGGCAATAACTTCTGCGCATGCAGGCGCGGGATCACCTCGTAATGGCTCGTCACTTTGCCGTCATGCAGCAAGGCAACGGAGCAAGCTTCAGTCGCGGTGTCCAGGGCCAGCAAGGTGCTCATCGATGTTTCCGTAAGAGAGGTCAGAAAAAGTGCGCCAGTATAAACAACTACGGCCCGCAAGCGGGCCGTAGAAGATGAAGCGGTTCAGACTTTTCAGCTCAGCGCTTCAAGCACCTTGCCGGTGATCGCTTCAACCGAACCGACGCCAGCGATGTGGCTGTACTTCGGTTTGCCGTCAGTGGCGGCCGACAGCTTCTGGTAGAACTCGACCAGCGGCTTGGTCTGCGAGTGGTAGACCGACAGGCGATGACGCACGGTTTCTTCAGTGTCGTCCTTGCGCTGCACCAGATCTTCACCGGTGATGTCGTCTTTACCAGCAATTTTTGGCGGGTTGTAGACGGTGTGGTACACGCGGCCGCTGGCTTCGTGAACGCGACGACCGGCGATACGCTGAACGATTTCTTCGTCATCGACGGCGATTTCGACCACGTGGTCCAGTTCGACGCCGGCCTTCACCAGGGCTTCAGCCTGAGGAATGGTGCGCGGGAAACCGTCGAACAGGAAACCGTTGGCGCAATCCGCCTGGCTGATGCGTTCCTTGACCAGATTGATGATCAGGTCATCGGAAACCAGGCCACCGCTGTCCATGACGCTCTTGGCGATCAGGCCCAGCTCGGTGCCGGCCTTGACTGCAGCACGCAGCATGTCGCCGGTGGAGATTTGCGGGATGCCGAACTTTTCGGTGATGAACTTAGCCTGAGTACCTTTACCGGCCCCGGGAGCTCCCAGCAGAATGACGCGCATCGATGTGCTCCTCAATTTTTTATATAGATAACAACGGATTCGCCTCGTGGGGCCAATCTCAAAAACAGGGTCGTGACCGCCCAAACGGCCAAAGGCTGATCAAGATACACAGCAGGCCCGGACCACACAAGCCGCCGAAAGTCGGAGAAACCCCCGCCTTGTGTGACCCTGCGACGGGGTACCCCAAGTCGCAACCCCATCAATAACTGTCGCCTGGCAGCACTTTCCAGCCCTGCGCGGACCGACACTCGACGCCCGTATCGAGCGCCCGAACCCACGACGAAAACCTCAGCCGGTATTTCGCAAACCGGCGGCAATACCCGCCACAGACACCAGCAGCGCCTGTTCCACCGGGCTACCCTGTGCCACCTCCTGTTGTCGCGAACGAGCCAGCAACTCGGCCTGCAATAGATGAAGCGGGTCGAGGTAAGTGTTGCGCAGGCGGATGAATTCGAGGGTGTCTGGGCTATGTGCCAGTAGCTGCGACTGACCGGTCAGACCAAGCACCACTGCACACGCCTGCGACAATAGGTCGCGTAAATGCGCCCCCAAAGGCAGCAGATCCGGCTCGACCAGCCGCTCATCATAGGAGCGGGCGATATCGGCGTCGGCTTTGGCCAGGACCATTTCCAGCATATCGATGCGCGTACGGAAGAACGGCCACTGCTCGCGCATCTGCCCCAACAACTCGCCTTCGCCACGCTCCAGCGCCTTGCTCAGCGCGGCTTCCCAGCCGAGCCAGGCTGGCAGCATCAAGCGTGTCTGGGTCCAACCGAAGATCCACGGAATCGCCCGCAGGCTTTCGATCCCGCCGGCACGGCGCTTGGCCGGGCGGCTGCCCAGCGGCAGGCGCCCCAATTCCTGTTCCGGCGTGGACTGGCGGAAATACTCGACGAATTGCGGATTTTCCCGCACCACGGCGCGGTAAGCGCTGACACCGTCTGCGGCCAATTCGTCCATCAAATGGCGCCAGGCGGGTTCCGGCGGTGGCGGTGGCAGCAAAGTCGCTTCCAGCACTGCCGCCAGGTACAGATTGAGGTTCTGTTCGGCGATGTCCGGCAGGCCGAATTTGAAACGAATCATTTCCCCTTGTTCGGTGGTGCGGAAACGCCCCGCCACCGAACCCGGCGGCTGCGACAGGATCGCCGCGTGCGCCGGGCCGCCGCCACGGCCCACGGTGCCACCGCGACCGTGGAACAGCAGCAGTTCCACTTGCTGCTCACGGCAGATGTCGACCAGCCGTTCCTGCGCCCGATATTGCGCCCAGGCCGCCGCCGTGGTGCCAGCGTCCTTGGCCGAGTCGGAATAGCCGATCATCACTTCCTGCGGGCCTTGCAGGCGCGCGCGATAACCCGGCAGCAGCAACAGCTTTTCAATCACCGGGCCGGCGTTATCCAGGTCAGCGAGGGTTTCGAACAGCGGCACCACGCGCATCGGCCGCAACACGCCAGACTCTTTGAGCAACAGTTGCACAGCCAACACATCGGAGGCGGCGCCGGCCATGGAAATAACGTACGAACCGAGCGAAGCACCCGGTGCCGCAGCGATTTCCTGGCACGTGGCGAGCACTTCAGCGGTGTCGGCGGAGGGCTTGAAGTACGCCGGCAGCAACGGACGACGGTTGTTCAGCTCGCGCATCAGGAAGGCGATGCGCTCCTCTTCACTCCAGTCTTCGTAGCGACCGAGGCCGAGGTAATCGGTGATTTCAGTCATCGCCGCCGTGTGACGGGACGAATCCTGACGCACATCGAGACGCACCAGGAACAAACCAAATGTCACCGCACGACGCAGGCAATCAAGCAACGGTCCATCGGCGATCACGCCCATGCCGCACTCGTGCAGCGACTGGTAGCAAAGCTCCAGCGGATCAAGCAAATCGCGGTTGTTTTGCAGCACATCGGCGGGGGCCGGCGTGGCGGTCGTCAAAGACGTGTGGGCCCAGTTTCGAGTGGCGCGCAGGCGTTCGCGCAGTTGTTTAAGGACGGCGCGATACGGTTCGGCGCTGTCCCCAGCTTTGGCTTTCAGGGCGTCACTGGCCTGTTGCATCGACAATTCGGCCGCAAGGTGATCGACATCGCGCAGGTACAAATCAGCAGCCATCCAGCGCGCCAGCAGCAACACCTCACGGGTCACGGCAGCGGTCACGTTGGGGTTGCCGTCGCGGTCGCCGCCCATCCAAGACGCAAAGCGAATCGGCGCAGCCTCCAGCGGCAAATGCAGGCCGGTGGCGTCATGCAGGGCTTTATCGGCCTTGCGCAAATAGTTCGGGATCGCTTGCCACAGCGAATGCTCGATCACCGCGAAACCCCATTTGGCCTCGTCCACGGGCGTCGGGCGGGTGCGACGGATTTCTTCGGTGTGCCAGGCTTCGGCGATCAGGCGCTGCAACTTTGCGTGGATCTGCTCGCGCTCGGCGCTGGTCAGGTCGCGATGATCTTGTGCCGCGAGTTGCGCAGCGATGGCGTCGTATTTCTGGATCAGCGTGCGACGCGCGACTTCGGTCGGGTGCGCGGTCAGGACCAGTTCGATTTCCAGCCGTCCCAATTGCCGGGCCAGGGATTCGGCGCCATGGCCTTCGGCGCGCAGGCGCGCGAGCAACTCCGGCAACACACGCGCTTCGAACGGCGCGGGCTGCGATGCTTCGCGGCGATGGATCAGTTGATATTGCTCGGCGATGTTGGCGAGGTTGAGAAACTGGTTGAACGCCCGCGCCACCGGCAGCAACTCGTCTTCGCTCAACTGATTGAGGCTGGCGCTCAGTTCGGCGTCCATCGAACCGCGACGGTCGGCCTTGGCGCCCTTGCGGATCTGCTCGATCTTGTCGAGAAAATCGTCTCCGTACTGCTCACGAATGGTGTTGCCCAACAGCTCACCCAACAGGTGAACGTCCTCGCGCAAGCGTGCATCAATATCGGTCATCAGCCGTTCTCCAGCGAAAAATCCGGTGTGCTTCGTGCGTTAAAGAGTGCCGCCGTAAAGCACTTCTTACAAGCACACGACGAAGGGACTTTAAACCTTGGGCCCGCGAGCTAGTCTGAAGAGTAAGCCGTACAACGGCTTTCGCCGGCCATGACCGGACACTTACCCTGCCTGCCACGAGCAGGCGCGCCATGAGGTTTTTATGAAAATCCGCGAGCTTGCCCATCATTGGGAAGAAAACGCCAAGGGTCGCCTGACCGACACCGGCTACGCGATTCATCTGGATGTGGAGGCCGCCGCACGACTCGCGGCGATCATCGAGATGTACCCCAAACGGCACCCCGAAGAACTGCTCGGCGAGTTGATCGGCGCTGCGCTCGAAGAACTTGAAAAAAGCTTCCCGTACGTGAAAGGTTCGACCGTCGTGGCCACCGACGAAGAAGGCGATCCGCTGTACGAAGACATCGGCCCAACCCCGCGTTTTCTCGCGTTGTCCCGTCGTCATTTGCATGATTTGTCTTCCGGCGACGACAAGCAGAAACACTGATTCAAACCATCCAGACCTGTGGGAGCGAGCTTGCTCGCGATAGCGGTCTGACAT
>NZ_JAVLRV010000001.1:1187956-1226518 GCF_055803035.1 Pseudomonas sp. 300 | reverse complement strand
CTCGCTCCCACAGGGGTTGCAGTCGCCTTCAACAAATGCCTATTCCCGGGCCTGGAAAAGCCCGGGAATACCGCTACACATCGCCAAAGTTCCCTATTTAGAGCCTTGTCCATTCGGTCAAAGTTTTTTCCGGCGATAGGCCATCTTCTCTGAACTTTTAAAAAATGCCTCGGGTCGTAACCAGTAACCACGCCTGGGACGGCCGTTTCAAAATGCTTCGAAAATTGATGGTTGCGGCTCCTTGCCCAGGATGGATTTTTTGTTTTTCAGGAGTTATTCCAATGGAGTTGAAGACCATGAAGATCAGCACCGCCAAATCCTCGTCCACCCCCCTGCGCAGCCTGAAACTGGCCGCCCTGGCCATCGGCAGCAGCCTGGTTCTGGCCGGTTGCGCCGGTAACCCGCCGACCGAGCAATACGCCGTGACCCAATCGGCGGTGAACAGCGCCGTCAGCGCCGGCGGTACCGAATTCTCGGCGGTTGAGATGAAGTCCGCTCAGGACAAGCTCAAACAAGCCGAAATCGCCATGCACGACAAAAAGTACGACGAAGCCCGAATGCTCGCCGAACAGGCCGAGTGGGACGCACGCGTAGCCGAACGCAAAGCCCAGGCGATCAAAGCCGAACAGGCGGTGAAGGACTCTCAGAAAGGGGTTCAGGAACTGCGTCAGGAAAGCCAGCGCACCGTGCAATAAGCGCCGCCACGACGTACTTCTTTCTCGACTTAAAAGGACGAAACCATGAATCGCAAACAATTGATGATCCCTGCCCTGCTGGCCGCAAGCGTTGCACTGGCTGCCTGCTCCACGCCGCCTAACGCGAACCTTGAACAGGCCCGCACCAACTACAGCGGCCTGCAAGCCAACCCGCAGGCGAGCAAAGTCGCCGCGCTGGAAACCAAGGACGCCAGCGATTACCTGGACAAGGCCGACAAGGCTTATATGGACAAGCAGGACGAGCATACGGTCGATCAACTGGCCTACCTGACCAATCAGCGGGTTGAAGTGGCGAAGCAGACCATCGCCCTGCGCACCGCTGAAGCCAATTTGAAAAACGCTGCCGCGCAACGTGCCCAGGCGCGTCTCGATGCTCGCGATCAGCAGATCAAGCAGCTGCAGGACAGCCTGAACGCCAAGCAGACCGATCGCGGGACGCTGGTGACCTTCGGTGATGTGCTGTTTGCCACTGACCGTGCCGATCTGAAATCCAGCGGCCTGGTGAACATCAACAAACTGGCGCAATTTCTTCAGGAAAACCCGGACCGCAAGGTGATCGTCGAAGGCTACACCGACAGCACCGGCACGGCGTCGCACAACCAGTCGCTGTCCGAGCGTCGCGCCGGTTCCGTGCGCACGGCACTGGTGAAAATGGGCGTTGATCCGGCGCGCATCGTTGCCCAGGGTTATGGCAAGGAATACCCGGTTGCTGAAAACTCCAGCACCTCAGGCCGGGCGATGAACCGTCGCGTGGAAGTGACCATTTCCAACGACAACCAGCCGGTGATCCCGCGTTCGGCGGTTAGCTCGAACTAAGCTTCACGCCGCAACGCAAAAGCCCCGCCTGATCTGATCAGGCGGGGCTTTTTGTTTTCGCGGTTTGGCGGAACACCGCGTTATCGTTCATCGTCGGCAAGTCGGCTCCTGCAGTTACTGCTCCAGCTTCTGCGGGGTTTCCTGGCCTATGCAGCGCACGGCTTTTTTCTTGTTGTTGACCAATACGCCGCTCAGGCCTTTCTGCTCGGTGTCGAACATCACCAGCACGCCATCGATGCACTGCGCGACTTGCGGGGCCGGCTCCAGGGAGACTTTGTAATCCTCGCCCGGCACGGTCTTGAGCATGGTGAATTCGCTCAGCAGCAGCGCGTCCTCGGGTTTGGCGAAGTGCAGGTAACCGTACCACCACAGGGCGGCGACGGTGCCGAGGATGCTGCAAATACCGGTGATGATCAGCGGGATGGCGTTACGTTCTTCACTCATTGCGGGCTCTCTGGTAGTTCATCTTCTGAATTCGGGGGTGCCGGGTAGTTGGGGATTTCACCCAGGCGGCGCAGGCCGTTGAAATGCTGCGGATCTTCAAGGTATCGCAGCATGACTTTGCGCCAGACCGGGTCGGCGAACGTCTGCACATGACCGCCACGGGTCAGTTGCAGCACCCGCGGCGGCGGCGCAGCTTGATACAGACGGATGCCGTTGGAAAGAGGCACGATCGGATCGTCGATGCTGTGATAGATCAGTTTCGGCACGCCGTTGAGCTGCGCCATCGAGTGGATAGCGCTGTCACCGTCCGGCACCAGCCACGAAAGCGGCACCTGGAACGCCCAGGTCAACCAGGAATTGCTGAGGGCGAACTGGCCGATGCTGCGATAACTGGCGGGCACTCCGTCGAGGACAAAAGCCTTGAGTTGCTTCTGGCGTTCGGGGTGTTGAACCAGGTAATGCACGGCCATTGAGCCACCGAGGCTTTGGCCGAGCAGGATCAGCGGTTTGCCTTTGACTTCCGGCGCCTGGTCGAGCCACTTGAATGCGGCGTCGATGTCCTGATAAATCGCCGGCAAACTCGGTTCGCCTTCGGACAAACCGTAGCCGCGATAATCGATCAGCAGCACTTGATAGCCCTCTTCCGGCAACCACCAGCTGCCGCCCAGATGCATGGGCAGATTGCCGCCGTTGCCGTGCAGGTGCAGCACCGTGCCTTTGACCTCGATGCCTTTCTTCGCCGGCAGCCACCAGCCGTGCAGCTTGAGGCCATCAGCGGTGACCAGGGTCACGTCACGGTATTCGAGTTTGGCTTTTTCCGGGGTGAACAACTGGCCGGGCTCGGGGTAGAACAGCAAGGAGCTGCAACCGCCGAGGGTCAGGAGAAGGCAGAGGATGCCGAGGATTCTCATCCGTTGAAACCCCGCGAAAATTTGGGTGGAAATACACCTTTCCCCTGTGGGAGCGAGCCTGCTCGCGATAGCGGTGTATCAGGCAACATCAATGTTGAATGTCAGGCCGCTATCGCGAGCAGGCTCGCTCCCACAGTAGATTGCATTATCGTCACAAAATATTGGAGTAATCCGCTTCGATCCGGTCCAGGCTCAGGTGGTTCAAGAAGTTGGAGAAGCACATCCACGCCGACAACGCATTCATGTCGCGGAACTGCTCCGGCAAATACTTGGGTGGCACCACCAATCCTTCATCGACCAACTGGCGCAACGTGCGCATGTCTTCCAGCGTGGTCTTACCGCAAAACAGCAGCGGCACTTGCTCAAGCTTGCCTTTACGCACGGCCAACTGAATGTAGTTGTAAACCATGATAAAGCCCTTGAGGTAGGACAAGTCTTTGGTAAATGGCAGACCGTTGGGTACCGAACCACGGAAAACCCGACTGGCGTTGCCGTAGCTTTCCGCCATTTCAAAGCCCTGCTCGCGGAAAAACTCGAAGATCTGCAGGAAGTCCGCACCCTCCTCCACCATGTGAATGGCGCGGGTACGGTTGGTCAGTTTGCGCAGGCGGCTCGGGTAAGAGGCGAAGGTGATGATTTCCATCAGGATCGCCAGCCCTTCCTGGGTCACGGTCGACGAGGGAGGCCCTTTGGACAGGAAGGTGCAGATCGGCTGGTTCAAACCGTTGAGCGTGGTGCCCACGTGCACCAGCCCTTCATGGACTTCCAGGGCACGCACGTCACGCTCGTTGAACATCGCGTCGGTGCGGATCTTGATGTAGTCGGCGCCCGCTGCCGCATCGGCGACGATGCCGTCGGACTCGAACACCCGAATGGTTTCCTCGGCCTCGCCAAACACTTTGCTCAGCCGGGTTTGCAATAAATGCACGGCGTCCTTGGCGGTGAGGATTTTCGGTTCGTCCTTCAGGTCACCACGGCCATCGATGTTATTCAGATAATCGGAGAGCATCAGGCCAAGGTCTGACAGGGTCGGGTCACCGGCGTGAAACGCGTCGGACGCCGCGCCGTACAGCTCCTGGGAAATCAGGCCGAAATCCTCGGTGCCGCGCGCTTCAAGCATGCGCACCACCATCCGGTATTCCTTGCACATGCGGCGCATGATCTGGCCGACCGGGTTGAACTGACCGAGCTGGCGGGTGATGTCACGCTCGATGTTCTGGAATTCCAGTTTCACTTTGCTGGAGTCGAAGGACAGCGGTCGGTTCAGGTAGTAATCGCGGTCCACCGCCGGCATTTCCTTGCCCTTGGCCTTGAGGAACCCCTTACGAATGCTCTCGTCCCACTTCACTGCATCCAGGACGCGAATCGGCGTCTGCGCCAGCACAATGCGATCGGACAACATGCGTATCGTCTGCTGGTAATCGTCCACCCGAAACTCCTGTAGAAAAACCGTTATGTGCTGGGTTTATTTGGCTTTGGCCAGGCGCTGATAACGCACGGCCTCGACGAACACATCGGAATTGGCCGGATCGTCAAGCCAGGCGAAGACCTGGTCCATTTGAGTGTCGATCAGCACGCCGTCGCCGTCGTCGGTCTGGAAGCCTTCGCCGCTGAGGACTTTCTGCCCCAGGGCCTGATTGATCTGCTCGAGATCGAGGTTGTAGACCACCAGTTCATGCTTGTCGGTGAGTTCGAACCCGGCAATGGTGAAATGCCCGCCGAATTGCGCCGGCACCTTCGCCGACAGGTACCAGCGGTTGCCATGGCGCGAGACGGTGAAGGGATAGGCTTCGCGTTCCTTGGGTTTGGCCTTGAAGTAGCTGACCGCCTGATAGCGATTGTCGCCGATGCGCGTCAGTTCCAGATTCACCGGCTCGCCCCAGGCGTTGGTGCTGGTCCATTTGCCGAGTAATCCTTTGGGCGCGGGGTCGCTCGTGGGCAATGGCTCCCTGAAGGTCACCAGACAGCCACTGAGCAGCAGGAACGACAAGGCGATCACAACGACACGCCAGGCTTTCATTCAACACTCCCTATGAACAAACACCGACCTCAAGTGGCCACTAACCCTGTGGGAGCGAGCTTGCTCCCACAGGGTAAAGCGCCATCAAAGGCTTACACCGACGCCAACACCAGATGCATGTACCGCGTCAGGATACCGAGCATTTCAGCTTCGGCGTCAGGCCCGGCTTCGTTGAGCAGGCCCTGATATTCCATCCGTCCGATAATCGCCGTCAACACTTTGGCATCTTGTTGGGGTTCACGGGAACCCAAAACCTGGAAAAGCTGACACGTACCCTGCAGGAGAATTTGCTGATGCGAGCGCACCAACTCCGCCAGGCGGGGGTTAAGCAACGCTTCCTGACGGAACGCTTGCTCGGCCATCAAATGTTCGCGGCGGTTGATCAATTGCCGATGGACATAGTCCGCCATCAACCTCGCGATGTCGTCCGCCAGTTGCGAGCGTGACTCGGGACTGCCGTCGCCGCTGACGACCATCTCGCGCAGCAAGCCTTCATTGTTCACCCACAACTTGGCCATGAACGCCGCGCTGCGTTCCACGTATTGGGCGAAGGTATCGGTGAGCAAGTCATCGATGTCCTTGAAATAGTAGGTGGTGGCCGACAACGGCACAGCGGCTTCCGCGGCAACCGCACGGTGACGCACGGCCCGCACGCCATCGCGCACGACGATGCGCATCGCCGCATCGAGAATGTCCTGTCGCCGCTGTTCGCTGCCCTGACGGCTGGCCTTGCGACCCTGGTACTGAACACTTTCAGCGACCGCAGTGGCGATACCCGCTGCACCTTCTTGAGCCATTGCACGGTTCACGACAGGAATTCCTCTCTCACTTCAAAAGTAACCAATTGATACGTTTGTACCAGACAGGCAATAAAAAGCCGCCTGTTATAGGCGGCTTTTTGTTTGAAACATTTACGCTTGCGGCCGCATGTGCGGGAACAGGATCACGTCGCGGATCGACGGGGAGTTGGTCAGCAGCATCACCAGACGGTCGATGCCGATGCCTTCACCGGCCGTTGGCGGCATGCCGTACTCCAGCGCACGAACGAAGTCGGCGTCGTAGTGCATGGCTTCATCGTCGCCGGCGTCCTTGTCGGCCACCTGCGCCATGAAACGCTCGGCCTGGTCTTCCGCGTCGTTCAACTCGGAGTAAGCGTTGGCGATTTCACGGCCACCGATGAACAGTTCGAAACGGTCGGTGACGTTCGGGTTGTCGTCGTTACGACGGGCCAGCGGCGACACTTCGAACGGGTACTGGGTGATGAAGTGCGGCTGCTCCAGCTTGTGCTCGACCAGCTCTTCGAAAATCATCACCTGCAATTTACCCAGGCCTTCGAAGCCCAGCACCTTGGCGCCGGCTTTCTTGGCGATGGCGCGGGCCTTGTCGATGTCATTCAGATCATCGGCAGTCAGCTCAGGGTTGTACTTGAGGATCGAGTCGAACACCGACAGACGCACGAACGGTTCGCCGAAGTGGAACACTTTTTCGCCGTACGGCACGTCGGTGCTGCCCAGCACCAGCTGCGCCAGTTCACGGAACAGTTCTTCGGTCAGGTCCATGTTGTCTTCGTAGTCGGCGTACGCCTGGTAGAACTCCAACATGGTGAATTCAGGGTTGTGACGCGTCGAAACGCCTTCGTTACGGAAGTTGCGGTTGATCTCGAACACTTTCTCGAAACCGCCGACAACCAGACGCTTGAGGTACAGCTCAGGCGCGATACGCAGGAACATTTCCATGTCCAGCGCGTTGTGGTGAGTCTCGAACGGCTTGGCCGCCGCGCCACCGGGAATGGTTTGCAGCATCGGCGTTTCGACTTCAAGGAAGTCGCGCTTCATCAGGAAGCTGCGGATGTGCGCAATCACTTGCGAACGAACGCGGAAAGTCTGGCGCACGTCTTCGTTGACGATCAGGTCAACGTAACGCTGGCGATAGCGCTGCTCGGTGTCTGACAGGCCATGGTGCTTGTCAGGCAGCGGGCGCAGGGATTTGGTCAGCAGGCGTACGTTGGTCATTTCTACGTACAGGTCGCCCTTGCCGGAACGGGCCAGGGTGCCTTCGGCGGCAATGATGTCGCCCAGGTCCCAGGTTTTCACCGCGGCCAGGGTTTCTTCGGACAGGGTTTTACGATTGACGTAAACCTGGATGCGACCGGACATGTCCTGGATCACCATGAACGAGCCACGGTTAAGCATGATGCGACCGGCAACCTTGACCGGGATTGCAGCCTCTGCGAGCTCTTCCTTGGTCTTGTCCGCGTACTGTTTCTGCAAGTCTTCGCAGTAGTTGTCGCGGCGGAAGTCGTTCGGGAAGGCATTGCCCTTGGCGCGCTCGGCGGCCAGCTTTTCCTTGCGCAGGGCGATCAGGGAGTTTTCTTCCTGTTGCAGGGCTTGCGGGTCGAGTTCTAGGTCGCTCATGTCTTTAAGTATTCCATCAGGTTCATTGTCCCCGGCCTGTGGCCGGGGATCGCTCAGCAAGGACTAGGCGTCCCCCCGAGCTCCTACAGGGGGCGGTGTTACAGGCCTTGTTTCAGGCTCGCTACCAGGTATTCGTCGATGTCGCCGTCGAGCACTTTGTCGCAGTCGCTGCGTTCGATGTTAGTGCGCAAATCCTTGATTCGCGACGCATCGAGTACGTAGGAGCGAATCTGGTGACCCCAGCCGATGTCCGACTTGGTGTCTTCCAGGGCTTGCGAGGCAGCGTTGCGTTTCTGCACTTCCTGCTCGTACAAGCGCGCCCGCAACATTTTCATCGCGGTGTCTTTGTTGGCGTGCTGGGAGCGTTCGTTCTGGCAGCTGACCACGGTGTTGGACGGTACGTGGGTAATCCGTACGGCCGAGTCGGTGGTGTTTACGTGCTGACCACCGGCACCGGAGGAGCGGTAGGTGTCGATGCGCAGGTCCGACGGGTTGATGTCGATTTCGATGTTGTCATCGATTTCCGGCGACACGAACACGGCCGAGAACGAGGTGTGACGACGGTTGCCGGAGTCGAACGGGCTCTTGCGCACCAGACGGTGCACGCCGATTTCGGTACGCAGCCAGCCGAAGGCGTATTCGCCCTTGATGTGCACGGTGGCGCCTTTGATCCCGGCGACTTCACCGGCCGACAGTTCCATGATGGTCGCGTCGAAACCGCGTTTGTCGGCCCAGCGCAAGTACATGCGCAGCAGGATGTTGGCCCAGTCCTGGGCCTCGGTGCCGCCGGAGCCGGCCTGGATGTCCAGGTAGGCGTTGTTGGCGTCCATTTCACCGCTGAACATGCGACGGAATTCGAGTTTTTCCAGCGACTCGCGCAGGCGCTCGACTTCAGCGGCGACGTCATCGACGGCGGCCTGGTCTTCTTCCTCTGCTGACATCAGCAGCAGGTCTTTGGCGTCGGCCAGGCCGGAGTGCATTTCGTCGAGGGTTTCGACGATCTGAGCCAGCAGGGACCGCTCGCGGCCCAGTTCCTGAGCGTACGACGGGTTGTTCCAGACAGACGGATCTTCAAGCTCGCGATTGACTTCAGTCAGACGCTCATGCTTTTGATCGTAGTCAAAGATACCCCCGAATAGTTTCGGAGCGCTCGGACAGGTCCTTGATACTGTTAAGGATCGGGTTGATTTCCATGGCGGGCAGCACTCGTTGGCGAACTTTTGAAAGCCGGCGAGTATAACGGCAAACGTCCGTAAACGGCAGCCCGCTTGGCCGAAAAGGCCCGGTGCGTTTTCGAAACGGCGCCGCGGTAGCGCATTCGCAAACGCACATCGATCAACTGTAGGAGCCCGCTTGCTGGCAATGACGCCTACTCGATCCCCACCTGATTGCGCCCATTGTTCTTCGCCAGATACAGCCCCTTGTCCGCCGCCGAGATCAGTTGCCGGCAATCGGCGCCCGGTTGCGGGGTCATGGTCGAGAGGCCGATGCTAATGGTCAGGCTCGAGCCTTCGGTCGGTGAAATGTGCGGAATTTTCAGCGCCGCCACAGTCTGGCGCAGTTTTTCCGCCACCAGTCGTGCGCCGCCCGGTGATGTATTCGGCAGAACCAGGGCGAACTCTTCGCCGCCGTAACGGGCCGGCAGGTCGGAAGGCCGGGCGCTGGCGTCACGGATGGCCGTGGCGACCTTGCGCAGGGCTTCGTCGCCTTCGAGGTGGCCAAAGTTGTCGTTATAAGACTTGAAGTAGTCCACATCGATCATCAGCAACGACAGTTGGCTCTGGTCGCGCAACGAACGTCGCCATTCCAGTTCCAGGTACTCGTCGAAGTGACGACGGTTCGACAACCCGGTCAGGCCGTCGGAGTTCATCAGCCGTTGCAGCACCAGATTGGTGTCGAGCAATTGCTGCTGGCTGACCCGCAACGCGCGGTACGCCGCATCACGCTGCAGCAGGGTCATGTAGGAACGCGAGTGATAGCGGATGCGCGCCACCAGTTCTATGTTGTCCGGCAGCTTCACCAGGTAATCATTGGCCCCGGCCGCGAACGCCGCGCTTTTGATCAGCGGGTCTTCCTTGGTCGACAGCACAATGATCGGAATATCCTTGGTGGCCGGGTGATTGCGGTATTCACGCACCAGGCTCAGGCCGTCGAGACCGGGCATGACCAGATCCTGCAGGATCACCGTCGGTTTGATCCGGATCGCCTGGGCAATCGCCTGATGCGGGTCGGCGCAGAAGTGGAAGTCGATGTTTTCTTCATTCGACAACCCGCGGCGCACCGCTTCGCCGATCATCGCCTGATCGTCCACCAATAACACCATCGCGGCGTTTTCGTCGGTTTTGAAGCCGTCGAGCTGTAAGTCAGTCATGTGCGGTCACCTGAGTACTGCCTGGACCAGGATTGCTGCAAAGTGTAGTCATTTGGCGAAAATCTCCAGCAATCGTGGCGCTATCTTTTCCAGCGGGCGAATCTCTGCAGCCGCGTCGATGGCCGCTGCCGCTTTCGGCATGCCATACACCGCGCTGCTTTGTTGGTCCTGAGCGATGGTCAGGTAGCCCTGTTGACGCATGAGTTTAAGCCCCTGCGCGCCATCGCGCCCCATGCCGGTCAATAAAACCCCCACGGCATCGCCATTCCAGTAACTGGCCACGCTCTCGAAAAACACATCGATCGAGGGCCGATAGATCTCGTTGACCGGCTCGGCGGTGTACGCCAGCGTGCCGTTCTTCAACAAGCGAATATGGTGGTTGGTGCCGGCCAGCAGCACGGTGCCGGCCTGCGGTGGCTCGCCTTCCTGCGCCAGGCGCACGTTCAGGCCGCTGGCGCTGCTGAGCCATTCGGCCATGCCAGTGGCGAACACCTGGTCAACGTGCTGGACCAACACAATGGCGGCGGGGAAATCTCGCGGCAGGCCCTTGAGCAGTATTTCCAGGGCCGCCGGCCCGCCCGCGGAGGAACCGATGGCGATCAGTTTTTGCCGGGAACCGGCGTTGCGCAACGGGGCGGGCGCGGGGCGCACGCGATTGCCCTTGTCGCCGATCAGCCAACCGATGTTGAGGATTTTGCGCAGTAACGGCGCCGCCGCTTCCTGGGCATTGCCGGCACCGATTGCCGGCGTATCGACCACGTCCAAAGCGCCGTGGCCCATCGCTTCGAACACCCGGTGTACGTTCTGTTGGCGGTCGACCGTGACGATGACGATGGCGCACGGCGTCTCGGCCATGATTCGCCGTGTTGCCTCGACGCCATCCATCACCGGCATGATCAGGTCCATCAGGATCAGGTCCGGGGTGTTTTCCACGCAACGTTGCACCGCCTCGGCGCCGTTACTGGCGACCCAGATCACCTCGTGCGCAGGCTCAAACGCCAAGGCGCGGCGCAAAGCCTCCACGGCCATGGGCATATCGTTGACGATTGCGATTTTCATGCCCGCGCTCCTCCTATGAGCTCAACCACTGCATCAAGCAGGGCGTCGTCATGAAAACTGGCTTTGGCTAGATAATAGTCGGCTCCGGCGTCCAGTCCACGACGACGGTCTTCCTCGCGATCCTTGTAGGAAACCACCATAACCGGAAGCGATTGCAATCGATTGTCCCGGCGCAATAAAGACACCAGTTCGATGCCGTCCATGCGCGGCATGTCGATGTCGGTGATCAGCAGATCGAAATCCTCCGAACGCAGGGCATTCCAGCCATCCATCCCGTCCACCGCCACGGCCACGTCGTAGCCACGATTGAGCAGCAACTTGCGCTGCAACTCGCGGACGGTCAGCGAATCGTCGACCACCAGAATTCGCTTGCGCGCCACTTCGGCCGCCTGATTACTGTGGCGGGAAATCCGCTCCAGACGTCCGGTGTTGAGCAGTTTGTCCACCGACCTCAACATGTCTTCGACATCGACGATCAGCACCACCGAACCGTCGTCGAGCAGCGCGCCGGCGGAGATGTCCTGCACTTTGCCCAGACGCTCGTCCAGCGGCAAGACCACCAGCGTGCGCTCTCCAATGAACCGTTCGACGGCCACGCCGTAGATCGCATCGCGCTCGCGGATGACCACGACCTTGAGGGTTTGCTGACTGTTCGCGCTCGCCGGACGCTGGAGCAATTGGCTGGCCGCGACCAACCCGACATGCCGACCTTCGTACCAGAAATGCTGACGGCCTTCGACCTGCACGATGTCCGCCGGCTCCAGGTCGCACATGCGCTCGATGTGGGCCAGCGGAAACGCATACGCCTCTTCGCCGACCTCCACCACCAGGCTGCGCACCACCGACAGCGTCAGCGGCACTTCGAGGTGGAAGCGGCTGCCCTCGCCCGCCGTCTGTTCCAGCACCACTGCGCCGCGCAACTGGCGGACCATGTGCTGAACCGCGTCGAGGCCAACGCCGCGCCCCGAGACTTCAGTGACTTTGTCGCGCAGGCTGAAACCCGGCAGGAACAGGAACGTCAGCAGCTCCTCTTCACTCAACTGCACAGCGGTGTCGGCCGGCGACAGCTGACGTTCGATGATGCTGCGGCGGACCTTTTCCAGGTCGACGCCGTTGCCGTCATCGCTCAGTTCCAGCACCAGCAAACCAGCCTGATGCGAGGCGCGCAGGCGGATCAAACCTTCTTCCGGTTTACCGGCCAGCAGCCGTTGTTCCGGGGATTCGATGCCGTGATCGACGGCGTTGCGCAACAGGTGCGTCAGCGGCGCTTCGAGTTTTTCCAGGACGTCGCGATCGACCTGGGTTTTCTCGCCCTCGATCTCCAGCCGTACCTGCTTGCCCAAATCACGGCCGAGGTCGCGGACCATGCGCGCTTGCCCGCTCAGCACATCGGCAAACGGCCGCATGCGGCAGGCCAGCGCGGTGTCGTACAGCACTTGTGCACGTTGACTGGCCTGCCAGGCGAACTCGTCCAGTTCGGCGTTTTTTTCCACCAGCAATTGCTGGGATTCCGCCAGCAACCGCCGCGCATCGTCGAGGGCTTCCTGGGCTTCCAGGCTCAAGGTCTGATCCTTGAGATGGACGTTGAGGTTTTCCAGCGCGCGCAGGCCGTTGTTCTGCATGCGTTTCAAGCGCTGCATGGTGGCCAGGTGCGGTTTGAGCCGCAGGGTTTCCACCAGGGATTTACTCGACAAGTCGAGCAGGCTGTTCAAGCGTTCGGCCGTGACCCGCAGGACCCGCTCACCGTTTTCGGTGGTGCGTTTGGTTTTACGCGGGGATGTAGTCGGTGCGGCCGGCGCTTCGAGCACTGCGGCGATCGGCTGGACTTGCGCAACGGGCAGCTCAACGACAGAGACGACTGGCTCGGCTTCGGCCATGAATGGCGCAATCGGTGTGCTGATCGGCGCGGCGAGTGCCAGCGGGTCCAGCAAATGCGCCATCAGCGCCACAAAGGCATCGATCTCCACGGGCGTCGGAGCGTTGTTCGGCGTCGCGATGCGCATCAGCAGATCGGTGCCTTGCAGCAGCGCGTCAATGTGCTCGGGTCGCAGATAAAGCCGCCCTTCCTGCGCGCCGGCCAGGCAATCTTCCATCACGTGCGCGACGCTCACGCCGGCATCGACCCCGACGATTCGCGCCGCGCCTTTGAGCGAGTGCGCGGCGCGCATGCACGATTCGAGGTTATCGGCCTGAGTCGGATCGCGCTCCAGCGCCAACAGACCGGCGCTGAGCACTTGGGTCTGGGCCTCGGCTTCGAGGCTGAACAGCTCCAGCAAAGAGGCGTCACGCATTTGCTCGGGGGTCATGTGAGGCTCCGGGTCACGGCGGACAGCAGCTGTTCTTCATCCAGCCAACGCAGGCTGCGACCTTTGAATTGCAACACGCCCCGCGTGTATTTGGCGCTGGCCTGCGTACCGGAACGCGATGCGGCCTCAAGGACTCGCTCGTCGATGGCATGGATCCCGTCGACTTCGTCCACCGGCACCACCACCGGCCCGCCGTGGGCAGCAATGATCAGCATGCGCGGCATCACGCGCGCGCCGGACGCCACGCTGCTCGCGCCGTCGAGCCCGAGCAGCTCCACCAGCGACAGGCACGCCACCAGAGCGCCGCGCACATTCGCCACGCCGAGCAAGGCCCGGGAGCGCTGGTGCGGCAGGGAATGAATCGCTTGCAGCGGTGCCACTTCCACCAGGCTGCGGGTGGCCAGGCCCAACCACTCTTCGCCAAGGCGGAACATCAGCAGCGAGCGGGTTGTCACCTCGCTTTCGACGGCGACGCCGACTTGCCCGCGGTCTTCCTGTTGCAACGCATAACGGTCGAGCAAACGCGTAGCCGCCGCCGAGTACACCGCACAATTGCGACAGTGAATGTGTTCGATCAGCAGCGGGCAGGACTTGTCGCCGTGGATACCGATGCGGTTCCAGCAATCGTCGATGGCCTGCGCATCTTCATGGGTGAGGCTAAAACTGTCGGCAACATTCATCGTTTGCGCTCACTGTCTGCGCGCTCGCTGCGGGCGGCGCGGTCCTGCAATCGTTTGGCGCCCGCCGTGTCGCCCTGGGATTGCAGCAAGGCCGCCAGGTGCATCAACGCGTCGGGATGTTGCGGTTCGAGGTACAACGCCTTGCGATAAAACCCCTGGGCTTCAAAAGCGCTGCCGGCGACATCGCTGAGCAATCCAAGCCAGTAAAATACCTGGGCCACCGGTTCATGGCTGCGCAAATAGCTTTCGCACGCGGCGCGGGCCTCGGCGCTTTTGCCTTCGTTGGCCAGTGCGGCGATGTTTGCCAGCAACGTGGCGGCGTCGGGGTTGGCGGCTTTTGTCGCCACCGGCAGCGGCGTCACCGTCGCGAAGGGCCGCTGGCGCACGGGCGGCGGCGTGACGCTGCGCGCTGGTTGGCGCAGTGGCAATGGCGTCGGTACGAAGGCTGGAAAAGGCTCGGGCTCGGGCGCGCTCTGGCGACTGAACGCAAATGACTGCGCTATACCGATCGAACGCATACCCAAGCGCCCCAGCAAACTGCCCTCGGCGGGGCCGATAAACAGCACGCCGTCGACATGGGTCAGACGCTTGAGTACTTCAAACACTTGCTGCTGGGTGGGCTGATCGAAATAGATCAGCAGGTTGCGGCAGAACACGAAGTCATACGGTGGTTCGTTGGCCAGCAACGCCGGATCCAGCAGATTGCCGACCTGCAAACGCACCTGTTCCAGCACGCGTTCGCTAAGGCGATACCCGTCGTTTTCAGCGACGAAATGCCGTTCACGAAAGGCGATGTCCTGGCCACGAAACGAGTTCTTGCCGTACAGCGCACGCTTGGCTTTTTCCACCGACAGCGGGCTGACGTCCATGCCTTCGACTTTGAACTGATGCGGCTTGAACCCGGCATCGAGCAAGGCCATGGCGATGGAATACGGTTCTTCACCGGTGGAACACGGCAGGCTGAGAATCCGCAATGCGCGCATGTTGTTGATATCGGTCAGGCGCTTGGCGGCCAGTTTTGCCAGGGTGGCAAAGGATTCCGGGTAACGGAAAAACCAGGTTTCGGGAACGATCACCGCTTCGATCAGCGCTTGTTGCTCATCCTGCGAGCCCTGCAAGGTGTACCAATACTCATCGGCCGTTTGCGACCGAGATGCGGTGCTGCGCTGGCGTACGGCGCGCTCGATGATCGCTGGGCCCACCGAGGTCACGTCGAGGCCGATGCGCTCTTTGAGAAAGTCGAAAAAACGCTGATCACTGTTCATGGCCGCTCCTCAAGCAACGCCGGATCCAGTGGCGGTGACGGAAACAGCAGTGCGCGAACCTGTTCATCCAGCAGGTCGGCGACACGCACCCATTGCAGCAATCCTTGCGCATCTTCACGAACAGGTCCGAGGTAAGGCGCCTGACGATTGTCGAGGCCATAAGGCTGAAAATCCGCCGGGTTACAGCGCAGCGTGTCGGTCGCCTGTTCCAGGATCAGCCCGAGCAACTGCGCTTCATGGGTTTCATCCGGACGGTAATTGACCAGTACCAGGCGCGTGCTGGTGCGGGCCTGAGCCGGTAAACCGAACGTCAGCGCACTGAGGTCGATGACGGGCACCACCGCGCCGCGATAGGCGAACACCCCGGCGACCCAGTCCGGCGCGCGGGGGATCGGCTTCAACGGCAGACGCGGCAGCACTTCCGCCACCTCGATCGCTTGCAGGGCATAGCGCTCGCTGCCGATGCGAAACAGCAGAAACAACGCCTGCATCGCCGGCTTCACGGCGGCGCGTTTGGCCGTGAGTTCGCCCATCAGACTTTGAATCGCGAAACGCCGCTACGCAGCCCGACGGCCACCTGGCTCAGTTCGTCGATGGCAAAACTGGCCTGGCGCAGGGACTCGACAGTCTGGCTGCTGGCATCGCCCAACTGCACCAGCGCGTGGTTGATCTGTTCGGCACCGGTGGCCTGGGCCTGCATGCCTTCGTTGACCATCAACACCCGCGGCGCCAGTGCCTGAACCTGATGGATAATCTGCGACAGCTGCTCGCCGACCTGCTGCACCTCGGACATGCCGCGGCGCACTTCTTCGGAGAATTTGTCCATGCCCATGACCCCCGCCGACACCGCCGACTGGATCTCGCGCACCATCTGCTCGATGTCGTAAGTGGCCACGGCGGTCTGGTCCGCCAGACGCCGTACTTCGGTGGCGACCACGGCAAAGCCGCGGCCGTATTCACCGGCTTTCTCGGCTTCAATAGCAGCGTTCAGGGACAGCAGGTTGGTCTGGTCCGCCACCTTGACGATGGTCACCACCACCTGATTGATGTTGCCGGCCTTCTCGTTGAGGATCGCCAGTTTGGCGTTGACCAGATCGGCTGCACCCATCACCGAATGCATGGTGTCTTCCATGCGCGCCAGGCCTTGCTGCCCGGAGCCAGCCAGCACCGAAGCCTGATCGGCGGCGGTGGAGACTTCGGTCATTGTCCGCACCAAGTCACGCGAGGTGGCGGCGATTTCACGGGAAGTGGCGCCGATTTCGGTGGTGGTGGCGGCCGTTTCAGTGGCCGTGGCTTGTTGTTGCTTGGAGGTGGCCGCGATTTCGGTGACTGAAGTCGTGACCTGAACCGACGAGCGCTGAGCCTGGGACACCAGCGACGTCAGCTCGGCCATCATGTCGTTGAAGCCGGTTTCCACGGCGCCGAATTCGTCCTTGCGCTCCAGGTTCAAGCGGCCGCTCAAATCACCGGTGCGCATGATTTCGAGGATCTGCACGATGCGGTTCATCGGCGCCATGATCGCGCGCATCAGCAACAAGCCGCAGAGGCCGGCGGCCAATATAGCCACCAGCAGGGAAATGCCCATGATGGTTTTCGCGGTGAGCACGGCGTCATCGATGTTCGCAACATCGACATCTGCCACCGCTTTGTTTTCGCGAATGATGTCATTTAGCTTCATGCGACCTGCGGTCCAGGCCGGGGTCAGCTGCTCGTTGAACATCTTGATGGCTTCGACCTCCTGATTACGCTTGTGCAGGTCGAGCACTGAGGCCAAGACTTTGTGGTAGTTCTCATGGAGCTTTTCAAAGACGGCGTACTCGACCTTGTCTTCTTCGGTCGTCACGGTTTCCTGATATCTGGTCATCTGCTCTTGCAGGCGCGCTTGAAAGGTTTTGAATTTTTCGGCCTCTTCAGCGCTAAAACCCTGCCCTTCTTTCAAGCCGAGCATTTCCTGGATTTGCAGGTAAGTGTCTACCCAGGCGCTACGCACCATGGAGCTGTAATACAAACCGGGCAACGCGTCATCACGCACGCTGGCTTCGCTGGATTCGATCTTCAACAGCCGCGAATACGAGACGACGACCATCAGCAGCATGATAGCGATGATCACCGCAAAGCTCGCCAAAATGCGTTGGCGCAACGTCCAGTTCTTCACAGTCAGTCCTCGGGGCTATTTCAAATGCTGGGGAGTATAGCCGAGGGCGGTGTTTCATTTATAAGACGGATGCGCGGCGCTTCTCATCTCGAGGAAAAACGTTCGTACTGGCTTTGAATGATGTGGCGCGCCTGACGACGCCATCGCGGGCAAGGCCGCTCCCACAGGTAGTGTGTCGTTCCAGAGTTCCAAGACTGACACAGGTCCTGTGTGCGGGCTTGCCCGCGATGGCGATTTTGAGCCTACATGGCAGCCTGGCGCACCTGCTTTTCCAGCTCGGCCTTCAGACCCGGTTCCAGCTTCAGCTGGCGGGCGAGTTCATCCAGATAAGACTTCTCCATGAAGTTCTCTTCATCCACCAGCATTACGCTGGCGATGTACATCTCGGCGGCCATTTCCGGGGTGCTGGCGGCACGCGCCACATCTGTTGGATCGAGGGGTTTATTGAGTTCGGCATGCAGCCAGTGTTGTAGCTCCCGGTCGTTGTCGAGTTTGGTGAACTCGCCTTCGATCAACGCGCGTTCGCGCTCATCGACATGACCATCTGCCTTGGCTGCCGCCACCAGCGCCTTGAGAATCGCCTGACTGTGTTGCTCGACCTGGGCGGCCGGAACTCGGTCCACAGTTTGCGGTTCGCCCCGAGGCGCCGTGCCCTGCTGCGCCTGCCAGTTGCCGTAGGCCTTGTAGGCAATGACGCCTAGCGCCGCGAGGCCACCGTAAATGGCAACTTTGCCACCGACCTTACGAACCTTCTTGTTTCCGATCAACAGGCCCATGGCGCCCGCCGCCAGAGCGCCGCCGCCCGCGCCGGAAAGCAAGCTGCCGAGCCCGCCCGAACCACCGCTACCGCTGAGCAATCCGCCCAATCCACCACTTGATGCCTTGTTCTGCGCGCCACCAGCCTTGTTCTGCAACAGGTCCTGGCCGGATTTGAGCAGTTGATCGAGCAATCCACGCGTATTCATTTTTTGCCGCCTCCACGAAAGGGATTAACCGGACACTTAAGGCCACCAGCCTAGATCGAAAGTGCCCAGCACCTCCCGGCGAGAGTGCTTCCAGATGTTGCTCATCTCTGGCAACGCCGAAAAGCCTATCGATTAAAAAGATATACACTCGAATGAATCTATAAAAACCGCCCACCGGGTACTTCTTCATGATGACGTTGCGTCAAATCCGCCATTTTATCGCTGTGGCCGAGACCGGCTCGATCTCCGCCGCCGCGCAAACCGCGTTTATTTCCCAATCGACATTGACCCTGGCCATCCAGCAACTGGAGCAGGAAATCGGCGTCGGACTGTTCAATCGCCACGCCAAAGGCATGACGCTGACCCACCAGGGGCATCAATTCCTACGCCAGGCGCACCTGATTCTGGCCACCGTGGACAACGCCAAACGCAGCCTGCAACAAAGCACCGACCAGGTCGCCGGGCAATTGATCGTTGGTGTGACCAGCCTCGTCGCCGGTTACTACCTCGCGGATTTGCTCACCCGCTTTCAACGCGCCTACCCCAACGTCGAGATCCGCGTGATGGAGGACGAAAGGCCGTACATCGAGCATTTGCTGGTCAGCGGCGAGATCGACGTTGGTGTGTTGATTCTCTCCAACCTCGAAGATCGTCACGCCCTGCAAACGGAGGTGCTGACCCATTCGCCCCATCGGTTATGGCTGCCGGCCCAGCATCCGCTGCTGGAACACGACAGCATCAACCTCGCCGACGTCGCCCGTGAACCGCTGATCCAACTGAACGTCGATGAAATGGACCGCAACGCCCAGCGCATGTGGTCGGCGGCGTCGCTTCAGCCGCGCATCACCCTCAGAACCGCTTCGACCGAGGCGGTGCGAAGCCTGGTGGCCGCCGGACTGGGCGTGTCGATCCAGCCGGACATGACCTATCGCCCATGGTCATTGGAGGGCGACATCATCGAAGCCCGGCCAATTGCCGACCTGAGCCAGACCCTCGACGTCGGCCTGGCATGGCGCCGGGGCACGGCACGCCCGGCGCTGGTCGACCCGTTCCTGACCGTCGCTCGCGAACAACCCCACGGCGGACGCAAGCCATCTATTTAATCGAACGCCACCTTCAGTATTTAGTATTTGTCGACCTCGGGTTCGGGCACTAGTCTTGGTTCATCTATAAGACGGCCGGCCCCAGTCACTGGGAGCAGCATGGCCACACAAGAAAAGAGAACCCGAAAAATGGCTGGCGCGCAGACCCCGTTGTTCACCGCGTTGTTGATCGATGGCGAACTGGTCGCAGGTCAGGGTTTTGTCGAACCGATCCTCAATCCGGCCACGGGCGAGGTGCTGACGCACATCGCCGAAGCCAGCACCGAGCAAGTCGAAGCCGCGATCCTGGCTGCCCATCGTGCGTTCGCCGGTTGGTCGCGGACCACGCCGCAGCAGCGCTCGAACCTGCTGTTGGACATTGCCAACGCCATCGAAAAACAAGCCGACCTGCTCGCCCGCCTCGAATCCCTGAACTGCGGAAAACCCTTGCACCTGGCCCGACAGGATGACTTGAGCGCGACGGTCGATGTATTCCGCTTCTTCGCCGGTGCCGTGCGCTGCCAGACCGGCCAGCTCAGCGGCGAATACCTGCCCGGTTACACCAGCATGGTGCGCCGCGATCCTATTGGGGTTGTAGCGTCCATCGCGCCGTGGAACTACCCGATCATGATGGCCGCGTGGAAAATCGCCCCGGCCCTCGCCGCCGGCAATACGCTGGTGTTCAAACCGTCCGAGCACACGCCGCTGTCGATTCTGGCCCTGGCGCCAGCGCTGGCCGAGATCCTGCCGCGCGGCGTGATCAACATCATTTGTGGTGGCGGTGAAGGCGTGGGCAGCCACTTGGTCAGTCACCCGAAAATCCGCATGGTGTCGCTGACCGGCGATATCGTCACCGGGCAAAAAATCCTGCAAGCCGCCGCAAAAACCCTCAAGCGTACGCACCTCGAACTCGGCGGCAAGGCGCCGGTGATTGTCTGCAACGATGCAGACATTCAGGCCGTGGTCGACGGCGTGCGCACGTACGGTTACTACAACGCCGGCCAGGACTGCACCGCCGCCTGCCGGATTTATGCACAGGCCGGGATTCACGACCGACTGGTGGCCGAACTCGGCGCGGCGGTCAGCAGCCTGCGCTTCGCCGGCAAACGCGATGCCGACAATGAAATTGGACCCTTGATCAGTACCCGCCAGCGCGACCGCGTGGCCAGTTTCGTCGAACGCGCCCTCGGCCAGCCGCACATCGAGCGCGTGACCGGCGCGGCCGTGCATTCCGGCGCCGGCTTCTATTACCAGCCGACCCTGCTGGCCGGTTGCAAACAGGGCGATGAAATCGTCCAGCGCGAAGTGTTCGGGCCGGTGGTCACCGTGACCCGCTTCGACGGGCTCGAGCAAGCAGTGGACTGGGCCAACGATTCGGAATACGGCCTCGCGTCTTCGGTCTGGACCCAGAACCTCGACAAAGCCATGCAAGTCGCCGCGCGCCTGCAGTACGGCTGCACCTGGATCAACAGCCATTTCATGCTGGTCAGCGAAATGCCCCACGGCGGCCTGAAACGCTCGGGCTACGGCAAAGACCTGTCCAGCGATTCGCTTCAGGACTACAGCGTGGTGCGGCACATCATGGCGCGCCACGGACAGCATCTCTGACTACGCTAATAACAAGCCGCCAACGGCACGCTTCACCACGTTCACAACTGCCCCGACCATAATTAAAGAAGAGGGAATTCCCATGTTCGTGCACAAGACCGCACTGCTCAGTGCAATCACCACGGCGTTGCTGGCCAGTGCCAGTATCCAGGCCGCCGAACCGCTGAAAGCCGTCGGTGCCGGCGAAGGTCAGCTGGATATCGTCGCCTGGCCCGGCTACATCGAACGTGGCGAAAGCGACAAGGCCTACGACTGGGTAACCGGTTTCGAGAAGGAAACCGGCTGCAAGGTGAACGTCAAAACGGCGGCCACTTCCGATGAGATGGTCAGCCTGATGTCCAAGGGCGGTTACGATCTGGTGACCGCGTCGGGCGATGCGTCGCTGCGGTTGATCGTCGGCAAGCGCGTGCAGCCGATCAACACGGCGTTGATTCCGAACTGGAAGAATATCGACCCGCGTCTGAAGGATGGCCCGTGGTACGTCGTCAACAAACAAACCTTTGGCACTCCGTATCAGTGGGGGCCAAACGTGCTGATGTACAACACCAACGTCTTCAAGACTGCCCCGGACAGCTGGGGGGTGGTGTTCGAGGAGCAGAACCTGCCGGACGGCAAGTCCAACAAGGGCCGGGTCCAGGCCTACGACGGTCCGATCTACATCGCCGATGCGGCGCTCTATCTCAAGTCGAAGCGTCCGGAACTGGGGATCAAGGACCCGTACCAGCTCAACGAAGAACAATACAAAGCCGCGCTGGATCTGCTGCGTAAACAGCAGCCGTTGATCCACCGCTACTGGCATGACGCGACCGTGCAGATGAGTGACGTCAAGAACGAAGGCGTCGTGGCGTCCAGCACCTGGGGCTACATGGTCAACGGGCTGGTGGCGGACAAGCAGCCAGTGGCCTCGGTCATTCCGAAAGAAGGTGCAACGGGTTGGGCCGACACCACCATGCTGCACGCCGACGCCAAGCACCCGAACTGTGCCTACAAGTGGATGGACCATTCGCTGCAACCGAAAGTCCAGGGTGACCTGGCCGCCTGGTTCGGTTCGTTGCCGTCGGTTCCAGCGGGGTGCAAGGAGAGCGAATTGCTTGGCGCCGAAGGCTGCAAAACCAACGGTTTCGACCAGTTCGACAAGATCGCCTTCTGGAAAACCCCACAGGCTGAAGGTGGCAAGTTCGTGCCGTACAGCCGCTGGACCCAGGACTACATCGCGATCATGGGCGGCCGTTAAGCCCTCTTCGCGAGCAGGCTCGCTCCCACAAGTGAACGCATTCCAATGTGGGAGCGAGTCTGCTCGCGATGCTTTTAAAGATTCAGATTCCCGGAGTTCCGCACCATGACGCTTGCAGTCCAGTTCACCAACGTTTCCCGTCTATTCGGCGAAGTGAAAGCCGTAGACCGGGTTTCCATCGACATCCAGGACGGCGAGTTCTTCTCCATGCTGGGCCCTTCCGGCTCGGGCAAAACCACGTGTTTGCGCCTGATCGCCGGTTTTGAACAACCGAGCGCAGGCTCCATCCGGATTCACGGCCACGAAGCCGCCGGGCTTCCGCCGTATGAGCGTGACGTCAACACGGTGTTTCAGGACTACGCACTGTTCCCGCACATGAACGTACTCGACAACGTCGCCTACGGTTTGAAAGTCAAAGGCGTCGGCAAAACCGAACGCCGCCAACGCGCCGAGGAAGCCCTCGGCATGGTCGCCCTCGGCGGTTACGGCGCGCGCAAACCGGTGCAACTCTCCGGCGGTCAGCGCCAGCGTGTGGCCCTGGCTCGCGCACTGGTCAATCGCCCTCGGGTGCTGCTGCTCGACGAGCCCCTCGGCGCCCTCGATTTGAAGCTGCGCGAACAAATGCAGAGCGAGTTGAAGAAGCTGCAACGCCAGCTCGGCATCACCTTCATCTTCGTCACCCACGATCAGACCGAAGCGCTGTCGATGTCTGACCGTGTGGCCGTGTTCAACAAGGGCCGCATTGAGCAGGTCGATACGCCGCGCAACCTCTACATGAAACCGGCGACCACCTTTGTCGCGGAATTCGTCGGCACCTCCAACGTGATTCGCGGCGATCTGGCGCAGCAACTGAGCGGTAATCCGCAGCCGTTTTCGATCCGCCCGGAACACGTGCGTTTCGCCGAAGGCCCGCTGGCCAGTCACGAAATCGAAGTCAGCGGTTTGCTCCACGACATTCAGTATCAGGGCAGCGCCACCCGCTATGAACTGAAACTGGAAAACGGCCAGACCCTGAACATCAGCCAGGCCAACAACCAGTGGCTGGACGTCAGCGCGCAGCATCAGACCGGGCAACGCATCAGCGCACGCTGGGCGCGGGAAGCGATGATCCCGCTGCACGACACCGTTGTCGGCGGGGTGTGAGATGACCAGCGTGGCTCTCCCTCAAACCCCGGCCAGCGGCTCGCCGTTGCGCAGGTTTTCCAACCTGCTGTATCGCCGGCCGAATTTTTACCTGTCGTTGCTGCTGGTGCCGCCGCTGCTGTGGTTCGGCGCGATCTACCTCGGTTCGCTGCTGGCGCTGCTGTGGCAAGGCTTTTACACCTTCGACGACTTCACCATGGCGGTCACGCCGGACCTGACCCTGGCCAACTTCGCCGCGCTGTTCCAGCCGTCGAACTTCGACATCATTTTGCGCACCCTGAGCATGGCGGTCGTGGTCTCGATCGCCAGCGCCATCGTCGCGTTCCCGATTGCCTACTACATGGCGCGCTACACCACGGGCAAAACCAAGGCGTTTTTCTACATCGCGGTGATGATGCCGATGTGGGCCAGTTACATCGTCAAGGCCTATGCCTGGACCTTGCTGCTGGCCAAGGGCGGCGTGGCGCAGTGGTTCGTTCAACACCTTGGGCTGGAGCCGGTGTTGCAGTTCGTGCTGGGCATTCCGGGTGTGGGTGGCAGTACCTTGTCGACCTCGCACCTGGGCCGCTTCATGGTGTTCGTCTACATCTGGCTGCCGTTCATGATCCTGCCGATTCAGGCGTCGCTGGAGCGTTTGCCGCCCTCGCTGCTGCAAGCCTCCGCCGACTTGGGTGCCAAGCCGCGCCAGACCTTCATGCAGGTGATTCTGCCGCTGTCGATCCCGGGCATCGCCGCCGGTTCGATCTTCACGTTTTCGCTGACCCTGGGCGACTTCATCGTGCCGCAACTGGTGGGCCCGCCGGGGTACTTCGTCGGCAGCATGGTGTACGCCCAGCAAGGCGCGATCGGCAACATGCCGATGGCTGCAGCCTTCACGCTGGTGCCGATTGTGCTGATCGCCATTTACCTGACCATCGTCAAACGACTGGGGGCCTTCGATGCACTCTGAGAAAGCATCAATCGGCTTGAAAATCGCCGCGTGGGGCGGGTTGGTGTTCCTGCACTTCCCGATCCTGATCATCTTCCTCTACGCCTTCAACACCGAAGACGCAGCGTTCAGCTTTCCGCCCAAGGGCTTCACCCTGAAGTGGATCGGCGTGGCGTTCTCGCGGCCGGACGTGCTGGAAGCGATCAAGCTGTCGCTGCAGATCGCCTCCGTCGCGACGCTGATTGCGATGGTGCTCGGCACGCTGGCATCGGCAGCGTTGTACCGGCGGGATTTCTTCGGCAAGCAGGGCATCTCGCTGATGCTGATTTTGCCGATTGCCTTGCCGGGGATCATCACCGGGATCGCGCTGCTGGCGACGTTCAAGA
The DNA here is from genome assembly GCF_055803035.1 of Pseudomonas sp. 300. Classification (NCBI taxonomy): domain Bacteria; kingdom Pseudomonadati; phylum Pseudomonadota; class Gammaproteobacteria; order Pseudomonadales; family Pseudomonadaceae; genus Pseudomonas; species Pseudomonas sp. 300. The sequence goes on along the minus strand of NZ_JAVLRV010000001.1, from coordinate 1,202,015 downwards.
CGCTGGGCATCGAGCCGGGGATGTTCACCATCATCGTCGGCCACGCGACCTTCTGCGTGGTGATCGTCTACAACAACGTCATCGCCCGGTTGCGCCGAACGTCGCACAGTTTGATCGAAGCCTCGATGGACCTCGGCGCCGACGGCTGGCAGACCTTCCGCTACATCGTCTTGCCGAATCTCGGCTCGGCGTTGCTCGCTGGCGGCATGCTCGCTTTCGCGCTGTCATTCGACGAAATCATCGTCACCACCTTCACCGCCGGCCATGAACGCACCCTGCCGCTGTGGCTGCTCAACCAGCTCAGCCGCCCACGGGACGTGCCGGTGACCAACGTCGTCGCGATGCTGGTGATGATGGTGACCATGTTGCCGATTCTCGGCGCCTATTACCTGACCCGTGGCGGTGAGAGCGTGGCGGGGAGTGGCGGGAAGTAACTGAATAACTGGAGGAACCGGATACCTGTGGGAGCGGGCTTGCCCGCGATAGCGGTCTGTCAGCCGACAACTCTGTTGAATGTCAGTCAGTCATCGCGGGCAAGCCCGCTCCCACAGGGATTCGGTTCCGGCAGAAAAATAATGGATTCGAAGAGGACAACGCCATGCAAACCCAACTCCTGATCAACGGCCAACTGCTCGACGGCGAAGGCCCCGCCCAACCGGTGTTCAACCCGGCCCTCGGTCGTGTGCTGGTGGAAATCAACGAAGCCAGCGAAGCCCAGGTCGACGCCGCCGTGCGGGCCGCCGATGCCGCGTTCGACAGCTGGTCGCAGACCCCGCCCAAGGAGCGCTCGCTGCTGCTGCTCAAACTCGCCGACGCCATCGAAGCCCACGGCGAAGAGCTGGCCAAACTCGAATCCGACAACTGCGGCAAACCCTACAGCGCCGCACTGAACGACGAGATCCCGGCGATTGCCGACGTGTTCCGTTTCTTCGCCGGCGCCAGCCGCTGCATGAGCGGTTCGGCGGGTGGTGAATACCTGGCCGGGCACACCTCGATGATCCGCCGCGACCCCGTGGGCGTGATCGCCTCCATCGCGCCGTGGAACTACCCGCTGATGATGGTCGCCTGGAAAATCGCCCCGGCCCTCGCCGCCGGTAATACCGTGGTGCTCAAGCCGTCGGAACAGACCCCGCTGACCGCGTTGCGCCTGGCGCAACTGGCGTCTGAAATCTTCCCGGCCGGCGTACTCAACGTCGTGTTCGGCCGTGGTCCTACCGTCGGCAGCCCACTGGTCACCCACCCGAAAGTGCGCATGGTGTCGCTGACCGGCTCGATCGCCACCGGTTCGAACATCATTTCCAGCACCGCCGACAGCGTCAAACGCATGCACATGGAACTGGGCGGCAAGGCTCCGGTGATCATCTTCGACGACGCCGACATCGACGCGGCGGTTGAAGGCATTCGCACCTTCGGTTTCTACAACGCCGGGCAGGACTGCACCGCCGCCTGCCGCATCTACGCGCAGGAAGGCATCTACGACACATTCGTCGAGAAGCTCGGCGCGGCGGTCAGCAGCATCAAGTACGGCCTGCAGGATGATCCGGCGACCGAACTCGGGCCGCTGATCACCGCGCAGCACCGCGACCGGGTGACCGGTTTTGTCGAACGCGCCGTGGCGCAATCGCACATTCGTTTGATCACCGGCGGCAAGGCGGTTGAAGGCAACGGCTTCTTCTTCGAGCCAACGGTGCTGGCCGACGCGCTGCAGGACGACGAGATCGTCCGACGCGAAGTGTTCGGACCGGTGGTATCGGTGACCAAATTCACCGACGAAGCACAGGTGCTCGGCTGGGCCAACGACTCGGACTACGGCCTGGCGTCGTCGGTGTGGACCGCCGACGTTGGTCGCGCCCATCGCCTGTCGGCGCGTTTGCAGTACGGCTGCACCTGGGTGAACACGCACTTCATGCTCGTCAGCGAAATGCCCCACGGCGGTCAGAAATTGTCCGGGTACGGGAAGGACATGTCGATGTATGGGCTGGAGGATTACACCGTTGTGCGGCATGTGATGTTCAAGCACTAAAAGCATCGTCGGATCGCCGCCCGCAGCAAGTCGACTCCTACTAGGTTTGGTGCACGACACGGACCTGCGGGAGCTGGCTTGCCAGCGATGGCGTCAACTCGGTTTCAGGGCCGAAACCGGCAACACGCACCACCAGGCATCAACGCAGACAACCAAAACAATAACCACCGATCCGGGCAGCGCCGCCAAGGCCCTGCCACGGTTTCGGACATCCGAAATCTGCCGATTTTCCGGAGCTAACACACCATGAGCGCAATCCCCGAACTCTCCGCAGTCGCTGCCGACAGCGATGCCGAGCAACTTCGCAAGCTGGGTTACACCTCCAACTTCAACCGCAGCATGAGCCTGTGGGAAAACTTCGCCCTGGGCTTCACTTACCTCTCCCCGGTCGTAGGGGTTTATACCCTCTTCGGCCTCTGCCTGGCCGCCGGTGGGCCACCGATGTTCTGGGCCTATTTGCTGGTCGGTTGCGGCCAGTTGCTGGTGTGCCTGATCTTCGGCGAGGTGGTCTCGCAGTTCCCGATTTCCGGCGGCGTCTACCCATGGGCTCGCCGCTTGGTGGGCAAACGCTGGGCGTGGATGGTCGGCTGGATCTACTCCATCGCCCTGTGCGTCACCATCGCCGCCGTTGCCGTCGGTGCCGGGCCGTACCTGGCCGCGATGATGGGTTTTGAACCGAGCAGTAACACCAACATTGTCATCGCCCTGGTGCTGACGCTGTTCGCGACACTGGTCAACCTCAGCGGCACCAAAGTGCTGGCGCGAATCGCCATGTTCGGCTTTCTCTGCGAACTGGTCGGCGCGGTGATCGTCGGCGTGTACCTGCTGATTTTCGAACGCCATCAGCCGATCAGTGTGTTGTTCAACACCTTCGACATCAGCGTTGATGGTTCCTACCTGCCGGCCTTCCTCACCGCCTCCTTGGCAGGCATGTTCCTCTACTACGGCTTCGAGGCCTGCGGCGACGTGGCTGAAGAAACCCCGAACCCGAGCAAGCAGATTCCGGTGGCCATGCGCATGACCATCTACATCGGCGGCATCGCGGCGATGTTCGCCTGCCTGGCGCTGATCCTCGCCGTGCCGGACATGCAAGCCGTGATCAACGGCACCGACAAAGACCCGGTCACCACCATCCTCAACAACGCCTTCGGCCCGGTCGGTTCGAAAGTGGTGATGGGCGTGGTGATGATTTCCTTCATCTCCTGCGTCATCAGCCTGCAAGCGGCGGCGAGTCGTCTGCTGTATTCCTACGCTCGGGATGAAATGGTCATCGGCAGCTCACTGCTGAAGAAGATTTCCCCTACCACCCAGGTTCCGGTTGCCGCGCTGTTCGTTTCCGGCGTCCTGCCGGCGCTGATCATTATTCTGGGTTTCTTCCTGCAAGACGCAGTGGCCACCATCGTCAGCTTCGCTGCCATCGGCATCTACCTCGCGTTCCAGATGATCGTGCTCGCCGCACTCTATGCCCGCCTGAAAGGCTGGAAACCGAGCGGCAAATTCACTCTCGGCGCATGGGGTTGGCCGGTGAACATCGGCGCGCTGGTTTATGGTGTCGGCGCCATCATCAACATGGCCTGGCCACGTACACCGGATGCGGCGTGGTACATCAACTATGCGATGGTGTTGAGTACGGCGATCGTGATTGGGTTGGGGCTGCTTTATATGTGGATTGCCAAGCCGTATGACCATGGCGCGGCGCCTGCGGGGGATGCGTGGAAGGTTAGTCACTAAGAACGATTGCCCCGGGATTCTGTGGGTTCCCGGGGCAAGCTTCACTCGTCAAACGGCATCTGTCGTCCCCCCGCAGTTCAGCCACCAATTCATCCCTATGCTTCGAAGCGATCTTGGGCATAGGCCTCAGGTTCCGGTTTTCTGTACTCGGTGAAAAAACAGGAAATTCCTACAGATCGAGCCTTCCCGAAAAGACTCTGATTCCTACGGCACGCGACGCAAGAGCAGACTTGTCGCCGCGAACGTCTGACCGATAGGCTTTGCCCTGTCGCTGCAAAATCAGCGGCTCGGTGTCGAAGCCGGAACACAATCAATACGGCGCTACCGCGCTCCTCTGAGTGGCGGCTCCCTTTTCAAATTGGAGTCGAAAAAATGATTACGCACGCTTCAAATACATCTGAAAGTCATCGCCATTTCATCCCCACCGTTTTCCCCCGCCACAACCGTTTCCTCCACGCTGTCATCCAAGCCAACCAAGCCTGGTTCTGCGTCCACGATCTGGGACGTTTGATGGGCCGCCCGCTGGACCAGCGACTCACCCAAAAACTCGATCCCGATCAGCGCCGATATGTCTGGCTGCTGAAGAACGGCAAAACCGTCGAATCATTAATGGTCAGCGAGTCTGGAATGTACGCATTGCTGGTCCACCATTTTGTCCCGGAAAACCGCAACCTGCGCCAATGGCTGAGTAACGAAGTCATACCTGCGCTGCGAGAGTCGAACGCGGCACCTGTGGAAAACATGCCTAGCCTGAGCTCGTTGCAATGGGGCGGGCTCTCGGTGCCACTGCTGCACTGGCAACAGTCGGCCTGGATCAAGTGGCGGGACATGCCAGATCTGGTACAGGCGCAGCGGCCGTTTCCAATCATGGGCACTTGCAGCTGAAGCACAGCCAATCAAAAGGGGCAGACTTCACAGTCCGCCCCTTCAGTTTGGGTACATCTATTAAATGGCTTTCACGGTAACCATCGCCATCAAAACCGCGAAACACTGCGCATCGCATCCACCAGATACCGCATCGCGATCCGGTCACTCTCCGACAACTCGCGATACCGCTCCACCAGCTTCAACTCCTCGGAATTCAGCCGACGCCTTCGTCGCCCGATGCCCAGGCAAGGGAAGATTCCCAACATTTCGGTGATGCCTTGTACTTTCGACATGGACGATGTCCCTCTCTAACGTCAAAAAAGAAAACTTCAAAAACTGCATCGCCCTACCCTTTTTCAGCGGTCACCGCGTGCCAACTGAATCCCACCGGCCTGAGGGCAGAAACCGGTCATGCCCATAGAATAGAAACTATCCGGGCGCTGAAAAGCGGTTTTTAGAGTAATTAGTCGAAAAAAGCAGAAATGCCCTATAAATCAGAAATCTCTGTGGGAAACGTTAACCGAAACTTCTTGTTTCATTGCGATGCTATCGTCACGCCATCAATCATTTTTGCTCTGCCGCCGAACGGTTTAAGCTATTTGGCATCTGTTTAAAGTCCGTTGCGTTTGGCCGAAGGCATGTCCGAACCTCCATTTTTGATCCCGCACGTGCCAGGAACGGCACGGGATTGTTCACGACAGGTTGTACTTATGCACCGCAGGAATTTGCTCAAAGCGTCCATGGCCATCGCTGCCTACACCGGTTTGTCCGCCTCCGGCCTGCTGGCCGCGCGGGCCTGGGCCGGGAACGGCACCGCTGATGGCGAGGCTCAGGCCTTCGATTTCGAAGCCCTGAAAATCCAGGCCAAGCAGCTCGCCGGCAACCGCTATCAGGACACCAAGCAGGTGCTGCCGCCGACCCTGGCGACCATGACCCCACAAAATTTCAACGCGATCCGCTACGACGCCAATCATTCCCTGTGGAAGGATTTGAAAGGTCAACTGGATGTGCAGTTTTTCCACGTCGGCATGGGGTTCAAGCAGCCGGTGCGCATGTACAGCGTTGACCCCAAGACGCGTCAGGCGCGGGAGGTGCATTTCCGCCCTTCGCTGTTCAACTACGAAAAAACCACGGTCGATACCAAACAGCTAACGGGGGACCTGGGGTTTTCCGGGTTCAAGCTGTTCAAGGCGCCGGAGTTGGACCGACACGATGTGTTGTCATTCCTCGGCGCCAGTTATTTCCGCGCGGTAGATGCCACTGGCCAATACGGCCTGTCGGCCCGTGGTCTGGCGGTCGATACCTACGCGAAGAAACGTGAGGAATTCCCGGACTTCACCAAGTTCTGGTTCGAGACCCCGGACAAGGACAGCACCCGTTTCGTGGTGTACGCCCTGCTGGACTCGCCGAGCGCGACCGGTGCCTACCGGTTCGACATCGATTGCCAGGCCGAACGCGTGGTGATGGAGGTTGACGCTCACATCAATGCACGCACCGCCATCGAACAACTGGGCATCGCGCCGATGACCAGCATGTTCAGTTGCGGCACCCATGAACGGCGCATGTGCGACACCATTCACCCGCAGATCCACGACTCGGATCGCCTGGCCATGTGGCGCGGCAACGGCGAGTGGATCTGCCGTCCGCTGAACAACCCGGCGACCCTGCAATTCAACGCCTTTGCCGACACCGATCCGAAAGGTTTCGGGCTGGTACAGACCGATCACGAATTCGCCAATTATCAGGACACCGTCGACTGGTACAGCAAACGCCCAAGCCTGTGGGTCGAACCTACAACCGCGTGGGGCGAGGGCTCTATCGATCTGTTGGAAATTCCTACGACCGGCGAAACCCTGGATAACATCGTCGCGTTCTGGACCCCGAAAAAACCGGTGGCTGCGGGTGATTCCCTGAACTACGGCTACAAGCTGTACTGGAGCGCTTTGCCGCCGGTCGGTACGCCACTGGCGCGGGTCGCCGCGACTCGTTCAGGCATGGGCGGCTTCACTGAGGGCTGGGCGCCGGGTGAGCATTACCCGGAGGTCTGGGCACGCCGGTTTGCGGTGGACTTCACTGGCGGCGGTCTGGACCGCTTGCCGGAAGGCACAGGCATTGAGCCGGTGGTGACGTGCTCCAACGGCGAGGTCAAAGACTTCAACGTGCTGGTGCTGGATGACATCAAGGGCTACCGGATTACGTTTGACTGGTTCCCGACCAATGACAGCGTCGCACCGGTAGAGCTGCGGTTATTCATTCGCACCAATGACCGGACGCTGAGTGAGACCTGGTTGTATCAGTACTTCCCGCCTGCGCCAGAGAAGCGTAAGTACACCTGAAGGTAAGCTCGCGTCCGAGCTGGCCTCATCGCGGGCAAGCCCGCTCCCACAATGAATCTTCATGGGACACACATTTTGTGTTCGACAAAGATCAAAAGTGGGAGCGGGCTCGCCCGCGATGAGGGCGGAACAAACAACAAAAATCCAGAGCAGGAATGCAAAAGCCCCGATCAACCAGATCGGGGCTTTTTGCTTTTACCTCATCACTCAGTCCCGCAGATCCGATTCATGAATCGGCTGATCCCGATGCGTCGCGCGTTGGTACTGCGCCGGCCAGATGGCCTTGCGGCCGCCTAGATCATCATCCGCATGCAACGGCCAATACGGATCGCGCAGCAGCTCACGGGCAAGGAAGATGATGTCGGCCTGACAGGTGCGCAGAATGTGCTCGGCCTGGGCCGGTTCGGTGATCATGCCTACCGTGCCGGTCGCAATGCCTGACTCTTTGCGCACTCGTTCGGCGAAGCGGGTTTGATAACCGGGACCTGTAGGAATTTCCGCGTTGGCCGCCGTGCCGCCCGAGGAGACGTCAATCAGGTCCACGCCCAGGTCTTTGAGGCGTCGTGCCAGTTCGACGGTTTCATCCGGGTTCCAGCCGTCTTCCACCCAATCGGTGGCCGACACACGCACGAACACCGGCAACTCCTCTGGCCACACCGCCCGCACCGCTTCGGTGACTTGCAGCACCAGCCGAATACGATTCTCGAACGAACCGCCATATTGATCGCGGCGCTGATTGCTCAGGGGTGATAAAAACTGGTGCAGCAGGTAACCGTGGGCAGCGTGGACTTCGACGACTTTGAAACCAGCGGTCAGCGCGCGCTTCGCTGAGTCAACGAACGCCTGAATGACCTCGGCGATCTGGCCCTCATCGAGCTGCTTCGGTGGTGTGTGCTGCGGGTCGAACGCAATCGGCGAAGGGCCAACGGGTGTCCAGCCGCCGTCTTCAGGTTTGACGCTACCGTGCTTGCCAATCCACGGCCGATGGGTGCTGGCCTTGCGCCCGGCGTGGGCTAACTGAATGCCGGCGACGGCGCCTTGGGCGGCGATGAAGCGAGTGATGCGTTGCAGCGGCTCGATCTGTTCGTCATTCCACAAACCGAGGTCTTCGGCGGTGATGCGTCCATCGGCGGTGACGGCCGTGGCTTCGGTAAAAATCAGACCGGCGCCGCCGACAGCACGGCTGCCGAGGTGTACCAGATGCCAGTCATTGGCCAGGCCATCGACGCTGGAATACTGGCACATCGGTGATACGGCAATGCGGTTTAGCAGAGTCAATTGGCGAAGGGTATAGGGTTCAAGCAGCAGACTCATGGGGCACCTCTCGTCTCAGTGGGCAGGCTCCAGGGTTCTGTTTGAAAAGTCGACGAGTGACAGGAAAAGGTGCAGCACCCGCCCCCGCGGGCAAAAAATTGACAAGACGTCACAAGGATTATCAAGCAGTGCTTAGAGCCTAGTCGACAATGGGCGATGAGGGAGGGTTCCAAGAGATTCAGCGTCAGCAAAATCGCTATCGCCAGCGAGCCGACTCCAGGGTGTGCGCAAATTCTGTAGGAGCCGGCTTGCTGGCGATGGAGTCAACGCGGTTCGATGTGGGCAATCATCAACTGGACCGTCTCATTCCCGCGAAACTCGTTAAGGTCGAGTTTGTAGGCCAATTCCACCCACTTGATGGTCGGATTTGGCCAGATATCACGGTCAATACCAAAAGCGATGCCATCCAGCTTCACCGAGCCGCATTCACTTTTGAGCACCACTTTGAGGTGCCGTTCGCCAACAACCCGTTGTTCGACCAACTGGAATACGCCATGGAACAACGGCTCCGGGAAGTGCTGTCCCCAAGGGCCGGCATGCCGTAGGGCACGGGCCAGCTCGAGGTGGAACTCTTCAACGGCCAACGTCCCGTCCGACAGCAAACGCCCGGTCAGGTCTTCTTCGCGCAATTGCCTACGCACTTCAGCGTCAAAGGCTTCGGCGAACAGCGGAAAATTCGCCTCCGGCAACGTCAAACCGGCCGCCATGGCATGGCCGCCGTACTTGCTGATCAGGTTTGGGTGCTGCGCCGCCACTACGCTCAAAGCGTCGCGAATATGGAAGCCCTGCACCGAACGCCCCGAGCCCTTGAGCATGCCATCGCCCGCGTCGGCAAAGGCAATCGTCGGACGGAAATAACGCTCTTTCATACGTGAAGCGAGGATTCCGATGACGCCCTGGTGCCACTCGGGATCGAACAGGCACAGGCCGAACGGCATCGATTCCACCGGCAAGTCCTTGAGCTGGGCCAGCGCCTCGCGCTGCATGCCTTGCTCGATGGATTTGCGGTCCTGGTTCATGCCGTCTAGCTGAACGGCCATTTCCCGGGCGAGTGCGGCATCTTCGGTGAGCAGGCATTCGATGCCCAGGCTCATGTCATCCAGCCGCCCCGCCGCGTTCAGGCGCGGGCCGACGATGAATCCGAGGTCGGTCGAGGTAATACGCGTGTGGTCGCGCTTGGCGACTTCGAGAATCGCCTTGATCCCTGGCCGTGCGCGTCCGGCGCGAATTCGCTCTAGGCCTTGGTGGACGAGAATCCGGTTATTGGCATCCAGCGGCACCACGTCAGCGACGCTGCCCAACGCCACCAGATCCAGCAACTCACCGATGTTCGGCTGCGGTTTACTCTCGTACCAGCCAAGGCTGCGCAGGCGTGCGCGCAGGGCCATCAGCACGTAGAAAATCACCCCGACGCCGGCCAGTGCCTTGCTCGGAAACCCGCAACCCGGTTGATTGGGATTGACGATGGCATCGGCCAGCGGCAGTTCGTCGCCGGGCAAGTGGTGGTCGGTGACCAGCACCTGAAGGCCAGCCTTTTTCGCCGCCGCCACACCCTCAACGCTGGAGATGCCGTTGTCCACGGTGATCAGCAGCTGCGGCGTGCGGGTCAGCGCCACTTCGACGATTTCCGGGGTCAGGCCGTAGCCATACTCGAAACGGTTCGGCACCAGATAGTCGACATGCGCCGCGCCCAGCAGGCGCAAGCCCAACATGCCGACGGTACTGGCCGTCGCGCCGTCGGCGTCGAAGTCGCCGACAATCAGAATCCGCTGACGCTGCTCCAGAGCCGTCACCAGCAAATCCACCGCGGCATCAATGCCTTTGAGCTGCTGGAACGGAATCAGCCGCGCCAGACTCTTGTCCAGTTCAGCCTCGGACAGCACGCCCCGCGCCGCATACAGGCGGGTCAGCAGCGGCGGCAGATCACCGAGGAATGGCAGGGTGTCGGGCAACAGGCGAGGTTCGATGCGCATGGGGTGACAGGTGCTTCTCTTGGATACGTAGGATAAAACCGAATAGCGCGATGAAAACTCAGCCGCGTTCGCCGCTCAGCCACTGCAACTGGACTTCGTGTTGGCCACGGTCGTCGGTGACGAAAATCGTCCCTTCGCTGATCATCACGTCCCACTTGATAACGCGCGGCATGTCTTTGGCCAGGGTTTCCAGGACTTCCTGAGGAACCGCGGCAATGTGTACGTTTTTCAGGTTCTTGATCGCCGGGATCACTTTGGTTTCCCAGACGCGCAGGCTGCCGTAGGCCAGCAGACTGGTGCGCTCGGTGCGACGCGAGCACCAGGTCAGGCGATCGGCGTCTGGCTGGCCGACTTCGATCCAGTGCAGGACGCGATCATCCAGGCTCTTTTCCCACAGGGCGGGTTCATCCACGTCTGACAGACCACGGCCAAACGACAGCTGCTCGTTGTACCAGAAGGCGTAGGCCAGCAGCCGCACGGTCATGCGCTCTTCGGTTTCCGACGGGTGACGGGCGATGGTCTGCTTCACCGTCTCGTAAACGCTGCGGTCGAGGTCGGTGAGGTTCAGTTCAAACTTGTAGGTCGTGGACGGCTGGGCCATGAACGGGCTTCTTGATACGTGGAAAGGCGGCAAGTCTAACCGATGCGGCAGGCTTCGCGGCCATCAACCTTGAGCGACTGACAGCGGGCTGTGCTAAAACGCTCTATCAGCCAAGCCTTTGTCCTAAAGGATCCAGCATGCCGTTCACCGCCAAACCCCTCTCAGGCCTGAAAGTCATCGAATTGGGCACGTTAATCGCCGGACCCTTTGCCTCGCGCATCTGCGGCGAATTCGGTGCCGAAGTGATCAAGATCGAATCTCCCGACGGCGGTGATCCGCTGCGCAAATGGCGCAAGTTGTATGAAGGCACTTCGCTCTGGTGGTTCGTTCAGGCGCGCAACAAGAAGTCCCTGACCCTGAACCTGAAACACCCGGATGGCCTGACGATCCTGAAAAAGCTGCTCGGTGAAGCGGACATCCTGATCGAGAATTTTCGCCCCGGCGTGTTGGAAAAGCTCGGCCTGGGCTGGGATGTCTTGCACGAACTGAACCCGAAACTGGTCATGGTGCGCCTTTCAGGTTTCGGCCAGACCGGGCCGATGAAGGATCAGCCGGGGTTTGGCGCCGTCGGTGAATCCATGGGCGGCCTGCGCTACATCACCGGGTTTGAAGACCGACCGCCGGTGCGCACCGGGATTTCCATCGGCGATTCGATTGCCGCGCTCTGGGGCGTGATTGGCGCGTTGATGGCCTTGCGTCATCGCGAGGTCAACGGCGGTCTGGGTCAGGTGGTGGATGTGGCGCTGTACGAAGCAATCTTCGCCATGATGGAAAGCATGGTCCCGGAGTTCGACGTGTTCGGCTTCATCCGCGAACGCACCGGCAACATCATGCCGGGCATCACGCCCTCCTCGATCCACACCAGTGCCGACGGCAAACATGTGCAGATCGGCGCCAATGGCGACGCGATTTTTAAACGCTTCATGCTGATCATCGGCCGTGAAGACCTGGCCAATGACCCGGTCCTGGCCAGTAACGACGGGCGTGACAGCCGTCGCGACGAGATTTACGGGGTGATTGATCGCTGGGTCAACTCGCTGCCTCTGGACACCATCATCGAGCAGTTGAATCAGGCCGACGTTCCCGCCAGCCGGATCTTCAGCGCCGAAGACATGTTCAGTGATCCGCAGTACCTGGCGCGGGAAATGTTTCTCAAGGCGAAGCTGCCGGACGGCAAAGATTTCAAGATGCCGGGAATTGTGCCGAAACTCTCAGAGACACCCGGCAGTTCTGAATGGGTCGGGCCGCAGTTGGGCGAACACAATGCGCAGGTACTTAACGATCTTGGCTACGACAAGGAACAGATCGCAAAGCTGCGTGAAGACGGGGCCATCTAAGCTGAAGCGCCTGCTTTCGCTGCTTGTCACTCATCACCGCGCGAGGGCGGTGTACGCGCTCGCGGCCATGTTCCTGCTCGTTGTCCCGGCGCCATCAGCGATGGCGCAACCCAAGGAAACCATGGTCTGGCTGTTGCGGGATCTCCCCCCGCTGACGATTTTCGAAGGACCGAAAAAGGGCCAGGGCGTCATCGATCAATTGTTGCCACTGCTGATCGCGGGCATGCCGCAATACGAACACACCTTGATGCGGGTCAACCGTGCTCGCGCCTTGCAAATGCTCCACGAGCCGTCCCTGACATGCGATGCGGCGCTGAACCGGAGCAAGGAACGCGAACGCTGGATCGCGTTTTCCATTCCGGTGTTTCGGGCCATGGGCAATGGCGTGGCCGTGCGGCGCGTTGACCGTGAGACGCTTGCGCCCTTCATCCAGGACAATGAACTGGACCTGGCGGCCTTCCTGGCGAATGGCGGCGAGAAGTTGGGCATTATCGCCGAGCGCAACTACGGTGATTACCTCGACGCGCTGCTCAAACAAGCACCGGCAGACTCGCTCACCCCGCACTACGGCAACGACGCCTTGGGCAGCCTGTTGCAGATGCAGCGCCTGGGGCGCTTGCGGTTGCTGCTGGGATACCGTCCGGAAATCCGCTACCAGGCCCAACAGCAAGGGATCGCCGAGGATGAATTGCAGTTCTACCCGATTCGCGGCGCCGAGAAATTCTTGTCCGGTTACATCGGCTGTACCGACACGCCGAAAGGCAGGCAGGCGATTGTCGAGATCAATCAGCTACTGCGCAAAATGCCCCACGATCGCTTGAGCGAGGCGTACGCCGCGTGGCTCGACCCGGAAAGTCGCGCTGCCTACCTGGAAGAATCCAGGAAGTATTTCGAGCAGCAGGCCCAGGAATGACAAATTGCAGGCAAAAAGAAACCCCGAGAAGTGGGGAGACGACTCGGGGTTAAACGTGGCCTACAAAAAGACCAGTGGCAGCACGACTACAAGCACCGGAGCACAATGCTTGATCCTGCTGTTACAAACTCTGACCGACCTTGGGCCCGTAAGGTTCCCATAAAAAATAATTCACTTACGGCCGGCCCAGGACCTTGTCCTGTGCCGCGTTGCGCAACGCCGCGATAACGCAGGGTTCCAGGCGCCCTTCGGCAATCATCAGATCGCGATGCAACCCGTCGACCACGTCCGTGAGCAGACGTTTGTCGCTCAACTGAGCCTGATTGAATTGCCGTTCGACCACGATGGCGCCGGTCGAACTCTTCAGTGTCACCAGGCATTCGCCGTGGGCGCCTGATGGGGTCAACGTTACCTGATACGGGCTCAGAGCCTCACCGAGCAATAGACTGATACTTTCCATCTCGATCACCACTCAATAGTCCGAAAACGAAGTGCCTGGGGCGTGTCTACAGTAAGTGACCACCGGCCCGAGAAGAAAGTTCTGGATTCCAGATGCAGACGCGTCGGCGTCTCTGGTTGATGGAGCATGACATGGGGTAGATGACAGGTTTGTGTATGTGGGGATTGGGATTGGGATTGGGATTGGGATTGGGTGAATATCCGTTTCTTCGGTAACGGCGGCTACTGGTTCCGCCCTTACGGCGGGTTACTTGGAAAAGCGCCAAGTAACCAAGCGCCTGCGCCCCTGACGTACGGCCTTCCGACGGGGCAGATCAAGATCAAAGCCAAGATCAAAAACCAAAGCGAGGCGGCCTGATAGCCTGCCTGGTCCGGCTGAATCACCGGCGGAGTAACCCCATGCAATGCCGGACAACAATCCACTGTGGGAGCTAGCCTGCTAGCGATGGACGTTAACGATAACGCGTACGGTCTGAATGAACGCGTTGTCTGGACGTCCATCGCT
>NZ_JAVLRV010000001.1:1166885-1187930 GCF_055803035.1 Pseudomonas sp. 300 | reverse complement strand
GAAGAGACAGGCCGGCCAGTAGGCCGCCTCGCGGTGCTGTTGCGGTAGTCGCCCCCTCGAGAGGCCGAGTGGAGGTTCTGCGTAGTGGGCACCGCGGCAGGGATGCCGCGGTAGCCGCCCCCGGCCATGGATGGCCGATGGCGGCGGGCCCACGGAGCAGGACCAGAACGAGGGCATGCCGAGCCTTAGCGAGGCACCGAACGAAAGGGGCAAGAGCCCTTGGTTACTTGGGGCTCTTCCAAGTGACTCGCCGTAAGGGCGAAACCGCCAGCAGCCGTTACTGCAGCAACGGATATGCCCCCAATCGATCTATCCGATTACAACGGCTTCCCACGATTCCCATGCTGACTGACAAACGCCTGAACAGCCTTCAAGTCATTCGGCAACACGGTGCACCGCTCATCCCGCTCAAACAGATCAGCCAGGTGAACAGGCAACTCCAGCGCCTTGCCCACACCCGCCTTCTCCACCGCATCCGGGAATTTGACCGGGTGAGCAGTGCCAAGGATCACCATCGGAATATCCAGACTGCGACGGCATTCACGCGCAGCCTTCACGCCGATCGCCGTGTGCGGATCCAGCAACTCGCCCGTCTGCTCGTAAACCTCGGCGATGGTTTCGCAGGTTTGCGCATCATCCACAGCCAGGGAATCGAACAGCTTGCGCGCTTCGGTCCAACGCTCTTGTTCAACGCTGAAACCACCGCCCTGTTTGAACGAATCCATCAACCCGGCAATCGCCGCGCCATTACGACCGTGCAGGTCAAACAGCAGACGCTCGAAGTTCGACGACACCATGATGTCCATCGACGGCGACAACGTGGCGTGCAGGGTTTCCTTGACGTACTGGTTGCCACTCATGAAGCGGTGCAGGATGTCATTGCGGTTAGTGGCGACGATCAACTGATTGATTGGCAGACCCATGTTGCGCGCCAGGTAACCGGCGAAGATGTCGCCGAAGTTGCCGGTCGGCACCGAGAACGACACCGAACGCGCCGGGCCGCCCAGCTGCAAGGCAGCATGGAAGTAGTAAACGATCTGGGCCATGATCCGCGCCCAGTTGATTGAGTTCACCGCCACCAGGCGCGTGCCCTTGAGGAAGCTCTGGTCGGCGAAGCTCGCCTTGACCATTTCCTGGCAGTCATCGAAGTTGCCTTCGATGGCGATGTTGTGGATGTTCTCGCCGAAGATGGTGGTCATCTGGCGACGCTGCACTTCGGACACACGGTTGTGCGGGTGCAGGATGAAGATGTCGACGTTTTCGCAGTGCTTGCAGCCTTCGATGGCGGCCGAACCGGTGTCACCGGACGTAGCGCCAACGATCACCACGCGCTCACCGCGTTTTTCCAGCACGTAGTCGAGCAAACGACCGAGCAGTTGCAGGGCGAAGTCCTTGAACGCCAGGGTCGGGCCGTGAAACAGCTCCAGCACCCATTCGTTGCCGTTCAACTGACGCAGCGGTGCGACGGCGTTGTGCGAGAACACGCCGTAAGTCTCTTCGAGAATCTTTTTGAAATCGGCATCGGGAATGCTGCCGGTGACAAACGGGCGCATCACCCGGAAAGCCAGCTCGTGATACGGCAGGCCGGCCCAGGAAGCGATTTCTTCCTGGGTGAAACGAGGCAGGTTTTCCGGGACGTACAGACCGCCGTCAGTGGCCAGACCGGCCAGCAGGACGTCTTCGAAATTCAGGGCCGGTGCCTGGCCGCGGGTACTGATATAACGCATGACTGACTCCAATGGACAGTGTTCGCAAGCCGGACCCGCTCGCGGGCCCGGTGAACGATAACGGCTTAGTTCAGGTGCTCGACGCGGATCCGTACGACCGGACCGACCACGCCTGTCAGGGCTTCGAGGGCGGCGATCGCGTCGTTCATGTGCTGTTCCAGCACACGGTGCGTCAGCAGGATCATCGGCACCAGACCGTCATGCTCTTCGACTTCTTTCTGCATGATCGATTCGATGTTGATGCCGCGTTCCGACAGGATGCTCGCGACCTGAGCCAGCACGCCCGGATGGTCCTTGGCCTGAATGCGCAGGTAGTAGGCGCTTTCACAGGCTTCGATCGGCAGGATCGGATGCGCCGACAGCGAATCCGGCTGGAAGGCCAGGTGCGGCACACGGTTTTCCGGATCGGAAGTCATGGCGCGAACCACGTCCACCAGGTCGGCGATCACCGACGAAGCGGTCGGCTCCATGCCGGCACCGGCGCCGTAGAACAAGGTCGAACCGGCAGCGTCACCGTTGACCATCACAGCGTTCATCACGCCGTTGACGTTGGCGATCAGACGATCAGCCGGGATCAGCGTCGGGTGCACGCGCAACTCGATGCCAGCGGCAGTGCTGCGCGCCACGCCCAAGTGCTTGATGCGATAGCCCAGCGCTTCGGCGTAGTTCACGTCAGCCGTGGTCAGCTTGGTGATGCCTTCGGTGTAAGCCTTGTCGAATTGCAGCGGAATGCCGAACGCGATGGAGGCCAGGATCGTCAGCTTGTGGGCCGCGTCGATGCCTTCAACGTCGAAGGTCGGATCGGCTTCGGCGTAACCCAGGGCCTGCGCCTCGGCGAGCACGTCTTCGAAGGTGCGCCCCTTCTCGCGCATCTCGGTGAGGATGAAGTTGCCGGTGCCGTTGATGATGCCGGCGACCCAGTTGATACGGTTGGCGGACAGGCCTTCACGGATCGCCTTGATCACCGGAATGCCACCGGCCACGGCCGCTTCGAACGCCACGATCACGCCTTTCTCGCGAGCCTTGGCGAAAATTTCATTACCGTGAACGGCAATCAGTGCCTTGTTCGCGGTGACCACATGCTTGCCATTCTCGATGGCCTTGAGTACCAGCTCGCGGGCAACGGTGTAGCCGCCCATCAGCTCTATAACGATGTCGATCTCAGGGTTCGTGGCCACTTCGAAGACATCGTTGGTAATCGCAATACCGGTCGTTTGGAACTGAGGCTTTGGCGTGCGCATGGCAATTTGTGCCACTTCGATTCCACGCCCGGCACGACGAGCAATTTCCTCGGCGTTGCGCTGAAGTACGTTGAAGGTACCGCCACCGACGGTCCCTAACCCACAGATGCCTACTTTGACCGGTTTCACTGTGAACTCCCCATAAAACGGCCGACTCAAGGCCGGCCGTGAAAACAGCCGCATGCTCGCGGCTCTCTATTAATGGCCCGGCACATGTTGCCGCCGGACCATGATCGTCAAAGGCTGGCCGTGACGATGCGAATTTACTTCGCGCCCAGCGCCAGTTTGGCGACTTGTGGCGCAGGCTGGTAGCCCGGAATGACCTGACCGTCGGCCAAAACGATGGCCGGTGTACCGTTCACGCCAATCGACTGGCCGAGGGCGAACTGTTTGGAAACCGGGTTATCGCACTTGGCGGCCTTGATTTCCTTGCCATCGACCATTTTGTCCATGGCGGCTTTCTTGTCCTTGGAGCACCAGACCGCTTGCAACTGTTCGTCACCCGGCGAGCCCAGGCCCTGGCGCGGGAACGCGACGTAACGCACTTCGATGCCGCGCTTGTTCAGCTCAGGCACTTCGGCGTGCAGTTTGTGGCAGTACGGGCAGGTGGTGTCGGTGAACACGGTGATGTGCGATTTGGTTTCGCCGATAGCCGGGTAGACCACGGTTTCCGCGACCGGAATAGCGTTGACCAGCTTGGAAACGCCCAGGCGTTCGGTTTTCTCGGTCAGGTTGACCGGCTTGCCGTCCTTGAGCTGAAACATGTAGCCCTGAACGACGTACTGGCCATCGGCGCTGGCATAGAGCACGCGGCTGCCCTGCAGTTTGACTTCATACAAGCCCGGCAGCGGACTGGCGGAAATGCTTTCTACCGGCACTTCGAGCTGGAGGGTTTCCAGGCTTTTACGGATGGCTTTGTCGGCCGCGTCATCGGCGACGGCAAAGGTGCTGACCAACGCAATGGCTGCGGCGGCGAAAATCTGGGTCAGACGCATGAGAACTCCTGAAGGCGGACAAATGGGACGATCAGAACGCCCGTGCCGAAACACCGGGTCACAACCGCCCATCGTGCAAACCGGCAAAGCCTACCACATAAGGCCGGTGGGGCCGAATGCGGGTGACGCAGGACATTCTGACCTGCGCAGATCAAGTGTGGGAGCGAGCCTGCTCGCGATTGCGGTGTGTCAGTGGACACATCTTTAACTGATACACCGCAATCGCGAGCAGGCTCGCTCCCATAGGGATTGTGATCAACCGCGCGGGTGATGTTTGGCGTGCAGGTCTTGCAAGCGCGCCCGGGCGACGTGGGTGTAGATCTGAGTGGTCGACAGATCGCTGTGGCCGAGCAGCATCTGCACCACCCGCAAATCGGCGCCGTGGTTGAGCAGGTGCGTGGCGAAGGCGTGACGCAAGGTGTGCGGCGACAGCGACTTGCCGATCCCGGCGACCTTGGCCTGATGCTTGATGCGGTGCCAGAACGTCTGGCGCGTCATCTGCTCGCCGCGCTGACTGGGGAACATGACATCGCTGGGACGTCCGCCGAGCAGCTCTTGGCGGCCATCGCGCATATAACGCTCGACCCAGACAATCGCCTCCTCGCCCATTGGCACCAGCCGCTCCTTGCTGCCCTTGCCCATCACCCGCAGCACGCCCTGACGCAGGTTGACCTGCTCCAGCGTCAGGCTGATCAATTCCGTCACCCGCAGGCCGCAGGCGTAAAGCACTTCGAGCATGGCGCGGTCACGCTGGCCGATCGCATCACTCAGATCCGGCGCCTTCAGCAGCGCTTCCACATCGGCTTCCGACAAGGATTTTGGCAGCGGCCTACCGAGTTGAGGCATATCGACGCGTAACGTCGGATCGACCGCGATCAACTTTTCCCGCAACAGATAGCGATAAAAGCCACGCACACCCGAAAGAAATCGCGCAGTGGAACGGGGCTTGTAGTTCTGCTCCAGGCGCCAGGCCAGGTGATCGAGGATCAACTCGCGGCCGGCATTGATCAACTCCAGGCCCTTCTCCTGCAGCCAGCCGTTGAACAGGGCCAGGTCGCTGCGATAGGCATCGCGGGTGTTATCGGAAAGACCTTTCTCCAGCCATAGCGCGTCGAGAAACTGGTCTATCAAAGGATGATCGATGGCGGGCATAAAGGCTCAGGCAAGACCGGCAGTACGGCCATGGAAGATAAATCGCAGGCAACACAAAAAGCAGCCCGTAGGCTGCTTTTTTCTGCATCGGAAGCTGGACTTAAGCCAGTTTTTCCTTGATGCGAGCTGCTTTACCAGACAGGTCACGCAGGTAGTACAGCTTGGCTTTACGTACGTCACCGCGACGTTTAACGGCCATGCTGTCGATTTGCGGGCTGTAGGTCTGGAAAGTACGCTCTACGCCAACACCGTTGGAGATTTTACGAACGGTGAAAGCACTGTTTACGCCGCGGTTACGCTTGGCGATAACAACACCTTCGAACGCTTGCAGACGCGAACGGTCGCCTTCCTTCACTTTCACCTGAACGACAATGGTGTCGCCCGGGGCAAAGGTAGGGATCTCTTTGGTCATCTGCTCTGCTTCGAGTGCAAGGATGATTTTGTTAGTCATGCTGTGCTCCTAAGGTAAATCAACGGACTTACCATCGATACGTTGTTAACTATCGTCCCGCTCGCGGATGTATTCCTCGAGCAGCTTCTTCTCTTCTCCAGAAAGCGAGCGGCTTTCCAGAAGATCGGCGCGTCGTTCAAAGGTCCTACCAAGGGACTGCTGTAAACGCCAACGCCGGATGTGCGCGTGATTGCCACTTAGCAATACGTCGGGAACACGCTGATCCGCATACACCTCCGGTCGGGTGTAGTGCGGGCAATCCAGCAAACCATCCGTAAAGGAATCTTCCTCGGCGGAGTCCGCATGCCCTAAAGCTCCAGGCAGCAGTCGTGTAACCGCATCGATCAGGACCATCGCCGGCAGCTCGCCGCCAGACAGTACATAGTCGCCAATCGACCACTCTTCATCGACATGAGCATCAATAAAACGCTCGTCAATGCCTTCATAGCGGCCGGCAATCAGGATCAATGCATCCAGATTCGCCAACTCGCGTACCGCCGACTGAGTCAGTTGACGGCCTTGGGGGGACAGGTAAATCACCTTCGCCGCCTCCCCGGCTGCTGCCTTGGCCTGAACCAGAGCATCTTCCAGGGGCTTGATCTTCATCACCATGCCCGGACCACCGCCAAATGGGCGATCATCCACAGTGTGATGTCGATCCGTCGTGTAGTCTCGCGGGTTCCAACAGGTGAGCTGCAACAGCCCCTGTTTCACCGCCCGACTGGTGATGCCGTACTCGCTGATGGCGGAGAACATCTCGGGAAACAAACTGATCACTTCTACGCGCAAATTAGCCACGCTTAGAAGTCCGCATCCCATTCCACCTTCATCTCGCCTGCTGCGAGGTCGACTGCCAACACACATTGCTCCGTATAGGGCAACAGGCGTTCGCGATCATCCAGGCTGCCAACGCAAGGCTTGACCACCATTACATCATTGGCGCCGGTTTCCAGAAGATGATCGATTTTCCCGAGCAATTGCCCCAGTTGATCAATGACCTTCAGACCTTCCAGCTGGTACCAGTAGTACTCGCCGTCGGTCAATTCAGGGAACAGGTTGCGCGGCACGCAGATCTCATAACCGGCCAGAAGACGAGCTTCTTCACGATCATCAAGACCCTTGAGCTTTGCGACCAGGAACTTGTCGTTCCCGCGTCCGCTGACCAGCTCGACCTGTTTGACATTGCCTTCGCGCTTGAGCGTCCAGGTTTTGTACTGCAACAGGTTTTCAGTCGGATCAGTAAAGGAATAAACCTTCACTTCGCCGCGAACGCCATGGACAGAATAAATCTTGCCGATAACGATCAAATCATCAGCAACAGCTGGCGTCGCGTTCATATTGCTCAGGCCGCAGCCTTAGAAGCATCCTTCAACAACTGAGCAACACGCTCAGAAGGCTGTGCACCAACGCTCAGCCAGTAGGCTACGCGCTCTTGGTTCACGGACAGACGGACTTCTTGACCACGAGCAACAGGGTTGAAGAAACCAACCTGTTCCTTGTGCGAACCGTCGCGCGGGTTGCGGCTGTCGGTTACGGTCAAGTGGTAAAACGGGCGCTTTTTGGAGCCGCCAAGGGCAAGACGGATTGTTAGCATGTGAACATCGTTCCTGTAGTCGGTGCTGCAAATCTAAAGGCACAGCGGGCATAGGTGCCCGAAAGGCCGCATATTCTAAGGAATATCCGGACTTTTGCAAATGTCTTTTTCCGGCGGCCTATCGGACGCCATGCAGATTTGCTATAGAGCCGTCGTTGAAAACGGCCAGTCAGCTCCCGCCAAGTGCGGGTTTGCTGTTGATCCCACATCACTGTGGGTCTGCGCCGACATGACTGACGGCGCGGATTCTTTACATTTTCGGCATGCCACCGCCGGGCAACATACCGCCCATGCCGCGCATCAGTTTTGGCCATTCCGCCTTTTGCGGAGAATTTCTTCATCATCTTCTGCATCTGCTTGTGCTGCTTGATCAAGCGACCGATGTCCTGCACTTGCGTGCCGGAACCCATGGCGATCCGGCGTTTGCGCGAACCGCTGATCAGCTCAGGGTCGCGGCGCTCGGCCGGGGTCATGGAATTGATGATGGCTTCCATCTGCTTGAATTGTTTCTCTGCCGCGCCCTGGGCGTTACCCATTTGCGCCAGGTTCACGCCGCCGATGTTCGGCAGTTTATCCATGAGGCCGCCGAGGCCGCCCATGTTCTTCATCTGTTGCAGCTGATCACGGAAGTCTTCGAGGTCGAAGCCCTTGCCCTTCTTCAACTTTTTAGCAAGCTTGTCGGCTTTGTCCTTGTCGAGGGTCGCTTCGGCCTGTTCGATCAGGCTGAGAACGTCGCCCATGCCGAGGATGCGTGACGCGATACGCTCAGGGTGGAACGGCTCGAGCGCTTCGCTCTTCTCGCCCATACCGATGAACTTGATCGGCTTGCCGGTGATGGCACGCACCGACAACGCGGCACCGCCACGGGCATCGCCGTCGACCTTGGTCAGGATCACACCGGTCAGCGGCAGTGCATCGCCAAAGGCCTTGGCCGTGTTGGCGGCGTCCTGGCCGGTCATGGCGTCGACCACGAACAGGGTTTCGACCGGGTTGATCGCAGCGTGCAGCGCCTTGATCTCGCCCATCATCTCTTCGTCGATGTGCAGACGACCGGCGGTATCGACGATGACCACGTCGATGAATTTCAGTTTTGCTTCTTTAATAGCCGCTTGCGCGATCTCGACCGGCTTCTGGCTCAGGTCGGACGGGAAGAAGGTCACGCCGACTTCACCCGCGAGCATTTCCAGCTGCTTGATCGCCGCCGGACGGTAAACGTCCGCGGACACGACCATCACCGACTTCTTCTTGCGCTCTTTAAGGAAGCGCGCAAGTTTGCCGGCGGTGGTGGTTTTACCCGCGCCCTGCAAACCGGCCATCAATACGACGGCGGGCGGAACGGCGCTCAGGTTCAGGTCTTCGTTGGCTGCGCCCATCAGGCTTTCGAGTTCGGCCTGGACGATCTTCACGAAGGCCTGGCCCGGCGTCAGGCTGCGCGACACCTCGGTGCCAACGGCGCGTTCCTTGACCGAATTGACGAAGTCTTTCACCACCGGCAAGGCGACGTCGGCTTCGAGCAACGCCATGCGCACTTCGCGCAGGGTGTCTTTGATGTTGTCCTCGGTCAGCTTGGCCTTGCCGGTGACATGGCGCAGCGTCTGCGAGAGACGGTCGGTTAAGTTTTCAAACATTGCGCGATCCTTTCAGGCCCTGTGTAGACCGGGATAATGGCGGCCCAGACCGGAATCAACATGTGCTCGGCGAGCCTGCGGCGTGGGCAGGTCGCGGATTATAGCGAAGACTGCGACTGGCGGACACCTCGCACTTTCGTGGTGTGTGGGTTCTATGCCAAACTCAGCGCCTTTCGGGCTTGCCTAACAGGATTTATGCTCCCCTTATCACCCAGTTTGCTTACCACTCTCGCCGCCGCCTGCTTATACGCCGCTGCGACCATTTATCAGGGCACTCGCCTGGCCATCGGCGCCAAGGCGAACAAACGCCTGCTGGTCACGCTCGGCGTGCTCGCCGTGCTGGCTCACAGCGCCAGCCTGTTCACCCATCTGCTGACGCCGATCGGCCTGGGCCTGGACTTTTTCAGCGCTGCCAGCCTGATCGCCGCAGCGGTCATTGCCTTGACCCTGCTGGCCTGCTCGCGGATCCCGGTGGAAAACCTGCTGATATTGCTGTTCCCGCTGGGCGCTGCGACCGTGCTGCTGGCACAGTTCGCCCCGGCCGGGACGGTACAGATCATCGACGAAGAGCCGGGCATCCTTGCGCACATCCTGTTGTCGATCCTGGCTTACGGCATGTTCACCATCGCGGTGTTCCAGGCCTTGCTGCTGCTGGTTCAGGACCATCAACTCAAACACAAGCATCCGTCCGGGCTGATCAAGAATTTCCCGCCGCTGCAGACCATGGAAAGCCTGCTGTTCGGTTTCCTCTGGGCCGGCTGGACCTTGCTGTCGCTGTCGCTGATCTCTGGCTGGTTGTTCGTCGACAATCTGTTCGCCCAGCATCTGGTGCATAAAACCTTGCTGGCGTGCCTGGCCTGGATCGTCTTCAGCGTGCTGCTCTGGGGCCGCAACCGCCTCGGCTGGCGCGGACACAAGGCCATTCGCTGGACCCTCGCCGGTTTCTGCCTGTTGATGCTCGCGTATTTCGGCAGCAAGCTGGTCCGTGAATACATCCTGCACATCTGACGGGCGGTATTAATGGACGACTTGCCCATAGGGCCGATGCTCGCCGTAGTAGCCCTGCTGATTTTATGGTCGGGGCTGTTCACCGCCATCGAAGCCGCACAGCAACACTTGCTGGCCCAGCGCACCGCCTCGCGCTCAAGCGACAAACCGGTGGCGAAGCTGAGTTTTGCGCTCAACAGCCTGATTTTCTGCAACACCCTGTGTCGCGCGCTGGTGGTGGTCATCTGCACCTTGCTGGCGATTTTCACGTGGGCCGAGAACGGTCCATGGGTCGCTTGCCTGGGGGCCGGCGCGATGCTGCTGGTGTTTGCCGACTACCTGCCGCGCACCCTTGCCGTTCGCTACCCCGACGCGGTCCTGGCGCTGGGCAACACCCTGCTCGGTGCGCCGCTGAAAATCATCTACCCCGCCGCCTGGCTGCTCAATGGCATCAGCCAGTTACTGATGCGACCGTTCGCCCGCAAAGCCAAAGTGGTGCAGCAGAGCGAGGACGAGACGCCGAAAGATCGCCACGACGACCCGCAAAGCCCGATCTGTCGCCCGCACGCGCTGGCCGGCATCCATGCACTGGACAACATCACGGTCAACGACATTCTGGTGCCGCGCAGTGACGTTGACGGGATCAACCTCGACGACTCGATAGAAGAGATCCTCGAACAGCTGCGGGCCAATCGGCGCACGCGCCTGCCGGTTTTCCACAGCGACATCAATCAGGTCGAGGCGGTGCTCAACACCCGGCAGATCCGCCACCTGCTGCCCGATGGCCAACTCACTCGCGAAGCACTGCTGGCCGCGTGCCACGACCCGTATTTCGTACCTGAAAGCACGCCGCTGCAGCTGCAACTGCTGAACTTCCACAAACAGCAGCGGCGCCTGGGCATGGTGGTAGACGAGTACGGCGAGGTGCTCGGCATCGTCACGCTGGAAGACATCCTCGAAGAAATCGTCGGTGAATTCGAAAGCCAGCACAGCCTGGACAACCCGCACATTCATCCGCAGGCCGATGGACGCCTGGTGATCGATGGTGCGGCATCGATTCGCGACCTGAACAAAAGCCTCGGCTGGCACTTACCCAGTGATGGACCGAAAACCCTTAACGGGCTGGTGACCGAGGCGCTGGAGACGATTCCGGACAGCGCGGTGTGCCTGAAGATCGGGCGTTACCGACTGGAGATTCTGGAGACCGAAGACAACCGCGTCACTCGGGTTTTGATCTGGCATACCAGCTCAGTTCCAGTGGTTATCTGACCCCTGACATCCCTCGCTCTGAAAGCCATCACCCGCCTCTGGCCCTTGTTTGATCGTTAGCCACCTTCCTATAATCGATCCAGCTTACCCAAGCCCCGCCCCACCCCCGTGCTACCCGCACCCCGCATCAAACCCACATCCCTGGGTGTTCGACCATAATAATTCGCTCCACTGGGGCACATGACTGTCAGGGATTACCGCATGACGACCAGCACGACTTATACCGAAACCACGCCTGCACAACCGACGAACTCCGCTACCCGCGTGGCGACCGCGAGTTTCATCGGCACCGCCATCGAGTTCTACGACTTCTACGTGTATGCCACTGCCGCGGCACTGGTGATCGGGCCGGTGTTCTTTCCGCAGACCTCCGGCACGGCCCAGATGCTCTCGGCGTTTCTCACGTTCGGCATCGCGTTCCTCGCCAGGCCACTGGGCTCGGCACTGTTCGGCCACTTCGGTGACCGCATCGGGCGCAAATCGACCCTGGTCGCCTCCTTGCTGCTGATGGGCGTGTGCACCACGCTGATCGGCGTGCTGCCGGGTTATGACAGCATCGGAGCCTGGGCACCGATCCTGCTCTGCGTGCTGCGCTTCGGCCAGGGTTTGGGATTGGGCGGTGAATGGGGCGGCGCAGCATTGCTGGCGACGGAGAACGCGCCCAAGGGCAAACGCGCCTGGTTCGGCATGTTCCCGCAGCTCGGCCCTTCGATCGGCTTTCTCGCCGCCAACGGGTTATTCCTGACACTAGCGATGACGCTGAACGACGAACAGTTCCGCTCGTGGGGCTGGCGGATTCCGTTCCTGCTCAGCGCCGCGCTGGTGATGGTCGGCCTGTACGTGCGCCTGAAGCTGCACGAAACCCCGGTATTCGCCAATGCCATGGCCCGTCAGGAGCGAGTGAAGATCCCGCTGGTCGAGCTGTTCAGCCAGTATTGGGCGCCCATGTTGCTGGGCGCCGGTTCGATGGTGGTGTGCTACGCGCTGTTCTACATTTCGACGGTGTTTTCACTGAGTTATGGCGTGTCGACGCTGGGTTACACCCGTGAAACCTTCCTCGCACTGCTGTGCTTCGCCGTGCTGTTCATGGCCGCTGCGACGCCGTTGTCGGCCTGGGCCAGTGACCGTTACGGGCGCAAACCGGTGCTGATCATCGGGGGCGTTCTGGCAATTCTCTCCGGGTTCTTGATGGAACCGCTACTGACCCAAGGCTCGACCTGGGGTGTGGCGCTGTTCCTGTGCATCGAGCTGTTTCTGATGGGCGTAACGTTTGCCCCGATGGGTGCGCTACTGCCGGAGCTGTTTCCGACACACGTGCGCTATACCGGCGCGTCAGCGGCCTACAACCTGGGCGGCATTGTCGGAGCCTCGGCGGCGCCGTTCTTTGCGCAGAAGCTCGTGGCGATGGGGGGTTTGAGTTATGTCGGCGGGTATGTGTCGGGGGCGGCGGTGCTGAGTTTGATTGCGGTGTTGTGCCTGAAAGAGACGCGTAATAACGATTTGAATCGGATTGCCTGAATCAGAAGCATCGCCAGCAGGCTGGCTCCCACAGGGTTATTGGCTGGTCACAGATTTGTGTACACCAATTTTCCATGTGGGAGCTAGCCTGCTAGCGATTGCCGCACCTCGGTTTAAAGCTCTACAACAACAGCCTGAGAAGCACGGGTCGCTTTAGCGCGAGCAGCCTCGATCGACTCATCCCGCGCCAGCGCCACACCCATCCGGCGCTGACCATTCACTTCTGGCTTGCCGAACAGACGCAATGCCGTGTCCGGTTCGCTCAATGCAGCGCCGAGATTGGCGAAAGCCGTCTGGGTCGACTGCCCTTCCACCAGAATCACCGCCGAAGCCGAAGGCCCAAACTGACGGATCAATGGAATCGGCAGCCCCAGAATGGCCCGCGCGTGCAGGGCGAACTGTGACAGGTCCTGCGAAATCAGGGTCACCAGGCCGGTGTCGTGCGGACGCGGCGAGACTTCGCTGAACCACACCTGATCGCCTTTGATGAACAATTCAACGCCAAACAGACCACGGCCACCCAAGGCTTCGGTGACCGCTTTGGCCACGCGCTCGGACTCAGCCAGGGCAATCGGGCTCATGGCTTGTGGCTGCCAGGATTCCTGGTAGTCGCCCTTCTCCTGACGGTGACCGACCGGCGCGCAGAACGTGGTGCCGCCGACGTGTCGCACGGTCAGCAGGGTGATTTCGTAGTCGAAGTCGATGAAGCCCTCGACGATTACCCGACCTTTACCGGCACGGCCGCCTTCTTGCGCGTAATCCCACGCGGCTTTCACGTCATCGATGCTGCGCAGCAGGCTCTGGCCCTTGCCCGACGAGCTCATGACAGGCTTGACCACACACGGGAAACCCAGGTCCTGAACGGCTTTGCTGTAATCCTCAAAGGTGTCGGCAAAGTGGTACGGCGAGGTCGGCAGGTCCAGCTCTTCAGCGGCCAGGCGACGGATGCCTTCACGGTTCATGGTCAGTTGCGCGGCGCGCGCGGTCGGGATCACGGTGAAGCCTTCGGCTTCCAGTTCGACCAGGGTCGCGGTGGCGATGGCTTCGATTTCCGGCACGATGAAGTGCGGTTTTTCGGCTTCGATCACCGCACGCAGGGCGGCGCCGTCGAGCATGTTGATCACGTGGCTGCGATGCGCGACTTGCATGGCCGGCGCGTTGGCGTAACGGTCGACGGCAATCACTTCAACGCCCAGGCGTTGCAGCTCGATCACCACTTCCTTGCCCAACTCACCACAGCCACACATCAATACGCGGGTCGCGGTTGGCGACAATGGAGTTCCGATACGGGTCATCTCAGGTCCTCAAAGGAGCGGATCATCGAGGGTCGCTGTGCCTGGCACGCTTCCCATGGGGAGAAAGCGCGGCATTTTACATGAACCTGAAGGTTTGGCTTCAGCCGGTGACGGCCTGTTTGCGCAAGCGCCACGCCATGATCAGCCACACGACGGTCACGCCAGCGAACTTCGAGCCCATGGCGGTGAGAATCACGGCCGGCGTGAAGGCGTCGATCATGCCGAAGAAGATGAAGGTATCGAGCGGAATGCTCAGGGCCGAACTTATCCACAGGCGGTCGTGCAGCGGGCGCTTGGTGATGCTGAACACCAGCCAGTCGATGCACTCGGAGACCGCGAACGCCGTGGCGCTGGCCAGCGCGATGGACGGATCGGACGTGACATAGGACAGCACCAGCGCCGCCAGCATCGCCACGATTGCCCCGTGGCCGAAGCGGACTTGCACCATATCGCGCAGGACGAAGACCAAACCGCCCCAGGCGGACCAGATGATGTCCAGGTGCGGGGCGGTGGAAAAGGCGTAGTTGATCAGCACGACGCTGCTGATGTAGGCGATCAGGAAGAGCATGGAGATTGGCGAGACCTGGTAATGAGTGGGTAATACGTGGAGGAGCGAGCTTGCTCGCGATAGTCGTGAACGATTATGCGATAAGCCGGATGCCGAGGCGCCCTCTGGTTTTTCGCGAGTTCGCTCCTACAGGGGGCGCACCTCAGTGATCGGATTTGGCGCCGATCATCCAGATCAACCCGCTCGATTTGGCCCGCTCATGGCACAAACCCAATACCTTGCGGCGCTCTTCGTTGTCCATCCGGCTCCAGCCCGTGATCTCCTGCACCGTGCGCTGACACCCGGTGCAAATATCATCATCATCCAGCGCACAGATGTTCACGCAAGGCGATAGCACCGGACGTTCGGGCGTGCTCATTGTTCCTGCTCTGCCAGATCGCGAGCATATCGTTGCGAGTTATGCACATAGTGCGCAGCGCTGGCCTCGAGCATTTTCTTCTGCACCTCGGTGAGCTCGCGCACTACTTTGCCCGGCGAGCCCATGACCAGCGAACCGTCCGGAATCTCCTTGCCTTCGCCGATCAGCGAGTTGGCGCCGATGATGCAGTTCTTGCCGATTTTCGCGCCGTTGAGAATCACCGCGTTAATGCCGATCAGGCTGTAATCGCCGACGGTGCAGCCATGCAGCATGGCGTTGTGGCCGATGGTTACGCCGGTGCCGATGGTCAGCGGGTAGCCCATGTCGGTGTGCATCACGGTGCCGTCCTGGACGTTGCTGTTCTTGCCGATCAGGATCAACTCGTTGTCGCCACGCAACACGGCGTTGAACCAGACGTTGGCGCCCTCTTCCAGTTTGACCTTGCCCACCAGCACGGCGTTGGGGGCGACCCAGCTCTGTGGATGGGTCTCGACGCGGGCGTCGCCCAGGCGGTATTTCATCGTGTTGTCCTCAGGCTCAGGCAGCCGCGGCTTAACGCCATACAAACGATGGCTTCAGGTGTTGATAAAACTCTTGGGCGGCTGGTGCAGGCTAATTTTGGCGTCATAGAGCAGGTTGATCAACTCGACGATCATGATCGCCGTCAGGCCCCAGATCTTGTATTCGCCGTAACGATAACTCGGCACATACCAGCTGCGTCCCTGGTAATCGATGCGATGGGTATGTTCACGCGGGTCCTTGCGAAAGAACTCCAGGGGAACGCTGAACACCGCAGCGATCTCGGCGTCGTTGGCCAGGTACTCGACAAAATCCGGAATCACGCCGACATAAGGCGTGACCTTGATGCCATGCAGGGAAATCAGCGGGCTCAACGGCCCGATCACTTCGACCAGTCCCGGCGGCAAGCCGATTTCTTCTTCGGCCTCACGTAGCGCGGTGAAAATCAGGTCCGGGTCTTCCGGGTCGCGGCGTCCGCCGGGGAAGGCCACTTCGCCGCCATGGGTCGAGAGCCCGCTGGCCCGCAGGGTCAGAACCAGTTCCGGTTCATCACTGCGAGTGATGGGCACCAGAACCGCGGCCTCCGGGAAACGCTTGTCGGTTTCCAGTGTGCGTGGGGTGTGGTTGCTTACTCGATGCAGTAGCTCGTCCAGCATGAGTCTTCTCGATTTATTCGCTACCTCGCATCATGCACCAATCACACCGACCGCCCAAGCCCCGAACTGTTGTGTGTCGCTAAACGACAACTTGCCGACAGACACCGCCGCACGCCAAGATAGGCGCAGCATTCAGGAACCCAAGCATGAAATTTTGCAGTCAGTGCGGCAACCCGGTCACCCAGCGCATTCCCGAAGGCGATTCGCGTCTGCGTTTTGTCTGCGACAGCTGTCAGGCGATTCACTACCAGAACCCCAATATCGTCGCTGGCTGCGTGGCAACCTGGGGCTCGAAAGTGTTGCTGTGCCGACGCGCCATCGAGCCACGGCTCGGTTACTGGACCCTGCCCGCCGGTTTCATGGAAAACGGTGAAACCATCGAGCAGGCGGCCATTCGCGAGACCGCCGAAGAAGCCTGCGCGCGGGTGCGCAACCTGAGCATCTATACATTGATCGATGTGCCGCACATCAGTCAGGTGCATGTGTTCTTCCGTGCCGAACTGGTTGACCTGAATTTTTCCGCCGGTCCCGAGAGCCTGGAAGTGGCACTTTTCGACGAAGCCGACATCCCGTGGTCCGACCTGGCTTTCCGCACGGTGGGCCGTACCTTAGAATGCTTCTTCGCTGACCGACGGACCGAGGTCTACCCCGTGCGATCCGAGTCGATCCCACCGCTTGCTCAGCCTGCCATCACCTAAAAAACATCTATAAATAAAATAGCCGCGACACCTCTCAGGGATATCGTTTCAATGCGCTGGTTGCTTGCCGTGTTTTGCTTGTCGTTCGTCGCTCTGTCACAGGCTTCCGTTGCGGAAACCCTGAACGGCAAAGTCATCGAAAAAGTTCTGGTGCTCAAATCCGCCCATCAATTGCAATTGATCAACGACGGCAAGCCGATCAAGACCTATCGCATCTCCCTGGGCAAACGCCCCAAGGGGCCGAAGCTGATGGAAGGCGACAAGCGTACGCCGGAAGGTTTCTATTGGCTGGACTGGCGCAAGGTCAGCGATAAATTCAACCTGGCGATGCACATCTCCTACCCGAACATCAGCGACTCCGCACGCGCCCGGCGCGAAGGCGTCGAGCCCGGCGGCATGATCATGATCCACGGTACGCCGGACACCGAAGAAAACCCCGAAGACCTGTTCCACACTCTGGACTGGACCGACGGCTGCATCGCCATGCGCAACATGGACATGCGCGAAGTGTGGGGTTTGGTGCCGGACGGCACGATGATCGAAATCCGCCCTTAAACCGCCGATATTTCTCAAAAAGCCCGCTGACCATTACCGGTCCAGCGGGTTTTTTCATTTACGTGCCCTCTGCGGCTCCAGAGGAGCCAGCACTTAGCGATGCGCAGCTGTCCAGAACCTGAACACACATCACGAAATCCCTCCTGCCATTGAAACCACCCCCCACCTGCCCCATCTAAGACCCATACCCCATTGCGCAGGTGCCCCATGAGCGACCAGCAAGAATTCCCCGAAGACCCCAGCGAATACGCCGACCCCGAGAACGCCGAGCATCACTCCACCGGAAAAGGCCTCGCCCTGCCTGGCCAGAACCTGCCGGACAAGGTTTACATCATCCCGATCCACAACCGCCCGTTCTTCCCGGCCCAAGTGTTGCCGGTGATCGTCAATGAAGAACCGTGGGCTGAAACACTGGATCTGGTCAGCAAGTCCGATCATCACTCCCTGGCCCTGTTCTACATGGACACGCCCCAGGAAGACCCGCGCCATTTCGATACCTCGGCCCTGCCGCTCTACGGCACGCTGGTCAAGGTGCATCACGCCAGCCGCGAAAACGGCAAGCTGCAGTTCGTCGCCCAGGGCCTGACTCGCGTGCGCATCCGCACCTGGCTCAAGCATCATCGCCCGCCGTACCTGGTGGAAGTCGAATACCCGCACCAGCCGACCGAGCCGACCGATGAGGTCAAGGCCTACGGCATGGCGCTGATCAACGCGATCAAGGAGCTGCTGCCGCTCAACCCGCTGTACAGCGAAGAGCTGAAAAACTACCTCAACCGCTTCAGCCCCAACGACCCGTCGCCGCTGACCGACTTCGCCGCCGCCCTGACCTCGGCCACGGGCAGCGAGTTGCAGGAAGTGCTCGACTGCGTGCCGATGCTCAAGCGCATGGAAAAAGTCCTGCCGATGCTGCGCAAGGAAGTCGAAGTTGCGCGCCTGCAGAAAGAAATTTCCGCCGAAGTTAACCGCAAGATTGGCGAACATCAGCGCGAGTTCTTCCTCAAGGAACAACTGAAGGTCATCCAGCAAGAGCTGGGCCTGACCAAGGACGACCGCAGCGCCGACATCGAGCAGTTCGAGCAACGCCTGGAAGGCAAGGTCTTGTCGGCACAGGCGCAGAAACGCATCGAGGAGGAAATGAACAAACTGTCGATCCTCGAAACCGGTTCACCGGAGTACGCGGTCACCCGCAACTACCTCGACTGGGCGACCTCGGTGCCGTGGGGCGTGTATGGCGAGGACAAACTCGACCTCAAACACGCGCGCAAGGTGTTGGACAAGCACCACGCAGGCCTCGACGACATCAAGGACCGCATCCTCGAATTCCTCGCGGTGGGCGCCTATAAAGGTGAAATCAGTGGTTCCATCGTGCTGCTGGTCGGTCCGCCGGGCGTGGGTAAAACCAGCGTCGGCAAATCCATCGCCGAATCCCTCGGCCGACCGTTCTACCGTTTCAGCCTCGGCGGCATGCGCGACGAAGCCGAAATCAAGGGCCACCGTCGCACCTACATCGGCGCGCAACCGGGCAAACTCGTGCAGGCGTTGAAAGACGTCGAAGTGATGAACCCGGTGATCATGCTCGACGAGATCGACAAGATGGGCCAAAGCTACCAGGGCGACCCGGCCTCGGCGCTGCTGGAAACCCTCGACCCGGAACAGAACGTCGAATTCCTCGACCACTACCTGGACCTGCGCCTGGATTTGTCGAAAGTGCTGTTTGTGTGCACCGCCAACACCCTCGATTCAATCCCCGGCCCGTTGCTGGACCGGATGGAAGTGATTCGCCTGTCGGGTTACATCACCGAAGAAAAAATTGCGATCGCCAAGCGCCACTTGTGGCCCAAGCAGCTTGAGAAAGCGGGCGTATCGAAAGGCAGCCTGAGCATCAGCGACAGTGCATTGAAGGCGTTGATCGACGGTTACGCCCGTGAAGCCGGGGTGCGCCAGTTGGAAAAACAACTGGGCAAACTGGTGCGCAAAGCCGTGGTGAAGTTGATCGACGAGCCGAAAGCGGTGATCAAAATTGCGCCTAAGGACCTTGAAGCTTCATTGGGGCACCCAGTGTTCCGCAACGAACAAGTACTGTCCGGCACCGGCGTGATCACCGGCCTGGCCTGGACCAGCATGGGCGGCGCGACGTTGCCGATCGAAGCGACGCGGATTCACACGCTGAACCGGGGCTTCAAACTCACCGGGCAATTGGGCGATGTGATGAAAGAGTCGGCGGAAATTGCCTACAGCTACGTCAGCTCGAATCTGAAGTCGTTTGGCGGGGATCCGAAGTTCTTCGACGAAGCCTTTGTGCACCTGCACGTCCCGGAAGGCGCCACTCCGAAAGACGGCCCGAGCGCCGGCGTGACCATGGCCAGTGCCTTGCTCTCGCTTGCACGCAATCAGCCGCCGAAGAAAGGCGTAGCCATGACCGGCGAGCTGACCCTTACCGGGCATGTCCTGCCGATTGGCGGGGTGCGCGAGAAGGTGATTGCGGCGCGGCGGCAGAAGATTTTTGAATTGATCTTGCCCGAGCCCAACCGTGGAAGCTTTGATGAGCTGCCGGATTACCTGAAGGAAGGGATTACCGTGCATTTCGCCAAGCGTTTTGCGGATGTGGCGAAGATTTTGTTCTGACGGTCACTTAGCGCCGTTCTACCGCTATCGCTAGCAGCTAGCTCCCACAAGGTTCGGTGGTGTTCACAAATTTTGTGTTCACTGCAAACCCCTGTGGCAGCTAGCCTGCTAGCGATGGCGTCATTACTGACGCCCCCCCATTTCTGAACCTGTCACACTTTGTCTCATCTCGGTTATGCTCGCCGTTCGTCGTGAATGCCGGAGCCGCTGACCTCATGTCCCCCACCCGCCTGTTTGTCCCCCTCGCCCTCGCCTTGCTGGCCGCCTGCGCCACGCAACCGAAACACAACGTGACCGTGGAAAAACAAAGCGAATGCCCGGTGAAACTCACCAGTGGGCAAAACCTGATCCTGACCCTGCCGAGCAACCCGACCACAGGTTACCGCTGGGCGATCCAGGATTCGGCCGGTGGCGTATTGCGCTCTCTGGGGCCGGAGGTTTATCGCAACCCGGAAGATGCCGGTGTCGTGGGTGCGGCCGGCGTATCGACCTGGCGCTTTCAGGCGTTCGCCGCCGGTTCCGGACGCTTGCGCCTGACCTCGCAACAGCCGTGGGCACCGGAAGTGTTGCCGGTCGAAACTTTCGATTGCGCGATCTCGGTTAACTGATCGTGGGCTGGCTGATTCTGGCGCTGATGGGCGCGGTGACCTTTCTTTACGGCCTGAGCGTGCACGCCGCGCTGCTCTGCCTGCTGGTCAAACCGTTGCCCGTGTTGGCCCTGCTCGGCTGGCTGCACGACGCGCCGCCCAGCGAATATCGACGCTGGATCAGCCTTGGATTGATTTTCTCCCTGCTGGGCGATGTGTTGCTCGCGTGGCCGGGGGATTTGTTCGTGTTCGGCCTCGGGGCGTTTTTGGTCGCGCACCTCGCCTACTTGAAAGCGTATGTGAGCGATTGCCGGCGATTGGCGGTGCTGCCATTGATCCTCGCGCTGGGCGTTGGTGCGTTGCTGCTGGGGATTTTGATTGCCAATGGTTTAGGTCCGCTGCTGATCCCGGTGATCGTCTACGGCCTGGCCATCAGCGCGATGCTTTGGCGCGCACTGGCTCGCTTGGGTACCGATGTGCCGAAACGCTCGGCGCTGCTGGCGGCGGGCGGCGCGTTGGCGTTTGTGTTCTCGGACAGCGTGATTGGCATCAACCGGTTTGTTGCACCGTTTCATGCCGCGCCTTACGTGATCATCCTCAGTTACTGGCTGGGGCAATGGGG
>NZ_JAVLRV010000001.1:1142197-1166790 GCF_055803035.1 Pseudomonas sp. 300 | reverse complement strand
AAGTTGGCTAAAATGCCGGCCTTTTCCACATACGCCGCTGGAACCGCCGTGAGCAAAGAACCCGATCGCCTTTTCGCCCAGCCTTTGGCCCAGGTGCCTGACTTCGCCTTTAACGAGGACGTGGTGCGGGTGTTCCCGGACATGATCAAGCGCTCGGTGCCCGGCTATCCGACCATCGTTGAAAACCTCGGCGTGCTCGCCGCGCAATTCGCCCAACCCAACAGCGTGCTCTACGACCTCGGCTCGTCGCTTGGCGCCGTGACTCAAGCGTTGCGCCGTCACGTGCGCACCGACGGTTGCCGGGTGATCGCTGTGGACAACTCCACGGCGATGGTCGAGCGCTGCCGCGAATACCTCAACGGTCAGGACTCGATGTTCCAGGAGTTGCTGCCGGTCGAAGTGATCGAAGGCGACATCCTCGCCCTCGACTTTCAGCCAGCCTCGGTGGTGGCGCTGAACTTCACCCTGCAATTTATCGCTCCCGAACAGCGCACCGCGTTGCTCAGCCGCATCCATCAATCGCTGCTGCCCGGCGGCGCATTGATTCTCTCGGAGAAGCTGCGCTTCAACGACCCCGAAGAACACACGCTGCTCACCGACCTGCACGTCGCGTTCAAACGCGCGAACGGTTACAGCGAACTGGAAATCGCCCAGAAGCGCAGCGCCATCGAAAACGTCATGAAGCCCGACAGCCTCGAAGAACACCGCGAACGCCTGCTGGCCGCCGGGTTCTCGAAAGTCGTGCCGTGGTTCCAGTGTCTTAACTTTGCCTCGTTGATTGCCTTGCCATGATTGATCTGTCCCCCCTCGCCCGCCGTCTGGCCGGCACACCGCTGGCCGATTGGGCCAGCACCCTGCAAGCGCAACTCGACAAGAAAATGGAAAAGGGTCACGGCGACCTGGAGCGCTGGCAGAGTGCGCTGGACGCCTTGCCAAAAATCCAGCCTAGCGAAGTCGATTTGCTCAACGGCCTGACCCTGGACACCGATTGCGACGATGCCACCCGCGCGCAAATGCGTACGGCGCTGATGGGTTTGTCGCCGTGGCGTAAGGGTCCGTTCGATCTGTTCGGCGTTCACGTCGACACCGAATGGCGTTCGGACTGGAAGTGGTCGCGTGTCGCGCCGCACCTGGACCTGAAGGGCAAACGCATCCTCGATGTCGGCTGCGGCAATGGTTACTACATGTGGCGCATGCTCGGCGCCGGTGCGGACAGCGTGATCGGTGTCGATCCCAACTGGCTGTTCTTCTGTCAATTCCAGGCCGTTCAGCGCTATTTGTCCGAGCCGAATGCCTGGCACCTGCCCTTTCCCTTCGAAGACCTGCCGCCGGAGCTCGAAGGCTTCGACACAGTGTTTTCCATGGGCGTGTTCTACCACCGCCGTTCACCGATCGAACATTTGCTGGCGTTGAAGGATTGCCTGGTCAAGGGCGGCGAACTGGTGTTGGAAACGCTGGTGATCGAAGGTGATCAACAACAGGTGCTGGTGCCGGAAGATCGTTACGCGCAGATGCGTAACGTGTGGTTTTTGCCATCGGTGCCGGCGCTTATGCTCTGGTTGCGGCGTGCCGGTTTCACGGACGTGAAGTGCGTGGATGTCAGCGTGACGACCGTCGAGGAACAACGCGGGACGGAGTGGATGAAGTATCAGTCGCTCAGCGACTTCCTCGATCCGGAAGATCACAGCAAGACGATTGAAGGGCTGCCGGCGCCGATGCGTGCGGTTTTTGTCGCTCGTAAGTAGCGTCACAGTATCCAAAACACCGAAGAACCCTGTGGGAGCGAGCCTGCTCGCGATAGCGATCTGTCATTCAACGTCATCGTTGACTGTCAGGCCCTCATCGCGAGCAGGCTCGCTCCCACATTGGTTTTGTATCTAGTCTGAAGGTTTGGCTCGTCGGGCCTTGAAGAACTCGCTCAAAACAGCCCCGCATTCTTCCGCCAACACCCCGCCCTCATACAACACCCGGTGATTCAAAAAGCCCTGGGTAAAAAACTGCCCCTGACTTTGCACAATCCCGGCTTTCGGTTCCAGAGCGCCATACACCACGCGCGCAATCCGCGAATGCACGATCAGCCCGGCGCACATGCTGCACGGTTCAAGCGTCACGTACAGCGTACTGCCCGGCAGGCGATAGTTGCTGGCCGCCAACGCCGCGGCGCGGATAGCGACCATCTCGGCATGCGCACTCGGATCATTACCGCTGATCGGGCAATTGAAGCCGCGACCGATGATTTCACCGTCCTGCACCAGCACCGCGCCCACCGGCACTTCACCCAGTGCCGCACCTTGAGCGGCCAGCGCCAGCGCTTCGCGCATGAAGTCGCGATCACGACTGCGGTCAATGATCACCGCAGGACGAATCTGTCGCATCACGCCACCTCGATGGCGGCCATCAGGCCGGTTTCCATGTGGTCGATCACATGGCAATGGAACATCCACACCCCAGGGTTATCCGCCACCAGCGCCACTTGCGCACGCTCGTTCTTGCCCAGCAAGTACGTGTCGGTGAAATACGGGATGACCTTGTGCCGGTTCGAGGCAATGACCTTGAAGCTCATGCCGTGCAGGTGAATCGGATGCTGATACTGAGTCATGTTTTTCAATTCGAAAATATAGCTCTTGCCCTTCTCGAGCTTGGCAATCGGGCGGTCGGCGCAGGTCTTGTCGGTGATGTCCCAGGCCTTGCCGTTGATCTGCCACAGGCTCGGCGGCTTGCCGTTGTCGACATTCACCGACACCGAGCCCACCCATTCGAAATTGAAGTTGAGTTTCTCGGCATTGGCCAGGTCCGGCTCGGCCACCGGGTTGGCGGGCAATGCGGGCGGCCACTGGGTCGGTGCATCGCTGTTCGCCACTGAGCGGAATGTGCCCAAACGTACCGGGCCGTTGCGCAGTGATAATTCTTCGCCGGCCGGCGGCGCCTTGATCGCCAGACAAATACGCATGCCGGGGCCGAGCCAATATTCCTTGCCCAGCGGACGTGGCTCTACAGGATTGCCATCCAGCGCGTAGATCTGCGCTTCGACGCCGGGGATGTTGAGGCGATAGGTCAGGGTGTTGTCGAGATTGAGCAGACGCACGCGGGTGATCTGCCCGGCGGGCAAGTCGATCACCGCTTGCGAGACACCATTGATGGTCGACAGGCGCCCCGCCGTACCGCCACGGGCCGCTTCGCGAGGAATGCTGAACGCGACGAACGCGCCTTCTTCATCAACGTGCCAGCTCTTGAGGCTCAGGGTCTTTTCGTACTTGAAACCGGTCGGCTCGCGTTCCTCGACGATCAGCGGGCCAACCAGGCCTCGGCCGAGTTCTTCGCTGCTGTTCACGTGCGGGTGATACCAATAGCTGCCGGCATCCGGCACGCGGAATTTGTAATCGAAGTATTCACCCGGCAACACCGGCAGTTGCGAGACGTAAGGTACGCCGTCCATTTCCAGTGGCAGGCGGATGCCGTGCCAGTGAATGGTGGTCGCCACCGGCAAGTGGTTGATGAAACGCACCCGCAGCCATTCGCCCTGACGCACGCGCAACTCGGTGCCCGGCGCCGACGGGCCGAACGCCCAGGCTTCGGTCTTGTGCCCCGCCACCAGTTCGACGTCCAGCGGCGCGGCGATCAGCTCATAGTCGTGGCCCGCATTGGCGTCGGCCATCTTGCCCAGCCAATACCGCGACGCGCCCCCCGCACCGACGCCAACGACAACAAGACCGGCCAGGCCACCGAGGATTTGGCGACGGGTAAAGGACATGAACTCAACTACCTCACGTATCAGCGACAGGTCCGCAGACCTGCAAAAGGCGAATACGATACACCTGCGGTTGAGAAACAGTAAGGGCGACCGAGAGACGCACATCGCCCGTGGCGAAGGATCGGTTAGGGCTGAAGGCCGGTGATCAGGTGCACCACCCCGCCCTCAAGCATCATGACGCCGGGCACACCTGCCAGATTCAACGCCTGCCGATTCATCCGCCCCACGTCGCGCAATTCCACGCGAACCCGGGTCAGCGCCACAGGCTGCTGCGACTTGAGGTTATCCACACCACCCAACGCGGCCACCACATTCGCTGCCAGACCAGACGCCGATGGCACAGCCACCTTCGGTTCATCCACGATCAGATCCGGCGTCAAGGCTTTCCAGAACGCTTGCTGCATTTTCTCGAACATGTTCAGTTCTCCATCACCAGTGAAGTTTCGACCGTCGCGTCGTAATACAGCCGCAAGGCCTCGCGTACTTGCCCGGCACTTTCCAGGCTCAGGATCTGTTGGGCGATGGCCTGGCAATCCACCAGGTCCACTGTGCGAACCCTCGCTTTGACCGCCGGAATCAACGGCACACTCACCGATAATTCGTCCACCCCCAGCCCCAGCAAGAGCGGCGTGGCCAAGGTTTCCGAGGCCAGCGCGCCGCAAACGCCCACCCACTTGCCGTGGGCATGGGCGGCTTTCACGGTGCTGGCGATCAGTCGCAGCACCGCAGGCTGAAAACTGTCAGCCTGACTGGCCAGCCGCGGATGATCGCGGTCCATGGCCAAGGTGTATTGGGTCAGGTCGTTGGTGCCGATGGAGAAAAAATCCACTTCGGGCGCGAACAGGTCCGCCATCAGCGCGGCCGCTGGCACCTCGATCATGATCCCCAGCTTCGGCAGTTCCGTGAGGCCCAGGGCAAGCGCCTCCTCTTCCAGCAGTTGCCGAGCCACACGCAACTCCGACAGTTGCGTCACCATCGGCAGCATGATGTGCAAACGAGTCTGTCCCGCACAACTCAGGATTGCCTTGAATTGATCGCGCAACAGTTGCGGACGCTCCAGGCACAGACGAATCCCGCGCACACCCAGAAAGGGGTTGGTTTCACTGTCCATCGGGACGTAGGCCAAAGGCTTGTCACCGCCGACATCCAGCGTGCGCACCACCAGGTTACGCGCAGGCCCGAGGGCGCGGGCGATGGCGCTGTAGGTGGATGCCTGCTCGTCATGGCTCGGCGCATGATGGCGATCCAGATAGAGAAACTCCGAACGCAGCAAACCGACACCCGCGCCTCCCAGCGCCATGGCCTGTTCGGCTTCCGCCAGCGAAGCGATGTTGGCCGTCACCTCGACATGATGTCCGTCGCGGGTACAGGCAGCCAGTGACGCCTGCGCCAATTCATGGTGTTGGCGTTGCTGCACGAGTTTGCGCCTGGCTTGAAGGTGTTCGATGGCGGCCAGATCCGGGTCGAGCTGCAACTCCCCCTTATCGGCATCGAGCAACACCTGGGTGCCGTTGACCAGCGCCAGCACTTGCACCGGCAACCCGCAGATCGCCGGCAAACCGAATGCCCGCGCCAGGATCGCGACGTGGCTGGTGGCGCCACCGCCGACCGTGGCAAAACCCAGCACCTTACGGGTATCGAGCCCGGCGGTCTGGGACGGCGTCAGTTGTTCAGCAATCAGGATGGCGCCTTCAGGCAACTCCAGCTCGCGGTCCCGCACGCCGAGCAGCAACTTGAGCACTCTCTGGCTGACATCGGCCAGGTCTGCCGCTCGTTCGGCCAGCAGCGCATTGCCCAGGCTTTTGAACAAGGTTGCCGTCGATTCGGTGGCCGCGCGCCAAGCGAACCCGGCGCTTTTGCCTTCGTCGATCAGCACATGAGCCACCTCCAACAAACCCGGGTCTTCGAGCAGTTCCTGGTGAGCCCTGAAAATCTCTGCCTGGGCATCGCCCGTGGCGTTGTCGCGCAGCTGCTGCAACGCTGAAATGGCCTCGGTCAACGCGGCGGACAAATGATTGCGCTCAACCTGCGCACCTTCACCCCATTCGCTCACCTCAAGGGCCTGCTCGGCGATCTGCAGCACTTGGCCAAATGCCGACCCCGCCGAAGCACATACCCCACGCAGCACCTTGGGCGATGAAATCTCCAGGGGCAGCGGCGCAACATCCGCCATCACAGGCACTGTCTCGCCACAACCGGCGGTCAGCAGCTCCGTCAGTGTCTTGATCGCCGCCTCGGCATCCGGGCCGACCGCACTGACTTGCACAACTTCATGGTGAGCCGTCTGCAACGCCATGATCGCCACCAGGGATTTCGCGTTCGCACTCTCCTGCTGTTTATGCAGATGAATGCTTGCCGTGAAACCCTTCGCCGCCTGGGCGAACACCGCCGCAGGACGGGCGTGCAAGCCGTTCGGGTTGGGTAACGTCACCGGTGTGGAGAACAGCGCCTCGCCCTCTTGCGCCACGGACACACCCGCTGTCTGCTCGACAGCGTTCAAACCCAGCAGCGGCTGACCACTGTCGACCCACCCCTTTTCCGCCGCCAACCAAGTGAACGGCTCGCCGCTGACCACCAGCATCAAGGTCAGCAGGCTACGTGCATTCAATGCAACAAAATCGGCATCGAACTCGATCAGCGCCTGCCCGACGTCAACTTGCTGCCCCTCCTCCACCAACCGCGTGAACCCTTTCCCTTCAAGGTTCACCGTGTCGAGCCCGATATGCATCAACACCTGCACACCCTTTTCATGGGTGATGCTGATCGCATGCC
The DNA here is from genome assembly GCF_055803035.1 of Pseudomonas sp. 300. Classification (NCBI taxonomy): domain Bacteria; kingdom Pseudomonadati; phylum Pseudomonadota; class Gammaproteobacteria; order Pseudomonadales; family Pseudomonadaceae; genus Pseudomonas; species Pseudomonas sp. 300. Next base: position 1,160,267 of record NZ_JAVLRV010000001.1, on the reverse strand, counting down.
CACTGGCTTGCACATTGCTGACCACCCCTGCCAGCGGCGCGCACAACGTTGTTGAAGCCGGATCGATGCACAGCCCATCGCCGATGATCCGGCCGGAAAACACCGGATCGGGCACAAGGTCCAGAGGCATCAATACGCCGGACAGGGGTGCGTGGAGCTGCAATTGTTGGGGTGTGGCCATGACGTCACCTGCTGTTTTGTTCTTTGAAGTGCCGATGGAGCGCGACGCTCCGACAGCATCGCTTATTTCCACCAGTACTCGACCTGCAATCCGACGTTCGCACCGTGCCGCGCCGTGCCGAAGGCACCGGTGTCGGACAACGCTGAACCCGCTGCCAGTTCATTGGCCGCACGCTTGGCCGCCTCGTTCCAGCTGGCGTAGGTGTAATACAAACGCACTTCGGGCCGCGCCCAGAATTCAGGGCCCTTGGGCGACCAGGTCGGGGCGAAGGTGAACTTGCTCAGCTTGCGTGTGCCACCTGTGGCTTCGACCTGATCGTGGCCCAGTTCGGTCACCAGTTTGAATTGCTCGGTGATCGCGTACGCCGGGCGAATCCCCAGGGAAATCCAGTTCTGATCGGTGCCGTCCGGGCGAATGTCTTTCTGATAAACCGCCTCGACTTGCCCACCAAATCGCGGCGTCACTTGCCAGTCGAAGAACTCCACCACCCGGTAACTTTTGTTGCTGTCGTCCAGCTTTACGTTACCGGTATAACCCAATCCGGTGCCTGGGCCTTCGCCGTACTGAAACGCGAGTTTGTTCTTGCCACCCAGAAAACCCTTCTGCACATGCTGGGTGGTGATTGCCCAGCCGCGATGAGCGTCACGGCTGTCGGGTTTGTCGATGTAGCTCAGGCCAAATTCCAACTCACCACCGGGGTTGGTGTTGAAGCCGGCAACGTTGAAATCGTGACGATTGATGTAATCCTTCTGGTACAGGTTGTCCTTGCGCGAAAAGGCGTAGCTGTATTTCAGATCGCCGATCAGCACGTCCTCGATGCCGCCGCCGGTGGCGCTCTGGTTCCAGTAGTAAAAGTCGGAAATGTGGATGTCGTTGCGTTTGTAGTAACGCCGACCGGCCCACAGCGAACCGCCGTTGAGGCTGGGCATGTTCGACCACTGCGCGTACAGCTGCGGCAGGCGCACCGAGCCGTTATCGCCGTTGAACGTCAGGTCCTTGTCGTACTGGTTATACAGCGAAGCCATGCCGTCGACACTGAGTACCGAACCGTCATCCAGGGTGTACACGTCCTGACGAAGCTCCAGTTCCCCATATTGCTCGCACTCGTTACCGAGGCGGTATTTGGTCTGTGCTCCGGGCAGTTGGAAACACTGTTGTTTACCGCTGTTGACCGACGTCCCGACACCGCTGCGCAGGTAACCGCCGAACTCCAGCGCATGGGCCGACAAAGGCAACGCCAGACAGACGCTCGCGGCGACAAGGCTGCGATTTATTGTTGTTTTCAAGAACCACCTCATTATTTTTATTGTGTTGTTCCGCAAAATCAGCGCGCAAAACTCCCCCGCGCAGCGTTCTGCGTGTTTTTTTGAAGTCGGTGTTTTTAGTGGTCGGTCAGGTGCAAAACAAACGATTCATACGGTCGTAAAAACACCTGTCGATTTCGCGGCGGACAGTCCGGGTAGTTGCAGATAACCAGGCGTTGAGTCATGAACTCATTGATTACGTCATCCGGCAATTCAACTTCACACGGTGTCCCGTAGAAGTTGTTCAGTACCAGCAAACGTTCGTCGCTTCCTTCCCGTATATACGCCCAGACGTGCGCATGTTCAGGCAGCAACTGACGGTAAATACCATCGGACATCAGCACTTCGGTACGCCGCAAGTTGATCAGTCGACGGTAGTGATGCAGCACTGAATCCGGGTCGTCGAGTTGAGTGGCGACGTTGATCTGCGCCGAGTTGGCCGGCACGCCAATCCAGGGTTCCACCGTACTGAAACCGGCGTTCAGTTCGCCATTCCAATGCATCGGCGTACGGCCGTTATCGCGGGACTTCTGCATGATTGCCGCCATGTTGTCGGCATCGCTCGCACCCGCCTCGCGCTTGAGGCGGAAGATGTTCAGGGTCTCGACGTCGCGGTATTGATCGATGTGATCGAAACCTGGATTGGTCATGCCCAGTTCTTCGCCCTGATACACAAATGGTGTGCCCTGGAGAAAATGCAGCGCGGTGCCGAGCATCTTCGCCGACACCACCCGATGCTCGCCATCATGACCGAATCGCGAGACCACCCGCGGTTGGTCGTGATTACACCAGAACAACGCATTCCAGCCTCCGCCGGCCTGCATGCCGGTTTGCCAGTCGGAGAGAATGCGCTTGAGTTCGAGGAAGTCGAAATCAGCGCGAACCCACTTCTGCAAGTTCGGGTAATCGACCTTCAGGTGATGAAAATTGAAGGTCATCGACAACTCTTTCGACTCCGGCCGCGAGTAGCGAATGCAATGTTCGAGACGGGTAGACGACATCTCGCCGACATTGATCAGGTCATGGCCCTCGAACACTTCGCGGTGCATTTGCTGCAAGTATTCGTGCACATTCGGGCCGTCGGTATAGAAGCGTCGGCCGTCGGTATTGTCGTCGGGAAAGTCCGCCGGTTTCGAGATCAGGTTGATCACGTCCAGTCGGAAACCGCCCACGCCTTTATCGCGCCAGAAACGCATCATTTTGAAAACTTCGGCGCGCACCTTCGGGTTGTCCCAATTCAGGTCGGCCTGAGTGTGATCGAACAGGTGCAGGAAGTACTGGCCGGTCTGCGCCTCGTACTCCCATGCCGAACCACCGAACTTGGATTCCCAGTTGTTTGGCTGATCGCGCCAGATGTAGAAGTCACGGTACGGGTTGTCGAGACTGCTGCGTGCCTGCTGGAACCAGGTGTGCTCGATCGAGGTGTGGTTGACCACGATATCGAGCATCAACTTGATCCCGCGCTTGCCGGCCTCGGCAATCAGCAACTCACAATCGGCCATGGTGCCGTAGCTCGGATCGATGGCGTAGTAATCGCTGATGTCGTAACCGTTGTCGCGCTGGGGCGAACGCAGGAACGGCGTGATCCACAGGCAATCGACGCCCAGCCAGTGCAGGTAGTCGAGCTTGGCCACGACGCCGAGCAAATCACCCGTGGGGTTGCCCGCGTGGCTGTGAAAACTCTTCGGGTAGATCTGGTAGATCACCGAACGTTGCCAGTCTTGCATGGCGGATTCCTTCAGTAAGTTTTGTACTGGCCTTTCGGGCCTCTTCGCGGGCAAGTCGAATGCGATCTGTCAGGCGACCCGATACCCAGGCCGAACAATCTTCATGCTCAACCCACAGGTCAAAACAAACGGCACGACCATCGCGATGATCATCCCGATCACAAACATCGGAATGAACTGCGGAATGATCGAGATAAACCCGGGCAAGCCGCCGACACCGATGGCCGAGGCCTGGACCTTGTTCAGCGACAGGAAGATGCAACCCAGCGCCGAGCCGGTCAGTGCGGCGTAAAACGGAAACTTGTAGCGCAGGTTGACCCCGAACATCGCCGGTTCGGTGATGCCGAAATAGGCCGAAATCGCTGAGGTCGACGCCATGGATTTGTCCCGCGCATTACGGGTCATGTAGAACACCGCGAGCGCCGCGCTGCCTTGGGCGAGGTTGGACATGACGATCATCGGCCAGATAAAGGTGCCGCCCTGGGTCGAGATCAGCTGCAAGTCGACCGCGAGAAACATGTGGTGCATGCCGGTGATCACCAGGGGGGCGTAAAGCAGGCCGAAGATCGCACCGCCGACCATCGGCGCCAGATCAAACAGGGTGACCACCCCTTCGGTGATGAGAATGCCCAGATGCCGGGTCACCGGGCCAATGACCGCCAGCGCCAGCACGCCGGTGACTACGATGGTGGTGATCGGCACCACCAACAATTGCACGGCATTGGGCACTCGCGCCCGCAGCCATTTTTCGATAACGCTCATCACGAAGGCCGCCAGCAGGATCGGCAGGATCTGCCCCTGATAACCGACCTTTTCGATCTGGAACAAACCGAGGATGTCGAAATACGGCAGGCTCTGGCCGTCGAGACCGGCAACAGCCTTGCCGTAGTTCCAGGCATTGAGCAGATCGGGGTGAACCAGCATCAGGCCGAGCACGATGCCGAGAATTTCGCTGCCGCCAAAACGCTTGGCCGCTGACCAGCCCACCAATGCGGGCAGGAACACGAACGACGTGTTGGCCATCAGGTTGATCAGGCTCCAGAGCCCGTCAAGCCTGGGGTAAGCCTCCAGCAGGGTCTGACCCTCGATGAACATGCCCTTGGCACCGATGAGGTTGTTGATGCCCATCAGCAGGCCCGCAATGATCAGCGCCGGCAGGATCGGCATGAACACGTCGGAAAACACCCGCACCAGGCGCTGCATGGCGTTTATCTTGTCGGCGCTTTTCTGTTTGACGTCGGCGATTGTTGACGCGGCAAGACCGGTTTGACGGCGCAGTTCTGCGTAAACCTTCTCCACCTCGCCGGGACCGATGACCACCTGGAAAAGGCCGCCGGTAAAGAATGAGCCTTTGACCAGGTCGATCTGGTTCAACGTGGCGCTGTCGACCTGGCTCGGGTCCTTGAGGGCAAGGCGCAGACGTGTGACGCAATGCGCGGCTTGCTCGAGGTTGTCGCGGCCACCGAGGCTTTGCAGCAGCTCGGTGACGATGTTCGGATAGTCGTGGCTCATGCTTGTTTTTCCGCTGTGGTTTTTTGTTATTGGCAGCACGCCGAAGCGAAAAGTACTCGTCTGTACGAGTTAAATCAACAACTCGTACAGACGAGTTTGAATTTGTTTATTTACATCCCGACAGGCGGCGATTTTTCCTACCCTCACAAACGATGAAAACCCAAAGCCGCATGGACAAACCCCTACCCTGCCCTTAAGGTTCGAAACCTTGAGTACATTGCGGCACAGAGCCATCCCCATGAGTAAATACAACCAGATCTACAGCGATCTGCTTGCCAGCATCACGACCGAACGTCTGGAGCGCGGCGCCCGGTTGCCCTCCGAAACCGAATTGATGGACAGCTACCAGGCCAGTCGCGGCACCGTGCGCAAGGCCATCGAGCAACTACAGGAGCGTGGTTTCGCTCAGAAAGTCCACGGAAAAGGCACCTTTGTGTTGTCGACCGACCCGATCGAGTTTCAGTTGGGCGGCATCGTCAGCTTTCAGGAAACCCATCCGCGATTGGGCAACAACGTCAGCACCGAGGTGGTCGAATTCAGCCAGATCCCGCTCGAAGGTGCGCTGCTGGAACATATCAAGGCTGAAGAAGGCAGCCTGATCACAAGGATCAAACGCGTACGGCGGATCGATGGAAAACGAGTGATCCTCGATATCAACCATTTCGTCAGCGACGTGATCCCCGGGCTATCGCGGGACATCGCCGAACACTCGATCTACGCCTTCATCGAACAGTCCCTGCAACTGCAAATCGCCTACGCCCAGCGCACCATCGAAGCCGTGCCCTGCAACAAGGACGACCAGCAACACCTCGACCTCGACGGCCAGAGCCATGTGATCGTGGTCAGCAACCATACGTTTCTGCAGGACGGCCGGCAGTTCGAGTACACGGAATCACGGCACACCCTCGACAAGTTCTACTTTTCGGACGTGGCGCGGCGCTGAGACCCTACAGGTTATTCAATCGCGCGTGGGCATAACTATGTAGTGCACCTCCTGGATGGAAACGGGCAATCATCGCGGCCCATTTCTCAAGGAGCGAGAGCATGTCCAACGACCAAAATACCCCCGCATCAAGCAATACCGCCGACCAGGAAACACTCAGACTCATAGCGCCGACCGTGGTGACAGCCTGCCCCGGTTTGCAGGAAGAAGCCCATGCGGTAGCCAGTGAAATCCTGAAAAAATACGGCATCACCCACCTGGACCCCGATCAGGTCTGGTGGCATCGCTTCGACAATGTCTCGGCCAGCAGCAGCAAGGCCTTTCTGGGCTGGGAGCACGCGCCCAAACCCAGTGAATCCTTCACCCTGACGCAACTGGTGATCCATCGGTACCGTGTGACCGACCAGGACGACGCCCTCGAACTGAACAGCAATGGCGGGTTTTACACCGCGGATGCCAACGCCAGCATTTACAACGAAACCAATGAAGTGCGGATGAACCCCAGTAAGGTGCTCGCCGACCTGTGGGAGAAGAACCTCAGTCAACGCTATCTGAATAAACTCAATGCGTTCTGGGCCACCCATTTCGATGACTACCGAGCCCTGGCCAAATGTAATTACCTGAGCAAAGCCATCGAGGCCCGCGAAAGCAGTCAGCTGGGGGAAGAGGATTTCCAGACCGTCATCAGGGCCGTCGTCGGTGACGCATCCTGGCCGATCACCCTGGCGACGCTGCAAGCGCAAACCGCCACGCCTGCGGATCTTCGTGTCTGCGCGCTGGATGTCGCCGGGCACGTCGCCACCGATATTCTGCGCATCGTTAAGAGCAACGGTCGGCAGATCACGTACGTTCCCGGCGCCGCTGAGGCCTTCCACGTGCACCCGACAGTGACGGACATGCACTGGTGGATGCTGCTGCAAATGAACGAGGAAAAGCCCCGCACCGAGTTCATGACTCATTTCCCGCTGTCGGTGCGCAAGGAAGTGCAGGAAAACATCACCCCGTTGATGAATCAGCTGGTCGGCACCTGGGGCAAATACGACCACCATTTGATCAATCAAAAAGACATCACCCTCAGCGGTGACGTGTTCACCTGGCAGAGCCAGGCGGTCAAGAGCGCGATGCTGGAAGAGGCCAATCTGACCCTGGTGACCAATGGGCAGATGCGAGAGCACCTGTGGCTGGGTTATCTGACCGTCGGCCTGAAGGTCTTCGGTCCATTGGCAGTACTCGGCTGGCCCATCGCCCTGCCCGTGATCGGGGCCAGCATCGGCGCGATGGGTTTGAACATCGACAAGGCGGTGAACGGCAAAACTGCAGCGGAGCGCAAGGCGGGTGTCATCGGCGCGGTGCTCGCCGGCGTCAATACCCTGTTCAATATCCCGTTGCTCAAGGAAATCAACGTATTGGACGACGTCGGGGCGGCGGCTGAGGCGGCAGAAGCGGCCGAAATGGCGGAGTTGAACAAGCCGCTCGATCCGCAAGAAACCGCCGGCACGCAAGACCCGCAGGCGCCTTTAGAGTCAGAGGAAAGTCCCGTGCCCGCGGGTCTGTTGCCCACCCTGCCCGATGAAACCGCACAAGCGTTTGAAGTGCCAGAGCACTGGCAAAGCAATGAAATCCTCGAAAACTACCCTATGGCCAGCAGTGGGAAATTCCAGGGCGTCTACACACTCGATTCACAGCCTTCCCACGCCATCCTGATAAACGATCAGGCCTACTACGTGCGTTATGAAGCGGACGTCAACGGCGGCGGGACCTGGGCCATCATCAATCCGGAAAACCCGAATGCCTTTTCGGGATCGATTCCCGTACGCCTGAATGCCGAGGGAGAATGGGAGCTGGCGCCCAAACGCGGGTTGATGGGCGGCGGCAAAGGCCTCAGCAAGCCTGTTCCGGGCCCCTCCGCGCCGCATACTCATGCACGGCCAAAGGCTGATTTACTCACGCACCTGACCCGATACGATGCTCCCAATGGACGCGCACTGAACTTCCTGGCCTTGGGAGAACAAGAGACTCATATCAAAATCGTCACGATGCCTAACGGGGAGCTCAGAGGGATCACCCCCTATGAAGAGTTCGTCGCCGGACGTCGCACGGTACTGGTCAGGGATGCGACCGGATTCCAGCGTCCGGAGCGCTTTTTTGCTTCGTTGCCCGCTCGCCCGGTTCAGCCCGTGATCACCCCATCCACCACCGTTACAGAACTCATCGAGAAGGTATTCGAGGCAGCGCCGGGGCTGGTGGTCGGTGAAAGCCAGGATCGCATCGCCAGCATGCGGTTCCTGATCGAAAACATGCCGACGCTGGCCAAGCAAGGCGTCAAGACCCTCTACATGCATCGTTTGCTCAACGACTTCAATCAAGTCGACCTGAATGACTTCGCTGAAACCGGGCAGATGCACGGCATGCTGGAAAGGTATCTGCAAAAGCTGCCAGGTGATCCTGCCGGACAGTTCACGCCTCTGGAAGTCGTCAGGACGGCCCAACAAAACGGCATTCGAATCCAGGCCACCGATTGCCTGGCAAGCTATCGCTACACCGACTCGAACTTCCGCGCCCTGTCACGGCAATCCGTCAAGACCTACCTCACCCATACCATCATGCGAGCCACTCAAGCCCGCAACGGCGGCGGAAAATGGGTGGTGCTCACCGATCAGGAGAGTACCAACACGTTCAGGGGAATGGCCGGCATCAGCGAAACAGAGGGAGGGATCGGCTTACGCATCGAAGAAGTGGGCCCTGATCAGAACCTGCACCTGGACATCGACCAAGGCATCGACGTAGGCCGTGACTTTGCAGAGGTTACCACCCAGATGCACGGCAATGTCGACACGTTATACGCCGACATCAGCCTGAAGGTGCCGACTCAGGCCATTCAAAGAACGCAACAGCAAATCAATCAGCTGCTGTTCCGCCAGGGCATGTTTACCATTGAAAGGTCAGACGAAACCTTGACGCTGATCCATCGCAGCCGGACCAACCTGATTATGCGAACGATGATCGAGCGCACAGCGGATGGCGGCTTCCGCATCGACCGTCCGGCCTGGACCGACGTGCATCAGGTGACCTACGCGAATCTGATCAGCCTTGTCCACGCGCTCAATCGCATGGGCCTGACGCTGGAAGGACGCCTGCCCACTGCAGCGGCCTGATCGCAAAAAGGCCCCGTGAACTCACATTCACGGGGCCTTTCGGGTGTTACAGACGATCAATAACTTCATTGGTCTTTCCTGCAGGCTGGCCGGGTCTGCAGCTACTCATGAAATCCCTGCGCGGTCAGTTTGCGCCGGCATCTTTTTTTGGAACGCCAATGGTTTTGCGTTCACCCGTTGCAGAGACTTCGTACACGTTCATGACCCAAGTGTCGGCGATCACGGTTTCAACCACGTAATTCTTCTTGGCTTGCGGCGTGAATTGCTGCGCAACAGGCTGCTCCTTGTCGAACGGCGTAGGCATGGGAATACCGTTAAAGGTAAACGGTTTGTCCTTGACCTCCCCTTGCACGTACACCGTTTTGTCCGCCTCGACCAACTTACTGATGCTGTCAGTACCACCGGCGATTTTCTTCAGATAAGCCGGTACGCGCTTGAAGTAAGCAGAGTCATAAACCCGCTCACCCGCGCTCACAAATCCAGTATTGGCATACCCGTACGTGTAACTGACAGGACGATCACCTTCGCCGCCTATGGTACGGAAAGTCACGCTGGCTTGATGGTCATTCATGGCCAGTGGAACGACCGGCTCTGAAGTAAGATCACCCGCCTGACGGCTGCTGCAGCCGGTCATGATAAGAGCGAAAGTGATTGCTAATGGAAACGCCAAAGAAGTTTTCATTCGATCCCTGAACTGTCTAAAAGAAGGTCTGTATTGAGCTATTTGCAGAGCAAAAGTTCCTTGTACGCTGTCGCGTGCTGCTGTGGAATTGACCGGACGGCTACATAAAGCCCGTCACTCACGCACCACGAGAAAACCCAATGAAACCGGGTGGATGATGAGACTTGATACCATGCCCCTCCCCAAAGGAGGCGGCATGGAATCGAGCACCAAGCATGGCATTGGACTCAGTAAATGCCCCGTACCATGCCACATAAACACGGTGCCTGGCGATGCGCAAAGCTGCCAGTTTTTGCCAGACCCAAAAAACCAAAAGCCCGCAATTACGCGGGCTTCCGGGTGATTCTTGCTAGTGGGTGCCGGTCAGTACCGGACGCCCAATCATTCCCACTCAATCGTCGCCGGCGGCTTGCTCGACACGTCGTAAGTGACGCGGGAGATGCCTTCGATTTCATTGATGATGCGGCCGCTGACGGTTTCCAGCAGTTCGTAAGGCAGGTGTGCCCAACGCGCGGTCATGAAGTCGATGGTTTCCACGGCACGCAGGGCCACGACCCAGGCGTAACGACGGCCATCGCCGACCACGCCAACCGATTTCACCGGCTGGAACACCACGAACGCCTGGCTGACTTTGTGGTACCAGTCGGCCTTGCGCAGTTCTTCGATGAAGATGTGGTCGGCGCGACGCAGCAGGTCGGCGTATTCCTTCTTCACTTCACCGAGGATCCGCACGCCCAGGCCCGGGCCCGGGAACGGGTGACGGTAGACCATGTCGTACGGCAGGCCCAGTTCCAGGCCCAGACGACGGACTTCGTCCTTGAACAGCTCGCGCAGGGGTTCGACCAGCTTGAGGTTCATCTCTTCCGGCAGGCCACCCACGTTGTGGTGCGACTTGATCACGTGAGCCTTGCCGCTTTTCGCGCCAGCCGACTCGATCACGTCCGGGTAGATGGTGCCTTGGGCGAGGTACTTGATGTTGTCCAGTTTGTTGGACTGGGCATCGAAGACGTCGATGAAGGTACGGCCGATGATCTTGCGCTTCTTCTCTGGGTCGGACTCGCCGGCCAGGTTGTTCAGGAACTGGTCTTCGGCGTTGGCGCGGATCACCTTGACGCCCATGTTCTCGGCGAACATGGCCATCACTTGCTCGCCTTCGTGCAGACGCAGCAGGCCGTTGTCGACGAAGACGCAGGTCAGCTGGTCGCCGATGGCTTTGTGCAACAGCGCGGCAACTACCGAGGAGTCAACACCGCCGGACAGGCCGAGCAATACGTTATCGGTGCCGACCTGGGCGCGAATGTTGGCGATGGCGTCTTCAGCAATCTTCGACGGCGTCCACAGGGCTTCACAGCCGCAGATGTCGAGGATGAAGCGCGAGAGGATGCGACCGCCCTGCTTGGTGTGGGTCACTTCCGGGTGGAACTGCACGCCGTAGTAGCCGCGAGCATCGTCGAACATGCCGGCGATCGGGCAGCTCGGGGTGCTGGCCAGGATGTGGAATTCCTGTGGCATCCTGGTGACTTTGTCACCGTGGCTCATCCACACGTCGAGGCCGAACAGGCCGTCGGCGTCGATGTGGTCTTCGATGCCGTCGAGCAGGCGGCTCTTGCCGACCACGTCGACACGGGCGTAACCGAACTCACGCAGTTCGGAACCTTCAACCTTGCCACCCAGCTGCTCAGCCATGGTCTGCATGCCGTAGCAAATACCGAAGACCGGTACGCCCAGGTCAAATACGGCTTGCGGGCAGCGCGGACTGTCGGCTACGTGCACGGACTCGGGGCCGCCGGCGAGAATGACGCCTTTGGGAGCGAATTCGCGAATCGCTTCGTCATCCATGTCGAACGGGTGCAGTTCGCAGTACACGCCGATTTCACGCACACGGCGGGCAATCAGCTGGGTGTACTGGGAACCGAAATCGAGGATCAGGATGCGGTGAGCGTGAATGTCGAGGGCCATGATTCAGTCTCGTCTAAGTAATTCAGAAACAGTCGTGATTCAGAAACAACTCGGGGCTGAATAGAACAGCCCCGGGTTACTTAACGTTTTGCTTGAAGCCTCAACCTACGCGGTAGTTTGGCGCTTCTTTGGTGATCTGCACATCGTGGACGTGGGACTCGGCCATGCCAGCGCCGGTGATCCGCACGAACTCAGGCTTGGTGCGCATTTCTTCGATGTCGGCACTGCCGGTGTAGCCCATCGAGGAACGCAGGCCGCCCATCAGTTGATGGATGATGGCGCTCAGGGAGCCCTTGTAAGGAACACGCCCTTCGATGCCTTCCGGAACCAGCTTCTCGGCACCCGCGGAGGAGTCCTGGAAGTAACGGTCGGAGGAACCTTGAGCCTGGGACATGGCGCCCAGCGAACCCATGCCGCGGTAAGCCTTGTACGAACGACCCTGGAACAGTTCGATCTCGCCCGGCGCTTCTTCAGTACCGGCGAACATCGAGCCCATCATCACGCAGGAAGCACCGGCCACGATTGCCTTGGACAGGTCACCGGAGAAACGGATGCCGCCGTCGGCGATCAACGGAACACCGGTGCCTTCGAGGGCAGCGGCAACGTTGGCGATGGCACTGATTTGCGGGACGCCGACACCGGCGACAATGCGGGTGGTGCAGATCGAGCCAGGGCCGATACCGACCTTGACGGCATCGGCGCCAGCTTCGGCCAAGGCCTTGGCGGCAGCGCCAGTGGCGATGTTGCCGCCGATCACCTGCACTTCAGGGAAATTCTGTTTGACCCAACGAACGCGGTCGATCACGCCTTTGGAGTGACCGTGTGCGGTGTCGACCACCACCACGTCAACGCCGGCATTGACCAGGGCAGCTACGCGGTCACCGGTGTCTTTACCGGTACCGACGGCAGCGCCAACGCGCAGACGACCTTGATCGTCCTTGCTGGCCAGCGGGTAAGCCTTGGCTTTTTCGATGTCGTTGACGGTCATCATGCCTTTGAGGGCAAATTTGTCGTCGACGATCAGTACGCGTTCGATGCGGTGTTTGTGCAACAGCTCGCGAACGTCGTTCTTGTCGGCGCCTTCCTTGACCGTGACCAGACGCTCTTTAGGCGTCATCACTTCGCGGACAGTGGCTTCCAGACGATTTTCGAAACGCACGTCACGGGAAGTGACGATGCCGACCAGGTCGCCATTGTGCAAAACCGGAACGCCGGAGATGTTGTGCATGCGGGTCAGTTCGAACAGTTCACGAACCGTGGCTTCAGCCTCGATGGTGATCGGGTCCTTGACCACGCCGGCTTCGTAACGCTTGACCTTGCGCACTTCGGCAGCTTGCTGCTCGATGGTCATGTTCTTGTGGATAATGCCGATGCCACCTTCCTGAGCCATGGCGATTGCCAGACGGGCTTCAGTAACGGTGTCCATGGCGGCAGAAACCAGAGGAATATTCAGCTCGATGCCACGGGTAAGGCGGGTCTTGAGACTGACTTCGTTAGGAAGCACCTCGGAATAACCAGGCACTAGGAGAATGTCGTCGAATGTCAGAGCTTCTTGGCTGATACGCAGCATCGCGGGGGCTCCCGAGCGGGAAAATGGAAGCGCGCCATTATAGTCAGACACCCCCTCGGGTTCAATGTAAAACTCTGTCTATTATTAGCATTACTGATATACGGGGATTGTCGTCGCCTACAGCTCGACTTTGACCCAACTCACCGGCTGATCCAGCCAATCGGCAAACTCATCGATAAAGCTCTGCTTGAACCCCGCCTCGGCCCAATTGTTGAAAATGAATCCCAGGTTGGAAAAGCCGCATTCCTGCAGGAAAAGAAAACCGTTGATGTCGTCTTCATGCCCGCATTCCGGGCAGGTGAAGTTATCGGTGCGCCCCGGCATCCAGTCTTCCAGGCTTTCGAACAGCGCTTCGCCGACTTCCTTGCGACACTCGGCGCAGCCTGCTTCTTCAAGGAACCCCTTGGCCGGCGTATAGATGCAGCGCTTGGTAACAATCTCCAGGCCATTGATCGGCTCGCCGAACGGCAGCGCTTGCGGGTGCAACACCACTGCGCGGGCACCGTCGGCGATGGCGTGGCCCATGCGGTTGCCGGTGCGGCCGCAAGTGGTCAGCTCTTCCTTGACGATGTTCTTGCGCACCAGCCACCGCACGACCGCCCTTGCCCGGGGTTCGTGCACCGGCAGCGTGGAGATTTTCGGGACGATGATGCTTTGAGAATTCATGGTGCAAGCCTGCTGCGTCAAAATGGAAAGTTCTGCGGCGTACCGTTTGACGCCTTCGCGGGCAACCCCGCTCCCACAAGGCTTGGTGGTGTACATAAAAATCATGTCCACCCCGGTCACTGTGGGAGCAGGCTTGCCCGCGAAGGCGTCGGAACGGCGGGCAGCTTAATCCCTGACGAAATCCGGTCAAGTACTCAAATACCGCCCGATCAACGCAATCCCGCTGGCCAGCACCAACCACGTCACCAGCCGCACAAACGCCTCTCGGGACAATCTCATGGTCAGCCGCCGGCCAATCCACAGCCCCAACGCCATGGCCGGCAACAGACACAAGGCCAATACCAATAAGGGTAGCTCGGCATACACACCCGCGACAGCAAACAGGCTGAGGCGCACCACGGTGCTGCAACTGATCAGTGCACTTTGAGTCGCGCGCGCCGCGTCTTTCGGTAACCGACTGTTCAAATAGATCGCATATAAAAAGCCGCCACTACCAAACAGCGCCCCGAACATCCCGCCAACCGTGCCCATCGGCACCGCCCAGCCTGCCGACAACTGCGTCGGGCGGGTTTTGACCCACAGGCTGTAAACCGCATAGGCGCTGATAAACAGCCCCATCAACAGCAGTAACAGGTCGGACTTCAGGTTCAGCAGAAAGATCACACCCAGCGTGCAACCCACCGCCATGCACGGCAGCAGCCGCAGCAGTTCCGGCGTGGCTACATCCCGTCGCGAGGGCAGCAGATTGCCGAACGCCGCGACAAAATCCAGCAGCACCAGCAACGGCACGATCTTCGACAGCGGCATGAACAGAATCAGAATCGGCCCGGCCACCAGCGCGGTGCCAAACCCGGCGATGCCAAACACGATATAGGCCAGGGCGATGCCCAACCCGATCACCAGCCAATCCGTCGCGCCAAATGGCCATTGGTGCAACAACTCAAGCACGTTCATCTGCACGCCTTCATTAAATACCTGTGATGACTTTAGCCAGCGCTGAGTCTTGCGACTAATATCTTCAAAGCCGCCCTCTCATCTCAAAAAGGCATACCTCGTGCTTTCAACCCGTCAATTGCGTTACTTCGTGGAAATCGCCGAGTGCGGGAGTTTCAGCGCTGCAGCCGAACGACTGTTCATTGCTCAGTCGGCCTTGAGCCGGCAAATAAAGGACATGGAAACCCGCCTGCAAACGCCGTTGTTCGAGCGCACTGCACGCTTGCCTCGACTGACGGCCGCCGGTGAAGCCTTCCTGCCCCGGGCCAGAAACCTGCTGAACGAATTGGCCAAAGCCAGTGAGATGGCCACCCAGGTCGGCAATGGAGAACTCGGCACCTTGCGCCTCAGCCATTCCAGCACCGTGCCCATGAGTGGCCGCCTGCTGCGAGGCATCAGCGATTACCTGAGCCAGCATGTCGGCGTGTCCATGGACATCGCCAAGCTGTCTTCCGAAGCGCAGCTTGAAGCGTTGGCGGACAACCGGCTGGATGTCGGACTGCTACGCCTGCCGGTGTTGCGCCAACGCGAAGGCGTGCAGATTGTTCCTTTGTACAACGAACGATTGCTCCTGGCCGTCCCGCCCAATCACCGGCTGGCTGTGGATAAGTCCGCTCGGGGCATCGACCTGGCGCAACTGAAGGATGAGGCGTTTATCTCCATTCCTCATCCCCAGCGTGGCGGGTTGAGTTATCTGTCCGCCGAGCTGTGCATGCGTCAGGGGTTCTTTCCAAAAGCGGCCCGAGTGGTGTCGCGCAAAACCACGCAACTGCAATTGATTCAGGCCGGGTTCGGCATCGCCCTGCTGCCGGAATCGATGCAGGACATTGCGCCGCCCGACATTCATTTCCTGCCCCTGGCCGACCCGGATTGCCACAGCACCGTCGCCCTCGCCTGCCGGCAGAATCCGACGGCACTGGCCCAACACTTCATCAACACCTGCACAAATCATTGTGGGAGCGAGCTTGCTCGCGATAGCGATGTGTTAGTCGACATCAATGGTGAATGTTAAACCGTCATCGCGATCAAGCTCGCTCCCACAGGGATTTACGCTGACGCATGGAGATTCAGCGCCGAATGCCTTTAAACTGCGCCCCATGATTAAAGATCCCTTTGCAAGACTCGGCCTGGACCGTGAAGTCCTGACTGTCAGCCAGCTCAACGGCCGCGCGCGGGTGTTGCTTGAAGATGTGTTCAGCAATATCTGGGTCGAAGGCGAAATCTCCAACCTCGCCCGCCCGGCGTCCGGCCACGTGTATTTCACCCTCAAGGACAGCGGCGCCCAGGTGCGTTGCGCATTGTTTCGGCAGAACGCGGCGCGGGTTCGTCAGGCGCTGAAGGATGGTCTGGCGGTCAAGGTGCGCGGCAAGGTTTCGCTGTTCGAGGGACGTGGCGACTATCAGTTGATCCTCGACACCGTCGAGCCGGCCGGTGACGGTGCGCTGCGTCTGGCCTTCGATGCGCTGAAGGAAAAGCTCAGCGCCGAAGGCCTGTTCAGTGCCGAGCGCAAAGTGCCGCTGCCGGCGCATCCGCAGCGCATTGGCATCATCAGTTCGCCGACCGGCGCGGTGATCCGCGACATCATCAGCGTGTTTCGTCGTCGTGCGCCGCAGGTACAGTTGACGCTGATCCCCACCGCCGTGCAGGGCCGCGAAGCGACGGCGCAGATTGTCCGCGCGCTGAAACTGGCGGACGCCCGTGGTTTTGATGCATTGATCCTGGCCCGTGGCGGCGGCTCGCTGGAAGACCTCTGGTGTTTCAACGAAGAAGCCGTGGCTCGCGCCGTAGACGCTTGCGTGACACCGATTGTCAGCGCCGTCGGCCATGAAACCGACGTCTCGATCAGCGACTTCGTGGCCGACGTTCGCGCCCCGACGCCATCCGCTGCCGCCGAACTGCTGGCACCGGACTCAAGTGATTTGGTGCGTCGGGTCGAGAGCCTGCACCGTCGGCTGGTGATGCGCATGCGCGATCGCCTGATGCGTGATCGACTGCGCCTCGAAGGCATCTCTCGGCGCTTGCGCCATCCCGGCGAACGTCTGCGCCAGCAAGCACAACGCCTGGATGATCTGGACATGCGCCTGCGCCGTGCCTTCGAACGCAGCCTCAATACCCGTCGCGAACGCTTGATCCGCCTCGAAACCCGTCTCGCCGGGCAGCATCCGGGGCGGCAACTGGCGATGCTGCGCCAGCGCCTCGACAGCCTCGCCGAACGCCTGCCCCGGGCCATCCGCGAAGGCCTCAAATCCCGTCGCCTGCAACTGCAAAGTCAGGTACAGACGCTGCACGTGGTCAGCCCGCTGGCGACCCTCGGCCGTGGCTACAGCATTTTGCTCGACGAGCGCGGCAACGCGATCCGCAACGCCGCGCAAACCCACAACGGCCAGCGCCTCAAAGCCAAACTGGGTGAAGGCGAACTGCACGTGCGGGTCGAAGACAATCACCTGACGCCTGTCACCCTTTCTTTACTGGATTGATCCATGCCGCGTTTTCTAGCTCCACTGCTGTTGCTGTGCCTGACCTTCAACGCCCACGCCGACAGCTACATCACCCGTCTGCTGAACAAACCGGTGCCGGGCGGCGTGGCGGTGGTGGATCTGGGCGCCGCGGCCCAGGCACCGAAAGCCAGTTATCAAGGAAAACCGGTGCTGGTGGTCAAGGAACAGAACAATTGGCTGGCGATTGTGGGTGTGCCGTTGACCGTCAAGCCGGGGGCGCAGTCCATCAGCAGCGGCGGTCGTAATCTGAGCTTCACCGTCGGCAACAAGAAATACCCGGAACAGCGCATCACCTTGAAAAACACCCAACAGGTCAATCCGGACCCGGACAATCTCAAACGCATCGAGCGCGAACTGGCCGAGCAGATCGCCGCCTACCGCACGTTCAGTCCGAATACCCCGAGCAACCTGCTGTTGGACAAACCGGTCAACGGGCCGCTGTCGAGCAAGTTCGGTGTACGCCGTTTTTTCAATGGAGAGGAGCGCAATCCCCACTCGGGCCTGGATTTCGCCGTGGGCGCCGGCACACCGATCAAGACCCCGGCGGCGGGCAAGGTGATTCTGATCGGTAACTACTTCTTTAATGGCAACACGGTGTTTGTCGACCATGGGCAGGGCTTTATCAGCATGTTCTGCCACATGTCGAAGATTGATGTGAAGGTCGGGCAACAGATGGCGCGTGGCGGTGTGGTCGGCAAGGTTGGCGCCACCGGGCGGGCGACCGGGCCGCATATGCACTGGAATATCAGCCTGAATGATGCGCGGGTGGATCCGGCCATCTTTATCGGTGCGTTCCAGCCATAAATAGCCGTTGAGGCTAGCGGCCCTATCGCGAGCAGGCTCGCTCCCACAATGGATCTTCGGTGCGACAAAGATCAAA
>NZ_JAVLRV010000001.1:1119099-1142187 GCF_055803035.1 Pseudomonas sp. 300 | reverse complement strand
CCGCTGCTTATTCCGCCTCAAGATCCTCAATCCCGTGGACTTCCCGATCCGCCAGGCAGTGTTTGATCCACGCCTGGGTCTCCTCCGAGAAACCAGTCAATTCCTCAGGTCGGATCAACTCCCGAGCACACAGCCCAAGCAAATGCGAGCGGGCCTCATGCCGTGAACACCTGAACACACCGAACGCCCAATACAGTTCCTTTTGTCCAGCCTTGAGCAACTCTTCACTGGCTTCTATCCGCTCATAAGTCGCCAGGCTTTTATCCAGCACCGTGCGCTCAACCTCTTCCATGATCCGGACACACATCCGCTCATGGGCCAAGGGACGCAACGCGCTGTAACGCTTCCAATCCGATTCGTTCATTCTCGACTCCTGCCTGCCAGTCGTCTTGCCGAGACTTTAAGAATAGCTGTGCTGACGAAACCAACAATTCAAAGTATTCAATTGCGCATGGCGCAAACCTTGCGCAAACAACAAAACGATCACCGATAATTAGAGCAATAAAATCTCGATTAAAGAGGCTTTTCGGATATTCCTCTCAATTTTTTTCGACTGCTTGCCATCCTTCACCCTCGCGGTTAGGGTTGAAGGCATGAAAACCTCTCACACCCTCATTCAGCTTCGCCAGCACCGCAGTCTGTGCCTCGTCAGCGCACGACTGCCGGGCTGAATTGCGACGCCTCGTCTTACGCTTTTCCCAAGAACTTTTGATCCACCGGCAGGCCGCCTTTTTTCGGCCCACACAATAAGGATTTCCCGATGAGCATGCTCAAAGACCCGTCTTCGAAATACCGCGCGTTCCCGACCATCGACATTCCGGACCGTACCTGGCCGTCGAAGACCATCACCGCCGCGCCGATCTGGTGCAGCTCCGACCTGCGCGACGGCAACCAGTCGCTGATCGAGCCGATGGACGCGGTCAAGAAGCTGCGTTTCTGGAAAACCCTGGTGCAGGTCGGCGTGAAAGAAATCGAAGCCTCGTTCCCGGCCGCTTCGCAAACCGACTTCGACTTCGTGCGCACCCTGATCGAAGACGGCCACATCCCGGACGACACCACCATTCAGGTGCTGACCCAGGGCCGTGAAGACCTGATCGAGCGCACCTTCGAATCCCTCCGCGGGGCGAAGAAAGCCATCGTTCACCTGTACAACGCGACCTCCCCTTCCTTCCGCCGCATTGTCTTCAATCAGGACAAGGACGGGATCAAGGCTATCGCGGTCAACGCTGCCAAGCTGTTCGTCAAATACGCCGCCCTTCAGCCGGACACCCAGTGGACGTTCGAATACTCGCCGGAAACCTTCAGCGCGACCGAGCTGGAATTCGCCAAGGAAGTCTGCGACGCGGTCATCGAAGTCTGGAACCCGACGCCTGAGCACAAGGTGATCCTCAACCTGCCAGCCACCGTTGAATGCGCGACCCCGAACATCTATGCCGACCAGATCGAATGGTTCGGCCGTCACATCAACCGTCGCGACAGCGTGATCATCAGCCTGCACACCCACAACGACCGTGGCACCGGCGTGGCCGCCACCGAGTTGGGCCTGATGGCTGGCGCGGATCGTGTCGAAGGCTGCCTGTTCGGCAACGGCGAGCGTACCGGCAACGTCGATCTGGTGACTGTGGCACTGAACCTCTACACCCAGGGCATTCACCCTGAGCTGGACTTTTCCGACATCGACGGCGTGCGCAAAGTCGTCGAAGAGTGCAACCAGATCCAGGTGCACCCGCGTCACCCGTACGTCGGTGACCTGGTTCATACCGCGTTCTCCGGCTCGCACCAGGATGCCATCCGCAAGGGCTTCGCCCAGCAGAAACCGGATGCCCTGTGGGAAGTGCCGTACTTGCCGATCGACCCGGCCGACATCGGTCGCAGCTACGAGGCGGTGATCCGCGTCAACAGCCAGTCGGGCAAGGGCGGTATAGCTTACCTGCTGGAACAGGAGTACGGCATCAGCTTGCCGCGTCGCATGCAGATCGAGTTCAGCCAGGTCGTGCAGCGTGAAACCGATCGTCTGGGCCTCGAAATGACTGCTCAGCAGATCCACGCATTGCTGCACAGCGAATACCTGCAGGCCAACACCCCGTACGCGCTGGTCAGCCATCGCCTGCAGGAAGAAAACGGTCACAGCGCCGTGGAAGTGGAAGTCTCCGGCAAAGGCCAGGGCGAAACCAACCTGCACTGGCGTGGCAAAGGCAACGGCGCGCTGGAAGCGCTGGTAGCCGGTCTGCCGATTCCGGTGGAAATCATGGATTACAACGAACACGCCATCGGCGCGGGTACCAACGCCAAGGCAGCGGCCTATATTGAACTGCGCGTGGAAGGACAACGTGCGGTGCACGGCGTGGGTATCGATGAAAACATCACCACCGCCAGCTTCAAGGCCCTGTTCAGCGCGCTGAACCGCTCGTTGAGCCAGCCGGAAGCGAAAGCGGCGTAAGCGTTTGCAGCAATGCAAAAGGCCCCAAGGTGCGAACCTTGGGGCCTTTTTGTTTGCCTGCTGTTTTTGTGTTGCCTGTTATGGCCCCATCGCGGGCAAGCCCGCTCCCACAGGGACCGGATGTACACACAAATTGTGTTCGCCCCCTTCACTGTGAAAGCGGGCTTGCCCGCGATGGGGCCCGCTCAGGCAACAACCATGTCAGGCGTGAGTATCAACGCTAAACATCGCCTGCAACAACGCGGCTTGCAGCACTTGCAAGTTGCTGCTGGTCACGGCGATCTGGTTCTGGATTTCCATCACCTGCGCCGCCCTCTGCTCGTCGTCCTGGATCTTCTGCGCATTCGCCAGTTGAGCCTGCTGTTCGGCCAGCAATTTCTGGGCTGCTTCGATCTGTTTCTTCAACATGCTAATCGGGTCACTGGCGCCGCCGACAGAGTCGATGTTGGCACCGGCGCTGTTGACGCGCAGCTTGCCATCCTCGTCAGTCGCGTCATCAACCGGGACCAGCTTGCGTTCGTCAGGCTCTCCGGTCGCGACATTCGGCGAGGACACGGCGTACGAGTTAATAGTTATGGTGCTCACGTTGATCATGGGGCATTCCTCCTTGGCTGACCTTGCTATCGGCCCCTCCAGAGAAATCTGAAACCATGAATCGTTAAACCCTCACCGATCAGGTGAACTCAAACGTATCAGCATCCAGATTCGCCGGAAAACGCGTGCGATAAGCCTGAAGGTCGGCGGCATTCAATACCACCTGAAACACGCCATCGGCTTCGCCGGCACTGAGCAAGGTCTCGCCCTGGAAATCCAGCACCTGACTGTCGCCGGTATACGCAAAGCCTTTGCCGTCAGTCCCAATGCGATTCACTGCCACTACATAGCAAAGATTTTCGATCGCCCGTGCCGGCAACAAACGGTTCCAGTGCTGACGCCGTGCCCCCGGCCAGTTGGCGGTGTACAGCAACAGGTCGGTGTCCTGAGCGTCCCGGCTCCACACCGGGAAACGCAAGTCGTAGCAAATCAGCGGCCGCACGCGCCAGCCTTTGAGCTCGAACTGCACCTGACGCTCGCCCGGTGTGTAGTGATTGTGCTCGCCGGCCATGCGGAACAAGTGGCGCTTGTCGTAATGCCAGACCTCGCCATCCGGTCGCGCCCACAACAGGCGATTGCGATGACTGCCATCAGCGGCCTGAACGATGACGCTGCCGGTGATCACAGCATCGAGTTGCGCAGCCTGGGCGCGCAGCCATTTGCTGGTGGGACCGTTTTCCGGCTCCGCGAGCGTCTCGGACTCCATGGAAAAACCGGTGGTGAACATCTCCGGCAGAATAATCAGGTCGGCGCCGCGAGCCTGTTCCAGCAGTTGTTCGAAATGCTCCAGATTGGCCTGGCGGTCATGCCAGGCCAGGCTTGTCTGGATCAGCGCGATGGTCAGATTTGGCAATGCACTCAGATCACGCATAGTTTTGCCGCTGCTTCACGCAGGGTCTCCTCGCGTTTGGCGAAGCACAAGCGCACCAGGCGCTGGCCTTCGGGTGGCGTCTGGTAGAACACTGAGATCGGGATGCTCGCCACGCCGTGTTCGCGGGTCATCCACAGCGCCATCTCGACGTCGTTGAGGTCCGGGCGGATCTGCGAGTAATCGACCAACTGGAAATAGGTGCCGGTCACGCGGGTGAAACTGAAGCGCGACGGCGTCAGAAGGTCGCAGAACAGGTCGCGCTTGGCCTGGTAGAAACCCGGCAGTTCTTCTATGTGTTCCGGGTGTTCGGCCATGAAGTCGGCCAAAGCGTATTGCAATGGCGTAACCCCGCAAAAACTGACGTACTGGTGCACCTTGCGCAGCTCCGCCGTGAGGGCCGGTGGCGCGACCACATAACCGGTTTTCCAGCCAGTGACGTGATAGGTCTTGCCGAACGAACTGACTACGAAGGCGCGCTGATACAGCTCTTCGTGATTAAGCACACTGACATGAGGCACACCGTCAAATACCAGGTGTTCGTAGACTTCGTCGCTGACGAGGTAGATATCGCGATCACGGATCAAATCCGCCAACTGATCGAGCTCGGCACGGCTGATCAACGCGCCGCTTGGGTTGTGCGGTGTGTTCAGCACAATCATCCGCGTGCGCGGGGTAATGGCCTCAGCCAGTTTCTGGAAGTCGATGGAGAAATCATTCAGCCCCAGCTGCACATGCACGCAACGGCCACCAGCCAACTCCACCGACGGCTCGTAACTGTCGTAGCACGGATCGAATACGATCACTTCGTCGCCGCTGTGGATAACCGCTTGAATGGCGCAGAAGATCGCCTGGGTGGCCCCGGGCGTAATGGTGACTTCGTGGTCGGCATCGACATTGACGCCGTAGCTGCGAGCGATCTTCGCCGCCACTTGCTGACGCAGGACCGGCAGGCCGGTCATCGGCGAATACTGGTTATGGCCATTGGCGATGTGCCGACCGACCGCATCGCACAGGGCTTGCGGGGCATCGAAATCGGGAAAACCCTGGGACAGGTTGATCGCCCCGGTTTGCGCCGCGAGCTGAGACATCTGCGTGAAGATAGTGATGCCGACATTCGGCAGCTTACTGGTGATCATCGGTCATTCCCTGCTCTACACCCGGCTCTAACGGCGGCGCGGGAGAGCCCGAGGATAGCCCATCCGACGCCCATAAAAAAAGGGCGCATAAAGCGCCCTCCCTTTCACCCCGATCCCTGTGGTGGCTTGTCCGCGATGAACGATAACGCGGTGTACCTGATGCGGTGCAACCATCGCGGGCAAGCCCGCTCCCACAAGGGTCTCGGCAAGCCTCTGATCAGCGCTTGTCGCGGCGCTTTTTATCGGCTTTCTTGTGGTGCGACATCATGCGACGCTTCTTGTTGACCTGACGGTCAGTCAGCGAATTTTTGTTGCCTTCGTACGGGTTCTCGCCACCTTTGAACTCGATGCGGATCGGCGTACCGACCAGCTTCAGAACACGACGGTAAGTGTTTTCCAGGTAACGGACGTAAGACTTCGGCACCTTCTCGATCTGGTTACCGTGAATCACGATGATCGGCGGGTTCGCACCACCCAAGTGGGCGTACCGCAGCTTGATCCGGCGGTTGTTGACCATCGGCGGCGCGTGCTCACCGACCGCATCTTCCAGAATCTGGGTCAGGCGGTTGGTCGGCCAGCGGGTGACCGCGGACTTGAACGAGTTCTGTACGGAGGCGTAGAGGTTGCCCACGCCCGTGCCGTGCAGCGCCGAGATGAAGTGGATGTCGGCGTAGTCAACGAAGAACAGTCGACGTTGCAGCTCGACCTTCACGAAGTCGCGCTCGCTCGGCGTCATGCCGTCCCACTTGTTGATCGCGATGACCAGCGCGCGACCCGATTCAATGGCAAAGCCCAGCAGGTTGAGGTCGTGGTCCACCACGCCTTCGCGGGCGTCCATCACGAAGATCACCACGTTGGCGTCTTTGATCGCTTGCAGGGTTTTGACCACGGAGAATTTTTCGACTTCTTCGTGGATCTTGCCGCGCTTGCGCACACCGGCGGTGTCGATCAGCGTGTACTTCTCGTCGTTACGTTCGAACGGGATGTAGATACTGTCGCGGGTAGTGCCGGGTTGGTCATACACGATTACCCGGTCTTCACCGAGCATGCGGTTGACCAGGGTCGACTTGCCGACGTTCGGGCGGCCGATGATAGCGATCTTGATCCCGTCTTTTTCGCTTGGGCCAGGAATGCGCTTGGCGTCCTCGCCTTCGGCAACGAGCTCTTCTTCGCCGTCTTCCGGTTCTTCTTCGTCTTTCGGGAAGTCGCTCAGGGCGATTTCCAGCATCTGGGTGATGCCACGACCATGAGCGCCGGCGATCGGGATCGCGTGGCCCATGCCCAACGGGGCGAATTCGGCGCGGGCCATTTCAGGGTCGATGTTGTCGACCTTGTTGGCAACCACGTAGGAACGCTTGTTACGTTTGCGCAAATGCTCGGCGATCATCTGGTCGGCGGCGGTGAAACCGGCCTTGGCATCTACCAGGAACAGAACGACATCGGCTTCTTCAATGGCCAGCAGCGACTGCTCGGCCATTTTTTCGTCCATACCGTGCTCGTCACCGGAGATACCGCCGGTGTCGACCAGAATGTAGGAACGCCCTTGCCACTTGGCCTCACCGTATTGGCGATCACGGGTCAGACCGGACAAGTCGCCGACGATGGCGTCGCGAGTCCTGGTCAGGCGGTTGAACAAGGTGGATTTGCCGACGTTCGGTCGGCCCACCAGGGCGATTACGGGAACCATGCGGCTCTCCACTTCGTTATTTCAGAAAATACAAAAGCCGCTGCGAGGCAGCGGCTGGTGCTCGGGGCAGCGCTTGGAAACGCTGCGAGCCCCGCAGGACGGGGCCGCTTGGGGGTTAAACCCCAAGCATAGTCGTTACTTGATGGTCAGGGCTTCCAGTTTGCCGCTGTTGCCATACAGATAAATCGTGTCACCCACCACCAGCGGACGGGCACGCAGGCCATCGCTGTCGATGCGTTCGCGGCCGACGAAGCGACCGTCTACCTGGCTCAGCAGGTGGACGTAGCCTTCCATGTCACCGACTGCAACATAGCTGGAGAACACTTCCGGAGCCGACAGTTGACGTCGAGCCAGCGAGTCGTTGCTCCACAAAGCCGTGGTGGAACGCTCGTCGACGCCTTCAACGGTGCCCGAAGACAGGCTCACGTATACAGTGCCGAAACCCTGGGCAACGCCGGCATAGCTGGACGCATCACGCTGCCAGAGCTGACGACCGCTTTCCAGGTCCAGTGCCGCAACGCGCCCCTGGTAGCTGGCGACGTACAACGTACCGCCGGACAGCAGCAAGCCACCGTCGATATCGACAACGCGCTCCAGTTCCGAACGACCTTGTGGGATCGCAACCCGCTGTTCCCACACCGGCACGCCGTTGGAGATATCGAGCGCAACCACTTTACCGGTCGACAAGCCAGCCACTGCGAGGCGGTTGGTCACGATCGGCGCACTGGTGCCACGCAGGGTCAGGACGGCAGGCGTGCTGTCATACAACCAGCGCTGGTTGCCGGTAGCGGCATCCAGACCGATCAGACGGTCATCCTGAGTCTGAACGACAACCACGTCACCGTTGTTGGCCGGCGGTGCGAGCACTTCGCTGGACACGCGAGCGCGCCATTTCTCTTCACCGTTGGTGGCGTCCATCGCAACGATTTCGCCCTTGGTCGTTCCGATCACGAGCAGGCCATAACCCACGCCAACGGCGCCGGAAACGGGCAGCTCAAGATCTTTCTTCCATTTGACGTCGCCATTGCTGCGATCCATCGCCATCACCACGCCAGTGACGTCGGCGGCATAAATGGTATCGCCATCGATCGCCGGAACCAGCATGTTGTAGGTTTCGCCCTGACCGTCACCGATCGAACGACTCCACTGTTTTTGCAGGACCACTTCTTCTTTGAAGTCGACCAGCTCGGCAGGTGGCAATTCTTTTTTGCTGTTGCTGCTGCAACCCGCGGCCAAAACGGCCAGAGCCAGCAATGCTGCATGTTTCCAACGGATCACGTCACGCATCCCCTTTGGCCAGATCGTCCAGCTTGATTTGTAGGCCACCGACTGCCGCTTCATCCGACAATGCCGCCTTGGCTTTTTGATACGCAGCGTTTGCTTCGTCGGTACGACCCAACTGCACCAGCAGGTCGCCCTTGAGTTCTTCGCGAGTGGCCAGGAATGCTTTATCGGCATCGCCTTCGAGCAGCTTCAGGGCTTCATCGACCTTGCTCTGCGCGGCCAGTACCTGCGCCAGACGCTGACGGGCGATTTCGCCCAGTGCCGGGTTGGCCGGTTTGGCAACGATGGCTTTCAGCTCGGTGGCAGCGTCGTCCAGCTTGCCGCTGTCGACCGCGACTTTCGCCACGAACAGGCTGCCATATTGTGCGTAGGCGCTACCGCCAAATTCGCTGTTGAGCTTGCCGGCCAGGTCCGAAACACGGGCGGCATCAGGCTTGCCGTCAGGCGTCAGCGTGGTTTCGAGCAATTGCTGATAGAGAATCGAGGCGCCTTGCGACTGATTGCTCTGATACTTGTGAAAGGCCTGCCAGCCGAACACGATGACCAGCGCCAACAGGCCGCCAGTGACCAGGGGCTTGCCGTTGCGTGTCCACCAGTCCTTCAAAT
The DNA here is from genome assembly GCF_055803035.1 of Pseudomonas sp. 300. Taxonomy (NCBI): domain Bacteria; kingdom Pseudomonadati; phylum Pseudomonadota; class Gammaproteobacteria; order Pseudomonadales; family Pseudomonadaceae; genus Pseudomonas; species Pseudomonas sp. 300. The sequence continues at coordinate 1,133,569 of NZ_JAVLRV010000001.1, read as the reverse complement.
CCGCCAGGTTTTCGTCTTCGGTACTCGACACCCCAATACTCCTTAATCGCTAAATCGGCTGTTTATGACAGCTTCAACCCTGCACGACGCAGGTGGCCAGGTGTGCAGCAAGCGCATCCCAGGCAATGCTTTGTTGTTCGCCCTGGCCACGCAGGGGTTTGAAACCTACCACTTGCTGGGCCATTTCGTCGTCACCGAGGATCAATGCGTACAGCGCACCGCTCTTGTCGGCTTTCTTGAACTGGCTTTTGAAGCTGCCGGCGCCGGCATGGATCTGCAGGCGCAGGTTGGGCAATTGATCGCGAACCTTTTCGCTCAACGTCAGGGCCGCCAACTCGGCAGCCTCGCCGAATGCGCAGAGATAGACGTCTACCTGACGGGAGATCTCTTGCGGGATCTGCTCCAGGGTCTCAAGCAGCAGCACCAGACGCTCGATGCCCATGGCGAAACCAACGCCCGGGGTCGGCTTGCCGCCCATCTGTTCCACCAGACCGTCGTAACGACCGCCGGCACACACGGTGCCCTGAGCGCCCAACTTGTCGGTGACCCATTCGAAAACGGTCTTGCTGTAGTAATCGAGCCCGCGTACCAGCTTCGGGTTGATCACGTAAGGAATACCGGCGGCGTCCAGGCGAGCCTTGAGGCCCTCGAAGTGCGCGCGGGATTCGTCGTCGAGGTAGTCGGCCATTTTCGGCGCGTCGACCAGGATCGCTTGAGTGTCGGCGTTCTTGGTGTCCAGAACGCGCAACGGATTGGTCTTCAGACGGCGCTGGCTGTCTTCGTCGAGCTTGTCCAGGTGCGCGGACAGGAATTCGACCAGTGCTTCGCGATAACGACCACGGGATTCGCTGGTGCCCAGGCTATTGAGCTCAAGCTTGACCGCATCACGGATACCCAGCTCGCCCCACAGGCGCCAGGTCAGCACGATCAGCTCGGCGTCGATATCCGGACCATCGAGGTTGAACACCTCGACACCGATCTGGTGAAACTGGCGATAACGGCCTTTCTGCGGACGTTCGTGGCGGAACATCGGGCCGATGTACCAAAGCTTCTGCACCTGGCCACCGCCAGTGATGCCGTGTTCGAGCACCGCACGCACGCAGGCCGCCGTGCCTTCAGGGCGCAGGGTCAGCGAATCACCGTTACGGTCTTCGAAGGTGTACATCTCTTTTTCGACGATGTCGGTCACTTCACCGATGGAGCGCTTGAACAGCTCGGTGAACTCGACGATCGGCATGCGGATCTGCTTGTAACCGTAGTTATCCAGCAGACGCGAAACGGTGCCCTCGAAATGACGCCACAGGGGAGTCTGTTCGGGCAGGATGTCGTTCATGCCACGTATGGCTTGCAGAGACTTGCTCACTTTAAATCCTTAAATTCGTTCGATCAGCCGCGAGCGATTACAGCTGCGTCAGCCTCGACCTTTTCGGCCGCTTTCTGGCGGATCAAGCGTTCAAGCTCATCCACCAGATTGTCATTAGTCAGTTTCTGCGACGGCTTGCCGTCGATGTAAATCAGGTTTGGCGTGCCGCCGGTCAAGCCGATATGGGCTTCCTTGGCTTCGCCCGGCCCGTTGACCACGCACCCGATAACCGCGACATCCAGCGGCACCAGCAGATCTTCGAGGCGCCCTTCCAGCTCGTTCATGGTTTTGACCACATCGAAGTTCTGCCGCGAGCAGCTCGGGCAGGCGATGAAGTTGATGCCACGGGAACGCAGGTGCAGGGATTTGAGAATGTCGTAGCCGACTTTCACTTCCTCGACCGGGTCAGCCGCCAACGAGATGCGGATAGTATCGCCAATCCCTTCGGCGAGCAGCATACCGAGGCCCACGGCGGATTTCACTGTGCCTGAACGCAAACCACCGGCTTCGGTGATGCCCAAGTGCAGCGGCTGAACGATTTCCTTGGCCAGCAGGCGGTAAGCAGCGACGGCCATGAACACGTCGGAGGCTTTCACGCTGACCTTGAAGTCCTGAAAGTTCAGGCGCTCAAGGTGCTCGACGTGACGCAGGGCAGACTCGACCAGCGCGGCCGGTGTCGGCTCGCCGTATTTCTTTTGCAGGTCTTTTTCCAGGGAACCGGCGTTGACGCCGATGCGGATCGGAATCCCGCGATCGCGGGCGGCATCGACTACCGCACGCACGCGGTCTTCGCGACCAATGTTGCCCGGGTTGATGCGCAGGCAATCAACACCCAATTCGGCTACGCGCAGAGCGATCTTGTAGTCGAAGTGAATGTCGGCCACCAACGGCACTTTGACCAGTTGCTTGATCTTGCCGAAAGCTTCGGCGGCGTCCATGTCCGGCACGGAAATGCGCACGATATCGACGCCAGCGGCTTCCAGACGATTGATCTGGGCGACGGTGGCGGCGACATCATTGGTGTCGCTGTTGGTCATGCTCTGCACAGCGATGGGCGCATCGCCGCCAACAGGTACGTTACCGACCCAGATTTTCCGGGATTCGCGACGCTTGATTGGAGATTCGCCGTGCATGACTTATTGACCCAACTTCAGGCGAGCAGTCTCGCCACTGGTGAACGGAGCGACATCAACCACCTGTCCGTTGTAGCTGACCTGCGCACCACGGGCGAAGCCCAGGCGCACGGCAAACGGTGGCTTGCCGCTGACAGTAACGTTTTCGCCTTTACGCTTGAGGCCACTCACCAGCACTTTGCCGCTGCCGTCGGTGACTTGTGTCCAGCAATCGGCGGTGAATTGCAGTTGAACCTGGCCTTGGCCGGCAACCGGGGCAGCCGCTGCCGGAGCAGGAATTGTTGGCGTGACCGAAGCGCTCGCAGGCGGGGTCGATACCACAGGTGCGGTCGGGGATGGCGCTACCGGCGTCGCGACAACCGGCGCGGTGCTGTGCGTCGGTGCAGCAGGTGCTGGGGAAACCGGTGCGGTTGGAGCAACTGCAGGCGCAGTGGCTTCAGCGTCGGCCGGTGCGTCAGTGGAATTTTCGGCTTGCGGCAATGCCAGCGACGTCGAGCCTTCCGCCTGGCCTTCCGCGACAGCCTGGTCTTCCGGCTCGTCCAGCGGATGGATCTGGGTGGTGCCGTCGGCGCCTTCGACTTCAACGTGCTCCGGACTCAGACTGATCAGGTCTTTGGTGCGCAATGAGGTTTGATCCTGCCACCAGACAAAACCACCGCCGATCACCGCGATCAGCAACAGCAGGCTGACGATTCGCAGAATAGTGTGAGAAACCCGCACAGGCTCTTCAATGCGACCCAGGCTGTGGACGTTGGCGCCCTGGGAGTCAGTGCCGGTGGATTGGTCGAACTGTTGAACCAGAACGGTCTGGTCCATGCCCAGCAATTTGGCGTACGCGCGAATATAACCGCGAGCGAAGGTATGCCCCGGCAGCTTATCGAATGCGCCGGCTTCCAGATTGCTCAGGGAATTAACGGTGAGGTTGAGCTTGAGGGCCACTTCGGCCAGCGACCAGCCATTGCTTTCGCGGGCCTGGCGCAAAGTCTCACCGGGGTTAACGCGATTCGCTGCTACAACTTCGGGATGCGCCGCTTTCATCATTGCTCCGACAGGTATTGCTGATATTCCGGCGAACCGGGATAGAGTCGTTTTAATTGCAGGCCAAAACTGGCGGCCTTATCGCGATCTTCAAACACTTTTGCCAGCCGAACGCCGAGCAATAGACTACGTGCATTTTGCTCGGCGAGCAGGCTAAAACGGTCGTAATAGTCACGCGAGGGCACATAATGCCTGTCTTCGTAAGACAACTCAGCCATTTCCAGCAATGCGCGGGGTTGCTGACGGTTCAAACGCAGGGCTTTTTCCAGTTGCTGCCGGGCCAGATCACGCTGGCCAAGCTTGGAAGCGGTCATGCCCAGGTTCTCGAACACCCGTGAACGCTCAGGATACAGGGTATCGGCGGCGGCTTGTTCGAAGCGCTCGTAAGCCTCTTTGTAACGTTTCTGTTCGAAAAGAAAACTGCCGTAATTATTCAGGATGCGTGCATCGTTGGACCGGGACGACAGCGCCTTGCGAAAATGCTCGTCCGCCAGCTCCGGCTCCATCTCCGCCTGAAACACCAGACCCAAAGCGGCGTTGGCGTCAGGGTCCGAGCTGTCGAGCTCCAAGGCCTTTTTCAGCGGCACCTTGGCGCGCTCGGTCATACCCTGCTGCAAGTAGCCCAAACCCAGTTGCACGTAGGCAACACGCGCTTCATCGCGGCCCTTGCTGGTCTTCATCGGATTGAAATCGCCCGACAGGACGCAACCAGTACAGAGACTGGCCAACAGCACAAGCAGCGCGAAGCGCAGGGACATAGAGATCCTCTCTTGAATTATTTCGCAGCGTTCTGCGCCATATCGCTGTCGGCGCTCAACTCGCGCACGGCGATATAACGTTCACTGCGACGGGTGCGATCCAGCACCTGCCCTACCAATTGGCCACACGCGGCATCGATGTCTTCACCGCGGGTGGTGCGTACGGTGACATTGAAGCCGGCATGGTGAAGCTGATCCTGAAAACGGCGAATCGCGTTGTTGCTCGGACGCTCGTAACCGGAATGCGGGAACGGGTTGAACGGAATCAGGTTGATCTTGCACGGGATGTTCTTGAGCAGCTCGATCATCTCAACGGCATGTTCAACCTTGTCGTTGATGTCTTTGAGCAAGGTGTACTCGATGGTCAGCACGCGCTTTTCGCCCAGCGACGACATGTAGCGCTGGCACGACTCGAGCAACATCTTAAGCGGATACTTCTTGTTGATCGGCACCAATTGGTTACGCAATGCGTCGTTCGGTGCGTGCAGGGACAACGCCAGGGAGACGTCGATGTGCTTGGACAGCTCATCGATCATCGGCACCACGCCGGAGGTCGACAGGGTCACACGGCGCTTGGAAATGCCGTAACCCAGGTCGTCCATCATCAGATGCATGGCCGCAACGACGTTGTCGAAGTTCAGCAGCGGCTCGCCCATGCCCATCATCACCACGTTGGTGATGGCACGGTCGGCAGTTGCCGGGATGCTGCCGAACGATTTATTGGCAATCCACACCTGACCGATGACTTCGGCGGCGGTGAGGTTGCTGTTGAAACCTTGCTTGCCGGTGGAGCAGAAACTGCAATCCAGGGCACAGCCTGCCTGGGACGAAACGCACAGAGTGCCGCGTTTGCCCTGGGGAATGTAAACGGTCTCGACGCAGCTGCCGGATGCCACGCGCACCACCCACTTACGGGTGCCGTCGGTGGAAATGTCCTCGCTGACGACTTCAGGACCGCGAACTTCGGCAATAACCTTGAGCTTGTCGCGCAAGGCCTTGCTGACGTTCGTCATGGCGTCGAAATCATCGACGCCAAGGTGGTGAATCCATTTCATTACCTGACCGGCACGGAAACGCTTCTCCCCGATCGAGTCGAAGAATTTTTCCATTTCCTGTTGAGTCAGACCCAGCAGGTTGGTTTTTACAGTCGATGTAGTCATGGATTCACCTTCACTCTTAAGCCAATGCTTAGCGAGTGGTTACTTCAGTAGCTGCGAAGAAGTACGAGATTTCGCGAGCAGCAGCGGCTTCGGAGTCCGAACCGTGTACAGCGTTGGCATCGATGGAATCAGCGAAGTCAGCACGGATGGTGCCGGCAGCAGCTTCTTTAGGGTTGGTAGCGCCCATCAGCTCACGGTTCAGAGCGATAGCGTTTTCGCCTTCCAGAACCTGAACGACAACCGGACCGGAGATCATGAAAGCAACCAGGTCGCCGAAGAAACCACGAGCGCTGTGCTCAGCGTAGAAGCCTTCAGCTTCGGCTTTGGACAGTTGCTTCAGTTTCGAAGCTACAACGCGCAGGCCTGCTTTTTCGAAACGAGTGGTGATCTCGCCGATGACGTTTTTTGCAACAGCGTCAGGCTTGATGATGGAGAAAGTACGTTGAACAGCCATGGTGTAACTCCAGAAACGGTAATTTGTGAAAAATTAAACCCGCGAATTATACGCGGGTTCTTGGGTATTGCCTAACCTGCAGCGTGGCTCAGTCGCGTTCTTCGATCCAGTGGGCCTGAATGGCCTCCAGGATCTTTTCGCCACAATGTTCAGGCTTGTCGTCGAACTCGGGCAATTCCATCACCCATTTGCGCAGATCGACGAAGTTGACCGACATTGGGTCAACATCAGGCTTGCTTTCGGCCAGCTGGATTGCGATTTCCAGTACATCAGTCCACTTGAGACTCATGACAGTTCCTTGAATCAGTGCGGCGCTTCGGCGGCGTGGTTGAGCGAGTATTTCGGAATTTCGACGGTCAGGTCTTCGGTCCCGACGATCGCCTGACAGCCTAGACGCGATTGCGCTTCCAGACCCCAGGCCCGATCAAGAAAGTCTTCTTCCAGTTCATCCGCTTCTTCCAGCGAGTCAAAACCTTCGCGGATGATGCAGTGACAAGTGGTGCAGGCGCAGACGCCACCGCAGGCACTTTCCATCTCGATGTGGTGTTCATGGGCCAGCTCGAGAATGGAGATGCCAGGCTCAGCCTCGACAACCATGCCTTCCGGGCAGAACTTCTCGTGGGGCAGAAAAATGACCTGCGGCATCAGTTATCCTCGATTTCATTCAGGTTGCGCCCCGCCAGTGCGGCTTTCACCGTCGAGTCCAGGCGGCGGGCAGCAAAGGCGTCGGTCACTTGCGACAGACGCTTGGTCTGCTGCTCGATGGCGTAGCCATCGGTACCTTTCATCAGTTCGGTCAGTTCCTGCATCTGCAATTCGATGACCATGCGCTCTTCGGCGTCGAGCAAACGCTCGCCGTCAGCCTCGAGGGCGGCTTGCACCGCTTCGATCAGGCGCTGGGCATCGACTTGCTGTTCACGCAATACACGAGCGACCTTGTCGTCGTTGGCGTGCTGGAACGAATCCTTGAGCATTTTGGCGATTTCGCCGTCGGTCAGGCCGTAGGACGGCTTGACCTGGATGCTGGCTTCAACGCCCGAACCCAATTCACGGGCCGAGACGCTGAGCAGGCCGTCGGCGTCAACCTGGAAGGTCACGCGAATCTTTGCCGCACCGGCCACCATCGCCGGAATGCCGCGCAATTCGAAGCGCGCCAGGGAGCGGCAGTCGCTGATCAGCTCACGCTCGCCCTGCAATACGTGAATCGCCATGGCCGACTGGCCATCTTTGTAGGTGGTGAAATCCTGGGCGCGAGCGACAGGGATGGTGGTGTTGCGCGGAATCACCTTCTCCATCAGGCCGCCCATGGTTTCCAGCCCCAGGGACAACGGAATCACGTCAAGCAACAACAGTTCGCCGCCATCGCGCTTGTTGCCAGCCAAGGTATCGGCCTGGATCGCGGCACCGATGGCCACCACTTGATCCGGATCGATTTCGGTCAGCGGCTGGCGACCAAAGGCCTCGGCGACTGCTTCGCGAACACGAGGGACGCGGGTCGAACCGCCGACCATGACCACGGCGTGCACTTCTTCCAGCTCGATACCGGAATCACGCACGGCGCGGCGACAGGCTTTCAGGCTGCGAGCAACCATTGGCTCGATCAGCGCATTGAACGCTTCGCGGGTCAGCTCGGCGTTCCAGTCGCCGTAAGCGACTTCTACGGCGCCAGCATTGGTCAGGGCTTCTTTGGCTGCGCAAGCGGTTTGCAGCAGATTGCGCTGCGCACCCGGATCGAGGTCGGCGGACAAACCGGCGCTCTCTATGATCCAGCCGGCAATCGCATGGTCGAAGTCATCGCCGCCCAGGGCGCTGTCGCCACCAGTGGCCAGCACTTCGAACACACCGCCGGTCAGGCGCAGAATAGAAATATCGAAGGTGCCGCCGCCCAGGTCATAAATCGCGACCAGACCTTCAGCGTGCTGATCCAGACCGTAGGCCACGGCAGCAGCGGTCGGCTCATTGAGCAAACGCAGCACGTTCAGGCCGGCCAGCTTGGCCGCGTCCTTGGTGGCTTGACGCTGAGCATCGTCGAAATAGGCCGGAACGGTGATCACCGCGCCAACCAGTTCGCCACCCAGAGTAGCCTCGGCGCGCTGACGCAGCACCTTGAGGATATCGGCGGAGACTTCGACCGGGCTTTTCGGCCCCTGAATGGTGTCGATGAACGGCATGTGCGACTCGCCGCCGACAAAGCGGTACGGCAGTTGATCGCCCAATTGCTTGACGTCGGACAGACCACGACCCATCAAGCGCTTGACCGACAGCACGGTGTTCAACGGATCGGCAGCGGCAGCCAGTTTGGCCGACTCGCCCACTTCGACGCGATCGGCGTGGTAGCGCACGGCAGACGGCAGAATGACCTGCCCGTCAGCGTCGGCCAGAGGCTCGGAAAGACCACTGCGCAATGCAGCGACCAGCGAATTGGTAGTGCCCAAGTCGATCCCCACAGCCAGACGACGCTGGTGCGGTTGAGGACTTTGGCCGGGTTCGGCGATCTGCAGTAGGGCCATCGTGATCAGGACTTATCTGTATATCAGGCGTGCGACCGGAGCGGCACTGGGTTAATCGTCGAGGCGCTCTTCTAACTGGCGCACTTCGTAGGTGAGCTTGTCGAGGAACTGCATGCGCCGCATCAGGCGTTCGGCCTGCTCGCGTTGCGCTGCATCGTTCCAACAGGCTGCGAAGCTTTGGTTCAGTTCATCCTGCGCGGTTTTCAGGCGACGCTTGAACACCGCAACACCGGCCAGATCAGCGCTGTCCTGCAGGTCTTCGAGCTCTTCACGCAGCGCCATCTGCTGCAGAAGAAACTCCGGATCATGCACCGTGACCTCCAGCGGCAGCTCGCCACCATTCAGAGCGAGCAGGTATCGCGCGCGCTTCGGGGGACTTTTGAGCGTCTGATAGGCCTCGTTGAGGCTCGCGGATTGCTCTAGCGCCAACCGCTGCTCGCGCTCGGAAGCGTCCGCAAAACGGTCCGGATGAACACTGCGCGCCAACTCACGGTAGCGCGTAGCCAGCTGGTCGAGGTCCAGATTGAAACTCGGTTGCAGCTCAAATAAAGCGAAATGACAAGGAGTACCCACAAGAAGCCTCAGATGTTGAAGCTTTCGCCGCAGCCACATTCACCGCGTACGTTGGGGTTGTTGAACTTGAAACCTTCGTTCAACCCTTCCTTGACGAAATCGAGCTCGGTGCCGTCCAGGTAGGCCAGGCTTTTAGGGTCGATGATCACTTTCTCGCCGTGACTTTCGAACACCTGATCCTCTGCAACCACCTCGTCGACAAACTCCAGCACGTAGGCAAGGCCGGAACAGCCTGTGGTGCGAACACCCAGACGAATCCCTTCACCTTTGCCGCGCCCGTTGAGGGAGCGTCGCACGTGTTGAGCAGCCGCTTCTGTCATGCTGATAGCCATCGGTGACTCCTTACTCGTCGCCAAAAATTCAGATCAAGCCTTTCTTCTGCTTGTAGTCGCGAACGGCCGCTTTGATAGCGTCTTCAGCAAGTACGGAGCAGTGAATTTTCACCGGCGGCAGGGCCAGTTCTTCGGCCAGCTGAGTGTTTTTGATGGTCTCTGCTTCATCCAGAGTCTTGCCTTTCATCCACTCGGTCGCCAGGGAGCTGGAGGCGATAGCCGAACCGCAACCGTAGGTCTTGAACTTGGCATCTTCGATGATGCCTTGCTCGTTGACCTTGATTTGCAGGCGCATCACGTCGCCGCACGCCGGAGCGCCGACCATGCCAGTGCCGACATCCGGGTCTTCCGCGTCCATCTTGCCGACGTTACGCGGGTTTTCGTAGTGGTCGATGACCTTTTCGCTGTAAGCCATGATTCTTAATCCTCACTCATCAGAGAGTCGCTCTTGAAGCCCTGGGAACCTGGGTTCGACAGGGCTGGTTTGCGGCGACTTGAAATCAGTGTGCCGCCCACTCGATTTTCGAAATGTCGACACCGTCTTTGTACATGTCCCACAGCGGCGACAGGGTGCGCAGCTTGGTAACGGCCTCGCAGACTTTCTGCGCGGCGTAGTCGATTTCTTCTTCGGTGGTGAAACGGCCGAAGGTGAAGCGGATCGAGCTGTGTGCCAGTTCGTCGTTGCGGCCCAGGGCGCGCAGTACGTACGAAGGCTCCAGCGAAGCCGAGGTGCAGGCCGAGCCGGACGAAACTGCCAGATCCTTGAGCGCCATGATCAGCGACTCGCCTTCAACATAGTTGAAGCTCAGGTTCAGGTTGTGCGGAACGCGGGCGGTCATGCTGCCGTTGACGTACAGCTCTTCCAGGTCTTCGACCTGCTTGAAGAAACGGTCGCTCAGGGCTTTGATACGTACGTTTTCGGCCGCCATGTCTTCCTTGGCTACGCGGAAGGCTTCGCCCATGCCGACGATCTGGTGGGTCGCCAGGGTGCCGGAACGCATGCCACGCTCGTGACCGCCGCCGTGCATGGTCGCTTCGATGCGCACACGCGGCTTGCGGCTGACGTACAGCGCGCCGATGCCTTTAGGGCCGTAGGTTTTGTGGGCGGAGAACGACATCATGTCGACTTTCAGCTTCTGCAGATCGATGTCGACCTTGCCGGTGGACTGAGCAGCGTCGACGTGGAACAGGATGCCCTTGGAACGGGTCAGTTCGCCGATGGCGGCGATGTCGTTGATGGTGCCGATTTCGTTGTTCACGTGCATGACCGAGACCAGGATGGTGTCGTCACGCAACGCTGCTTCGATCATCGCCGGCGTGATCAGGCCATCGGTCTGAGGCTCGAGGTAGGTTACTTCGAAGCCTTCACGCTCCAGTTGGCGCATGGTGTCGAGGACAGCCTTATGCTCAATCTTGGTGGTGATCAGGTGCTTGCCTTTGGTCGCATAGAAATGCGCCGCACCCTTGATTGCCAGGTTGTCGGATTCGGTAGCACCGGAGGTCCAGACGATTTCACGCGGGTCGGCGTTGACCAGGTCTGCGACCTGACGACGAGCGTTTTCGACCGACTCTTCAGCTTTCCAGCCGAACACGTGGGAACGGGACGCCGGGTTACCGAAGTTTCCGTCGACCAGCAGGCATTCACTCATTTTTTGCGCAACACGCGGATCAACCGGGGTGGTCGCAGAGTAATCAAGGTAAATCGGCAATTTCATGGACTATCTCCTAAATCAGGCTGGCTGGCGTGCCGTTAGCTCTTTGGCTGTCATTCGACGGCGGACGCTTCAATCTTGTCCAGGCGCGGCGCCTTGCTGTTGCAACGGCGCTGGTCCTGACGCTGGGCTACTTCTTGTACCTCACGGCGAGTGACAAGATCAGCCAAGCTGATACCGCTCAGAAATTCGTGGATCTGCAAGCTCAGGTCGCACCACAGGTGGTGGGTCAGGCAGGTGTCGCCTTGATGGCAATCCCCTTGGCCCTGGCACTTGGTGGCGTCGACCGATTCGTTTACCGCATCGATCACCTGGGCGACCTGGATGCCCTGCATGTCGCGGGACAGCTGGTAGCCGCCGCCCGGACCACGGACGCTGGACACCAGATTGCTGCGGCGCAATTTGGCGAAAAGCTGTTCGAGGTAGGACAGGGAGATGCCTTGGCGCTCGGAGATATCGGCCAGGGACACCGGCCCGTGCTGCGCGTGCAACGCCAGATCGAGCATGGCGGTCACGGCGTATCGGCCTTTTGTAGTCAGTCGCATGGACAATTACCACGGAGTTCGGAATGGGGCGAGTATGCAATTCCCGAGTATTTAAGTCAACTATAAGACCTAGTACTTTAGTCAGGTTTACCCGCAAAAGAGCGGCCGCATCATAACAAAGGCTGGCCTCTGACAGCCAGTAGTACCGCGTTATCGTTCATCGCGGGCGAGCCCGCCCCCACAGGGATCTCGTTGTTCACACAATCTGTGTTTCACCCGAGACCTTGCGGGGCGGGCTTGCCCGCGACTAAAGTCGACTCGGCCTAGCCGGCCTGGCTCTGATCCTTGTCCTTCACACACGCGAAGTCTTCTTCGCGCAGCTCAGGCAGATCTTTCGCACAGTAATTGCTGCCCAGATCCTTCAGCGCCCCGCACATCCCCTCCAGACGCCCATCAACCGCCTGCAAATGATCGAGCAACTGATTGATCGCCCGCGCCACCGGATCGGGCATGTCTTCGCCGACACCGTAGGCATCGAAACCGATCTTCTCGGCCATGGCCTTGCGCTTGGCGTCCTGCTCTTCATCGGATTTGACGATGATCCGCCCCGGAATGCCAACCACCGTCGCCCCGGCCGGCACAGCCTTGGTTACCACGGCATTGGAACCCACCTTGGCCCCCGCACCCACGGTGAACGGGCCGAGCACCTTGGCACCAGCACCCACCACAACGCCATCTTCCAGAGTCGGATGACGCTTGCCTTTATTCCAACTGGTGCCACCGAGCGTCACACCTTGATAAAGCGTGACGTCGTTGCCGATTTCAGCGGTTTCACCGATGACAATGCCCATGCCATGGTCAATAAAGAACCGACGACCGACCTTGGCGCCCGGATGGATCTCGATCCCGGTCAACCAGCGGCCGAAGTTCGACACCAGCCGCGCCAGCCATTTCAGGTCCGCTCGCCACAACATCGAAGACAAACGATGAATCCAGATGGCGTGCATGCCCGGGTAGCAAGTCAGGACTTCAAAAGCGTTACGCGCCGCCGGGTCACGATGGAAAACACTCTGGATATCTTCACGCAAACGCTCGAACATTTTTAATCCTTCCGCTTTAGAAGCTCACCACGGGCCGCTTTCTGGGTTTCCGTGAGGATGCCACGCAATATATTCATTTCCGCCCGGCTGACCGAGCTTCGTCCGTACAACCGACGCAGGCGCGCCATCAAGTGCCGTGGTTTCTCGGGATCGAGGAATTCGATGGCGACCAGGGTTTGTTCCAGGTGCTCATAGAACCGTTCCAGCTCATCCATGGTCGCCAGCTCAGCGCTTTTGACCGATGCCACTTCTTCCTTCTCGACCTTGCTCGGCTGGCCTTGGGCCGCGAGCCAGGACATACGCACTTCATAGCTCAACACCTGCACCGCTGCCCCAAGGTTCAGCGAGCTGAACTCAGGGTCTGATGGGATGTGCACGTGATAATGACATCGCTGCAGCTCTTCATTGGTCAGGCCTGAATCTTCACGACCAAACACCAAGGCAATCTCGGCGCCCTGCCCTGCTTCCTCGACCACTTTCGTCCCGCATTCGCGAGGATCGAGGAGCGGCCAGGGAATACGCCGGTCACGAGCGCTGGTGCCGAGCACCAGATTGCAGCCGACCAAGGCATCTTCCAAGGTGGCGACGACTTGCGCGTTTTCAAGGATGTCGCCAGCACCGGAGGCGCGGGCATCGGCCTCGTGATGCGGGAACAACCTCGGTTCGACCAGCACCAGCCGCGACAGGCCCATGTTCTTCATGGCACGCGCAGCCCCGCCGATATTGCCGGGGTGGCTGGTATTGACCAGGACGACACGAATGTTATGCAGCACGGGAGGCGTTCTCGAACACAATAAAGGGGAGCCGAATCTTACAGCGCCTACTACCGTTAAGCTATGAAAGCGAACGCCGACCTTCTCCTGTAGAAAAGTTCTGATAGAATGCCCGGCTTTCTTTAACAACCTTAGGTGACACATCCATGCAGCCCATGCTGAATATCGCGCTGCGCGCCGCCCGCAGCGCCAGTGAATTGATCTTCCGCTCCATCGAGCGCCTGGATACCATCAAGGTCGACGAAAAAGACGCCAAGGATTACGTATCCGAGGTGGACCGCGCCGCTGAACAGAAAATCATCGACGCGCTGCGCAAGGCTTACCCGAATCACTCGATCATGGGTGAAGAAACCGGCATGCACGCCGGCACCGGGATCGAAGGCGAAGAATACCTGTGGATCATCGATCCACTGGATGGCACCACCAACTTCCTGCGCGGCATTCCTCATTTCGCTGTCAGCATCGCCTGCAAATACCGCGGTCGCCTGGAACACGCTGTTGTTCTGGACCCGGTTCGCCAGGAAGAATTCACCGCCAGCCGTGGTCGCGGCGCTCAACTGAACGGTCGTCGCCTGCGCGTCAGCGGTCGCACCAGCCTGGACGGCGCCCTGCTGGGTACCGGTTTCCCGTTCCGCGACGACCAGATGGACAACCTCGACAACTACCTGGGCATGTTCCGCGCCCTGGTTGGCCAGACTGCCGGCATCCGCCGCGCTGGCTCGGCGAGCCTGGACCTGGCCTATGTGGCTGCTGGCCGTTTCGACGCATTCTGGGAGTCGGGCCTGTCTGAGTGGGACATGGCTGCAGGCGCCCTGCTGATCCAGGAAGCCGGCGGCTTGGTGAGCGACTTCACCGGCGGTCACGATTTCCTTGAGAAAGGCCACATCGTTGCCGGCAACACCAAGTGCTTCAAGGCAGTGCTGACGGCGATCCAGCCGCACCTGCCGGCCTCGCTGAAGCGCTAAGCTTCCCGCGACAGAAAAAGCACCCTTCGGGGTGCTTTTTTTATGCCTGCAAATCCACCCTCAAGAACACTGTAGATCCCTGTGGGAGCGGGCTTGCCCGCGATAGCGGAGTGT
>NZ_JAVLRV010000001.1:1102624-1119060 GCF_055803035.1 Pseudomonas sp. 300 | reverse complement strand
TGGTGACGCATGAATTCCGGGCACAAAAAAAGCACCCCAAAGGGTGCTTCTTTTTAAATCTGAGCGATTTACTGACCCTGCTGATTCTGCGACAGGATCAACTTACCTTCTTTATCCACCGGAATCTGGTTGCCCGGATCGCGATCCATCCGCACCTTGCCCTCCTTGCCGTCCAGCGAGTAACGGACGTCGTACCCAACAACCTTGTCGCTGATGTCATTCACGGTGTTACAGCGAGTTTGAGTCGTGGTGTAGGTGTCACGCTCCTGCATGCCTTCCTGGACCTTGTTGCCGGCATAACCACCACCGACCGCGCCCGCAACCGTGGCAATTTTCTTGCCGGTGCCGCCGCCGATCTGGTTACCCAGCAGACCACCTGCCAGCGCACCCACCACTGTACCGGCAATCTGGTGTTGATCTTTCACCGGCGCCTGCCGGGTCACTGCGACGTCCTTGCACACTTCACGTGGCGTTTTGATTTGTGTCTTGACCGGTTCAACGGCTAGAACTTGCGCATACTCAGGGCCGCTTTTAACCAGGCTGTAGGTGGCAACAGCACCCCCGGCAGTCACACCGACAGCACCCAATACCGCACCAACCAGCAACGACTTGTTCACATGAACCTCCTGACCATCACATGCGGAACATGTCCGCGCTTCTCCCAGCCTTGGAGCACAAAAAAAGGCGCGAGTTCAACTCGCGCCTTTTTCGGCTGACAGCTGGAAAAGCGATGGCCGTTATGGACGGTCGTCGACTTCCTTGTCAGTGGCTACAGGAGCAATCAAATCCTCGCTGCTCAGGTTCAGCCAGATCAGCACCACGTTAGCGATGTAGATCGACGAGTAAGTACCCGCCAGAACACCGATAAACAGGGCGATGGAGAAGCCGAACAGGTTGTCGCCACCGAAGAACAGCAGTGCCGCGATCGCCAGCAAGGTGGAGATCGACGTCGCCATGGTCCGCAACAGGGTTTGCGTGGTCGAGATGTTGATGTTGTCGATCAGCGAAGCCTTGCGCAGCACCCGGAAGTTCTCACGAACCCGGTCGAATACCACGATGGTGTCGTTGAGCGAGTAACCAATGATCGCCAGCACCGCCGCCAATACCGTCAGGTCGAAGGTGATCTGGAAGAACGACAGGATACCGATGGTCACGATCACGTCGTGGATCAAGGATACGATCGCACCGACCGCAAACTTCCACTGAAAGCGGAACGCCAGGTAGATCAGAATGCCGCCCAGCGCCATCAGCATGCCGAGGCCGCCCTGGTCGCGCAGCTCTTCACCGACCTGCGGGCCGACGAACTCGACACGCTTGACCGTCGCCGGGTTGTCGCCGCCGACTTTCAGCAGCGCTTCCGCCACTTGATGACCCAGCTGCGGGTCTTCACCCGGCATGCGCACCAGCAAATCGGTAGTCGCACCGAAGCTCTGCACGATTGCCTCGTGATAACCCGAAGTCGCCAGTTGCTCACGCACCTTGGTGACATCGGCCGGACGCTCGTAGGTCAGCTCGATGAGCGTACCGCCGGTGAAGTCCAGGCCCCAGTTCATGCCCTTGGTGGCGACGCTGAACAGGGCCAGCACGGTAAGGAACAATGTGACGCCGAACGCAACGTTGCGAACGCCCATGAAGTTGATTGTACGTAACATGGCAGCCCCTTAAATCCACAACTTCTTGAAGTCACGACCGCCGAAGATCAGGTTGACCATCGCGCGGGTCACCATGATGGCCGTGAACATCGAGGTAAAGATCCCGAGGGACATGGTCACTGCGAAGCCTTTGACCGGGCCGGTGCCCATCGCAAAGAGAATCCCGCCGACCAACAGTGTTGTCAGGTTGGCGTCGAGAATCGCAGTAAATGCCCGGCCGAAGCCTTCGTTGATTGCCCGCTGTACGGTCATGCCCGCCGCGATCTCTTCACGAATCCGCGAGAAGATCAGCACGTTGGCGTCGACCGCCATACCCATGGTCAATACGATACCGGCGATACCCGGCAGGGTCAGCGTTGCACCCAGCAGCGACATCAGGGCCAGCAGCAACACCATGTTCACCGTCAGAGCAACGGTGGCGATGATGCCGAAGAAGCGGTAGATGGCGATGATGAACAGCGAGACAAACAGCATGCCCCACAGCGATGCATCGATACCTTTGGTGATGTTGTCGGCACCCAGGCTCGGGCCAATTGTGCGCTCTTCAGCGAAGTACATCGGTGCAGCCAGACCACCGGCACGCAGCAACAGCGCCAGTTCGGACGACTCGCCCTGACCATTCAGGCCAGTGATGCGGAATTGAGCACCCAGCGGCGACTGAATGGTCGCCAGGCTGATGATCTTCTTCTCTTCCTTGAAGGTTTGAACCGGTACGTCTTTCTCGACGCCGTTAACCACTTGCTTGACGTAAGTGGTAACCGGACGTTGCTCGATGAAGATCACCGCCATGCTGCGACCGACGTTGCTGCGCGTCGCGCGGCTCATCAGTTCGCCACCGTGGCCATCCAGACGGATGTTCACTTCTGGCGTGCCTTGCTCACCGAAGCCAGCCTTGGCATCAGTCACCTGGTCACCGGTGATGATCAGGCCACGCTCGATCTGTGCCGGCGGACGATTGCCTTCACGGAACTCGAAAGTCTCGGAAGTGGCTTTCGAAGCGCCAGGCTCAGCCGCCAGACGGAACTCAAGGTTGGCCGTCTTGCCGAGGATACGCTTGGCTTCTGCGGTGTCCTGCACGCCCGGCAGCTCAACCACGATGCGGTTGGCGCCCTGACGCTGAACGATCGGTTCGGCAACACCCAGTTCGTTGACGCGGTTACGTACCGTGGTCAAGTTCTGCTTGATGGAGTATTCGCGGATTTCCGCCAGCTTGGCCGGGGTCATCGCCAGACGCAGCACCGCCTGACCATTGAGGTCGGCCGGAACAATGTCGAAATCGTTGAAGTTCTTGCGGATCAGTGCGCGGGCCTGTTCGCGGGAAGCTTCATCAGCGAAGCCCAGCTGGATGGCACCGTTGAGTTGCGGCAGGCTGCGATAGCGCAGTTTCTCTTTACGCAACAGGCTCTTTACATCGCCTTCGTACACTTTCAAACGTGCGTCGAGGGCTTTGTCCATGTCCACTTCCAGCAGGAAGTGCACACCACCGGACAAGTCCAGACCCAGCTTCATCGGGTGCGCGCCCAGGCTGCGCAACCATTGCGGGGTGGTTTGTGCCAGGTTCAGTGCAACGACGTAGTCATCACCCAATGCCTTGCGCACGACGTCTTTGGCCGGCAGCTGGTCTTCAGCCTTGGTCAGACGAATCAGACCGCCCTTGCCGTTGGCCGCCAGCGTGGCTGCCTTGACGTTGATCCCGGATTCCTTGAGCGCAGCGCTCACACGATCCAGATCAGCCTGATTGACTTGCAGCGCAGTGCTTGCACCGCTGACCTGAATGGCCGGGTCATCAGGATATAGATTGGGAGCGGAATAAATCAGACCGACCGCCAGCACCGCCAGGATCAGAATGTATTTCCACAGAGGGTATTTGTTCAGCATCACGCCGCCCGCTTATGACGCGGGGCGCCTTGCGCGCCCCGTCGATTGAGTAGAAGTTGAAACTTAGATCGCTTTCAGCGTGCCTTTTGGCAGCGTGGCGGCAATGGCGCCTTTCTGGAACTTCATTTCGACGGTGTCGGAAACTTCCAGAACCACGAAATCATCAGCCACTTTAGTGATCTTGCCGGCGATGCCGCCGGTGGTCACAACTTCGTCGCCTTTCTGCAGGCTGCTCAGCAGGTTCTTCTGCTCTTTGGCGCGCTTGGCCTGTGGACGCCAGATCATCAGGTAGAAGATGACCAGGAAACCGACCAGGAAAATCCACTCAAAACCGCCACCCATTGGGCCGGCAGCGGCCGGTGCAGCAGCGTCAGCCATGGCATTCGAGATAAAAAAGCTCATTTAGCACTCCAGTTGCAAATGTTGAATCTTGGGGTCAGAAAACTCAGTCCAAAGGCGGAACAGGTAACCCGCGTTTGGCGTAGAAGGCATCGACAAAGGCGGCCAATGTACCCTGTTGAATAGCCTCGCGCAAACCAGCCATAAGCACTTGATAATGACGCAAGTTATGGATGGTATTGAGCATGCTTCCCAGCATTTCGCCGCACTTGTCCAGATGATGCAGATAAGCGCGGGAGAAGTTCTGGCAGGTATAGCAATCGCAGGTCGGATCGAGCGGCGAATCATCATGGCGATGGAACGCGTTACGGATCTTCAGCACGCCGGTATCAATGAACAGATGCCCATTGCGGGCATTACGGGTTGGCATCACGCAATCGAACATGTCCACACCGCGGCGCACACCCTCAACCAGATCTTCCGGTTTGCCAACGCCCATAAGGTAACGAGGTTTGTCAGCCGGCATCTGGCCCGGCAGGTAATCCAGCACCTTGATCATCTCGTGCTTGGGCTCGCCCACCGACAGACCGCCGATGGCCAGACCATCAAAGCCGATCTGGTCGAGGCCTTCCAGCGAACGCATGCGCAGGTCCTGGTGCATGCCGCCCTGCACGATACCGAACAGCGCCGCCGTGTTGTCGCCATGGGCTTCTTTCGAACGCTTGGCCCAACGCAACGACAGCTCCATGGAAATGCGCGCGACGTCTTCGTCAGCCGGGTACGGCGTGCATTCGTCGAAAATCATCACAATGTCCGAGCCCAGGTCACGCTGGACCTGCATCGACTCTTCCGGACCCATGAACACTTTGGCGCCGTCCACAGGAGAAGCGAAGGTCACGCCCTCCTCCTTGATCTTGCGCATCGCGCCCAGGCTGAACACCTGGAAACCGCCGGAGTCTGTAAGAATCGGGCCTTTCCACTGCATGAAATCGTGCAGGTCGCCGTGCTTCTTGATCACCTCGGTGCCAGGACGCAGCCACAAGTGGAAGGTGTTGCCCAGAATGATTTCCGCGCCGGTGGCGACGATATCCCGCGGCAGCATGCCCTTCACGGTGCCGTAAGTACCGACCGGCATGAACGCCGGGGTCTCGACGGTACCGCGCGGGAAGGTCAAACGACCGCGACGAGCCTTGCCGTCAGTAGCAAGCAACTCAAACGACATACGACTTTGGCGACTCATTCTTTGTCCTCAGGGCCACGTGGTGCGGGATTACGGGTGATAAACATCGCATCACCGTAGCTGAAAAAGCGGTATTCATGCTCCACGGCGGCTTTATAGGCGGCCATGGCTTCGGGATAACCGGCGAACGCCGAAACCAGCATCAACAGCGTGGATTCGGGCAAATGAAAGTTGGTGACCAGGGCATCGACCACATGAAACGGCCGGCCCGGGTAGATAAAGATGTCAGTGTCGCCACTGAACGGCTTGAGCACGCCATCGCGCGCGGCGCTTTCCAGGGAACGCACGCTGGTGGTCCCCACCGCCACCACACGACCACCGCGAGCGCGGCAAGCGGCGACGGCATCAACCACGTCCTGGCCGACTTCCAGCCATTCGCTGTGCATGTGATGGTCTTCGATCTTCTCGACCCGCACCGGCTGGAACGTACCCGCACCCACGTGCAAGGTCACGAAAGCGGTCTCGACGCCCTTGGCGGCAATCGCCTCCATCAGCGGCTGATCGAAATGCAGCCCCGCCGTCGGCGCCGCCACCGCGCCCAGGCGCTGGGCGTACACCGTCTGATAACGCTCGCGGTCCGAGCCTTCATCCGGGCGGTCTATATAAGGAGGCAACGGCATGTGCCCGACGCGGTCGAGCAGCGGCAACACCTCCTCGCTAAACCCCAGCTCGAATAACGCATCGTGACGCGCCAGCATCTCGGCCTCGCCACCGCCATCGATCAGGATCTTCGAACCCGGCTTCGGCGACTTGCTGGACCTCACATGGGCCAGCACGCGATGAGTGTCGAGCACCCGCTCTACCAGGATTTCCAGCTTGCCGCCGGAAGCCTTCTGGCCAAACAGCCGAGCCGGAATCACCCGGGTATTGTTGAACACCATCAAATCGCCCGGGCGCAAATGCTCAAGCAAATCAGTGAATTGACGGTGCGCCAGGGCGCCGCTGACCCCATCCAGGGTCAACAGGCGACTGTTGCGACGCTCGGCCAAAGGGTGGCGAGCAATCAGCGAATCAGGGAGTTCGAAAGTAAAGTCAGCAACGCGCATGATGGGGTTCGTCTAGCAGGGGCCGGAAGTCTAGCCGAAATAGTGAAAATTCTCTATGTACCTGATTGACCGACGGTAATCTCATCTCTATACTTCGCCGCCATTGAGCCCTGATGGCGGAATTGGTAGACGCGGCGGATTCAAAATCCGTTTTCGAAAGGAGTGGGAGTTCGAGTCTCCCTCGGGGCACCAACATTCTCCTTGTAAATCAAGGACTTAGAGAAGGGGTAGAAAGAAATTTCTACCCCTTTTTCTATCCAAAAAATCTACCCTTCTCATACCCTTTTCTTGGGAAAAACTGCCTCCCGGCAGTAGTCTTCTTGCTTTGCATTCACGCGAGAGACTGTGCGTTTAAGCCATCCTTTCTGATCCAGACCGCTTGAAGTGCTGCGGCTCTGCAGCAGTGCGTAAAAGGGTCAACCATGGGTTGCATAGATGTGTGGCTCAGGCGAGGATTAGCCTAGGCAAAACGCCACCACGCAAGGAAAGCCACATGCAAGCAAAATCCCTCAAAGCCTTGATTGCTGACCACGGCGTCTCATTCGACGCGAGCACCATCATGAATGCTCTGCTGAAAGCTGGTTACGCGGAAAGCTTTGAGTATGCGAGCACCACCGGCAACGGTGTGATGAAGTCATTCAGGAAATTGACCGATCAAGGTGAAGCCTTCGGCGTCAACAAGGCGTCAATGGGCCACCCCTTTAAGACTGAGGCGAAATTTTTCGGAGAGACTTTCCCTCAAATGCTTGACGTGGTCGTTGAACAATTGCGGAAAGAAGTCGGAGGGCTGTTAGCCAAATGAGGTTAGCACTCGTCTTGGCTGCCGTTCTCCCACTAGGGGTAGCGGCTGCTGCTCCTTCTAACGTCCAAGAGTTCGTAGCAAACGACCCTTGGCACCAATTTAGTGATGGCGTTAACGGCCAGAAGGTATTCACGAAAGGTGTTCTAAGACACGATAAAGGTCGCTATGAGCTTTGGTTTAAAGTCGAATACCCACAACCCAAAAGCTGTGGCGGAAACCTATTTATGAAAAGCCCTATGGACAGGGTCATCTGCGACAACGAAAAAGATGGTGAAATTGAAATTTCGATGAACCTTTACGAGATCAATTGTAATAATGGAACATCTAGGGTTACTGAAAGCATTGATTATGATTTTTCAGGAAAAACGTTAAATCACACGTCCAACAAACGTGCAGAGTGGACAAGGACCATACCCGATACTATCGGTGAAGGACTGAACACCTTTTTTTGTAAGCAGGACTAGGGCCGCTAACACATATGGCCATGCTATATAACAGGTGAAAAATCCTTCATAGACTCGTCAGGGAAAATCACATAGCATATTTGTTATAGATACCTAATGGAGCAAATATCTTTTTATCTTTCCAATCAAAAAAGTTATTCCCTCCTGCATATAGACCATCGTCAAACTCTTCAAACGCGACTTTGAAAAGATTATCGCTTTTGTCCCCTAGTGTCATCATGGCTACGATGCATTGTTTTATACCTTCTTCCGCGACTTCCTCGCCGTATAATACGCTGAAAATCAATTCAAGAGCGTTGGGGTCATATTTCTGATTTTTAGACTGAAGAAAAGCGTCATAAAATCCAGAAATATATCCAGCAAGCCATTGGTTAATTTCGTAATCCCCATTATCTCCTTTGTAAAGAAGCGGCGGCGTTTTCACACCAGACTTCTCAATTAAAAAAAATTGGTCCTTAATTAAAGAGTATACAAAAGAAACTCCATCAGTCATTTCAGGTGTTATGGGGTATCTTTTGGGTTCTTTTTCTTGGGTTTTCTTTTTTTTGAAAAAATCAAATAAAGCCATTGATTAATCATCCAGAGTTAAGGTCATCGCGTCATAATTTTGTTAAATAGTATCAGATATGGCTATGCTCTGTGAATGGTTCACACACCCGTCAAGGTCGTTTTTAGCGGCTGAACTTGTTCAAGCGTGATAAATGACCAGATGAAAGCGACGTTTCTTCATACAGATTTTCAGAGGGTCATTTTCAATTTTGAGAAATTTAAAGAATAAGGTTGAACTCTATTTGATGATTAAGGTTGCACCATAAATATATTTTCAATTTTCTATTGACAACGAATTTCATTGTTTTTAAGCCAAAAAACGGCTACCCAAGAAAATGAAAACTCAAAAAACTGACATGAAAACGTGCAAAAAAATCAACGCTCTTTTTTAGGGCACTAACAAAAACACGTTAAAAACGGCGTGTTTTAATTCTAGGTATTACCATACGAATAAGATGGTAAATCGTCTAAAAACAGCCGTTTCATAAGTTTTGATATTTAAAAGTTTTGCTGCTCCAAATGTATTTGGAATTAAATTTTGAGCTTTACGCTTTTGATTTTCATATGCGAACTTTGTTCGCAATACCCAGAAGCTTTTCGCCTGCTAGGGCGGCTTTATGCTTTTTACGCTCTTCTTGGATAACTCTTAAATAAGTGTCGCAAGTTGATTTTATAGGTTTTTTTGGACGATTTTGATTTTTAAAAAATTCAGTTTTTTTCAGGGTAGAAAGTAAAAATATTTATTTATTTGACAATCACGCACGGCATGATATTTGTATTAGTAACAAACAATAATAATTTGCATGATATTTATTCCACAACGCATAATCCTTAAAAATCTTACTCCCGAATTTTTCTTTGCAGAATGTGAAAGACAGTATGTTTTTGAGCAAGCTATCGAAAAAAAGATGACTACAAAGGAATATCTTGAAGATAAGTTAAATAACTCATCAAAAAGAAAGCGTGCAAGCTTAGCCAAAGAAATAAAGAATATTAAGGATAAGTTCAATTGGGTTACCACTTGCAGTGAATATAGATGCTGGAAGATACAGCATAAATATGCTCTTGCTGGCGACTTGAACGATATTGTCAAAAATATCGCGTTTGTTTTCGGGAGAATTCAAGAACAACTAATAATAAAGCAAAGAAATCTTAAAAACGATGAATCCGGCGAGAGTATTTTTTCGCATATAAAGAATGACTGGGATATTGGTTATGGTATCAAAATCAAGGATATCAAAGGGTCAGCTATGAAAGACAAACTCATCAACATTGCTGATGAGAAAAGACTTAAGTCACAAATAAAAAGAATACAAAAACAAAGAAGCGAACTTTTAAAGCTCCACTCTGGATTAATTGGTTTAGGTCGAACGTTTGAGATTTGTAGCGATGAAGTTGTTCAAGATAGAGAAGCTGCCGAGCAAAAACAATATGAATACATATTGAGCAAATACGTTGTTTATGCAGACCATAGAAAAATTCCACTATCAAAAGTAGTAAGCACTGAAAAACAAAGATTTGCCGAGATATATATTCAAGTTTCATCATTGGACACCTACGCCAAGAAACTTGACTACAAGCCTCTTTTTATCACTTTCACCGCTCCGGCAAGATTTCACCCAATGCCGTCGAAAGGGGTTAGCTCTTGGGACGGTTCAACCCCAAAGGAAAGCAATGATTACTTAAAAGGTCTGTGGAATGCTTTTAGAAAAGATATTCATAGACATAAGATTGAGATGAATGGTTTTTGGGCTGTTGAACCACACAAAGACCAATGCTTTCACAAGCACGCTTTAATGTATGTTAATAAGAAGCATTATGACGAATTAGTAATCTTGATTAACAAGCATTTTAGACACTCGGAAAACGCCGTAAGAATTGAAGAAATTGACACAAAGAAAAGCAAGGCAACATCATACGTGATGAAGTATCTAACGAAGTCATTCAACATGGACTTTGAGCTGAAAGACGGCGTGTTAAATATGGACAAGCTGGAAATCTCAAATCATAAGAAAGTGAGAGCCGTTCAAGCTTTATGGTCTGTTCGTAGATACGCAATGTTCGGCGTTAAGAATACGCTTTCATTGTGGAGAGAGCTGAAAAGAAAATCGTTCTTGAAAGGCAAAAATGAAGCTCTTGATAAAGCATTCATGTTTGTTGAAAGAAACGACTTTATAGGTTTTTCGATGTTTGTTAATGGGAAGCTAAAAATAATGCGGGTCTTTAATGAAATACAAATTATGAAAGATGATTTGCTGGGCGATGTATTTGGCAAGAGCCTAATAGGTAAATACATAATTGACTTGGGAACGAACGAAGTTATTGATATTAAATCCCCGTGCAAAATTGTCGACGCTTCATCGCTTGATGCTGCTGCAATCTAATAAATACATATTTATCTATTGATTTACTAGAACGCCATGTTATATTGTAACTAAGGCATGGGAGAATAATCAATATGAAATTAATAAGAGTGGCTAGCGGAAAAAAAGAAGTTTTGAAATTCATTAAAAAAATGGGCCTCGATGGGATGTATGAAAACATTAGAAGCATACACAACAATAGTGGGTGTGATTTATTTTATGATACCGTTGACGGCGAATTCAAAGCATTAGTAGACCAAAGTAAGGTTCCGTATGAGTATTGGGATAACTGCTTGAAGATGTAATCGGTCGGATAGTCTATCAGCCAGCGATTGCTGGTTTTTTTGTGCCTGAACTTTGTCAAGAAAAATATGTATTTATTTGACTTCGCTTTAATTTGTGCTCTAATAAATATATATAAATAAAAAGGGGCACTAATGAAAAAACCAAAAGCAAAAGCAAATCTTAAAGTTTGCACCATCACACTCGACGCTGAAACACATAATCATTTTAGAGACATTGCCAATGCTCACAAATTTCCGTTGTCACGCTTTATAAATGATTGTATGAAAGAATACTTAAATGTAAGCAAAGTTAACGGATTCAACAAAGATGTAACGCTACAAGTGGGAATTAGAAATTTTCAAACCCAAGACAAATAAAAGCCCATAGGGCTTTTTATTTATCTTCTTTACGTCTTGGCTTTAAATCCATTCCAACCCCACGGCGACGGGTTCTTTTGTTTTGGTCATTATCTAACTGCTTCTGTTTTTGTGCTTCTTCAATTTCCTCATTACGTTCGTTTATTTTCTCTTGTAGTATCTCTTCCCTGATTTCCGGGCTTTCTATCTTTTCAAGTTTCTTCTGTATTGCTTCATATAGTTCAATTTCTTGCCTTGCTTCATCTAAGCCATCAACATCAAATTCTTTAAGTCTCTCTACAAATTCCTTGTTAGCTTCATAGGCTTCCTCATCAAGAAAGTCAAATCCGGGGTTGTTGTGTTCAATGTCTTTAAGGAAGATATTGAAATCTTCTTTAATCTCGCTTGTCTTTTGAGCTTGATACGCATTAAGTGATTCCGCATAAATAGGGGTATCCTTTAACAATTGTTTGTGGTCGGTGATGATTTCATCAAACTCACCTTTCAAGTTTGGGTGGTCAGTGTAAGCCACAAATAATTCTGTGTTGAGTTGTTTGAACTCTGCTTTTTTTTCTGCTGGTGCATTGTCAAATTCATTTCCGAAACATCTGCGGCAGGTAATAGAACCGTGTTCCATACAAAGCATTTCTGGTGTGACCTTATTCAATACCTCACGTAAGGCGTCTTGTGGGGTAGGTTTAAACATACTATTCAACTCATCAATCAAGTCATCATTGGTCGCTGCAACCTTTTGCTGACCCAACTGTTTTGTAGGCTCTGGTGGCTTCTCAGGGGCTTTTTGAACAGGTGTAGGCATGACAGGCTCAAGTAGTTTGGCAGCTTCTACGGCCACCGTAGGGGCTTCTGGTGTTGGTTGTGGTTTAGGTTCTGGCTTCTTATTCATCGAAGCATATTGCTCCTGAATTTTCTTCAATTCGTCTAAATCTGCTGGGGTAGGTTTATAACCTTCAAGCTTGAACCCTTTGGCTTCCAATCCCATTAACTGAAATTCAAGCCATATATTTTTCTTAAAGAAATCAGGGCCATTCACTGTGAATGATTGTGGTGGTTTGGCGTCAGCAACGAGCCTTTGAATGCCAGCCTTTGCTGACTGTCTTGATAAATCATGGAATGAAACTTTGGATGGGTCTTTGTAATACTCGAATGATTTCTTGCTGCTGGCTGAATTATAGAAATATTCAACCTTGTCGCTATGCTGAATAAACTTGAACTTGGTGGCAAGCACTGAGTTCGGTTTAATCTTTTTCATGTAGTCGGGTTCTGCTTCATTGGAAGCAATAGAACAATCTTCGTATTTCTTAACGTTGTGCTTATTTTTCAAAGTCTGCTCAAAGCCAGTATCATCACCTAGTTTCGCTTTAAGTGTTTTGTAAGATAGGCCAAGCTCGGATGCTTTGAATATCTGGTCTTCATGTTGAATGGAGAAAGATGATTTGCCATTGTGAATGACATTAAAACCATTCTCGGATATCTGGTTGATAAAGTCGGATGGACTGGAAGCGTTGTCAAGGTAAGTATTTAACGCATCTTTCATCTGCTGTTTGTTGGAAATTATGCCTCGAACATCAAGCATTCTTTCCTTGGATGACGGATGCTTATCTTTATATTTTTTGCTGATGATATCTTTCTTGTCTTTCGGTGATAAGTCTTTTCTTTTATCAAGCTCATCTATATCTCTTGATATTCGATTCTCTGGAATAATTAGACTGTATTTCTGTTCAAGCTTCTCGCATTCTCTTTCAATAACTCGGTAGTCATTGCTGACGTTATAACACTTGCCATTGAAGTCTTTTAACGCCCACACAATATGAACATGAACCTCATCTGTATCAATGTGAACACCCAACGCATACTTTCTATTTGAAAGATTGTGCGTTTGTTCATAGAGTTCTTTTACTATCTGCTTCGCTTGTTCAGGGGTAACGTTATCATTGGTATGAAAGCTGACCATATCGTGCTGACTTCTAACTGATTGCTTTCTGCCCTTTGTTCTAACAGCAACATCATTTTCGATGGATGTTGCAATGGCATTCGCAATTTGTCTTTTGGATGAGTTCATAGGTGTGTAGATGTTGCTTTCGAACAATACACATCCCTCATCTTTGTGAAAGTATTTAGAAGCCTTATACACTCCTGACCTGCTTTTCTGGGTGCTCAATCTTTTCCTTATCATATATCGCCTTTGATTGTTATTTTCTCCTTTTTCAAAACTTCAAGTCTATTTGTCAATACGCCCATGTTCTTATCTAATTTGCTCAGAACATCTAAAATGTCTTGGCTTGGTTGCTTCCCTGAATTCAACGCTGCTGCTATTTGATTAAGGTTATTGCCAATCTGACTGAATATTTTTTCAATGGTGAATATATCCTCTCTTAACTTTGGACTACTTACTTCTATGACTTCATTTACTCCATTATTTATAATGTGAGAAATAAACTTTACCTGTGTCATCTTTAGTGCTGCTCTTTGTGTTTCGAGTAGCTGAATATCATCTTTTGGAAGTCTAAAATTTAACTGATTACTTTTTCTTTCTTTATCACTCATACAATCCTCCATATTGATTGCTATACATTTTTCAAACGTAGTGCGAAAAATCGAGCGTAAATGTTAGTAAGTGAACGAAGTGAACTTGCTATACATTTACATTGCTCGCATATAAAGAATTCAAACTACTAATATCAAGCTAACACATATTAAAATGTTTTCAAGTTGTATAGCTTTCAATAAGCCAGATAACAAAAAATGAAAGTGTATAGCAACGTATAGCAATGTATAGCAGGCATTAAAAAGGCCACCTGATTAGGTAGCCTCATAACTGACGACAACAATAAAAACTATACTGAGAATTTATATTGTAGGTATTTAACAGCATCCATTTTTGATGCTGGGGTTGGGCCTTCCGAATATCTATCGAAAGTCATCCGTAACAATCCATCAGCCTTGTGACCAACCAAAGAGATGATGACAAGGTTCTTAACGTCAGCACGCTCTAATGTAGTAATTACAGTTTTTCGAATGCTATGGAAAACACATTTTTTATCAAAACCTAATTCGGTCTTGAAGATTGAAAACTGATTACCCAAGCCTTTCGATTTAGTTTCATACTTCCCGCCTTTGCTTGTCTTCAACAAATACCCATCGTCCGATGAATTAACAAGCCGTTTGACCGTTTCCATAAGAACCGGATGGATTGGCACAAAACGAACGGATGCTTGTGTTTTACCTTCTGTAATATGAAAACAATCAACACCATCCTCTTTAACAACTGACGATGTTTTCAAACGACAAATTTCTTCAATCCGTGCTCCCGTGTAGGCCGCTATCTCAATCAAATCTGCTAATTGACGCTTTCCTTTTTCAACTGCCTTACTATGTAGGGTATCAACCTCGTCCGCCGTAAATGCTCGTCTTTCGTCTTCTTTGAGCGTTCCACGTCTGACCTGACTCAACTCATGACTTTTAAAAGGATTGATTGGGTAACGTTCTTTGAATGGTGGTTCTTTTTTAATCAAGAAATTATAGAAGGCATTAAACGAAAACAAATATTGTTTCTTTGTCTTCGGTTCGAGATTTTTTGAAATCAAGAATGAAGCAACTGCTTCATAATCCAAAAGAAGGTTTTCGGACTTTAAAAACGCATCAAGTGCTTTAATTCTCTTAATATGCCTATCCACGGTATTCAAATCAACTTTCCGTTGATTTAATTCATAGTTATAGAAAGCATCAAGGCGACTTTTAAAAAATGGAGTTTTGGGTGAGTAGTCTGAGCGACCTGCCGCTATATCAATCGCCTCATTAACAAGGTCGATACTCAGCTTTTTGTCATGTGCATACTGGATGACTTCAAAACCCATTTTTGTTTCATTGGTGGCGGGTTTTCCTTGAACTTTATCAAGAATTATTGCCCGTTGATGCTTTTCAACTATTTGAAGAACATCATCACGGAAATTACCGATTTCACCGTTACGGGCTTTTTCAATTTCGGCTTTCCATTGATGTAACCATCTTAATTTAAGAACGTGGGCTTCCGAGCGGTTGCCGGTTTTGAGACTTTTAGTCAGAACTTTACGCCCGGCGAAGGCTTCCCGTGCAGCCTCTGGAACGTCAAGACGGACGTGGTAGGTGCCAGATTTCAAGACTAAAAAATCGGTCATAGCAGCAGCCCTTGGCTAGTCATTTCTACCCAAAATTCTACCCAAAAATTCTACCCAAAGCCATTGAAAGCCTTTAAACTCGCGGCATTGCTGGGTCTTAGGATGTTTTTGAGGGAGTTCGAGTCTCCCTCGGGGCACCATATAGCAGTATCTGAAAGTCTCTACCAGACTCTCAGACCCAGAGAAACCGGCCACTTGAGCCGGTTTTTTTGTGTCTAGCTATCTACCTCTGTATCCCCTTATCCGTTGTATCCCTGTATCCCTGTATCCCTGTATCCCTGTATCCCTGTATCCCTGCTTGTATCCTGAGAAAAATACCGAACTTTGGGATACAAGGATGAAGCGCGCAGATATCAAGCGCCGCCCTCTCGCAGACACGACACTTGCGGGGCTGGAGCCAGAATCAAAGGAATACAGGGAGCTGGACGGAAACGGCCTCTACTTCAGGGTCAAACCTGATGGTGGTAAATCCTGGCAGCTCCGCTACAAACGTCCGGCGGGCAATTGGGCCTGGATGGGGCTCGGGGGCTACCCGGAAGTAAGCGGTGCATTGGCACGGGACAAAGCAGCCGAATTACGCAAGGTAGTTAGCAGCGGCGCCGATCCTCTCGAACAGAAACGCTCCGCCAAAGCTGCCATTGACGCTGCCAGGACTCGGACCTTCCGAGCTGCTGCGGAAGCTTGGCTCAAGGCCAAAGAAGAAAAGGGCCTCGCTCCCTCCACTCTTAACAAAATCCGCACTTACCTCGATAAGGACAAGCTATGGGCAGCCTACCGCCTAATTGACCGCGATCAGGTCATGCTTTTCAAACTGGTCATTCCGGAAGAAGGGGAAAACTTCGGTAGCTGGAATTGGAATGAACTGTCAGAGCGTGCACGCCAACACACCGTGCAAGATGTGCTGGCGATGTAACGACCTAAATCACCTGAAACAGCCCACGCACGTGGGCTGTTTAAGTCACTCCAAGGATCGAAGTCATGAATGCAGCAGCACAAAACAGCTCATCCGTATCCGAAACGCTTATAGCAAGAAAAGCCCACCTGACCGCCCTACTCAAGATCGTGGATACCAAAATCGGAAAAAGCACAACGACACAAAAACTCACCATCAATGCAATCAGGGCAGAAATAGGACTAATAGAGAATAAGCTGAAAAGCCGGATATAGCGGCAAGCGGAGGCTCGCCAAGCTTCCGCTGCAGTTCGATTCGGTGGTGATTCAAGGTAAGCGTCCGCCGAAGTCACCTTGCGTGACTCAGGCGGGCATCCACCGATGCGGCAGCAGTTG
>NZ_JAVLRV010000001.1:1031322-1102524 GCF_055803035.1 Pseudomonas sp. 300 | reverse complement strand
AAAATACGCGGACACCATCGCCCTTAATGCTGGAGTTCGGAAGGTGTGTTGGCTGGACGCTTACGATTCAAGTAAGCCCTTGTTTCGTCGTAGCACCGCTCAGGGAATCAAAGACAGTAGAGATTTTTTCTGTAGCACATCGATGTGTGACTAGGTCTTTCCTGCGCGACTAAAGCTTACGCAATATTTTCCCATCAATTGCCGGGAAAGAGCGCATAGAGTAAGGACTGTCACCTAGTGCGCTAACAAGTACATCTTCGTCTTCTGACGTTGCAAGTATTATTTGCCCTCGCCCAGCACATGCTGCGGCCGACTCTTTGAGAAGCTCAGTGAAGCTGACTTTTTTTGCTTCTTGCTGCCTGGGCTCGTCAAATATCAACACTTGAGGATGATTGGTCTCATAGTCTTTTGATAACTTAAAAAGACCTATTAAGTAACTCCAAATAATTCGAATTCCATCACTGGCAGACGTATCAAATCCCAAGTCGAATCCCTCGCGCGTCGGCAGGTACGTCTCTTCAGATATTTGTATAAGCTCTGGCTTAAAACTTGAAAAACCAAAATTCTTTAACAACTGGACAAGATGACTTTGAAGCTTTAATAGCTTTTCAGAGTCTAGTATCGAGAGGATATTTTGCGGCAGCTTTCTTCGAGCTTCTATAAGCCTCTTATACTCCTTTACATGTGTATCCAACTCCAATCTTGCTTGTAAAATGGCTGTTATGCCATCCGAATAAGATTTAATTAGATTTTCTAAGGTGATTTTTTTACGCAGGTTTTCTTCCATTATCACGCCATCAGGCGACATTACGGTTTTTTGAAGCCGTATTATTTCCTCAAACAAAGAAGAGATTTCGCTATTTATTTTTCCTAGCTCCGTCTCCTTGAGTCTTTTTTCTATTTCAAGCCCCTCTCTTATGCTCTCAACTACTTTGCCTTGTTCTTTTATATAGTTGAGACTCTCATCAAGAGACATTATAGAGGAAGAGTCTTCAAGGTTGACTAGGTTATCTGATATCCCCTGAGAGCAGGTTGGACAATTTTTAACACCTAAAGGTGAGTCTTTTAGGATATCTAATTGCCCGATTTTTTTTAGATCCTCATATTTCCGCCGATCTTCTCTAAGCCTATTAACTCGAACCGTCGCAGACTGTATCTGCTGAGCAGAATAGCTAACATCCTCTTCAACAGAGTTAGCGCTATAGGTTAGAGATCGCGCTTTGATTTTTCGCGACTCTATTTCTTCTAGGACCTTAAAATCCTTAACTTGATCATTGTTTTTCTGCTGCATTTCTTTCAGAAATATATCAAGCTCTGCTTCTGTTTCGCTTTTCAGAAACTGTATTGACCTCCATCTATCCTTGTTTTTGACAGCAATATCAATTTTGTACGGATCGAAACTAACTTCTGGTGTATCTGGTATTCCTGTTACTTCTCCAGAAATTCTTGCCGCAGCAAGGGAGAGACCTCTTTTACAGGACTTCCAAGAATAGGAAAGATCATCAATGGACGTTTTTATGAAGTGTTTCTTTTTAACGATCGAGTTAGTTTCGAGCGCTAGTAAAAATTCGATGGAGCGTCGCTTAGCCTCTTTTATTTTGAAAAACAGAGGCGTGGTTGCCTGTATCGAGCCCCAACCCTTTTTCTGCTCAACAAACCACGTAGGAAAAAAAACTGCGGGGTAAAGAGGGGCCTCTCGACCATCGATTGTTGGTACAGTTGGTAAATTCCAGCCGATAAACTTGCTGAGCCAATAATAAAAGCCTAGAGTCCTGGTGGTATCGCCTTCTCTGTGCAAGAATAATTTCTGAGGAGTTGTTGCCGCAAAATCATCTATACTTGCCGGATAAACATGGGCGGAATTTTCTTCTGAAACACCTAATATTTGTCGTTTTATGGTTACAACTTCGCCTTCACCATTACCTATTTCCAAAAGGACTAAGGATGATATTACGGGCATTTCTATGCCATTCTCATCCTCGATCTCCTTTGTCAAAGAAGGAGGAAATGGTAGTTTTACATCTGCAAGACCTAATGCTTTTTCCATCCCGAGTGCATATGCAATAGCGTTCATGCAAGTTGACTTCCCATGAGTGTTTTCAACTCTCAGAATGAACAGACCACGTTCAAAAGGGATATCAACTCCGTAATCACCTACAGAAGTCTTCGCTATGATCTTGAGTCTTCTTATCTCTAGCATATGCTTAGTTCGCCTTGAAAATACGCTCTACAGCCGCTTCTGACAGGTACTTTTTAGCAGCTGCTAGAATCTCTTTCTCTCGTTCCATGATCTCTGTATCGGTGAAGATTTGTGAAAATAGATCTTCGCCCGCGGTCGTCAGCGATATCTTCCCCCCCACTTTACAAACATAACCAGAAGCTGCTATTAAATCTATTGCCCTATCTACTGTGGGATCCAGTCGAATATGTGGCGCAAAAAGAGTTTCTGACTTAGCCCAATCTAGCAGTTCATCAAGGTGTTCTGATGATTTAGTCAACCAGTTGGCCGTATGAATCTTTTTTAGCGAACAGCGTTTTTCTCGACCTGTTATGCCCATAATTAGTATAACAAGCGAGCACTTCCATAAAGGTCTTGTTTCGCACGGAGTGAACGTTTTTCTTTGATTAAAGGAAAATGGACTGTTGAGAAGCTCTTCTAGGTTCATTAGAAATCCAGTGGGCAACGGATAAGCCAGTCAGAAACAACGCCCCATTTAATCAACTCAATATCTGTTCGCTTTAATGTGCTTACCTCTCTCGCCAGATCATCCTCAAGTTTTTGCAGCTCATCTTTTATAACATCATTTGGAAGAAGATCGGGAGACGTAAGAAATCTGGACTCCAAGTAACTTTGTCGATTCTGAACAGACCGTACAACTATCTCGTAAATATCTGCCCAATCCTGCAGCAATCTTGACAAAAGATTCTGATAGTCCAAGTACTTATGAACCAAGGAACTTTTTGCTTGACGCCTTTTTTCTTCGTCGCCTATTACTTTTGGAAGCTTCCGGTCTAAATTATCAAGAAAGGTAAGATTGTTATCAATCCACCCTTCAACCCCTTGAGGAGTAGTTCTCTCGAAATCAATGTTTAATTGATAAATCTGCCTATTTAAATGCGCTGCTTCAATTTTGTAATCGTCTTCAGTATGAATAAGTATTTCAAAGTCGCCAGCTACGAAATTTAATCCCTGACCTCGCACCTCTAAGGACTTTTGAGCGCAAAAACTTGTTACGTCAGCAGACTTATGCGCCGAAGTTGCCAATATCCAGCGACACACCTTCGTTGACCCGAATAGAGCTTCCAGTTTTATTTGATTTGTGGACAGCTTTTTAATATCGCGGTTTATTTTCGCTTTTTGGGCCGCTACTAATTTTGCGACATCAGATGTTTGCTCTGGAAGATAGCACTGGAAGGCATGACCAAGAAGGGTGTAACACTCAATACCATAGTCACCGCCCTGCCCATCAGGCACGTCTCGGTAGTTAGCAGGTGAATAATGGAGCTTTATAATATCTTTAAAATACCGTTCAAATGCTTTTGGGTCAGTATGTTTATTATTAATCATCCCTGGACATCCTGATAAATTTCCCAGTGCAAACTATGAGTTTATCTCAGCCTGTATTGATTCTATACCAAGTTTCGCTTAGCCGCATTCTGGACTCTTCCGTTCAATTTTTCAATGTAGACCCGGAGGCAAAACACAGCCGTAGAGCCTATATCGCCTGTCCCGAGCTTCCGAGCACCGTATGTGGCCTTGGCCTAGCCCCGCCGGAAAGGCTTGCCCGTACGCCGCAGTGGGATTTGAATAACTATACGTTTCCTAGACACCTCAAAACGGCTGCTTTTGACCCAGACTGTGTGAAAACGGTTTAGAGCAGGGTATACGGTTCAAAACCAGAACGAAAACCGCATTCCTACGCACATTTTAGGTTTGCAGATTAATCAAGGACTGGCAGATTTGACGTAGCAACGCGACTTCAAAACGGTGCCTGCTTTTTTACACAGCCTTGACCGATTGCTGCCCTGGACGAAGGATTGCAGCCAGCCTGAACCAGACGACTTACGACAGAAACTCCAAAAACTCTGTGGATGAGGAGTCTTGAGAGGGGTTGCTACTTTATGGATTAGTAGTGCTAACTTTCCCAATACGGCTCAAGATTTTCGGAATTTCATCGTACGTCTCATACCAAATCACATTAATGCCCAACTCACGCATAAGTTCTTCATTGAGGCTATGATGGCGATCAAGGAACCTTGTGACCATTTGCAACGGCGCGCGGATAGGGCTGCCATGCTCTTCCCCTTTGAATTTTTCAAGATTCAAACGTTGAAGAAATGCGTAGTGTTTGGGTTTGTCCAGAGACTTCGAGGATATCTCCAACAGTCTTCGGAGGTTAGGGTCCGTCAAAGATAGTCCAATTAGTAGGCAGACGTTTTCCTTTAAGCCTCCTAGCTGTACAAGGTTGGACCAATGATACGCATCACCATAAATTTGATGATAACCCTCCTCAGAGAAAACTAGCGTGCACCTATCTAGATTGGAATACTTCGAGCGGTCTTCTGGAAGAAAGCCGTGGACGTGATAGATAGGAAGCTCTTCCTGTGCAGGGATTTCAATTTCTTCGAAAATGCTTCTGAATAAAAGCCCGCGCTCTTCAAGCTCCCTTTCAATTAGGTCGTCAAAGTTGTAGGTAAGAATTGCATGCACCTTAGCCCCGGTTCGAGTAGGGGTGCAAAGACTGGCAATTTCTCGGATTAGAGGCGAGCGTAGGGAAAAACTTTTATTTCGGAGGGAGTAAAGTTGTTGTGTAACCGATTTTATGAAAATGTTCTGCTCTGCTGTAGAGCCAGCAGATAATCCTTTGCGAATGTACCTTGCCAGCATAAGCGCGGATGGTCCGTCGACTTTACGAAGGCGCCGGACGATACTAGAAACTTGGTCATTATCTGACGCGGAGTCTCGGAGATTTTCATCGGTCAGCATTGCGACGAATAGCGAATTCAGCAATGTATCCCAGTCAGGCAGGCCGGCACTACTTGAGACACCGGCACCAAGAATTAAAGAAAAACGGCCATCATGATATTTTTCAGTAAGATCTTTAATCAATATTTCTCGGTCCGTCTGCCATTCGTCAGCTCGACGCGACACGGCCATCTTCAAATGTGTAGAGAAAAGGTTGTCCAAGATTGATTTTACAGCTTCACGATGCTCGTTCATCAAAGATTGTATTTTGTCACCGTCCCAGACGTACACTCTGTTAAATAATTCTGAGGGTATATTTTCTAGGGCTTCTTTTGATTTGGCTACATGGCGAGTTGACACCAAAAGCAAGTTGAATTCTTGGCTACCTTTCGAATTAACTCGTTTAGCGATAACGTTTAATTTTTTTAAGTTAAAATTTTGTGATATTTCAATGTACAAGGGTTGATGGATTTTCCCCAAGCCTTTAGGAGCGAAAGCATCCCATGCTTGGTGCTTTTCGACTATCAGCTCTTGACTATTGGCTTTGGCTTCAAGCTTCAAAAGTTGGATCAGAAAGGTTTCGAGAAGATAGAAGCCTCCAGATCCAAAGCTTGAGAGTTTTTCTTCGAGTGAAAATAAATCCATTGGTATGCCGACATGGTTGCTAAAGGGGTTTTTTTACCTTACCGCGAGGTATCTGCTCTCCGGAACACCACCTAGCTGTCGATGTGACCCAGGAGAGACAAGCTTATATCAAAAAGCCACCATTATGCATCTAGCTGTTCGCAGGTGGCGGTTCGTATCCGGATTTGATCTTGCTGTGAGGTGAGCCTCATTTGTATTTCATTGACAACTAAAACGCCGAATCTGGGCTCGAACCTATGGCATGGATGAATTAGGTCATCTGGCTCAACGAGAAAAGAGAACTTGAGCCGAATGCCTTGAATTAGAAGCCTTATCCGGGGTCAGGGGCGACAGAGAGGACCTAAGCAAGGTTGCTGTGCCCCCCAACACGTTACTCAGAAGATGGTCTTAACGACCTTGTCTACACCATTGATGAGGTCATCGACCTCTTCCACAGTTGGTTCTGTTGCGTTTCGATGACCACACTTGTTTCGAATGTCGCCAAGGAATTGAATCTGACGGTGCTGACTAAGCTCAATAACATTGGCTGCCTTCAGGGCGTCGATAATAGGTGTAATGGTGCTCAACTTCTTTGGTAGCTCGTGCGTGTCACGAACTTGCTTCAGATGCCCTTCCAGCACTACACCTGCAATGGCACCTGCAGCGCGAGCGAATCCCGTTTTCAGTAGTCCCCTGGCCGTATCAAGTTCGGAGTCGAATAAGTCTGCTTGGACAAGTTGCTTGATGTCGAAAAGTGAGCTTTCGAAGCGGCGCTTGATCGCCTCGACAATGGCCACCTGTTGCTCCAATAGCTGAATCGCAGCGTTTGAATCGGCTTTAACTACACCTGCGAAGCTAACGCGTAGCCCTTGGCAGGCATCCTCAATCCGGTAATTTTCGAAAGTAATTTCCTTCCGAGTCTTGGGTTTTTCATAAAAGCGGATGAAATCCGACAGACGATCTGGCATTAGCTGCTTCACCAGCGTCAGCGACTCCGAGTACCAATGTTGGTAAGCCGCAGCAAAAGGCTTGATCTCTTTCATGATCTCGTTCGCCGCTTTTTCGTCACCCGCAACTGCTTCAACAAGTTGTGCGAAAAATTCCGTTCGGCCGAGTGCAGCGCATGCAAGCGAGTTTCGAACCCAGCTAGCCTCTTCAAGAAGCTTTTCCAAATCCTTCCGATATTTCTCCAAGTTCGATATTACCATTTCACTCCCCACCAGATTGAGGCCTCTTGTGCTGGCAGCGCCAAGGCCGGTAGTAGCTGAGAGTAATAGCAATTTGCCCTGACCAACAAGGTACCTGCGCACACGCCATCTCCCATTCGACCTGTCCACTCATAGGCCAGGCTATTCGGCGTTCGGCACTACAGACGTTTCTGAGCAACGCAGTAAGTCAAAGAATGGCTACTTTTTGACCGATTCAGCTTACGCGCTACCCAAATTTGTTAGATTCAGCTGTAACACATAGTTGCCCTGTAACACTCGGTACAAACGAAGCACAGCGAACGTGTAACGGCCGTAAAACTCAATAAGTTCAATGAGTTAAGACAAGTCGTAACACTCGTAACACCTGTAACACGACTTTCTAAGCGACCTCCCCACACCCCATGGGATGTTATGCCTTCAGCGAAAGCGCGAGTTACTGGAGATTGCCGACCTCCAGAGAATGTCCCGGATCGGCTCGAGGCTTGAAGGGCCATCAGACGGAAAAGCATGTCGATACCTCCGAGATCTTTACGAGCCCACCTGTTTTTGTCTGCAAGAACTACCGGGAGCGCTTGAAGCTATAACGATACTGGACTGCAAACCCGCTAGCTTAGGTGTCCGGCCGGAGAAAAAATCGGTTAACAGTTAACTCAGGTTAACAGGCACCCAGATTGTGCCGGGGCCCCTGAGGAATGCCCCTCTGTACGGGGCGAGTAACCCGCCGGATCTTGTTAGCGGGAGAACTCCCAGCTTAGTGAACAGGTGAACCCGGTGAACTGCCTGTTCACCTGTGCATTTGCCCTAGGAAACGACCGATCTGAGGTCACCATTGCCAATGCGGTAACGATGCCCCTTTTTCTTCAAGATCCTTTCAA
The DNA here is from genome assembly GCF_055803035.1 of Pseudomonas sp. 300. Taxonomy (NCBI): domain Bacteria; kingdom Pseudomonadati; phylum Pseudomonadota; class Gammaproteobacteria; order Pseudomonadales; family Pseudomonadaceae; genus Pseudomonas; species Pseudomonas sp. 300. Next base: position 1,094,851 of record NZ_JAVLRV010000001.1, on the reverse strand, counting down.
TTTCAGCATTGAAATTTCAGTAAGCTGGAGCACCTCCCACTGCCAAAACCCCGCGGGTTTCCGACCCCGTATTCTCGGAGACTTGCCAGGGTCCCCCGGAGATGGGTGATAGCAATCGATGCTAGATGGCCTTGACCTTCTGCCTGTTAGAGAAGCTCTGCACTGGTGGGTTATGATCCAATGTCGTACTCAAAGTCATTGAAGGACCAGCATGACCACGCCATTCAAGCTATCAGTGAAGCAAGGCCTTTGGACGCGGGTAGGCGGATGCTGCTCCAACCCTGGATGCGATCGAGTGACCATTGGGCCTGCTATTGGTAGCGACGATCCACTACGTACAGGAGAGGCTGCACACATTCACTCTTTTGAGAAGGATGGGCCTCGTTACTGCGGGATGACATTTGAGGAATGCCAAGACATCTCTAACGGAGTCTGGCTATGCCGAATCTGCCACAAAGAGGTAGATCTAAAGGGGAATGAGCACGTCTTCACAGCGGAAAAGCTTAGGCGCTGGAAAGCACAAGCTGAAGAAAGGGCTTATGGGCGAGCGGGAAGACCATTGCAGTCCGCCGTATTCGATCCTGAGAAGGAGAGAAAGCGTGCAATCGCCTTTATCGAAGAGCTTGGCACTGTTAGCAAAGAGTTTTTCAGGACTGAGTATCGAAGCGGACGAATGCTGACGACGAAAGCCATTCAACGAATCAGCATCGGCAGTCGGGGGTTCCAAACATGGGGTTGGAATCGGGATAATCCGCTGTGGTCACACGACGACGCCATATGGCGAAAGCAAAATGACGTCATCACTGTCCTTGAACAAATTTCTAGGCATATATCAAAAAAGCGCTGGTCTACCTTTGTTGGTGACGATCTGACATGCAATCGCTTCACAGAGACACGCACTTCGTTTTTGAGTGATTCCGAGCGCGATTACGCCGAGCAGCTTGTAAACCTGCTCAAGAAGTATTTCGAGCTTGCTGACGAATTCAGAAATTACATCTACCGCTAAGGGGGCAAGCGATCCATGACGGCAGGAAATTAGGTAAGCAAATCGATAGCACCTCCGATTCTGTATCCCTGCTTGTATCCCTGGACATACAATATTGCTGCAAGCCACGATTTTTATGGAAGTCTCGAGTCTCCCTCGGGCACCAAAATTAAGAAAGGTCTTGCTTAGCAAGGCCTTTTTTTTCGTCTGTAGAAAAGCACCTGACACCCCACCGACCTATCGGAATTGGGTTGCTGGCGATGCTTTCGATCTTCTCGTTCTCGGTTGGTACGACAATTCTCAAGGATTCAATCCCATGGAACTGCTGCTGGAAACTGTTGCTTTGTTCTGTCTGAAGCTGGCTTATGAGACCGAGGGATCGAGTCCGATTTTGCGGGATGATCCGGTTATGGCTGATTACGAGCGGGAGGTTTTTGGGTTGTTGGTGCGGCGGGGGGATGTTGAGGGGATTAAGTTTCGGGTGGAGCATTGTGTTGGTTTGGCGCTGGAGGCTATAGGCGGGGCTGACACGCCGCTTGGGCGTGAGCTGCAACGGTTGTCAGCTGATTTCAGCAGTGTTCAGACGATGGCGCAGCTTAATGCGCCGCTCATTTCGCTCAAGGACTACCTGAAAGATATTCAGTGAATGATCGGGTGAGGCAAAGTTTAGTACTCCTTTACACCGACTAGTGCTGGCTAGGGTCTTGGCTGATATGGAAATCTACCTGCCCACTTTTCAATTGCGTCAGCAGACAGCAACGAAAGACCTTTTCGGCATCACAACAAAATCGTCTTCTGCCAAGCTCAAGAACTCGACAGGTGAAGTTTTGAGCTCCGTCATCGTGAAACTGCCACCACCTGACGTTACTGCACACTTGCTCATATCGAATTCATGAGTGAGGCAAAACTCTTTGATATCCATCTTATGACCGAGCTCATGGGCAGCCTTTTGATGGCCGCACAGTGGTTGTGGTGGCTGGCTTAAGCTTTTCGCGAGCGAGCTCATTACTACATTGAAGCTATGAACTCAGGGGCGGACGGCCCGAAACCTCCAAGGCTATCCGTCGCTATAACCAGGCAAATGTTTGGAAGTCAGTTTTGAGGACCAGGCAATTCACATTACCGCCGAATCGCTTCGAATTTCAGGTCGAACTTGATTTAAACAAGCAGCACAAACCTTGCTTCAAGCCTGTGCAACAACTCAAACGTATTCAAAAACGGAACGTTTAGCTGCTCACAAATATTCGGGATGATGAATTTACGTTTAGCGTCGCGATTCAGCACTTCATGAGTCACTAGAGTCGCTCCTGTCGTCATAGCCTTTGCAATTAGCCAAGGGTCTGCTCCCGCTAAAAACTCTTCCATGGCGCCTATCTTCATTCTCGGCGCTTGTTCCGCCACAAGCCCCGCCACTCGCCCAAATGCTTCTTGCGTAGCGTCATCGTTGGTGATGTGGAAGAAGCCAGCGTTCTCCTTCGTCCAATCAGCCAATTCGTCATTCCCTTTCGTTAGCTCATCCATTACGGGGGCGATGCTGGATAAAGCCAACGCTTCATTTTTCAGCAACAACCATTGCCAAAACCCAGGACAGATAGCCATCCCGTAGTAACGATTTTTTGCCTCGATCAGCGTGTTAGCGTCGAGCAAATGATTCATTCCGTGATCCTGCTGGCGAGAGTCCTTAATTTGGCAGGTTGCACGCCGAGCAAATGTCCCGCGTCGCGCAGCAGCATCCGGCCACTTATTGCTTCAGTCAGCACCGCTTTGCTTAGGCGAGGACTGTTTTTCGCGGTGGCATTACGGTAATAGTCACCCGCTCCACCTTCTTTATCCTGAAAAGCCTTGAGGATCATTCGATAGTAAGCGTTGTATTGCGCCTGGTTTACATAGCCAAGATCCAATGCGCGGCGACCGATCGCCAATTTACTGATGTGAAACCGAGTGGCCAGCGGAGCCAGGTTTTCTTCCCAGTTAACATCGGCGTTCCACAGGGTGCGGAATTGGGCTTCCGGAGCCAGAAACTCGCCTGCAACTGCATTGCAGAATCGTTCCTCGTCTCGTCCATTCGCGGAGTTCCCGTCAGACACTCCGCTGCTGCCAATCCAGATATGGACCAGTTCGTGGAGCAACGTGAATAGCCGGGCGGTGGGGGCGTCAGAACTGTTTACGAATACAACGGGGGCGTGGACATTACTGATGGCAAACCCCCGAAACTCGCTGACTTCAAGTTTGCGATGAGTATTTCCTAGAGCTATGCCACTGCGCATAACCAAAATGCCAGCTGCTTCCGCTGCCTCGATCAAGGCACGGCTGTATTTGTCGTAATCCAATCGAGCAGCGTCAGGGTTCACGCCGAGCGTTCGGCGGATATCTTCCACCACATCTGTGACTCGAGATCGGCTATTGAAGCGACCGACAAATGCCAGCGGCTGATGCTCCTGGTGTTGCAGATACTCCAGATACCAATCCTGTTTACGTATGGAATCCCTGACGGTATCCAGCAGTTCAAGACTGGGACGTTGAGGCGCAAGCCCACCGACGGTCCGCAGATCAGGTAAAGGCAGTTGTTCGACGGGCGGCTGCTGAAGAAACAGAAAGCCAAAAGGAATGTGAGCGACGCTCGCCCACTTTTGAGCCTGAAGGAATGTCGGCCTGGTCTCTCCAGCCTCCCATTCCTGTACTCGATCAGGCTTCACAGGCAGCTTTCTAGCAACCTGTTCAGTGGAGAGACCCGCGCGCTCACGAGACCATGTGAGCAGGCTTGGATTAACTAAGGCGGCTTGGCTCATAGGGTCGCAGGCAATTCAGACAGGGTAGGCAAACATTCGAGCGCATCCTTGGCAGGTGCATCCGACTGACGCTGGTTCCAAATATCTGGCATTGCCTTTCTCCCTGGCTAACAAAAGTCTCGTGGCTGCGGCTAGAGATTAGTCGAGAAGCAGCGCTACCGACGTAGAAGCGCGCGATTATGAGGTAAACCCGCAACGATCCGAAGCGTAAATATGTAACCCGCAGACAGATGGTATTGACCTGTTTCAACGCGTTTCATGAGACAAATTTGACTCGTTCTGACGGTTGCAGGAACGAGGCCTGCACGATAACCTCCCCCCGTCGCTGCCAATTCAGCGACCGGGTGTGGAAACCCGTGTAATTCAAGGCGCAACAGCGCCCCCATCACGTCTGCCGGCGCTTTTTTTGTGTCTGCGGCGTGAGTTATGGCGGCTGTGCGTGGGACGTCTTCGGGCGTGCCGGTTTCCTTGATTCCCGGTTTTCCACCCTGCGCACAGCTGTCACCCATTCGTGTGGAAACGAACGTGGCAGCTCCTCATATCAAGGAGTCTGATAATGCGCAGCATCAATCCGTACACAATTTGGCTTTCCCCTCTACACAATCCCCAATCGCGTAACGCTTCCCCCCTCCCCCATCACCTCGCCGTTACTGGAGGTGCCCAATGACCCATCAACCCGAACTCAAAACCATCGGCCTGACCCCCGCCATCTACTGCGGCGACAACCCCCTATTCCACGTCACCCGCGACGTCCCGCTCGGCGATGCGTTGTCCATGGCTTCCGATTTCCTGTTCCTCGCCAAGACGCTCACCGAAGATGCGGCTTACGCCAAAGACACCGACCGCCACGCCTGGGCTGCGCATTATTTGACGTCGATGAGTAAGGCGCTGGTGGATGATGCGGTGAAGGTGCTGACGCGGGATCGGGATTCTTTGTCCGCTTCAAAAAGGGCGACGGCTGAGGGGTAGTGGTTTTCGGCTGGTGAGGTAGGACGGCTGTGGGGGCGGTTTGCTTGGGTGGTGGCGGTGAATCTGGCCATGGGTGGTGGCTGGTCTGGCGCTATCGCGAGCAGGCTCGCTCCTACAGGGGGTGGGCGTTAGCCCCGGGTTTTCGGGGCTTTTGAGCATTCAGGTTAGAGCAGGTGCTGGGAGATCAGTTTTGAGATTTCTACCATCGATGTCCGGCCGGTGAATTCGAATTTCACTCTGCCCAGTGACGAGAAGTAGATCTCCAGTTCCGAATCCAGGTCGAACGTGCCGGAGGTTTCTACCGAGTAGGCGACGATGTTTTTGTAGGGCAGTGAGGTGAAGTCTTTTTTGCTGCCGGTGAGGCCCTGGACGTTGACGGCGATGATGCGTTTGTTGGTGAAGACGACGCCGTCGCGCATGGATTTGTACGAGTCGATGACGTGCTCGCCTTCCAGCAACAGTGCACTGACGCGTTCTGCGTATTCTTCGTTTTGCTTGAGTTTGAAGAAGCCTTTGTTGTTGAAGTCGATCATCTGTCCATCCTCCGTTCTAAGAAAAATCCCTGTGGATTACTTCAGCGCTTTTACGACTCGAATGTTGACGGGGAATCCATCCTGTCCGGGCAATTTTTTCCACCCCACGTACTGAAAAATCTCGTCCTCATCAATGTACTCGCCCCACTCCGCGGCTTTGCCACCCAGCACTGCGACGTTCCGGTTAATGGCGCATCTGCCATCGGAAGGACCGACGGTGTAGATCACGTAAGGTTCGACGTATTTCGCGGCGCGGAAATGGCGGCCGCAAGCAGAATCGACCCTGATCATCAAGGTCTTCAGATTCGCTTCACCATCCAGCTCGGCGTGCTGGTCGAGTTGCCCGATTTCGCCGACGTCGCTGAAGCCCATGGAGCGAGCGCGCTCGTAATCCGAGGAGGCCAGGTGTTTGGTCTGGGCTTGCTGGAGCTGCTGATCGACCTCCTCGCTGTAGGCAATACCGCCCTTGATCTCGAGCTCTTTCGCTTGGGGAAAGACGCTCTCACAGCGGGCGTATTCGGGGGAGCCGAGGGTTGACTGGGGGAGGTTCTCGCGATGTACGGTAAAGGTTCGCAGATACATCTTGATAGTGGGAAAAGCATCCTTGGGCGTCTGGCGCCCGCTCTGCACCTCGGTCACTACCTTCAGTAATTGCTGGCAATCGGAGAGGTAGGCCTCCCTGGCGTGTTCCGGGGTTTCACTCCAGTCGGCGGCGAGCACCGGGGTCATCACGACGGCGAACGTGATTGCGCAGAACAGGCGCGAGGCTTGAGCGACAGTGGGCATGTGTAGTCCGTTACAAAGATGAAAAAAGTGGCGCAAAGCTACTGTTTTGCCGCCTTGCCGTCCACTGGCAGCAACGGGGACAGACCCTGTTTCCTGCGTTTTTCGCGAGTTCGCTCCTGCAGGGATTGTGTTTCTGATCCGTGTTTTGCGTGAGCTGATCTGGCGCTATCGCCAGCAGGCTGGCTCCCACAAGGGATTTTGTGTGGTGGTTGGGATTTGGGATTGGCCTGGAGGTATTTGGCTCGGGGTGAATGGCTTTCGGTTGACGGCGGGATAGATCAGCGCATCTGCTCCCTGAATTGCCTACGGATCTGATGCTGTTTCTCACCTGTAATGCTTGCTATACATCAGCCATCGACAAGCCCTCAGGGCATTAGGCCAGTGAGCAATCGCCCCGCGCCGCACTCATCTAGACTTAATGGATAGTCGTAGGCAGAACCGAACACGTCGCTTTGGTGCAGTTCGATCAATAGCGGCGTGGCAAGCTGCCCTTTATGCCCGGTAGAGGTGCGGCGAAGACCGCATCGGGCACAACAAGATGCCCGCTCAGGGTGCCCTGGCCAACGGCCTGAAAATGCCACGATACCGTGACGTGGTGTGAATGCCGCAGCCGACACTTTCGGACGACCGACAACCTTCTGGTTTGTCCGTGACCGTGAGGATTGCTGAATGCCCGATGAGAGTCTGCACCTGCCGTTGGTCAACAGCCTGCTGGAGCGCCATAAGGGCTCTGCGGGTGCACTGTTGCCCATCCTTCACGATATTCAGGAACGCATCGGTTACATCCCCGATGTGGCCGTCCCCGAGATTGCCCACGCCCTCAATCAGAGTCAGGCCGAGATTCGCGGGGTGATCAGTTTTTACCATGACTTCCGTACCTCGCCACCGGCCAAGCATATCCTGCGGCTGTGCCGGGCCGAGTCCTGCAAAAGCCGTGGCGCCGAAGAGCTGGCCGCGCAGTTGCGCGAACGTCTGCAACTGGATGACCACGGCAGCAGCGCCGACGGCAGCATCAGTTTGCGCCCGGTGTATTGCCTCGGTGCCTGCGCCTGTTCGCCCGCTCTGGAGCTTGATGGCCGGGTGCATGCGCGGCTCAGTGCTGAGCGTCTGGATGCCTTGCTCGACGCTTGCCGGGAGGACGCATGATGCCGACTCTTTATCTGCCCACCGATTCGCTGGCCCGTGCCGTGGGTGCCGATGAGGTGGCGGTGGCCCTGATCACTGCGGCCAAGGAACGCAATCGGCCGCTGGAGTTGCAGCGCACCAGTTCTCGCGGCCTGTATTGGCTGGAACCGCTGCTGGAAGTGGACAGTCCGCAAGGTCGGATCGGTTTCGGTCCGTTGACCGCTGCCGATGTGCCGTCGGTGCTCGATGCCTTAAAAGGCGATCCATCCGCTCACCCACTGGCCCTGGGTCTGGTGGAAGAGCTGCCTTATCTCAAATCTCAACAACGCCTGCTGTTCGCCCGCGCCGGCATCACCCGGCCGCTGTCGCTGGACGATTACCGCGCCCATGGCGGTTTCGAGGGTTTAACGAGGGCGGTGAGCGTTGGCGGTGAGCAAACCGCGACGGAAGTGTTCGATTCGGGCCTGCGTGGCCGTGGCGGCGCAGCCTTCCCCGCCGGGATCAAATGGCGCACGGTGCGCGCCACCCAGGCTGAGCAGAAATACATTGTGTGCAACGCCGACGAAGGCGACTCCGGCACCTTCGCCGACCGCATGCTGATGGAAGGCGACCCCTTCCTGCTGATCGAAGGCATGGCGATTGCCGGCATTACCGTCGGTGCCACTTATGGCTACATCTATGTGCGCTCGGAATACCCGGATGCCGTGGCCACTTTGCGTCAGGCGCTGAACCTTGCCCGATCCGCCGGTTACCTCGGCGCCAATGTCGGCGGCAGCGGCCAAGCCTTCGACATGGAAGTGCGGGTCGGTGCCGGCGCGTACATCTGCGGTGAGGAAACCGCGCTGCTGGATTCTCTTGAAGGCAAGCGCGGGATCGTCCGCGCCAAGCCACCGATCCCTGCGTTGAAGGGGCTGTTTGGCCTGCCGACGTTGGTGCACAACGTGCTGACGCTGGCCTCGGTGCCGCTGATTCTGGCCAAAGGTGCGCAGTTCTATCGCGATTACGGCATGGGCCGTTCCCTGGGCACCATGCCCTTCCAGTTGGCGGGCAATATTCGTCACGGCGGCCTGGTGGAACGCGCCTTTGGCCTGACCCTGCGCGAACTGGTGGAAGTCTACGGCGGCGGCACCGCCAGTGGCCGGCCGCTGAAAGCCGCTCAGGTCGGTGGCCCGCTGGGCGCCTGGGTGCCACCGTCGCAATTCGACACGCCGCTGGACTACGAAGCATTCGCCGGCATCGGCGCGATGCTCGGTCACGGTGGCGTGGTGGTGGCGGACGACACGCTGGACATGGCCCACATGGCGCGCTTCGCCCTGCAGTTCTGCGCCGAGGAATCCTGCGGCAAATGCACGCCGTGCCGCATCGGCTCGACGCGCGGCGTCGAGGTGATCGACCGTCTGCTGGCCGCACCCGACCAAAGTGGTCGCGATGAACAGGCGATCATCCTCAAGGACCTGTGCGACACGATGCAATACGGTTCGTTGTGCGCCTTGGGCGGCATGGCCCCATTCCCGGTGGCCAGCGCCCTCAAGTACTTCCCCGCCGACTTCGGTCTGCAGCCCTCGGAGGCCGATCAATGATTACTCTTTTCGACCCGAAAACCGATATCGACCTGGGCACCCCGCACCGCGACAGCGACGTGCAAGTCACCCTGAACATCGACGGCCGCAGCATCAGCGTGCCCGAAGGCACTTCGGTGATGCGCGCCGCCGCGCTGCTGGGCACCACGATTCCGAAACTGTGCGCCACCGACAGCCTGGAAGCGTTCGGCTCCTGCCGCATGTGCCTGGTGGAGATCGACGGCATGCGCGGCTACCCGGCGTCCTGCACCACGCCAGTCACTGAAGGCATGACCGTGCACACGCAGACGCCGAAGCTCGCGACGCTGCGGCGCAACGTCATGGAGCTGTACATCTCCGATCACCCGCTGGACTGCCTGACCTGCTCGGCCAACGGCAATTGCGAGCTACAAACCGTGGCCGGTCAGGTCGGCCTGCGCGAGGTGCGTTACGGCTATGAAGGCGAGAACCATCTGGACGACAAGAAAGACACGTCCAACCCCTACTTCGATTACGACCCGAGCAAGTGCATCGTCTGCAACCGCTGCGTGCGCGCCTGCGAAGAAACCCAAGGCACCTTTGCCCTGACCATTACCGGACGTGGCTTTGAGTCCCGCGTGGCTGCCGCCGGTGGGGATAACTTCCTCGATTCGGAATGCGTGTCCTGCGGCGCCTGTGTGCAGGCCTGCCCGACCGCGACGCTGATGGAAAAAAGCGTGGTCGAACTGGGTCAGCCGGAACGCAGCGTGATCACCACCTGCGCCTATTGCGGCGTGGGCTGCTCGTTCCGCGCCGAGATGAAAGGCGACACGCTGGTGCGCATGGTTCCGGACAAAAACGGTCAGGCCAACCATGGCCACTCGTGCGTCAAAGGACGCTTCGCGTGGGGCTACGCCACCCACCCGGATCGCATCACCAAACCGATGATTCGCAGCCACATCAACGACCCTTGGCAGGAAGTCAGCTGGGATGAAGCGGTGACTTATGCCGCCAGCGAATTCCGTCGGTTACAGCAGAAATATGGCCGCGACTCCATTGGCGGCATCACCTCCAGCCGCTGCACCAACGAAGAAACCTATCTGGTGCAGAAACTGGTGCGCGCCGCGTTTGGCAACAACAACGTCGACACCTGTGCGCGGGTCTGCCATTCGCCGACCGGCTATGGCTTGAAACAAACCTTGGGCGAGTCCGCCGGCACCCAGAGTTTCGACTCGGTGATGCAGGCCGACGTGATTCTGGTGATGGGCGCCAACCCGAGTGACGCCCACCCGGTGTTTGCTTCCCAACTCAAACGCCGCCTGCGTGAAGGTGCGCGGCTGATCGTCATCGACCCTCGCCGTATTGATCTGGTGGACTCGGTGCATGCCCGTGCCGAGCTGCACCTGGCCCTGCGGCCGGGCACCAACGTCGCCATGCTCAACGCCTTGGCCCATGTGATCATCACCGAAGGCCTGCAAGACCAGGCCTTTATCGACGCCCGTTGCGAGGGCAGCGATTTCGCCCGCTGGAGCGAGTTCGTCAGCCGCGCCGAAAACGCGCCGGAAGTGCTTAGCCCGATCTGCGGCGTGCCCGCTGCCGATATCCGTGCGGCGGCCCGTCTGTACGCCAACGGCGGCAACGCAGCGATCTATTACGGCCTCGGTATCACCGAGCACAGCCAGGGCAGCACCGCGGTCATGGGCATCGCCAACCTGGCCATGGCCACCGGCAACATCGGCCGCGAAGGCGTGGGCGTGAACCCGTTGCGGGGACAGAACAACGTGCAGGGCTCCTGCGACATGGGCTCCTTCCCCCACGAGTTGCCCGGTTACCGGCACATTTCCAACGAGGTGGTGCGGACCCAATTTGAGCAGGCGTGGAACGTCACCTTGCAACCCGATCCGGGCCTGCGCATTCCGAATATGTTCGAGTCGGCGCTGGCCGGCAGTTTCAAGGGCTTGTATTGCCAAGGCGAGGACATCGCCCAGAGCGATCCGAATACCCAGCATGTCACTGCGGCCCTGTCGGCCATGGAATGTGTGGTGGTGCAGGACATCTTCCTCAACGAAACCGCCAGGTTCGCCCACGTGTTCCTGCCGGGCGCTTCGTTCCTGGAGAAGGACGGCACTTTCACCAACGCCGAGCGACGCATTTCGCGGGTACGCAAAGTCATGGACCCTCTGGGCGGCAAGGCCGACTGGGAAGGCACCGTGGCCCTGGCCAACGCCTTGGGCTACCCGATGAACTACAAACACCCATCGGAAATCATGGATGAAATCGCCAGCCTGACGCCGACCTTCACCAACGTCAGCTACGCCGAACTGGACCGCCACGGCAGCCTGCAATGGCCATGCAACGCTGCGGCACCGGACGGCACGCCGACCATGCACATCGAGCAATTCGTGCGTGGCAAGGGACGCTTCATGCTCACCGGCTACGTGCCCACCGAGGAGAAGGTCAACAACCGCTATCCGCTGCTGCTGACCACCGGGCGCATCCTCAGTCAGTACAACGTCGGGGCGCAAACCCGGCGTACCGAGAACGTTGCCTGGCACGACGAAGACCGTCTGGAAATCCACCCGACCGACGCCGAGAGCCGTGGCATCAACGAAGGCGACTGGGTCGGCATCGGCAGCCGCGCCGGCCAGACCGTGCTGCGGGCGCGGGTCACCGAGCGGGTCGCCCCGGGCGTGGTGTACACCACCTTCCACTTCCCTGAATCGGGAGCCAACGTGATCACCACCGACAACTCCGACTGGGCCACCAACTGTCCGGAGTACAAGGTCACCGCCGTGGAGGTCAGCCGCGTCTACCACCCGTCCGAGTGGCAAAAACGCTATCAGGCCTTCAGCGACGAACAGGACCGCTTGCTCAAGGAGCGCCGTCAGGCCCGTGGCGCTAAAGCGGAGGTGCGCCAATGAGCACTGAAAATCTGATCAAGATGGTCAACCAGATCGCCCAATACTTCGCCACCGAACCGGATCAGAAAGTGGCCGTGCTCGGTGTGCGTAATCACCTGCAGATGTACTGGACGCCAGGCATGCGCAAGGAATTGCTGGCCTGGCAGACGGAACATCACGGGGCGGATTTGCATCCGTTGGCGCAAGAGGCGGTCAGTGGGGCGGGTTGGGAGGCTTAGGTTCGCACGAACTTAAGTTTGGCTGAAAAACCTGTGGGAGCGAGACCGGGTTGCCGGCGATAGCGTCAGTTCAGTCAGCACTCATGCTGAATGTACTGCCCTCATCGCGAGCAGGCTCGCTCCCACAGGGTTTGTGTAGAGGAGTCGGTATTTGTATTCACAGGCGGGCTACTCAATCTCGATCGGCCCTCGGGTCCCGGCATCACTGTCCATCCAGTAATCCTCCCCCGTCAGCCGTCGATCACCTTGAATCGTGAAGGTGATCTTTCCCTGCTTGAATTGCAGCGCGCCATCGGTGCGTTTCGCGTTGACCCGCTTACCGTTCACCCAGACCTGTTCCTTGGCATCGATACGAATCGTGGCAACGGTCGCGCCGGCATCGCTCTTCGCGACCCATTGCCCGGCATAAGGCGTCTGGGTGCTTGTGTTGTCCGCCGCTGGGTTGGTAAATCCGGCCTTGGCGTTTTCCGCTTTGCTCTTGTGGATATCGCAGCCCTGAAGTTCGCTCATTTGGGTGCAACCGGACTGCTCAAGTTGCTTGTGGTACTTGTCGTTGATCGCGTACGCCGGGGATTGCGCGGCGATCATAAGCGTCAGTACCGGCAGGATAAGTCTGTTCATGTTGATGCTCCTCGAATCCATACCTGTGCACACCGCAAGCGGCGTGACACGTTCACTGTAGCCTGCCTGGCGAATTCAGCGGTTGATCACCTCTTCCATCACCCTCGCCACGCATTGCACCGCAGGCATCGGCAGCGACCTGCGTTATCATCGCCGACCTGTGCGCCAAGAGTCTTGAACCCGGATGTCCGAATCACTGCCTTTGCCTGACGATTGCACCTCACTGCCACCGGTCCTGGTCGGCCCCCTGCTGCGGCGGCTGGAGCCTGCGCGGCTGGTGCTGTGGCTGGTAGGAAGCCGGGCGTTGTCGCTGACGTTGCGTCTGCAAGGTGTTGGGGACATTCGCCTTGATGCCGGGCAATGCACGATCATCCCGGTCGGTACTCATGCTTTCATCCATTTGATCGATGTGCCGCTGGACACCGCCCTGCCCTGCGACACGCTGATCGAGTACGACCTGCTGATTGATGATGCGATGACGGGCATCGCCGAGTGGGCACCGCATTTGTTGTACGGTGAGGCAGGATCGCCGAATTTCGTTTTGCGCTCGCGGATCGATCAACTGCTGCACGGTTCCTGTCGCAAACCCCATCACCCAGCGGCCGATGGTTTGCTCTGTGTCGATCGCTTGCTGGCCTCGGAACATGAAGCGACTGAGCGCCCGGCGCTGTTGATGATGAGTGGCGATCAGGTGTACGCCGACGATGTCGCCGGGCCGATGTTGCGGGCCATTCATGCCTTGATCGCACGGCTGGGGTTGTTCGGCGAACACCTCGAAGGTGCGGTGGTCAGCGACAGCGCCAAGCTCTATGAGCATGCGGCCAGTTATTACCATCGTGCGGATTTGTTACCGGCGCTGCAGAGTAACGAAACTCTGCGCGAGCGATTTTTCGGCGGTGCGCGTAAGCCGATTTTCACCAGCAGCAGCGCCGACAATCATCTGGTGACGTTCGCGGAAGTCATGGCCATGTACCTGCTGGTGTGGTCCCCGACACCCTGGACGCTGATCGCGCCAAAACCGCCGAAACTGATTCCCGAACGACGCGAGCGTTATGTGCTTGAACAGACGCGCATCGATGGCTTCAAGGCCGGTCTTGGCGGCGTCGCCCGCGCCTTCGCGCATCTGCCGTGCCTGATGATTTTCGACGACCACGATATTACCGATGACTGGAATCTTTCCGCGCAATGGGAGGAAACGGCCTACGGCCATCCGTTCTCCAAGCGCATCATCGGCAATGCGCTGATCGCTTACATGTTGTGCCAAGGCTGGGGCAACAACCCGGATGCATTCGGCACGTTGCTGGAGAAGACGGACGGTTTCAGCGCGACCGGGGACGATGGCTATCTCGACAGCCCGGTGCAGGATGCCTTGATCGATGAGCTGTTGAAGTTTCAGCACTGGCATTACGTGTTGCCGACCACTCCGGCGATGGTGGTGCTCGACACCCGCACCCGGCGCTGGCGCAGCGAGATGACGCTCAAGCAGCCCTCGGGTCTTCTGGATTGGGAAGCCCTGAGTGAACTGCAACAGGAATTGCTGGATCATCCGTCGGCGATCATCGTTTCGCCGGCACCGGTGTTCGGCGTGAAGCTGATCGAAACCGTGCAACGGGTGTTCAGCTGGTTCGGTTATCCCCTGTTGGTGGACGCCGAAAACTGGATGGCCCATCGCGGCGCAGCGCAGGTGATCCTGAACATTTTCCGACACTCGCGTACGCCGGGTAACTACGTGGTGCTGTCAGGCGATGTGCATTATTCCTTCGTCTATGAAGTGCTGATCCGACACCGCAAGGCCGGCCCGAGGATCTGGCAGATCACCAGCAGCGGCATCAAGAACGAATTTCCACCGGCGCTGCTTGAATGGTTCGACCGGCTCAATCGCTGGCTCTATTCCCCGCGCTCGCCGCTGAACTGGCTGACCAAGCGCCGACGGATGCGCATCGTGCCGCACGTTCCGGAGCATGCCGAGGCGGGTGAACGGTTGTGGAATTCGGCGGGGATCGGGCAGGTGTTCTTTAATGAGAAAGGACAGCCGCAGGCGATATATCAGCACAACTCGGATGGGTCGCCGAAGACGCGGATGGTGGCGCCTGAGGTTGAGGATTGAAGGCGAGAGACCGAGTAGTCGGCATCGCGAGCACGCTGGCTCCTACAGTAGATCGTGGTGATTTATGGATCTCACCCGAACCCTGATCATCGGCAATTCCGGTTCCGGCAAGAGCTGGCTGGCCGAGCGATTGGCCGGGCGACTGCAAATACCCTGGGTTGATCTGGACACGCTTCACTGGCTATCCGACGAACACAGCATCGCCCGTCCCCGCGCCGAGGCATTGGGCATGGCGCGGATCGCGGCAGATGAAGAGCGCTGGGTCATCGAAGATGCATCGTCCGCGTAACGACCATTCGTAGGTATCGCCTTGTCATCCTGTACTCATTTCTGTACGTTCTTTGCATTGAGCGAGGACTACAACATGCAAACCATCAACTACACCACCGCACGAGCGCACCTCGCGGAAACGATGGATCGGGTCAATGATGACCGCGCTCCATTGTTGGTCACTCGCCAGAAAGGCGAACCCGTGGTGATGATGTCTCTGGCGGAATACAACGCCCTCGAAGAAACTGCTTACCTGCTCCGCTCCCCTGCCAATGCTGAACGACTGATCAAATCCATCGGCAACCTGCGTGCAGGGAAAACCAAAACCAGGCAACTCATCGAAGAATGAATATTGAGTTCACTCCTGAAGGTTGGGAAGACTATTTGTGGTTCCAGCAAAACGATAAGGCCGGGCTCAAACGAATCAATCTCCTCATCAAATCTATTCAGCGTGAGCCGTTCGACGGACTCGGAAAGCCAGAACCGCTCAAACACAACTTGAGCGGTTTCTGGTCTCGTCGAATAACCGGCGAGCATCGGCTGGTATACGCAGTTGAGGACGATGAGATACGCGTTGTGATGTGTCGATATCATTACTGAGTAAAAACTCTGGACGCACCCAGAGCCCGACAAACCCCTCTGACAATCATCTCCACCTCGCGCTCATCAATCGTCAGCGGCGGCAGCAGGCGAATGGTCTTGCCCCGTGTGACGTTGATCAGCAAGCCGTGATCCCGGGCGGCGATCAGGGTCAGGTCGCGAATCGGTTGCTTGAGTTCGATGCCGATCATCAGGCCCTGGCCACGGATGGCCAGTATGTTCGGGTCATCGGCCAGCTCTATGCGCAATCTGTCGAGCAAGCGTTCGCCCTGCACTTTGGCGTTTTCCCGCAAGCTCTGTTCTTCGATGATGTCGAGCACGGTGCAACCCACACGGCAGGCCAGTGGATTGCCGCCGAAGGTGCTGCCGTGGCTGCCGGGGGTGAAGAGGTCGGCGGCTTTGCCCCGGGCCAGGCAAGCGCCGATAGGGACACCATTGCCGAGGCCTTTGGCCAGGGTCATGACATCCGGAACAATGCCTTCGTGCTGGAACGCAAACCACTGGCCGGTGCGGCCGATGCCGGTCTGGATTTCGTCGAGCATCATCAGCCACCCGCGCCGGTTACACAGGTCACGCACGGCTTTGAGGTAACCCGGCGGAGCCAATTGCACACCGCTTTCCCCCTGAATCGGCTCCATCAGGATGGCCACGATTCTTGCGCCGTGGGCCTGCTGTACCGTGTCCAACGCCTTGATGTCGCCGAATGGCACTTTGACGAAATCCCCCGGCAGTTCGTTGAAACCCAGGCGTACAGCCGGGCCATCGCTGGCGGACAGCGTGCCGAGCGTCCGGCCATGGAAGGCGTTTTCCATGACGACCACCAAGGGCCGTTCGATGCCTTTGTGCCAGCCATGCAGGCGTGCCAGTTTCAACGCGGTTTCGTTGGCTTCGGCACCGGAGTTGTTGAAAAAGGCCCGCTCCATACCCGCCAACCGCGTCAGTTTCTGCGCCAGCCGCTGCTGCCAATCGATGCTGTACAGGTTGGAGGTGTGCAGCAGCAGGCCGGCCTGTTCGCTGATGGCGGAGACGATTTTGGGGTGGGAGTGACCGACATTGGTCACCGCCACGCCCGCTACCGCGTCCAGGTATTCACGACCGGCCTGATCCCACAGTCGCGTGCCCAGGCCTTTGCTGAAACTCAGCGCCAGAGGTTGGTAAGTGCTCATCAGGCAGGCGGCGGTCATGACATCAAGCTCCATCAATAGTCGGTGTTTTTGCAGTATGGTTAGCCATCTGAGCTGGATAAACGCTGCAACACTTCAATCATTTTAAAGCCGGGCTTGATAATGGATTTGTTCCAGGCAATGACCGTTTACGTAAGAGTGGTGGAAACCGGCAGCATGACCGCGGCCGCTTTTCAGTGCGAAATGTCCACCACCATGGTGGGCAATCACCTGCGGGCACTGGAGCAACGCTTGGGTGTGCGCTTGCTCAACCGTACGACGCGGCGCCAGCGGCTGACCGAATTTGGTGCCGCGTACTATCAACGCTGCCTCGAAGTACTGGGATTGGTGGCCGACTCCGAACGCCTGGCCGAGCAAGCCCTCGACGAACCGAGTGGCACGTTGCGCATCACCGCGCCCCTGACATTCGGCACCGAAAAACTGGCACCGGCACTGAGCGAATTCGCCCTGCTGTGTCCGCGAGTCAAACTGGATGTAGTCCTCACCAACCGGCGCCCGGACCTGCTCGAAAACGGTTTCGACGTGGCGTTTCGCTTGGGCAACATGGAGCAGACCAACCTGATTGCCCGCCCACTTGTTGCGTACACCCTGACGATGTGCGCATCACCGGAATACCTGATACGTCGGGGCAACCCGGAAAAACCTGACGATCTGCGACACCACGACTGCCTGTCCTTTGCCTACCCGGCTGGAGACGACTGGCACTCGGTGGAAAAGGAATGGCGCTTGGCCGGGCCTGAAGGCGAGGTCGCGGTGGCAGTCAGTGGGCCGATGCTGATCAACAGCTCCGCAGGTTTGCATCAGGCGGCACGCACCGGAATGGGCATCGTGCTATTGCCCGATGCATTGGTGGAGCAAGACCTCGAGGACGGAAAACTGGTGGCATTGATGCAGGATTATTTACCGCCGAGCCGGCCGATGACCTTGATGTACGCCCAGGATCGCTACCGTTTGCCGAAATTACGCAGTTTCGTCGACTTCGCCATCCGGATGTGGGGCAAGCACTAGCCGTCTGAACGCGCCTTCGACTAATCTCCTCGACTGGCGGGTCACTTTAGTCAGGGAGAGCGGTGATGGATGGGGCCTCGGATATTGAAGCGTTGAAGTTGAATCTGTCGGATTTAAACGAAGACATGCTGCACACCATTCTGGAACTGGTCAGTGATGGCATCTGGGACTGGAACGCCAATACCGGGTTCGTTTACCGCAACCCCGGCTGGTACGAAATGCTCGGCTATCCGCCTCACTCCCTCGACAACACCGTATTCACTTGGGAATCGGTGATACATCCCGAGGATTACCCACGGGTCATGGCCGTGTTTGACGACTACCTGAGTCAACGGGCTCCCGGCTATCAGGCCGAGTATCGCTGCCGCAAGCAGGATGGCAGCTATACCTGGATCGAAGACCGCGGTTATGTACTCGCCCGCAACGCCGACGGTTCGGTGGCGCGCATGGTCGGTGCGCACCGCAGCATCGAAGACAAAAAGCGTCTGTTCGAAGCGCTTGAACGAAGGAATCAGTCCCTCGAAGCCATCGTCGAAGAACGCACTCGAGAGTTATCCCGGGTCAACCAACAACTGCAGATTCAACTCGAAGAAAACCGCAAACTGGCGGAAACCGACGCACTGACGTCGATCGCCAATCGCCATCGCCTGAGCAAAGCCCTTCCCCTTGAATGCGATCGTGCCCAGCGTTTCCGACAACCGCTGTCGCTGATTGCCATGGACATCGACGACTTCAAGAACATCAACGATCACTACGGTCATGCCCTGGGGGATGCCGCGTTGGTGCAGGTGGTCGAGAGTGTGAAGCGCTGCGTCCGGGAGGGCGATTTGCTGGCGCGCTGGGGCGGTGATGAGTTCATCATGGTCCTGCCAAACACCCCGCTGGCCGACGCCAGAACCCTTGTCGAAACGATTCGCCATAGCCTCGCAGACTTGCCGCCCGTGGGAGACTTTCAATTGACCCTCAGTTTCGGAGTGGCTCAGCGCTTCGACGAAGAACAACAGACCGGACTGCTGGCCAGGGCTGATCAAGCGTTGTATCGGTCGAAAGTGGCGGGCAAGAATGTGATTTCGGGCTGAGCGTTTTTCTCGCCCCTCACATCCCCGCCTTCACCAACACCGGTTTCTCCTGATACCGCTCCGGATACAACTTTTTCAACTGCGCCACTTTCGGCAGATCGTTGATTACGATGTACGGGTAAGTCGGATGCTCGGTCAGGAAGTCCTGATGTTCTTCTTCCGCCGGGTAGAAACCGTTGTAGGTTTCCAGTGTGGTGACGATCGGTTTGTCGAACGATTTCGCGGCGTCGAGTTGGGCAATGTAGGCCTGAGCGACACGTTGCTGCTCGCTGTTTTCCGGAAAAATCGCCGAACGATACTGAGTGCCGCGGTCGGGTCCCTGACGATTGAGCTCGGTCGGGTTGTGAGCCACCGAGAAGTAGATCTGCAGCAAGGTGCCATAGCTGACCTGAGTGGGGTCGAAGGTCACTTCAACCGATTCCGCGTGCCCCGTATTGCCGTCGCTGACCCGCTCGTATTGAGCGGTGTTGGCCGCCCCGCCCGCATAACCGGACACCGCTTTCTTCACGCCTTTGACATGCTGGAACACACCTTGGACGCCCCAGAAGCAACCGCCGGCGAACACGGCGGTTTCGCTGCGGGCCTGGGTGATTTCGTCGAGGGTCGGTGCGGGAATGATGACCGCGTCTTCGGCGGAACCGAAAGAGAACGCCGAGCATTGGCCGATGACGCCAGCGGCGGCCAACCCCAACAGTGTGCGGCGCAAGGTGAGCAGGGCTTTCATGAGACTGACTCCTGAATCAGTGAAGTGGCGGTCAACCGAACGTAAAGGCATACGCCGAGACACCCGGATCGAGAAATTCGATGCTGAAGGTCCGATCCGTGACAGCGCCGGACTGACGAACCAATTGATACAAACGTTGTTCGGTAACGTTGCCACTGCCATCGGGGGCCACGTCCGTACCGTGGGCTTCGCCAGGGGCTTTTCCATCAATAAGCACTTTGAAGCGCACCGGTTTGCCGTCTGCGCCGGGGCCCAGTACCAGATGCAAATCACGCGCGTGGAAGCGGTAGACAATGCGACCGGCGGGCGCGCTTGAGGTGGCCCGCTCCGGACCGACATTCCACTGCCCCTCCAGGCTCCAGTCGTTGAGCGCCAGTTGCGACACAGGGTTGTAGGTCGTCACCTTGTCGGGCGTCAGACGGGTTTCGGCGACAAAATGCTCGGCACGCTGGTAGCCGACGTAGGTTTCCGGTGACTGCACTTCGTTCATGTCCGGCGCGAGCTGTACACCTTCGGCGCTGGCATTGATCAGCCCGTCCGCCACCTTCGCCGCGCCCGCCTCACGCAGCAGTTGCTGAATGACCCGTTCCGATTCGGCGTACGCGCCTTCGCCAAAGTGGTGATAACGAATGCGCCCTTGAGCGTCGGCAAAATAGTGGGCCGGCCAATACTCGTTGTTGAAAGCCCGCCAGATCCTGAATTCATTATCGATGGCCACCGGGTAGTTGATACCCAGGTCTTTCATGGCTTTGGAGACGTTGCCAACGTTCCGCTCGAAAGCAAATTCGGGCGCATGGACGCCGATCACCACCAACCCCTGATCACGGTATTTTTCAGCCCAGGCCTTTAGATACGGCAGGGTGCGCAAGCAGTTGATGCAGGAATAAGTCCAGAAATCCACCAGCACTACCTTGCCCTTCAACGCCTGGGCATCGAGTGGTGGCGAGTTAAGCCATTGCACGGCGCCGTCCAGCGGCGGAAGGTTGCCTTCGACTGGCAGTGTGTCCGCTGCTTTGTCAGCCACGCTCATCGCACCGTCAGCTGCCGGAACCTTCGCCATCATTGCCCCGCTGCCGTTCGGAGTCTTACCGGCCAAACGACTCACCAGTGCCTGCTCGATACCACCGGTAGATGCCGTGGAAAACCGCGCCAGAATCCCGGTATCAAGCCCCAAAGCAATCGCCGCTACGCCGGCCAGCATGGCCCCGCCCAAACCTCGACGGACCCACTCGCCAGCACCAATGGAACGCTTCATTGCGGCGAAAACCTTGCCGCCCAGCAGCAACGCCACTGCAAGGGAAGTGGCGGCACCGGCAGCGTAGGCCAGCAGCAACAAGGTGGTTGCGATGCTTGCCCCTTGCAGTGCGGCGCCGGTTAATAACAGACCCAGAATTGGCCCGGCACACGGCGCCCAGAGCAGGCCGGTGGCAACACCGATCAGAAACGAAGCGCCAGGGCGCGGCCGGGCATCGGCGCCCGCCGCTTCCGACAACCGACTGCCAGCCGCCACCAACGGGCGCGTCAGGCGTTCGGCCAACTGCGGCAGCAACAGCGTGAGCCCGAACAGGGCGACAAACATCAGCGCGAGCCAGCGACCGTACTGATTGAGTTGCACCACCCAACCACCGCCCACCGCCGCCAATGAGGCGACCAGGGCGAAGGTCAGCGCCATGCCCGCCAGCAGCGGCAAGCCGCTCTTCATGAACGGCTGCCCGGTGCGAGCGAAGACAAACGGCAACACCGGCAGAATGCACGGGCTGACGATCGTCAGCACACCACCGAGGTAAGCGAGAACCAGAAGCCACATGGCATCGACCTGCAGGAAATGAGAGAAAAAGTAATCAAGCCGCCTGCGGTTTGAAGGTCATCGACAGACCGTTCATGCAGTAGCGCAGACCCGTAGGTTTGGGCCCATCGTCGAAGACGTGGCCGAGATGACCGCCACACCGTCGGCAGTGAACCTCTTCGCGCAGCACGCCGAAAGATCGGTCCTGACGGGTCGCCACCGCCTTGTCCAGCGGTGCCCAGAAACTCGGCCAACCGGTGCGGCTGTCAAACTTGGTGGCAGAGGAGAACAGCGGCAGATCGCAACCGGCACAGGCAAATGTCCCATCACGATGCTCATTGTTCAGCGCACTGCTGTAAGCCCGTTCAGTGCCCTCTTCGCGCAGGATTTCGTACTGCTCGTCACTGAGCAGGGCACGCCATTCACTGTCAGTGTGCGTCACCTCGAAAACCTCCGCCGCGCTGGCTTCACTGACCAGTGCAGAGCTGGCAGCAAATTTTGGCAATACACCGATCGCCAGGGCTGCAACCCCCAGCCCGCCGCTCGCTACAAGAAATTGTCGCCGTGAAAACATGGTCGTCTCCAAAATCCAAAGTGCCTTTCATGGAACACAGCCTAGGCTTGGGTTGATCGCCAAATCCTCACGGGAAGTTAAACAATTCGTGATAACTCTGGCCCCGGAAAACCCGCACAATGCGCTCATTGCGCCGAAGGATTGAGCTTGATGGAACCGACCAAACGCGTCCTCGTGGTCGAGGACGACCTGCATATCGCCGACCTTATCTGCCTGCATCTACGTGATGAGCAGTTCGAGGTGGTGCACTGCGCCGATGGCGATGAAGGCATGCGCATGCTGCAGCAAGGAAGCTGGGATGCACTGATCCTCGACCTGATGCTGCCGGGCGTCGATGGCCTGGAGATCTGCCGCCGCGCCCGCGCCATGGCCCGCTACACACCGATCATCATCACCAGCGCACGCTCCAGTGAAGTACACCGGATACTGGGCCTGGAACTCGGCGCCGACGATTACCTGGCCAAACCCTTTTCCATGCTCGAACTGGTCGCCCGGGTCAAAGCGCTGTTGCGGCGGGTCGACGCCATGGCCCGCAACCTGAAAATGGACGCCGGCAGCCTGATCACGGACGGGCTCGCCATTGATCCGATCACCCGCGATGTCTCCCTTGACGGTCGCCGACTCGACCTCACGCCACGGGAGTTCGACCTGTTGTATTTCTTCGCCCGTCAGCCCGGCAAGGTGTTCTCGCGCATGGACCTGCTCAATGCGGTGTGGGGTTACAGCCATGAAGGCTACGAGCACACGGTCAATACCCACATCAACCGTTTGCGGGCCAAGATCGAGAGCGATCCGGCACAGCCGGTGCGTATCCTCACGGTGTGGGGCCGTGGCTACAAATTCGCGGCCCGGGAGGAACAGCCATGAGGCTGACCCTGACGCAACGGCTGTCGCTGGTTTTTGCCGTGCTGTTGCTGGTGTGCTGCGGCACCTCGGCCTGGATGCAGGTGCGTTCCAACAAGATGCACGAACAGGAAGTGGTGCAAGGGTTGTCGCGGGATCTGGCCCAGCACATTGCCCGTGACACCGTGCTGATGGACACCCAGGGCCTGATGCCCAATGCCGTGCGTGACCTGTTCAGCAAGCTGATGCAGGTCAATCCGAGTGTCGAAGTGTATCTGCTCGACACCGAGGGCAAGATTGTCGGCAGCGCCGCGCCCGAGGGCCGGATTCATCGGCAGCGGATCGACCTCGCGCCGATCCAGCGTCTGCTCAATGGCGATGCCCTGCCGATTCTCGGCGACGACCCGCGCAGCGTCGATGCGCGCAAGGTGTTCAGCGCCGCGCCGCTTAACGTTGACGGAAAACCCGCCGGTTATCTCTATGTGGTGCTGCTCGGTGAGGACCACGATCGCCTGGCTGAACGCGGCGCCACCAGTGCAGCGCTCAATACCGCGTTGCTATCGATCGGGTTGGTCGCACTGCTGTGCCTGATTGCCGGCCTCACCGCATTTGCCCTGATTACCCGACCTTTGCGCCGACTGACCGAAACCGTCAGCCAGTTCGACATTGATGGCGTCCCGGCCACACCACCGGAATCAGCACCGATGGAAAAGACCGCCAGTCATGATGAAATTGCCATTCTCGACGCCACCTTCCGACAGATGCAGGCGCGCCTCAGCGAACAATGGCGTTCGCTGACCCGGCAGGATCAGGAACGCCGCGAACTGGTGGCGAACATTTCCCACGACTTGCGCACACCGTTAGCCTCGCTGCACGGTTATCTGGAAACCCTGTCGCTCAAGGACGCTACGTTGTCCCCCGCCGACCGCCGCCGCTACCTCGGCATCGCCCTGGATCAAAGCCGCAAGGTTGGTGGCCTGGCGCAATCGCTGCTGGAGCTGGTGCGCCTGGAACATGGGTTTGTACAGCCTGTGCTGGAACGCTTTTCCCTGACCGACCTGGTGCAGGACATCTTCCAGAAATTCGAACTGACCGCCGAGGCGCGCCAGGTTGAACTGAAGGCCAGCTTCGGGCCCAACGTGGCGGCCGCTTGCGCAGACCTGGGATTGATCGAACGGGTCCTCACCAACCTGTTCGACAACGCCCTGCGTCATACCCCTCAAGGTGGAAACATCGAACTGAGCCTGCGCCCACAAGGACCGTTTATCGAAGTCACCGTCAGCGACACCGGCCCCGGCATCGCACCCGAACTGCGCGAAGGGTTGTTCCTGCGCCCGTTCAACATCGGCGGCGCGCGGCGCGATGGCGGGCTCGGGCTGCGAATCGTGCATCGGATCCTGCAACTGCACGGTCGCGATATCCAGCTGGTCGACGTGCCCGGGCGCGGTGCGACGTTCCGCTTCACGCTGCCGGCTGATCAGCAAACCGCAGAGCAATGGGCGGTGCGATCGATGAATCTGAATTCGCCGGGGTAATAGTTACCGCAACCGCTATGACCCCGACTTCACTTTTCGGCAAGGACGCTGTTCGATGCTCAACATCCTGGAAAACACCCCACTATGGGTTTACGCAGTATTTTTGCTGCTCTGTTACTACGGCATCAAAGCGCTTTCCCCGAGCCACGAAAGCAAAGCTTCACTGCTGATCACACCGCCGATTTTGTTGGGCTGGTCGCTGTATTCGCTGAATCTGACGCCCGACCTCTCCCTCTCAATCAGTTGCTGGCTGGCGGCAGTGATCACGGGCAGTTTCGTCGCTCTGCTGATTTTTTCCCGCAAGGGTGTCGAGCTGGATCAAGCGCAAACCGGGCTGATCGTGCCAGGCACCCAAAAAACCCTGGTGCTCTACCTGCTGTTTTTCGCTGTCAGCTATTACTTTGGCTATCAGGCCGAGGTTGATCCGCAACACTCGGCCACGCTGCCGATGGTGTTGCTCAAAGCCTGTGCATCAGGCTTTGCGAGCGGTTTGTTCTGCGGACGTTCGATCAGGTTTTATCAGATGTTCCGATCCCTGAAGACCGCTCCCGCCAGGAATCCGTGACAACGCCGCCTCGGTCCAATAGATTAGGCGGCCTGAAAAGGCCCAGTGCTTTCTCGCCTCAACCCAAGTTAAAAGAAGTAGTGAAATTTCAATGTCCGATTCCAATACCGCTGAATCCGTAGTCACCTTGTCGTCCAAAGCGGAATACGAAAACTCCATCAATCTTTCACAGCACGTGCCCCAGGCCAAGACGATCGCCGAGATGGTGCTGGACGCTTTCCAGTCCACTCGCGAAAGCGACCAGATCCGCGAGCTGCGCGCCGCGATTCGCCAGGCCCACGACAGCTTCGACGACGACAAAGCCTATGAACTGATGGGCGAACTGAAGCAACTCAAGGATGCCGAGGCAGCCGACATCGCGGCCCTCGAAGACCTGAGCAGCAAATTTTCGATCAGCCGCATCCTTTCCAGCTTCAAGGACGATCCGGCGTTTCAAGAGATTGTCTACGGTCTGGCGCTGAAAGTGCTGAACCAGACGCATCAGGCCATCAGCAACCCAAGCAGCGGCAAGAGCAAAACGGCCCGCGCCAAGAAAGATGTCGAAGTGTTCACCATCAGCAAGGACGGCATCAGCGTCACGCTGCCGCTGCGCACTCCGCGTTCGCGACTGAACGTTGACCGTGAAGCGCTGGAGTTCCTCGGCTTTACCTTTGTCGGCGAAGGCGATGAAGCGGAACTGGAAAGCGAATCGTTCCTGGACAGTAGCGGAACCGAACACGCCGTTAACCGCAAAAACATCATCACCGCGCTTCAGCAGCAGACCGCGTTCGAGGGTTACAGCATCGCCGCGCAATAACTCGCCTCATCAGAAGCGCCACGGGCGCTACTGACCTAAAAGCCCCGCCCTAGAGCGGGGCTTTTTATTGCCCGCGATTCCGGCAAAAGCGCGATTACTCTCTGTGTATCGACGCCAGAAAAAAACTTCCCTTAACCCTTGAGCACCACGGGTCCGCCTGCGGGGAACGTCAACTCACTTTCCAGCCAAGACCTCAGTGGTGCGATTGCTGAGGTCATCATGCACCCGACCCCCTTGTATCGTCAGTTAGCCAACCACTACCTCGACGCAATCCGCAGCGGCACCTTGAAAACCGGGGAACGCTTCCCTTCCATTCGGTTGATGATGGAAAAACACGCCGTCAGCCTGTCGACTGCCGTGCAGGTGTGCCGGGAGCTTGAGGACTATGGCGTCCTGGAAGCTCGTCCGCGCTCCGGCAACTACATTCGCCAGCCGGACACCTTGCCCAAACCGGTTGTGACCACAACCCCTGCGCCCCTTGATACCGGGGTCTACCTCGGCATTCACGAGCAGGTGTCATCGGTGCTCAAGGCCAGCCAACGCGCGACGATCAAGGTCAATTTCGCCAGCGCCTACTGTGCGCCACAACTCTATCCGTTGAAGACCCTGCAGGATCACATGATCAAAGCGCTGCGTCAGGACCAGCATTTGCTTGGTATGCAAGGCTCGACCAGCGGCAACATCGAGCTGCGCAACATCCTTGCCCGACGAGCGCTGACGACGAAGGCCAATCTGAGCGCCGAGAAAATGGTAATCACCCACGGCGCGACCGAAGCGATCAACCTCGCCTTGCGTGCGGTCACCCACCCCGGCGACACCGTGGCCGTGGAGTCGCCGACCTTTTACGGCCTGCTGCAAATTCTTGAAAGCTTGAACTTGCGCGTGCTGGAAGTCCCGGCAACGGCGCACTCGGGCATCAACCTGTTCGCGCTCGAACAGTTGTTGCAAGGCCCCGAACGGATTCGGGCGCTGATCGTCATTCCCAACCTGCAGAATCCACTGGGCAGCATCATGCCCGACGCCAACAAGGCGCGGCTGGTGCAATTGTGTGCCGAGCACAGCACCGTGCTGATCGAAGACGACACCTATGGCGACCTGGTGGACACCGAGCTGCCGTTATCCACGCTCAAACACTGGGACCGCACCGACAACGTCATCTACTGCGCATCGCTGAACAAAACCCTGGCACCGGGTGTACGGCTGGGCTGGATCAGCGCCGGGCAGTGGCACGACCGCGTGGAAATGCTCAAACACACGCAGTCCCGAGGTTGTGAAACGTTGTCGCAACTGGCGGTCAGTGCGTTCATGAAGACACCGTCCTACGAACGTTACCTGCGCCGCTTGAGGAAAACGCTGACGCAACAGCGCCAGCAGATGAGTGCGGCAATCACTCGCTACTTTCCACCGGGTACCCGCATAACCCATCCACAGGGCGGTACGTTGTTGTGGGTGGAGCTGCCACCTGAACAGGCGTCCATGGCGTTTTTTCATGCAGCGTTGAAGGCGGGCATCCAGATTTTGCCTGGGGATATCTTCTCCAATGCCCAGCGTTTCAATCACTTCGTGCGTATTGGTTGTGGGGCGCCGTATTCACCGAAAATCGATGAAGCGTTGGCAACTTTGGGCCGACTACTCAAAAACCAAAGCTGAAACATGACCTGGAGCCAGCTTGCTGGCGATGGCGGAATGTCAGGCGACATCGATGTCGACTGATCCGCCGCTATCGCCAGCAAACGGCACGCCGCCCGGCCGCTCCTACACAGGATTGGCGTGCAGGCAGATGATGTGCGGATCATCGTTCCAATGCGGGAAACGCTCAGCGATCAACGGATCATGGCCGGGAATGACGTGGTCTTCGCTGTCCGCCAAACGGTCGATTTCGATAAACGCCTCCAGCGTCTGTGCCAGATCATCAATGATCGGAAACGGACTGCGCTGACGAATGTTCGCCCACAAATGCGCCGCGTCCGACGCCAGGACAATCCACCCGCGCCCGGTATTCACCCGCACGACCTGGCTACCCGGCGTGTGGCCACCCACCGGGTGCAGGGTCACGCCGGGAACCACCTCGACTGTGCCGGTATGCAAACGCAAGCGCCCCTCGAACAACGGTGGCAGCGCCGACATCACATCTTCGACCTCGTAGGTTTTGTTCACCGTGCGATGGGCCATTTTCGGGCCGGTACAGAAACGCAGCTCCGCTTCCTGCAAATGCACCGTGGCTTTCGGAAACAGCCCCAGGTTGCCGGCGTGATCCCAGTGAAGATGGGTGAGGATCAGGTTTTCAACCTGCGCCGGATCGATGTCCAGTTGCCGTAGGGAATCTTCCGGCAGGCGATACATCTGACGGTTGCGCCGATCCGCTGTTGCCGGTTGAAAACAGGTGTCGACCACGATCACCTGCTGCTCATTGCGTATGACCCAGAAGTAGTAATCCAGCGGCATCGACGCATTGGGGTCACCACAGCAAGCGTCGTAAAGAAAGTTCTCGCGTGCGGTGCGTTGGGCATTGGCGCCGACACGGATGGCGAACACTTCGTACACAGGAACGAACATATTCACCTCCGGATCAGGCCACTGCAGTGGTTTTCAGGGTCGGACGGAAGTCGAAATCGATCTCGTCGCTAATCCCCAGATCCTGCGCCAGACGATGCAAACCGCTGTAGTCGCGCATGATCGTGGCGTTCTTGTTGCTCTCCCGGGTGTCGGCAATGATCAGTGCCGCATCCTCGACGCCGAGTTGCGTCAGAATCGCCTCCCACATCGAGTAGTCCTGAGCGACAAAAGCACTCAGCGCCACCGACAGCGTTTGTGCGAAAAATGCCCGTTGAGTCGGCTGCATGTTCGCGTACATGACCTTCGCCACCTCCGCGAGAATCTTGCTGTGGGCGTATTCGTCGCGGTTATGCAGCTCTGCCACGCGGCGGTTTTGCGGTTGAATGGTTTGATCGTCGGCCAGCAGATCCAGGTACGCATTGACGCTGATCTCGGCCACCACCGCGAACGTAATCGCCGCCAGATCGCGCTGCCACTGTTCGGGCAATGCTTCACGCAGCGCGGCAAGACGCAGATAGGTCACCGACGGCGGCAGGTCCAGATCCTGATCGAGCGCTCGCTCCTCTTTGGTCCGTTCGATGGCCCGCAGGTGCATGAGCGTGTGGTAGTGCTCGTCGATCAACGTCTGCTGCATCGCCTCGCGAAAATGCCAGTCGTTCTTGCCCAGATACTGATTGGCGATAACGCTCAGCGCCGGGTTCACCACATGCTCTTCGGCCGTCACCGTGCGCAGGTTGTAGCCGATCCAGCCCCAGGTCACCACGGTGCTTTTGAGCTCATCGCTCAGGGCCTGGAATTTCGGGTGATGGAAAAACGGCACCATGCACTCCGGGTAATCCGGGCGCGTCGGGTCGAACGCTTCGCTGACCGAGGCCTTGTCCGGCGCGCACACGGTGGCCCTTTTGGTCCAGGCCTGATTAAGCCGCACGACCAGTTGATGATCGACTTTGGCGATCTCGATTGCTGTTTGCATGACGCGATACCTGTAAGACGCGTACCCGTCGAGGGGTACGCCGATGGAATAGTGGGCGACGGATGAATCAGGCCAGCCAGTAGCGGGTCAGGTTTCGCGCCGGGTCAGTGTATCGACTGCGGGCGTGAATCATTCGCCAGTTGTCCCAAATCAGCATGCAGCCGTCGGGAATCAGCACCGGCGTGTTGTTCCGGATGAAGTATTCCTCGCCCAGCATCGCGAACCTCGCCAGTGACGACGAGCTGTTCGTGACCTTCGATTGCTGCAGATCCTCCTCGGAAGGGTTCACATCGCCGTAGTGAAACTGGTTGTAGCTGAAGCGGAAAATGTCCCCGTCCTCTGTAGGCGTCAGGATGTATTCCCTGACTCGCGTTTGTGCCGCTTCACCCGGTTTGGCGGTGGCTACGAATTCCACGGGGGTGTCGTCGATCCATTCCCGCAACTCGGGTTCGGTGCGCTCGAGAAACCCCAGAAATTCAATCCCGTCGACCAGCCCGGTATGCCCGCCACCGCACGTGGCCTGATGATGACAATGCAGCGCCAGATAGCGCGGCGGCGGCCCATAGACCGGCGCTTCGGTGTGCGGGCCGATGCCGTTCATGCTCTGGGAATACGGCAACGCTTCATACCCCGGCTTGCGGGTAATGGCGAACGCCGTCTGCCCGTTGAACTGCGGAATGATCTGACCGAACTCACGCAGCGTGCCGACGACATCGTAGGCAAATTCGGCAGGGGTCAGCACCGTCCAGCCACGGGACGACAATTCTTCATGGCGGTGGCCCAGCGAAACGTAAGGTGTAGACGCAACAATCCCTTGATCTGACATGGTGAGGTTCCTGGCGGTTGATCAGGCGTTAACGGTTGAGGTGTAAGCGGCAATGAATTCGCGGCAGGCGTTGCCTGGGCGGTAGCGCTGCTGGTCGATGCTTTGCACCGGGGTGATTTCGGCGGCGGTACCCGTCAGAAAACACTCGTCGAAGTCGCCAAGCTCCGTAGGCAGAATCGTGCGTTCGACCACCTGGTAATCCAGCGCCCCGGCCAATTCGATAACGGTCTGGCGGGTGATGCCATTGAGGAAGCAGTCGGGCAGCGGCGTGTGCAGCGTCCGGTCCTTGACGAAGAACACGTTGGCACTCGTGGCTTCGGCAACGTGGCCGCGCCAGTCGAGCATCAGCGCGTCGTGATAACCGTTGTTTTCCGCATCGTGCTTGCTCAGGGTGGCGATCTGGTAATGCCCGGACGCCTTGGCCTCGAACGGGCTGCTGCTGGGCGGTGGCCGACGCCACTCGGCGGTCTTCATGCGAATGCCGCCCATGTGCCCTGCCGGGTCGAAGTAACTCGGCCATTGCCAGCAGGCGATCGCCACGTGAATGCGGTTGAAACGGGCCGAGGTGGAAATCATTTCACTGCCACGCCACGCCACCGGCCGCAGATAACCGTCGACCACGTTGTTGCGTTGCAGCAGTTCATGACTGGCCGCTTCCAGTTCGGCCAGCTCATAGGGAATCGCAAAATCCATCAATTGCGCCGAGCGATACAGCCGCTCGCTGTGTTCGCGCAGTTTGAAGATCTTGCCGTTGTAGACACGTTCCCCTTCATACACCGTGCTCGCGTAATGCAGGCCGTGACTCAGCACGTGCAGTCGCGCCTGGGACCACTCGACAAACTCGCCGTCGAGCCAGATAAAACCTTCTCGCTGATCAAACGGAATACCGCTCATATCCCTATCTCCTGATGAATCGTCCTACGCCGTTTCGAGCAGGACCGGTATTAATTCGGGCGCCGCAACAGGCTCTGGCTGAAAGAAGAACGAGCGCTCGCCAAACGCTGGCCGCAACTCATCGAACCAGGTCGCGTTCGGATCAAAGCGCGCATAGAACGTGCGCAACACCCATTGCGGGTCCCGGGCCTGGAGAAACTGCAACACGAAGACTTTTTCCCCGGCCACGGTCTCGATGCCGTTAATCAGCACCTTGCCGTAGAAGGTGCTCATGGACGGCCCGCGCACGGTGCGCGCCAGCCCGGAGACCGTGCGGTAAGCCGCCTGGAAGATCTCGAAGGCCCGCGCCAACGGCATTGCAAAGTAGTGGCTGGGGCCGGTATCGCGCTCGACAAACATGTAATAAGGCACCGCGCCCAGCCGCACCCCCTCGGTCCACAGTTCGGCCCAATCCCCAGGGTTTTCGTTGATGTGGCGGATCACCGGCGCCTGCATGCGCAACGTCGCTCCGGTGGACCGAATGCGCTCGATGGCCTGCCGGGCAATGTCCTGACGAATCTCGACCGGGTGGTTGTAGTGCCCCATGACCGACAGATTTTTCCCGGCCGCGACAATGCGTTTAAACAGATCCAGCAGTTCCGGCGCGTCCTTGTCGCTGACAAACCGCTGCGGCCAGTACGCCACGGACTTGGTGCCGATGCGGATGCTTTTGAGGTGCGGCAGCGCCAGCAGCGGCTCGATGTAACCGGCCAGCGACCGGGTGTTCATGATCATCGGATCGCCACCGGTGATCAGCACATCCGTCACTTCAGTGTGCACCCGCAGGTAATTCACCAGCTCCTGGGACTCTCGCGCGTTGAACTTGAGTTCTTCCTCGCCGATGAACTGCGCCCAGCGGAAGCAGAACGTACAGTAGGCGTGACACGTCTGACCGGCGCCGGGGAAAAACAGCACAGTCTCGCGGTACTTGTGCTGAATGCCCGGCAGGACTTTTCCGTCGAGGGTCGCGCCGTTGTGCGTCAGCTGCCCGGCCGGATGCGGGTTCATGCGCAACCAGATCGCCTCGATCCGCCGCTTGATGGCGACGGCGTCGTCCCGTTCGATCAATTGCTTGAGCGACGCATACTCATCCGGCAGCAGCATGTCCTTGTGCGGAAACGTCATGCGAAAAATCGGATCGTCCGGGATGTTGTCCCAGTCGATCAGCGTGCCCAGCACGTATTCATTGGTGCGAAACGGCATGACCCGCGCCACCACCGTCATGGCTTCCTGCAACGCTGGCGTCAGTTTCTGCCAGTACGGTGTGTCGCGAATGGTGCGTGAGTTGTAGGGTTTGAATCTTTCCTGCTCCGACGGTCCCTGCATGGCAGCGCTCCTGGTGATTGCCTGGCGTGAGTTACTGGATGACCGGCGCTGCGCGCTCTATGTCCATCCATGCCCGAACGCTGTCGCGATCCCACTGCCGACGCACATAGGCCGCGAGCCGCTGAGGCACGCGATCGCCATTGGCGAGCAGTCGGTTGAGCATGATTGCCAGGTCGGTGTCGGCAATGCTCCAGTCACCGAACAGGTGATCGGCGCCCTCCTCCAGCAACCGATCCGCCACGAAGAACAGCCTTGCGACCGCAGCCAAGGCCTCGTCGGACAACGGGTTGTCTTTCTTGCCGAAGTAGATGAGGTCTGCCGGACGCTCTTTGCGAATCACCAACAAATCACTGCGCAGCCATGCCTGGAGTTGACGGGCGCGAGCGCGCTGTTTGATGTCGAGCGGGAACAGCTTTTTATGCCCCGGCGCTATGTCTTCCAGGTATTCGGCAATGGCCGAAGATTCCGACAGCGCAAAACCATCATGAACCAGAGTGGGAATCTTGCAGGTCAGCGATACATCACGATAATTCGCCAGGTAGTTATCGCGAGCCTTCAAGTCCACCGTGACAAGTTCAAATGAAAGTTGCTTCTCTTTCAACGCCACAAATGCCGACATTGCAAAAGCGCTGACAAAATCTGCGCCGACATAGAGTTTCAGCTTCGTACTATCCATAGAACGCTCCCTTGCACTAACCACAATAATCCGTTGCATTGGAATCGATCGTAGTTAGTTGCTCAGGTGCTGAACAGATACAGAAATTATCTGTTTCTACGGATACAGAAACTCAAAAGAGCCATGGCCAGGAGGTGTCAGAAATGAAAAAGGGAGTCGGCGAATGCGGACTCCCTGGGACAGTGATGGGGCTGATTGAGCGTGTCAGACCGTGGCGTCTGCAGCATTGGAGAGCAGCGCCATCTGGGGCATGTTGCTCATGTTCAACATAGCCAGCGGCTCAGTGGCGCTGGTGTTGACGAAGCCGTGCCGGGTCCAGGCCGGCACCAGCAACACGTCGCCGGGGCTGATGTTCACTGCATCGGCATCGCCCAGGGTCAAGGTGCCGCTGCCGGACTGAATGATGAACAGGTGCCACCATGAATGAGCATGACCGTTCAGCTCCGTGCCGGGTTTCAACCATTGCATCGACACCGCCATCCCTGGCGTCAGTTTGCAACCTTCGCTGCTGTCATGGTGAGCCAGGGCCACAATGTCCACCTCGCTGGCCGCAAGGCTCTGACGCATATCGGTCAGTTCATCGCCCTTCCACACCCGTGCATTCACCGGCGGGCGGGTTAAACTCTGACGAAAGTCATTATATGAAAAAAACCCACCTTGAATGTTATTCATCCGCAAACACCGACTGATTAGCGAGTTAAGTGACCAGACACTAGGCGAACAATTGATCGCTGTAAAGTCGGCACACTAACACTCACAACACCGAAGGCCGAAGTGCCACAATCATGTCAACTTCCACGGCGGCATTTTTCGGTAACTGATAAACGCCGACCGTGGTTCGAGTATGTTTGCCCGCATCGCCCAGTACATGACTGAAGACATCCGACGCACCGTTGGCAACTTCGCTGAGGTCAACAAAGTCCGCCGTGGACTTCACGTAGACCGTGATACGTATCAGCGACTTTATTTTGTCCAGCGAGCCGATGGCATCGACGATCAGGGCCAGCCCGCGCATTGCACTGATACTGGCGGCCGCTTGCGCATCGCTCAGGCTGAGCTCCAGCCCCACTCTGCCGGGGTACTGGATTTTGCCCGTCATGCGTGGCACCAGACCGCTGAGATAGAGCTCATCGTGATGCCGAATCAGCGGCACGTAATGACCGCCCGCGGTGTTCTCGCCGTAGATGTCATAGTCGAGCTCTTTCGCCAGGGCTATAAAGCGTTCATCACAGGTCATTTTTTGCTCGATCATTGAAACAATCCTCTCAACTCAAAAATACCAAAGCGCAGATCCGCGAGACTCAACCCATGGCTCTCGCCGGCGCTGCCAGACAGGTGACTTCGACACGTGACTCGATGGCGTCCGCCAGGCGCAGCAGGTTGTCGCTGAGCCGTCCGTAGTCTTCGCTGAACAAGACGATGTGGCCGATAAACGAGGTGTTGTCCTTCACCAGCGCGGTGACCGAATCACTGAGGCGTTTGGCGTAAACCCCTTCCACCAGATCGATGTTCAGGTCCCGGGCCAGGGACTCGATGTCCGGCACGTAGCGCAGCAGTCCGCCGGCCGACGCCCGAAGTAGACGGATGCCGCAATAGCCCCGTGCAACGGGATCGTGATGGTCGGTCTTGCCTTCTACCGCCCATCTGACCCAGCGCTCCCACGGATCGAAATCGACGAACGCCAGCCTGGCCAGGTCCCAGATATGCATGCCGCCGGGGCGCATGTTGGTTTCCACCGCCGACGTCAGGCCGTCGGCGCGCAGGAACACCTCGTTGTGGTACGCGCCGTTATCCAGCGAGACCAACCCGGACATGTGTCGTCCGGCGGCCGCCAGCCGGGCCTGCACGTCTGCCGCCAGCGGTGCCGGCACCACTTGCTGGATTTCCGCGCGATAGGCGCCTTCGGTGGTGGTTTTCTCAGTGACCCACGTGCTGCCCGCGACGAAATCCCAGCTGTATTCCCGGGCGTTCTGGATCAACTCTTCAAGGACGATGCCGCCCTCGCGATACGGCTTGAGTGCCTGCCACGCCTCATCGCATTCGGACGGATGATGGATGACCCGACAACCTCTGCTCGCGCCTTCGCAGGCGGGTTTGATGAAGGCTTTACCGCCCAGCTCAACGACCCGTTGACGCAGCTCCGCGAGACTGTCGATGCGCACGGAAAACACCGCACGATAATCTTCCGGCGAACGCTCGGCCGCCGCTTCCAGCTTGCGAAAGATTTGTTTATCCAACCCCGCACGCGCCTCGGCCGGGGTGATGCCGGGCAAACCGTAATGGCTCGCCAGCGCCGCGCCGAGCAGTACGCCACGGTCGGAAAACGGCAGCACGCCGATCAGCTTCCAGTGATCGGCATTCAAGCACCCCGCCACCAGTTCCAGGGAGTCGGTGACGTCTTCCGGCGCCAGGGACGTGCTGCAGACGTGATCGGCCACCTGGTCGTCATCAGGCTGAATATTCTCGACCAGCAGGATCAACCGGGCGTCGTAGAGTTTTTTGCAGAGGTCGCGCAGCTTCTGGATATCGTGAACCCGGTTGCCGTTGTACCCGACCACTACTACGCATGACGTGGTGCTCATGAAACCTCCGACCTGTGGAGTAAAAAACGCAAACGCGGTGACTCAGTCGTGCAGTGACGCGTTGGCTCTGCGGTTGAACCAGTACCAGGCGAGGATGCCGCCCGCGCCGATGGCAGCCAGTACCAGAGCGCTATAGGACGGCGGCATCACCCGCATGATCAGCACCGTCAGCCCGGCACCGACGCCCAGGGACACTTCCTTGACGAACATGTTGTTTTGTTTGACGGAGAAGTAATCGAGGTAGCTGAACGCGCACTCGGCGATGGACAGCAGCGCCACCCAGATCAACGCGCCGGCGAGGGTTTCGACGTGGAACGCCGCCGGTGACGAGAGCACCGCGAAACCACCGATGATGATCCCGATGACGGCCACCACCTTGAAGCGCCCGGTACGTTCGATCAGTTTCATCACCGGCACCTGGGCGAAGACCACCACGGCGCTGTTGAGGATCAGCATCAGGCCATACCAGGCCGGCAGTTCACCGGTTTTGAGCAGGATTGCCTGGGGCAGGATCGAGAACACGCCGAACAGCTTGATGCCCATGATGATCCCGGCGATCACCCACGGTAGTTTGTTGCGCCAGCCGCTGCCGTCGTGGGTGGTCGGTTGGGCGACCGTCGATTGCGTGGTGAAGGTCGCGCCCATGGCGATGGGCAGGCACAGCAGGACAAAACTGGCGGCGCCGAGAAAAAACATCGTCGGGGTCAGCAGCGGCGAGAGCAGGATCAGCCCCGCCACCAGACTGCCCATGTTCATGGCGACGCGGTTGTAGGCCGCGCCCTCTTTGGTCTGGGCGGCTTCGCTCTTGATCAGATAACCGGCAATGGCAATGCCGTAGGCGAACAACGCGGCGGCGAACATCACCATGCCCTGATTGCTGGTGACCGCGAGT
The DNA here is from genome assembly GCF_055803035.1 of Pseudomonas sp. 300. Classification (NCBI taxonomy): domain Bacteria; kingdom Pseudomonadati; phylum Pseudomonadota; class Gammaproteobacteria; order Pseudomonadales; family Pseudomonadaceae; genus Pseudomonas; species Pseudomonas sp. 300. The sequence goes on along the minus strand of NZ_JAVLRV010000001.1, from coordinate 1,058,531 downwards.
AATACCAGCCCAAGGGCGGCACACATCAGTGTGACGCTCAGGGAGCGACGGCCCAGCACCAATAGCGTCAGCGGCAGTAACAGCAATAACGCGCGATACCCGAGGGCGAGGATGCTGTTGGTGGCAGTGTCGAGCCAGACGTTGGCCTTGCCCAGCACCGCGAACAGCGACACGGCAGTGATGATTCGAATCGTGAACAGGCGAATGTTAATCACCGGTTTAGCGACGGCGACCGTTGTTTGAACACTCATGCAACACCTCTGGAACCAGCGATTATTCAGGCGTTCAGCGCGAACAATCAGGAAAGTCTGTAAGGTGATGGTAGAGAGAGTCGCTTGTTTTCATCAGAGCAAGTTCGTATAGAATCAAACGAACTTTACTGCCGGAGAGACCAGTAAAATGCAGGTTCAGCGAGCAGTGATCGCCGCCATCGAGTTCCAGCCGGGAGTGCCGCTGGTCCAGCAGATTGTCGATCAATTGTCGGTGGTGATCAGCCAGGGCGGGCTGCCTCACGGCTCGCGGCTGCCGCCGATTCGCGAACTTTCCGAGTTGATGAACGTGGGCAAGTCCACGGTGGTGGATGCGCTGGACCGCTTGCGCGCCAAGGGTCTGGTGGTTTCACGCCAGGGTTCGGGGCATTACGTGCACCGTTCCAGCACCACGCTCAAGACCGATGCCGGCCCCGACCTGCAACCTCAAGACACACTGAGCGTGGTCCGCCGCGCGGTACTGCAGGACAACGGCGCGCTACGCCCAGGTGCCGGTTTCCTGCCGTCCTCGTGGCTGCCGGCAGAAGAATTGTTGAAAGCCGTGCGCGGCACCCTGCGCGCCACCTCCCTGCGCATGGGCGAGTACGGCGTCGCCGCCGGTTATTTGCCGCTGCGCGAAGCGTTGCGGGTCAAACTGGCGACCTTGGGCATCGAAGTGCCGGTGGACCAGATCATCACCACCGCCAACACCGTGCAGGCCATCGACATGCTGATGCGCCTGCTGGTCAAACCCGGCGACACGGTGCTGCTCGACGACCCCTGCTACTTCACCATGCACACCAACCTGGCCTTGCATGGCGCCCGGGTCATCACCATTCCCCGTGCCGCTGAGGGCATGGACCTGGACGCCTTCGAGCAATTGCTGATTGTCCATCGGCCCGTGCTCTACATGACCAACAACACCCTGCACAACCCGACCGGGCACTCGTTCTCCCCGGCGCAGGTCTATCGCTTGCTGGAGTTGAGCCACCGATATGGTTTTCACATCGTCGAAGACGATTTGTATTGCGATATGCAGCAACGAACGACACCGCGCCTGGCAGCGGGCGGGCTGGACAACGTCAGTTACGTTTCTGGCTTCTCCAAGACCCTGACGGCCAACAGTCGGGTCAGCTATGCGGTGCTTTCGCCGCAACTGGCGGCACGGATGGTCACCCTGAAAATGGCCTGCGGTGGCATGACGTCGGAACTGGCGGAGCAGATTATCTGCACGATGCTCAGTGACGGCAGCTACGCCAAACACACCCGGCGCACGGTGGATCGGCTTTACGAGTCGAGCAGTCGGGTGAGCCGTTGGTTGGTGGAAGCCGGTTGCTCGGTTTCATCGCTGCCCCATGAAGGGTTGTTTCTCTGGACGCGATTGCCCGAAGGGCATCATGCCGAAACGCTGGCGAGGAAGGGGCTGGATATTGACCTGGTGCTGGCGCCCGGCACCCTGCTCAGCAAAGCGCCGGATGCCAGTCACTTCCTGCGTTTCAACGTGGCGCACAGCGATAACGTGCAGGTGCGGGAGCGGTTCTTGCGGTTGCTGGACACACCAAGCCAGTAACTGACCACCACCGTCCCTGTGGGAGCGAGCCTGCTCGCGAAGAGGCCGACACATCGAGCATTGATGTCGCCTGATGTACCGCCATCGCGAGCAGGCTCGCTCCCACAAGGGTTTGGCGGCGGACACAAAAATTGCGGCTACGCAGGTTTAATTGCAGGAACAAGCTTGCTCGCGAATGGGGCGACACAGTCCACCCGAGCACACGCAATAAAAAACCCCGCACTTCTCACGAAGGCGGGGTTTTTCTTTACAGCATCCGACGCTTAAGGCGCGTACGTCAGCAGCAGCTCGGTCGGCACTTTGAAGTCCAGGGACATCATCACGCTCAACGCGGTAATGGTGAAGATCGAGAACACAAACAGCTTGCGTGCCCAGACCGTGTCATCCACTGCCTTGTAGCCGGTCCAGGCCATGTACAACCAGTACATGCCCATGGCTGCGGCGACGGCGAGGTAGCTCATGCCGGCGTAGCCGCTGAAGGTCAGCATCAAGGTCGCCACGAGGAAGGCCAGGATGTAGATCAGAATGTGCTTCTTCGCCACTTGAATCCCGCGCTTCACCGGCAGCACCGGAATCGAGGCGGCCAGGTAATCGTTGAAGCGGAAGATCGCGATGGCGTAGGAATGCGGCATCTGCCACAAGCTGAACATCACCAGCAATGTCAGTGCAGCCATGTCGAAGCTGTTGGTCACAGCCACGTAGCCAATCACCGGCGGCATCGCGCCCGACAGACTGCCCACCAGCGTGCCGTGAACCGACTTGCGCTTGAGGTACAGGCTGTAGAAACCGACGTAGATGACGAAACCGATCACTGCGAACAGCGCGGCCAACGGGTTGGCCACCTTGTACAACAACGCAACGCCGGCAACACCCAGGACGGTCGCGAAGATCAGGGCCAGTTTCAGGGAGATCAAGCCCTGGACCAGCACCCGGTTCTTGGTGCGTTCCATCTTGATGTCGATGTCGCGGTCGATGCAGTTGTTGAACACGCAACCGGAAGCCACCACCAGGGACGTGCCGATCATGGCGGCCAGGAAAATGGCCAGATCGACATGCCCTTTCGAGGCCAGGAAAAATCCGCCTGCCACTGAAAGCACGTTACCGAAAATGATCCCCGGTTTGGTGATTTGGATAAAGTGCTTCAAGGACATCCGGACTTACCTCACTTCGCCATCATGTTGGTGTGGATGCTGAACATGATCCACAGCGACAGGCCAACCAGCAGGACAATCACGATCGCGGCGAACACAAATGCAATCACGTTGTTACGCTGCGCGGCGGAACGGTCCAGGTGCAGGAAGTACACCAGGTGCACCAGCACCTGGATCACTGCAAACGCCAGGACGATCCACAGGGTGAGCGATTTCGGCAGCGACGGGTACATCACCAGGCCGAAAGGAATGACGGTCAGGATCACCGACAGGATGAAACCGATAGCGTAAGACTTGACGCTGCCGTGGCCGGCGTCGTGGCTATCGTGGGAATGAGCGTTAGCCATTTACATAGTCCCCATCAGATAAACAACGGTGAATACGCAGATCCACACCACGTCCAGGAAGTGCCAGAACAGGCTCAGGCAGCTCAGACGGGTCTTGTTGGTCGCCGTCAGGCCGTTTTTCTGCACCTGATACATCATGATCGCCATCCAGATCAGACCGCTGGTCACGTGCAGACCGTGGGTACCGACCAGGGTGAAGAACCCGGACAGGAAGCCGCTGCGGCTAGGACCGAAGCCCTCGGAAATCAACACGTGGAACTCGTTGATTTCCATGCCGATGAAGCCGGCGCCGAACAGGAAGGTCATGGCCAGCCAGCCCAAAACCTGGTTCTTCTTGCCCTTGAACAACGCCAGCATGGCGAAGCCGTAGGTGATCGAGCTGAACAGCAGCAGAGCGGTTTCGCCCAGTACGTACGGCAGCTCGAAGATGTCGTGGCCCGACGGGCCACCCGCTACGTTGTTAACCAGTACCGCGTACGCCGCGAAGATCGATGCAAACAGGATGCAGTCGGTCATCAGGTAGAGCCAGAAACCGAATACGGTCATCTCGCCCGAGTCGTGGTGATGGTCATCGTGCCCATGTCCATCGACATGGGTGTGTCCAGCATTGGTCACTAAGTTCGACATGGTTTAAGCCTGTTCCAACGAGGTTTCAACACGGGTGGCGGTGGCTGGAACTTTCCCGGCCGCTACCAGACGCTTGTGCTGCTCGGCTTCGATGCGCTCGATCACGTCGACCGGCACCATATAGCCTTGATCATCACGTGCAGCGTGGATCACGAAGTACACCACGGTGCCGATCAGGCCGAATGCAGCCAACCACCAGATGTGCCAGATCATCGCGAAACCGAACACGGTCAACAGAGCACCCATGACCACACCGGTCGCGGTGTTGTTTGGCATGTGGATCGGTTCGTACTTGGCCGGAGCCTGGTACGCGGTACCGTTTTCCTTGGCTTCGGTGAACGGATCGATGGTTTCTGCTTTTGGCAGCACAGCGAAGTTGTAGAACGGTGGTGGCGACGAGGTCGACCACTCCAGCGTGTGGGCATTCCACGGGTCGCCGTGTTCGCACATGTTTTCTGGCTTGTTGCGGTCACGCACGCTGACGTACAGCTGAATCAACTGGCAAGCGATGCCGACGGCGATCATCACCGCACCGAACATGGCGACGTACAGGTACGGCACCCACTCAGGGTTGGTGGTGGCGTTCAGACGACGGGTCATGCCCATGAAGCCCAGTACGTAGAGCGGCATGAACGCGACGAAGAAGCCGGTAATCCAGAACCAGAACGCTGCCTTGCCCCAACCTTCGTGCAGCTTGAAGCCGAACGCTTTAGGGAAGTAGAAACCGAAGCCGGCGATGTAACCGAATACCGCGCCGCCGATGATCACGTTATGGAAGTGCGCGATCACGAACAGGCTGTTGTGCAGCACGAAGTCAGCACCCGGGATGGCCAGCAGTACGCCGGTCATACCGCCGATGGCGAAGGTCACCATGAAACCCAGGGTCCACAGAACCTGGCTGGTGAAACGCAGACGGCCCTGATAGATGGTGAACAGCCAGTTGAACAGCTTCACCCCCGTCGGGATCGAAATCAGCATCGTCGCCAGACCGAAGAAGGCGTTGACGCTGGCACCCGAACCCATGGTGAAGAAGTGGTGCAGCCAGACCATGAAGCCCAGGATCGAGATCGCGCCCGAGGCGTAGACCATCGAGTGGTGACCGAACAGACGCTTGCCGGTGAAGGTCGAGATGACTTCGGAGAAGATCCCGAACGCCGGCAGAATCAGGATGTAAACCTCGGGGTGACCCCAGGCCCAGAAGAGGTTGACGTACATCATCGGATTGCCACCAAGTTCATTGGTGAAAATGTGGAAATCCATGTAACGGTCAAGCGTCAGCAGTGCCAGGGTAGCGGTCAGGATCGGGAACGAAGCCACGATCAGGACGTTGGCCCAGGTGCAGGTCCAGGTGAAGATCGGCATGTCCATCAGTTTCATGCCAGGGGTACGCATTTTCAGCACGGTGGCGAGGAAGTTGACCCCCGTCAGCGTCGTACCCAACCCGGATAGCTGCAGCGCCCAGATGTAGTAATCCATCCCCACGCCCGGGCTGTATTGCAGGCCCGACAGCGGCGGATAGGCAACCCAGCCGGTCTTGGCGAATTCGCCGACGCCCAGGGACAGGTTGATCAGCACGACGCCGGAGACCAGCAGCCAGAAGCTCAGGGAGTTCAGGAACGGGTAGGCAACGTCACGCGCGCCGATCTGCAGCGGCACTGCAAGGTTCATCAGGCCGGTGAAGAATGGCATCGCCATGAAGATGATCATGATCACACCGTGAGCGGTGAAGATCTGGTCATAGTGTTCAGGCGGAAGGTAGCCAGGCGAACCCTCGGTGGCCATGGCCAACTGGGTACGCATCATGATGGCGTCGGCAAAACCGCGCAGCAGCATGACCATGGCAACGATGATGTACATCACGCCGATTTTCTTGTGGTCGACCGAGGTCAACCACTCGGTCCACAAGTAAGTCCACTTCTTGAAATAAGTGATTGCAGCGAACAGCGCCAGACCACCGAGCGCGATCATGGCGATGGTAATCATCACGATCGGTTCGTGGAACGGGACCGCTTCCCAACTTAATTTACCAAACATCGTTTACTCCTCTGCCCCGGCAGCTGAATGCGAACTCATGTCCATCCCTTCCACGTGGGCCACTTCTTTCTCTTTCTTCTCGTGCTTCAGCGGCTTGCCCGGCTTCATACCTTCGTACTTGTCAACGATGATCTGGAACTGGTTCGGCGTGACCGAGGAGTAGAGCTCGACTGGGTTGTTCTGGCTCGGTTTGGCAAGGGCTGCGTATTCAGCTTGATCAAGCTGTTTAGGTGACTTCTTGACTTCACTTACCCAGGCGTCGAAATCTTCCTGGGAAGTGGCGATAGCCTTGAATTTCATACCGGTGAAACCAGCACCGCTGTAGTTGGCGGAGATACCGTCCATTTCAGCGTTCTGGTTGGCGATCAGGTGCAGTTTGGTCTGCATGCCGGCCATCGCGTAGATCTGGCCGCCCAGCGCCGGGATGAAGAACGAGTTCATCACGGAGTCCGAAGTCACCTTGAAGTTGATCGGCGTGTGTGCCGGGAACACGATCTTGTTGACGGTGGCGATGCCTTGCTCCGGATAGATGAACATCCACTTCCAGTCCAGCGCGACCACTTCAATGGTGATCGGCTTGACGTCGGAGACCAGCGGCTTGTAAGGGTCCAGTGCGTGGGTCGACTTGTAGGTGACGTACCCCAGGGCAATGATGATCAGCACGGGAACAGCCCACACCGCGATCTCGATCTTGGTGGAGTGCGACCACTTCGGCGTGTACACGGCGTCGGTGTTGGACGCGCGGTATTTCCAGGCGAACAGGAACGTCATGACGATGACCGGAACCACGACCAACAGCATCAGCAGCGTTGCGGTGATGATCAGGTTTCGCTCATCCAGGCCAACCTGGCCCTTGGGATCGAGCAAGGTCATGTTGCAGCCTGACAGCAGCAAAGTGCCGATCAGCGGCAATAAGCCTAGTAGTCTGGGGTACCTGTTTTTACTCATCTCACGACCTCTAAAGCAGCTTGCGCAATGCAGTTGGGTTTTGATCGCCAACACTTCACCCTGCCAAGGGTTGGCATTTTCTTGGATTGAATAAGGGCTGCCCGTCGCGCGTCAGACGCTGCTCGACAAATCCTGGGCAAGCGGTGAGTTCTTATTCGAATTCGTGGTCAAAGGCCTTGTTACAGACCAATTCCATTTGGTGCGGATAGTTGGAAGGCACCGACACCAGAGGCGTCGCATGAAGCCATCTGGCCTCTCGACGTCCTATTGCTGCTCAAGCACCTGAAGCAGGGTGAGCAGTGCCGGGAATTCAGTGCGGGCGATTGTAGATATGTAACGATTCATAAACCATGTCTCATCCCGAAATAATTTTTATCCATTCCAGCAACAATCATTAACGGTTTTCGCAAAAGTGCGGCATCTTATCGAAATTCATTCTCAACAAAAACACCAAAATAAGTAGGGCTACCACGCGCAGTTCAGACAGTATCCAAGCCTCTGCCTCTTCCCTCTATCCTGCCTCAACCCCCATGCGACAAGGCTTCTGGCAATTTGCCAGGGCCTGTTAAAACTGCCTGTTCCAGGTTGAGAGCATTAAAGCCAGCAGCGAAATTAGAAGACCCATTTCATTGCGTCTACGCATGCCAATCCGACTCGTTGAAACGCCTTGCGACACTCGCGCTGTGACAACATGTCGCACATGCGCCGCACCCGTTCTTGTCGTGCATCAAGGTCTTTTTTTACCCACACCCTGAAACGCAAAACGCCCCGGCTCTCTCAACGAGGGCCGGGGCGTTTTCAGGTGTTATGCAGCGATGCGGCGAATGACCTCAGCGCAGTGCCTTGCGGTTGCGCGAGGTGAGCAACGGCACCAGCACCACCACCAGGACAAAGGCGATCAGCGCCCATTGCGCCAGCGACAGACCGAGGATCGGCGGATACGGCGTGGAGCAGAAACCGTCGACCTGGAACCCCAGCGGGAAGATCTTCGCCAGCGGCAGACCGTCGACAATCGGTTGCAACACGTCGATGCCACAGCTGACCGCGGGATAGAACTGGGTATAGACGTGATGCCCGGCTACGCCGACGCCCGCCAGGGCGCAGATCACCACCAGGGTTTCAAACACCGTGATGCTGCGGCGGGTGCGCATTGCCGCGCCGATGAACGCGAAAATCGCGATCAGCAGCAAGGCATAGCGCTGCAGGATGCACAGTGGGCACGGCGCCTCGCCCAGCACGATCTGCATGTACAGCGCGCCGCCGATCAGCGCCAGACAGATGATGCCCAGCAACACCAGATAGCGCCGCTCACGGCCCAACCGCATCGTTTCCTCGCTCATTGCGTTTCCCTTCTAGATATCGATTGACCGGAAGTCTACACGCTGGCCCGGACCTTGGAGAGCCCGGGGCGCATGGAATAGATGTCGGGAAATAAACGATAAGGTGGTTAAGAAGGGATTAAATCCGGGCTATTTCCAGAGATTTTCATGGTCACACGACCGCATCGCCAGCAGGCTGACTCCCACTCTGGAATGCATTCACAGGGACTCTGACTTTGGAATGCATTCACAGGCTGGCTCATTTTGGAATGCATTCACCTGTGGGAGCCAGCCTGCTCGCGATGCAGTTGATCAGTCGCCGTAGATATCAGACTTGAAATACTTGTCCGAAATCTTCTGATACTCGCCACTGGCGCGAATGCCGTCGATGGCCGTGTTCAGTTGGCTGACCAACTCGGTATTGCCCTTGCGCACCGCAATCCCGGCGCCCTCGCCCACATACTTCGGGTCCTTGAGCTCTGGCCCGACAAAGGCGTAACCCTTGCCGCGCGGCATCGACAGGAAATCGCTGAGCGGGATGGTGTCGGCAAAAATAGCGTCGAGGCGACCCGCCGCCAGGTCCATGTAGATCTCTTCGTTGTTGCCGTAACGCTTGACGTTAATGCCCTTGGGTTCAAACACCTCGGTGGCGTAACGATCGGTGGTGGTCGCACGCTGTACGCCGATGGTTTTGCCTTTGAGGCTGGCGTACTGGTCATCCACCACCGCGCCTTCCTTCATGACCAGTCGCGAGGAGGTGAAATAGTACTTGTGGGTGAAGTCCACCGACTTCTTGCGGTCTTCGTTGATGGTCATGGACGACAGCGCCATGTCGATTTTCTTCACTTTCAGGGAAGGAATCAGGCCATCGAACTCACCTTCGACCCAGACGCACTTGACCTGCATCTGCGCGCACAGGGCATTGCCGATGTCGTAGTCGAAACCGACGATTTCGCCTTTGTCGGTTTTCGACGCAAACGGCGGGTACGCCGCTTCAATACCGATGCGCAGGGTTTTCTCGGCGGCGAACACAGTGCTGCACGCCAACAGGCTCATGGCCAGACCGGTGATGAGGGGGAATTTCTTCATGTTCGTTCTCTCGCGGGTTGTTGTTGGTTTGGCAAGACAGAAGAAAGAGCAGAAACAGGGGACGCCTTTTTTGTACTTATAATTCCATACTGGACTTTTATGTATAAGGCGTCAATTAGAGGAAGGAAAATGTGCTGGCCGATAGTCGGGTGGTGAGCAATGAAGGTATTGGGTGTTGCTAATGACCCCATCGCGAGCAGGCTCGCTCCCACAGGGGATCGTCGTCGTACACAAATTTTGTGTTCATGGAGATCAACTGTGGGAGCGAGCCTGCTCGCGATGGGGCCAGAGCAGCCGACAAAAACGTTTGATCACTGCTTCCAGCGATCCGCCGCCGCATGATCGCTGTCACGCCCTTCAACCCAACGGGCGCCGTCACTGGTGTTCTCTTTCTTCCAGAACGGTGCGCGGGTTTTCAGGTAGTCCATGACAAAGGCGCAGGCATCGAACGCGGCCTGGCGGTGTGCGCTGGCGGCGCCGACGAAGACGATCGGCTCACCCGGTTCCAGGGCGCCGATCCGATGGAGCACTTCCAGCTTGAGCAACGGCCAGCGCTCCTCGGCCTCGATGGCGATCTTGCCGAGGGCCTTTTCGGTCATGCCCGGATAGTGCTCCAGGAACATCCCGGCCACGTCGAGCCCGTCATTGAAGTCGCGCACGTAACCGACAAAACTCACCACCGCGCCGACGCCAACATTGGCGGCGTGCATGGCGTTGACTTCCGCCCCCGGATCGAACGCCGTGGACTGCACGCGAATCGCCATGGTTCAGCCCCCGGTCACGGTCGGAAAGAACGCCACTTCATCGCCATCACTGACCGGCTCGTCGAGTTGGCAGAGGTCTTCGTTGCGGGCGCACATGAGGTTCTGCTCGCTCAACACATCGGCGCCATCACGTTTGGCCAGCAGTGAGCGAACATCATCGACGGTGGCGAAGTCACCTTCAACCTTCACCGAATCGACGCCCAGTGCTTCTCTATAACGAGCGAAAAACTTCACGGTGACGTTCATGGCTGATCCGCCTGGAAGTGGCCGCTCTTGCCGCCGAGTTTCTCCAGCAACCGTACGCTCTCGATGGTCATGCCACGGTCCACGGCCTTGCACATGTCATAAATCGTCAGCGCCGCGACACTGGCTGCGGTCAGCGCTTCCATCTCGACACCGGTCTGCCCGGACAACTTGCAGCGCGCGACGATACGCACGCTGTCGTCGCCTTCGGCGCTCAGTTCGACCTTGACGCCGGTGAGCAGCAACGGATGGCACAGAGGGATCAGATCGCTGGTTTTCTTCGCCGCCTGAATGCCGGCGATGCGCGCCACGGCAAACACATCCCCCTTGGGGTGACCGCCGCTGACAATCATTTGCAGGGTTTCGGGCAGCATGCGCACCAGCGCTTGGGCCGTGGCTTCACGGAACGTCACGTCTTTTTCAGTGACGTCGACCATGTTGGCGCGACCTTGGGAATCGAGATGAGTCAGCACAGGGTTACTCCTGATCAAGAGCCCCGATTGTAAACCTGTGGGTCAATCTTGCGCACGATTGATTATCCGATCACATCGAACCCTGTGGGAGCGTGGCTTGCCCGCGATGCAGGCTCTGCGGTGTTACAGACAAACCGCGCGGATACCATCGCGGGCAAGCCACGCGCCCACAGGGTTTTGTGTCAGGCATAAAAAACCGGGCGGCTTTGAGGCCGCCCGGTTCTTTGATGCGGGGTTACAGATGCGATTCGGCGTATTCGGCCAGAATCGAACGTGGCACCCCTTGCAGGGTGATGTGGACGCCGTTCGGGAAATCCTTGAAGCGTTCAGTCAGGTACGTCAGCCCGGAACTGGTCGCGGACAGGTAAGGGGTGTCGATCTGCGCCAGGTTACCCAGGCACACCACTTTGGAACCGGCGCCCGCACGGGTGATGATGGTTTTCATCTGGTGCGGCGTGAGGTTCTGGCATTCGTCGATCAAAATCAGGCTCTGCTGGAAGCTGCGGCCCCGGATGTAGTTGAGGGATTTGAACTGCAACGGCACTTTGCTGAGGATGTAATCGACGCTGCCATGGGTGTTTTCGTCATCCATGTGCAAGGCTTCGAGGTTGTCGGTGATGGCGCCCAGCCAAGGCTCCATTTTTTCCGCTTCGGTGCCGGGCAGGAAGCCGATCTCCTGGTCCAGGCCCTGCACGCTGCGCGTCGCGATGATCCGGCGGTAGCGCTTGCTGACCATGGTCTGCTCGATCGCCGCCGCCAATGCCAGGATGGTTTTCCCGGAACCGGCCGCACCCGACAGGTTGACCAGGTGAATGTCCGGATCAAGCAAGGCGTACAGCGCCAGGCTCTGATAGATGTCACGCGGTTTCAGGCCCCAGGCTTCCTGGTGCAGCAGGGGTTCCTGATGCAGGTCGAGAATCAGCAGCTTGTCTTCGTCGATTTCCTTGATCCAGCCGACAAAACCCTGTTCGTCGATGATGAACTCGTTGATATGCACGGCCGGAAGGTTGTCGATCATCTTCACCTGGTGCCAGGTGCGACCATGATCCTGGCGGGTTTCGACGTCCTTCACGCGGTCCCAGAAGGAGCCGTCCATGTTGTGGTAGCCGTTGGGCAACAGTGAAACGTCGTCAACCAGTTGGTCGGTGCTGTAATCCTCGGCCGCGATCCCGCAGGCACGGGCCTTGAGGCGCATGTTGATGTCTTTGGTGACCAGCACCACGGGCAGCTCTGGCGAGCGCGCGTGCAGGTCGATCAACTGGTTGATGATGATGTTGTCGTTCAGGTGCTCGGGAAGAATGATGTTCGGTTCGGCACGTTTGCTCATCAGAATTGACAGCAAACCTTTTGGCCCGCTTTTGCCACGCTGGATCGGCACACCCAGTTCGACGTCTTCAGGGCTGGCCTCGCCCAGCGTCTTGTCGATCAGGCGAATCGCCTGACGGCATTCCGCAGCGACGCTGTGGTGCCCGCTCTTGAGCTTGTCCAGCTCTTCAAGCACGGTCATCGGGATCGCTACATGGTGTTCTTCGAAGTTCAGCAGGGCGTTTGGATCGTGAATCAATACGTTGGTATCGAGTACATAAAGGATTGGCTGGTTGGAGGAAGAACTACGTCCGTGATCATCCATACTCGGTCACCTTTGTGGGAGCCATTCGACGCAATACCTTGGCGGTGCTGCGCCTCGAAGTGACTGCCGAATTCACCTGTGATGATTCAAGTGAACTGCACACAAACTGGGGTCTTGGGAGACGCCACCTGTGTTGCAGGTTTCGGCGGTCTGTCTTCGTAATACTCCAAAACGTGTGACAGAAAAAAGCACTTTGACGTTTTTTTGAAGTTTATTTTTCAGAGTGACGAATAGCCCTTGGCGTGCAGGCAATGTGCCGTTAAAGTCGGAAGTCCGCCTGCACTGAATTCTCGTTCAAAATCGCCTTTCCCCCAATGTTTACGGGCTTTCCCGTTTTCAGCGAAACGCGTCCTGACAATCTTCCCAACCGATCCCGCTGGACGTCGTTTGCGTCACAAGCCAGGGCAACGCCGTTTTCACGCCATCCTGCTTGATGTTGAAGTTGATCACCCCGTGCCGCCACAACAGCATCAGGGTCAACACGCGCTGTGCGCTCTGGCTGGCCTTGAGCTTGCCGGCGCCGTCCTGGGCGTCGATATCCCACAGCGCCACTTGCAGGCCCTGGGACCTGAAGAAGCCTTGCGCGTCCGAACGGCGCTGGCCATCGGGCGGACGAAACAGCGGCACGTAGTTCTCCGGCAATTTGCTTTTCACCAGTTCGGCGCTGCGCCGTACCGAGTCCTGCCAGTCCTGCCAATGACTGTGGGAGCGGAACTCCCAGCCTTGCACGCCGATGCACTGCGCCGAGTAAGTGGATTGCAGGGGGGGCCCTGAACGTTCGGTCAGACGCGCTTGAACATCCTTGCCCAGGACGAAAAACGTGCCCGTCATATTGGCCTTGCGCAGGTACTCGGCGACCCACTCCGTGTTGTCCGGCGCAGCATTGGCGGCGCTGTCGAAGGTCAACAGAAACAGCCGGTCATGCATCTGTTCGCCGTTGCGCTCGTAGTCGCCAAAACGATCGACTTCGCTGCTGGTTTGCGGAAAAAGAGCGGCCTTGCGTAACTGCTCGTCGAGGTACTGCGCGTGGAACAATCGGCTCGGTTCGGACCACTTGATGTAGTAGCTGTCCTCGCTGACCTGAAACTTGGCGGCTTGCTGGCGCAGGGTATCCATGTCTTCGACCAGGAAACAGAAGGAGGCATCCTGATCGCAGCTCTGTTGAGCGAAGTTGTAGTTGGTCAGCAGGCGTTGCCACAGGCGCTGGCGCAGGCGGTTGACCGAATCCGCATTGATCGTGCGCAGACCCAGGCGCTGGGCCAGGCTGGCGTCATCCAGCGATTCGCTGGCCAGCAGTACGCGAGCGAACATCAGAATCTCTGCCCGCGACGCGACGTCGAACAACGTCGGGTTGCTGAGCTGTTCCGGCCAGGTGCTGCGATCAAGCGTCGCCACATCGCCCGGCGCCGCCATGGCACCGAAACTCAACAGCCAGGCCGAAAAAAGAAAAACGATACGCAATGGGATGTCTCCATAACAAAACCCGCGCGGCACTATAGCTGATCCGGCGTGAGCCACGACCTCCTGTCGGAGCGAGCTTACTCGCGAAGGCGGTGTATCAGTCGGCATCATCGGCAACTGACACACCGCCTTCGCGGGCAAGCCCGCTCCCACAGGTTTTTGTGTAATACCGCCGATCATCACCTATGGCCTTGATAGCTGGAGTCAGCAAGGACAACCCCCTAGAATCGCCCCACGATTAAAGGAGACGACTTCATGCTGATGGTGATTTCCCCCGCCAAGACCCTCGATTACGAAACACCGCCGGCGACCCAGCGCTTCACCCAGCCGCAATACCTCGACCATTCCCAGGAGCTGATCCTGCAATTGCGCGACCTGTCGCCGGCGCAGATCAGCGAGTTGATGCACGTCTCGGACAAGATCGGCGGGCTCAACGCCGCACGTTTCGGTAGCTGGACACCCGCGTTCACGCCTGAAAACGCGAAACAGGCGTTGCTGGCGTTCAAGGGTGACGTTTATACCGGTCTCAACGCACAAACCTTCAGCGAAGCCGATTTCGATTACGCCCAACAGCACCTGCGCATGTTGTCCGGCCTGTATGGCCTGTTGCGCCCACTGGACCTGATGCAGCCGTATCGCCTGGAAATGGGCACCAAATTGCCCAACGCCCGTGGCAAGGACCTCTATGCCTTCTGGGGCACGCGCATCAGCGAATGGTTGAACGAGGCCCTGGCCGATCAAGGCGATGATGTGCTGCTGAACCTGGCGTCCAACGAGTACTTCTCGGCGGTCAAGCGCAGCGCCCTGAATGCCCGCATCATTAATACCGATTTCAAGGACCTGAAAAACGGTCAGTACAAGATCATCAGCTTCTACGCGAAGAAAGCCCGGGGCATGATGAGCCGTTTCGTCATCGAAGAACGCATCAACGACCCTGCGGCGCTCAAGCAGTTTGACGTTCAGGGTTATCGGTACAGCGCCGAGCAGTCTAAACCGGACAATCTGGTGTTTCTGCGCGATCACGCACCAGAGTAATGCACCCGGTCGGCGCATGACCTTGAAGCCGGTCGTGCGCCAACGTCCGATCGTCCAACAATCCCCCGCCTGTTTCGCCAGTTATCTGGCGCCAATTTCCAGCCAGTCAAAACCCTAACTTTAGTTTCACTCGACTTTCGACATTTTTTTCAGTAGTGGCACTAAAAAATTTTATCCGTAGTGGCACAAGACTATCTAATCCGACGATAACCCTATGTATCAAGGGTGAAACAGCCGTTGCTATCAATATGAAAGCAGTGCCATCTTTTTCAATATTTCAAGAAATTTCAGAATTCGCGATGGGCGGACCGGAACTATGTCCAAATGCGTAGCTCCTACAACCGGTACCGATTATCTCTGAACATGTACGAGATAACTTACGCAGATAAGAGATTCACGTAGCGAAGTTGTCACAATAACTTTGGCTAACTAATCCCTGATTTGGGCAACATCTGAAGGAAAGGAGATACGCATCACTACTATCCCCTACATGGCCAAGGCTGCGCCCCTATAAACGTGCTCGCCTGAGCACCCAACCGCTTGATTGACGGGCTTAAGGCCTGGCATTGAGCGCGCAAGACCTTTGCACGAAGGACCTCGACCAGAGGACTCGGCTGCATAACAGGGCAAGTCATAACAATAAGGCCTAGTTACGCACACCTTGAGTGCACTTATTTAGACACTCGGAACTTAGTATGCCTGCACACGGCATTGCGGCGCCTGTCGCCCAAACTTCCGAGTGCATTATGACCGCTGAACCCCCTTAACTCCGGCCATGTAATGGCCTGTGAATACAGTTTTGAGTAACGAGAGGTAAATGCGATGCGCATCAGCATATTTGGTTTGGGTTACGTCGGTGCAGTATGTGCCGGTTGCCTGTCTGCACGGGGCCATGACGTCGTTGGCGTCGATGTCGCCAAAGACAAGATCGATATGATCAACGCCGGCAAATCGCCGATCGTTGAACCGGGTCTGGGCGAACTGCTGGCCAAGGGTATCGAAACCGGCCGCCTGCGCGGTACGACCGATTTCGCGGAAGCGATTCGCGCCACCGACCTGTCGATGATCTGCGTCGGTACGCCGAGCAAGAAGAACGGCGACCTGGAACTGAACTACATCGAAGCCGTGTGCCGCGAGATCGGTTTTGTCCTGCGTGACAAGACCACCCGCCACACCATCGTGGTCCGCAGCACCGTTTTGCCGGGCACCGTCGCAAACGTTGTCATCCCGATTCTCGAAGACTGCTCCGGCAAGAAAGCCGGTGTTGATTTCGGCGTCGCCGTAAACCCTGAGTTCCTGCGTGAAAGCACCGCGATCGCCGACTACGACCTGCCACCGATGACCGTCATCGGCGAGTTCGACAAGGCCTCCGGCGACGTTCTGCAATCGCTGTACGAAGAACTCGACGCGCCGATCATCCGCAAGGACATCGCCGTTGCCGAGATGATCAAGTACACCTGCAACGTGTGGCACGCCACCAAGGTGACCTTCGCCAACGAGATCGGCAACATCGCCAAGGCGTGCGGCGTCGATGGTCGTGAAGTGATGGAAGTGGTCTGCCAGGACAAGACATTGAACCTGTCCCAGTACTACATGCGCCCAGGCTTTGCGTTTGGCGGCTCGTGCCTGCCAAAAGACGTGCGGGCCCTGACCTACCGCGCCGGCGCCCTCGACGTGGAATCGCCGCTGCTGAACTCGCTGATGCGCAGCAACGAATCCCAGGTGCAGAACGCCTTCGACATCGTTTCCAGCCACGACAAACGCAAAGTCGCCCTGCTGGGCCTGAGCTTCAAGGCCGGCACCGATGACCTGCGCGAAAGCCCGCTGGTTGATCTGGCAGAAATGCTGATCGGCAAAGGCTACGACCTGAGCATCTACGACGCCAACGTCGAATACGCCCGCGTTCACGGTGCGAACAAGGATTACATCGAGTCGAAGATTCCTCACGTCTCGTCCTTGCTCAATTCCGACTTCGACGAAGTGATCAACAACTCCGACGTGATCATCCTTGGCAACCGTGACGAGAAATTCCGCGCCCTGGCGCAGAACGCTCCACACGGCAAGCAAGTGATCGACCTGGTCGGCTTCATGTCGCAAGCCACCAGCGTGAGTGGCCGGACTGAAGGCATCTGCTGGTAACAAGCGGCTTCGGGAGGGTTTGCGGTGTTCCCCAAGCCTGCAAACCCTCCCGGCTTTTTCGCCTGCCTTAACCCCATCGGGCCACCCCACAGGCTCGCCCGAGATCGAGACGGATGCAGATTATGCACAGGCTAAAGCACGGCCTACTTCAGGCCGCCGGTTGGCTGTTTTACTTAAGTATTCTGATGGGCATCGCCATGGCGTTGCCTGCGACTACGTTCGATTCCGAGTCGAAGGATTTCATCTTCCTGATCGGCTTCATCGGGATCTGGCGCTATTCGATGGGTGCCACGCACTTCCTGCGCGGCATGCTGTTTCTGTACGTGGTCTACCCGCACCTGCGGCGCAAAGTGCGCAAGCTGGGTAAAGCGGCAGACCCGTCCCATGTGTTTTTGATGGTCACCAGTTTTCGTATCGACGCGCTGACCACTGCCCAGGTCTACGCCTCGGTCATTCGCGAAGCGATCGACTGCGGCCTGCCGACCACCATGGTCTGCTCCATCGTGGAAATGTCCGATGAGAAGCTGGTGAAAAGTCTTTGGGCGAAGATGAATCCACCGGATCGGGTCAAGCTCGACTTCGTGCGCATTCCCGGCACCGGCAAGCGTGATGGTCTGGCCTACGGTTTCCGCGCCATCTCCCGCCACCTGCCGGACGACCGTGCGGTGGTTGCGGTGATCGATGGCGACACCGTGCTCGCCGAAGGCGTCGTGCTCAAGACCGTGCCGTGGTTCCAGCTGTTCAGCAACGTCGGCGGCCTGACCACCAACGAGTTCTGCGAAGTGCGCGGCGGCTACATCATGAGCGAGTGGCACAAACTGCGCTTCGCCCAGCGCCACATCAACATGTGCTCGATGGCCCTGTCCAAACGCGTACTGACCATGACCGGCCGGATGTCGGTGTTCCGCGCAACGGTCGTGACCGACCCGGACTTCATCGCCGACGTGGAAAGCGACTCGCTGCAACACTGGCGCCTGGGCCGTTTCAAGTTCCTCACCGGTGACGACAAGTCGAGCTGGTTCAGCCTGATGCGCCTGGGCTACGACACGTTCTACGTGCCGGACGCGGCGATCCACACCGTGGAACACCCGCCGGAAAAAAGCTTCATCAAGGCCAGCCGCAAACTGATGTTCCGCTGGTACGGCAACAACCTGCGCCAGAACGCCCGCGCCCTGGGCCTGGGTGTCAAACGCCTCGGCCTGTTCACCTCGGTGGTGCTGTTCGATCAGCGCGTGTCGATGTGGACCTCGCTGCTGGGCCTGACGGTCGCGATCATCGCGTCCTTCAAGTACGGCACCGCGTTCATCCTGGTGTACCTGCTGTGGATCGGCATCACCCGTCTGATCCTGACCCTGCTGCTGTCCTGCTCCGGTCACCGGATCGGCCCGGCTTACCCGGCGATTCTCTATTACAACCAGATCGTCGGCGCGCTGGTGAAGATCTACGTGTTCTTCCGCCTCGACCAACAGTCCTGGACTCGCCAGGACACCAAACTGACCCGTGATCTCGCCAGCTTTCAACGTTGGTTCAACACTTGGTCGTCTCGGACCATGACCTTCTCCGCCGGCAGCATTTTTGTCGCCGTGCTGCTGATGATGGTCTGACCGCCCCCTTTTTGAATTAACCAGGAAATCGCCCCTATGAATACCGCCGTCAACGCCAACGTAGTGCATGAGTCAGAAGCCCAGCGCCAACACGCCCGAGTGAAAATTCCGGCCAAGCTGCGCTTCTTCGGTCCCGACCGGACCCCGATGGAAGCTCGAGTGATCGACCTCTCTGCTGGCGGCCTGGCCTTCAACGCCGGTCAGCTGCCACTGAAAATCGGCGACGTGTACAAGGCTCGCCTGCAGTTCGTCATCGATAACCTCGGCCTGGCCATGGACGTGGAGCTGCAAGTGCGCTCCTTCGACCGCCAGACCGGTCGTGCCGGCTGCCAGTTCCAGAACCTGGAACCGCAAGACATCTCGACCCTGCGCCACCTGATCACCTCGCACCTGGCCGGCGACATCGTCAGCATGGGTGAAGTGCTGGCGACCCTGCAGCGCGACAACTTCACCAAGGCGCGCAAGGTCAAGGATGGCGGCCACGGCATGACCGCGTTCGGTCGTCTGCGTGCCGTGACCTTCAGCCTGGCGATCTTCATCGTCGGCCTGGCGGCGTTCGGTTTCATCTTCAAATCGGTGTACGGCATGTACTTCGTCAGCCATGCGCAGGCCGGTCTGGTCAGCGTGCCGGGGATGAACATCACCATGCCGCGCGACGGCACCGTGCAGAGCCTTATCAAAGATGACGGCATTGCCGCCAAAGGCGCTCCGCTCGCCACGTTCAGCACCAGCATGCTCGACGTACTCAAGGGCCATCTGGACGACAACCAACTGCAACCGGCCAAGGTTGAAGAACTGTTCGGCAAGCAAATGACCGGCACCCTGACGTCGCCGTGCGATTGCACCGTGGCCCAGCAACTGGTCGCCAACGGTCAGTACGCCAGCAAGGGCGACGTGATCTTCCAACTGGTGCCGCGCAACAGCGAAGCCAACGTCGAAGCGCGCTTCTCCTATCGCCAGTTCGGCGATGTACGTCCAGGCACCAACGTCAGCTTCCAGATCGCCGGCGAAGACAAAACCCGCACCGGCAAGATCGTCAGCAGCACCAGCCTGAAAAGCGCCGACCTGTCGTCCGACATCCGCGTGCTGATCCAGCCTGACGAACCGCTGGACAGCAAATTCGCTGGCCGCCCGGTTGAAGTGAACAGCGACCGTGGCCCGAACCTGAACTGGCTGATCGATAAAGCCATGGCTTCCGGTCTTTAAGCAGAGGACATGCCCGTGACCATCACAAAAATCTCGAATACGCCGCAGTCCCTGTGGGAGCGAGCCTGCTCGCGATGGGATCGCCGCGGTTTGTCTGATGTACCGAGCCGCTTGAATCGCCAGCAGGCTGGCTCCCACATGGGTACGGTGTGTGCTTTGGCCCTGGCCGTGAGCCTGGCCGGTTGCGCCGGCCTGCCCGACCAGCGTCTGGCCAATGAAGCCCTCAAGCGCGGCGACACCACGCTGGCGCAGCAGAACTACAAGCAATTGGCCGACCTCGGCTACAGCGAGGCTCAAGTAGGCCTGGCCGATATCCAGGTCGACAGCCGCGACCCGGCGCAAATCAAGCAGGCCGAGGCGACTTACCGCGCCGCGGCAGACGTTTCGCCGCGCGCTCAGGCTCGCCTGGGTCGCTTGCTGGTGGCCAAACCCGGTTCCACCGAAGCCGAACAGCACGAAGCCGAAGGCCTGTTGAAAAAAGCCTCGGCCAATGGCGAAGGCAATACGCTGATTCCGCTGGCGATGCTGTACCTGCAATACCCGCACAGCTTCCCCAACGTCAACGCGCAACAGCAGATCAGCCAATGGCGCGCCGAAGGCAAACCGGAAGCGGGTCTGGCCCAGGTGCTGCTCTATCGCACCCAGGGCACTTACGACCAGCACCTGGACGAAGTCGTCACCATCTGCAAAGCCGCGTTGAACACCACCGACATCTGCTACGTCGAGCTCGCCACGGTTTACCAGAAACAAGGCAAACCGGAACAGCAGGCCGAGCTGATCAAGCAGATGCAAGCGGCGCATTCCCGCGGCACCGTTTCCGCCCAGCGCGTGGACAGCGTCGCTCGTGTGCTCGGTGATGCATCCTTGGGCAAGACTGACGAGAAAACCGCTCAATCGCTGCTCGAAGACATCGCCCCCGGCTACCCCGCTTCCTGGGTCAGCCTGGCGCAATTGCTCTACGACTTCCCGGAACTCGGCGACGTCGACACGATGATGAAGTACCTGGACAACGGCCGCGCCGCCGACCAGCCGCGCGCTGAACTGTTGCTCGGCAAGCTGTACTACGAAGGCAAATGGGTGCCGGCCGACGCGAAAGTCGCCGAAGAACATTTCCAGAAAGCCGTCGGCAAGGAAGTCGCTGCCGATTACTACCTCGGCCAGATCTATCGCCGTGGTTACCTGGGCAAGGTCTATTCGCAGAAGGCACTGGATCATTTGCTGACCGCTGCACGCAACGGCCAGAACAGCGCCGACTTCGCCATCGCCCAATTGTTTTCCCAAGGCAAGGGCACCAAGCCCGACCCGCTTAACGCTTATGTCTTCAGCCAATTGGCCAAGGCCCAGAACACCCCGCAGGCCACCGAGCTTGCGCAAACACTCGAAGCCCAACTGCCGCCTGCCCAGCTCGCCGAGGCCCAACGCCTGTTGAAACAAGAACAGGCCGTTCGTGGTGCCTTGAGCCAGAACACGCTGGAACTGCATGCCCTGCAAGAAGAAGACGGCGAGGAATCCCTATGAAGTTGAATCCATTCGTGAAGGCCGGTATTGGCCTGTCATTCGCTCTCTTGTGGTCGTGCCCAACCCTGGCAGCCCTGACCGAAACCCAGAACTACGGTCTCGACGTGAAAGTCACCGGCCAGTCCGAAGACGACCGTGACCTCGGCACCGCCAGTGGCGGCGACGTCAGCGGCGTCGGTCTCGACTTGCGCCCATGGGTCTATGGCGAAAGCGGCGCGTGGAGCGCCTACGCCATGGGTCAGGCCGTGACGTCCACCGACATCATCGAAACCGACACCTTGCAGCAGTCCGACAACGACGGCACCCAGACCACCGACAACGGTGATCGCAAGACCAAGAAGAACTACCTGGCGATGCGCGAGTTCTGGGTCGGCTACAGCGGCCTCACGCCGTATCCGGGCGAGCAGTTGAAGCTCGGTCGCCAACGCCTGCGCAACGACGACGGCCAATGGCGCGACACCAACATCGAAGCCCTGAACTGGACCTTCGACACCACCCTGTTGCGCGCCAACGTCGGTGTCGCCGAACGCTTCAGCGAGTACCGCACCGACCTGAAGGAACTGGCACCGAAAGACAAGGATCGCCTGCACCTCTACGCCGATGCGGCGTACCAGTGGACGCCGGGCAATTGGGTTGGCATTCGCGGTCATCACACCCACGATGACGGCAAGCTCGACTACCCGGAACCGGGCGTGGCCGGCGACTCGCTGGACAAGAAACAGAACGGCGACATCAGCTGGCTCGGCCTCACCGCTGACAGCGACGCCTACAACTACCGCAACACCAACACCGTCAATTACTGGGGCAGCGTCACCGGCATGAGCGGCGACACCGACACGGTGAATCAGCTCAACGCCGACGGCTCCCGCCCGACCGAAGCCAAGCGCGGTGAAGACCTCAACGGCTGGGCCACCGATATCGGCGTGCGTCTGCGCCTCGATCCGCAATGGCAAGTCGGTGCAGCCTATGCCCGCGCCAGCGCCGATTACGAACAGAACGGCCTGGAAAGCAACCGCTCGAACTACACCGGTACGCGCTCGCGGGTTCATCGTTTCGGCGAAGCGTTCCGTGGCGAAATGAACAACATGCAGACCGCTACGTTGTTCGGTTCGTGGATGCTCAACGACGAATACGACGCCAGCGTGATCTACCACAAGTTCTGGCGCGTCGACGGCAACAAGCCGGTCGGCAGCAACGGCATCAACGCCGTCGAGAACGACACCGACCCAACCGGCGCGATTCTCTCCAGCACGTCCCTGCCGCTGGAAGATGGCAACAAAGACCTCGGCCAGGAAATGGACCTCGTGGTCACCAAGTACTTCAAGCAGGGCCTGTTGCCTGCCGCGTTGAGCCAGTCGATCGACGAACCGTCGGCCCTCGTGCGCTTGCGTGGCGGTGTGTTCAAGCCTGGCGATGCGTATGGCAAAGAAGTCGACTCGTACATGCACCGCGCGTTTATCGACGTGATCTGGCGCTTCTGATGCGAACCGCTAAGGGAGTTCCTGACATGAACAGTCCGAAGAGAGGCTCATTGACCTTGCTGGCCGGCGCGATGCTGCTGGTCAGCTCGGCCGCCTTCGCCAATGTGGAACCGGTCAAGCCGGTCACCACAGCGAAAGAACTGCAACAAGCCAAGACCTACACCGTCAGCAGCGCCCCGACCGCGCCGCTGGCACTGGAAAAACCGAAACTGCCGGACACCTCCGGCTACACCGCCGAAGCCATCGCCGCGAAAGTCGTGCGCACCAAGGCCGGCAAGATCAGCGTGCGCCGGATGATGCAGGAAAACGCCCTGAAGGACTTCATCGGCGGCGATAACAAAATGGCCGAATGGGTGGTGCGTCAGCACGGCATCCCGCAGGCGATTTTCATCGACGACGGCTATATGAACCTCAAGGATCTGGCGAAGAAGCTGCCCAAGCAGTACTTCAGCGAAACGTCCCCGGGCGTGTTCCTGGCGAAGTTGCCGATTGTGGTCGGCGAGAAAGGCATTCTCGAAATCGACAAGCAGACCCAGGAATTGCGCCTGTCCCAAGAGGCCGGTTCATTCCTGGTCAACGACGGTCAGCTGTTTGTGCGTGATACCAAAATCACTGGCTGGAGCGAGAAGGCAAACGGCCCGGCGGTCTTCAAGTCGCCCAAGGAATTCCGGCCGTTCATGTTGTCCTGGGGCGGTACCCAGACCTACATCGCCAACAGCAAGATCGCCAGCTTCGGCTACGCCAACAGTAAGTCCTACGGCGTGAGTATTTCCCAGTACACGCCGAACATGGCCAAGGTACTCAAGCGCCCTGAACCGAGCGGCTGGATCGTCGGCTCCGAGTTCTCGGACATGTGGTACGGCTTCTACTGCTACGAAACCCGCGACTTCGTGGTCAAGGGCAACACCTACAAAGACAACATCGTCTACGGCATCGACCCGCATGACCGTTCCCACGGTCTGATCATCGCGGACAACACCGTCTACGGGACCAAGAAGAAGCACGGGATCATTATTTCCCGTGAGGTCAACGACAGCTTCATCTTCAACAACCGCAGCTACGACAACAAGCTCTCGGGCCTGGTAATCGACCGTAACAGCGTGAACAACCTGATCGCCTACAACGAGATCTACAAGAACCACACCGACGGCATCACCCTCTACGAGAGTGCCGACAACCTGTTGTGGGGCAACAAGGTGATCAGCAACAAGCGTCACGGCATTCGTATTCGTAACAGCGTGAACATTCGCCTGTACGAAAACCTGGCCATGGCCAACGGCCTGACCGGCGTTTACGGGCACATCAAGGACCTGAGCGACACCGACCGGGACATCAAGCTCGACCCGTTCGACGCCCAGGTGTCGCTGATCATCGTTGGCGGCGAACTGGCCGGCAACGGCAGCGGCCCGCTGTCCATCGACTCGCCGCTGAGCGTCGAGTTGTATCGCGTGTCCATGCTCGCCCCGACCAAATCCAGCGGCATCAGCTTCAACGGGATTCTCGGCGAGCGTCAGGATGAAATTCTCGACCTGCTGGTGCGCCAGCAGAAAGCCGTGCTGATCGACCCTGTCGAACGCCAGACCGAAATGCGGGACTGAGGATAATTTTATGCACCCACACTTGATCAAATTACTCAGCTTGTCGGCCCTGACCGCCGGCATTCTCGCAGCCAGCGCTGGCGTCCGTGCCGATGAAGTCAAAGCACCGGCATTCAACGCCGAGCCGTGCTGCAACCTGTGCCCCGAAGCCCACGACGCGAAGAACTACACCACGCGTTATCAGCAAAACTTCACCACGCTGGTGCAGGCTCAGGGCGATTGGCTGTTCCGTACGCAGGAAGACTTGCGCACCGAATTCGACACCACCCCGGCCGGCTACAAACGCATGAAAGAACTGCACGATGCGTTCAAGAGCAAAGGCGTGGAACTCGTTGTCGTTTACCAACCCACGCGTGGCCTGGTGAACCGCAACAAGCTGAATCCGGAAGACAAGGCCAAGTTCGATTTCGACAAGGCGCTGAAGAACTACAAGACCATGCTCGGCCGTTTCGCCGCCATGGGTTACGTGGTGCCGGACCTGTCGCCGCTGACCAACGAATCGCTGCCCGACACCCTGCCCGCCCACGACTTCTATTTCCGCGGCGACCAACACTGGACACCTTATGGCGCCCAGCGTACGGCGAAAATCGTCGGCGATAAAATCAAGCAACTGCCTGAATTTGCCGGCATTCCGAAACGCGAATTCGAGAGCCACAAGTCGGGTCGCATGGGCAAGACCGGAACGTTACACAATATGGCCGGTCAACTCTGTGGCACCAGCTACGCGATCCAGTACATGGATCAATTCACCACCGAGCCGAAGGGCGAAGCAGGCGATGGCGATCTGTTCAGTGACTCCGGCAATCCCGAGATCACCCTGGTCGGCACCAGCCACAGTGGCAAGAACTACAACTTCGCCGGTTTCCTCCAGGAGGCCATCGGCGCCGACATCCTCAACGTGGCGTTCCCTGGCGGTGGCCTGGAAGGTTCGATGCTGCAGTACCTGGGCAGCGAAGAGTTCCAGACCAAGCCGCCGAAAATTTTGATCTGGGAATTCTCGCCGCTCTATCGCCTCGACCAGGAAACCATCTACCGCCAGATGATGGCGCTGCTGGACAACGGTTGCGAAGGCAAGGATGCACAGATGAGCGGCAGTGCCACGTTGAAACCGGGCAAGAACGAATTGATGGTCAACAGCAAGAACCTGAACCTGCAAAACAGCAGCCATCAGGTTGACATCCGCTTCGCCGATCCGTCGGTGAAAACTCTGCAAGCCACCCTCTGGTACATGAACGGTCGCCACGAGGACATCAAGATCGATAAACCGGAAACCTCCGATACCGACGGGCGTTTCGCCTTTGAGTTGCGCACGGACGAAGACTGGGCCTCGCAGAATCTGCTGGCCGTCGAAGTCCAGGGCCCTGAAGCAGGTGCCGCGCCACAGAAAGTCGAAGCGAAAATCTGCAAACGCAACGTGTTCCCAGGCGCTGGGCTGAAGACTGCTCAGGCCGGGCAATGAGGCAATTATGCAAACCCGAACTTTGAAAAGATTATTGGCGCCCTCCCTGCTGACCCTGGCGATGTTCGCCGGCGCCACGCAGGCCGCCGCGCCCCTGCGTCCGCCCCAGGGCTACTTCGCGCCGATTGAAAAAGTCAAAACCGGCGACAGCAAAGATGGCTGTGACGCGATGCCGACGCCGTACACCGGCTCGCTGCAATTTCGCAGCAAGTACGAAGGCTCCGACAAGGCCCGTTCGACCCTGAACGAAGCCTCGGAAAAAGCTTTCCGCGACACCACCGCCGACATCACCAAGATTGAGCGCGGCACCAGCAAGCGCGTGATGCAGTTCATGCGTGACGGTCGTCCGGAACAGCTCGAATGCACCCTGAACTGGTTGACCGCGTGGGCCAAGGCCGACGCGCTGATGTCCAAGGACTTCAACCACACCGGCAAGTCCATGCGCAAATGGGCATTGGGCAGCATGGCGTCTTCGTACCTGCGCCTGAAGTTCTCCGACTCGCATCCGTTGGCCAACCATCAGCAAGAGTCGCAGTTGATTGAAGCCTGGTTCAGCAAAATGGCGGATCAGGTGGTCAGCGATTGGGACAACCTGCCGCTGGAAAAAACCAACAACCACTCGTACTGGTCCGCCTGGTCGGTGATGGCAACGTCCATCGCCACCAACCGCCGCGACCTGTTCGACTGGTCGGTGAAGGAATTCAAGGTCGCCGCCAATCAAATCGACGCCCAGGGTTTCCTGCCCAACGAACTCAAGCGCCAGCAACGCGCCCTCGCCTATCACAACTACGCCCTGCCGCCGCTGGCGATGATCGCCAGTTTTGCGCAGGTCAATGGTGTGGATTTGCGCCAGGAAAACAACGGCGCGCTGAAACGCTTGGGTGACCAAGTGCTGGCCGGCGTTGAAGACCCGGACATCTTCGAGAAAAAGAACGGCAAGGAACAGGACATGACCGACCTCAAGATCGACTCGAAATTCGCCTGGCTCGAACCGTTCTGCACGCTCTACACCTGCTCGCCGGATGTGCTCGAGAAAAAACACGAGATGCAGCCGTTCAAGACCTTCCGCCTCGGGGGTGACCTGACCAAGGTCTACGACCCGGCCAACGAAAAAGGCAAAGGTTCTTAGGCAAACATATAACCCTGTGGGAGCGGGCTTGCCCGCGATAGCGGTGGGTCAGTCGACATCAATGTTGAATGTCAGATTGCAATCGCGGGCAAGCCCGCTCCCACAGGGTCGGTGTCAAGTTTGAGTTTTTGTGTGT
>NZ_JAVLRV010000001.1:984843-1031301 GCF_055803035.1 Pseudomonas sp. 300 | reverse complement strand
GTTTGGGGGGGCTGCGGCCCTTGACTGTGGTTAAACATGGAGAGACCGGGATGGTATTTTCATCCAACGTGTTCCTGTTTTTGTTCCTGCCGATCTTTCTCGGCATGTACTACTTGAGCGGAATACGCTATCGCAACCTGCTGCTGCTGCTCGCCAGCTATGTGTTCTATGCCTGGTGGCGCGTGGACTTCCTCGCGCTGTTCGCCGCCGTCACGCTGTGGAACTACTGGATCGGCCTCAAAGTCGGCGCCGCAGGCGTTCGGACCAAACCGGCCCAGCGCTGGCTGCTGCTCGGCGTGGGCGTCGACCTGTGCATCCTCGGCTACTTCAAGTACGCCAACTTCGGCGTCGACAGCATCAACGCGATGATGACGTCGGTGGGTCTTTCGCCGTTCATCCTGACCCACGTGCTGTTGCCGATCGGGATCTCGTTCTACATCTTCGAGTCCATCAGCTACATCATCGACGTCTACCGTGGCGACACGCCGGCAACGCGCAACCTGATCGACTTTGCGGCGTTCGTGGCGATCTTCCCGCACCTGATTGCCGGCCCGGTGTTGCGTTTTCGCGACCTCGCCGACCAGTTCAACAACCGCACCCACACCCTCGACAAGTTCTCCGAAGGTGCCACGCGGTTCATGCAGGGTTTCATCAAGAAAGTCTTCATCGCCGACACCCTGGCGGTGGTCGCCGACCATTGCTTCGCCTTGCAGAACCCGACCACGGGCGATGCCTGGCTCGGCGCGCTGGCGTACACCGCGCAGTTGTATTTCGACTTCTCCGGTTACAGCGACATGGCCATCGGCCTGGGCTTGATGATGGGTTTCCGCTTCATGGAAAACTTCAAACAGCCGTACATCAGCCAGTCGATCACCGAGTTCTGGCGTCGCTGGCACATCAGCCTGTCCACCTGGCTGCGTGACTACCTGTACATCACGCTGGGCGGCAATCGCAAAGGCACGCTGATGACCTATCGCAACCTGTTCCTGACCATGCTGCTCGGTGGTCTGTGGCACGGCGCGAACATCACTTACATCGTGTGGGGTGCATGGCACGGCATGTGGCTGGCCATTGAAAAAGCCCTGGGCCTGAACACTTCGCCGCGCAGCATCAACCCGATCCGCTGGGCGCTGACCTTCCTGCTCGTGGTCATGGGCTGGGTGATCTTCCGCTCGGAAAACCTGCACGTCGCCGGCCGTATGTACGGCGCGATGTTCAGCTTCGGCGAATGGTCGTTGTCGGAACTCAACGCGGCCAGCCTCACCGGCCTGCAAGTGGCGACCCTGGTGGTGGCTTACATGACCCTGGCGTTCTTCGGCATCCGTGATTTCTACACCAACCTGCCGCCAGAAAAGACCAAGCCTGTGGTGAATGTCGAGGCCGATGGCCCGGCCACTGCGACCCCGGGGATGATCAAAGCCGTACCGGGCGACAACCCGGCCAGCATCCACGAACCGGGTTACACCGTTGGCGTTGAAGCCACCGTGCAACCGGCTTACTGGACCGCTGACTGGTCGCGTTACGTGATGCGCACGCTGGTATTGGTGCTGTTCATCGCCTCGATTTTCAAACTCTCGGCGCAAAGCTTCTCGCCGTTCCTTTACTTCCAGTTCTGAGGGATCTGACCATGACCCGCTCATTACGCATCTTCTATATCAGCCTGTTTATGGTGACCTTGCTGGTCCTGGGCCTGTGGTCGACGCGCAGCTTCTTCGGCTTCAGCACCAATGCCGATGCGACGGTGCTCAATGGCCGCTGGGCCAAGGCTGTCGAAACGCACTACGACGACGAGTTCCCGATCAAGCGCCTGGGCACCAACCTCTGGGCCGCGCTGGATTTCAAACTGTTCAACGAAGGTCGTCCGGGCGTCGTGCTCGGCCGCGATCAGTGGTTGTACAGCGATGAGGAATTCAACCCGATCGTCAACGAAGAGTTGAACCTGCAAGGCAACTACGCACTCGTAGAAGGCGTGCGTCAGGAGTTGAAAGCCAAGGGCGTGAAACTGGTGATGGCGATTGTGCCGGCCAAGACTCGCCTGTATCCGGAACACCTGGGCGAAGTGAAGCCTTCGAGCATTCACGCCAACCTCTATGAGGACTTCCACGCCCGAGTGGCGGCCAACAAGATCATCGCGCCCGACCTGCTCGTCCCGCTGCAAAAGGGCAAGCTCGACGGTCAGCAAGTGTTCCTGCGCACCGACACTCACTGGACCCCGGAAGGCGCGCAAATCGCCGCCGAGACCCTGGCTAAAACGATCGCCGAAAAAACCCCGCTCAGCGGCGAGCCACAGCGCTTCGTCACCGAGCCGGCAGAGACAGTGACCCACAAGGGTGACCTGCGTTTGTTCCTGCCGCTCGATCCGCTGTTCGAAAACCTGATGCCGAAGCCAGAGCCGTTGCAGAAGCGCAACACCGTGGTGGCCGACGATCAGGCTGGCGGTGATGACGCGTTGTTCGCCAACACCGAAGTGCCAGTGGCCCTGATCGGCACCAGCTACAGCGCCAACCCGAACTGGAACTTCGTCGGTGCGCTGAAAGAAGCGCTGCACAGCGACGTGGTCAATTACGCCGAAGACGGCCACGGTCCGATTCAGCCGATGCTCAGCTACCTGAAAAGCGATGCCTTCAAGAACAGCCCGCCACAGGTGCTGATCTGGGAGTTTCCTGAACGTTATCTGCCTGTGAACAACGAAATCGGCGACGCCGACCCGCAGTGGGTCGCAGAGCTCAAAGAAGCCGGCGCCCGCCAACAAAACGTAGCCGCAAACACTAAATCCGAGACGCCCGACCGGGCGCAAAACTGAAAGAGAGGTACACCATGACTTTCACTACTACTCCTCGCCGTCTCGCCAAGACTTTTGCTTTGGCCGCGACCTTCAGCGTCCTTTCCATGAACGCCTTCGCCGGTGGCGATTCGGCGCTCTACGGCCCGACCGCACCGAAAGGCTCGAGCTTCGTGCGTGTCTACAACGCCGGCAACGCTGAAGTCAGCGCCACCGTCGGCAGCACCAACCTGGCCGACGTCGCGCCGCTGTCCAGCACTGACTTCAGCTTCATGCCGGGCGGCGACTACAGCGCCAAGGTCGGCAGCCAGACCCTGCCGGTGAAACTGGCCGGCGATCACTATTACACCCTGGTAAACAACGCCAGCGGCGCGCCGCAACTGATCGAAGAGCCGCCGTTCAAGAACAAGCAGAAATCCCTGGTTCGCGTACAGAACCTGAGCGACAAGGCCCTGACCCTGAAAACCGCTGACGGCAAGACCGAAGTGGTGCCATCCGTGGCCGCCAAGGGCCGTGGCGAGCGTGAAATCAACCCGGTCAAAGTCAGCCTGGCCCTATACGATGGCGCCACGAAAGTGGGCGACGTGAAGCCGGTTGCCCTGGAACGCGGTGAAGCGGCGGTGCTGTACGTCACCGGCAACGGCAGCAGCCTGTCGCCAGTCTGGGTAAAACGCCCGGTTTCGACGCGCTAATCATTTTTCTGAATTGACACTCCCCTTGTAGGAGCCGGCGGTGCGGCGATCCGACTTGCCCGCGATGCAGACGACTCGGTCAAACAGATACACCGAGTTGATGCCATCGCTGGCAAGCCAGCTCCCACAGGGACCGAGGCGTCAATCAGGACACGGAATAAGAACAAGAGTGAAACGACAGAACGCAGTAGCTCTGACCCATACGATTTTCAAGGAGTAACAACATGATTCCGGTGATCTTGTCAGGTGGTAGTGGCTCACGTCTTTGGCCGCTTTCCCGTAAGCAGTTCCCTAAGCAATTCCTCGCCCTGACCGGCGAACACACGCTGTTCCAGCAAACCCTGGAACGCCTGGTGTTCGAAGGCATGGACACCCCGATCGTGGTCTGCAACAAGGACCACCGTTTCATCGTCAACGAGCAACTGGCCAACCGTAAACTGGACACCCAGCGCATCCTGATGGAACCGTTCGGCCGCAACACCGCGCCGGCCGTGGCCCTGACCGCGATGATGCTGGTCAATGAAGGTCGCGACGAGCTGATGCTGGTGCTGCCAGCCGACCACGTACTGGAAGACCAGAAAGCTCTGCAACGCGCCCTGGCCCTGGCCACCGTCGCCGCCGAAAACGGCGAAATGGTGCTGTTCGGCGTCCCGGCCACCAAACCGGAAACCGGCTACGGCTACATCAAGTCGACCAACGACTCGCTCCTGCCGGAAGGCGTCAGCCGCGTCTCGCACTTCGTTGAAAAACCCGACGTGAAACGCGCCACCGAGTTCGTCCAGTCCGGCGGTTACTTCTGGAACAGCGGCATGTTCCTGTTCCGCGCCAGCCGCTTCCTCGAAGAGCTGAAAAAACACGATCCGGACATCTACGACACCTGCCTGCTGACCCTTGAGCGCAGCGAACAGGACGCCGACACGGTCACCATCGACGAAGCGACCTTCGCCTGCTGCCCGGACAACTCCATCGATTACTCGGTCATGGAAAAAACCCAGCGCGCCTGCGTCGTGCCACTCACTGCAGGCTGGAGCGATGTCGGTTGCTGGGCGTCGCTGTGGGAAGTGAATGACAAAGACGTCAACGGTAACGTCACCAAAGGCGACGTGGTCATTCAGGACAGCAAGAACTGCATGATCCACGGCAACGGCAAACTGGTGTCGGTGATCGGCCTGGAAAACATCGTGGTCGTCGAAACCAAGGACGCCATGATGATCGCCCACAAGGACTCGGTCCAAGGCGTGAAACAGATGGTCAATACCCTCAACGAACAGGGACGCAGCGAAACCCAGAACCACTGCGAAGTCTATCGTCCGTGGGGCTCCTACGACTCGGTCGACATGGGCGGGCGCTTCCAGGTCAAGCACATCTCGGTCAAACCGGGCGCGTGTCTGTCGCTGCAAATGCACCACCACCGCGCCGAACACTGGATCGTGGTCAGCGGCACTGCCGAAGTGACCTGCGACGAAAACGTGTTCCTGCTGTGCGAGAACCAATCGACCTACATTCCGATTGCTTCGGTTCACCGTTTGCGCAACCCGGGCAAGATTCCACTCGAGATCATCGAGGTGCAATCGGGCAGCTATCTGGGTGAAGACGATATCGAGCGGTTTGAAGATATCTATGGTCGGTCTACGCCGATCGAGCGCGGCGTGTCGGTGAAAACCATCGCGCAGTAAGCGTTCAGTAAAATGAGAAGCCCCCGTCCCACCCGCTGCGGCCCCATCCGCAGCGGGTGGGTCGGGGGCTTTTTTTGGTCTGAGTGTTTTGTGCTGCCTCGGCGGGCCCCATCGCGGGCAGGCCCGCTCCCACAGGTTACGACGTTGGACACAAATCTTGTGTACGGCAGAGATCACTGTGGGAGCGGGCTTGCCCGCGATGAGGCCAGACAGAACACCGCCAACATCAAGCCATCGCCACCTCACCCACGCTTAGGTAGGATGACCTTCTCCCCTCCCGAGGTTTTGCGTCATGTTCATCGGCGTCCTGCTGGTCATTACCTGGCTGATCCTGTTGCTGCGTTACCCGTCCAAGGCCCTGCCCGTCTCGGTCGCAGCCGCCATCGGCCTGGGCCTGGTGGCCACCTGGGTGATCTGGCTGGACAACCGCGAGGTCAAGCAACTGGCGCGCCTGGAACTGCGCATCACATACGCGCCGGAGCAGTGCCCGGCGGATCGCCCGTTGCAATTGAAAATGAACAACGGCAATGACGTGCCGCTGACCGAACTGCGCTGGCGCATCGCCGCCTACGCACCGGGCGATACGGTCAACCTCGCTGACAATCAATACGCCGCACCGCGTTATCGCGGCCCGGGCGAACTGCAGGCCGGCGCCAATTGGGAAGACTGCTTGCCCATGCCACCCCTGCGTCCCGGTTATCGTCCGCAAACCCTGGAGTTTCGCGCCGAGCGTTTGCAGGGTAGTTTCTCCGACTGATGACCCCTTCTCTCTTCTGCACAAGGACCGCGCCATGCCCGTTGCGTTGATTACCGGTTGTTCCAGCGGCATCGGCCGCGCCCTCGCCGACACGTTCAAAACGGCCGGTTATGAAGTCTGGGCCAGCGCCCGCAAGGCTGAAGACGTCGCCGCGTTGACGGCGGCCGGTTTCACCTCCGTGCAACTGGACGTCAACGATGGCGTGGCGCTCGAACAGTTGAGTGAACAGATCAATCAACGGCATGGCGGCCTCGATGTGCTGATCAACAACGCCGGTTATGGCGCCATGGGACCGTTGCTCGACGGTGGCGTGCCCGCCATGCAGCGGCAGTTTGAAACCAATGTGTTTGCGATCGTCGGTGTCACGCGCGCGCTGTTTCCGGTGCTGCGCCGGGCCAAAGGGCTGGTGGTGAATATCGGCAGTGTGTCCGGCGTGTTGGTCACACCGTTTGCCGGTGCTTACTGCGCCTCGAAAGCCGCCGTGCACGCCTTGAGCGATGCGTTGCGCATGGAACTGGCGCCGTTCGGTGTAAGAGTCATGGAGGTGCAACCGGGCGCCATCGCGTCCAGTTTTGCCAAGAACGCCGGGGCTGAGGCGGAACAGTTGATCAGTGAACAGTCACCGTGGTTTCCGCTGCGCGAAGGCATTCGTGCGCGGGCCAAGGCATCCCAGGACAACCCGACCCCGGCGAGTGAGTTTGCCGCCGGTTTGCTCAAGGCTGTGCAGCAGAGCAAACCGCCACGACTGATTCGTTTGGGCAATGGCAGCCGCGCATTGCCGTTGTTGGCCGGGTTGTTGCCCAAAGGGTTGCTGGAGTCGGGGTTGATGAAGCGGTTCGGGTTGAATGGGCAGCTTTGAGACCGAGTTGACGCCATCGCCAGCAGGCTGGCTCCCACGGGTCGTGCACAGATTTTGAACTAGCGCTAATCCTGTGGGAGCCAGCCTGCTGGCGAAGGTGTCAGAACAGACTCCACAGAATTTCAGGAAAAAACATGACCGACTACACCGAATACTTTGACGAAGTGATCCAGGCCCATGTGGCCATCGAACAATGGCTGGCCGAAGAACGGGATGCCACTGAACTTGAACACCTGCTGACACGTTTTTCGCCGCAGTTTTCCATGGTCTCGCCGTTGGGCCGAGTCCTGGATTTTGCGGCGTTGAACGAGTTGTTCACGCTGGCGGGCGGCAAGAAGCTCGGGTTCCGGATTGAGCTCGGCGAGTTGCGTGGCCTCGCGTTACATGACGGCGGGGCAACCGTGAGTTACCGCGAGCAACAGACCGATGCCACCGGCCTGCACTCCGATCGCCGCTCGACCGTGGTGTTCGAGAAACAGGCCGATGGCAAGATTCTTTGGCGGCATCTGCATGAGACGTTCTGCAAGGAGTGAGATCGAGTCACGCCCATCGCGACTCGGTCTGAAGTTAATTGACCACCACCGTGCACGTAATCCCCGCCGCCAACAGCACCCCCTCCGGCACTTCATCAATGTGAATCCGCACCGGCACGCGCTGCGCCAGGCGCACCCAGTTGAAGGTCGGGTTCACGTCGGCGATCAGCTCGCGGCTTTCCGGGTTGTCGCGGTCGTAGATGCCGCGAGAAATGCTTTCCACATGCCCCTTCAACACTTCGCCGCTCATCAACTGCATGTCGGCCTTGTCACCCACGCGCACGTGGGGCAGTTTGGTTTCTTCGAAGAAGCCGTAAACCCAGAACGAGTTCATGTCGACCACGGCCATTTTCGCTTCGCCGATGCGTGCGTAGTCGCCGCGATGCACGTTGAGGTTGGTCACGTAACCGTCCACCGCCGCGCGCACTTCGGTGCGCTTGAGGTTGAGTTCGGCGGCTTCCAGTTGCGCTTGTGCGTGCTGGTAATCGGCGAGGGCCGAGTCCGCAATATTGCTCGCGTCGTCGCGGTTTTCCCTGGAGATCACCAGGGCATCCATGTCGGCGCGGCGATGGGCGTTGACCTTGCGCATCTCCCACGTTGCCTTGCGTGAAGCCACCTGCGCCTGCGCCTGCTTGACCGCGATGCGGTAGTGCTCGGGGTCGATGCGCATCAGCAAATCGCCCTCCTTCACCTGTTGGTTGTCACGCACCGGCACGTCCACCACCTCACCGGTGACGTCGGCGGCGACGTTGATGATGTCGGCGCGCACGCGACCGTCGCGGGTCCACGGCGTGTTCATGTAATGCACCCACAGGGTCCGGCCGATCCATAGCGCGAGGGCCAGCACCAGCAGGGTGGCGAGCAGGCTGAAAAGCTTTTTCATCAGATCGTTCTCAACGGTAGACAGTCAGCGCCAGGGCGCCGAACAGACAAGTAAACAGACTCAGGCGCAGCAGCGCCGGGTGCCAGAAAAAACGGTACAGGTCGAACCCGGACAGGAACCGGTCCAGCGCCCAGGCCAGCGCCGCGGCGATGAAAAACATCAGCGTCATGGTCGGCATGTACACGCCGTGGAAGGCGATTTCACGAGGCATGTTCAGGTCCTTGAGGCGTAGTCGTTGCGTAGGTTGCAAGCGGCGATTGCGGGTCCAGCAATGAGGTGCGGATGAAATGCAGGTAGCTCTTCACCCGGCGCAACGCCGAGGTGTCGAAGTGCGGCGCGAAGGGCTCGTCGGTGGCTTGCACGCGACTGATCGCATGGTCGACCGCGATCAGGCAACGTTGCAGATTGCTCTGGCCCGGTTGCAGAAACAGGCGCACCAGCGAACGGCCCATCACGCGGATGGCCTGGCGCCACGGCTGCGATTCGGCGTACGCAGGATGCACCGGCAGAATCGCCTGTTCCTTGCGCAACTCGATGATCGCGTGACCGACCTCCAGCACCACGAACATCCAGCGCAGCAAGTCCCGTTGCACCTGCGGCTGACCGGCGGCGAGACCATAGGCCTGGTGCAGCAAATCCCGCGTGCGACTTTCGAAACTCGACGCCAGGCCTTTGAGTTTGCCGCTGATGGCATACACCACTTGCCCGCGCAGATCCTGCTCCAATCGACGCCATAACCAGCGGCTGTTCGGCGGCAGGATGATCGCGCCGGCGGCGGCGCACACCAGCATGCCGAGCACCATGGCGATGTAGTCGTTGATGAAGGCGTAAGGGTTATAGACGGTGAGGTTGTCCGGCACCGAACCGGTGCTGAAGAAGATCAGCAAACCGAGGCCGACACCGGCGTATTGCGGGCGCGAGGTGAGGAACGAACCGAGTACGATCACCGGCGCAAGCATCACGCACAGCAACGGAAAACCATCGATCCACGGGAAGATGAAAAACATCTCGACGAAGCCGATCAGCGCACCGAGGAACGTCCCGCAAGCCATCTGAAACGCCATGCGCTTCGGGTTCGGCGTCGCCGCCGACAGGCCCACCGTCGCAGCGGCAATCAACGTCATCGTTGCCCCGCTCGGCCATGCGGTGGCTACCCAATAACTGCCCAACACCACCAGAATAAATGCCGCGCGAATCCCCGAAGCGGCGGACGCCATCCAGTTGGTTTGCGGGGTGAAAGGCTCGTCCCACTGCTCCCGTGCATGGCTGTGATCGGCCAGGGACGCGTGGGTCTGTGCGTAGCCGTGCAGGTCGTCGACGAAGCGATAGAGCAGCTCATACGCGGTATGAAAATCGAGCCGCTCGGCGTCGCTCGGCTGGCGCTCCTCAAAGGTCGCCCGCAAGCTGCGGACACGCGCCGGCAGCGCTTCTTTATAGACGCTCAGCGCACTCACCAAACGGGCCGCGTCGGGGCTGGTCAGGGCACGACCGCTGAAACCGTCGAGCACTTCGGCGAGGTCCTGCAAGCCCGGTTTGATCGCCGCGACCACGTGATCGGCGCCGCTGCTGCGCAGGCGCTCGAGCAGTTGGTGCAGGGCATTGAACCGGGTGGTGATGCCCATGAACTCGCTGTTCAAGCGACTGAGCCGACCGTTGCGCCGACGCATGTGCGGGTCTTCGAACACGGTGACGCTGCGCAGCCCTTCCAGCCCGACCGCCTCGGCGATGAAGCGCACGTTGCTCGCTTCAAAAGCGTCCCGTTTGCTGCGACCGCGCAAGCCGTCGGTGACGAACAGCGCGAACACGCCGAAGCGCTGATACAAAGCGTTGCGCATCGCCGCGCTGGCGGTTTGCGGCAGGATCGCGGCGCTGACCACAGTGGCGCAGAGAATCCCCAGGGAGATTTCCAGCACCCGCCAGACCGCCGCCATGAACGCGCCGTCCGGGTGCGCCAGCGCCGGCAAGCCGACCATCGCGGCGGTGTAGCCGGCCAGCACAAAACCGTAGGCGCGAAAGTTGCGATAACGCGCCGCACCGGCCGAGCAGATACCGACCCAGATCGCCAGCGAACCGAGGAACAACTCGGTGTTTTGTGCAAACAAGGCAATCAGCGCGACCATCACCGCCGACCCGGTCAAGGTGCCGAGGAAGCGATAGAAACTCTTGGCAAACACCTGACCGCTTTGCGGTTGCATGACGATAAACACGGTGATCATCGCCGTGCGCGGTTGCGGCAACTCCAGACGCATGGCCAGCCACAGGGTCAAGAACGCAGCGAACAGCACCTTGAAAATGTAGACCCAGGTCACGCCGTCGCTGCGTGCCCAGTCATAGAAACCCCGGCGCCATTCAAGGGAATAAAGCCAGCGCAGAGGTGCGGGCAAGGGAGTCATGAAATCCTGCTCAGTAAAACCTGTGGGAGCCAGCCTGCTGGCGATAGCGGAGTATCAGTCGACATCAATGTTGGATTTGCCGCCCTCATCGCCAGCAGGCTGGCTCCCACAGGTAGTGTGTTCAACGCAAAAGAACCGGGGTTTTCGGGGGCTGGGTTTTCTCAGCATTCGGCACATCGTTGCCCGCACCCAGGCCACCTCCGAGCGCCGTCACCAGTTCGGCGTGCGCACTCAGCCGCGCGGCCTGAACCTGTTGCTGCACCTGCTGCTGTTTGAACAACAAGGTCTGGGCGTTGAGCACGTTGAGGTAATCGGTGAGCCCGCGCTGATAAGCGATCATCGCGATGTCGTAAGTCTTCTGCGCGGTGGCCACCGATTCGGCGGCGAAGGTTTGCTGCTTGTCCATGGATTCGCGGCGG
The DNA here is from genome assembly GCF_055803035.1 of Pseudomonas sp. 300. Lineage (NCBI taxonomy): Bacteria > Pseudomonadati > Pseudomonadota > Gammaproteobacteria > Pseudomonadales > Pseudomonadaceae > Pseudomonas > Pseudomonas sp. 300. The sequence continues at coordinate 1,020,307 of NZ_JAVLRV010000001.1, read as the reverse complement.
ATCAGTTGGTCAGAGATGTTTTTCAGCGCATTGACCAGCGTCTGGTTGTACTTGGCGACGGCGATGTCATAACCGGCCGATGCTTCACCCAGCTCGGCGCGCAAACGGCCACCGTCGAAGATCGGCAACGAGATCGCCGGGCCGACGCTGTAGTTGAGTTTCTTGCCGGTCAGAAACTCCAGCGCACCGCCGCCGGTGGCCATGTAGCCGAGGCTGCCGACCAGATCGACGTTGGGGTAGAAACCGGCGTGGGCGACATCGATGCCCCGCGCCTGAGCCGCCACTTGCCAGCGGCTGGCGACCACGTCGGGACGTTGACCGAGCAATTGCGCGGGCAGCGACGATGGCAGCTTCAGCGCTGTGCCCAATGCCAGCGTTGGTCGCTGCAACTGCGCAGCGTCGCCCGGGCCTTTGCCGGCGAGCGCAGCAAGTTGATTGCGGCTGAGGGCGATTTCTTCGTCCAGCGCATCGATCTGCCGATGGATTTCCGGTAGCGGCGTTTCGGCCTGGCTGACTTCAAAGTGAGTGCCGATGCCGCCGTTCAGGCGTTTCTGTGCGAGGTCGAGAATTTGCTGCTGCTGTTGCAGGGTCGCCGCGACGATGTCCCGTTGCGCGTAATGCAGCGACAGTTCGATGTAGGCGCGCACGATGTTGTTCTGCAGTTCGAGCTGGGCCAGGCGCGCTTCGGCGGCGCTCATGTGCGCCATGTCCACGGCGCGCTCGGTGGCGTTGCTTTCACGGCCCCAAAGGTCGAGGGCGTAGCTGAAACCCAGCGCGGCGTTGTTGTCCCACGTCGTCGAGTTGGCCAGGTCGCCCGGCCCGTAGAACTGATCAGTGGGCCAGTTGTGGCGCTTGAGGGTGGACTCGCCATTGATCTGCAGTGACTCGGCGGACTCGGCAATACCGGCCATGGATTTGGCCTGACGCACCCGCGCTGCCGCCATGGCCATGCTCGGGCTGCCTTGCAGGGCGAGGTCGATCCAGCGGTTCAGTTGCGGGTCGCCGTAGGCCTGCCACCATTGCGCGTTGGGCCAGTGAGCGTCCTGCGCGGCGCTTCGGATGGCGTCGTCGGTGGCCAGTGAATTGGCCTCCAGTGCCTTGCCCTGCGGGGCAATGCCTGCGGTTCCGATGCAGCCGCTGATTGCCAGGGTTAAAGCCAAAACACTGAGCGTCTGAAACGCTCTGCTGATGCGACGCGGCACTGCTGAAAATTCCTGAAATAGGGGGAAGTACACAATTTGTGGGGACGGGCACCGCAACTCTTGCTCGCGATGGCGTTGGGTCAGGCAACATCAATGCTGGCTGTGACGGCCCAATCGCGAGCAAGCTCGCTCCAACAGGGTTTGATATTCCAGCGGTGGCGCAATTCTAGAGGTGGGGTCGGATGGCGATAAGCTGGGAATCCTGTGAATCTTTGTTACCGTTAACGCGATAATCCCTTGGTCGGGGTCTCAGACTCTGAAACTTCGTGTCACAATTTGCCATCGCACCCGAGAGCACCCCATGGACACTTTGCAAAACATGCGCGCCTTCAGTTACGTGGCCGAGGCGGGCAGTTTCACCGCCGCCGCCGTGCAACTCGACACCACCACGGCCAACGTCTCGCGCGCGGTCTCCAACCTGGAAGCCCACCTGCAAACCCGCCTGCTCAACCGCACCACGCGGCGCATCGCACTGACCGAAGCCGGCAAGCGCTATCTGTTGCGCTGCGAGCAGATCCTGGCGTACGTGGAAGAAGCCGAAGCCGAGGCCAGCGATGCCCACGCACGCCCGGCCGGGCAACTCAAGGTGCACACCATGACCGGCATCGGTCAGCACTTCGTGATCGACGCCATCGCGCGCTACCGCAAGACGCATCCCGACGTGACGTTCGACCTGACCTTGGCCAACCGCGTGCCGGACTTGCTCGACGAGGGGTACGACGTGTCGATCGTCCTGGCCAGCGAACTGCCAGACTCGGGCTTCGTCTCCCAGCGTCTGGGCATCACCTACAGCATCGTTTGCGCCTCGCCGGCCTATGTGAAGGCCAACGGCTGCGCGCACAAGCCCAGCGATTTGCTGAACCATGCGTGCCTGCGCCTGGTGAGCCCGGTGATCCCGCTGGAGAAATGGACCTTCGACGGTCCGGAAGGCCAGGAAATGGTCACCATCAACAGCTCGCCGTTTCTGGTGAACTCCGCCGATGCAATGAAAACCGCGATCACCAGCGGCATGGGCGTTGGTGTGTTGCCGGTGTATGCGGCCATCGAAGGCTTGCGCAACGGCACGCTGGTGCGGGTGATGCCAAATTACCGCTCGCAGGAATTGAACCTGTATGCGATCTATCCGTCGCGGCAGTACCTGGATGCGAAGATCAAAACCTGGGTCGAGTATTTGCGCGGGTCGTTGCCGGAGATATTGGCTGCGCATCAGGCGGAACTGGCGGCGTATGAGTTGAGCGGAACGCTGGGTGGGGCAAGATTGGCAAACTGACCACCGACGACTGTGGGAGCGAGCCTGCTCGCGATGGTCGTTAACGATAACGCTGCAAACCTGATACACCGCGGTGGACTCAGGTTCATCGCGAGCAAGCTCGCGCCTACAAAAAGCGTGGCGTCCTAGGATGTTTCCGACGCGTTCTGTCGGTTGTCGGGTGGGACGTTAAATGGATAGGCTCTGAAGTCGCTGACGAATCAGCGGTCAGGCCTGGAAACCTGATTAATCCCTCTTCTGCACATGTCATACTGCGGCGCTTTTTTCTGCCTGCAATGTTATGGCGGCTGTGCGCGGGAGACCTTCGGGTCTGCCGGGTTTTGGTGGGATTGACCGGTTTTCCAGCCTGCGCACAGCTGCCACCTTTCGCCTGGAAACGAAATTGGCAGCTCCTTAATCCCAGCATGGAGTAATGCCCCCCATGAAAAAGCCATCACCCAATCCACCCGATGCAGAAATCACCGCCCCCCAACACTCATTCACCCTGAAAGCCTCGATCCCGCCCCACACCCCCAGCCATCTGTTCGTCGTCGCCCCCAACATCAACACCGAAACCCTCCTGGTCCACGCCAGCGAATCCCTCGCCTCCGCCAGCGTCATGGCCAGCGACCTCGCCGGATTTCTGGACGGCCCCCATCGCAACACCCTGCTGGGCATCCAACAGGTGATCATGCTGGGCGAACTGGCCGTCAATCGCGCGTTGGACAACATCGATCCGCAGGATTAAAAATCCGGGAAAATGCGTGCATCCGCCCCTTCCGGGCACTCGCACAAACGCGGGGAAGAATGTTAGCGTGCTTGGCATTCTCCACGCCCGACGAGCCCGCCTCCCCATGAAAAAGACCGTCCTCGCTTTCAGCCGCATCACGCCAGCCATGATCGAACGCCTCAAGCAGGATTTCGACGTCATCGTGCCTGACCCGAAAAAAGGCGACATCAACGCCCAATTCAACGAAGCCCTGCCCCATGCCCACGGTTTGATTGGCGTGGGTCGCAAGCTCGGTCGTGCGCAATTGGAGAACGCTGGCAACCTGGAAGTGGTGTCCAGCGTCTCCGTCGGCTATGACAACTACGACGTCGCGTACTTCAACGAACGCGGGATCATGCTGACCAATACGCCGGACGTGCTGACCGAAAGCACCGCCGACCTGGCCTTCGCCCTGATCATGAGCAGCGCCCGCCGTGTCGCCGAGCTCGATGCCTGGACCAAGGCCGGTCAATGGCAAGCCACCGTCGGCGCCCCGCTGTTCGGCACCGATGTCTATGGCAAAACCCTGGGCATCGTCGGCATGGGCAACATCGGCGCCGCCATCGCCCGGCGCGGTCGACTCGGTTTCAACATGCCGATTATCTACAGCGGCAACAGCCGCAAAACGGCACTTGAACAAGAGCTCGGTGCACAGTTCCGTAGCCTGGATGAGTTGCTGGCCGAAGCCGATTTCGTCTGCCTGGTGGTGCCGCTCAGCGAAAAGACCAAACACCTGATCAGCCGCCGCGAACTGGCGCTGATGAAGTCGGACGCGATTCTGATCAACATCTCCCGCGGCCCGGTGGTGGATGAGCCGGCGCTGATCGAAGCGCTGCAAAACAACCAGATCCGTGGCGCCGGGCTGGATGTCTACGAGAAAGAACCGCTGGCCGAATCACCGCTGTTCCAGTTGAAAAACGCTGTGACGTTGCCGCACATCGGCTCGGCCACCAACGAAACCCGCGAAGCCATGGCCAACCGCGCCTTGACCAACCTGCGCAGCGCACTGCTGGGCGAGCGGCCGCAGGATCTGGTCAACCCGCAAGTCTGGAAAGGCTGACCGACACGGGCAGACGTTGTTGACGTCTGCCCGTCCACTTACGCCAGCTTGCCATTCCCCTGCACCATCGGCGCCTTGGGTTTGCGAAACACCAGCACGTTGCCCAGCATCACCAACACCAGGCCCGCCAGCGCCGGGGTGGTCCATTGGTAGCCTTCGGCAAACGCCGACACATTGAGTGCCACCACCGGGAACAACACGGTGCAATAAGCTGCGCGCTCCGGGCCCATGCGCCCGACCAGCGTCAGGTAGGCGGTGAAGCCGATCACCGAACCCGGAATGACCAGGTACAGCAGCGAGCCGATGTAACGCACATTCCATTCCATCTCGAACGGAATGCCTTTGACCAGGCACCACACCGACAGCATCGCCGCGCCATAGGCCATGCCCCAGGCGTTGGTGGTCAACGGTTTGAGCCCGGCCTTTTGCTGCAGGCTCGACAGCATATTGCCCGCCGAGAAACACAGCGTGCCGAGCAGCGCCAGGCCCAAGCCCAGCAGGGTTTCGGGGCTGGCGGTGTGGCCGGCCAGTTCCGGCCAGAACAGCAAACCCAACCCGAACAAACCGAGCGCGCCACCTAACAGAACGTTGCGGGCGATTTTCTGGCCGAAGAACACCCGCGCATTCAGGGCATTCCACAGCGTGGCGGTGGAAAACACCACGGCCACCAGGCCACTGGGTATCCATTGGCTGGCCGTCAGGAAACACATGAAGTTGATGCAAAACAGGCACAGGCCTTGCGCCAGGCAAATCAGGTGCCCGCGACGGTTCATCACCTGCAGCTTGCGGCTGAGCAACAGCATCACAAACAGCACCAGCGCGGCGAGGCCGAAGCGATAAACGATCGACACCGGAATGGCCACCACGCCCAGCTGCCATTTCAAGGCAATCCAGGTGGTGCCCCAGATCAGCACGGTCAGCAAGTACAGCGAAAGGTTCATGGCAAGGACTCCTCAATAGGTGGCCAGTGTCCTGCGCCAAACTTTTCCGCACTTGCATAAACTTGCGCTTTTGTCGGTGCAGAGGCTGGCAGGCCAATGTCTACGGAGTAGGATGCGAAGCGTTGGAGAAACGATCATGCCCGCACTGGAATCACTGCAAGTCTTTCAAGCCCTCAACCGCTCGCCCAATGCTCGCCTGGAGCACAGCGCCGAGCTCGGTGACGGCATGGCTGCAGCCTTGTGGAGCAACCATCACGACGCCCAGGATTACGAGGCGCCGAGCCATCACACCTTGTCCTGTTACATCGCGGGCGGCACCGGCACCTTTCGCCGCGACCAGCCCGGCACCAAGGGCGGCCCGGACAAATTGTGCATCCTGCCGGCCGACCACCAGTCAGGCTGGGTGATCAACGGCGACATTCGCCTGGCCCATCTGTATTTCAGCCCGGAACAGTTCGCCCTCGGCTGCGTCACGCTGCTCGACCGCGAGCCTCGCGAATTGCAGTTGCGCGAAGGGACTTTTCTCGACGACCCGCAGCAGGCCCGACGCTTTCGCCAGATGCTCACGCTCAACTGGGCTGAACCCGGCGAACGCCTGCTGACCAGCAGCCTGGCCCATGAAATGCTCAGCCACGTGTTGCTCGGCCAGGTCGGGATGCGCGAGGGCTTGCGGCTCAAGGGCGGATTGGCTGCGCACCAGCGGCGGCAGTTGGTCGAGTTCATCGACCATCAGTTGGCCGAAGCCATCAGCCTCGGGCAGTTGGCTGGGTTGTGTGCGCTGTCGGAGTATCACTTTGCGCGGATGTTCCGGGAGAGCTTTGGCTTGCCGCCGCATCAGTATGTGTTGGCGCGGCGACTGAGCCGGGCGCGGGAGTTGTTGCGGTCGACCTCGCAGCCGCTGGGGGAGATTGCCTTGGCGTGCGGGTTTGCCAGTGCCAGTCATTTCACCAATCGGTTCAGGCAGGCTTTGGGTGGGACGCCCGGCGAGTATCGGCAGGCGTTTTTGCGTTAACCGGGAAGCCGCCATCGCTGGCAAGCCAGCTCCCACAGGTGTTGCGGCAGACTCGATTTTAGTGGTCGACACATACCCTGTGGGAGCTGGCTTGCCAGCGATGAACGATAACGCGGTCTGTGATCAGAACTCCAAAGTGCTGGACAACGAAACCTGCCGCGAATCCCCCATCGACACAAAGAACCGGCTCGCCGCCGACGTGTAGTAAGTGCGGTCAAACAGGTTTTTCACGTTGAGCTGAAACTTCACCTTCTGCCCCTCGACCTTGGTGTCGTAGGTGGCGAACGCATCGGCCACGGTGTAGCTCGGCAGGTCGAAATCATTCACCGCGTTGCCCGCCCGCTCACCGACATACCGCGCGCCCGCGCCGACTCTGAACTGATCGCCACCGACGATCGTGCCGAAGTCATAGACCGCCGACAGCGAGCCGGTGTTCTTCGCCACGTTTTGCAGTTTTTTGCCTTTGTAGTCCGGGTCTTCGGTGACTTCAGCATCGGTGTAGGCATAGCTGCCGATCATGCTCCAGCGATCACTGAGCTGACCGGTCAAATCCACTTCCAGCCCACGGGAACGCACTTCGCCGGCGGCGCTGTAGAGAGTCACCGGACCTTCGGAATTGGCCACCAGCACGTTGCGTTTCTTGATGTCGAACAGCGCGACGTTACCCGTCACACGCCCCGGAATATCCAGCTTGGCACCGACTTCCCAGGACTTGGCTTCTTCCGGCGCGATGCTGCCATCGAGCACGGTACTGCTGCCGCTCAACGGGGCGATGGTCGAGTTCGGTTTGAACGATTCGGTGTAGCTGCCGTAGAACGACAACGCGTCGGTGTAGCGATAGACCAGACCGGCGCGCGGCACCCACTTCTGGCCGTTGCTGTCGGTGTTGGCCTTGAACGGCACGCCTTTGCCGGCGTACTGGTCGTACTCCTGGAAACGGCCGCCGGCCACCAGAATCCACTGGTCGGTGAGGTGGATCGAGTCCTGCAGAAACAGCGAATCGCTGCGCAGTTGATCGGTCTGCGCGCTGTCGGCCGGGCTGACGGTGGTGCCGGCGACTTCACGGCCATAGACCGGGTTGAGGTAGCTGAACGTGGTCAGGCTTTTCTGGCGGATCAGGTCTTCGCGGTAGATCTTGCGGTACTCGTCGTCGACGCCGAACACCAAGTCATGCTGCATGCCCAGCACATCAACCTTGCCTTCAAGGCTGGCAGTGGTGAAGCGGTCGGTGCTGATCGCGTTTTGCGTGCCGTCCATGCTGCGGGTCAGCGTGCCTCTGGCGGTGTTGATGGCGGTGACGCGCACTTGGCTGGCGTCGTAGGTTTCGCGGTTCCAGCTGTAGCCGAAGTGGGCTGTCCAGTTGTCGTTGAGCTCGTGGTCGGCTTCGAAGTGATACAGGTCCGAGCGCCCTTCCATGTTGTTGAACGGTTCATCCAGGCGACGATCGCGGGAGATGTCCAGCGGATGGTTGTCACGCGGGTCGATCAGCGTGCCACGGTCGAACGGGGTCAGGAATTCACGGTGTTCGTAGGCGAACAACAGCTTGGTGCTTTCGCCGAACCAGGCCAGCGATGGCGCCACCAGCGTCTCGCGGTGGGTGCCGAAGTTGCGCCAGTAATCTTCGTCTTCGTGGTCCAGCACCATGCGGTACGCCAGCCCGGAATCACCGAGCGCACCGGTGCTGTCGAAGCTGCCGCCGCTGCCATTTTTGCCGTCGCCATAGGTCGAGCCGCGCACGGTCAATGCGTTGTACTGCTCAAGTTCAGGCTTCTTGCTGACCATGTTGACCACGCCGCCCGGGTCCTGGATGCCGTAGAGCAACGAGGCCGGCCCCTTGAGCACTTCAACCCGATCGACCGTGGCGTTGAGGCCACGGCCCTGAATCACCGGCATGCCGTCGCGCATGATCGAGCCGTTGCGGTTGTCGCCGAAGCCGCGAGTCATCACCGAATCCTGGGTGCTGCCCAGTGTGTTGCCCTGGGTGATGCCGCTGACGTTGGCCAGCGCGTCATCGAGGTTGCGCGGCGCCTGATCGCGAATGACCTGGGCCGGGATCACGTTGACGGTCTGGGGGATTTCCTGGAGCAAAGCCGAGGAGCGCATCACCGAACTGGTGGGCGGCGGCTGGTAGCTCATGGTTTGATCCATCACCGAGGTGATGGTGGTGGCGCCGAGGTTCAAGGCGCCTTCGGTGGGCTGCGGTTCCAGCGCCAGGGTGTGAGCATCGGTGCGACGGAAGGTCAAACCCGAACCGCTGAGCAACCGCTGGATCGCCTGTTCGGCGCTCATCTGCCCGCTGACCGCTGGTGCGGTAAGGCCGTACGGTGCTTCGTCGGTGTAGACCACGCTGATACCGGTGATCCGGCTGAAGTCGCTCAAGGCCTGGGGCAGCGGTTTGGCGACCATTGCGAAACTGAACTGCGTGCGTTGCTGCGGCGCGCCCGTTTCAGCGGCCAATGCCACGCTCAGTGGCAGCAACGCCAATGCCGAAATGCTCAGTGCCGAGGCACCCAACCACTGTTTGACCGAACCCGATTTTGCCCTGGACTTCATTGCTCATGACCTGTGTAGAACCGCTACGGAATGCGAATGACTCGCAGTTTCAGTCACTACACGGATGGGGCCCGGGTTTACCTCACCATTATTTTGAAAATATTTTTTATCGGTAGGGATGTGTTGTCTGAACCGACGAAGGGCCAGAGGCTTCAACGCAAAATAATCAAATGCCCCACAGCATGCTGCTCAAACCCCAACACCCCCTGCAACGAACTCAGCACCGCCTGCGGATCCTTGCTCGGAAAACTGCCACTGACCCGCCGCGCCGCCAGCTCATCGTTGAGCAGCACAATCCGCCCCGGGTAGTAACGGCGTAAATCCTGCACCACGTCGGCCAGCGACGCCTTGTAGTAATTGAGCCAGCCCTGACGCCACGCCAACTGCGCTTCGCTGTCCACGGCCTGCAGTTTTTGCGCCGTACCTTCGCCATAAGCCACCTGCTGGCCGGCGCTCAGAATCTGCTGCTCGGCCTGCTTGTCCGCCGTCACGCCGACCCGGCCGGACAACACCGTCACTTGCGCGCCGTGAGGTTGCAAACGCACTTCAAACTGCGTCCCCAGCACCCGCGCCTGCCCCTTTTCGGCCTCCACCACAAACGGCTCGCCGGTGTGCGTCACGCTGAAAAAACCGGCGCCACGCCGCAACTGAACGTGGCGCTCGCCGCGACTGAAATCTACGGCGATGGCACTGTCGGCATCCAGCGTGACCTGCGATTGATCCGCCAGCGTGACGGTGCGAACTTGCCCCGGTGCCGACACATAGTCAGCGCCAAGATCATCGACCCAGCGCATCGGCTGCCAGCCTGAACCGAGGCTGATCATCAACAACAGGCACGCCGCCATCGCCAGCGCACCGGACCAGCGCCGAACGCTGTTGCGCCGCGAGCCATTCATCGCATTGAGATAACCCTGCAAGGCAAACGCGTCTTCATCGGCCAATGTCCGCGCCGGGCCTTCGCTCAACTCCCACACCACTTGCGCCTGGGCATACGCCTCGGCATGCGCGGGGTCGGCCTGCAACCAATGGCTGAAGGTGGCCTGGTCGCCGCTGCTCGGCTGGTCATGCAACAGGCTCAGCCAGGCGAAAGCGGCCTGTTCCTGAGCGGGCGTCGGGGTGACGCGTTCGATGTGATTCACGGTGCTTTCCCTGGCGTGCGCGGTTCGGGGTCCCGCAGACTGGCCTTGCAGGCTTCGAGGGCGCGCATCATATGTTTTTCCACGGCACTTTGGGACAACCCCATGGCCTTGGCGATCTCGGCGTATTTGCGGCCATGGATGCGATTGAGCAAAAAGATCTGCCGCGTGCGCTCGGGCAATGCGCGCAATGCCGCTTCGACGTGACGCAAATCGTTACCAGCTTCCAGCGCGGCTTGCGGTTCACTGCCGTGGCTGTCCGGTTGATCCGGCAGCCAACCTTCGTTGACCCGAACCCGCGCGCCTTCGCTGCGCAGATGGTCGATGGCAATGTTGCCGGCGCAGCGCAACAGGTAGGTGCTGAGTTCTTCGACCTGCACCAGCGGCCGGCGCCAGAAGCGCAAAAACAAATCCTGCACCAGGTCCGCCGCCGTGGCCCGACACCCGACACGACGGTTCACCAGCGCTTCCATCTGCGAACGCTGGGACAGGAACACCTGCAGGAAATGCGCACGCGCTCCGCGAGGTTCGTCATCGTGGGAATCCGGAGGGCGGGTGATCATCAGGTCAATACTGCGCAAACACGGCGACAGGGCTGATGAGCAGACTTATACCGGCCAGTGACAACGCCAGACGCGGTCGATAAGGCATCATCAGCACCAGCAGCAATGCACTGAGCATCAGTACCGCAAACCACTCAACCAACCCAAGCCCCCAACCGCTCGAAGCCACCGCCGCCCACAGCGACAAGGCCAGCAACAGCCAACCACCGAGTCTCAACAACCGGCGACGACGGGCCGTCGGTTTACCGCCCAGCAGCTCGGCGTGATGCCGGTCCATTGATAAACACAGCGCGGTGAAACCGCCGTAACAGAGCAACAGGGCCAGCAACATTCAGTTCGCCTCGCGCTCAAGGGTGATCAGTTGTGCACGCTGTTGGGTGTCGATCCCAGCCTGTGCCGAACGCCGCATTTTCCAAGCGGCCCAGGCGAAAAACACACCACTGCCCAGGCACGTCAGGTCGAAACCGGCCATCGCCCAATCGCCCTGTGCCAGCGTGTGACCCAAGTGAAACGGCGTGGTCAGGGCGTTCAACAACGGCACCGCGCCAAACAGCAGCGCCGCCAGCGCCAACTGCTCGACCCACGCCGCACGGCCACGCCGGACCACGGCATGCAGCACGCTCAGGCCCCAGACGAGAAAGAAGCTGTTCACTTCCCACTCCGCGCGCCCGGCCATGTCCACCGGCAATAGGCGATTGGCCCAGAAGAACGCGGCTACGGCGACCATCAACCCGGACATGCTGGCGATGTTCAGCACTTCCACCAGCCGCAACTCGAACGGCATCACGCCGCTTTTCGCGTGCTTGAGCTGACGCTTGCCGAGCCAGACCACCAGCCCGGTGCCAATCATCGCCGTGCCGGCCAACCCGCAAATGAAGTACAACCAGCGCAGCACCGGGTCCGCGAAACGGCCCATGTGCAACCCGTAGAAACTGCCGGCAATCGCCCTAGGCAGGGACTGCTCCGGCGTCGTGTCGAGCAACTGTCCGGTCACGCCGTTGAAGGTCGCTGCGCGGCCAAAGTCGTGGACCACGCGATCGGCACCGTCACGCACGAGCACCACTGAAGCGTTCGCATCGCCCGGATTGTTAACGGTGAGCCGACCGACCTGCCCGCCCGACCACTGCTCGCGAGCCTTTTCCAGCAGCGGTGCCAGCGGCGCCAATTCAGCCGGTTTGCCCGCCAGTTCCGGCGTAGCAGACGCCGGAAACACCTCATCGAAAAACGCCCGGGCATTACCGTTGTACGAGGCCAGGATGCTGGCCGGCATCACCATCGACATGAAAATCACCAGGCTGCTGTAGGTGATCATCAGGTGAAACGGCAGCACCAGCACACCCACCGCGTTGTGCCCGTCGAGCCAGGAACGCTGGCCCTTGCGCGGGCGGAAGGTGAAGAAGTCCTTGAAGATTTTCTTGTGGGTGATGATCCCGCTGATCAGCGCGACGAACATCACCATGGCGGCGATGGTCGACAACCAGCGGCCCCACGGATAGGGCATTTGCAGTTGGAAGTGGAAGCGGTAGAAGAACTCGCCCCCGGTGGTTTCGCGGCCCTGCACTTCGGCGCCGGTTTGCGGGTCGAGGAGTTTTTCCGTGAACTGGCCGCGTTCGCCACGCTTGGCCGGGGTCTGCTGCCAGCGGACGGACAGGCCGGGGTCGCGGGCATCGGGCAGGTCGATGAGCCAACGCGAGGCACCGGCGGCGTGTTGCTGAAGATAGTTTTGCGCCACGCTCAGGCTGGCTTCGGAAGTCACCGAACGCGCAGGGATTTCCGGCTGCATCCAATGGCTGATCTCGTCCTTGAAATACGCGAGTGTGCCGGTCAGGAAAATCGCGAACAGCAACCAGCCGAAGATCAACCCGGCCCAGGTGTGCAGCCAGGCCATCGCCTGACGAAAGCCCTCTTTCATGAGTGGCCCATCCAATAAGCCAGCCCCGACACCACCGCCAGCACCAGGCTCGGCACGATCAACCCGAGCCAGGCCCGCCCCGCACTGCGGCAGGCAAAACACCAGATCACCGCGCCGAGGTAGGCCAGAAACGAGGTCATCATCCCGGTCACCACGGCATCGGCGCGGGCCATGGGCACCCACAGCGTCAGGCTGACACTGGCCAGTGCGGCGACAATATATCCGCCCAGCACGGCGGCCAGCACCCGGGAGGTGACGGCCAATCGGTAGGACACGGGGAGTGCTTTCATGTTTCGACCTTGAAACGGGTGAGGCCACGAGTAAGTCAGGAGGCCGACAAGGTCGCAATATTAATGATAAATATTCTCATACGCAAAAAAGATCCGTCTATTTCCTGCGCTTTGGTCCACTGATGGGTGGAGGCAAACATCATTGTGGCGAAGGGATTCATCAAGCTGAAGCGTTCACCGAACCCTGAAACAAGAACGGGCCTGCATAAGCAGGCCCGTTTTCAGTGGTGGAAAGGTAAAAAGTGATTCAGGCGTCAGCCGTTCTGTGCAGCCTGTTCGTTCTCAAGAAACTCTTCTTCCAGCAGCACATCGGCTGCGCGCCTTTCGAACGGCACCACCGCGGCACGTGGTTTGCCCCGCAGTTTGCCGAACAGATGGTCAAGCGCATGTTCGAGTTTTTCAGCCGCACCGTCGATCGCCAGTTCCAGGTTTTCGGCTTTATGAGTAACAGAAATCGGTTGGTGGCCTTTTGGCCGCGCTTCCAGCTGGCAGCGCAAATCATGGGGACCGGGCTTGTCGCCGTTCTCGTCCCGCAGATGGACCTCGACGCGGGTCAGGTCCTCTTCATAACGTTCGAGCGTGCTCTCAATGGTAGTACGTACCCACTCCTCCAGTCGGATGCTGCTTTGAATATGGTTATCGCTGTTGACTTGGATTTGCATAGTTCATCCCTTAATTCAGCTAGCTCGCGAGAGGCCCTTCGGCTGGCCCTTGGGCGTCATCACCGTGACCTCTTACCTACACAATCGGTCTGTGCGCGGAACATTTCAACCCCTGAAAAAAGATAAATTTTCAATCGCAAAAAAAGCCGGACAAGGAGCAAAAGCGCTGTTAAGGTCGGGAGTTGGCTCGCTTCACTTCTTTGTCATAATTACTCACATCTGCCGCTCCGCCAGCGGATGCAGGCTTCGAAAAACCCCCGCCTCCTCCACCAGCCAGTCATGCACCGCTCGCACGCCCGGATGGCTCAGCGCCCCCGGCGCATACAGCAGCACGTAACGTTTGTGATTCGGTACCGCCAACCCGAACGGCACAATCAATGTCCCCCGCTCCAGCTCATCGTTCAGCAACGTGCGCCGCGCAATCGCCACGCCCATGCCGGCAATCGCCGCTTCGATGGTCAGGTGGTTGCGATTGAACGTGTGCCCGCGCCGTACGTCCGCGCCTTCGAAGCCGATGGCGTTGAGGTAGAACTCCCATTCCGCGTACTCGTAACTGCCGCGCCAGGCCGTGATGTCGTGCAACAGCGGAAAGTGCGACAGGTCGGCCGGGCCGTGCAACGGCGGTCGACCGCGCAACAGACTCGGCGCACAGACCGGGAAGATCTGCTCGTCGAGCAAGGTTGTGGATAACAAGCCTGGGTAGCTGCCGTCGTTCAGGTCGATGGCCAGGTCGAAGTCGCCCTCGTGCAACGGAACGCTGCTGTCCTCCGCCACCAGGCGCAACTGAATGTCCGGAAACCGCTGCTGCAAGCGCGGCAGACGCGGGGTCAGCCATTTGCTCAGGAATGATGGAATCGAGCGCACCCGCAGAATCCCGCTGATCATTCCGGCGTCCAGTCGTCGCAATTCTGCGTCGATGCTGCCGTACGCCTCGTTGACCGTAATGGCCAGTCGCTGGCCTTCTGCGCTCAACTCCACACCCCGGGCACGGCGGTGGAACAGTCGAAACCCCAGCCGTTCTTCCAGTTGTCGGATTTGCTGACTGACCGCCCCCGGCGTGATGTGCAGTTCTTCGGCGCAGCGGGTGAACGACAAGTGCCGCGCGGCACAGGAAAACACGTGCAGCCAGACGTAAGTCTGGGCATGCAATTGGCGACTCATTGTTTAGTCCTGCTAAAGGCTGTCTTAGGAAGTTTCGTTGGTCACGTCGGACCGAGGTAGGCAGTATCGCCGACATTGCGCTTGTCCTACAGAAATGGCAGCGATTCTTCTTCCATTACTTGTATAGGCTTTAGCATGGCTATCAGTGTTTTTGATCTTTTCAAAGTCGGCATCGGTCCGTCCAGTTCTCACACCGTCGGCCCGATGCGCGCCGCCGCGACCTTCGCCCAGGCACTGATTGACCAGCACTTGCTCGACGCCGTCCGCCGGGTAGAAATCCGCCTGTACGGCTCCCTTTCCGCCACCGGCGTCGGCCACGCTACGGACCGCGCCTGTGTCATGGGCCTAATGGGCGAATGGCCGGACAGCATCGATCCGACCAGCATCGACAGCCGCATCAATACGTTGCTCAAGACCGGCGAACTGACGCTGGCCGGCAAAACCACCATCGCCTTCGACTGGCAACGCGATCTCCTGCTGCTTGATGAGAGCCTGCCCTACCACCCCAACGCCATGTCGCTGACCGCCTTCGGCGAAACCGGCGAATTGTCAGAGCAAACGTATTACTCGATCGGCGGCGGTTTCATCATCGAAGCGGCCGAAGCCGAGTCCGGCATTGCACCGACCAGCGACGTGGTGCTGCCGTACGATTTTTCCAGCGCCGCCGAATTGCTCAAGCTCTGCAACCAGCATGGGCTGCGGGTTTCCGAGTTGATGATGGCCAATGAACGGGCCTGGCGCAGCGAAGCCGAGATCCGTCAGGGCTTGCTGCACATCTGGTCGGTGATGCGCGAGTGCGTCGAGCAGGGGTTGCGTCACGAAGGCATCCTGCCTGGCGGTCTGAATGTTCCGCGCCGTGCAGCGAAATTGCACCGCAGTCTGTTGGAAATCGGCAAACCGAATGTCATCACTTCGACGCTGTCGGCGATGGAATGGGTGAACCTGTTTGCCCTCGCCGTGAACGAAGAAAACGCCGCCGGCGGACGGATGGTCACCGCGCCTACCAACGGCGCGGCCGGGATCATTCCCGCTGTTCTGCACTACTACATGAAATTCAACCCGGACGCGTCGGACGATGACGTCGTGGCGTTCTTTTTGGGCGCGGCGGCTGTAGGCATTCTCTGCAAGAAAAACGCCTCGATCTCCGGGGCCGAAGTCGGCTGTCAGGGCGAGGTCGGTTCGGCGTGCGCCATGGCCGCCGCCGGTCTGGCCGACGTGCTTGGGGCCACGCCCGAGCAACTGGAAAACGCCGCCGAAATCGGCCTGGAACACAACCTCGGCCTGACCTGCGACCCGGTCGGCGGCCTGGTGCAAGTGCCGTGCATCGAGCGCAACGCCATCGCGGCCGTGAAGGCGATCAACGCCACGCAAATGGCCCTGCGCGGCGACGGCAAACACTTCATTTCCCTGGACCGGGTGATCCGCACCATGCGCGATACCGGCGCCGACATGCATGACAAATACAAAGAGACTTCACGGGGCGGCCTGGCTGTCAGCTGGGTGGAGTGCTGAGGAGCATTCCCGACCGCCCGCAACACGTGAGCCCGAGCAAGAATAATAACGAGGCCAATAACGATGACCGATGTACGTACACCCGCTGCCGATAATCCTGCTGTAGACCTGACACGCAATACAGAAACAACCCACAAGGGCTGGAGCAAACACGACACCACCTGGATGCTTGGCCTCTACGGCACGGCGATTGGCGCCGGTACACTGTTCCTGCCGATCAACGCCGGTGTGGGTGGCTTCTGGCCGCTGCTGATCCTGGCGGTGCTGGCGTTCCCGATGACCTTCTTCGCCCACCGCGGCCTGACCCGCTTCGTGCTGTCCGGACGTTCCGGGGACATCACCGAAGTGGTGGAAGAACACTTCGGCATCGGTGCCGGCAAGCTGATCACGCTGCTGTATTTTTTCGCCATCTTCCCGATTCTACTGGTGTACAGCGTGGCGCTGACCAACACCCTCAGCAGTTTCATGGAGCACCAGTTGCACATCGCCCCGCCACCGCGGGCGGTGCTGTCGCTGGGACTGATCCTTGGGCTGATGGCGATTGTCCGCTGCGGTCAGGGCGTCATCGTCAAATGCATGAGCGTGCTGGTTTACCCGTTCGTCGCGGCGTTGCTGCTGCTCGGTGTCAGTCTGATCCCGAACTGGAACGGCGCGTTCTTCGCCACTGCCAGCGAAGGCATGCCGATGCCGCTGTTCTTCAAAACGCTGTGGCTGGCGATCCCGGTGATGGTGTTCTCGTTCAACCATTCGCCGATCATCTCCGCCTTCGCTGTCGATCAGAAGCAGCGTTACGGCGAGCAGGCCGAGCGCAAGAGCAGCGGCATCCTCGCCATCGCCCACGCGATGATGGTGGTGACGGTGATGTTTTTCTGTTTCAGCTGCGTGCTGGCGCTGTCCCCGGCTGATCTGGCGGCGGCGAAGGCACAGAACATCTCGATCCTGTCGTACCTGGCCAACCACTTCCAGACCCCGGTCATTGCTTACGCCGCGCCGCTGATTGCGCTGGTAGCGATCACCAAATCCTTCCTCGGTCATGACATCGGGGCCAGCGAAGGCTTTCAGGGCCTGATCGTGAAAAGTCTGCGCGGCCGTGGCCGGGTGATGTCGTCGAGCTGGCTGAACCGCATCACTGCGCTGTTCATGATTCTCAGCTGCTGGGCCGTGGCGACCTTCAACCCAAGCATCCTCGGCATGATCGAAACCCTCGGCGGGCCGATCATCGCGTGCCTGTTGTTCCTGATGCCGATGTACGCCATCCGCCGCGTACCGGCCTTGCGCCAGTATTCGGGCCAGGTGTCGAACGTGTTCGTGGTGTTGATCGGTCTGATTGCACTGTCAGCGATCATCTACTCATTCATGCCCTGAAACGGGCAGGCAAAAAGAAGGCGGGCCAGGGTGTCCGCCTTCTTTTTGCCGCGTCTATTGTCCAACAATTTTTCCGGCATGCCCCTTGCTACACCCCTGACGAGGCAAAAAGGATGTTTGAAAACCTCAGCGAGCAACATGCCGATGGTCCGGTGTTGCGAACCAACCCGATCATGGCCGGTCAACAACTGCACGTTCAATCAGGCGGTGACGCATCATGGACAACCCCTTTCAGCTCATTACCGATGCCTTTGCACCGGATTACCAGATCAACCTGAGCATTCAGGGGCTGGACGGCAGCATCATGCTGACCCTCTCCAACAATGGCCGTGTCGTGGCCAAGCGAATGATCAGCGCCGAACAACGCAATGACACCAAGCGCCTAAAACGCCTGGTGCAAAGTATTCAATTCGGCATTGCCATCGAACAAGGTCACAGCGCGATGACCATCCTCGAAGCCATGACCGACGGCGACAATCGCACTCCGCCGCCGCCCTCGGCCAAAGGCCACCCGCGCCCCGCCATGCGGCTTTAAATCTCGCCTTTCTCCACTTCGGGATGTTCACCGGAACCCGCACCGACTTTGCGTTGCGGGTGTTCGATCTTCACCGAAGGGAATTGCGACGAGGCGTATCGCACCACCAGAATCGCAAACGCCAGCAGCAAAATCCCGCCGCACAGGTAAATGATGCCCAGGTCCGGCGGATTGTGGTGCGAGACGTTGGAGATCAGCAGCCGCGTCAGCGCGGTGATCGCCACGTAGATCAGGAAACGCACCGGCATGTGATTGGTCTTGAAGTAAATCCCGACCATCGCGCCCAGTTCGAGGTAGATGAACAGCAGCAAGATGTCATCGATCTTGATGTGCCCCTCTTCGATCATCCCCAGAAACTCCATCACCGCCGCCCAGGCGGTCACCGCACCGATGGCGAACAACGCCAGGTAGTGGAAGGTCTCGACGAACAGGTTGCCCAGGGACTCAGCCAGCTCATGCACGTTCTGCCGCAGCTTCTCGGCCCAGTTGATTTTCACGATGATTCTTCCTTAGCTCGGTTCGAGCGGATGATACGGGTTGGACGTGACGGTTGTTCTGCATGCAGAAAAAAGGCCAGTAACGCCTGCAATATGATGGCGAGGTGCTCTAAACCGCGCTCTGTGGCGTTTGGTCGCACCCGTGGGAGCGAGCCTGCTCGCGATGGGCGCGTCACGGTTCAAATGACAAACCCTCATTTCGGTCTACATTAAAAAGCCACTACCCAAAGCGCAGGGATTCGCTTATCCTTTTCGCTGTATATAAATACAGTGGTCGAAACAGACAACTATCGTGAAGGCATGTGAGGTGGTGAATGGCCGTCGAAGTGGTATACCGCAGCAGCCGAGATCTGGAGCGCTTGTTCATGGATAAAGCCGAAGCTGACCGTCATGACAAAATGCTCGAACTGGCCGAATTGCTGGCTGAAGTGCTGCAAAAAGCTGTTCCGTCCCTGACCGAGCAGCAAGTGGAAGAAGCCGGGATCTACATGGCGAAGAATCGCGATGTGTTCGCCAAGGCGTTCAAGAGTCAGCCGGACGCGTTGTCCGAGCTGCTGAGCGCGCCTGCTGAAGTCGTTGAGCAGGTTGAGCAGGTTGAAGTGGCTGAAACAGCTGAGCCGACCAAGCCAGCCAAAGCGGCTAAAACGCCGAAGTAAGCAACACCCGAATTGAATAGGCCCTGAGTCGAATGGCTCAGGGCCTTTTTCATGCCTGTCATTAAGGTGTGGTTCAGCGGTACAACACCTTCTCCGCCAATTCGTCCGCGACTCTGGCGGGCGAACGTTTCTCCGCCTGAGCGTGGGCGAACACTTCGGTCAGGCGTGAGCTGATTTTCGACAGGTGTGCGGTGATGGTCGTCAGCTCTTCGCCACGGTGTTTGAGCGACACGTAGATCAGCCCGCCGGAATTGATCACGTAATCCGGCGCATACAAAATCCCGCGCCGCTCCAGTTGATCGGCAACATCCAGATGGGTCAGCTGATTGTTCGCGGAACCGGCCACCGCCGAGCAGCGCAGTTGCGTCACGCTGTGACTGTTGAGCACCCCGCCGAGCCCGCACGGCGCAAGAATGTCACACGGCGTGCTGAGCAGCGCATCGTTGGCGATCGGGTGAGCGCCCAGTTGCTCCATCGCCAGTTGCACCTTGCCGTGATCGATGTCGCTGACCAGCAATTCTGCACCGGCGGCGTGCAGTTGTTCAGCGAGGGCAAAACCGACATTGCCCAGGCCTTGAATGGCCACGCGCAGGCCTTCGAGGTTGTCACTGCCCAGACGGGCCATGGCGGTGGCACGAATGCCGGTGAACACGCCCATCGCCGCGTGAGGCGCCGGGTCGCCCGCCGAGGTGGTGCTGGTGACGTGTTGGGTCTGTTGGGCAATGCAATCCATGTCCGCCACCGAAGTACCGCTGTCGATGGCCGTGATGTAGCGCCCGTCGAGCTGATCGATGCAGCGCCCGAACGCTTCGAACAGCGCGGCGCGGTTTTCGACATGGACCGGTCGAACAATCACCGCCACGCCGCCACCTTGAGCCAGGCCGGCCAGCGCCGCCTTGTAACTCATGCCTTGAGCCAGACGAATGGCATCCTCGACCGCCGACTCGTCGCTTGGGTAGGCAAGGTAACGACACCCCCCCAGGGCAGGCCCCAGACGGCTGTTATGAATGGCAATGACCGCCTTCAACCCGGTGACCGGGTCGACGCTCAGATGCAGCGATTCCAGGCGAGTGCTTTGCATGAGAGCGAACATCGTAGGGGCTCCCGAATCACTTCTTGTAGTCGCCAGTATAGGCTTGCGCGCAAAATTTGCAGAAGCGCACCGGAATAAGCGACGCCGCCATGCAGGCTTTCTGACATAACCCGCATTGCACTGGACGAATGCCGCAGGGGAGGCTAAAACGAGGCATGTCCTGGAGATTTTGATGACGCCCCGCCAACGCTTCTTCGACTGCCTGCAACGATCGCCGCCCGCGCTGTTCGAAGCGGCGCTGTGGATTGCCGTCGAGCACGATAAAGAGGTGGACCCGCAGGCGGTACTGGCGAATTTCAAGGACCTGCAACAGCGCGTCAGTTATGGCTTGCCGATGTTGCCGGTCAGCGAGCTGGCCCAACCGCTGTTGCGACGCCTGAATGATCTGGGATACGCCCAGGACGATTTCACCCCTTTGCGTCCGCAAGCGGCCTTGCTCGACAAGGTGCTGGAACGCCGGCGTGGTCAGCCATTGGCGCTGGGGCTGATCGCGCTGGAACTGGCCAGATGCCTGGAAATCCCCTTGGTCGGGGTCAACTTCCCGGGGCATTTTCTGCTGCGGGTTCCCGGGGCCGATCACCTGCTGGACCCTTGCGGCGGTCGTCGTTTGTACCCCAACGATTGCCGGGAACTGCTGCAACGCCAGTACGGGCCGAACATGAAAATCAGCGCCGAACATTTGCTGACGGCCGAGCCGGTGCAGATGCTCCAGCGCTTGTCC
Source organism: Pseudomonas sp. 300 (assembly GCF_055803035.1). NCBI lineage: Bacteria > Pseudomonadati > Pseudomonadota > Gammaproteobacteria > Pseudomonadales > Pseudomonadaceae > Pseudomonas > Pseudomonas sp. 300. Next base: position 999,418 of record NZ_JAVLRV010000001.1, on the reverse strand, counting down.
CGCAACCTGCGCCAGTTACATCTTTCCCACGATGACTATATCGGCGCGCTGATCGACGCCGAGCGCGTGCTGGAACTGGGCAACGCCAGCGCCTCCGATTACCTGGCCCGGGCCAGCCTGTATCAACGGCTGGACTGCCCGAACGCCGAGCGTTTCGATCTGGAGCATGCGCTGCTGCTCAGCGACGACCCGATCCAGCGGATTCGGTTGACTGAACGATTAGGGCACCTCCCCCCCAATTCAATCGTCCATTAAACGCAAATCCGGTGGTAGCGGGCTTGCCCGCGATGAGGGAGCACCAGCCAACATTCATTTAACGGACACACCGCCATCGCGGGCAAGCCCGCTCCCACAGGGATATGCGTGAAGCCTCAAGGAGTGTCAGGCTGGTTCGCCGGATGCGCTTTGATGAAGGCAGGATGCCCGGCTGCCAGCGCCGCCACTCGACGAATACGTGGATAGGCTTCCAGCGAAATATTAAATCGCTCAGCGGCATACAACTGCGGAATCAGGTACACATCAGCCAGCCCCGGTTCATCGCCGAAGCAATAACCTTGATCACCCATCAACTGCTCCACCGTCGCCAGCCCTTGGCTGATCCAGTGCCCGATCCACTCGACCACCTGCGGTTCATCGTGGCCCAACTGCCGCAGTTTGTTGAGCACGCTGACGTTGTGCAGCGGATGCACGTCGCAACCGATCACCGCCGCCACACTGCGTTCATGCGCACGAGCCACGAGGTCTTTGGACAGCAGCGGCACCTGTGGATAACGTTCCTCCAGGTACTCGATGATCGCCGGTGACTGAATCAGCAACTCGCCTTCATCGGTGCGCAAGGCCGGCACCCGGCCTTGCGGGTTGATGCCCAGATACGCTGGCTGGCGATGTTCGCCACCCGGCGGTGCGATCAGGTTGACCGGCAGTGCCTGGTAATCCAGGCCCTTCAACGCCAACGCGATGCGCACCCGGTAAGACGAGGTCGAGCGGTAGTAGGTATAGAGTTCCATGACCCGATCCTCTTAACGCGCCGGCAGCACTTTGCCGCGACACTCGCCGAAACCGATGGAGGCAAAACCGTCGCGGCTGCAACGGGCACGCAAAATGATTTCGTCGCCGTCCTCGAGGAATTTACGCACTTCACCGGAGGCCAGTTCGATCGGCTTTTTACCGCCCTCGGTGATTTCCAGCAGGCTGCCGAACTGACCGTTTTCCGGCCCCGACAACGTACCCGAACCGAACAGGTCACCGGCCTGCAACTGGCAGCCGTTGACGCTGTGGTGCGCGACCAGTTGCGCCACGGTCCAGTACATGTGTTGCGTGTTGCTCAGGGTCAGGCGATGGGCCGGCAGGTTCTGCTCGCGCATGCCTTCGGTGAGCAGCAGGACTTCCAGCTCGATGTCGAAGGCGCCCGCGGCCTGATCGCGTTTGTCGAACAGGTAGGGCAGCGGCTGCGGATCGCCTTCCGGACGCGCTGGTTGCGCACGGCGGAACGGCTCCAGCGCTTCGGCTGTCACCACCCATGGCGAGATGCTGGTAATGAAACTCTTCGACAGGAACGGCCCCAGTGGCTGGTATTCCCACGCCTGGATATCCCGCGCCGACCAGTCGTTGAGCAGGCAGAAACCGGCGATGTGATCGGCGGCCTCACCGATGGCAATCGGGTCGCCCATCTCGTTGCCCTGGCCGATCCAGATACCCAGTTCCAGCTCGTAATCCAGACGTGCGCAGGGGCCGAAGGTCGGCTCGGTCTGACCGGCCGGCAAGGTCTGGCCTTTCGGCCGGCGAACGTCGGTGCCGGACGGGCGAATGGTCGATGCGCGACCGTGGTAACCGATCGGCACGTACTTGTAGTTCGGCAGCAGCGGGTTGTCGGGACGGAACAGTTTGCCGACATTTTGCGCGTGCTCGATGCCGACGTAGAAGTCGGTGTAATCGTTGATTTTCGCCGGCAGGTGCATTTCGCAGTTTGCCGCCAGCGGCAGTAGTTTTGCGCTTTGGGCTTCGATCTTGCCGTGCAGGGTGCTGCCTTCCTGGAACAGTTCGATCAAGCGCTCACGCAGGGCAACGCGAGCCTGGCGGCCGAGTTCGAAAAACCCATTGAGCTGACCGCCACGGGTGGCTTCGACCGTCGTTTTTGCGACACCGTCGAACAGGCCGGCGTCGAGCGCCGCTTCCAGATCAAAGATGTGGTCACCGATGGCCACGCCGCTGCGTGGCGCAGAACCCTTCACGCTGAACACACCCAACGGCAGGTTTTGCAGGGGAAAATCGGCATGGCCGTTGGCGGAGGCAACCCAGCTACGAGTAATGGAAGTCTGAGTCATGGGTTATCTCCGGGTCGGGTCGAAAGTGGCGGGCAGCGAGGCCCAGCAGGCATCGTAGTTGGTTTGCAGTTGCGGGCAATCGAGGGCGAATCGGCTTGGGCGCAGCACCTGGCTGGTCTCGAACATGAAGGCCATGGTGTTGTCGATTTTCGCCGGGGTGAGGTCGGCGTTGACCGCTTTGGTGCAGGTTTCGCCGTCCGGGCCGTGGGCGCTCATGCAGCTGTGCAGCGACGCGCCACCGGGCACGAAGCCTTCGGCCTTGGCGTCGTATTCGCCCTTGATCAGGCCCATGAACTCGTTCATCAGATTGCGGTGGAACCACGGTGGCCGGAAGGTTTTCTCGGCCACCATCCAGCGTGGCGGGAAGATCACGAAGTCCAGATTGGCCAGACCGTGAACACTGGTCGGCGAGGTCAGGACGGTGAAAATCGACGGATCCGGGTGGTCGAAACTGACCGTGCCGATGGTGTTGAAACGGCGCAGGTCATATTTGTACGGCACGTTGTTGCCGTGCCAGGCGACCACGTTGAGCGGCGAGTGATCGAGCTCGCAGCCCCACAACTGGCCGAGGAATTTTTGCACCAGAGTGGTCGGTTGTTTGAGGTTTTCGTATTGGGCGACCGGGGTCAGGAAGTCTCGCGGATTGGCCAGGCCGTTGCTGCCGATGGGCCCGAGGTCCGGCAGGCGCAATGGCGCGCCGTGGTTTTCCGCAATGTAGCCGCGCGCCTGCGGGTCGAGCAGTTCGACGCGGAATTTCAGACCGCGCGGCAGCACGGCGATTTCCAGCGGCTCAAGTTCCAGCACGCCCAGTTCGGTGGCAATGCGCAGGCGACCCTGTTCCGGCACCAGTAGCAGTTCGCCATCGGCGTTGAAGAACACCCGCTCCATGGAGCGGTTGGCGCGGTAGCTGTAGATGCTGATTCCGGCCGGTTTTTCCGCCGCCGAATTGGCCGCCATGCTCACCAGCCCGTCGATGAAATCGGTCGGTTCAGTCGGAATGTCCAACGGGTTCCAGCGCAGGCGATTGGGGGTGACTTCACCCAACGGTCCACCGGCCAGTTGCCGATCCAGTTTGACGAACGCCGGGTGATTGGCCGACGGCTGAATGCGGTACATCCAGGTCCGCCGCGCTTCGGCGCGAGCCATGGTGAAGGCGGTGCCGGAGAACAGTTCGGTGTAGAGGCCGTACGGGGCTTTTTGCGGGGAGTTCTGGCCGACGGGCAGTGCGCCGGGCAACGCTTCACTGCTGAATTCATTGCCAAAGCCGGACTGATAAGCCAGCGCGGGCGCCGTTGAATCGAGGTTCATGGAGCCTCCTGAACAGGGAGTAGGCAATGGCCTGTCGCTCTGTTGCAGAGGTCTCGGCACGCCAGGGTTATTTTTATCGTAATTCAATTACGCATAACGTAATTTGATTGGTATTGACCGTCAAGCTATAAAGACGCCCATTCGTCCCGGGATCAGACCGCCTCCATGGAAACGCCGCGCAACAACGACAAACAGAAAGTCCGCTCGGCCGAGGTCGGCACCGACATCCTCAAGGCGTTGGCCGAGTTGTCGCCATCGACTTCACTGTCGCGCCTGGCCGAGCATGTGCAGATGCCGGCGAGCAAGGTTCATCGCTATCTGCAGGCATTGATCGCCAGTGGTTTTGCCGAACAAAACACCGCCACCAACCACTACGGACTGGGCCGCGAAGCGCTGCGTGTGGGGCTGGCCGCACTCAACAGTATGGACGTGCTGAAAGTCGGCGCCCTGCCCTTGGCCGAACTGCGCGATGAGTTGAATGAAACGTGCTTTCTGGCGGTGTGGGGCAATCAGGGCGCAACCGTGGTGCATATCGAACCGGCGGTGCGCGCAGTGACTGTGGTCACGCAATTGGGTTCGGTATTGCCGTTGCTCAGTTCATCCACGGGATTAGTGTTTGGCGCTTTTCTGCCCAAGCGTGAAACGGTGGATTTGCGCGTACAGGAACTGCTGGCAAGCAGTTCCCATGTGCTGGCGGACGATCAGGCCTATGTGACCTTGTGTGAACAAATCCGCGAGCGCGGTCTGCACCATGTGCATGGCTTGTTGATGCCCGGCGTCGATGCGTTGTCGGCCCCGGTGTTCAACGCGGTCGGGAATGTGGTGGCCGTCATGACCATCGTTGGCCCGGCGTCACTGTTTCACGCCGACGAAAACGGCCCGGCGGCGCAGCGATTGCTGGCGGCGACCCGGGCCGTGAGTTGGCGAATGGGCTTCGCCGGTTAACCTTGACTGGCCGTTTGAGGCGAGTGCTTAGTTGTTGCTGAAGGACTGGACTACAAACCGGCCATTAACATTAAGTTGTTCTATATCAACTTCCGGGTCGCGATAAGCCTTATCAAACGTCCATTGTTTGAAAAAAATACCTGCGGACGTGTCATTGAACCGTGGCAGCTCGTTAGCTTGCACTTTTTCCATGATTGCCCAGCTCAGGCTCTGAGAGTAATCAACCACTTGCTCACCCTGGTCATTAATCACGACCGACGTGAGATAGGTTTCATCAACATTGATCGAAAAACCCGTTTCCTTGAAAACCTCTCCGAGTCTAGCGCTAACTTCTTTCAGCAAAATGTTACTCATGAATAGCATCCTTTCTAATAATGGGAGTCGGCCAAAACACATTCAAAAAGATAAAGATTGATTGACGGGCCGACGCCCACTTTATAAACAGCAAAACCAACTTAGTACACCCCCTAACTTGTATGTATTCGTAAAGACGCCGCGCGCACTTCAAACAACAATCCCCATCACTTTAGCTTTGGCGACAGCCTGAGTTCTTCGCTCCACACCCAACTTCCCATTGATCCGCCGCGCGTGAGTCTTTACGGTATGTAACGATATGAACAACTGATCGGCTATTTGTTGATTGGAGTTACCCAGAGCAACTAACTCAAGCACTTCTATTTCACGCTGACTCAAGCGGTTCTGGACCGAGGCCAGCGGTTCAGGAGGGTTAACCGCCTCGGTAGTCCCAATCGCCTCCAGCAGGCGCGGCTGGCGCAATTGCAGATCGCGCAGAGCCTGTTGAAGGGTGCAACGCTCGACCATTGCCAAACCTTCCTGCAGCGACTGACGAGCAGCAGGCGTGTCGCCCGTCAGCCAGGCCACTTCTGCCAGCGCCAGCTGCAATTGCGCTTGCAGCCCCGCCATTCCCCGTTGTTGCGCCCAGTGCAACTGGGCCTCGAGCTGCACCAGCGGGGTTTGCGCCTGCCCCCGATACACTTCGGTCAGCACCAACAGGTATTCAAGGCCGGGGATCAGCTCCAGCGTCGCCGGCGGCGCCTGCCGCGCATGAACACCGTGATAGTGGCGCAGCACCCGGGTCAGGGCTTCATGGGCTAATTCCGGGCGGCCCTGCTGTAGCCAGAAATGGCAGCTGAATTGCAGCAGAACACTGCGGTAAACCGTGTCTGGAATCCGCCGCTGTTGCATCAACCGTTCGGCGTCACGCAGCAGGACAAAGGCCTGGGCATAGTCCTGGCGATTGGCGGCCAATTGCGCGAGGCCGAGGAAACCATACAGCACGCGTTTGTCCTGGCTGCGCAGGCAAATGTGCAGTCCGCTCTCGAAATACGCGGCCGCCTGCGTTTCTCGCCCCTGACACAGGCTCAAACGTCCGCGACGCAAGGCAATCCGCCCCAGCAGCGGTTGTGCCAGCGGTTGCTGCCGAACGAGCAACCCATGCATGTTGGCCAACAGGCTTTCGGCCCGGCCGGATGCACCACGCTGCTCGAGCAATTGCGCATGATCGAGTTCCAGCAACCCCTCGAACACCAGCGAACCTTGCGCTCGCGCCAGGCACAACGCCTCACGGTTGAGGGCCTGCGCCACGTCGAGTTCGCCCCGGAGCAGGGCTTGCTGGGTCAGACCTGACAGGCACATCAGCCGCGCGGTCCAGAGCGTGGGGTCGAGTCCGTCGAGCGCCTCCAGCAAATGCGCGCGCGAAGGGTTCATACGCCCCTGCAAATGCAGGAGCCAACCCTGCATCGCCTGCCAACGCGCAATCAATTGCCGTTGACTCACCGCCGACGGTTGAGGTGCGAAGCGTGACAAATGCTCAATGCATTCGCCCGCCTGCTCGAACCGCCCGGCGAACAACAACGCGGCGGTGATCAGACCCACCAGTTGCGGCGAGCCGAGCATCAGCTCGTCGCCTTTGTGTTCATGCAAACGCAGCAACAGCACCACGGTCTGCTCCTCGAACAGGTGCTCGAAACTGAAATGCTGCAACAGACTGACCGCGACCTCGAACTCCTCGGCCAGCAAGGCTTGTTCAAACGCGGCTTTCCAATCCAGTTCGGCGGCGAACCACTGACAGGCGCGACGATGCCATGAACGTCCCGCTGGCCACTGTTCTTCGCGCATCAGTTGCGTGAGGGGGGTAAAAATCTGCAGCCAGTCTGTCGAGTCCTGCCAGGGCTCGATGAAGCAGCCCAACGCCTGCAACGTGCTCAGGTATTGGGCGCCCTCGCCGGCACCGAACAGGTGGTCGCATAACCGGGCATTGAATCGCTGCAAGTGAGCCAGCACCCGCCAGGCTTCCGCCAGCTCCGGGGTCAGCATGCCGAACAGCTCGTGTTCAAGGTAATCGTGAAGGGTGTCCGGCCGACCGTGCAGCGGTTCGTTGCGCGACCAGTCGCATTTTTGCAGCAGCGCTATCCGCACGCCTGCGCACCAGCCACCGCTGAGTTCGATGATTTGGCTGGCACGTTTCGCCGCCTGCTCCGGCTCGAGGTGATGCAGCAGTCGGGCAACTTCTGTTTGAGTAAAGGCCAGCGTGGCGCGCTCGCAGTCGTACAGCTCATCCGCAAGCAACAAGCGTGGCCAATTGCATTGCGGGCGGCGACGACCGCTTAGCCACCAGGTGATCATCGGGCTGCTGATGGCCAGCAACCGGTCGAGCAACAGGTCCAGCTCCGGGTTGGGCGTGCGGCAATAGTCATCGAGACACAGCCAGGTCGGCGTCTGCCATTGAGCCAGCGATGACAGCATTGCGGTTTCGTCCGCCGAGGCCAATCCCAACTCGCGTGCCAGCCGCTGCCGAAAATCGACCGCCTTCATCGGCTCCCCCGCCAACGGCAACCAGCAGACCCGACACTGCTCGGGCGCCTGCAACAGGCACTCGATGAGCAGCGCACTCTTGCCACTGCCGGCCGGCGCACAGAGCAATTTCACACGCGCGGGCGACGCCAGTAACGGCTCGATCAGCCGCTCGCGAGTCTGGTGATGGGAAGACAAGCGGGGCAGGAGTCCAGGACGGTCCAGACACGGGGTCATGGCGGTCATAGTGGTGCGCCTTTTTATAATTGTGGCGCCACCCTAGCCTTCTCCACACAGCTTGTTGAAGAAGTATTCAACACACTGATCGACACCTATAAAAAAGGTGACCGCAAAGTCACCTTTTTCTGTAAGAGCTGTAGGAATGATTACCTCACCCCTGTACTCCGTAGCGCAGCAGGCGTGTAGTCACCGGCTTTGGCATCGATACCGAATTCGAAGCTGCGCTTCTCTTCGTTCTTCATCCCCAGTGCGATGTAGCGACCGGCAATCAGGTCATACAGCGCTTCAACGGTGTAGGCCGGCACCTGGTGATCGTAGTAGAACTGGGCATGACCTTCGGCCACACGCCACAGTTGACCGCGACCGTCGTAGTGATCGGCCAGCGCCACCTGCCAGCTGTCTTCGTCGATGTACATGTGACGCTTGGCGTACACGTGCCGCTCGTTGGGCTTGACCGTGGCGACGACCTCCCAGACCCGGTGCAACTCGTAGCGTGTCAGGTCCTGATTGATGTGCCCGGCCTTGATCACATCGGTGTACTTGAGGTCGGGCGAGTCGAGTTTGTAGCTGTTGTAAGGGATGTACATTTCCTTCTTGCCGATCAGCTTCCAGTCGTAGCGATCCGGTGCGCCGGAAAACATGTCGAAGTTGTCGGTGGTGCGCAACCCGTCGGACGAGGTCCCGACGCCGTCATAGGCCACTTGCGGCGCACGCCGCACGCGACGTTGGCCGGCGTTATAGATCCAGGCCTTGCGCGGTTCCTTGACCTGATCAAGGGTCTCGTGAACCAGCAACACATTGCCCGCCAACCGCGCCGGCGCCGTGACTTCCTGCTTGAAGTAGCTGAGGACGTTTTCGTCGCTGCCCGGTTTCAAGTCACCCAGCAGCGAAGGCACCGCCACCTCATCCTTGAAGCGGATCACCGTGAAGTCGCCATTGGACTGCGGCGTGGCCTGGGTGATGGTGCGACGCAAATTGCCGCCGTGATAACGGGTGACGTGGTTCCAGATGACTTCGACGCCGTTCTTCGGAATCGGAAACGCGTAGTAGCGATTGCCGGTGAAATTAGCCAGGCCATTGCCGTCGTTGATGGGCGTCACGTTCAGCGCACTGCGCTTGGCCGACTCGTAGATGTCCGCTGGCAAAGCCACTGTCCGGTGGGTCGGGTAGACCGGGATCTTGTAGGTCTCCGGGTAGCGTTTGAACATCGCGATCTGACCGTCGGAGAGTTTGTCCTTGTACTTGTCGACGGTGGCCGCGGTGATGGTAAACAGCGGTTTTTCATTGGCGAACGGGTCGGCGAGGAAACCTTTGCTGTCCACCGCACCGGCGTTTTTCGGGAGGCCGCCGGTCCAGGCCGGAATCGAGCCATCGGCATTGCCCGCCTTCTCGGCGCCCAACGGCGTCAGGCTGGTGCCGAGTTTGTTGGCTTCTTCCGGCGACACCGCGGCCATTACGTCGACGGCCAACAGGCTCAGGGCCAGAACGCTGCATTGCAGAATCATCTTGCGCATTGAAATCATCCTTCTCAGCCAGATCAGAAGTTCACGCCAAAACTCAGCGCCAGGAAGTCGCGATCTTCCAGAGTGTTGTAGTCACCGCCGAAGAAATCGGTGTAACTGAGGCTCGCGGTATAGGTGTTGCGATAGTCCGCATCGACGCCGACGCTGATGGCCTTGGCGCCTTCGTTGAACAGCCCGTTGGGGCCGTAACCGGCGACGTCATGGGACCACGACAGGTTGGGTTTGAAATTGATCCCGGCGATGACGTTGTTGTAATCAAGGATCGCGCGGGCGCGGTAGCCCCAGGACGTCGAGGTAACGAAACCGTCGGTATCGCCGTGGAAACCGTACTGTCCGTAGACCGAATCGCGGCCATAACGCAGCTTGCTTTTGTCCTCCAGCCCGCCGACGTGAACAACGGCCGCTTCACCCACCAGGGTCAGACGGTCCGCCCCCGCGACCTGATCGATGAAGTGCGTCAGGGTGCTCTGGATTTGCGTCACTTCCTTGCGACGATAGCCTTTGTTGTCTGCGCCGGGCGTCGTGGCGATCGGCGAAGCCGCGCCGCCGGCAATCGGATTGAGCAAGGCCAGTGTCAGGTCGGTGCTGTTGACCTGCACGGGTGCGTTGGGGCGATAGCTGATCTCTCCGGTCCATGCGGTGCCGGTCGGCAAGGTGGTGGAGAAGCTCGCGCCGTAGAGGCGGATGTCTTCCGGGTATTCGAGGTAGTACTGACCGCGACCGAGCATCACGCTTTGGGCCAAGGCTGAACCGGTGCCGGGTGCAACGGCGTTGGCGGTGCCGACGATGGCCGGAATCCGTGCCAGCGTCCCCAGCCCGGCGGTGGTGGTGCCGACATTCGGCGTGCGGCTGTGGTAGTTCATGAAGTACAGGCCGTACTCGGTGTCGTCGCCCAGCCAGCGCAACGCCGTCCCCCATTGCCCGGAGTCGCGAGCGTCGCGGTCGCCGCCACGAGGCACGATCACGCCTTCCCGGCCGACCTGGAAGCCTTGGCCAAAAGCGGCAGCGATCGGTTGCAGCGGCGCAATCGCCGGGCTGGCGACCGTGTAGCCCGTGGTGCAGCCGTCTGCCGCCACGTCCCCGCCGAAGAAGGTGCCGCAGTTGTCGAGAACGGTCTGGTCCCACTCCAGTTGATAGAAACCTTCCACCGTCAGCTTGTCGGTCAGCCCTTGGGAAGCGAACAGCATGTTCACCGGAATCAGGCCTTCCTTGATCTCCGCGCCAGGACGGCGGAACGCTGAAACGTCGACCGGGTTGATGCTGTTGATCGAGTTGCCGATGAAGGTACTTTCGCCCCAACTGACCACCTGTTTACCGGCGCGCACGGTGCCCGGCAGATCGGCGATGGAGTAGTTGTGATAGACGAATGCATCGAGGATCTGCGCGCCGGCAGACTTGGAACCCTCTTTGCGATTGTGATCACTGATCGGCTTGAACTCGCGGTCTTCGTCCTTCAATTCGAAGTCGTACCAATACTTGCCACGGACGAACACGCCGGTATCGCCGTACTTCAATTCGAGGTCGTGAATACCCTTGAAAATCTTCGAGTAGGTTTCGCCCTTCTTGAAATTCAAACGCCCGTCGTCACCGGTCGACGCCTGGCCGGTCCCGCCGTTGACGGTGCCCACCAGCGATTTATCGGCATCGCGCATGCCCCAACTCGCGCCGACGGACAACGAGGAGTCGAATGTCCCCTCGATTTCCCCAATGTTGAATGAAACGGCCTGTGCCTGGGCACAGCAACCCAAGGCAACCGCAGCGGCCAGCGCCTGCGGCGTGAAGATGGCGCGCATTGTTGTTTTTGTCATGCGTCTTCCCCGGTGAGTGACAGAAGGCCACACCCTACTGCCGCAGGTCGGGAGCGTTAAGCGCACCAAGGAGGTATTCGTTGTGTACCTCTAAAGGATGAATGGCCTTGCCGCGCGGGGAAGTGCGCGAGGTATGGATGAAGTGGATGGAAGCTCATCAGCCGGATGCATGAGCGCGAGACTGTTGCTCAGACTGCAACAGTGCATGTCCGGAATCACTATTTTTCCTTTGGGCTCAAGCGCTTATTCTTGCCGGGCTTCCACGGTAAACCGCCTGACAGCACACAGCGATGGCGTGTGATCAGTCCGCGCCATTGGCGACAGATTTCAGATGAATCGAAGCTTTCGACTCATCGCCCCGTGTACACAGACGTTGATTTGTAGCTCCTTGATTTAACGTCTTGCTTTGGCCGCTGCGTTTGCAGCGGCCTTTTTTATGGGCGATGGTTTTGCGGAGCGGCAGGACTCAGGCGAGCCCTGCGCGGGGCAATGGAATCAGAGCGAATACTTCTGCAAATTGCCCATCATTTCCTTCAACGCTTCAATATTGTCCTTCGGATGCGCTGCGCCTTCGAAGTCGCAGATCTGCTGCCAGTGCGCCGCCACATCTTCCGGTGAAAACCCGACACGCGGATCAAACCCGGCACCGAGGCTGCGCTCCCAGCGCACCTTGCCCATCCAGCCGCCACCGACTTCAAACAGTCCGGAAGTTTCCTGGCAATGCTCACTGGCGAGGTACACCACCAACGGGCTGACCAGTTCCGGCTTGAGCTGTTCGAACACTTGCGGCGGGATCAGACCTTCGGTCATGCGGGTGCCACCGGTGGGGGCGATGGCGTTGACCAGGATGTTGTTTTTGCGACCTTCGATGGCCAGTGTGCGGGTCAAGCCGTAGAGGCCGAGTTTGGCCATGCCGTAATTGGACTGGCCGAAATTGCCGTAGATGCCCGAGGTGGATGCGGTGAAGATCACGCGACCGTAGTTTTGCTCACGCATGTGCGGCCAAGCGGCGCGGGTGACTTTGTAGGCGCCCTCGACGTGGACGCGATAGACCAGGTCCCAATCGGCATCGTCCATTTTGTGGAAGGTCTTGTCTCGCAGGATCCCGGCGTTGTTGACCACCACGTCGACACGGCCGAAAACGTCGAGGGCGTTCTGGACGATTTTGTCGCCGTCGGTGACGGAGTCATGGTTGGCCTCGGCGGTGCCGCCGGCCTCACGAATTTGCGCCACTACGCGGTCTGCTGCCGAAGCGTTCGCACCTTCGCCTTGTGCCGAGCCGCCGAGATCGTTGACCAGCACCCTGGCGCCCTGTCTGGCGAACAACAGCGCATGAGCACGGCCCAGGCCACCACCGGCGCCGGTGATGATCACGACTTTATCTTCGAAGCGCACAGGCTCATTCATTTAGGGGACTCCAGCAGGCCAAGGGACAATGAGCCCGAGTGTCAGGCAAGGCGCTGCGGGTCACAATGAACACGAGGGACGCTGAATGGTGCTCGATAAGGCGGGGGGATGATGAATTCGCGGACCGCGTCACGGCCCATCGCCAGCAAGCCGGCGCCTACAGGACCGAGGTGCCCCTCAGCTCATCAGACACACAAAGCTCTTGTGGGAGCTGGCTTTTGCCAGCGATGGCAATCTGACAAGCCCCACAAGCCTCAAGGACGCCTTCGCCGGCAAGGTTGCGGCGAAGGCTACGAACAGGCCACTTTCAGCGGCGGTGAAATCAAGCGGTCGCGAAACGCCAGATAGTGCTTGAGCACCTGCCCCGGTGCTTCGGTTTGCGGGTAATGACCGATGCCGGGCAACAGGACCGTATCGGGGTTCGGGATCAGCTCACGATAGCGCTTGACCATGTGCCCGCCGGAGATCGGATCGACCTCGCCATCGATCACCCGTAATGGCACTTCACCGCGCTGCATGACACTCACCCAACGCTCGCGCTGGACTCGACGCTCGGGGATGTAGGCGATCAGTTTGTGCATGATCCGTGGCCCGTGATTGCTGTCGACCAGGCTCCAGAAGTCATCCATCTCACTCTCGGTTGGACGGGAGTGCGGGCCGAAGATCTGACGGAAACTCTTCACCAGCGCCTCACGGGAAAACGCACGACCGATCATCCAGCCCAACGGGCTGAGCAACAATTTTTGCATCAGTACCGGACGATGGGTTTCAGGAAACAGGCCGCCATTGAGGAACACACAACTGGCGAGATGAATGCGCGCCTCGTAATGCCGGGCCAACAGTTCCTGAGCCACGCTGTCACCATAATCGTGAGCGAGCACGTGCAGCGGTTGCTCGATGTTCAAATGTGCCAGCAACGCCTGTTGCAGATCGGCCTGCTCCAGCAGGCTGTATTCGTGGTCCACCGGTTTGGCTGAATCGCCGAAGCCGAGCATGTCGCAAGCAATCAGCCGATAGCGCTGGGCCAGCGGCTGCCACAGGTAATGCCAGTCCCAACTGGCAGTCGGAAAGCCATGAATGAGCAGCAGCGGCTCACCCTGCCCCGCCGTCCAGTAACGAATAGTCTGGCCACGAAAGACGAAGGTCTGGCCGCGTTTGCGCCAGGCACTCAGAGGGATCTCGGCGAGAGGCATTAGAGTTTATATCCCGCGTCTTGTTTATCGAGTTTGCGCAACAACGCTGGCCAGGCCAGTGCGCCGCCCATCCCTTGTGCACTTTTGGTGACGCCGGCGATCATCGCCTTGGCGCCTGCCAAAATCTGCGGTTCGATGGCAATCAGTTCAGCACCACCGTTCTGCGCCAACACCTGGATATCGCAGGCGCGCTGGAAGGTGAACATCATCAGGAACGTGTCAGCGATGGTGCCGCCGCAGGTCAGCAGCCCGTGGTTGTGCAGCATCAGGAAATTGTTTTCACCGAGGTCGGCTTGCAACCGCGCCTTCTCTTCGTGGTTCAGCGCAACGCCTTCATAGGCGTGATACGCCAGGCTCGACAGGACAAACAGCGACTGTTGGCTGATCGGCAAAATGCCTTGCTTCTGCGCCGACACCGCAACGCCTGCCGCCGTGTGCGTGTGCAACACACAGACGACATCGTGACGCACTTCGTGCACGGCGCTGTGGATGGTGTAACCCGCCGGGTTGATCTCGTAGGGACTGTCCATCAGCTTGTTGCCGGCCTGATCGACCTTGACCAGGCTCGACGCGGTAATCTCGTGGAACATCAACCCGAACGGATTGATCAGAAAATCTTCAGTGCCGGGCACCTTGGCAGAAATGTGCGTGAAGATCAGATCGTCCCAGCCATGCAGGGCGACCAGGCGATAACAGGCCGCCAGATCGACGCGGGTCTGCCACTCGGCGGCACTGACCTGGTCTTTGACACTGTGGGGCGATTGGACGGGGGCTACGCTCACGGCAAGGAACTCCTGTTCTTATAATTTTGCTCACGTGTAGCAGTCTAGTCAGCCCCCCGGGGTTCGTGTAGTTGCATTGGCAGCCAGCTTGATGGCCTAGCGAGTCAGTGCGCCAAGTGGCTTGGATCCATGTCAAAGTACCGCCGCCAGCAAAGGCGCAGCGAACAGATTCAGCAACCCCGTCAGCACCATGACCAGCCCCGCGACCGAGCCTTCCTCCCCCCCTACTTC
>NZ_JAVLRV010000001.1:976890-984820 GCF_055803035.1 Pseudomonas sp. 300 | reverse complement strand
TGCGCAACGGCAGCCACTTGAGCAAAATGCCGCCAAGCATCGCGCCAAACACACCGGTGAACATCACGAACACCGCCGTCAGTTCCGGTACGCCGCCCAGATCATGAGCCAGTGGCATGGCAAACGGCGTGGTGATCGAACGCGGCACCAGCGACATCGTCACCGCGCTGTCCAGTGCCAGCGCTTTGGCCAGGCCAAACGAGCTGCCGATGGACGCAGCACTCCCCGCCAGCATTCCCAACAGCAACGCCGACCAATGCCGTATCAACATCTGCCGTTGCTGCCAGATCGGCACTGCGAAGGCGACCGTGACCGGCCCCAGCATCAGCATCAGCCAATGGGTGTTGCTGGCGTATTCGGCGTATGCGGTATGCAGCGGCACGGCGAGCGTCAACAGCAGGGCCGGGACCAAAATCAGCGGCGACAACAAGTAGCGGCCGGTGCGGCGATAGATCCAGCGGCTGAACAGATAGGCCAGCAGCGTGAAGGCCAGCCAGAACACCGGCATCAGTTCAAGCTTCACGGGACCTCCTCCACCGTACCACCAGCTCCACGGTAAACGCCGTGACCAGCATCACCATCAGCGTACTGACGCCGATCACCAGCAGAATCCGCCAACCGTCGCTGCGCAACAGCGCGCCGTAATCGAGCAGGCTCATCAACGCCGGAATAAAGAACAACAGCATCTCGGCCATCAACAGGCCGGCGCCCATTTGCAACGCGGCCGGTTTGACCAGTCCCAGTGCGAACACCAACAGCAATAACAGCATGCCGATGACACCACCGGGAACCGGCCAGCCAAACCAGAGGGTCATTTGGCAGCCAAGCAAGTAGATGCCCAGCAACACGGCTAATTCGGTTGTCAGTCGAGCCAGGTATTTCAGGGTGGATGCGTGCATGTCTTCGGTCCTCACAGGCGTCCATTTTACGGAGCAGGCTGCTATCCCAGAAGCGAATTGTTAGACTCGAAGCCATTCCAAAATGGAATCAGGCAGATGGAATTCAAACAGCTACGCAGCTTCGTCGAAGTCATGCATCAAGGGGGATTTACCCAGGCCGCCAAGTCCCTGCACATCAGCCAATCGGCCGTGAGCAAGCAGGTTGCTCAGCTGGAACAGAGCCTCGGTACACCGCTGCTCGAACGGCTGGGTTCGCAGCTACGTTTGACTGCCGCGGGCAGCGTGGTTTTGCAACGGGCCGAAGGCATGCTGCGTTTGCGCACCGAATTGCTCAACGAGCTGGATGATCTGAGCCAACTGGCCCGTGGCGAATTGCGTCTGGGTTTGCCGTTGTTAGGCAGCGACGCGCTGTTTGCCGGACTGTTTGCCGAGTACCGGCGACGCTATCCCAACATCAATATCCAGTTGATCGAAGGCGGCAGCCTGAACATCGAGCAAGCCGTGTTGAGCGGTGAACTGGAACTGGGTGGCAGTCTGCTGACAAGAGACCCGCAGTTTGCCTTTCAACCCTTTTGTGACGAACCCCTGGATGCCCTGCTACCGGTCGATCATCCGCTGGCGACGAAAACGGTGATCGGGTTGGAGGAATTGGCCGACACACCCTTTCTGCTGTATCAGCGCAGCTTCGTTCTCAACGACCGATTGCTGCAAGCCTGTCAGCAATTGGGCTTTACACCGAAGGAAGGCGGACGCAGCGGTCAGGCGGACTTTCTAGCGGCGCTGGTGGCCGCTGGCCAAGGCGTGGTGTTGTTGCCGCGAGTGGTGGCTCGCGGGCTGGTTCGGCCAGGCGTGGTGCGCCTGACCCTGAACGCGCCGAGCTCTCTGCGCTGGGACATCGCATTCATCTGGCGTCAGGGCGCGTACCTGTCAAAAGCCGCACAAGCCTGGCTCGCCTTGCTGCGCGAATGGCCGGTCAGTCCCGCAGGGCCGTGACGAGATCCGCCAGCCAGGGTTCTGCATCGGTTTCCGGGGTGACGCTCTCGCTGGCGTCCAGGCGCAGCATCGGCAGCACTTCGCGGATGCCCAGTTCGCCGAACAGCTCGCGCATCAGCTCACCGCCGCCGCAGAACGTATCGCCGTAGCTCGCATCACCCAGGCCGATCACGGCACCCGGCAAACCACGCCAGGCGGCGGGCAATTGGTCGCGAACGGCGAAATACAACGGTTGCAGATTGTCCGGCAGTTCGCCCATGCCCGTGGTCGACGTCACTGCCAGAAACGCTTCGGGGCCAAACGCCTGAACATCGGCAAGGCTTGCGCGCGGGTTGTGAAAGGTCTCGAAGCCCGCAGTTTTCAAAATATTCGCAGCGTGGCGAGCGACTTCTTCAGCCGTGCCGTACACCGAGCCCGAAAAGATGGCGACTTTCATCAATCTGATCCTGAAGCAGTAAAAAGATGAGTGATATTAACAGCCGCAGCAAAAAAGCTGCGATTGGCTCTCATCAAGCATTGAAGGCCGCTAGAGTTCTTTTAGAATGCTGCGCTCAATCAATCTGGAAAGGATTCTCCGATGATCAACGCACAACTGCTGCAAATGGTGATTAACGCTTCCAACGACGGCGTTGTGATCGCCGAAAAAGAAGGTGAACACGACAACATCCTGATTTACGTCAACCCGGCGTTCGAACGCCTGACCGGTTACACCAGCGAAGAAATCCTCTACCAGGACTGCCGCTTTCTGCAATCGGGCGACCGCGATCAGGAAGCGCTGACCTTGATCCGCAATGCGTTGAGCAATGGCGGCTCCTGCCGGGAAATCCTGCGAAACTACCGCAAGGACGGCACGCCTTTCTGGAACGAGTTGTCGCTTTCGACGGTGAAAAACCCGAGCGACGGTCAGACTTATTTTGTCGGTGTGCAAAAGGACGTCACCGCACAGGTCAAGACACAGCAGCGGGTAGCGCAGCTCGAAGCACAAGTGGCGGCGCTTCAGGCCGAGCTCGCAGCACTAAAACCGACGAACGGCGCAAACAAAACCACTAATTGATTGTCATTAACTACAATCACCGATGACTTTGTAACTTTTCCTTTCGAGCCGATCATGCAGCGCGACGCACTCCTGACCCAGGATGAACTGGATTTTATCCAGACCATGCAACACAACCCGCAACTCAATGTGCGGGATGCGACGTCGAGTCTGCTTGTAAATGGTGGTTCGCAAATCCGTGACTTGCTCACGCGCCTTGCTGCTCATGAGCAAGTCACGATCCAGGCCAACTTCGAAAATCAGCAAATGACCTTCCCGCTGCATCTGGTGGAAGACGAGTTCCATGCACTGCATTTGCGTCTGGGCGTCCCCAGCATCTATGAAGACGGGCCGTTGGTCCGCCCATGGCGCCTGGTTCTCGAAGAACCGGTCGCACTGGAGAATGCCGGTGGTCAATCCGGCACGATGTGGGTGCATGAAGTGTCGTTCAAAGGGGTTTTGCTGGAAGTTCGCAACAAGACCAAACCACCCAAGCATTTCGCGTTGTGGTTCAGCCCGTCAGGCTACGAACGTATCGCGTTGCGCGGCACCTTCGAGAAAGAAACCGAGAACGGCTTCTATGCCTATCAGTTGAGTCAGAGCGACAAGGACGAAACCGAGCGCCTGCGCCAGTACATCCTTCAGCAGCATCGACTGACCCATCCGACTCTGCATCTTTGACTCAGGTATCCAGGTTTCCTGCCAGGAACTGTTTCAGACGCTGACGCATCACCAATCCTTCGTTACCCAGGCAGCCAATGGACGATCCGTCCAGGCTTTCCTGCGCCAGTTCCGACACATCACCGGCCAGCATCAACTGGCAATCCAGGCTCATCGCCAGACGATTCAAACGGCGTGGCAATTCATTGCTGGGCGCGTGATTGGAAACCAGCACCAACGCCTGGGGCTTGACCCTTTCGCAGACCAGCGCCAGTTCATCGAAGGGTTGACCGATCGCCAGCAGTTGAATGGCCGAATCGACACTGCTCAAAAACAGCGCCGTGACCAACAGTTCGAGCTCACGACATTGATCGTTCAGGGGACATACAATCACGCGCCGTGGTTGCATGACGCGAACCAGCAGCAGCCGCTGTAACACCCGTGAACGCAAAAAACCGTCCAGGAATAACCACTCGCTGGCCTGACCGAACGCTTCATGACATTGCAACAGTTGCTTCCAGAGTGGCATCAGGATGTCCTGAAACGCCACGGCCAAGGGGTAACTGGAAAAGATCTGTCCATAGACCTGCTCCAGTTTTACCTCGTCGAACACGCTCACCGCCGCTTTGACTTGTTCCTGCCACTGCGCGTAGTCAGCCTGCACCAGTTCATTGGGGATAATGTGCGACAGCGCTTGAAGCGGTGCTGTCTTGGCCAGAATCTTGCCGACCTTGCTGACGGCAACGCCACGTTCGATCCAGCCCAGAATGCTGCGGACCCGTTCGATATCGGTCATGGCGTACAAGCGATGCCCGCTTTCGGTGCGCATTGGCTGAATCAGACCATAACGTCGCTCCCATGCCCGCAAGGTCACCGGATTGACGCCCGTCAGCCGCGACACTTCCCGGATCGGAAACAGCTCTTGCTGCTCAAGGGGAAGCACAGGCTGCAAACCAGCGACATCGTCAGTCATGACAGGCATAGGGCAGTCAACTTCCGTGTGTAAATCGGATCCCATTCTACCTCTGTTGCCCCATCATCATTCAACCCATTGATGGGAGACGATTGTCACAGGCAGAACCTGTAGAATCCGGAATAATCCTTGCTTGTTCCAAGACGCAGCCCACCACCCCGGCGCTGTGCCTGGCGAAACTCCTATCCGGAGTGACGCGATTGTCATACGGAGATACACGATGTCTACCTCACCCGTCACGCTGATGGTTGCGCGCCGCGTCGCCGATGGACGTTATCAGGACCTGATGGCCTGGTTACGCGAAGGCGAACAACTGGCCACCGATTTCCAGGGTTATCTCGGCTCAGGCGTGCTCGCCCCGCCGCCCGATGATGACGAATTCCAGATCATTTTCCGTTTCGCCAACGAGCAGACCATGCACGCGTGGGAGCATTCGGCCTCGCGTACCGCCTGGCTTGCACGCGGCAGCGACTTGTTTGCGCATAAAACGGAACATCGTGTGAGCGGCATCGAAGGCTGGTTCGGCGCGGCCGGTCAACGTCCACCGCGCTGGAAACAGGCCGTGGCGATCTGGCTGGCGTTCTTCCCGGTGTCGTTGCTGTTCAACTTTGTACTGGGGCCGTTGCTCGGTGAAATGAGCCTCCTGCCTCGGGTGTTTATCAGCACGCTGTGCCTGACGCCGCTGATGGTCTACTTCTTTATTCCGCTGTCGACCCGGATTCTGGCCAACTGGCTGAACAGCACGCCAATACGTCCGTTGTCCGCTGAACCATCCTCCCAAAACCGCTGATCACCCTGGGGGAGCGAGCTTGCTTGCGACAGCGGTGTAACAGCCAACATCGATGTTTGAGCATACGGCCCCACCGCGAGCAAGCTCGCTCCCACAATAGGTGAACGCGGCCGCTCGCTGGTATAGTTTTGCTCTTACCGCGACGCGAGCCGTTCATGACTTCTTCATCCGCCCCGATCCTCATCACCGGTGCCGGCCAGCGTGTCGGCCTGCACTGTGCGCAGCGATTGCTCGAAGACGGCCACGCGGTAATCTTCAGCTATCGCACTGAACGCCCCGGCGTACAGGCATTGCGTGATCTGGGGGCGACGGCAATCTTCGCCGACTTTTCCAGCGAAGGCGGGATACTCGCCTTCATCAGCGAACTGAAAACCCACACCGTCTGCCTGCGGGCGATCATCCACAACGCGTCCCAATGGCTGGCCGAAACGCCTGACACCGACGCCGCAGCGTTCACCGGCATGTTCAGCGTGCACATGCTGGCGCCCTATCTGATCAACCTGCACTGTGCGGACTTGTTGCAACGCTCGACCCCGGCGGACATCGTGCACATCAGCGATGACGTCACACGCAAGGGCAGCAGCAAGCACATCGGCTACTGCGCCAGCAAAGCCGGGCTCGACAGCCTGACCCTGTCCTTCGCGGCGAAGTACGCGCCCGACATCAAGGTCAACGGCATCGCCCCCGCCCTGCTACTGTTCAATCCTGACGACGACGCGGCGTACCGCGCCAAGGCTTTGGCCAAATCCGCATTGGGTATCGAACCCGGCAGCGAAGTGATCTACCAGAGCCTGCGTTATTTGCTCGACAACCCTTATGTCACCGGCACAACCCTGACCGTCAACGGCGGACGGCACCTCAAGTAAGTTGCCCCGCGAGGATATTTCATGACGTTATCCCGACCCCGGAATAGCCTGTCCCAGAACTACCGAGAGATCCTCATCGGCCTCGGTGAAAATCCCGACCGCGAAGGACTGCTCGATACACCGGCACGCGCGGCCAAAGCCATGCAGTACCTGTGTCATGGTTACGATCAAAGTATCGAAGAGATCGTCAACGGTGCGTTGTTCGCCTCCGACAACGATGAAATGATCATTGTCGACAACATCGAGCTGTACTCACTCTGCGAACATCACCTGCTGCCCTTCATCGGCAAGGCCCATGTGGCTTATATTCCAACGGGTAAAGTGCTGGGTCTGTCGAAGATTGCGCGGTTGGTGGACATGTTCGCCCGTCGCCTGCAAATCCAGGAAAACCTCACCCGGCAAATCGCCGACGCGGTGCAACAGGTGACCGGTGCCGCCGGTGTCGCGGTGGTCATCGAAGCCAGGCACATGTGCATGATGATGCGCGGCGTCGAGAAACAGAATTCGACCATGAACACCTCGGTGATGCTCGGTGCCTTCCGCGACTCGAGCAACACCCGTCAGGAGTTCCTGCAATTGATTGGACGGAGCAAGTAGCAATGCCACAACTTCAACCAGGAATGGCACGCATCCGGGTCAAGGACCTGTGCCTGCGGACGTTCATCGGGATCAACGAGGATGAAATCCTCAACAAACAGGACGTGCTGATCAACCTGACGATCCTGTATGCCGCCCAGGAAGCGGTGCGTGACAACGACATCGATCACGCGCTGAATTACCGGACCATCACCAAAGCGATCATCGCTCACGTGGAAGGCAATCGCTTTGCCCTGCTCGAACGCCTGACCCAGGAAATTCTCGATCTGGTCATGGCCAATGAGTCGGTGCTGTACGCCGAGGTCGAAGTCGACAAGCCCCACGCGCTGCGCTTCGCCGAGTCGGTGTCGATCACCCTGGCCGCAAGCCGCTGACCGCGTCTGGCGCATCGTGCGCCAGACTTTTATCATCCGCGCCACGATTCGATTGCACAGAGCCCGCCATGAACGATCAACAACGCCTCGAACTTGAAGCCGCCGCCTTCCGCCGGCTGGTCGCGCACCTGGACAGCCGCAAGGATGTGCAGAACATCGACCTGATGAACCTCTCGGGTTTCTGCCGCAACTGCCTGTCCAAGTGGTACAAGGCCGCGGCTGACGAACGCCAGATCGAGGTCAGCCTCGACGACGCCCGCGAAGTCGTCTACGGCATGCCGTACGCCGAGTGGAAAGCCCAATACCAGCAAGAAGCCAGCGCCGACCAACAAGCGGCGTTCGCCAAAGGAAAACCCAATGAGTGATTTGAACACCCTGCGCGCCAGCCTCAAGAGCGGCGAACACGTTTTTGCCGACACCCTGGCGTTCATCGCCGCTGGCTACGATTACCAGCCTCAGGCCTTCAACAACGGCGGCGTGGAAAATGCGGCCGGGCAAAACGAAGGTTCGTGCAAGACCCTGGGTCTGGCGTTGCTGGAAGGGTTGAGCGATGAAGAAGCGCTGTTGGCGTTTGGCGAGCATTACCGCTCCGTCGTGGCCACCCCCGACGGCAGCGATCACGGCAACATCCGTGCGTTGATTACTCACGGTTTGGCCGGCGTGAAATTCACTGAACAACCACTGACCCGCCGCTGATTTCTGACTGACACCAACCCTGCAGGAGCCGGCTTGCCGGCGATGGGTC
>NZ_JAVLRV010000001.1:875022-976855 GCF_055803035.1 Pseudomonas sp. 300 | reverse complement strand
TTGTTTCGAAGTATTTTGCACAACGCTCAGAGCACATCCCGACTTTTAAGATTGACCCGGCAACTTTATTTCGTTTGCCCGGCACCACTGCTCACGGCTTAGATAAAAAGAAGTATCCCTTCTTCAGAGTCGGTCATCCATGAGCAGCGAAACCATCAGCCAGTCGATCAACATCGTGCACCCCGTCACTCTCAGCCATGGCAAAAATGCCGAGGTCTGGGACACCGAGGGCAAACGCTACATCGACTTTGTCGGCGGCATCGGCGTGCTGAACCTTGGCCATTGCCACCCGCGCATCGTCGAGGCCATTCGCGAACAAGCCACCCGGCTGACGCACTACGCGTTCAACGCCGCCCCGCATGTGCCCTATCTCGAACTCATGGAGCGACTGACCGCGTTCATTCCGGTGGATTACCCGGTCAGCGGCATGCTCACCAACAGCGGCGCGGAAGCGGCGGAAAACGCCCTGAAGATCGTCCGTGGCGCGACCGGTCGCACGGCCGTCATCGCTTTCGACGGCGCCTTCCACGGTCGCACCCTTGCCACCCTCAACCTCAATGGCAAAGTCGCGCCTTACAAGCAGAAAGTCGGCGTGCTGCCCGGTCCGGTGTTCCACTTGCCCTACCCGAGCAAGGACAACGGCGTGACCTGCGCCGAAGCGTTGAAGGCGATGGATCGGCTGTTCAGCGTCGAGATCGATGTCGACGACGTGGCATGTTTTATCGTCGAACCGGTGCAGGGCGAAGCGGGCTTCCTGGCGATGGACGTGGCGTTCGCACAGGCCTTGCGCAAGTTCTGTGATGAAAAGAACATCCTGCTGATCGCCGATGAAATCCAGTCCGGTTTCGGCCGCACCGGCCAGCGGTTTGCGTTCTCGCGACTGGGTATCGAACCCGACCTGATCCTGCTGGCCAAAAGCATCGCCGGCGGCGTACCGCTGGGTGCGGTGGTTGGGCGCAAGACACTGCTCGACACCTTGCCCAAGGGCGGACTGGGCGGCACTTACTCGGGCAATCCGATCGCTTGCGCCGCTGCGTTGGCGACGCTGGATGAAATGACCGACGCCAACCTGCACGCGTGGGGCGTGCAACAGGAAGAAGCGATTGTCAGTCGCTACGACGCCTGGCGCGCCAACAGGATTTCACCCTTTCTCGGACGGCTGACCGGTGTGGGTGCCATGCGCGGCATCGAACTGGCCCATGCCGACGGTACACCGGCCCCGGCGCAGTTGACCCAACTGCTGGCCCTGGCACGCGAGGCGGGATTGCTGCTGATGCCCAGCGGCAAGTCGCGCCATATCATTCGGCTGCTGGCGCCATTGACCACCGAGGCCACCGTACTGGAGGAAGGTCTGGACATCCTCGAGGTGTGTCTGAAGAAACTAGTCTGAACTTAAAGCCCATGCAGTCCCTGTGGGAGCTAGCAGGCTAGCTCCCACAGGCGCTTGTGTTGGCCGCACTTTCTGTGGGCACAAAAAAACCGGCCGAAGCCGGTTTTTTCATTTCAACGCTCTCAGAACTTGGCGTTCTGCAGGTCGTCCAGATAACGCTCGGCATCCAGTGCAGCCATGCAGCCAGCACCGGCCGAGGTGATCGCCTGACGGTAAACGTGGTCAGCCACGTCGCCGGCCGCGAAGATGCCTTCGATGTTAGTCGCGGTAGCGTTGCCTTCACGGCCGCCCTGCACAACCAGATAGCCGTCTTTCAACGTCAGCTGGCCTTCGAACAACGAGGTGTTCGGGGTGTGGCCGATGGCAATGAACACGCCGTCGACTTTCAGCTCGTCGAAGCTGCCATCGTTGTTCTTCAGGCGAGCACCGGTCACGCCCATGTTGTCGCCCAGGACTTCGTCCAGGTTCGAGTTCAGTTTCAGGATGATCTTGCCTTCGGCAACGCGGGCATTGAGCTTGTCGATCAGGATCTTCTCGGCGCGGAAAGTCTCGCGACGGTGGATCAGGGTCACGGTGCTGGCGATGTTGGCCAGGTACAGCGCTTCTTCGACAGCGGTGTTACCGCCACCGACCACGGCCACTGGCTTGTTGCGATAGAAGAAACCGTCGCAGGTCGCGCAGGCCGAAACGCCTTTGCCCATGAACGCTTCTTCCGATGGCAGGCCCAGGTAGCGAGCGCTGGCGCCGGTGGCGATGATCAGGGCGTCGCAGGTGTACGTCGCGCTGTCACCGGTCAGGGTGTACGGCTTGGCAGCGAAGTCCACGGCATTGATGTGATCGAAAACGATCTCGGTTTCAAAGCGCTCGGCGTGCTCACGCATCCGCTCCATCAACGCCGGGCCGGTCAGACCGTGGACGTCGCCCGGCCAGTTATCGACTTCGGTGGTGGTGGTCAGTTGACCGCCGGCTTGCATGCCGGTAATCAGCAAAGGCTTGAGGTTGGCACGGGCGGCATAGACCGCGGCGCTGTAACCGGCAGGGCCGGAACCGAGAATAATCACTCGCGAATGACGGACTTCAGACATGACCTGCTCCTGTTGACCGGCCCGAAACACCTGGCGCGGAACGCCGGGTTGCCGGCGGGAATAAAAAAGGACTGTTGAAAGCACTTGGGGAAGGCTTGAACTCGACAGTCCTGTAAAAAGATTGGGTGCAGCGTATCGAGGGGGCGAAGATTAAGGAAATACGGTTTAACAATCCAGCTCATAGGCGGTCTCTATCCGATTGCAGCCTATATATAGGCGCCTTTGTTACAGTTGATGTCGATACTGCGACCGCGCTTTCGCCCTTCAGGCAAAGCCGGTAAGGTCGGCGCGTTTCCCCTCTGCTCGGAGCACGATATGCCCGCCCCTGTTCTGTCCGGCCCGCAATACCTGCGCGAAGGCCTCAAGCTGGTCCTCAGCCCCAGCCTGCGTTTGTTCGTGTTGCTGCCGCTGGCGATCAATCTGGTGCTGTTCGTCGGATTGATCTATCTGGCCGGCCATCAATTCAGCCTGTGGGTCGATACGCTGATGCCGTCCCTGCCCGACTGGCTGAGTTTTCTCAGTTATGTCCTGTGGCCGATTTTCGTGGTGCTGGTGGTGTTGATGGTGTTCTTCACCTTCACCATGCTGGCCAACATCATCGCCGCGCCGTTCAACGGCTTTCTCGCGGAGAAAGTCGAAGTGGTGGTGCGTGGCACCGATGACTTCCCGGCGTTCAGTTGGGGCGAACTGATCGCCATGGTCCCGCGCACCCTGGCTCGGGAGATGCGCAAGCTCGGCTACTTCCTGCCGCGGGCGATCGGGCTGTTCATCCTCTCGTTCATCCCCGTGGTAAACATCATCGCCGCGCCGCTGTGGCTGCTGTTCGGGGTGTGGATGATGGCGATCCAGTACATCGACTACCCGGCGGACAACCACAAGCTGGGCTGGAACGAAATGCTTGCCTGGCTGCGCGAGAAGCGCTGGCAGAGCATGAGTTTTGGCGGCAGTGTTTACCTGGTGCTGCTGATTCCGGTGGTCAACATTCTGATGATGCCGGCGGCCGTGGCGGGAGCGACGTTGTTCTGGGTGCGTGAGCGCGGTGCAGAGAATCTGGTGACGCAACGCTGAGCCGGTCATAAATCCATCATCAAAACGCCACAACGACGACATGGCCTCAGCCGACACTGAGGTCATGACGACAGCTCTGCATATCACCCTGATCACCGAAACCTTCCCTCCCGAAATCAACGGCGTGGCCAATACCCTTGGCCGCTTGTGCGACGGTTTGCGCGCGCGCGGCCATCAGGTAGAACTGGTGCGGCCGCGGCAAGGTTGCGATCAACAGCTGGGCAGCGACGATGGGTTGCTGCTGTGTCGGGGCTGGCCGCTGCCAGGGTATCCAGGTTTGCAATGGGGTCAGTCGTCGATGCACAAGCTGTTGCGACGCTGGAAGCGCCAGCGCCCGGACGTGCTGTACATCGCCACGGAAGGGCCACTGGGATTGTCCGCGTTGCGTGCAGCACGGCGCCTGGGCATTTCGGTGGTCAGCGGCTTTCACACCAATTTCCAGCAATACTCCAATCAGTACGGGCTCGGCTTGCTCACGCGCCTGCTGACCCACTACCTGCGCTGGTTTCACAATCGTTCGACCCTGACCCTGGTGCCAAGTGTCAGCCAGCGACTGGAGCTCGAGCGGCGGCATTTCGAGCGGCTGGCATTGCTTTCCCGTGGGGTCGACAGTCAGTTGTTCCACCCGACCAAACGCCTGCAATCGTTGCGTGAACAATGGGGCCTGGGTGAGAAGGACATCGCTGTCATCCACGTAGGACGCCTGGCACCGGAGAAGAATCTTGGTTTGCTCAAACGCTGTTTCGACACGCTGAAAGCAACTTATCCACAGCGAAACTTAAAACTGATCATCGTCGGTGACGGTCCGCAACGAGTGGCTCTGGAGCAGGAACTGCCCGAGGCGATTTTCTGTGGCGCACAGCGCGGCGAAGCCTTGGCCAGCCACTATGCGTCAGGGGATGTGTTTTTGTTTCCGAGCATGACCGAAACGTTCGGCAATGTGGTGCTTGAAGCGCTCGCTTCAGGGTTGGGCGTAGTGGCCTACGATCAGGCTGCGGCGGCTCAGCATATACGCCATGGCTACAACGGCGTGCTGGCGATGCCGGGGGATGAGGAAGCGTTCAACGATGCCGCAGTGTGGCTGCTGGAGGAGCGCGAAACCTTGCGCTGCATAAGGCTCAATGCGCGCCAGCATGCAAGTCGGCAGGGGTGGGCCGCGATTATCGAGCAGTTTGAGGGGCAATTGCGCGGGGCTTGTGTTGGGGAGGCGGTGGTGCCGAATGCACCCACCTTGCCCTGAGCCCAGGGTGACATTGAGTCATTCATCGCCAGCAGGCTGGCTCCCACAGGGGGTCTGCGCTGTACACAGAAGATGTGGGAGCCAGCCTGCTGGCGATGGGGCCTTGCCAGTCGCCGCTTAGACCAAGGTCATCAACGCCTCACGGCTGAACGGCAGGATGTCTTCTTCACGACCGTCGCGCACTTTCTGCGCCCAGTCCGGGTCCACCAGCAGCGCACGCCCTACCGCCACCAGATCGAACTCGTCGTTGTTCAAACGCTCCAGCAGTTTTTCCAGGCTGGCCGGCTGCGCGATCTTGTCGGTGTTGACCATGAACTGCAGGAACTCGCCATCCAGGCCGACGCTGCCAACGGTGATGGTCGGCTTGCCGGTCAGCTTGCGGGTCCAGCCGGCCAGGTTCAGTTCGGAACCGTCGAACTCCGGCTCCCAGAAACGGCGCGTCGAGCAGTGGAAAATGTCCACGCCGGCGTCGGACAACGGCTTGAGGAATTCGCCCAAGGCCTCCGGGGTTTGCACCAGACGCGCGGTATAGTCCTGCTGCTTCCACTGGGAGAAACGGAAGATGATCGGGAAACCTTCGCCGACGGCTGCACGCACGGCCTGGATCAGTTCGATGGCAAAACGCGAACGATTGGCCAGGTCGCCGCCGTATTCATCGGTGCGCTGGTTGGTGCCTTCCCAGAAGAACTGATCCACGAGGTAGCCGTGGGCGCCGTGGATTTCCACACCGTCCATGCCGATGCTCTGGGCATCCTTGGCGGCCTGGGCGAACGCGGCGATCACGTCCTGGATATCCTGCTTGGTCATGCCGTGCACCACGACCTGGCCGTCCTTCAGTTTTTCCGACGGACCGTAACCCGGCACGCTGGCATCCGGCTCGGTGCCGATGCGACGCACGCTGCCGACATGCCACAGTTGCGGCACGATCTTGCCGCCTTCGGCGTGCACCGCGTCGACGACTTTCTTCCAGCCGGCCAGCGCGTCTTCACCGTAGAAATGCGGCACGTTCGGGTAGCCGTTGGAGGCTTTGTGACCGACGGTGGTGCCTTCGGTGATGATCAAACCAACGCCGGCGGCGGCGCGACGACGGTAGTACTCGACCACTTTGGAGTTAGGTACGCCACCCGGCGAGAACGAGCGGGTCATCGGCGCCATGACGACACGGGTAGGCAGTTCGAGGGTGCCGAGGTGGAACGGTTTGAACAGGGCTTTGACAGGCATGGGACGCTCCACGGGAATAGACTTTATGACGGCGATAATATGGAGAGTCCGTCGCAATGAACAGCACTATTGATTGCAGTGATTAAGATCTAAAAGTCACACGAAACTGCAGGAGCCAGCAAGCCGGCTCCTGCAATAGGGAATCAGCTCAGGGCTTTTTCGATCGCCTGAATGACGCTCGGATCATCCGGCGCCGTACGCGGCGAGAATCGCGCCAATACACGGCCGTCCTTGCCGAGCAGGAATTTTTCGAAGTTCCAGGTGATGTCACCCGGAAACTCAGCACCCTCGCCTGCCAGCAGGCGATACAACTGATGACGTTCATGACCGTTGACTTCCAGCTTGCTGGACAACGGAAAGGTCACGCCATAGTTGAGGCTGCAGAATTCCTGGATCTCCTGCTCGGTGCCTGGTTCTTGCCCGGCAAACTGGTTGCACGGCAAGCCCAGCACGCTGAAGCCTTTACCTTTGTATTGCTGGTAGAGGTTTTCCAGCGCCGCGTATTGTGGGGTCAAGCCACATTTGGAGGCGACGTTGACCACCAGCACGACGTGCCCCTTGAAGGGTGCCAGAGGTAGCTCCTGACCATCCAGGGCTGTTAATTTAAGGTCGTGAAAAGCACTCATGACGAACTCCAGATTCCCGTGTTCTTCTCGAAACAGCCACTTGGCGGCGCCGCCAGGGACAGCCGCGGACTAAAAAGGCGCCCTCGGGCGCCTCTCCAGTTATCTGAGCTTAGCGCAGAAAATCAGTGGTGATGGCCACCTTCGCCATGGACGTGACCATGAGCGATTTCTTCCTGGCTGGCATCACGGATGTCGATGATCTTGACCTGGAAGTTCAGGCGCTGACCGGCCAACGGGTGGTTGCCGTCGACGGTGACATCGTCGCCGTCCAGGTCGCGAATGGTCACGATCTGCATCTGGCCGTCCGGCGCGGAAGCGTGGAACTGCATGCCCACTTCCAGTTCGTCGACGCCTTCGAACATGCTGCGGCTCAAAGTGCTGACCAGTTCAGCAGCGTATTCGCCGTAGGCATCTTCAGGTTCAACGGCTACGGTCAGCTCGTCGCCGACTGCTTTGCCTTCCAGAGCCTTTTCCAGGCCAGGGATGATGTTGCCTGCACCTTGCAGGTAGACCAGCGGCGCGCCGCCGGCGGAGCTGTCGATGACCTCACCAGCGTCGTTGGTCAGGGTATAGTCGATGGAGACAGCCTTATTGGCGGCGATCAGCATGGGGCGAGACCTTTTGCATAAGAATTTAGAAAGGCCAAGTTTAGCGAAGCAATCGTCCGAAAGCGAACACAACCCGGACAGACGGAATGCAGCGCCAGGCTCAACGGTCACCGGTTTTCATCAGGACGAGGACGGGCATTGGGTGGCCGAGCTTTCCTGCGGCCACACGCAACACCTGCGCCACCAGCCGCCGTGGCAATCACGCGCCTGGGTCATGGACCCACTGCGGCGTCATGAAAAAATAGGTCAACCCTTTGATTGCGGGTGGTGCGCACAAGGCTCGGTTAGCGATAACCTTGGCGACTGAATTTCGGTAGATCGTCAGTTATAGATGATCGCCTTTGCCATGCACCCTTAGAGAATCCGCATGCAAACTTTTTTTATCGCACCCACCGATTTTGGTGTGGGTCTGACCTCCATCAGCCTCGGGCTGGTGCGTACACTTGAGCGGGCCGGCCTCAAAGTCGGCTTTTTCAAACCGATCGCCCAGCCCCATCCGGGCGACACCGGGCCGGAGCGCTCCACCGAACTGGTGGCGCGCACCCACGGCTTGAAACCGCCTCAACCGCTGGGCCTGGCCCATGTAGAGCGCATGCTGGGCGACGGTCAGCTCGATGAGTTGCTCGAAGAAATCATCACGCTCTATCAGCAAGCGGCCATTGGCAAGGACGTGCTGATCGTCGAAGGCATGGTCCCGACCCGCAGCGCCAGTTACGCCGCGCGGGTCAATCTGCATTTGGCCAAGAGCCTCGACGCCGACGTGATCCTGGTCTCGGCGCCGGAAAACGAAGTGCTGACCGAGCTCTCCGGCCGCGTGGAATTGCAGGCGCAATTGTTTGGCGGTCCGAAAGATCCGAAAGTCCTCGGCGTGATCCTCAACAAGGTCAAGACCGACGAGAGCATGGAGGCCTTCGCCTCGCGCCTGAAGGAGCATTCGCCGTTGCTGCGCAGTGGTGATTTCCGCTTGCTCGGTTGCATCCCGTTCCAGCCGGAACTGAACGCGCCGCGCACCCGCGACGTGGCCGACCTGATGGGCGCGCAAATCCTCAATGCCGGCGATTACGAAACCCGGCGCATGACCAAAATCATCATCTGCGCCCGCACCATGCGCAACACCGTGGAGCTGCTCAAGCCCGGCGTACTCGTGGTGACACCCGGCGATCGCGACGACATCATCCTCGCCGTCAGCCTCGCCGCCATGAACGGCGTGCCATTGGCCGGCCTGTTGTTGACCAGCGACACCCTGCCCGACCCGCGCATCATGGACTTGTGCCGTGGCGCGTTGCAGGCCGGTTTGCCGGTGTTGTCGGTGAGCACCGGTTCCTACGAGACCGCCAACCAGTTGAACGGGTTGAACAAGGAAATCCCGATCGACGACCGCGAGCGTGCGGAGATCATTACCGACTTCGTCGCCAGCCATCTCGATGCCAACTGGCTGCACCAGCGCTGCGGCACGCCACGGGAAATGCGCCTGTCGCCGGCGGTGTTCCGTTATCAACTGATCCAGCGCGCCCAGGCCGCCAACAAACGCATCGTGTTACCCGAAGGCAGCGAGCCGCTGACCGTACAAGCGGCGGCGATCTGTCAGGCGCGCGGCATTGCCCGTTGCGTGTTGCTGGCGAAACCGGCGGACGTCGAAGCCGTGGCCCGTGCCCACGATATCGAGCTGCCGCCAGGTCTGGAAATTCTCGATCCGGACCTGATTCGCGAACGCTACGTCGAGCCAATGGTTGCCTTGCGCAAAAGCAAAAGCCTCAATGCGCCGATGGCCGAGCAGCAACTGGAAGACACCGTGGTGATCGGCACGATGATGCTGGCGCTGGATGAAGTCGACGGCCTGGTGTCCGGGGTCATTCACTCCACCGCCAACACCATCCGCCCGGCCTTGCAGCTGATTAAAACAGCGCCGGGCTGCACCCTGGTGTCGTCGGTGTTCTTCATGCTGTTTCCCGAAGAGGTGCTGGTCTACGGCGACTGCGTGATGAACCCGCACCCGAGTGCCAGCGAACTGGCCGAGATCGCCCTGCAAAGCGCCGACTCGGCCGCCGCATTCGGCATTACCCCGCGCGTGGCGATGATCAGCTATTCCAGTGGTGAGTCGGCCAGCGGTGAAGAAGTCGAGAAGGTGCGCGAGGCGACCTTGCTCGCCCACGAACAACAGCACTCACTGCTGATCGACGGCCCGTTGCAATACGACGCCGCCGCCAACGAAACCGTCGCCCGGCAACTGGCGCCGAACAGTCAGGTGGCCGGACGTGCCACAGTGTTCGTGTTCCCCGACCTGAACACCGGCAACACCACGCACAAAGCCGTGCAGCGCAGTGCCGATTGCGTCAGCCTTGGGCCGATGCTGCAAGGCCTGCGCAAACCGGTGAACGACCTGCCGCGCGGCGCGCAAGTCGATGACATCGTGTACACCATCGCGTTGACCGCGATTCAAGCTGCCAACCGACCTCTGGATCTTTAAATGCTGGATTTCCTGCCTGCCGCCGTGCGCGGCGTGATTGCATCGTTGTTGCTGGCGTTGAATACAATTTTGCTCTGCTCGTTTCTGTTCTGCGTGGCGATTTTCAAGGTGTTGCCGTTTGCCCTCACCCAGCGTTTCACGCGCTGGTTGATGAGCCATACCCATGAAGCCTGGATCAGCAACAACAAGGCCTGGATGAACCTGGTCTGCCGCACGCGCTGGCACCTCAGCGGCCTCGAAGGCCTGGACTACCAGCACTCGTACCTGATCACCAGCAACCACCAGAGCTGGGTCGACATCATGGTGTTGCAATACGTGCTCAACCGGCGCATCCAGCCGTTGAAGTTCTTTCTCAAGCAAGAGCTGATCTGGGTGCCGGTGATTGGTCTGGCGTGGTGGGCGTTGGGCTTTCCGTTCATGAAGCGCTACTCCAAGGCCTACCTGGAAAAACACCCGGAGAAGAAAGGCAAGGATCTGGAAACCACCCGCAGGACCTGCGCAAAATTTCGCAATAACCCGGTGGGGATTTTCAATTTCGTTGAAGGCACACGCTTCACCGAGGGCAAGCACGCGCAACAGAAATCACCGTTCAAGTATCTGCTCAAACCCAAGGCCGGTGGCATCGCGTTTGTGCTGGATGCGATGGGTGAGCAGCTGGAGTCGATCGTCAACGTGACCATTCACTACCCGGGCGGGCGTCCGGGGTACTGGGATTTGCTCTGCGGAAACGTTGCGGACGTGGTGGTGCATTTTCAGGAGCTGAAGATTCCGCCGCAGTTCATTGGCAAGAATTACGACCAGGATGGAGAGTATCGCTTGCAGTTTCAGGGCTGGATCAATCAGCTTTGGGAAGACAAGGATGCGTTGCTGGAGCAGATGCATCGGGAGTATCCCGATAAACACTGACCTACTGTGGGAGCCAGCCTGCTGGCGATAGCGGGTTCACATTCAGCAGATTTATTACCTGAATCACCGCAATCGCTAGCAGGCTAGCTCCCACAGTTGACCGAGTTGACCCACAAAAAAACCCGCCGATGATCACTCATCGGCGGGTTTTTTATTAACGGCTAAAAGCGCTTAGATCGCGCCACGCTGACGCAGCAGATCCAGCACTTGCTTGACGCTTTCTTCCAGCGACAGCGACTGGGTGTCGACCACGAGGTCGGCGTCCAGTGGCACGTCGTACGGGAAGGAATCGCCAGGAATGTTATCCCCGGCCGCCGCGTACAAACCTTGCGGATCTCGCTCGGCGCAGACCGTCGGCGAGGCCTGGACGTAGACCGTCAGCAAACGCTCTTTGCCGATCAGTTCCCTGGCTTGCTCACGACCTTCAGCACTCGGCGCAACAAACGCAGCGAGGGTCAGCAGACCGGCCTCGTTGAACTGACGCGCAACGTGCGCGGCACGGCGCCAGTTCTCGGTACGCCCGGAGCGATCCTGTGGCAGACCTTTGTTCAGGTCATGACGCAGGTTCTGGCCATCGAGCACAAACACCGCGCGGCCCAGGTCGAACAACTTGCGTTCAACCGCATAAGCCAGGGTGCTTTTGCCCGCGCCCGACAAACCGCTGAACAACACGGTAGCCGGCTGCTGGCCGAAACGCTGAGCGCGCTCTTCGGTGGCAACGTGAGCCAGTTTGCCGTGGTGCGTGCTGCTGCCATGCGCCAACGGCTGAGCGATGATCATGCCGGCCGCAACGGTGCCGTTGGTCAAGCGGTCGATGACGATGAACGAACCAGTGGTGCGGTTGCTCGCGTAACCGTCCAGCGCGATGGCCGCGTCGAGGCTGACCTTGACCCGACCGATTTCGTTGAGGTTCAACGAACTGGCCGGACCTTCTTCCAGAGTGTTCACGTCAACGCGGTTGACGATGCTGGTGATCGAACCCGGCACGTACGTCGTGGCGCGTTTGATGTCGTATTTCTTGCCCGGCAACATCGGTTCTTCGGCCATCCACACCAGCATGGCGTCGAAGGCGTCAGTCACCTGCGGCAGGTTGTCGGCGTGCACCAGCAAGTCGCCGCGGGAGATGTCGATCTCGTCTTCCATGGTCAGCGTTACCGCCTGACCCGGACCTGCGTGTTCCAGTTCACCTTCGAAGGTGACGATGGATTTCACGCGGCTGCTCTTGCCCGACGGCAGCACCACGACTTCGTCGCCCTTGTGCACGACGCCGCTGGCCAGGGTGCCGGCGAAACCACGGAAGTTCAAGTTCGGACGGTTGACGTACTGCACCGGGAAACGCAGGTCGGTGTAGTTGCGGTCGCTGGCGATCTCGACGGTCTCGAGAATTTCCATCAGCGACTGGCCGGTGTACCACGGCGAGCGCTCGGACTTGTTCACCACGTTGTCGCCCTTCAGCGCCGACATCGGCACGAAGGCCATGGTGGTCGGTTTGAAGGCGATGCCTTCGGCGAACTTCAGGTAATCGGCCTTGATCGACTCGAACACTGTTTCGTCGAAACCGTTGAGGTCCATTTTGTTGATGGCGACCACGATGTGCTTGATGCCGAGCAACGAGGCGATGAAGCTGTGGCGACGGGTCTGGGTCTGCACGCCGTAACGGGCGTCGACCAGGATGATCGCCAGGTCACAGGTGGACGCACCGGTGGCCATGTTGCGGGTGTACTGCTCATGGCCAGGGGTGTCGGCGATGATGAATTTGCGTTTGGCGGTGGAGAAATAGCGGTAGGCAACATCAATGGTGATGCCCTGCTCACGCTCGGCCTGCAGGCCGTCGACCAGCAATGCCAGGTCGATGTCTTCGCCGGTGGTGCCGACTTTTTTCGAGTCGCGGGTAATGGCTTCCAGGTGATCTTCGTAGATCATCTTGGAGTCGTGCAGCAGGCGCCCGATCAGGGTGCTCTTGCCGTCGTCGACGTTGCCACAGGTCAGGAAACGCAGCATTTCCTTGCGTTCGTGCTGGCCCAGGTAGGCGAGGATGTCCTCGCTGATCAAATCAGATACGTGCGACATGACAACCCCTTAGAAATAACCCTGACGTTTCTTTTCTTCCATCGAGCCTGCGCCATCGTGGTCGATGACCCGGCCCTGGCGTTCGGAAGTTCGCGTCAGGAGCATTTCCTGAATGATGTCGGTCAGGCTGGTGGCCTCGGACTCGACCGCACCGGTCAGCGGGTAGTCGCCGAGCGTACGGAAACGGACCTTCTTCTTGACGATGCGCGCCTTGTCTTCGTCGCTCAGGTGATTGAGCAGGCGTTCGTCGTCGATCATGATCCAGGTGCCATTCATCTCGATGACGTCGCGCTCGGCGGCGAAATACAGCGGCACAATCGGGATGCCTTCGAGATAGATGTACTGCCAGATGTCCAGTTCGGTCCAGTTCGACAACGGGAAAACGCGGATCGACTCACCCTTGTTGACGTTGCCGTTGTAGACGTTCCACAACTCTGGACGCTGGTTTTTCGGGTCCCAGCGGTGCTTGGTGTCGCGGAAGGAATACACGCGCTCTTTGGCACGGGATTTTTCTTCATCGCGACGAGCGCCACCGAAAGCGGCATCGAAACCGTACTTGTCGAGAGCCTGTTTCAGGCCTTCGGTTTTCATGATGTCGGTGTGCTTGGCACTGCCGTGGGTCAGCGGGTTGATGCCCTGCGCGACGCCATCGGGGTTCACGTGCACCAGCAGGTCCAGGCCGAGTTCTTCGACCATGCGGTCGCGGAACGCGTACATTTCCTTGAACTTCCACCGGGTGTCGACGTGCATCACCGGGAACGGCAACTTGCCCGGGAAGAATGCCTTGCGCGCAAGGTGCAGCATCACGGCGGAGTCTTTACCGACGGAGTACAGCATCACCGGGTTATCGAACTCGGCGGCGACCTCGCGGATGATGTGGATGCTTTCGGCCTCCAGCTGTTTCAGATGCGTCAGTTTGTCGACCATGGCTACTCACGAAAACGATCTTATGGACGGCCAGCGGGCCGTGTTCGAGCGAGGAATCCTAGCACAGCGTCCTCTTCTAATCAGGACGCGAGCTAGATCGAAAGGGTATATGAATATACCCCCTCGTTAGGGCGGTCAGGCCCCTGTGGGAGCGAGCCTGCTCGCGATTGCGGTGTATCTGTCACATCAATGTCGCTTGTGATGCAGTCATCGCGAACAGGCTCGCTCGCACATTTTATGTATGGTGTTAATCAAATCGGATTCGGGCAATCGATGAAGATGTGCTCCAGGGCAAACCGTCGTGCCAGGTAATCCCCCAGTGCCTGCACACCGTAGCGCTCGGTGGCGTGGTGACCGGCGGCGATGAAGCTGATGTCGTTTTCCCGGGCGCTGTGGAAGGTTTGCTCGGACGCTTCACCGCTGAGGTACAGATCGACGCCCGCCAAAACCGCCTGATCGATGTAACCCTGACCACCACCGGTGCACCAGCCGACCCGACGAATCATCTCGCCGCCTTCA
Source organism: Pseudomonas sp. 300 (assembly GCF_055803035.1). NCBI lineage: Bacteria > Pseudomonadati > Pseudomonadota > Gammaproteobacteria > Pseudomonadales > Pseudomonadaceae > Pseudomonas > Pseudomonas sp. 300. Next base: position 962,728 of record NZ_JAVLRV010000001.1, on the reverse strand, counting down.
ATCAACAATGGCTCGCGCCCCATGACTTCCTGCACGCGGCGAGCGAAATCACGCGGCGTCACCGGTTCGTTCAGAGAGCCCACCAGACCGACAATTTTAAGGTTCTCCGGATCGAGCGGGCCTTCGACGGTGATGTCCAGTTGACGTGCGAGCTGCACGTTGTTGCCGACTTCCGGATGCAGATCCAGTGGCAGATGGTAAGACAGCAGGCTGATGTCGTGCTTGAGCAGGGTTTTCAACCGACGCTGCTTCATACCGGTGATGCACGGGTTCTCGCCCTTCCAGAAATAACCGTGATGCACCAGCACCAGATCGGCCTGGGCTTCGACGGCCGCGTCCAGCAACGCCTGGCTGGCGGTGACGCCACTGACGATGCGCATCACCTGCGGCCGACCTTCGACCTGTAACCCGTTGGGACAATAATCGGCAATCTTTGCACTGTTCAGGTAACGGTCGGCTTCTTCGACCAGGGTGCTCAGGGCGACGGCCATAAAAGACTCCTAAATATCCCGTTCAGAGGCGCGCGCGGCCTCGTATAATGCGCGACATTATGGGCGGTCTCTAACCGCCTGCAACCTCTCAGGACGTGCTTAATGCTCAAGGCGCTGCGTTTTTCCGGCTGGCCGCTGTTGGCCGGCGTGCTTATCGCTCTGTTGATCATCCAGCGTTACCCGCAGTGGGTCGGGCTCCCGAGCCTCGACGTCAACCTGCAGCAAGCCCCGCAAACCACCACCATGCAACAGGGTCCGGTGTCCTATGCCGACGCGGTGACCACGGCAGCACCGTCGGTGGTGAACCTGTACACCACCAAAGTCATCAACAAGCCAAACCATCCGTTGTTCGAAGACCCGCAGTTCCGCCGCTTCTTCGGCGACAACTCGCCCAAGCAGAAGCGCATGGAATCGAGCCTCGGCTCCGGGGTGATCATGAGCCCGGAAGGTTACCTGCTGACCAACAACCACGTGACCAGCGGCGCCGACCAGATTGTCGTCGCCTTGAAGGACGGCCGTGAAACCCTGGCCCGCGTGATCGGCAGCGACCCGGAAACCGACCTCGCCGTCCTGAAGATCGATCTGAAAAACCTGCCGTCGATCACCGTCGGCCGTTCGGACAACATCCGCATCGGCGACGTCGCGCTGGCCATCGGCAACCCGTTCGGCGTCGGCCAGACCGTGACCATGGGCATCATCAGCGCCACAGGCCGTAATCAGCTGGGCCTGAACAACTACGAAGATTTCATCCAGACCGACGCCGCGATCAACCCCGGCAACTCCGGCGGCGCGCTGGTGGACGCCAATGGCAACCTGACCGGGATCAACACCGCGATCTTCTCCAAGTCCGGCGGCTCGCAAGGCATCGGTTTCGCGATCCCGGTCAAATTGGCGATGGAAGTGATGAAGTCGATCATCGAACACGGCCAGGTGATTCGCGGCTGGCTCGGTATCGAAGTGCAGCCGTTGACCCAGGAACTGGCCGAATCGTTCGGTTTGTCGGGACGTCCGGGCATTGTGGTCGCGGGGATATTCCGTGACGGTCCGGCGCAGAAGGCCGGTTTGCAATTGGGCGACGTGATTCTCGCCATCGACGGCGAACCGGCCGGTGATGGTCGTCGCTCGATGAACCAGGTCGCACGGATCAAGCCGACCGACAAAGTCACGATTCAGGTAATGCGCAACGGCAAAGAACTGAAGCTCACCGCTGAAATTGGCTTGCGCCCGCCACCCGCGCCCGCGAAGGAAAAAGAAGAGGAATAAAAGCGCTAGCCCGAGCCATGCGGGCTAACAGCAGACATTCTCATTAGACATGTTATATTGTTTCAATATCACTATTGGAACAACATAACATGTCGTCTCGAACAATGGTTTCTGTGGCAAGTCTTGCCTTTGGCCTGCTCGCAGATCCGGTCTTCGCCGAAGACTCCAGCCCGCTCGAGCTGGACGCCATCAGCGTCACCTCCGACTACGAATCACCCACCGGCCCGGTCAAAGGCTACCGCGCCACTCGCTCCTCCAGCGCGACTAAAACCGACACGGCCCTTCGCGACACCCCGCAATCGATCAGTGTGATTCCCGCCAGCGTGCTCAAGGACCTCGGCAGCAACAACGTCGAGCGCGCATTGGATTTTGCCGGCGGCGTATCGAAGCAGAACAACTTCGGCGGCCTGACGCTTTACGAATACAGCGTGCGTGGCTTCACCACCTCCGAGTTCTACAAGGACGGGTTCAGTGCCAATCGTGGTTACCCCAGCACACCGGACGTGGCCAACATCGAGCGCATCGAAGTGCTCAAAGGTCCGGCCGCCAGTCTTTATGGCCGTGGTGATCCGGGCGGTACAGTAAACATCGTCACCAAGAAACCGCAGCCAGAAACCTTCACCACGTTGCAGACCAGCGCCGGCAGTCGGGATCGTTATCGCACCGCGCTGGACGTCAATACACCGCTGGATGACGACGGCAATGTGCTGTCCCGCGTCAACCTGGCGGTCGAGGACAACCACAGTTTTCGCGATCATGTTGAGAGCCAGCGCGTGTTCATCGCGCCCTCCTTCAGTTGGCAACTGAACCCTGACACGCATTTGCTGGTGGAGAGCGAACTCGTCCGTCACCGCTCGACGTTCGACCGTGGCATCGTCGCCCCGAACAACTCATGGAGCGGCGTTTCGCGCTCAACCTTCCTCGGCGAACCCAATGACGACGACATCGACAACCACAACAACAGTCTGCAGGCCGCTCTTGAACATCACCTCAACGATGGTTGGAAGCTGCGTCTGGCCAGCCATTACAAAGAAGGCAAACTCTGGGGCTTCGCCTCCGAGACGCGGCCGCTGAATGCCAACGGGCACACGGTCAATCGACGCTACCGCGAGCGTGACAATGATTGGCACGACAGCATCACCCAGCTCGAATTGCGGGGTCTGTTCGACCTCGGGAGCTGGCAGCACGAACTGCTGATCGGCAGCGAATACGAGAACTACCGCAAGAACGAACGGGTGACCACGATTGCCGGCGGTGCCTACGCCATCGACATTTATCAGCCGGTCTACGGCCAACCGAAGCCCAACGGCGCTCGCTCAGGCACGGACTTTTTCGAGCATGTCGAAAGCCAGGCGCTGAACGTGCAGGACCAGATTGTCTTCACCGACAAACTACGCGGCCTGCTCGGTGCGCGCGTCGAACATTTCCAACAAAGCATCGACGATCACACGCGCGGAGCGACCAGTCGCAAGAGGCACGACGCGCTGACTCAACGGGCCGGCTTGCTCTACCAACTGACGCCTGAAGTCGGTGTGTTCGCCAACGCTTCCACCTCGTTCAAACCGAACAACGGCCTGGACGCAGCCGGCAAATCCTTCGATCCGGAAGAAGGTGTGGGCTATGAAATCGGGATCAAGAGCGAGCTGTTCGACAATCGCCTGAGCAGTACCCTCGCCGCTTTTCAGATCGACAAGGAAAACGTGCTGGCCCTCGATCCGGGCACCGACTCCAGTCGCGCCATGGGCAAGGCGCGTAGCCAGGGTTTTGATCTGCAAGTCACCGGACAAGTGAGCGACGCCGTGCGGGTGATCGGTGCGTTTGCCTACATCGACGCCGAAGTTACCAAGGGCGACAAGGTCACGCCGGCCGGTAGCCGCATCCTCGGCGTGGCCAGGCGCAGCGGCAGCCTGCTGGGGGTTTATGAATTTCAGGAGGGCCGTTTGCGCGGGTCAGACCTCGGTGCGGCATTCACTTATGTCGGCGATCGCTCGGGTGAAACCGGCACTGATTTTGAACTGCCGGCTTACCACACCGTTGACCTGCTGGCCCATTACAAGGCCACCCAAAACGTCACCGTGGGCCTGAACCTGAACAACCTTTTCGACGAGAAATACTTCGAGCGCTCTTACAGCAACTACTGGGTCAATCCCGGCGAACCGCGCAATTTCACCGTCAGCCTGACACTCAAACTGTAAAAGGAAGTCACCATGCACCCTCTCAAACCCTTGGCACTACTCGGCTTGCTCTTCGCCACTGAAGTCTCGGCCCATGGCCTGTGGACCGAACAACGCCGCGGCAACATCGAAGTGGTTTACGGCCACGGCGCCGAGGACAACGCCTTCAAACCGGAAAAGATCAGCGGCGCCTGGGCCTATGACGTCAGCGGCAAAATGATCCCGGTGACCGTGCAACGCCTCGCTGACCACGCACGCCTGCAACCGCTGAAACCGCCGGCCGTTATGGCCGTGGCGCTAAACAATGGAATGTGGTCGCAGACTGCCGATAAAAAGTGGATCAACGAAGGACGCAGTAAAGTACCGGGCGCAATCGAGTCGATCCAGACGTTCAAGTACAGCCTGGCGATCTACCAACCGGGGGCGAGATTGCCGTCACTTGATCAGATGAAACTGCTGATTTTGCCGGAGGTTGATCCGTTGACGGTCGGGGCGGGCAAATCGTTGCCGGTTCGCGTGCTACTGGATGGCAAGCCCGTGGCGGGGGTGAAGTTGACGGGCGACTACCGCAGCGCGCCGAATACGTTGAGCACGGAAACCGACGCGCAGGGGCGGGCTCAGGTGTTGGTGCGTAATGAAGGGTTGAATGTGATTGCGGCGCAGGTGGAAGTCCCGGTGAAGGACAGTGCTGACGTGAGTAGTCGGGGATTGTTCAGTTCGCTGACGTTCCTGGGCGAGCCACATCACGAGTAGGACACCGATTCTGCGGTGAATCGTTCGTCGGCAAGCCGGCGCCTACAGGATTTGTGTCGATCACGGCCGTTGTGGACGACACAATTCTCTGTAGGCGCTGGTGGCTTGCCAGCGAAAGCGTTTTACAGGTCGCCGAGCCCGTCGATCAGTGCCTGGTTCTGCTCAGGCGTGCCGATGGAAATCCGCAGGAACTGCGCAATCCGCTCTTGCTTGAAGTGCCGAACGATAACGCCCTGCTCGCGCAGCTTCGCCGCCAGCCCCGCCGCATCGTGCTGCGGGTGACGGGCGAAAATGAAGTTCGCCGCCGACGGCAGCACTTCAAAGCCTTTCGCCTGCAATTGCGTGATCACCCATTCACGGTTTTCGATCACCAGACGGCAGGTCTTGTCGAAGTACTCACGATCATCGAACGCTGCCGCAGCACCGACATTTGCCATGCGATCCAGGGGATAGGAGTTGAAGCTGTTCTTGATCCGCTCCAGCGCCTCGATCAGGTCCGGATGCCCCACTGCCAGACCGACCCGCAGACCGGCCAGCGAACGGGACTTGGACAAGGTCTGGGTCACCAGCAAATTCGGATATCGGTCCACCAGACTGATCGCCGTCTCGCCTCCAAAGTCGATGTAAGCCTCATCCACCACGACCACCGAATCCGGGCTGGCCTTGAGGAGTTGCTCGACTGCGTCCAGCGCCAGCAGGCAACCGGTCGGGGCGTTCGGGTTCGGGAAGATGATCCCGCCGTTCGGCTTGGCGTAATCAGTCGGGTTGATCTGGAACTGTTCGTCCAGCGGCACCGCGTCGAACGTGATGCCATACAGCCCGCAGTAGACCGGGTAGAAGCTGTAGCTGATGTCCGGGAACAGCAACGGTTTATCGTGTTGCAGCAAACCGTGAAAGATGTGCGCCAGGACTTCATCGGAACCGTTGCCGAGGAACACCTGATTGCCCTGCACGCCGTAATACCTGGCCACCGCTTGCTTGAGCACATCACTGTTCGGGTCCGGGTACAGACGCAGGTTGTCATTCAGTTCGGCCTGCATCGCCGCCAAGGCTTTGGGCGACGGGCCGTACGGGTTTTCATTGGTGTTGAGCTTCACCAGTTTCGTCAGCTTCGGCTGCTCGCCCGGCACGTAAGGCACCAGATTCTTGACGAAGGGGCTCCAGAATTTACTCATGTTCAGTTTCCCTGCCCTTGTGGAAAATCTTCGTCAACGATGCGGTATTCGGCGCTGCGAGCGTGCGCGGTCAGCGACTCGCCACGGGCCAGCACGGAAGCGGTCTTGCCCAGGTCGGATGCCCCCTGCTCGGAGCAGAAGATGATCGACGAGCGTTTCTGGAAGTCATAAACACCCAGCGGCGAGGAGAATCGCGCGGTGCCGGAAGTCGGCAATACGTGGTTCGGGCCGGCGCAGTAATCGCCCAAGGCCTCGGACGTGTGACGGCCCATGAAGATTGCGCCAGCGTGGCGGATCTGCGGCAACCACGCTTGCGGATCGGCGACCGACAACTCCAGGTGCTCCGGTGCGATGCGGTTGGCCACTTCGATGGCTTGTTCCATATCGCGCACCTGAATCAGCGCACCACGGCCATTGATCGAGGTTTCAATGATCTCGGCGCGCTCCATGGTCGGCAACAGTTTGGCGATGCTGGCGGCGACCTTGTCGAGGAACCCGGCGTCCGGGCTGACCAGAATCGCCTGGGCATCTTCGTCATGCTCGGCCTGAGAGAACAAGTCCATCGCGATCCAGTCCGGATCGGTCTGGCCGTCGCAGACGACGAGGATTTCCGACGGGCCGGCGATCATGTCGATGCCGACCTGGCCGAACACGTGGCGCTTGGCGGTGGCGACATAGATGTTGCCCGGGCCGACCACTTTATCGACCTTCGGCACGCTTTCGGTGCCATAAGCCAACGCGGCAACGGCTTGTGCGCCACCGATGGTGAAGACACGGTCAACGCCGGCGATGCAGGCTGCGGCCAACACCAGTTCGTTGATTTCACCACGCGGGGTCGGCACCACCATGACCACTTCGGTCACGCCCGCCACTTTGGCCGGGATCGCGTTCATCAGTACGGACGACGGATACGACGCCTTACCGCCCGGGACATAAAGACCGGCGCGATCCAGCGGCGTGACCTTCTGGCCCAGCACGGTGCCATCGGCCTCGGTGTAGCTCCAGGAATCCTGTTTCTGCTTTTCGTGGTAACTGCGCACGCGGGCCGCGGCTTTTTCCAGCGCTTCACGCTGCGGCACGGTGATCCGGGTCAGCGCCAGTTCCAGGCGTTCACGCGGCAGGATCAGGTCGGCCATCGAAGCGACTTGCAGGCCGTCGAATTTCTGGGTGAATTCCACCAGCGCCGCATCACCACGCTCGCGCACGGCTTTGATGATGTCCAGCACCCGCTGATTGACCGAGTCGTCAGACACACTTTCCCAGCTCAGCAGATGATCCAGATGATGTGCGAAATCCGGGTCAGCAGCGTTGAGTCGGCGAATTGCAGTCGGTGCGGTCATAGCGAGAGCCTCATAGGAATGGCAAAAACTCAGGCGCCCGAAGCTAACATTCGATCCGCTTGGGCACCTGAGAATTCTGGCTATGAGGCGGATAGACGGCGCGACTCAAGGCCGCGCAGGTGAATCAGCCGCGGTGTCGAGACTCCACTGCCTTGCGCAGGGTGTCGATCAACGCCTGGATACGGGCGTGCTGCATTTTCATCGAAGCTTTGTTGACGATCAGCCGGGAACTGATGTCGGCAATGAAATCCTGGGGTTCCAGGCCATTGGCGCGCAAGGTGTTGCCGGTGTCGACCACGTCGATGATCTTGTCCGCCAGACCGATCAACGGCGCCAGTTCCATCGAGCCGTACAGCTTGATGATGTCGACCTGACGGCCTTGTTCGGCATAGTAGCGCTTGGCAACGTTGACGAACTTGGTCGCCACCCGCAAACGGCCCTTTGGCTCGACATCGCCGACACGGCCAGCGGTCATCAGCTTGCACAGGGCAATGCGCAGGTCCAGGGGTTCGTACAGACCCTGGCCGCCATATTCCATCAACACATCTTTACCGGCGACGCCCAGGTCAGCGGCACCATGCTCGACATACGTCGGCACGTCGGTGGCGCGCACGATCAGCAGACGCACATCGGCCTGGGTCGTGGGGATGATCAGCTTGCGGCTCTTGTCCGGATTCTCGGTCGGCACGATGCCCGCTTCAGCCAGAAGCGGCAGGGTGTCGTCAAGGATGCGGCCCTTGGACAGTGCGATGGTCAACATGGGAAACGTCAGTCCTTATCAAGGTACGTGCCCGGTCACAAGCGGTGCCGGGCACACATCGAGAGTGAATTACCCTCGACTTGAAACGAATTCAACGGGCACATCCTTATGCCCATGCAGCAAAAAAACTAGCCCGGTACGCGGCGGATCTTGGCGCCGAGCATTTGCAGTTTCTCTTCGATGCACTCGTAACCACGGTCGATGTGGTAGATGCGGTCGATCAGGGTGTCACCTTCAGCGATCAACGCCGAGATCACCAGGCTGGCCGAGGCGCGCAGGTCGGTGGCCATGACTGGCGCGCCTTTCAGCTTCTCGGTACCGGTGACGATGGCGGTGTTGCCTTCGACCTGGATCTTGGCGCCCATGCGGTGCAGTTCGTAAACGTGCATGAAGCGGTTTTCGAAGATCGTCTCGATCACGGCACCGGTGCCTTCGGCAATGGCGTTGAGCGAGATGAACTGCGCTTGCATGTCGGTCGGGAACGCCGGGTACGGAGCGGTTCGCACGTTGACGGCTTTTGGCCGCTTGCCGTGCATGTTCAGCTCGATCCAGTCTTCGCCCGAAGTGATTTCGGCGCCGGCTTCACGGAGTTTTTCCAGAACGGCTTCGAGGATCGTCGGATCGGTGTCCTTGACCTTCACACGACCGCCGGTCACAGCGGCAGCGACCAGGTACGTCCCGGTTTCGATACGGTCCGGCATCACTTTGTAAGTGGTCGGATGCAGACGCTCGACGCCATCGATGGTGATGGTGTCAGTGCCAGCGCCAGTGATCTTGGCACCCATGGCGATCAGGAAGTTCGCCAGGTCGATGACTTCCGGCTCGCGGGCGGCGTTGGCCAGCACGCTGCGACCCTTGGCCAGAGCAGCGGCCATCATGATGTTTTCGGTACCGGTCACACTGACGGTATCGAAGAAGAAGTGCGCGCCGCGCAAGCCACCTTCAGGCGCCTTGGCCTTGATGTAGCCGCCTTCGACGTCGATGACCGCACCCATGGCTTCAAGACCACGGATGTGCAGGTCCACCGGACGCGAACCGATGGCGCAACCGCCAGGCAGTGCGACTTCGGCTTCACCGAAGCGGGCAACCATCGGGCCCAGCACCAGGATCGACGCACGCATGGTTTTAACCAGTTCGTACGGAGCAATCAGGGTCTTGATGGTGCGCGGGTCGATTTCGACGCTGAGTTTCTCGTCGATCACCGGCTCGATGCCCATGCGACCGAACAGCTCGATCATGGTGGTGATGTCGTGCAGGTGCGGCAGGTTGGCAACCGTCACCGGGCCATCGCACAGCAGGGTTGCAGCCAGGATCGGCAGGGCAGAGTTCTTTGCCCCGGAAATGCGGATCTCGCCATCAAGACGAGCGCCACCGGTAATAATCAATTTATCCATAAGAATCTCGACGCCCTTGGGCTCAGGTGCGCTCGGCCCAGGCCGCGCTGCTGAAAAATTTCATAGTGACCGCATGGATGCTGCCATCGGCGATCCATGGGTTCAAATGGGCATAGATGCTTTGCTGACGCTTGACCGGGCTCAGTGCCGCCAGTTCATCGCTAATCACGTTCAGCTGAAAGTTGCAGCCTTCGCCTTCAACTTCCACCTGGATTCCTGGCAGCTTTCCTTCAAGGAAGCTCTTCACTTCTACGGCCTGCATGCTCAACCTCAATCGGCGCCCTGTGCGCGCGGGTCGGACATCATACAAAAAAGCCCCGCGCCTGCGAACCCCGCGAAGCAGGACTCTGACGGGGGGCTTCTCTGTCGATGCGGTTAGGGATGCGCCAACAGCTCGGTCAATTCGCTGACCTGAGCAATTTCGCGCATGTCTTCGGGCATCGCGCGGATGCTCAGCGGCTTGCCGGCCTCCTGCGCATCCCGAATGAAACACAGCAGCAGCGACAAGCCGACACTGCTGGATTTCAGTACCGCCGAGCAATCCACCACCAGTGCGGGGGCCTTGCTGGCCTTGATCAGCGCCTGGCCCTGCTTGCGCAGGCCGGGGCCGGTACGGTAATCCAGCATGCCGCTGAGCATCAGCTCACCGGATTCGCTCATGCGAATGGCCGATACACTCATTGGGTCTGCTTCTCGCTGGCTTCCTTGGCTTTGGCGACTTCACCGGCCCAACCATTGATGGTCTTGTCCAGGTCGTTGCCATTGCGCTGCATCGCATCAGCGAACTGATCGCGGAACAGCTTGCCGATGTTGATGCCGTTGATGATCACGTTACGCAACTTCCACTCGCCGTTGATCTTTTCCAGTGTGTAGGACACAGGATAGATCGCGCCGTTGCTGCCCTTGACCGTCATGCCAACGCTGGTGCGGTCTCCCGACTCATCCTTGGCAGGGTCGACGACGATGCCCTGGTTGTTGTACTCCAGCAGGGCGTTGCCATAGAACTGGAACAGGCCCTTTTTGAAGTTTTCTTCGAAGGTCTTCATTTGCGCAGGCGTGGCCTTGCGCGAATATTTGACCGTCATGATGCTCTTGGAAATGCCCTCGGCATCCACGACAGGGCCGACGATGGTGTTCAGCGCTGTGTAAAAGTCCTGCGGGTCCTGCTTGTACTTCTCTTTGTTGGCCGACAGATCCGCCAGCAAGCGGGTCGTGGTGTCTTGAACCAGTTCGTGCGCGGAAGGCGCCGCCACGGCGTTAGCCATCAACGGCAGAGCCGCGAGTAATACCAACAGGCCACGTCGCAAGGTAGAGATCATTCAAAAGCTCCTCATTTGGCGTCTTTGCTAACGGTATTGAGCAGGAATTTACCGATCAGGTCCTCGAGCACCAGCGACGACTGGGTGTCGTGGATGGTTCCACCATCCTTGAGCAAGCCTTCTTCGCCGCCCACGCTGATACCGATGTATTTCTCGCCCAACAGGCCAGCCGTCAGGATAGATGCAGTGGAGTCAGTCGGCAGGTTATCTACGCGCTTTTCCAGTTGCATCGTCACTCGACCGGTGAAACTGTCGCGGTCCAGATCGATCGCCGTGACCTTGCCGATGGTCACACCGGCCATGGTCACTTTAGCTCTGACCGTCAAACCGGCGATATTGTCGAAATAGGCATACAGTTTATACGTATCGGTGGTTGCGCTCGGGGACAGGCCACTCACCCGCAACGCCAGCAACAGCAAAGCCAGGATGCCAGCCAGCAAGAAAAGGCCGACACCGATTTCCAGGGTGCGGTTTTGCATCAGAAATCTCCAAACATCAAGGCGGTCAGAATAAAGTCCAGGCCGAGTACAGCCAACGAGGCATACACAACGGTCTTGGTAGTGGCACGACTGATCCCCTCGGATGTGGGCTCGCAGTCATAGCCTTGGAATACGGCGATCCAGGTCACGACAAAAGCGAAGACTATGCTTTTGATAATGCCGTTCAGCACATCGTCCGCAAAGGTCACGCTGTTTTGCATGTTCGACCAGTAGGAACCTTCATAGACACCCAGCCAGTCGACGGCCACCCACGAACCGCCCCAGATACCCACCACGCTGAAAATCATCGCCAGCACCGGCAGGGAAATGAAGCCGGCCCAGAGGCGCGGGGCAATGATGTATTTGAGCGGGTCGACACCAATCATTTCGAGACTGGACAACTGCTCGGTGGACTTCATGTTGCCGATTTCAGCCGTCAGGGCCGAACCGGCGCGCCCGGCGAACAACAACGCCGTGACCACAGGACCCAACTCACGCAACAACGTCAGCGCAACCATCTGCCCGACCGCCTGTTCCGAACCATAGCTGGACAGGATGTTGAACCCCTGCAGCGCCAGCACCATGCCGATGAACACCCCGGAGACCACGATGATCACCAGGGACATCACGCCCACCGAATGCAATTGCTTGATCAGCAGCCCGAACCCGCCACCGATGCCGCCACGGCCGAGCAAGGCATGGAACAGGAAGATCGCCGAACGGCCGAACACCGCCATCACATCAATGCCGCCGTGACCGAAACGACGTACGCGTTCTAATAGTGAAATCTTGCGCATCAACGCTTCCCCAGAAGATCTGCGCGGTAATCCGTCGCTGGAAAGTGGTATGCGACCGGACCGTCGGGATCGCCGGTCATGAATTGACGAATTCGAGGCTCCTGCGAATTCATCAGCTCCTCGGGAGTGCCCTGCCCCAACACTTGCCCGTCGCCCACTACATAAATGTAATCGGCGATGCTGGCCGTCTCGGCCAGATCGTGGGAAACCACGATACTGGTGATACCCAGCGCATCGTTAAGCAAACGGATCAGGCGCACCAACACGCCCATTGCGATAGGGTCCTGGCCGACAAAGGGTTCGTCATACATGAGAATCTGCGGATCCAGGGCAATCGCCCGCGCCAGCGCGACACGGCGCTTCATGCCGCCGGACAGCTCGTCAGGCATCAGGTCGATGGCGCCACGCAGGCCAACGGCCTGTAATTTGAGCAGGACAATGTCCCGGATCATTTCTTCCGGAAGCTCGGTATGAACGCGTAGCGGAAAGGCGACGTTCTCGAACACATCGAGGTCGGTAAACAGTGCGCCACTTTGGAACAGCACACCCATGTGCTTGCGCGCGTCGAACAAATCGCTGCGCGAAAGCTTCGGCAGGTTTTGACCGTTGACCCAGACTTCGCCCTTGGTAGGACGCAGTTGTGCGCCCATCAAACGCAGCAATGTGGTCTTGCCACACCCGGAAGGCCCCATGATGCCGGTGACCTTGCCGCGTGGAATACGGATATCGACGTTATTGAAAATGCTGCGCGAACCGCGCTTGAAGGTCAGTCCCTTCAGCTCGACCGCGTAGGCGTTATCGGCACTCATCTAAACTCCTTGCGATGCAGCCTCTCACTCGGACGCCTGACTTTCTGGCGAAAGCACATACATCCCGGGCAGGCCGAACTGGCGGCGAACTATATCACTGCAAAGGCCAAGCGCCCAAGCTCCAAGCCGGGCCATATTCAGTAGCATGACAGGCAAAAAGCAGCATTTAGAGGGTTTCGGAAGAAGGGAATGTCAAAGCGCGACGAACTTGCGTGAGGGTTTTGATCATTACCGCTATAATCGCCGCCTTTTCATCAGGCTATACGATTTCTGACATGAGCCAATCCAGCGACCTGATTCAATCAGCACAACGCACCATCCGCCTCGAACTGGAAGCCGTACAAGGCTTGCTGCCCCATATCGACGCAGATTTCGTACGCGCTTGCGAGATGATTCTGGCCAGCAAAGGCCGCGTGGTCGTGGTCGGCATGGGCAAATCAGGGCACATCGGCAACAAGATCGCGGCCACCCTGGCCAGCACCGGCACCACGGCTTTCTTCGTACATCCGGCTGAAGCCAGCCACGGCGACATGGGCATGATCACCCGCGACGACATCATCCTGGCCCTGTCGAACTCCGGCTCCACCAACGAAATCGTCACCCTGCTGCCGCTGATCAAGCGCCTGGGCATCAAACTGATCAGCGTGACCGGCAACCCCGACTCACCGCTGGCCAAGGCTGCCGAGGTCAACCTCAACGTGCACGTGGAGCATGAAGCCTGCCCGCTGAACCTGGCACCGACGTCGTCGACCACCGCGGCGCTGGTCATGGGCGATGCTCTGGCCGTTGCGCTGCTCGAAGCCCGCGGTTTCACCGCTGAAGACTTCGCGTTTTCCCATCCCGGTGGTGCGCTGGGCCGACGCCTGTTGTTGAAAGTGGAAAACGTCATGCACGCCGGGCAAGAGCTGCCGCAAGTCCAGCGCGGCACTCTGCTCAAGGACGCGCTGATGGAAATGACCCGCAAAGGCCTGGGCATGACCGTGATCCTCGAAGCCGACGGCAAACTCGCCGGGATCTTCACCGACGGCGATTTGCGCCGCACCCTGGATCGCAGCATCGATATCCATAGCGCGACGATCGACCAGGTCATGACCGCCCACGGCAAGACTGCTCGCGCCGAGATGCTCGCGGCCGAGGCACTCAAAATCATGGAAGACCATAAAATCAACGCGCTGGTCGTGGTCGATAGCGAAGACCGCCCGGTCGGCGCCTTGAACATGCACGACTTGCTGCGTGCGGGAGTAATGTAATGAGTGCGGACCTGCTGCAACGCGGCAAACAGATAAAACTCGCGGTATTCGACGTCGACGGCGTCCTGACCGACGGACGCCTGTATTTCCTTGAAGACGGCAGCGAATTCAAGACATTCAACACACTCGACGGCCAGGGCATCAAGATGTTGATGGCAGCGGGCGTGCAGACGGCTATCATCAGCGGCCGCAAGACCCCGGTGGTCGAGCGACGGGCGAAGAACCTCGGTATTCCCCACCTTTATCAGGGCCGCGAAGATAAACTGGTGGTGCTCGACGAGCTTCTCGCCCAGCTCAATCTAAGCTATGAACAAGTCGCCTACCTCGGCGACGACCTGCCAGACCTGCCGGTGATTCGCCGCGTCGGCCTGGGCATGGCGGTGGCCAATGCCGCCAGCTTCGTGCGTGAACACGCCCACGGCATCACCCAGGCCCGTGGTGGCGAGGGTGCCGCTCGCGAATTCTGCGAATTGATCCTGCGCGCCCAGGGCCGCCTCGATGCGGCCAACGCCGCGTACCTGTGAGCCAACTATGCTGAGCAAGAAATTTCGTAACATCCTGGTGTTCGGTTGCATCGCAGCGATTTTTGCTGCGGTCGGCTACTGGAACATCAGCCCGGAACGCTTCCTCGACAAGCCAGTGGCTACAGTCAATGAGAGCGAAATCGACTACTACGCGATCAACGCGCACAGCGTGCAGTACCTGCCGGATGGCAAACTGCAGTACGAGATGACGTCCGACAAGGTTGAACATCTGAAAGCGACCGAAGTGACGCTGTTGACCAACCCGGACCTGAACCTGTTCCGCGGCACCCAGTTCCCTTGGCACGTCCAGAGCGAACACGGCGAAGTCAACCCGGACGGCACTCAGGTCGAACTGATCGACTCGGTGCGCATCACGCGCTTCGACGAGAAAAACCGCAAGACCCTGATTACCTCCACCCGCATGACCGTGTTCCCGCAACAGCAATATGCGCAGACCGAGCAACCCGTTAGAATCGACGGCGCTGGCGGTGTATCGACTGGCAAGGGAATGAAAGCGTATTTGAAAGAAAGCAGGATACACCTGCTATCGAACGTAAGAGGACAGTATGAGGCTCGTTAAAACTCTCCCTATTTTGCTCGGTCTGGGCGCAGCACTGGGAAGCGTGAGCGCCTGGGCTCTGCCGAACGATCAACAGCAGCCTATCCGTATTCAGGCCGACGACGCCCAACTGGACGACAAGAACGGCATTGCCACCTATAAAGGTGACGTGATCATCACCCAAGGCTCGATGATCGTTAAGGGCAATACTGTGACCATGACCCGCACCCCTGCGGGCGACATCGACGTGGTGACTTCGGTGGGCAACCTCGCCTACTTCGAACAACTGCAAACGGCAGGCGACACCAAGCCCGTTCAGGGCTGGGGGGTCACCATCCAGTACCACGCCTCGCAAGACCGCGTCGTGCTGATCGATCGCGCCAAAGTTGTCGATAAAGACGGCAACGTCACCCAAGGCGAGAAAATCGTCTACGACACCAATAAAAAGCTTGCCAGCGCCGGTCGTGCCACAGGGACCAATGTGACCGAATCGCGTCCGCGCATCGACATGGTGATCCAGCCGAAAAAGAAAACCGAAGAGCAAAAGGCCCCGTAATGGCAACTCTGAAAGCTCAGCATCTGGCCAAGAGCTACAAGAGCCGTCAGGTCGTGCGCGACGTCAGCCTGTCCATCGACAGCGGTCAGATCGTCGGCCTGCTTGGCCCTAACGGCGCCGGTAAAACCACCTGCTTCTACATGATTGTCGGCCTGGTTCAGGCCGATCAGGGCCGCGTCCTGATCGATGATCTGGACGTCAGCCACCAGCCGATGCACGGTCGTGCAAAGGCCGGTATCGGCTATCTTCCGCAAGAAGCGTCGATCTTCCGCAAACTCTCGGTCGCCGACAACATCATGGCGATCCTCGAGACCCGCAAGGAACTCGACAAGGCCGATCGTCGCAAAGAGCTGGAAAGCCTGCTGCAGGAATTCCACATCAGCCACATCCGCGACAACCTCGGCATGAGCCTGTCCGGTGGCGAACGCCGCCGCGTGGAAATCGCCCGGGCACTGGCGACCAACCCGAAATTCATCCTCCTCGACGAACCGTTCGCCGGTGTGGACCCGATTTCGGTGGGCGACATCAAACAGATCATCTACCACCTCAAGGCCAAGGGCATTGGCGTGCTGATCACTGACCACAACGTCCGTGAAACCCTGGATATCTGCGAAACCGCCTACATCGTCAACGATGGCCAACTGATCGCCGAAGGTGACTCGGCCACCATCCTGGCCAACGACCTCGTGAAAGAAGTCTATCTGGGCCACGAGTTCCGTCTGTAAGCGCTGAGGTGTCTGGCTGGTTGTCCGTGCGCTTGTCTCGATAAAAAATCAATAGTTTTTTATTGTTACAGCGCTCTAGGCAAACGCTACGGTTTCGGGCATATAATTTGCTTATGTTTGGCGCTTCGGCGCCCTGTAGTGGATGGCGCATGCGCGCCGGCGAATAAGGTGTTTAGCCCCTGCCATGAAACCATCGCTAGTCTTGAGAATGGGCCAGCAGCTGACGATGACACCGCAGCTGCAACAGGCCATCCGCCTGCTCCAATTGTCGACCCTGGACCTGCAACAGGAAATCCAGGAGGCCCTGGAGTCCAATCCGATGCTCGAACGCCAGGAAGAAGGCGACGACTTCGATAACGCCGACCCCTTGGCCGACAAAGCCGAACAGCAACCCAATGCCGACGTCTCGGAACCCTCCTACCAGGAAACCGCCCCGACGGTGGACAACCTCGAGGAAGGTGACTGGAACGAGCGCATTCCCAACGAGCTGCCCGTCGACACCGCCTGGGAAGATGTCTACCAAACCAGCGCCAGCAGCCTGCCGAGCAACGATGACGACGAGTGGGACTTCACTACCCGTACATCCGCCGGTGAGAGCCTGCAAAGCCACCTGCTGTGGCAGCTGAACCTGGCGCCGATGTCCGACACCGATCGCCTGATCGCCGTAACCCTGATCGATTGCATCAACAACCAGGGTTACCTGGACGAAACCCTCGAGGAAATCCTCGAAGCCTTCGACCCTGAACTCGACATCGAACTGGACGAGATCGAAGCCGTCCTGCATCGCATCCAGCAATTCGAACCTGCCGGCATCGGAGCCCGCAACCTGGGTGAATGTCTGCTGCTGCAATTGCGCCAGCTGCCGGCCAAGACACCTTGGCTGGCCGAGGCCAAGCGCCTGGTCAGCGATTACATTGATTTGCTCGGCAGCCGTGACTACAGCCAGCTGATGCGCCGCATGAAGCTCAAGGAAGATGAACTGCGCCAGGTGATCGAACTGGTCCAGAGCCTCAACCCGCGCCCTGGCTCGCAGATCGAATCCAGTGAAGCCGAGTACGTCGTACCCGACGTGATCGTGCGCAAAGACAACGAGCGCTGGCTGGTCGAACTGAATCAGGAGTCGGTGCCACGGCTGCGGGTCAATGCCCAATATGCCGGTTTTGTGCGCCGCGCCGACACCAGCGCCGACAACACCTTCATGCGCAATCAGTTGCAAGAGGCCCGCTGGTTCATCAAGAGCCTGCAAAGCCGCAACGAAACCCTGATGAAAGTTGCCACCCAGATCGTCGAGCATCAGCGCGGTTTTCTGGAATACGGCGACGAAGCGATGAAGCCGTTGGTACTGCATGACATCGCCGAAGCGGTGGGCATGCACGAATCGACGATTTCGCGGGTGACCACACAAAAATTCATGCATACCCCTCGG
Source organism: Pseudomonas sp. 300 (assembly GCF_055803035.1). Classification (NCBI taxonomy): domain Bacteria; kingdom Pseudomonadati; phylum Pseudomonadota; class Gammaproteobacteria; order Pseudomonadales; family Pseudomonadaceae; genus Pseudomonas; species Pseudomonas sp. 300. The sequence goes on along the minus strand of NZ_JAVLRV010000001.1, from coordinate 944,934 downwards.
GGCATATATGAGCTGAAGTACTTTTTCTCCAGCCACGTCAGCACGTCCGAAGGCGGTGAATGCTCGTCCACAGCGATCCGCGCGATCATCAAAAAACTGGTTGCCGCTGAAAATCAGAAAAAGCCGTTGAGTGACAGCAAGATCGCTGGTTTACTGGAGGCACAAGGCATTCAGGTGGCTCGCCGCACCGTCGCCAAGTACCGCGAATCCCTCGGGATCGCGCCTTCGAGCGAACGCAAGCGGTTGATGTAGAGCCACGCCACAGCGTTCCAGTGGTAGATCATCTGGTCTACCGCTTTATGCACTGGCAACGAAGGAGAAGCTGTATGCAAGTCAACATCAGTGGACACCAACTGGAAGTGACCGAACCTCTTCGCACCTACATCGGCGAAAAACTCGAACGGTTAGAGAGGCATTTCGACAAGATCACCAACGTGCAGGTCACGATGACGGTCGAAAAGCTGAAGCAGAAAATCGAAGCCACGCTGCATATTCCCGGCAATGAAGTGGTCGCCAACGCGGAACATACCGATATGTACGCGGCGATCGACGCATTGACCGACAAGCTGGATAAACAACTCAAAAAGCATAAGGAAAAGACCCAGAGCCTCCTCCAGGGCGCGACCGGTCGTTAACACTCCCAACCCATGATCCGACTTGAAAGCATCCTGACCCCCGGCCGTTCCCTCGTGAACGTGCCGGGCGGCAGCAAAAAGAAAGCCCTCGAGCAAATTGCCAACCTGATCGCCCGGGAAGTGCCGGATCTGGAGATGCAAGTTGTCTTCGAGGCGTTGATTGCCCGTGAAAAACTCGGCTCGACCGGTTTTGGCAACGGCATCGCCATTCCTCACTGCCGCCTCAAAGGCTGTATCTCGCCCATCAGTGCCTTGATGCACCTGGACGCTCCCATCGATTTCGACGCCATCGATGGCGCCCCGGTTGACCTGCTGTTCGTTCTGCTGGTCCCGGTAGCCGCTACCGATGCGCACCTGGAGCTACTGCGCCAGATCGCCAGCATGCTCGATCGCAAGGAAGTGCGCGAAAAACTGCGCAGCGCTCCGAGCAATGAAGCCTTGTATCAGGTTGTCCTGAACGAGCAAAACGGGCAGTAATCATGCGTTTGATCATCGTCAGTGGCCGCTCCGGCTCAGGTAAAAGCACCGCGCTCGATGTTCTCGAAGACAACGGCTATTACTGCATCGACAACCTGCCTGCCGGGTTGTTGCCGGAACTGGCCGAGCGCGCGCTGATCCACACCGAACTTGCGCAGCCGCTGGTGGCCGTCTCCATTGACGCGCGCAACTTGCCGAGCCACTTGAGCCGGTTTCCGGAACTGCTCGAAGAAGTTCGCAGCCGACATATCCAATGCGATGTCCTGTACCTGGACGCCGACGAAGAAACCTTGCTGAAGCGTTTTTCGGAAACTCGCCGTCGTCACCCGTTGAGCAGCGCCAACCGCTCGCTGGCCGAGGCGATCAACGATGAAACCAACCTGCTCGGGCCGATTGCCGACCTCGCCGATCTCAAGGTCAATACCACCAACCTGAACCTGTATCAGTTGCGCGATACCATCAAGTTGCGCCTGCTGAACCAACCGGAACCCGGTACTGCGTTTTTGGTGGAGTCGTTCGGATTCAAACGCGGCATGCCGGTGGACGCCGATCTGGTGTTCGATGTGCGTTGCCTGCCCAACCCCTATTGGAAGCCGGAGCTGCGCGAGCAGTCCGGGCTTGATCAACCGGTTGCCGAGTACCTGGCGGCCCAGCCGGACGTCGAGGAGATGTTCCAGGACATTTCCACGTACCTGCTCAAATGGCTGCCCCGCTTTGCCGCCAGCAACCGCGCTTATGTCACCATTGCCATTGGCTGCACCGGCGGGCATCACCGCTCCGTCTACCTGACCGAACGTCTGGGCCAGGTCCTGCAAAAATCCCTGAAGAACGTCCAGGTCCGCCACCGCGACCTCAGCTAAAGGATTCACATCGCGATGCCTGCTCTGGAAATCGAAATCATCAACAAGCTGGGCCTGCATGCCCGCGCTTCCGCCAAGTTCGTCGGCGTGGCCGGTCAGTTCAAGGATTGCACGATCAGGGTAGGACGCACGCCGCAGTCCACGGTCGACGGCAAAAGCATCATGGCCATGATGATGCTGGCTGCAGGCAAAGGCACCAAAATCCATCTGAGCACGGAAGGCGAGCAGGAACAGGAAGCGCTGGACGCGCTGGTCGCGCTGATCAACAACTTCTTCGACGAAGGCGAATAACGCTCGCCTAGGCGAGCGCTGTATCCATCACCATCATCAGACAAAACCCGATCAGCAGCCCAAGGCTGGCAAGCTTGTCGTGACCATTGCGGCGCGACTCGGGAATGACTTCATGCGTGACCACCAGCAGCATGGCCCCAGCCGCCAGCGCCAGCCCCAACGGCAAGAGCAACTCGGCAAGGCTCACCAGCCAGGCGCACAACAGCGCAAAGACCGGTTCGACCAACCCTGATGCCGCGCCGATCAGGAACGCCTTGACCCGCGACATCCCTGCCCCGGCCAACACCAACGCAATCACCAATCCTTCCGGCACATCCTGCAAGGCAATGCCCATCGCCAGGCTGTCGGCGTCGGGCATGCCGCCACCCGCCGAGACACCGACCGCCATGCCTTCAGGAATGTTGTGGGCAATGATGGCAAACACGAACAACCAGATCCGTGGCGGAATAACCGGCCGCTCCAGCGTGCCGACGAGCATTTCCGGCGAAGCACCGGAAACCTTTCGATCCACCAGATACAGCCCGAACGCGCCAAGCATGATGCCGAAACTGATCAGCCCGCTGGCCGTCCAAGGTGTCAGTCCCAGGCTTTCAGCGGCGGCAATGCCCGGAACAATCAGCGAAAATGCCGTTGCGGCGAGCATAACCCCGGCGCCAAAGCCGAGTAGCGAATCGCTGACCGCCTGAGGCATGCGTCGAATCACCAGCACCGGCACCGCGCCCAAGGCCGTGCCCAAGGCGCAAATCGCCCCGCCTTGCAACGCGCGCAGCAGTTTCGGCTCGAGATCCAGCCACGCGAGCCCATGCGCGACCAACAAGCTCATGCCCGCCAGCAGTAACAGCGACCCAAACGCGTAACGAAACATCCGCCCACTTCCGATCGCCAGTGTTTCAGTGCCCATAGTCAGCCCAGGATTGTTTTTCTAGAAGACTTAAACCAGTGCAGCCTGATAGCGCGCAGCGACTTCGGGCCAATTGATCACGTTGTAAAACGCGTTGATGTATTCGGGACGGCGGTTTTGATACTGCAGGTAATAGGCATGCTCCCAGACATCCAACCCCAGAATCGGCGTATTGCCGTTCATCAAGGGGCTGTCCTGGTTGCCGCTGCTTTCAACGACCAGCCTCTTTTGCGGCGTCACACTCAGCCAGGCCCAGCCGCTGCCGAAACGGGTCAGCGCGGCTTTGGTGAACGCTTCCTTGAAACGGTCGAGGCCGCCCAACTGCTCCTCGATGGCCTTGGCCAATTCGCCGACCGGCTGACCGCCGCCGTTGGGCACCATGACTTCCCAGAACAGCGAATGGTTGGCATGACCGCCACCCTGATTGATCACCGCCGCGCGGAGTTTTTCCGGCAGTTGCTGAACGGCAGCCACCAGTTTTTCCACCGGCCACTCGGCAAACTCGGTGCCTTCGACGGCAGCGTTAAGGTTATTGATGTAGGTCTGGTGATGCTTGGTGTAGTGGATTTCCATGGTCTGCGCATCGATATGCGGTTCCAGGGCATCGTAGGCGTACGGCAAGACAGGCAAGCTAAAAGCCATTTCAGTGGACTCCATGGTGTAGAGGCGCAGGGGACGACGCGGCATCGATGTGCAGTAAACGATGAGTGCGCGGGTATTCGCCGTGCTCGCTGATGAAATTCAACAGTTCGACGTAGGTTTTGCTGCTCTGACGCAGCGCGGCTTCACGCAATGCCGGCGCCAGTCGCGGGTCCTGCATAGTCTTCAACAACCGTTGGTGGATGGCGCACAGGTATTCGGCGCTCTCCTCCGGCTGGTTCAGACGCAAATGCAGGTCCGCCAGGTTGTGGTGGGAAATCACGCAGGCCGCCACCGCTTCGTCGGCATCCGCCCAGCGCTCGAACAACACCTGGGCCAGGGCCAATGCTTGCAAGTAAGCCTCGCGAGCATCGACGTATTCGCCCAGCATGAAACAGCGGTTTGCTCTTTCGATCGTGCGTTTCCAGTGCTCCATGGTGAGCCTCCAAAGCGGTTGCGGTGATTACACGCCGCCTGCGGTGAGCTTTTCCGGATTGAGCAACTCTTCCAGTTGGCTGCGCGACAGGTCAGTGTGTTCCAGAGCGACATCGATCACCGGCCGGCCCTGCTGATAAGCCTTCTTGGCGATCTCCGCAGCGTTTTGGTAACCAATGATCGGGTTGAGTGCCGTGACCAGAATCGGGTTGCGCGACAGCGCTTCCTTGAGCCTGGCTTCGTTGACCTTGAAGCTGGCGATAGCCTTTTCACCCAACAAGTGGCTGGAGTTGGCCAGCAATTCAATGCTGCTCAGCAGGTTCTGGGCGATGATCGGCAGCATCACGTTCAGCTCGAAATTGCCCGACTGGCCGGCGATGGTGATCACCGTGTCATTGCCGATCACTTGGGCGGCGACCATCGCGGTGGCCTCCGGGATCACCGGATTGACCTTGCCGGGCATGATCGACGAGCCCGGCTGCAAGGCTTCAAGTTCGATTTCGCCGAGGCCGGCCAGTGGACCGGAGTTCATCCAGCGCAGGTCGTTGGCGATTTTCATCAGCGATACAGCGGTGGTTTTCAGCTGCCCGGAGACCGCAACGGCGGTGTCCTGAGAGCCGATCAGAGCGAACAAATCGGTGCCCGGCGTGAATTGCACCTGAGTCAATCTGGTCAGCTGCTGGCTGAAAAGTCTGGCGAATTCTGGATGCGCATTGATACCGGTGCCCACCGCCGTACCGCCCTGAGCCAGGGACTGCAGGCTCGGCAGCAGATCCTGCAGATGGCCGATGTTGGCCTTCAGTTGTTGCGCCCAACCGTTGAGCACCTGGCTCATGCGCACTGGCATCGCATCCATCAAGTGAGTGCGACCGGTTTTGACGTGGTGATGAACCTCTTCGGCCTTGTGCTCGATCACCTGCACCAGACGCACCAGTGCCGGCAGCAATTGTTCATGCAACGCCAGCGCAGCGCTGACGTGAATGGTGGTCGGGATGATGTCGTTGCTGCTCTGGCCGCAATTGACGTGATCATTGGGGTTCACCGGCTCGCCAAGCAGACGGCTGGCCAGGGTCGCAATCACTTCGTTGGCATTCATGTTGGAACTGGTGCCGGAACCGGTCTGGAAAATATCCACCGGGAAGTGCTGCATGAAATCGTCCTGAAGCAAGCCCAGTGATGCCTCAACGATGGCGTTGCCCTGGGATTCGCTGATCTGCCTGAGTTCGACGTTGGCTCGCGCGGCGGCGGCCTTGGCCAGGATCAGTGCGCGGATGAACTGCATCGGCATCGGCTTGCCACTGATCGGGAAATTGTTCACCGCACGCTGGGTTTGTGCGCTGTAGAGGGCGTCCAACGGGACCTGGAGTTCGCCCATGCTGTCGCGCTCAATACGAGTCTTAGGGTCTGCCATCCGTTATTTCCTATGTCGCGTTGCGTATGAAAGCGGGCCAGGCAAGGCGCAGTCCGCTGGTAATGGTTGTTCCCTTGCCAAGGACTGCAACGCAGTCTGGCCCTGCACCACAGCGGGCCCGGCGCGGCATAGGAAATAACGGATGGCAGACCCTACTCATCAGAAAATCCTTGCACCAGTTCTATGAGAGGTATCGAGGGCTGCAACTCGCAGGTCGCCAGTTGCCAGGTGTAGCTTTGCCAGCGCTTGAGGCGGCACTTGCAGAGGGAGAGGCGTTCAAGTTCGCGCAGCGGGCGCCACGCCTGGTCCAGGCAATAGGTTCGCCAGTGCCAGGGCAGCGCGACATCGGCAGCAGTGTCGAGCAGCAATCGGAAAGAGGTTTCGGCGATGGTCCAAGGGGACGTCGCGGTACAACACGCCAGATACCGGCCTTCGGCCAAGTAGTGTTCGATCAGGCGAGGCTCGTCAGGGTCCATCCCGCAACGGATCTGGCGACTCATCCAGCGCCAGCTTTCGAGGTAAGGCTGCTCGTGCAAGGCAGAACTCATGATCCGGGCTCATTCGGTAATGAGATTTATTATTAGATGATAATGATAACCAACACAAGCCCAGAGACACTCTGAGTACATTGTGGGAGCGGGCTTGCCCGCGAGGAGGCCAGTACATCCAACATACCGGGCGCCTGACACACCGCCATCGCGGGCAAGCCCACACCCACAAGGTCTGCACGACCCCAATAAAAAAGGCGCGCCACCCAATGGGTGGCGCGCCTTTTGTGTTGCCGTAAGTGTTTAGCTACCGGCGACAGTCATCCGCTCGATCAACACCGAACCCGTGCGAATGTTACTGCGCAATTCCAGGTCATTACCCACGGCGACGATCTGCTTGAACATGTCGCGCATGTTGCCGGCGATGGTGACTTCCTGGACCGCAAACTGGATTTCGCCGTTCTCGACCCAGTAACCCGCCGCGCCGCGGGAGTAATCACCCGTGACCATGTTCAGGCCCTGGCCCATGAGCTCGGTGACCAGCAAGCCACGGCCCATACGGCGGAGCAAGGCCGCTTGATCTTCATCGCCATGGGTGACGAACAGGTTGTGCACGCCGCCCGCGTTGGCCGTGCTCGGCATGCCGAGCTTGCGACCGGAATAGGTGCCGAGGATGTAGGACACCAGCTCACCTTTTTCGACGAACGGTTTGGCGTAGGTCGCCAGACCATCGCCATCGAACGCCGAACTGCCCATGGCGCGCATCAAATGCGGGGCGTTCATCGATGGTCAGCCATTCCGGGAACAGCTTCTGACCCAGCGTGCCTTCAAGGAACGACGATTTGCGATACAGGCTGCCGCCGGAAATCGCCGAGAGGAAACTGCCGAACAAGCCACCCGCCAGTTCAGCGGAGAACAGCACCGGCACTTCACAGGTCGGCACCGGACGCGCGCCCAGACGGCTCGCCGCCCTTTGCGCGGCACGCTGGCCGATGCTCGCCGGGTCGGCCAGCAAGCTGCCCTGGCGATTCACGTCGTACCAGTAATCGCGCTGCATCTGGCCATCGGCTTCGGCGATCATGACGCAGCTCAGGCTGTGACGAGTCGATGCATAACCGCCGATAAAACCGTGGCTGTTGCCGTATACGCGACAGCCCTGATGCGTGCTGAGGGTGGTGCCATCGGCATTCTTGATGCGACTGTCGGCGGCAAATGCCGCGGCCTCACAGCTCAGGGCCATCTCGATGGCTTGCTCCGGCGTGATGTCCCATTGGTGGAACAAGTCGAAATCCTGCAGATCCTTGGCCATCAGCGCGGCGTCCGCCAGGCCCGACGCTTCGTCTTCGGAGGTGTGCTTGGCAATGGCCAGCGCTGCAGCGACGGTTTCACGAATCGCTTCAGGACCGCTGGCCGACGTGCTGGCCGAACCCTTGCGCTGCCCGACGTACAACGTGATGCCAAAGCCCTGATCGCGGTTGAATTCGACGGTTTCGACCTCACGCTGGCGCACCGATGTGGACAGTCCCTGCTCCAGGGACACCGCCACTTCACAGGCACTGGCGCCCTGGCGCTTGGCTTCAGCAATGATCTGCTCGACTTGTTCCTGCAGTGCCGGCAACGCTTGTGGGCCGACGCTTTCAACTGCACTCATGCTGTTCTCCACTCAAATTCTGCTTTCGGTAAAGGCCTTCGAGCGACCGGGCCGGACAAGCGGCCCCCGACTGGTTATCATGGCGGCGTTTCTTTGCGGACGGCCACCATGGTTGATTCTTACGACGACTCCCTCGATACGGGAGAAAAAAGCAAATCCCAGGTTAAACGCGAGCTGCATGCTCTGGTTGACCTCGGCGAGCGCCTTACAACGCTCAAGCCTGACTTGCTGGCAAAACTGCCATTGACCGACGCTATGCGCCGGGCCCTGGCCGATGCGCCCAAGCACACCGCGAATATCGCGCGTAAACGGCATCTCATGTTCATCGGCAAACTGATGCGCGATCAGGACACTGACGCCATTCTGACTTTGCTCGATCAACTCGATGCCTCCACACGGCAGTACAACGAACGTTTCCATGGTCTGGAACGCTGGCGCGATCGCTTGATCGCGGGCGACGATGCAGTCCTGGAGAAGTTCGTGCTCGACTACCCGGAAGCTGATCGTCAGCAGTTGCGCTCCCTGATCCGTCAGGCCCAGCACGAACTGGCGACCAATAAGCCTCCAGCATCGAGCCGTAAAATCTTCAAGTACATCCGTGAGCTGGACGAGACTCAACGCGGCTTGCGTTAAGTCCCTTCTCGGGTGAGTCGTCACGCGGCTCACCCGACGCTCCATCCCTTACGATCCTGTGCCACCCACAGTGATCGCATCGATTTTCAGCGTTGGCTGGCCGACACCCACCGGCACCGACTGCCCATCCTTGCCACACGTCCCCACGCCGCTGTCCAGCGCCAGATCGTTTCCGACCATCGACACCTTGCTCATGGCTTCCGGCCCGTTGCCGATCAACGTCGCGCCTTTGACCGGGGCAGTAATCTTGCCGTCTTCGATCAAATACGCTTCGCTGGTAGAGAACACGAACTTGCCGCTGGTGATGTCCACCTGACCGCCGCCGAGGTTGGCGCAGTAAATCCCGCGCTTCACCGAGGCGATGATTTCTGCCGGATCACTTTCACCCGCGAGCATGTAAGTGTTGGTCATGCGCGGCATCGGCAGGTGCGCGTAGGATTCGCGACGACCGTTACCCGTGCGGGCCACGCCCATCAGGCGCGCGTTGAGCTTGTCCTGCATGTAACCTTTGAGTACGCCGTTTTCGATCAGTGTGGTGCATTCGGTCGGCGTGCCTTCGTCGTCGACACTCAGCGAACCGCGACGACCGGCCAACGTGCCATCATCGACGATGGTGCAAAGCTTGGACGCAACCATCTCGCCCATACGGCCACTGTAAGCCGAGCTGCCCTTGCGGTTGAAATCGCCTTCCAGACCATGGCCGACCGCTTCGTGCAGCAGCACGCCGGACCAGCCCGACCCCAATACAACCGGCAAGGTACCGGCCGGCGCAGGGATGGCTTCAAGGTTGACCAATGCCTGACGCAGCGCCTCACGGGCGTAGCCCATGGCACGGTCTTCGGCGAGGAAATAACGGTAATCGGTCCGACCGCCACCGCCATGACCACCGCGCTCGCGGCGACCGTTCTGCTCGACGATCACGCTGACATTGAAGCGCACCAGCGGCCGCACATCCGCCGCCAGGCTGCCGTCGGTCGAAGCGACAAGAATGCGCTCCCAGACGCCGGCCATGCTGACCGTGACTTGCTGAATACGCGGGTCGAGGGCGCGGGTGGCGACGTCGATGCGTTTGAGCAATTCGACTTTTTCGGCACGGGTCAGCACTTCCAGCGGGTTGTCCGGTCCGTATAACTGGGCGACGTCCTGAGTGGTGAAGGCCTGCACCGTGCCGTTCTGTCCGGCGCGGGAGATCGAGCGCGCCGCACGGGCCGCCGCGCCCAAGGCTTCGAGGGTGATTGCATTGCTGTAGGCAAATCCGGTTTTCTCACCCGATTGCGCCCGCACGCCAACACCCTGATCGAGGTTGAAGCTGCCTTCCTTGACGATGCCGTCTTCCAGCGCCCAGGACTCGGAAATCTGCCCCTGGAAATACAGGTCGGCGGCATCGATGCCCGGGCCGGCCAGATCGCCGAGCACACCTTGCAGACTCTCGATGGTGACGCCGCCGGGCGCCAGGAGGTGTTCACTGACTGAGGACAACAACTCGCTCATATGCTTTACGCCTTAAATTCATCGTTCTGAGGCAGGTCGCCGGGCGCCCTGCGAGAAAAAGCGCCGGTGACTCGACACCGGCATCCGCGCCCTGATGGACGCCTGTTCGCTGCTATCGCGTTCGGCCAGCAGCACGGCCTCGCCTTGATCCTGTTGCGCCAGCACCCGACCCCATGGGTCGACAATTGCAGCATGGCCATACGTTTCTCGCGGTCCCGGATGCGTGCCACCCTGGGCAGCCGCGAGCACATAACACTGGGTCTCGATGGCCCGCGCGCGAATCAGTACATCCCAATGCGCCGCGCCAGTCACCGCAGTAAAGGCCGACGGCGCGGTAATCAACTCCGCACCGGCAGCGCGCAATTCGCTGTACAGCTCGGGGAAGCGCAGGTCGTAGCACACGGTCAGGCCGACGCGACCGACGGGCGTGTCCGCGACCACCACGCCACTGCCATAAGCATAGTCGTCGGACTCCCGATAACGCCCGCGATTGTCCGCCACGTCCACATCGAACAAATGGAGCTTGTCGTAGCGTGCCACCGTCTCGCCCTGATCATTGACCAGCAGTGAGCAGGCATGCACTTTCGCCGTCGGCTGATCCACCGGCGGCAACGGCAATGTGCCGGCCACTATCCATAACTTGAGGTCGCGGGCGGTCTGTTTCAACCATGGCAGGATCGGACCGTCGCCCAATGCCTCGGCGCGACCGATGTCGGCGATGTCATGACGGCCCATGGCGGCAAAGTTTTCCGGCAGCACGGCCAGTACCGCGCCAGCGGCTGCCGCCTGCTCAAGCAGGCGCCGGGCCTGGGCCAGATTGGCCAGCACGTCGCTCTGGCTGACCATTTGAATTACCGCTACAGACATGGCGCGCTCCTGAATAGACAGGCGTCCATGCTACTCCATAGGCTTGGCGTGTGGGTTCTGAAAAAGCGCGTCAAAAAGGTTTGTCGAAGGTGATTTTCGGCTCTTTCCACGGGCCTTTGACGGTGTACTTCACGCTGGCGAAACGCGCCACGCGGTCGCCGATAAGCTTGTCGATCAGGAACAGCGCCCCGCCGATAGCCGGTGCGCCGACGATCAGCGCGGCAATCGGCAGGTTGTTGGTGACCGGCAAGGTCACCAGCAGTTTCGCATCGACCTGATCACCCACCAGATCCAGCGTGCCATTGAGCTCGATATTACTCGACGGGCCGGTCAACAGAATCGGCTCACGGGTCACGTAAACGCCGTTGGTCCCGACCAGCAGGCCCTTGACCCGGTCGTAACTCAAGCCTTTGCCAAACAGATCGGAAAAATCCAGCCGCAAGCGTCGGCCGATGGAGTTGAAGTTGAGCAGGCCAAACACCCGCAACGCCTGAGCACCACCCTCGACTTCAACGAACTGGCCTCTATTCAGCGACGCATCCAGCGTCCCGGAGAAACGCTTGGTCGCCAGCCAGGCCGGCGAACCGGGCCAGCGGCCGTCGACATCCATATGAAACTCTTCGCTGGTGACACTGGGCGCAAAGCCCCAGCCTTTCAAAACGTCAGCCAGATTCTTGCCGCTGATTCGACCTTTGTACCAACTGGTGGAGGAGCCGGGCACACCTTCCCAGCCGCCGCTGCCCTGCAAGAGAATGCCCTTGAGGCCCAGATCCAGCGTATTGAGCGCGATGCCCTTGGCGGTCGGGCGCACTTTCAGCGACCAGCCCCCGACCAAATCCTGCCCCTGGAACAGTTGATTGATGGTGATATCCAGTGCCGGGATCTTTGTCGGGTCCACGGTCACCAACGGATCCGGCGAGTTTTCATCGGCCAGTACAGTCGGATCCGGCGCCGGCAAACGCACGTATTGCAGATTGATCGCAATCGGAGCGGCTTTCGCATCGGGGATAACGGCGGTGCCCTTGACCTGCTGGCTGTCGAGCTGCAAGGCCCACGCGGTCGGCTTGCGGTTCAACTGCACCGAGGCCTGATCCAGCGTGGTACCGATGCCGCTGAGCTTGCCAACCTTGAAATCCGCGCTGCTGAGCAACTGCTTGGCGCTGCCGCCCGGATCCTGGCCGGCATACTTGTCGACCAGATCCTTCCACGGGCCGACATCCAGTTCCGACAGCACCCCGCGCACCCGCAGACCTTTGGCGCCGGGTAACACGGCTTCGCCGCCGCCGAGGAACAGTTCGCCGCGACCGTCGGCAAAATTGCCCGGCGGTGCTGCAAACGTGAAGCTCGCCAACTCGCCGTATTTGACCCAGTAACGCCGCTCCTGCCCCTGCAGGGTCATGCGGAACGTCGTGTCGCGCCCGACGTCGGCCGTCATGCCGAACGGCGCCGGCAAGTCCACGGCCACGCCTTTGAGGCTGGAATTGACCATCAACTGGCTGTCTGCGCCGTCCAGGTTCAGTTGCAGTTGATACGGGATCAGGCCGGACACCGGCAACGGCTGCGTGACGCTCAGCCAATCGGTCAGCTTCTTGACCTCGACCTGGCCTGAAGCGGTGACGCGTGTCTTGATGTTGCCCGGCCTGCCGTCGGCGAAAATCTGGGCGCTGACCGGTTTGTCAAACGCTCGCGCCGTGATGTTCTGGCCGCTCAAACCTTTGTCGCTGTCGAACCGGAAATCGCCCTTGAGCTGAGTCAGCTCCAGCGGTGGCTCGGCCAACTTCAAACGTGCCTTGGCCGTCTTGAAGTCGACGAGAATTTTCGGTTGCTCGCCTTTGACCAGTGGAATATCCAGTTTCAATTTGCCTTGCAGATCGCCCTCGCCTTCCCATCCAGCGAAGGTCGCTGCGGTGCCGATCGGCGCTTCCTGCAGAATTTTCACGCCATCGCCCAACCCGCCGGCGAACGCGCCGTCGAGGAACAGATGGGTGGTTTGCCCGGCAGGCACGTGGGGAATATTGACGTAGATGTCGCTGACCTGCGTGTTGAGCAACTGGCCTTGGCTGGCCAGAATCCGCACACCGCTGTCTTCGATGAACACGTCGCCCGAGACCTTGCTCACAGACGGCCAGCCTGGCTGGAACGCCAGCTCGGCATCGTGCACCTTGAAGAACAGGCTGATGCTGCGGGCGGTGTCGGCGGCGCCATGATTCAGCGAGCCCTGATACTGGAAGAAGCCCTCGTCCACCGCTCCCTTGAGAATCGCTGTACGCAACCATTCATCCAGCGCCGGGCTGAGCACTTGCGGCAGGTACTTGGCGGTGTATTTGCCATCGCCCTCCACCAGACCGACCCGCAGGTCCATGTAATCTTCCTGGGTGTGATCGAAGTGCAGACGGATCAGGAAATCGCCGGCAATCTTGCCCTCCTCGCCCAGCACCTTCAGGTACGGCGCGATCAGCGTGAAACCTTCTTTGTCGAGCTTCCAGGTCAGCCGGGCGTTGGCCTGAATGTATTGCCATGGCTTGGCGAAAATAGGGTCCAGATGCAGGGAAAAATCCTTGCTGTCCATGCGCAACTCGCCATGGCCGAGGTCACCACTGATGCTGCCACTGACATTTCTCGCCGCCGGCGCGCCGTGATAGGCGTCAAAACCCACCCGATCGAGGTTGGCGGCGAAGCTGATCTTACTGTCGTCGGTGGCGTTGGGCCGGAAGTCCATCAGCACGTTGCGTAAACCACCGGTCACCTTGAGCCGCTCGACGGCGGTGGCAACACCTTCGGGCAATGGCCCCAGGGCATTCAGGAGCGGGGTCAGCGGGGTGAGGTCGAGACGGTCGGCTTGCAGATGCCAGAGTTCTTCGGCCTTGTCAGTCGCCAGGCTCTGTTTGAGTTGCAGGTGCGATTCCCAGCGCGTTTCGCCAAAGTTCATCGCCAGGGAGTCCAGGGTCACCAGGATGCCTTCGGTGCCGCGCTGGAAGAAGCCGTTCAGCGCCAGATTGTTGATCTGGATCGGCTTGCGCTCGGCGTAAGCGCCCTTGAGCTGAGGCGCGTTCAAACGGATCGCGCCGCTTTGCAGAGCGCCTTTATCCCAGTTGACCCAGAGTTCGCCGCCGGCCTTGAACTCGGAGAAGTTCCACTGCCGGGTCACGCGTTCGGGCAGCCATTTCGACCAGTCGCTTTGCGGCAGGCTCAGGTACGCATCCGCTGCGCCGTCCTGCCACTGGCTGGCGCGAATGCGGGTGCGCACACTCATAGCGACCGGCTGCCCGTCGGGCAGGGTCAGCCGCGCATCGAGGCGCTGCCGGGAAACGCCGGTTTTCAGATTCAGGCCAACGTACGTCAAGGTCAGCGGCGGGTGATCCAGTGGCTGCAAGGTCACCTGGCTGTCGAGCACCGACAACTGCTGGACCATCTGCATGCGATTGAGCAGTTGTTCCGGATCCAGCGGCTGATCCTGCTGCACCGGCAAGCCTTCCAGCGCCCAACGACCGTCCTCGCCTTCCTTGAGGCTGATCTTCAGACCGTTGAGTTCCAGATGAGCGATGCGCACTTCGCGGGCCAGCAGGCTGGCCCAGAGGTCCGGTACCGCGCGCACCTGATCCAGGCGCAGGGCATTGGCGCCCTCGCCGACCATCACGTCGTGAGCCAGCATAATCGGCGCGAAGCCGCTCCAGTTACCTTCCAGCTCACCGATGTGCAGCGGCATGCCCAAGGCAGCGCCGGCTTTGGTTTCGACTTCGGCCCGGTACTCGGCCACCAGCGGTGTCAGCTCGCGACCGAGACTGACGTAAAGTGCCATCAGCACCAAAGCCAACGCGCACAGGCCCAGACCCCAGCGGGTCAGTGCGGCCAAAATGCGTGTCAGACGGTCCATGTCAGTTGGCTCCCATGGCAAAAGTACTGCAAAAAGCTGAGGCCAGCTGTTCTAGTCGGGTGCAAATACAGCGATTCAGAGCAGCACCACGTCGTATTGTTCCTGGGAATACATGGTTTCCACCTGGAACCGAATGGTGCGTCCGATAAAACCTTCGAGTTCGGCGACGTTGCCCGATTCTTCATCGAGCAAACGGTCGACGACTTTCTGGTTCGCCAATACACGATAGCCTTCCGCTTGATAGGCGCGAGCCTCACGGAGGATTTCGCGGAAAATTTCGTAGCAGACCGTTTCCGGCGTCTTGAGCTTGCCGCGCCCCTGGCAACTGCTGCACGGTTCGCACAGCACCTGTTCGAGACTTTCGCGGGTGCGCTTGCGGGTCATCTGCACCAGGCCCAACTCGGTGATGCCGATGATGTTGGTCTTGGCGTGGTCGCGCTCCAGTTGTTTCTCCAGGGTGCGCAGCACCTGGCGCTGGTGCTCTTCGTCTTCCATGTCGATGAAGTCGATGATGATGATCCCGCCCAGGTTGCGCAGGCGCAGCTGGCGAGCGATGGCGGTCGCGGCTTCGAGGTTGGTCTTGAAGATGGTTTCTTCGAGATTGCGATGACCGACGAACGCCCCGGTATTGACATCGATGGTGCTCATGGCTTCCGCCGGGTCCACCACCAGGTAACCGCCAGACTTCAGCGGCACTTTGCGCTCAAGGGCTTTCTGGATTTCGTCTTCGACGCCGTACAGGTCGAAGATCGGCCGCTCGCCCGGATAATGCTCCAGGCGATCCGCGATTTCCGGCATCAGTTCGGCAACGAACTGCGTGGTTTTCTGGAAGGTTTCCCGGGAGTCGATGCGGATCTTCTCGATTTTCGGGCTGACCAGGTCGCGCAAGGTGCGCAGTGCCAGGCCGAGGTCTTCGTAGATGACACTCGGCGCGCCGATGGTTTTGATCTGCTCGTTGATCTGATCCCAGAGCCGGCGCAGGTAACGGATGTCCATGAGGATTTCATCGGCCCCGGCGCCTTCGGCGGCGGTACGCAGGATAAAACCACCCGCTTCCTTGATGCCTTCTTTGGCCACGCAATCGGTAACCACTTGCTTGAGACGCTCGCGCTCGGCTTCGTCTTCGATCTTCAGCGAAATGCCGACATGCGCAGTACGCGGCATGTACACCAGGTAACGCGAAGGAATTGAAAGTTGTGTGGTCAGGCGCGCACCTTTGGAACCGATCGGGTCCTTGGTGACTTGCACTACCAGGCTTTGGCCTTCATGGACCAGCGCGCTGATGCTTTCGACCGCCGGGCCTTCGCGCAGGGAAATTTCCGAGGCATGAATGAACGCGGCGCGGTCCAGACCGATGTCGACGAACGCCGCCTGCATGCCGGGCAACACCCGCACGACTTTGCCTTTATAGATGTTTCCGACGATCCCGCGCTTTTGCGTACGCTCGACGTGGACCTCTTGCAGGACACCGTTTTCAACCACCGCCACGCGCGATTCCATCGGCGTGATGTTGATCAGGATCTCTTCACTCATGGCAGGGTCTCGTTCAGGCATGTTCACGATAATGGCCGCATCTTGTCAGTACGACGCTCAGCGCGCGTTAAGGGTTTGCCAACAGGGTATGCCGAAATGGCCAAGCAGCTCAGCGGTTTCGCACAGCGGCAGTCCGACCACCGCCGAGTAGCTGCCATCGAGACCGGCGACAAACACCGCGCCCAGTCCTTGAATGCCATAGCCGCCGGCCTTGTCCTGCGGTTCACCGCTGGCCCAGTAGGCCGCCGCTTCATCGCGGCCGATGGGGCGAAAACGCACCAGGCTGCGTACAACACGCGATTCGCAACGCTCACCGTCAAGCACGGCAATGGCGGTCAGCACTTCATGCTCTTGCCCTGCCAACATCATAAGCATGGCGCACGCGTCGGCTTCGTCCACCGGTTTGCCAAGAATTTTCCCGTTGAGCACCACGGCGGTATCGGCGCCCAGCACGCAGAATGCTGCGTCGGACACGACCGTGCCGCGTCCGGCTTCAGCCTTGCCGCGCGCGAGGCGCTCGACATAGGCCGACGGCGATTCATGATTCAAAGGGGTTTCGTCGATGTCCGCGCTGATGGCGGAGAACGGCACGCCGATCTGCGTGAGCAGTTCACGCCGACGCGGAGAGCCGGAGGCGAGATAAAGCGGTTTCATCAAGACATCTCCCTGTCGAGGTTATGGGCAAATGCCTGACCGATTTAATTGATTTTGTAGCGTCGACGCAGACCACGCAAACCGAAGCTGATCCACGGCCAGAGCAGCGCGCTGACCAGTGCCGGCAAGACCAGCGCCAACGTGGGCTGACGGTTGCCGGTCAAGGCGCTGAGCCAGAGTTGAACAAGCTGTGCGAGGCCGAAGATCACCAGGATCACCAGGCTCTGTTGCCACATCGGGAACATCCGCAGCCGCTGTTGCAGCGACAGCACCAGGAAGGTGATTAGCGTCAGGATCAGCGCGTTCTGGCCCAGCAACGTGCCGTAGAGCACATCTTCAGCCAGGCCCAGGCACCACGCAGTGACCATCCCGACTTTCTGCGGCAATGCCAACGCCCAGAACGCGAGCAGCAAGGCGAGCCAGAGCGGACGGAGGATTTCCATGAACTGCGGCAGCGGCGAAACGCTGAGCAACATGCCGATGGCGAATGTCAGCCAGACCATCCAGTCGTTTCGGGAGGCGGTAGCACCGGCCATTATTCTCTTCCCCCAGTGGTAGCCGGTGCAGAGACAGGCGGTTTGGTAGCAGGCTTCACGACAGCGGGCTGCGTCGCCGGTGGTTTGGCGGCAGGTGCAGTCGCGGGCGGCTTGGCGGCGGCAGGGTGTGCGGCAGCAGGTTTGGCCGGGGTCGTAGCGGCAGGTGCAGTCGCTGGAGCGGCAGGGGCTGCAACGGCAGGTGCAATCACGGCAGCAGGTTTCGGCACGGTGGCAGGAATGATTGGCCCACCGCCTTGCGCATCGAGGCTTTCCTGGGCTTGGGCGGCGTCGTTTGCGCGCTCTTCCGGCGTACGGGTGTCGCTGAACACCAGCAACAGGTATCGGCTACGGTTCAATGCAGCGGTCGGTACGGCGCGGACAATGGCGAACGGCTGGCCGGAATCGTGAATCACTTCCTTGACCGTCGCCACCGGGTAACCCGCCGGGAATCGCTGGCCGAGACCGGAGCTGACCAGCAGATCGCCTTCCTTGATATCCGCCGTGTCGGCCACGTGACGCAGTTCCAGGCGTTCCGGATTGCCGGTGCCGCTGGCAATGGCTCGCAGACCGTTACGGTTCACCTGCACCGGGATGCTGTGGGTGGTGTCGGTGAGCAACAGCACACGGGAGGTGTACGGCATCAACTCGACCACCTGGCCCATCAGGCCGCGGGCATCGAGCACCGGCTGACCGAGCACCACACCGTCACGCTCACCTTTATTGATGATGATGCGATGGGTGAAGGGATTAGGGTCCATGCCGATCAACTCGGCCACTTCGACCTTCTCGTTGACCAGTGCGGAGGAATTAAGCAACTCGCGCAGCCGAACGTTCTGCTCGGTGAGGGCGGCAAGCTTTTGCATGCGCCCCTGCAGCAGCAGGTTTTCGGTCTTGAGTTTTTCGTTTTCGGCGACCAGCTCGGTACGGCTGCCAAACTGGCTGGCCACACCTTGCCATAGCCGCTGCGGCAGGTCGGTGATCCAGTAAGACTGCATCAACACTAGCGACATCTGGCTACGCACTGGCTTGAGCAGTGTGAAGCGGGCATCGACCACCATCAGCGCGACCGATAGCACGACCAGCACCAACAAGCGCACGCCCAGTGAAGGCCCTTTGGTGAAAAGCGGTTTAATAAGCCGCTCCTCCCAGGCAAATGTTTTGTTTATTCATACGGCAGACCGGCCTGGATACAGACTGACAGAAGGTAAACGCAAACAGGCAGCACTGCAAAGTGCCGCCTGCGCGCTCAACAGCATAGAAGCGATCCGGCGACTTACTCGCTGGACAGCAGATCCATGGTGTGTTTATCCATCATTTCCAATGCACGGCCACCGCCGCGAGCAACGCAGGTCAGCGGGTCTTCGGCAACGATCACCGGCAGACCGGTTTCCTGGGCCAGCAACTTGTCGAGGTCACGCAGCAAGGCGCCACCACCGGTCAGTACCAGGCCACGCTCGGCGATATCGGAAGCCAGCTCCGGCGGCGATTGCTCCAGTGCACTTTTCACGGCCTGAACGATAGTGGCCAGCGACTCTTGCAGAGCTTCCAGCACTTCATTGGAGTTCAGGGTGAATGCGCGTGGAACGCCTTCAGCCAGGTTACGGCCACGAACGTCGACTTCGCGAACTTCGCCGCCCGGGTAGGCTGTACCGATTTCCTGCTTGATGCGCTCGGCGGTGGATTCGCCGATCAGGCTGCCGTAGTTGCGACGTACGTAGGTGATGATCGCTTCATCGAAGCGGTCGCCACCCACCCGTACGGATTCGGCGTAAACCACACCGTTCAGGGAGATCAGCGCGATTTCAGTGGTACCGCCACCGATATCGACCACCATCGAACCGCGTGCTTCTTCAACCGGCAGGCCGGCACCGATCGCAGCTGCCATCGGCTCTTCGATCAGAAACACTTCACGCGCACCGGCACCAAGGGCCGATTCACGGATGGCACGACGCTCAACCTGAGTGGATTTGCATGGAACGCAGATCAGCACACGAGGGCTAGGCTGCAGGAAGCTGTTTTCGTGAACCTTGTTGATAAAGTATTGCAGCATCTTTTCGCAGACGCTGAAGTCGGCAATCACGCCGTCCTTCATCGGACGAATGGCCGCGATGTTGCCCGGCGTACGGCCGAGCATGCGCTTGGCCTCGGTGCCGACAGCAACGACACTTTTCTGGTTACCGTGTGTCCGAATAGCCACAACCGATGGCTCATTCAGGACGATTCCGCGCTCGCGCACGTAAATAAGGGTGTTGGCAGTGCCCAGGTCAATGGAAAGATCGCTGGAAAACATGCCACGCAGTTTCTTGAACATGGGAAAGGGACCCTAGGCAACGCGTGGGTAAAAAAGTGCGGCAAACTCTAACAACGACAGGGATTTTGGGCAAGGCGCCAATATGTTAAATTGGCCGCTTTTCTGTGCACCAACCCCCACAATCGCGGCCTTATGACCGTAGAAATGCGGTAGTGTTCCGACAATCTAACACACGGACGCCGTCCGTTCTGTTTTCCACTGGAGAATCGCAATGGCGCTTGAACGCTCCGACGTGGAAAAAATCGCTCATCTGGCCTGCCTTGGCCTCGATGATGCCGATCTTCCACATATTACTTCGGCCCTGAACAGCATTCTGGGGCTGGTCGACGAAATGCAGGCGGTCAATACCGACGGTATCGAGCCGCTGGCCCACCCACTGGAAGCCAGCCAGCGCCTGCGTGCAGACGTCGTGACCGAGACCAATCATCGCGAGGCGTATCAGTCCATCGCACCAGCGGTCGAAAACGGCCTGTACCTGGTTCCGAAAGTCATCGACTAAAGGGAAAGAGCCTGCAATGCATCAATTGACTCTGGCCGAGATCGCCCGCGGTCTCGCCGATAAAAAGTTTTCTTCCGAAGAGCTGACCAAAGTCCTGCTGGCGCGCATCGCCCAGCTCGATCCTCAGCTCAACAGCTTCATCAGCCTCACCGAAGACCTGGCGCTCCAGCAGGCGAAAGCCGCTGACGCACGCCGGGCCAACGGTGAGAGCGGCGCCCTGCTCGGCGCGCCGATCGCCCACAAAGACTTGTTCTGCACCCAAGGCATCCGCACCAGCTGCGGCTCGAAGATGCTCGACAACTTTAAAGCACCGTACGACGCCACCGTGGTTGCCAAACTGGCAGCTGCCGGCGCGGTGACCCTGGGCAAGACCAACATGGACGAATTCGCCATGGGGTCGGCCAACGAGTCGAGCTACTACGGCCCGGTGAAAAACCCGTGGAACCTGGAATACGTTCCGGGTGGTTCGTCCGGCGGTTCCGCTGCGGCGGTCGCGGCGCGCCTGTTGCCGGCGGCTACCGGCACCGACACCGGCGGCTCGATCCGTCAGCCCGCTGCACTGACCAACCTCACCGGCCTGAAACCGACGTACGGTCGCGTTTCGCGCTGGGGCATGATCGCCTACGCCTCCAGCCTCGATCAGGGCGGCCCGTTGGCCCGCACGGCCGAAGACTGCGCGATCCTGCTGCAAGGCATGGCCGGTTTCGATCCGCAGGATTCCACCAGCATCGACGAACCCGTGCCGGATTACAGCGCCAGCCTCAACGGCTCGCTACAAGGTCTGCGCATCGGCGTGCCGAAGGAATACTTCAGCGCAGGCCTGGACCCGCGTATCGCCGACCTGGTCATGGCCAGTGTCGAAGAGCTGAAAAAGCTCGGCGCCGTGATCAAGGAAATCAGCCTGCCGAACATGCAGCACGCGATTCCTGCGTACTACGTGATCGCCCCGGCAGAAGCCTCTTCCAACCTGTCGCGTTTCGACGGCGTGCGTTTCGGCCATCGCTGTGAAGACCCGAAAAACCTCGAAGACCTGTACAAGCGTTCCCGTGGCGAAGGTTTCGGTGCGGAAGTGCAGCGCCGGATCATGGTCGGCGCCTACGCGCTGTCCGCCGGTTACTACGACGCCTATTACCTGAAGGCGCAGAAGATTCGTCGCTTGATCAAGAACGACTTCATGGCCGCCTTCAACGAGGTCGACATCATCCTCGGCCCAACCACGCCGAACCCGGCCTGGAAGCTCGGCGCCAAGAACAGCGACCCGGTCGCTGCGTACCTGGAAGACGTCTACACCATCACCGCCAACCTCGCCGGTCTGCCGGGCCTGTCCATGCCTGCCGGTTTCGTCGATGGTCTGCCGGTCGGCGTGCAATTGCTCGCCCCGTATTTCCAGGAAGGCCGCTTGCTCAACGTTGCGCACCAGTACCAGTTGAACACTGACTGGCACACCCGCACCCCAACCGGCTTCTGAGGAGAAACACATGCAATGGGAAGTCGTGATCGGGCTGGAGATTCATACCCAGCTCACCACCCGGTCGAAAATCTTTTCCGGTAGTTCCACCACATTCGGTTCCGAGCCGAACACCCAGGCCAGCCTGGTTGACCTCGGCATGCCTGGCGTACTGCCGGTGCTGAACCAGGAAGCGGTGCGCATGGCAGTGATGTTCGGCCTCGCTATCGATGCCGAGATCGGCCAGCACAACGTGTTCGCCCGTAAAAACTATTTCTACCCGGACCTGCCCAAGGGCTACCAGATCAGCCAGATGGAATTGCCGATCGTCGGCAAGGGCCACCTGGACATCGCGCTGGAAGACGGCACGGTCAAACGTGTCGGCATCACCCGCGCGCACCTGGAAGAAGATGCCGGTAAAAGCCTGCACGAAGAATTCAACGGCGCCACCGGCATCGACCTGAACCGCGCCGGCACGCCGCTGCTGGAAATCGTTTCCGAGCCGGACATGCGCAGCGCCAAGGAAGCCGTGGCTTACGTCAAGGCCGTCCACGCGCTGGTGCGCTATCTGGGCATCTGCGACGGCAACATGGCCGAAGGTTCGCTGCGCTGCGACTGCAACGTGTCGATCCGCCCGAAAGGTCAGGCTGAGTTCGGCACGCGCTGCGAGATCAAGAACGTCAACTCGTTCCGCTTCATCGAGAAGGCGATCAACACCGAAGTGCAGCGTCAGATCGAGCTGATCGAAGACGGCGGCAAGGTGATCCAGCAGACCCGCCTGTACGATCCGAACAAGGACGAAACCCGTCCGATGCGCAGCAAAGAGGAAGCCAACGACTACCGTTACTTCCCCGATCCGGACCTGCTGCCGGTGGTCATCGAGAACTCGTTCCTCGACGACGTGCGCGCCACGCTGCCGGAATTGCCACCGCAGAAACGCGAGCGCTTCCAGGAGCAGTTCGGTCTGTCGGTCTACGACGCCAGCGTCCTGGCCACCAGCCGCGAGCAAGCCGATTACTTCGAGAAAGTCGCGAGCATCGGCGGCGACGCCAAACTGGCGGCCAACTGGGTCATGGTTGAACTGGGCAGCCTGTTGAACAAACAAGGCCTGGACATCGATCAATCGCCGGTTTCGGCCGAGCAGCTGGGCGGCATGCTGTTGCGCATCAAGGACAACACCATCTCCGGCAAGATCGCCAAAGTGGTGTTTGAAGCGATGGCCAACGGTGAAGGCAGCGCAGACGAGATCATCGACAAGCGCGGTCTGAAGCAAGTGACCGACAGCGGCGCGATCTCGGCGGTGCTGGACGAAATGCTTGCGGCCAACGCCGAGCAGGTCGAGCAATACCGCGCGGCAGACGAAGCCAAACGCGGCAAGATGTTCGGCTTCTTCGTCGGTCAGGCCATGAAAGCCTCCAAAGGCAAGGCCAACCCGCAACAAGTCAACGAACTGCTGAAAAGCAAGCTCGAAGGCTGATGAGAATGGAGCCAGCCGTCAAATCTGGCTCCACCCCTTGTGGGAGCCAGCCTGCTGGCGATTGCGGTCTGACATTCAACATACCCGTGTCTGATACTCCGCGATCGCCAGCAGGATGGCTCCCACATTTGTTTTCGGGAGACCTTGAATGAAGCGTCTATTGGGTGCCTGCGCCCTGCTCTCTCTGCTCGCCGGTTGCGCCAGCACCGATGTCGTCGATCCACACGGCTACGACCAGACAGGCGTGGCGTCCTATTACGGCGCCAGACACCAAGGCAAACGCACCGCCAGTGGTGAGCGTTTCGACAAGAATTCCCTGACCGCCGCCCACCGCCAACTACCTTTTGGTACACGGGTGAAGGTCACTAATCTGAAAAACGACAAGTCCTGCGTCGTCCGCATCAATGATCGCGGGCCGCATACTCGCGGACGTCTGATCGACTTGTCTCATGAAGCCGCCGAGCAACTGGGCATGCTTAAAAGCGGCACCGCACGGGTTCGCGTGCAAGCCCTCGACTGACTGACGGAGCCCCGACCATTTTCGGACTTGCCGACATCCCCCTGCTCAGCATGATTGAACTGCTCAGCGGCCTGGTTCTACTGATCGCCGGTGCCGAGCTGATGGTGCGCGCCGCCGTGCGCCTGGCCGCGCGCCTGCATGTCCGACCGCTGATCATCGGCCTGACCATCGTCGCCCTCGGCAGCAGCGCCCCGCAAATGGCCGTCAGCCTGCAAGCCACGCTGGCGCAGAACGCCGACATCGCCGTCGGCAGCGTGATCGGCAGCAGCATCTTCAACATTCTCGTCACCCTCGGGCTCTCGGCGCTGATCATCCCGCTGCGGGTCTCGCGGCAACTGGTGCGCCTGGACATTCCGCTGATGATCGGCGCCAGCCTGCTGGTGTTCGTTCTGGCGTGGAATGAAGAACTGACCCGGGCCGACGGCGTGATGCTGTTGGCGGCGCTGGTGCTGTATCTGGGCTTGTTGCTGCGCCAGTCGCGGCACTCGGTCCGCCCGCAATCGCCACTCCACGAAGGCCCCCAAGTGCCGTGGGTCAGCAGTCTGCTGATGATCGTCGCCGGCCTGGCGATGCTGATCTACGCCGGGCATTTGCTGTTGGGCGCGGCGGTGTCGGTCGCTACGGACCTGGGGCTGTCGGAGCGGATCATCGGCCTGACCATCGTCGCCGTCAGCACTTCGTTGCCGGAACTGGCGACCTCATTAATTGCGGCATTGCGGGGTCAGCGCGACATCGCCGTCGGCAACGTGATCGGCAGCAACCTGTTCAACCTGTTGGGCGTACTGGGCGTCACTGCTCTGATCGCGCCATCGCCGTTGTCGGTCTCGCCCAACGCGCTGGATTTCGATTTGCCGGTGATGCTCGGCGTCGCGGCGCTGTGCCTGCCGGTGTTCTATTCCGGCTACCGGGTGACCCGCGCCGAAGGTCTGCTGTTTTTGGGCTTGTACCTGGCTTACGGTCTGCACGTGGTGTCATTCACCACCGGCATGCCGCTGGCCGGCAAGCTTGAACACCTGATGCTGTTTTTCGTCCTGCCGACGCTTGTGGCGTTCTTGCTGTTCACGTCGCTACGCGCCTGGCGTCGCCAACACCACAAGAAGGAATTGCCATGACCGACCATAAAAAACCCGGCGTTGAAGTCCGCCGCCAAGTGATGGGCGACGCTTTCGTCGATCGCGCCTTGGGCAATGCCACCGAGTTCACCCAGCCGCTGCAGGATTTCGTCAACGAACACGCCTGGGGCAGTGTGTGGAATCGCGCAGGGTTGCCACTGAAAACCCGCAGCCTGATCACCCTTGCCGCGCTGACCGCGCTGAAGTGCCCGCAAGAGTTGAAAGGTCACGTGCGCGGCGCGCTGAACAACGGCTGCACGGTGGAAGAGATTCGCGAGGCACTGCTGCATTGCGCGGTGTATGCGGGCGTGCCGGCGGCGATCGATGCGTTTCGGGCGGCGCAGGAAGTGATCGATAGCTATCAGAAGCCCGAGTAACAGTCTGGCTTTTGCAGTGACATTGAAATCGCTATCGCGGGCAAGCCCGCTCCCACAGGGGATCTTCTTTGCTGCACTAATTGTGTGAACACTGAAGATCACTGTGGGAGCGGGCTTGCCCGCGATGAGGCCCTTAGGATCACTGAAAATCGTGAAGCTAGATCCACCCGCCCCACTGCAGCAGGAAGATCCCGATGTTGGTGGTCACCGCCGCCATCAACGTGGTGATCACAATGATCGCTGCCGCGAGTTCATGATTACCGTTGGCCTGACGCGCCATGACAAAACTGGCCGCGGCGGTCGGGCTGCCGAAGTACAGGAACAGAATCCCCAACTCCGCCCCGCGAAAGCCCCATAGCCAAGCGCCCAGCGTCGCCAGCACCGGCAGGCCGATCATCTTTACCAGGCTGGAGCTGAGCGCAATATTGCCGCTCTTGCGCATGGCCGCCAGCGACAGCGTGCCGCCGATGCAGATCAACGCCAACGGCAACGTGGTTTGCGCCAAATACTGGCCGGACGTCTCCAGCCAGCCCGGCAAACCGATCTTGAAATACGCAAACGGCGCCGCCGCAAACACGCTGATGATCAATGGGTTGATCATCACGCTTTTGCAGATGCTCCACGGGTCGGACTTGATCACCGGGCTGTAGACCGCCAGCACAATGGTCGAAAGCGTGTTGTAAAACAGAATCACCAGCGCCGCGAGAATCGCCCCGAGGGAAATCCCGTAATCGCCGTACATGCTTGCCGCCAATGCGAGACCAATGACGCCATTGTTGCCGCGAAAGGCGCCCTGGGTGTAAATCCCGCGGTCTTCACGCGGACACTTCCAGATCGCCCAGCCCCAGGCGATGGCGAAACACACCAGCGTCGCAATCGAGAAATAGATCAGCAGCGCCGGTTGCAGTGCGGCGTGCAGGTCGGCATGCAGGATGCCCAGAAACAGCAACGCCGGCATGGTGACGTTGAACACCAGGGCCGACGCGGTGTGGATGAAGTTGTCGTTGATCCAGTCGATGCGCTTGAGCAGCACACCCAGAAACAGCATGGCAAACACCGGCGCGGTGATGTTCAGGGTTTCGAGGAAAATTGCCAGCATGCCGGGGAGAACCTTGAGGGTGTCGTTAGTTGGCTAATGATAAGCCACCGAGGACGTTGGCGTCTGGTAGATCGCCATCGCCGGCAAGCCGGTCTCGCTCCCACAGGAGATCTTCTTTGTTGCACAAACTGTGTGAACACCGAAGATCACTGTGGGAGCCAGCCTGCTGGCGATGAACGATAACGCGGTCTCAGGTGATCGGCGCCGGGTTGAACAACGTGATGTCGTTATGCAGCTTATGCTGCTCCGCCCACGTCTGCTTCTTGCCGCTGGCGACATCCAGGTAGTAGTGAAACAACTCCCAGCCAAGGTCCTCGATCGAAGCGCGCCCGGTCGCGATCCGCCCGGCATCGATGTCGATCAGGTCAGGCCAGCGCTGCGCCAGTTCGGTCCGGGTCGATACCTTCACCACCGGCGCCATCGCCAAACCATACGGCGTACCGCGACCGGTGGTGAACACATGCAGGTTCATCCCGGCCGCCAACTGCAGCGTCCCGCAGACAAAATCACTGGCCGGGGTCGCGCAGAAAATCAGCCCCTTGCGCTTGAAACGTTCGCCAGGGCCCAGCACGCCGTTGATCGCGCTGCTGCCGGATTTGACGATCGACCCGAGGGACTTCTCGACAATGTTCGACAACCCGCCCTTCTTGTTACCCGGCGTGGTATTGGCGCTGCGATCCGCTTCGCCCTTGGCCAGGTATCGGTCGTACCAGTCCATTTCCCGTACCAGCTCCTGAGCCACTTCCTCGGTTTCGGCGCGGGAAGTCAGCAGGTAAATCGCGTCGCGCACTTCGGTGACTTCGGAAAACATCACGGTCGCGCCAGCGCGCAGCAACAGGTCAGAGGCGTAACCCAGCGCCGGGTTGGCGGTGATGCCGGAGAACGCATCGCTGCCGCCGCACTGCATGCCAAGGATCAACTCGGACGCCGGCACGGTTTCCCGGCGACGTTGGTCGAGCTTCTTCAAACGGGTCTCGGCCAGCGCCATGATCTGCTCGATCATCTCGGTGAAACCGTGACTCGAATCCTGCAAGCGATACAACCACGGCTCGCTCAAATCCACCGAGCTGTCGTTCTCGTGCATCACCTGCCCAGCCTGCAATTTCTCGCAGCCCAGACTGATCACCAGCGCTTCGCCGCCCAGGTTCGGGTTGCGCGCCAGATTGCGCACGGTGCGAATCGGGATGTACGCGTCGGTGGCGGTGATCGCCACGCCGCAGCCGTAGCTGTGAGTCAGCGCGACCACGTCATCGACGTTCGGATACTTGGGCAGCAACTCGTCCTTGATGCGTTTGACCGCATGATCCAGAACGCCAGTAACGCACTGCACCGTCGTGGTGATCCCGAGAATGTTGCGCGTGCCGACAGTGCCGTCGGCATTGCGATAACCCTCGAACGTAAAACCTTCCAGCGGTGCCTGCGCGGCCGGCACTTCGGTGGACAGCGGCAAGCTGTCCAGCGGTGGCGCGGTGGGCATGCGCAGTTGATCTTCCTTGACCCAACTGCCGCGCGGAATCGGCTGCAACGCGTAGCCAATGGTCTGGCCGTAACGAATCACCTGGCCGCCCTCGGGAATGTCCTCAAGGGTGACTTTGTGGCTCTGCGGCACGAAGTCCACCGTCACCAGGCCATCGGGAAACTCGGTGCCTGCCGGGACGCCTTGGTCATTGACCACGATCACGACGTTGTCCCGCTCGTGCAGGCGGATGTAGCGCGGCGAGTCGGAATGTTCAATCAACTGCATGACGCCGCTCCTCAGGAATGCGCTTGTGACAATTTGTTGTTTGTTTCAGGGCCGTTGACCGGTGGCTCTTTGAGCACCACACGTTTGATCGGACCGACGATCACCAGGTAGCTGAACACTGCAACCAGTGCGTTGCAACCGACAAACACCAGCGCCCATTTGAACGAGCCGGTGGAGCTGATGATGTAGCCGATGACAATCGGCGTGGTGATCGACGCAATGTTACCGAAGGTGTTGAACAGGCCACCGCTGAGCCCGGCGATCTGTTTCGGCGAGGTGTCGGACACCACCGCCCAACCCAGCGCACCCACGCCTTTGCCGAAGAATGCCAGGGCCATGAAGCCCACGACCATCCATTCAACATCCACATAGTTGCAGGCCACGATGCTGCTGGAGACCAGCAAACCGGCGATGATCGGCGCCTTGCGGGCAAAGGTCAGGGAATGGCCTTTGCGCAGCAGGTAGTCGGAAATCACCCCGCCGAGCACACCACCAATGAAGCCGCAGATCGCCGGCAACGAGGCAATGAAACCGGCCTTGAGGATGGTCATGCCGCGTTCTTGCACCAGGTACACCGGGAACCAGGTCAGGAAGAAGTAGGTGATGCCGTTGATGCAGTATTGGCCGAGGTACACGCCGAGCATCATGCGGTTGGTCAGCAACTGGCGGATGTAGTCCCACTTCGGACCGTCGACCTTCTTGCCTTTGCCTTTGTCCTGGTCCATGTCGACCATGCCGCCGTTGTCGGCAATGTGCTTGAACTCGGCGTCGTTGATCATCGGGTGCTGGCGTGGGCTGTGGATAACCTTGAGCCAGATGCCCGAGAAGATGATGCCGATCACGCCCATGACGATGAACACGTGCTGCCAGCCGAAGCTGTAGACGATCCAGCCCATCAGCGGCGCGAACAATACAGTGGCAAAGTATTGCGCCGAGTTGAAGATCGCCGAAGCGGTGCCACGTTCAGCGGTCGGAAACCAGGCCGCGACGATGCGTGCATTACCGGGGAAGGATGGCGCTTCGGCCAGGCCCACCAGGAAGCGCAGCATGAACAGCGCAACCACTGCCGTGGACATGCCGAACTCGCCGACATAGCCCTGCAGCACGGTGAACAGCGACCAGGTGAAGATGCTCAGCGCATAGATTTTTTTCGAACCAAAACGGTCCAGCAGCCAGCCACCGGGAATTTGCCCGGCCACGTAGGCCCAACCGAATGCAGAGAAGATATAACCGAGGGTGACCGCGTCGATGCCGAGGTCTTTTTGCAGGCTGGAGCCGGCGATGGCGATGGTCGCCCGGTCGGCGTAATTGATCGTGGTCACCAGAAACAGCATGAGCAGGATCAAATAGCGGACGTGAGTCGGCTTTTGGGTCGATTGCATGTAGATGTACTCCCACTGATTATTTTTATGCGGGTAATAACGATGTTTTGTAGGCGCTGACTTCCTGTGGGAGCCGGGCTTGCCCGCGATGCAGGCACCGCGCAGTGTCAGTCACTTCGCGGTGATGCTATCGCTGGCAAGCCAGCTCCCACAGGTACGGCGGTGAATCAGGAACCGATGTAGGAGGTTTTTACGACCGTGTAGAACTCTTGCGCATAGCGACCCTGCTCGCGCGATCCATAGGATGAACCTTTGCGCCCACCGAATGGAACGTGGTAATCCACGCCCGCCGTCGGCAGGTTGACCATCACCATCCCGGCCTGGGAGTGGCGTTTGAAGTGGTTGGCGTACTTCAGCGATGTGGTGGCGATGCCCGCCGACAGACCGAATTCGGTGTCGTTGGCCATGGCCAGTGCCGCGTCGTAATCCGCCACGCGAACGATGTTGGCCACCGGGCCGAAGATCTCTTCGCGGCTGATGCGCATCGCGGCTTCGCTGTCGGCAAACAGCGTTGGCGCGAGGTAGTAGCCTTCGGTGTCGCACGTTACCAAACCACCGCCGCTGACCAGACGCGCACCTTCGGACTGGCCGATGTCGATGTACTTCATGTCCTGTTCAAGCTGAGCTTGCGAAACCACCGGACCGATGTCGGTACCGGTTTTCAGCGCGTGGCCGACCTTGATCGACTTCATGCGCTCGGCCATGGCTTCAACGAATTTGTCGTGAATCCCGGCAGTGACGATGAAGCGGCTCGAAGCGGTGCAACGCTGGCCAGTGGAGTAGAACGCGCTCTGTACCGACAACTCGACCGCTTGCTTGAGGTCGGCGTCGTCGAGAATGATCTGCGGGTTCTTGCCGCCCATTTCCAGCTGAACCTTGGCCTGGCGCGAGACGCAGCTGACCGCGATCTGACGACCGACACCGACGGAACCGGTGAAGCTGATGCCATCGACTTTCGGGCTCTGCACCAGCGCATCGCCAACTACACGACCGCTGCCCATCACCAGGTTGAACACGCCCGCCGGGAAGCCTGCGCGGGAGATGATTTCGGCCAGCGCCCAGGCGCAACCCGGCACCAGATCCGCCGGTTTCAGCACGACGCAGTTGCCATAGGCCAGGGCCGGGGCGATTTTCCACGCAGGGATGGCGATCGGGAAGTTCCACGGGGTGATCAGGCCAACCACACCCAAGGCTTCGCGGGTCACTTCGACGTTGACGCCCGGACGTACCGACGGCAAGTAGTCACCAGACAGGCGCAGGGTTTCACCGGCGAAGAACTTGAAGATGTTACCGGCGCGAGTCACTTCGCCGATGGCTTCAGGCAAGGTCTTGCCTTCTTCACGGGCGAGCAAAGTGCCGAGCTCTTCGCGGCGAGCGAGGATTTCAGTACCGACTTTATCCAGCGAGTCGTGACGTGCCTGAATGCCCGAAGTGGACCATGCCGGGAACGCAGCGCGAGCAGCGTCGATGGCGGCGTGGACCTGGGCCAGATCAGCCTTGGCGTATTCACCGATGGTGTCGGTCAGTTCGGACGGGTTGACGTTGGCGCAATATTCACTGCCCGCCACCCATTCACCGTTGATGTAGTTATCAAAACGCTTTGCATCTGCCACTTGGGAATCTCCTCACGCAAAAGGCCGCTGATTGCTCAGCGGCCTTGTTTAATCGGGTGTGTTACTGCGCACCTTGCTTGTCGATCAGCGCGGCCAGAGCTTCGTACTCTTCCGGCAGCAGATCGGTCAGCGGCGCACGCACAGGACCTGCGTCATAGCCGGCAATTTTCGCACCCGCCTTGACGATGCTCACCGCGTAACCGGCTTTGCGGTTACGGATGTCCAGGTACGGCAGGAAGAAGTCGTCGATGATCTTGCCGACGGTGGCGTGATCTTCACGGGCGATGGCGTGGTAGAAATCCATCGCGGTTTTCGGGATGAAGTTGAACACCGCCGAGGAGTAAACCGGTACGCCCAGTGCCTTGTAGGCCGCTGCGTAAACTTCGGCGGTCGGCAAACCGCCCAGGTAGCTGAAGCGATCGCCGAGGCGACGACGGATAGACACCATCAATTCGATATCGCCCAGGCCATCCTTGTAGCCGATCAGGTTCGGGCAGCGCTCGGCCAGACGCTCCAGCAACGGCGCGGTCAGGCGGCAGACGTTGCGGTTGTAAACCACCACGCCGATCTTCACCGATTTGCACACGGCTTCAACGTGGGCGGCAACGCCGTCCTGGCTGGCTTCGGTCAGGTAGTGCGGCAGCAGCAACAGGCCTTTGGCGCCCAGACGCTCGGCTTCCTGTGCGTATTCGATGGCTTGACGGGTCGAACCGCCCACACCGGCCAGAATCGGCACGCTGGTTTCGCAGGTGTCGACGGCCGTCTTGATGATTTCCGAATATTCGCTGGCCGCCAGAGAGAAGAACTCACCGGTGCCGCCTGCGGCGAACAGAGCCGAGGCGCCGTATGGGGCCAGCCATTCGAGACGCTTGATGTAGCCCGCGCGATTGAAGTCGCCCTGAGCATTGAAATCGGTAACCGGGAAAGACAACAGACCGGAAGAGAGGATGGACTTCAGTTCTTGTGGATTCATTATTCGAACACCCTGGGTAGCACGTTTGTGTGTGAGGAAATCGTTCAGCCTGCGCCGAAGTTGTAGGTCATCGTACAACTTAAATAATAACCGTCAACTGCATTTCATCGCCAACCGCAGAATTCGAGTCGGAAAGGTATTTTCTTGACGTAGGAAATTTCTCACCTATGATCCAGATGACTGTATATGCATACAGTCATTTTTTGATCGTACCGACGACATATCAAGGAGATAGAAATGTCAGGTCTATACGCACAGCCGAAGGAAAAACCAAAACAGGTCATTGCCGACCTGGATGATCTTTTTACCGAGCATGGCATTCCTCTCATCGGGGGAAACCAACATGTCATCTTGCAGATTGCTGATCATCACAGCTCTGCGACTCCCCTTCCCACACCTCTGTCCACAGCCTCTGGAAATGCCCTGAAAGGCAAGCCACAGCTGAGGTTCGAGGGTGGTGAACACACCGCCATCGGCGACAGCACACTGCTGCGTTTCGTCAAGGACGCACCGGCTATCCCGGCTGCGCAGGTGGAGTTGCATTTGCCCAATGGGCTGGCACTGACCTACGGCCAGGTCGTTGCGTTGGGGGGTGATTTCTATGGAATTCCCGATCAACCGATCAGCGAAGGCGCGACGGTCGCCGACCGAATCCAGCGCTTTTCCAACGCCTTTAACTCGCTGGCGGTGCTGCCTGCTTCTAACGCTGAGGCCAAGCTGATCCTCGGTGTCATGCAAAAGGAAATCGCCGCGATCAAGCAGGCGATCAAGGACGGTAAACAACCTCACGAGGCTTATGACGCCCTCGGTGATACGTTGTCGGAAGAGTGGAACAAGATCACCGGCGGCGGCAGTTTCGTCTCGGCGTTGTTCCCGCTGGGACGTTATCTGAAACTGGCCGCCAACAATGCCGATCACTTCGCCGAATGGGCGCTGCCGGCCTATATCGCCGGGCACACCGCCGCGGTGCAACAAGCGGTGCGGGCCCACGCCAGCGGCGATGAAAAGCAGCTGGAACTGGCCTATGCGATGAACGCTTTTGCCGATCACTACCTGACCGACCTGTTTTCCGCCGGCCACCTGCGAGTGCCGCGCAAACAATTGGCAGCGGTGGTTACACCGAGCGATCTGGGTTCGTTGATCACGCGTTTCATGCACGACGAAGACAGCAAGTTCGGCCTCAACGTGCGCAATGGCAATGGCGATCAATGGCGTGCGTATGGGGACAAGCGCTACTTCGACGCGATCGACAGCGCCAATCGCGCCCAGGTGAATCAGGCGGTTCAGGTGTCTGCGGATGAAGTGTTCGCTGCGTATCTCAGTGGAATCGCCCCGTCGGCCGCCAATTTCGGCGCCTTGAAAAAGCTGCCTGATCTGCAAGCCGTACTGAACCTGGCGACCAACTTCTCGCCACTGTTCCGGGTCGAGGGCAACAAGGTGCTGCGACGCAAGGACGTCAACAACCTGAACGACACCGCCACCGTGGATGACTGGTGGGGCTGGAGCACTTATTTGCTGCTCAAGGATTACAAACCCACTGGCAACGTTGCCTGATAAGGAGATCGATGATGACTATCAAATTGAAACTGGAACTGGCCTCGGGGCAATCGCTGAAGGGGGCGCCGTTGGAGTTGTTGGCCAAGGGAGTGCCGATTGCTCGGGCGGTGGTGGATGAACATGGGTATGTGGCATTTGATGCCAAGGCTGGGGTGGCTGGATTGGCGGTGAGGGTGGATCGTTCGATCCTGCGCTCAGCCTGTTAATTTAGCATCAAGGCTGACGGCCCTATCGCCAGCAGGCTAGCTCCCACATTTGATCGTGTGTTCACAGTAGATCCCCTGTGGGAGCGAGCCTGCTCGCGATGGCATTCGGCGAGACACCGCAATTGCTAAAGATTGGAGAATGGCCGTTCATCGGAACTGGTATTTCTTACAGTTTTGAGTAATCGCTGGAAGACGCTAAATCGGTTACTCAATTACTGCTCAGGTGAACGTCCATGAAAATAAAACACCGATTTACATTTCCGGCCAGAACCAATTATGCCGCTCTGGAGATGCCCATGGAGTTCGACCTCCATGTGAACGTCGGAGATTTCGTCGAATTTGAAATGATTCCCGGAAAGGATTGGGTAATCACCCGCAAAAAATTCAAAGTGTTGATTGATAACACGGTCGAGTACGTCGACTACGAAACGGACCCGGCGTGATATCTGAAAACCGCAATCAGCGCTGCGCTTCTGCCTCTTCATGAGCATGACGCAACCGCTCCCGGCTATTCGTCAGATGCAAACGCATCGCCGCCCGCGCCGCATCGGAATCCTGGCGCGCAATCGCATCGTAAATCTCTTCGTGCTCACGGCTCAGACGGCTCATGTAGTGTTGCTGGTCATCATGGGCCAGGCGCGCCGAGTTCAGGCGGGTCCGCGGAATGATGCTGGTGCCCAGGTGGGTCATGATGTCGGTGAAATAACGGTTGCCGGTCGACAGCGCGATTTGCAGGTGGAACTGAAAGTCCGAGGCCACGGCATCGCTGGCGTGTGCCGCGCTTTCATTCAAGGCGTCCAGCGCGGTGCGCATCAACGCCAACTGTTCAGGGCTGCGGCGTTGTGCGGCGAGGCCGGCGGATTCCACCTCGAGGCTGATGCGCAGTTCCAGAATCGCCAGCACATCACGCAGCGTCACCACGGTGGCCGGATCGATACGGAAACCGCTCGGGCTCGGCGTGTCGAGCACGAAGGTGCCGATGCCGTGACGGGTTTCCACCTGCCCGGCTGCCTGCAAACGGGAAATCGCCTCGCGCACTACCGTGCGGCTGACGCCATGGGCATCCATGATCGCCGACTCGGTGGGCAATTTGTCGCCGCGCTTGAGGTGACCATCGCGAATCTGCTCGGACAGCACCGTCACCAGTTCCTGTGCGAGGCTGCGGCGCTTGCGAGGGAGGCGTGGTGCGTCGATCGGGTTTTCCATGGTGAACGTCTGTCTCGAAAAGTTCGGCTTAAACCGCATCATAGCTTAACGCCGTTGTACGATCACCATCGCCCCCTGCAGGAGCGTGGCTGCCCGCGATGAACGATAACGCGGTTCAGTGGGTGAACCGCGTCGAGGCCATCGCGGGCAAGCCCGCTCCCACAGGTTAGGTGGTGGTTATACGGTTACGGCTTGGTCCACCAAATGACCGTTGTCGATGCGCACGTGCCGCGGGTGGAAGCGTTTCAGGCTGCTGCGATGCCCGACGCTGAGGATGCTCAGCCCCGGAATCTCATCGATCAGCGCCTGATACAAGGACGCCTCATCCTCTTCATCCATCGCCGAGGTCGCCTCATCCATGTACAGCCATTGCGGTGCATAAAGCAGCGCACGGGCAAAGGCCAGACGTTGCTGCTCACCCGGTGAGAGCATGCGCTGCCAGTGATTCGCTTCATCCAGACGCGAAACCAGGTGCGGCAAACGGCAGGTTTCCAACACATGGACGTAACGCTCGTGCGGATAGGTCTCGCCAGGCTGTGGATAACTCAACGCCTCGCGCAGCGTGCCAATCGGCAAATAAGGCTTTTGCGGCAGGAACAGATAGCGCGCCGCCGGCAGACGAATGCTGCCGTGGCCCGCCGGCCACAAATGCCCCATCGCCCGCAGTAACGTGGACTTGCCGCTGCCGGAACGGCCGCTGAGCATTACGCGCTCGCCCTCCTCCACGGTCATGTCGGCTTTGGTCAGCAGGTGACGACCATCCGCGAGGTCGAGGTCCAGGTTATGCACCTTCAATGCATCACCTTGATTCTGCACGTCAATGGCTGGCGCACGTTCTTCATTGTCGGTCATGGCCTGACGGAAACTCAGCAGACGATCACAAGTGGCGCGCCACGACGCAAGGTTCTGGTACGCACTGATAAACCAGCTGAAACTCTCCTGCACATTGCCGAACGCCGAACTGATTTGCATCAGCTCGCCCAGTTCGATCTTGCCCGCGAAGTAACGTGGCGCGGCGACCATGAACGGAAAGATGATGGCGGCCTGTTGGTAACCTGCGGTAAAGAACGTCAGACGCTTGGACACCTTCATGATGTCCCAGAAGTTATGCCAGACCAGCCCGAAGCGGTCACTCAAGCGACGGTTTTCATTGGGCTCGCCGTTGTACAACGCGATGCTTTCGGCATTCTCGCGAATCCGGACCATGGAGAAACGCAGGTCAGCTTCGAAGCGTTGTTGTCGGTTGTTGAGGCCGATCAAGCGCCGACCGATCAAATGGGTCAGCCAGCTGCCGATCACGGCATACACCAGCACACACCAGAACATATAGCCGGGAATGGTAAAACCGAACACTTCAATGCTGCCCGAAACACCCCACAGAATGATCGAGAACGACACCAGGCTGACAATGTTGCGCAGCAAACCAATGCCCAGTTCCAGGGTATTCGAGGTGAAGTTGTTAAGGTCTTCGGAAATCCGCTGGTCCGGGTTATCGGTGTATCCACCCTGTTCCAGCTGGTAGTAATTCTTGTTGCCGAGCCAACGGGCGAAATGCTTTTCGGTGAGCCAGGCACGCCAGCGAATGGTCAGCATCTGCGTCAGATAGAGCCGGTACACGGCACCGACAATCGCCACCGCCGCAATCCCGCAGAAATAAAGAATCAGCCGCCAGAACGCCGCTTCGTCTTTTTGCTGCAGCGCATTGTAAAAATCCTTGTACCAGGTGTTGAACCACACCGAGATGCCCACGCTGATCAGTGACAACGCAATCACCGCGATCAGCAGCGTCCAGGCTTTGACCTTCTCTTCACTGCGCCAGTAAGGCGTGATCATCGCCCAGACTTTGCGAAAAAACTGCCCGCGCACCGCGTCGTTGACCGCGGAATATTCAGCGTTCTGATTCATGGAAAAGGCTCGATAAAGAAAAGAACACACACGAACCGATCATAGAGGATCGGCTCGGTTTGTCGCGAGGCACGGCCGGCATTCGTTCAGCGCAGGTTCAGCGACGAACGGGACGCTTTTGCAGTTTGCGCTGCAGCGTGCGCCGGTGCATGCCCAGGGCGCGGGCGGTGGCGGAGATGTTGCCTTCGTGTTCGGTCAACACGCGCTGAATGTGTTCCCACTGCAAGCGGTCCACCGACATCGGGTTTTCCGGCACCAGGGTGTCGAGGTCGGCGTGCTCGGAGAGCAGCGCGGCGAGGACGTCGTCGGCATCCGCCGGTTTGCACAGGTAGTTGCAGGCACCGCGCTTGATCGCCTCGACGGCGGTGGCAATGCTCGAGTAACCGGTGAGGATCACCACGCGCATGTCCGGATCGAGTTCGAGCAGTTTAGGCAACAACACCAGGCCCGAATCGCCGTCCATTTTCAGGTCCAGCGCGGCGTAATGCGGGATATCGGCCTGGGCGATGGTCAGGCCTTCTTCGGCGGAACCGGCGGTGCTGACGCGAAAACCGCGGCGGGCCATGGCACGCGCCATCACGCGGGTGAACGTGGCGTCGTCATCTACCAGCAGCAAATGCGGCAGTTCTTCGCCTTCGACTTGGATCTCTTCACTCATGTTCGTCTCCTCGGGCGACACGGGGCAGGCGCAGCTCGGTGAGCGTGCCGCCTTCCTCATGACTGTAGAGTTTCACTGAGCCGCCGGCGCGTGTCACGCTGGCCTTGCTCAAAAACAGGCCCAGGCCGAAACCTTTGCCCTTGGTGGTAAAAAACGGTTTACCGATCTGTTCGGCAATGGCCAGCGGCACACCGGCGCCGTGGTCGCGAATGCTGATGGTCAAGTCCTCGGCATTCCAGTCCAGCGACACTTGCAGCCCTTCGGGGCACGCATCGGCGGCGTTGTTGAGCAAATTCAGCAGCGCCTGGGTCAGGTCCGGTGGCGGCGCCATGCGCGGCACGGTGCCCTGGCCCAGGCGCTGGAAGCGGTAACTGGCTTCCGGACGCATCAGGTGCCAGCGGTTCAGCGCTTCGTCGAGCCAGTCGGTGACGTCCTGCATTTCTACCGCCAAGCGGCGATTGGCTTCGGCCGCCCGAACCAGCTGCTGCAAGGTTTCTTTGCAGAGTTTGACCTGATCCTGCAGCACACTGAGGTCGTCCTGCAACATCGGGTCGTGGTGGTCCTGACGCATTTCCTTGAGCAGCACGCTCATGGTCGCCAGCGGCGTACCCAGTTCATGGGCGGCACCGGCGGCCTCGGTCGCGACGGCCAGCAATTGCTGATCACGCAGGCCTTCTTCGCGACGGATAGCGCGCAGCTCTTCCTGCCGGCGCAGCTCTTCGGCCATGCGCGCGGCAAAGAAGGTGATCACCGCCGCCGCGAGGGCAAAGCTCAGCCACATCCCGTAGACCTGCAGGTTTTCCCGGGCAATCGGGAAGGTTTGCAACGGATAGAAACCCGCCAGGAGCAAGGTGTACATCGTCAGCGCGATGCCCGACAGAATCACTGAATAACGCCACGGCAGTGTCACGGCGGCGATGGTCAGCGGCACCAGGTAATAAGAGACAAAGGGGTTGGTCGAACCGCCGGAGAAATACAGCAAGGCG
Source organism: Pseudomonas sp. 300 (assembly GCF_055803035.1). NCBI lineage: Bacteria > Pseudomonadati > Pseudomonadota > Gammaproteobacteria > Pseudomonadales > Pseudomonadaceae > Pseudomonas > Pseudomonas sp. 300. The sequence goes on along the minus strand of NZ_JAVLRV010000001.1, from coordinate 906,486 downwards.
CTGTGGATAAACAGGTCGCAGGCCAGTTGCACGGCGTATTCGAGTTCGGTGACGGGCCATGAGGTGCGCAAGCGAATCGCCGTGAACGCGCACAGCAACATCGAGCAACCGAGGGTCGCGGCCAGTTGAAACCAGGGCAGCGGCAGCAAGTCGAGCCAGTAAGCCAGGCCCACCGAACCGGCCTGAGCGGCCAGCACCAAGGTGCGAATGAACGTCAGCCGCCAGAGATTCTGGCGGGTTGCAGAAGTGATTTGAACGGGGGCGAGCATGAGCTCTCCTGATGAGCGCTCCAGGCGGATCGCACGGAGTATAACCAAGCACGGGGGCTGACAGGCAAAAGTGCGGCAAACGGCCACATGGCAGAAAAACCAGCTGCGTCTATAAGGCCGCCTTCGTGAGCAGGCTGGCTCCCACAGGTGAACGCATTCCAATGTGGGAGCGAGCCTGCTCGCGATTGGCCGCGCAGCGGCTACCGTCAATCCATCTGTATAGAAGTTGTAACTGGGCGAACCGGATCATTAGAGCTAGAGTCTGATGGTTTCACGCAGGCTCGGACCTAACCCCTGCGCATCGTCCAAGGAGTTTTCATGCACACTTTCCGCCGCAGCGCCGCCCTTCTCGCCCTCAGCGTTGGCACCGTCGCCAGCCTCCCGGCCCAGGCCGCCGACGAGCTGCATTACAACCAGATTTCCCTGCGCGCCGAAGTCAGTCAGGAAGTCGCCCGCGACCTGATGATCGTGACCCTCTACACCGAAGAACAAAACACCGACCCGGCCAAACTCGCCGCCGACGTCAGCACCACCATGAACAAGGCACTGGCCCAGGCCAAGCAAGTCAAAGACATCACCCTGCGCCAGGGCAGTCGCAACAGCTACCCGATCTACGACACCAAGGGCCAGAAAATCACCGCCTGGCGTGAACGCGCCGAACTGCGCCTGGAGAGCTCGGACTTCGCCGCACTGTCGAAACTGACTGGCGAACTGCTGACCGACCTGAAAATGGGCGGCATGGACTTCGCCATCGCCACGCCAACCCGCAAGGCCAGCGAAGACGCGCTGCTGAAAGACGCCGTGACCGCCTTCAAGTCCCGCGCACAACTGGCCACCGATGCGCTGGGTGGCAAGGGTTACAAAATCGTCAACCTGAACCTCAACAGCAACGGCTACCCACAACCGTACATGCGCGGGCCGATGATGATGAAAGCGGCGAGCATGGATGCCGCGCCGGTGACCCCGGAAGTCGAGGCCGGCACCAGCCAGGTCAGCATGACGGCGGATGGGTCGATTGAAGTGTTGATGCAGTGATTCGATAACCTGCACAAAAAAACGGCGATCACTTGAGTGATCGCCGTTTTTTTGTGGCCAGGCAAAAGTCAGCGGTGGGACTGCCTGACAGAAGGGAGTGGTTCACACGATCCTGTAGGAGCCGGCTCCTACAATGGATCGGCGTACACCCGCCAAACCACGAGGCCGAGCGTTAGCTCGCGTTGCGCTTTTGAATTTGATCTGCCCGCCCCTTCGGAAGGCCGAGTGGAGGTTCTGCGCAGTGGGCAGCCCGGCATGGATGCCGGGCTAGCCGCCCCCGGCCATGGATGGCCGATGGCGGCGGGCCCACGGAGCAGGACCGGAGCGAGGGAACGCCGAGCCTTAGCGAGGGGCTGGACGCTCGGGGCGAGACTTTTTGGTTCCTTTTGTGGCGTTTGACAAAAGGGACTCGCCGTAAGGGCGAAACCATAGGCGGCCGTTACCGCAGGAATGGATATGTACACCTGAAAGAAAATGGCCGGCTATGAGGCCGCCATCGCCAGCAAGCCAGCACCTACACATTGAATGTGTGCACATCCGACAAACAGCCTGAATATACCGAGATAGAGGGGTCGACCTCAAAAACAGATATTTCCGCCCACCCCGTCTACGACGCTACTCTGCGGAAAACATCACCGCCCAAACCCTCGGGGACTCCATGGAAAGAACCACCGTCAAACCACTCCTGCTCGCCCTGGCCATCGCCACCACCGCCCCATTCGCCCAAGCCGCCACCACCCTGGTCTACTGCTCCGAAGCCAGCCCCGCCGGCTTCGACCCCAGCCAATACACCAGCGGCACTGACTTCGACGCCTCGGCCGAAACCGTCTTCAACCGCCTCACCCAATTCAAACGCGGCGGCACCGAAGTCGAACCCGGCCTGGCCACACGCTGGGATGTCTCGACTGACGGCCTCAGCTACACCTTTCACCTGCGCAACGGCGTGAAATTCCACACCACCGACTATTTCACTCCAACCCGGGATTTCAACGCCGACGACGTGCTGTTCACCTTCCAGCGCCTGCTCGACCCGGAAAACGCCTTCCGCAAAGCCTATCCCGCCGAATCACCCTACTTCACCGACATGGACCTGAACAAAACGATCAAGAGCGTCGACAAAATCGACGAGCACACCGTGCGCTTCAGCCCGAACAACATTGACGCCGCCTTCATCCAGAACCTGGCGATGAGTTTCGCTTCGGTGCAATCGGCCGAGTACGGCGCGCAACTGTTAAAGGAAGGCAAGGCAGCCGACATCAACCAGAAACCTGTCGGCACCGGCCCGTTCGTGTTCAAGCGCTATCAGAAGGACTCGCAGATCCGCTATGTCGCCAACAAGGCGTACTGGAAAGCCGAGGACGTGAAAATCGACAACCTGGTGTTCTCGATCACTCCGGACGCCGCCGTGCGCTTGCAGAAACTCAAGACCGGCGAATGCCAGGTCAGCGGTTACCCGCGTCCGGCCGACATCGAAGTGATGGAGAAGGACCCGAACCTGCGCGTGCTCAAACAGGCCGGGTTCAACCTCGGCTTCCTGGCCTACAACGTGACGCACCCGCCGCTGGACCAGCTCAAGGTGCGTCAGGCCCTGGACATGGCGATCGACAAACCGGCGATCATCAAAGCTGTCTACCAGAGCGCCGGGCAACTGGCGCAAAACGCACTGCCACCGGCGCAATGGTCGTATGACCCGAACATCAAGGACGCGCCCCACGATCCGACAAAGGCCAGGGCGCTACTGAAAGAAGCAGGGGTTGCACCCGGTACGACCATTAATTTGTGGGCCATGACCGTGCAGCGTGCCTCCAACCCCAACGCGCGGATGTCGGCACAGATGATCCAGCAGGATTGGGAGAAGGTCGGTATCCAGGCCAACATCGTCAGCTATGAATGGGGCGAGTACATCAAACGCGCCAAAAATGGCGAACACGACGCGATGATTTACGGCTGGACCGGCGACAACGGCGACCCCGACAACTGGCTCGGCGTGCTCTACAGCTGCGCGGCCGTGAAGGGCAGCAACTATGCCAAGTGGTGCGACCCGGCTTACGACAAACTCGTCCAGCAAGCCAAGGTGTCCACGGACAAACAGCAGCGGGTCAAACTGTATCAACAGGCACAACAAATCCTTAAGCAACAAGTACCTATCACGCCGATCGCCAACTCCACGGTGTTCCAGCCTCTGCGCAAGGAAGTCACCGACTTCAAGATCAGCCCGTTCGGCCTCACGCCCTTCTATGGTGTGGGTATAAATAAGTAACACCACGCTCCAACCGGGTGCGCCACGCGCCCCGGTTGCCCCTCACCGGTGCGCGATTTGCACTGAAAAAAACCTGCGCAAACGATCAAATGCGCGTGAATTTATACATATGCGACATTAAGGTACGTTCGTGCCACTGTTTAAGGCCTGTGGTCGTTCAGGATCTTGCATTGGGTATGGCCCCTGCATAAGTATCCGCAGGCACGGCTCACGAGGTCGTCCTCTAATTCCAAAAATGACAACAAATCATGAGGCCAACATGCTTAAACACGCGGTCATTCCGTTTTTAGTCGGCGCCAGCTTGTTAGCTGCCGCACCTTTCGCCCAAGCGGCGACTAACCTGGTGTTTTGCTCCGAAGGGAGCCCGGCTGGTTTTGATCCTGGTCAGTACACCACCGGAACCGACTTCGACGCCTCTGCAGAAACCATGTTCAACCGTCTGACCCAGTTCGAGCGCGGCGGCACCGCCGTTATTCCTGGTCTGGCGACCAAGTGGGACATCTCCGCTGATGGCCTGACTTACACCTTCCACCTGCGTGAAGGCGTCAAGTTCCACACCACCCCGTATTTCAAACCGACTCGCGAGTTCAACGCCGACGACGTGCTGTTCACCTTTAATCGCATGATTAACAAGGATGATCCGTTCCGTAAGGCGTACCCGACCGAATTCCCGTACTTCACCGACATGGGGATGGACACCAACATCACCAAGATCGATAAAGTCGACGACCACACCGTCAAGTTCACGTTGAAAGAAGTGGATGCCGCGTTCATCCAGAACATGGCCATGAGCTTCGCCTCGGTGCAGTCCGCCGAGTACGCCGCTCAACTGCTGAAAGAAGGCAAAGCCGCCGACATCAACCAGAAGCCGGTCGGCACGGGTCCGTTCGTGTTCAAGAGCTACCAGAAAGACTCCAACATCCGCTACACCGGGAACAAGGACTACTGGAAGCCTGAAGACGTCAAGATCGACAACCTGATCTTCGCCATCACCACCGACCCGTCGGTACGTATTCAGAAGCTGAAAAAGGGCGAGTGCCAGATCACTCTGTTCCCGCGTCCGGCCGACCTGAAGGCGCTGCAGGAAGACAAGACGTTGAAGGTGCCTAACCAGGCTGGTTTCAACCTGGGTTACATCGCCTACAACGTGATGGACAAGATCAAGGGCAGCACCGAGCCGAACCCGATGGCCCAACTGAAAGTGCGTCAGGCACTGGACATGGCCGTCAACAAACAACAGATCATCGACTCGGTTTACCAGGGTGCAGGTCAACTGGCGGTCAACGCCATGCCGCCGACCCAGTGGTCTTACGACACCACCATCAAGGATGCGCCGTACAACCCTGAGAAAGCCAAAGAGCTGCTCAAGGAAGCGGGCGTCAAGGAAGGCACCGAGATCAACCTGTGGGCGATGCCGGTGCAGCGTCCGTACAACCCGAACGCCAAACTGATGGCTGAAATGCTGCAGTCCGACTGGGCCAAGGTCGGCATCAAGGCCAAGATCGTGACCTACGAGTGGGGCGAGTACATCAAGCGCTCCAAAGGCGGCGAAAACGGCGCGATGCTGATTGGCTGGAGCGGCGACAACGGTGACCCGGACAACTGGCTCAACGTGCTGTTCGGCTGCGACTCGCTGGAAGGCAACAACTTCTCCAAGTGGTGCGACAAGAAGTTCGACGGCATCGTCAAAGAAGCCAAGCGCACGACCGATCAGGGCAAGCGCACCGAACTGTACAAGCAGGCGCAGCACGTCCTCAAAGACGCTGTTCCGATGACACCTATCGCTCACTCGACGGTGTTCCAACCCATGCGCAACGAAGTGCAGGATTTCAAGATCAGCCCGTTCGGCTTGAACTCCTTCTACGGCGTTAGCGTCAGCAAATAAGATTTGGCAACGGCGACGTTTTTGACGTCGCCGTTGCTTTTTTCTGCCGAGAAATTAGGAAACAGCCTACATCCATTTCCGCCGAGTATTACGACGGCGGTGTCGGATGCGTTGAACTTTCCTACGAGTCTTTAGGACTTTACGCATTTACTGCCAGACCCACGGCTCATACCGTCGGGATCTGACCAATTCATGTGTGGGCTCTCGGTTTTGTTGCACGCCATGGCTTGAGATCAGTGATGCCTCCACGTCCCCGGACGGGAGCGGCTCATTGAAAACACTTAGCGAAAGAGAAAAGGGAGCGTCATGCGCCATACCTTGGTTTTATCCGCATTACTGGGCACCGGCCTGCTGGCCGCCACTTCCATCAGCCAGGCCGCCAACAACAGCCTGGTGTTCTGCTCTGAAGGCAGCCCGGCTGGCTTCGACACTGCGCAGTACACGACCGCGACCGACAACGACGCCGCCGAGCCGTTGTACAACCGACTGGCAGAGTTCGAAAAAGGCGCCACCAACGTCGTACCAGGCCTGGCAACAAGCTGGGATATTTCCGAGGACGGCCTCAAGTACACCTTTCACCTGCGCGAAGGGGTGAAATTTCACACGACCAAGTACTTCACGCCGAGCCGTGATTTCAACGCTGACGACGTGCTGTTCACCTTCAACCGCATGCTCGATCCGCAGCAACCTTTCCGTAAGGCTTATCCAACCGAATTCCCGTACTTCAACGGGATGAGCCTGAACAAGAACATCGCCAAGGTCGAGAAGACCGGGCCGCTGACCGTGGTCATGACGCTCAACAGCGTTGACGCCGCGTTCATCCAGAACATCGCCATGAGCTTCGCCGCCATCCTGTCCGCCGAGTACGCCGACAAGCTGCTGGCCGAAGGCAAACCGAGCGACATCAACCAGAAGCCGATCGGCACCGGGCCGTTCGTGTTCAAGAGCTACCAGAAAGATTCCAACATCCGTTACAGCGGCAACAAGCAGTACTGGGACCCGAGCCGGGTCAAACTCGACAACCTGATTTTCGCCATCAACACCGACGCCTCTGTGCGGGTGCAGAAGCTCAAGGCCAATGAGTGCCAGATCACCCTGCACCCACGTCCTGCCGATGTCGAAGCGCTGAAGAACGACGCAAAACTCAAGCTCATCGAGAAGCCCGGCTTCAACCTCGGTTACATCGCCTACAACGTGCGCCACAAACCATTCGACCAGCTCGAAGTGCGCCAGGCGCTGGACATGGCGGTAAACAAGCAAGGCATTCTCAATGCCGTTTACCAAGGGGCCGGGCAACTCGCGCAAAACGCCATGCCACCGACCCAATGGTCCTACGACGACACCATCAAGGACGCCGCCTACAACCCGGAAAAAGCCAAGGAACTGCTCAAGGCTGCCGGCGTGAAGGAAGGCACCGAAATCACTTTGTGGGCGATGCCGGTTCAGCGTCCCTACAACCCCAACGCCAAGTTGATGGCCGAGATGCTTCAGGCGGACTGGGCGAAGATCGGCCTCAAGGTCAAGATCGTCAGCTACGAATGGGGCGAGTACATCAAGCGCACCAAGAATGGCGAGCACGACGTCAGCCTGATTGGCTGGACCGGTGACAACGGGGATCCGGACAACTGGCTCGGCACGCTTTACAGCTGCGACGCCATTGGCGGCAACAACTACTCCCAATGGTGTGATCCGGCTTACGACAAGCTGATCAAGCAGGCCAAGGTCGTCACCGACCGTGACCAGCGCACCGTGCTCTACAAACAGGCTCAGCAGTTGCTCAAGCAGCAAGTGCCGATCACGCCTGTCGCCCACTCGACGGTCAACCAGCCGTTGAGCGCCAAAGTCGAAGGATTCAAGGTGAGTCCTTTCGGCCGCAACGTGTTCTCGGGCGTCAGTATCGACCAATAACCGATTAGCCAAAAACGCTGGGGGCGGATTCCGCCCTCACGCAAGCGTATTGCCGTTGTTTGCCGATCAGGCCGAAAGCAAACGTTTGCGAAGCCTTGTATGCGTTTCAAAACCAATAGCCGGATCACAAAAAAAGACCGGCATTAAAAAAGAAAGAAAGGAGCTTCACCCATGAAACTGAGCAGCACCGCGTTATTGGCCCTGGCCATCAGCAGCGTTACCGCCACGGCCTACGCAGAATCCCAGAGCCAGGACTTCGTTCCGACCCAATTGGCAAGCACCAATGCACAGTCGGAAGCCAAGGGCTTCATTGATGGCCAGAGCCTGTCGGGCAGCACCCGTAACTGGTACGCCAACGAAGATAAACAGCGAGGCGCTACCTACAAATACGAGCGCCACGGCGAGACCCTGAACGGCACGCGCCGTATCAACTGGGTTCAGGGCACCATCCTGAATTACACCTCGGGTTTCACCCAAGGCACCGTGGGTTTCAGCACTGAAGTGGCGGCGTACAACGCGATTGCGCTTGATCGTAGCCGTGAAGACATCAAGGGCGGTTCCAACCGTACCCTGGCTCACACCAACGGCGACGCGGTAGATCAGTGGAGCAAACTGGGCCTGGCCAACGTCAAGGCGCGTATCTCCAACACCACCCTGACCGCCGGCCGCCAGAACTTCAGCAGCCCGATCGTCGACGTCATCGGCAACCGTCCGCTGCCTTCGAGCTTTGAAGGTGTGGCCATTCACAGCGAAGAGTTCGACAACCTGTCGTTCGACCTCGGCACCTTCGACCGCGTATCGCCTCGTACCGAGCAGAGCCTGACCAAATTCACGTCCGAGTACTCGGCAAATGGCGCTGAAACCGACCACGTAAACACCGCAGGTCTGAACTATCAGCCGCTGAAAAGCCTGAAAACCAGCCTGTACGCGAGCAACGTCGAAGACTTCTGGAACCAGTACTACTTTGGCGCGACTCACGAACTGGGGGACAGCTCGATCCTGAGCCTGACCACCGGCCTGAACTATTACAAAACCGTCGACGAAGGCAAAAAGTTGATGGGTGAGATCGACAACGACACTTACTCGCTGTCGTTGGGCCTGACTCACCTCGCCCACAGCCTGACGTTCTCTTATCAGGAAGTGAACGGTAACGAGTACTTCGACTACCTGCATGAAACCAACGGCATTTACCTGGCCAACTCCCTGCTGTCCGACTTCAACGGCCCGAACGAGAAGTCCTTCCAGATCGCCTACGGCCTCAACATGGCCGAATACGGCGTGCCGGGGCTGAAGTTCAACATCTACCAGGCTCGCGGCTGGGGCATCGACGGTACGCACTACACCGGTACCGCCTACGACGTACGTAATATGGACGGCGAGAACCACTATGAATACGGCATCGGTACCTCGTACGCCGTACAGAGCGGCCCGCTCAAGGCCACCACAGTCCGCGCGACCTACACCACCCACCGCGCCAGCGATAACCAGGCTGACGGCAGCATCAACGAGTTCCGTCTCGTGACCACCATCCCGTTCAAAATTTTGTAAAAAGCGCCAGCCGACGGCTGACTCATGAGGAGTCGGCCGTTCGGTTTTTTCCTGTTCAACCGATTGCAGAGGGTTCTTGATGAAAATGCTTCCCCTACGTGCGGCCATCGCTGCCGCGTTGCTGAGTGTTGCCGTTGGCGTCTCGGCCAAACCCCTGGTGGTTTGCACCGAAGCCAGTCCGGAAGGCTTCGACATGGTTCAGTACACGACTGCAGTCACAGCCGATGCGGTGGCCGAAACCATCTTCAACCGCCTGGCGGACTTCAAGCCCGGCACCACGGAAGTGATTCCGGCGCTGGCCGAGTCCTGGGATATCAGCGACGACGGCCTGACCTACACGTTCCACCTGCGTAAAGGCGTCAAGTTCCACACCACCGAATACTTCAAGCCGACCCGCGACATGAACGCCGACGACGTGGTCTGGAGCTTCCAGCGTCAGCTGGACCCGAATCATCCGTGGCACAAACTGTCGAGCGTTGGCTTCCCGTACTTTGAAAGCATGGGCTTCAAGGAACTGCTCAAAAGCGTAGAGAAGATCGACGACAACACCGTCACCTTCACCCTGACCCGCCGCGAAGCGCCGTTCCTGGCCGACATCGCCATGGCGTTTTCCTCGATCTACCCTGCCGAGTACGCCGACCAGTTGCTCAAGGCGAACAAGACCGGTGACCTGAACAACAAACCGGTCGGCACCGGCCCGTTCATTTTCCAGCGTTACGCCAAGGACGCTCAGGTTCGCTTCAAGGCCAACCCGGATTACTTCCGTGGCAAGCCGCCGGCGGACTCGTTGATCCTGGCCATCGCCACCGACAACAACGTGCGCCTGCAAAAGCTCAAGGCCAACGAGTGCCAGGTCGCGCTGTATCCGAAGCCGGATGACATCCCGAGCATCAAGAAAGACGCCAAGCTGAGCGTCGACGAACTGAACGCGATGACCGTTTCGTACATCGCCATGAACACCACGCACAAATACATGAGTGATGTGCGGGTGCGCAAAGCCATCGACATCGCCTTCGACAAAGAGGCTTATGTCAACGCGCTGTTTGGTAAAGGCAATGCGACCGTGGCGGTCAACCCGTTCCCGGACACGCTGCTGGGCTACAACCACAGCCTGAAAAACCCACCCCGCGACCTGGACAAGGCCCGCGCCCTGCTCAAGGAAGCCGGCGTACCGGAAGGCACCACCTTCACCCTGTTCACCCGCAACGGTGGCGGCCCGACCAACCCGAACCCGATGCTCGGCGCACAGATGATGCAGGCTGACCTGGCCAAGGTCGGGATCAAGATCGACATCCGCGTGATGGAATGGGGCGAAATGCTCAAACGCGCGAAAAACGGCGAGCACGATATGGTTTCCGCCGGATGGGCGGGCGATAACGGCGACCCGGATAACTTCCTGACGCCTATGCTCAGTTGCGAAGCCGCGAAGAACGGCGAAAACTACGCGCGCTGGTGCAATGACAAGTTCCAGGCGCTGATCGACCAGGCTCGCGAAAAAACCGATCCGGCCGAGCGGGCAGCGCTGTATGAACAGGCTCAGGTTATTTTTAACCAGGACCAGCCATGGATCAGCATGGCGCACACTAGAATGTTCACCGCAATGCGCAACAACGTAGAGGGCTATCACATTAGCCCCCTCACCACTAATAACTTCGCCACCACCCAGGTGAAGTAGATAAGAAAACTCCCGGTGTCCCTGACTCCAGGGACACCAGGCACGCCTAACCGGCTGATGAGGTACACCACACGATGTTTAGTTTTATTGCCCGCCGATTGGGGTTATTGATCCCCACGTTCTTCGGCATCACCTTGCTGACTTTCGCGTTGATTCGCATGATTCCTGGCGACCCCGTGGAAGTAATGATGGGCGAACGACGAGTCGACCCCGAAATGCATGCTCAGGCAATGGAACGCCTAGGTCTTAACAAACCGCTGTATGCCCAATACCTGGATTACATCGGTAAACTGGCTCACGGCGATCTCGGAGAATCCCTGCGTACCCGTGAAAGCGTGTGGAACGAGTTCAGCTCTCTATTCCCCGCGACCCTGGAATTGTCCATGGCCGCCCTGTTGTTCGCCGGCATCCTGGGCCTCCTGGCCGGGGTGATCGCGGCACTCAAGCGAGGATCCCTGTTCGACCATGGGGTGATGGGCATCTCCCTGGCGGGATATTCGATGCCGATCTTCTGGTGGGGCCTGATCCTGATCATGTTCTTCTCGGTGTCCCTGGGCTGGACCCCGGTGTCCGGGCGGATCGACCTGCTCTATGACATCGAGCCGCGCACCGGCTTCATGTTGATCGACACGCTGCTGGCCGATGACGTCGGAGCGTTCTTCGATGCCCTGCATCACCTGATCCTGCCGGCCATCGTGCTCGGCACTATCCCGCTGGCGGTGATTGCGCGGATGACCCGCTCGTCGATGCTCGAAGTGCTGCGTGAGGACTACATCCGTACCGCCCGCGCCAAAGGCCTGTCGCCATCACGCGTGGTGTTCGTGCACGGCCTGCGCAACGCGCTGATTCCGGTACTGACTGTGGTCGGCCTGCAAGTCGGCACATTGCTGGCCGGTGCGGTCCTCACCGAAACCATCTTCTCCTGGCCCGGCATCGGCAAATGGCTGATCGAAGCCATTGGCGCACGGGATTATCCCGTGGTGCAGAACGGCATCCTGTTAATCGCCTGCCTGGTGATTCTGGTGAACTTTATCGTGGACATCCTCTACGGCTTCGCCAACCCACGCATCCGTCACCAGCGCTGAGATCATGACCATGACCACTCCAGCTTCAACTACAAATCAAGCGGTAACAGTCGATCAAAGCCTGCTGTACCCGTCCCCGTACAAAGAATTCTGGCAAGCGTTTTCCAAGAACAAAGGTGCCGTCGCCGGCCTGATGTTCATGTTGCTGGTGATCTTCTGCGCGATCTTCGCGCCGTGGGTTGCCCCGCATAACCCGAGCGAGCAATACCGTGACTTCCTGCTGACCCCGCCATCCTGGCTGGAAGGCGGGCAGATCCAGTTCCTGCTCGGCACCGATGAACTGGGTCGCGACCTGCTGTCGCGCCTGATCCAGGGTTCGCGCCTGTCGTTGCTGATCGGCTTGTCGTCGGTGGTGATGTCGCTGATCCCGGGCATCCTGCTCGGTCTGTTCGCCGGGTTCTTCCCGCGCCTGCTCGGCCCGACCATCATGCGTCTGATGGACATCATGCTGGCCCTGCCGTCGCTGCTGCTGGCTGTGGCGATCGTCGCCATCCTCGGCCCTGGCCTGATCAACACCGTGATCGCGATCGCCGTGGTGTCCCTGCCGTCCTATGTTCGTCTGACCCGCGCTGCGGTGATGGGCGAGCTGAACCGCGACTACGTGACTGCCGCGCGCCTGGCCGGCGCAACGCTGCCGCGCCTGATGTTCATCACCGTGCTGCCCAACTGCATGGCGCCGCTGATCGTTCAGGCCACCCTGAGTTTCTCCTCGGCGATTCTCGATGCCGCGGCCCTGGGTTTCCTCGGTCTTGGCGTACAACCGCCAACCCCTGAGTGGGGCACCATGCTGGCTTCGGCTCGCGACTACATCGAACGCGCCTGGTGGGTGGTAAGCCTGCCTGGTCTGACCATTTTGCTCAGCGTGCTGGCAATCAACTTGATGGGCGACGGCCTGCGCGATGCGCTGGACCCGAAACTCAAGAACGCCGCCTGAGGAGATTCAAATGTCACTGTTAGAAATCAAGAATCTCAACGTTCGCTTCGGCGACAAGAACGCCGTTCCGGTGGTCGACGGTCTCGACATTTCCGTGGACAAGGGCGAAGTACTGGCCATCGTTGGCGAGTCGGGTTCGGGTAAATCCGTGACCATGATGGCGCTGATGGGCCTGATCGAACATCCGGGGATCGTCACCGCCGACGCCCTGAATTTCGACGGCAAGAACATGCTCAAGCTCAGCAACCGTCAGCGTCGGCAAATTGTCGGCAAAGACCTGGCCATGGTCTTCCAGGACCCGATGACCGCGCTGAACCCGAGCTACACCGTCGGTTTCCAGATCGAAGAAGTGCTGCGCCTGCACCTGAAAATGTCCGGCAAGCAAGCCCGCGCCCGCGCCATCGAACTGCTGGAAAAAGTCGAAATCCCGGGCGCCGCCAGCCGTATGGACGCCTACCCGCATCAATTGTCGGGCGGTATGAGCCAGCGTGTTGCGATCGCCATGGCGATTGCCGGCGAGCCGAAACTGCTGATCGCCGACGAACCGACCACCGCCCTCGACGTAACGATTCAGGCGCAGATCATGGACCTGCTGCTGGCGTTGCAGAAAGAGCAGAACATGGGCCTGGTGCTGATCACCCACGACCTCGCGGTCGTGGCCGAAACCGCCCAGCGCGTGTGCGTGATGTACGCCGGCCAGGCGGTCGAAGTCGGTCAGGTGCCGCAGCTGTTCGATATTCCGGCGCACCCGTACAGCGAAGCGCTGCTCAAGGCGATTCCGGAACACAGCCTCGGCGCCACGCGTCTGTCGACCCTGCCGGGCATCGTTCCCGGTCGTTATGACCGTCCGCAAGGTTGCCTGTTGTCGCCGCGCTGCCCGTATGTGCAGGACAACTGCCGTGCGCAACGTCCGGCCCTCGACCCGAAAAGCAACAGCCTCGCCCGCTGCTTCTACCCGCTGAACCAGGAGGTGGCGTAATGGCCGTCGTACTTACCGCCCGCGACCTCACCCGTCACTACGAAGTGTCCCGTGGCCTGTTCAAGGGCCATGCGACCGTCCGCGCCCTGAACGGCGTGTCGTTCGAACTGGAAGCCGGCAAGACCCTCGCCGTCGTGGGCGAATCGGGTTGCGGCAAATCCACCCTGGCCCGCGCCCTGACGCTGATCGAAGAGCCGTCCTCCGGCTCCTTGAAAATCGCCGGGCAGGAAGTTGCCGGTGCTGACAAGGCTCAACGCAAGCAACTTCGCAAAGACGTGCAGATGGTGTTCCAGAGCCCGTACGCCTCATTGAACCCTCGGCAGAAAGTCGGTGACCAACTCGCCGAACCGCTGCTGATCAACACCAGCCTGAGCGCCTCGGAACGTCGCGAGAAAGTGCAGGCAATGATGAAGCAGGTGGGTTTGCGCCCAGAGCACTACCAGCGTTATCCGCACATGTTCTCCGGCGGTCAGCGCCAGCGGATCGCCCTCGCCCGCGCGATGATGTTGCAGCCAAAAGTGCTGGTGGCGGACGAACCGACCTCAGCGCTGGACGTGTCGATCCAGGCGCAGGTGCTGAACCTGTTCATGGATTTGCAGCAAGAGTTCAACACCGCCTACGTGTTCATCTCCCACAACCTGGCCGTGGTGCAACACGTTGCCGATGACGTGATGGTGATGTACCTCGGTCGCCCGGTGGAAATGGGACCGAAGAACGACATCTATGCCCGTCCGCTGCACCCGTACACCCAGGCCTTGCTGTCGGCCACGCCGACCATTCACCCGGATCCCAACAAGCCGAAAATCAAGATCGTCGGCGAGTTGCCCAACCCGTTGAACCCGCCGTCGGGCTGCGCTTTCCACAAGCGTTGCCCGTACGCGACCGAGCGCTGCAGCACGGAAGAGCCGGCCCTGCGCCCTCTTGATAACCGCCAGGTGGCATGCCACTACGCCGAGCAGTTCCTCGACGGCGCGGCATGACAGTGATCTGAAAAAACCTGCGGGAGCGAGCCTGCTCGCGATGGCGGAGTGTCAATCAGCATAACTGACACTGACACACCGCCATCGCGAGCAAGCTCGCTCCCACATGGGACAGGTGAACTGTTCAAAACCTCTTCTGCCCTGGCTGCGCATCTGTCAGGGGAGAAGGGGTTTTCTTTTGCCTGCTACTTAAGCCCCTTCATCTTCATCGGTATCGGCATCGGGATCTTCGGTGGTCGAGTCATCATCGTCCGCGCTGCCGCCCTGGCCTTGGTCGCCGGGTTCCGATTCGGACGCGGCGATCATCAGCCCGGTGTGCGTCACCTGCCCGCTCGACGCCTGTTCACCGTGATCCGGGCATTCCGCCCTAGCCGCTGACATGCCAACCGACAGCATTACCAAAACCTTCAGCAACAACACAATGCGTTGAAAAATGCTCATGGCCGATTCCATCCTTTTGCAGGTGAAACGTGGAAGCCCGACGGCACTGATAGACATCCGGTTCCGATGGGGCGCGTTCTCCAGATAGACCCTGACGATGCGCGGGAAACGCCGTGAATGGGAAGACTGGTTTGGAATAATGTTTATACCCAAACCCACCAACAACGCTGATCCCTGTGGGAGCCAGCCTGCTGGCGATGGCATTCTTTCATTCAATGATTGTGTTGAATGTCACTCCGCTATCGCCAGCAGGCTGGCTCCCACAGGGGATTGTGGCGAGCATGAAAAAACCCCGGCACTTTCGCGACCGGGGCTTTTGGGTTTTGCAGCTCAGCGCTTAGTGATGTTCACGCGTCGCACGGAATTTCACGTCCGGCCAGCGTTCTTCCATCAGTGCCAGGTTGACGCGGGTCGGGGCCAGGTAGGTCAGGTGACCACCGCCGTCGACTGCGAGGTTTTCCACAGCCTTGACGCGGAATTCCTCCATCTTTTTCTTATCGTCGCAATCGATCCAGCGTGCGGAGTACACGGTGATCGGCTCGTAAGAGCACTCGACCTTGTATTCCTCTTTCAAGCGGCTGGCGACCACATCGAACTGCAGCACACCGACGGCGCCGAGGATGATGTCGTTGCTGCGCTCGGGGAAGAACACCTGGGTCGCGCCTTCTTCCGCCAACTGCTGCAAACCTTGACGCAGTTGCTTGGATTTCAGCGGGTCACGCAGACGCACACGACGGAACAGTTCCGGGGCGAAGTGCGGGATGCCGGTGAAGCCCAGGACTTCGCCTTCGGTGAAGGTGTCGCCGATCTGGATGGTGCCGTGGTTGTGCAGGCCGATGATGTCGCCGGCGAACGCTTCTTCCAGTTGCTCACGCTCGGAAGAGAAGAAGGTCAGCGCATCGCCGATCCGTACATCCTTGCCGGTGCGCACGTGGCGCATCTTCATGCCCTTCTCGTATTTGCCGGAGCAGATACGCATGAAGGCGATACGGTCGCGGTGTTTCGGGTCCATGTTCGCCTGGATCTTGAACACGAAGCCGGCGAATTTCTCTTCAACCGGTTCCACGGTGCGCTCGTTGGCGACCCGGGCCAACGGTTTCGGCGCCCAGTTGACCACGGCGTCGAGCACGTGATCGACACCGAAGTTGCCGAGCGCGGTACCGAAAAACACCGGTGTCAGTTGGCCGTCGAGGAATTCCTGCTGGTTGAATTCGTGGCAGGCGCCTTGCACCAATTCCAGTTGATCAACGAAGCGATCGTACTCGTCGCCCAAGTGCGCGCGGGCTTCATCGGAGTCGAGCTTCTCGATGATTTTCACATCGGTGCGCTCATGGCCGTGACCGGCGGTGTACACGATGATGTAGTCGTCGGCGAGGTGATAAACGCCTTTGAAGTCGCGGTAGCAACCGATCGGCCAAGTGATGGGTGCAGCCTTGATCTTCAGGACCGCTTCGATTTCGTCGAGCAGTTCGATCGGGTCGCGGATGTCACGGTCGAGTTTGTTGATGAAGCTGACGATCGGCGTGTCACGCAGACGGCAAACGTCCATCAGCGCGATGGTCCGTGGTTCTACACCCTTACCGCCGTCGAGGACCATCAATGCCGAGTCGACCGCCGTCAGGGTGCGGTAGGTATCTTCGGAGAAGTCTTCGTGGCCCGGGGTGTCGAGCAGGTTGATCATGTGATCGCGATACGGGAACTGCATGACCGACGTGGTAATCGAGATACCCCGCTGCTTTTCCATTTCCATCCAGTCGGAGGTGGCATGGCGGTCGGACTTGCGAGACTTCACCGTGCCCGCAATCGCAATCGCCTTGCCCATCAGCAAGAGCTTCTCGGTGATGGTGGTTTTACCGGCATCGGGGTGGGAAATAATGGCGAAAGTGCGGCGTTTCGCGACTTCGGCGGCCTGTTTGGTCATGGGAAATCGCCTGGCGGTGATTCAAAAAAGGGCGGCGAGTATAGCGCAAACCGACTGTCACGGACCACCGCCCGCCCGGACGCGAGGAACTTTGTAGGAGCCGGCTTGCTGGCGATGGCATCACCTCGGTGTATCTGGCAGACCGAGGCGCGCCCATCGCCAGCAAACCGGCTCCTACAGGGACGTGATCGGACATCAAGGGTGGCTATCTGCTGTTAAATATGGAACCTTTTAAAAGGTAGAGACGTCCACTCCCCTGTTACAGCTCTCGTAGCAGGGTTTGAAGAACCTGCAAGTTAGCCTGACGAGGCTGCGCTTATGGCTCGATCTCATGCGGTTGCATCAGCATGAAGAGCTGCTTCTCGCGAACGTTGATAATCCCGGCAGCCAGGAATGGCATTGCCACTCGGGACTGCGTTCGCCGACAAAGAAAAAAGGAGTCCGCCTGTGGCTATTCGCTATGGCAAAGGGCTGATAGGAGGTGCGGTTGTCGTCGCCCTTCTGGCCCTGCTGGTCCACTGGATTGGCATCAACACGATCGAACATTACCGCGACGATTTGTTGTTTTACCTGCAAGCTCACCTGATTCTCGTCCTCGTTTCCATGCTGGCCGCCCTTGTTGTGGGCATCCCCGCCGGCATCTTCCTCAGCCGCCCGACCATGGTTGGACGCGCCGAACGCTTCATGCAGATCTTCAACATCGGCAACACCGTGCCGCCTCTCGCCGTACTGGCCATTGCTCTGGGGATTCTGGGCATTGGCAGCGGCCCCGCGATCTTTGCGCTGTTCCTCGCCTCGTTGTTGCCGATCGTGCGCAACACCTATGAAGGCCTGAAAAACGTCCAGGGTTCACTCAAGGAAGCGGCCGTCGGCATCGGCATGACGCCGACACAAGTGCTGTGGCGGGTTGAATTGCCAAACGCCGTGCCGATCATCATCGGCGGCGTGCGCGTGGCGCTGGCGATCAACGTCGGTACCGCGCCATTGGCGTTCCTGATCGGCGCCAACAGCCTGGGCAGCCTGATTTTCCCCGGCATCGCCCTGAACAATCAGCCGCAACTGCTGCTCGGCGCCGCTTGCACCGCCCTGCTGGCCTTGCTGCTCGACGGACTGGTGACACTCGCCAGCCGCCTCTGGCTCGAACGCGGCTTGCGCCCGTCTTAAGCCTCGGCAAAGGAAGACTCATGAAAAAAATATGCTTATTTTTAGGCTGCGCCCTGCTGTTCGCAGGATTTGCCCAAGCCGCTGAAAAACCCGTGATCCGCATCGGTGCCCGGGTGTTTACCGAGCAAACCCTGCTCGCGGAAATCACTTCACAGTACCTGCGCGCCAAGGGTTACGACGCCCAGGTCACGGGCGGTCTGGGCAGCAACCTCGCTCGCAGCGCTCAGGAAAGCGGCCAACTGGATCTGATTTGGGAATACACCGGCGTGTCGCTGGTGGCTTACAACCACATCACTGAAAAGCTCGACAGTGCCCAGTCCTACGCCAAGGTGAAAGAACTCGACGCGAAAAAAGGCCTGGTCTGGCTGACCCCGTCGAAATTCAGCAATACCTACGCTCTGGCGCTACCGGAAACCACGGCGAAGGCTTATCCGCAGATCAACACCATCAGCGAGCTGAACACGGTGATGCAAGCTGAGGCGAAGACCAACCACCTGGTCGCCCTGGACACCGAGTTTGCCAACCGTTCCGACGGCATGGCCGGCATGGTCGAGCTCTACGGCATGAACCTGACCCGCAAAAACACGCGGCAGATGGATGCCGGGCTGGTCTACACCGCACTGCGCAATGGCCAAGTGTTTGCCGGTCTGGTCTACACCACCGACGGTCGCCTGAACGCCTTCAAACTCAAGTTGCTTGAAGACGACAAGCACTACTTCCCGGACTACACCGCCGCGCCGGTGGTGCGCCAGGTTTACCTCGATGCCCATCCGAAACTGGCGGAAGAAATCAAACCGCTGGCCGAGCTGTTCGATGACGAAACCATGCGCGCGCTCAATGCGCGGGTTGATGTCGATCACGAAAGCCCTTCATCCGTTGCCGCCGATTTCCTGCGCCAGCACCCCATCAACTAAGGAGGAAAAGCCATGGAATTTCTCAACGCCTTTTCCCATCTCGACTGGCCGCTGGTGCTGCACCTGACCTGGCAGCACATCACCCTGGTCGGCATCGCCGTGACCCTGGCGATTCTGGTCGGCGTGCCGCTGGGCATTCTGATGACGCGTTTCCCGACGCTCGCCGGCCCCTTGCAGGCCAGCGCCACGGTGCTGCTGACCGTGCCGTCGATTGCCCTGTTCGGCTTGCTCTTGCCGTTCTACTCGAAATTCGGCCAGGGCCTCGGTCCGATGCCGGCGATCACCGCGGTGTTTCTGTACTCGCTGCTGCCGATCATGCGTAACACCTACCTCGCCCTGACCGGTGTTGAACCGGGCATTCGCGAAGCCGCACGCGGTATCGGCATGACCTTCGGCCAGCGCCTGCGCATGGTCGAACTGCCTATTGCCGTGCCGGTAATTCTTGCCGGCGTGCGCACTGCCGTGGTCATGAACATCGGTGTCATGACCATCGCCGCGACCATCGGCGCCGGCGGCCTCGGTGTACTCATTCTCGCTTCCATCAGCCGCAGCGACATGTCGATGCTGATCGTCGGCGCCGTGCTGGTCAGCCTCCTGGCCATCTTCGCCGACCTGCTTCTGCAATGGCTGCAACGCACGCTGACTCCAAAAGGACTCCTGAAATGATCGAACTTCAAAACCTCAGCAAGACCTTCCAAAGCAACGGCAAAGATGTGAAAGCCGTGGACTCGGTCAGCCTGACCGTCAATGAAGGCGAAATCTGCGTGTTCCTCGGGCCATCGGGCTGCGGCAAAAGCACCACGCTGAAGATGATCAACCGCCTGATCAAACCGACCTCGGGCAAGATTCTGATCAACGGCGAGGACACCACTGACCTCGACGCCGTGACTCTGCGCCGCAACATCGGTTATGTGATCCAGCAGATCGGTCTGTTCCCGAACATGACCATCGAGGAAAACATCACCATCGTTCCGCGCCTGCTGGGCTGGGACAAACAGAAGTGCCACGACCGCGCCCGCGAGTTGATGAGCATGATCAAGCTTGAGCCCAAGCAGTATTTGAATCGTTATCCGCGTGAACTGTCTGGCGGTCAGCAGCAGCGGATCGGCGTGATTCGCGCACTGGCGGCCGATGCGCCGTTGCTGTTGATGGACGAACCGTTTGGCGCGGTCGACCCGATCAACCGCGAGATGATCCAGAACGAATTCTTCGAGATGCAACGGGCGCTGAACAAGACCGTGATCATGGTCAGCCACGACATCGACGAAGCCATCAAACTGGGTGACAAGATTGCAATCTTCCGCGCCGGCAAGCTGTTGCAGATTGACCACCCGGACACGTTGCTCGCGCACCCGGCGGACGATTTCGTCAGCAACTTCGTCGGCCAGGACAGCACGCTCAAGCGCCTGTTGCTGGTGAAGGCCGAAGACGCGGCGGACAACGCGCCGTCCGTCAGCCCGGAAACGCCGGTGGCCGAGGCCTTGGAGTTGATGGACGAACTGGACCGTCGTTACGTGGTGGTCACTGATGGTGAGAACAAAGCGCTCGGTTACGTACGACGTCGCGACCTGCACCGTCAGACCGGCACTTGCGCGCAATACCTGCGCGAGTTCAACGCCACGGCGGCGTATGACGAGCATCTGCGCATTCTGTTGTCGCGGATGTACGAGTTCAATCGCTCGTGGTTGCCGGTGATGGATGCGGAGCGGGTGTTTCTCGGGGAAGTGACCCAGGAATCGATTGCCGAGTATCTGAGTTCAGGCAAGTCCCGTGGCGGCAAGACCAGCATTGTTTCGCCAGCCGAGACCGCTGTCGCCTGATCTGACGCTATCGCTGGCAGGCTAGCTCCCACATTGGATCTGTGGTGTGCATGCAATCTGTGCAACAACACAAATCCCCTGTGGGAGCTAGCCTGCTAGCGATTGGGGCAAACACAACTCCCGCCTGACACACCCGAAATCTCCCTGCCGGGGGAACATCACACTGTCATGCAGGTCGGTTACATCAGTAACTGTCCGGGACCGCACGACGGAAGTGTGCAAAAACGCGACATTTTTTGTTGATCTCAAGCCCCTCACGCCCTAAAGTTCGCGCCGAACGTCCATGCTGGAAACGATCCATCCGGCTCAAGTACTGACGACGAGACAGCAAGGCCAAGGGAAGCACCGCCTCCCGTGGCCTTTTTGCTTTCGGCGACATGCCTTGGGAAGTAGGCGAACCAAAGTGGGGATACGGAGGACGTTCATTTGCACCCATTGATTAATCTAGTTTGCCAGTAGGAGTTCCCAGCATGTCGATCAACGTCGAAGACTATTTCGCGCGCGATACTTTCAACAAAATGAAGGCCTTCGCCGACAAACAAGAAACCCCGTTCGTGGTGATCGACACCGCGATGATCAGCCAGGCCTATGACGATCTGCGCGCCGGCTTCGAATTCGCCAAGGTCTACTACGCGGTCAAGGCCAACCCGGCCGTCGAAATCATCGACCTGCTCAAAGAGAAAGGCTCGAACTTCGACATCGCTTCGATCTACGAGCTCGACAAAGTGATGAACCAGGGCGTCGGCCCGGATCGCATCAGCTACGGCAACACCATCAAGAAATCCAAGGACATCCGCTACTTCTACGAGAAGGGCGTGCGTCTGTATGCCACCGACTCCGAAGCCGACCTGCGCAACATCGCCAAGGCTGCACCGGGTTCGAAAGTCTACGTGCGCATCCTCACCGAAGGCTCGACCACCGCTGACTGGCCTCTGTCGCGCAAATTCGGCTGCCAGACCGACATGGCCATGGACCTGCTGATCCTCGCTCGCGACCTGGGCCTGGTGCCTTACGGCATCTCGTTCCACGTGGGTTCGCAACAGCGCGACATCAGTGTCTGGGACGCGGCGATCGCCAAGGTCAAAGTGATCTTCGAGCGTCTGAAAGAAGAAGACGGCATCCACCTCAAGCTGATCAACATGGGCGGCGGCTTCCCGGCCAACTACATCACCCGCACCAACAGCCTGGAAACCTACGCTGAAGAAATCATCCGTTTCCTCAAGGAAGACTTCGGCGACGACCTGCCGGAAATCATCCTGGAGCCGGGCCGTTCGCTGATCGCCAACGCCGGCATCCTGGTCAGCGAAGTGGTACTGGTTGCGCGTAAATCCCGCACCGCTGTAGAGCGATGGGTGTACACGGATGTGGGCAAGTTCTCCGGCCTGATCGAAACCATGGACGAAGCCATCAAGTTCCCGATCTGGACCGAGAAGAAAGGTGAAGTGGAAGAAGTGGTTATCGCCGGCCCGACCTGCGACAGCGCCGACATCATGTACGAGAACTACAAGTACGGTCTGCCGCTGAACCTGGCAATCGGTGATCGCTTGTACTGGCTGTCGACCGGTGCGTACACCACCAGTTACAGCGCCGTCGAATTCAATGGCTTCCCGCCGCTGAAGTCGTTCTACGTGTAAAACGCTGCACGCAGACATCAAAAAGCCCATGACGTGTCATGGGCTTTTTTTGTCTGGATTGCACCCAGTTCCCTGCGGGACCTGGCCTGCCAGCGATGGTCTCAAGAGCAGCGCCTACAGGGCCGGGAGTTCCTGCTCCAGTTCGGCGTATCGACGGGCATAATCGGTCGCCAGGTCGCGAATCTGCGCATCGGTTGCGCTCAACAGCGCCTTACTCGCCACCCGCAGAAAATTCAGATTGCCCCCGGCCAATGCTTTGCGCAACCATTCCAGCGCCTCGTTTATTTTCCCTTCATCCGCCAGCACCGCGGCATAACTGAACTGCCCGCGAAAATCCCCGCCGACCGCAGAACGTCGGTACCAATCGACAGCGCCAACCGGATCTGCCGGACAAACCCGCCCTTCTTCCAGATAACGCCCGAGCAGATTCATCGACTTCGCGTGCCCCAGCTCAGCAGCGCGACGGTAGAGCTCCAGCGCTTGCAACTGATCCTCGACCACCCCGCGCCCGGTGGCCAGCAAATTGGCGTAGTTGTACATCGCCCAATCCAGACCCGCTTCTGCTGCAACCCGGTAATGTCGCGCTGCAACCGTGGCATCTGCGCAGCACCCCCAACCATGTTCATGACAACGACCGAGCATGTTGCGCGCCATCAGATGCCCGCCCTGGGCGGCTATCTCGAACCAGCGCACGGCCAGCGGCTGGTCCTGCTCGATCCCTTGGCCGTCCAGCAGAATCTGGCCGAGCAAGGCTTGGGCATCGAGAACCCCTTCGCGGGCAGCGATCAGGATCGCCTGAGCAGCACGTGCCGGACTGTCATTAAGCATGGCTTTGAGGTGATCGCCGTCGAGCACTTCTTCACGGCGCAGTTGAAAACTCATACCTCGACCCAGCGACGCAACAGGTTGTGATAAGTGCCGGTCAGGCGGATCAGTGAGGGATGGTCGGGCATGTCCTGCGTCAGTTGCTGGATCGCCCCGTCCATCTCGAACAGCAGGGCGCGCTGGCTGTCTTCGCGGACAAGGCTTTGGGTCCAGAAGAAGGAGGCGAACCGTGTGCCGCGCGTGACGGCATTGACCTTGTGCAGACTGGTGCCGGGGTACAACACCATGTCGCCGGCGGGCAACTTCACACGCTGGGTGCCGTAGGTGTCCTGGATTTCCAGTTCACCGCCGTCGTAATCCTCAGGCTCGCTAAAGAACAGTGTCGCCGACAGATCCGTGCGCACACGCTCGATGCTGCCTTTGGGCTGACGCACGGCGTTGTCGATATGAAAATCGAAACTGCCGCCCGCTGTGTAGCAGTTGAGCAACGGCGGGAAAACCTTGTGCGGTAACGCCGCCGACATGAACAGCGGATTTTTCCACAACCGTTCAAGCATCGCCGCGCCAACCTCCTTGGCCAGCGGATGACCTTCCGGCAGCTGCAGATTGTGTTTGGCCTTGGCTGACTGGTAGCCGGCGGTGATCTTGCCGTCAGCCCAATCCGCCCGCTCCAGAGCCTCACGGATGCGCTGCACTTCTTCTTTCGCGAACACGCCGGGGATGTGCAGCAGCATGGGAATACACCTGAAGACAAAGAGGCGCTAATGGTATTGATTCTTATTGGCGCTGTAAAACCCCTGCGACGAATGAAACAGCAAAAACCGTAAGGGAAAATTGTAAAGATTGTAAATTCAGTGCGAATAGCAATATTTCGCAATTGATAAGAATACTCGATTACCCTATATTCCGCGGCCTCAAATCCTTGGGGAGGGGAATTCACATGTCACGCCAACAACCACAATTACCTGTCAGTTCACCGCGTTTGCTCGCTTCTGCGATAGGCGTGGCAATCACCGCCGGCTCTGCGGGGCACATGGTTTTCGCTGCCGAAAAGACCGAAAAAGCGCCAAACAATGCGATTTCCCTGGACGCCACTGCCATCACCGGCGAAGCCCAGGACGATACCTCCTACAAGACCGACACCTCGACCAACAAGAAATACACCGCACCGCTGCGCGAAACACCGAAAAGTGTCACCGTGATTCCGCAGCAGGTGATCCGCGACACGGGCGCCACCAGCCTGGTCGACGCCTTGCGCACCACACCGGGCATTACCTTCGGTGCTGGCGAAGGCGGCAACCCGGCGGGCGACCGTCCGATCATTCGTGGCTTCAGTGCTGAAAGCGACACGTTCGTCGACGGCATGCGCGACCCGGCGTCCCAGAGCCGCGAAATCTTCAACGTTGAATCGATCGAAGTCAGCAAAGGCCCGGGGTCGGCCTTCACCGGCGCCGGCTCCACCGGTGGCAGCCTGAACCTGGTGAGCAAGACCGCCAAACTGGGCAGTTTCTACAATGGCGGCTTCACTTGGGGCTCGGATCAGACCAAGCGCACCACCCTCGACCTGAACCAGCAGATGACCGACACCTCGGCTTTCCGTCTGAACCTGATGAAGCACGAAGCCAATGTCGCCGGGCGCGATACCGTGGATGTCAGCCGCTGGGGTGTGGCGCCGACGTTCGCTTTCGGCCTGGGCACCGATACCCGCGTGACCCTCGGCTACTACCACGTCGAAACCGACGACATGCCGGACTACGGCATTCCGCTGACCCTGAACCCGGCCCGCAGCAAGTACAACGTCGACAAACCGGTGCATGTCGACCGCGACAACTTCTACGGCGTGAGCAATCGCGACTATCGCGAAACCACCAATGACAGCGGCACCTTCAAGATCGAGCACGATCTGAATGAAGACCTGACCGTGTCCAACAGCTTCCGCATGTCCCGTTCGACCCTGGACTACATCGTTACCAACCCGGACGACAGCAAGGGCAACGTCGCCAAGGGCAGTGTGTACCGTGGCACCAAGAACCGTAATTCGACGTCCAGCGGCTGGGTCAACCAGACCGACCTGAGCGCCAAATTCGACACTGGCGCCATCGCACACAGCCTGGTGACCGGTCTTGAGTTCTCTTATCAAGACACCCACAACCGCCCGTACATCTTGACTTCGGCCGCCAGCGGCACGACGTGCAACCCGGCACTTTTCCGCTCCGGCGACTGCACCAGCCTGTACAACCCGACGCCTGGGGACAACTGGAACGGCACGATTACCGACAGCGCCGCGTTCACCGACACCGACACCAAAACCGCCGCGGCCTACGTGTTCGACACGCTGAAGTTCAACGAACAATGGTCGCTGAACCTGGGTCTGCGGTATGACAACTACAAGACCCAATCCAGCGGCTTCGCTAATGCTGGCCGTACCACACGGGCGGGGAGCTTCGATCGCGAGAACACCAGCGACCTGATCAACTACCAGATCGGCGTGGTCTACAACCCATTGCCAAACGGCAGCATTTACGCGGCTTACTCGACCTCCAGCAACCCCGCAGGCGAAACCAGCGGCAATGGCAGCCTGGAACTGGCCGCCAACAACAGCGACCTCGACCCGGAAAAGAACCGCAACTACGAGATCGGCACCAAGTGGGACTTCTTCGGAGATGACCTGTCATTGACCGCGGCACTGTTCCGCACCGAGAAAACCAACGCCCGCATCGACGATCCGGACGGCGCCACCACCCAAGTGCTGGACGGCGAGCAGCAGGTCAACGGCCTGGAACTGACGTACACCGGCAAGCTGACCCGTAACTGGAAGGTCTATGGCGGCTACACCTACATGGAAAGCGAAGTGGTCAAAACCACCCTCGCCGCCGATGAAGGCAACCATATGCCGAGCACCCCGCGAAACAACTTCACCCTGTGGTCAACCTATGACGTGGTTCCGGAAAAGTTGACCATTGGTGCCGGCGCCACGTTCGTCGATTCGCAGTTCGGCAACATCGCCAACTCGGTAGAGATCCCTTCCTACTGGCGCTACGACGCGATGGCCAGCTACCGCCTGACCAAAAACGTCGACCTGCAACTCAACGTGCAGAACCTGACCGACAAGCGTTACTTCGACCAGGTGTTCCAGACGCACTACGCCCACGTGGCGGCGGGCCGTACTGCCCTGCTGAGCGCCAACTTCCACTTCTGATGCAAGTGTGAGATCAAAGCCCCGTTCATCCACATGAACGGGGCTTTTGTGCGTAAAAAAGAATGCTTCTCGACAGCCCACGGCATAATGCGCGCCGTGATGACAATTTTTGAACGAACAAGGCGAGTGACGTGTTGAAGAAAACCCTGTTCCAGTTGCACTGGTTTTTCGGTATCAGTGCCGGGCTGGTCCTGGCCCTGATGGGCATCACCGGGGCGACAGTGTCGTTTGAGGATGAAATCCTGCGCGCACTCAACCCGTCGGTGTTGCAGGTCGAGAAACAGGTCGCCGGCGTGCTGCCGCCGGCTGAACTGGTGGAAAAAATCGAAGGCGCGTCGGGCAAGAAAGTCGCGATGATCTGGGTCGACACCGACAGTGGCAACGCCGCGCGGGTGTCCTTTACCCCGCCACCGGGCGAGCGTCGCGGTGAGATGCGCTACTTCGATCCGTACACCGCCGAGTTCCTGGGCGACGCCACCGGCCAGGATTTCTTCGGCCTGATGCTGCAACTGCACCGCTTCCTCGCCATGGGCGATACCGGTCGGCAAATCACCGGCGCCTGTACGCTGATCCTGGTGTTTTTCTGCCTGTCCGGCCTTTACCTGCGCTGGCCGCGCCAATGGACAAGCTGGCGCGCCTGGCTGACCCTCGACTGGAAGAAAACGGGCCGCAGCTTCAACTGGGATTTGCACTCGGTGGCCGGCACCTGGTGTCTGGTGTTTTACCTGCTGGCGGCGCTGACCGGGTTGTCCTGGTCTTACGAGTGGTACAACAAGGGCCTGACCCGATTGCTCTCCGACTCACCGCAGAACGAGCGGGTTCGCAATCGTGGCCCGGCGCCAGAAGGCCCGGCACCGACCGCCGATTACGCCGCGATGTGGAGCAGCATCTACAGCGCTGCCGGTCCGGCACTGAGCGCCTACAACATCCGCATGCCGCCAGTGGCCGGGCAACCGGCGACCGTGTTTTACCTGCTGAACTCCTCGCCACACGACCGCGCGCTGAACCAGATCACCCTCGATCCGGCCACTGGCCTCGTCAAACGCCATGACCGCTACAGCGACAAAAGCTTCAAGGCGCAACTGCTGACGAGCATCTACGCGCTGCACGTCGGCAGTTACTTCGGGATTGTCGGACGGATCGTCCTGACGCTCAGCGCGCTGACCATGCCGCTGTTTTTCATCACTGGCTGGTTGCTGTACCTGGATCGTCGACGCAAGAAAAAACACATCAAGGACGCCCGCAAAGGCCTTGAACAACCGGACAGCGATGTTCCGGCGTGGCTGATCGGCTTCGCCAGCCAAAGTGGCTTTGCGGAACAACTGGCGTGGCAGACCGCCGGCCAACTGCAAGCAGCAGGCCTGCCGGTGAAGGTTCAGCCGCTGGCCAATGTCAGCGAGCAAGATCTGCGTGATTCCAGTAACGCGCTGTTCGTAGTCAGTACCTTCGGTGACGGCGAAGCGCCGGACAGCGCTCGCGGTTTTGAACGCAAGGTGCTGGGCCGGGCATTGAGCCTGGAAAGCCTGAATTACGCGGTACTCGGACTCGGCGATCGCCAGTACCAGCACTTCTGTGGTTTCGCCCGACGCTTGCATGCCTGGCTCGGCGAACACGGTGGCAAGCACCTGTTTGCGCCGGTGGAAGTCGACTGCGGCGACCCTTACGCCTTGCGTCACTGGCAGCAGCAACTCGGTCTGCTGACCGGAAAGGCGCCCGTGGACACCTGGCAAGCGCCGAGCTACGACAACTGGACGCTGAGCCGCCGCGACTTGATGAACCCGGACAGCAGCGGTTCGCCGGTGTACCTGTTGGGCCTCAGCGCGCCGACCACCAGCAGTTGGCTGGCCGGTGATCTGGTGGAAGTGTTGCCGCGTAACTGCTCGTGGGCGATCGAGCATTTCCTCGATGGCCTTGGGATTGACGGGCGGGCGGCGGTGGTGCTCGATGGCTTG
Source organism: Pseudomonas sp. 300 (assembly GCF_055803035.1). Taxonomy (NCBI): domain Bacteria; kingdom Pseudomonadati; phylum Pseudomonadota; class Gammaproteobacteria; order Pseudomonadales; family Pseudomonadaceae; genus Pseudomonas; species Pseudomonas sp. 300. The sequence goes on along the minus strand of NZ_JAVLRV010000001.1, from coordinate 878,058 downwards.
TCGCAATCGCTGGAACAAGCACTCGCCACTCGACAATTGCCCGAGAACCGCACGCACCTTGTCGGTCTGCACGCGCAAGCGCTGGTGGACGCGCTGGTGCCGTTGGCCATGCGCGAATACTCCATCGCCTCGATTGCCGCCGACGGCGTGCTGGAACTGATCGTACGCCAGGAACTGCATCCCGACGGCCGCCTGGGTATCGGCTCCGGATGGCTGACCGAACACGCGCCGCTGGGCAGCACCATCAGCTTGCGCGTGCGACGCAACAGCGGTTTCCATCTGCCGGTCGAACCGTTGCCGATGATCCTGCTGGGCAACGGCACGGGCCTTGCCGGGCTGCGCAGTTTGCTCAAGGCGCGGATTGCCGATGGGCAGACTCGCCATTGGCTGCTGTTTGGCGAGCGCAATCGCGAGCATGACTACCTGTGTCGCGCCGAGCTGGAAGAGTGGCTGATCTCCGGGGACATCGAGCGTCTGGACCTGGCGTTTTCGCGGGATCAAGCCGAGAAGATCTATGTGCAGGATCGCTTGCGTGAATCGGCCAATCTGCTCAAGCAATGGCTGGCCGACGGTGCCGTGATTTACATCTGCGGCAGCTTGCAGGGGATGGCATCAGGGGTGGATCACGTGCTCAACGAAGTGCTCGGGATTGAAGAGGTGGACCGCCTGATCGAGCAAGGTCGCTACCGCCGCGACGTTTACTGACACCCCCCAGTCCCTGTGGGAGCGAGCTTGCTCGCGATTGCGGTGCAACATCCAACAGACCTGTTGAATGTAAAACCGACATCGCGAGCAAGCTAGCTAGCTAGCTCCCACAGGATCCAGGCGTCGTCCGTTACCCTTCTAGCGGCTGCAATTTCTGCTCAAACACACTGACCCCATCCAGATCCCGCAACACCACACTCATCTCCCCCGTCGCCCCCTCGATATTCACCTCGCCAAAAAACTGAAACCCGGCAAACGGCGAGGTGTTCTGCGCCGGCGGTGCCTTCTCGAACACCACTTCAGGACCGAAGGTTTTATCCAGCGGATTAGGTCCGAAACTCCCCGCATTCAACGGCCCGGCAACAAATTCCCAAAACGGTTCGAAGTCCTGAAACGCGGCACGATCCGGATGATAGTGATGCGCCGCGCAGTAATGCACATCCGCGGTCAGGAACAGAAAATTGCGCACCTGTTGCGCCCGCAAAAAACCGAGCAGTTCGGCGATTTCCAGTTCACGCCCCTGAGCGGCGCCCGGATCACCGTTGGCAACCGCCTCCCAGCGCGCCACGCCAGGACTGACTTCGCCATCGGGCACGCCGAGGCCGATCGGCATGTCGGCGGCAATGACTTTCCACTGGGCACTGGAGGCTTTCAATTCACGCTTGAGCCAGTCCAGTTGCTCACGCCCGAGAAAGGGTTTGGCTGCGCCGAGGTTGTCATCATTGGCCTCACGATAACTGCGCATGTCGAGTACAAACACATCCAGCATCGGCCCATAACCGAGCTTGCGATAAATCCGCCCGCCACCGTCGGCGCTCTGCAACCGCATCGGTGCATATTCCAGCCACGCCTGACGTGCGCGGCCTACCAGGCTGTGGATATCCTTGCTCTTGTAGCGCTCATCGAGTTGCTTGCCCGGCGACCAGTTGTTCACCACTTCGTGGTCGTCCCACTGCCAGATCTGCGGCACTTCAGCGTTGAAGCGACGGACGTTGTCGTCCATCAGGTTGTAGCGGTAATTGCCGCGATACTCATCGAGGGTTTCGGCGACTTTGCTCTTGGCATCGCTGGTGATGTTGCGCCACACGCGACCGCCTTCGGTGGTCAGCTGCGCCGGGACCGGACCGTCGGCGTAGATGGTGTCGCCGCTGTGGATAAAGAAATCTGGCAGGCGCAAACGCATGGCTTCATAGATGCGCATGCCGCCAATGTCCGGGTTGATGCCGAAGCCTTGGCCGACGGTGTCGCCGCTCCAGACAAAGCGGATGTCGCGCCGGGCCTGCGGCACGCTGCGCAAGTGACCGAACCAGGGTTCGCTGGCGACGCCACTCTGAGCGTCTTCGAAATGCACGCGATAGAAAATCGCCTGGTCGGCGGGCAGACCGGTAAGCTCGACCCGTGCTGTGAAATCGCTGCGGGCATCCGCCAGTGGCGAGACAAAACGCCGAGGGTTGCTGAACAGACTGCGGGTGTCCCATTCCACCACCATCCGCGCCGCACGATCGCTGCGGCTCCAGACCATCGCCCGGTCGCCCAGCACGTCGCCGGACTGCACGCCATCGGTGAGTTGCGGCCGGTCCTTGACCGACGCAATCACCGCCGGCGCGAGGCCGGGAAGCAGAATCCCGGCGCCGACCGCTTGCATGACACGACGGCGACCGAGGTTGAATTCGCTCATGGTGTTCTCCCTGAAAAAGGAAAACTAAAACATGACCGTGTGAACCGGGCGTGACACACAAATCAGCCAACACCACAGATCCCCTTGTGGAGGCACCGTCGCGGCTCCCGGTCCTATCAAAGAATAGGAAATTTCGACACCGCAATCGGGAATAGTCCTAGCTCCAGCGCCTAAGCGTCCTAGTAGTTTGAACTCGAATACCCGGCAGACAAAGCCAGCAAACATAACCAGGAAGGTCGAACCATGAAATATGATTTGAAGTTTCAGATTTACGGAAGAGAAGAAGCCAGCGACCTGGCGGTATTCGAAACCGATTTGCCCCCGACCGTTACCACGGATGTCCTGATGCCGATAATGGCCTGGCATAAGGAAGAGGATGCCATGGCGAGCCATCTTCTGACCGCCAGGCAAATCACGGCAATTGAACGTCTCGCAATGATGAAATTACCCAGGAACCTAATGCTGTATATCAGCTGCTACCTGTGAGCCTTCGGTATCCCCCACTTGAATATTTTATGACAGCTGTGCATGAGGGCTGTGCTGTGCCGGGTGTGGTTCAGGCGCGGGCGTTGCAGCGGGAGGAGGCGTACCTCGGTTTGATGGTGTTGTCGCTGACGCCATCGCGGGCAAGCCCGCTCCCACAGTGATCTCTG
>NZ_JAVLRV010000001.1:783730-874971 GCF_055803035.1 Pseudomonas sp. 300 | reverse complement strand
CAGCAAGCCGGCTCCAGGGGCGGGTTATGCGCTGACGGGCTCTACCGACAATTCAACAACCTCGGGCCGTTTGGCCACCGCATACACCACCGCCGTCAGCAAACTCCCGGCCACAATCGCCAGCAAATAAAGCAGTGCGTGGTTGATCGCATTCGGGATCGCCAGCACAAACAACCCACCGTGCGGCGCCATCAGTTTGCAGCCGAAATACATCGACAGCGCACCCGTCAACGCCCCCCCGGCAATGCTCGCCGGAATCACCCGCAGCGGGTCCTTGGCGGCAAACGGAATCGCGCCTTCGGAGATGAAGCACAACCCCAGCACCAACGCCGCTTTACCCGCTTCGCGTTCAGTCTGGGCAAACTTGCGTCGGGCAATGAACGTGGCGATGCCCAGGCCAATCGGCGGCACCATGCCGGCGGCCATCGTCGCGGCCATCGGCGCATAACTCTGCGACGCCAGCAGCCCCACCGAGAAGGCATAAGCGGCTTTGTTGATCGGCCCGCCCAGGTCGACGCACATCATCCCCCCCAGCAATACGCCGAGCAGAATAGCGTTGGTGGTGCCCATACTGTCGAGGAAATGCGTGAGCCCCGCGAGCATCCCGGCCACCGGCTTGCCGACGACATAGATCATCACCAGACCGGTGAACAGACTCGCCAGCAACGGGATGATCAGGATCGGTTTCAGCGCCTCAAGGCTTTGCGGCAAACGCGCATACCGATTGATCGCCTGCGCCGCGTAACCGGCGATGAAACCGGCAATGATCCCGCCGATGAAACCGGCACCCAAGGTGCTCGCCAGCAAACCACCGATCATCCCCGGCGCAAGGCCCGGACGGTCGGCAATCGAGTAGGCGATGTAGCCCGCCAGCAGCGGCACCATCAGCTTGAACGCCGTCTCGCCACCGATCTGCATCAGGGCGGCGGCGAGGGTGCCTTCCTCCTTGAACGCGGTGATGCCGAAGACGAACGACAACGCGATCATCAGACCGCCCGCCACCACCATCGGCAGCATGAACGACACACCGGTCAGAAGGTGTTTGTAGACGCCGGTCTTCTCCTTTTTGGCCGGGCCTTTGGCGCCGGTCGCGGCGCTTTCCTGCGTGCCTTCGGCCAGCGCTTTGTTCAGCGTCGCTTCGGCTTGTTTCAAGGCGATGCCCGTGCCGCAACGGTAGATTTTCTTGCCGGCAAAACGCTCGGTCGCGACTTCGATGTCGCAGGCGAGCAGTACCACGTCCGCGTCGGCAATCGCCGTCGCACTCAACGGATTGCGTGCACCGACCGAGCCCTGGGTTTCGATCTGCAGGTCGTAACCCAAACGTTTCGCCGCCTGCTGCAAAGCCTCAGCGGCCATGAACGTATGAGCAACGCCGGTCGGGCATGCGGTGATCGCGACCAGCCGGGGCGCGTTTTTCGCGACGGCTGCAGGTTCGGCGACCGCTGCGGGGGCGACGTAAACCTCAGCGTCTTCGGCACCACGGCGCAGCACCGCTTCGACATCTTGCAGGGCGTGCGCCGGGGTGCTTTGGAACACGCGCTTGCCAACGAATCGCGACATGTCCACCGGCGCGCTGGTCACCAGCAACACCCACTCGGCCGCTTCAATTGTGGCCGCCGACAACTGACGTTCCGGGTGCGCCGCATCCACCACTTCGACGCTGGTGCTCCAGCCCTGACGCTGCGCTGCGGCATCGAGCAAGCGGGCACAAAGCACGCTGGTGACCATACCGTTGGGGCAAGCCGTAACAATGGCTAACTTCATGACAAACCCTCTTATTGTTCTGTCAGGGGACGCACGCGCACACCCTGTTCGAGCCGCGCCAACTGCGCCGCATCACCGATTCCGAAACCGATCTGGGTCACCGCCATCGCGGCAATCGCCGTGGCGGTGCGCAGGGTTTGTTCCGGCGTGTCGGCACTGAGCAGACCGTGGAGCATGCCGGCCAACAGCGAATCACCCGCGCCGACCGTGCTGGCGACGCTAACCTTGGGTGGCGTGGCATGCATCGCCGAACCGACACTGAACCAGTTCACGCCATCGGCGCCGTGGGAAATCACCACATGTTCGATGCCTTGCGCATGCAAGCGGCTCGCAGCTTCAGCTTGAGCCGCGACCGAAATCACTTCGCAGCCGAGCACTTCGGCCAGTTCTTCGGTGTTGGGTTTGATCAGCCACGGACCGGCCTTGAGTGCTTCGCGCAACGCTTCACCACTGGTGTCCAGGGCGACGTTCAAGCCAAGATTTTTCAAGCGCAGAATCAATGCCTGTAACCACTGCGCGCTGATCCCTTGCGGCAGACTGCCGGCGACAACGACCGCGTCATGCTCCGGCGCAATCTGATCCAGTCGATCAAGCAACGCCTGCTGCGCCGCTTCACTGACCATCGGCCCCGGCCCGTTGATGTCGGTGATGCGCCCGTCGCTTTCCGCCAGTTTGAGGTTGCTGCGTGTCTCGCCGGGAACGCGGATAAACGCGTCGACAAAACCGCGTTTGGCGAACAGGGCTTCGAACGCCTGTAGATTGTCTTCGCCGAGGAAACCGCTGACGGTGAGCGAATGCCCAAGGTCCGCCAACACCTGCGCCACGTTCACGCCTTTACCGGCGGCGTGGGTGTGCATTTCGTCGCTGCGATTGACCTGGCCGGGTTCAAGGCGCGGCAACTGAACCGTCAGGTCCAGCGCCGGGTTGAGGGTCAGGGTCAGGATCTTGGCCATTACAGGGCCTCCACTAATGCGCGCACTTCATCCGCGCTGCCGACGGCCAGGGCCTGGCGGGCAAGGGTTTGAGTCTGGGTCAGGCTGAGTTCGCGGATGCGCGCCTTGACCTCGGCAATGCTGCGGCCCGATACGCTCAATTCATCCACACCGAGGCCGACCAGCACCGGCACCGCCAGCGGATCAGCCGCCAGTTCACCGCACACGCCGACCCACTTGCCATGGGCATGGGCCGCGCGCACGGTGATGTCGATCAGTTGCAGCACCGCCGGGTGCAAGCCGTCAGCCTGGGCCGACAAGGTCGGATGACCACGGTCGATGGCCAGGGTGTATTGGGTGAGGTCGTTGGTGCCGACGCTGAAAAAGTCGACTTCCTTGGCCAGCACCGGCGCCAGCAATGCCGCCGATGGCACTTCGATCATGATCCCCAGTTGCAGGTCCGCCACCGGGATTTCCAGACGCAGGCGCTCGGTCATGTCTCGGGCCTGACGCCACTCGTCAACGCTGCCGACCATCGGGAACATGATGCGCAGCGGGCGGTTGTCAGCGGCCCGCAGCAGGGCGCGCAATTGCGCTTCCATGATCTGCGGACGCTGCAAGGTCAGGCGAATGCCGCGCACGCCGAGGAACGGGTTTTCTTCTTTCGCAATCGGCCAATACGGCAGCGGTTTGTCGCCACCTACATCGAGGGTGCGCACCACCAGCGGCCGACCGGCGAGGCCATCGAGCACACGACGGTATTCGACTTCCTGAGTCGCCTCGTCCGGCGCCTGCGAGTGGGCCATGAAAATCAGCTCGGTGCGCAGCAAGCCGATGCCTTCGGCGCCCTGCTCCACGGCGCTGGTGACGCCTGCGCTTTCGCCGATGTTGGCGAACACTTCGACCGCATGGCCGTCGGTGGTCAGCGCCGGTTGATGACGTTGTTCGGCCGCCGCTTTCAAGCGTTGCTCGCGGGTGTCGCGCTCTTCGGTGGCGCGCTGCAGGGTCGCCGCATCGGCGTCCACGTGCAGGCGACCGCGTTGACCATCAAGCAGCAATGGCGTGCCCGGCGCCAGCAGCAACACCGCTGCACCGGCGCCGACCAATGCCGGAATACCGAGCGCACGGGCGACGATGGCGCTGTGCGCGGTAGCGCCGCCACGGGCGGTGAGAATGCCGGCGACGCGGGTTGGATCGAGACGCGCGACATCGGACGGACCGACTTCGTCCATGACCAGGATGTAGGGCTGATCGGGTTCATTGGGCGTCTCGACGCCGCAGAGTTGCGCCAGCACGCGACGGCCGATATCGCGCAGATCTGCCGCACGCTCGGCGAGCAAGGCGTCCTGCAGCGATTCCTGTTGTTTCGCTGCGGCTTCAATCACTGCCATCCACGCCGCTTCGGCGCTTTCGCCCTGCTTGAGGCGAGTCTCGACTTCATCGGTCAATTCCGGGTCGTCGAGCATTTCCTGATGCGTAATGAAAATCTCGCGAATGGCTTTGGATTTGCTGCGTTCGATCAAGCCTTCGATGTCGCGACGCACGTGCGCCAGCGCTTGCTGGAGACGCTCGCGTTCAATGGCGGCGGACTCCCCGCGCAGCGGGTATTCGATGGTTTGCAGTACTTGAATGTGTGCCGGGCCGATGGCAATGCCCGGCGCGGCAGGGATGGCCTGAACCAGGCTGCCGGACGCCGGGGCGAGCAGCACTTCGGCCACCTCCGCGATCACTTCACGCTGTTGGCTAACAGCAGGCAATGGCTCGATTTCTTCACCGAGGCCTTCTTCGATCGCGGCCAGCAAGGCGGGCAAGGCATCGGCGGCGATGCTCGGCTCAGCGATGAATTCCAACACCTGACCGCGACGGGCGCCGAGGCTCAGCAGTTTGCTCAAGCTCTTCACCGACACCGCGCTGTCTTGGCCATCGACAATGCGCACGCGAATCTCACCGTCAAAACTCTTCGCCAGTTGTGCGAGGATTTTCGCCGGGCGGGCGTGCAAGCCGTGGGCGTTGGCCAGCGCAATGCGAGCGCTGGGCCAGTCCGCCGGCAGTTCACCGCCGAGCACTTCGAGGACTTTACGGCTGCTGGTGGCACGTCCCAGTTCATGACCACGGCCTTCGATCAGCAACGCGCAAAGGCGTTCGAGCAAGGCCTGGTGCGCCTCGCCGAGGCTGGCCAGACAGAACAGACCGCTGAGCGGCTGGCCGAGGTAGCGTATCGGTTTGTCCGGCGTGACAAACGCCAGGCCCGGACGCTTGACCGTTTGCTCGCTGTGCAACCACCACAAGCCATCGCCCAGCGGCAACGCTTCGACTTGCTGCAACACCGCAGAAAAACCATTGCTCACACAATCCGCCTGCCGCAGCAAACGCGCACCGCGCCAGACCAGTTCTTCGAAGTCATCGGCCGACACGCCGAGACCGATCATCTGTGCATCCAGCGCCAGTTCCTGCGGCGCGCCTTGCAACAGTTTCAGCAATGCTTCGGCAGAACTGGCGCGACGCAGGGCCTGGCCCAGATCGGTTTCGCCGAGGGCGCGGGTCAGCAGTTGCAGCAGGCGCAAGTGCTCATCGGATTTGGCCGCAATGCCGATCGCCAGATAGACGATCTGGCCGTCGCCCCAATCCACGCCTTCAGGGAATTGCATCAGCCGCACGCCGGTGGAAAACACCTGGTCGCGGGTTTCCGGCGTACCGTGGGGGATGGCAATACCTTGCCCGAGAAAGGTCGAGCCCTGGGCTTCGCGCGCCTGCAAACCGGCGAGATACCCCTCGGCCACCAGACCATCGGTGACCAGATGCCCAGCCAACAAATGCAACGCTGCGGACTTGTCCACGGCCGACTGGCCCATGGAAATCTGCTCTATCGTGAGCTCGAGCATGCTTTCTCCTTTTTGGCACCTTGAGGTGCCAGGTATTGTTTTGAATGAGTCAGCTTAGGCGCTTAATCATCACTTTTGGCGGTTTCGCGGCAGAACCGGCCAAATGCACCTGAAACGTAGAAAATACGCTTGCTGAAACGTTTAATCTAGAATGATTGGCACGTTACTCGATTATGTCCCATCCTTGAAGCCCAACTTGTCGGATTGGCTGCGACAATAGTCGCCTGCCTGAATCGGGTAGGATTGGCGAAAATGTCGGCCGACAAACAAGGAAAACCCGAGTTGAAACTCAGTGATATCGCCCAACTGGCCGGTGTGTCCGTGACCACCGCCAGTTATGTCATCAATGGCAAGGCCGAACAGCAACGCATCAGTAGTGCCACCGTCGAGCGCGTGCGCGCGGTCGTTGAACAACACGGCTTCACGCCCAACCCGCAAGCGGCCGGGCTGCGCAGTCGGCACACCCGCACCTTGGGCTTCATTCTGCCGGACCTGGAAAACCCCAGTTACGCGCGAATCGCCAAGCTGCTGGAACAAGGTGCCCGGGCCCGCGGTTATCAGTTGCTGATCGCCAGCTCCGACGACGCGCCGGACAGCGAACGGCAATTGCTGCAACTGTTCCGCGCCCGTCGTTGCGACGCCTTGATCGTCGCCAGTTGCCTGCCGGCCGGTGACGACAGTTACCGACAGCTGCAAGCCAAAGGCATTCCGATCATCGCCATCGACCGGGTCATGGAGCCCGAGCATTTCTGCTCGGTAATCAGCGATGATCGCGAAGCCAGTCTGCAACTGACGCGTAGCCTGCTCGAGCCGTTGCCCAAGCAGATCGCCCTTATCGGCGCACGCCCCGAACTGAGCATCAGTCAGGAACGGGCCGCCGGGTTCAAGGAAGCGCTGACCGGGTTCAAAGGCGAGATTTTGATTGAACACGGCGAATCGTTCAGCCGCGAGTGCGGCAAGCAGTTGATGGAAGAACTGCTTCAGCGCCTGGGGCACTTGCCGGATGCGCTGGTAACCACATCCTACGTGCTGCTTCAGGGCGTGTTCGACGCGTTACACGACTTCCCGCTGAAAACCCGCCCACTGCGTCTCGGCACGTTCGGCGACACGCAGTTGCTGGACTTCCTGCCGCTGCCGGTCAACGCCATGGCCCAGCAACACCAGTTGATCGCCGACAAAGCGCTGCAACTGGCCCTGGCCGCCATTGAGCAATCGGATTACCAGCCCGGCGTGCAAGCCATCGCGCGGACCTTCAAGCAGCGTATTCGCCAGGACTGAACCGTGGAGCTGATCGACAGCCACACTCATCTGGACTTTCCGGATTTCGACGAGGATCGTCAGGCGCTGCTCGCCGAGAGCCGCGCCCTTGGCGTGCGGCGGATGGTGGTGCTGGGGGTTTATCAGGCCAATTGGCAGCGGGTCTGGGATCTGGTGCAAAGCGATCCCGATCTGCATGCCGCGTTGGGTCTGCACCCGGTTTTTCTGGACCAGCATCGGCCTGAAGATTTGCCCGCACTCGGCGATTGGCTCAGCCGTTTAGCCGGCCATCGACAGCTGTGCGCGGTGGGTGAGATCGGCCTCGATTACTTCATCGAAACCCTCGACCGTGAGCGCCAGCAAGCGCTGTTTGAGGCACAACTGCAATTGGCGGTGGATTTCAATCTGCCGGCGCTGATTCATGTGCGACGCAGCCATGCAGCGGTGATTGCCACGCTCAAGCGCTTCAAGTTGAAACGCGCGGGCATCATTCACGCCTTCGCCGGCAGCAAGGAAGCGGCCCGCGAGTACATCAGGCTCGGTTTCAAACTGGGCCTTGGCGGCGCGGCGACCTGGCCGCAGGCGTTGCGCATGCACCGGGTGCTCGCCGAGTTACCGTTGGAGTCTGTGGTATTGGAAACCGACTCACCGGACATGGCCCCCGCCATGTTTCCCGGCCAACGCAACAGCCCGGCGCATTTGCCGGCGATTTGCGAGGCGCTGGCCGGGATCATGGCGGTCAGTCCGCAACAATTGGCCGCCGTCAGCACGGCCAATGCCTGTGAGCTGTTCAACTGGTAGTCAGTCGGCGTGAGCCTTCGCCGCTTCAAGAATCAGCGTGATGTGCTGCCGATGCCTCGCGTATTGAATAACGACGCAATAGATCAGAATCGCAACCAGCGAGAAATTCAGCTGTTCGACGACGCTGATCAACCCGACCCACTCCATCACCAACGCCACCAGCAGCGCGGTGCAGACCGTTACCAATGTGCTGGCTCGCAGCATCGCGAGTGAGTCGATGGACTTGATGCGCCTGATCTGTTTCGGGTCGCTCAGTTGCAAGGCTTTGTGGCAATGCGAACAAGAGAATGCTTCGTTGATTGCGATGGCATTGAGTTGCCAGGGTTCGAGTAGCCGAACGTTCCCGCAATGGGCACAGTGCCCCTGGATTCCAGTTGTAGCGAAGGACATAACCGAGCCTCCTCAGGGTAGGTCAGGGTTGTGGATCATCCTTCATTGAAGAGCAAATGCCAGAGTCTTGGGGAAAACCGGAAATTGCCGACACGTGGAGGTAATAAATACTACGGACAGGGCGCAAACCTGTAGGAACAAGCTTGCGCCTACAGGGACTATGCGATTCTTCAGACCCGGAAGGCGCTGATCAGCTGTTTGAGCTCAACCACCTGCGCCGACAATGCCCGGCTGGCATCTTCGGTCTTGTGTGCACCTTCGGCGGTGCGTTCGCCAGCCCGGTTGATCTCGACGATGTTCTGGTCGATGTCGTGGGCGACGGCAGTCTGTTGCTCCACGGCGGCGGCGATCTGCTGGTTCTGATCGACGATCATGCCCACCGCGCCGAGGATATTTTCCAGCGCCTGCTGGACCTTTTCCGACTGCCCCACCGTGCCATTGGCCATTTGATGGCTGGTGCCCATGGCCTTCACTGCGGCGCCGACACCGCTGTGCAGTTTGGCGATCATCTGTTCGATTTCTTCGGTCGATTGCTGGGTGCGTTTGGCCAGGGTCCGGACCTCGTCCGCCACCACCGCGAAACCTCGGCCTTGCTCGCCTGCCCTCGCCGCCTCGATGGCCGCGTTGAGCGCCAGCAGGTTGGTCTGTTCGGCGATGCTTTTGATCACTTCCAGCACGCGGCTGATGGACTGGCTGTCACTGGCCAGTTGATTGATCACCCGCACCGACTGATCGATTTCGCTGGCCAGCGCCGCAATGCTGCCCTGCTGCGACTCCACCAACCCGCGACCACTGATGGTTTCGTCATTGACGCTGTGGGCGCTGCTGACCGCAGCGGCGGCGCTGCGGGCCACCTCCAGCGAGGTGGCCGACATTTGGTTCATCGCCGTGGCGACCTGTTCGATCTGCGAGCGTTGCCCCGCGACAGCCTGGTTGCTTTGGGCCGACACGTTTTCGACCTGACCGGCCTGACGCTCGACTTCTCCGACGGTGTGGCCGACACGCTCGATCAGGTCATGGATTTTCTTCACGGTGCCGTTGAACACCTCGCCCAACTCGCCCAGCTCGTCACGGCTGTTGGCGTTGAAGGTCACGGTCATGTCGCCGGCCGCCACCTTGTCCATCATCGCGCCAAGTCGCTTGAGGGTGGTGCGGGTCGAGGCGTAAAAGCCGCCGTAGAGGTAGAAGATCAACACAAACACCACCGACAACGCGACGGCCTGCAAGACCATGTGCGTACGGTTCTCGGTCAGGCGCTGTTGCAACTGGGTATCGAGGAATTTCAGGGTGGCTTCGTTGAGTTGGTAAGTCTGGTCCATCAGGCCGGTGACCTGATCGTAAAAGGCCTGCCACGGCGCATCGAGGGTGTCGGCCATCACCACTTGTTCTTCGAACAGTTCACTGGCCTTTTTCAGCGACGCCTTGCTGCTCTCGGCCTGCGCCGCCAGGGTTTCACGTGCCGCGTTGCTTGAGCCCAGCGCATCCTGCAACTTCAGACCGTACTCGGCCTGCAGCTTTTCGATCTGCGCCAGCAACTCATCGAAACGGGTGCTCGACGACGAATTGAGAAACCCTTGCCCCAACGAGTAAGAGCCCATGGCGCGGCCATCGCCCAAGGTCTGGGTGACAGACGGCGTGACGTTGGTGATGAGTTCGGTGAGCTGACGCATGTCACTTTGATTGTCTCGGCTCAATCCCGCCTGGCTGGCGATGATCTGGCTGAAGATTTGCGCGTTGCCGAGCAACTTGCCGATCAGCGCACTTTTGCTTTGCAAGGAGTTTTCCGTTTGTTGGGCCTTGAACGCGGTGATCATTTCGTCGCGCTTGCCATCGAAAACCGTGATCTGTTCCGGATCGGTGGTCATCGCCGCGAGCCCTTCCAGACGGGTCAGAACGCTTTGCTCCAAGGTAGTGATCTTGGGTTCGACACCGCCTGCCTTGCCGGACTGGCCAAGGATGACGTTGATCTGCACCAGGTTGTTCAGGGTTTCCAGGTCGCGTCGTAGAGTCAGGCTGCTGCCCAGCAGGTCAAGGCTCTGCAGTTCCACTCGAGTGCCCTGGAATTCGCGATAGGAATCACGCACCAGATAAAAGTTGGTCACGAGCATGGGCACGAGGAACAGAACGCTGATCAGGCTGAACTTCATGCCGAAGCTCAGGCGATTCATTAGCGCGACGGCGGGATAGAGCAAGCTCTTCACTGGAAGTCTCCCTTGGATTTCTTATTTTTATTGGCAGGCACAGACAAGCAGCAGATAGCCACTATTGAGTGCTGTCTCTGTATAGCTCAAATCGGCGGGGGGTTTTGTAACTTAAGGTTAACGGCAGCTTATCGGACGAGAGGGTCCTGCCGTTCAAAAGACGCCATGCCAACCCTGTCCCTGTAGGAGCCGGCTGGCTCCTACAGAAGGTGGTGTTTAGGCAAGAACCGTCCACAACGCAAAACCGGCGTACCAGAGCACCGCCGCACGCAGCAGCAGCTCCCAGATCCGGTCGAGGCTGTTGATGCCATCGGGCCCGACCACCGGCGCAGGAATTTCACCGGCCACCAGCCCGACCTTCTCGATCAATTGCGCGGCGCTGATGTTCCAGTTCAGCAATTCGTGCAGCATCACCCGACTGACGGCGACAAAGTTGCCGACCAGCGCAAAACTCGCCGCCAGCAGACGCACCGGCACCCAATCGAACGCGTGACGCATTTGAGCGGCGCGCTCGACGACGGCCGGGTTTTGCCCGTGTTCTTCAGCCAGAGCCAGCAATCGATAGCTCAGCGCCGCCACCGGCCCCAGCAGGAAGTACCAGAAAATCACTGCAAAAAAGCTCTGGTAGGCCTCCCACAACAGGTGCCCCTGAACCCGTTCCAGCAACTGTTCGCCGTTGTCGGCACAAATATCCAGGTCACGTTTCGCCACATGAGCGGCAGCTTGCAGGTCTTCCCGGCGCCAGGCATCGCGAAACGGCCCCAGACCGGCCAGCAGATCACCACGCCCCAGGCTATAAATCACCACCAGCAAATGCACCGGCAACGCCAACAGACCGTAAGCAACCGGCTCCAGCACCACCAGCAGCAACCCCAGCACCGCCACCGGCAGCAGCACCAGTATCAGCAGAATCAACCACGGACGATTGACCAGACGAGGGCTGGCTTCAAGCTTGTGCAACTCGCGCACCCAACCACCATCACGCTGAACCCGATGGCGCAGGGCCGAGAACTTCTCGATCCAGACCGCCAACAGCAACACCAGAAAACTCATTGTGCTTCCTCTTTAGCCAGGGCCACGCGATAACGCGCCCAGTCGAACGCCGGTCCCGGATCAGTCTTGCGCCCCGGTGCGATGTCGCTGTGCCCGCAGATGCGCTGCGCGGTAATGCCCGTAAAGGCGCGTTGCAGCTGCAAGGTCAGGGCCGTCAACGCGTCATATTGAGCATCGGTGAACGGCAGATCATCCGTGCCTTCAAGCTCAATACCCACGGAAAAATCGTTACAGGTTTCCCGGCCATCGAAACACGACACACCGGCATGCCAAGCGCGCTCAAGACAAGAGACAAACTGAGTGACGGTGCCGTCACGCTCAATCAGAAAATGCGCAGACACCCGTAGGTCAGCGATCCCTTCAAAGTAGGGATGCTCTGTGACATCCAGCCGGTTCTGGAAAAATTCCTGCACCTTGCCAGTGGCGAACTGCGCCGGCGGCAGACTGATGTTGTGGATCACCAGCAGGGAAATTTCGCCCGTGGGGCGCGCATTGAAGTTGGGTGAGGGGCATAAACGCACGCCCTGACACCAACCGCTCGCGGGGTCCAACTGCATACAGGTTCCTTCAACGACGACTGTGTTGGCGCCCAGTATGCCGCGATAGACCCTCGGCGCGCGATCACTTGCCGCGATTGAGTCGTCGCAGGTTGCCGACCACCGACTCCAGGGCCCGATCGAACAGCAAGGTGTCGTCAAGGGTGCGCACCGCGCCACGACGAAAATCCAGCGCCAGCCCGGTACGGCTGCGCTCCAGCACTTTCATGCCGGTGCGGTTGACGAAAATATACTTGCCCGTGGCTTCGATGATCGCGGCGAGCTTGCAGCGCAAGGTGTTTTCCTCATCTTCCTGAAATTCGACCCAGCAACCCGTGTGCAACTGATCGACTTGAAGCAGCCCCGGATCATCCGCCGGCAAGTGCACCGAGGCCGTTTCGAACGGCCCTTCGTCGCCGGTGAGCAGAACGATTTCTTCTCGCACTTCAACCATCAGCGGCGCATCGGCAGGGTTGGTGGCGGTTGGGGCCTGGTCCGCTCGCTCGAACAGTTGAACGTGCAAGCCTTCCAGCTCGCTGAAAAACTCGCCGGTGGCGAACGGATCGAACGCCGAACGGTTCAACCCTTCGCGCAAGGACTTGAGCAACCCCGGCACCAGCGCCAACAGACGCAGGCTTGCGTCAACGTCGTCATGACGCTGCACGCTCCAGATCAATTGCTCCATGGTTTGCACATCGGCATGCCACTCGGCGGACTGATCGCCGTGCTTGAGGCAGGTCAGCAGCAGCACCTGGCTCCAGGCGTCCTGAACAAACGCCACCACCCGTTGCGGTAGCACTTTGCCCAACAGTGCCTGATTCAAGGCCAGCTCGACGCGTTGCCGGGCCAGTTCGGTTTTGGCGCGGCCTTCTTCGGCGTCGCGGGTACGCTGCTCCAACAACTCGCTGCGACGGCGTTCGTCGCTGGTGAACGCGAGAAAATCCGCCAGCAATTCGGAGAAGATCGCCGGATCGTCGACAAAATCGTTCAACAAACGCTGCACCACTTGCTCGATGCGCAGGTACAAACTGTCGCGCTCATGGTCATCGCACTCGCCCCAGCCCAGGGCCGCGGCGGCAATTTCGTTAAGCAGACGGCGGGCCGGGTGACTGCAACGGCTGAAGAAACTCTTGTCGAGCACGGCCACTTTCAACATCGGGATCTGTAAGCGCGCGATCAGCGCCTTGAGAGAGTCCGGCAGATTGCGATCATCGAGGATGCATTCGAAAAGCATGGCGATCAGGTTGATCACATCTTCGTCAGCGACACCGACCACGCGCGACTTGCCGCTTTTGACGCTGACTCGGGTCAGCAGTTGCTCAAGCTGGTTTCGCAGGTCGAAGTCGTCCTGCACCGCCGGGGCCGGCACGTACTGCTGCAAGTGCGAGAGCAGTCGCAGCAGGTCGCGGGTGGATATCGGCAGTGCCTGAGCACTGGTCTCCAGCGTTGGCGCGACACTGCCACGCACGTGGAACAGCAATTCCTGCAACGCCGCGAACACTTCCTGCACGCTGTCGTCGATTGGCGTGCTGTGGCAACGATTGCCAGCCTCGACGGGGTCGGCACGGGCACTGGCCTGCGCACGATCAATGGCACGCCGATTCGGAGCAGGCTTCAGGTCGGGCAATATCCCGGTGGCGATCAATATCTGATTGGCTTCGGTGTAGAGCTGGTCGGCATCGCTGAGCACATAGCGTTCGAAAAGCTTCAGGATGATCAGCTTGACCTTGATCTCGACCCCCAGGTTGCGGCCAGCCTGCATGAAATACTCACAGAGCATCGCCGGGCCCAGCGGATTGTGCGCAGTCACCAGCGTCTTGCTCAGCAACGTGCTGAGTCGGGCGGTCAATTGATCAAGCGCAAAACCGTCGCGGCTCAGCACTTTATTGACCATGGCCTCCACCGCTACGCGACGCTCCAGGTCATCGCCGGACTGTTGCGCCGGGGTATCGAATGCCTGGGGCAAAACCGTCTGAATATTACCTGTGAGACCGACAAACGCCTCGAAGAATTGCTCGAGAAACACCCGCTCGATATTTTTGCGCTTGAGGCGCAAGTCGCGCATGGCTTCAAAAAAGATGTTCTGCTCGACGTCATCGCGAGCCCGGTCAGCCATTTCGAACAGCGTGTCGTCGGCGTTATCGAACAGTTCCTGCAGAGCATGCCTGAGCTGTTGACCAGCCCTGTCGCGAACCTGAAGCAGAATGACAGGCAGGCGGGCGAGCGGCGAGTGACTCGCCTTATCGGTAGCAGCCTTGTGCAAAGGCACTACATTCCCGTCGTTGTGCATCCTGGCCTCCTGAAACGGTGATTCTTCGGTTCGGTTAGAACAATCGGGTACGGCAGCCTCACAGCCACGCGCAACAGAAGACAATGCCCGTGCGCAGTCATTCAATAATCGGCGAACCAAGGACACGTCAAAGTCATGACGTCAAATGCAAGGCACATTATCTTGCAAAAGATGTCCTGGGTGCCAGCAGACTCTTTGCTTCTCTTTGAAATAGACGCGTGTAGAGGACCGCCGCTTAACCTCGATGGCCCAAGAGAATCGACCAAATGCAGGTTTCAGAGCGCACGGAAGGTCTCGCGCGCCTTGGGTTGCCCCGCGCCATAGCCCTATAATCGGGCCACTTTGTTTGTGGAGTCCGTTATGCCGAATCTACGTCTCGCCGATCTGACCGCCGAAATCGAAGCCAACGTGCGCCGCGCGTTGCTCGAAGACATCGGCAGCGGCGACATCACCGCGCAACTGATCCCGGCTGAACGCCTGGCCAAAGCCACCATCATCACCCGTGACGCCGCAGTCATCGCCGGCACCGCGTGGGTTGATGCGGTTTTCCGGCAATTGGACCCGCGCGTTGCCGTGCATTGGCAGGTGCGCGATGGCGAACGGGTGAAGCCCAATCAAGCGCTGTTCCACCTCGAAGGCCCCGCCCGTTCGCTGCTCACAGGCGAACGCAGCGCCCTGAATTTCCTGCAGTTGCTCTCCGGCGTGGCCACTCGCGCGCAATACCTGGCGGATTTCGTCGCCCAGACGCAGGTGAAGCTGCTCGACACCCGCAAAACCCTGCCGGGCCTGCGCCTTGCGCAAAAGTACGCCGTAACCTGCGGCGGCTGCCACAACCACCGCATCGGCTTGTACGACGCCTTCCTGATCAAGGAAAACCACATCGCCGCCTGCGGTGGCATCCCTGAGGCGATCAGTGCCGCGCACAAGATTGCCCCGGGCAAACCGGTAGAGATCGAAGTGGAAAGCCTGGCCGAGCTGAAGGAGGCACTGGCGGGCGGCGCCGATATCATCATGCTCGACGAGTTGAGCCTGGATGACATGCGCGAGGCCGTGCGCCTCAATGGCGGCAAGGCAAAACTGGAGGCCAGCGGCGGCATCAATGAAAGCACGTTGCTGCCGATCGCAGAGACCGGGGTGGATTACATTTCGATAGGTGCGATGACCAAGGATGTGAAGGCTGTCGATCTGTCGATGCGTTTAAGCCTCTGATTACGCCTTGCTGAATGAAAAACGCCAGCCTCATTGAGGCTGGCGTTTTTGTCAGACCACCAGATTGTTCATCTCGCAGTACTCTTCCCACTCGACGCCCAATACCTCGGCCGCCTCCTTGTGCAGCGCCAGGCGTGCCACCTCGAATTCTTCCGGGCTCGAGGTGTACTTGAGCGTCAGTTCCCACGGCTGCAAGCCCTGGGCTTCTGCTTCATCCTCGAAGGCCCATTGAATCTGGTCTTTCTGATCGTCGGCGGGCAAGTCCTTGATCTCTTCCAGCAGTTGGGGCGCGTCCAGCACGTACTTCTTCAGCGCTTCGGCGTGCCTGGCTTCCTGGGTCAATTCTTTAACGGTCATGTCGTTCTCGCTGATCGGGGGAATGGAAGATGGATCTGGATCATCAAGGATCTCTCTGACGCAAAAAACCGTGTGAAGCCCGGTTTGTCTGGCCTTCAGAACCATTCGTGGATCATTTGAAAACTGCAGGGTGATGCTCGTGCAAGGTCCGAATATAGGACGTTTGGAAGACGATTTATATGGACTTTTACATCAAATCTACAAAAAAACCGTTGAGCGGTCTTTCTGAAAATATTCCCTCGCCACACAGGAACAAGCCACAAAACGCAACGTCATAGCGATGTGCCATCCAGGCACTTCACAAGGAACTCAGGTGATGCGCAATTTCTCGAAGCTTCCGTCTACCCTGTTTGCAACCGGCATGGCCGCCCTTTTGCTCGGCACTCTCGCCTTGCCCGTTACGGCTCAAGCCATCGAGCTTAGCTTCGACAATCCGTCCTATGGCGATACGCTCGTCGCCCTCCACAACTCGTATGGCAAGAGCGTGCTGGTCAACACCCAGCTGGGTGTCAATGAACTGGAAAAGTTAAAGGGCACGGTTAAAACCAATACCGCTGAAATCGACTCCCTGAAGAAAACCGTTAGCGACCAAGCACGCCTCATCGAAGAGTTCAAACGCAACAGCGGCAGCAGCTCCAGTTCGAGCTCCAACGAAATATCCAGCCTCAAGCGTACCGTTGAGGAACAGGATAAAGACCTGAAAAAACTCGCCAGCCAGGTGGAAGACCTGAAGCGTAGCGCCGGTTCAAGTTCCAGCTCGAGTTCAAATGACTTGTCCAGCCTGAAGCGGGAAGTCAGCGATCAGGACCGAACGATTGATCAGCTCAAGCGCACCGTTGATGATCTGAGCAGGAAGGTGAAATAACAGGGAATGGTGCCCGAGACAGGAATCGAACCTGCGACCTTCGCGTTACGAGTGCGCTGCTCTACCGGCTGAGCTACACGGGCGGTGAGCTAAACCTAGCATCGGGACTGGCAGCGGGCAAATCCACACACCGTTTCCAATTTTCGCAGACAAAAAAATGCCCCGCCGTTTTCACGGCGGGGCATTTTTCATAACGTTGAAGCGGTCAGGCGTGAGGGGTGATTAAACGCCCGAAGCCTTGGCTGCTGCTACGTCTTTGATGGACAGCTTGATGCGGCCGCGGTTGTCCACGTCCAGTACCAGAACTTCCACTTCCTGGCCTTCTTTCAGGATGTCGGTCACTTTCTCAACGCGAGCGTCGCTCAGCATCGAGATGTGAACCAGACCGTCCTTGCCAGGCAGGATGTTGACGAATGCGCCGAAATCGACGATGCGCTCAACCTTACCCACGTAGATTTTGCCGATTTCAGCTTCAGCGGTGATGCCCAGAACGCGCTGACGTGCTGCTTCAGCCGCTTCCTTGGTTTCGCCGAAGATCTTGATCGAGCCGTCGTCTTCGATGTCGATCGAAGCCTTGGTCTCTTCACAGATCGCACGAATGGTCGCGCCGCCTTTACCGATGACATCACGGATTTTGTCGGTGTCGATTTTCATCGCGATCATGGTCGGAGCGTTTTCCGACAGTTCGGTACGCGACTGGCCAATGATCTGGTTCATCTGGCCGAGGATGTTCAGGCGCGCTTCCAGGGCTTGGCCCAGAGCGATTTCCATGATTTCTTCGGTGATGCCTTTGATCTTGATGTCCATCTGCAGCGCGGTAACACCTTTGGCGGTACCGGCTACTTTGAAGTCCATGTCGCCGAGGTGATCTTCGTCGCCCAGGATGTCGGTCAGGATGGCGAACTTCTCGCCTTCTTTAACCAGACCCATGGCGATACCGGCAACCGGTGCCTTCATCGGAACGCCGGCGTCCATCAGTGCCAGGGAAGCGCCGCAGACCGAAGCCATGGAGCTCGAACCGTTGGACTCGGTGATTTCCGATACAACACGGATGGTGTACGGGAACACGTCGGCAGCAGGCAGCATGGCTGCAATCGAACGACGGGCCAGACGGCCGTGACCGATTTCGCGACGACCAGCGCCACCCATGCGACCACACTCACCTACCGAGAACGGAGGGAAGTTGTAGTGCAGCATGAACGGGTCTTTTTTCTCGCCTTCCAGGGTATCCAGCAGTTGTGCGTCACGGGCAGTACCCAGTGTTGCAACGACCAGAGCCTGGGTTTCGCCACGGGTGAACAGCGCCGAACCGTGGGTCTTTGGCAGAACACCGACTTCGATGTTCAAAGGACGTACGGTCTTGGTGTCGCGGCCGTCGATACGTGGCTTGCCGTTAACGATGTTTTCGCGAACGGTGCGGTATTCGATTTCGCCGAAAGCGGCTTTGACTTCGCTGGAAGAAGGCTGGCCTTCTTCACCGGACAGCTTGGCAACCACCTGGTCTTTCAGTTCGCCCAAACGAGCGTAACGGTCGGCCTTGATGGTGATGGTGTAAGCCTGGGAGATCGCGTCGCCGAACTCGGCACGGATAGCGCCCAGCAGAGCGGTGGCTTCTGGCTGTGGAGCCCAGGTCCAGGTCGGCTTGGCAGCTTGGGCGGCCAGTTCTTTGACGGCGTTGATCACCACCTGGAACTCGTCGTGAGCAAACAGTACCGCGCCCAGCATCTGGTCTTCGGTCAGCTCTTTGGCTTCCGATTCAACCATCAGAACGGCTTCCGAAGTACCGGCAACGACCATGTCCAGGCTCGAAGCTTTCTGTTGTTCGTAAGTCGGGTTCAGCAGGTAGCCGGTGCTTTCGTGGAACGCAACGCGGGCAGCGCCGATCGGGCCATCGAAAGGAATGCCGGAGATGGCCAGCGCAGCCGAGGTACCGATCATCGCAGCGATGTCCGGATCGGTCTTCTTGCTGGTGGAAACGACGGTGCAGACAACCTGCACTTCGTTCATGAAGCCTTCCGGGAACAGCGGACGGATCGGACGGTCGATCAGTCGGGAAGTCAGGGTTTCTTTCTCGGAAGGACGGCCTTCGCGCTTGAAGAAACCGCCAGGGATCTTACCGGCAGCGTAAGTTTTTTCCTGGTAGTGAACGGACAGAGGGAAGAAGCCCTTGCCTGGATCGGCTTGCTTGGCACCGACAACAGTCACCAACACGCTGACGTCGTCGTCAACGGTGACCAATACTGCGCCGGAGGCCTGACGGGCGATGCGGCCAGTCTCGAGGGTAACGGTCGACTGACCGAACTGGAATTTTTTGATTACCGGGTTCACGGTGTCCTACCTTCTTTTGTGGCTCTTGGGGAACTTGTCTTCTTGCGAAATTCTTGGGCAATGTCGGGAGTCGGCCCAACGCCTGTCCAGGGTAAAACGTGTATCCAGATAAAACTTGAGGCTGGGAGCCTGCCATGGGCCAGCGGGAATCCCACTGACACACGGCAAACAACCAACCTCTAGCGCAATCGCTGATTAGCGACGCAGACCCAGGCGACCGATCAGAGCCTGGTAACGGCCCAGATCCTTGCCTTTCAGGTAGTCCAGCAGCTTACGGCGCTGGTTTACCATGCGGATCAGACCACGACGGGAGTGGTGATCTTTACCGTTGGCCTTGAAGTGACCTTGCAGCTTGTTGATGTTGTGGGTCAGCAGTGCAACTTGCACTTCTGGCGAACCAGTGTCACCAACAGCTTGCTGGTAGTCAGCTACGATTTGAGCTTTTTCTTGAACGTCGAGAGCCATGAGGCAATCCTTTTATCAGGAAACTGTT
Source organism: Pseudomonas sp. 300 (assembly GCF_055803035.1). Lineage (NCBI taxonomy): Bacteria > Pseudomonadati > Pseudomonadota > Gammaproteobacteria > Pseudomonadales > Pseudomonadaceae > Pseudomonas > Pseudomonas sp. 300. Next base: position 855,613 of record NZ_JAVLRV010000001.1, on the reverse strand, counting down.
TCAGAAAAACAGTTTCAACAGGCCAGGGACAAATCCCTGTATCTAAAAATGAGTAGTGACCGTGCCTGTTAACAGCCACCCTCGTCCGGTCATTCTGACCGAATCAGTCGACGTGGCGCGATGCGCCCGTCTTCGCTCACTTCACCGATACCGATGAAGCGACCATTGTGATCCTGTACCCGTACCATGCCGAACTTCGGAGCATCCGGGGCGCGAACCGGCTGGCCGTTGAGCCAGTAGAACGCGCTCGCTTCCGAGAACTGCAGCAGTGGCCAATCCAGCAAGCCGCTGTCCGATGGCATCAGGAAGCGATCAACCGCTTCATTGCCGCCTTCGGCATGTACCGCTTCCAGCTCTTCGAGCGTGACAGTCTGCGCCAGCGTGAAAGGCCCGGCCTGGGTACGTCGCAATTGCGCAACGTAAGCGCCACAACCAAGTGCTTCACCAATATCCTCCACCAGGGTGCGGATATAGGTGCCTTTGGTGCAATCCACCGCAAGCCGCGCAGTATCGCCTTCGAACGCCAGCAATTCCAAGCGCGCAATAGTAACAGAACGCGGTTCGCGCTCCACTACTTCGCCTGCACGCGCCAGCTTGTACAGCGGCTGGCCATCACGCTTGAGCGCTGAGTACATCGGCGGTATCTGACTGATTTGCCCACGAAATTTCGGCAGTACAGCTTCGACATCGGAGCGACCAACGGTCACCGGGCGTTCCTGCAAAACTTCACCTTCGGCATCCGCCGTGGTGGTGGTTTTGCCCAGTTGCGCCAGGGTTTCATAACCCTTGTCGGAATCGAGCAGGTATTGCGAGAACTTGGTGGCCTCACCGAAGCACAACGGCAACACGCCGGTGGCCAGCGGATCGAGACTGCCGGTGTGCCCGGCTTTCTCGGCGTTCAGCAACCAGCGAACCTTCTGCAACGCCGCGTTGGAGGTGAACCCCAGCGGTTTGTCGAGCAGGATGATGCCGCTGACGTTACGACGGATACGTTTGACCTGAGCCACCGATTACTCCTTGGTGTCTTCGGCTTCTGCCGCAACCGGGTGCTGATTGTCTTCAGCCACCGCACGCTCGATCAGGGCCGACAGGTGCGCGCCACGCACGACGCTTTCGTCGTAGTGGAAATGCAACTGAGGAACGCTGCGCAACTTCATTTCGCGAGCCAACTGCATACGCAGGAAACCGGCGGCGGAGTTGAGCACCTTGATGCTTTGCGCGATGTCCTCGGCGTTGTCCTGGCCCATCACGGTGATGAAGATCTTGGCGTGACCGACGTCACGGCTGACTTCAACAGCGGTAATGGTGACCAGGCCGACGCGCGGGTCTTTGACTTCACGACGGATCAGTTGTGCCAGCTCACGCTGCATCTGATCGCCGATACGTTGGGTACGGCTGTATTCTTTTGCCATGTCTTGTTACCTGTTACTGCCTCACGGTGAAACCCGTGGGGTCTGAAAGCGGCAAACGCCCGGCCTGACAAAAGCCAGACCGGGCGTTGCGTTTAGAGTCCTGACGCTGTGCCGCGCATTTGCATGCCGCGGCCCATCGTGGCCCTTGAAGTGCGCGAGTTAGAGGCTGCGAGCAACCTGCACCTTCTCGAAGACTTCGATTTTGTCACCGACTTTGACGTCGTTGTAGCTCTTCACGCCGATACCGCATTCCATGCCGGCACGTACTTCGGAAGCGTCATCCTTGAAGCGGCGCAGGGATTCCAGCTCGCCTTCGAAGATAACGATGTCATCACGCAGTACACGGATTGGACGGTTACGGTGAACAACACCTTCGATAACCATGCAACCGGCGATCGCGCCAAACTTCGGCGAACGGAACACGTCACGCACTTCAGCGGTACCCAGGATGTTCTCGCGAACATCGCTGCCCAGCATACCGGTGAGGGCTTTCTTGACGTCTTCGATGATGTCGTAGATCACGTTGTAGTAACGCATATCCAGACCTTCCTGCTCGACGATCTTGCGAGCGCCGGCATCGGCACGCACGTTGAAGCCGAACAGTACAGCGTTGGAGGCCAGTGCCAGGTTGGCGTCGGACTCGGTGATACCACCGACACCGCCACCGACAACACGCACTTGCACTTCGTCGTTACCCAGGCCGTTCAAGGCACCGTTCAACGCTTCCAGCGAACCACGGACGTCGGATTTGAGGACGATGTTGAGCGTCTTCTTCTCTGCCTGGCCCATGTTTTCGAAGATGTTTTCCAGCTTGCCGGCGTGAGCACGGGCCAGCTTGACTTCGCGGAACTTGCCTTGACGGAACAGAGCCACTTCACGGGCTTTCTTCTCGTCCGACAGCACGCTCATCTCATCGCCAGCGTCCGGGGTACCGTCCAGGCCGAGAATCTCGACAGGGATGGAAGGACCGGCTTCCTTGATCGGCTTGCCGTTCTCGTCGAGCATGGCACGTACACGGCCATAGTTCGAACCGACCAGGACCATGTCGCCTTGGCGCAGGGTACCGTCTTGAACCAGAACGGTAGCAACCGGGCCACGACCCTTGTCGAGACGCGATTCAACCACGACGCCACGGCCTGGAGCCGATGGAGTTGCTTTCAGTTCCAGAACTTCGGCTTGCAGCAGAACAGCTTCGAGCAACTCGTCCACGCCAGTACCGACTTTCGCCGAAACCGATACGAACGGGGTGTCGCCGCCCCACTCTTCCGAGGTCACGCCGTGAACCGACAGTTCGCTACGGATGCGATCGAGATCAGCGCCCGGCTTGTCGATTTTGTTCACTGCAACAACCAGTGGAACACCGGCAGCCTTGGCGTGCTGAACGGCTTCAATGGTCTGCGGCATCACGCCGTCGTCCGCTGCAACCACCAGGATCACGATGTCGGTCGCCTTGGCACCACGGGCACGCATTGCGGTAAACGCGGCGTGACCCGGGGTATCGAGGAAAGTGACCATGCCGCGATCAGTTTCAACGTGGTATGCACCGATGTGCTGGGTGATACCGCCGGCTTCGCCAGCAGCTACCTTGGCACGACGGATGTAGTCGAGCAGCGAGGTTTTACCGTGGTCAACGTGGCCCATGACGGTCACAACCGGCGCACGGGAGAACGTCTCGCCTTCAAACTTCAGGGACTCGGCCAGGGAATCTTCCAGGGCGGTGTCGCTGACCAGGGTCACTTTGTGGCCCAGTTCTTCGGCTACCAGTTGAGCAGTTTCCTGATCAAGCACCTGGTTGATGGTCGCTGGAGTACCCAGTTTGAACATGAACTTGATGATTTCAGCAGCCTTGACCGACATCTGATTGGCGAGATCGCCAACAGTGATGGTCTCGCCAATCTGCACATCACGCACGACAGGGCCGGTTGGGCTCTGGAAACCGTGAGCGTTGCGTTTCTTCAGCTTGGCCTTGCCGCGACCACCACGACGGAAGCCATCGCTTTCTTCGTCGGTAGTACGTGGAGCAACGCGTGGAGCAGGCGCTTTCTCTTTGACCGAGGCACGATGCGGAGCGTTTTTACGCTCGCCGTCGCCACCACCGCTGCGACGATTGTTATCGTCGGCACGTGGTTTGTCCGGACGGCGCTGTTCGTTCTGCTTGTTGCGAACGTCAGCAGACGGAGCTGGTGCAGCTGCAACAACCGGAGCGCTTTCACGCACTGGTTCGGCAACGGCAACCGGCGCCGCAACAGCGTCGTTGGTACCGGTTTGCGCAGCAGCAGGCTGGCGACGCGCTTCTTCTTCGGCGCGACGCTTGGCTTCTTCTTCAGCCTTCTGACGAGCAGCATTTTCTACTGCGCGACGTTCGTCCAGTTCGCGTTTGCGCTCGGCTTCGATTTCTTCCGGGCTGCGCTGTACGAAAACTTTCTTTTTACGGACTTCAACACTGATGCTTTTGCTGCCAGCAACACGCAGGGTGCTGGTGGTTTTACGCTGCAGTGTGATCTTGCGTGGTTCTTCCACTTTCGCCTTGTGGCTGCTTTTCAAGTGAGTCAGCAAAGATTGCTTCTCACTGTCAGTCACATGTTCTTCGGCGGCGGTGTGCGGCAGACCTGCCTCACGCATCTGCTGCAACAGGCGCTCTACCGGTGTTTTGACCTCATCGGCCAGTTGTTTCACCGTGACTTGCGTCATGCATTTCTCTCCTCAGGCCGCGCCTAATTACTCGAACCAGTGGGCTCGGGCGGCCATGATCAACTTGCCGGCACGATCATCGTCAATGCCGTCGATGTCGAGCAGGTCGTCAATAGACTGCTCGGCCAGGTCTTCGCGGGTAATTACGCCGCGCACCGCCAGTTCCATCGCCAAATCCTTGTCCATACCCTCAAGCGAGAGCAGGTCTTCGGCCGGATGGGCGTCTGCCAGCTTTTCCTCAGTAGCGATGGCTTTGGTCAACAAACGATCCTTGGCACGAGCGCGAAGCTCGTTGACGGTTTCTTCGTCAAAGCCGTCGATGTTGAGCATTTCTTCCAACGGTACGTAGGCAATCTCTTCCAGGCTGGTGAAACCTTCATCTACCAGCACCTGTGCCAGGTCTTCGTCGACTTCCAGCTCGTCGATGAAGTTGCGCAGGATGTCGCCGGTTTCTGCTTGCTGCTTAGCCTGGATGTCCGATTCGGTCATCACGTTCAGGGTCCAGCCAGTCAATTGGCTGGCCAGACGCACGTTCTGACCACCACGACCGATGGCCTGAGCCAGATTGTCTGCGCCAACGGCGATGTCCATTGCATGGGCATCTTCGTCAACGATAATTGCCGCAACCTCAGCCGGGGACATGGCGTTGATTACGAACTGAGCCGGGTTGTCGTCCCACAGGACGATGTCCACACGCTCACCGCCCAACTCACCCGACACTGCCTGGACGCGCGAACCGCGCATACCAATGCAAGCGCCCTGCGGGTCGATGCGTTTGTCCTTGGAGCGGACCGCGATCTTGGCGCGCGAACCCGGGTCACGGGAGGCAGCCATTACTTCGATCAGGCCTTCAGCGATTTCCGGCACTTCGATGCGGAACAACTCGATCAGCATTTCCGGCGCGGTACGCGACAGAATCAGCTGCGGGCCGCGGTTCTCGGTGCGGATTTCCTTGAGCAGCGCACGCAGACGCACGCCAACACGGAAGGTTTCGCGAGAAATGATGTCTTCACGAGCCAGCAACGCTTCAGCGTTGTTGCCCAGGTCGACGATCACGTTGTCGCGGGTCACTTTCTTCACGGTGCCGGAGATGATTTCCCCCAGGCGCTCGCGATAGGCGTCAACGACTTGAGCGCGCTCGGCTTCGCGAACTTTCTGCACGATGACTTGCTTGGCAGTCTGTGCAGCAATGCGGCCGAACTCGATGGATTCGATTTTTTCTTCGACTACATCACCAACCTGGGCGCCAGGGTGCGTTTCGGCAACCTTGCTAGGCCAGGTTTCGATGGCCGGATCATCCAGGTCTGCTTCTTCGACAACCGTCCAGCGACGGAATGTCTCGTAAGCACCGGTGTGGCGATTGATTTCCACACGCAGATCGACTTCGTCCTCGAAACGCTTTTTGGTAGCAGTGGCCAGAGCCAGCTCCAGCGCTTCAAAAATCACGTTTGCCGGTACGCCCTTTTCATTGGATACCGACTCAACAACCAGCAGTACTTCTTTGCTCATCGTACGCCTCGCCTTTCGCAAGCCATTGGATCCGCGGGATCCGCGTCTCAGTCAAAACTGGGAATAATGTTGGCCTTGTCGATCATATCGATCGGCAACAGGAACTCATGGTCTTCAACCTGCACCACGACGTCCTGCTCTTCTACACCGCGCAGAAGGCCCTGAAAGTTGCGTCGCCCTTCAAAAGGCGAGCGCAGCTTGATCTTCACTTGTTCACCGGCAAATTTTGCAAACTGCTCAATAGTGAACAGCGGGCGTTCCATGCCAGGCGAGGAAACTTCAAGGGTGTACTCAACGGCGATTGGATCTTCAACATCCAGGACACCGCTGATCTGACGGCTGACGATGGCGCAATCGTCCACCAACACGCCGCCTTCCTTATCAATATAAACGCGCAACATTGAGTGGCGACCTTGAGCCGAAAACTCAATACCCCAGCATTCATAGCCTAGGGCCACGACCACCGGGGCCAACAAGGCCTGCAACTCTTCTAGCTTGCTCGACACCTGAACCCCCTCGTGCATGTATGTGCATGCTATGCAAAATAAAAAAATGGGCGAAACGCCCATCCTTGAAACGCCGTCGAACAGCGGCGTAGAAAGTGTCCAGCTAACAAAAAGCCCCTTAAAAGGGGCTCCTTAAACTGGTTGCGGGGGCCGGATTTGAACCGACGACCTTCGGGTTATGAGCCCGACGAGCTACCAGACTGCTCCACCCCGCGACAAAGCTGGGGCGGAAGTATACGACCGATCCCTGACAGGGTCAATGTAACCTTCCACCTACAAGAAAGCCCGCAACAGCGGGCTCTCCTGATAATTGGTACCGAGAAGGGGACTCGAACCCCTACACCCTATGGGCACAACCACCTCAAGGTTGCGTGTCTACCAATTCCACCACCTCGGCAATACTACGTTTGAAACCCTTCTTACTTTTGCTCTTGAGCTGGAGGCACGTCAGTCGCTGGAGTAGCCGACTTTTGCTCTTGAAGCACCGGGACATCATCAGAAGCCGGTTGTTGCTTTGGAACTTCCAACACTGCCGGGTTTGGCAAACCTACTTGAGTCAGCTGGTGAGCTTTCTCTTTAGCAAAGTAACCTAACCCTAAGCTGGTTATGAAGAAACCGGCGGCAAGTATAGCAGTAAACTTACTAAGAAAGGTAGAGGAACCTTGGCTTCCGAACACAGTATTTGAAGCACCTGCTCCGAAAGACGCGCCAGCATCCGCACCTTTACCCTGCTGCAGCAAAACCAGAGCAACTACGCCCAATGCACCCAGCAGATGAAAAACGACTACGACTGTTTCCAGCATTTTTTCAGTTTCCCGCGGCGCGAATAATCGCACCGAACTCATCTGCATTCAGGGAAGCTCCACCAATGAGCCCCCCATCGATATCCGGCATGCCGAACAGTTCGACCGCATTGGCCGCCTTCACGCTGCCGCCGTATAGAAGCCGCACACCTTGTGCGACTTCAGAATTCTTTGCCGCCAACTGAGCGCGAATGGCTGCATGCACATCCTGCGCCTGTTGCGGCGAAGCAGTCAGCCCGGTGCCAATGGCCCAGACCGGCTCGTAAGCGATTACTGCCTTTGCAAAAACACCGACACCCAGCTTCTCGATGACGCTGCCGAGCTGATGCCCAACAACCTCAAGCGTTTTACCGGCTTCTCGCTGCTCGAGGGTTTCCCCTATACACAGCACTGGAATCAAGCCACATTCCTGTGCCGCTGCGAACTTGCGAATCAGTGTTTCATCACTCTCACCGATGATCTGGCGGCGTTCGGAATGCCCGACAAGCACCAGGGAACAACCTTCATCGGCCAACTGACTCGGCGCAACTTCACCGGTCAATGCACCTTGCTTCGATTCCACCGCAGCGTTCTGCGCGCCGACCTTGATCGACTTGCCTTCCAGACCATCAATCACTTGATTGACATGCAAGAAAGACGGGAATACCGCTACATCAACACCGCTCGGCAAGGCCAAATTACGCAAGCCTTCGATCAGCTCAGCGACGCTGGCGCGGGTACCGTGCATCTTCCAGTTACCAGCTACCATAGGGCGACGCATGCTGTACCTCGTCGGTCAAAGTGGGCGCAGATGTTACCCAACACAATCATGGCTGGCAAGCCGAATTCAGGCAGAAACTTCAGTAACCAGTTTTGCCAGCTCTTCGGCGTAGCCTCGAACCTGTGTTTCGTCCTCGCCTTCGACCATCACACGCACCAACGGCTCGGTCCCAGACTTGCGCAACAGCACGCGCCCACGCCCAGCCATGGCCTTGGTAACGCGCTCGCTGGCTTCCTTGACCGACGGATGATCCAGCGGGCTCGCACCACCACCGAAACGCACGTTGATCAAGACCTGAGGACACTTGCGCAGCGACTGACGGGCCTGAGCCAGCCCCTCGGAACGAGTCTTCAATGCCATCAGCACCTGCAACGCAGCAATGATCGCGTCACCAGTGGTGGTGTGATTGAAGCAAACGATATGACCCGAGTTCTCACCACCGACCAGCCAATTGCGCTCCAGCAGATCCGCGATCACATAACGGTCACCGACGTTGGCACGCACAAAAGGAATCGACAGATCCGCGAGGGCCAGCTCCAGCCCCAGGTTGCTCATCAAAGTCCCGACCACACCGCCTTTCAACAGGTCTCGCTCATGCAAGTCGCGGGCAATGATGAACAGCAGCTCGTCCCCATCGACAATAGCGCCGGTGTGATCGACCATCATGACCCGGTCACCATCACCATCGAAAGCAATACCCAGATCGGCATGCTCGGCCAGAACGGCAGCCTGCAACTGACCCATATGGGTCGAACCGCAGTTTTCATTGATGTTCAGGCCGTTTGGCTGCGCGGAAAGCACAACGACGTCGGCGCCCAATTCGCGGAACACACTAGGCGCTACCTTGTAGGTCGCACCGTGAGCGCAATCGATCACGATCTTCAGGCCCGAAAAGCTGGTGCCGGTCGGCACGCTGCTCTTGCAGAATTCAATATAGCGGCCCGAGGCGTCGTTGATTCGCGACACCTTGCCGATCTTGCTCGACTCAACCACCGTCATCGGGGTGTCGAGCAATTCTTCGATCATGTGCTCGACTTCATCCGGCAGCTTGGTGCCCTTGCCGGAGAAGAACTTGATGCCATTGTCATCATGAGGATTGTGCGAAGCACTGATCACGATCCCGGCTTCGGCATGGAACGTACGCGTCAGGTAGGCAATGGCCGGCGTCGGCATCGGGCCCAGGAGCATCACGTCGGCACCCGCCGAAGTCAGCCCGGCCTCGAGCGCCGATTCGAACATGTACCCGGAGATCCGGGTGTCCTTGCCTACCAACACTTTGCAGGCGCCCATTTTGCGGAACGCCATGCCCGCAGCCCAACCGAGCTTGAGCATGAATTCAGGAGTAATCGGGTATTCGCCGACCCGACCACGAATGCCGTCGGTGCCAAAGTATTTCTTAGTCATAAGTGCTCCATCATTCTTATTCGGCTGATTCCACTGCGGCGATCATCCGCACCACATCGACGGTTTCGGCCACATCATGGACGCGCAATATACGCGCCCCCTTGAATGAAGCCAGCGCCGCGAGTGCCAAACCGCCATGCAGTCGCTCTCCGACCGGGCGATTCAAGGCCTGACCTATCATGCTCTTTCGCGATACCCCGACCAACAGGGGCCGCCCCAAGACATGCAGGGCTTCCATATGTTTGAACAAGCTCAGGTTGTGCTGCAAGGTTTTGGCGAAGCCGAAACCCGGATCCAGAATGATCCGCTCAGCCGGAATTCCGACAGATGCACACTGCGCCATGCGCTCGAAAAGAAACTCGCCAACCTCTCGGGTGACGTCCTGATAATGCGGATTGTCCTGCATGTCGCCCGGCTCACCAAGCATGTGCATCAGACAGACTGGCAATCCCGTGGCAGCCGCCGCATCCAAAGCCCCCTCTCGACGCAGCGAACGGACGTCATTGATCAAACCCGCACCCAGCCGCGCCGCCTCGCGCATGACCGCTGGCGTGGAGGTATCTACCGAGATAATCACATCCAGCTCGCGGTTGATGCGCTCGACAATCGGCGCTACGCGCTCCAACTCTTCGAGCGGCGAAACCACCCTGGCACCGGGCCGGGTCGATTCGCCACCGACATCAATCAGCGTCGCGCCGGCCAACACCATGGCTTCGGCGTGGCGCAAGGCCGCATCGAGCTGACTGTATTGGCCGCCATCGGAAAAGGAATCGGGGGTGACATTGAGAATGCCCATGACATGCGTCTGGGCCAAATCAAGAACCCGGTTGCCGCAAGGCAACCGGGTCGAGGACTGAACAGAAGTCATTTCAAACCTTAAACGTCAGCAGCCGGACCGCCGATCGGTGTTTCCGGACGCTCGTCCTGCACCACCGGAGGCGTTCCGGAGGTACCGTTGCCGCCCGACCAGTCGCGAGGTTCGCGAGGCGTACGACCCGCCATGATGTCGTCGATCTGATCGGCGTCGATCGTTTCGTACTTCATCAGGGCATCAGCCATGGCATCGAGCTTGTCACGGTTATCCGTCAAGATCTGCTTGGCAGTGCCGTAGCACTGGTCAATGATGCTGCGCACTTCGGAGTCGATCAGCTTGGCTGTCTCACCGGAGAAACTTGCACTCTGACCGCCGCCGCCGCGACCGAGGAACACTTCGCCCTCTTCTTCGGCGTACATCAACGGACCGAGTTTTTCCGACAGCCCCCACTTGGTCACCATGTTCCGTGCAATCTGGCTGGCGCGCATGATGTCGTTGGACGCACCGGTGGTCACACCGTCGAAGCCCAGGGTCATTTCTTCAGCGATACGACCGCCGTACAGAGAGCAGATCTGGCTGATCAACGCACGCTTGGACAGGCTGTAGCGATCTTCTTCCGGCAGGAACATGGTCACACCCAGCGCACGACCGCGCGGGATGATCGACACCTTATAGACCGGATCATGCTCAGGCACGACGCGACCCACAATGGCGTGGCCTGCTTCGTGATAAGCGGTGTTCTGCTTTTCTTTCTCGGACATGACCATGGATTTGCGCTCTGCGCCCATCATGATCTTGTCTTTCGCCAGCTCGAACTCTTTCATCTCGACGATGCGTTTGCCGGTGCGGGCAGCGAACAGCGACGCCTCGTTCACCAGGTTAGCGAGGTCGGCACCGGAGAAGCCAGGCGTACCACGAGCGATCACGGCCGGAGCGACGTCGTCACCCATTGGCACTTTGCGCATGTGGACCTTGAGAATCTGCTCACGACCGCGAATATCCGGCAGACCGACCACAACCTGACGGTCGAAACGGCCGGGACGCAGCAACGCCGGGTCCAGTACGTCCGGACGGTTGGTTGCGGCGATGACGATGATGCCGTCGTTCATTTCGAAGCCGTCCATCTCCACCAGCAACTGGTTGAGAGTCTGCTCGCGCTCGTCGTGACCACCGCCCATACCGGCACCACGGTGGCGACCGACGGCGTCGATTTCATCGATGAAGATGATGCATGGCGCGTGCTTCTTGGCCTGCTCGAACATGTCGCGAACACGGCTGGCACCGACACCGACGAACATTTCGACAAAGTCGGAACCGGAAATGGTGAAGAACGGCACTTTGGCTTCGCCGGCAATCGCCTTGGCCAGCAAGGTTTTACCGGTACCTGGAGGACCGACCATCAGCACGCCACGAGGAATGCGACCACCCAGACGCTGGAACTTGCCCGGATCGCGAAGGAACTCGACCAGCTCGCCGACTTCTTCCTTGGCTTCGTCGCAACCGGCAACGTCAGCCAGGGTGGTTTTCACCTGATCTTCGGAGAGCAGGCGCGCCTTGCTCTTGCCGAAGCTCATCGGCCCGCCCTTGCCTCCGGCACCGCCCTGCATCTGCCGCATGAAGAACATGAAGACGGCGATGATCACTAGGATCGGGAAGCTCGCGACCAGGAGCTGAGTCCAGATGCTTTGCTGTTCAGGCTGCTTGCCTTCGACTACCACGTGGTTGTCCACGAGATCGCCGATCAGACCGTTGTCCTGGATCGCAGGACGAATGGTCTTGAAGCTGTCGCCATCATTGCGCTTACCGGTAATCACATAGCCATCAACGGCTACGCGCTCGACCTTGCCATCCTTGACCTGCTGGATGAAGTCGGAATAGTTGAGGGTCTGCGGCTCGTTAGGGCTGGAGAAGTTGTTCATCACTGTCACGAGGACAGCCGCGATGATCAACCACAGGATCAGATTCTTTGCCATATCGTTCAATTAACTACCCTCTGAAGCAAGCGCCGCTAATGGCGCGCGCTTCGCATGATATTCACCGGCCTAACTTACTACATTACCTACAACACTGGCAGGCGCCGTCTGTAACCCTTTGTGAAACACTTCCTACACAATATTCGCTATTTCCCACAGGGCGAAATACGAAAATCCTATCGACCCGCAAAAAAACCTCGATTTACTCACTACGGCCGCGGTAGCCCCAAGCCAGCATGTATTGCTCGCGGGAACTGCCACGGGAAGAGTCCGGCTTGATCATCTGGACCTTGTCGAATTTCTGACGAGCGTCCTTCACGTAAGCATCAAACCCTTCGCCCTGAAACACCTTGATCACGAAATTACCACCCGGCTTCAGTATCCGAGCCGCCAGATCGAGAGCCAGCTCACATAGAAACATGGCTTTTGGCATATCCACCTCAGGCGTACCACTCATATTGGGGGCCATATCGGAAATCACAAGGTCCACCTGCGAATTACCCACGGCTTCAAGGATCTGAGCGAGCACTTCGTCCTGGGTGAAGTCACCCTGGATGAAAGTCACGTCCGGAATGCTGTCCATTTCCAGGATGTCCGAGGCGATCAGACGCCCCTGACCACCGATCAGCCGACTAGTGACCTGCGACCAGCCGCCGGGCGCCGCGCCCAGGTCGACAACGCTCATACCCGGACGGATCAGCTTGTATTTCTCCTGGACCTCCAGAAGCTTGTAACTCGCACGCGAGCGGTAACCATCCTTCTGCGCCTGCTTCACATAGGGATCATTGACATGTCTTTTCAGCCAACCAAGGCTTGTCTTGGAACGCGCCATTGGGCACCTCGATGATAAGGGTCGTGATTAATTGGGCGGATCCACGAACCCTCGGGTAAAATGGCCGCCATTTTACAGAATCCAGACTAAAGGGTCAGATTATGCCGCTCACTCAAGAGCAGAAGAAACAGTACAAATCCATTGGCCACCATCTGAAACCAGTTTTGATTGTGGCTGACAACGGTTTGACTGAAGGTGTGTTAGCCGAACTTGAACGCGCTTTGGCGGATCACGAGCTGATCAAAATCAAGCTCAACATCCTCGATCGCGAATCGCGACTGGCGTCCATTGCTGAACTCTGCAAGGTCGGCAAAGCGGATCTGGTTCAAGTCATCGGCAAGATGGCACTGATTTACCGCAAGAACTTCAGCGTCAACAAGCAGCTGTCGAACGTGCATCGCTTCAAGTGATGACAAGGGTCAAGGGTGTGCTTCGCGCACCCTGCCGCTCCATCCTGGCACCGGTTGCAAAACCAGCACCAGCCCGGAAAAACCCAGAACAAGATAGCTGAACACCTGCCAACGCACCGCATCCGGCCAGCCGACACGAACCGCGAAAAACATCGCGCACGCATACAGCGCCATCATCAGCAACTGCCCGCGAATATCGCGCCATAGACTGACAAGGCCCTCGGCCTGAACCAGCACCAAAGCCTGAAAAATGACACACGCCGAGGCGAAACCCACCATCAGCGCATTCAGCATGCCTGCAATTTCGTCGATCAGCAGCGGCGCCAGGCCAATTTGGCCCAACACCGGCAGCAGACCAATGTGTAACAGCCACAGGCCGCCTACCCACAACATCTGAGTCAACTGCCAAAGCATGGCACCCGCACGAAGCGGGTGCCTGCGTTTAGATGTGGCGGACTTCGACAATCTCGTACTCGATAACGCCACCCGGCGTTTTCACGGCAACCACATCACCCTCTTCCTTGGCAATCAAGGCACGGGCCAATGGCGAACCTACCGAAATCTTGCCGAGTTTGAAGTCAGCCTCATCCTCACCCACGATGTGGTAAGTAACGCGCTCATCCGTCTCGACGTTAGCGATTTCAACGGTAGTGCCGAAAATCACTTTACCGGTGTGAGGAATGGTCGTGACGTCGATGATGACCTGATTCTGAATCCGGCCTTCGATGTCACGAATCCGCGCCTCAACCATACCTTGCTGCTCGCGAGCAGCGTGGTATTCGGCGTTTTCCTTCAAGTCACCCAACTCGCGGGCCGTGCCGATGTCCTGGCTGAGCTTCGGACGGACGACCTTGGTCAGGTGAGCGTGTTCTTCTTCCAGGGCTTTCGCGCCCTGGACGGTCATTGGGTACTTGATCATGCCTTCAATCCTGCGTGTAGATCCTGCAAGCGGCGCACGGTCTTCTCGGGACCAAACTTCAGCGCTTCGCAGATGGCTTCGCCAGCAGCAATGGTGGTGGTGCAATAGATCTTGTGCTGCAAGGCATTACGACGAATGGAGTACGAGTCAGCAATCGACTGGCGACCTTCGGTGGTGTTGATGATCAGGGTGACTTCGTCATTCTTGATCATGTCGACCACGTGCGGACGACCCTCAGTCACTTTGTTCACACGACGCACTTTCAGGCCTGCGGCTTCGATCAGCTTGGCAGTACCGGCAGTGGCAACCACTTCGAAGCCCAAGTTGATCAGATCACGGGCCACGCCTGCAACCAGGGGTTTGTCATCGTCACGCACACTGATGAACGCGGTACCGCCGGTCGGCAGCACTTCGCTGGCGCCCATCTGGGCCTTGGCGAACGCTTCGCCGAAGGTGTCGCCCACGCCCATTACTTCACCCGTGGACTTCATCTCTGGGCCAAGGATAGGGTCCACACCAGGGAATTTGGCGAACGGGAACACCGCCTCTTTCACGCTATAGAAGTTCGGAATGATTTCTTTGGTGAAGCCGATTTCTTTCAGGGTTTTACCGGCCATCACGCGAGCCGCGATCATGGCCAGGGAAACACCGATGCACTTCGACACGAACGGTACGGTACGGGAAGCGCGCGGGTTGACTTCGATGACGTAGATGTCTTCGCCTTGCAGCGCCAACTGAACGTTCATCAGGCCGACTACGCCCAGTTCCAGGGCCATTTTCTTGACCTGTTCGCGCATCTCGTCCTGGATGTGGGCAGGCAGCGAGTACGGCGGCAGGGAGCACGCAGAGTCACCGGAGTGAACACCGGCCTGCTCGATGTGCTGCATGATCGCGCCGATCACCACGTCGGTGCCGTCGCAAACTGCATCCACGTCCATTTCGATGGCGCAGTTGAGGAAGTGGTCGAGCAGCACCGGGCTGTCGTTGGACACTTTCACTGCGTCGCGCAGATAGCGCTTGAGCTCTTCTTCTTCGTAGACGATTTCCATCGCACGGCCGCCCAGTACGTAGGACGGACGAACCACCAGCGGGTAACCGATCTTGGCCGCGGCACGAATCGCTTCGTCTTCGCTGCGCACGGTGGCGTTTGGCGGCTGACGCAGGTTCAGACGCTCAACCATCTGCTGGAAGCGCTCACGGTCTTCGGCACGGTCGATGGCGTCAGGGCTGGTGCCGATGATCGGCACGCCGGCTTCTTCCAGGGCACGCGCCAGCTTCAGCGGGGTCTGGCCGCCGTACTGGACGATCACGCCTTTTGGCTTCTCGACGCGGCAGATTTCCAGCACGTCTTCCAGGGTCACTGGTTCGAAGTACAGGCGATCGGAGGTGTCGTAGTCGGTGGAAACGGTTTCCGGGTTGCAGTTGACCATGATGGTCTCGTAACCGTCTTCGCGCAGAGCCAATGCCGCGTGCACGCAGCAGTAGTCGAACTCGATGCCTTGGCCGATACGGTTAGGACCGCCGCCGAGGATCATGATCTTGTCGCGGCCCGACGGCGCGGCTTCGCACTCTTCCTCGTAAGTCGAGTACATGTAGGCGGTGTCGGTGGCGAACTCGGCTGCGCAGGTGTCAACGCGCTTGTAGACCGGGAAGATCTCCAGCTTGTGACGGTGGCGACGCAGGTTTTTCTCGGTCACGCCCAGCAGCTTGGCCAGACGCATGTCGGAGAAGCCCTTGCGCTTGAGGCGGAACATCATGTCTTTGTCGATGCTGGCCAGACCCAGGGTCTTGACCTTCTCTTCTTCCTTGATCAGATCTTCGATCTGCACCAGGAACCACGGGTCGATCATGTTCATGCCGAAGATGTCTTCGACCGACAGGCCGGCGCGGAACGCGTCAGCCACGTACCAGATACGCTCGGCACCCGGCACGGTCAGTTCGCGCTTGAGGATGCTCATGCTTTCCGGGTTGCTCAGGTCGAGCTTCTCGTCCAGGCCACAAACGCCCACTTCCAGACCGCGCAGGGCTTTCTGCAGGGATTCCTGGAAGGTCCGGCCGATGGCCATGACTTCACCGACCGACTTCATTTGAGTGGTCAGGCGTGCGTCGGCTTTCGGGAATTTCTCGAAGGCGAAGCGTGGCAGCTTGGTCACGACGTAGTCGATGGACGGCTCGAAGGATGCAGGCGTAGCGCCGCCGGTGATTTCGTTCTGCAGTTCGTCCAGGGTGTAGCCGATCGCCAGCTTGGCAGCGATACGCGCAATCGGGAAACCAGTGGCTTTCGATGCCAGCGCCGAAGAACGGGATACCCGCGGGTTCATCTCGATGACCACCATGCGGCCAGTGTCCGGGCAGATGCCGAACTGGACGTTGGAGCCGCCGGTTTCCACGCCGATCTCGCGCAGTACCGCCAGGGAGGCGTTACGCATGATCTGGTATTCCTTGTCCGTCAGGGTCTGTGCCGGAGCAACGGTGATCGAGTCACCGGTGTGCACGCCCATCGGGTCAAAGTTTTCAATGGAGCAGACGATGATGCAGTTGTCCTTCTTATCGCGGACAACCTCCATCTCGTACTCTTTCCAGCCGATCAGGGATTCGTCAATCAGCAGCTCTTTGGTCGGCGACAGGTCCAGGCCGCGGGCGCAGATTTCTTCGAACTCTTCACGGTTGTAAGCGATACCGCCACCGGTGCCACCCATGGTGAAGGACGGACGAATGATGCACGGGAAGCCAAGCTTCTCGAGCACTGCGTTGGCTTCTTCCATGCTGTGGGCGATACCCGAACGCGGGCAGTCCAGGCCAATGGATTTCATCGCCTTGTCGAAGCGCGAACGGTCTTCAGCCTTGTCGATGGTGTCGGCATTGGCGCCGATCATTTCTACACCGAATTTCTCCAGGACGCCTTCGCGCTCCAGGTCCAGTGCGCAGTTCAGCGCGGTCTGGCCGCCCATGGTTGGCAGCAGCGCGTCCGGACGCTCTTTCTCGATGATCTTGGCAACGGTCTGCCATTTGATCGGCTCGATGTAGGTGGCGTCGGCCATGTCCGGGTCGGTCATGATGGTCGCTGGGTTAGAGTTCACCAGGATGACGCGGTAACCCTCCTCGCGCAGGGCTTTGCAGGCCTGGGCGCCGGAGTAGTCGAATTCGCAGGCCTGGCCGATAACGATCGGGCCAGCGCCGAGAATCAGGATGCTTTTAATGTCTGTACGTTTTGGCATGGGTTTGTCACTCAAATCCGCAGGTCAGTCGGCAAGCCGTCTTGTTCAATCTGTGAAGCCTTGAGGGGGTCGCCGTTGTCGGGACCGCCCTCAAGCTTTGCTGCATCAAGGCTAGCGATCAGCGTCGCTTGGCCATTTCGTTGATGAAGCGATCGAACAGAGGCGCTACGTCGTTCGGGCCAGGGCTGGCTTCCGGGTGACCCTGGAAGCTGAAGGCGCTCTTGTCGGTACGCTCGATGCCTTGCAGGGTGCCGTCGAACAGCGATTTGTGAATCGCGCGAACGTTGGCTGGCAGGGTCGCTTCGTCTACCGCAAAACCGTGGTTCTGGCTGGTGATCATCACCACGCCACTGTCCAGATCCTGAACCGGGTGGTTGGCACCATGGTGGCCATGGCCCATTTTCAGGGTCTTGGCGCCGGAAGCCAGGGCCAGCAGTTGGTGACCAAGGCAGATGCCGAATACCGGAATCTCGGTTTCCAGCACATCCTTGATCGCCTGGATCGCGTAGTCGCAAGGCTCCGGATCACCAGGGCCGTTGGACAGGAACACACCGTCCGGTTTCATCGCCAGCACGTCAGCGGCAGGTGTTTGCGCCGGCACCACGGTCACGCGGCAACCGCGCTCGACCAGCATGCGCAGGATGTTCAGCTTGACGCCGTAGTCGTAGGCAACCACGTGGTACGGCAGCTCGGAGGCTTCGATGGTCGCGTGGCTGTCGGTTTTCAAGTCCCAGACAGTCGAGCGCCACTCGTAGGTTTCCTTGGTGCTGACGACTTTCGCCAGATCCATGCCTTTGAGGCCAGGAAAGCCCTGAGCAGCAGCAATGGCCGCTTCTTCGGAAATGTTGTCACCGGCCATGATGCAGCCGTTCTGCGCGCCTTTTTCACGCAGGATGCGTGTCAGGCGGCGGGTGTCGATACCGGCGATGGCCACAACGTTGTTGGCTTTCAGGTAGTCAGACAGGGACATCGTGTTACGCCAGTTGCTCGCAACCAGTGGCAGGTCACGGATGACCAGGCCAGCGGACCAGACGCGATCGGACTCGGCGTCTTCCGGCGTGGTGCCGGTGTTGCCGATGTGCGGGTAAGTCAGGGTAACGATCTGTTGGGCGTAGGAAGGATCGGTAAGGATTTCCTGATAGCCGGTCATTGCGGTGTTAAACACCACCTCACCAACGGTTTGACCGTCGGCTCCAATGGCTTCGCCGCGAAAAATGCTGCCATCAGCAAGGGCGAGTATGGCTGGCTTAGTCAAGAAGACCTCCCGTAAATAAAGCCTGAAAGGGCGATCGCAGGTGTAAAAAAGCGGAGTGACGTATGGACACGTCACCCCGCTCATTCACTGAATTATTCTGCGCGCTTTTAGTGAACACACTAAAGCTGTAGCTTACAGAAAAAGGCATTTTTGGTCTACCGCCAATGAGCCTTAAAGGCCGGAGAATGCGACAGGACGTCGCTTGGCGTAATAAAACCGGGCCCAAACGCAATGCTGGAACCCGGTTTCGGCTGCATCTTAACGCAGGTCGAGCACGTCTTGCATGTCGTAGAGGCCCGGCTCGCGACCCTCCAGCCACAACGCCGCACGCACAGCACCCTTGGCGAAAGTCATACGACTCGACGCCTTGTGCGTGATTTCCAGGCGCTCGCCCTCACAGGCGAACAGCACGGTGTGATCACCCACCACATCACCGCCGCGCACAGTGGCAAAACCGATCGTTTCACGCTCACGCGCACCGGTGTGACCTTCACGCCCGTAGACCGCAACCTTCTGCAGGTCACGATCCAGCGCGCTGGCAATCACCTCACCCATGCGCAGGGCCGTGCCTGAAGGCGCGTCGATCTTGTGCCGATGGTGAGCCTCGATGATCTCGATATCCGCCTCATCACCCAGCACGCGAGCAGCCATATCGAGCAGCTTCAGCGACAGGTTCACGCCGACGCTGAAATTGGCCGCGAACACGATAGGAATGTCCTTGCCCGCCTCGACCAGCAACTGCTTCTGCGCAGCGTCCAGCCCGGTCGTGCCGATCACCATGGCCTTGCCTGCCTTACGACAGAACGCCAGGTTTTTCAGCATGACTTCCGGGAGCGTGAAATCGATCAACACATCGAATTCTTCAGCCACCGCGTCCACATGACTGGAGAGCGGCACGCCGATACGCCCTAACGAAGCCAGCTCACCGGCATCCACGCCGATCAGCGTGCTGCCGGGGCGCACGATGGCGGCTGTCAGGCCGGTCAACGGTGCACGCTGCTGCACGGCTTCGACCAGGATTTTGCCCATGCGGCCAGCAGCGCCCATCACAGCTATACGTCGCATGCTCACTCCTTACAGATCGCCGAAGAAGCGCTTCACGCCTTCGAACCAACCGGTGGTTTTCGGCGAATGGCTATTGTCGTCTGCCAGCGAACTACGGAACTCTTCCAGCAATTCGCGCTGACGACGACCCAGATTGACCGGGGTTTCCACTGCCACACGGCACATCAAGTCACCGGCACCGCCGCCACGTACGGGCGCAACGCCTTTGCCGCGAACGCGGAACTGCTTGCCGGTCTGAGTCCCCTCGGGGATTTTCAGTTTGACCCGACCATCAAGGGTCGGAATCTCCAGCTCGCCGCCCAGCGCCGCATCGACGAAGCTGATCGGCACTTCGCAGAACAGGTGCTTGCCGTCGCGCTGGAAGATTGCGTGCTCGCGCACATTGATCACCACGTACAGGTCGCCCGTCGGGCCACCCTGGGCGCCCGCCTCGCCTTCGCCGGACAAGCGAATGCGGTCACCGGTGTCGACACCGGCCGGCACTTTTACGGAAAGGGTTTTGTATTCTTCAACGCGACCGTCACCATTGCAGGAGGTGCATGGATCAGAAATGATCTTGCCCTGACCATGGCAGCGCGGGCAGGTTTGCTGCACCGAGAAGAAACCTTGTTGCATGCGGACCTGACCGATACCGCCGCACGTCGGGCAGGTGACCGGCGAGGAGCCTTTCTTGGCACCCGAGCCATCGCACGGCTTGCAGTTGACCAGTGTCGGAACGCGAATATTCACGGTGGTGCCGCGTACCGCTTCTTCCAGATTCAGTTCCAAGGTGTAGCGCAGGTCGCTGCCGCGCTGAGCGCCGCCACGAGCACCGCCGCGACCGCCACCGAAGAAGTCACTGAAGACATCGCCAAAGATGTCGGAGAAGTTCTGCCCACCAAACCCGGCACCGCCGCCGCCCATGCTTGGGTCGACGCCGGCATGACCATACTGGTCGTACGCCGCGCGTTTGCTGGAATCGGACAGCACTTCATAGGCCTCGTTGGCCTCTTTGAACATTTCTTCCGACGCTTTGTCATCGGGATTACGGTCCGGGTGGTGTTTCATCGCCAGGCGACGGTAGGCCTTTTTCAGGTCTGCTTCGCTAGAACCACGCTCAACACCCAATACTTCGTAATAGTCACGCTTTGCCATAAGTCTTTGCACTCTTAAGGACGTTCGGCAAACCCCTCCTGAGCCTCGCCAAACTCGTTGAGCCCCAATACAGGCCCGGACCCAACTCACGTCAATTCAACGATCCTGGTCTTTGATTCATTGCAGTACTTTCGACTCGAAAAGCAGGAGCATCTTCGGCCATACCGCCAACACACGAACGCTGTCGCATGCTGTAAAAATTCGTGTACTCCAGACACGCCAACGCGGGAGCAAGCTCCCGCGCGGCGACATCCTACCAGTCACCGCCTCAAGGCAGTCAACCGGGCGACCACTAACTTACTTGTGGTCTTTGACTTCTTCGAACTCGGCATCGACAACGTCGTCAGCCTTTTCAGCTTTTTCGTCGTGCGGTGCAGCGCCTTCAGCAGGCTGGGCCTGTTCGGCGTACATCTTCTGCGCCACTGGAGCGGAGACTTTCGACAGCTCTTCAACCTTCGCTTCGATGGCAGCCTTGTCGTCGCCTTTAACGGCGGCTTCCAGGGCAACCACTGCCGCTTCGATTGCAGTCTTCTCTTCAGCAGTCACTTTATCGCCAGCGTCTGCGACCATTTTGCGAGTCGAGTGAACCAGCGCATCGCCCTGGTTGCGAGCAGCGGCCAGCTCTTCGAACTTGCGGTCTTCCTCGGAGTTCGCTTCAGCGTCGCGAATCATTTTCTCGATCTCTTCATCAGACAAACCGGAGTTAGCCTTGATCACGATCGATTGAGCCTTGCCGGTGGCCTTGTCTTTGGCGCCTACGTGCAGGATGCCGTTGGCGTCGATGTCGAAGGTCACTTCGATTTGTGGCACGCCACGTGGTGCTGGTGGAATCTCGGCCAGGTCGAACTTACCCAGGGACTTGTTCTGGGAAGCTTGCTTACGCTCGCCTTGCAGCACGTGAATGGTCACGGCGCCCTGGTTGTCGTCGGCAGTCGAGAACACTTGCGATTTCTTGGTCGGAATCGTGGTGTTTTTCTCGATCAGCGCGGTCATCACGCCACCCATGGTTTCGATACCCAGGGTCAGCGGGCTGACGTCGAGCAGCAGAACGTCTTTCACGTCACCGGCCAATACGGCGCCCTGGATAGCAGCACCCATGGCAACGGCTTCGTCCGGGTTCACGTCTTTACGCGCTTCTTTACCGAAGAACTCGGTCACCAGCTTCTGAACCAGTGGCATACGGGTCTGACCGCCGACCAGGATCACGTCGTTGATGGCGCCAACGTCGATGCCGGAGTCTTTCAGAGCGATGCGGCAAGGTTCGATGGTGCGTTGAACCAGGTCTTCTACCAGCGCTTCCAGCTTGGCGCGGGAGATTTTCACGTTCAAGTGCTTAGGACCGGTGGCGTCTGCAGTGATGTACGGCAGATTCACGTCGGTCGAATTGCTCGAAGACAGTTCGATCTTGGCTTTCTCAGCGGCTTCTTTCAGGCGCTGCATCGCCAGCGGATCACCTTTGAGGTTCATGCCGCTTTCTTTCTTGAATTCGTCGACGAGGTAGTCGATCAGACGAATGTCAAAGTCTTCACCGCCCAGGAACGTGTCACCGTTGGTGGCCAATACTTCGAACTGGTGCTCGCCATCGACTTCAGCGATCTCGATCACGGAAACGTCGAAAGTACCGCCGCCCAAGTCGTAAACGATCACGGTGTGATCGCCTTTCGCCTTGTCCATACCGTAAGCCAGAGCGGCTGCGGTTGGTTCGTTGATGATACGTTTAACGTCCAGGCCCGCGATGCGGCCGGCGTCTTTGGTCGCCTGGCGCTGGCTGTCGTTGAAGTAGGCCGGAACGGTGATCACCGCTTCGGTCACTGGCTCGCCGAGGTAGTCTTCGGCGGTCTTCTTCATTTTCTTCAGAATTTCAGCCGAGATCTGTGGCGGCGACATTTTCTGGCCGTTCACTTCTACCCACGCGTCGCCGTTATCAGCCTTGGCGATTTTGTAAGGGACCATCTTGATGTCTTTCTGTACGACTTCTTCGTCGAACTTACGACCGATCAGACGCTTCACCGCATACAGGGTGTTGTGCGGATTGGTCACTGCCTGACGCTTGGCCGACTGACCAACGAGGATTTCACCATCGTTGGCGTAAGCGATGATCGACGGCGTGGTACGCGCGCCTTCGGCGTTTTCGATTACTTTGGCTACGCCGTTTTCAAGCACGGAGACGCAGGAGTTGGTAGTCCCCAGGTCGATACCGATAATTTTGCCCATGTTCACTCTCCCGAAACTTTGGATTTGGTTGCCGCAGCAGTGGTGGTGGCTAACTGCGGTAATACTTAAACGCTTGACTTCTAAATGGGGGCCTTGCGGCTAATTTCAAGCCTGCTCGTCAATCGATGGCGAAACAGGTGCCGGGGCCTTGCTGACCACGACCATGGCCGGGCGCAGCAGACGTCCATTGAGCTGATAGCCCTTCTGGAACACCTTGAGCACACTGTTCGGTTCGACGTCAGCGCTTTCCTGCATGGCCATTGCTTGGTGAAGAACGGCATTGAACGGTTCGCCATGCGGATCGATCGCTTCCAGCTGATAACGCTTCAGGGTGTCCTGGAACATTTTCAGGGTCAGCTCGATGCCTTCGCGCATTGGGCGGATGCTCTCGTCGTCCGGGTTGGACAACTCCAGACCACGCTCCAGGCTGTCGATGATCGGCAGCAAATCCCCTGCAAATTTTTCCAGGGCGAATTTGTGCGCTTTTTCTACATCCTGCTCGGCGCGACGGCGGACGTTCTGCAGATCGGCGGCAACACGCAAAGCCTGATCCTGCGCGCCTGCCAGTTGCTCTTCGAGCACTTGTACACGAGCCGCGAGGTCTTCACCCGACGCAGCGGAGCCCTGGTTGGCATCTTGATTTTGCGTATCCACTGTCTGTTCGTCAGCCATAGATTTCTCCTTTCAATATCGTCCGCGAGCTCAACTCGCGCTTCTGCCCAGCTATATGGGGCCGCAAAAATCAGCTTCAAGGGGTTGGTTGTGATTAACCCTACAAAAAACAGCTGCATTGTCATTCCTCGACACGCTAACGATTTCGTCGGATCAAGCCAATCGAGCTAAGCGCGGGCATTGTCAGCCGCAAAGAAAACACTGTATAAATAACCAGACCTAAAGCCTGGGAGCGGCCTTTATGCTGGTGCACCTGTCCGTACACAATTACGCCATCGTTGAACATCTCGATCTCGAACTCGATCGCGGGATGAGTGTGATCACAGGGGAAACCGGCGCCGGCAAGTCGATCATGCTCGACGCCCTCGGCCTGACCCTGGGCGATCGCGCAGACAGTGGCGTGGTCCGTCCCGGCGCCGACAAGGCTGACATCCTGGCCACCTTCGACCTGGTCGATATTCCCGAGGCCAGCGCCTGGCTTGCCGAGCGCGACCTTGAAAGCGACGGCCCGTGCATCCTGCGCCGGGTGATTACCGCTGAAGGGCGTTCTCGCGGCTATATCAATGGCACCCCCTGTCCGCTCGGCGATCTCAAGGCCCTGGGCGAGTTGCTGATCGATATCCACAGCCAGCACGAGCACCAATCCCTGCTCAAGACCGACACTCACCGCCGCCTGCTCGACGAATACGCCGGCGCCACCGACCTTGCCCGCCAGGTGCAATTGGCCGCCCAACGCTGGCGCCAGACCCGTCAGGAGCTGGAGCGCCTGTCCAACTCTGGCGATGAGCAGCGCGCGCGCCATCAATTGCTCAGCTATCAACTCGAAGAGCTGGAAAACCTCGGACTCGGCGAAAACGAATTGGAGCAGTTGGAACAGGAACACAAGAACCTGACCAATGCCGAAACCTTGCTGGGCATCTGCCGACAAGTGGTCGAACAGTGCAGCGAAAGTGATTCCGGCAATGTGCTGAATGCCCTGACCGCCAGCCTCAATCGCCTGTCGAGTGTGAACAACTCCATTGGTGCGCTGGGCGAAGCCAGCAGCTTGCTGACCAGTGCGCAGATCCAGGTTGAAGAGGCCGTGGGTGAGCTCAATCGCTTTCTCGATAACTTCGATGCCGACCCGGCGCGCCTGCAGTACCTCGAAGAACGCCTCGATGCGATCTACACCATGGCGCGCAAACACCGCATCCAGCCGACCGAGGTCGCGGAGATGCAGCAGCGCTTGCTGGATGAAATCGAAACCCTGAACGCCAATGATGAATCCATCGAACGACTAAGCGATGAGCTGGCGTCCTATGCCCGCCACTATCAGGAGAAGGCACGGGAACTGAGCGATTTGCGCCACCAAGCCTCCAGCAGCCTGGCCAGTGCCGTGGAACAGGAAATCCAGCGCCTGGGCATGCCTGGCGGTCGTTTCACCATCGAGCTGCGCCCCAACAGCAGTGATGAGTTGCTGCCTAACGGGCTCGAACAGGTAGAACTGCTGGTCAGCGCCAACCCCGGCCAGCCCTTGAAAGCCTTGTCCAAAGTAGCCTCGGGGGGTGAGCTGTCGCGGATCAGCCTTGCGATTCAGGTGATCACCGCACAAACCTCGCGCGTGCCCACCCTGGTGTTCGACGAAGTGGACGTAGGCATTGGCGGCCCAACGGCCGAGATTGTCGGTCAGTTACTGCGCCGCCTCGGTGAACGCGGACAGGTACTGACGGTGACTCACTTGCCGCAAGTGGCGGCGCAAGGGCATCAGCATCTGTTTGTGCACAAGGTGCGTGGCGAGGATGCGACCCACACGGCCGTCTCCAAGCTCAGCAAGAATGATCGTGTCGAAGAAGTTGCACGGATGCTGGGCGGCATCGACCTGACCAAGGAATCCCTGGCCCACGCGAAAAAAATGGTCGTTACCGCAAAAATTTAGGAACGGCAGAAAGCACGAAGGCGACCCTGGGGTCGCCTTCGCTCGTTTCGCGAACCTGAGGTTCGCGCGACATGCTTACTTTTTCTTGCGTACGTACAGCACAAGATTGTGATCAACCATCTCGAAGCCATACTTGTCGACGATGGCTTTCTGCAGACGCTCGATTTCTTCGTCGAAGAATTCGATCACCTCACTGGTCTCGACGTTGACCATATGGTCGTGATGCTTGCCATCGTCCAGCTCGAAGACCGCATGGCCTCCGTCGAAGTTGTGCCGCACCACAAGGCCAGCTGCCTCGAACTGAGTCAGTACACGGTAAACCGTGGCCAGACCGACGTCCTCACCAGCCTCCATCAGCGCCTTGTATACATCCTCGGCACTCATGTGGCGTTGCTCGGCGGAATCGAGCATTTGCAGAATCTTGACCCGTGGAAGGGTCACTTTGAGGCCGGCTTTGCGTAGTTCGCTATTTTCAACCATGGTCAGCTTTCTCGCGATGCTGCTTCGCAGCTTCTCTTAATGCGGGTATGATCGGCGTTTACGTTGTCCCAGCCAAGATAGTGGAAGTCGCCCACCGATGCAAAACACCAAGCTCTTGCTAACCAGTTTCACCTTTGTGGGACTGCTCGCACTCGCCGGTTGTTCATTCCCCGGGGTTTACAAAATCGACATCCAGCAGGGCAATGTCGTCACGCAGGACATGATAGACCAGTTACGCCCGGGAATGACCCGCCGGCAAGTACGGTTTATCATGGGTAACCCCCTGCTGACCGACACGTTCCATGCCGATCGCTGGGATTATCTGTACAGCCTGCAACCGGGTGGCGGTGAACGCCAACAGGAACGCATTAGCGTTATCTTCAACCCAAATGATCAACTTGTCAGCCTCTCAGGTGATTTCATGCCAGGCGTGAGCCGGGACGAAGCCATTCTCGGCAAGGACAGTGGCACTAACGTGACCGCACCTGCTGAAAACGCCGAGAAGCCGAAACCGGAAAAACCGGTCAAGCCAGGTTCGTTGCTGGATCAGATCCAGAAGGATGTGGACGGCGTAGAAACCGTTCCAGTCCCGACGCCAGAACCGCTGGAAACCTCGCCGCAATAATTTGCGACGCAATAAAAAACCCGGAATGTCCGGGTTTTTTATTGCCTGGCATTTAATCAGGTCACTGATTTCGCGCTTTTGCCTCGGCAGCCTTGGCCGCGCGCAACCGGCGAACCTCTTTCGGATCAGCCAGCAAAGGCCGATAAATCTCAATACGATCCCCTGCCCGAACCTGATGAGTGTCTGGATCAGCGATCACCTTGCCGAATATCCCGACAGGACAATCACCCAGATCCAGCTCTGGAAACTCTTCGCCTACTCCCGAATCAAGCAGCGCGGCCCTCACTGTTGTGCCTGAGGGCACCGTCACACAGCGAAGCACCTGACGATCAACGGCGGCATACACCACCTCGACTTCGATCACGGGCTTAACCATGCATCTGTTTGGCGCGCTGGCAGAACGCATCGACCAGCGTATTGGCCGCCTGATTAAACAACGGCCCCAAGGTCGCTCGAACAATCGGCCCCGCATAATCGAACGAAAGGTCCAGGCTTATCTTGCAGGCTTTATCGGTCAGCGCCTTGAACACCCAGATGCCATGCAACTGAGTGAACGGGCCCTCCTCGAGGTTCATCTCGATCGATTGCCCCGGAACCAGAGTGTTGCGCGTCACGAAATGCTGACTAAGCCCGCCCTTGGCCACACCAACGCTGGCCCGCATGTGCTCGGGCGAACTTTCCAGGACTTCGGCCGACGAGCACCAGGGTAAAAACTCCGGGTAACGTGCCACGTCATTGACCAGGTCATACAGCGCTTGCGCCGGATACGGCAGCAGAGCCGAACGTTGAATGTGTGTCGTCATGTCAGCGTCACTTCCACAGCTGGGCGGCAAACACTACAAGAATGCCGATGGGCGCCACATAGCGCATCAAAAATAGGGACAGATGGAACAGCTTGGGGCTGCGGATCGACAACTCGTCGCGCACCGCATCACGCCCCATCACCCAGCCCGCAAACACCACGAAACACAAACCACCGAGTGGCAACATGATCCGCGAGGTGAAGAAATCGATCACGCCAAAGAAATCCAGACCGCCGGCCGCGCCCCATTGATAGAGATGGAACATCCCGCCTTCGTTCACGAAAAATTTGGCTTCCTTCCAGATATTGAAGGAAAACACCGTGCCCAGCCCCACGAACCAGCAGGTGAATGCCAGCCAGAAAGTCACCCACGCGCGACTGACTTTAGTGCGCTCAACCAAGTAAGCCACCATCGGTTCGAGCAGTGAAATAGCCGAACTCCAGGCGGCAATCGCGACCAGGACGAAGAACACTACCCCCATCAACTGGCCGAAGACTACGTTACCAAAGGCAAACGGCAGGCTGACAAACATCAGGCCAGGGCCTTCGCTCGGATTCAGGCCGGCGGCGAACACAATCGGAAACAATGCCAGACCCGCTACCAGCGAAACAAAGGTATCGAGCAGCGCGACGCCAACGACTGTGCCAGAGATTGACGAGTGTTTCGGCATGTAGGCGCCGTAGATCATGATCGAACCAACGCCTACGCTAAGGGAAAAGAACGCGTGCCCCATCGCCGGCAACAAGCCGTCGAGGACCTTTTCCGGATGGAAGTCGAACATGAAATGCACGCCTTCCATGAAATGGCCGGTGGTCATGCTGTAACCCAGCAGCACCAGAATCATCACAAACAGCAGCGGCATCATGATGCGCAGGCTGCGCTCAAGGCCGGCGACGACACCCCTGGCGATGACGACGGCTGACAGCAGCATAAAAATCGTATGCCAAAGTGTCAGGCGCCATGGATCAGCAATCACCTTGCCAAAGTACGCACCGACCTGATCTGGGGTCACCCCCTGAAAGTCGCCGCGCCCCATGTCGATGATGTAATCCAGCGACCACCCGCCGACGACACTATAGAAAGACAGAATCAGCAACGCCGTGATCATCCCGGCAAATGCGCCCCAGGACCACTTGCCCGAATGCCCGGCCTCCAGCGCCAATACCTTCAAGGCATTGGCCGGACTTTGCCGGGCGCGACGACCGATCAGGGTCTCCGCCAGCATGACCGGCACACCAATCAGTGCGATACAGGCCAGGAACATCAGTACAAACGCACCGCCGCCGTAGACGCCGACCATGTACGGGAACTTCCAGATGCTACCCAGGCCCACGGCCGAACCGGTCGCGGCGAGTATGAAGACCCAGCGGCTAGCCCAACTGCCGTGGACAGAAACCTTGTCTGTCGACATCGTTACCACGTCCAAGCATTGAAAAAAGAGGGCGCATTGTCCGGGATTCAATCAACCTGCTCAAGCACGCAGCATCACCGTAGCCGACTCGCGTGCAACTCCCTATAATGCCGCCCCTATGGCTAAACAGAAGAAACACCCAACAGGGACCATCGCGCAAAATAAAAAGGCGCGACACGATTACTTCATCGAACATCGGTTCGAGGCTGGTCTGGTCCTGGCCGGCTGGGAAGTAAAAAGTCTGCGGGCAAGCAAGCTGCAACTGGTTGACAGTTACGTGCTGCTCAAGGATGGCGAAGCCTGGCTGCTTGGCAGCCACATTACGCCGCTGATGACCGCGAGCACTCACGTCATCGCTGATCCGACCCGCACCCGAAAATTGCTGCTCAACCGCCGCGAGCTGGAAAAGCTGGCCGCCGCCGTGCAGCAAAAGGGTTACGCCTGCGTGTGCCTGTCCTGGTACTGGAGCAAGCACATGGTCAAGTGCGAGATCGCTCTGGGCAAGGGCAAGAAGGAATACGACAAGCGTGATACCGAACGCGAACGAGACGCCGGTCGCGAGCTGCAGCGAGCAGTGCGCAACAAGGGCAAGGAAGAGTAATTCCTTTCCTTGAGAGCGCAATCGCCGGCAAGCCGGCTCCTACAGTTTTTGCGGCTCGCCACTGGATTTGTGGCGAACTGGATCTGTAGGAACCGGCTTGCTGGCGATTGCGATCAAACCAACACCAAAAACCTCACTGACTACATCCCTTTGCGCCGTTCCGCCCGAGCCATGCGCTGCACTTCCTGACGCACCTCTTCCAGCACTTCCTGCACATACAAAATGTGTCGACTGGACACCTCCCGCGCCTGCTCCGCCCTTCCCTCAATAATCGCCATGTACAACTCCCGGTGCTGCGTAATCAGCATGTCGCGGGTTTCCGTGCGCTGTTTGTACATGCCACCAATATTGGTCACCACGTTGCGCTTGAGCAAATCGAACAGCCCGCGAATGGTGTGCAGCAATACCGCGTTGTGACTGGCTTCGGCGATGGCCAGGTGAAACTTCGCATCCGCCGCGCCCTCTTCCGCCCGACTCACTTCATCGTGACGGGTGTAGCAGTCCTGCAATTCATTGAAGGCTGCAGTCAGTCGCTCGCGATCGACATCTGTCGCCCGCAATGCCGCGTAATAGGCGCAGGAGGCTTCCAGGGTATGGCGAAATTCCAGCAGATCGCGTTGAGCCTCGGGGTTGCTTTCAAGCAGATGAAGCAGCGGATCACTGAAGGTTGTGCCCAGCGACTCCACCACATAGTTGCCGCCCCCCTGGCGACTGACCAGCAAGCCCTTGGCCGCCAGTTTTTGGATCGCTTCGCGCAACGAAGGGCGTGATACGCCGAACTGCTCAGCCAGCGCACGCTCGGCCGGCAAGCGCTCACCCGCCTTCAGCGTTCCCTCGAGGATCATCCCCTC
This sequence comes from Pseudomonas sp. 300, assembly GCF_055803035.1. Classification (NCBI taxonomy): domain Bacteria; kingdom Pseudomonadati; phylum Pseudomonadota; class Gammaproteobacteria; order Pseudomonadales; family Pseudomonadaceae; genus Pseudomonas; species Pseudomonas sp. 300. Next base: position 825,336 of record NZ_JAVLRV010000001.1, on the reverse strand, counting down.
GAGCTGCTCGACAATATCGTCAGACAAACGGCGCTGACGAATTTGATCAAACCCCATAACTCAATTCTCCACGACCCCGACGGCTCGCCGGGCTCTCTATTCTGGCCTATCAGCGCTGTGCCAGCACCTACCAGACGGCATTTGTTCGAGCGGATCAAGCACGCGCCACGGCGCATGTTCGACAAAAGTTTTAGGGCGACAAATTGACACGCCGCCTACAAGGCTTTTACCCTAGCGAACAGCGATTGTAAATTGGTATTACCAATTACCCAAGAACGCTGATCAGTGCCTGACCAACAACAATTAGGGGCCACCCCATATGCAAACCTGGCAACAGCTCTATACCCCGCTCGGCAGCCTCGGCTTTTCCGCGCTCGCGGCCGTAATCCCCATCGTGTTTTTCTTCCTGGCACTGGCCGTGTTCCGGCTAAAAGGGCACGTGGCCGGCAGCATTACGCTGGCGCTGTCCATCGCCGTGGCCATCTTCGCCTTCCAGATGCCGGTCGACATGGCGTTCGCCGCCGCCGGGTACGGCTTCGCTTACGGCCTGTGGCCGATTGCGTGGATCATCGTCGCCGCCGTGTTCCTCTACAAGCTGACGGTCAAGAGCGGTCAGTTCGAAGTGATTCGCAGCTCCGTCCTGTCGATTACCGACGACCAGCGTTTGCAGGTGTTGCTGATCGGCTTCTGCTTCGGTGCATTCCTTGAAGGTGCAGCCGGTTTCGGTGCGCCGGTAGCGATTACCGCCGCACTGCTCGTAGGACTTGGCTTCAACCCACTGTACGCAGCGGGCCTGTGCCTGATTGCCAACACCGCGCCAGTGGCGTTCGGTGCACTGGGGATTCCGATCATCGTGGCCGGCCAAGTGACCGGTATCGACGCGTTCAAGATCGGCGCCATGACCGGCCGCCAACTGCCGCTGCTGTCGCTGTTCGTGCCGTTCTGGCTGGTGTTCATGATGGACGGCCTGCGCGGCGTTCGTGAGACCTGGCCTGCTGCGCTGGTGGCCGGCTTGAGCTTCGCCATCACCCAATACTTCACGTCGAACTTCATCGGCCCTGAACTGCCGGACATCACCTCGGCCCTGGCCAGCCTGATTTCCCTGACGCTGTTCCTGAAAGTCTGGCAGCCAAAACGCGCCGCCGGCCAACACATCGCCGGTGCCGTCTCGGCCTCGGTGGTAACTGCCAGCGCCGGTGGTTTCGGCCAGCCGCGCACCAGCGTGGCGTCGCCTTACAGCCTGTTCGAAATCATCAAAGCCTGGTCGCCGTTCCTGATTCTCACGGTGCTGGTCACCATCTGGACCCTGAAACCGTTCAAAGCCATGTTCGCTGCCGGCGGTTCGATGTACAGCTGGGTGTTCAACTTCGCCATCCCGCACCTGGACCAGATGGTGATCAAGGTCGCACCGATCGTGACCGCGCCGACCGCCATCCCGGCGGTGTTCAAACTCGATCCTATTTCCGCGACCGGCACGGCGATTTTCTTCTCCGCACTGATCTCGATGCTGGTGCTGAAGATCAATATCAAAACTGGTCTGACCACTTTGAAAGAGACCTTCTACGAACTGCGCTGGCCGATTCTGTCCATCGGCATGGTCTTGGCATTTGCCTTCGTCACCAACTACTCGGGCATGTCTTCGACCATGGCGCTGGTATTGGCTGGCACCGGCGCGGCATTCCCATTCTTCTCGCCGTTCCTCGGCTGGCTGGGCGTGTTCCTGACCGGTTCCGACACGTCGTCCAACGCGCTGTTCAGTTCGTTGCAAGCGACCACCGCACACCAGATCGGCGTCAGCGATGTGCTGCTGGTAGCGGCAAACACCAGTGGCGGTGTGACCGGCAAGATGATCTCGCCGCAATCGATCGCCGTGGCCTGCGCCGCGACCGGCCTGGTGGGCAAGGAATCGGATCTGTTCCGCTTCACCCTCAAGCACAGCCTGTTCTTTGCAACGATCGTCGGCCTGATCACCTACGTCCAGGCCTACTGGCTCACCGGCATGCTGGTGCACTAAGACCTACAAGCAGCATCGAAAAAACCGACGCCGGACCACGATTCCGGCGTCAGCTATTCACAACCCGGTCTGTAAGGCTGCTGAAAGCATCACTCACTATATTCAGCAGCCTCAGCGGACGGATAACCGGGCCCACCCGGAGACACGCCTGATGAGCGAGCTTTTTTACAACGCCGTGCCGAACGCGACCCGCGTCGCCCCGCCACTGCCAGAGCCTCGGCAATACCCCAGCGAAAAACCGAAACAGGTCTACCTGTTCGGGACCTGCGTGGTGGATTTGTTCTACCCCGAAGCCGGGATGGATGCGATTCACCTGCTGGAACGCGAAGGCATTCGTGTCGAGTACCCGCAAGGGCAAAGCTGCTGCGGGCAACCGGCCTACACCTCCGGTTACACCGATCAGGCCCGGACCGTGGCGCGCTCGCAACTGGCGCTGTTCGCCGGGGATTACCCGGTGGTGGTGCCGTCGGGATCGTGTGCCGGCATGCTGCGCGAGCACTATGCCGACTTGTTCAAGGACGAGCCGCAAACACTGAAACAGGTTCAGGAGCTGGCAGCCCGGACTTATGAGTTGGCCGAATTCCTGTTGTTCGTCTGCAAAGTGCAGCTCAAGGACAGCGGCGAACCGGTCAAAGTGGCGCTGCACACCTCGTGCTCGGCACGTCGCGAGATGAACACCCACTTGCACGGCCGCGAGTTGTTGGCGCAGCTGGGGAATGTGGAGCGAGTCGACCACAGCCATGAAAGTGAATGCTGTGGCTTCGGAGGGACTTTCAGCGTCCGTATGCCAGACATTTCCGGCGCGATGGTGGCTGACAAGACCCGTTCGTTGAAGGAGTCGGGCGCGCACCAGGTACTCAGTGCCGACTGCGGTTGTCTGATGAACATCAACGGTTCGCTGGAAAAACAGAAGGAAGCGTTGCGCGGCCAACATCTGGCCAGTTTCCTTTGGCAGCGAACCGGAGGTGTTCAATGAACGCTTCCGCGATTATTCCTACGGTTGCCGTAGAAGAAGATTTCCGCACCCGTGCGCACAACGCGTTGGGTGACAAGCAACTGCGAAACAACTTTCGCACTGCGATGGACTCACTGATGACAAAACGGGCAGCGTCCTTCAGCGATGCCCACGAAAGAGAACATTTGCGAGCGCTCGGCAATGCTGTCCGCGCCCGTGCGCTATCGAAGTTGCCCGACCTGCTCGAGCAACTTGAACAGAACCTGACCCGCAACGGTGTGACAGTGCACTGGGCGGAAACGGTGGACGAAGCCAATGGCATCGTCCTCTCGATCATCCGCGCTCACGAGGGGCGGCAAGTGATCAAGGGCAAATCGATGGTCAGTGAAGAAATGGAGATGAACCATTTCCTCGCTGATCGGGGCATTGAATGCCTGGAATCGGACATGGGCGAGTACATCGTCCAGCTCGACCACGAGAAGCCTTCACACATTATTATGCCGGCGATCCACAAGAATGCCGGTCAGGTCGCGTCCTTGTTCCACGACAAACTTGGCGTGGAGTACACCAAGGACGTTGACCAACTCATTCAGATCGGTCGCAAAGTCTTGCGTCAGAAATTCTTCGAAGCGGACATCGGCGTTTCCGGCGTCAACTTCGCCGTGGCCGAAACCGGCACCCTGCTGCTGGTTGAAAACGAAGGCAACGGGCGCATGACGACTACGGTGCCGCCGGTGCACATCGCCGTTACCGGCATCGAAAAAGTCGTGGAAAACCTGCGTGACGTGGTGCCGCTGTTGTCGCTGCTGACCCGCTCGGCCCTCGGCCAGCCGATCACCACCTACGTCAACATGATCTCCGGCCCGCGCAAGGCCCATGAACTCGACGGTCCGCAGGAAGTGCATCTGGTGCTGCTGGACAACGGTCGCAGCCAGGCCTTCGCCGACAGTGAATTGCGCCAGACCCTGAACTGCATTCGCTGCGGCGCCTGTATGAATCATTGCCCGGTCTACACTCGAATTGGCGGTCACGCCTATGGGGAGGTTTACCCTGGGCCTATCGGAAAAATCATCACCCCGCACATGGTCGGTCTGGCGAATGTTCCGGACCACCCGAGTGCCTCATCGTTGTGTGGTGCTTGCGGCGAAGTCTGCCCGGTAAAAATTCCTATCCCCGCATTGCTGCGTCGCCTACGGGAAGAGAACGTCAAAGCTCCGGACAGTCCGCATCAAGTGATGCGCGGCCAGGGCAGCAAGTACTCGCGCAAGGAGCGTTTTATCTGGAATGCCTGGGCGAAACTCAACAGCTCGCCAACGCTGTATCGGCTGTTCGGCTTTGTCGCCACGCGCCTGCGCGCCCTCGCACCGAGCAACGTCGGCCCGTGGACGCAGAACCACAGCGCCCCGAAACCCGCCGCGCGCTCACTGCACGACATGGCCCGCGAGCATCTGGCCAAACAGGGAGATCGCTGATGAGCGCCAAGCAAAATATCCTCGCCAAGTTACGGAAAAGTCTGACCGGCACCACGCCCGTGCCTGACGAGTTCGACGTCGAATTGGTAACAGCGCCCTACACCTACGCGCCCGAGCAACGCATCCCGCAGCTGCGCAAACTGATGGAAGCGGTGCACACGGAAATCCACCTGACGTCCGCCGAAGCCTGGCCCTCGTTGCTTGCTCAGTTGCTGCGGGATCGCCAATTGCCGAGCCTGTTGATCGCGCCGACGACGCCGCACGGTCAACGTGTCTCTCAGCACTGGGCGAATAATCCTGGTTTGCCGACGCTTAAGTCATACGACCGTCCGGTGGAAGAGTGGAAAGCCGAGTTGTTCAACGACACCCCGGCCAGCCTCACCACCACGCTCGGCGCAATCGCCGCCACAGGTAGTCTGATTCTCTGGCCGACGCGGGAAGAACCACGCCTCATGAGCCTGGTGCCGCCGGTGCATTTCGCCCTGCTCAAGGCCAGTGAAATCCGCAACAACTTTTATCAGGTGCAGCAGGAGTTCAACTGGGCGCAAGGCATGCCGACCAACGCGCTGTTAGTGTCCGGCCCTTCGAAAACGGCCGACATCGAGCAAGTCCTGGCTTACGGTGCCCACGGCCCGAAAGATCTGGTGGTATTGATCCTGGAGGACCAATGACTCTACCCGCGGCTTTCCTGCGAGATGCGCAGCAATTGATCCCCCAAGAACGACGGTTCGATGACCCGCTGTCGACGTTGGCGTTCGGCACCGATGCCAGTTTCTACCGGTTGATTCCGCAACTGGTGATCCGCGTCGAGTCTGAAGATGAAGTGGTGGCGCTGCTGAAACTGGCGCAACGGGATCAGGTTCCAGTGACCTTCCGCGCCGCCGGCACCAGCCTGTCCGGCCAGGCCATCAGCGATTCGGTGCTGATCGTGCTTGGGGATAACTGGAACGGGCGCGAAATCCGCGGGCAAGGCACGCAAATCCGTTTGCAGCCCGGCGTCATCGGCGCGCAGGCAAACGCATGGCTGGCGCCGTTCGGACGCAAGATCGGGCCCGACCCGGCCTCGATCAACGCCTGCAAAATCGGCGGTATCGTCGCCAACAACGCCAGCGGCATGTGCTGCGGCACGGCGCAAAACACCTATCACACACTGGCAGGTATTCGCCTGGTGCTCGCCGACGGCAGCCGTCTCGACACCGAAGACGCGGCAAGTGTCGCGGCGTTTCGTGAAAGCCACGCAGCGTTGCTTGAGCGTTTAGCAACACTGGGCCGCGAGACCCGCGACAATTCCGAATTAGCCGCAAAAATCCGCCACAAATACCGTCTGAAAAATACCACCGGCCTGTCACTCAATGCCTTGGTGGATTACGACGAGCCTGTGGATATCTTGAGCCACTTGCTCGTAGGTTCGGAAGGCACGCTCGGCTTCATCAGCGCGGTGACCTACGACACGGTGATCGACCATCCGAACAAGGCCTCGGCGCTGATCGTGTTCCCGGACGTGGAAACCTGCTGCAACGCCGTCACCGTGCTGAAAAGCCAACCGGTGTCCGCCGTGGAACTGCTCGACCGTCGCAGCCTGCGCTCAGTGCAGAACAAACCCGGTATGCCGGATTTCGTACAGCATCTGTCGAACAATGCCTGCGCCCTGCTGATCGAATCCCGCGCCGCGTCGTCGACTTTGCTGCACGAGCAACTGGCGCACATCATGGCGTCGCTGACGTCGTTCCCGGTGGAAAAACAGGTCGATTTCACCGAAGACCCGATCGAAAACGCCCGCCTCTGGGCCATTCGCAAGGACACCTTTCCTGCGGTCGGCGCGGTGCGTAAAACCGGCACTACGGTGATCATCGAAGACGTGACCTTCCCGGTGGAACAACTGGCCATCGGCGTGAATCGTCTGATCGAGTTGTTCGACAGGCATCACTACGACGAAGCGATCCTTTTCGGACACGCGCTGGAAGGTAATCTGCACTTTGTCTTCACCCAAGGCTTCAACAACCCGGAAGAAGTCGCACGCTACCAGGCGTTCATGGATGACGTGGCGCAGTTGGTCGCGGTGGAGTTCGGCGGTTCGCTGAAAGCCGAGCATGGCACCGGTCGCAACATGGCGCCGTTCGTTGAGCTGGAATGGGGCAGCGATGCCTACCAGTTGATGTGGCAGCTCAAACGCCTGCTCGACCCCAACGGCATTCTCAATCCGGACGTGGTGCTCAGCGACGATCCGCAGATCCACCTCAAACATCTGAAGCCGTTGCCGGCCGCCGACGAGATTGTGGATAAGTGCATCGAATGCGGCTTTTGTGAGCCGGTCTGCCCGTCGAAAGGCCTGACCCTGAGCCCGCGCCAGCGCATCGTGATCTGGCGAGACATTCAGGCAAAAAAACGCGCCGGCGTGGACACCACTGAACTCGAAGCCGCTTACGAATACCAAGGCATCGACACCTGCGCCGCGACCGGGTTGTGCGCACAACGTTGCCCTGTAGGAATCAACACCGGCGAGCTGGTGAAAAAGCTTCGCAGCCGTAACGCGACGCATACGAAAACCGCCAATTGGCTGGAAGGCAACTTCGCCACCGCACTGCAAGGCGCCCGTTTCACCCTGCACGTGGCCAACGGCGCGCGGATGCTGCTGGGGGCGCCACGTCTGGCGAAGCTTTCGGCAACGCTGACGAAGTTGTCCAAGGGCCAAGTCCCACAATGGACCAACGCCATGCCGCAGCCGGAAAAAGCCATTCGCTTCAGCCCGAGCGTGTCGGACGAGCGCCCTCGCGTGGTGTATCTGGCGGCTTGCGTGTCGCGGGTCATGGGCCCGGCAGCCGGTGATAAAGAACAAATGTCGCTGTACGACAAAACCCGCGGACTGCTGGAAAAAGCCGGTTACCAGGTCGTCTTTCCAGACAATCAGGACAGCCTCTGCTGCGGCCAGCCGTTCGCCTCCAAGGGCTACGCCGAACAAGCCGAGCACAAACGCCAGGAACTGATTGGCGCATTACTGCACGCCAGCCGTGGCGGGCTCGATCCGATCTACTGCGACACCAGCCCATGCACTCTGCGACTGGTTCAGGACCTGGGGGATGTTCGACTGGACCTGTACGACCCGGTGCGTTTCATCCGTACGCATTTGATGGATCGTCTTGACTTCACGCCGCAGGAAGCGCCCATCGCGGTGCACGTCACGTGCAGCACTCAGCATCTGGGGGAAAGCCAGGCGCTGATCGATCTTGCGCGTAAATGCAGCAAGAACGTGGTCATTCCCGAGGGCATTCACTGTTGCGGATTTGCCGGGGACAAGGGATTCACTACGCCGGAATTGAACGCTCATTCGTTAAGAACGCTCAAGGACGCGGTTCGGCAATGCAGTGAGGGGATTTCTACCAGCCGCACGTGTGAGATCGGTCTGACGCAACACGGCGGAATTGACTACCACGGGCTAGTCTATCTGGTGGATCGCGTTACCAAGGCCAGGGTGACCTGAAAGCAAGACCTCAAAGAAGGCGAATTTGTGCGCCTTTTTAATGCTTCTTGCCGGAATCGACAGCGCTATCGTAGAAAAATAGAACCCTGCCGTGTTGCCGCAGTCCACTGATCAAGTCCCGCAAACGTGGGACTTTCCCATACTCGGCAGCCCGTCCTGATGGTCAGCGATACCTGGACCTTCAGTTCAAGGAGATACTCATGAAACGTTCTGTACTGTTTGGTTTGTTCGTTACTGCCTCACTGATGGCGTCCCCCTCGTTTGCCGCTGATGACCTCTGTGCGAGCAATCTGAAGACCATTGAAAATGCCAAGGCACAGACTCCTCCGGAGATGGCTGATCAGGTAATGGACAGCGTCAAGAAAGCCCAAGCCCATCAGGCAAAAGGCACCAAGGAAGGGATTGATGATTGCATCGCCGAGACCGAACAGACTATCCAGCAAATCAAGAACGCGAACAAAGGCGGGAAGTAACCCGGCCCGACGTCACCCCATATGAAGCACATCAAAACCCGCCAAGTGCGGGTTTTGTTGCTGCAGGGGTTGGGTTCTATTAAAAAATTTTCCTATACCCTTTTTTGCGAAAACCGAATTCCTGCGCAGCGCCGTAGTCTTTTAAGTAGGCCTGATCAATCGTGGCTTATTTTCCGACCTCGGCCGAGCCGCACGCTCATACGGCAGCACCGAGACCATCAGTTCAAGGAGATATCCATGAAACGTACCGCACTCGCTGGTCTGTTCATTTCTGCTGCAATGTTGGCCTCTCCCGTCTTTGCTGCGGACAACAACCTTTGTACGAGCAAGCTGCAAGAGCTCAAAAGCAAAGTGAATTCACTGCCGGCGAGCTCCAGCAACACCGCAATGGAGGTCAAAAGACTGATGTCCAGCGCCGAAGCGTCCCAAGCTTCCGGGGACGACAAAAAATGCGTCACCGAGGCCACCCAGGCATCGGCACTCGCTGACAAACAGCGCAACGAATCCAACCCATAATTTGTGGTGGCCAACCTTCGGGTTGGCCTTCTGAGCTGCGTTGGCGTACACTGCGCAGGCTTGTTGCTCACTTTGATTCACAGAGCAACAGGCTCGGGGCCGTTTAGGATTCGACGCCGGTCGCGAAACTTTAGGTGCATGCCGAGTTGGTAACAGAACTCGTAAATCCACTGTTGCAACTTTCTATAGTTGCCAATGACGAAACCTACGGGGAATACGCTCTCGCTGCGTAAGCAGCCTTAGCCCTTCCCTCCTGGTACCTTCGGGTCCAGCAATCATCAGGGGATGTCTGTAAACCCAAAGTGATTGTCATATAGAACAGAATCGCCGTGCAGTACGTTGTGGACGAAGCGGCTAAAACTTACACAACTCGCCCAAAGCACCCTGCCCGTCGGGTCGCTGAGGGTTAACTTAATAGACACGGCTACGCATGTAGTACCGACAGCGGAGTACTGGCGGACGGGGGTTCAAATCCCCCCGGCTCCACCAAATAATCATTTAAAGACGTCTACGGACGTCTTTTTTTGTGCCTGAAATCCAGTGAATACAGGTGTTTCAGGCCTACCTGCACCGCATATCAAGTCGACTATCGGTTCCTGCTGCGCTCATAGGCTGCCAAGACAGTTCGCTCCGATTGGACCAGGTAGGCATCCAGCATAATAGTCGCCTCGTCTGAGCGGCCTTCCTCAACACATCGAAGTATCGAAGCATTCATATCGAGAAACGGCAAATGCAGGAATTGGGGATCGTTGAGCAGTCCAAAGGCCAGCCGCAATTCTGCCGATATCTGCCCATAAAAAACGAGCAGGCGCGGACTGTCGGCCAGTTCGACGATTGATTTGTGGAACATCATGTTGGCAGTGCCGACCGCTACCCAATCTTTCGCTTCGCGCGCGCGGACGCCTAATTCGACCGCCTCTTGCATGTGCAGGGTGCCTGGGTGTTGGGGGTAGCCTTGGGCGATCGCCTTGCATTCGATGAAACGGCGCACCCTGTAGATGTCGATAATCGACGACATGTCAGGCTCCGCAACTGTTACTCCACGGTTGGGTTCGTGTTTGAGCAACCCTTCACGCGTCAGGACTCTGAATGCCTCTCTCAAGGTGTTCCGCGAAATGTCCAGGTTTTCGGCCAGTGCGGCTTCTGAAAGGCGTTGGCCGGGCACGAGTTCACCCTCGACCAGCATTCTGCGTATTTCTTGGGTGATGGATTCTCCCAGTGTTCGAGGAAGAGCGGGAGAGGCGTCATTCATAAAAAATCCAAGGTGAGAAAAACCGCTCGATTATTCCATCAGAGCTTAGTGCATGGCACAAGGACGAAACGGGTAGCGCGCTTCATTAAGTAGCACTTTTATAGGGTGAGGTAACAATTTGGTGCCATTCGCTCAACCACAAGAACAGGATTGTTCAACAAAGAAGCGTTGATCCACCTACATTGCGCCAGGTTTGCTTGACTCTTGGCATGCTCATTGCTCTGTCAAGGTATCTCTCACCGTAGGAATGATGCCGTGGATGCCGTGACACAGACCACTCAAGAGTTTACAAAAGCGCGGCGCGCTTCTTTGATCGCCGCGATTTTCATGATGGCGACTTCTGCCATCGGTCCTGGATTCATCACCCAGACCGCCACGTTCACAGCCAAGATGGGGGCGGCATTTGCGTTCGGTATCCTGGCGTCGATTCTGATCGACTTCGTGGTTCAACTTAACGTATGGCGTATCGTCTCCCTGACCCGAATGCGTGCCGCAGATGTGGCCAACAAAGCGATTCCAGGCAGTGGTTACCTGCTAGCGGTGCTGGTGATCTTCGGCGGGCTGGTATTCAACGTCGGCAACATCGCCGGTGCCGGGCTGGGTCTGAACGCGCTGTTGGGGCTTGATGCAAAATGGGGCGGCAGTCTGAGCGCCCTGCTGGCCATCGGCATCTTCCTCTCCCACCGCGCCGGACTGGCGGTCGACCGGCTGATCGTCGTGCTGGGCCTGGTGATGATTGGCCTGACGCTGTTCGTAGCCTTCGCCTCCAACCCGCCATTGGGTGAAGCCCTCTACCAGACCGTACTTCCGGACCAGATCAACTTCGCCACCATTACCACCATTGTCGGAGGCACGGTGGGTGGTTACATCACCTATGCGGGGGCTCACAAACTGCTGGATCGCGGCACTACCGGGGTTGAAAATCTCCAGGCAGTGACCAAAGCAGCCCTGAGCGGCATCCTGGTCACCGGCCTCATGCGCTACATCCTGTTTCTCGCCATCCTCGGCGTTGTTGCCAGCGGCGTAATCATCGACACCTCGGGTCAGGGCGCCAATCCGGCCGCACAAGCCTTTCAGGCAGCGGCCGGGCAGATCGGCCTGCGCGTCTTCGGTCTCATCCTCTGGGCCGCCAGTATCACCAGCGTGATCGGCGCCGCTTACACCTCCATCTCCTTTATCACCGTGTTCAAGCCGAACATCACTGAGCAGGGGCGCAACCGCGCCACCACAGTGTTCATCGCCCTATCGCTGCTGATCTTTGTCCTGATGGGTACTGCTCCTGCCGCACTGCTGCTCTTCGCAGGCGGTTTCAACGGCCTGATATTGCCAATCGGCCTGAGCATCTTCATCTACGTCGGCTGGCGCCGATCCGACCTCATGGACGGTTACCATTACCCACGCTGGCTCCTGGTGCTGGGTGTCCTGACCTGCATGCTGACCTGGTACATGGCAATCAAATCCGTCGGGCCGATCTTTGCCTTCCTCAACGTCGTCTGAGCCTGATAACGAAAAAGGAGTCACGTGAATGCCAACGATAGATATCAATAGTGACCTGGGCGAAAGCTTCGGCGCCTGGAGCATGGGCGACGATGACGCGATGCTCGATATCGTGACCAGCGCCAATGTCGCCTGCGGTTTTCATGCCGGAGACCCGGCGGGCATCCTGCGGACACTGACAGCCGCAGCAGCCAAAAACGTCACCATTGGCGCCCATGTCGCGTACCCGGACAAAGTGGGCTTTGGCCGACGAAACATGGACCTGGCCAGCGATGAGCTGACTGCCGACGTGATCTACCAGATCGGCGCGCTGCAAAGCCTGGCCAAGGCCGCGGGCACCTCGGTGCGCTATGTGAAGCCCCACGGCGCCCTGTACAACACCATCGCCCACGACCGCCGCCAGGCGCTGGCGGTGATCGCCGCTATCCGCGCCATCGACCCCACGCTGATACTGGTGGCTTTGGCCGGCTCCGATCTGATTGAGTTGGCGCGTAACGAGGGCTTGCAGTGTGTCGCGGAGGCCTTCGCCGACCGTGCCTATACACCGCAAGGCACCCTGGTTTCACGACGCGAGCCGGGGGCCGTGCTGCACGATCCCCAGCTAGTGGCCCAACGCATGCTCCGCCTGGTCGAAGACGGCACCATCGAGGCCATTGATGGCAGTCGAACCCGAATCCAGGCTGACTCAATCTGTGTTCATGGCGACAGCCCCGCTGCCGTGGAAATGGCTCGCGAACTGCGCCGAGTCCTGGAGCACGCCAACCTGTCCCTGCGGCCTTTTGCTGGAGATCGTCCATGAATGCTCTCGCCCGCGCCCGCCAGGCGGCCATTGCCGCCGCCCAGGAAGCACGCAAAACCTACCGTGGCGGACTGGTAACCCCCACAGCCGGTATCGCCCCGGGCATGACCCAGGCCAACCTGATCGCCTTGCCGCGCGAATGGGCCTACGACTTTCTGCTATACGCCCAGCGCAATCCGAAAGCTTGCCCGGTCCTCGACGTCAGCGATGCGGGCAGTCCGAGAACAGTGCTGGCTGAAGGCGCAGACCTGCGTACCGATATCCCCCTGTATCGCATCTGGAGGGACGGAAAAATGGTCGAGGAAGTCAGCGACGCCACCCAAGCCTGGGCTGAGCACGACGATATGGTGGCGTTTTTGATTGGCTGCAGCTTCACCTTTGAAACCGCCTTGCAAGAAGCGGGCATCGAAGTGCGGCATATCGCAGATGGCTGTAACGTCCCCATGTACCGTACCAATCGCGCCTGCCGTCCGGCGGGACGCCTACAGGGAGAAATGGTCGTGTCCATGCGCCCGATCCCGCCCGATCGCGTGGCAGAGGCCAGTGGAATCTCCGGGCGCTATCCCTCCGTCCACGGCGCCCCGGTGCACATCGGTGAGCCTGCGCTGCTCGGCATACAGGACCTGAGCCGACCCGATTTTGGCGACGCCGTGCGCATTGAGCCTGGCGAGGTTCCAGTTTTCTGGGCCTGCGGTGTGACTCCACAGGCTGCGGTAGCGGCTTCGGGTGTGCCCTTTGCGATCACTCATGCGCCCGGCCACATGTTCATCACCGATGTGCCCGACAGCACTTACCACGTCTAGGAGTCTCCCGTGCGCTTTCTACCGGTCAACCTGGACGCCCTGCTCGTCGAATTGAAAGACCTCGACGAGACCCTGGCGCTGTTCGACGCCCTGATCGCGGAGCCTATTGCGGGCGTGGAAGAAATCATTCCTGCCGCACGAACCCTGCTGATCCAGTTCCGCCCCAGCGCGATTGCGCAGCAGACGCTCGTTAATTGTATCGCTGGCCAGGACCTGAGCCAGCGCCGCGCGATCGAACATCGCCGGGTGGAAATTCCGGTCCACTACAATGGTGAAGACCTCGACGAGGTCGCCACGCTGCTGGGGATCAGCCGCGCCGAGGTGGTCCGACGCCACACCGCCCATGACTACAGCGTGGCCTTTTGCGGATTCGCTCCGGGCTTCGCCTACCTCACCGGCGGTGCCGATTTCCAAGTGCCTCGCAGACAAACTCCACGCACCCGCATACCCGCAGGTGCGGTTGCTCTGGCGGGGGAATTCAGCGGTGTTTATCCGCAAGCCAGCCCCGGTGGTTGGCAGATCATCGGCGTAACGCCTTTGCAGATGTGGGACCTGAACCGCACTGAATCGGCCTTGCTGCGCCCGGGCTATAAAGTGCGGTTCACCGATGCTGGCCCGCTCCCGGCGGACGGCCTGCCCGCCCCCTCGGTACCGGCAAATGCCGCTACGCCCACCGGTGCCTATTTGGAAATCATGACCCCCGGTTTGCACAGCGTACTGCAGGATATGGGCCGTCCCGGCCAGACCGGCCAAGGCGTATCCCGTTCCGGCGCGCTGGACCTGGGCGCCCTGCGGGCAGCCAACCGCGCGGTCGGCAACCGCTCGGACATGGCCTGTGTGGAATCGGTACTCGGCGGCCTGAGCTTCGTTTGCCATGGCCGTGCCGTGATCGCCGTCACCGGTGCGCAAACCCCGGTCACAATCACCAACGCGAGTGGCCTGCAATGGCAGGCAAGCAACTACCAGCCCATCGAGCTGGATGAGGGTGACCGTGTCAGTCTGGGCTCACCTCTGGCGGGGCTGCGCAGCTACCTGGCGATTCGAGGCGGCTTTGAGGTCGCACCGGTGCTCGGCAGCCTGTCCACAGACACACTTGCCCAGGTTGGCCCCCCGGCGCTCGCCGTCGGCGACCGACTGGGCTTTACCACACTGACCACCGGCACCAGCGTATCGCTGAACGAAGCCCCGGCCTTTGAACTACCGACGGCGGCTAACATCGTCACCCTTGACGTGGTGATGGGGCCGCGCACCGACTGGTTTACCGAAGAAGCTATCCAGCGCCTGAGCAGCCAACTCTGGCGCGTCACCTCACAGTCCAACCGCGTCGGTATTCGTCTGGCCGGTGAAACCCCGCTGGAGCGCACCAACCACCAAGAGTTGCCCAGCGAAGGCACTTCCGTCGGAGCCATTCAGGTTCCGGCCAGCGGCCAACCGGTTCTGTTTCTCGCTGATCACCCGTTGACCGGAGGCTATCCGGTGATCGCCGCAGTCGCCAGCTACCATCTCGACCTGGCTGGCCAGATACCTGTCAACGCGCAGATCCGCTTCAACCCTTTGGACGGCTTCAAAGAGATTCAAGCCATTACGGAAGCCTCTTCTTCAACTGCCGATGTGAAAAAACTTCCATGAAAAAATTACTGATTGCCAACCGTGGTGAAATTGCCGTCCGCATCGCCCGCGCCTGCCGCGACTACGGCGTGCAGTCTGTCGCGGTCTATGCCGACGCGGACATCGACGCCCTGCATGTGCGCCAAGCCGACGAAGCCTACTCACTGAATGGCCAGCGCCCGACCGAGACTTACCTGGATATCGGCAAACTTATCGCCGTCGCCAAACGCAGCGGCGCCGATGCCGTGCACCCCGGTTATGGCTTTTTGTCTGAACGGGCCGACTTCGCCCGGGCGGTGATCGACGCGGGGTTGATCTGGGTCGGTCCCAACCCGGAGACCATCGACGTGCTCGGCGACAAGGTCGAGGCGCGGAAAATTGCCCAACTGGTCGGTGCA
This sequence comes from Pseudomonas sp. 300, assembly GCF_055803035.1. Taxonomy (NCBI): domain Bacteria; kingdom Pseudomonadati; phylum Pseudomonadota; class Gammaproteobacteria; order Pseudomonadales; family Pseudomonadaceae; genus Pseudomonas; species Pseudomonas sp. 300. Next base: position 810,071 of record NZ_JAVLRV010000001.1, on the reverse strand, counting down.
CCTCTGGTGGCCGGTACGCCTGGCCCGGTCGAAAGCGCCGCCGAAGTACTGGCCTTTGCCGAACAGCATGGTCTGCCAATTGCCATCAAGGCGGCCTTTGGCGGCGGCGGACGCGGCATGAAAGTCGCCTGGCGCATGGATGAAGTGGCTGAATTGTTCGCCTCCGCCGTGCGCGAAGCGGAAGCGGCCTTTGGTCGTGGCGAATGCTATGTCGAACAGTTCCTCGACCGTCCTCGGCACATCGAAGCGCAGATCCTCGCCGACAAGCACGGCAAGGTCGTCGTCGTCGGCACGCGGGACTGCTCCTTGCAAAGGCGAAATCAGAAGCTGGTGGAGGAAGCGCCAGCGCCCTTTATCAGCGACGAACAACGCCAGCGTATTCATCAATCTGCTCAGGATATCTGCGCCAAAGCCGGCTATGTCGGTGCCGGCACGGTGGAGTTCCTGCTTAGCCAGGATGGCACCCTGTCGTTCCTTGAGGTCAATACCCGCTTGCAGGTCGAGCACCCGGTGACCGAAGAGACCACTGGGGTTGATCTGGTGATCGAACAACTACGGATCGCCGACGGTTTCCCGTTGTCCTTCAGTGAGACGCCGACCCCGCGTGGCCACAGCTTCGAATTTCGCATCAACGCAGAAGACCCGGGCAAGGGCTTCCTGCCCACCCCCGGTCAGATTACTGAATTCCTGCCACCGTCTGGCCCGGGTGTGCGTCTGGACAGCGGCGTGATAAGCGGCTCGCGAGTGCCCAGTACCTTCGATTCGATGATGGCCAAACTGATCGTCACCGGCGCCACCCGCGAACAGGCTATCGTCCGCGCCCGGCGCGCGCTGGCTGAGTTCAACATTGAGGGCATCGCCTCGGTGCTGCCGTTCCACCGAGCCGTGATGGACCATGACGACTTCACCGGTGCCGATAAATTCGCCGTGCACACGCGCTGGATCGAGACCGATTTCGCCGAACAGATCACTCTCGCCCCACGTGCCGTTGTATCGGCCGACCCTGGCATCCTGCGCACGTTTGTCGAGATCGACGGCAAGCGCCACGAACTCGGCCTTCCGGCTGCGCTGCTGCGAGGCGTCAGCCTGAACGCAGCGGACACCGTCAGCGAAAGCACGGCCCTCTCCGAGGTCACTGATCCGCAGGCGGTACTGACACCCGTAGCGGGGAATCTGCATACCTGGGTCGTCGAAGACGGCGAGTCGGTGAGCGTCGGGCAAGTGATCGCGGTTGTAGAAGCCATGAAAATGGAAACCTCGGTCCTGGCACCTTGTGAAGGTCAGGTGCAGATCGCCAAACAGGCCGGTGACTATTTTGAAGCCGGCTCCGTGATTGGCCGCATCAAGACCGTTAATTGATTTAAACACTCTTCTTTTCGCCGGTAGTACGCACAACGGGGTAATAACTCCGTTGCCGCGTGCTGCCTGCAGAAAACTGTAGATGTAACTGCGCATTCAAAATAACGATAAAAACTCAACCAATAAATCTGCCGTTATCTGGAGCATAAAGAGCATGTTGATCAAAACGACTTTCGCTGTCGCGGGTACTTGCGCGTTGGTTTTCCCATTCACGGCATCTGCAGATTTTATTGCCGACAGCAAGGCTAGCGTTGAACTGCGCAACTTCTACTTCAACCGTGACTTTCGTAACGGACCGCCCACCACCCAACGTGACTCTGCAGCGGAGTGGGCGCAGGGAGCCATGTTGCGATTCGAGTCGGGTTATACCGCAGGTACTCTGGGCCTGGGCGTCGACGCTGTCGGCATGCTCGGTATCAAGCTTGACGGCGGTGATGGTTCCGGCGGCACGGGCCTGCTGCCGGCGGACCTTGGTTCGAAAAACGGCCGAGGCTCACAGGACGAATACTCCAAACTCGAGCTGACGGCCAAGGCGAAGGTATCGGAAACCATTCTGAAGGTCGGCTCACTCGCCTTCCGTACGCCCGTGGTCTCGAGCAATGACACGCGCTTACTGCCGGCGACGTTCGAAGGCGCACTGCTGACGTCGAAGGACATCGACAAGCTCATGTTGCAAGGCGGCAAGCTGGAGCAAATCAAGTTCAACAGCTCTTCAAATTATCAAGACTTCACGGGTAACCGCATTGGCGGCGTCAGCGATGACTTTCGCTTTGCCGGCGGCACCTACAGTTTCAACAAGGCCCTGAGCACCAGCCTGTACTACGGCAATCTGGAAAACGTCTATCGGCAGTACTTTGGTGGCGTGGTCTACGAGATCCCCCTCGCCGAGCAACAGTCGCTGAAGTTCGACCTGCGCTATTCGAAAAGCACCGACGACGGCAACCTCCGCCCCCTCGATAACCGGGCTGCGAACGGCCTGGTGTCCTACACCCTGGGCTCCAGCGTATTCACCGCGGCCTATCAACGCATGAGCGGTGACGACCCCTTCCCCTACATTGCCAATAGCGATCCGTACCTGGTCAACTTCGTCCAGATCAATGACTTCGCCAATACCCAGGAACGCTCCTGGCAGCTGCGCTATGACTACAACTTCGCCGCGCTGGGCCTCCCGGGGCTGACGTTCATGAGTCGTTATGTCCAGGGAGACAACGCGTTGGTCGCTGGCAGCAACACCGGTAAAGAGTGGGAGCGCAACACCGACATTGGTTATGTCATACAGTCAGGTTCGCTGAAAAACGTCGGCCTGAAAGTCAGAAACGCCACCGTCAGGTCAAACTTTGGTAATGACCTGGATGAAACACGCCTGATCCTTAGTTACACCTTGGCATTGTGGTAACGGCAAAACACCCAGACAACTTTCAGCCACAACCTGTGCTGGACGCCTTACAAATTCACCAACCAATAACGCAAGTCAAAGTATCTGGTTCGCCATGAAGTTGGCCGCCGCAGGGGCGCTTCTATCCTGACGCGATGTTTTAACAGGTACAAGGCCAGCCTTGTAAAAGTAGTCTCGAAAATCGGTGAGATTGATGAGATGTGCCTTACAGTCGCTGCAGCGACTGAAGAGCAAACAACAGCCGTCGATCAACTGACAAGGGATGTGCATGAGATCAGCCAGTTGAATCGCCAGACCACTGACAATCTTGGCTCTACCCTCAGAGCCTGTGCAGAATTGGATTCAGAAGCCGGGTGACTCAGAAACGTGGTAGATACGTTCAAGTTGTAGGCGTAGTCCGGCATCAAACGCCCGGTCAACCACATCAGCTTAGCTTGCTGAAGAAGCAAAACAAAACCCGCCAAAAGCGGGTTTTGTTGCATCTGGGAGTTAATAATGAGAAGGCTGCCGGCACTCGATAACGAGTCGACTGACGCACCGCTCGCTCCTACAGATGCCCGGTCAAACGACTTTCAACTCCACTGCCACGTGGCCCCGCGTCATCCGCGAATAAGGGCAGATCTGATGCGCCGCCTCCGCCAGTTCTCTTTTAACGCCCTCCTCCAGACCAGGAATATTGACGTTCAATCTGACCGCCAACTGAAAATCCCCGCCATTGGTTTTGCCCAGATCAACCTCGGCATCCACCGACGTATCCTCCGGTAATTTGACTTTCAATTTACCGGCCGCCACCTGGATCGCGCCGATAAAGCAGGCTGAATAACCGAGTGCAAACAGTTGCTCCGGGTTGGTCCCCGGTTTGCCCGAGCCGGGGGAGCTGAATTTTACGTCGAGCTCGCCATCGCTTGATTTTCCGGTGCCGGTTCGGCCGCCGACGGTGTGGGTTTTTGCGGTGTACAGGACGGTTTCCAATGCAGTGCTCATGACAATAACTCCTGATAGGTGGGGGGGTTGTTGATCAGTCGCCGAGGGTGCCGGTGTGATGCGCCAGGCGTTTTTCAACATCCGCATTCTTCTGCAAGCCAAGCTCCATCAATTGCTTGATCCGTTGCTGCGCCGCCGGGCGTTTCACCGAGCCGATGAACCCGTCCCATTCGGCGGCGATAGCCTCGTTGGGTGGCAAACTCGAGGCATCGACCAGGCGTTTGATCTCGGTGATCGACTGCTTGTCAAACCGGGCAATACGGCGGGCCATGGTGTCGACGAACGCATCGAGTTCGGCATCGGGTAGCGCACGATTGACGTAGCCATAGCGTTCAGCCAGATCGCCATCGATATCGTTACCGGTGAGCAACACTTCCAGTGCGCGCCCACGCCCCATCAGCCGCGGCAATCGAGCCATGGGGCCACCGCCCGGCACCAGCGCAGCGCCGATTTCCCATTGCGACAGGATGGCCTTTTCGCGACTGGCAAAGCGCATGTCGCTGGCCAGTGACAACTCACTGCCGACGCCGGTGGCGCGACCGCGAATAGATACGATCGAGACAACTGGCGCCTTGCTCAATCGCACCAGCATGTCGGGCAGCGGCGGAAGCCCGGTAGGGCCGTTGGGCAGACTTGTCGTATCCGTCAGTGGCGGCACGAAGTCATAGTGGGTAAGGAAGAAATCCGGAACATCGCTGTCGAACACCACCACTTTGACCTTCGGGTCGGTCTCGAGCGCGGTGATGACCTCATTCAATTGCGGCATGGTTTCCGGGCCGTAGATGTTGTACGGCGGATTGTGGAACGTGACGCGCCAGTACTCCGGCGTGACGCGCGTGAGTTTGATCTCCTGTTTGACGGCGGGCGTGGCCGATTTCGAGGGGGTGGCTGGGGCCGTTTCACCGGCGAAGGTCAGGCTGGCCGTCGCCATACCCGCGAACATGAGCGCAACACTGAGCAACTGCAGTTTCATGGGGTATCTCCAGAGTGCTATCGAAAGACACGTGTCGGAGATATCGCCAGGAGTCGATGGGCGGTTGGGGCGAGGGGCGGCTTGATCGATCGAGTGACACTCGCATCAAGAGGTGGCCCGGAACAGATCGTCTGTCGTCGGCAGCTCCGAATGATCAAGGTTAGCAGCGCACCTTGGCCTTTCAAGTGACGTCAGTCGGAAGCCGGCAGGCGAAAAAAAAGGCACTTGGCGATGATTGCCAGTGCCTTTTTTGTGCCTGAATGATTGTCGTCGATATGTTGATTGCTCCCGCGTCGCTTGACGAAATCATTCGCTTCACCTCAGGATCGTGCCTTTCGCCATCAAATCGACATCATTCGCCGTTAACGCCCTCCCAATCGTTCTGGATATGGAAATTCAATGAAAAATCCAAAGTTTTTGCTCTCCCTTTCATGCCTCCTGGCTGCGTCTCTTCTGAGCGGTTGCGCAGCGTCGGTAAAAAGTGGCGGCTCTGAAGCACTGGCGATCCAGGAGTCGGCAAAGCAAAACCTGGTGGTCAATTTCAAAGGGAACAGCAAGGTTAAACAGAATGAAGACTGGCCCCTTTTGCAGCGTGACTGGAATGAGGCTCTGCAAGCAGAAGCCACTCGTGCCGGCTACGGCCTCACTGAGGCTCAGACTTCGAGCTCGAACACCAAGGATGGCGTCGGCATCACCATCAACGTGAGCAACTTCCGCTACCTGACGACCGGGTCACGTGTTGCCGCTGGCATTATGGTGGGTAACGCCTGGGTCAATTCCAGTGCCGATTTTTCTGACTTGAAGTCGGGGAGCCTGATCGGCACTCGAACCTATGACACGTCATCGACGGCATGGGAAGGTGTGATGTCGGCCATGACCAAAAAGCAGGTTCAGGCGATTGCGCAGCAAATCATCAGCGACATCAAGAGCGCGAAGGCCAAGTAATCTGGCTCGCAAAGGTTCTTGCTGCGCAGACTGAACAAAGCCGTAGAGCGTCGAGAAATCGAAGCTTCACGGCTTTTTTTTCGCCAGCTGAAATCCCCACCACCGGATTTGCTTAAACCCGGTTCGGTGTCCACCGATGTGTCTTTCGGTCATTGACGTTTTACCTGACCACCGCGCCGCAGGCTCTATGCTGATGTGTCAGATGCAGCGGCGACACAGCGAACTGCAGCACTCAGGAAGATCAACATGAACATCTGGGTCACTGCCCTTCTGGCGACCATGATTTGCCTGCCGACACACGCCGCCACCGAGGTCGCGACGCGCGTCGAACAGATCGATTTCAAGAGCGACTCTGACACCGTCAAGCGCTCCGACTCGATCAAAGGTCAACTCACCGCTCAGTACCGTCTGAGCGCAAAGGCGGGCCAGATCCTGACCGTCGACCTCGAGCCGTCCAACACCTCGGCCTACTTCAACATCACCGCCAAAGGCGCCGACTTTGCGCTGTTCAACAGCTCGGTCATGGGTAATCACTTCCTCGGACCGCTGCCCGCCGATGGCGAGTACACGGTCCAGGTCTACCTCATGCGCAACGCCGCGCGGCGCAATGAAGTGGCTAATTACCGCCTTTCATTGCACCTCAGCCCCGTGGACAGCACGCACGGCGCTGCGCCATTTGACCAGACGCTCGAACTGCAAGGCATTCACTTTCAGGTGAAAAGCGAGCTGGTGGGTGGACGTCGGGCATTACGTATTTCCCCTCAAGGGCTGGAAATCGACAACTCGGACATTACTCGCCCGCTGACCGGCGACATCGTCCGGGCGGAAGTCGCAGACCTTGATCAGGATGGCTCACCGGAGGTTTACGTGTTCGCCAGATCACCTGGCCCCAGGTTGCCGGGTGAGTTGATTGCCTACGCAGCCAATCGGAAGAAATCACTCAGCGAGATTTATCTGCCGGATGTCAGCGAAAACGCGACAACAGCGGAGGGTTATCAAGGCGAGGATGAGTTTGCCGTGCTGGAGAACGCACTGGTGCGGCGGTTTCCGGTGTATGACAGCAGTGATGCCGGAGCGGGCAGGACGGGGCGAATGCGGCAGATTCAGTACAGGTTGATGCCTGGGGAGGCCGGGTGGGTGTTGAGGGTTGATGGGGTGACGGAGTATTGAACAATCCCTGAGCGAGACCTGTGCCTGGACGATCGCCGTTACCAAGGACGCTGAAGGACGTGTGATTCAAACCGTTGAAAGCGAGACAGCCGTTCAGCCAGCCTCGGATTACCAGGCCCAAGCACACCTTCTGACACAGCAGAAGCAGACGAGCGAGCGCACGCGGCGCAGATGAATTTTTCTTCACCCCATCGCGCCCCGGCAACCGGTACATTGCGCTCGCTCATTCAAGAAACTACGGTTTGCCCGCCCTCCCGCGGGCTTTTTTTTGTCTGTTTTCCGGCAAACCAGCCCATCTGACACAAATCCCTACCCCGACGCCCATAGGGTGTACCATCAAAGCCAGTCCTTCGGATATCAGTTAGCCATGTCCACGCTTAGCGAAGAGAGCCGTCAGATCGTAGCTTCTCTGACGCACTGCGTTGGCCCCAACGCTGACGTTGCAACCGTCGCGCAAGCGATCGAGTCAATATTGCAGGCCATGGATGCGGCCCTCTCGCCCATCATCGGCCAGCATGGGGTAGCCGCGCTTTATCGCCGCAGCCTTCATCTGTGCGTCTCCAACCATCCACACCTGGCCGGCACTTATGACAGTGTGCAGGCCTTCCCGAATCTGAACGCCCTCAAGGCCGTACTCGTTGAGCAAAGCAACGCCGATGCGTTGTTTTTCGGTGAAGTGTTGCTGACAACCTTTTACGAGTTACTGACCACGCTGATCGGGCCCTCGCTCACCGCACGTTTGCTTCGTGGCGTGTGGGAACCTTCTTTGAGCGACACCTCTTCGCAGGAAAATTCGCCATGAGCACCAAAGTAACTATCAACCGCCTGGCCACCGGCGTGCCAGGACTGGACGAGGTGCTGGGCGGAGGTTTGCCGGAGTTTTCGTTCAACCTGATCGCCGGCCCCCCAGGCTGCGGCAAAACCACCCTCGCGCATCAGATGATGTTTGCCCTGGCGACGCCCGAGCGTCCGGCGCTGTTCTTTACCGTGCTCGGCGAGCCGCCGCTGAAGATGCTGCGTTATCAGCAGCAATTCGACTTTTTCGACAGCGAAGCGATCAATCAGTCGATCCGTTACATCAACCTGGCCGACGACACCCTCGCCGGGAATCTGGACGAAGTACTGCGGCGCATCGTCAGCGAGGTGGAGGCGCACTCCCCGGCGCTGGTGTTCGTCGATTCCTTCCGCTCCGTGGTGCTGGCGAGCCAGACTCAGGACAACCCGAACAACAACCTGCCGCAGTTTGTTCAACAACTGGGCATGTTGATGACCACCTGGCAGGCGACCACCTTCCTGATTGGCGAGTATTTCACCGAAACCGACACCAACCCGATTTTCACTGTGGCCGACGGCCTGATCTGGCTGCGCCAGAGCGTTCAGCGCAACTCCATGGTGCGCAAGATGGAAATCATGAAGATGCGTGGCCAGCCGACGCTGCCGGGGCTGCACACGTTCCGCATCGCCACGTCGGGGATCAAAGTCTTCGCGCCAGCGGCACTCAACCCGGTTGAAGCGCCGCTGGAGTTCCCGATCAAACGCCTGAAAATGGGCGTGCCCCAGCTCGACGAGATGCTCGGCGGTGGCCTGCCGCGTGGGTATTCGCTGCTGGTGGCCGGCCCCTCGGGCTCGGGCAAAAGCATACTCGCCGCGACGTTCCTCGCTGAAGGCGCGCGCAATGGCGAAACCGGTGTGATTGCGGTGTTCGAGCAACGGCCCAATCACTCGCAAAACGCCACCCTTGCCGGTCTGATTCAGAGCGGACAGGTCGGCCTGGTGGACAGCCGCGCACCGGACTTGTCCATCGACGAGATCGTGCAGTTGCTGTTGAGTGAAATCGCCCGACTGAAGGCTACCCGCGTGGTGATCGACTCTTTGTCAGGTTTCGAACTGGCGCTGGCCCCGACCTTCCGCGAAGACTTTCGCGAGTCGCTGTCGCGCATGGTCACCGCCCTCACCAGCGTCGGGGTCAGCGTGTTGATGACCTCGGAGCTGGAAGACCGCTACACCGATTTGCGCTTCAGCCCCTATGGAACGGCATTTCTCACCGACGCGATCATCGTTCAGCGCTACATTGAAGTGCAGAGCCGCCTGTTGCGCATCATGGCCGTGGTCAAAGTGCGGGCCAGCGCCCACTCCGATGAACTGCGCGTGTACCGCATCGATGATAAAGGCTTGCAGATCGGCGAAATGCTACCGGACCAGGAAGGCCTGCTCGGCGGCCGACCTACCCGACACCGACTGGGCAACGACCAAGGATGAGTCAAACATCATGAACGAGGCCAATGGCGGGAACGAGCAAGCGATAGCCACTGCGGCACGCGAACTGTTCCTGCTCGGCCAGAAAACCGTCGAAGCGCGCGCGGTGCTGGCGGCGTTGAACAAAGAACTGAGCGACGCCAACACCCAGCTCGTCGATAGCCAACAGGTCGAGCAACTGATCGAGGCCAATCAGCAATTGGTGCTGGCGATTCTGTCGGCGCAATCTGAGGCCGACAGGCCGAAACTCGCGCAGGCAGAACAGCGACTGTACCTGGAGATACGCGAAGCCAACGAGCAACTGGTGATCGCCGCACTGAGCGCCAAACGCCTGCAGGTCGCGGCTGAACGCGCGCTGGAACAGCAACGCAAGGTGCTCACGCTGGTGGCCCACGAATTGCGAAATCCGCTGACGCCCATCAGCATGATTGCCGGTCGACTGGTACGGGTGCCCAGTGAGGAATTGCCACGCATGCAGCAACTGATCGAAGGTCAGGTGCAGCACATGTCTCGGCTGGTGGAAGACTTGCTTGACGTCGCCCGCGCCGACACCGGCAAGTTTCGCCTCGATTGCCGCCTCGTCGATATGGTGCAGATCATCCACGAGGCGATAGAAATCTGTGATCCGGTGATGACCGCTCACCATTTGCAATTCAGCGCAGAACTGCCCGAGTGTGCGTTGGCGGTGAACGGCGACCCTTCGCGCCTCGCGCAGATTCTCGGCAATCTGCTGGGCAATGCCGCCAAATACACGCCGGCGGGTGGCACGGTCACGCTGTCGGTCACCACCGAAGCCGATCGGCTGAAAATAAGCATTGGCGATAACGGCATCGGTATTTCCCCTGAGACACTGCCGTTTATCTTCGAGCCCTTTGTGCAGGATGTTCATGCGGTGGGCTTCTATGGCGCAGGCCTGGGCATTGGCCTGACGGTGGTGCGTGAGCTGGTCGAAGCCCATGGCGGCCAAGTGATCGGCATCAGCGACGGCACCGGCCAGGGCAGTATCTTCATCGTGACCTTGCCGCTGGCGGTCTGAATTTTTCGCAGGGCGTTCACAATTCGTTAAGCATTCGCGCCGTATGCTCGCGGGATCCCTTCTCGGCAGCCAGACACCATGTTGCGTCCCGCCTCTTCGTTGTTTCTGCTAACTGCCCTGCTGTTTTTCTTTGCCCTGGGCAATCACCAACTGCAAGGCTCCACCGAGGCGCGGGTCGCCGGGATTGCCATGCAAATGCACCTGGATAACGACTGGGTGACGCCACGGTTGTTCGGCGAACCGTTTCTGGAGAAACCGCCCCTGAGCCTGTGGCTCGATGCCGGGGCCATCCGCGCATTCGGCAGTACACCGTGGGCCGTGCGGCTGGCGTCGGCGGTGGCCGGATTGTTCAGTGTCATTCTGCTGTTCGCGATGCTGCGCCGGTTCGGGCGGCCCAACGCGATTGCCTGGACAGCGGGCCTACTGCTGGCAACCATGGCCAGCTACTGGAGCAACGTGCGCGGCGTCGGCGAAGACGCGTTGCTCGCCCTCGGCGTGAGCATGGCGCTGCTCGCATTTTTTCAGGGCCATCGCCAGGCGAGCGTCGGCAACGCCTTGCTGTTTGCTGCGGGGATTGCCATCGCGACGTTGAGCAAAGGCGTGTTGGGCCTGGCGATGCCGGGCGTGGTGATCTTCGCGTACTTGTTGGCCGAGAGTGTGCTCGACCGGCAGCTGAAAGTTTCGGACTGGCTACGCCCCGGGCTGCTGACGCTGCTGGGGCTGGTGCCATTGATTATCTGGCTGGCGGTGCTGTATCAGCGCGGCGGCGCGCCGGCACTGGCGCAAGTGCTGCTGACCAACAGTGTCGGGCGGTTCAGCGGTTCGTTTGTCGAAGCAGGGCATTACGAACCGTTCTACTACTACCTCGCCAAACTGCCGCAAGCCTTTTTGCCGTGGAACATTCTGGTGTATCTGGGGCTGTGGCATTTCCGCAAAAGCCTGATGGCCAATCGTTACTTGTTGTTCTTCAGCCTGTGGGTGCTGGCGCAATTCGTCATGCTGACGTTGGCGTCGAGCAAGCGCACGGTTTACCTGATGTCCATGACGCCCGCGGCGGCGGTGATTGCAGCGGAGTATGCGAGTGTTCTGTTCGAACGCGCCAAGGCTTACGAAGGCGCCTCGAATCTGTTGGGTCGTCTGGCTCGCCATCGTCAGGGGCTGGCCATGAGCGCATTGGCCGTGGTGATCGGCAGCTACCTGGCGGCCGCACAATGGGCGCTGCCCCATGCGGATCGCAAACTGTCCTTCCTGCCGCTGACCGAGCAGATTCAGACGATGCAGGCCAACGGGCAGCACGTTGCGCTGTTCCAGGCCAATGAACGCGTGGGCGGTGCGAGCGTGTTCTATACGCAAAGCGTACTGAAGGGACTGGATACCGAAGCGCAGTTGCATGAGTTTCTGAGCACTTCTGCGTCCAACGTGGCGATCCTGGCGGGCGACACTGAACCGGTGGCGCCCTTGAAAGTGCTGAAAGTGATGCGGGTGGGTCGTCAGGATTACTACTTTGTCGGGCAGTGAGGCGGTCTTCATTGCAGGACATGTCCTACCAAAAACAAAGAAAACACCCACAGATTTTTAGGGTTGTTGCTCGGAAGCGGGCTCTTTAGTCTTTGCTTGTCACTGAAAACTCAGTGATCGGGTGTGAGAACCCGGAGGAAGATGTTAATCCAGTGCCATAACCACCATAATTGCCGCCAGCTTATCCGCTGCCTGCAGTTTCGTTATGGCGGCTGTGTGCGGGCGGACTTCGGTCTGGCCGGAGCTTGTCCTCCCCGGTTTCTCACTCCGCACACAGCTGCCACCTCTTCTACCGCGTGAGAAACGGCAAGGGATGGTGCCTAATTAATGAGGACTGTCATTTGGATAAGTTAATCCCCGATCCCCCCACCAACAAACCCTACCGCCCCAGCCCCTTTTTCACGATCCTCCCCGACATCGGCACCGAAAACCTCCTCGCCCATGCCTGCGAGTCACTGGCATCCGCCAGCGTCATGACCAGCGATTTAGCCACCTACCTGAACGGTTCGCAGCGCAACACCGCGCTGGCCATTGCGCAGATCATCATGCTCGCGGAGCTGGCAGTGAACCAGGCACTGGATAACGTTGATCCGCAGGACTAGGCAGGCATACCGCGTCATCGTTCATCGCGAGCAGGCTCGCTCCCACATTGGACCGCGTTCCCTTGTGGGAGCGAGCCTGCTCGCGATGACTGCGCCCCCGTCGACAACAATTTCGCTTGACCCACCGCTATCGCGAGCAAACTTGCTCCTGCATAGCTTCATTGTTGCTCACGGATTGCGCTTACGACCGCAGTCTCCTGTAGGAACGAGCCTGCTCTTGATGACGGCAGGTCAGTCGATAGCGGTTTTTCAAGCCGCGCTCGCCCATAAAACGCCAACGCTGTCAGCAAACACGCCAGCCACACGAAGATCCCCGCCCAGAACGTGTGGGACATGTAGTGCCAGCCTTGCAGCACCCGCGTCGTGCCATAGACAAAACCGAGCAGCAGCGAGCCGTACATCAGCGCTTTCGAATAACGCCAGCGGTAACGGCGCGCGACGAAGTACAGCGCAAGCATGGTGAACCCGCCCGATGCATGCCCGCCCGGCCAGCAGCGGCCATCGCCGGCTTCCCTGAACAGCTGGAAATTGTTGTACCACTCCATGTGGGCAATTTTCCCGCCGTACAGGGTCGTTTCAATCGGGCAATACACGCTGGTGTGCGACTTGAGGAAATGGATCACGCCGGTGCAAATGGCAAACGCAACCACCACAAACAGAAAATCCCGTTGATGGTCATTGGCAAACCGCAGCACAGGTGCAGCTTTGCTGCGCTCAAGGAAGCGCCCGAGACGCGGATGCTTTGTCGTGTTGATCAGCGGCCAGACAAACGACGCTATCGCGCCGATCACGGCGACTTCACCGGTCCAGTTCGGAATGATCCGCGCCCATTTGTGCGTGAGCTTTTCAAAGAAGTGCACTTGATCGAGCGGGAAGGTCTGGGTGACCGGATCGAAAAAAAGATTGCTGAACGCGATATCGATGGTGGTCATGTCGAACAGCAGGAACACCACCGCCGCGCAAAACAGGGGGATACCAAAATTCAAGCCGTAAAAACGCATAGCATTACTCATCGGGTGGTCACCGTGCGCCAGTCGGAAGCTTCAATGAAACCGAGCATTTTCGGTGTTTGTGGTGTGGCGGCGGAGATAAACAAAGAGGCACCGTAACCGAGGGAGGCAGTTGGCAACTTGAGGTCTTTCTCTATCTGCGCCATGCATTCGCTGTGAGTCACCAGAATCAGATTGCGACCCGCCACTTTGTGCGCCAAAGCATCGCGCAGCATCGTGCCCTTGCAACTGATCAACCAGTCTTCATCGGCACCCACCTTGTTGAACATATAGCTGGCGGTCTGCGCGGTGCGAATCATCGGGCTGTTGTAGATGTCCGCCCTCTCCAGCCCCAGCTGTTCAAACTGGGCTCCGACACTCACCGCGACGCTGCGCGAACGATCCGTGATGCCGTCATTGCCGGCCAGGCACGCGGCTCTGGAGTGATCGCAGCGCTCGACATGACGCACCAGCACAATCATCTCGCCTTTCGCCCAGCCGGATAGCAACGCCTGCGCACCGGCCACATTGCCATGGGCCAGGTCCGGCACGGCAGCCGGCCGCAACAGCCAGACGGTCAGCGGTATGACCAGCAGTGCCGAGGCCAGCACCACTGCGGAGTTTCGATAGCGGGCCCAACGGCTCAGATCAATCGAGCGTTTGATCCCGAACAGACTCAGTCTCAATTCCACATCAGGCCGCCTCACCGGCATGCATCACTTACATTCGATGCCGCGAGGGTAGAGAGCCTCGCGTCGGCAGTCGGTGAAACCCATGTGAAAAAAAGCTTAAGCCGCGCAAAAATCTTGTTACAGAACGGCCTGACAAAATCCTTTCAGCTCTCGCGAATGCTGCCGATACAGACCTGCTACACACCCTTGGCTACCAAAAACAACAATCTTCCAGCCAACCGACGACCGAAAGCGCAACGTTCCTGGAGGAATTTGATGAATAGCTGGTTCGGCAACATCAGCGTGAACATGAAACTGGGCCTCGGGTTTGGCCTGGTCCTGGCACTGACCTGCATCCTCGCCCTGACCGGCTGGACCAGCCTGGGCAGCCTGATTGACCGCAGCAACTGGATGAGCGACATCACCCAGCTCAATGCCGGCCTGACCAAGCTGCGTGTGGTTCGCCTGCAATACATGCTGACCAACGGCGATGAAACCACTGCGCAGAACGTCCAGACCACCCTGGATGCGTTTGCCGCTCAGCAACAAGCGCTGCTGGTGAAATTCAAGAGCCCGGAAAACCTCAAGCTGCTCAAAGAGCAAGGTACGCAAATTGACGCGTACAAAACGTCCCTGAACAAAATGCGCAGCGCCTACCGCGCCGGCAACAGCGCGCGCGACGCCATGGGCGCCAACGCGGAAACCGCGTACTCGCTGATCAACGCCATCAGTACCCGCGTACAACAAATGCCGTTGAGCGATCAGCGCTTCGAACAATTCCAGGCCATCACCGCCGCCAAGGAAGCGTTCATGCTGGCCCGCTACGAAGTGCGCGGCTACACCGCGACCACCAACGCCGAGACCGAGCAGAAAGCCGTCGGCCAACTCGACGCAGCCATCGCCAGCCTGAAACAACTCAATGCGCAATTCGCCGACACTCAGCTGGACGAGTTGCGTCAGTTGGAAACCGCTTTGGGCAACTACCGCAGCGCCTTGCAGGCCTATAAAGTCGCGAGCAGCGATGCCGTGCAGGCGCGCAAGGAAATGACCGATCAGGGCGCCGCTATCGTGACCCTCAGCGAGCAGCTGTATCAGATCCAGCTCGACCGCCGCGACGCCGAAAGCGACCAGGCGCGTACCCTGCAACTGATCAGCACCTTGCTGGCGTTGTTGGTCGGGATCATTGCCGCCGTCATCATCACCCGTCAGATCACTGGCCCGCTGCGCGACACGCTGGCAGTGGTCGAGCGCATCGCCAGCGGCGACCTGTCCCAGGACGTCAAAGTCACTCGCCGCGATGAACTCGGCGTGTTGCAGCAAGGCATCGCACGCATGGGCGTGACCCTGCGTGACTTGATCAGCGGTATCCGCGACGGCGTCACTCAGATCGCCAGCGCCGCCGAAGAATTGTCCGCCGTGACCGGGCAGACCAGCGCCGGCGTTAACAGCCAGAAGATCGAGACCGATCAAGTGGCCACCGCCATGCACGAGATGACCGCCACGGTGCAGGAAGTCGCGCGCAACGCCGAAGAAGCTTCGCAAGCCGCAGCCGCCGCCGACGGCGAAGCCCGCGAAGGCGACAAAGTGGTCAACGAAGCCATCGCCCAGATCGAACGTCTGGCCAGCGAAGTGGTGCGTTCCACCGAAGCCATGAGCGTGCTGCAACAGGAAAGCGACAAAATCGGCAGCGTCATGGACGTGATCAAGGCTGTGGCCGAACAGACCAACCTGCTGGCACTCAACGCCGCGATCGAAGCCGCGCGTGCCGGTGAAGCCGGTCGTGGTTTTGCCGTGGTAGCCGACGAAGTCCGCGGCCTGGCCCAGCGCACGCAGAAATCTACCGAAGAAATCGAAGGCCTGGTGGCCGGTTTGCAGAACGGCACGCAACAAGTGTCCGCCGTGATGAACAACAGCCGCGTCCTCACCGACAGTAGCGTCGCCCTGACCCGCAAGGCGGGTGTGTCACTGGAAAACATCACCCGCACGGTGTCCAACATCCAGTCGATGAACCAGCAGATCGCTGCCGCCGCCGAACAGCAAAGCGCCGTGGCCGAAGAGATAAGCCGCAGCATCATCAACGTGCGCGACGTGTCCGAACAGACCGCCGCTGCCAGCGACGAAACCGCTAAATCCAGTGTTGAACTGGCGCGGTTGGGCAATCAGTTGCAGATGATGGTGAGCCATTTCAGGGTTTGACGTTCGGTCAGCGTTGAATCACTGACCCCATCGCGGGCAAGCCCGCTCCCACAGGTTTTGTGTCGATGCCACATTCTGCGGCACACATGAAACTCTGTGGGAGCGGGCTTGCCCGCGATGGCTTTCGAACAAGCAACAGATAATTCGGATCCGCCTGGCCTGGTATTCACCGCTCTACCTGGCGCCAAGGCAGATCTAACTCGACCCCGCCGCCTTACACACTGATCGCATTGGTAAACACCAATCGATTGCCGAACGGGTCGGCAATGGTCATGTCCTGGCTGCCCCACGGCATGGCCTGAATCTGCGGGTGCGAGAACTTGTATTCCTTGGCCAGCAATTGCTGCTGAAACGCCTCCAGCTCATCCGTCTCTATGCGCAATGCCGAGCCCGGCGTGGCATCGCCGTGGTGTTCGGACAGGTGCAGCACGCATTCGCCACGGGAGACTTGCAGGTACAGCGGAAAATTCGGCTCGAAACGATGCTGCCAGTCGATCTTGAAACCGAGGAAATCGACGTAGAACTCCACGGCCTTCTGTTCGTCGAAAATCCGCAGGATCGGGGTGGTTTTGCCGAAGCTCATGAAGTTGCTCCCAGACTGGAAAGGCCCAGAGTGTAGCCGGGCTAGTGTCATCGCTTCGGCTTGGCGATGGCTTTCTTTAGTTGCGATGTGCCATCACTGTGACGCAGCACTCGGAATCATTACTGAAACCCGCCACGCAAGTCCCCTTCCCGCGCCAGAAACCGCCCTTCCCTTCTGCCGTTCGCCTGCCCATCGCTGTAACTCAACACACCGTTGACCCACACCCCATCGATGCCTTCAGCCGCCCGTTGCGGATCATTGAAATCCGCCACGTCACGAATGGTCGCAGGATCGAACAACACCAGGTCCGCCCAGTGCCCTTCACGGATTTCGCCACGCTGCTTCAAGCCGAATCGCGCTGCGGACAAACCGGTCATTTTGTGTACCGCGGTGTGCAACGGAAACAGCCCGACATCGCGACTGAAATGGCCGAGCACCCGTGGGAAAGCGCCCCACAAGCGTGGATGCGGGAACGGGTCTTCCGGCAAGCCGTCAGAGCCGACCATGGACAGCGGATGCGCGAGGATTCTTCTCACGTCCGCCTCGTCCATTCCGTAGTACACCGCGCCCGCCGGTTGCAGGCGGCGAGCGGCTTCGAGCAACGGCACGCCCCATTCGGCGGCGATGTCCATCAGGTCGCGGCCACCGAGTTCCGGATGTGGCGTAGACCAGGTAATGGTGATGCGATGGGCGTCGGTGACTTGCTTGAGGTCCAGGGTCGAAGAGCTCGCGGCGTAGGGATAGCAATCGCAGCCCACCGGGTGGGTTTTCGCGGCCTTTTCAAGCGACGCCAGCAGTTGCGGACTGCGACCCCAGTTACCGGCGCCGGCACATTTGAGGTGGGAAATGATCACGGGGGATTGTGCGTGGCGGCCGATCTGGAACGCCTCGTCCATGGCCTCCAGCACGGGCTCGAATTCACTGCGCAAATGGGTGGTGTACACCGCACCGAAGGCGGTCAGTTCTTCGGTCAATTGCATCACTTCATCGGTGGACGCCGAGTAAGCGCTGGCGTATGCCAGGCCGGTGGACAAACCCAACGCGCCGGCCTCAAGGCTTTCGCGCAGTTGCTCACGCATCGCGCTGATTTCATCCGCCGTAGCAGTGCGAAACAAATCATCAAGATGATTGCTGCGCAACGCGGTGTGGCCGACCAGAGCGGCGACGTTCAGCGTGGTGTTCGCCGCTTCGACCGCCGCCCGGTAATCGCGGAAGGTCGGATAAACGAAGGCCGCCGAGGTGCCGAGCAGGTTCATCGGGTCTGGCGGATCGCCCTTCAAACTCACCGGCGAAGCGCTGATCCCGCAATTGCCGACGATCACCGTGGTCACGCCCTGGCTGAGCTTGGGCAACATCTGCGGCTGACGGATCACCACCGTGTCGTCGTGGGTGTGCACGTCGATGAAACCCGGTGCCAGCACTCGGCCGGCAGCGTCGATTTCTTCGTTGGCGGTGGCGTCTCGAAGGTCGCCGATGCACTCGATGCGACCGTGCAGAATCGCCACGTCGGCGGGGTAACCGGGGGCGTTGCTGCCATCGATGATCAGGGCGTTGCGGATCAGCGTGTCGTACAGCATGTCAGTCTCCCAGCGGCAAGTGATCGTCGCCGCCGCGGTAATCGTCGAGGGCGAGTTTGATCCGCCGCAGACGTTCTTGATTGTCTTCAGGATTGGCCAGCGCCAGCTCGGTAGCGAGCACGTCGATGGCCAGCAACATGCCGTAGCGTGCCGCCGTAGGTTTGTAGATGAACGAGGTTTCGACGCCTTGCAGCGGCAGCAGCACATCGGCCAATTGCGCCAACGGCGAGTCGGCCCGGGTGATGGCGACAATCCGTGCGCCGTAGTTGCGCGCCAGTTCGACGGCTTCGAGCAATTCGGGAGTGATGCCGGTCAGCGAACAGACGATAACTGCGTTTTCGGCGCCTAGACTGGCCGCGGTGATCCGCATCATCACCGGGTCGTGGCACGCCGAAATCGGGTAGCCGAAGCGCACCAGCCGCACTTGCAGTTCATCGCTGCACAAGGTCGAGCAACCGCCCATGCCGAAGGCGTGAATCATCCGCGCCTTGCCCAACAGCTTCACCGCGTCGGCGAAGCGCGACTCGTCGAACGCCGACAGGTGCTGACGCAACGTCGACTCGATATCACCGACAATCTGCCCGTAGAACGCCGACTGATCGGGCGTGCCCGCCGGGTCGAGAAAACGACTGCCAACGCCGCTGGCCTGGGCCAGTTGCAGGCGCAGGTCGCGCAAGTCGCGGCAACCCACCGTGCGGGCGAAACGCGACAGCGTGGCGGTGCTGACTTCCGCTCTCAGCGCCAATTCATCAAGGCTGGCGGCAGAGGCAAATCCTACGTCGTCGAGCATCAGCCGTGCGATGCGTCCTTCGCCGGCGCTGAAGGAATCCTGACGGGCGCGGATCTGGTAGAGGATGTCCATGGCAGGCGGCTCCGGTTAAATCAGGTAAGAAAGACCCACGGTCAACGCGAAGGCGACCAGCGAAATAATGGTCTCCAGCACGGTCCAGGTCTTGAACGTCTGGGCGACGGTCATGTTGAAGTATTCCTTGATCAACCAGAAGCCGCCGTCGTTGACGTGGGAAAAGATAACCGACCCCGCGCCGGTCGCCAGCACCAGCAACTCCGGATGCGGATAACCCAGACCAATGGCCACCGGCGCGACGATGCCCGAGGCGGTGGTCATGGCCACGGTGGCGGAACCGGTGGCGATGCGCATCAACGCGGCGAACAGCCAGCCCATGATCAGCGGCGACAAGTGAAACTCATGGGCCAGGCTGACGATCTGGTCGGTGACCCCGGCGTCCACCAGAATCCGGTTCAAGCCGCCGCCGGCGCCCACCAGCAAGGTGATGCTGGCGGTCGGCGCCAGGCATTCGTTGGTGAATTTGAGGATCGATTCGCGGTTGAAGCCCTGGGCGATGCCGAGGGTCCAGAAGCTGAGCAAGGTCGCCAGCAGCAAGGCGATCACCGAGTTGCCGATGAACAGCAAAAACTGGTTGAAGCCGCTGCCCGGCGTGGAAATCAGGTTGGCCCAGCCGCCGATCAGCATCAGCACCACCGGCAACAGAATGGTCGCCATGGTGATGCCGAAACCCGGCAGGCTGTCGCGCGGTTCACGGTCGAGGAACTGGCGTTCCAGCGGGTTTTCCGCCGGCAGTTGAATGCGCGGCACGATGAACTTGGCGTACAACGGACCGGCGATGATCGCGGTCGGAATGCCGATCAGAATCGCGTACATCAAGGTCTGCCCGACCGACGCCCCATACACCTGCACCGCGAGCATCGCCGCCGGGTGCGGCGGCACCAGGGCATGCACCACCGAGAGCCCGGCGACCATCGGCAAACCGACCATCAGGATCGACACGCCAACGCGGCGCGCCACGGTAAAGGCGATCGGCACCAGCAACACGAAACCGACTTCGAAGAACAGCGGCAGCCCGACCAGAAACGCGATGCAGACCATCGCCCAGTGCGCGTTCTTCTCGCCGAAACGGTCGATCAAGGTGCGCGCCACCTGCTCGGCGCCGCCGGACTCGGCCATCATCTTGCCGAGCATCGTCCCCAGCGCCACCACCAGCGCAATGTGCCCCAAAGTTTTGCCCACGCCGGCCTCGTAGGCGCCGACCACCCCGGATGGCGGCATGCCGGCCAGCAGCGCCAGGCCGATGGAGACCAGGGTAATCACGATGAAGGGATTGAGTCGGTAACGGGCGATCAGAACGATCAGGGCAATGATGGCGATGGCGGCATACACCAGCAGCCAATAGCCGAAGGACAGGGTCATGCGGTACTCCTCGAAAGGGTCACGTCGAATGGGTTGTGAAACTCTTAAAACATTTCGAGAGGTGATTTTCAAACGAGGTGAAAGTAATTTTCGTAGAGGGGTAAGGGTTGTCGCTGAGAGGTATGCGAGGTCGGTCAATATGAAAATCGGGCAGGCTGACTTTCATCGCGCCTGCCCGGTGTTATTCAGTCGTGACTCACCCGCGCACGCTTGAGCAACTTCTTGCAACGCTCGGACAAGTGCAGCACACGCAGGTGCTTGCCAGCCTTGGCGTAGCGTTCGCGCAGGGTCTTGAGCGCGGCGATGGCCGAGTAGTCGACGAAGCTCAGGTGACGGCAATCAATCGTCACCAAGGGCGGGTCATTCGCGGGATCGAACTGGTTGAGAAACGGTGTTGTCGAGGCGAAGAACAGCGTGCCATGCAGCAGGTAAAGCTTGCTGCCGTCGGCTTCGAGGTGACTGTCGGCATACAACTCGCGGGCCTGCTGCCAGGCGAAGTTCAGCGCGGCAATGATGATCCCGCAGAGCACGGCGGTGGCCAGATCGGTGAACACCGTGATGACCGTGACGGCGACGATCACCAGCACGTCGTTCAGCGGCACCTTGTTGACCACCCGCAACGAGGCCCAGGCAAACGTCTGCTGCGACACCACAAACATCACGCCAACCAATGCGGCCAGCGGAATACGCTCGATCAGCGGCGACAAAAACAAAATGAACAGCAGAATCAGCACGCCGGCCACCACGCCAGACAGCCGACCACGACCACCGGAGCTGAGGTTGATCACGGTCTGGCCGATCATCGCGCAACCGCCCATGCCGCCAAACACGCCAGAAACCATGTTGGCCGCGCCCAGCGCCACGCATTCGCGATCCGGGAAGCCGCGGCTTTCGGTGATTTCATCGGTGAGGTTCAGGGTCAGCAGGGTTTCCAGCAGACCGACCAGCGCCATCAGGATCGCGTAAGGCGCGATGATGCGCAGGGTGTCCAGCGTCCAGGGAATGTCCGGCAAGGCAAACGTCGGCAAGCCACCGGCGATGTGCGCCATGTCACCCAGCGTTCGGGTCGGCAGACCGAGCAGATAAACAGCAAGTCCTACGCCCAGAATCGCCACCAATGCCGGAGGTACGGCACGTGTCAGGCGCGGCAGCAGATAGACAATCGCCATCGTCATCGCCACCAACCCGCTCATCACATACAGCGGTGAGCCGCTGAGCCAGTTGTCACCGCTCTTGAAGTGTTCCAGTTGCGCCAGCGCGATGATGATTGCCAAGCCATTGACGAAGCCAAGCATCACCGGGTGCGGCACCATGCGCACCAGTTTGCCGAGCTTCAGCAACCCGAACGCCAGCATGATCAACCCGCCCAGCAACACCGTCGCGAGTAAATATTGCACACCGTGCTGCACCACCAGCGCGACGATCACCACGGCCATCGAACCGGCCGCACCCGACACCATGCCCGGCCGGCCGCCGAACAGCGCGGTCAGGGTGCAAATGATGAACGCGCCATAAAGCCCCATCAACGGATTGAGGTGGGCCACCAGCGCGAAGGCGATGCATTCGGGCAATAAGGCAAACGAGGTGGTGAGCCCGGCCAGGACATCAGCGCGCAGACGTTTTGCTTTCATGGGAACAGGACACAGCAGGGGAAGAAGGGGCGGATGTTACGGAATTGAGGGAAGCCCGGCCAGTTGCAGGGCCGTCGGAAACGCCATCGCGAGCAAGCCCGCTCCCACATTCGACCGCATTCCATCTGGAGGAATACGGTCGAATGTGGGAGCGAGCTTGCTCGCGATGGCAGCGACGCGGTCTAGAGCGAACTCAAACCATCTCGTCCCGAATCCACTCAACCACCGACGTCCGCTTCGGCGCCCAGCCCAACAGTTCCCGCGCATGCTTGCCGCGCACCCGACTGTTGGAACCCAAACCATAGTTGGCCATTTCATAACCCCACTCGGCTTCGGCCTCTTTCAGCGGCCAGTCCTGCGGCCCACCCAGCTTCAACGCTTCGGCAATCGCCGTGGTCATGTCGATGAACGACGCCTCACCGCTTTCAACGAAGTAGAAGGTGCCCGGTACGTTTTTGCTCAGCGCCAGCAGGTACAGGGAAACAACGTCTTCGATGTGCACGTTGGACCAGATGTTCTGGCCGGTGCCGACATGGCGCACCACGCCACTTTTGCGTGCCTGCTTCAGCAGGCGCGGCAACTGCACGCTGTCGCGCTTGACGCCCAGGCTGTGGCCGTAGATCAGCGTGTTGCAGATGACCGCCGAGTTCACCCCGTCGTTCGCCGCCGCGAGGATCAGGTTGTCGATGGCCACGCGAGCAGCCTTGTCGACCGTCGGTTCCGGCAGCGTGTCTTCGTGATAGATGACGTCGCTGAACTTGCCGCCCGACGCATCGCCGACGATGCTCGAACCGCTGGTGTGCAGGAACACTTTGTTGGAACCGCGCAAGGCATTGAGCAACGCTTCCACCGCACCGCGATGATCGCTGCTGGCGGCGTTGATCACCGCGTCCGCAGCACGGGCCTGTTCGGCCAGTAGTGCGCTGTCGTCAAGAGTGCCGATGACCGGGGTGATGCCCAACGCGCTCAGTTCATTGGCTTGCTCGCTGCTGCGCACCAGGCCGTTGACCTTGTGGCCTGCGCGAATCAGGCCGGTGGCGATGGAGCCGCCGATGAAACCTGCAGCGCCGGTAACGAATACGTTCATGGAGAAACTCCCTGCGTGAATAAGTGATGCAACGAGTATCAAGCAGTCATCACCGCTGAAAAATCCCCGTTGACCCAATTCACTCTTGCGCAGGGATCACGAATCAACCCTCGAAATCCGCATTCGCATACACCGCCAATTTGCTCTGGATAAAGTCCAGGAAGCACTGAATCCGCAGGGCCAATTGCGAGTTGCGGTAATAGACCGCGTTGATCGGCTGGCGATAACCGCTGTTGAAATCCGCCAGCAGCACCTTCAGGCGCCCGGCCCGGATGTCGTCGATGGTCATGAAATGCGACAGGCTGGCAATGCCCTGACCTTCAAGCGCCAGCTGCCTGATCGTCTCGCCGCTGGACGCGCTGATCGACGCCTGAATCGGCCAGCGGTCGCCATGCACATAGCGCAGCGGCCATTGGTTGAGGCCTTCGTTATTCGTGAAACCCAGCAGCGCGTGCCCCGTCAGCTCCTCGACCACCAGTGGTGTGCCATGTTGCTCAAGGTAGGCCGGGCTGGCGACGATGTGCAGCGGACTGCAACCCAGTGAACGGGCGTGCAGGGTCGAGTCGGCCAGGGCGCCGATGCGGATGGCGATGTCGGTGCTTTGTTCGAGCAGGTCGATGATCAGGTCGTTGCTGTTGAGTTCGAGCTGGATGTCCGGGTAGAGCCGGCGGAACTCATCGATGTGGGGCACGATGGCGTGCAGCATGAACGGTGACGCTGCGTTGATCCGCAGACGCCCGGACGGGGTTTGCTGACGTGAACTGAGGCGCTCTTCAAGCTCCGCCATTTGATCGAGAATCAGTTTGGCGTGCTCGAAGAAATACTTGCCCTCCTCCGTCAAATCCATGCGCCGTGTAGTGCGGTTGATCAGCGTGGTATCGAGCTTGGCCTCCAGCCGCGACAACGTGCGGCTGACCGCCGAAGGCGTCTGGCCGACTTGTTCGGCCGCAGCGGAAATCGACCCGCACTCAATCACGCAGACGAAAATCTGCAACTCATCGGATCTGGCTTTCACGAATGCCCCTTATCGATAATTCATTGCCGCGCTTAAATCGCTTTTCGTAGGAGCCCGGCTTGCCGGCGATGGCGTATTCAAGATCGCCATCGCCGGCAAGCCGGGCTCCAGGTTCTTGCGCGAAGTATCGATAGTAGCCGAGCCTCAAGCCTTGAGGCCAAACACCTCGGTCAAATGCTGCTCATAACGCGCCACATCGGCTTCGATGTTCGGGCGCTTCATCACGTCAACGGCCAGGAACGTCGGCAAGCCGGTCATGCCGAGGAACTCGTTGGCCTTGTGGAACGGGAAGTACACCGCGTCCACGCCCTTGCCTTCGAAGAAGTCGGTCGGGTCGTCGAAGGCTTGCTGCGGCGCGTTCCAGGTCAACGACAACAGGTATTGCTTGCCGTGCACCAGACCACCGCTGCCGTACTTTTGCGAGGCATCGGAACGGGTGCGGCCGTCGCTGGCGTAGAGGCTGCCGTGGCCTTCGGTGAAGACTTCGTCGATGTACTTCTTCACGGTCCATGGCGCGCCCATCCACCAGCCCGGCATCTGGTAAATGATCACATCGGCCCAGAGGAATTTGGCGACCTCTTCGGCGACGTCGTACCCCTCGTCGATGAAGGTGGTTTTCACATCAACGCCGCCGCGATCCAGCACGCTCAACGCGGCTTCGTGCAGGGTGGTGTTGTAGCGGCCATCGGAGTGAGCAAACTGTTTGCCGCCATTGAGCAACAAGACTTTTTTCATGAGAAATCTCGGAAGGGTCAGAAAGTGGATGGCGGCAGGTTAGCGATCAGCCTCGCGCGGAATAAGCCCTGAACTCGCAAAATTCATTTGACCCATAAGCACGAATCGACAGGTGATTGTTGCCATACACTTGCGCCGATTCTGAACTTGAGGAGATTTTTTGATGAGTGAAATACAAGGCTTCATCCTGCACGCGAAGACTCGCCCGGAAAAATCCGACGCCTTCGAAGCGTTCTTCCGTGGCTATGTGGAAGCGAGTCGTGCCGAGCCCGGCTGCATCGAGTACCACATGCTGCGCGACAAACAGGACCCGACGCTGTTTATCTTCTTCGAGATCTGGCAATCCCAGGCGCACCTCGACGTGCACTCGAACCTGCCGCACATGAAGCAGTTCCTCGAACAACGCGAGGAATACCTGGAAGGTGATTTCGATATCCGCGCCGTCGAGATGCTTAGCCCGTCGTCCGCTACCCGCTGATCAGCAGGTGGCCGCCGAGCACACCGAGGCCGATGAAGAACACGCGTTTGAACAGTACGGCGCTGATCCGCTGACGCAGCCATTGCCCAAGCAACATGCCCAGCACTGCCGGGATCAGCGCCAGCAATGACGCGCTCAACTCACCACCGCCCAGCGCCCCGCGCCACAACAGGCCGGCGGCGAGTGCGAGGGTCGACACGGTGAACGACAGGCCCAGCGCCTGCACCAGTTCATCCCTATTCAAACCCAGTGCTTGCAGATACGGCACCGCAGGAATCACGAAGACGCCGGTGGCCGAAGTGATGACGCCGGTGAGCACGCCGCACAGTGGACCGAGCCAGCGCTCGGTCTGACTGCCGACACGCAAGGTCGGCAGAAACAGTCCGCTCAACGCGTAGAGCAGCAACGCCGCGCCCAACCCTCGCACCACCCAATGACCGCCGGCCATGCCGATCCACACCGTACCGGCACCGGTGCCGATGAGGATCGCCAGCAGCATCGGCCACAGCCGTCTGACCAGCCCGCGCAAATGCCCGCCGAAGGCCAGTTGCCAGATGTTGGTCAGGGTCGCGGGAATAATCAGCAACGCCGCAGCCTGCGACGGTGCCATAGCCAGACCGAGCAGGCCCATGGCGATGGTTGGCAGGCCGAGGCCGATGACGCCTTTGATCATGCCGGCCAGGAGGAAGGTGACGATGACCAGCAATGAAAGGGTCAACCCGAGGTTTTGGTAAAACGCAGAGAGTGTATTCATGGGGCTATGGTGGGCCCGGACGGGTCGGTTGGAAATCTGCCATATACTGAGCGTGCCTCTTGTTTTGGTAGAGGCTTAAGAATGTATTGATGCAACTGACGCCATCGCGGGCAAGCCCGCTCCCACCAGTATTGTGCGGGTCGCAAAATGGGCGAAACG
>NZ_JAVLRV010000001.1:765280-783680 GCF_055803035.1 Pseudomonas sp. 300 | reverse complement strand
CCTCGACACCGGCAACATCACCGCCGGCGCCGCTCGCAGCCATTTATCCCTGGCGGCGGCGAGCGCACGAATCCGTGCGATGGAGGCTTCGCTCGGCATCGACTTTTTGGAGCGCGGTCGTCGCGGCGTCACCCTCACGCCCGCCGGAAAAGCCCTGGCGCAACACGCCCGCCTGCTGCTGCAACACGCCGACCGCCTGCAACAGGACCTGGCTGAATACGCCAAAGGCGTCAAAGGTCAGGTGCGTTTACTGTGCAATACCACGGCAATCACCGAGTACCTGCCGGAAGTGCTGGCGGACTTCCTCTGCCGTCATCCCAACCTCGACATTGACCTGCAGGAATTGCCCAGCGCCCGTATCACTCACGCCCTGCGCCAGGGCGCGGCCGACCTTGGCATCGTCTCCGACGCCGTGGACACCCACGCCCTCGAAACCCTGCCCTTTCGCGATGATCCGCTGGTGCTGATCATGCCGCCCGACCATCCCCTGGCGAACGGCGCGACACCCAACTTCAGCGACACCCTGCATCACGATTACGTGGGCCTGAACGCCAATAGCGCGCTGGCGGTGTACCTCGAAGAACAGGCGCTGCACGCGGGGATGCGCTTACAAATCCGCATCCGTGCAGAAGGCTTCGACGGCGTGATGCGCATGGTCGCTCGCGGCGCCGGGCTGGCGATTGTGCCGCTGGCGGCGATCCAGCGCCGGGCTGTCGATCAATCGTTCAAGCGCTTCGCCCTGAAGGAAGACTGGGCGCAGCGCAAACTGTTGTTGTGCGCCCGCTCATTCACTGGCCTGCCCGCTTACGCCAGAGCCTTGCTCGACGCGTTGCGCGCGCCTTGAACACCAGTGTTTGGCCCAACTGGCACCTGTATGACGAGGACCGCGCAGAGTAATATCAGCCCTTTCAAATCAGGCCTGACCACAACAACCAAAAGGGAACCAGATGGCGGATGAAATCTTGCAACAGGCAACGCTCAAGCGGGGGTTGAAAAATCGTCACATTCAACTGATCGCATTGGGCGGAGCCATTGGTACGGGGCTGTTCCTGGGCTCTGCCGGAGTGCTCAAATCCGCCGGACCATCGATGATCCTCGGCTATGCGATTGCCGGTTTCATCGCATTCCTGATCATGCGCCAACTGGGCGAGATGATTGTCGAGGAACCCGTGGCCGGCTCTTTCAGCCACTTCGCTCACAACTACTGGGGCGGTTTTGCCGGTTTCTTGTCCGGCTGGAACTACTGGGTCCTGTATGTGCTGGTGGGCATGGCCGAGCTGACCGCCGTCGGCAAGTACGTGCAGTTCTGGTGGCCGGAGGTGCCGACCTGGGTCAGCGCAGCGGTGTTCTTCGTGCTGGTCAACCTGATCAACACGCTGAACGTCAAAGTCTTCGGCGAGATGGAGTTCTGGTTCGCGATCATCAAGGTCGTGGCCATCATCGGCATGATCCTCCTCGGCTGCTACATGCTGTTCAGTGGCACCGGCGGGCCGCAAGCATCGGTGAGCAACCTGTGGAGCCACGGCGGATTCTTTCCCAATGGTTACAGCGGTCTGCTGATGGCGATGGCGTTCATCATGTTCTCCTTCGGCGGCCTGGAACTGGTCGGCATCACCGCCGCTGAAGCCAGCGAGCCGCGCAAGGTCATTCCCAAAGCCATCAACCAAGTGGTTTATCGGGTGCTGATCTTCTACGTCGGCGCACTCACCGTGTTGCTGTCGCTGTACCCGTGGGACCAACTGCTGCAAACACTGGGCGCTTCGGGCGATGCCTACAGCGGCAGTCCGTTCGTGCAGATTTTCGCCCTGATCGGCAGCGACACCGCCGCGCAGATCCTCAACTTCGTGGTACTCACCGCCGCGCTCTCGGTCTACAACAGCGGCGTCTACTGCAACAGCCGCATGCTCTACGGCCTGGCGGAACAAGGCGACGCCCCCAAAGTGCTGATGAAACTGAACAAGCAAGGCGTTCCGTTGCTGGCACTGGGCGTCTCGGCGCTGATCACCATGCTGGCGGTGCTGGTCAACTACGTCGCGCCGCATGAAGCGCTTGAGTTGTTGTTTGCGCTGGTGGTCGCCTCGCTGATGATCAACTGGGCGCTGATCAGCCTGACGCACCTGAAGTTCCGCAAGGCCATGGTTCAGCGCGGCGTCGTGCCTGGCTTCAAGGCGTTCTGGTCGCCGTACACCAATTATCTGTGCCTGGCGTTCATGGCCGTGATCATCTGCGTCATCTGGATGATTCCACCCGTGCGCGCCTCGGTGTACGCCATGCCGGTGTGGGTATTGGTCATCTACGGGTGCTACCGCCTGCGCATGGCCAGGCACCGAAAGCTGTCAGTGACTCAGTGACTGCATAAAAAAACGCCCCGGCATTCGATGAATGCCGGGGCGTTTTATTGAGCGCGCAGTGGAACCAGCGTTTCTGGATACCTCGATGTCGAGCACAGACAACTGATGCCCCACCAAGCCCTATACGGTGCGACTTCAGTTATCCCTCACGCTCGGAGTCATCATGTCCGCACCGATTACCGTTCTTCGCGACACTCACCCCCTGCCGGTCCTTGATGCCTGCAAATGGGAAAAACTCGAAGGCGACCCGCACACCGTCAACCTCAACGCCTACACCAGCGAAGACGGCAGCAAGATCATGGGCACCTGGATCTGCACGCCGGGCAAG
The DNA here is from genome assembly GCF_055803035.1 of Pseudomonas sp. 300. Classification (NCBI taxonomy): domain Bacteria; kingdom Pseudomonadati; phylum Pseudomonadota; class Gammaproteobacteria; order Pseudomonadales; family Pseudomonadaceae; genus Pseudomonas; species Pseudomonas sp. 300. The sequence goes on along the minus strand of NZ_JAVLRV010000001.1, from coordinate 781,001 downwards.
TGGTATGTGGAATACGTGAAGTGGGAATACTGCGATTTCCGCGAGGGCTACTGCATCATCACCCCGGAAGGCAAAGAGCCGATCCATCTGCGCGCGGGCGATATTTTCGTCATTGAGCCGGGCATGAAAGGTACGTGGGAAGTGGTTGAAACCGTGCGCAAGTATTTCGTGTTTGCCTGATGCAAAAAAACCGGGAGATCACCCGACGTGATTTCCCGGTAAATGTCGATGGACACATGCAATACCTGCTCGCGATTGGATCAGCACAGTCACCATTGACGGTGACTGATCAAACGCTATCGCGAGCAGGCTCGCTCCCACAGGGTTTACCCAGGTTTTACTGCGGTTTGCGATAGCTGTTGATGATCGCCGAGAAGTCTTTACCCCCCTCCCCGCGCAGGCTCATCGCCTGATACAACTGCTGGGCCACCGCGCCGAGTACCACCGGTTGGTGCGCCTGACGTGCCGCTTCCGTGGCAAGTCCGAGATCCTTGAGCATCAGCTCGGCACCAAAACCACCGGTATAGCCGCGCGATGCCGGCGCCGTTTCGACGATGCCCGGCCACGGGTTGTACATCTCCGAACTCCAGCAACGCCCGGTAGAACTGTTGATGATCCCGGCCAGCACGCCAGTGTCGATCCCCAGTGCATCGCCCAGCGCCATGGCTTCGCTGACGCCGACCATGGAGATCGCCAGCAGCAGGTTGTTGCAGATCTTGGCGATTTGCCCGGTGCCGACTTCGCCGCAGTGGACGATGTTGCGCCCCATCTGCGCCAGCACCGGTTGCAGGGTGGCAAACAGTTCGGGGGTGGCACCGACCATAAAGGTCAGCGTCCCGGCCGCCGCGCCGCCCGTGCCACCCGATACCGGCGCATCGGCCATGGCCACGCCTTGTTTGGCTGCCGCAGCGGCCACATCACGCGCCGTTTGCGGATCGATGGTGCTGCAATCCACGGCCGGCACGCCTTTGGCGATCCCCGCCAGCACGCCGTCCTCGCCCAGCCAAACGCTGCGCACGTGCACAGCGGCGGGCAGCATGGTGATGACCAGTTCTGCGCCTTGAGCGGCTTCACGGGCTGTCGCGCTGATGCTGCCGCCCAGTTGTTCCAGCTCGGCCAGAACGGTTTTGTTCAAATCAACCAGTCGCAGTGCGTGACCAGCCTTGATCAGGTTGCGCGCCATCGGCGCGCCCATGTTGCCGAGACCGATAAAAGCGATTTTCATGTCCGGCTCCTTAACGCAAGTTGATGGTGGTGTTCACACCGTCGTTGACGCTGTCGTCATCGAACCAGCGACTGGTGACGGTCTTGGTCTGAGTGTAGAACTGCACCACTTGCTTGCCATACGGGCCGAGGTCGCCGAGTTTGGAACCGCGCGAACCGGTGAAGCTGAAGAACGGGACCGGCACTGGAATCGGGATGTTGATGCCGACCTGACCCACGTCGATTTCGCTCTGGAATTTGCGCGCCGCCGCACCGCTCTGGGTGAACAGGCCGGTGCCGTTGCCGAACGGGTTGGCGTTGACCAGTGCGATGGCTTCATCGAGCGTATTCACTTCCAGCACTACCAGCACCGGGCCGAAGATTTCCTGGGTGTAGATCTGCATCTCGGTAGTCACGCCGGAGAACAGGGTCGGGCCGACAAAGTTACCCTGCTCGTAGCCAGGAACCGTGATCTCGCGACCATCCAGCTCAAGCTTGGCGCCTTCCTTGATGCCGCTTTCGATCAGATCGAGAATCCGCGCTTTGGCGCGCTTGGAAATCACTGGACCGACGTCAGTGCCCGGCTCGCTGCCGGCATTGACCTTGAGTTTCTGCGCCAGCGCTTTCAGGTCTGGCAGCCATTGCTTGGCCGCGCCCACCAGCACCACCACCGAGGTGGCCATGCAACGCTGACCGGCGGCACCGAAACCGGCACCGACCAGCGCATTCAGCGCTTGTTCGCGATTGGCATCCGGCAGTACCACGGCGTGGTTTTTCGCGCCCATCATCGATTGCACACGCTTGCCGTGTTTACCGGCCAGGTCATAAACGTGAGTACCGACGGCGGTCGAACCGACGAAGGAAACCGCCTTGATGTCTTTATGAGTGCAGAGGGCGTCCACCACGTCCTTGCCGCCGTGAACCACATTGAGCACGCCCGCCGGAACACCGGCCTCGATCGCCAGCTCCACCAACAACATGGTCGACATCGGGTCCTGTTCGGACGGTTTGAGTACGAAGGTGTTGCCGCAGGCGATGGCCATCGGGAACATCCACAGCGGAATCATTGCCGGGAAGTTGAACGGGGTGATGCCGGCGCACACGCCGATTGGCTGACGCAGGGTGTAGGTATCGACGCCGCCCGCGACGTTCTCGGCGAACTCGCCCATTTGCAGGGTGCCGATGGAGCACGCGTGTTCGACGACTTCCAGGCCTCGGAAAATATCGCCTTCAGCGTCGGCAATGGTTTTGCCCTGTTCGTTGCTCAGGACCACGGCGATACGCTTGGAGTGTTCGCGGATCAACGCCTGAAGCTTGAGCATGATGCGCATGCGGGCGCCGATCGGCGTCAGCTTCCAGGTCTGGAAGGCGCGATGGGCGGCGCTGATCGCGGCGTCGACTTCCGAGGCCGTAGCGAACGGAACCTTGGCCAGCACTTGCTGAGTCGCCGGGTTGACGATGTCGTGCCACTCGGTGGTCTGGGACTCGACCCACTCGCCGTCGATCAACAGCTTGACGTTCTGGACAGTGGTTTCGTTGGGCGTGAGCGATGCGTTCATGCTGGTCTCCTGGACTTGTTGTTATGCAGGGAGCCAAGGCGGCTAAGTCGCCTTGAGATGAGGCGTGTGTCGCGAATTGGTTGTCGGACTGTTTTTGGAGTATAGATGTGCAAACTTCTAATAAGAACGCACATAAAAGCCGGTCCATCATGCAAAAAAACATCACGTCTTTAGGTTCACTGAATTGGGATGACCTCAAGTTTTTCCTCGAAGTCGCTCGCACCCGCAAGGCCAGCACCGCGGCCAAGCGCCTGGCGGTGGACTACACCACGGTGTCGCGGCGTATCAGTTCGCTGGAAGCGGCATTGGGCACGTTGCTGTTCGAGAAGTCCCGGACCAGCGGTTTTGTCCTGACGGCGGAAGGTCAGCGTTTACTGGGTTACGCCGAGTCGATCGAAAGCACGCTGCACATGGCGTGCGAACAGGTTTCCGGCTCCGGCGTGGCGTTGTCCGGCCACGTACGGATGGGCTGCACGGAAGGGTTCGGCAGCTTTTTCATCACCCCGCAGCTGAGCCATTTCGTCGACGCCTACCCGGCGATCTCGGTGGACATCCTGCCGCTGCCGCACTTCATCAGTCTGTCCAAACGCGAGGCGGACATCGTCATCGCCCTGGAGCGCCCGGAGCATGGCCCGTATGTCTGCTGCAAACTCTGCGACTACAAATTGCAGCTATATGCGACCCAGGACTATCTGGACAAACATCCACCGATCCGCCGCCCGACAGACTTGGGCAAGCACTCATTCATCAGTTATGTCGACGACCTGGCCTTCAGCTCCGAGCTGTTGTACCTGGCGAACGTGCTGCCCGGCGCCAGCGCCAACTTGCGCAGCACCAGCGTGATTGCGCAGTTCGTCGCGGCGCAGCAAGGACGCTCGCTGGCGATTCTGCCGTGCTTCCTCGCCGCGCAGGATCCGCGGTTACTGCCGGTGTTGCCGGAGGAAATCAACATCACCCGGCAGTTCTGGATGTACTGCCGGGAGGACCTGCGCAAGCTCAAGCGGATTACCCTGTTGTGGGATTACATCCGGGAGGTGACTGAGTTGAATCAGGGGCTGTTGATGGGTGAACGGCGGGACATGGTGTTCACCGACTAATCGGCGCTGACCACAATCGACACCCGGCGGTTCTCGGTTCGACCGGTCGCGGTGTCGTTGGAGGCAACGGGCTCACTGCTGCCAAGGCCTCGTACCTGGATATTCTGCTCTTTCATGCCGACCGCGCTCAGTACTTTGCCGACGCTGTTCGAGCGGCGCAGAGACAGCTGTTCGTTGTAGGTCTCTTTGCCCGAAGCGTCGGTGTGACCATCGACACGAACCCGATCGATTCCGACCCCCAGCAACGCCTTGCCAATGCGCTCGACGATCTCGGTGCTCTGCGGGTTCAGGCTTTCGACATCACTGCCAAACAACACTTTGCCGGACAAGCCAAACGCCCAACCCTCGTCGGTCAACTCGAAACCTTGCTGTTTGAGTACTGCGACCTGTGCCGGACTCAGACCTTTTTGTGGCGCCGTCTGGCAACCGGTCAGTGCCAGCAAGGCGATGAATAAGGGGATCGAGAGAAATCGCAGATTGAATGAGAACACGAAAATCAGCTCCTGGATTGAACATCGGCGACAGGGTGCTCCGCCCCTGACGTGTGCTGCGCACCTCTGGAAAAACGTTTGGCCTGGTACATGGCCGCATCAGCAGCATTGAGCAGAGCACCCGGTGTAGCACCATGATCCGGGTACACGGCAATGCCAATGCTCAGAGTAGTCAAAACCTGAGTATGACCCGGCAACGGAATCGGCACGTCCATGCTCGCGATGATTTTATCGGCGATCCGCTCGGCGTCTTCGGTCTTGTTCAGCGGTGTCAGCAGGACAGCAAACTCATCCCCCCCCAGACGCGCCACCAGATCCTCTTCGCGCAATTGAGCACGAACCCGATTGGCGACCGCGACCAACACTGCGTCGCCGGCGGCGTGACCGAAGGTGTCGTTGATTTGCTTGAACCGGTCACTGTCCAGAAACAGCACCGCTACTCGCTCGTTGAGCTTGTTGGCGTTGCGCAGCGCGCGAATCAATCGGCCTTCGAAAAACGCACGGTTCGGCAACCCGGTGAGGCTGTCATGACTGGCCTGATGGGCGAGGGTTTCATTCTCGCTTTGCAGGTGAGTCTGCCAGGATTCGAGTTCATCGAGCAGGGCATTGAAGTCATTGCCCAGGTTGTCGAGTTCGGCGATGTCGGCGGGTGGCACACGCAGGTCGAAGGCACGTTCGCTGCGCACGGCGTGCGCCACGGAAGCCAGACTGCGCAGCGGGCCGGTGATCCCGCGCAGTTGTCGGCGAGCCAGATAAAGCGCCACCCAGGCACTGGCGGCGGTGCACAGAACGATGCCCACCAGACCGCTGAGCAAGAAGCGCATCAGGCTGCCACCGTGGCCGATCAGCAGGATGCTGCCGATGTCCTGACCTTGGTGGATGATCGGCATGCTGATGGGTTTTTCCAGAAAGGCTTTGGCCATCTGCATTTCGAGATCAGAGAACAATCCGGTTTCGGGCCGCTGCCAACGTGCCAACAACTTGCCTTGCTCGTCCAGCACTTGGGCATCCGCCACTTCTTCGGTAGAGGCGATCAGTGCCAGCGCTTCGGTGGCAGCGGCTTTATCGTTGAACACCACGGCCGCTTCCACGGTGTAGTTGATGGAGCGCGCGATCAGGTGCAGGTTGTGGTCGGCATAAACCCGCAACGCCAGAACGCCGAGCAGCGTCAGCGAGATGCTGGCCATGGCCACGCCGACCAGCGCGACGATCAAATGACCGCGGCCAATGACCGAACGCAAGGTCGGGCGACTGCCCGGCTTGAATAACCTCATGGCGCCGCCGGCTTGCGGCGGGACAGTTGCAGCACACTTGGATGAATTCGCACGCCGCTGCGGGCCACGGAATCGAGGTTGACCTCGAAGGACACTTGTTCATCGCCGACGCGCAAACAGAACAGACTGCCGACGGTGCATTGATCGTCGCTTTCGCTGATGCTCAACACGGGGTGCCCGGTCAGCGAAGCGAACAGCCGGCTGCGCTCTTCGCGGGTCAATTTGCCGATGTACACCGCGTCGCACTCACCGACAATGGATGGGTTGTCGGCGAGCAGGCGGCGTACGACAACAGGTCGGCCCGTGGCCTGGGTGGTGCCCTTGACCAGGTCATCGGTGTATTCGGTGGGGCCAACGACGCACAAACGAAGTTGTGCGGGTTCAACAGGCCAACGGGCATAACTGAGTATCCCGAGTACCACCTGTGTGACGGATTTGGCACGCTGGTCGGCCATGCCTGGAGGGGTTTGCGGTTGAGCGAAAACGAAGCCGCTCAGCAAACAGAGAAAGCCTGCAAGTACGGCTTGCTTGCAGCCAGCGACGCACTCTGTCATCCAGACAGCCAACTTCATGCAGGGATTCTCTTCGATCTTACCGGGAGGGTGCCACAACGATAGCACAGCGTCGAAACACCCGCGAGGCCACGTACGACGGCGCTTTGGACGGTTTCCAACGTCCGGTGCCGTCGCCCTTTATTGCCTCGGCTCGACAGCCTCGTCCAACTCCAGCATCAACCCGCTCAACCGCTTGACCTTGCGCCGCACCGCCTCTTCAAACACTCCCGTCCGCGGTTCGATCAACGTGAACCAGTCCTTCGCTCGGGTTATGCCGGTATAGATCAGCTCCTTGGTCAGAACCGGGTTCAGGGCGTCCGGCAGAATCAACGCCGTATGGGCAAACTCGGAGCCCTGGGATTTGTGCACGGTCATGGCGTACACGGTTTCGACATCATTGAGACGGCTCGGCAGGACAAAGCGCACGCCACCCTGGCCATCATTGCGCGGGAAAGCCACGCGCAAGACCTGACGACCCGCCTCGGGGCCATCGCGCTCAGGCAGCTTGAGGGCAATGCCGATGTCGCCGTTCATCAAACCCAAGCCATAGTCGTTGCGGGTCATCAGCACCGGCCGGCCTTCGTACCACTGCTGATTGCTGTCGATCAATCGGGCCTTGAGCAACGCGTCGGTCACGCGCTGATTCAAGCCCTCCACACCCCACGGCCCTTTGCGTACGGCGCACAGCAGCTGGAAGGCGTCGAAGGCTTGCAACACCTGACGCGCCCAATCAGTCCAGCGTGAATCATCGAGCGAGCTGTCGAGCGGTGGCCGCAGGTGGCGCAGCAGACTGAGGTAATGCCGGTAGCCTTGCGGCCCATCACCATGGCCTTCGAGCAACAAGCGCTCCAGCGCCCGGTCCTGTTCACCCTTGAGGGGCAGGGAAAATACATCGCCGTGGCTTCGAGCCGCCAGCAATTGGCGAGCTTCTTCGGGTTGTTGCCGGTTGACCCAGCGCGCCAGTTGGCCAATCCCGCTACCCTCGCCGAACCGGCGCGAATGGCGCAGCATCACCACTTGCTGGGCCAGTGGATGAGTCCCGTGAGTGTCTTCGTGCAACCCACTGGCTGCAAGGTTTTCACCACTGACTGTTTCCAGCCATTGACGCGTCTGCGGGCTGTACCAACCGGCCTCGGCGTCGCGGCACAGATCCCCCAGCACGGCGCCGGCTTCCACCGAGGCCAGTTGGTCCTTGTCACCCAGCAGAATCAGGCGGGCATGGGCCGGCATCGCGTCGAGAAGATTGGCCATCATCTCTAGGTCGATCATCGAGGCTTCATCCACAACCAGCACATCCAGCGGTAAACGATTACCGGCGTGATGCCGGAAATGTCGCGTACCGGGCCGACTGCCGAGCAGACGGTGCACGGTGGTAACGTCTGACGGAATTTTATCTCGTACGGCTTCAGCGACTTCCAGCGTCCGGACTTGTTGGCTGATCGATTCCGTCAACCGTGCCGCAGCTTTCCCGGTGGGGGCGGCGAGACGGATACGCAGTGGTTTGCCAGCCTCCACCGCTGGCGCCTGAAGCAATGCGAGCAAGCGCACGACCGTGGTGGTCTTGCCCGTCCCCGGGCCGCCGGTGACGATGCTGAAGGCACTGCGGGTCGCCAAGGCACACGCGAGTTTCTGCCAGTCGATCACCTCGCCAGGCCTGGCCGGACCGAACAGACCGGCAAGACGTTGGGACAGATCGTCCGGCGTTGTTTCGTGTTCGGCCAGACGCAGACGCAGGGCATCATCGATACGCCGCTCATAGGTCCAGTAGCGTCGCAGGTAAAGGCGTTTTCCTGAAAGTACCAACGGCCGTTGTTGGGCTGCTTCACTGCTATCGGCTGCCAACGCGACCAGATTGCTGGCGGCCAGCACCTTGCACCAATGGGCGCCGTCCAGCGCCTCAAGCAATTGTGATGGCAGCAGCATCGCGCCACTTTGCAGATCGCCTTCTGGTGGCAAGGACAACGCGAAGTCCGGCTCTTTCAGGGTCTCGAACAGGTCCAGGCAGACATGGCCGTGGCCCAATTGATGACTGGTCAATGCTGCTGCCAGCAGCACCAGTGGATCATCGTCGGGAGCGAGTTCGTGCAAGAACGCAACGAAGGCCTTGTCCAGCGCTCGCAACCAGCCACGTTCGACCCAGCGGGTGAGCAACAGCAACAAGTCATCGGCGCGACTCAACGATGCCAGACTCGCCAGACTTTCCGCTGCCAATGGCGTCGGCAGCAAATCGGCGAAGGTGCGACTCATAGCAGTACTCCCTGTTCCCAGGCGGGTTCGGCCTTGGGTTCTGGCTTGCCCTGGAACAGGCGATCCAGACGCTCGATCAGCGCTCTTGGCGGACGGGCGAAATACACGCCCTGACTGGATGCGCGGGTGCCACGCAGGAACAGATACAGCGCACCACCGACATGCCGGTCGTAATCGTAATCGGCAAGCCGTGCCTTGAGCTGGCGGTGCAGGGCCAGCAGGTACAGCACATATTGAAGGTCGTAGCGGTTGTCCAGAATCGACTGTTCCATGGCTTGCTCGGTATAGGCCATGTCATCGACGCCCAGCCAGTTGGATTTGTAATCGGCGACGTAGTAGCGACCGTCATGCTCGAATGTCAGGTCGATGAAACCTTTGAACATGCCGTTGAGCAGCACCGGTTCGGCGGCAACACGGGCAACGCCGTTGTGGGTGTATTGGCGGACCAGTTCATCAAGTTTGAGCACATCGACTTTATGGCTGGCGAACCAGAATTCCATCTCGACGCGGTACTGGGTCAATTGCTCGAATATCACGGGCGCCTTTCCGGCGCCAATGTGCAGCGGGGACTTGAGCAGGTGCTGCAGCCAATCGCTCAGCGTGGTGATCCAGCCTTCCCAGCCACGACGGTTGCAGCGACGGGCAATGGCGTCTTCCACGGCTTGTGGCGTGGCGGCAAAACCTTCGTTACCGGCCCATTCCAGCAAGCCATGGAGAAAGGTGCCGGGATTCGGCCCCCGAGGAAAGCGATGGATATCGGCACCGCCGGCGACCACTTCTCGCGGCGCCTCCGGATCAAGGCGCTCGTCGTCAAACAGCTTTTGCGCTTGCGGATTTTCCGGGGCTTCGTCACTGCCCACGCTCAGGCTGTCGCCAATGCGCAAGGCGCTGTAGGAGGCAATCCACCAGTTTTCGCTGGCCTTGCGCTTGGGGATCAGCGGAGCAAGCAATGTCGCATCGTTCTGCGGCGGGTGGTAATGCTCGGCGGTTTCTTCAGGCATTTCACTGCAGTCCAGCGCCGGACAGTCCTGCTGCAAGTCTTCAAGCCAACGCGTCAAACCCGCTGATTCAGCCAATGGCGCACCACCGCCCAGCAAATAACCCAATGCCGAAAGGTGCAGCACCGAGCTGTTGTTATTGCCGCGTTTGAGGTCCGTAACACCGAGCCAACAGGCATGTTGTGCACGGGTCAGGGCCACATAAAGTAAACGCAGATCCTCGGCCAGTCGCTCATCATCGGCCAGTGCGATCAACTCGGGCGTTGGCTTCAACGTCACTTGAGCCCTGCCGGTCTCGTCGTGGTAATGCAGCGGCAAACGGCTGCCGTCGACCGGCTTCGCCGAACACACGAACGGCAGGAACACCAACGGATACTCAAGCCCCTTGGACTTGTGAATGGTCACGACCTTGACCAGTTGCTCGTCGCTCTCCAGACGCAGGATCTGTTCTTCCCCAGCCTGACCGGACAACGCCAGATGTTCGGATAAATGGCGGATCAGCGCTTGCTCGCCATCGAGTTCGGCAGCCGCCTGTTGCAGCAATTCGGACAGATGCAGCAGGTTGGTCAGCACACGCTCGCCGTCGCTTCGCGCGATCAGTGCCTGAGGTAGCTGGAAGTCATGCAGCAAGCGACGCAGCATTGGCAGCACACCCTGTTTGCGCCAGAGTTCGCGATAACCGCGGAACTGCATGACCCGCGCTTCCCACGCCAACTCGTCCTGATTCAAGCGCTCCAGTTCAGCCAGCGACAGATTCAGCGTGATGCAGGCCAGCGCCGCTCGCAGCGGACGCTCGACATCCGGCTCGGCGCAGGCCTTGAGCCAGCTCAGCAGGTCGTGAGCTTCCTGTGCGGCGAACACCGAGTCCTTGTCCGACAGGTACACGCTGCGCACGCCACGGGTCGTGAGTTCGGCGCGCACCGCCTGGGCCTCTTTACCGTCGCGCACCAGGATTGCAATATCCGCGGGCAGCAAGCCTTTGAAATCCTTGCCATCCTGGATGAAACCCGCCCTGCCTTGTTGCCCGCCATTGAGCAGAGCGGTGATTTCGCTGGCGCAAGCCGCGGCCAGTTGTTGTCGGTAAACGGCGCCAGACAATGGTTGATCGGCGGACAGATGCCAGATATTCAGAGCCGGTACAACCTGACCATCAACATGAAGCACTTCTTTGCGTCCCTGGGAGGCGACCGGCAGGAACGGCACGGGGGTTTCGCCATTTTTTTCACGGAACAGAAATGCACCCCGCCCCGCTTCCCGCGACTCGGCGCGCTCGAACACATGGTTCACCGCATCGACCATGCCATGGCTGGAACGAAAGTTGGTGCCCAGGGTATGCAGCCGGCCAGTGGTGGCCTGACGGGCACGCAGATAGGTATAGATGTCGGCACCACGGAAGGCATAAATCGCCTGCTTCGGGTCGCCGATCAGGAACAGGCCGCATTCAGGATTATTGTCCTCGATGCGATAGATGCTTTCGAATATCTGGTATTGAACCGGGTCGGTATCCTGGAATTCGTCGATCAATGCCACCGGGAATTGTTCGCGGATCAGGGTTGCCAAACGTTCGCCGCCCTCGGCTTGCAATGCGGCATCGAGGCGCAGCAGCATGTCATCGAAACCCATTTCCGCGCGGCGACGCTTTTCTTCCTCGAATCGCGCGCCCACCCACTGAGCGGCGTGTTGCAGGACTGCCGCATCAGGGGTCGGCAAACCATCGAGACTGGCCTTGAGGCCAGGCATTGCGTCCAGCCCCGGGTGATTGGGCACCTCGCCCTTTTTCCAGGCCTCAGCCATTCCGTCAGGCGTCAGGCGAGTGAAACCGGTGCCAATATCCAACTGCTCGAGTAATTCATCTTCAGCCCAGGCTTTTATCTTTTCGAACCAGGGTTCGAAATAGCGTGCCTGCATCTTTCGACCGTCGACGCTTTTGCTCGCGACGCCCTCATGACAGATGGCAAGCAACTCGTCCGCCCATTGACGCCAAGGCATTTTGAGTTCGAGCAACGCAGCCCGTCGCTCCTGCAGACACTCAGTGATCAGTTCAACCGGTTCTTTTCCTTCAGCGCTGTTGCGTTCACTGGCGAACAAACCACGAACTCGCGGCAAGAGGGCCGCCGGACCGCCCCAATTACCGCGCACCCAATTGAGGGCATCACCTTGCATCGGGTAACAAAACAATCGCCAGTAGTCGCGCAGCACCTCGCCGAGCAAATCACTGTGATCGGTTTCCAGGGTCTGGGTAAACAGGCTGCCACTGTCGAACGCGTGTTCGCGCAACATGCGCTGACACCAACTGTGGATGGTCGAGACAGCCGCTTCGTCCATCCACTGGGCGGCGATGTCCAGACGGTTTGCGCATCCGGGCCACTGCTCGGGAAGGTACTGTTCGCGCAGTTCTGCAATCAGGGCATCCGGCGACGGTGTTTCATCGCGAAAAAACCGTGCAGCTTCGGCAAGACGCGTTCGAATACGTTCGCGCAATTCTTTGGTCGCAGCGTCGGTGAAGGTCACAACGAGGATTTGCGGCGGTAACAGCTCACGCCCAAAACCGCTCGACTCCCCGCCGTGGCCCAAGACCAGTCGCAGGTACAACGCGGAAATAGTGAAGGTCTTGCCGGTCCCGGCACTGGCCTCGATCAGTTGACTGCCGCGCAGTGGAAACGCCAGGGCCAACGGTGTCTGGGAGGTCATGAGCGTGCCTCCTCGCGGGTCAATGAGCGCCAGGAAGCTTCCAGCATCGGCTTGTACAAGGCGTTGCACCAATCGGCGAAGGTCTCATCGGCAATCAATGCGTCATAGTCAGCGAACTGACGCGCGAGCGCAGGACTTTCGCGGCGTTCGCCGTCGGTGGTCAGACCGTCGCCTTCATAGGCTTTGCGAGCGGCGGCGTCGGCTTTGGCTGGATCAGTCTGGGCTAACCATGCAAATGCGGTTTTGACTGCAATGGGTAGCGGTTGGCGCATGCCTGTTTGCCAAGCCATCAGCAGGTCACTCAAGGTACGGAATGCAACGTCCTTCTCCATGGGACCGAGCAGCAGGCTGTCGTCACTGGCCACCAGTGCAGTGGTCATCGCCATTCCACTGGCGCTGGCAACTAGATGATTGACCCATGACCGTGTCAGACGATGCCATTTGCGAGACTTGATAGAACCGATGCTATTGGGAATCGTGGTGACCGACAGTAATCCACCGTCAGCTCGCTGATGCAGACCGCTGAGCCAACCTTCAAGCCGCAGGCCCTGCAACTCAAGACTCACAGGCAAAGCGCTGGTGAGCGGTGTCGGCCATAAGGCTAGAAGCTGTTGATAGCGCTGCAGCAGATCCGGCAAGGGCTCGATCAACTCCCGCTGCAGACATTCGCCAAAACCCGCCATAGGCAACAGGCCGCTGTTTTGCAGACGTTTGGCCTGCGACGCCAGAGCCTGATCGGACTGATCCAAGTGCTCCAGCGCGGCGCCGAGCAAACTGTCGCTGAGGCTGTAACGTTGCAGTGCGTCGAGGACAAATGGCTCTTCATCGGCCAAGGGCACTTCAGCCGCTTCAAAGAATACCTTCAGCCGCTGGCTGAAGAAGTGTCGCACCGGGTTACGCAGAAAATCCTGCAGTTGGCCGAGGCTGAGCGGCTCTTCCTGGACATAGGGGGCGAGGATGCCATTATCGGTTACCGACTCAATGGCTTGATGAAGCACCTGCCATTCGCTGGCGTAGCTGAACAAGTCGTCGCCTTCATGGAAATAGCGGGCACTGAAAGGCTGTAATGGGTGCTCTTGAGTCATTGCCTCCAGCAAATTCTCATCGGCATTGTGCAGTCGCCATCCACTGGCCAGATGATCGCGGAGTTGGCCAATCAGCACAGAAGCCGGGCGTTCGCTGTTATCGCGAATGCTGCGACCAACCCAACTGATGTAGAGCTGATTACGTGCTGACAGAAGCGCTTCCAACAACAGATAGCGATCGTCTTCGCGCCGGGAGCGATCACCCGGTCGGTAATCGCTGCCCATCAGGTCGAAGTCCAGTGGCGGTTGCGCACGCGGATAATCACCATCATTCATGCCGAGCAGACAGACCAGTTTGAACGGGATCGCACGCATGGGCATCAAGGTGCAGAAGTTCACCGCACCCGCGAGAAAACGCTGGGACAAGCGCCCCTGATCGAGACCGGCCAGCCAGGCTTCACGAACCACGGTCAACGGCAACTGATCGTGCAAACCGACCGACTCACAGGTCTCAAGCCAGGTTTCACGCAACTCTTCGAGTTGAGCGAGCAAGTAGTCGTCATGCTCGTTACTGGCCTGGAAAAACAACTGCACCAACGCTTGCAGCCTCATCCTCCATTGGTTGGGTGGCGCAGGGCGCGTGAGTTCCTGGTGAGCAATTTCAAGTGCATCCAGGAGCGCCACCAAAGGACCTATCAGCGCGGCATCCAGACCACCAATCTCGTCGTAGGGCTCGATACCTTGGCAGGCACTGGCGCTGCCGACTGCATACCCCAGCAACATCCGCCGTAAACCGAAACGCCAACTGTTTTGCTCCAGTTCCTGCGGCAATCCAAGCCCCGCTCGTTGCTCGGCGCTCATGCCCCAACGGATGCCAGCGCCTTCGATCCAGCGATGCAGGGTCGGCAGGTCTCGCTCTTCCACACCAAAGCGAGCACGCAATGCAGGAACGTCCAGCAGATCGAGGATCTCGCTGACGGGGAAACGACTGTCGGGAAGTTTTAGCAGGTGTTCGACAGCAATCAGCAGTGGGTCACGACCGCGCTGGCCTTGATCGGCGAGCGTGAACGGAATGAAGCGTGGGTCATGGCGTTCAAGCTGGCCGAATACAGCGCGAATATGTGGCGCATAACTGTCGATGTCCGGGACCATCACGATAACGTCGCGCGGTCTTAAGTCAGGGTCAGCACTAAAGCGTGCGAGCAACTGATCGTGGAGTATCTCTACTTCTCGTTGGGCACTGTGGGCAATGTGAAAACGGATCGATTGATCTGCGTCTGGATCGACTGCTGGCCAGCGTTCGCGCGTTTCATTCAGAGGACGCAATTCGAGGATGTCGTCCTGGAGTTGGTTCAGCAGGTTTTGTGGCTCGCTGTCACTGAACAGGTCAATGCGCCCGTCACGAAACGCCGAGCGATAGCTGTTGGGATCGTCGTAACTGTCCAGCAGGTTGATGTAGTCCCGCCCCTGTTTACCCCAAGCAGCCAGCAGCGGATGGGCATGCTGATGCAGGGTTTGCGGATCCAGCACGACCGGCATACCACTCTTGCGGGCCTGACGTTTGTATTGATGCCGTAACAGGTCTTTATCGGCGACGATGTCCGCCCAATGGTGACGACATGGGTTGTGTACGCAGAGCAAAACCTGGCTGAAACGAGCCAACCCGGCGAGAGCTTCCAGAGCCTGAGCGGGAAGCGAAGAAATCCCGAAAACGATAACCCGGGACGGTAATCCGGCGGGCGCTACATCGAGGTTGTTGATGCGCTCGACAAACCGCTGATGGACACCGGCACGACTTTGCGCCATGCCTTGTTCCCCCACATCCAGCAACAACGCACGCCACAATTCCGCTTGCCAGCAGTTGGCCGGGGTCAAGGGTTTCGCTTCACCCCGACCGTTGCGTAACTGATGACGACCTTCAGCCCAGTCTTCAAGCCAGTCGGCTCGGTACACCTGATATTGGTCGAACAGGTCAGCCAGTCGCTCGGCCAATTGATAGCGTTTGCGCAAATCGGTGTCATTGGTGAGAAAGCGTTGCAGAGGCTCGAAGTGTGGCTGATCTATCAACTGCGGAAGCAGTCGCATGAGTCGCCAGGTCAGCGGGGCCTTATCAAGCAACGACTTGGCGGGAATTTCGTCCCGGCCAAGCACCATGCGATAGAGCTGCCACATAAAGCTGCCCGGCAACTGCACGTCGATGGCTGCGGCGATTCCGCAGCCGCCCATATCGTCCTCTTCCGGGTCTTCCGCCAGTGCCAGCTTTAGCCACTGGGCGATACCGTTACTCTGCACCAGAGCGATTTCATTTTCCAAGGGAGCCAGCGGGTATCGCCGCATCCAGCTGACCACCAGGCTGCGCAACTCGTCCAGGCGGTTACCGTGAACCACCATAAAACCAGCACTGAGGGACGTCGCGTCCGGCATAAAGGCTTCCTTGGAAAAATACAAAAGCTAGGGCCGAACCTTAGCATTGTCGGGAGACTGTGACAGCCGGGAGCTGTCCGGTAATGCTGTACGAACTTTCCTGCGGACAAAACAAAACCCCTACCTGCATACGCAGATAGGGGTTTCGGAATTTAATC
>NZ_JAVLRV010000001.1:749792-765180 GCF_055803035.1 Pseudomonas sp. 300 | reverse complement strand
TGCTTGATTCAGTTGTTAAAGAGCGGTTGGTTAAGATCTTTCGTCTCAACCGAGGCGCGCATTCTACAGCGTCCTCTGTATCTGTCAAGCGGTTATTTTCAGAAGTTTTCAAAGTTTCCTTTGTAACTTCAACCACTTGCGCTTCCGATCTCTCGTTAGCGGGAGGCGAATTCTACAGCGTTACTCGCTGCTGTCAACACCTCTTTTTCTCCGCGAGCCCAAGGGGCTCGGCCTTCTTCCCTTCTACTTACAAGCTAGGGAACGCAAATTGCGACGCTTCATGGCTCGCCCGCTGCGGCCAGCGCTGGGTAATGGCCTTGCGACGGGTATAGAAGCGCACGCCATCCGGGCCATACGCATGCAGGTCACCGAACAGTGAACGCTTCCAGCCACCAAAGCTGTGGTAAGCCACCGGCACCGGCAACGGCACGTTGACGCCGACCATGCCGACTTCGATCTCATCGCAGAACAACCGCGCCGCTTCGCCATCACGGGTAAAGATGCAGGTGCCGTTGCCATACTCGTGATCGTTGATCAGCTGCATCGCCTCTTCAAGACTGTTGACCCGGACGACACACAGCACCGGCCCAAAGATCTCTTCTTTATAGATGCGCATTTGCGGGGTGACGTTATCGAACAGGCAACCACCCAGGAAGAACCCTTCCTCATGCCCGGCCACGCTCAGACCACGACCATCCACCACCAAGGTTGCACCCGATGCAACGCCGTCTTCTACATAGCCACTGACTTTGTCTCGAGCCTGACCGGTGACCAATGGCCCCATGTCCAAGCCACAAGTGGTACCTGCGCCAATTTTCAATGCCTTGATCTGCGGCGTCAGTTTGGCCACCAACGCATCGGCCACTTGATCACCGACACACACGGCCACAGAGATCGCCATGCAACGCTCACCGCAAGAACCGTAAGCCGCGCCCATCAGTGCGCTGACGGCGTTATCCAGGTCTGCATCCGGCATCAGCACCGCGTGGTTCTTCGCGCCGCCCAGTGCCTGAACGCGTTTGCCGCGCTTGGTGCCTTCGGCGTAGATGTATTCGGCAATCGGCGTCGAACCGACAAAGCTCAACGCTTTGACTTCCGGCGCTTCGATCAGCGCATCTACGGCAGCCTTGTCACCATGCACAACGCTCAACACGCCTTTCGGCAGACCGGCTTCCAGCAACAACTGAGCGATCAACAGCGTCGAACTTGGATCACGCTCGGAGGGTTTGAGGATGAAGCAGTTACCGCAGACGATCGCCAGTGGATACATCCACAGCGGCACCATCGCCGGAAAGTTGAACGGAGTAATACCGGCAACTACGCCCAACGGCTGGAAGTCTGACCAGGCATCAATGTTCGGGCCAACGTTACGGCTGTATTCACCCTTGAGAATTTCCGGCGCCGCGCACGCGAACTCGACGTTCTCGATACCGCGCTTCAGTTCACCGGCAGCATCTTCCAGGGTCTTGCCGTGCTCTTCGCTGATCAGTTGGGCGATACGTGCTTCGTTCTGTTCAAGCAGTTGCTTGAAGCGGAACATCACCTGCGCACGTTTGGCCGGCGGAGTATTGCGCCAGGCCGGGAATGCAGCCTTGGCCGAGTCGATGGCTTTCTGGATGGTTTCGCGGCTGGCCAATGGCAGCTTGTGGATCGCCTGGCCGGTAGACGGGTTGAACACGTCGGCGGTGCGACCGTCTTCGGTCACCAGTTCGCCGTTGATCAAATGCGGGATAAGGCTCATGCAGGGCTCCTGAAAAGTTGTCCGCAGGCGCCCGTCAAAGAGCGCCTCTATATAGAAGGGAAAAATCAGTCGATTTTGTTCAGCACTTCGCCGACCGCGTCGAACAGACGATCAAGGTCTTGCGGCTTGCTGTTGAAGGTTGGGCCGAACTGCAGGGTGTCTCCGCCGAAGCGCACGTAGAACCCGGCTTTCCACAAGGCCATGCCCGCTTCGAACGGACGCACAATGGCGTCCCCGTCACGAGGCGCGATCTGAATCGCACCGGCCAGACCGTAGTTACGAATGTCGATGATGTTTTTCGAGCCCTTCAGGCCGTGCAGCGCATTTTCGAAATGCGGTGCGACCTCGGCCACGCTCTGCACCAGGTTTTCCTTTTGCAGCAGGTCGAGGGCGGCCAGGCCTGCAGCGCAAGCGACCGGGTGCGCGGAGTAGGTGTAACCGTGCGGGAATTCCACGGCGTACTCGGGCGTCGCCTGGTTCATGAAGGTCTGGTAGATCTCGGAGCTGGCAATCACCGCGCCCATCGGGATCGCGCCGTTGGTGACTTGCTTGGCGATGCACATCAGGTCAGGGGTCACGCCGAAGCTGTCAGCGCCGAACATCGAGCCGGTACGGCCGAAACCGGTAATCACTTCGTCGAACACCAGCAGGATGTTGTGCTGATCGCAGATTTCGCGCAGACGCTTGAGGTAGCCCTCAGGCGGAACCAGCACGCCAGCGGAACCGGCCATTGGCTCGACGAATACGGCGGCGATGTTCGACGCGTCATGCAGTTCGATCAACTTGAGCAGCTCATCGGCCAGCGCGATACCGCCCTCTTTCGGCATACCGCGCGAGTAAGCATTGCTCGCCAGCAAGGTGTGCGGCAGGTGATCCACGTCCATCATCGCCTGACCGAACATTTTGCGGTTGCCGTTGACGCCGCCGAGGCTGGTGCCGGCGATGTTCACGCCGTGGTAACCACGGGCACGGCCGATCATTTTGGTTTTGGTTGCCTGGCCTTTCAGGCGCCAGTAAGCGCGAACCATCTTCACCGCGGTATCCGCACACTCGGAACCCGAATCAGTGAAGAACACGTGATTCAGATTTCCCGGCGTCAGGTCAGTGATTTTCTCGGCCAGCTGGAACGACAACGGATGACCGTACTGGAAGCCCGGCGAGTAATCGAGGGTGCCCAATTGCTTGGCTACCGCTTCCTGGATTTCCTTGCGGGTGTGCCCGGCGCCACAGGTCCACAGACCGGACAGCGAATCGTAGACCTTGCGGCCCTTGTCGTCCGTCAGCCAACTGCCTTCAGCCGCCACGATCAGTCGCGGATCGCGCTGGAAATTCCGGTTGGCGGTGTAGGGCATCCAGTGAGCATCGAGCTTGAGCTGGCTGGCCAGGGAAGTCGGGGCGTTTTCAGGCAAGTTCATGGGCAAAACCTCGCAAGGCAATAAGCGGCGTGGAGATGAAAAGCGTTCTTGCAGCTAAATTGCCACGGGGATAAAGTCTGTGAAATCCAACTTTTCTAATGTTCAGTCAGACCGCCACTAAACTTTGAGTAATTAGAGCATGAGCACTCGTCGCCCCGATCCGCTGGCACAAGTCAGCGACTTTGATATCCGCCTGCTACGGATTTTTCGCAGCGTGGTGGAATGCGGCGGTTTCTCTGCGGCGGAATCGGTGCTCGGGATTGGCCGCTCGGCGATCAGTCAGCAAATGAGCGACCTGGAACAGCGCCTCGGCCTGCGTCTGTGCCAGCGCGGTCGCGCCGGGTTTTCCCTGACCGAAGAAGGCCGCGAGGTGTATCAATCGGCATTGCAGCTATTGAGTGCGCTGGAAAGTTTCCGCACCGAGGTCAACGGTCTGCATCAACACTTGCGCGGCGAGTTGACCATTGGCCTGACCGACAACCTCGTCACCCTGCCCCACATGCGTATCACTCATGCGCTGGCGCAATTGAAGGAGCGCGGACCGGACGTGCAGATTCAGATCCGCATGATCGCGCCGAATGAAGTCGAGCAAGGCGTGCTCGACGGTCGTTTGCATGTCGGCGTGGTGCCGCAGGCGAGTGCGCTGTCGGGGTTGGAATATCAACCGCTCTACAGCGAACGTTCGCTGCTGTATTGCGCGGTCGGGCATCCCTTGTTCTACGTCGACGACAAACAACTGGACGACGAGCGCCTCAACAGTCAGGACGCCATCGCCCCGACCTTCCGTTTGCCAGCCGAAATCCAGGCGCATTACCAGGCACTCAATTGCACCGCCAGTGCATCGGACCGCGAAGGCATGGCGTTTCTGATCCTGACCGGGCGCTACATCGGTTACCTGCCGGATCACTACGCGAGCCTCTGGGTTCAACAGGGTCGTTTGCGCGCACTGAAACCCAACGCACGCTTCTATGACCTGAGCCTCGCATCGGTTACACGCAAGGGACGTCGCCCGCATTTGGTACTGGAAAGTTTTTTGGAGAGCCTGGCCGCCACACGATAAAAAGTCGCGGCGCTTTTATTGCATCAGGACTTGTCGGATCCCCATGGGTGCGCTATCAACGCATTGGTTGCACCCACCCACCTGTTTGGAAGTGCCTATGACCTTTGAAGTCCCCGCTCACGGCGGCAAACCTGCCAGCCGCATTCGTCAGAAGAACGAAGAGACCATCATCAAAGCCGCCGAAGACGAGTTCGCCCGTCACGGATTCAAAGGCACCAGCATGAACACCATCGCCCTGAATGCCGGGTTGCCCAAGGCGAACCTGCATTACTACTTCACCAACAAGCTCGGGTTGTATGTGGCGGTGTTGAGCAACATCCTGCAGTTGTGGGACAGCACCTTCAACACCCTCACCGCCGAGGATGATCCGGCCGAAGCGCTGACGCGGTACATTCGCGCCAAAATGGAATTCTCCCGCCGCCAGCCGCAAGCCTCGCGAATCTTCGCCATGGAAGTGATCAGCGGCGGTGAGTGCCTGACCGAATATTTCAACCAGGACTACCGCGCCTGGTTCCAGGGCCGGGCGGCGGTGTTTCAAGCGTGGATCGACGCTGGCAAAATGGACCCGGTCGACCCGGTCAATCTGATCTTTCTGTTGTGGGGCAGCACCCAGCATTACGCGGACTTTGCCACGCAGATTTGCCGGGTCAGCGGCCGCACCAAATTGACCAAGCAAGACATGGAAGACGCCGGCGACAACCTGATCCGCATCATTCTCAAAGGCTGCGGCCTGACTCCAACCATTTAAGACTCTTATGCCATTTACCCTCAGCGGCTTTTGCGAATACCGCGAAGAAATTCGCAAAAGCCGCTTTATCACTTTGGCCGCACCGATCAGCAGCCCTGATGAAGCCCAGGCATTCATCGAGCAGCACAGCGACCTGAACGCCACGCACAATTGTTGGGCGTGGAAACTCGGTGCCCAATACCGCAGCACCGATGACGGGGAGCCTGGGGGCACCGCCGGGCGACCGATTCTGGCGGCGATCGACGCACAGGATTGCGACCAGGTCGCGGTGTTGGTGATCCGTTGGTATGGCGGCATTCAACTCGGCACCGGCGGCCTCGCCCGAGCGTATGGCGGCGGTGCGAACAAGTGCCTGCAAGCGGCACCGAAAGTCGAGCTGATCAGCCGTGTGCCACTGAGTTGCGCCTGTGGGTTTGGCGAACTGACGCTGCTGAAGCTGCGAGTGGCCGAACTGGGCGGACTGATTGTAGAAGAAACATTTACCGCCAATGGCGTGGAGCTGAAACTGGCGATGGGCGAAGCGCAGATCGACACCCTGCAAACGCAGCTCGCTGATTTGAGTCGTGGACGCATTCTGTTGCAGCGCTGAGCGCACCAACAACGCTCAACGCCCTTCCATCGATCCCATGTATTTGCCCACATCTACTGTGCACCCGGCTGTGGATAACCTGAGCACATACCGCTGTAACCCTTCTGTCATGCGGCTTTGCGGGCATTGCTCATTTTTCGTCCAATTCGCCATTAAACGAACTAAATCCACGTAAAAACAATCAGTTAGCATGGTTTAGCACCTTTAGAAGAAAGCCGGTCATTGCTTATGCCCGAGCTTTACGCTTGCGCACAAATACTGTGGAGCAATCTGTGGATAACCCGTTCATGGCTGGCGCGGCCCCATATCCGGCATGGCTTTCATTCAATTGCTCGTTTTTTAACCAAACCCGCATGCGCAAAACCGGAGCTTGAACAACGGCTTCGCCCTCATGTGGTGCCTGGTTAGAGATCGCAAGATGGCGAAGCAGCGCCCCCGACGCCTCGGCCGACACGTTTTTTCATTTTTCCTGACTCAATGGCCAGGAAATTGCTTTATCCACAGGCACAACGTCCATCGATCCGAGCCTGTCATGCCCAACCCCGTGCCGATCCCCGACCAAACGCCGCGCCTGCAACTGCGCAAAATCAGCAAACGCTACCCGGGTTGCCTGGCCAACGACGCCATCGACCTGAGTATTGCGCCTGGCGAAATCCACGCGCTGCTCGGCGAAAACGGCGCAGGCAAAAGTACGCTGATGAAAATTATCTACGGCGTCACCCGTGCCGATTCCGGCGAGATGATCTGGCAAGGCCAGCGCGTGACCATGCGCAACCCGGCTCAGGCTCGCGATTTAGGGATCGGCATGGTGTTCCAGCACTTCTCGTTGTTCGAAACCCTCAGCGTGGCGCAGAACATTGCGCTGGCGATGGGCGCGGCGGCCGGCACACCGAAACAACTTGAGCCAAAAATCCGTGAAGTGTCCCGGCGCTACGGCATGGCACTGGAACCGGAGCGACTTGTCCACAGCCTGTCGATTGGCGAACGGCAGCGGGTGGAAATCATTCGGTGCCTGATGCAGGACATCCGCCTGCTGATTCTCGATGAACCGACCTCGGTGCTGACCCCGCAAGAGGCCGACGAATTGTTCGTCACCCTGCGCCGGCTCGCAGCCGGGGGCTGCAGCATTCTGTTTATCAGCCACAAGCTCGGTGAAGTGCGGGCGTTGTGCCACAGCGCGACGGTGCTGCGCGGCGGTCGTGTGGCGGGGCATTGCGTGCCGGCGGAGTGCTCGGATCAGCAGCTGGCAAAGTTGATGGTCGGGGAAGCGGCCGAACTGATCACTGATTACCCGAAGGTTGTGGGCGGTGATGCTTTTTTGAACGTAAGCGGATTGTCGTGGCACAACCCGGATCCGTTTGGTTGCTCGCTGAAGAACATCGACCTGCAAGTGCGCAGCGGCGAAATCGTCGGCATCGCCGGGGTGGCAGGCAATGGCCAGGATGAATTGCTGGCGCTGCTCAGCGGCGAACAACGCCTGCACCGCAACGACGGTGAAACCCTGCGTTTTGGCGGGCAAGCGGTGGCTCATTTGCCGCCAGACGCTCGCCGCACGCTCGGCCTGGCATTCGTCCCCGCCGAACGTTTGGGTCACGGCGCGGTGCCGGAGTTGAGCCTGGCCGACAACGCCCTGCTCACTGCCTTTCAACAGGGCCTGGTGCGCAACGGGTTGATCCAGCGGACCAAGGTCAATGCGCTGGCCGAGGAAATCATCCGCCGCTTTGGCGTCAAGACGCCCGATGCGCAAACGCCGGCCCGCAGTCTGTCCGGTGGCAACTTGCAGAAATTCATCCTCGGTCGGGAAATGCTTCAGCAACCGAAACTGCTGGTGGCCGCGCACCCGACCTGGGGCGTGGACGTCGGCGCCGCCGCGACCATTCACCGCGCGCTGATTGCCTTGCGCGATGCCGGCGCGGCGATCCTGGTGATCTCCGAAGACCTCGACGAACTGTTCCAGATCAGCGACCGGCTCGGCGCCTTGTGCAGCGGACGCTTGTCGCCACTCAAGGCAACTGTCGACACCCGCCTGATCGACGTCGGCGCCTGGATGGCCGGCCAGTTCGACGCCTCTCAATCACTTGCACACGCACCGGTTTAACGGAGTTTCACATGCTGCTTTCTCTCGAACCCCGTGGCCAGCAATCGCGCCTGATGCTGTGGTGCTCGCCGTTACTGGCGGCGGTCCTGACTTTAGGCTGTGGCTCGCTGCTGTTTATCGCGCTGGGTCATGACCCTTTACTGACGTTGCACACGCTGCTGATCGCACCGGTCAGCGACGTGTATGGTGTCTCCGAATTGTTGGTCAAGGCGCTGCCGATTCTGCTCTGCGCCTTGGGTCTGGCCGTGGCTTATCAGGCGCGGATCTGGAACATCGGCGCCGAAGGTCAATTGCTGCTCGGCGCGCTGGCCGGCAGTGCGTTGGCGGTCAACCTTATTGGCCTGCAAAGCCGCTGGGCGTTGGTGTTTGTGCTGCTCGTCGGCACGCTGGCCGGCGCGGCCTGGGCCGGGCTGACGGCGTGGTTGCGCACGCGCTTCAATGCCAATGAAATCCTGACCAGCATCATGCTCAATTACATCGCCCTGAACCTGTTGCTGTTCTGCGTGCACGGGCCACTGAAGGATCCGGCCGGGTTCAACTTTCCGGAGTCGGCGATGTTTGGCGATGCCAGCCGATTGCCGCTGTTGATGGAGGACGGGCGGGTTCACGCGGGGGTCTATTTTGCCTTGCTCGCGTTGGTGACGGTGTGGGTGTTATTGCAGAAAAGCTTTGTCGGGTTCCAGATCAAAGTGCTCGGGCTGGACAAGCGTGCGGCGGGTTTTGTCGGGTTTCGCGAGAAGCGCCTGATCTGGCTGGCGCTGTTGATCAGCGGTGGATTGGCGGGGCTGGCCGGCGTGTGTGAAGTCACCGGGCCGATTGGCCAACTGGTGCCGCAAGTCTCGCCGGGTTACGGCTATGCCGCGATCACCGTGGCGTTTCTCGGGCGACTCAACCCCATCGGGATTCTGTTTTCCAGCCTGTTGATGGCACTGCTGTACATCGGTGGCGAGAGCGCGCAGATGAGCATGAATCTGCCGCAAGCGATCACCCAATTGTTCCAGGGCATGATGCTGTTTTTCCTGTTGGCCAGTGACGTGCTGATTCTCTATCGACCGCGTCTGAATCTGCGCTGGGCGCGCCGTTCGCCCGCCACCGCCATTCATGCAGGAGCGCTGTGATGGATATCGATCTGCTGAGCAATATTTTCTACGCCATGGTGCGCTGCGGCACGCCGTTGCTGTTGGTGGCGCTGGGTGAACTGATCTGTGAGAAGAGCGGCGTCCTCAACCTCGGCCAAGAAGGCATGATGCTGTTTGGCGCGGTGATCGGTTTTATCGTCGCGTTGAACAGCGGCAACCTGTGGCTTGGCGTGTTGCTGGCGATGCTCGCCGGGATGTTGCTGTCGTCACTGTTTGCGTTGGTGGCGCTGGTGTTCAACGCCAATCAGGTGGCCACCGGGTTGGCGCTGACGATCTTCGGGGTGGGCCTGTCGACGTTTGTCGGCGCGACGTGGGTCGGTAAACCGCTGGCAGGTTTTGAACCGGTAGCGATCCCCTGGTTGAGCGAGATCCCGCTGATCGGGCGGATGCTGTTTGCGCAGGATCTGCTGGTGTACCTGTCGTTCGCGTTGTTTGCGCTGGTGGCGGGGGTGATTGTGAAAAGTCGTGTCGGGCTGATCATTCAGGCCGTCGGCGAAAACCCCGATGCGGCCAGTGCGATGGGCTTGCCAGTGCTGGGCGTGCGCACGCTGGCGGTGCTGTTCGGTGGTGCGATGGCGGGATTGGCCGGGGCGTACCTGTCGCTGGCCTACACGCCGATGTGGGCGGAAAACATGAGCGCCGGTCGCGGCTGGATTGCCCTGGCGCTGGTGGTGTTTGCCAGTTGGCGGGTGTGGCGGTTGCTTCTGGGGGCGTACCTGTTCGGGCTCGCCAGCATCCTGCACCTGGTGGCGCAGGGGTTGGGGCTGGCGATTCCGTCGAGTCTGCTGGCGATGCTGCCGTATGTCGCGACGATTGTGGTGCTGGTGCTGTTGTCGCGGGACGCCGTGCGCACACGGTTGTATGCGCCGGTGTCGTTGGGGCAGCCGTGGCAGGGCGGGCATTAGGGTTGACCGGCCCGGCCTCATCCCGAGCAGGCTCGGTCCCACATTAGACCGCACTCCCCTGTAGGAGCGAGCCTGCTCGCGATGAGGCCCGAACAGGCAACACCTGAGCAACGCCCCACGCCAATTCAAAGACTAGGAAAAGCACCAACAGCGAACTGGCGCCATGGAGCAAGGCATAGAGCTGCCAAGCCGAAAACAGAAATCTGCCGGCTGCGTCATACCGTCCATAAACCTGCTGCGGATCCCGAATCCGCAGCACCGACCACACACAGACAATCGATCCCAACAGGTTCGCCATCAGCATGTGCATCGGCTCAAACGCCGGCAGTTCACCGGGCAAATCCAAGGCCTGGCTGACACTCGTCAGTACCCCATGCAACGCCACAAAACTCCATGGCGTGGCAAACGCGGCCGTCACGATCAAGTCATACCAGGCGCTGCCGCGCACCAAACGTCGATATTGCGCTGAAGTCCACATCTGTCTTGCTCCAAAAAATCAGGGAGCAACAAGGCTAAAGCCTGGAGTATGCTCCAGGGTCAAGCCCTCTCGAGACCTCAGAATGCGCATCGGTGAACTAGCCCGGGCCAGCGCCGTCAGCCGCGACACGCTGCGCTTCTACGAGCAGCGCGGATTGATCGCGGCCCAACGCAGCGCCAACGGGTACCGCGAATATCCAGATGACATGGTGCAACTGGTGCTCTACATCAAGACCGCTCAACGGCTGGGCTTTACCCTCGGCGAGATCGGCAACAGCGTCGCCGCGTTGTGGAAGTCGCCCGATCCGGACAGCGCCGTCACGCAATTGCTGCAAGACAAACTCAAACTGATCGAAACCCGCATGGACGAACTCGGCGCATTGCGCAGCGAGTTGCAACAACGGCTCGGGCAGCGTTGTCCATTGAATCCGTGATCCTCACTTACCAAGGAAGCCACTCATGTCTACGGCAAAAACCGCACTCATCATCGGCGCCTCCCGGGGCTTGGGCCTCGGGCTGGTGAAAACCCTGCTGGCCGACGGCTGGCAAGTCACCGCCACCGTGCGCAATCCGCAGAACGCCGACGCCTTGCAGGCACTGGGCAAGGTGCGGATCGAAAAACTCGACATGGATGATCAGCAGGCCGTCATTGCCTTGAGTCAGCAGCTCAAGGGCGAAGTGTTTGATCTGCTGTTCGTGAATGCCGGGGTCAAAGGACCTGACGTGCAGACACCGGGCGGCGCAACGCTGGCGGAAGTCGGTCAGTTGTTCTTCACCAATGCGGTGGCGCCGATCAACCTGGCACAGCGTTTTGTCGGGCAGATTCGCCCGGACAGCGGGGTGCTGGCGTTCATGAGTTCGGTGCTCGGCAGCGTGACCATGCCGGACGCGCCGGAACTGGCGTTGTACAAGGCGAGCAAGGCGGCATTGAACTCGATGACCAACAGTTTTGTGACGCAATTGGGCGATCAGAAACTGACCGTGTTGTCGCTGCATCCGGGCTGGGTGAAGACCGACATGGGCGGTGAAGGTGCCGACCTGGATGTGGAAACCAGCACGCGTGGTTTGGTGGATCAGGTGAATGCTTACACCGGCAAGGGCGGGCATCACTTCGTCAATTACAAGGGCGAAACCATTCCCTGGTAAGAGCTATGTCCTGTAGGAGCCGGCTTACTGGCTCCTACAGGTTATTGACCGTCCTGTCGGGTTGGGCTTGCCCGCAACCCGATTTTGTTTGAAACTCCGCACCTCGTCCCTCGCGGCGACCCTGGATCAGCAGACAGGGTAATCACTGAGCTGGCTAACCTGAACCCAACTTTCAGAGGAGCCGGCCAACATGCCTGCGACCCGTACCTGGTTAAAAACCCCCCTCGCGATCTTCACTGCCAATGGCCTCGATGCCCGTGGCGGCCTGGTGCTGCAAGACGGCTTGATCGTCGAAGTCCTCGCTGCCGGCCAGCAACCGTCCGCGCCCTGTGGACACGTGTTCGATGCTCGTGAACATGTGATCCTGCCGGGGCTGATCAACACGCATCACCACTTCTATCAAACCCTGACCCGCGCCTGGGCGCCGGTGGTCAATCAGCCGTTGTTCCCGTGGCTGAAAACCCTGTACCCGGTCTGGGCACGCCTCACCCCTGAAAAGCTCGCCCTTGCCACAAAAGTCGCGCTGGCCGAGCTCCTGCTGTCCGGCTGCACCACCGCCGCCGATCACCATTATCTGTTCCCGAAAGGCCTGGAAAATGCGATCGACGTACAAGTCGAAAGCGTCCGCGACCTGGGCATGCGCGCCATGCTGACCCGTGGTTCCATGAGCCTCGGCGAAAAGGACGGCGGCCTGCCGCCGCAGCAGACCGTGCAGGAAGGCGAAGTGATCCTCGAGGACAGTCAGCGTCTGATCGCCGAGTACCACGAGCGTGGCGATGGCGCGCAAATCCAGATCGCCCTCGCGCCGTGCTCACCGTTTTCGGTGACCCCGCAAATCATGTCCGCCAGCGCTGAACTGGCGAACAGTCTCGACGTACGCTTGCACACACACCTGGCGGAGACCCTCGACGAAGAAGACTTCTGCCTGCAACGCTTTGGCCTGCGCACCGTCGATTATCTGGACAGCGTCGGCTGGCTCGGCCCGCGCACCTGGCTGGCCCACGGCATCCACTTCAACCCGGATGAAATCGCCCGCCTCGGCGCGGCCGGGACCGGCATTTGCCATTGCCCGAGCTCGAACATGCGCCTCGCGTCCGGCATCTGCCCGACCCTGGAGCTGACCGCCGCCGGCGCGTTGCTGGGCTTGGGCGTGGATGGCTCGGCGTCCAACGATGCGTCAAACATGATGCTCGAAACCCGCCAGGCGCTTTACATCCAGCGACTGCGTTATGGCGCCGAGAAGATCACCCCGGAATTGGTGTTGGGGTGGGCGACCAAGGGCTCGGCGAGTTTGCTCGGGCGTACCGACATCGGTGAACTGGCGGTGGGCAAGCAGGCGGATCTGGCGTTGTTCAAGCTGGATGAGCTGCGTTTTTCCGGTAGCCATGATCCGGTTTCAGCGTTGTTGTTGTGTGGTGCGGATCGGGCGGATCGGGTCATGGTGGGGGGCAAGTGGCGAGTGATTGATGGTCAGGTTGAAGGGTTGGATATCAAAGGCCTGATCGCCGATCACAGCCAGGCGGCCCGACAGTTGATCAGCGGCGTCTGATCAGACGCAATCGCGGGCAAGCCCGCTCCCCCAGGTTCTTCGTTGACCTTGTGGGGGCTTGCCTGCGATGCAGTTAAAGGCCCAGCAGCGACAACATGATGAACGTCGCAAACAACACAAAATGGGTCATGCCTTCGATGGCATTGGTTTCGCCATCGTTGAGATTGATCGCGCTGACGATCAAGGTGAGGAAAATCATCACCGTCTGCACCGGCGTCATCGCCATCTGAAACGGCTGGCCGGTGTAGAGCGCCATCGCTTCCATCACCGGCACCGTGAGGATCACCGTCGACAACGATGCCCCCATGGCGATGTTGACCACCGATTGCATGCGGTTGGCCAACGCGGCGCGCAACGCGGTCAGAATCTCTGGGGCAGCGGAAATCCCTGCCACCAGAATCGCCGTGATCACCGGCGGTGCCCCCGTCCCTTCCAGCCCCAGGGCGAGGGTTTTCGACATCACCTCGGCCAAGGCGCCGATCACCACCACGCCAAACACCAACGTGCCGATACTCAAGGCAAGATTGACCGGTTCCGGCTCTTCCTCCGAGACTTTCCTGCGGCGTTTTTCCGGGTAGCTGTAGCTGAAAAAATAGCTGTGCGGCCCGACCTGCATGCGCAGGAACAGGGTGTAGAGCACGACCATCGCGCCAATGGTGAACGCCGAATACACCTTCCAGTTCGCCTCGGGAATGAACTCCGGAACCACCATGGAAACGCCCATGGCGGTGAGGATCATCACGCTGTAGCTGCGCGCCGAGTCATCGTTGTAAGACTGCTCGCCGTGCTTGATTCCACCCATCAACGCGGCGAGGCCAAGGATGCCATTGATGTCGAGCATCACCGCCGAATAGATCGTGTCGCGCACCAGCGTCGGTGATGCTTCGTTGCTCATCATGATCGCCAGGATCACCACTTCGACCAGCACCGCTGCCAGGGTCAGGATCATCGTGCCGTAAGGGTCGCCGACCTTTTCCGCCAGCAGTTCGGCGTGATGGGCGACGCGCATGGACGCGGCGACGATGAACGCGATCAAGGCCAGGCCGGCGGTCAACGCAATGGGCTGGCCGCTGTGCAGCATCCATGGCTCCAGCGGATAGGCGATGAACGCGGCGATCAGGGCCAGCAGCAGAAATTTTTCTTGCTTGAGGAGTGTGAGCATTGCGGGCCTTTTACCGAGTGGAGCGAAATCAGTGCGATGAGCTACTGACTGCGGGGCGGCGCTAACGTTTCGTTACACCTTAGCGCACCACGGGCAAGCAGGAAGATTCAGCGGCGCACCGCCGTGCGTCATCGCCAGCAAACGGGTTCCTGCAAAAGCCGATCACCGCGTCCCTGTAGGAGCCGGCTTGCCGGCGATGGCGCCCTCCCAATCCCCACAAAACCTCAAACCTCACATTTTGTTGTCCTGTTGGTCAGCAATTTGCATTACCCCCTCCAACCTCAAAACAAAATGGAGTGGGAATTCATGCATAAACGTCCGTTTAAGCTGCTGTGCGCCGTCGCCGCAACCCTCGGTCTGAGCGTCAGCCTGACCGCCAGCGCCGCCGACCCGCTGAAAGTCGGCTTCGTCTACATTGGCCCGATTGGCGACCACGGCTGGACCTATCAGCATGAACAGGGGCGCAAGGCGCTGGCGGAAAAACTCGGCCCACAGATCACCACCCACTACGTGGAAAACGTTGCCGAAGGTGCCGACGCCGAACGGGTGATCCGCAACATGGCCAAGGACAACTACGACCTGATTTTCACCACGTCCTTCGGCTATATGAACCCGACCCTGAAAGTCGCGAAGCAGTTTCCCAAAGTGACCTTTGAACACGCCACCGGCTACAAACAGGACAAGAACCTTGGCACCTACCTTGCGCGCACCTATGAAGGTCGCTACGTCGGTGGCTTCCTCGCAGCAAAAATGACCAAGACCAAAAAGATCGGTTATGTCGCCTCGTTCCCGATCCCGGAAGTGATCCGCGACATCAACGCCATTCAACTGGCCCTGAACAAATACAACCCCGGCACTGAGATCAAAGTGGTGTGGGTCAATTCCTGGTTCGATCCGGGCAAGGAAGCCGACGCCGCCAACGCACTGATCGATCAAGGCGTGGACGTGGTGTTCCAGCACACCGACAGCCCGGCGCCGATTCAGGCTGCCGAACGTCGCGGCGTGTATGCCGTGGGCTACGCTTCGGACATGGCACACTTCGGGCCGAAAGCGGTGTTGACCTCGATCGTCAACGATTGGGCACCGCACTATATTCAGGCGACCCAAAGCGTAATCGACCATGCGTGGAAATCGCAGGACTACTGGGGCGGTTTGAAGGAAGGCACGGTTGAACTGCCGATCAGCGATCTGGTACCGGCGCCGGTGAAAGCCGAGGCCGAACAGATCATCGCGGACATCAAGAGCGGTGCGCTGCATCCGTTTACCGGGCCGATCAAGGATCAGGCCGGCGTCGAGAAAATTGCGGCGGGCGCGACGGCGAGCAACGCGGAACTGGCCTCGATGAATTACTACGTTGAA
>NZ_JAVLRV010000001.1:645188-749737 GCF_055803035.1 Pseudomonas sp. 300 | reverse complement strand
TCGCGGGCAAGCCCGCTCCCACAGGTGCTCCGGTGTATTCCAGATCTGCGTACTCCTAAGGACAATCGCATGAACAGCCTTCCCATCATCGACATCGGCCCGCTCTACAGCGATGACCAAACCGCCTGGCAAACCGTCGCCACGCACATCGACCGCGCCTGCCGCGAGTGGGGCTTTTTCTACATCAAGGGTCACCCGATCAGCGCCGCACGCATCGACGCCGTGCTCGATCACGCCACCCGTTTCTTCGCCCTGCCTGCTGCCGAAAAACTCACCATCGACATCACCCAGACCCGTCACCATCGCGGCTACGGCGCCATCGCCACCGAACAGCTCGACCCGAGCAAACCCAGCGACCTCAAAGAAACCTTCGACATGGGTCTGCACTTGCCGGCCGATCACCCGGAAGTCCTCGCGGAAAAACCGCTGCGCGGCCCCAACCGTCATCCCTCGATACCCGGTTGGCAAGCACTGATGGAGCAGCACTACGTCGACATGCAGGCGCTGGCCCAAACCCTGTTGCGCGCAATGACGATGGCGCTGAACATCGATCGCGACTTCTTTGATAGGCGTTTCCATGAGCCGGTCAGCGTGCTGCGGATGATCCACTACCCGCCACGTCACAACGCCAGCTCGGCAGATCAGCAAGGTGCCGGTGCCCACACAGATTACGGCTGCATCACCCTGCTGTACCAAGACGCGGCCGGTGGCCTGCAAGTGCGCAATGTCAAAGGCGACTGGATCGACGCACCGCCCATCGAGGGCACGTTCGTGGTCAACCTCGGCGACATGATGGCGCGCTGGAGCAACGACCGTTATCTGTCGACCCCGCACCGGGTGATCAGCCCGTTAGGGGTGGACCGTTACTCAATGCCGTTCTTCGCCGAGCCGCATCCCGACACGCGCATCGAATGCCTGCCCGGTTGTCAGGATGAGTCGCACCCGGCGAAATACCCGGCCACCACCTGCGCCGAATTCCTGCTCTCGCGCTTCGCCGATACCTACGCTTACCGGCGGGAACAGGGCGCTGGCTGATGAACCGCTTGGTCAGGTTTTACCAATTATTGCAGTCAGCATCTGTAGAATGCCGGCATTGCACCTGATGAGATGTCGACAATGTACGATTGGCTGAACGCCCTGCCCAAGGCAGAACTGCACTTGCACCTGGAGGGTTCACTGGAGCCCGAGTTGCTGTTCGCCCTGGCCGAACGCAACAAGATCGCCCTGCCGTGGAGCGATGTCGAAACCCTGCGCAAGGCGTACGCCTTCAACAACCTGCAAGAGTTTCTCGACCTGTATTACCAGGGCGCCGATGTGCTGCGCACTTCGCAGGATTTCTACGACTTGACCTGGGCCTACCTGTTGCGTTGCAAGGCGCAGAACGTGATTCACACCGAACCGTTCTTCGACCCGCAAACCCATACCGACCGTGGCATCCCGTTCGAAGTGGTGCTCAACGGCATCGCCGCGGCGCTGAAGGATGGCGAGCAGCAATTGGGCATCACCAGCGGTTTGATCCTGAGTTTCCTGCGCCACTTGAGCGAAGAAGAAGCCGAGAAAACCCTCGACCAGGCGCTGCCGTTCCGTGATGCGTTTGTGGCCGTCGGCCTGGACAGTTCGGAAATGGGTCACCCGCCGAGCAAGTTCCAGCGTGTGTTTGATCGCGCCCGTCACGAAGGCTTCCTGACCGTCGCCCACGCCGGTGAAGAAGGCCCGCCCGAGTACATCTGGGAGGCCCTCGACCTGCTGAAAATCCAGCGCATCGACCATGGCGTGCGCGCCATCGAAGACGAGCGCCTGATGCAGCGGATCATCGACGAGCAGATCCCGTTGACCGTGTGCCCGTTGTCGAACACCAAGCTCTGCGTGTTCGATCACATGTCCCAGCACAACATTCTCGACATGCTTGAACGCGGCGTGAAAGTCACCGTGAACTCGGATGACCCGGCGTACTTCGGCGGGTATGTGACCGAGAACTTCCATGCGCTGTACACCGATCTGGGCATGACCCAGGATCAGGCGAAGCGTCTGGCGCAGAACAGCCTGGATGCGCGGCTGGTAAAACCGTAAGCCTCACCGCATAACCCCTGTGGGAGCGGGTTTGCCCGCGATGACGGAGTGCCAGTCAAGATCGTTGGCCCCTGATACACCGCGATCGCGGGCAAGCCCGCTCCCACAGGTTATGCGTTCAGCCGATGACAGAAGATTCAGTCAACTCCTCCAGTGTCTTGCCCCGCGTCTCCATCCCGAACACCCACACCACTCCCGCCGCAATCGCAAAGCACATCGCCCCCAGCGCGAACACGCCGCCCTGCCCGGTCATCGGAAACACAAGCCCGGTCACCAACGGCCCGAGCAACGAACCCACGCGTCCAATCGCCGAGGCGAACCCCGAACCCGTGGCCCGCGCCGACGTCGGGTATAACTCCGGCGTGTAGGTGTAGAGCACCGCCCACATGCCGAACAGGAAGAACTGCATCAACAGCCCCGAGGTAATCAGCAAGCCGACATTGCCGCCAAACACGGCGCTCTGACCGTAAAGAAACGCCATCACCCCGCCGCCCAGCAGCGTCACCACGCATACCGGTTTACGCCCCCAACGCTCCACCAGCCACGCCGCCATAAGGAAACCGGGGATCCCGCCGAGGGAAATCAGCACCGTGTAATACACCGATTGCGTCACGGCAAAACCCGACTGTTGCAACAGCGCGCTGAGCCACGACGTCAGGCCGTAGAAACCCAGCAAGGCAAAGAACCAGACGCTCCAGATCATCATCGTGCGCTGGCGATACAGCGGCGACCAGATCTGCTGCAAAGCCGAAAAGAAAGTGCCCGGCGTACTCGTCACATGCGGCAGGCGCACAGGCTCAGGCAAATCCGATTGACCCAGCGAGGACCGGACCCGCTCTTCGATGCCCAGCAACACCTTGTCTGCCGCCTCATGCCGCCCGGCCTGTTCCAGCCAGCGCGGTGACTCGGGAATGAAAAAGCGAATCGCCAGGACGAACACCGCCGGCACTGCCAGGACCAGGAAGATGTCCCGCCAGCCGATCACCGGCAACAGGAAGTACGACAGTACCCCGGCCGCGACGAACCCGAGCGGCCAGAAACCGTCCATCAACGCGATGTAACGCCCGCGTCGTTTGGCGGGTATCAGCTCGGACAGCATCGATTGCGCGATGGGAAACTCCATACCCATGCCGATCCCCAGGAGGATGCGGAACAAGGTCAGTGTTTCGACGTTCTGTGCCGTGGAGCACAGATAACTGGCGATGCCCCACAACACGATGCTCCACTGGAACACCGGTTTGCGACCGAAACGGTCGGCGAGCATGCCGGACAGCGACGCGCCCAGCACCATGCCGAAGAAACTCGAACTGGCCAGCAACCCCGCCTGCGCCGTGCTGAGGCCGAACTCGGTTTTGATCGAGCCGAGCAGGAAGGTCATCATCGCCAGGTCCATGGAGTCGAAGAAAAACGCCAGGGCAATGATGATGAAAATGATCCGGTGATAACCACTGACAGGCAGCCGTTCCAAACGTTCTGCCGCGCTGAAGCCGCGTGTTTCCATGCCACATCCCCCAATCCGAAAGTCCCTGGATCGAGTGTGCGCGATAGCCGCTGAGGGTTATTGCTGGATGCGACATGGCCACAGCTCTGAACGACGCCCGAGATTCCAGACGTCGCTCCCGAGGCGTCTACAACGCCATTTCCAGCTCGGTCTCCTTGGCGAACCGATGGATTTCACGCTGCCCCGTCGCCGTCACGTGCAAGGCTCGCGAATCGTTCGGCAAGCTCAGCCAGCCGGATTGCATGAACAATTGCAGCAACGCCGCGCCCAGCGAACCGCCCATGTGCGGACGTCTTTCGCTCCAGTCGGGACAGGCGCAAGCGGCTCGGCGGGGGCTGTGCGCCAGCGCCTGGACAAACACACCGCGTTTGGCCAACTGAGTGGCGCCCTTGTGAGTGATCGACACCCGTTGCTCGAACTGTTCGATCCAGCCGGTATCCAGCAAACGCTGGTAAAGATCGGCGGCCAACGTGCCCCCCAAATGATCGTCGCAGAGTCGCGCGCGCAACAACGATGAAGGTGCCGCCTGAGGTTTGGAGAGAGGTGCGGTGCGTTTTAATACGTCCGGGATGTCTCGGGGTGCGCTGGCAATTGTCGCACTGGCCAGTGCTTCTATCGCAGCGCCGACCTCGGGCGCGGCCAAGCGGAAAAACCGCTTGCGGCCCCGGGTTTCGACTTTCAACAGACCTCCGGCGGACAAACGCCCCAGGTGTGCACTGGCCGAAGATGGTGACAGGCCGGCCAGCAAGGCCAGCTCTTCGGTTTGTCGCGCTGAGCCGTCCATCAAGGCCCACATCATTGCGCTGCGCTTTGGGTCAGCCAGCAACGTGGCGATCTGGCTGATGCAAGGTGCATGTTCCATGTATTCACTCCCTGTTGAATCGTTTCGTCTACTGCTCAGAGACATCTTGACCAGTAATGTGTCGTCGGCCAAGACGCGGAAACCGCGACAAACCGGGCAAAGCCATCCACTCACACAAGCCATTGCCTTGCGCATTGTGCAAAGGCTCGGCGATCGACCGCCGGCCAGGCCGACTCAAACGCGGGCTCACCCTGGCGAGATCGACCGTGCGAACCTGAGGCGAGCGCTAGTATAAGCGCGTTAACCGTCGGTTCCTGCCCTCTGAAATCCCTTGATGGTGATAGTTCCTGAGTGAAATTTCGCTATTTGCCTGCGACTAATGATCAGTCACCGCCAACATCGGAAATTGACTACTTAAACCGGCGCATCGGCTGGCGAGCATTTCCCGTAAAAGGTTCACCGGCTTACTCAATTGTGCGCGATGGGCGCACAGCAAATTCAGCGGTGCGCGCTCACAGAGCAGCTCCGGCATCAGCACTTTCAAGCGACCGGCCAACACATCGGCGGCGACATCCAGCCAGGATTTATAGGCGATTCCGGCGCCCGCCACGGCCCATAGGCGCACCACATCGGCATCGTCACTGAAACGGTCACCGCTGACGGTCAGACTGACCTCGCGTTTGCCGTCGTGAAAACTCCAGTGGTCGTGAACCCGGCTGCCGAGCATGAATAGCAGACAGTTGTGCTGCGCCAGTTGCTCCAGTTGCCGCGGCTCGCCGTGTTGGGCCAGGTAGCTCGGGGCGGCACACAGCACGCGGCGATTATTTGGGGCGATGGGCAGCGCCACCAGGCTGGAGTCTTCCGGTTCGCCGTAGCGCAGGGCAATGTCCACCGGCTGGCGGAACAGGTCGGCGATGCGGTCGCCCAGCAGCAGGCGCACCGTGAGTTTCGGGTGCTCACGCTGGAACTCGTCCAGCCACGGCAGCAACAGGTTGCGACCGAAATCCGATGGCGCCGACAGCTGCAACACGCCACTGACCTGGTCCTGACCGCTGGCCAGCAAACGGCGGCCCTCGTCGAGGTTGCTCAGGGCGGCCCGGGCGTATTCGAGAAACCCTTCGCCCTCGGCGGTAAGGCGCAGGCTGCGGGTAGAACGGGCGAGCAACCGCGCGCCGAGTTGCTGTTCGATGCGCTTCAACGCCGCACTGGCGACCGCCGCCGACATGTCCATTCCCCGCGCCGCCGCCGACAGACTGCCGAGGTCCGCGGCCCGGACAAACAACTGCAAGTCATCGAAACGCAGCATCTCAAGCCTCGATTATCAAAAAAAAATTGAAAGAGACTGCTCTTTTAGCGGGTTTTATCTTGCAGAGAAATAGCCAATCATCCACCCCATCGAAATCAGCCCGTCATCGGAGTCGAACATGTCCCAGCCATTTACCGCCATTGCCACCCTGATCGCCAAAACCGGTCAGCAGGACGCCCTCGAACAGCACCTGCGCGCACTGCTGGAGCCGACCCGCGCCGAAGCCGGTTGCGGCCAATACGACCTGCATCAGGACCTGGCCAATCCACTCGCCTTCTACATGATCGAGCAGTGGAGCAGCGACGAAGCGCTGCAGGCCCATGACGCGAGCGCGCACATTCAAGACTTTCGCGCCAAGGCCGGCGACTTTCTCGAGCACTTCGAACTCAAGCGCCTGCGCTCCGTGGCTTGACCCCTTCTTCTATTACTGTTCGGAAATCCCTGATGAAAGCCATTGCCTATTACACCTCGTTGCCGATCAGCGACGCCAACGCCCTGCAAGACATCGAACTGCCAGAACCGGTCGCCGGACCGCGCGATCTGTTGGTGGAAGTCAAAGCCATCTCGGTCAACCCGGTGGACACCAAAGTCCGCCAGAACGTGCAGCCTGAAGGCGGCGCAGCCAAAGTGCTGGGCTGGGACGTGGCCGGTGTGGTCAAGTCGGTCGGCAGTGAAGTGACATTGTTCAAGGCTGGCGACAAGGTGTTCTACGCCGGCTCCATTGCCCGCGCCGGCGGCAATAGCGAGTTGCACGTGGTGGACGAGCGGATCGTCGGCCATATGCCGAAAACCCTCGGTTTCGCCGAAGCCGCCGCGCTGCCTTTGACGGCGATCACCGCCTGGGAATTGTTGTTCGAACGCCTGCAAGTGCGCGAAGGCAATACTGATGAAGGCCAGAGTTTGCTGATCGTCGCGGCGGCCGGCGGTGTCGGTTCAATCCTTACGCAACTGGCCAGCCAGCTCACCGGGCTGAAAGTCATCGGCACCGCGTCCCGTGCGCAAACCCAGAGCTGGGTGCGTGAACTGGGCGCTGATCTGGTGATCGATCACAGCCAACCGCTGAGCGAAGCGCTCAAACGCGAGGGCGTGAACTCGGTGACCCACGTCGCCAGCCTGACCCAGACCGATCAGCATCTGGATCAATTGGTCGAAGCATTGGCGCCGCAGGGCAAACTGGCGCTGATCGATGACCCGAAGGCGCTGGACGTGACCAAGCTCAAGCGCAAGAGCCTGTCGCTGCACTGGGAGTTCATGTATACCCGCTCGCTGTTCGAAACCGCGGACATGATCGAGCAACACAACTTGCTCAACCGCGTGGCCGCGCTGATCGATGCCGGGACGTTGAAAACCACGGTGGGCGAGCACTTCGGAACGATCAATGCAGCAAATTTGCGGCGTGCGCATGAGCTGCTGGAGAGCGGCAAGTCCAAGGGCAAGATTGTCCTCGAAGGCTTCTGAGACAGATTGATACAAGTGTCGTCCGAATGGACGACACCGTCAGTCAGAAGGTTGACCCTTGTCATAATTTCGATCGTATTCGGGTCTACAATCGTGAACTCTGCGATGCAATCTTTTAACCGAGGAGGTCAGTAATGAAGATCCTGATAAAAGAATTGGCAAAATCCCAGTGGCAGGTCCGCCTGGACCAACACGCGGTGACGTTCCGTAGCGAAGCCGAAGCGCGCGCTTTCACTCGAACCCTCGAAGCACGATTGCTCGCCCCTCATCAGATTCCCGCCCAGCAGCAGCGCGCTGCCGGCTGAGACCTTCCTCACACCTGGGCTTGTGCCAACGCCCGGGCATTTTGCAAACGCCGGGTGAGCATCGCTATGCTCACCACCAGAATTCCGCACAGGCTGATGACCATGGCCATCGGCATGGCGCTGCCGTCGTACAAAATCCCCACCAGCGACGCGGCCCCGGCGGCGACGCTGAATTGCAGGCAACCGAGCATCGCCGACGCACTGCCGGCACGCGCGCCCTGCCCGTTCATGGCGCAAGCCGAGGCGTTGGGCAGGATGCAACCGAGGCTGGCGATGCAGATAAACAGCGGAATCAGCAACGGCCACAACTGCTCGGTGTGCAGCGAGCTGACCGCAAACAACGCCAGACCCGCTGCAAGGTAGATCCACACGGTGCGCGCCAGCAGGAATGCCGGGCCACGCTTGGCCAGTAGCCGTGCGTTGACCTGCGCGACCAGAATGAACCCCGCCGCATTGGTGCCGAACAACCAGCCGAAGTGCTCGGCCGGCACGCCGTAGAGTTTGATGAAGACAAACGGCGAGCCGGCGATGTAGGCAAACATGCCGGCGATGGCGATACCACCCGTCAGGGCATGGCCGAGGTATACAGGATCCGACAACAGGCGACCGTACTGCCGCAGCGCGCCCGACAGTGGTTGGCGTGGCACATGCGCGGGCATGCTTTCCGGCAAGCCGAGCGCCACGGCCACTGCCGCCATTGCACTGAAACCGGTCAGCACGAGGAAGATCGACTGCCAGCCCGTGGTATTGACCAGCAACCCGCCGAGCATCGGCGCGAGAATCGGCGCCAGGCCCATGACCAGCATCAGCTGTGAAAAGACTTTCGCCGAACCCACCGCATCGCATTTGTCACTGACGATCGCCCGTGAAATCACCATCCCCGCACAACCGCCCAGCGCCTGGACGAACCGCGCACCGAGCAGCCACTCCAGATTCGGCGCATAGGCGCACGCCAGGGAAGCAACGGTGAACAGACCGACACCCGTCAGCAACGGAATGCGTCGGCCAAAACGATCCGCCACCGGGCCGTACATCAACTGACCGATGGACAAACCGAGGAAATACGCCGCCAGTGTCAGTTGAACGTGTTGTTCGTCGGTGCCGAACGCCAGCGCCATGGCCGGGAACGCGGGCAGATAGAAATCAATCGCCAGGGGGCCAAAAGCGCTCAGGGCGCCAAGTATCAAAATGGTACGGAAGTTCATCGGGCATCCAGTGGGACTGAGGTCGGCGGCCCCGTAGTTTAGCCGCGCGTCGACGCCTTGAACATTCCGATAGCTCGCTAACAATTAAAAAACCACGGACAGCTGATACCTGTCAGTTAAAACTCAGAAACTGTGGGAGCGAGCTTGCTCGCGATAGCGATGCAACATTCAACATTTCGGTGACTGTCAAACCGCTATCGCGAGCAAGCTCGCTCCCACAGGTTTTTGCGTTTGGCCTTAAGCGACTTTCACTTCGTAGCCTTCTTCGCTGATCGCGGCGATCACCTGATCCACGGTCAACGTACTTTCGACGCCAACTTCCTTTGCCGCCAGGTCGATCCGCACGCTGGCCGCAGGATCCTTGGCTTGCAGCGCTTGAGTGATGGCTTTGACGCAGTGACCGCAGGACATGCCTTGAACGTTGAACACTTGCATGGAATGACTCCTTTAGTGAGGTTGCGAGCAGTCTTGAGCTTGCCACCATGGCAAGGTCAAGTTCTGAAGTGATCTGCCGGGCTGGCAATCGGCGCCGCGCTCGGCCAAGCTGCGTGCATCAATGACTCGATCTCAGGAGATTCAGCCATGCGCTGGTCAGCTCTCAGCCTGTTTGGCTTCCTCAGCCTTTTTGCCGCCGTACCCTCGGTCAATGCTGCCGGGGAGGATTACGGTGTGCTGATCATTTCCCGCGAGCGCCTGGAAGTATCAACCAACTGCGAAATCGGCGTGTACCTCCAGGATCAACTGTCGGCGCGGTTGTTTCAGGAACAAAGCACCTCGTTCAACCTGCCGCCGGGCAATGTTTCCCTGCGTCTGAAGCTGCTGCCGGGTCAGGCGCCGGGCTGCAACCCAGGCTTGCTGGCGCCGGGCTCGCAGAACATCACGCTCAAGGCCGGGGATGTGTTGAAGTTCCGGATTGCGATGACGCAGGAAGGGATGTATCTGAAGCCGACAGCCCTCGATTACTGATCTCCCCGTCCTTTTGCAGGAACGCCGCCCGGCGGCTCCTATAAAAGCACAGCGTTGATCTGAATCATGGCGCTTGACCTTGCCAGCATGGCAAGGTTGATCCTGTAGGCATCTACTACAGGGAGTGCGACCGATGTCCGAATCCACCACGTTTGATTTGCCGATTGCCGGCATGACCTGCGCCAGTTGCGCCGGGCGCGTCGAGCGTGCCTTGAGCAAAGTCATCGGCACCAGCGCCGTCAGCGTCAACCTGGCCACCGAGCAGGCGCGGGTTCAAGCGCCCAGCGACCGCTTGCCGGCGTTGATCGACGCGGTGCAGCAGGCCGGTTACAGCGTGCCGCAGCAGAGTCTGGAATTGAGCATCGACGGCATGACCTGTGCGTCCTGCGTCGGTCGGGTCGAGCGAGCGCTGGCCAAAGTGCCCGGCGTCAAAAGCGTCAGCGTCAACCTGGCCAACGAACGCGCCCACCTCGAACTGCTCGGGCAGATCGATCCGCAAACCCTGATCAGCGCAGTGACCAAGGCTGGCTACCACGCCAGCGTCTGGGAAGTCGAACACCCGACAACCGACACTCAACAACAGCGCCTGCACCGCGAACGCTGGGTGTTGATCATGGCGATCGCCCTCGCCTTGCCGCTGGTATTGCCGATGCTGCTGCAACCGTTCGGCGTGCACTGGATGCTCCCGGCGTGGGTGCAATTCGCGTTGGCAACGCCAGTGCAATTCATCTTCGGCGCACGCTTTTATGTGGCCGCCTGGAAAGCGCTGCGCGCCGGCGCCGGCAACATGGACTTGCTGGTCGCCCTCGGCACCAGCGCCGGCTATGGCTTGAGCCTCTACGAATGGGCCACCGCCGCCGGGCGTATGCCGCACCTGTACTTCGAAGCCTCTGCGGTCGTGATCGCCCTGGTGCTGCTGGGCAAATACCTCGAAAGCCGCGCCAAACGCCAGACCGCCAGCGCCATTCGCGCCCTCGAAGCCTTGCGCCCGGAGCGGGCGATTCAAGTCATCGACGGTCACGAGCAGGACGTGGCCATCAGCGCCTTGCGCCTGAATGATCTGGTGCTGGTGAAACCCGGCGAACGCTTTCCGGTGGACGGCGAAGTGGTCGAAGGCCAGAGCCACGCCGACGAAGCGCTGATCAGCGGCGAAAGCCTGCCGGTGCCGAAACAACCCGGCGACAAAGTCACCGGCGGCGCCATCAACGGTGAAGGTCGCCTGTTGGTTCGCACCCAGGCATTGGGGGCAGAAACCGTGCTCGCCCGCATCATCCGTCTGGTCGAAGACGCGCAAGCGGCGAAAGCACCGATTCAGAAACTGGTGGATAAAGTCAGCCAGGTGTTTGTGCCGACGGTGCTGCTGATTGCACTGGCGACCCTGATCGGTTGGTGGCTGTACGGCGCGCCGATGGAAACCGCGCTGATCAATGCCGTCGCGGTATTGGTGATCGCCTGCCCTTGCGCCCTCGGGCTGGCCACGCCAACGGCGATCATGGCCGGCACCGGTGTGGCTGCGCGCCACGGGATTTTGATCAAGGACGCCGAAGCACTGGAACGTGCCCATGAAGTCAGCGCGGTGGTCTTCGACAAGACCGGCACGCTGACTTCGGGCGCACCGCGCATCGCTCATCTGAACGCCATCGACGGTGACGAAGCCGCCCTGCTGCAAATGGCCGGCGCCCTGCAACGCGGCAGTGAACACCCCTTGGCCAAGGCCGTTCTGGATGCCTGTGCCGAACGCGGATTGACCGTGGCCGATGTCAGCGACAGCCAATCCCTGACCGGGCGCGGCATTGCCGGCAACCTCGACGGTCGGCGCCTGGCGCTGGGCAATCGTCGTTTGCTGGAAGAAAGCGGGTTGAGCGTGGGCCCATTGGCCGACGCGGCAACCGCATGGGAAACCGAAGGCCGGACCCTGTCCTGGCTGATCGAGCAAAGCCCCGAACCGACCGTGTTGGGTCTGTTCGCCTTCGGTGACACGCTCAAACCCGGTGCGCTGCAAGCGGTGCAACAACTCAGCGCCCGCCACATCAGCAGCCACTTGCTGACCGGCGATAATCGCGGCAGCGCCAAAGTGGTCGCCGAGGCATTAGGCATCACCGACGTGCACGCCGAAGTGCTGCCGGCCGACAAAGCCGCCACCGTCGCCGAATTGAAAAAAACCGGCGTGGTGGCGATGGTCGGTGACGGCATCAACGACGCCCCGGCCCTGGCCGCCGCCGACATCGGCATTGCCATGGGCGGCGGCACCGACGTCGCCATGCACGCGGCGGGCATCACCCTGATGCGCGGCGATCCACGTCTGGTGCCGGCGGCGCTGGAGATCAGCCGCAAGACCTACGCGAAGATTCGTCAGAACCTGTTCTGGGCCTTCGTCTATAACCTGATCGGCATTCCGTTGGCCGCGTTCGGTTTCCTCAACCCGGTGCTGGCCGGCGCGGCGATGGCATTGTCGAGCGTCAGCGTGGTGAGCAATGCGCTACTGTTGAAAACCTGGAAACCCAAGGATCTGGAGGACAACCGATGAACATCGGCCAAGCAGCCCGCCAAAGTGGACTGAGCGCGAAGATGATCCGTTATTACGAGTCCATCGGTTTGCTCAAGGAGGCCCATCGTACCGACAGCGGTTACCGGGTTTACGGCGCTGACGACTTGCACACGCTGGCCTTTATCAAGCGTTCGCGGGACTTGGGGTTCTCCCTGGAAGAGGTCGGCAAGCTGCTGACCCTCTGGCAGGACCGTCAGCGCGCCAGCGCTGACGTGAAGGCTTTGGCTCGTCAGCACATCGACGAGCTCAACCAGAAAATCCTCGAACTCGGTCAGTTGCGCGACACCCTGCAGGACCTGGTCGAGCACTGCCACGGCGATCACCGTCCGGACTGCCCGATCCTCAAAAATCTTGAGTCGGGTTGCTGCGCCGTACCCGCTCGCCCCTGATCGCGAGCACCTTCACCACCAGCAACGTGGTGAGAGGAATGCCGTGGAACAACAGCACCACGGCGCCGGGCGTCCACCATGAATAGAAGGGCGCGGCGATCAGCATACCGATGCCGAAGCCAGTCATTTGCAGCAAGGTCAGGAAGCTGAAAATCGGCAGGCGCAGATGGTCCGGTTCACGCTGCAGACGTGACATCAGACCGACCTCAGAGAAACCGTCGCCCAACCCTGCTGGCAGCGAGAACAGCAACAAACCGTAGAGGGTCTGTTGCTGAAACATCAGGATGAAGCCGCAGGACATCAGCAACACACCGAAGAAAAACCGCCGCTCCAGGTTGACGTTGCCCGAGCCTTTCAAGCGGCTGGCGATCCGCGCGCCGATGAGCTTGCCAACGGCCCATACCGCCAGCATCAGGCCCAGGGTGGTGCTCGCCGATTCCGGAGTCAGCAGCTTTGAAACAATCGGCAAGCCGACGTTGTGCGCGGCGCTGCCCAAGGTGTCGGCCATGGTGACCGCGAGCATGGCCGCCACCACCGGCGCAGTGCGCAGCCCCTGGCGCAGGGCTGACCATTCGCCTCGTCCATCATCGGGCTGCGCACCGGGAGGCGATCCGGCAAACCGCAGCGGCAGGATGAACAACGCGGCCAGCAGATAAGTGACCACGTTCAGCGCGAAGACCGTTTCAAAGCCAAACGCCGCCACCAACAGACCGGCCACCAGACTTCCGCCGACCATCGCCGCCGACGACGCGGAGGTGATCCAGGCGTTGGTCTTGAGCAAGTGCTCGCCATCTATCAAGTGCGGCAACTGGCTGTTGAGGCCGATGGCGAACATTGAATTGCCCAAGCCCAGGCCAAAAGCGATCACCGGCAGAAAAAGCGCTTGTTGGCTGACGGGCAGCACCAGCAGCAATCCCAGCAGCCCGGCGCGCAGCAGGTCAAAAGCGATCAATGGCAGACGCCCGGCCCAGCGGCGATAAAACCTCGTGCCGATCAGACTGGCGACAATCCCGCCACCCACGCGACTGGCGAGGAAGATGCCGACGCTCATGGCGCTGTTGCTGAGCAGGTAGACATAGGTGGCCAGGGCGACCATGTTGAGGAACGCGCCGAAGTCCGAGACCAAACGGGCGGCGATGATCAACTGGGCGTTGCGGGTGGAGGTGTTCACATTCAATCCTTGAGTGTGGGGTGTATGGCGTT
Organism: Pseudomonas sp. 300; assembly: GCF_055803035.1. Taxonomy (NCBI): domain Bacteria; kingdom Pseudomonadati; phylum Pseudomonadota; class Gammaproteobacteria; order Pseudomonadales; family Pseudomonadaceae; genus Pseudomonas; species Pseudomonas sp. 300. The sequence continues at coordinate 735,984 of NZ_JAVLRV010000001.1, read as the reverse complement.
GTGGATTGTCTGGCCTGACGCCATCGCGGGCAAGTCGGATCGCCGCACCGCACGCTCCCACAAGTTGAGTGTCAGCCGCTCATTCAATGGACGACACATGACCTGTGGGAGCGTGGCTTGCCCGCGATGCAGGCGACGCGGTTTCAAAACAGTGCCCCCATAAAAAACCCGGCCGAAGCCGGGTTTCTTTTCAACCGATCACTGCATCCAGGGTGGAGGCGGTTCTTCGGTTTTGCCGGGCGGCGCATCATCTGCCGCGCGGACCGCTTGTTTGCGTTCTTCATCCAGGCGTGCCGCCTCGATTTCGCGTATGACCCCGCCGACGTCGGCCAACTCTTCCGGCTCGTCGAACTCGCCGGTCAAGACACTGGCCGGGTGCAAGGTGCCGGCTTCGTACAACGCCCACATTTCCTTGGCGTACTTGGTCTTTTTCAACTCCGGGGCAAACCGCCCGAAGTAGGAGGCCATGTTGCCCACGTCACGCTCCAGCATGCTGAACGCGTGGTTGTTGCCCGCCGCGTCGACCGCTTGCGGCAAGTCGATGATGACCGGGCCGGTCGGCGTCAACAGGACGTTGAACTCGGACAGGTCACCGTGCACCAGACCGGTACACAACATCAGCACGATCTGCGAGATCAGGAACGCGTGATATTCGCGCGCCTGGTCCGGCTCCAGCACCACGTCGTTCAGACGCGGCGCGGCATCGCCGTACTCGTCGGCGACCAGCTCCATCAACAGCACGCCTTCAAGGAAGTCGTAAGGCTTAGGAACCCGCACACCCGCGCCGGCCAGACGGAACAGCGCCGCCACTTCGGCGTTCTGCCAGGCGTCCTCGGTTTCTTTCTTGCCGAACTTGGAGCCCTTGGCCATCGCCCGAGCCTGACGGCTGTTGCGTACCTTGCGACCTTCCTGATACTCGGCCGCCTGACGGAAACTGCGTTTATTCGCCTCCTTGTAGACCTTCGCGCAACGTAACTCGTTGCCACAGCGCACCACATAAACAGCTGCTTCTTTACCACTCATGAGTGGGCGCAGCACCTCGTCGACCAGACCGTCCTCGATCAGGGGTTCAATGCGTTTTGGAGTCTTCATCAGCTTTTATTGTGGGTCCTTTATTACCAAACACGCGAAAGTCATTCGTTATACGGCAATCCACTCATTCGGGGGAGGGGTTGCCGACCTATGAACGTAGCGGATGCACACAATGTGCCGAAAAAAACCGGCAAACCCGCCGATGCCCATCGACCGACAAGGATCATAGCCGAGCCGGCAGCACTTGTTGGAGAAGGGATGCGAGGGGATTTACGACAGAATCCGACATACCGATCTCTATCCACCGCAGGATTTTTTTCAATAGCCCTAAATTTCCGCCTTCAGCAGCCGAAGTCATCAGTAACAAAGTGAATTGTCCGACGATCGTTCCGACAAAAAACGATGACGCGCCCAAGGGATCGGGTTCAAAAAGTACGTTTACGGCTGCCAATAATTCCGCGAGTCATCTGCACTGCGTGGGCCTACAAGAAAATCTGGAGCGCGGATGAACATCAAACAGAAGTTGACGTGGGCGTTTGCAATCATTGCCTGCTTGCCCGTGGTACTGGTTGCCACCCTCGTTGTGCTGAACTTGCGCAGTGATGCCAAGGACGAATTCGTCGACAACAGCGGTCGCGAGATCCGTCAGGTCAGCAACGCCATGCAACTGTTCTTCGACGGCATCAGCCAGAACGTCGAATACCTGGCCAAGCAACCGCTGATCACAAACTCCGACGACAGCCTCAAGACCTACATGAATGCCAACGCCGCCAGCATTCCCCAAGGCGAGATGGACAAAAAAGTCTTCGGTTTCCTGCAAGACCTGGGCAACGCCCATCCGTCCTACGCCTACGCGATCCTCGGCACAGCGGCCGGCGGTTACGTGTCGTGGCCGGACGATGCCAAGCTGGCCAACTACGACCCGCGCCAGCGGCCGTGGTACAAGGCGGCCCAGGCCAAACCGGGCAAGCCGTTCCGTACCGAGGCCTATTACTGGGCCGAAAATGATACGTCCTACGTCAGCACCGTACGCACCATCGACAACAAGCTGGGCACCAACGGCGGCGTGGTCAGCATCGACGTTTCGCTCAAACAACTCACCGAACTGGTCAAACAGATCAAGCTCGGCGAAACGGGCTACCTGATGTTGCTGGAAAACTCCGGCACCGTCCTGGTCGATCCGAAACAACCGGAAAACAACTTCAAGGCCCTGGGCAGCCTCGGCGAGGGTTATGCGCAACTGGCCAAGGCCGGCAAAGGCCTGGTCGAAGTCGAACTCAATGGCGAGCGCTACATGGCCAACGTCTGGCCGTCCGAGCAACTGGGCTGGACCTTCATCGGCCTGATCAAGCAAAGCGATGTGATGAGCACCGCGACCCAACTGACCTGGTTGATCGCAATCATCGCCGCCGTGCTGGCCGTGGTCTTCGCCATCGTCGGCGCCAGTTTCGCCAGCGTCATCGTGCGTCCGATCCGCAGCGTGGCCGATGGCCTGGAAGGTATCGCCCAGGGTGAAGGCGACCTGACCAAAAACCTGCAAATCCGTGGCAGCGACGAAACCGCGCAACTGGCCAACTGGTTCAACCAGTTCCTGACCGCGATTCGCAACCTGATTCAAAGCATCGGCGGCGCCGCGACCAAAATCCTCGCCACCTCCAAGAGCTCGACCCAGGTCTCCAGCGACATGGCCGAAGCGGCCGGACGTCAGCGTGAAGCCGTGGACATGGTGTCCACCGCGTTCCACGAAATGGTCGCCACCGCCAACGAAGTCGCACGCTCGTGCAGCCAGGCGGCTGAGTCGGCCGACAGTGGCCAGCGCCAGGCGCGCGAAGGTCAGCAACAGATTGATGCAGCCGTGACCAGCGTTGATCGCCTGAGCCAGGAAATCGAACAATCGGCGCAGTCGATGCAACAACTTGAGCGCGACAGCAATGACATCCAATCGATTCTCGGGACTATCCGTTCAATCGCCGAACAGACCAACCTGCTGGCGCTGAACGCCGCTATCGAGGCGGCGCGGGCCGGTGAACAAGGTCGCGGTTTTGCGGTGGTGGCGGACGAAGTGCGGGCACTGGCCAAACGCACGGCCGACTCCACGGCGGAAATCGACGGTCTGCTCGGCAACCTCGCCAAGCGCACCAGCCAGGTGACTCAGCAAATGCACGCAAGCCTGGAAGTGTCGCAACAGTCGGTGACCCGCATCGGCGAGGCGCGCAGCAGCTTCGGGCTGATTCGTGAATCGGTGGACGTGATCCGCGACATGAACACCCAGATCGCCACGGCCGCTGAACAGCAGCATCAGGTGGCCGAAGACATTAACCGGCACATCAGCCAGATTCATGGCGATGCACAGTTGGTGGCCGAACTGGCGAACTCGGCGCGGCTTGATTCGCAGAGCCTGGCCGGGTTGTCGAATGAGCTGGACGGGTTGGTTCGCCGTTTCAAAACCTGATCCAGCATCGCGTCGCGTCAATCGCGGGCAAGCCCGCTCCCACAGAGTTTTGCGCTGTCCTTGTGGGAGCGGGCTTGCCCGCGATGAGGCCGTCACTGCCTGAACAATTCTCCCGGCGTAAACCCGAACAACCCTTTGAATGCCGCAATAAACGCCGATGTCGAGTCATATCCACACGACAACGCGGCATTCGTCACGCTGTCCCCCTCCTCCAGCAAACTCAACGATGACAGTAGCCGCATCCGTTGCCGCCAGCTGCGAAAACTCAGCCCGGTTTCACGCTGGAACAAGCGCATCAGGGTTTTCTCCGACGTGCCCAGTCGCTGCGCCCACTCCTGCAAGGTCACGTTGCGCTCCGGACTTTCGATCAGCTCGTTGCACAGGCCCAGCAAGCGCTCATGGCGCGGCAACGGCAGCGAGAAACCGACTTCGGGCAGATTCGCCAACTGGTCCAGCAACACACTCACCAGCCGCGCTTGCGGGCTGTCGCCCTGTGGATATTCCACGGGCAGCAGGCAAAAACTCTTGATCAACTCCCGGGCCAGCGGCGTCACCTCCAGCACCCGACACCGGTCGTCCGCCCATTGGCAATCCTCACGACGCACATAAAGGCTGCGCATCTCGGCGCGCATCGAGGTCACGACCTGATGCTCGACATCCGCCGGAATCCAGATCCCCCACTGCGGCGGCGCAAAGAAACTGCCCTCGGCAGTGTGCACACCGAGAACGCCGCTGATCGCGTAGGAAAACTGCACCCAGTCGTGGCGGTGAGACGACGTCCACGAACCGGCGTTCAGGCTTTCCGCCCGCGCATACAGTGGGCGCGGCAGCACGGTCAGTGCGGGAATTGTTCGTTCGAGGGAGAGTTGTCCGTTAGTCGGCATTGATGAGCCTTGTGTCGCAAGGTTGCTAAAGAGTCGACGTTAGGCCAAGCCACTCCCGCATTCAACACCGCTGATCCCCTGTGGGAGCGAGCCTGCTCGCGATGGCGGACTGTCAGACGACATTAATGTTGAATGTGCCGCAGCCATCGCGAGCAGGCTCGCTCCCACAGGTCTTGATTCAACGCTCAACGATTGCGGTGACGCCTTGCCCACCCGCCGCACAAATCGAGATCAGCCCTCGCCCCTTGCCTGCAGCGTCGAGCAACTTCGCCAGGCTCGCCACAATACGTCCGCCAGTGGCGGCAAACGGATGCCCCGCCGCCAGCGAACTGCCTTTGACGTTGAGCCGGCTGCGGTCGATGGAGCCCAGTGGCGCATCGAGGCCGAGGCGGGTTTTACAGTACTCGGGATCTTCCCAGGCCTTCAAGGTGCAGAGTACTTGCGCGGCGAAGGCTTCGTGGATTTCGTAGTAATCGAAGTCCTGCAAGGTCAGGCCATTGCGCGCCAGCAAACGCGGCACCGCGTACACCGGCGCCATCAACAGCCCTTCGGCACCGTTGACAAAATCCACCGCCGCCGCCTCGCCATCGCGCAAATACGCGAGGATCGGCAAGCCGCGCTCCTTCGCCCATTCTTCACTGCCCAGCAGCACCAGCGACGCGCCGTCGGTGAGCGGCGTCGAGTTACCGGCGGTCAGCGTGCCTTTGGCGCCTTTCTCGAAGGCGGGTTTGAGCGAGGCGAGTTTTTCCAGGGTCAGGTCCGGGCGCAGGTTGTTGTCGCGGGTCAGACCGAGAAACGGCGTCATCAGGTCGTTGTGCCAGCCTTCGGTATACGACGCTGCCATTTTCTGATGACTTTCCAGCGCCAGTTGATCCTGCTCGGCGCGCGGAATGCTCCAGGTCTGCGCCATCAACTCGCAATGATCGCCCATAGACAGTCCAGTGCGCGGCTCGCCGTTGCGCGGAAACTCCGGAATGAGATGCCCAGGCCGCAGTTGCAAAAAGGTTTTCAGTTTGTCGCCAGTGGTCTTGGCACGGTTAGCTTGCAGGAGGATTTTGCGCAGCCCTTCGTTGATGCCGATCGGCGCGTCGGACGTGGTGTCGACGCCACCGGCAATGCCGCACTCAATCTGGCCCAGAGCGATTTTATTGGCCACCAGCAACGCCGCTTCCAGACCGGTGCCGCACGCTTGCTGAATGTCATAGGCCGGCGTGGTCGGCGACAGCCGTGAGCCAAGCACGCATTCGCGGGTCAGGTTGAAGTCCCGGGAATGCTTGAGCACTGCGCCCGCCGCCACTTCGCCCATGCGCAAACCGTGCAGGTTGAAACGCTCGATCAGGCCTTCGAGTGCGGCGGTGAGCATCGCCTGGTTACTCGCGGTGGCGTACGGCCCGTTGGAGCGGGCGAAGGGAATCCGGTTACCGCCGATGATCGCGACGCGACGCAGCTGAGTCATGAAAAGCTCCTGATGAAAATCCAAATGTGCGCTAAACCCCTACAGGGATCGCCACAAAATCCCGGGATAAAACCAATCTGCAATGTCCAAGCGTAGGCCTTATCTCGTGGATCGAACGACTGATTGCCATTCGTGGTCCACACTTTGAACCCCAGCTGCTGGAGCGCGTTCCATGTCTGACCGCTATATCGACTTCGTCAATTCATCCATCGGCCATCGTCTGGTCGGGGCCTTGGGTCTGCCGGCGCCGGTTCGGCTGGAACGCTGGCAGGCGGGCCGACTGCGTCCTGTCGAAGGGGCGCTGTTGATCGGCGGCGGGCCGCTGGCACAGAACGTCAGCGCTTTCGCCAACCGCCTGACCGATGCGATTTACAGCTACGGCAGCGAGCCTTCGATCGCCACCGCGTGGATTCCCGGTCACGGCCCGAAGCTAAAGGCAGTGGTGTTCGACGCCAGTCATCTGGTGCACACCGACCAGCTCAAACAGCTGCGCGAGTTCTTCCAGCCACTGATGAAAAACCTCGACGACTCTGCGCACCTGGTCATTCTCGGGCGCGCGCCGCAGACGTTGAGCGATCCGTTTGCGGCCAGCGCTCAGCGTGCACTGGAAGGTTTCAGTCGTTCGCTGGCCAAGGAACTGCGCAGTGGCGGCACCTTGCAACTGATTCACGTCGGCGAAGGTGCCGAGGATCAACTGGAAGGCCCGCTGCGGTTTTTCCTTTCGCCAAAAAGTGCGTTCGTCTCCGGGCAAGTGATTGGTCTGACCCCCTGCGCCACGCCGGTGACGGACTGGACGCGTCCGTTGTCGGGGCTCAAGGCGCTGGTCACCGGCGCCGCGCGCGGCATCGGTGCATCGATTGCCGAAACCCTGGCCCGTGACGGCGCCGAAGTGATCCTGCTCGACGTGCCTGCGGCGAAAACCGATCTGGACGCCCTCGCCGCACGCCTCGGCGGACGCAGCATCACACTGGACATCTGCGCCGAAGATGCCGCCACGCAGTTGATCGAACAGTTACCTGACGGCGTCGACATCGTGGTGCACAACGCCGGTATCACCCGCGATAAAACCCTGGCCAATATGACCCCGGAATTCTGGGACGCCGTGCTCGCGGTCAACCTCAATGCCCCGCAAGTGTTGACCAAGGCATTGCTCGACAGTGGCACCTTGCGCGACAACGGCCGGGTGATTTTGCTGGCGTCCATCAGCGGCATCGCCGGCAATCGAGGGCAAACCAATTACGCGGCGAGCAAGGCGGGTTTGATCGGTCTGGCCCAGGCCTGGGCGCCGCTGCTCAACGCGCGCGGCATCAGCATCAACGCGGTGGCGCCGGGGTTCATCGAGACGCAAATGACTGCGCACATTCCGTTCGGCCTGCGTGAAGCCGGCCGACGCATGAGTTCGCTGGGCCAGGGCGGCCTGCCGCAAGACGTTGCCGAAGCGGTGGCCTGGCTGGCACAACCGGGCACAGGCGCGTTCACCGGACAAGCGCTGCGGGTCTGTGGACAAAGTGTTTTGGGGGCTTAGCGATGATCACTGATTGGCACACACTCAACCGCGAACCGAGCCTGCCAGGGTTGTACGTGCAGGCCGCGACGCGCCGCAAGATCACCGGCACGACGCTGCCCGATTCGGGTTTGCGTTGCTGGGTCGATGTCGATCCGAAACGCCTGGCGGCTTATCGCAACGTCTGCGGGTTTGCCGACAATGGTTTGTTGCCGCCGACGTATCCCCACATCCTGGCGTTTGCGTTGCAGATGCAACGGCTGACTGCCAAGGATTTCCCCTTCCCGCTGCTGGGGTTGATTCATCTGAGCAACCGCATTCGCGTCCTGCGGCCCATGGGCGGCGTCAACCGTGCGCGGGTCAGCGTGCAGGTGCAGAACCTGCAACCCCATGCCAAGGGGGCGACGTTCGACCTGCTGACCACGCTCGATGATCAGCTCGGGCCGTTGTGGGAAGCGCAAAGCCGGATGCTCTGTCGCGGGGTCAAACTGGAAGGCGAGCCGGTCGAGGATGTGCTGACTTCGACGTTGCCGCTGACTGAAGTCACCCGCTGGAAAGCGCCGGCAGACATTGGCTGGCAATACGCCAAAGTGTCCGGGGACTACAACCCGATTCACCTGAGTGCAATGAGCGCCAAACTGTTCGGTTTCCCGACAGCCATTGCCCATGGGTTGTGGAACAAGGCGCGGACACTCGCGGCGCTGAGCGATCACTTACCGATCGCCAACGTCGAGATTGCCGTGCAGTTTCGCAAGCCGGTACGCCTGCCCAGCGAGGTGACTCTGCTCGCCAGCACAGCGGGGGCCAGCGGCGATTTCCAATTGGTAGGCGCGGCGGAGCTGGAGCACATGGTCGGGCAATGGCGACCGGTTGCCTGACAGCAGATTCGAACCCCACACATAACCTGCAGGCGCTGGCTTGCCAGCGATGAGACCTTCGGATGTGCGTTGATTTTCAGGCCGCCATCGCTGGCAAGCCAGCTCCCACAGGATCGCGTCGGGTCAGTGACTCGGGATGGATACCTGGTTAATTGTGTATATATAACTTAAGTTTTTCTGCTGCCTCCAACCCTCCCCCCTAAAACTGCCCCATTGATTTAAAACGGATTTTTCTTTGACACTTCTCCCAAGGTATTAGTCCTTAGGCGGCACCCGCACGCCCGTATATAAGGGGTTAATACCAACTGGAGAATGGTGATTCAGAGCCTTTGCGATTGTTATGTGGACAACGGACGAAGGCATTGCCGACGACAGAACCGGCGAGCTATCGAAAACAACGACGTTGTTACAGGTGCAAGGAATCTCACTCATGAACACTCACGTTTGGTGTAATTCGGCAACAGCATTGGCGCTTGTCCTCTCTCTCGGCCTGACCGGATGCAGCAGCGGCGGCGGTGGTCATCACAGCAGCTCCGACGGCTCGTCCCCTGACAGCACGAACACGACGGGCGCCGGTGGCGCAAGTGGTGGCGGTACGGGCGGCGGCACCGGTGGAGGTACAGGCGGTGGTGGCCCGACCACGCCGACTGTCTCGCCGCTGGTGACCACCACACTGGTACAGGATGTCGGCACAACCGTCAGCGGCCTCGGCGATGGCGTCGGGCAGCTCGGCAATTCCCTGAGTTCAGTTCCCGTGGTGGGTGGCGTGGTTCAAAGCGTCGCCAACACCGCCGGCAATGTGGTCACCACACTGGGTGACGGCTTGGGCAACGGCATTGGCAAACTGGCCACCGACCCGAATGGCCTTGGCGTCACGGCCGCCTCGGTGGGCGGCGTGGTACAGGATGTCGGCAACGGTGTCTCCGATGTCAGCGGCAAGCTCGCCACCGCGACCAGCAGCGTCCCGCTGGTGGGCGGCGTGGTCACCAAAGTCGCGCCAGTGCTCGATGGCGTCGGCGAGAGAGTCACCATGCTCGGCGACACCTTGAGCACCGCAACCACCACAGGTCCTTTGGGTTCGGTGACCAAGGAAGTCGGAAGCAAACTGGTGCCGGTGATTGCCCTGGTCGAGAACACCACGGACAAAGTGGGCGACGCCACCGGCCTGGGCGATCCGCTCAAAGGCGTGATCAAGAAAGTCGGCGATACCGTCGATGGCGTGGGTGACAACGTCGCCGATGCCGGCAATGGCAATCCAGTGACCGACACCCTCGGCAACGCCCTGAGCGACACCGGCACCGCGGTTGGCAAGGCTGGTGGCCTGGTGTCCAACGGCAAGGATTCAGGCACCGGCAGCGGCGGTGGTCTGGGTGGCAACGGCCTGCTGGAAACCGTCGGCGGCGCGGTGGTCAATCTCGGCCAGGGCCTGGGCGCCAGTAACGGGGTGGTCGGCACGGCTGGCAAAAACGCTGTTGCCGGCGGCAATCTGGTCGCCACTGTAGGCGGCGGCCTGGGCGGCAGCGGTGTCGCCAATCTCGGCCCGACCGCCGCACAGGCCAGCGTCGGTGGCAACATCGGCACAGCGCTCAACCCGGTGACCAGCGCCGTCACCGGCCTCACCCAAAACGTCGGCGCCGCCACCGGCCTCGGCAGTCCGATCGCGGGTCTGACCGGCCAGGCCGGCGGCGCGGTCGCCAACCTCGGCGGCGCGATTGTCGCCAGCAATGCCAACCCGGTCACTGCGGCACTGGGTAACACTGTCACCTCCTTGGGCAATACCGTCACCGGCGTTGGCGGGTTGGCCAATGGCGGGACCGGCGGTGGTCTGGGCGGACTCCTCGGTGGCCTGGGCGGCAACAAACGCTGAATTGCACCTGGCCGATTCGACGGCCTTACCTACAGCGCCTACGCTTGGTTGGAGGCGGAAGATTCGCATGAGTCTTCCGCCCTTTCTTTGGAACACGAAGATCCAAATGATGTAGCGAATTGAACAGGGAGTGTCCTATGCGCGTTGCGTCTTTGCTGTTGCTCACCGTCAGTACCTGTACCTTTGCAGACACCCTTCCGAGTTTTCTCAACAGCAACGAAACCATTCGCAACCTCCCTGTCCCGAACCTCCCCGCCGACGCCTACCGCCCGACCTCTGCGCCGCTGCAAGTGCCGGAGCCCGGAGCGACCCAGGGCCAACCGTTGATGATGGGTACCAAAGTCACCCTCAAAACCGTGCAGATCGAAGGCGGGACGATTTACCCGCTCGGCGAACTGGCAACGCTCTTCCAGCCGTTGCTCGGCCACGAAACCAGCCTCGCCGATCTGATCGAAGCCACCCGCAGCATCACGCGTCGCTATCAACAGGACGGGTATCTACTGTCCTACGCGTTTCTGCCTCAACAGTCGTTCGACAATGGCGTGGTGCGCGTGGTGCTGGTGGAGGGTTACATCAAGGATTACCGGTTGCAGGGCGACGTCGGGCGGGTCAAGGGTCTGCTCGACAAACTGGTGGCCAAACTGCAAACCGAGCGCCCCCTGACGCGCAAGACTTTCGAGCGCTACACCACGCTGATGAGCCGCATTCCCGGCGTGACCTTGCAGGCACAAGTGCCGCCGCCGGGCACCACCGACGGCGCGGCTTACCTCGTTGCCCAGGCCAGTCGCAAGCCGTTTACCAGCTCACTGAGTGCGACCGAGGACAACCGCAACGGCACCCAGGCCTTGCTCGGCGCGAGCAGCAACTCGCAGACGGCCATGGGTGAACAACTGAGCCTCAGCGGACTGTTTCCACCCGGGGACGACGATGAGCATTATTACCGCCTGGACTACAACCAGTTCCTCAACGCAGAAGGCACGCAGCTGGCCTTGTCCGCCTCGCGTTACCGCGCCGACCCGGGCACCAACGTGCAACTGGACAACGGCATCGAACTCAAACCGCACCGGGAAAACGATCGCTACTCCATTGGCTTCAGTCACCCGTTCATTGCTTCGCCCAACGAGCTGCTCGGCGCTGGTGCGCGGTTGTACGCGGTCAACGACAAGACGCGTTATCAGGTCGTCGGCTTCCCGCTGACCCTTGAGGAACGCACCGACATTCGCGCCCTCGCCTTCGAAAGCGACTGGCGCAAGGCCGATGAAAAACAACTGCGCATTCTCAGCGGCGGGCTGTATCAGGGCATCGACGGCATGGGAGCAAAAACCAACAACCCTGAGCTAGACCTGGACTTCTTTCGCTTGCGGTTCTCAGGGGTGCAGAGCGACAAGTTTTTCGACAACTGGCAGGGAGTGATTTCGGCCGCGCTGTACTGGAGCGACGACACCTTGCCCGAAAGTGAACGCGCGGTTTTCGGCGGACAGAACTTCGGCCGCGGCTACCCCGATGACCAGGCCTCGGGCGACAAGGGTTGGGGCGTGGCGTATGAGCTGAACTACAGCTTCAACCGCGACGGCAATTGGGTCAGGGTGCTGCAACCTTATGTGGTGATGGATCGCGCCAGGACCTGGTTCAACGAGTTGCCGATCAAGGGCAACAACCTGTCCTCGGCGGCGGTCGGATTGCGATTTGGCGACGCGAAGTACTACAACATCGCGCTTGAAGCGGCCAAGCCGATGTCGGATGAGGCGCTGGATACGTTCAATCGCAAGCCGAGGTACAGCATCAGTTTCAGTTATCAGTTGTAGGCCGGGCACCCCGCCCCTGCAGAAACCGCAAAGGCTGAGCGATTGGGACTTCAGGACGTCATCGCTGGCAAGTCGAAGCGTCACTCCGCAGCGCCGACAGGGTCCGATGGTGTTGGGGGGATTGCTAAGGACTCGCCAGATTCAGCCGTGGTTGCGGAAACAGAGTGTTCAACGTCTCCAGCAACCGCACGTGATAAATCGGCTTGCGATACAGGTCGAGCACCTGCAAGCGCAACATGTCACTGACGTCCTCCATGTCCGCATGCCCCGACGTCACAATCACCGGCAAATGCTGACGCGACGTGTGCTCGCGCAACCGCTTGATCAACGACATGCCGCTCTCCTCCGGCATCCGCAGATCAGTGATGACCAACGCGATATCGGGGTGACGAGTCAGGTGGTGCAGCGCGAGCTTGACCGACGTGGCGGTGAGGCAATCAAAACCCTCGCCCTCCAGCAACTCTGCCAGTTCAAGCAACGCATCTTCCTCGTCATCGACCAGCAGAAGTTGTTGGCGCGCAACAGCGGGCGCGTTCATAGGCAACACCTGGAATGAACTATCGCTAACGTTGGATTTTTTAATTGCGGCAACTTACGGAGTGCCACCCAATGCCGTGGTGATTTTTCCAAAGATAGTCGTGATCGTCGTGCCCATTCCCGCACTGAGCCCCGCAATGACTACAGCCACCATCGCCGCAACAATCGCGTACTCGATACCTGAAGCCCCCTCAGTGTCTTTTGCCAAACCTTTGTAAAAAGCGATTTCGGATTTGATCTTCTGAGCGAGCTTGGTGAAGGACATGACATTTCTCCTTGATGGCGGCGGGTGTTGCGCTGTCGCAACATGATTCCCCTATGCCAGCATCAGCATTGTCGGCATTCCCCCTGCCAACAACTGTAAAAACGAATTATCACTAAAGTACTAGCCCTTTCGTTGACGTTAAAAAAACCGCATGCTTTGCGCCCTTCGCCAGTTATTTTCAAAGCAGTAATGGCGTTTCGCTCTAGCTGCGCTACCGTCAAATAGCGAAATAGTTCAAGTTCATAGCTGCCTGTTTGAGAAGTTGTCTCGTTGGAAAAGACGAGGTTGTTTGAGCAGCAGGAAAGGGAGAGCCGTTATGAACAGTCGTGTCACCCTGGGCCTGGCCGGCGTGCTGCTGGTGGGCGCCATGATTGCCGGTTACTGGGGCCTGACGCTAAGCCGTCAACCCACTGCCGAACCTGTCGCGCAAGTTGACAGGGGTTCGTCCGATCCCACCCCACAGGCACCTGCTTCCGTCGAGGATCCCACCCGTCATCCGGTGGTAGTACTGCTGCGGGACCTCGCGCCGTTCGAGCAAATCACCGCAGCCGACGTGGCCGTGGAAAAACTCGCCATCGTCCCCGCCGGCAGCCTGAGCCGGATCGATCAAGCCATCGGAAAGACGACCTGGCGCGCCCTGGCCGCCGGCACCTGGCTCAATGACGAAAGCTTCGAGGCCGGCAGCAAACTGGCGCGAATGATTCGCCCCGATGAGCGCGCCCTCGCCGTGGCCGTCGATGAAGTTATCAATGCTGGAGGGCAACTGACGCCCGGGGATTATGTAGATGTGCTGCTGTTTTTGCGTCTGGACAGCAACAACCCGCAGCCATCGGCTCAATTGGTGGTCCCGGCCCTGCGCGTACTCGCGGTCGGCGAGCAGTTGGGGCTGACCAACGACGGCCAACCCGCCAGCCCGGCGCACAGCAGCGAAGAAAAGCTCAAGCAGGAACAGTCGCGCGTCAGCGCGCGGACGGTGGTGCTCGCCGTTCCCGAAGCACTCTTGAGTCGTCTGATGCTTGCGGCTCAGGCCGGGGTGTTGCGCCTGGCGGTACGCAGCGCCGAGGAGAAACGCCTGGCCCGTTACTGGGCTGGCGAAAGCGAGGCTTCGGCCAACCTCGCCGACACCAACCGCGAGCTGATCCAGTTCAACCAATTGGCCATGACGCCCGCGCCCAAGCCCATCACCACCAGCAGCATCGTCGCAGCACCGCGCAAGTCGAGTGTGGAAGTCATTCGCGGCAACGAAATCACGCAACAAACTCCCTGAATCGTGCAAGGACGCATCTAAATGCGCAGACGTTCCATGCCCATGTTTCAAGGCCTGCTCTGGGTCACTTTGTTAAGCGGACTGCCGCTGACGGCGACGTTCGCCGCCGTTGGAAATTGCGCCGCACTCGCGGCATTGCCGGCAGTGCTGGAAGTCGGAGAAGGGCTGCAAAAGGAGGTGCAGGCCCCGGTGGCGATCACGCGAGTGGCCGTGGGCGATCCGAAAATCGCCGACGTGCGTGTCAATGGCAACCAAGCCTTTTTGCTCACTGGTATGGCGCCCGGCGCCACCAGCCTGATGGTCTGGACAGCCTGCGCCAGCGCACCGCGCCAGAGCATGGTGTTCGTTCAGGGGCGGGCCACGGCGGCCATGACCACTGCCACGCAACTGCCGTCCGATAACCCGTTGCTGCCGTCGCAAGTGCAGACCGATATCCGCTTTGTCGAAGTCAGCCGGACCAAACTGAAAGAGGCCGGCACCTCGATTTTCGGCAAGGCCTCGAACAACTTTCTCTTCGGCGCCCCTGGCACGGTACCCAACACCGGCGTCACGCCGGGCGTCGTGCCGCTGTTCAATATCGATCCACGTATCGCGGCGCCGAGCATTCCCTTGCTCAACGACAGCTTCAACATTGTCTGGGGCGGTGGCAGCAGCAAATTCCTCGGTATCGTCAACGCCCTGGAAGGCAGCGGCTTCGCCTACACCCTGGCGCGACCAAGCCTGGTGGCCCTCAGCGGACAGAGTGCGAGTTTCCTCGCGGGTGGTGAAATCCCGATCCCCGTGCCCAGCGCCAACAGCAACAGCTACTCCATCGAATACAAGGAGTTCGGTATCCGCCTGACGCTCACGCCGACCGTGGTCAGCCACGACCGCATCGCCCTCAAAGTGGCACCGGAAGTCAGCGAACTGGATTACAACAACGGCGTGACCATCGGCGGCACCACCGTGCCGGCGTTCACCATTCGCCGCACCGACACCAGCATCTCGCTGGCCGACGGCGAGAGTTTCGTCATCAGCGGTTTGATCAGCACGCACAACGCGTCCGAAGTCAGCAAGTTTCCCGGGCTGGGCGATATTCCGATTCTCGGTGCGTTCTTCCGCAACTCTCAGCTCAAGCGCGAAGAACGCGAACTGCTGATGATTGTCACGCCGCACCTGGTGCAACCGCTGGCCGCCAACGCACAGTTGCCCTCGTTGCCCGGGGAAAAACTGCGCAACTACGACCCGAACTGGTATCGCCTGTACTTCCTCGAAAACGGCAACTTCGACAAACGCAGCGGGTTATCGCAATGAGCCAGAGTCCAAGCCTGAGTCAGACCTTCCTCGCGATTACACGCAACAGCACCGACCTTGAGTGGCTGCAAGGCGCCCTCGCGCCATTGGGCCAGGTGGTCAGCGCCGGTGGCGGCAGCCTCGACGAGTTGCTGGCGCTGGTGGACGTGACCTTCGCCACCCTGGTATTCGTCGGCCTCGATCGTGAACACGTGGTGGCCCAGAGCGCATTGATCGAAGGTGCGCTGGAAGCCAAACCGATGCTCGCGATCGTCGCGCTGGGCGACGGCATGGACAATCAGCTGGTACTCAATGCGATGCGCGCCGGTGCCCGGGATTTCGTCGCGTATGGCTCGCGCTCCAGTGAGGTCGCCGGCCTGGTGCGCCGGCTGAGCAAACGCATGCCGTCGGTGGCGCCGAATACACAACTGGGCGGGTTGACCGTGCTCTACGGCGTGCAGAGCAACGCCGACGGGGCACTGCTTGCCACCCACATGGCGCAAGTGGTGCAGAAGAGTGGGCAGCAAACGCTGTTGCTCGACCTTGGCCTGCCACGCGGCGACAGCCTGGCACTGCTCGGCCTGGAAAGCTCGTTTCACTTCGGCGATGCCCTGCGGCATTTGCGGCGCCTCGATGCGACGCTGATCGACAGCGCGTTCACCAGCTGTGATGCCGGGCTGCGAATCCTCGCCTATGCCAATAACGATGAGCCCCTGGACCACACCAGCGCCGCCGAGTTGTACATGTTGCTCAGCGCCTTGCGCCAACACTTCCAGCACATCGTGGTGAACCTCACCGGCCAGTCCGACAGTGAAGCCTTGCGCACCTTTGTCAGCCATTGCGACAAGTTGATCTGGTACACCGACCAGAACGTGATCGACTGCCGCCGTAATCTGGCCCTGCTCACCCTCTGGCGCGAAAAAGGCATGAAGCTCGATCACGCCCGACTGCTGGTGGACCGCTACCTGCGCAACGTTCCGCCGGACTCGGAAACCCTGGGTAAAAGCTTCGGCATGGAAGTCATCGCAACGCTCGCCTACAGCCCGGAAGTACGCCTCAATGCCAAAAACCAGGGCGTCACCCTGTTTGAACTGGCCCCCCGCGAAGGCCTGACCCAAAGCCTGCGGAACCTCGGCGAATGCCTGGCCAGGCGCTCCGAAGGCCTGACGAAACCCAAGGCGGGCTGGTTCACCCGCTTGAGGGGCACGCCATGAACGGCGAAAAACTGTTCGGCGCTCCGGTGCGCACCACCACTGGCAACACGGACCACGAAGGCCTCAAACTGGTGCTGCACCGCTACATCATCGACGCCATTGAAGAGTCGGGAAAAAACCTGCTGGAAGGCTCGCGGCAAGTGTTGTCGCAGTTCGTCATCGACAAAGTAGCCGAGTACATCGCCCGTTTGCACCTGGCGATTTCCCGCTATGAGATGGAGCGTCTGGCCGAAGAAATCGTCGATGAGCTCACCGGTTTCGGACCGTTGGAAGTGCTGCTGCGCGATCCGGCGGTCAGCGAAATCCTGGTCAACGGGCCGCATCGGGTGTTCGTCGAACGCGACGGCGTCCTGCATCAGAGCGACCTGCGTTTTATCGACGCGCATCACGTCGAACGCGTGATGCAGCGGATCCTCGCCCCCCTCGGCCGACGCTTGGACGAGTCATCGCCGATGGTCGATGCGCGCTTGCCGGATGGCAGCCGGGTCAACGCGATCATTCCCCCGATCGCCCTCGACGGCCCGTGCCTGTCGATTCGAAAATTCCGCAAAGACATGCTCAAAAGCACCGACCTGATGGCGATGCAAACCATCGATCAGGCGATCCTGGAGTTCATTCAGGAGGCCGTGGGCAAACGCTGCAACATCCTGATCAGCGGTGGCACCGGCACCGGCAAAACCACGTTGCTGAACATCCTCAGCCAGTTGATCAGCCCGCACGAACGGCTTGTCACCATCGAGGACGTGGCCGAACTGCAACTCGGCCACCCGCACGTCGTGCGCCTCGAAACCCGGCCGCCGAATGCCGAGGGCCACGGCGAAGTGAAGGCCAGCGACCTGATCCGCAACGCCCTGCGGATGCGTCCCGACCGAATCATCCTCGGCGAGATTCGCGGCGTCGAAGTGGTCGATGTGCTCACCGCGATGAATACCGGCCACGACGGTTCCATGAGCACCGTGCACGCCAACAACGCCCAGGATGCGCTGTTGCGTCTGGAAACGCTGGTCGGCCTGACCGGCCGCACCATCGCCGAACGGACCCTGCGGCAAATGATCTGCGCGGCGCTGGACGTGGTGATTCAGTTGACGCGCATGCCCGATGGCCGCCGCTGTGTCAGCGAAGTGGTGGAGGTGATCGGCATCCGCGACGACGTCTACGTCACCAACACCCTGTTCCGTCTCGACCGGCGCGGCGGGTTCGGTTTCCTGCGCGAGGCGGTCAACCCCGCTGGCGACAAACTGCGCCGCGAGTCGGCGCTTTCTCCCTCCGCGTATTGAAGGCCCCGGCATGCTCAAACCGCTGCTGCTCATCCTCGTCTGCCTGGGTTTGTTCGGGTTGTCGGTGCGCTTGTTCTATCGCGGTATTCGCCAGTCCGGGACCGATCGGGTCCTTGATCGACTGGCCCACGAGCAGCCGCAGCGAGTGGTCGAGAAATCCTCGTGGACCGGCCTGGAACGGGCGTTTTTACGCGCAGGCCTCGGCCGCCCCACCGAGCGCATCGGCCTGTGGCTGACACTCTGGGTGTTTGGCATCCTGCTCGGTTTTGCCGTCGGCAGCTGGATCGGCGCCCTGCTGCTGTTGCTGGTGCCGCCCTTGGCGGTGCGGTTGTATGTCAGTTGGCGTTATCAGCGCCGGCTCAAACGCATGATCGAACAACTGCCGCAGCTACTCGATCACTCGGTGCGCAGCCTGAAGTCCGGGCGAACGTTGGCGGATGCGGTGCTGGGCGCCATCGAGACTGCGGAACATCCATTGAAACAGGCCATGGGCCGGGTGCAACGCAACGTGCAATTGGGGGTCAGTTTGCCGGACGCCGCTTCCGACCTCGCCAGGTTGTATGAAAAAGACGAACTGCATTTGTTTGCCCTCGGCTTGAAGGTCAACCATCGCTACGGCGGCAACGCCAGCGAGCTGCTGGAGAACCTGATAAAGATGATCCGCGAACGCGAACAGGCTGCGCGCCAGCTCAGCGCCATGACCGGTGAAACCCGCGTCACGGCGTGGGTACTGGGCTGTTTGCCTATTGGCCTGGCCGGCTATTTCCTGATGGCCAATCCTCACTATTTGCTCGCCATGTGGCACGACGATTCCGGGCGAATCATGCTCGCGACGGCGTTCGGCCTGCAGCTGGTGGGCAGCCTTGCGCTCTGGCGCATGTTGCGCAGCGTATGAAGATCCCCTTGCTGATCAGCGCGCTGCTGTTTTTGGCCGCCGGGATCCTGCTCATCAGTGGATTGCTGAAGCAGCAGCGGCAGGTCCGACAGGTGGCGCAACGGCTGGATGGCAAATCGCCGAACGCCGAACGCGTCGAGCATTGGCTGCAAGCCTTGGGCAGCAGCCGCATCGGCCAGCGCTCGGTCAATCTGGACAATGAAACCCGGATCCTGCTCAACCGTCTGGGTTGGCGCAGTACCCGGCGACGCTCATTGTTCGCGGCGTTCCAGGTGGGCGTGCCGGTACTCGCGCTGGCCTTGAGCGTGCTGGTCCAAAGCCTGTTCTTCGCGCCTGTGGAAAACCACTGGATCGCCCCGGCCTTCGCCACCGGCATCGGCTACCTGCTGCCCAAACGCCTGCTGGCCGCGGCCGCCAAACGTCGACAAAAACAACTGGCCATGGAGATCTCCACCTTCATCCCGCTGCTGCGCATCCTGTTCGAATCGGGCATGGCCGTGGAGCAGTCGCTGCGCGTCCTGAGCAACGAAGGCAAACAATTGCTGCCGGCGCTGACCCATGAACTGCGCCTGGTGCTGGCCCGTGTCGATTCCGGCCTGGAGCTGGGCGAAGAACTGAACAAGGCCACCCGGTTGCTGGCGGTGGATGAGTTCACCGACACCTGCGTGATCCTTCAGCAGTTGATTCACCAGGGCGGCGGCGCGATGAAATCCCTGCTGGCCCTCAAACAGTTGCTCGATGACCGGCGCCTGACGCGCTTGCAGGAATACATATCCAAGATGTCCGCCAAGATGTCCGTCGTGATGATGCTGTTTCTCTTCCCGGCGTTGTTGATCGTGCTGGCCGGCCCCGGCTTTACCGCCCTGGCCCGGGCCTTTGCTTCCTAGAGGGAACCTGATGAAAGCAATGATTGCCGGTTTGAGTCTGCTGCTGCTGAGCGGTTGTGCGAGCAACGGCCAGACGCCCTGGAACGCCCTGACCAACACCCCCCATTGCGGCAAGCTGAGTTCCGATGAGCAGCTATCAATGAACCTGGCCGACGACATGGCCAACGATGGCAAACTGCACGCCAGCCTGGCCAACCTGCAAAGCCTGCCCGACAACCTCGCCGACGTGCGCCTGCGCAAGGCCAGGGTCTACCGATTGTTGGGCCGCAGCGAAGCCGAGCCGTTGTACCGCAGCCTGCTCGGCAGTTGCCTCACGGCCGAAGCCGAACACGGCCTGGGCCAACTCGCCGCCGCGAAGGGCGATAACAGCCAGGCTCAAACCCACTTGCAACGCGCAGCACGGCTGGCACCCACCGATGAAAAAATCCGCAACGACCTCGGCGTGGTGTACCTCAATCAATTGCGCGTCGAAGATGCGCGCTTCGAGTTTCTGACGGCGATGGAACTCAAACAAAGCGATCAACTGGCGGCGTTGAATCTGGTGACGTTGCTGATCTACCAGGACGATTGGAGCCGCGCCGCCGAACTGGTCAGCCGCCTTGGCCTGAGCCCTGCCCAAGTCACCGAAGCCCAGGCCCGCGCGGAAAAACTCAAGGCCCCGGGCAAAGCAGTCCCGGCCAATGCCAACCAGGTCGCCGCCGTCGCGGCCCCGAGCCTTCAATAGGGAGACGTCATGAAAACGACACTGATCTGCTGCCTCGGCCTGCTGACCCTGCCTATCGCTGCGCACGCAATCGACGCTGGCCCGGCGTCGCCGCAACAACAGGAAACCGAAGGCTGGCTGCAATTGCAGAGAAGCAACAAGGCAGCGTCCCCCCAACAGCAAACCTCAACCGCGACGGAACGCGAGTTGAGCATGCAGCGCTGGCTGAAGAGTTATGAGCATGAGATCCCGCAGTTTTTCGATCAGGATGAGGGCGGGAAGGTTGACAGTGGATCGGGGGGATAACAGCCCCCCTTAACGAGCCTAAGTGGCGCGATGGATGCGCAGGTCCCGCATCATGCAGGCAACAGCTTGCCAGCGAAAGGTTGGGGATTCTGGATGCCTTCGCTGACAAGCCCAATCATTGAGCGGACGCACAGTGCTAGTGAGCCGTAACCCTCTGGCGCAAACCCGAATTGCTGGGCGACAACGCCAACGCCAACTGCGTCCGATTATGCATGTGCGTCAACCGCAGCACCTGCGACACGTACAACTTCACCGTGTTTTCGGTAATCCCCAGCTCACAGGCAATTTGATAGTTGGTCTGCCCCTTGCCCACCAAACGCGCCACGTCCAACTGCCTGGGCGACAGTTGATTGAAAACCGCCGGGATCTCAATCCGATCCAGCTCACTGACATCGCTATCAGAAGAACCCGATAACGGCGGACTACGCCGAACCTTGTCCAAATCCTGATACAGGTCATCGATCGACTCGGAAAGGTACTGCAGCTTCTGATTCAAATGCCCCAGCTGCAAACTCTTCTGCCGCTCCCGCAATGCCACCTCCTGTCGCGCAATGCCCTCGAGCAACTCATCCAGGTCAATCGGCTTCTGATAGTAATCGGCAATCCCGGCACGCAAAGCCTTGATCACATCTTGCTTGTCCGCGCGCCCGGTGAGCATGATCGCTTCGAATGCCCGATGCTTGCCGGACAACCTTTGCAGTTCCTGGACCAACTGGATGCCGTCCAGCCCGGGCATGTGCAAATCGCAGAGCACCAGGCCGATGTCCACGTCTTCAGCGAATCGTTCGACTGCCTGCGCGCTGGACTCACATGGCACGCAACGGTAACCGCTGCTTTCAAGAAACTCGCAAAGTTCTTCAACAATCAAGGGTTGATCATCGACCACAAGGACTTTCACTGCGGAGGTAGGCTTGTTCACATGCAACTCCCTGCAAAACCAAAGGCTGGCTGTTCCTTTACCGACAGCCGCGGGCTGTACAACTACTGATTTGAAAGTAGACGTACTTTTTGACTATGTACATAGAACAGGTGACTACTGAATCCAGGCGAGGGAGAGCAAAAAACCCAGCAATACAAACGGTGCAAATGGCTGCTTGTTTGACGTTCCGGGCCCTAGATATCGAAGATGATTCCTAAGGCCTTGACTCATATGAAGCCAGACTCTTGGCGCCAGCAGCAGCCAACCTACGCTGGCCAATCCGGCGCCCATAAATGTGCCAAGGACATGCATACCGTCCGTCGCAAGAGCCAACGCTGTCATCAGTTTCACATCGCCTGCGCCCAGGCGCCGCGCCGCATAGCCGGGCAACGTGAAGGCCAGCGCCAACAGAAAAGCCCAACCACCCTGCACGGCTTCGGCCCCGAGCCAGGTGCGGCCGGTCCACCCCAGAAACACCAGTGCCACCACGCTTGCGCCCAGGGTCAGGTGATTGGCGATGTGCCGCTGCCGGATATCCTGCGCGGCGCATAGCGTCAGCCAAATCAGTAGGAAAAAACTCTGCATTCGGTAAAAAACGTCCGTTTTGGCTGAATGATTCTATGCTGACATTACGCAGTGATTGTCAGGGTAGACGCACTCATGAAAACAAACCTCCCCCGCCAGCAAAAAGGTGCCATCGCGATTGAGTTCGCCTTGGTGTTCGTCATATTTTTCGCTGTGTTCTACGGCATCGTCACCTACAGCTTGCCGCTATTGCTTATGCAATCGTTCAACCAGTCGACCGCCGAAGCCGTGCGCCAAAGCGTCGCACTCGACCCGAACACCCCCGGTTACGACACCGTGATAAAGACCGTTGCCACGGCTGAACTGAGCCGGCAACTGGCCTGGATTCCGGCGGCGCTGAATTTCAATGTCGCCACCGATACCACCGCCACTTACGCGGGCGGGGTATTGAAGGTCTCCATCAACTACCCCACCAGCAAACTCAGGCAAGTCATTCCGTTTCTGACCCTGCCGGGGATCGGCTCGGTACCCAATCTGCCGGCCACGCTCACCGCCAGTTCGAGCCTGCAATTTTGAGTTCCGGGGACAGACTGTTCGGGCGCCTGCTCAACCGCCAACCGCCACCGACCCAGGACGCTCCGAACCGCTTGAGCGTGCCTGATGTCGGTTTACAGATGCATCTGGATGCCGAAGGCCGAGTGCTTCATCTGACCGGTCCGCTGCGGCATGGGCTGGCCCAGCAACTGACTGCCGCGCGGGCGCCGCACCTGCTGGATTTTCTCCTGCCCCACAGCGGCCTCGCCGTTGAAGGCACGCCGGCCGATTGGCAAGGGCAACCGCTGGATCTGGACTTTTACAGCCTCAGCGGGCAACCCCTGCACCTGCGCGGCTGGGTGCAGCCGTGGGCTGACGCCTGGCTGCTGCAGTTGCTGGACATCGGCGACCTGTTGCTCGAACGCCAGCAATCGCGCAGCCGCGAACAATCCCAATGGCTCGCGACGCAGATCGGCGACCAGTTGCGCCTGTGCAGCCTGGCGCGTCTGCCCGAGGTATTGGCGGAGCAATTGCAGAGCCTGGCGCAGCGTTATCAAGTCCCCTGCATCGCCTTGGCGTTGCAGGATGAGCACGCAGACGGTTGGCAGATCCACCAGCACTACGCTGGCTTCGACGCCCCACAACTGTGGCAAAACGGTCAGCGCCTGGGCACCGGGCTCGACAGTTTGAACGGTTCGGCCCCGCAGCCTCTTGCCCTCGGCGAGCACCCGCGCCTGCAAGCCACTTTCGGCAATGCTGAAGGGTTTGCAGTGCCCTATCACGATGCGCAAGGCGTGGTCGCGTGGTTGCTGTGCGGGTTTTACCCGGTGCAGCAGCGAGCACCCGACGTCAACGCCCGCGACTGGTTGCAGCTCACCGCGGCGCTCGCCGGCCCGCTGCTGGAGCGCTTGCGCGAGCATCGGCACCATGTGCAACTGGAGCGACTGGACTCGTTACAAGCCCTGCTGGGCACCGGTTGGTGGGAGGTTTTCAGCGACGGTACCGAGGTGCAATTGGCGCCGTCGCTGGCCAGCACCCTCGACCTGCCCGGCACACGCCTGCCCCTGCCTGACTGGTTTGAGCAGATCCATCCCGCCGACCGCGAAGAACTGCGCAGTCGCCTGCAAGACTTGCAGGATGAGGGCACGCCTTTGCTGCTCTGTGTGCGCCTGCATCAGCGCGACACGCCGATCTGGTATCGCCTGCAGGGCCAGGCCTTGGGCATCGGCAAAAACCGCCGGCTGGTGGGCTTCATGCTCGACATCAGCGACATCAAAAATCAGGAGCAGCAGGCAGCGGCGGCTCATGCCCGATTGGACAACCTGATCGCCAGTTCACCGGCGGTGATCTATGTGCAGCGTTATGCCGAAGGTGCGCTGCAACCGAGCTTTTTCAGCGACAGCCTGTTGCCTTTGCTGGGGTGGACCCTCGCAGATTGCGCAGCTGGAGCACTGGTAGAACGGGTTCATCCCGAGGACCGCGAGCGCTATTTCGAGCGCTCTCGGCAACTGCTTCGCGAAGGGTCGGTCCGTGCGCGCTACCGCCTGCGTGACAGTCGCGGCGACTACCACTGGTTGCTCGACGAAGCCAAGCTGTTACGCGACGACCTTGGCCTGCCGGTCGAAGCCGTCGGGTTATGGCTGGACGTGACCGACGCGACCCTGGCCGCCGAGCAAGTCAAACAAAGCGAAGAGCGCTATCGGATTCTGGTCGAGGATTCACCGGCGATGATCTGCCGTTATCGGCCGGACCTGACCCTGACCTTTGGTAACCGCCCGTTGGCGACGTATCTGGAATGCCAGCCCGAGCAACTGCCAGGCGTGAACCTGGGCAGCTGGATGTCGGCAGAACAACAGCAAGCGTTTCTGCGCCGGCTGGGCCAACTGAGCCCGGAGTTTCCGGTCAGCACGGCGGAAATCAACCTGCAGCTGCCGGGCCGGGAACACGCCTGGTGGGTCTGGTCGGATCGCGGCGTGTTCGATGCGCAAGGTCGCTTGCTTGAGGTTCAGGCCGTGGGCCGCGACAACACCGAAGTCCGCCGTTCGCAACAGCAACTGGCCCAGAGCGCGAAAATGGCCACGCTCGGCGAAATGGCCACCGGCCTGGCCCATGAAATCAACCAGCCGCTGAACGTGATGCGCATGGCCATCGTCAATGTGCTCAAGCGCTTGAGTAACGGCGATGTGCAGATCGATTACCTGACCGACAAACTCAACCGCATCGATGCGCAGGTCCAGCGCGCGGCGCGGGTGGTGGATCACATGCGGGTGTTCGGCCGCCGCTCGGAGATCGAACAGCACCCTTTCAATCCGGTTCAAGCCATCGAAGGCACACTGTCGTTGCTGGCCGAAGGCATGCGCGGCAAAGGTGTCGAGTTGCGGGTCAGCGAGACCGGCTTCGAAACTCTGGTGCGCGGTCATGTCGATCAGCTGGAACAAGTACTGATCAACCTGATGGTCAACGCCCGGGATGCGCTCCTCGTCAAACGTGAGGCTGATCATCAATTCAAACCGTGGATTTCGCTGTACGCCGAACGTGATGCGCAGTCGGTTCGACTGTGGGTCGAGGACAACGGCGGCGGGATTGATCCACGCCTGCTGGAGCGGATCTTCGAACCGTTTTTCACCACCAAGCCAGTAGGCGTCGGCACCGGGCTGGGCTTGTCGGTGAGCTATGGGATCGTCGAGAACATGGGCGGCAAACTCAGCGTGCGGAACTCGGCCGAGGGCGCACGGTTCTGTATCGAGCTGCCGATTGTCGTGGACGATCAGATCACCAGATAGGCTTTGCCTTTTTGCCCGCAGGTCAGGTTAAAACCAACGTCGACTTTGTTGACGTCGATGCCGAGGTTGAGCAACAGGCTGTCGACGATCGGGTCAATCAGTGGCGTGATCAGGCCACTGATGGCCGTGACCAGAAGCTGGGTCACATCGGCCAGCGTCGACAGCAAGGTATTGAGCAGCGCCCCCAACAGACTGCCAATGGTTGGGGGGTGTTGAATCAACGTCATACCCGTAAGCGTCCCCTTCAAACTGCCCACGACACCCGACACCGTCACCGGGTGCGTGGGGTCTGGGGCCACATTGACCTCATGCGGATTGGCGAAGGTGTAATTGGGCTCGGTGGTGCCGCCAACAGGACTGTCTATCATGAGTTCCAAACCGCCGCCCCCGAACGGTGTGCGTGCGCCGCAGCTAAGCAAGTGGCAGGTCTTGGAGCCGATATCCACCAAGGTCAACGGCGACAGGCTGGGCGCCGCGGAAGAGGAGAGCCAGATCACCGGATCGATTTTTCCGACCTTGAGTTGCACCGCGGAAATATTGGTGGTGGCGGTGAGGCTCTTGTTTGCAGAGCTGACGCAGGAGTAATCGGTGACGTAGCTGCTGCCGACACCGGCTTCAAGACCGACGTCGAGGTTCAATCCATCGGGCAGTAATTGCAGGTCCGTCTGGGTGCAGCTCCCCAGGATGCAGCCCGGCGCCAGAGCTGTATTGATCAGGCCTATGACCGTCTGCAACAGCGCATTGACGGTTTGCAAGACGACATTGATCAACGTCAGGTCTACCGACACGAGGATGCGGATTTGTGCAGTGCGCACGTATATTTTGTTCGCGCCCAGCGGTGCCACTTTCGCCAGCGCGGGGTTCCCTACCGCAGAAAACTGCGGCGGCTGAATGACTTTGATGCGGGTGGTCATGCCAGCCAGCCCCAACACATTCACCGGCAATACCGCGGCCACCGCGCTGTTCTTGTTCGCCAGTTGCACAAACCCTTGAACCAACTGGAACAGTTGCACCGTGGCGTCGAGACTGGCCGCTTGTGCGCCGGTTTGCAGTTGGAGCAAGTCACCCAACTTGATCGGTGAGGCATTGGTGGCCGCCAATTGCAGATTACCCAGCGCGGTCTTGACGGTCGCCGTGGAGCCGTTGGAGGGAAGAACATCGGCGGCGGCCTGGATGAACTGGGTCACGCTGGCTTGCGTGTTCAACAACGTGGTGTAGTCGCCCGCCGCCACACCCAGTTTTATCGCCAGTCGATCCATGAACTGCAACAGGTTGACGTCGGTTTTGATCAAACCGTCCCAGCCCACGGCAGAGAGGTTGACGTTGCCGCCCAACAGGGTCGAGAACAGCGGGTTCAACAGGTTCGATCGGGAGGTATCGGCGCCCACGAGGCTGCTTCGAATGCTGAGTTGCGCCAATGTCAGCTTGGGCTCGGCCGCCACGGCGGTGGCGCTGAGCTGGGTGGTTAAAGCGAAGGGCCCGCCGGACAGCAAAGCGCCGATGCCGGCGGCCACGCTGGTGGCAACGGTTTGGGTGGCGATGACGCGCACGGCGGCGCTTTTTGTCGAGTCGACGCTGAAGGCGCGCAGGTTGTCCGCGCCGGTCTGCAAGGTGCCGCAACTGACCGTCAGCGTGCCAGTGGCGTTGACGGTAAAACCATTACGCGTCGCACTTTGCGTGGCGTAACTGGCAGCGCTGAGCCCGGGCAGGCAATTGCCATCGCGGGTCACGGCCTCAAGTGCCGCAGTATCCGCCACCCGCTGCAACTTCCGTTGTTCCAGATAGAGCCGACCGCTGTCGATGACCAGCACCGTGAAGCCCAGGGCCATGGCCAGGGTCAGGGCCGCCATCAATCCGATCGCCCCCCGTTGCCGGGCCGGGCCGCGAAACTGCAAGCGGGGAGACATGGCGCACTCCTTTGCCGGCGCACTGCCGGGCGCAACCTCCATTGGTGAAAAGCAGTGTAGACAAGGCTGGGAGAGCCTGCTGGCAACCCGCCATCCCCGCCCAAAAAAACTTGTGGGGGCGGGATGCCGGTTTACCTGGGTGGGTAGTTGGCAAGTATCCGGCCGACCGTTTCGCGTATCGCCGTACTGCGGTCCGACGGGTTCGGTGAGCGGCTGAGGATTTGTTCGTCACTGCCGCGCCACACCAGTTTGCCGTCCTTGCCGTCGAGCAGGTCAATCTGGATGATCGCCACCTTGTAGCTGATGTTGCGGGTTTCGTTGTACATCGGCCCGCCCCAGTAGCCATTCCATGGGCCGCCCCACCCGCCGCCGTAGTTGGTCGTCACTTGTTGCTGACGGTCTTCGACGATCAGGTAGGTTTGCACGCTCACATCACCTTTTTTGCCCGAAGCGGCCGGGCGCAGGCCACGCTGATCGAGCTGATCGGCCACCGATTGGCGGATGCGCTGTTCGGTCAGGTCGCTTTTGATCCGTGGGTCATCGGGGCGATATTGCAGGGCGGGGTCTTTCCAGCTCCAGCTGCGATAGGCGGCGAAGTCGCGGCTGGCGTCGAAGTCATGATTGACCTGGTTGCCGGCGCAGGCACTGAGGAGCGCGGCGATGGCCAGTAAAGCGAGACGGCGGAACATGATGATTCTCCGGTTGAAGACATGAACCTGCGGAACGCTTCTTGATTGCAGAAGCTAACTGGGAGGATACGCCGACATGGCCTTTTCCACAGCCTCCCGTATGGCATCGGCGCGTGCGCTCTGGCTACCCTTGTTGGCGGTTTCGGCGCTCGCGCTCCAAACCGGTTGACCGCTTTGCGCATCGAACAGGTCCACCCTCACCACCACGACCTGTTCCGAATACGTGCGAACGATCGGCACCGTGTTGTACATGCCATAACCACTGCCGTAACGGTTGTACCCGCCATAGCCGCCGTAATAACCATAGTCGTCCTGAACCTGCCGCAAGCGGGTTTCCAGATGCAGATTGGCGCTGACGAACAGGTCTGCCGGACGATTGTCGTGCAGCGGGCGCAAGCCGCGTTGATCGAGGGCATTGCTCACGGCTTCGGCGACTTGCGCCGAGTCCGCCCACGCCGAGCCCGGCGGCAGTTGCCCATTGAGCCAGGCCCAACTGCGGTAGCGGCCGTAGTCACGCGGCGCAGCCGGGTAGGCGCTGCGATCGAAGGTGTTGGCCGCCTCGGGTGGCGCCGGCGGCAACGGTTTGGAACTTGCCACATAGGGATTGGTGCCCTGGCAGGCAGCCAACCCCAGACAAATCACCAGCAACCCTGAACGAGTTTTCATTTCGCGCTCCGATCAGGCCGGTCGACAGATCCAGTGCAAGTAGCGCCCAAGCCCGGCAAAACTTGGGTGACGCCGGTGGGCCAGCTCCATTTCGAGTAAATCCACCAATTCGGCGCGAGCCTGGAATTCCACCGGCATGTAATCGTGAAAAACCCGCACCCCGCTCTGGGTTTCGACCTGCCACAGGCCTTCAAGTTGCGCCGCCAATTCTCGTGGATCGAGGGGCTGTTGCGGCGTCAGGCTTTGCTTTTCACCGGCCATGTCGTTCTTGCGCATTTTGCGGAAGTGGCCCTTGAGCAGGTTGCGGTAGATCAGCGCATCGCGGTTGTAGAAGGCCAGGGACAACCAGCCATCCTGCTGGGTCAATTGATGCAATACCGGCAGGATCGCATGGGGTTCGGCCAGCCATTCCAGCACCGCGTGGCACAGGACCAGATCGTAGGGCTCGGTGAGTTGGCCGAGCAAATCCTGCCACGGCGCCTGAATGAAAGTAGCCGTCTGGCCGGCGTCGGCAAAACGCTGGCGGGCGCCTTCCAGCATCGGCTCGGCGGGCTCGGCCAGTGTCACGTCATGCCCGCGCTGGGCCAGCCACAACGACATATGGCCAAGGCCGGCGCCGATGTCGAGCACACGCAGCGGACGGTCAGGCAGGGTTTCGGCCAGGTCGGCCTGAAGCACCGCCAGGCGGATCGCGCCCTTGGCGCCGCCGTAGATCTTTTCGGCGAAACGGGTTGCCAGCTGATCGAAATGACGGTCGCTCATCGGCTGAACCTCCGTTCACTGTCCGCGAGCTTGCTGCGCACCACTTCATTCATGTCCAGCCCCAACTCGCCGCACAGCAGCAGTAGATAGAGCACGATGTCACCGACCTCCTGCCCGGCATGGGCCAGTTTGTCCGCCGGCAACTGGCGCGACTGGTCTTCACTCAGCCACTGGAAGATCTCCACCAGCTCGGCCATTTCCACGCTCGCGGCCATGGCCAGGTTTTTCGGGCTGTGAAATTGCCGCCAGTCATTGCGGTCACGGATGGCGTGCAGGCGTTCGGTCAGTTCAACAAGGTTCATCGGGCTCTCCTGAAGGCGTATAGCTTCGGGGGGATGCAACGTTAAGGCAAGCGGCACACGCCGCAAAACCACTATGCTTGCAGGGAACTCGCCAGCGCGATCAATGGCCCAAGGCTCAACCACTTACATCAGGACGTTAACGACATGCAGGTAGAAAGTTTTTTCGAATGGCTCGGCCAGGCGCTCGGTTCGGTCATCCGCTTTATCATTGACGCCCTCAGTGGCCTGTTCAATCTGTTGAGCAACGCCGGCGGCAACTTCGTCGAAGGATTGTCCCGCGCGCTGGGCATGGATACGTCGATCATCAACATCATCGCGTTGATCCTGGGGCTGATGCTGCT
This sequence comes from Pseudomonas sp. 300, assembly GCF_055803035.1. Classification (NCBI taxonomy): domain Bacteria; kingdom Pseudomonadati; phylum Pseudomonadota; class Gammaproteobacteria; order Pseudomonadales; family Pseudomonadaceae; genus Pseudomonas; species Pseudomonas sp. 300. The sequence continues at coordinate 706,055 of NZ_JAVLRV010000001.1, read as the reverse complement.
GTGGTCAGCGATCCGGGCATTCATGAATGCGTCGATCATCATGGGGATCATCTGGTTGCTGCTGGGGTTGTGGTTGTTGAGCTGGATAATCCACTGACACCAGCAATCCCTGTGGGAGCGGGCTTGCCCGCGATAGCGGCCTGACAGTCAACATAGGTGGTGGATTTACCGGCCTCATCTCGGGCAAGTCGAATCGTCGCACCGCCGCTCTCACATTGGACGTGTGACGTTTTATAGATTGTGTTCACTGAGCTGATTCGGAATCTACCGCTACAATGCCGGCTCTCCAAGGAGCCTGCATGTCCAACCTGATTGCCGACTGGCGTGACCGCCCGACCCATCGCCGGGTCTGGGCGCTCGCTGCGCCCATGATCCTCTCGAACATTTCCGTGCCGCTGGTGGCGCTGGTCGACAGCACGGTCATCGGCCACTTGCCTCACGCCCATCAACTGGGCGCCGTCGCGGTCGGGGCCAGCCTGTATACCTTTCTCGCCTGGGCCATGGGCTTTCTGCGCATGGGCTCCACCGGGTTTGCCGCCCAGGCCGCCGGACGCGGGGATGGCGCGGCGTTGCGGCAGATTCTGTTGCAGGGTCTGTTGCTGGCCATGGGGCTGGCCATTGCCTTGGGTGCGCTGGGCGTTCCGTTGAGCGGTGTCGCGTTGCACTTCATGCAACCTTCGCCAGAACTGGATCAGTTGACCCGCGAATTCTTCCACACGCGATTGTTCGGTCTGCCCGCGGCGCTGGCCAGTTATGCACTGGTCGGCTGGTTCCTCGGCACGCAAAACGCCCGGGCGCCGCTGGCGATTTTGCTCAGCACCAACCTGGTCAACATTGCGCTGAACCTGTGGTTTGTCCTTGGCCTGGAATGGGGCGTAGTCGGTGCGGCCCGGGCCTCAGTGATCGCCGAATGGACCGGCGCGCTGATCGGCCTGCTGATGACCCGCAAGGCCCTGCGCGCCTACCCCGGCCACATCGCCTGGGCCGCGCTGGCGCTGTGGCAGAGTTGGCGGCCGTTGTTGGCGGTCAACCGCGACATCTTCATCCGCAGCCTGTTGCTGCAATCGGTGTTTTTCCTGATCACCGTACAGGGCGCACGCCTGGGTGACGCCACCGTCGCGGCCAACGCCTTGTTGCTCAACGGGCTGCTGCTGACCGCCCATGCGCTCGATGGTCTGGCCCACGCGGTGGAAGCGTTGTGCGGGCATGCGATTGGTGCTCGCGACCGTGATGCCCTGCGCCGCTCACTGGTCGTTGCCTGTGGCTGGTCGCTGTTGGCGAGCCTGGGGTTTGCCGTGCTGTTTCTGTTCGCCGGGCACCTGTTCATCGAGATGCAGACCGACATTCAGAGCGTGCGCGACACGGCATTCATCTATCTGCCCTACCTCGCCGCCCTGCCCTTGATCGCGGTCTGGAGCTACTTGCTCGACGGGCTATTCATCGGCGCAACCCGCGCCCGTGAAATGCGCAACGGCATGCTGTTGACCGTGATTCTGCTGCTGCCATTTGGCTGGGCATTGCAAGGTTTGGGCAACCACGGACTGTGGATAACTTTCCTGTTGTTCATGGTGCTACGCAGCCTGACCCTTGGTGTAATTGCCTGGTTTCTGCACAACAACGACGGCTGGTTCAGCGGTCGGGCTCACTGACCCGGCGTCGCCTTCACGAACGCGGCGATCTGCTCCAGCACCGGCGCCAGACCGCGCATCGGTCGTGACAGCGTCGCGACCAGCGTGGCGTGGCCGGGACGCGAAAAGTACAGATCCTGCACCGGCACGCCCGCCTCGCGCAGCTTGCGTGCCAGCCCGCCGGTGTTGCGCGTCGGGTTGACCAGATCATCGTCTGTCGCGGCCATCAACAAAGCCGGCGGCGCGCCACGACTGACGTGATTGATCGGTTGCGACTGCGGCGGTGAATCCGGCCAGAAAAACACCGGTCGTACGTCCGGATTCTTGATCGGCAAAAAATCATACGGTCCCGCCAGACCGATCCAGCCGCTGAGGTTGTGCGGCGACAAGCCCACCGCCCCGAGCAGACCGGGGTCCAGCGCCAACATCGCCGCGTTGTACGCCCCGGAACTGTGGCCCATCAGGTACAACCGCTGCGGATTCCCGGAAAACTGCCGAATGTGTTCGTGCGTCCAGGCAACCGCGTGTGCGCCATCCTCCAGGAACAGCGGATAACGCACCTGCGGATACAACCGATAATCCGCCAGCACCGCAATAATCCCCCTGGACGCCAAAGCCTCGCCGACAAACCCGTAATCGCTGCGGGACCCGCTGTTCCAGCTGCCGCCATAGAAAAACACCACCACTGGGGCGTTTGCCATTAGATGACGCGGCACATACACATCGAGTTTTTGCCGTGGATCAGCACCGTAGGCGATGCCCTCGGTCTTGTCGAAACTCCCGTCGGGGGTCAGGGCATTGAGCAATTTCAGTGGCGAGCACGCCGTCATCGCGAACAACAGACACCCGCCGATTGCCAGGTTGAACAGTCGCCGCAAAGTGCTCGCCATCAATGCACAACCTCGTGTTCAGGGTTGATCGTTCTGCCACCGATTGCGCAGGCTATCGAGGCGCTCCTGCTGGGTCAGCCCCGACAACGGCGGCACCAGCGATGCGCGGGGGTACTGCAAGCGTAGCCATAACCAGCCATCGAGGACCGGCCGTTCGCTGAAACCCAGCGCCAGCCCTTCCTGCACATGGAACCACAGGCGGCTGTAATCGGTCCCGGTGGATTGGCTCCAGTGCCAGGCATGCTGTTCCAGCAGGCAGGTTTGCAGGGTTTCGCGCTGACGGGGGCTGAGGCATTCTTCGACCGCCAACTGGCTGACGGCGAGCCCCGGGTTGAGCAACTGCTGCCAGCCCTGACTGCCGATCGCGCGATCGGCCCAAGTTCCGCCGAACCAGTGCAACTGGCTGATCGGACCCAGCCAGCGACTCAATTCCCGGGCGTCGCAGGCGTCGAAAAAGTAACTGGCCGTGTTCGGGTTGTAATAATTCAACAAGGCCCGATGATGCAGCCCGCAAGTCACGGTAAGCATGCGGCGTAAATGCGCCAGCAATTGCGATGACGGCACCTCGCTGACGATCAGCAATCCACGCCAGGCCTGCGTATTGCTGTAGCACAACTCGGCCAGCGCCGGGCACGTTCGAAGGTCGACCAGTGCCGGGCCGTCTTCGCGCAACGCCTGCAGTTCGGTGCCCTCGAACAACCAGAACCACTGAGCCTGCGAGAACGCCTGTCGCAGTGTTGCGCTCGCTTGAGGTGCACTCGGGACGTCCAGCAACAGCCATTGCGGGGTTGCGCCAATCATGCAGCACCACTCTGGCCGAACAGCGTCGCCGCCCGACAGGTGCAATGCGCCTGCGAGCAGTGACTGAAGCTGCCGCCGCCGGGCAAAAGACACAACAGCACCAAGGGCTCGCCCGAGCGCAGGAGTTCCAGCAAACCTTCATGGGTTGAGCCGGCCCCAGGCGGGCTGGGCTCCTCGACCGCTTCGACTGCCAACGGCGTGTGAAGAAACCCGCAAATCAGCGGCTGATCCGGATCGCCCTCGATGAAGGTCACCACCACCTCGGTCCCTTCGCTCAGCGGCGAGGCGGTCGGCCCTGCCAGTTCAGCCGCCACCGGCAGCCAGCAATGACTGGGCGTCGCACCTTCGCCCTGATAGAGCCAGTCGAACTGCACGGCCACCGGTCGGGAGGGATCGGGCCGAGGTTCATCGACATCGACCACCCAGGCTCGCTGCAGGCTGTGCATCTGCGGTTTCACCGCGCAAGGGGCCGGGACGAAGGAGGCCTCGGCATGAATCGCACGAATCTGATTGCTGTAGGGAGCCACTTGATCCTGGCTACCCTGATGTTCGACATGGGTCAGCAACCACAGCTGATTCCACTCGCCGACCGGATGGCCAGACAACGGCATCAACTGACCGCTGCGCAGCGTCGGCAGGTCGGTGCAACCTTCGGCGCTGTGCACCGTGCGTTGACCGGCCTCACGCTGAAACTGACGCACCGCAGGGGCGACTTGATCGACCGCGAACACCACGTTTTCGCCGAGGCGAAAATGCCCGTGACCGTCGCAAAAAACCACACAGTGCCCATCGGGCTGATGCTCGAAATGGTAGTGAAGGCGTTCCTCGGCGCACAGGCGCTGGAGAAACTGCAGATCCGATTCCCGATATTGCGTGCAGAAATCACGGGGCGGGTAATCGCCAAGCAATTCGAAGCGTCGGTCCTTGCCGGCAATGCCGTGCTCCTTAAGCACCTGGCTGAGGATCTCGGGCACCGACAGCGCGCTGAAAATTCGCTGGCTGAAACGCTGGGACAGGCACGCCAGCTTCGGCCCCAGTCGCACGTGGCAAAGCCTGACGCTCGGACCATGGTCACGCTGGACCAGTTCATGCAGTTGGCCGTGGAAAGCGCTGCCCTCTGGCCCGAAATGCAAAACGGCCGGACGGTACAGCAAGCTGGCAAGGTCGAGCGTCGGGTCATCGATCAGCAGATCCACATCGAACACAAAGGGCTCGCTGATCGCTTCTCTACCGGTAAAGGCCAGGACTTCGAAAGGGTCGGGCAGACCGGCTACGTCCAGACGAAATGAAGGCTCGTTGACTGGATCGAACATCGGCGATTCTCTACAGGAGGGGCGGTCGGGGATTCTCGCCGAGAGACATGGCCGAGTAGAGTGCCGAAGTACAACTTAGGAAATGGCCTACGCGAAAAGAAGACCAAATGGCTTTGATAGCCGGGAGTGTGGGACGTTTCGCTGGAAAATAGAGAACCGCCGCACCAGGTCATCTGAAATTTCCGCAGCTTGCGGAACATTTTCAGACAACCCGGCGAGAATGGTTCCTTACCTCAAGAAGACAGGTAAGACGAACGGGTCAGGCCCAGGCGCAAGGCGTCGAGGAACTGCGTGCGTTCGGCGGCGGTGATGCGCGCACTGGCACACTTGTCGCGGTAGTGGGTCATCAGCTCTTCCGGCGACAAATGCACGTAACGCAGCATGTCTTCGATGGTGTCGTGGGTTTCGATACCCGCGTGGTACACGCTGCCGTCGGCATTCTGGTAGATGTTCACCGAGTCGGTGTCACCGAACAGGTTGTGCATGTCGCCCAGAATTTCCTGATAGGCGCCGACCAGGAAGATCCCCAGCAGGTAGTCTTCGCCCTCGTTCAGTGCGTGCACTGGCAGGCTGGTCTCGATGCTCTGCTCGTCGACGTATTGCTTGATCTTGCCGTCGGAGTCGCAGGTCAGGTCTTGCAGCACCGCGCGGCGCAGCGGCTCTTCGTCGAGACGGTGCAGCGGCAGGATCGGCAGGACCTGGCCGATGGCCCAGGTGTCCGGCAGGCTCTGGAACACCGAGAAGTTGCAGATGTACTTGTCGGCCAGCTTGTCGTTGAGTTCGTCGAGCACCTGACGGTGGGAACGCTGACGCGCCTTCAACGAGTTGTGCAGGCGACGGCACACGGCGAAGTAGCATTGCTCGGCCAGGGCTTTTTCAGCCAGGGTCAGCTTGCCGTCGGCATACTGGGTCGCCACGTCGCTCATGTAGTGGGTGGCGCGCCAGTAGGTTTCGGTGACCATTTCGATGTCGGTCGGGCCGAGCAGGTCAACCAGCCACTGCACGGTTTCCGGCAGCGCTTCCTTGTTTTCGATCTGCGGCACGTCGTCGTTGTGTTTCTCGACGTCGGTGACGTGCACCACCAGCATGGCGTGGTGCGCGGTCAGGGAACGGCCGCTTTCGGAGAAGATGTTCGGGTGCGGCAGGCTCTGCGCGTCGCAGAATTCCTTGAGCATCCCGACCACGACACCGGCGTAATCGTCCATGTCGTAGTTGATCGAGCTGGCGTTGCGCGAATGCGTGCCGTCGTAGTCGACGCCCAGACCGCCACCGACGTCGATGTGGTCAACCGGCAGGCCAAGGTTGCGCAACTCGCCGTAGTAGCGGATCGCTTCCTTGAAGCCGTGCTGGTAGTCCGCCAGGTTGGCGATCTGCGAACCCATGTGGAAGTGCAGCAGGCGAATGCCCTGGTCCAGACCTGCCGCGCGGAAACGCTCGACCACCGACAGCAGTTGCGCCGCCGACAGACCGAATTTGGATTTTTCACCGCCGGTGTCCGCCCATTTGGACGATGCCAGCGACGACAGACGCACGCGCAGACCGACCTGCGGCTTGACCTTCAGCGAGGCGGCTTCTTCGATCACGAGGCCGACTTCGGACTCTTTCTCGATCACGATGAACACGTTGTGACCGAGCTTCTGGCCCATCAGCGCCAGACGGATGAACTCGCGGTCCTTGTAACCGTTGCAGACGATGGTGCCGCCCTTCGGCGCCAGTGCCAGCACGGCCAGCAGCTCCGGCTTGGAGCCGGCTTCCAGACCGATGGAAACATCCTGCGTGGCGATGATGTTTTCGATCACCGCTTCTTGCTGGTTCACCTTGATCGGGTACAGCGCGGTGTACTTGCTCTGGTACTCCAGACGCTCGATATTCGAATCGAAGGCGCCGGTCAGCTGACGCACGCGGTCTTGCAGGATGTCCGGGAAACGGACCAGCAATGGCAAGGACAGGCCGCTCTGGCGCAGCTGGTCGACTTGCTCGAAGAGGTCGATAGGCGAACTGGTCGGACCGTTCGGACGAACTTCGACGCGACCGGCGTCATTGATCGCGAAATACCCGGCCCCCCAATGGCGAATCCCGTAAACACTGCGGCTGTCCGCAACTGTCCATTGGCTGCCATCGTCTTTGCGTGTGCGTCGTACGGACATTGAAGTCCCCTATAAAGAAGTCATAGAGCGTCGCCTGGGTTCAGGCCGGCGCAGTCTAAAGGATGAAAATGACGGTTCGTCAACGAGGGGATAGACCTCGCTGACCGCAGTGAGTTTAGAAACCGGTCAGAACAGGCTCTGTGAAAACCATGTAGGCGACACCGGACCACAAGCAAATCAGGACCAGGTCAAGCCGAGGGTGGTTTTCACAGAGGCTGCTAGCCGCCGGACTTCTTTGCCTTGAAACCGAGTTTGATCAGCTCGCCCAACAGCAGCTCAACATGATCGCCCTGGATCTCAATGATTCCGTCTTTCAACGCCCCACCGGTACCACAGCGTTTCTTCAACGTGGTGGCCAGGTCCTTGAGCGCGTCTTCTGCCAACGGCACGCCGGTGATGGTGGTCACCGTCTTGCCGCCACGGCCCTTGCTTTCGCGACGCACGCGAGCGATGCCGTCGCCGGCCGGGATAACGGTCTGTTTGCAGATACAGGCGTCCACCGGTTTACTGCAATCCGGGCAATGACGACCTGCGTCGGTGGAAAATACCAGGCCACCAAGGGCGGCGAAGGATGCGGCTTTTTTGGGCCACCGGCAATCCTCTTGGGAGGACAAAGACTGGTCGCGGCACTTGGGCAAGTGCCATCGACCGCGAAGCCCCACTCAGGCAGGGGCAGCGCTACTGAACCAGGAATTGCCGGTTCAGCTTGAAAAGGTCGCGCAGTGTAACGGCAAAAAGCCGACTTGCTAAGAGCCAATCGGCGCCAATTTATGCCTCTTTTGCGACGTCGTCGCCACGAGCCCGGAGATAGCGCTTCAACGCGGCCAGAGAGTCCGGGCAGTAAGGCTTTTCGTCGATTTCCCGAAGCACTTGATCGATTGGCAAAAAGCGCGCCTCGAGCACCTCTTCCGGTTGCAGGATCAACGGCCCGTCCCACACCGCCGAAAATGCCGAACACCACAAACGATTGCCGGTGTCTTCGAAGAAAAAGTGATCATGGGCCGTGAGTTCCACCCCGCCCACGCCCAGCTCTTCTTCGAGCTCGCGGGCGGCCGACTCGGCGTAGGTTTCGCTGGCGAGCACCATGCCCCCCGCTGCCACGTCCCAATAACCGGGATAAATCGCTTTGCTCAGGGTGCGCCGGTGAACGCAGAGTTCACCAGCCGAATTGAACAGCATGATGTAGGTGCCGCGCCCGATCAGCCCGCGCTCGCGCAGGTCCGAGCGAACCAGTGCGCCGAGCAGGTTGTCCCGCTCGTCGACCCAGGCGATCTGTTCGGCATCCGAGGCCGCACGGTGGGCGGCCTCTTTGGCGTTATCGACCATGACTCAACCCTGATTGAGCAGTTGACGCAAATCGATCACTGCAGCGTTGGCCCGGGAAATGTAATTGGCCATGACCAGCGAGTGGTTGGCCAGTACGCCGAAGCCGCTACCGTTGAGAATCATCGGGCTCCAGACCGGCTCCTGCGACGCTTCCAGTTCACGAATGATCTGGCGCACGCTGACGGTCGCGTTCTTCTTCGCCAGCACATCGGCGAAGTCGACTTCGATGGCGCGCAGCAAGTGGGACAAGGCCCAGGCCTGACCGCGAGCTTCATAGAACACGTTGTCGATCTGCATCCACGGGGTTTCGACGATCTCCTCGTCAACCTGTGGCACCTGACCCGGCGCCACCACTTCAGTCTTCAGCGCGGTGTTGAGCTTGACCCGACCAACGCTGGCCGACAGGCGTTGCGACAGCGAACCCAAACGGGTGCCGACATCGCCCAGCCAGTTGTTCAGGTTGTCGGCGCGAGCGTAGAACAGCGCGTTTTTCTGCGAAGGATCGGACAGGCGCGCCTGATAGCGGCTCAGGGAACTGATGCCTTCCTGATACTCGGACTCGCTGGAGGGCAGCACCCAGCTTTTATTGTCGAAGTTGAAACGCGGCTCGGCCTTGGCCAGATCGGAGTCTTCGGCCGATTGCGATTGCGAGCGGGCGAAGTCTTTACGCAACGCCCGCGTCAAGTCGCGGACCTGGACCAGCACCCCGTATTCCCAGCTCGGCGTGTTGTCCATCCACAGACCCGGCGGGAAACGGTCGTTGGAGATGTAGCCGCCCGGTTTGGTCAGCAAGGTATCGGCAACGGTCTTGAGGGTTTCGACCGTGGTGTAGCCGATGACCATCTGCTTGCCTTCTTTTTCAGCCGCCAGTTGGGCGTTCTGTTGGACCGGGAACAGCGCCGGTTCCTGGCTCCAATACCAACCCAGCGCAATCGCGACCAGCAGATAAAGACCAATCAGTGTGGCCAGCGCCCGGCTGAACAAGAGGCCGCCGAGGTAACTGCGGGTGGCCGATTTCGGTTCGGCGGCACGTTCAGGCGCGCTGCCCGCGCGGTTCTTCCAGTCCAGCATGGCGATATCCTTTCAATCACTTGAGTTCATCGGTTCGACCACAACCATACAACAACGTGCCTTTGCCCGGCACCCGTCGTCGGGTTATCCGGATAAATTTGCGTCGGTAGCTGTGACAACCGTGCGCCCCTGAACTCAAGCGCCGCCCGGGTTAAACGCCGATGATCGCCATCGATATCTGCTGCACCCCGGGCGATACAAACAAATGAGCGATGCCCGCGCCGTCGGTTCTGCGCGGCGCCGTGCCTCCATCCACCCTCGCGATGTAGTGACGCTGCGGCAGCGGCTCACCGGTTACGCTGTCTACGAGGAGAAAGATTTTTGGTGACCTCGAAGGCTGGACGGGCGGGTTTTGCATCAGCTCCATCACCCTTGGATCAAAGGCCCGATTGGGCATTTTCCAGTCAGCGTAGTCGGCTTCAGGCCTGACCAATCGCCATTCTCCCCGCTCGATCAGGTCAAGCACCTCGCTGTCGATATCGATCAGCAGCCCCCGACGCAACTCGTTCATGCCATCGATGGGCTGCCGATCCAGCAGCGCCTGGCGCACAAGCTCCAGCGCTTGCTCACGGGGCCAGGCATGTTGGCGCTCCCGTTCGGACAGATCGAACTCGTTGACCAGCCTCATCCCTGCTCCTCGGTTTTCCACTCATCAGAACCCATGGTGCGGCTGACTTCATGCCGCCAATTAATTCGCCGGTAACTGAAGTGGACTTTCTCCAGTTGAGTCAGGTGCGCGGTGCCGGGATCCTGGCAATGGGGCATCAGCACTTCAGCGCCGATGATCAGCGCGTCTTCCAGCTCCATTGTGTAGAAATGCTCTTGGGAGCCCTGAGCCGAGGTGCGATACCACTCGACGCGGCACTCTTTGAGCAACTCTCCCGAACATAAAGCGTTGTTGATCAGCGGTGTCGCTTTGTCGATGGTCTTGGTGATGATCAAGGGCTTGTGCATCCGACGCCCGCTCCCCGACCCATTCGGCACGAAAATGCCATGGCTCAGGGCTTGAATCATGATCCGGTCTTCACGGCCCACCTGGTAAACGTTGCCGACTGAAGCCTCGGTAAAAGCACCAGCGCTGATCAGGCCTTGTCGCTCGCCACGAAGGGTCATGAAGGCGGGGGTTGGCATGGTGGGGCTCCTTTTTTATTTGGGTTGCGGGGCGGGGAAGTGACTGGGCTCGACGCGCATGTCTTCGATTTCGTCGAAGGGCGTCCAGGGTTTGGCGAGTGCAAGGGTGATGAGGTAGCGCTCCTCGGTGGGGTTTCGATAATCCTCGAAACGTCCCAATATCAGCATGGCCTGATACTTGTCGCCCGCCTGCCAATAGGATCGCCCAGAGAGAATTCCTTTACTCAAGTAGGCCCGCCACTCAGGGGTATCGGCGATCGTGGGGTTGTTTCGTAGCCCCTTTGCCACCCAACCTTTTTCACGCCATTGGTCTTGCAGATCGAGAACTACCTTGAGGGCATCATCGATTAGCAGCGGTTCGACCTGCGGGGACATGCGGATACCGGAAATGACATAGTCGTCAAAATTGACAGTGAAGAAGCGCGCCGCCGGCGTGGTGAACCCGAACTGTGGATCAACAAATCGCAATCGTGCGTCGGTCATGGGAATGCCGAACCAGATGCGGTCACGGATCTCCGGACTAAAGGGAGCTGAAGAGTTTCTGCGCAGGTTTTCATACGTCCCCCCCATTTCCACGACGATTTCGGGTTCATCCCAGAGAGGTTGCGTCAGGCGGTGTATGACGACCCACGTCAGGCCAGCCAGGACAAGAAGATAGGCGCCGCAGCGCCAGCCGAACAAATGTGGTCGCATACTCAATACCTGCTACCAGTCGATGCGATTTCGTTGATCGACTGTTCAAGCACACTTCGGCTCGTGTCGTTAAGCATCTGATTACAGCGTGCCGCTGCCCGAACCCCGGAAGCAACTTGCATAAAAGCGCTCCTTTTTATTTGGGTTGTGGGGCGGGGAAGTGACTGGGCTCGTCGTACATGTCTTCGATTTCGTCGAAGGGCGTCCAGGGCTTGGCGAGTGCAAGGGTGATGAGGTAGCGCTCCTCGGTGGGGTTTCGATAATCCTCGAAACGTCCCAATATCAGCATGGCCTGGTACTTATCCCCCGCCAGCCAATAGGACCGTCCGGCAAGAATTCCTTTGCGAAGCCATTCACGCCATTCAGGGGTATCGGCGATCGTGGGATTGTTTCGTAGCCCCTTTGCCACCCAGCCTTTTTCACGCCATTGGTCTTGCAGGTCGAGAACTACCTTGAGGGCATCATCGATTAGTAGTGGCTCTATCTGCGGAGACATGCGGATGCTGCTAACGATATTGTCGTCAAATACAACAGTGAAAAAGCGCGCTCTCGGTGTGAGGAATTCGTACTGCGGATCGATTAATCGAAGACGCGCATCCGTCTTGGGAAGGCCCATCCAGACGTGCCCGGGGACCATAGGGCTGAAGGGAACTGAAGAATGTTTGCGTAAGGTTTCGTAGGTACCGCCCATTTCCAATGCGATGACCGGCTCTTGCGATAGAGACTCAACTAACTGATTTGTAGCCATCCATAGCAGAACAGCCAGAAACAGCAAACCCGCCCCAAGCCGCCAGCGGTCGATACCTGGCCGCAGACTCATGGGATTACCTGCCCAGACGCAATCTCGATGATCGACTGCTCAAGCACACTTCGGTTCGTGTCGTTAAGCATCTGATCAAAGCGTGCTGCAGCGCGAAGTACGAAAGGCATTCGCTGCTGGATATCCGACAAGTCCGCCAGCGGGTTATTGCTGAAACCAATGGTGCGCTCATCCTCGACGCGCTCGCATTGGCTGGTAAGGGTCAACTCAATCGCTTTGGCAGCGCCTGAAGGAAACCCCGTGACATAGGATGCGTGGTTGGCACGCAGTAAGCTGACCAACTGCCGATCCTTGTAAATAGTTGGCTGGAGAATATTCTGTTGCTCATGCCAAGCTAGATGCTCAACGCTCCCGGCAATATCTCCGTCCTCTATCGCCTCAAAACCCAGCAAAATCTCGGGGTAATCCAGCCCGAATTCCAGCTTCTCCTTCCCCGCCGGCCACATCACCGGAAACTTCGGATGCCCAAATATTCCCGCCCGGGCTTCCAGACACTTTTTCAACTCTCTGAACCCGCGCTTCGCATAAAACTCATGCAACGGAAAAACATCCAGAAACAGCGTGGTATTCCCCAGTGCCATCATGTCGTGCACATGCCGGAACTGCTGTTGCACCAACGACAAGTCGTCCCCCGTTGCACGAAAATCCACAGAGGGCACCGGATTACGTGCATCCGCTTCTTTATATTCACGCAGCTCATCCGCCTGCTCGGACATCTTGTCTGGCGTCAACAGCCCGAACTCGCGGCGGCTATCGCGCACACGCTGTCGCGACTCATATTCATCTCGAATATGTTCAATACTGTCCGCCGCATGCAGCAACCCGCATCCGACCTGCTTGGAGGCGAAGGCCGCCAGCCCGGCCCACTGAAACCTTGAATCGTGCAGCCACAGGCGAGCGTAGGCAGCGTTGATCACGCGGTTGCGCTCTACCGGGTCGGCAATCAGTACACCACCGGGTGCAACAATCTCTTCCGCCTCGCGCTGGTAGTGTCGCCATAGGCAGGCGCACGTAAGGATTGGCACTTCGGTAATGAGCGTCTTGGTGCCGTAAAGCAGCTCCTCTCTGCATTCACATTCAGCCACGGGGGTGCTGTTGTGGTTGAGGCGCTGCTGATCGCTGGGGTGGTCTTTGAAACACTGGGTCATGATTCGCGGCTGGCATCTAAGGGTTTCCCTGACACCCTACCAGCCAAAAAACCGGCTCGAATCCAGCACGCTAAAAACCAGAATCCCCCGACAAATAACACTCGCGGAGCTGACGGACGCTTCGCACAAAAACAAAAAAATTGCCCTGAGACACCCAACCCACGGGCCTTTCCAAATAACCTGGAGGCATTTTCAGACCTGCCAGTCAGAAACTGAATGATGTCGCTTTGCAGATTATTGACATACGACACTCATGCGACTGAAAAGAGGTGCTAGCATAGAGCCACCAGTCGATCTCAGCATGAACCCTAACTAGTAGTCAGGATATGACCGAGCCAGAAGACCCCAGCCGTGAGCGCCTCAAGCACCACTTTGCCCAGCGGGTAATTCATCAGGCACGTCAAATTCTTGAGATCTGGCAGCGCCTGCAACGCAGTGAGTGGTCCACCACCGACTTATCGGAGTTGAGCGAAGCGAACCTGCGCCTGCTGCGTTTCGCCGAGCGTTTCGAACAACCGGAACACTCGCAACTGGCGCGCCACATCGGCCAGTCGCTGGAGGCTGTCGACGCCAATCGCGGACGCCTCAGCAGCGGCCTGATCACTGACCTCAATCGCTTGATGCAGCGCCTGTCGCGCACCGGGCTGCGCCATGGCGATCAGCTCGAACAAACCTTTTTGCCACCGCTGCGCAAACCGATCTACGTGATGCTGCAGGATCACGACCGTGCCGAGCGCCTGGCCAAACAACTGGAATTTTTCGGGCTCAGCGCCCAGTCCCTCGACAGCGTGGCAGCGTTTCGCTCCTCGATGGTCGAGCGTTTGCCCGCCGCGATCGTCATGGACGTGGACTTCAGCGGCCCCGGCATCGGCCTGAAACTGGCCGCCGAAGCCCAGGTCGGTCTGGATGAGCCGTTGCCGTTGCTGTTTTTCAGCCTGCTCGAAACCGACACCCCGACCCGCCTCGCCGCCGTGCGCGCCGGCGGCCAGGAATTTCTCACCGGCACGCTTGAAGCCTCGAGCCTGCTGGAGAAGATCGAAGTCCTGACCTGCGTCGCGCAGTACGAACCTTATAAAGTACTGATCATCGACGACTCCCGCGCTCAGGCGCTGCACACCGAGCGCCTGCTCAACAGCGCCGGGATCGTTACGCGGACCTTGATCGAGCCGATCCAGGCCATGGCCGAACTGGCGGACTTCCAGCCCGACCTGATCATTCTCGACATGTATATGCCGGCCTGCACCGGCACTGAACTGGCGAAAGTGATCCGCCACAACGACCGCTATGTCAGCGTGCCGATCATTTACCTGTCGGCCGAAGATGATCTGGACAAGCAACTCGACGCCATGAGCGAGGGCGGCGACGACTTCCTGACCAAACCGATCAAGCCCCGGCACCTGATCACCACCGTGCGCAACCGCGCGGCGCGGGCGCGCAATCTGAAAGCACGGATGGTCCGCGACAGCCTCACCGGGCTCTACAACCACACGCACATCCTGCAATTGCTTGAAGACTGCACCTTCCGCGCCCGTCGCGAGAGCAAGCCGCTGAGCTTTGCGATGCTCGACATCGACCACTTCAAACGGGTCAACGACAGCCACGGCCACCCCATGGGCGACCGTGTGATCAAGAGCCTGGCGCTGTTCCTCAAGCAGCGTTTGCGCAAAACCGATTTTATCGGCCGCTACGGTGGTGAAGAATTCGCCATCGTCATGCCGGACACCGATATCGAAGCAGCCTGCAAAGTCCTCGACGAAATCCGTCAGCGCTTCGCCGAAATCCACTACCCCGCTCAGCCCCAGGACCTCTGGTGCACCTTCAGCGCCGGGGTGGTCGAACTGTGCGAAGACTCCGACGGCCTGATGATGGCCAGCCAGGCGGACGAGGCGCTGTACCGCGCCAAGCATGCCGGGCGCAACCGCGTACAAGCCGCACGGACATCAAAGCAAAGTGCCACCTTTTCATCAGAATCGACCCATTCAGTCATAACCCTGTAACAGAAACGCAATAACTTCAGGCACTTACCATTTCGCCGTTGGTAGTCCCGCGATGCGCCTGAAGCTGCTGACCAATCTCAACACCCTCCTTTTAGTCGCCGTGTGCGTGGCCCTCGGCGCTACGCTGTGGTGGTCGCAAAAAGCCCTGGAACGCCCCTATTTGTTGATGGAGCGCTACCTCGGGTTGTCCCAACAATTTCAGAATGAAGTGGCGCGTAATATCGAGGATTACCTCGCCAGCGGCGATGCCCTGCGCCTGAGCAGCGCCAGTCAGGCCATCGACGGCTTGCAAAAGGAACTCGCCGAGTTACCCCCGACGTTGGCCGACAGCTTGCGACCGAGCCTGTCGAACCTGGATGAATTCAGCAAAACCGACCTGCTGGCCGCCGGCAAACTCGCGGGCGATCCTCAGGCGCTGCTGCTGCAAGCCGAACGCGAACTCGGCGCCAGCCTCGACCAACTGAGTCAATACGCCAGCGCTGATGCAAGCTATCTGACGCCACTGCTCGCGGCCTCTCAACACCTGGGCAAACTCTCTCTGGCGCGGGACAAACTGGTCAGCAGCGGCCGCAGCGAACTGGCGGCAGATGTTGAACGCGAAGTCACCAGTATCCGCGCTCAAGCAGAACGCCTGAATGCCCTGCCGCTGCTCGGCGTTGCCAGTAAAAGTGAATCGGACACGGATGATTTCGCGGCGCTGATGGGCCTGGAGAACACCGAAAAAACCGTTGCGGAAGATGCCGGCGTCGGCCTCAAACGCGAGCTCAACAGCCTGCTGACACGCTATCCCGCCGAGCTAGCGCGCACCCGCGAGCAGATCCAGAAACGCGCCGACCTCAGTGCCGCGACTCACCAGAAGATCGCTGCCGTGCAACAGTCCATCGCCGGGCTGGAACCGGCGGTCCGTGCCCTGCACGGGCAGATCCAGAGCGAAGTACGACTGATGCAAGGGGTGATGATCGGCCTGATTCTGCTGATCGCCTTGCTCATCGACACCCTGCAACGGCGCCTGGCCCGGACGCTGACCAATCTTGCGCCAGCGCTCTCGACCTGGGCCGAAGGCGACTTCAGCCGCGACATCGAATTGGGCAAGACCAATCGCGAATTGCATGACATCCAAGCCTCGCTCAATCGGCTGCGCGCCTACCTCGTCGATCTGGTGGGGACCATCCGCCTCAACGCCGAGCAGGTCGCCGCCAGCAGCCGCACCCTGGCCGAGTTGAGCAATGATTTGCACAGCGGCGCCGAGCATCAGGCGGGTGATACGGCGTTGATCCGCGACTCCCTCGGCGAACTGGAAGCGACCATTCAACAAGTCGCCGGCGATGCCAGTCAGGCTGCCGACGCCAGCCGTCATGCTGGATTGGCGGTGGAACACGGACAAAAAGTCATCGGTTTGAGCCTCACCGGGCTGCACGCATTGGTCGATGAAGTGCAAGGCAATGCTCAGATGATCGAACACCTGGCCTCGGAATCGGCCACCATCGGCGGCGTGCTGACGGTGATTCGCTCAATTGCCGACCAGACCAACCTGCTGGCCCTCAACGCCGCCATTGAAGCGGCCCGTGCCGGGGAAATGGGTCGCGGTTTTGCCGTCGTGGCTGAAGAGGTTCGCTCACTGGCGCAACGCACCGCGGGCGCCACGTCCGAAATTCAGGTCTTGATCGCCGGGTTACAAACGGCGGCGCAACAATCGGTGGAGGGCATGCGCGCGCAGGTCGAGCATGCTGAAGCCACGGCCAATCAAGCCCAGGCGGCCGACGGGGCGCTGGATAAAATCGTCGGGGCAATTCAGACCATTTCCGACACCGCCGTGCGCATCGCCGATGTCACGGCTCAGCAGAGCGGCGCCGTCAGCGAAATCCGCGACCACAGTGAGCGGATCCACCAATTGGGCGGGGATAACTTGCTGCGTATCGGTGAAGGCCGCGAGCAAGGCGAGCATTTGTTGGTGTTGGGTGGGCGGTTGCATACAGCCGTCCAGGCTTTCCGCGTCTGATCGACCGCCATCGCTGCGATCCGGCAAGCCAGCGCCTACAAGGACACCAACGTACCTGTAGGCGCTGGCGTGCCGGCGATGGCACCAGAACAAGCACCACAAAACTCCCCGCCTGCACACCCCGCAACTGTCCGCTATCATGCCCCCAACTCCGATACGCGAGATCGTCATGCGCCGTTTGCTTTGCCTGTTGCTTTTAGTGCTCGCCCTGCCGGCCACCGCCGCCGGTTTGCTGGAGAGTCGGCCCAGTTCCACCCTGGGCTCGATCAACAACAGCGCGGATTTCCTGCCAGTGCGCGAAGCCTTTCAACTGAGCCTGGTAGAAAGCACGCCACAATCGATCAAGCTGCGTTTCGTCGCCACCGAGGGTTACTACCTCTACCGCCATCGCTTTCAGTTTCGTGCCGATCCCGCCGAGGTCGTCGTCGGCCCGGCGCAACTGCCCAAGGGCGAGCAGAAGCACGATGAGTACTTCGGCGACGTCGAGGTTTACCACGGGATTCTCGATGTAGAACTGCCGCGCAGCGATCAACGCGCCTTCACGCTCGCTGTGACCTATCAAGGTTGCGCCGACAAAGGCCTGTGCTATCCACCCGAGACTGAACGCCTGACGATCGAGGGCAGCGGCGGCGGCACCACGAGTTGGAGCTGGCGAGCGCTGGCATTGTTCTTTCTTGCGGGCCTTGGCCTGACCTTCACCCCTTGCGTGCTGCCGATGCTGCCGATCCTGTCCGGCGTGGTGTTGCGCGGTCAGGTGGGTGGCTTGCGCGGCTTCAATCTGTCGCTCGCGTACGTGCTGCCGATGGCCGCCTGCTTCGCTTTGCTCGGTGCGCTGATGGGGATGTTCGGCGCGCAGCTCAATCTTCAGGCGCGGCTGCAATCGGCGTGGGTGCTGGTGCCGTTCGCGATGTTTTTTGCCGTGTTTGCCCTGGCGATGTTCGGCGTCTTCGAACTCAAGTTGCCGCAGGCGATCAGCAGTCGACTGGACCGAATTGCCGGGCGCACCGAAGGCGGCTCGTTGTGGGGGGCGGCGGTGCTGGGCGTGGTTTCCAGCCTGCTGGTGTCGCCCTGCGTCTCGGCACCGCTGGCCGGCGCGTTGCTGTACATCAGCGCCAGTGGCGATGCGTTGGGCGGCGGCTTGAAACTGTTCATGCTCGGCCTCGGCATGGGCGCCCCGCTGTTGCTGGTCGCCACCGGCGGCGCCGCCTGGCTGCCGAAAAGCGGACCGTGGCTGGTCTATGTGAAAAACGCGATTGGCGTGTTGTTGCTGGGTCTGGCGATTGGTCTTCTCAGTCGGGTGTTGCCGGGGCAGATCACCTTGCTGCTGATCGGTTTACTCGCCGGTGGCGTCGGCTTGTTCATGGGCGCGCTGGAGTTCGTCTACAAACCTCCGCGAAAACGCGTAGGTCAGTTGCTCGGGATGTTCCTGCTGTTTTATGCGCTGGCCTGTTGGTACGGCGCCTTCAGTGGCCAGACCGATCCGCTCAACCCAATCGGCCAGCCGCGCCTCGTCAGCAGCAATGAGCAGCGGCAAGGCAGCAGCGACTGGCAAACCCTGACCACCCCGGCCGAACTGGATCGCGTGCTCAGTGAGGCCAAATCCTCCGGCACACCACTGCTGCTCGACTGGTACGCCGACTGGTGCATCAGCTGCAAAGTCATCGAACACGAAGTGCTCAACGACGCGAAGGTCGTCGAACGCCTCAAAGGCTATCGGCTGATCCGTTTCGACATCACTGCGAGCAACGCCGAGCAACGTGCGCTGCTCGACCGCTACAAACTGTTCGGCCCACCGGCGCTGATGTTTTTCGGCAAGGACGGTGTCGAACGCACCGAGGTGCGAGTGATCGGCGAGATCAACGCCACGGACTTCGCCGAACGTGTCGCCAAAGCAAATGACCGGATTTAATCACCCGGTCACATATTTCGCGCAAACATCGGCCATCGTGCTGGCTATTGCATAGAACTGGACAGTCACAAAGGCTTTGCGGCATAGTCGCCGGGTTCTGACAAATGCACATGGATAACAAGGAACAGCAGATGGCGACCCTATTGGTTCTGCACGGCCCCAACCTGAACTTGCTCGGCACCCGTGAACCGGGCACCTATGGCGCTACGACACTGGCACAGATCAACCAGGACCTGGAACGCCGCGCCCGCGAAGCCGGCCATCATTTGCTGCACCTGCAAAGCAACGCCGAGTACGAATTGATCGACCGCATCCACGCTGCCCGCGGCGAAGGTGTGGACTTCATTTTGATCAATCCAGCAGCTTTTACGCACACAAGTGTCGCATTACGTGACGCGCTGCTGGCGGTGAGCATCCCATTCATCGAAGTGCATTTGTCTAACGTGCACAAACGCGAACCTTTCCGCCATCACTCTTACTTCTCCGACGTAGCGGTGGGAGTGATCTGCGGCCTTGGCGCCAGCGGTTATCGACTGGCCCTGGAGGCTGCACTAGAGCAGCTTGAACAACAAGCTATACGCCCCTGACCGACCCTTGGGAGTTGATGATTCATGGATATCCGTAAAGTTAAGAAACTGATCGAACTGCTGGAAGAGTCCGGCATCGACGAGCTCGAGATCAAGGAAGGCGAAGAGTCCGTTCGCATCAGCCGCCATAGCAAGACTCCTGCTCAGCAGTACTACGCTCCGGCGCCAATGCACGCTCCGGCTCCAGCGCCTGCCGCTGCTGCCCCGGTTGCAGCTGCCGCTCCTGCTGCTCCGGCCGCGCCAGTCCTGAACGGCACCGTTGCCCGTTCGCCAATGGTCGGCACCTTCTATCGCAAATCTTCGCCAAGCTCGCCGTCCTTCGTTGAAGTCGGCCAGACCGTGAAGAAAGGCGACACCCTGTGCATCGTCGAAGCCATGAAGATGATGAACCACATCGAAGCTGAAACCAGCGGTGTGATCGAATCCATCCTCGTCGAAGACGGCCAGCCGGTTGAGTACGACCAACCGCTGTTCACCATCGTTTGAACCGCGGAGAAACTTTGATGACTGCGAAGTTGGAAAAAGTTCTGATCGCCAACCGCGGTGAGATCGCACTGCGGATTCTGCGTGCCTGCAAAGAGATGGGCATCAAGACCGTCGCCGTTTACTCCAAGGCTGACAAAGAGCTGATGCACCTGGGCCTGGCAGACGAATCCGTCTGCATTGGTCCGGCCTCGGCCGCCCATTCTTACCTGCACATCCCGGCAATCATTGCCGCGGCTGAAGTGACCGGCGCTACCGCCATTCACCCAGGCTACGGTTTCCTTGCGGAAAACGCTGATTTCGCTGAACAGGTCGAGAACTCCGGCTTCGCCTTCATTGGCCCGAAAGCCGACACCATTCGCCTGATGGGCGACAAGGTTTCGGCCAAGCACGCGATGATCGCTGCCGGCGTTCCAACCGTTCCGGGTTCTGACGGCCCGCTGCCGGAAGACGAAGAAACCGCTCTGCGCATCGGTCGCGAAGTCGGTTACCCGGTGATCATCAAAGCCGCTGGCGGCGGTGGTGGTCGCGGCATGCGCGTTGTGCATAAAGAAGAAGACCTGATCTCCTTCGCCAAACTGACCCGCACCGAAGCAGGCGCGGCGTTCGGCAACCCGATGGTCTACCTGGAAAAATTCCTGACCAACCCACGCCACGTGGAAGTTCAGGTGCTTTCCGACGGCCAGGGCCACGCCATCCATCTGGGCGACCGCGATTGCTCGCTGCAACGTCGTCACCAGAAGGTTCTCGAAGAAGCGCCGGCACCGGGCATCGACGAGAAAGCACGGGCTGAAGTCCTCGCACGCTGCGTTAAAGCGTGCATCGACATCAACTACCGCGGCGCGGGCACTTTCGAGTTCCTGTACGAGAACGGCGCGTTCTATTTCATCGAAATGAACACCCGCGTTCAGGTTGAGCACCCGGTTTCGGAAATGGTCACCGGCATCGACATCGTCAAGGAGATGCTCAGCATCGCCGCTGGCAACAAGCTGTCGTACACCCAGGAAGACGTCGTCATCCGCGGTCACGCGCTGGAATGCCGGATCAACGCCGAAGACCCGAAAACCTTCATGCCAAGCCCAGGCACGGTCAAGCATTTCCACGCTCCAGGCGGCAACGGCGTTCGCGTCGATTCGCACCTGTACAGCGGTTATGCCGTTCCGCCGAACTACGATTCGTTGATCGGCAAGCTGATCACCTACGGCGCAACCCGTGACGAAGCACTGGCGCGCATGCGCAATGCGCTGGACGAAATCGTTGTCGACGGGATCAAGACCAACATCCCGCTGCACCGCGATCTGGTCCGCGACGAAGGCTTCTGCAAAGGTGGGATCAACATCCACTACCTGGAACACAAGCTGGCTGGCGAAAAGCATTAAGCTTTAGCCCGATCAACAAAGCCGCCTTCGGGCGGCTTTGTTGTTTCTGGACATCTCATCAAACCTGCCCCCCTGCACAGTCCCTGTGGCAGCGAGCTTGCCCGCGAAGGCGTCGACACATCCAACATCAATGTGACAGACCGTCCGCTTTCGCGAGCAAGCTCGCCCCCACAGGTACAGTGGACTCCCACAAAACCTCCGCGCTCGCGTAAACTTGCGCGCTTCTCGCAGCCCGCTAGGCTGCAATCAATATTTTTCAAAGGTGCCCGCCATGCCTTGGCTGCAAGTCCGTCTCGCCATCAGCCCAGAACAAGCCGAAACCTACGAAGACGCGTTCCTTGAAGTGGGCGCCGTATCGGTGACTTTCATGGACGCCGAAGATCAGCCGATCTTCGAGCCGGAACTCAACACCACCCCGCTGTGGTCGCACACTCATCTGCTGGCCCTGTTCGAAGGTGGCACCGAAGCCTCCACCGTGCTGGCGCACCTTGAGTTGCTGACCGGCAGCCCGCTGCCCGAGCATCACAGCGAAGTCATCGAAGACCAGGATTGGGAACGCACCTGGATGGACGATTTCCAGCCAATGCGCTTCGGCCAGCGCCTGTGGATCGTGCCGAGCTGGCACGCGGCTCCCGAACCCGACGCCGTGAACATTCTGCTGGACCCTGGCCTCGCATTCGGCACCGGCACGCACCCGACCACCGCGCTGTGCCTGGAATGGCTCGACGGTCAGGACCTCAAAGACTGCAACGTGCTGGATTTCGGTTGCGGTTCGGGGATCCTGGCGATTGCCGCCCTGTTGCTGGGCGCCAAGGAAGCCGTCGGCACTGACATCGACGTGCAGGCGCTGGAAGCCTCACGCGATAACGCCGGTCGCAACAACATCGCCGAAGCGCTCTTCCCGCTGTATCTGCCGGAAGACCTGCCGCAGGTTCAGGCCGATGTGCTGGTGGCCAACATCCTCGCCGGCCCGCTGGTCTCCCTGGCCCCCCAACTGTCCAGCCTGGTCAAACCGGGCGGTCGTCTGGCGCTGTCGGGCATCCTCGCCGAACAAGGTGATGAAGTGGCCGCCGCCTACGCGCAGGACTTCGATCTGGACCCGATCGCCAATCGCGATGGCTGGGTGCGCATCACTGGCCGTCGGCGCTAGAATGGACGCCTGCATAATCCGGATCGCCGCATGACCGACAGCTTCGTCACCCAGTGCCCGCATTGCCAAACCAGCTTCCGCGTCAGCCATGCTCAATTGAGTGTGGCCCGTGGAGTGGTTCGTTGCGGCTCGTGCCTGCAGGTGTTCAACGCCGCCAAGCAACTGCTTGAGCAGGCGGGCAAGGAAGCGATCCTCCCGGTGGCTCCGGCCATCGTCGAGACCGCCGAGCCAGCCGAGCCAGAACCAAGGGCCATCAGCCAGAAGCAGTGGACTGCCGCTGAGCTGGACCTGGACAGCCTGGACCTGGATGAAGAACTCGCTCGCCTGGAACAGCGGGAAATCCAGCCGACCACCGAGTTCGGTCGCCACCGCGAAGACAGCCTGAGCGCCCGCAGGGACAGCGCCGAGCACGACGAAGCGCCATGGTCCGACAGCCTGTTCAGCGAATCGGCCGCCGATCGCGCGGAAGCGGCAGAAGCGGCGGAAGCGACCGAAGTCACCCTGACGCCGGAGCCGGCGATCGAGCCGAGCAGACCCGCGCGCACCGAGCCCTCGCTGTCCCTGGAGCCGGTAGAACTGGACGACGAGACGCTGCCGCCGCAACTGCGCCTGAACGATCCGCTCGACGCCCCGCTTCATCACGAACGCCTGTCCGCGACCGACGCCAGCGACGACATCGAAGACGACCTGCCGTCGATCGAGCCACTGCGCAAACGCCGCGAACGCAGCGAACCAGCGATGCGCGCCGAAGTGCTGCAAGACCTGACCGACGACCCGCTGCAACTCGATTGGCAAAAACGCCGCTCCCCCTGGGGCCGTCGGTTTTTCTGGTTGCTGCTGATCTTGCTCGGCGCTGGTGCGCTCGCGGGCCAGTACATCGCCTACCATTTTGATGAGCTGGCGCGCCAGGATCAGTACCGTCCGTGGTTTCAGCAGTTTTGCCCGCAAATCGGCTGCACCGTGCCGTCGAAAGTCGACATCGCGAAAATCAAGAGCAGCAACCTGGTGGTGCGCAGCCATCCGGAATTCAATGGCGCATTGGTGGTCGACGCGATCATCTACAACCGCGCGCCGTTCTCCCAGCCGTTCCCGCTGCTGGAGCTGCGTTTTGCCGACCTCAACGGTCACCTGATCGCCAGCCGTCGATTCAAACCCGGCGAGTACCTCAACGGCGATCTTGAAGGCATGGCCGAAATGCCACCACAAACACCGATCCACATCGCCCTGGATATCCTCGACCCAGGCGCCAAAGCCGTGAACTACAGCCTGAGCTTTCATTCACCCGAGTGAAACGGTTCAGTGCTACGGGTTTGACGGCACATTTCTGACAGAGACCGCTCATACCAAACTGCTGGCGATAACAGAATAACTGTTCAGATTTTGTTCAATTCAGCCTTTATCCAGTCATCGAGAGCGGGTATCATGCCAACCCTTTTTCGAACTCTCATGATCCGGCCCCACAACTGGAAAGCCCTATGTCGGCGGTACGCATCGGTCCATACACATTGCACAACGGCTTGATTCTCGCCCCCATGGCGGGTGTCACCGACCAACCTTTTCGTCAGCTGTGCAAGCGACTGGGCGCAGGACTTGTAGTCTCGGAAATGGTCACCAGCGACATGAGCTTGTGGAACACCCGCAAATCGCGCATGCGCATGATCCACGAAGGTGATCCCGAGCCACGCTCGGTGCAGATCGCCGGTGGCGATGCACAGATGCTGGCGGATGCGGCCCGGGCCAACGTCGAACTGGGCGCACAGATTATTGATATCAACATGGGCTGTCCGGCGAAGAAGGTCTGCAACAAGGCTGCCGGTTCTGCACTGTTGAAAGATGAAGCACTGGTGACCGAGATCCTGCAAGCCGTGGTGGCGGCAGTTGATGTGCCGGTTACCTTGAAGATCCGTACCGGCTGGGACCGGGACAACAAAAACGGTCTGACGGTGGCGAAGATCGCCGAGCAGGCAGGCATTACGGCGTTGGCGGTTCATGGCCGCACCCGTGCCGATCTGTACACCGGTGAAGCCGAGTACGACACCATCGCCGCGATCAAGCAGGCGGTGTCGATGCCGGTCTTCGCCAACGGCGACATCGATTCGCCGGAGAAGGCCCGTTACGTGCTCGATGCGACCGGTGCCGATGGACTGTTGGTTGGACGGGCCGCCCAGGGGCGGCCATGGATTTTTCGTGAGATCGATCATTTTCTGCGTACCGGCGAAAAACTTCCGGCGCTGGAATTGATCGAGGTGGAACGCATTCTGCTAGAGCATCTGGCCGCACTGCACGTCTTCTATGGCGATGTCATGGGTGTCCGGATCGCTCGGAAGCATGTGGGCTGGTATCTCGCAACCTTGCCGGGCGCCAGGGAGTTTCGCGCCCACTTCAATCGTTTGGAAGATACGGAAGCACAATGCGCCAACGTTCAGGGCTTCTTCGCCGAACGTTACAAGAGCCTGACAGGGGACGGAGAAGAGGTGGCCGCATGACGATGATGACCGAGACTTTAGTGAGTGGAACAACACCCGTGAGCGACAACGTGAATTTGAAACAGCACCTCAACACGCCGAGCGAAGAAGGTCAGACCCTTCGCGGGAGTGTCGAGAAGGCGCTGCACAATTATTTCGCCCACCTTGAGGGCGCTGCCGTCACGGATGTGTACAACCTGGTGCTCTCCGAAGTCGAGGCGCCTCTACTCGAGTGCGTGATGAACTACGTCAAGGGCAACCAGACCAAGGCCAGCGAGCTGCTCGGACTGAACCGAGGCACCCTGCGCAAAAAACTCAAGCAGTACGATTTGCTGTAAGCATTCAATCAAACCAGAAAGGCGCCCGCGTAAAAACGGTCGCCTTTTTTGCTGACTCCTTTGCTTTTGATGGAAATTGAAATGACCGACCAGACTACCCGCCTGCCGATCCGCCGCGCCTTGATCAGCGTTTCCGACAAGACCGGGATCCTCGAATTCGCCAAAGAGCTTGAAGCCCTCGGCGTCGAGATCCTCTCCACCGGCGGAACGTTCAAGCTGCTGCGTGACAACGGCGTTGCCGCAGTGGAAGTCGCGGATTACACCGGTTTCGCAGAAATGATGGACGGTCGGGTGAAAACCCTGCACCCGAAAATCCACGGCGGGATCCTCGGTCGTCGCGGTATCGACGACGCGATCATGAACGAGCACGGCATCAAGCCGATCGATCTGGTGGCGGTCAACCTGTACCCGTTCGAAGCCACCATCAACAAGCCAGGCTGCGACCTGCCGACCGCCATCGAGAACATCGACATCGGCGGCCCGACCATGGTCCGTTCCGCAGCAAAAAACCATAAAGACGTGGCCATCGTGGTGAATGCCAGCGACTACGCCAACGTGCTGGAAAGCCTGAAGGCCGGCGGCCTGACCTACGCTCAGCGTTTCGACCTGATGCTCAAGGCCTTCGAACACACCGCCGCCTACGACGGCATGATCGCCAACTACATGGGCACCGTGAACCAGGCCGCTGACACCCTCAGCACCGAAGGTCGCAGCGAGTTCCCGCGCACCTTCAACAGCCAGTTCATCAAGGCTCAGGAAATGCGCTACGGCGAGAACCCGCACCAGAGCGCGGCGTTCTACGTTGAAGCCAAGCCTGCCGAAGTCGGCATCGCCACCGCGACCCAACTGCAAGGCAAAGAGCTGTCGTACAACAACGTGGCCGATACCGACGCCGCGCTGGAATGCGTGAAGAGCTTCGTCAAACCGGCCTGCGTGATCGTCAAGCACGCCAACCCGTGCGGCGTTGCCGTCAGCCCGGACGCCGAAGGCGGCATTCGTCAGGCTTACGAACTGGCCTACGCCACCGACACCGAATCCGCCTTCGGCGGCATCATCGCCTTCAACCGCGAACTGGATGCCGAGACCGCCAAGGCCATCGTCGAGCGTCAGTTCGTCGAAGTGATCATTGCCCCAAGCGTCAGCGAAGAAGCCCGCGCCATCGTCGCGGCAAAAGCCAACGTGCGTCTGCTGGCCTGCGGCGAGTGGTCGGCTGACCGCGCCGCTGCGTGGGACTACAAACGCGTCAACGGTGGCCTGCTGGTGCAGAGCCGCGACATCGGCATGATCGGTGCCGATGACCTGAAAGTCGTGACCAAGCGCGCTCCGACCGAACAGGAAATCCACGACCTGATCTTCGCCTGGAAAGTCGCCAAGTACGTCAAGTCCAACGCCATTGTCTACGCCAAGAACCGTCAGACCATTGGTGTCGGCGCGGGCCAGATGAGCCGTGTGAACTCCGCGCGCATTGCTGCGATCAAGGCAGAGCACGCCGGTTTGCAGGTCGCCGGCTCGGTCATGGCTTCCGATGCATTCTTCCCGTTCCGCGACGGTCTGGACAATGCGGCCAAGGTCGGCATCACTGCGGTGATCCAGCCAGGCGGCTCGATGCGTGATGCAGAAGTGATTGCAGCCGCTGATGAAGCTGGCATCGCCATGGTATTCACTGGCATGCGCCACTTCCGTCACTGATACGACGATCAACTGTGGGAGCTGGCCTGCCAGCGATAGCATCCCCTCCGTTTAGCTGATAAACCGAGTTGTTTGCATCGCCGGCAGGCCAGTTCCCACAGAAAAGCGTCCCTGCGGCGCTCAACAGAATTAGCGTCATCCGAGGTTTTTTGAAATGAATGTTTTGATCATTGGCAGCGGTGGCCGTGAACACGCCCTGGCCTGGAAAGTGGCTCAGGATCCGCGCGTGCAGACAGTTTTCGTGGCTCCGGGCAATGCCGGCACGGCCATTGAAGCCAAGTGCGAAAACGTCGCGATCGATGTGCTCGCACTGGAACAACTCGCCGACTTCGCCGAGAAGAACGTCTCCCTGACCATCGTCGGCCCGGAAGTGCCGCTGGTTGCCGGCGTCGTCGATCTGTTCCGCTCCCGTGGCCTGGACTGCTTCGGTCCGACCGCTGGCGCCGCTCAACTGGAAGGTTCGAAAGCCTTCACCAAGGATTTCCTGGCACGCCACAAGATCCCGACCGCCGACTACCAGAACTTCACCGAGATCGAGCCAGCGCTGGCTTATCTGCGTGAAAAAGGCGCGCCGATCGTGATCAAGGCCGATGGCCTGGCTGCCGGTAAAGGCGTGATCGTTGCCATGACGTTGGCCGAAGCCGAAGACGCCGTACGCGACATGCTCGCGGGTAACGCGTTTGGCGACGCCGGTTCGCGCGTGGTCATCGAAGAATTCCTCGACGGCGAAGAAGCCAGCTTCATCGTCATGGTCGACGGCAAGAACGTACTGCCGATGGCCACCAGCCAGGACCACAAACGTGTCGGCGACGGCGACACAGGGCCGAACACCGGCGGCATGGGTGCTTACTCCCCTGCCCCGGTCGTCACCAGCGAAGTGCACAAGCGCGTCATGGACCTCGTGATCTGGCCAACCGTGCGCGGCATGGCCGAGGAAGGCAATGTTTACACGGGTTTCCTGTATGCCGGCCTGATGATCGACAAGGCTGGTAACCCAAAAGTCATCGAATTCAACTGCCGTTTCGGCGACCCTGAGACCCAACCGGTTATGCTGCGCTTGCAGTCGAGCCTGGTATTGCTGGTCGAGGCGGCCCTGGCGCAAGCGCTGGACAAGGTCGAAGCCCAATGGGATCCACGTCCGAGCGTCGGTATTGTTTTGGCGGCAGGCGGCTATCCTGGCGACTACGCTAAAGGCGTCGCCATCAACGGTCTGGATGCAGCCGCCGCGCTGGAAGGCAAAGTCTTCCACGCCGGTACGGCGCTCAAGGACGGTCAAGTGGTGACGGCCGGTGGACGGGTGCTTTGCGCCACCGCCATGGGTGCCAGCGTCGATGCTGCTCAGCAGCAGGCTTACAAGCTGGCCGCGAAGATTGACTGGGAAGGCTGCTTCTATCGCAAGGACATTGGCTACCGCGCCATTGCCCGTGAGCGTGGCGAAAGTCAGGAATAAACGATCCATTCGGCAGGGCTTGGGATTCAGGCCCTTGCCGGACTATTCCAGCGCCGCGCATAGTTATATTCTGGCATCAACCTACGAAGGGATTTCGCCGTGCGCTGGCTCAGGATTGCCATAGGTTTCACAGTCACGCTGCTGACGCTGCTCTGCATGCTCCCGGCCCAGGCCGCGCAAGGCAGTGGCTGGGCGCTATTGCTCGACGAACAGGGCGACCTGCAGCTCAGCGACATCCGTTCCGCTCGTTTCACCAATCAATTCAGCCCCATCGAACTCGAACGCCTCACCGCAGCCGAACCCGGTGGTGCGTTATGGCTGCGCTTCAGGCTGGCGCCCGGCAAGCATGAGCAATTGCTGCGGGTGTTCGCTCCTGACCTGTCGCACCTCAATCTTTATGTGCTGGACGGCGACAAGCTGATCGAGCAATTGAACACCGGCACCGAACAGCCTCAGGCAGAACGGCCGCTACCCAACAGCGACTTCATGTTGCCGTTGCCGCAAAGCGACAAACCCCTCGACGTTTACCTGCGCCTGGTGTCCGAACACCAGATGCGGCCTTACATCACCCTGCAATCGGCAATCATGACCGCGGCCAATCAGAGCCAGACGCTGATCTACGGTCTGCTGTTCGGCTGCATCGGGATGCTGATCCTGCACAACCTGATCCGTTACGCCTACACCCGGTCGCGCAGCAGCCTGTGGCTGGCGGGTTGTGAAGCGTTGTTGATGATCAGCCTGGCGCTGCTGCTGAACCTCGCGGGCCCATGGTTGCCGGACTGGCATGCGCTGCAAACGCCCGGCGCTTACCTTGCCCTGTTGCTGACCGCGCCGTGCGGGCTGATGTTCGCCTACCGATTCTTCGCCCCGCTCGGCCCGCACCCGCTGAACAAGCTGCTGCTGGGCGACATCCTGTTCATTGTGGCTTGTGGCCTGCTGCTGCTGTTCGTCAACACGTTGCCGCTGAACATCATCACCTACGCACTGGTCGCCCTCGCAGGCCTGACGATGTTGTTCGTCAGCGCCTGGCATTGGCAAAAAGGCTATCGCCCGGCCCGGCTGTTCGTCGCCGCCATGGTGGTGTTCAACGTCGGCACGCTGATTATCCTGCCGGCGCTGCTCGGCCTCACGCTGGTAGAACCGCAAGGCCTGATCGTTGCCCTGCTGGTGTTCATTTGCATCAGCGGCCTGCTGATGAGCATTGCCCTGAGCGAACGCCAACGCAGCATCACCGAAGACCGGTTCAGCGTCAGCCGCGATCTGGCCGCCAGCAATGCCGAGATCAATGCCAAGGCCGAGTTCCTGGCGAAGATCAGTCATGAAATCCGTACCCCGATGAATGGTGTACTGGGCATGACCGAACTGTTGCTGGGCACGCCACTTTCGGTCAAACAACGCGATTATGTACAAACCATTCACAGCGCCGGCAATGAACTGCTGACCCTGATCAACGAGATTCTCGACATCTCCAAGCTCGAGTCCGGGCAGATCGAGCTGGACGATGTGCAGTTCGATCTCAATGCGCTGATCGAAGACTGCCTGAGCATCTTCCGCGCCAAGGCCGAACAGCAGAACGTCGAGCTGATCAGCTTTATCCAGCCGCAAGTGCCGCGGGTCATCAGCGGTGACCCGACGCGCCTGCGTCAGACCCTGCTGAGCCTGTTGGAAAACGCCCTGAAGAAAACCGACGAAGGCGAGATCCTGATCGTTGTCGCCCTCGACGAGCGCACGGCCAAACCGCGTTTACGCATTGCCGTACAGGACAGCGGCGAGCCGATGGACGCCGAAGAACGTGACGCGCTGATGCACGCCGAACTGCACAGCAAGAACTTCCTCTCGGCCACCCGCCTGGGCGGCAACCTGGGACTGGTGATTGCCCGTCAGTTGATTCGTCTGATGCAAGGGGAGTTCGGCATCAAGAGTGGCACCAACCAGGGCAGCACCTTATGGCTGACCTTGCCGCTGGACCCCGACCGCCTTGAACACCCGACCTCCGACCTCGATGGCCCGCTGCAAGGCGCAAGGGTGTTGGTGGTGGACGACAACGACACCTGCCGCAAGGTACTGGTGCAACAGTGCAGCGCCTGGGGCCTGAATGTCAGCGCGGTCCCGTCCGGCAAGGAAGCCTTGGCGCTGCTGCGTACCAAGGCTCACCTGCGCGACTACTTCGACGTGGTCCTGCTGGACCAGAACATGCCCGGCATGACCGGCATGCAACTGGCGGCCAAGATCAAGGAAGACCCGAGCCTGAACCACGACATCCTGCTGATCATGCTCACGGGCATCAGCAATGCGCCGAGCAAGATCATCGCGCGCAACTCCGGCATCAAACGCATCCTCGCCAAACCGGTAGCCGGCTACACCCTGAAGACCACATTGGCGGATGAGCTGAATCAGCGCAACAAGGGCCTCGCGGTCTCGCAGTTCCCACCCACCGGCACGACCCTGCCGATCAAGGTTCCCAACGACTTCCGCATCCTGGTGGCCGAAGACAACAGTATCTCGACCAAGGTGATACGCGGCATGCTGGGCAAACTCAACCTGCAACCGGACACCGCCAGCAATGGCGAAGAAGCCCTGCAGGCCATGAAAGCCCAACGTTACGACCTGGTGTTGATGGATTGCGAAATGCCGATCCTGGACGGTTTCTCGGCCACCCAGCAATTACGTGCCTGGGAAGTCAGCAACCAACGGGTTCGCACCCCGGTGGTGGCGTTGACCGCACACATCCTCGCCGAGCACAAAGAGCGTGCACGTCAGGCCGGAATGGACGGCCACATGGCCAAACCGGTTGAACTGTCGCAGTTGCGCGAGCTGATCGAACATTGGGTTGCCCAGCGCGATCAGCAACAACGGACGGCAACGCAACCGTCCTGAGCCGACAGACCCCGCAACGCCTGATAGACTCCCCCACGACTTCTCTCGCCAGTGAGCCTGCACCATGCTCCACGTGTTGTTCAGCGTTTACCTGAAGATGCTGGTGCTCTATAGCCCGTTCTTCGTGTTGTCCTGCTTCATCAGCCTGACCCGCGGTTATTCGCGCAAGGAGCAACGACGACTGGCCTGGAAAGTGGCGACGGCCACCCTGGTTTCCAGTGTCTTGCTGTACTTGTTCGGACGGGTCATTTTCAGTGTTTTCGGCATCACCGTGGACGCGTTCCGCATCGGTGCCGGCAGCGTACTGTTCATCTCGGCGCTGGGCATGGCCCAGGGCAAATCGGCGGTCCAGACCGATAACGTGCAGCAGGACGTCACCATCGTCCCGCTGACCATTCCGCTGACCGTCGGCCCCGGCACCATCGGCGCCTTGCTGGTGATGGGCGTGAGCCAGCCCCACTGGGATGACAAACTCACCGCCATCCTCAGCATTGCCCTGGCCAGCTTCACCGTCGGTGTGGTGCTTTACCTGTCGAACCGCATCGAGAGAATCCTCGGCGACCAGGGCTTGCAGATTGTCAGCCGGTTGATGGGGTTGTTTGTGTGTGCACTGGCAGCACAAATCATCTTCACTGGCGTCAAAGGGTACCTGGTGCCTTAGTGCCAACCCGCAACAGAAAGCCAGAGGCTGATTGCCTCTGGCGGCCGGGCGTCATTTCACCGGCGCAAACTCCATGAAAACGGCCTCTCTGAGTTCATCAAGGTACTTGATGCACTCAGCCTCTTTCCTCAAGTCTTCCTCGTGAATGGTAAAGTGCGCCTTACCTTGAAAGATCGGAAGCTCAGAACTATCCCACTCCACAAAAAGAACTTTTGCATTATTGTCCAATGAGTCGTAACGGACCGTCGCCACGGCCATTGTTACTTCAGCTTCTTCGTCTTGCTTGCAAACGGACACGCCAAAGTTGCCACCACTGGCCTCAGTAGCATGACGCTCAAAAAGCTTGACCGCCTCAGGTTGTTTTTTTAGCGCATCCATGGTCTTGTCGGCGACAGCTTTCAACGCATTCGCGGCAGTACCCGCCAGGCCACCGGCCACAGAATGAACAATATCCAGCGCTACATTATCCAGCGTCAACTTGGCGGAGGTGGACTTGTATTGGGTAAAGGCACTGTGATATTCGGTCCAGCCCGTGGCAAACATCAGCTTTTTGAAACACTCGTATCGGGCAAGTTTCTCGTCTTTAGCAGGAAACAGCACTTTTGAAGCGATATCGGCATACGCGTACGTATTTTTTACGATGCGTTTGTTACGCCTCGACATCCCGTCCAGGAAGCCAACCACACCGCTGCCCATGATCGCGGCATTCATTTCATCCCGATCAAACGGCAACTTTACTGCAGAGCGCGCCTGGATCTTCGGGCCGGTATATTTAAGCTTGGCCCGACACTGCTCAAGACATTGATCAAAATAAAGACTGGCCTCTGCTTCATTCATTTTATTCATTTCGTTAAACCTTAAATTCAAATATATAGAAAAGCCGAACTGGCCCTGTCAAAAAACTATCGTACTCACCGAATACATTCAACAGTGCCAGATCTTATAAAAGGCAACAAAACCCAGATAATAATTTATATGTAACAACCCACTATCAATTACAACAAAACAATAACACTTAAAGAAAACAGAAAAACCCAACAGACCCGCACACTCCTGCACGAATAAAATAAAAATCAAAATTTAACTTACACGA
Organism: Pseudomonas sp. 300; assembly: GCF_055803035.1. NCBI lineage: Bacteria > Pseudomonadati > Pseudomonadota > Gammaproteobacteria > Pseudomonadales > Pseudomonadaceae > Pseudomonas > Pseudomonas sp. 300. Next base: position 673,010 of record NZ_JAVLRV010000001.1, on the reverse strand, counting down.
ACAGGTAAACAGTCCGACTCACCAAGAGCGCTCGAAAGTAAATTCTCCCCGCTCATGCAGGAATTAACCTACATCCTCTAGCGAATGTTTTTTACGGCACGGCAAAGAAAAAGCCACGGCAAATCGAGTAACAACTCGGCCGTGGCTTTTTTGAGCGAAGCGCAACGCGTCAGGTGGCAGGCTTCTCTGCGTACCAACGCGGCGTATACACCCAGTCACCGCCACCCACACGCGAAAACACGCAGGTCGTAGACGAACCCACCAGGACCATGGTGCGCATATCCACCTGATCCGGAGTCAACTGGCCGAGTGTCGTCACTCGCAGCGTTTGTCCTGGGCGACCGATATCTCGACCCAAAACCACCGGCGTCTGCGGTGTGCGATATCGCGCGACGATCTCCAGTGCCCGGCCCAATTGCCACGGCCGGGACCGTGAAATCGGGTTGTAGAACGCCAGGGCGAGGTCAGCCTGTGATGCAAGGTCCAGACGCTTCTCAATGATCTCCCAAGGCTTGAGGTTGTCCGACAGCGACAGCACACAGAAGTCATGCCCCAGCGGCGCACCCGCCTGAGCAGCGGTCGCCAGAGACGCAGAAACCCCCGGCAGAATCTCCAGATCGACGTTGTGCCACGCAGCATCGCTGGACTCGTGAAGTGCTTCCAGCACCGCAGCCGCCATGGCGAACACTCCCGGATCACCGGAAGAAACCACCACCACCGAACGCCCTTGCGCCGCCAGTTCGAACGCGTGACGCGCGCGCTGCATCTCGTCGCGGTTGTCGGTGCAATGCATGATTTGATCAGCACGGAACGGGCCGGCCATGCGCACATAGGTTTCGTAACCGAGCACATCGTTGGCGCGCGCCAGTTCGGCCTTGACCGCCGGCACCATCAGTTCGGCAGCACCAGGACCAAGACCGATCACCGCCAGGCGACCGCGAGGACGGCCGATCGACAATGGGTCCAGAGGTTGTTCGGCCACCGCGATTGCAAGGCTGTCATCGCTGGAGATCTTCACAGACTGACCGAGGGCGTTGCGCGCCAGCTCACTGACTGCGCCGACATCGTTGCCAAACCGCAGCGGCACACCCAGCTCAAGCGCCGCTTCACGCAGCGCCGCACTTGACATCTCGCTATCGGCGGCCAGCAGACAAGCCACCGATTGCACGGCGATTTTTGCCTGATGCAACGCCTTGCGAACCGCACTTGGCAGATCGGCCACGCCGTTGCTGACGGCCACCAATACGTTTCGCGGATAGATCAACAGCTCGTTGGCCGCTGGCGTACGCTCGGCATGACCGACGTGAACGGCCAGCCGCGCCTGTGGGTCTTCGGGCAACTGCGCCTGCGCCAACCAAGGGGCCGAGCCTTCGATTCGCACCGTTTCACCGGCCAGCAAATCGGAAACGAAGCGCTTGCCCAGTTCCAGATCGCCCAGGGCATAACCGCTGGGTGGGTTGAGAAGGCAGGTGCCGAAGCGCAATTCACCGCTGGTGGTGATCGCCGCCGCCACGTCCAGCGCAGCCGCCATTTCTCGCGCCATGACGTTCACGCCGCCCAGGCCACCCAGCAGCGGCACCACCGCGCTGCCGTCTTCAGCAACGGCCAGCACCGGCGGCTCGGCGCCTTTTTCCAGGAGCAACGGCGCCAGGGTGCGAATCACGATGCCAGCGGCGCACAGGGCAATGATCGGTGTGTTCTGTTGATAGAGCTCGCGCAAGGTGGCGCCGAACTCGTGATAGACATGGTCCGCGCCCTCGACCCGTTCGGCCAGACCGTGGATCAAGGCGCCCGGGTACACCTGCTGAATTGTGCGCGCGGTCGCGAGGCTGCCATTGCCAAGAATGACAATCGCCGGAACTGGACGAGTCATCAGCCTTGCCACCTTTCACCCGGAACGATGATCAGCGAGAAGTACGGCGAGGACATCGGCTCGACCTGATCCAGCGGCACGATCTTCTGATTGGCCATGGTCGCGCGTTCGACGTACAGCGCACGTTCGGCCAACCCGAGTTCTTCCAGCACCTGACGGACTTTGGGGAAGTTACGCCCCAGCTTCATGATCACCGCCGCGTCGGCATCGGCTAACCGGCGCTTGAGATCGTCATGAGGCAATACGCCGGACAACACCGACAAGCTCTGATTGCGATAAACCAACGGCGCGCCAAGTACCGAAGCACCGCCGAGCATCGAACAGACACCCGGCACGACTTCGGCCTCATAACGTTCCGCCAGGCGATCGTGCAGGTACATGTAGGAGCCGTAGAAGAACGGATCACCTTCGCAGATCACTGCAACGTCACGTCCGGCATCAAGATGAGCTGCTAGTTCTTCGCCGGCCGCATCGTAGAAATCGCTGATCACTTGTTCATAGGACAGCGGTGCCGGCAAGGCTTCGGTGGTCACCGGATACACCAGCGGCAGCAGGGTTTGTGCGTCCTGCAAATGCGCTTCGATGATGCCGAAGGCGTTGCCCTTTTTGCCCTTGGCGACGAAGTACGCCACCACCGGCGATTCGCGCAGCAGGCGCAGGGCCTTGACGGTAATCAGCTCCGGATCACCAGGTCCGACGCCGAGGCCGATCAAACGTCCAGGTTGCTGCATCATTCGATCTCCGTGGCGAGGGCATTGACGGCGGCGGCGGCCATGGCGCTACCGCCCAGCCGGCCTTGCATGATGACAAACGGCACGCCACGGCTGTCAGCCGCGAGCGCTGCCTTGGATTCGGCGGCGCCGACAAAGCCCACCGGGAAGCCGAGAATCAGCGCCGGTTTCGGCGCGCCGGCGTCGAGCATTTCCAATAAATAGAACAGTGCGGTCGGCGCGTTGCCGATCACCACTACGCTGCCCTCCAGGTGCGGGCGCCACAGTTCCAGCGCGGCGGCGGACCGGGTGTTGCCCAATTCACGGGCCAGCTCCGGAACGCTTTCATCGCGCAGGGTGCAGATCACTTCGTTGTTTGCCGGCAAGCGTGTGCGGGTCACGCCTTCGGACACCATCCGCGCATCACACAGGATCGGCGCACCGGCGGCCAACGCATCGCGCCCGGCTTTACCCGCGCCGTCGGAAAACTGCAGGCCATCAATCGCATCGACCATGCCGCAGGCGTGTATTACCCGCACCGCGAGTTTTTCCAGATCGGCCGGGATTCGCTCGAGGTTGGCTTCGGCACGAATGATCGCGAAGGAGTTGCGATAGATCTCCTGACCGTCGCGGATGTAATCAAGCATCAAGGGGGCTCCGTGAGCGGTCGTCGAGCAAGGCTGCGACCGCTTCAATAGTAAGGTTGCGTGCGTGCAGGGCGCCGAAACCCGGCTGCCCTGCTTCGCGAAAATAAAGGTCGTAATGACCGGGGGTGACGGCCAATAAAGTGACCGGTGTGACATGCGCAGCGGCACAGGAACGCGGGCAACCGCTCAGATGCACATTCAGCACCCGGCCATGACGCTGCAGTAGCGCGGCCAGTTGCAGGGCGTCGCCCTTGGTGTCGGCCAGGCCTTTGCCGCAACCAGTGGAACCGGTGCAGGCGATCAATCGCGACAAGGGCTGATCGGCGTCGCCTATCAGGCCCAACTCGTGCAGGCGACGGATGACTTCATCGGCGTTGTCGCGGCGGATGTTCGGCAACAACAGGCTTTGCCATGGCGTGAACCGCAGCGTTGCATCGCCGTATTCCTGCGCCAGACGAGCGGCGCCCCGAAGCATGGCGCTATCGAGACGTCCCAGCGGCGGTACGGCGCCGACATAGACATACCCGGCTTGCGCCTGCGGATGGGCGCCAATGTGTAGAACCTCGTCATTGACTGAACGTTGCCAGGCGCTAACGGGTTCGAAAGGTAGCCGCTCAGCGAGGCGAACGAAAAATTCGGCAGGAGGGACGTCGACCAGCAAATGACGCATTCGCGTGTGTTCAGGCCCCGCCAGCTCCAGGAAAAGCTCAAGCACGGCGACCACCAGCGCGTGGCCGTCTTCCAGTGGGACACGACCGGCCGGTTGATCGATGGGACATCCCGCCAGACCGAATGCCAGCCAGCGCTCGCCCTCTCGCTCGACTGCGGACAACCACAGATCATGGGGGTGTTCGAGCATCGCCAGACGTTCGCCGCCATCCAGTTGCACGGCGAATTTGGCGCTGAGAGTGTGAAAGCGCTCTTGCCCTTGCAGGGTGGCGAGAATCTGTCCGGCCAATTCTCGCGTGTCGAACAGCATCTGCCGGTCGATGCCTGCGCTCGGGCTCACCATCAGATTACGCACATCGTCGCCCGCCGCATGCGAAGGGCCAAGGCCCGCGGCGAGCAGACTTTCGATCAACGCGGCCTGCTCATGTTTGATGCCACGAATCTGCAGGTTGGCCCGGTTAGTGGCCTCGATCACCGAGCCGGCATAACGCTGCGCGCCCTCGGCAATGGCGTTGGCCTGCTCGGAACTGAGGGTGCCGCCGGCGAGTTTTATCCGGCAGATACCGCCATCTCTGGCCTGGACGATACGCAGCAGCCCCGGACAGGCCGAGGGGCGTAAAGCGCGGGACATAGGGAGTTCGTTCAAAGGGATGACCGGATCTGTAGTGGGAGCGCCCCCCGTCGGAGGCGAGCGGTATTATGCCTGCTTTGCCGCGCGGCATCATAAGACCGCGTGTCGCAAATGCTCCGACCTTGAATCCGTCAGACGGCCCCCTCACAGCCGCTCTGAATAAAACTCGAATATGGCGTCCGCGATTCGGTCGAGACGGTCGCTCAACCGCGGGCGGATTTCTTCGAAGCGGGCTCTGTTCAGGGTGAAAGGAGCGGCTCGATGCGTGAGCGTCACGTTGCCTTCCTTCCAGTCCCAAAACAGAAAATCTTCCCGCTGTGCCAGCGCTCGAAGCGAATAATCATTCAGGTCCAGTGACAACTTCCCTTGCTTGTCGTATTCAGCGGGCGCAATGGAAAACTCCCGGCCGCGCCGACTTTCGGTGGCCAATGACCAAAGCGCCGACGAATTAGCCAATAGGGATTCAAACATGTCTTTTGTAACTATCGCCATCTGGCTATTAACAGCGGCAATGCTGTTCAAATAAACCTGACTGACTTTGCCTGCGAAGTTACTGTAACTGTTCTCGACAACCCGGCGCTCGTCAATTTCCCAGCCCAGATCCCATAACACCACGGCAAACAGGGAAAACCAGCCTTGAGGATCTGTTTCGCGATTGCGTTCCTGACTCGCATACCACTGCGCATAGCGCACGCTGGAGTTGACGTCGCGCCGGTCCTGGCGCGACACGCCCCTGGCCGTGCTGACCAGGTTGCCACCCAATAGCGACCCGGCGGCGCCTTGCCGATCCGGCGAGGCATAACGCCGAGAGAACGTTGTTTGCCGTGGCGCGAAGTCCCGGTCAAAAGCAGCACAATAAGCCGTCAACTCCAGGTTCGCTGCGTTATCAATAACCATAGTCAATTCCTTTTTAAGCATTATAAGAGTCGCCAAAGAAGATTCAGGCTATATAACTTCCCTGTCGCCAACCACAGACTAAGCAAACCAACTTAAAACATTCTATTACTCGCATTCACTGCCGACGCGTATCATGTGCCGCTTTATGCAGATCAATAGAGATTACACATGGCACGCTGGCTGACCGTGACAGGCATTGGTGAGGATGGCTTCAAAGGTCTGGGCAGGAATGCCCGGCATGCGTTGCTGGCTGCGTCGAAGATCTTCGGCAGTCAGCGGCAACTGGACCTGCTGCCGCCGTGCATTCGCGGCGAACGCCAACTGTGGCCGAGTCCATTCTCCGTCGACCCGGTGTTGGCCTTGCGGGGTGAGCCGGTGTGCGTGCTGGCCAGCGGTGATCCGATGTTCTTCGGTGTCGGCGCCACCCTCGCCCGACAACTGCCCAGCGATGAAATGCTGATTCTGCCGGCGCCCTCTTCCTGCTCGCTGGCCGCTGCGCGAATGGGCTGGCCGTTGCAGGAGGTGGTCACGCTGTCGGTGGTCGCGCGCCCGGTCACGGCGCTTAACGCACAGTTGTTCAGCGGTGTTCGCTTGCTGGTGCTCAGCAACGATGGGCAGAGTCCCTCCGCAATAGCGGCGCTGTTGCGCGAGCGTGGATTCGGCGCGAGCCGCCTGAGCGTGCTGGAACATGTGGGCGGCGAGGCCGAGCGACGCATCGACGCTGTCGCCAACGACTGGGTCGACCCGGCGATCGCCGACCTCAATCTGATCGCCATCGAGTGCATCGCTGAACCCGATACGCCACGCCTTTCGCGACTGGCCGGTCTGCCGGATTCAGCCTTCAGGCACGACGGTCAATTGACCAAGCGTGATGTGCGCGCAATCACTCTTGCGCGCCTGGCCCCGGTTCCCGGTGAACTGTTATGGGACGTCGGCGCCGGCAGCGGCTCGATCGGCATCGAGTGGATGCGCGCCCATCCAAGTTGTCGGGCGCTGGCGATCGAGGCCGATGAAGGTCGGCAACTGTTGATCGAGCACAACCGCGACGCGCTCGGCGTACCCGGCCTGCAACTGGTTCGCGGCGGTGCACCGCAAGCGCTCGCCGGACTGGAACGCCCGGACGCGATTTTCATCGGTGGAGGCGTCACCCGCGAAGGCGTACTGGACACCTGCTGGGCCCGGCTCAAACCCGGTGGCCGACTGATTGCCAACGCGGTCACGCTGCAAAGTGAAATGACCCTGATGGCCTGGCGCGAGCAACACGGCGGCGAGCTAACGCGTATTCATATTGCCCAGGCGCAACCGCTGGGCGACTTTGATACCTGGCGCCAGGCCTTGCCGATTACCCTGCTGGACGTGGTCAAACCTTTCGATGCGTGACGAAACCGCCGAACAACCCGCACCGCTGCGCAGCGGCCTGACCACCGGCAGTTGCGCCACCGCCACCAGCCTGGCAGCCGCTCGCTTGCTGCTCGGCGGCGAGCGCGCGGACGCGGTGGACATCGTCCTGCCCAAAGGCAAGAAGGTGCAGATGCGTCTGGAGTTCTGTCGACTCCTGGATGACGGCGCCGAAGCCGGCACGATCAAGGATGCCGGCGACGATCCGGACGTGACCCACGGCGCACTGCTGTTTTCCCAAGTGCGATTGAACGCCGAACCGGGCATTCGTTTCAGTGCCGGTCGGGGGGTGGGAACGGTCACCCGACCAGGGTTGGTGTTGGGTGTCGGCGAACCGGCGATCAACCCGGTCCCGCGCAAAATGATCACCGACCATTTGACCCTGCTCGCAGAGGAATACGGCTATCACGGTGGCTTCGAGGTCACGGTGAACGTCGAGGGCGGTGAGGCGCTGGCCTTGAAAACCATGAACCCGCGGCTGGGCATTCTCGGTGGATTGTCGATCCTGGGCACCAGCGGTATCGTCCGGCCGTTTTCCTGCGCGGCTTACATTGCCTCGATCCATCAGGGCATCGACGTGGCGAAAACCAACGGTTACCTGCACATCGCCGCATGCACCGGCAACGCCAGCGAAGACACCATGCGCCGCGTCTACGACTTGCCTGAAATCGCCCTGATCGAAATGGGCGATTTCGTCGGCGCCGTGCTCAAGCACGTGCGCAAAGTGCCTGTGGATAAACTCAGCATTTGTGGCGGTTTCGGCAAGATCAGCAAACTGGCGGCCGGGCACATGGATCTGCACAGTCGGCATTCGAGCATCGACCTGCCGCAACTGGCCGAATGGGCGGCGGCGGTCGGCGCGGATCAAGCGTTGCAGCAAGCGATCCGCGACGCCAACACCAGTCAGCAAGCGTTGGCGATGGCCAGCGCGGCCGGCATTGCGCTTGGCGATGCGGTGTGCGGACACGCGCTGGCGTTTGCGCGCAGCGTGGTGCCGGCGCAGGTACAGGTTGAAGTGTTTGCCATCGATCGCCAGGGCGGGATCGTCGGCCATGCGGGAGTTTTTCAATGAAACGCATCTTGCTGCTCGGTGGCGTGACGGAAGCACTGGCGATCGCCCGTACGCTTGGACCGGAGCACATCTATAGCCTGGCCGGCGTCGGTCGAGTGCCGACTGATCTGAATTGCCAGGTGCGCGTCGGCGGCTATGGCGGTGCTGAGGGGCTGGCGCAGTTCATCCGCGACGAAGGGATTGACCTGCTGCTGGACGCGACGCATCCGTACGCGGCACAAATCAGCCAGAACGCCGCGACTGCCGCGCGACGGGCCGGCATTCCCTGCTGGGCACTCAGGCGTCCGGCCTGGCAACCGCAAGCCGGAGATGACTGGCGCGAAGTCAGCGACTGGGCCGAGTTGATCGAAGCCCTCAAACCGTTCCGCCGACCGCTGTTCACCCTCGGCCGAGAACCCTTGCAACACCTGCATGAAATCCCGCCGGAGCAATTCTGGACGTTGCGCGCACTGGATGTTTATCCCGGCAACGAGCGCTGCGAAGTGATCGGCGCCCGCGGGCCGTTTCTGATCGACGATGAACGTGAGCTGTTTGAACGGCGGCAGATTGATGTGCTGATCAGCAAGAACAGCGGCAGCACCGCCACCGAGCCGAAACTGGACGTGGCGCGGGAACGGGGGATGCCGGTGCTGGTGTTGAAGCGGCCGATGTTGGCGAGGGTGGATCGGGAGTTCGGGTCGGTGAGTGAAGTCCTGGCCGCACTGACGGACGCCTAAGTATTTGTGGCGAGCCACAACGCCTCCCGGCATTTTGAATCGGAGCCGCTACACTCATTTGAAATACGCTGCGACACCAAACCGCAGGCCACGTTTTTACTTATCGGCACTGATCAGGCTAAATAGCCGCGCTTGATCTCCCACCCAACCGGATCTGTCCCATGTCCCGACAACGGCTCGCAATTGCCTGGATAGCCTGCTTCGCAGTGCTGTTCAACATGCTCGCCATGCCGATGACCGGAGCGATGGCGCAGACGGCGAAATCGCCGGCCGAACAGGTGTTGTGGGGCAGTTTCTGTTCGTCCACCGGCACGAAGATGGTGGCGATTTCTCTGGGGACGCTTGAACAGAAAACCCCGCAGAACGACGATCATTCCAGCATGCAGCATTGCTGGTGCTGCTCCGGATCTGCGCCACTGATGGCGTTGCCCGGGCATGTGCCGCAGTTGTATTTCGCGCGTTTCGAGTCCCATCGAAACCTGCCCGCCGCCACTCCCGACACCCCCACTCCGCGCCAGCAATGGCCGAATCTCAACCCCCGCGCATCCCCTCTGGTGTGATTCCTTCTCGCAATTGACCTGCGTTTTGAATCGTTCTGGAGAACTGCCATGTTGAACAAACTCATCGTTCTGGCTGCGCTGCTGCTGCCTGCCTGCTTTGCCAATGCCCATGAATACAAGGCTGGAGAATTGGAAATCGCGCACCCGTGGTCGCAGGAATTGCCACCGAATGCGCCGACCGTTGCTGCCTACTTTGTGATTCAAAACCACGGTAAGACCGCAGACAAACTGCTCAGCGTCGACTCGCCGATCGCAGGCGTCGCCCAGTTGCACGAACACGTGATGCAGAACGATCTGATGAAAATGCAGCAGGTGCCGACCGTTGAAATCCCGGCTGGCGGCGGCGTCACGTTTGCCCCGATGGCGTATCACGTGATGCTGCTGGAACTGAAAGACCGCAGCCTGCTGAGCGACGGCAAGCGGTTCCCGCTGACGATGCATTTCGAGAAATCCGGTGATGTGACCGTCGAGGTCACGGTGCAGAAAAAAGCGCCGGACGGCGCGCAAGTGCACGCGCACACCCCGTAATCGCCAAAACTGAATACGCCCATGCGCCCGCTTAGCGCCAGGTCATCCGCTCCCCGTCGTCAGCCCTTGAGCCTGACCCGCGGCAGCTGGATCAGCCTGTTCGCCATGTTGATGATCTTCATCGGCCCGCTGATTTCTCAGTCGATGCCGATGGATCAGCGCGCCTCTTCAATGTCCATGAACATGTCGATGGACATGAGCATGGACATGTCAGCGATGGCGCACGGCGAGCACGACGCAGCGCCCGCCGCCGAGCACTGCCCGCCCAAAACCTCCCATCACGCCATCTGGGAAAAATGCGGCTATTGCAGCCTGCTGTTCAACTGCCCGGCGTTGACGGGCGGCCAGTCTTTCGTTGCCTTCGACGCACCCAAAACCAGCACCTTCAGCACGCCCTCCACCCGCCTGGGCCACGCCCGACAAACTTTCTTCCCCGGCGCCCGCACTCGCGCACCGCCCATCGTCGCGTAAACACCCCCCCAATCTCACACGGTTAGAAGACAGCCAAGCAACCTGTGGGAGCGGGCTTGCTCGCGAAAGCGCTGGGTCATTCAACATTGATGTTGGCTGACCCACCCCCATCGCGAGCAGGCTCGCTTCCACAGGGATTACGCAGGCTGCCGGCCGTGTCGTTTACGACTGTTCGATGGAAATTGTCATGTCCAGGTTTTCTGCTGACACACGCTTGAGCGCCGCCCAAGCTTCTTTTGCCCTGAACGAAACGCGCGTTCGTTTCAGGCACGCGACCGCCGTACTTTGCGGCGTCCTGCTGACACCGATGGTGCTGGCCGATGATCACGCCGGCCACAACGAAGAACTGAGCCCGACGGTAATCACCGCCATCGCGCCGAGTTCGCCGCTGACCATCGTCACCAACCCAAAGGACCCGCGCCAACCGGTGCCGGCCAGCGACGGTGGTGACTACTTGAAGACCATCCCCGGCTTCGCCCTGGTACGCAACGGCGGCACCAACGGTGATCCGGTGCTGCGCGGCATGTTCGGCTCGCGGCTGAACATCCTCACCAACGGTGGCCAGATGCTCGGCGCCTGCCCCGGCCGGATGGACGCGCCAACCTCCTACATCTCGCCGGAAACCTACGACAAACTCACCGTCATCAAAGGCCCGCAAACCGTGCTGTGGGGGCCGGGCGCTTCGGCCGGGACCATCCTGTTCGACCGTGAACCGGAAAGCTTCGGCGAACTCGGTACCCGAGTGAATGCCAGCATATTGGCCGGTTCCAACGGCCGCTTCGACAAAGTGGTGGACGCTGCAGCCGGCGGCCCGTTGGGTTACGTTCGAGTGATCGGCAACACCGCGCATTCCGACGACTACCGCGACGGTAACAACGACACCGTGGCATCACGCTATGACAAGTGGAACGGCGACGTAGCCGTCGGCTGGACCCCGGACGCCGATACCCTGCTGGAGCTGACCGCCGGCAAGGGCGATGGCGAAGCCCGTTACGCCGGACGCGGCATGGACGGCTCGCAATTCAAGCGCGAAAGCCTCGGCCTGCGCTTCGAGAAGTCCAACATTGGCGACGTACTGGACAAGGTCGAAGCACAGATCTACTACAACTACGCCGACCACGTGATGGACAACTACACCCTGCGCACGCCGTCCGGCACCGGGATGATGGCCGGCCCGATGGCCTCCAGTGTCGATCGCCGAACCCTCGGCGCACGGATCAAAGCCACCTGGCGCTGGGCCGATGTGCAATTGATCAGCGGCATCGACGCGCAGACCAACGAACACCGCAAGCGCAGCGCCATGGGCATCGACACCTACAAGGATCTGCCGCGCGACAAGGACGCTGATTTCCACAACTACGGCGTGTTCAGCGAACTGACCTGGTACGCCGCCGACCGTGATCGCTTGATCACCGGCGCGCGACTGGACCGCGCTTCGGCCAAGGATTTTCGCCAGACCACTGGCTCGGGGATGATGACCCGGCGCAACCCGACCGCCGACGACACCCGCGCCGACACCTTGCCCAGCGGCTTCGTCCGCTACGAACACGACCTCGCCGACAGCCCGACCACGCTGTACGCCGGTCTCGGTCACACCCAGCGTTTCCCGGATTACTGGGAGCTGTTTTCGCCTAACTCCGGCCCCGCCGGCTCGGTGAACGCCTTCGATTCGATCAAGCCCGAAAAAACCACCCAGCTCGACTTCGGCCTGCAATACAAGACCGAAGACCTCGAAGCCTGGGCCTCGGGTTACGTCGGACAGGTGCGTGATTACATCCTGTTCAACTACACGCCGGGAATGATGGGCACGACCTCGCAAGCCGAGAACATCGACGCGCGGATCATGGGCGGTGAACTCGGGGCGGCTTACAAGCTGACGTCGAACTGGAAGGCCGACGCAACCCTGGCCTACGCCTGGGGCAAGAACAGCAGCGACGGCAAGGCATTGCCGCAAATGCCGCCGCTGGACGCGCGATTTGGCCTGACCTACAGCGAAGACAACTGGAGCGCCGGTGCCTTGTGGCGGGTGGTCGCCGCGCAAAACCGCATTGATCAGAACAAGGGCAACGTGGTCGGCAAGGACTTCGACAAGTCCTCGGGATTCGGTGTGTTCTCGCTCAACGGTGCCTATCGGATCAACCAGAACTGGAAGGTCAGCAGCGGCGTCGACAACCTGTTCGGCAAGGCTTACGCCGAGCATTTGAACCTGGCCGGCAACGCCGGTTTTGGTTACCCGGCCAATGACCCGCAGGCCATCAAAGAACCGGGGCGCACGCTCTGGACCAAGGTGGACATGAGTTTCTAAGAGCATTGCGGGCAAGCCCGCTCCCACATGGAAAGTGTTGAACCTGTGGGAGCGAGCCTGCTCGCGAATGACTGCGCAGCAGTCACCAGACAACAACAAAAGAACCAAGCCAAGCGGAGCGCAACCGATGAAACAGCCCAAACCGAATTTCTACAACCTGGCCTGGCGCTGGCATTTCTATGCCGGTCTGTTCGTCGCGCCATTCATGGTGATGCTGGCGGTGACCGGCGTCATTTACCTGTTCAAGCCGCAACTCGATCCGTTGATGTACGGCAGCCTGATGAACGTCCCGGCCGGTCATCACAGCGTCCCGGCCGACGACCTGCTCAAGCGGGTGAAAGACGCGTATCCACAAGCAACGATCAAGCAGTACCTGCCACCGATCAACGCCGAACGCAGCGCGCAGTTTGTCGTACTCAATGGCGGCAATGAGTTGAATGTTTTTGTCGATCCGTATCACGGTGACATCCTCGGCGAGCAAGATGCGAAGAAGAATCTGCAAGCCGTTGCCCGTGCGATCCACGGTGAATTGATGATCGGCACGGTCGGTGATCGACTGGTCGAACTCGCCGCTGGCTGGGGCATTGTGCTGGTGGTTTCCGGGGTGTTCCTGTGGTGGCCGCGAGGCCAGGCCGCCGGCATCTTGTGGCCGCGTTTGAGCAGTCGCGGTCGCGTGCTGTGGCGCGACCTGCATGCCGTCACCGGGTTCTGGGGCGCCGCGTTTCTGCTGGTGATGCTGCTTAGCGGCATGACCTGGACCGGGTTCTGGGGCAAGCAATACGCCGGGGTCTGGAACGTGTTCCCGGATGCCATGTGGAATGACATGCCCAAGTCTGACGTCGAGGCCCGCAGCCTCAACACCGCCACGCGCCAGACCGTGCCGTGGGCGATGGAAAACACGCCGATGCCGATGTCCGGCGACCACGCCGAACACATGGCCCACGGCAGCGCGCAAGCCGGTCCCGCCGCACCGACCATCAGCCTGCAAGACGTGCAGAACATCGCCGTGCAACGCAAGGTTGAACCGGGTTACAGCATTACTTTCCCGACCACGGCCACCGGCGTGTTTACCATCGCCGTGTTCGCCGACGACCCGCGCAATGACGCCACGCTGCATGTCGATCAGTACACCGGCAACGTCCTCGCCGATGTGCGTTGGGAACATTACGGCGCAGTGGCCCGCGCCACGGAAACCGGTGTGATGTTGCACGAAGGCAAGATGTTCGGTGTGTTCAACCAGATCATCGTGCTGCTGATCTGCCTGATGATTCTGCTCAGTGCCGTCAGCGGCGTGGTGATCTGGTGGAAACGTCGGCCACAAGGCAAGTTCGGTGTCCCTCCGCTGCGCCATGACCTGCCGAAATGGAAAACCGGCGTGGCAATCATGCTGGTGCTGGCAGTGGTGTTTCCGCTGGTGGGGGCTTCGTTGGTGGTGGTCTGGCTGTTGGATCGCGTGCTGTTGTCGCGATTCACCCGACAAACTGAATCGGTCTCATCTTCATCATGAAGCAGGCGAGATGCGCGTTTTAGAGGGATCTGTAGACTTCGGGCGCTTATCGCACGGTCATTTTTAGTGTTACTGTATAACGCAAATGCACCGCCCAACCCGCAGCCATGGCTGCGGGTTTTCTTTTGAAGAAGTGTCACCATCCCGATGAACAAGTACCTCTTGTCCGGCCTCTGCCTGCTCGCCCTGAACAACAGCGCCCAGGCGCAATCGTTGACGCTGCCCGCCGGCACCATCACCGCACCGGCCGTTGACGACAAAACCGTCAACCTCAACACCCCAACCACCGCCGGTTCGCGCCTGAACCTCACGGCCCTGCAAACACCCGCCAGTGTGGAAAGCCTGACCGGCGAACAGATCCGCGCGCGCGGTGACCGCAGCGTGCAGGACGCGGCGTCTCGCAGCACCGGGATCAGCCGCACTGGCACGCCGGGCGATGGCGGAACCTCGTTGACCGCACGAGGCTTTACCGGACAGAACTCGGTGATGCAGTTGTATGACGGCAACCGGATGTACACCGGCATGGGCACTGTGACCTTTCCAGTCGATACCTGGTCGGTGGAGCGTGTCGATGTGCTGCGCGGCCCGGCCTCGGTGTTGTACGGCGAAGGCGCGACGGGCGCGGTGGTCAATGTGATTCCGAAGAAGCCGTTCGAAGGCGAGATCGAAAACCACGTGCGTCTCGGTTACGGCTCCTACGACACTCAGCAACAGGCCCTGGACAGCGGCGGCTCTCTGAGCGACACCCTGAGTTACCGCTTTAACCTCAATCGCCTGCGCAGCAACGGTTGGGTCGACCGCGGCGATTCCTCCAGCGACTTCATCAGCGCCGCCCTGCGCTGGCAGGCCACGGACGATCTGGCATTCACTCTCGCCCACGATTACGGCGATCAGAAGCCGATGAACGACTTTGGCACGCCGCTGATCAATGGCCGCTTCCACGAAGGTCTGCGCGACAAGAACTACAACATCAGCAACGACAAGCAGCACTACAACGATCAATGGACGCGCCTGACCAGCGACTGGCGGATCTCCGAGAACGTCAGTTCGAGCAACGAGCTGTATTACCTCAAGGCCCAACGCCGCTGGCAGAACGCCGAGAACTACAACTTCGACCGTGGCGCACAGCAGCTCAGCCGCAGCGGCTATTTCGGCATCGGCCACCAGCAGGAACAGGTCGGCGATCGTCAGACGTTCACCTTCCAACACTCGCTGTTCGGCCTCGACAGCCAGACCGTGACCGGTGTCGATTACAACCGCATCCGCTTCCAGCTCGCCAGCAACTCGCCGTTCAATGACGTGCTGCCGGGCGGTCAGTCGGTCGACCTGCATCACCCGCAATCGAGTCGATTCGAAAGCGCCGATCCGTATCGTGACCAGTTCCAGAGCACCACCAGACAAATGTCGGCGTTCGCTGAAAACCGCACGCAGCTGAGTGAGCGCTGGTCGTTGGTGACCGGTGTGCGCCGCGATTACGTGCACGTTGATTACGACAATCAGGTCGATGGCAGCCAGAGCGACAAGACCCTGACCGGCAACAACTGGAAGGCCGGGCTGGTGTTTGCCGTGACGCCGGACACCTCGTTCTACGGCCAGTACGCCACCAGCACCGACGGTGTTGGCGGCCTCATTTCCCTGAACCCGGGCCAGCAGCAATACGACCTGGCCACCGCGAAGCAAACTGAAATCGGCGTGAAGCAGATGTTCTGGGATCAGCGTGGCGAGTGGACGCTGGCGGCTTATCGCATCGTCAAAAAGAAACTGCTGACCGACGATCCGGGCAACCCGACGCTCAAACAACAGGTCGGCCAACAATCGTCCAATGGCCTCGAAGCCAGCCTTGATCTGCAACTGCCACACGCCTGGCAACTGCAGGCCAACGCGGCCATCGTCAAAGCGAAGTACGACGATTTCGAAGAAGTGGTCGGTGGCATACCCGTGTCGCGCAACGGCAATCGCCCGGTGGACGTGCCTCGGCGCACGGCGAATCTGTGGCTGAGCAAAGCACTCGGCGACGACCTGAAGGCAGGCGCTGGCGTGCGTTATGTCGATGCGCGTTATGCCGACATGGCCAACCGGAACGAGCTACCGGGTTACACCGTGGTCGATGCCACGTTGTCATGGAAAGCGTTGCGTAATACAACGCTGGGGTTGCAACTAAACAATCTGTTTGACCGCCAGTATGCGCAAAGCCAATACAATGAGGGCCAGCAGTGGATTCTCGGGGAGCCGCGATCGTTTTTCGTCACCGCTGATTACCAGTTTTAAACCGTGTCGCCCCTATCGCCGGCAAGCTGGTCTCGCTCCCACATTTGATCGCATTCCAATGTGGGAGCGAGCCTGCTCGCGATGAGGCCATCAGCATCACCCAATATTTCAGAGTTAACGCATGACCTCGCTGAACCTCACCAACCTCGCCTGGACACCCTTGGGCCACGGCCACTGTCATCACCAGTTCAAGCTGCGTGATGCCTCGTTGCACGTGGCCTCTGGTGAGTTTGTCGGGTTGATCGGTCCCAACGGCAGCGGCAAGACCAGCCTGCTGCGCTGTGCCTACCGCTTCAGCAAACCGGAAAACGGTGAGGTCCGGCTCGACCACCACAATGTCTGGAAACAATCCTCACGCTGGTGCGCGCAACGTATCGCCGTAGTGTTGCAGGAATTCCCCGACGCCTTCGGCCTGACCGTCGACGAAGTGGTCGCCATGGGCCGCACCCCGCACAAAGGTTTGTTTGATAGCGACACCCTCGAAGACCGAAACCTCGCGACGCAAGCATTGGAATCCGTCGGCCTCAACGGTTTCGAAGACCACGCTTTCGCCACCCTCTCCGGCGGCGAAAAACAACGCGTGATCCTCGCCCGCGCCCTCGCCCAGCAACCGCAATTGCTGATCCTCGACGAGCCGACCAATCACCTCGACCCGCGCTATCAGCTGGAGCTGTTGCAGCTGGTCAAACACCTGCAGATCGGCACCCTGGCGAGCATCCATGACCTCAATCTCGCCGCCGCTTTCTGTGACCGGCTGTATGTGCTCAATCACGGCCGCATCGTCGCCAGCGGCACACCGAAACAAGTCCTCACCGCCCCGCTGCTGCGTGATGTGTTCGGCGTCGAAGCGCTGATCGATGAACACCCCATGCACGGCTACCCACGAATCACCTGGATAACCCAACCATGACTTTGCGTTCCCTGCTGTGCGTTGCTCTGATGCTGGGCAGCGCCCAGGCGTTTGCCGAAGCGACGAAGTACCCGCTGACGATCCAGAGCTGCAACCGCGAAGTGACCTTCGCGCAGGCGCCCAAACACGCGGTCAGCCACGACATCAACATGACGCAGATGATGCTCGCCCTCGGCCTCAAACCGAGCATGGCCGGCTACAGCGGTGTCAGCGGCTGGAAGTCGGTCACGCCCCGGATGCAGAGCCTCCTCGACGGCCTGCCCGAGTTGGCGGCCAAATACCCCTCAGTGGAAACCCTGCTCAACGCCAACGTCGATTTCTTCTTTGCCGGCTGGGATTACGGGATGCGCGTCGGCGGTGATCTCACCCCGCAAACGTTGCAGCCGCTGGGCATCAACGTCTACGAGCTGACCGAGTCCTGCGCCTTCGTCATGCAGCGTCCGCCGGCCAGCCTGGAAGACACCTATAACGACCTGCGTAACCTCGGCAAAATCTTCGACGTGCAGGATCGCGCCAATGCCCTGATCGCCGACATGCAGGCGCAGGTTGCCGAGGTACGCAAGGATCTGCCGGCCAACAAACCACGAGTGTTCCTCTATGACAGTGGCGAAGACCGCGCCATGACCTCGGGTCGCCTGGGCATGCCGCAAGCGCTGATCGACGCGGCGGGTGGGCGCAACATCCTGGATGACGTCGAGGCGAGCTGGACCCGGGTGAATTGGGAAAACGTGGTCGAGCGCAATCCGCAGGTGATCGTGATCGTCGATTACGGTGAAGTCACCGCCGAGCAGAAGGTGCAATTTCTGCTCGATAACAAGGCGCTGCAATCGGTTGACGCAATCAAGAACCAGCGCTTCATCGTCATTCCCTATGTGCAGGCCACGCCAGGCATCGACAACGTGCTGGCGGTTGAAACTCTGGCCAAAGGTCTCCACGGCGAATGATCAATCGTCGCTACGCTCTGTTGCTGATCGCTCTCGGCGCATTGCTGCTGGTGTCGTGCGTAGTGTCGCTGGGCTTCGGCCCGGCGCGGGTGCCGGTGGACGTGGTCTGGCAAATTTTGCTGCACAAGGTGTTCGGTTTTGGCGAGGTGAGCTGGACGGCCGGGCAGGAACACATCGTGTGGTTGATCCGCGTGCCGCGCATGTTGCTCGGCGCGCTGGTGGGCGCTGGCTTGGCGTTGATCGGCGCGGTGCTGCAAGCGGTGACGCGCAATCCACTGGCCGATCCGCATTTGCTCGGGGTGACCTCCGGCGCGACGCTTGGCGCAGTGATCGTGGTGCTGCATGTCGGTGAAATCGTCGGCCTGCTGACCTTACCCATCGCTGCCTTTATCGGCGCGTTGCTGAGCATGCTGATCGTGCTGGTGATCGCCAACCGCAACGGTCGGCTGGACAGTGACCGGCTGCTGCTGTGCGGCGTGGCGGTGTCGTTCGTGATGATGGCAATCGCCAATCTTCTGCTGTTTCTCGGCGATCACCGCGCCAGCTCTGCGGTGATGTTCTGGATGCTTGGCGGGCTCGGCCTGGCGCGCTGGGAATTGCTCGCGGTACCGGGGGCGAGCGTGTTGCTGGGGCTGGTTTTGTTGCTGGGCATGGCGCGACCGTTGAATGCGTTGATGGCCGGCGAACAGACGGCCGTCACGCTGGGGCTCAACGCCCGTAGCGTACGCCTGCGAGTGTTTTTGATTGCGTCGCTGATGACGGGGGTGCTGGTGTCGATCAGCGGGTCCATCGGGTTTGTCGGGCTGATGGTGCCGCACATTGCCCGTCGATTGGTCGGCGCCGAGCACCGGCGATTGTTGCCGGTATGCGTATTGCTCGGCAGCATTTTTCTCGTTTGGGTCGATGTTGCCGCTCGCACGCTCATCGCCCCCGAAGACCTGCCCATCGGCGTCGCCACCGCTGCCATCGGTGGCTTGTTCTTCATCGGCCTCATGCGCCGCCGCTGACACACAGATCAAAACTGTGGGAGCGGGCTTGCTCGCGAAGAGGGTGTGTCAGACAGCATAAATGGCGACTGACACGCCCTCTTCGCGAGCAAGCCCGCTCCCACCGTTGATCTGTGTTGCCCGCAAGACCTGCGCCCCAATGTGGCGCACCCCTTCGCACCAACGCGCCGGACGCGATCCTTCATGGTGCGCCACCCCAACCGCGCGACCGCTCTAATACGACATTTCCCTGCCTTTTTCCGACTGGGCACAGCCCTTGCAAAACAGCCTTCAGTAGTCCGCATCTGCCAACCAAGAAAATTCATAAGTTCATGGAGATCGCACAATGAAGCGTCGCAGTTTGATCAAGGCTTTTACACTCACGGCAAGCATTGCCGCGATGGGCTTGACCTGGACCGTCCAGGCCGCCGAGACCATCAAGGTCGGTATTCTGCATTCGTTGTCCGGCACCATGGCGATCTCCGAAACGTCCCTCAAGGACATGGCGTTGATGACCATCGACGAGATCAACGCCAAGGGCGGCGTGAACGGCAAGATGCTCGAACCGGTAGTGGTCGACCCGGCCTCGAACTGGCCGCTGTTCGCGGAAAAGGGCCGTCAGCTGCTGACCCAGGACAAGGTCGCCGTGGTGTTCGGTTGCTGGACGTCGGTGTCGCGTAAATCGGTGCTGCCAGTGTTCGAAGAGCTCAATGGCCTGCTGTTCTACCCGGTGCAATACGAAGGCGAAGAGATGTCGCCGAACGTGTTCTACACCGGTGCGGCGCCGAACCAGCAGGCGATCCCGGCGGTGGAATACCTGATGAGCGAAGAAGGCGGCAGCGCCAAGCGTTACTTCCTGCTCGGCACCGACTACGTTTACCCGCGCACCACCAACAAAATCCTGCGTTCGTTCCTGCACTCCAAAGGCGTGGCCGACAAGGACATCGAAGAGGTCTACACCCCGTTCGGCCACAGCGACTATCAAACCATCGTGGCCAACATCAAAAAATTCTCGGCCGGTGGCAAGACTGCAGTCATTTCCACCGTCAACGGCGACTCCAACGTGCCGTTCTATAAAGAGCTGGCCAACCAGGGTCTGAAAGCCACCGACGTGCCCGTCGTGGCCTTCTCCGTCGGAGAAGAAGAACTGCGCGGCATCGACACCAAACCGCTGGTGGGCAACCTCGCGGCGTGGAACTACTTTGAGTCGGTGGAGAACCCGGCGAACAAGAAATTCGTCGCCGACTGGAAGGCCTACGCGAAGAAACACAACCTGCCGGGCGCCGACAAAGCGGTGACCAACGACCCGATGGAAGCCACCTACGTCGGTATTCACATGTGGGCGCAAGCGGCGGAGAAAGCCAAGTCCACCGACGTCGACAAAGTCCGCGAAGCCCTCGCCGGCCAGACCTTTGCCGCGCCGTCCGGGTACACCCTGACCATGGACAAGACCAACCACCACCTGCACAAGCCGGTGATGATCGGCGAGATCCAGGCGGACGGTCAGTTCAACGTGGTATGGCAGACCGAAGGGCCGATCCGCGCCCAGCCGTGGAGCCCGTTCATCTCGGGTAACGACAAGAAGCCGGATTATGCGGTGAAGAGCAACTAAGCCACCTGGATGTCGGGCCGAATACATCGTTCGTGCCCGACACAAATTCTGTGGGAGCTGGCTTGCCAGCGATGGCATCGCCTCGGTACATCAGAGACTCCGAGTCGCCTGCATCGCTGGCAAGCCAGCTCCCACAATGTCCGAGCAAGGCGACTTTATATGCCCACTGCCTTTTACCGATTCATCTTTGCCATCGCGCTATTACTGCCGATGAGCACTTTCGCAGGCGACGCCGAAGACTTCGTCGCCGCCAATCCCGTGCAGCAAGCCAAGCTTCTGGAAGCCTGGGCCGCGCAGCCCGATCCGGCCCGTGTCGAGCTGATCAACGCCCTGCAACAAGGCGAGTTGACGGTCGACGGTCAACCGAAAACCTTGCGCCTGAACAATCGCCTGCGGGGTCTGATCGACACTGCACTGGCCAGTCATCAACTGCTCGCCGCCGACGCCAAAATCCGTCTGGGCGCCGCGCAGCAATTGCAGAAAAGCGCCAAGCCTGCGCAGCTGAAATTCCTCGACCAGCAACTGGCCGGCGAACAAGACGAAAGCGTTCACGCCGCGCTCAGCCTGGCGCTGGCCAACCTGCAACTGGTGGACGGCGATCCGGCCGTGCGCCTCGCTGCCGTGCGTCTGCTCGGCGAAACCGGCGATCCACTGGCCCGCACTCGTCTGGAGAGTCTGCTGGAACCGGGTGTCGAAGCCGACACCCATGTGCGCACGGCTGCCGAAACCAGCCTGGCCCAAGTCAAACGCAAACTGCTGATTGGCGAAATGCTCGGCCAGGCCTTCAGCGGCATGTCGCTGGGCTCGATCCTGCTGCTCGCGGCGCTCGGTCTGGCGATCACTTTCGGCCTGCTCGGCGTGATCAACATGGCCCACGGCGAGATGCTGATGCTCGGCGCCTACTCGACGTACGTGGTGCAACTGATGTTCCAGCGCTTCGCGCCGCAAGCCATCGAGTTCTATCCGCTGATCGCGTTGCCGGTGGCGTTTTTCGTCACGGCCGCGATCGGCATGGCGCTGGAGCGCACGGTGATTCGTCACCTCTACGGCCGCCCGCTGGAAACCCTGCTCGCGACGTGGGGCATCAGCCTGATGCTGATTCAGCTGGTGCGATTGGTGTTCGGCGCGCAGAACGTTGAAGTGGCCAACCCAGCGTGGTTGTCCGGCGGAATTCAGGTGCTGCCGAATCTGGTGCTGCCGTACAACCGCATCGTCATCATTGCCTTCGCCTTGTTTGTGGTGGTGCTGACCTGGCTGTTGCTGAACAAGACGCGCCTCGGTTTGAACGTGCGCGCCGTCACTCAGAATCGCAACATGGCGGCCTGCTGCGGCGTGCCGACCGGGCGCGTGGACATGCTCGCTTTCGGCCTCGGCTCCGGCATCGCCGGTCTCGGCGGTGTGGCGCTGAGCCAGATCGGCAACGTCGGCCCGGACCTCGGCCAGAGCTACATCATCGACTCGTTCCTGGTGGTGGTGCTCGGCGGGGTTGGTCAACTGGCCGGTAGCGTGCTCGCCGCCTTCGGCCTGGGTATCGCCAACAAGATTCTCGAACCGCAGATCGGCGCCGTACTCGGCAAGATCCTGATCCTCGCGCTGATCATTCTGTTCATCCAGAAACGTCCGCAAGGGCTCTTCGCACTGAAAGGACGGGTGATCGACTGATGAACCAGCCCCTGATGCTCACGGCCACGCAAAAGGCCGGCCCCAAAGTCACGATTGCTGTCGGCGCGGTGATCCTCGTTCTGCTGCTGGCGTTGCCGCTGCTGTCGCTGTTGTCGCCGGACAGCGCGTTTCATGTCTCGGCTTATACGCTGACATTGGTGGGCAAGATTCTTTGCTACGCCATC
This sequence comes from Pseudomonas sp. 300, assembly GCF_055803035.1. Classification (NCBI taxonomy): domain Bacteria; kingdom Pseudomonadati; phylum Pseudomonadota; class Gammaproteobacteria; order Pseudomonadales; family Pseudomonadaceae; genus Pseudomonas; species Pseudomonas sp. 300. The sequence goes on along the minus strand of NZ_JAVLRV010000001.1, from coordinate 650,459 downwards.
GTCGCCCTCGCCCTCGATCTGGTCTGGGGATACGCCGGCCTGTTGTCCCTCGGCCACGGTCTGTTCTTCGCCCTCGGCGGTTATGCGATGGGCATGTACCTGATGCGCCAGGCTTCGGGCGATGCCTTGCCGGCGTTCATGACCTTCCTGTCGTGGACCGAACTGCCCTGGTACTGGACCGGCACCAGCAGCTTCCTCTGGTCGATGTGCCTGGTGGTATTGGCGCCGGGGCTGCTGGCGCTGGTGTTCGGGTTCTTTGCCTTCCGCTCGCGGATCAAAGGCGTGTATTTCTCGATCATGACCCAGGCCCTGACCTTCGCCGGGATGCTGCTGTTCTTCCGCAACGAAACCGGGTTCGGCGGCAACAACGGCTTCACCAATTTCCGCACCATTCTTGGCTTTGGCATCACCGAGCCGGGGACGCGTGCAGTGCTGTTTTTCGCCACGGTGCTGTTGCTGGTGGCGAGCCTGTTCATCGGCTGGCGCCTGGCGCAGAGCAAGTTTGGCCGGGTGTTGACTGCCCTGCGCGATGCGGAAAACCGTTTGATGTTCTGCGGCTACGATCCACGGGGTTTCAAGCTGTTTGTCTGGGTCTTGAGTGCGGTGTTGTGCGGTCTGGCGGGTGCGCTGTACGTACCGCAAGTCGGCATCATCAACCCGAGTGAAATGTCGCCGACCAACTCCATCGAAGCCGCCGTCTGGGTGGCGCTCGGCGGTCGCGGCACGCTGATCGGCCCGCTGCTTGGCGCCGGCGTGGTCAACGGCATGAAGAGCTGGTTCACCGTGGCCTTCCCGGAATACTGGCTGTTCTTCCTCGGCGCGTTGTTCATAGTCGTGACCTTGTACCTGCCCAAAGGCGTGATCGGCCTGCTGAAGAAAAGGGGTGACCAATGAGAGTGACTGCGACGGCTGAATTCATGCTCGAGCCGGCCTTCTATCCACCGCAGCCGAACAAGGACGCCGGCAGCAGCCGCGACGCCATCGGTCTCGGCCAACGCGTCGGCCCCGGCCTGGATACTCGCCACGGCACCATCCTGACCCTGGAAGACATCAGCGTCAGCTTCGATGGCTTCAAGGCACTGAACGATTTGAACCTGTACATCGGCGTCGGCGAACTGCGCTGCATCATCGGCCCCAACGGCGCGGGAAAGACCACGCTGATGGACGTGATCACCGGCAAGACTCGCCCCAGTCACGGCAAAGCCTGGTTCGGTGAAACCCTCGATCTGACGCAGATGAGTGAAGTGCAGATTGCCCAGGCCGGCATCGGTCGCAAGTTCCAGAAGCCGACCGTGTTTGAAGCGCTGAGCGTGTTTGAAAACCTCGAACTGGCGCAGAAAACCGACAAGTCGGTGTGGGCCAGCCTGCGGGCTCGCCTGAGTGGCGAACAGAAAGATCGCATCAGCGAAGTGCTGGAAACCATTCGCCTGACCACCTCGGTCAATCGCACGGCAGGCTTGTTGTCCCACGGTCAGAAGCAGTTTCTGGAAATCGGCATGTTGTTGATGCAAGACCCGCAATTGCTGCTGCTCGACGAACCCGTGGCGGGCATGACCGATGCTGAAACCGAATTCACCGCCGAGCTGTTTAAAAGCCTGGCGGGCAAGCATTCGCTGATGGTGGTGGAACACGACATGGGGTTTGTCGGCTCGATTGCCGACCACGTCACCGTGTTGCACCAGGGCAGCGTGCTGGCCGAAGGGTCGCTGGAGCAGGTGCAGGAAAACGAGCGGGTGATCGAGGTGTACCTCGGTCGCTGAACCTGCCAACACGGTCACTGTGGGAGCTGGCCTGCCAGCGATAGCGGTGGGTCAGTCAACATCATTTTCGGATGTGCCGGCCTCATCGCTGGCAAGCCAGCTCCCACAGGGTTCGGTGTGAACCACAAGGAATTTGAACATGCTACAAGTCGACAAGCTGCACCAGTACTACGGCGGTAGCCACATCCTGCGCGGCCTGACGTTTGACGTGAAGGTCGGTGAAGTCACCTGCCTGCTCGGGCGCAACGGTGTGGGCAAAACCACGCTACTCAAATGCCTGATGGGATTGCTGCCGGCCAAAGAAGGCGCGGTGAACTGGGAAGGCAAACCGATCACCACGTTCAAACCGCACCAGCGGGTGCACGCCGGGATCGCTTACGTGCCTCAGGGCCGGGAGATTTTCGGTCGGCTGACGGTGGAGGAAAACCTGCTGATGGGCCTGTCGCGTTTTCCGGGCAGCGAAGCGAAAGAAGTCCCGGCGTTCATCTACGAGCTGTTCCCGGTGCTGCTGCAAATGAAGCAACGGCGCGGCGGTGATCTGTCCGGTGGCCAACAGCAGCAGTTGGCTATCGGCCGAGCGCTGGCCAGCCGTCCTCGGCTGCTGATCCTCGATGAGCCGACCGAAGGCATCCAGCCTTCAGTGATCAAGGAGATCGGCGCGGTGATCAAAAAACTCGCAGCACGCGGCGACATGGCGATTCTGCTGGTTGAGCAGTTCTACGATTTCGCTGCCGAACTGGCCGATCAATACCTGGTGATGTCCCGCGGTGAGATCGTGCAGCAGGGCCGCGGCGAAAATATGGAAGCCGAGGGTGTACGCGGTCTGGTAACGATCTAATCTGTAGCGTCCTAACGATAACTAGAAACCATGAACCTACCTCTTGCCACTGTCCTGTTTACCCCGAGCTGGCACGCCGAGCTGGAGTTGGGCTATGCCCGATTCGGCGACACCACGCGCCCGGTTCAGCGCCGGCACAAGGGACCGTTGCGGGTGCAAAAGCACCTGTATGCCGAAGGCCCCGAGGTGTGCCAGCACATCATCGTCCACCCGCCCGGCGGGATTGCCGGCGGTGATCGGCTCGACATCAGCGCCAGCGTCGGCCGCGATGCGTGGGCGCAAATTACCAGCCCCGGCGCGGCCAAGTGGTATCGCGCCGCAGGTCCGGCTTATCAGACACTGGAGCTGAAAGTGGCCGCAGGCGCGACCCTGGAATGGTTGCCGCAAGAGACAATTATCTTCAGCGCCGCGCAAGCTGAACTGCGCACCGCCATTGATCTGGAAGGTGATGCGCGGCTGTTCTACTGGGACGTCGTGGCACTGGGTCGCCCGGCCAGCGGCGAGCGTTTTGACCTCGGGCATTTTCAGGCGCAGCTGGATATCCGTCGCGACGGCCAGTTGCTCTGGCACGAACGCCAGCGCATTGTCGGGAATGACGGTTTGCTCGATTCGCCGATTGGCCTGGACGGGCAACCGGTATTTGCGACGTTGTTGGTGACGGGCGAGGTGGACAGTGAACTGCTGGAGAAATGCCGTTCGTTGAACAATGACGTGCGTGGAGATTTGACGCAGTTGCCGGGGCTGATCGTTGCCCGGTGCCTGGCCAGTGAGGCGCTGTTGGCGCGAGGCTGGTTGATTGATTTGTGGCGATTGCTCAGGCCGGCGCTGTTAGGCCGAGAAGCCGTCCCACCCCGAATATGGAGCACCTGAAACGCGATCCTGTGTGGGAGCGAGACCGGCTTGCCGGCGATGGCGTCGGCACACACAACATTGACGTCGCCTGATTGGCCGCTATCGCGAGCAGGCTCGCTCCCACAGGTCATGTATTCACAGATCCAATAATTTTTATCTGCCCAGATGGATTCCAAACGATGGACCTGACCCCACGCGAAAAAGACAAGCTGCTGATCTTCACCGCCGGCCTCGTCGCCGAGCGGCGTTTGGCGCGCGGCGTGAAACTCAACTACCCGGAAGCCATGGCCTACATCTCCGCAGCGCTGCTCGAAGGCGCGCGTGACGGTCAGACCGTGGCCGAGCTGATGCACTTCGGCACCACCCTGCTCAGCCGCGAACAAGTGATGGAAGGCATCCCGGAGATGATCCCGGAGATCCAGGTCGAAGCCACCTTCCCCGACGGCACCAAACTGGTCACCGTCCACCAACCCATCGCCTGAGGCCGCGCCATGACCTATCACATCCGCGATGCAGTGCACGCCGATCTGCCGGCGATCCGCGACATCTACAACGACGCCGTGCTCAACACCACGGCGATCTGGAACGAACAGGCCGTGGACCTGGGCAACCGTCAGGCCTGGTTCAGCGCCCGGCAAGCCCAGGGCTATCCGATTCTGGTGATCGTTGACGGCGATAACAGCGTACTCGGCTACGCTTCATTTGGTGACTGGCGACCGTTCGATGGTTTCCGCCACACCGTCGAGCACTCGGTCTATGTGCGCAGCGACCAGCGCGGCAATGGTCTCGGCCCGCAATTGATGGACGTACTGATCGAACGCGCCAAAGGCTGCGACAAGCATGTGATGGTCGCTGCCATCGAAAGCGGCAATGCCGCTTCCATCCGCCTGCATGAACGCGCCGGTTTCGTGACCACCGGGCAAATGCCTCAGGTGGGCACCAAGTTCGGCCGCTGGCTGGACCTGACCTTCATGCAACTGACCCTCAATCCTGGCGCCGAACCGCCACCCGCCAGCAAGGAGTAATGTCCGATGAACGCCGCCCAGCTGCGACGCGTCAATGTTGAAAGCTTTGCGCACTATCGCCAGGGTTTGATTGATCTGCTGCTTGACGCCGTGGGCTATGGCGCCAGTGTCGGCTTCATGGCCGATCTGGATGCCACTCAGGCACGCGCCTATTTCGATGGCGTTCAAGACGACCTGAACAAAGGCAACGTGCTGCTGTGGGTGGTGGTCAAGGACGAACAGGTGCAGGCCAGCGTGCAACTGACCCTGTGTCAGAAAGCCAACGGCCTGAACCGCGCTGAAGTACAGAAACTGCTGGTGCGTGAACACGCGCGCCGCCGTGGGTTGGGCCAACAGTTGATGAGCGCTTTGGAACAGGCCGCGCTCCAGCACAAGCGCGGCATGCTCTACCTCGACACCGAAGCCGGTTCCCCCGCCGAAGACTTCTACAAGGCTTTGGGCTACACCCGTGCGGGACAAATTCCCGACTACGCCTGCGACCCGAGCGGCCAGTACAAGCCGACCGCCCTCTACTACAAGATTCTCCAAGGAGCCCATTGATGATTCCCGGTGAGTACCAGATCCAGCCCGGCGACATCGAACTCAACGTCGGCCGCCGCACCGTCAGCCTGAAAGTGGCCAACAGCGGCGACCGGCCAATCCAGGTCGGCTCGCACTACCATTTTTTCGAAACCAACGACGCCCTGACCTTCGACCGCGCCGCCAGCCGCGGCATGCGCCTGAACATCCCCGCCGGCACCGCCGTACGCTTCGAACCGGGGCAGAGCCGCGAGGTCGAGCTGGTCGACCTGGCCGG
>NZ_JAVLRV010000001.1:601379-645121 GCF_055803035.1 Pseudomonas sp. 300 | reverse complement strand
CTGCTCGCGATAGTGAGCGCAGCGAACGATTTCAAATTCAATTGAATCTCAAGGCGAACGAATGAAGATTTCCCGTCAAGCCTACGCCGACATGTTCGGCCCCACCGTCGGTGACAAGGTCCGCCTGGCCGACACCGAACTGTGGATCGAGGTCGAAAAAGACTTCACCACCTACGGCGAAGAAGTGAAATTCGGCGGCGGCAAAGTCATCCGCGACGGCCAGGGTCAGAGCCAGCTACTGGCCGCCGAAGTCGTCGACACGGTGATCACCAACGCGCTGATCATCGACCACTGGGGCATCGTCAAAGCGGACGTCGGTCTCAAGGACGGGCGCATCGCCGGCATCGGCAAGGCCGGCAATCCGGACGTACAGCCGAACGTCACCATCGCCATCGGCGCCGGTACCGAAGTGATCGCCGGTGAAGGCATGATCCTCACCGCCGGCGGCATCGACACGCACATCCACTTCATCTGCCCACAGCAGATCGAAGAGGCGCTGATGAGCGGCGTCACCACCATGATCGGCGGCGGCACCGGGCCGGCCACCGGCACCAACGCGACCACTTGTACGTCCGGCCCATGGCACCTGGCGCGGATGCTTCAAGCGGCGGATGCCTTCCCGATGAACATCGGCCTCACCGGCAAGGGCAACGCCAGCCTGCCTGGGCCATTGATCGAACAGGTCAAGGCCGGCGCCATCGGTCTCAAATTGCACGAAGACTGGGGCACCACCCCGGCGAGTATCGACAACTGCCTGAGTGTCGCCGATCAGTACGATGTGCAGGTGGCGATCCACACCGACACCCTCAACGAGTCGGGTTTCGTCGAAACCACCCTCGCCGCCTTCAAGGGCCGCACCATCCACACCTATCACACCGAAGGCGCGGGCGGCGGGCATGCTCCGGACATTATCAAGGCCTGCGGCTTCGCTAACGTGCTGCCGAGCTCGACCAACCCGACCCGGCCGTTCACCCGCAACACCATCGACGAACACCTCGACATGCTGATGGTCTGCCATCACCTGGACCCAAGCATTGCCGAAGACGTAGCCTTCGCCGAAAGCCGCATCCGGCGCGAGACGATTGCCGCCGAGGACATCCTCCACGACCTCGGCGCGTTTTCGATGATCAGCTCCGACAGCCAGGCCATGGGCCGCGTCGGCGAAGTCATTACGCGCACCTGGCAGACCGCCGACAAGATGAAAAAACAGCGCGGCCCGTTGCCCGGTGATGGCGAAGGCAACGACAACTTCCGCGCCAAACGCTACATCGCCAAGTACACGATCAACCCGGCAATCACCCACGGTATCAGCCATGAAGTGGGGTCGATTGAAGTTGGCAAGTGGGCGGACCTGGTGCTCTGGCGTCCGGCGTTCTTCGGCGTCAAACCGACGCTGATCCTCAAGGGCGGCGCCATTGCCGCCAGTCTGATGGGTGATGCCAACGCCTCGATTCCGACACCGCAACCGGTGCACTACCGCCCGATGTTCGCCAGCTACGGCGGTTCGTTGCACGCCACCAGCCTGACGTTTATCAGTCAGGCGGCGCAGGAGGCCGGTCTTCCCGAGGCCTTGGGTTTGAAGAAGAAAATCGGCGTGGTCAAAGGCTGCCGCGAGGTGCAGAAAACCGATCTGATCCACAACGACTACCTGCCGAGTATCGATGTCGATCCGCAGACGTATCAGGTCAAGGCCGACGGTGTGTTGTTGTGGTGCGAGCCAGCGGATGTGCTGCCGATGGCTCAGCGTTACTTCCTGTTTTGATCGATCGACTGGATCACCGGGGCCCTGCCGGGCCCCGGCGTCAAACAACCACGATCAGCTGTTCGGCTGTACGGTGAAGGGCATTTCCACCCGTTGCAGTTTTGCCCGTTCGATCGCCTGGCGCGTGAACGTTTTGATAAACGTTTTCCTGTCCTCGTCGATGGCTTCCAGCTCGGCGGCATATTCCGCTTCGGTCATGACGCGTCCCGGTGCAAACGCGCTTTGCGGTTTGTTCAATTCAGCACCCAGCACCCTGAGTTCTTCCTTTAACTGAGCCTTTTGCTCCAGAGAAAGTGTTGTCTCGGTTGCGCGTTTTTCCAACGCTGAGTAGAACTCGATCGTGGCTTCGATCCGGCGACGGAAACCTTTGATAACCCCCCGATTGACCCCCTCGGCGTAGGATGCCCAGAACGGTTGATCGACGAGTAAATCCCCCAGAAGTTCTCCTTCCTCAAGGTCCAGCACACGTCGAAAAGCATCCTCGATCATCTCTGGCGTAACCGCGGCGATTTTTCTGAACTGCATTTTTCGCGTCTGCCAGGGCAGGTCCAGCCGCTCGGCAAGATCCGTCATGAACGCCAGGTGAACTTCAACCTCATCAATCGTGCCGGTGACCTCACCCGCGGCATTGACGCGCCTGAATTGCTCGCCCATCGCCTCGCGCTCGGACACCGTTTTGCGGGCAATCCTGCTGAGCTCATCCAGACGCGACTTGCCCTGCGCCAGCGTCACCAGTTCAGCCTCTACCAGCGCGGGATTGGCCAGTTCATAGGCTTCATGAATCAGCACCTCCATTCCCATGGCGTTGAACAGCTGCGCGCCGGCATCGACACACGCCGTGGGCACGGTGGTCATAGTGAAGAGTTTTTGCCGCAGCTCGGTATTTTTCGACATCGCTTCGAGCATTCGCCAGACCTTGGCGGTCATGTCGACCCGAAACCCGGTGTCGTGTTTGAAATGCCCCGATTCGGTGAGTTTGCGAATCTCGTTGAAAAACCCGAGCGAGCCGATCTCATCCTCGACGCTGTTCCACACTGCCTGTTTGGCCACCCATTCCCGTCGGGTCATGCCGGCCTCCCAATCGAGGCTGTCACGCACGCCACGAGGCGGATACGGTCGATCGGGGTCCATGCCGACGGACGCGATGTACTCCCTGAGCGTCTGCAGATTGAAGGCCGGCAGATAATCCGTGTCCCGGCTCAACACCGTGCGCGCCAGCAATTCCGCCTCAATGGAGCCACGCGCGACCATGGGCACGTAGGTGATTTCGTTGTACTGCATGTCCAGGTAAAAATGCCGGAAGCGTGGCTGCGCGAACAAACCGTCCGGCCAGGTCCGAATGCCAGTGTCGGCCAGGATCAGCGTATGCAACATGCGCATGCTGCCAATATCCGGTTCCCGGCCCAGAGGGTTGCCGTACAGGTCCAGGGCTTGAAGCCGTGTCAGGTTGCGCAGGTCCGCGGCGCCTTGCGTATCCAGCACAATGCGGTTTCCTCGCATGCTCAGCTCCGTCAGCGCACGCATGCGACCGACGGCACGAGGAAACCGGGTGAGCGAATTACCGTTGACGTTGAGCGAACGCAATCGGGGAAAATGATCGAGCAGGGAAATATGCGCATCGGTCAATTCGGTCAGGGTCAGATTGAGGCGGGTGACGTGATCGAAGGTGCCCTCCAGCATGGGCATGGTGCGCAGATGACGACCCAACGGCATGTTCTCGAGGTCGAGTACAACGCCTTGCAGCTCGCCGAACGAATCCACATGGCGCAATCCGGTGTACTGCCAACACTCCCTGATCGCTTTGTATACCGCGTTTCTGGATTGCCACTCGGCGGCACCGGCGCCAGTGAACCAGGACCCTTCGGTCGGTGACCTCAACCAACGTTGAAAATTGATATTGAGCCGATCGAATTCCCCTTCCAGTGCACTCGCCCTCTGCTCAGGACTGACGTCGCTGCCACCCGCCTCCAGATAAGCCTGCGCCTCGGCCTCCGTCCATCCGGGACGAACGACTCGGACCCGCTCTTGCGGCGTCAACCGCCCGGCGACCCGTCGCACGCCCTGAGAAACCCCGCGCATGCCGCCACGCAGCCGCATCGTGGCCGGGTCGTACGCGGGCTTGCGAACAGGGTTATCCGTCAGAAGAACGTTGAACCTGTCCCGTGGCAATGGCGTTTTCTGAACGGCCTGCTTTAGCGTTGCGCCTTGATTGATGTGATACCCCAGCGCGTTTCGTTCGGCATCCGGCAGGGCATGCAACACGGACACGTAGAGGTCGTCCGGCCCATGCAGGTGCAGATCATCGTCATCACGGGCCTGGTACTGACCGTCCTCGCGGACCAGGACCCGGCGAACGGAGGCATCCGCCGGGCCGACACTGGCGCGCAACGGTCCATCAAATGAATCCTCGCGGATTTCGATCCGCACGTTGTCGGGCCAGTTCGGCAATGCTTGCAACGAGTGCAACGCCAGCCGCTCGGTATCGACGCCGTAGGCGGCATCGAAAAACAGCCCTTCGTAGGCCCGTGCCGCTCGTAACGCCTGCAAGGTCGCCCGCGTGCGTTCTTGCAGCTGTAAGGGGATGCGCGAAGAGTCGGTGATGTGGAGCAGGTCTTGCGGTTCGAGGTCGGCCAGCAACTCCCGGGCGATCACCGTTGGCAGGCCGCTGAACGCATCCTGGAGCGCCAGCACTTGCCGATTGTCGGTCTGTTGCAGACGACGATCCCGCGCGTTGAACAGCGACTCACGCTGATGGCCCGCCCGCACGGCTATCTTGTTTTTCAACGCGTCGATCCGGATGTGCTCGTCTGCCGAAATGCCCTGCCCAAGCATCGCGTGGACGTCGGCTTCGTTCATGAACTTCACGGCAAGCTCTGGAAGTTTTCCTGCGCTGACCTCGGCTCGGCTTATCTTCAGCGTGTTGGCCGGCGACGCGTCGACATTGCCGTACGTAGTCGAACGCCCCGTAAAACCAGCGCCGTCAAACAGCTCGATACTTTTTTGCTCAGGCCATCTCGGCAGGTCAACCAGCAAACGGGGCACCTGCTCGATGAACGCTTCAGGCACCTCATCGCGCAGAATCTGCTCCGGCAGTTTTTGCACGTCGGCCCAGGTCTTGAACCGTTCGATGGTGTCGGTCAGCAATGCTGGCGCCGGTTCGTTGACCACATGCAATCTGCGCAACAGGTCTTCTTCGATACCACTGACGAGCCGAATCTGCTCCAGCGTGGTATCGGAGAAACCCTCGACCGCCGGCCCCATGCGCCGCATGAGTGTGGTTTTGTCCCACTCGACGGGTCGGTCGAGCTCGGTCTTCCAGACGCCCGCACCGTCGTGTTCGAGTGCTGGCTGATACGCCTGCGGCCGCTCCGGATGTTGCAGGCGTGGCTGACCCGTGCGCGGATCGTTTCTGACTTCGAAGTGTTTGCTTTCATGCTTCAGGAAGTTTTTTTCACTGTGGCGGTAAAGCCCCTGTTCGCTTGGCCTCGTTCCGTTGGGCAGCGTCAGGTCATGGGCGTAGGGCGACAGGTCCGGTTTCCACAGGCGTGTCTTGCCATCAGGCAGCTCAACCTTTTTCAACTGTTCGATAAAGGCCGACGGTTTGACCGACGCCGCCGCACCGGCGGGCAAAACGTTTCCCGCCGCCATGATCGCCAGTTGTGCAAAATTGATCATGACCCCGGTGAGATGGGCCGCCGCTTCCTCCCTGTCGCCCTTGCTCCACTCCTCAATGCCCTCCATGGTTTCGAACAGCATCTGCCCGACCATGACCGCCAGCATCGCTTCGCCGAGCCCGGGCACCAACATGGCGCCAAAGTTGAACACGTTCCAGCCGATGGTCAGATAACTGGTCAACCGATTCCAGCGGGTGGTCGCGTCTTCGTCCCCGGTCGGCACAGCGATGCGCCGCGCATCCGCAATCGCTTTGTCCCTGCGCCAGCGACCGATTTGCGGCCAGAGATCGCCTGAGATGATGTTGGTGATGGGCTCTGCGTTGGCGTTTTCAACCGCGGTCTCTCGCCACCACGGCCCCATGTCCAGCGGCTCACGCTGCGTCCAGGTGAACGTGGTGAAACGTTCGCGAAGCCGGGCAAAGAATTTGCCATGGTCTTTTTGTGCGACGAATCGGCTGAAAAAATGCTGATAGTCCGGCGAGCGCAACTGGCTCGTCAGTTCCTTCATGAAGTCAGTGAAGGACGCATACTCTTTGAGCGGGTGCCTGGGATCATCCGGGACATAGGCGATCAACGCCCCGTCGAGACGGCTTTGTTGAAAACCATCTTCCCTTTGCAACATGGCGTCGACGAGACCGCCGGGGCCATTGGCGAAAAACGCCTCGAGCAGTTTGAACTGTTCAAATTCCTGGCCTGGCAGCAGCGTCAAACGACTGGACCATTCCAGCAGTGTGCGCTGGTGCGCGGGAACCAGACTGTCGTAAATTCTTTTGACTTCAGTGGGGTCTGCCACTGCGCTGAATAACAGGATGCCGGATAACCTGAACCCCAACAGCGAAAGTCGATGACATTGCAAAGGGCGATTGTTCCAAAGGATGCCCTTTTCATCGTCACTAACTTGCTTGAGTTTCCCGTAGCCATAGGAACTGATGTCGTTTTTCAAGTAAGCGATCAGCGCGGCTTCGTTGAAAGCGGCTTTTTCGCTGGCCAGGCATTGCCGTTCAACCAACGCTTTGGCCGTACCTTCTTGCGGACTCAGCAGGCCTTTTATGTGCTGCTGATAGTGCATTCCGATATCAAGCGTGCGGCACAGGTCAGCAAATCGTTCGACGGTCAGCGCATGCCGCAGTAACTGATTTTCGCCGTCCAGGGTGAAGATGCCAGAGCCATCGCGAAAACCGCCGGCCTGCGTTTCGGGCGCCTCGAAATTGTGAAGCGCCGCTTCCAGCAACGTGGACTGCCTCAATCGACTGGCATTGGTATCGATGCCAAAACCCAGCTTTGCCGGGATATACAGCCGAATGAGCGTCGCATTGACGTCCAGATCGAGATTCAGTTGTTCCTTTAATGCTTTGACGAGCAAGGGTTCGGCGAAGGCGGAAATGTCCTGCTGCAAATCCTCCAGCGCTTTGTCCAGCGGAACCTGGGTACGCCAGCGCTCATCGGTCAGTTGCTTGAGGTACTGACGGTCAATGGCGCGTGCATTCAAATACCACTCCGGGAAATCCACTGTCGAATCAGCCATCGTGAGCAGTCGCGAAACCGGTGCGTCTTTTACCGGCGAAGGCAGTTTGCCCAGTAGATAATCACGATGAACATTATCTTTGCCCTCTCCCTGTCCGGAATTATTTTGAAGCGCCGGAACGTCAGATAGTTGGGTCATTTCGCAAATCCTTATGCGATGAAAAAGAATCACCAGACTACTGAATGCGGTTTAAAAAAAAAGATTAAAAAGCCACTGGGAACATAGAGATAAATCAACATTGCATTGAATTTCAGAATCTAAAAAACAATTAATTAGCCCCCTGAAGCCACCGAAGTATGGTGACCGGCACAATGGGAGTTTTTAGGGGACGTCAAAGAGGCTAAGATGCCCCCAGATTGCCACCAGGAAACCGACCATGCGCTTATCCGAATTCATCAGGCAACACGTAGACCGTATCGTCGATGAATGGGAGCAGTTCGCCAGAACGATTACCCCGGCAGCCGAAAACATGGATCGGGTTTCCTTGCGTGATCACGCCAAGGAAATCCTGCTGGCCGCCGCTCGAGACATGACCACCGCGCAAACCGCCAGCGAACAACGCGCCAAGGCCAAAGGCGAAGGCCCGGAGAAAACCCCGAGCCTCGACGAAGCCGGCGCCAGCCATGGTGAACTGCGGCATACCGTGGGCTTTGATCTGGTGCAGATGACCAGCGAATTCCGCCACCTGCGCGCCTGTGTGATCCGGTTGTGGGTCAACAGCCTGGAATCGCCGGACCTTGCCTACTTCCAGGACATGATCCGTTTCAATGAAGCCATCGATGAAGCCCTTGCCGAATCCACGGCGGCTTATGCCGAACAGGTCAATCGTTCGCGGGATATCTTCCTGGCTATTCTCGGCCATGACCTGCGCGCGCCATTGCAAGCCGTGAGCATGTCCACCGAATTGCTGATGCGCAAAGCCCCGCTTGAAGACGAAGCGCTGGCTTGCGCGGTCAATATCAAGCGTGGCGCGCGGCACATGGCGGTGATGGTCAGCGATTTACTGGAGCTGGTGCGCAGTCGCCTGGGCAAGCGCCTGCCGATTGAACCGAAACCGATGGACCTGGCCGATGCCGCCCACGCGGCGATTGCCGAAGCGTGTGCCGGCAATCCGGAGTGTGATCCGACGGTTCATGTCGAGGGAGACACGACAGGCGTCTGGGATGCCGGACGCCTGGCTCAACTGCTGCAAAACCTGATCGGCAACGCGTTGCAGCATGGGTTGAACAAGCGGGATGTGACGGTCACCCTCAGCGGCGAGCCCGATGCGGTTCGCCTCACGGTGCATAACTACGGCGCCCCGATTCCCGACGACGCGTTGGGCACGATCTTCGACCCGCTGGTGCGCAGCGCCGATGAACAACTCGGCCAGCCCTCCACCAGCCTCGGGCTGGGTTTGTTTATCGTCAAGGAAGTGGTCGATGCCCACGCCGGGACGATTAAAGTCAGTTCGAACGAAACCGACGGGACGTTGTTCACGGTGGTGTTGCCGCGCAATATCCGCAGCACTGTGTAAGAGCCACCGGCACCTCACTATCAGTTCTGATAGTTCCCGGCACTCTGCAGTAGAGGCACACTAAGGGCGTTGATCAAAGTCGACTTTCTCACCAAGGAAAGGCTCCCATGACCTCCGCCCCTTCACACCCGTCACGCTCCCTGTTGCTGGCGACTGACAGCAAGCACTCGATATTCGCTGAACTTGCGGGGGGGCGTCCTAACTCCGTTGCTTATTCCGCCTATGGCTACCAGACCGCCCGGCAGAAGATAGCCACGAACCTAGGGTTCAACGGTCAAATACGCGAAAGCAACATCGGATGGTATTTACTGGGCAACGGCTATCGAGCTTACAACCCGGTCTTGATGTGTTTCCATAGTCCGGACGGCTGGAGTCCGTTTGGAGCGGGCGGGTTGAATGCCTATATGTATTGTGGGGGTGAGCCAGTGATGGGTTCAGATCCGTCGGGGCACTTTAACCCTGCAAAGTGGGGGCGAAATATCAAGAGGATATTCAAACCCAGAACGACAAATTCGTTTCCTGCTCTCGAAGCCAGACCACGAACTAGCCGCAACGAATATGTGCCACTTCCAGTGAGCTCGCGTGCGACGGCTACTCCAACGTCAACAGTGAACCTCCCCTCTAACACAAACCCACAAACACCCCCATCGGTGCGAAACAATAGACGTAGAGGGCTACCGGACGGGTATGAGGACTATCAAGTTCCACCGCCAAGGCGCTACCTCAAACCAGAATCTCCTCTTGGTCAAGTATTTAGCGCCGTAGCCAGCAACGCATACGGTCCAACGGGAAGAAGTACAACGCCGGCTCCATTGCAGAACCCCTCGTTGCCAGGCTCGTCCGGAAGACGGCCGTGGGTCCAAGCCGAAACGTCTACCTATGTAGTCCCTCCTCTTGCGCCAAGAAGACTAGAGAGCGGTGCCACCCGTTTTTACCGTGGTCAAGTAACTGAAGATGGCAGGGTTATGCATAGTAGTTATGAAAAGGCGAATTTGAGCTCGATACAAGACCAAATCAGAAGGGACCCACCAGCACCAGGTGGTTGATTTTTGACCATTACCAAAGGAGGTGGGCCCTTGGTTCCTCACTGGTCAGTAAAGCGATGGAGGCGTCGAGGCGCCCCCGTCCACAACCTACGACCTACTCCACCACCAACCGCCCCAACCGCTGCTTCAGCATCCGGTTCTCGGCCCGCAGTTGCTGGACTTCTTCGAGTAGATCCAGCGCCAGGGCAACCCCTTCCCACTCCAGCTCCAGGTCGTGCCGCAGCTTGGCGGCACGTTTGGCCAGCGCCAGCTCATAATCGTTGAAACGCCAATCCTTGGGCTGCTTGCCCTGAGGTTCGAGGATGCCGTGCTCGACGATTTCGATCACGTAGACGTCCGACAGTTCGGTCGCCTCACAGAATTCTGCCATGTCCAGTTGAACGATCAGGGGGTTGCTCATGATGGGCTACTCCGTCTCTTGGATCAGAAATTTTCTCGCGGGTCGAATGCAGCTTTTTTCGCCAGTTCCTGCCACAACGCCTTGACCTCATCGCTCGAGGTTTTTGGCATGACCGCCTTCAATTGCACGAACAGATAACCCCGTTGACCGGCCTTGTTCAACAAGCCATGTCCCTTGGCGCGCATGCGCTGGCCGTTCTGGCTACCGGCCGGCACCTTGAGGTTGATCTTGCCTGTGAGTGTAGGCACAGCCACTTCGGTGCCCAGTGCCAATTCCCATGGCGCCAGCGGTAGCGTGATGATCAGGTTCTCGCCTTCGACGTCGAACTTCGGATGCGGCGCGAAGCGAATGATCAGGAACAAATCGCCGTTGGCCCCGCCACCGACTCCCGGCGCACCCTGCCCTTTGAGGCGGATGCGCTCGCCGTCGGTCACGCCGGCCGGGATTTTCACGTTCAGGCTTTTGCTGGTGTTGCTGACGTGCTGGCCCGCCGCGTTGTACTGCGGCACCTGGAAGGTGACCTTCTTCGATTCGTTCGAGAGGGTTTCTTCCAGAAAGATCCCAAGCTCCATTTCCACGTCTTGCCCTCGACGTCCGGCGCTGCGGCCCGACTGCCCACCACCAAAACCCGGACCACGGTTGCCGAAGATCGAACTGAAGAAGTCCGAAAAATCGCCCGTATCCTGGCCGCCACTGAAACCACCTGCACCCCGCCCCTGCCAACCCGGCGGGCCCTGGAACGGTTGGCCGTGCTGGCCGTATTTGCGCAAGTCGTCGTATTCGGCGCGCTTGTCGGCGCTTTTCAGCGCTTCATAGGCTTCCGAGGCATCCTTGAACTTGGCTTCGGCGTCCTTTTCCTTGCTGACGTCCGGGTGGTATTTGCGCGCCAGTTTGCGATAAGCCGCTTTGATCGTCTTATCGTCCGCTGTCGGTTCCACACCGAGAATCTTGTAATAGTCTTTGAAGTCCATCGTAGGAATCACCATCCATTATCAAAATCGCGCCGTCACCGACAGCATGCGCTCTTTGGCAGCCGCAGGGTTGACCGATCTCAAGTTTGTGACCGGGCAGCGCATCAGAAGTTTATCGGCAGCAGAAGGCGGTTCTTGCGACCGTCCGATGGCTGCCAGGCTCATTGCAGACAAGTTTGGGGCATCCCGCCAGCTTATCAAGGCGCTATTGGCTGAGATTTAGCGGATAGTCGGCCTTCGAATCTGCGTCGCACTGACATACACTGCGCGGCCGTTTTTTAACCGGAACCTGATAGACATGAAAAACGCATCTCCAGCCCGTGCCTGTGGTATCGACTTCGGCACGTCCAACTCCACCGTCGGCTGGCTGCGCCCCGGCATGGAAACGCTGATCGCGCTGGAGGACGACAAGATCACCCTGCCGTCGGTGGTCTTCTTCAACATGGAAGAACGCCGCCCGGTATACGGCCGGCTGGCGCTGCACGAGTACCTGGAAGGCTACGAAGGCCGGTTGATGCGTTCGCTCAAGAGCCTGCTGGGCTCCAAGCTGATCAAGCACGACACCAGCGTTCTGGGCACGGCAATGCCGTTCAAGGACCTGCTCGGGTTGTTCATCGGCCAATTGAAGAAGCGCGCCGAAACAGCCGCCGGTCGCGAGTTCGACGAAGTGGTGCTGGGCCGCCCGGTGTTTTTCGTCGATGACGACGAAATGGCCGACCAGGAAGCGGAAAACACCCTGGTGGACGTGGCCCGCGCCATCGGCTTCAAGGATGTGTCGTTCCAGTACGAGCCGATTGCGGCGGCGTTCGACTATGAATCGACCATCGAAAAGGAAGAGCTGGTACTGATCGTCGACATCGGCGGTGGTACGTCCGACTTCTCGCTGGTGCGCCTGTCACCTGAGCGCCGCAACCACGACAACCGTCACGATGACATCCTCGCCACCGGCGGCGTGCACATCGGCGGGACCGATTTCGACAAGCAGCTGAGCCTGCAAGGCCTGATGCCGCTTTTCGGCTACGGCAGCCGCATGAAGAGCGGCGCCTACATGCCGACCAGCCACCACATGAACCTGGCGACCTGGCACACGATCAACTCGGTGTACTCGCAGAAGTCGACCCTGGCTTTGGGCAGCATGCGCTACGACATCGAAGACACCGGCGGCATCGACCGTCTGTTCAAGCTGATCGAGCAACGCGCCGGGCACTGGCTGGCGATGGAAGTGGAAGAAACCAAGATCCAGCTGACCCATGCCGACAGCCGCCATGTGCCGCTGGATCGCATCGAGCCGGGCCTGAGCGTGGAGCTGAGCCGGGCGCTGTTCGAATCGGCCATCGACAACCTGCTGGAGCGCGTGCGCAACAGCGTGACCCAGTTGCTGAACGACGCCAATGTGCGGGTCGATCAGGTGGATACGGTGTTCTTCACCGGCGGTTCGAGCGGGATTCCGGCGTTGCGCAACAGTGTTTCGGCGATGTTGCCGAATGCGCGGCATGTGGAAGGGAATATCTTTGGCAGCATCGGCAGCGGCCTGGCGATCGAAGCGGCCAAGCGTTACGGCCCGATGGACTGACCCGAAACCGGGGTGCACCCATCGCTAGCAGGCTAGCTCCCACATTGGATCTGTGGTGTTCACAAAACCAGTGTGGGAGCTAGCCTGCTAGCGATGGCGTCAGATCAGGCAATACATCTCTGGGATCAAACCATCCCCACTTGCTTCAACTCACTCTTCAAATACGCGTAATAAATCGGCCCCGCCACCACCCCCGGCAGGCCGAACGCGGCCTCGAACACCAGCATCGCCAACAGCAACTCCCACGACTTGGCACTGATCTGCCCACCGACAATGCGCGCGTTGAGGAAGTATTCGAGCTTGTGGATAACAATCAGGTAACCCAGCGCGGCCACTGCCACCCAGATCGACAGCGATAGGCCGACGATGGTGATCAGCGTGTTCGACATCAGGTTGCCGATCACTGGCAACAGGCCGAGCAGGAAGGTCAGCACGATCAGGGTCTTGGTCAGCGGCAGCTTGATGCCGAACATCGGCAAGACCACCGCCAGGAAAATCCCGGTGAAGAAGGTGTTGAGCAAGGAAATCTTGATCTGCGCGAACACGATGTTGCGGAAGGCCTGCACCAGCAGGTGCAAACGATCGAACAGTGCAGCGGCCAGCGGCTTGCGCTTGGTCAGGTCTGGCACCCGTTGCAGGGCGATGATCGCGCCGAGCACCATGCCGATCAGCAACGTCACGAACATGTGCGCCGCGTCTTTGCCCACCAGTTGCAGGTCGCTGAGGTGTTTGCTCATCCACTCGCCAATCGCCACACGGAACTCGGCAGCACTGGCCGGAAGATAGGCGTCGATGAACGGCGGCAATTGCCCGCGCGCGCGATCGACCACGTGCATGAATTTATCGAGGGAAGCACCGGGGTTTTCCGCTTCATGCAGCAGAAAACTGATGGCGCCAGCGAAGATCAGCGTCAGCACACTGACCACTAATGTCCCCAGCAACGCCACCGCCAGCCAGCGCGCACGCCGACCTTCGATCAGCCGCTGCAATTGCGGGGTGAGCATGTTGACCAGTTCGAACACCAGCAGGCCGGCCAACAGGCTTGGCAGCAAGCGCAACGGGATCACCAGCAGCAAGCCACCAAAGATGATGACCCAACTGATAACCAGCAAGACTTGGCGTTGAGAAAACGTTGGCATACAGCCTCAAAACGAACGGCGTAAAAGGATTGGCAGTCTGCCAGCGTTCGGGTGTCAGCACTAGGGATTGTGTGGGTCGACCTTGATCGGGGCTCGGATGTTTTTTTGCAGTGACCTTACCGGCCCCATCGCTAGCAGGCCAGCTGCCACAGGGGAATGCATTCCAAGTGTGGGGGCTAGCCTGCTAGCGATGAGGTCCTCACAGTGCCCCAGTCCAGTGCTTATTTTTTCTTCAGGCAATCACTCATGAACGCCTTTCGCTCATCCCCCTTGAGGGCTTTGGTCGCGGCATCGGCATTACAGGTTTTCATCTTCTCTTGCTGAGGGCTCAGGGCTTTGGCGTCATTGGCGGCTGGCGCCGCTTTGAGGCAGGTGCTCATGAAGGCTTTGCGCTCATCGCCCTTGAGGCTTTTTGCGGTAGCGTCGGCATTGCAGGTGGTCATCTTGTTCTGTTGGGCAGTGGCAGCAAAGCCCTGGGAGCAGAGCAGCAAACCGATCATCAACAAAGGGACACGCAACATCTTCATGGAGTTTTCTCCTTGTTGCCGCACCGAGGGGCGCGGCCTCGCTCTGGAGTGTAGACAAAGCCTGTTACACCTTCCTGCCCGACAGATGGCTGCGGCGATACTGCTCCGGCGTACACCCAGCCTGACGCTGGAACATGGCGATGAACGCCGAACCGGTGCTGTAGCCCATGTCGAACGCGATTTCCTGAATGCTGCGATGACTGTCCAACGCTTCGATCGCCGCCAAAAAGCGCAGGCGCTGCCGCCATTCGCCAAAACTCATGCCCAACTCGCGCACAAACTGCCGCGCCAGGGTGCGCTCGCTGACGTGGATCTGCTCTGCCCACGCCGACAGCGGCCGGTTATCTCCCGGTTCAGCCTGCAAGGCTTCGAGAATGCCGAGCAGTCCGGGACTGCTGGCGTAGGGCAAATAGCAGTCGTGGACGGGCGCCTGCTGCAGCTGATCCACCAGCACTTGGGCCAGGCGTTGGTCGGCCTCTTGCTCGGGAACCTTCACGTCACGGGCGGCGAAGTCCTTGAGGATCGCTTTGAGGATGTCGCTGATGGCCAGGGTGCAGGCCTGCTTTGGCAACTCGCGGCACAGCGCAGGCGCGAGGCAGACCGCGCGGTAGTTGATGGGCTGATTGCTGTAGAAACTGTGTTCAATCTGCGGCGGCACCCACACGGCGTATTGCGGGGGCGACATGAAACGGCTGCTGCCGATTTCCATGTGCAAGACACCGTTGGCCGAATACTCCAGGGTGCCCCAGGGGTGACGGTGGGCGGAGGCATATTCGTGGGTGTCGAAGTCGGCATAACGGAAGTAGACCGGCGAAGGCAATTCGCTGAAGTCCAGCAGGTCGATGTGTTTACTGGTCATGCTGTCCGTCATCCGGGGCAGGTTGTCTGGATCGAAGTATAGGCTTTCATCCAGACAGGCGATAATCAGCCCTTATTAACGTTTCTGGTTTTTCCGATGCAATACGCTTATCCCCTGCTGGCCATTTTCATTTGGGCTGGCAATACCGTGATCACCAAAATGTCGGCCGGAGCGATCTTCCCGGCCGAGATCGGTTTTTACCGCTGGCTGCTGGCCGGATTGCTGTTCACGCCGTTCATGCTCAAAACCGTGATTGCCCACTGGTCGGCCATCCGCCCGAACCTGGGGAAGATTTTCATCCTCGGCGTGCTGGGCATGGCGGTTTATCAGAGCCTGGCGTACTTCGCCGCGACGCTGACCTCAGCCACCAACATGGGCATCATCCTGTCACTGATGCCATTGATGTCGCTGGCCATGGCAATCATCAGCCTCGGTCAGCGTCTGACGGCGGGAGCGCTGGCCGGTGCGGTGTTGTCGTTTGCCGGCGTGTTGGTGGTGGTGTCGTCCGGCAGCCTCAGTGCCTTGCTTGAGCACGGGGTAAATCTGGGCGATGCGATGATGTTGATCGCCACGCTGGCCTACGCGATTTACAGCACGTTGCTGAAAAAATGGCAGCTGCGTTTGCCGCCGCTGGTGTTGTTGTATCTGCAGGTGTGGGTGGCGGTGGTGGTGCTGTTTCCGCTGTTCGCCGTGTCACCAAAAATCGGTCCGACGCTGCAGAATATTCCGCTGGTGCTGTACGCCTGCCTGCTGGCATCAATGGTTGCGCCGCTGGCGTGGATGCAGGCCGTGGTGCGTCTGGGGCCGAGCCGGACGACGCTGTTTTTCAATTTGCTGCCGGTGATTACTGCACTGATTGCCGCGGCGGTGTTGCATGAGCAATTGGCGATGTATCACCTGGTGGGCGGGGTGTTGACGTTGGGTGGGGTGATTGTTTCGGAGCGCTGGACCACCGTGCTCGGCCGCAGGATTAGCGTCGCCTGATATGAAGTCATCGCGAGCAGGCTCGCTCCCACAGGGGAATGCAGTCAACTGTGGGAGCGAGCCTGCTCGCGATGAACGATGATTCGGTTTATCTGACGTTACACCCCCGCCGCCTTCAACCGCGCCGCATGCTCGACAAACAACCGGATCGGCTCCGCCCCCTTCCCCACCAACCCCAACGACTGGTTGACGATGTCGAAGTGATCCAGCGGATACTCATCGCCAATCACCGTGCCGAGGTGCGAGCTGTAACGCCCGACCATCCCGTCGCAATGCCCGACTTCGCGCACGAAGGTTTTGGCAAACAGTCGACAACTGCGATTCGTCCCGTCCAACAGATTGCGCCCGCGATCGGTCTTGCCCGGCTGCAACGTGCCGGACCACGAGTAATAGCGCACGCCATTCACCTCTTCCGGCCCGTGTCCGCCCCATGTGTCAGGCAGACCCTGTGGATAACGCTGGTTGAACAGCGCCACACCCGCCGTCGTCAGCGATTCATGGGAGGCGTGGATATCCACCGGCAGCTTCGGCCCGCGATAACCGGTTTCCAGCAGGCTCATCAACGCACCGATCACCCGCAATAAAAACGCCAGCAGCCGTCCCTTCGCACTGTCCGCCGGGTAGTGTTTGTGCAGGTAATCCGCCAGTTCCGAGCCGTGATTGGGGCCTGCCACCGAGGTGACAGAAGCCACACGATCCGGGCGTTTGGCGGCGGCGTATCGGGCCGTGAGCGAGCCCTGGCTGTGACCGATCAGGTTGACCTTCTCGGCCCCGGTTTCCCGCAGGATCTCTTCGATCTGCGCCAGCAATTGTTCACCGCGCACTTCATTCGAGTGCAGCGGCGAAACCTGCACCGCAATCACCGTCGCACCACCCCGGCGCAACGCCGCCACGATCCCGTACCAGTAGGGATAGAGCACCAGACGGATAAACCCGAGCATTCCCGGGACCAGCACCAACGGATAACGCGTGGCAGAACCTTGCGACATGGGCGGACATCCTTGTGATCGGTCAGGTGACGCAAGGCTGAATGCAAGACATCAGCCAAGCATCGACATCAAAAATGACAACTCGACGACCAGTCTATGACATCTCCCCTATTTCAACCCCGCCACCCCTGCCACGATCAGCCCGACCGACACCAGTTTGACCGCCGTCAGGCTTTCACCGAGCAGCGCAAACCCGAGAAACACCGTGCCGAGTGAGCCGACAGCGGTCCAGATCGGGTAGGCGACGCTCACCGGTAATTCGCGCATGGCCAGGGTCAGGAAGTAGATCCCGCCCACCGCCGCCACGACCGTGATCATCGACGGCCAGAGCCGGGTAAAGCCTTCGGCGTACTTCATGCCCATGGCGAAGGTGACTTCGAACCCGGCGGCGATCAGCAAAAACACCCAGGCCATCTAGAACTCCCTGGCCAGCGCCAGCAAACGCTGCTCGGCCTCGGCAGCGGAGATCTCGAAGGTACGTGCGGCGGACTCTTCACCCTCGGCGGCCACGACGGTGACATCCGTCATGCCGATGAACCCCAGCGCGGTGCGCAACAGCGTATCGGCATGGTTCAAGGCCTCCAGCTCTCCCCCGGGACCGAAACCGAACCCGCCACGGCTGGTGACGATCAGCGCTTTCTTGCCCTGTACTAGTGGCTCGTATTGCGCGACGCCGTTGTCCAGCGTGTGATTGAAGGTCAGCCCGAGTCGCACGATTTGATCGATCCACGCCTTGAGGCCGCTGGGCACGCTGAAATTGTGCATCGGTGTGGAAATCAGCAGCAGATCGTGGCCCAGCAATTCCGCGACCAGTTCATCGCTGAACGCGAGATCGGCCTGCATCGTCAGCGGCCGCGCCTCGGGTTGCGGGTAAAACGCGGCGGCCACAAACGCTTCATTGACCGGCGGAATCAACGCCCGTCCGACTTCGCGGCGAGTCAGTTGCGCTTGCGGATGACGCGCCTGCCAGGCGCTGAGAAACACCTCGGCCAAGCGACGGGAGTGGGAACGTTCGCCCCGCGGACTGGCGTGAATGGCAAGAATTTTGTTCATCTGAATCTCCTGAGGACTAAACTCGAACGGCGTGTAGCGTGCAGCTTGTGCTCGCGAACGCCTCGCCTCAAATGAGCAAAAATCAGCTTGGGTGAATTCATTTCATCCATGGAGTGTTCAATGTTTGCCTCGCTGCCGCTGACCGCCTTGCGCGCCTTCGAATCCGCCTCTCGCCTGCTGAGCTTCAAGGCCGCCGCCGAAGAACTGTCGGTGACGCCCACGGCGGTTTCCCATCAGATCCGCTCGCTGGAAACCTGGCTCGGTGTGCCGCTGTTCGAGCGCCTGCCACGGCAAGTGCGCCTGACCGAGTGCGGTGAGCGCCTGTTCCACAGCCTGCACGGCGCTTTTCTGGAAATGGCGCAAAGCGTCGATACTTTGCGCCCGCAACGCAGCGGCGCAAGCTTGACGATTTCCACCACCGCCGCATTTGCCGCGCTGTGGCTGGTGCCGCGACTGGGACGGTTTTACGCCCGGCATCCGAACATCAGCGTACGGCTGGATACCCACTGCGAAGTCATCGATTTGCATCAGGACGCCAGCGTCGATCTGGTGGTGCGCTACAGCCTTGATGACTATCCGAACCTTTATGGCCTGTGCCTGTTCGATGAATCGTTCGGCGTTTATGGCTCGCCGGAGCAGGTTGCGCAGGCCTCTATCCGGGCACCGACGTTGATCAGCGTGCGGTGGCACAACTCGAAGCTGTACGCCCATGGCTGGGAGGCTTGGTGCTCGCGGTCCGCAGAAACCTGGCTGACGGAAAACACGGCGGTCCGGGAGTACGACGAAGAGCATTACGCACTGCAAGCAGCGATCGCCGGGCAAGGCCTGGTGCTGGCGAGCAATATTCTGGTGTCCGAGAGCGTGGCCAGTGGTTTGTTGGTGGCTTACCGGAGTGAAATTCAGGTAAACGGCGCGGGCTACAGCGCGCTCTGTGTACCAGGTCGTGAGCGCCATCCGCCGGTGCGCGCATTTTTTGCGTGGTTGCAGGAGGAAGCTCGATTGTCTGGCCTGTTGCCAAGATCACAAATCTCATCAAACTTTTCGCCGCGCTCGTCACTCACACCTAAGTAGCGATCACTTCCCAGAAAGTGACGCAAAACCGGATCAGCCTCCAAGGAGAACGAGATGAGTGACATGCATTTGTCTGACGTAACCACCCTTCGCGCACGTGCCCGCCAGAACGTCGAGAATGGCGCGGTGACCGAAAGCTACAGCGCCGACCTCGACGAAGTTCTGCGTCTGCTCAACGAGTCGCTGGCCACCGAACTGGTCTGCGTGTTGCGCTACAAACGCCACTACTTCATGGCCAACGGCCTGAAAGCCCACGTCGCCGCCGACGAGTTCCTCGAACACGCGACCCAGGAAGCCGAGCACGCCGACCGCCTGGCCGAGCGCATCGTGCAACTGGGCGGCGAGCCTGAGTTCAACCCTGACCTGCTGTCGAAAAATTCCCACGCGCAGTACGTGGCCGGCAACTCGCTCAAAGAGATGGTCTACGAAGACTTGGTCGCCGAGCGCATCGCCATCGATAGTTACCGCGAGATCATTCAGTATATCGGCGAAAAAGACCCGACCACCCGGCGTATCTTCGAAGACATCCTGGCTCAGGAAGAAGAGCATGCGGATGACATGGCGGACATATTGAAAGACTTGTAACTAACAACTAAATCCTTATCGCGCAATTGCGATAAGGATTTTATAAACACCCCCCTTCAAACCTAAAGTTACAATCACCACATAGACATTTTCCAGCATGGACTTATTCTAACAACCACAACCCAGAGGTTGTTTAAATAAACCTATAAAGGACTGTAACCATGCACATGGAAGAACGACTCGAATTCATTGACTCCCTGCCCCCCCTGCCAGCGGCTTCAAATGAACGAATCATTATGCGCCGTTCGCTGACCAGCGCACCGCACCATAACATTGACAAGCCAACCGCCAGCGTCATGCCTGATACGATCAACGCATTCCTCCCCGGCGTTTCACAGCAAACTATCGATGACGTCAATCTGTGCAAGTTAGTCATGCAGAATGCCGCCACCAAACTTTATCCTGAAGATGCACAACTTTACGAGTGGTACAAATACTATGTGAGCGGCCTGGACAATCTTGGCTGGGTTATACAAAACAAAAACATGGAAACTGTCACCGTCCGAAAAATCGGCCTGACCATGGATCAGGTGGCCCTTCACGTCGCCTCCGCTCTGATCGGAGCAGGTCCCGCCGCCATTTTGGCAAACGCGGCCCAATTGGCTGTCGACGTAGTGCAAAGAGACCCCGGCGCCATTCAGATTTTTGACCGAAACAGGAAAACCGGCACACAATCCAAGTTTGATATCGCGCCGGTTTGGGTCGATACAAACAATCAACCGAACATGCTCCTCAATTGCATTTCCCTGGATGCACGGGAAAGCACGCGCGGCATTCTGTTCTGGAAGTCCACCCAACAGTCCACCACCATAAAAACAGGTGCCGTACGCACCTATCTGGACACTCAGGTTTTCTCGGGACTGCGCTCGGAACTTTATTCCAGGTTCACTGAAGCCGGAAAAAAATTCATCAAGGATCTTCCTGACTTCTAATTACCATTGAATATTTAAATCGACAAATAATTGTCGATTTAAATAACGTTGCCGAGCACAACCCTCGCCTGGAGTTAATAATGGACATCTCCCCATTCGATACCTATCTTGTCAATGGCAACATCACCATTTTTTGTGGCATTCACACTGACACGTTCAAGAGCGACATTTTAAATTCAAGCCTCTATGCCGAACTGGTGGCGACGCAGCGCCGTGGTGATCGGGAAGCATTATGGACAACGTATACAGAAATAGTGAGCAAGTTCAAATGGATCATCAACAGTCGAGAAACGCAGAGCACGGCGTTTGACAATTCAAGTTTGCTGAAGCTCTTGATTCAGAGTGCGGGACCCGCCCTGCCACAAGCTGAACAACACATCGTGGCCAACGCCTTTTCACGAATAAAAAAACTCGAACGCGGCTCATTGGCCATTCATACAATCATCGACAAACTCAACAGCAGCGGCTCTGCGACTGCCGGCGCAACACACACGCTGTTGAACATTGTCCGCCAAGACAAAACCGTATTAACACTGCAGCTATCCTTCAAAACGCCCAAGGTGATTGATATCGACATCCTGGACAAACCGTTGCTGAAGTCAGGCAACGACGAAAAACCCAATATTCGATTGCTGCGCAGCTCACTGAATGAGCTCCAATACAACGAAGTCAGAGAGACGGTGATCAATAAACTCGGGGACAAGATCACTACTGACCTGCTACTTATCCCCATGGCAAACCGATTGAACTGAAATCTTTACAAAGGGATTAATCGCTCTTGAATCGCCCGCTCGAAAGCGATTGAACCGTTCTGACAGACGTCAGTTTTTGACCGTCTTCGGCGCCTTGCCCGCTTTCATCTGTTCCAGCAACGGCGCGCACTGATTCGGCTCGCCACCACTCGGTGCCACCAACGCAAGCAACCCCGCCGCTGGCGCTGCAATCACACCCAACGCCACCATCCCTGCCCCGCGCAGCAGCAGCGGCACCGCTTTGACACCGGCGTCCGGCTTGATGAACTTGCCCCGTACATACAGCGGCGAACGCAGGGAAATCAGGCGCCATCCCTTGGATTCCGGCGTGATGGTCAGGTCCAGTTGCTCAGTCGCCATGTTCGCCGTGCCATCGATGTAGATGATCGCGTTCTCGGTATCGAAGACGAACAACCGAGAGGTCGCCAGTCCCGTCTTGATGTCGAAGTCGGCCGCCGCGCAATTGATCTTCACTTCCTTGTCACCAAAGATTTTGCCGACCACGTAGTTACCAACGTTCAGACCGGCCAGTTCCATCAACTCGCGGCTGATGGCACCGTCGTTGATCAGCATCTTCAGATTGCCATTGGCCGTGCCCAACAGCTTGGCCACCGAGTTGCCGCGACCACTGATGTCCGCATCGCCATTGAGCTCGCCGAAACTGGTCTTCATCGGCTCAAACGTCGGGAACAACTGCTTGAGTTTGAAACCCCGCGCAGTGAGCTTGGCGTTGCCCTCCAGCGGCTCGGTGCGTCCGTTCAGGCGAATCTGCGCATCCAGCTTGCCGCCGGCTACGCCGAAACGCAGCGGTTCGAGGCTGAGCACGCCATCGGTCAGCACCAGGTGCGTGTAGAGATCGTTGAACGGCAGTTTTTCACTGTGGACGATGCGCTTGCCGGTGAATTCGACGTCGGCGTCCATGTCGCGCCAGCGCTCGGTCTTGAACTCTTCGACCGGCAGCACCTTGTCCGCCGGCTGTTTGCTTTCACCGCCGCGAGCCTTTTGCTTGGCATTGGAGTCGGCGCCGATCAAGGGCGCCAGGTCGGCAAACAACAGTTGATTGGAGAGCAGTGAACCGCTGAGTTTCGGCCGTGGCTGGCTGGCGACGTAGGCCAGGCTGCCATGAATGTCGCTCTCGCCGATCTTGCCGTTGAACTCCTCGTAACGGAACACCGCACCGCCTGGCTCATGCAGCTTGGCAATCAAGTGACCGTCGGTTGCGTAGGGTGGTGTATCCGGCAGGGTCACACCTGTCAGTGGATAGAGGTTACCCAGGCTGCTGCCGGCCAGTTTCAGCCGCAGGTCCAGTGCACCGAGGTTGAGCGGATCGGTCAGCGTGCCGGCGAGCTCGACGCTGGTATCGGCAATCTTGACCTGGGCCTGGAGCGGGAACGGTCGGGCCGAATCCTGCAAGGCCAGCAGGCCGCCGATCTTGCCCTCGCCAGCCAGTTTTTGGCCGTGGTATTGGCCTTTGACCTTCAGCGCAAACGCATAATCCTGGGGAGCAGCGCCCTTCTCCTGTGCAGTTTTCGCGGCTTTGTCGCCGACGATATCGCTGAACGGAATCGGCTTGCCCAGCGGGTTGATGATCAGGTCGAGCTGAGTGTTCAGACTCTGGTCGTCGAGGGTGACGTGGCCTTTGTCGAAGCCGATCGCGCCGATGTCCACCACCCAATTTGAAGGTTCGGCGTTCGGGTCTTTCGGGTCGAACTTGAAGGTCCAGTTCGCGCGGCCATCAGCCAGGCGCTGGAGGTCGGCGCTGGGTTCGGTCAAGTCAATGCGCGGGATCGTCACCCGTTGCGCCAACAGGGCCAGCGGCGAAATGCGCAGTTCAACGCGCTTGAGCGTGACCATCTGCGGCTGCTTCGACCAGTCCGGGTTACCGAGGGTCAGGTCCTGCGCCACCACATGAGGCCACGGCACCCAGGCGCGCCATCCACCTTCGTCAAGCTCACGCCGCCAGACCACCGCAAGGTTGCCATTGATGGCAAACGGTCGATGCAGCTCTTCGGAGACTTTGGTGTTGATGGTTGGTTTGATCCGGTTCCAATCGAAGAACACGATGATCAGAACCACTAGCGCCAGTAGCACAGCCAGGCTGGCAAAGGTCCAGGCGAGAATTTTCGGGGTGCGCGTCATTGCACAGGGCTCCTGATTACGACTGAGCGCCCTGACCGCGACGCACGTGTGAAACGTTAGGCCAGAACCGGCCTGCCATGAAACCTAGGACTGGGAAACGCGGTGCAGGTTTAACCGAAATGCCGCTTAACGTTCAAATAATCGGTCGGGGACACCCTGCACGCGAAATCCGGCGTTACCGCCCCCGCACTTTTGCGCGGCGCATGTGAGTCGAAAATACCCACTTCAGTGCGAAAACGTCCGCCGGAAAGGCCCGATCTAGAGCCTTCGCACGGAACAATCAATTCTGTTGATTATTACCATTGCGTTTATGAACTTTTATATCGACTTATCGAGAGTAGCATTGCCCTCGTACCCACTTTATCGCCCCCCCACGGAGCACCCAATCATGAAACGCCAATTACTGCTTAGCCTTACCCTCTCCATGCTGGCCAGCACCGCTTTCGCTCTGCCAGCTGCAGATCAGGCAACTCCCCAAGTTAAATCGAATCACTCGGTGTTCAGCCAGACCGTTGCCGAAGGTGGTAACGATCGCCTGAAAGAAAAAGGCCTGATCTCTCAAGATGGCTCGGACCGTACCCCACAAGGCCAATCCCTTGCCGCTGACGGTTCCGAACGCACCCCACAAGGCCAAACCCTGGCCGCTGACGGTTCCGAACGCACCCCACAAGGCCAAACCCTGGCTGCTGACGGTTCCGACCGCACTCCACAAGGCCAAACCCTGGCTGCTGACGGTTCCGACCGCACTCCACAAGGTCAAACCCTGGCTGCTGACGGTTCCGATCGCACCCCACAAGGTCAAACCCTGGCCGCTGACGGTTCCGACCGCACTCCACAAGGCCAAACCCTGGCTGAAGGCGGTGGTGACCGCGTGATCGAACGCAACAGCGCTGTGAGCTAAGCCCATGGCGGCCCTGAAAAAAAGCCCAATCCACGGATTGGGCTTTTGACTTTATAGAAGCCACACATTCCCTCGCGTCACCCCCGATAGTCGTTCGACGCCGGCAAAGCCGATTTGCTAGAGTGCGCCGCTGTCCTGTCCAGAAAACACCCTTGCGATGCTGCCCCGCGCCGAACAGAAACAACAAACCCGCAACGCCCTGATGGACGCTGCCCGCCACTTGATGGAGTGCGGCCGAGGATTCGGCAGCCTGAGCCTGCGCGAAGTGGCGAAAACCGCCGGCATCGTTCCCACTGGTTTCTATCGGCATTTTGCCGACATGGACGAATTGGGCTTGGTGTTGGTGAGCGAAGTCGGACAAACCTTCCGCGAAACCATTCGCCTGGTACGCCACAACGAGTTCGTCATGGGCGGCATCATCGACGCCTCGGTGCGGATTTTTCTCGACGTGGTGTCGGCCAATCGTTCGCAGTTCCTGTTTCTGGCCCGCGAGCAATACGGCGGCTCGCTGCCGGTGCGCCTGGCCATCGGACGGTTGCGCGACGACATCAGCTCGGACCTGGCGGCCGATTTGTCCTTAATGCCGAAACTGCAACACCTGGACATCGCCGGCCTGAGTGTCATGGCTGATCTCATCGTTAAAAGCGTGTTCGCAACCTTGCCGGACATCATTGATCCACCGGCCGAAGCATTGCCCGAGCATCTGACGCCGCAAGCGAAGATTACCCAACAGCTGCGCTTTATCTTCATCGGCCTCAAGCATTGGCAAGGCCTGGGCAGCACCGAATAATCCCTCTCCATAACACCCCTATCTCCGGCAGGAGCCGGCTATCTGGTGCCTACAACGTTGTGCGACGCGCGACTAATCTGGAGCACACCGTGCGCTGTCATTTGGTGCGCCCAGCACAACCTCGCACCAAATTGCCGCAACAATCTTAAACACCTCCTCAACGCCGACAGGCATTTCCTACACATCCCCCCGATTGGCAAGCCCCTTGCTCTAGCCTGACTATTGTCCATAGCTGGAAGCTTACCGATGCTGGTGATTCATCGCAGAATCGAGCCTCAACCCGTCTGGGCCGCCGAGTTGCACCTGACCTTCGAAGCCCGGAGCAAAAGCCGTTTGCGCTGTTTCAGTGCCGAGGGCGAAGACGTCGGGTTGTTTTTGGAGCGCGGTCAGTCGCCGCTGTCTGACGGCGAATGCCTACAAGCTGAAGACGGTCGCGTCGTCCGCGTCTGCGCCCGCCCCGAACACCTGCTGCACGTCACTTGCGCCAATGCCTTCGAGCTGACCCGCGCGGCCTATCACCTCGGCAATCGCCACGTCGCCCTGCAAGTCGGCGATGGCTGGCTGCGCCTGCTCGACGATTACGTGCTCAAGGCCATGCTCGAACAACTGGAGGCCAAGGTTGAACACATCGAAGCGCCGTTCCAGCCTGAGCACGGCGCCTATGGCGGTGGACATCACCATTCGCGGCATGGCGACGAGGACTTCAACTACCCGCCGAAACTGCACCAGTTCGGCGTGCGCCCGTGAATCCGGCCTGGGCGTTGTTGCGCCTGGCCAGTCCGCAGTTGCCGATTGGCGGTTACAGCTATTCCCAAGGCCTGGAAATGGCGGTGGATAACGGTCGGGTGAATGATTCCGACAGCGCCCGGCGCTGGATCAGCGATCAATTACTGCTCAACCTCGCACGCTTCGAAGCGCCGCTGTTGCTCGCCCATTGCGTGGCCGCCGCCACAGAAAACTGGGCCGAACTGCTGCAACGCTGTGAAGAACACCGCGCCAGCCGGGAAACCCGCGAGTTGCATCAGGAGAGCCGACAGATGGGCTACTCCTTGCAGCAACTGCTCAACGGTCTGCCGGAACTCGATGCACCGGCCCGCGCCTTTCTTGAACAACGCCCCGAACCGCACCTGGCCCTCGGCTGGGCACTGGCCGCGCGCGCCTGGCACATCAGTGCGCAAGATGCGCTGGCCGCATGGCTCTGGAGCTGGCTGGAAAACCAATTGGCGGTGCTGATGAAAACTCTGCCGCTGGGCCAGCAAGCCGCGCAACGCCTGACCAGCGAACTGCTGCCGCTGCTGCAACAAGCCCAGCAGGACGCCACCCGAATCAACCCCGAACACTATGGCAGCGCCGCTTTCGGCCTGTCACTGGCATGCATGGCCCATGAGCGTCAGTACAGCCGTCTGTTCCGTTCCTAGGGCCTGTTATTTTGGAGAATCACATGAACACACAACCTCTGCGCGTCGGCATCGGCGGCCCTGTCGGTTCCGGCAAAACCGCGTTGACACTGGCCCTGTGCCTGGCCCTGCGCGACCGCTACAACCTGGCCGTTGTGACCAACGACATCTACACCCGCGAAGACGCCGATTTTCTGGTGCGCAACGAAGCCCTGGCGCCGGAGCGGATCATCGGCGTGGAAACCGGCGGCTGCCCACATACGGCGATCCGTGAAGACGCCTCGATCAACCTCGAAGCCGTGGACCAACTGAACCGCCGTTTTCCGGGGCTGGACCTGATTCTGGTGGAGTCCGGTGGCGACAATCTGTCGGCCACGTTCAGCCCCGAACTGTCGGACCTGACGATCTACGTGATCGACGTCTCGGCCGGCGACAAGCTGCCGCGCAAGGGCGGGCCGGGGATCTGCAAATCCGACCTGTTGGTGATCAACAAAGTCGACCTCGCACCACTGGTTGGGGCGTCGCTGGAGATGATGGACAGCGACACGAAGCGCATGCGCAACGGCAAACCGTTTGTCTTCAGCAACCAGAAAACCGGTCTTGGACTGGAACAAATCATCGCGTTCATCGAGCGCCAGGGCCTGCTGACTGCAGCCTGATCACGATCAAACTTATCAACAAGGAAGCTTATCCATGACACTTAAACGCATCCTCGGCGCCATGGCCCTGCTGCTGACCCCGGCCATCGCCTTCGCCCACCCCGGTCACGGCGATAACGGCTTGATCGCCGGCATCAGCCACCCGATTGGCGGCCTCGATCACTTGCTGGCGATGCTCGCCGTGGGGCTGTGGGCGGCGCAGCAGAAAGGCGCCGCACGCTGGGCGCTGCCGTGCACGTTCGTCGGCACCATGCTGATCGGCGGTCTGTTGGGGTTTGAAGGGCTGAACCTGCCGGCGCTGGAAAGCGGGATCGCCGCGTCGGTGCTGGCGCTGGGCCTGGCGGTGGCACTCGCGGTGCGTCCGCCATTGGGCTTGGCGGTGGGTGCGACGGCGCTGTTTGCCCTGTTCCATGGCGTGGCGCATGGGCTGGAGTTGCCCGACATGTCGAGCCCGTGGGCATATGCCGCAGGGTTTGTGGCGGCGACGGCGGCGTTGCATGCAGCGGGTTATGCGCTGGTTCGTGTGTTGCCGCAAGCGGCGGCGCCGTTGGTTCGTCTGGCGGGGGCGGCTTCGGCGGCGGCTGGGGTCTGGTTGTTGGCGGGTTGATTCTTTACCGCCAGTGATGGCCTCTTCGCGGGCAAGCCCGCTCCCACATTGGATCTGTATACACAGTTCGAATGTGGGAGCGGGCTTGCCCGCGAAGGCGGCCTGACAGACACCGCAACTCTCAGGCCTGTTAACATGTCGCGCAATCAACTCTGCCGTGACGACGCCAGCCAATGCCACCCGATTCCCGCTCCGCCTCCAAGTCTGAATTGACCGCTCTGTTTGCCACCGTGCAACAGCATTTCCAGGACGTGATCGTGCCCCTCTGGCAAGGCCCCGGCTGGAATGCCGAGCTGGCGCTGCCCTACGAAGCGCTGGATGCCGAGCATCATCCCTTGCCACCGCAACGC
Source organism: Pseudomonas sp. 300 (assembly GCF_055803035.1). Classification (NCBI taxonomy): domain Bacteria; kingdom Pseudomonadati; phylum Pseudomonadota; class Gammaproteobacteria; order Pseudomonadales; family Pseudomonadaceae; genus Pseudomonas; species Pseudomonas sp. 300. The sequence goes on along the minus strand of NZ_JAVLRV010000001.1, from coordinate 616,920 downwards.
TACAGGGCCATGGCCTGCGCGCGGCAGCTGTATCTGTTTTCCAGCCTGATCGGCCAGGTGCCGGGCGCGAAAGAGCGGGCGGCGGCGTTGTTCCGCTCGTTGCAGCAACATTTCCACGATGCCGAACACGGTGGCTGGTTCTACAGCATCGACCCACAGGGCGCGCCGCTTGATCAGCGCAAAGATCTCTACACCCACGCCTTCATCCTCTTCGCCTGCGCCCATTACTGGGACAAGGTTCGCGAGCCGCTGGTGGAGTCGGTGCTCAACGCCGTGCTGGAAGTGTTGGCGCAGCGCTTCAGTACCGGCGACGGCTTGTACGAAGCCTGCCTTGAGCGTGATTGGTCCTTGCTCGACACCGGGCCTCTGCAAAACCCGTTGATGCACCTCGCCGAAGCGTTTCTCGCCACATTGTCGGTGCGTGAAGACCTCGCCGTGCAACGCGCGCTCGTCGAGTTATGCACAGCCATGCAACAGCGCTTTATCGATCCGCAACACAGTGTGCTGATGGAAAAGCCGCTCGGATCTGTGGATAACTGGTTTGAGCCGGGGCACCAGTTCGAGTGGTATTTCCTGCTGGAGTCTTCGCCGTTATTGCGCGACTCCAAACTGCACACTTCTGTGGAACGCGCCTTTGCGCTCACCGAGCAGCTGGGCGTCGATCAATCGAGTGGCGCCGTGCGCGCGATGCTCACGCTCGACGGGCATTCGAAAGATGCCACCCAACGCATCTGGGCTCAGGCTGAATACCTGCGCGCATTAACACTGCGCCCGGACAGCGAATCATCGGTATTGCACCAATTGCAGACGCTGCAACAGCGCTCACTGCATGCGGGGGGCTGGTATGAGTGTCGCGATGAGAATGGTGAAGTGAGCCGACAGGACATGCCTTCGACCACGCCTTATCACTTGGCGACCTGCTATCGCGGACTGGCTGAATATCTGCGCTGACACAAGGATTGCTATCGCCGGCAAGCCGGCTCCTACAGGGTTTGTGTCGTTCGCAAACTGGCGATACAACTCGAGGTCTGTGGGAGCGTGGCTTGCCCGCGATGGCCGTTACACGGTCTTAAGCCTTCGCATTACGCTCAATCGCAAACCCGGCCCACGTCTGGCTCACCGGCATCAACTCGAGGCTGTTGATGTTGATGTGCGCCGGCGCGTTGAGGACCCAGAAAATGGTCTCGGCGATGTCTTGCGGCTGGATCGGCTCTGCACCGGCGTAGGTCGCGTTATAACGCTCCTGATCACCGGCAAAACGCACCAGCGAGAACTCACTCTCACACAGGCCCGGCTCAATGTTGCTGACGCGAACGCCCGTGCCTTGCAGGTCGCAGCGCAGGTTCAGGGAGAACTGTTTGACGAACGCCTTGCTCGCGCCATACACGTGACTGCCCGGATACGGGTAGCTGCCGGCAATGGAGCCAAGGTTGATGATGCCGGCGCCACGGCCATGGGCGATCAGGCGCGGCAACAGCAGGCGAGTGCTGTACATCAGGCCCTTGATGTTGGTGTCGACCATGGTGTCCCAATCATCAAGATCGCACTTTGGCGCCGGATCCACGCCGAGCGCCAGGCCGGCGTTGTTGATCAACCCGCGCAGCTTGGCGAAGGAAGGTGGCAGATTACCGATCGCCTCCTCCATGGCCTTGCGATCACGCACGTCGAGCACCAGGCCATGGACCTCGGTCTGCTTCGACAACTCGGCGCACAAGGCATTCAGGCGCTCTTCACGACGACCTGTCAGCACCAGTTTCCAGCCTGCCTCGGCAAAACGACGGGCACAGGCTTCGCCAAAACCGGAAGTCGCGCCGGTAATAAACAGGGTGTTGGACATCGTGTTCTCCTTGCTTCGGCGCACGGGTCGCCATTGGAATAGAAAATCAGCTGGCAGCATGCCCGGCCTTGCCGACAGCGGCAACCATCAGAAAATCTGTACGAAAAATGATCAATGCTGGCGACGCCATATACACCGTGGCCTGCAGCCATGTACGCGCACGTTATCCACAGGCCGGTCCACAGTTTCCGGGGGCAAGTGAAAAAGCTGGAAGCCGCTGTGCACAAGGCTTTGCGGGCAGATCAGAAAGTTTTTCGCTTGACCCTGAAGTGCTGGCTGTGTAGTCCAAGGCATTCTGCACGATTGACCGGGTTAGCCAACGATGGCGCCAAGCCAGTAACTACGGCCGTTAGCCGAGTCTTTCCAGAGTTTAACCACAGACTTATCCACAGGCTGACCTCGTGTTTTTCAGGCCACTTTCGTCACCAATAAAAAGGTTGACAATGCTGACCCCAAGCCCGACAAAAACACCTGATCAAAAAACAATCACATCTCTGCAGGCCATGATTTTAAAGGCTCTCAGCCAGCTACTCCCACGTTATTCACAGCCAGCTCCACAGCAAACGGGGACAAGTCAAAACCGTGACAAAACAACTATTTGCAGCGGCTTTATGTCGCGCTTTGAGAGCTTGGTGAATTTGTTTTCCACAATTTCCCCAAAGCACACCACGGACACTTGTGGGAGCGAGCTTGCGCGCGATAGCGGTGGGTCCGTCACCTCATTTGTGACTGTTATGACGCTATCGCGAGCAAGCTCGCTCCCACAGGGATTTGTGGCGTATTGGAGATGTAAAAAAGCCCCGGCAATTGCTCGCCAGGGCTTGTTGATTACAACGATGGACTCAATGCCCGCCGAGATAGGCGTTACGCACTTCTTCGTTCACCAGCAGCTCCTTGCCGGTGCCACTGAGGCGGATCTCGCCGTTGACCATCACGTAGGCCCGATCCGACAACCGCAGGGCGTGGTTGGCGTTCTGCTCGACCAGAAAGATGGTCATGCCGGTCTTGGCCAGTTCCCGCAGCGTGGCGAAGATCTGTTTCACCACAATCGGCGCGAGCCCCAGGCTCGGCTCATCGAGCAACAGCAGTTTCGGCCGGCTCATCAGCGCACGGGCGATGGCGAGCATTTGCTGCTCGCCGCCGGACATGGTCATGGCCCGCTGGGTCCGCCGCTCTTCGAGACGCGGAAACAGCTCGAACATGCGCTGCATGTCTTCCTTGGCGTACTTGTCACCGATCGGGATGGTGCCCATCAGCAGGTTTTCCTCGACGGTCATGTCGGGGAACACGCGCCGGCCTTCCGGTGATTGTGCAATGCCGTGGGACGCAATGTAGTGCGACGACTTATGGGTGATGTCCACGCCCTGATAGATGATCTGCCCGTCTGCCGCGCGCGGCTGGCCGAAGATCGACATCAGCAGGGTCGACTTGCCCGCGCCGTTGGAGCCGATGAGGCTGACGGTTTCCCCTTCGTTGATGTGCAGCGAGACTTTTTTCAGCGCCTGAATCGGGCCGTAAAACACGTCCAGGTCTTTGAGTTCGAGGATCGGTTGGCTCATAGCACCACTTCCTCTTCATCGGCGCCCAGGTAGGCGGCAATCACTTTCGGATCATTGCGTATCGCATCGGGTCCACCCTCGGCGATGACGACGCCGTGGTCCAGTACCACGATGTGGTCGGAAATGCTCATAACCATGCCCATGTCGTGTTCGATCAGCACCACGGTCAGATCATGCTCGTCGCGCAGCAGCCGGATCATCGCGCTCAGCGCTTCGGTTTCCTGAGGGTTGAGGCCGGCGGCCGGTTCGTCGAGGCAGATAATCTGTGGCCGGGTGCACATGGCCCGCGCAATCTCCAGACGACGCTGCTGCCCGTAGGACAACTCGCCGGCCAGACGGTTGGCGCAATCCACCAGGTCCACCACTTCCAGCCAGTAGAAAGCGTGGTCCAGCGCATCGCTTTCAGCCTTGCGGTAGCCCTTGGTGTTGAGGATACCGGCGAGCATGCTGCGGTTGACCCACATGTGCTGGGCCACCAGCAGGTTTTCCAGCACCGACATTTCCTTGAACAGGCGAATGTTCTGGAAAGTCCGCGCCAGGCCGGCCCGGTTCACCAGGTGAGTGCCGCCGAACATCTTGTAATACAGCCGACTGAGAAAGGATTTCGGCGAAACGAAATCCGCAGGTTTGAACGATTCGCCCAGCAACTGGATGACGTTGGTCTGCTCGCCCCGCACGCTGAGTTCGATCTTGCCACCGGAGGCCTTGTAGAAACCGGTCAGGCAGTTGAACACCGTAGTTTTGCCGGCGCCGTTGGGGCCGATCAACGCGAAGATCGAGTTGCGGTGGACTTTCAGGCTGACGTCGTTCAACGCCTTGATGCCGCCGAAGTGCATCATCAGCTTCTCGACCGAGAGTACGACTTCGCTCATGGCGCTACTCCTTTACGCGGGGTCACACCGGTACGGCTGATCCGAATCAGGCCGCGCGGTCGCCAGATCATCATCAACACCATCAGGATGCCGAACAGCAGCACGCGGTATTCCGCGAAGCCACGCAACAGTTCCGGGGCCACGGTCAGCACGAAGGCTGCGATGACCACGCCAATGGTCGAGCCCATGCCACCGAGTACCACGATGGCGAGGATCAGGGCCGATTCAAAGAAGGTGAACGAAGTCGGGTTGACGAAACCCTGGTAGGTGGCGAAGAACACACCCGCCAGACCTGCCGTTGACGCACCGATGGTGAACGCCGAAAGCTTGACCAGCACGTGGTTCAGGCCCATGGAGCGGCAGGCGATTTCGTCTTCGCGCAAGGCTTCCCAGGCGCGACCGACCGGCATTTTGACCAGACGATGCTTGATGTAGAGCACGGCCAGTACCACCAGGAACAACACCGCATAGATGAAGTAGTACTTCACGTCCGGGTTGTAGGCGATGCCGAAAAACTCATGAAACGGTACACCGCCGTCCTTCGCCCGTTTGCCGAATTCGAGGCCGAAGAAGGTTGGCAGCGGCGCCGCCATGCCATTCGGACCACCGGTCAGACTCAGCCAGTTGTTGAGGACCAAGCGGATGATTTCACCGAAGCCGAGGGTCACGATCGCCAGGTAGTCACCGTGCAGGCGCAACACCGGAAAACCAAGGATGCAACCGGCCAGCCCCGCCGTGATCGCCGCCAGTGGCAGCACCGTCCAGAAACCCAGCCCGAGGTATTGATAACCGAGCGCCAACCCATAAGCGCCGATGGCATAGAACGCCACGTAACCGAGGTCGAGCAGGCCGGCCAGGCCGACCACGATGTTCAGGCCCAGGCCCAAAAGCACGTAGATCAACCCGAGGATGACCACGCCCAACAGGTAGGAGTTGGAGAAGAACGGGAACACCACGGCGATGACAACCACCAGTGGGAGGATCCAGCGCAAACGGGATTTGTAATCAGGTGGCAGTACATGAACCCCGGAGCCGGTGCTTTCAAAGCCTTCGAGAATTCTCAGGCCTTTGGGCGTTTGCAGGAACAGGCTCAGGGCAAAACGGCCGGCCATGACGATGGCGACAATCCACGCCACTCGGGTCGTTTCCAGGTTGAAGCCGTAGCCGTCAAGGACTACGCCAACAATCGGGCCGAACACGATGAGGGCGACTAGACCTGCAAGAATCGCGTCAACCAGGCTTCTTTTGAGATCAATGGTTTTTTTAGTGGTTGAAGACATCGCTTACACCTTCGACACAAGAGGACGGCCGAGCAGGCCTTGGGGCCGAAAGACCAGAACGAGAACGAGCAGCGAGAAGCTGAAAACGTCTTTGTAGTCCGAGTTGACCAGGCCCGAGAACAGCGACTCGGAAATCCCGAGAATGATCCCGCCGAGCATCGCCCCAGGCAGCGAACCGATCCCGCCGAGTACCGCTGCGGTGAACGCCTTGATGCCGATGACAAAGCCTGCGTAGAAGTCGAACGTGCCGTAGTTCATGGTGATCAGCACGCCGGCCAGGGCCGCCATTGCCGCACCGATGATGAACACGTAGGAAATGACGCGGTCGGTGTTGATCCCAAGGATCGAGGCCATCTTGCGGTCTTGCTGGGTGGCGCGGCACATGCGGCCGAGCTTGGTGTACTTGATGACGTAGGTCAGCAGGGCCATGCCGGCGAATGCGGCAATCAGGATGAAGATCTTGGTGTAGGTGAGCTGGACGAAGCCGCTTCCGACCTCCACTCGCCATGCACCGGTCAGAAGGGTCGGTACGCCTTGTTGACGGGCGCCCTGTGCGATCTGTGCATAGTTTTGCAGGATCAGGGAAATACCGATGGCGCTGATCAGCGGTGCCAGTCGGGTGGAGTTCCGCAGGGGTTTGTAGGCCACACGCTCGATGACCCAGCCATACACCGCCGTGACGATGATGGTGAAGACCAGTGTGCCAAGCATCAGCAGAGGGAAGGATTCAATACCGAAGTATGCCAGCAGAGCCAGACTGATAGCCGCGAGGTAAGCGGAAATCATATAAACCTCGCCGTGGGCGAAGTTGATCATGCCGATGATGCCATAGACCATTGTGTAGCCGATGGCGATCAGGCCATAGACCGACCCGAGGGTCAGGCCGTTGACCAGTTGCTGCAGGAAAATACCATCCATAACGCAATCTCACGCATTTGAGAGACTGCACAGAAGCCAGGTGCGACGGACCGGGGTTCAGCCACCCGCGCAACACGGTTGTGTGCAGCTCTACGAGAAAAGACAGGTACTGCACGGACATGTTGGTTGACTACCCGGCGCACAAGGCGCCGGGTAGTTCAGCAGCTCATATCACTTCTGTTTTTCCAGTTGGTGGTATTTGCCATCCTTGTCCCACTGGTAAACCACGTAGTCGGAGACTTTCAGGTCGCCCTTGGCGTCCCAGGTCTTCTCGCCCATTACGGTTTTAACCGGGTTTTTCTTCAGCCACTCAGCCGCTTTTTCGCCGCTGTTGGACTTGGCGCCGTTGAAAGCAGCCGCCAGGGTCTGAACCGAAGCGTAGGCGTACAGGGTGTAGCCTTCAGGCTCGGTGCCGGCCTTGCGGAAGGTGTCTACCACGGTCTTGCTGTCTGGCAGCAGACGTGGGTCGGCGCCGAAGGTCATGTACACGCCATCAACGTTCTGCGGGCCACCGGCGGTGGTCACGAGTTCGTCTGTCACGATGCCATCATCGGACATGAATTTGACGTCCTTGAGGCCTTGTTCACGCAGTTGGCGAACCAGTGGACCGGCTTCCGGGTGCAGGCCGCCGAAATAGACGACATCGGCACCGGCTGCACGGATCTTGGTCACCACGGCGCTGAAGTCTTTCTCGCCACGGGTCAGACCTTCGTACAGCACTGGCGTCACGCCGCGCTTGGCCAGTTGAGCCTTGGTGGCATCCGCCAGACCTTGACCGTAGGTGTCTTTGTCGTGCAGAACCACGACTTTCTTGCCCTTGAGCACGTCGACGATGTAGTCGCCGGCAACGATGCCCTGTTGGTCGTCACGGCCGCACATACGGAACATGGCGCTCAGGCCGCGTTCGGTCACTTGCGGGTTGGTGGAGCCCGGAGTGATTGCGATGATGCCTGCTTCGTCGTAGATCTCGGAGGCCGGGATGGTCGACGAGGAGCAGAAGTGACCGACCACACCTGCCACTTTCTGGTTGGTCAGGTCCTTGGCGACCGTCACAGCCTGTTTCGGTTCGCAGGCGTCATCGCCCTTGACCAGTACGATTTTTTCCCCGTTGACGCCGCCCGACGCGTTGATTGCATCGGCTGCTGCCTGTGCACCCTTCATGTACTGCTCGCCAAATGCTGCGTTGGCGCCTGTCATAGGACCCGCAACACCGATTTTTACGTCAGCCTGTGCAAACGCAGAAACACCCAACGCAGCTGCCACTGCGAGGGCCAGAAAGCCTTTCTTGTAAAACGTCTGGGACATGAGGTGGTGCTCCAAGGTTTTTTTTAGTTGGCACTGCGACTTCACTGAATGCTCAGAGCAAGGGCCGTGCCATCGGTTTTTTATTCTGAAAAAAGTCGCTGCTTTATTGTTATTTCGACTGTTTCGAGTCCATTTTCATTGGACGTGCAACCGTCTAAACCGCTGAAGGTGGAACCATTTATTTATTAAGGCGCAACCCGCGTGCGCCATCATTGCAACCGCAGCGCCAAACGAAGTGCAACCAGCCTGTAACAACGTACGTCACCGAAGTGCACACTGCTGGTGCGGTACTGCTACAACCCGCACCTTTTACAGGCTAGTCGCTGCGCCGAAAAGCGCCGCTCCCCGCAACAAATTTCAACAATCAAATCACGATCCGCAAGCACTGGCCCGCGTGATACAGCGAAAATCCGGCCTCGTACAGACAGCTGCGCAGCCCCACCCCCGCCAGTGGCTGCATGGGTGCGAAAGGAATCGGCAGTGCCTGAGGATTTCCGTTACACAAATAATCGGCAAAGGCTTTGCCCACTACAGTGCCAGTAGTCACCCCTCGACCGTTGTAGCCAGTGACTGCCACTAAACCGGGCGCCGGTTCGAACAGGCGCATCAAATGATCGGGAGTAAAAGCGATGCAACCGGTCCAGGTGCACTCCCATTCCACCTGCTTGAGGTACGGAAAATAGTGCTGCTGAACCCGGTCGGCCCAAGCCTTGAGGAACCAGGTCGGCTTCTGATTGCCATTACCCAGGCTCCCCAGCAGCAAACGGCCATCTTTGTCGCGACGAATACTGCTGAGGACCTGACGGGTGTCCCAGGAACCCTGTCCACCGGGGAGGATTTGTTGCGAGGCATCGTCAGTCAGCGGGACCGAGGCCACTTGATAGTAGTAACCGGGAAAGAAGTTGCGTCGCAGTTCCGTCCAGTCACCTTCGGTGTAAGCGTTGGACGCAATCACGACTTGCTCGGCAAGCACCGAACCCTGTGCCGTTTGCACCGACCAGCGCTGGCCCTGACGTTCGAGTCGAGTCACGGGAGAATGATCGAACAACCGACCGCCAAGCCCGATGGCCGCTTTGGCCAAACCGGTGGTGTACGCCATCGGGTTGATCGTACCGGCACGTCGATCGAGCAACGCGGCGGCGATTTTCCTGGTGCCAGTCGCTTGTTCGCAGGCTTGACCGGTCAGCAGTTCGACCGGCGCACCGCGACGCTTCCATTGTTCTTCACGACTGCGCAGGTCCGCTTCACCACGGGCGTTATGCGCCATGTGCAACGTGCCTTCACGGCGTAACTGGCAATCGATGTTGTATTTGTCCACAAGGCTGAACACCAACGAAGGTGCCGCCCCCAGCATGCGATTGAGCTGACTGCCCACCGCTTCGCCGAACCCGGCCTCGATGTCGTCCGGTGGAATCCACATCCCGGCGTTGACCAGCCCGACGTTGCGCCCCGAACCACCATGACCGGCACGATGGGCTTCCAGCACACACACCGTTTTGCCTTGTTCCAGCAGATGCACCGCCGCCGACAGACCGGTAAACCCGGCGCCGATGATGCAAACATCGGCCGTTACTTCGCTCTTGAGCGCCGCATTATCAGGCCTTTGCGGCGTCAGTTTTTCCCACAGACACTCTTCGCGTAACGGCATTGCCAGACTCCAACAGAAACCTAACAAACAGAAAAAGCTTCGCTGGCAAGCCAGCTCCTACAGGTGATGCGCCACGACACAGGCCGTGCAGGAGCTAGCTTGCCAGCGATGGGGCCCGATCAGTCGAACGTAATCCCCTGCGCCAACGGCAACTCCAGCGAATAGTTCACGGTGTTGGTCTGGCGGCGCATGTACCCGCGCCATGCATCGGAACCCGACTCACGACCACCACCCGTCTCTTTCTCGCCACCAAACGCGCCGCCGATTTCTGCGCCGCTCGGGCCGATGTTGACGTTGGCGATGCCACAGTCGCTGCCCACCGCCGACATGAACTGCTCGGCTTCACGCACATCGGTGGTGAAGATGCACGAGGACAGGCCTTGCGGCACGGCGTTGTTCAGGCGCAGGGCCTCGTCGAAGTCCTTGTAACCGACCACGTACAGGATCGGCGCGAAGGTTTCATGACAGACCACGTCGCTCTGCTCCGGCATTTCAACGATGGCCGGCGAGACGTAGTAAGCGTTCGGGTATTTGTCTTCCAGCTGACGCTTGCCGCCGAAGACCCGGCCGCCTTCGCTCAAGGCCTGTTCCAGCGCGTCCTGCATGTTGTCGAAGCTGTGTTTGTCGATCAGCGGGCCGATCAGGTTGCCTTCCAGCGGATTGCCGATGCGCACTTTGGAATAAGCGGCTTTCAGGCGGGTAACGATTTCTTCCTTCACCGATTCGTGAGCGATCAGGCGACGCAACGTGGTGCAACGCTGACCGGCGGTGCCGACGGCGCTGAACAGGATCGCGCGAACAGCCATGTCCAGATCGGCGCTTGGGCCGAGGATCATGGCGTTGTTGCCACCCAGTTCCAGAATGCTGCGGGCGAATCGCGCGGCGATTTTCGGCGCCACTTCGCGACCCATGCGGGTGCTGCCGGTAGCGCTGATCAGCGCGACACGCGGGTCATCGACCAGCGCCTCGCCGGCATCGCGGCCACCGATGATCACTTGGCTCAGGTGCGGAGGTGCATCGCTGAAGTTTTTCAGTACACGGTCGAACAGCGCCTGGCAGGCCAGTGCGGTCAGCGGGGTTTTCTCCGACGGTTTCCAGATCACCGGGTTGCCACAGACCAGCGCCAGCGTGGTGTTCCAGGCCCAGACCGCCACCGGGAAGTTGAACGCACTGATCACGCCAACGATGCCCAGCGGGTGCCAGGTTTCGCGCATGTGGTGGCCAGGACGCTCGGAAGCGATGGTCAAACCGTACAACTGACGGGACAGACCGACGGCGAAGTCGCAGATGTCGATCATTTCCTGAACTTCACCCAAGCCTTCCTGAGTGATCTTGCCGGCTTCCCAGGACACCAGCTCGCCGAGGTCGGCCTTGTATTCACGCAGGATGTCGCCCAGTTGGCGTACCAGTTCGCCACGGCGCGGTGCCGGGACCTTGCGCCACAATTCGAACGCATGATCTGCGCGACTGATGTGCTGCTCGACTTCAGCGGCGCCTTCCCAGTTCACAGAGGCGATCTTGCTGCCATCGATCGGCGAATGCACCGGCACTTTGCCGTTCTGGTACAGGGCCGGGTTCACACCAAGACGATCAAGCAATGCGGCAACCATGGGTCACTCCTCAAGCAAAAAACAGAAAACGTGCAGTCGGAAAATCACGACTGATCAGGCCTGTAGTTTTAGCTCGCCGGAGGTTACCCAACAAACGACCTTTAAGAGAGATATCATTCCGTTTATTCATGCTGCGAATTGCTGGTCAGCAAGAAACAAGAAAAAAGGACAACCCATGCTGAATAAACGCTACCTGCCGTCGATCACCGCGCTGCAGTGTTTCGAGGCCGTGACCCGGCATTTGAGTTTCACGCGGGCCGCCGAAGAGCTGAACCTGACCCAGAGCGCCGTCAGCAAGCAGGTCGCGCAACTCGAGGAATTGTTGCAGCACCTGTTGTTCCGTCGGGTGCGCCGACGCCTGCAAATGACCCCTGCCGGTGATTTGTACCTGGTTGAGGTACGAAAAATCCTCACGCAAGTCGAGATGTCGACCCATTACCTGCGTTCCTACGGCGGTGAGACCGAAGTCCTGCGCGTCTCGACACCACCGACGTTCGGCGCCCGTTGGCTGGTGCCTCGCTTGAAAGGCTGGCGACTGCGTCATCCGTCGATTCATCTGGACCTGTGCAGCGAGCAGGAAGCCGATGACCTGCTGCAAGGTCGCAGCGATCTGGCGTTCTATTTCGGCCAGGGCTCACGGCCCCGCACCGAATGCCTGAAGTTGTTCGGCGAAGAGCTTGTTCCCGTGTGCGCACCGGGCAGCCTGCCGGCTACACCGTTCACTGATCCGACCCAACTCACCGACCTGGTCCTGCTGCAAAACGCCTCCCGACCGCAGGCCTGGCACGACTGGTTCGACAGCCAGGGCTACCACACCGAACACAGCTACCACGGGCCGCGCTTCGAGACCTTCTACATGTGCATCCGCGCCGCGCAGGTCGGCTGCGGCGTGGCGCTGTTGCCGCGGTTTCTGGTGGAAGAGGAATTGGCCGACGGCAAGCTGGTCATACCCTGGCAGCACGCGATGCCCAGTTCCGACGCCTATTACCTGGCCTATCCAGAGCACTCGGCGGAAGTGCCCAAGGTGCGGGATTTTGTGAAGTGGATGCTGGAGCAGTTGGATAGTTGAACGGATTATCCTGAAAACAAACCTGCAATCCATCAACGCTTATGTCTGCGCTTTTTGTATCGGCTGAGACTACTGAGCAAATCGGTAGTTTTTTTGAAACCGAACTCTGTTCTGAAAAGGTGGGCATCTGGATAGTCTGAAGAGCTGGCAAGCTCGAGCAGTTGCTCATTTCGAAGAACCTCACCAGGCAAACGACCTGGTGCCCTCCCCAGCGCTGTTTCTCGCAACAGTACGATACGCTCTTGCGGTAACCGACCGTCCAATGCCACCGGTGGAAAAGGTATTTGGATGGATCGAGCGACTTCTCGTGTCCCTTTTGAAGCAAGAGAAAAATTGACTAAATCATTTCCTGGAAGATAGCCCGCTATTTTCTTTAGCGGGTCACCCAGCAACGCAGATAACGAGCCAAATCTTTTTTTGATTATTGACCGTGCTACCGAGTTTGAAATCGTTGATGCCTTGGAAAAACTAGCAAGATCCTTCCCAGATAAATTCCCGGCAATATTTTCCAGAATGTGAGGCGCTCCGGAGAGCATTTTGAAATTTCCGGAGGGTGTGCCTGCATTCGCCTCCTTGAACATCATTAACGCCTTAAGCAAGAACGCATGCCCGGTCCTGTCACTTCTGTTAATCGGCTCCCCCGCGCAGTACGCATAGGCATTAAATCCACCGTCACCAAACGGACTCCAGCTGTCTGGACTGTTAAACCGCATCAATACCGGGTTGAACGCTCGATAGCCGTTGCCCAACAAATAATGCCTCGTCAACGGAGCGGGCCGCTCGCCATTAAATCCGGGCAGGCCGAGCAAACCATCCGATGGGCGATGGCCGTATGGCGTATAAGCAAAAAAACTGGACGTGGGTGCTTCGACCGAATGAAGCACGGAGCGCTGATGATCGGTTGCAAGTAAAGCCGTCTCTACAGCGCCCTCAAGCAGACATGTTTTGCCAAGCAGGTGATCGTTCTGCTGAAAGGTCGAGCAATGGTTCAGCCCCTGTATTTCCGTCACTAGTCGGTCCATCAGGTAGAAACGCTGAACACTTGGCCATTTAGGGACATCACTCCAGACCCATCGATCAAGGGCATCGTAGTGATAGTGCAAGCTTTCACGCGGAGTAGACATGAGCTGGACGTCCTGAAAGATGTCGAAATTCGCCCCTCAGTATCAATCGGTTGCCCATCGTAGTCTGCTAGCAGAACTGATAGGTGCGAAGCCTGAAAGAAAACTGCCAACGCCCCTGACCGGCTGGCATTATATTCGCTCTTCAATGAATCGCTGAATGGTCACTGAATCCTGTCTCAAGGAACTGTGACTTAGATTTGTATTTCATATGGTCGTGCCTGCGGCCAGTAAAGCCTGGAGCGCCCCCGATGAGCGAGAGTGTGTTTGCCGATCGCATCGTGCAGAACCTGCTCGACACCGACTTCTACAAACTGACGATGATGCAGGCGGTGCTGCACAACTACCCGAACGTGGATGTCGAATGGGAGTTCCGTTGCCGCAACAGTGAAGATCTGCGCCCGTACCTGGCGGAAATCCGCGTCCAGATCGAGCGCCTGGCCGAGTTGAGCCTGACCGCCGACCAGTTGAGTTTCATGGAGCGCATCAGCTTCATGAAGCCGGATTTCCTGCGGTTCCTCGGGTTGTTCCGCTTCAACCTGCGCTACGTCCACACCGGCATCGAAAACGGAGAATTGTTCATCCGCCTGCGCGGACCGTGGCTGCATGTGATCCTGTTCGAAGTGCCGCTGCTGTCCATCGTCAGCGAAGTGCGCAACCGCTATCGCTATCGCTATCGCGAAATCGTACTGGAGCAGGCGCGTGAGCAGCTCTATCGCAAGTTCGACTGGCTGACCGCTAACGCCGGCAGCGACGAATTGTCGGAATTGCAGGTAGCCGATTTCGGTACTCGCCGTCGCTTTTCCTACCGCGTGCAGGAAGAAGTAGTGAACGTGCTCAAGCACGATTTCCCCGGTCGTTTCGTCGGCACCAGCAACGTGCATTTGTCCCGGGAACTGGACATGAAACCGCTGGGCACCATGGCTCACGAGTGGATCATGGCGCACCAGCAGCTCGGCCCGCGGCTGATCGACAGCCAGATCGCCGCCCTCGATTGCTGGGTCCGCGAATACCGGGGTTTGCTCGGGATCGCCTTGACTGACTGCATCACCATGGATGCCTTCCTCAACGACTTCGACCTGTACTTCGCCAAACTCTTTGACGGCTTGCGCCATGACTCCGGGGATCCGGTGATCTGGGCAGAAAAGGCGATCGCCCACTATCAAAAGCTGGGCATCGACCCGATGAGCAAGACCCTGACGTTCTCCGACAGTCTGACGCTGCCCAAGGCGCTGGAAATATTTCGCGCATTACGCGGTCGGATCAATGTCAGCTTCGGCATCGGCACTAACCTGACGTGCGATATTCCAGGTGTCGAACCGATGAGCATCGTGCTTAAAATGGCGGCCTGCAACGGCCAACCGGTGGCAAAGATCTCCGACGAGCCTGGCAAGACTCACTGCAAAGACCCGAATTTCGTCGCCTACTTGCGACACGTTTTCAAAGTTCCTGCCGCCCTTTCCAGCACACCAAGCAAGGAGTGAATTCATGCAAGCCGTACAGCGTGAGATTGCTGAGCAGCTCAAGGTTCAACCCCCATTCGCCGACAAGGCCGCCCTCGAGGCAGAAATCGCCCGGCGCATTACCTTCATCCAGGATTGCCTGGTCAATTCCGGGCTCAAGACCCTGGTGCTTGGCATCAGCGGCGGCGTGGACTCCCTGACCGCCGGCCTGCTGGCCCAGCGCGCCATGTGTGAACTGCGTACCCGCACCGGTGATGACAACTACAAGTTCATCGCCGTGCGCCTGCCGTACGAAACCCAGTTCGATGAACACGACGCCCAGGCTTCGGTGGATTTCATCAAGCCGGACGAGCGTCACACCGTAAACATCGGCCCGGCGGTCAAGTCCCTGGCCAATGAAGTGGCAGCCTTCGAAGGCAAGCACGCGGTGTCGGTGGATTTCGTCCTCGGCAACACCAAGGCGCGGATGCGCATGGTCGCCCAGTACACCATCGCCGGCGCGGCCCATGGCCTGGTGATCGGCACCGACCACGCGGCAGAAGCGGTGATGGGGTTCTTCACCAAGTTCGGTGACGGTGCTTGCGACCTGGCCCCGTTGAGCGGTCTGGTGAAAAACCAGGTCCGGGCCATTGCCCGTAGTTTCGGCGCACCGGAATCGCTGGTGGAAAAAGTCCCGACCGCCGACCTGGAAGACCTTTCGCCGGGTAAACCGGACGAAGCGTCCCATGGCGTGACCTACGCCGAGATCGACGCGTTCCTGCACGGTGAGCCGGTACGTGAGGAAGCGTTCAAGATCATTTGCGACACTTACAAAAAGACCCATCACAAGCGAGTGATGCCGTTTGCACCATAAGCAAGG
>NZ_JAVLRV010000001.1:588663-601309 GCF_055803035.1 Pseudomonas sp. 300 | reverse complement strand
TTTTTTTTTGAGCCCGATTCGCTTATTTCAGCGTAACCGTGCCTTTCATCATCGAGATGTGGCCCGGGAACGAGCAGAAGAAGCCGTATTTCTCGGCAGCATCAAGCTTCGACACATCGAAAGTCACCGAATCGGTTTCCTTGGCACCGATGATTTTGGTGTGAGCGATAATGCGCGCATCACCTTCCTTCAGGTAGTTCTTGTCGATACCGGCAGCCAGGCCATCAGTGGCAATCGGCTGCATGTCAGCTTCTTTGCTCAGCACCCAGTTATGGCCCATCACATTTTTCGGCAGGCTGCCGGAATGGGTCAGTTCAACGGTGAAGGTTTTGCAGCTTTTGTCGATTTCAATGGCCTTGGTGTTGAAGGACATTTGGTCGGTGGAGTCGATGGTTGTCTTGCACTCGGCAGCCATCAATTGACTGCTGGCCAGTGTCAGCAGGGATACCGCAACAAGTTTGGCAAACATGGTGAATCTCCAAGGCAGGGTTAACAAAAGTGCGAATGGACAGAAGACTGCCTGAAAACTTCGCAAGTTCCTATGACCTGAATCAAAAATTGTATACAACTTTAGAGCTATGACACCTATCGAAACAATCTACCAGCCAGACGTCTAGGTCGGCCCTATCATCAGGTCGTCATCACTTATCCGGAGCGTCTGTCATGTCCATCAACAGCTTTTTGTGCAGTTTGCTCGCCGCTTACGCCTGTGGCGCCAGTGGCACCTGTGAAACGTCCCAACGCGCAGTTTAGACCTTGGAGCGCCGCGCCTCTGCCTTTACTCTGTGGCCATCCTGACCATGGAGTAAGGCATGTCTTTAGCATCCGTTTGTGTATTTTGCGGTGCCAGCACCGGCACCAACCCGGCTTATCGTGAAGCGGCTGTCGCCCTCGGGCGAGCATTGGCCGAGCGCAAGCTGACCCTGGTCTATGGCGGCGGCGCCGTCGGGTTGATGGGGATTGTGGCCGACGCCGCACTGGCGGCCGGCGGTGAGGTGATCGGGATCATCCCGCAAAGCCTCAAGGACAAGGAAATCGGCCACAGCGGCCTCACGCGCCTGGAAGTGGTCGACGGCATGCATGCGCGCAAGGCGCGGATGGCCGAGCTCAGTGACGCGTTCATCGCTCTGCCCGGTGGCCTGGGCACTCTGGAAGAACTGTTCGAAGTCTGGACCTGGGGTCAGCTCGGCTACCACGGTAAACCGCTGGGACTGCTGGAAGTGAACGGCTTCTATAGCAAATTGACCGGTTTTCTTGATCATATCGTCGGCGAAGGCTTCGTTCGTGAAGCACACCGTGACATGCTGCAAGTGAGCGAATCGCCGCAAAACCTGCTCGATGCCCTGGACGCCTGGCAGCCAACAGTAGTGCCAAAGTGGACAGAGCAAAAACCCAGCTAACGGCTCGGCACCGATACAGGGCAGAATATGCGCCGCTCAACCTCACCTTCGACCCCAGAGGATCGCCCATGGCTAAACCTAATTATTCCTTCGCCAAACGTCAGAGAGACTTGGCCAAGGAGCAGAAGAAAGAGGAAAAGCTTCAGCGCAAGAAAGCTACAGCTGAAGAAGAAGCCGCCGCACTGAACCCGGAAGCAGAGGGTGAAGTGGCCGCAGAAAGTGATGTTGAAGCACCGAAAGATCAGGCGCCCGACGCCTGAGACCCTCAGGGCCCGATGATCTGATCAGGCCCACCGGATCTGTGTCCAGGGTCAGCAGCGATGTTGCTGACCCTCACAGACCAGTCTGAAATACCTCCATCCCGAAAGAACTGCACATCCGCTTACTCCTACTGGGGATCTGCGTTACTCCAGTGGCATCACGGTGACCCGGACTTCGGGATCGTGATTTCCGCCCCCCAGTATGACCCCACGCAACGGCGAAACATCCGAAAAATCCCGGCCCCAGGCCAAGGTGATGTGCTCCAGCGCCGGCTGCACATTGTTGGTCGGATCGAAATCCACCCAACCCAATACCGGGCAAAACACTGAAACCCAGGCGTGCGATGCATCGGCACCGATCAGCCGTGGCTGGCCCGGTGGTGGCTGAGTCAGCAGATAGCCGCTGATGTAACGGGCCGCCAACCCACGGGAACGCACGCAAGCGAGCATCAGGTGAGCGAAGTCCTGGCATACCCCGCGCCGGCGCTCCAGCACTTCCACCAGTGGAGTTGCCACTTGAGTGGCTTCGGCATCGAAAGTGAATTCACTGAAGATTTTTTCCATCAGCGCCTGAACGCCGAGCAACAACGGCCGGCCCGCCGGAAAACAGCTTTCCGAGAACTCGACGAAATTGCGCTTCAAATGCACATAGGGCGATTCGAACCGGTAGCGGCACGCTTCGAGCACGTCAGGCGAAAGCGGCTGACTGCTGTAGGTCAGTGCGTTGCGGGTATCTTCCCAGGCCGGCGATTGATTGAAATCCAGCGTTGGCCGGGCCAACACTTCAACGGTAAGGCTGGCATTAACCAGCAACTCATCGTGAGGCCGTTCGAACGCCAGCCGGGTCAGCGGATTGCCGAAGACGTCCAGCTCATCGCGACGTGCCGTCGGGTCAGGGCTGATCTGCAATCGTTGCTGGGTACAACGCTGCCAGGCGCAAGAACGCGGCCACAGGTGCGCCAACTGCTGAGCGAGCGACACCGGGCTGTCGTAGTGATAATGGGTGTCGTGAAAAATCTGGTAATGGGCGCTCATCAGACGGACACCGTACGCTGGCTGACATCATCGACATGGGCGAAATGGCGCAATGCCAAACGATCCGACACCTGCCCGCTCGCGTCGGCAATCTCTTGCAGCAGATCAGCCAGGCCATTGATGGCAGCGCGCACGCTGGCTTCACCAAACAGCGAATTCTCCAGACACCCCAGATCAAAGCGCGCCAGACGCTCCACCAGCAGCGGCAAGCCTGCTTCGCGCGGCACGCCAAAGTCATCGTTCAAGCGTTTAAGGGTACGGGTCACCAGCTTCAACTGGAACAGCACCGCATGAGGGTTCTGCTCGTCGAGGAGCAACAAGTCCAGCACCGGGATCAATTGCGCCACCGCCAGATACCGCGAGCGGTAGGTGATGCTGCTGTTGCCCAGTTCCAGCAGCCATTCCAGTCCGGCCTGATCGAAGGCACCGCTGCCGCGCAGGAACGCCGCCAGGCTACCGCTGAGAAATTGCAGGCGTTCGATCCGTCGACCGATCATCAGGAAGCGCCAGCCTTCGTCCCGGGTCATGTCGTCCAGCGCAAAACCCGACAGCGCCGCCAGCGACATCACCAGACGGTTGAGAAAGTCCAGCAACTCGCCGAAATCCGGTTCTTCGGTTTCCAGTTCAACGGCCTCACGCTGCAACTCCACCAGCGCCTGCCAGTTTTCCCGCGAGAGCTTGCCGCGCACTTGCGACGCAGCCCACTGCAAGCGCTGCAGGTTGGAACGCAGGCTGAACGGCCAATCGTCGCCGAGCAGTGCCGCCAACAACCGTTCAGGCAACTCGCCTTCATCGGGCAGCAATATCAGCCGCTCACCCAGATCGACCGCGGCCTCCAGCGCTTGCGGGTCATCGCCATCGACGTAGCGCGCCAGCATGATCCGCAGCAATCGCGCACTGTCATCGCAGCGCTCGCAGTAACGGCCGAACCAGAACAGGTTTTCCACCACCCGCGACGGCAGATACGGATCGCGCCGCACCAGATCATGCACGCCGATGTTGCGCTGGGCTTTCCATTGTTCACCGCTCGGAGGCCGATCCCCCAGCACCCAAGTGTCCTTGCTCGCGCCGCCGCGTTGCATCGACACCACTTCAGCGTCGGCCTCTGCGGCCACCCGGGTCAAACCGCCGGGCAAAACCCGATACCCGTCGCGACTCGCCACCGCATAAACACGCATGCCGATGGCCCGGGGTTGCAACTGGCCACCCTCGGCCTGCCAGATCGGCGCCTGGGACAATTGCGCCAGTTCTTGCGCCACATAGGCGTAGGGGCGTGCCTGCATGCGCTCAGAGAGACTCTGGCGCTGCTTTTCACTCAAATCACGGCCAAACACCGGCACGAAGCTCTGTGACGGGAACGCTGGCTTGATCAGCAATTCCGGCAATTTTTCCAACGCCTGGGCCAGCACCGGCGCTTCGCCACACCACCACGTGGCGATAGAGGGCAGGATCAGCTCTTCGCCGAACAGGAACTGGTTGATCTTCGGCAAGAAGCCCAACAGTCCCGGCGACTCGAGAACGCCGCTGCCCAGCGCGTTGGCCACCAGCACTCGCCCCTGTCGCACGGCTTCGAGCAGGCCCGGCACACCGAGTGCAGAGTCGGTGCGCAGTTCCAGCGGGTCGCAGAAATCGTCGTCGAGCCGGCGCATGATCGCGTGGACCCGGCGCAGGCCGCTCAAGGTTTTCAGGTAGACCGTGGCATCGCGCACGGTGAGGTCGCCGCCCTCCACCAACGGATAACCAAGCTGTCGCGCCAGATACAAATGTTCAAAATAGCTTTCGTTGAAACGCCCCGGCGTCAGCAGCACCACCAGTGGCACTTCATCGTCGCTCGGCGCCTGACGGGCCAGGGTTTCCTGAAGCGTGCGGAAGAACCCGGCCAGGTGTTGCACCTTCAAATCGCGGTACAACTCGGGAAAGGCCCGGGACACGATCGTGCGGTTTTCCAGGGCGTAACCGGCGCCGGAGGGTGCCTGAGTCCGATCCGCCGTGACCCACCAGCGACCGTCGGGCGTGCGCGCCAGATCCACGGCATACAGATGCAAAAAGGCCCCGTCGGGCGGCGTGATGCCCTGACAGGGCCAGAGGAAGTTGTTGTGACCGAATACCAGCTCGGCAGGCAAAAGACCTTCGGCGATCAGCCGTTGCGGCCCGTACAGATCGGCCAGCACCGCGTTCAGCAGACGCGCCCGTTGGGCAATACCCGCCGACAACTGCTCCCATTCATCAGCGGCGATCACGTGCGGCAGCAGGTCCAGTTCCCACGGTCGGTCCGCGCCCTTGGGGTCGGCGTAGACGTTGTAGGTCAAGCCGTTTTCCTGGATCTGCCGGGTCAGCAGCGCCTGACGCTGCACCAGCTGCGCTGGCGTGCTGCGTTGCAACTGGTCGAACAACCGACGCCAGTGGGGGCGCACGGCGCCACTGTCGTCGAGCAGTTCGTGATAAGTGCCCGCCGTAAGCGGGTAGCGGTCAAGCAGATCAGGCATGGAAAGCTCGGCAGACAGCAAGGAACGGTCAGACTAACGCAGGCTCATGACGCCCGGATATACGAAAAATCCGAGCGTCGTGTACGGTTTAGAAACGTCGCAAATCGAGAGTCATCGGCAGCTCGTCGTTAATTTCCAGAATCGGTATAGGAAGTTTCCCTGGGCTGTGTCCGATGCGGAAGAAACGCGCCATCCTCCGACTCTCGGCTTCATTGGCGTTCACCGGCAAGCTGTCATAGTTGCGCCCGCCCGGATGGGCGACGTGGTACTGACAGCCCCCCAGCGAACGTTGCATCCAGGTGTCGAGCAGGTCGAACACCAACGGCGCGTGGACGGGAATGGTCGGTTGCAGGCAGTTGGCCGGCTGCCAGGCACGAAAGCGTACGCCCGCGACGAATTCGCCAACCCGCCCGGTCGGCTGCAAGGGCACGGGAACGCCATTGCACGTCAGCAAATAACGTTGCGGCGCCAGGCCGGTGAGCTTCACTTGCAAGCGCTCCAGGGACGAATCCACGTAGCGCACCGTGCCGCCAACCGCGCCCTCTTCACCCAGCACATGCCAAGGCTCCAGCGCCTGACGCACTTCCAGCTCGATGCCGCTGACGGCGTAATCGCCAACCTTGGGAAAGCGAAATTCCAGATGCGCCGCGAACCACTCGGCCCGCACCGGATAACCCGAGGCATTGAGGTCCACGATGACGTCGGCGAAATCCTGTTCGATAAAGTGTGGCAACAGGAACCGGTCATGCAGCTCAGTGCCCCAACGTGCCAGTTTCGGCGGCGCGTAAGGCTCGCGCCAGAACCGCGCGACCAGCGCCCTCAACAGCAATTGCTGAGCCAGGCTCATGCGCGCATGGGGCGGCATTTCAAACGCGCGCAGCTCCAGCAAGCCAAGACGCCCCGTCGCGCCGTCGGGCGAATAGAGTTTGTCGATGCAGAACTCGGCGCGATGCGTGTTGCCGGTCACGTCGATCAGCAGGTTGCGCAGCAGCCGGTCGACCAGCCATGGCGCGCATTCCTCGCCAGGTTCAGGCATCTGGGCAAAGGCAATTTCCAGCTCGTACAACGCATCGTTGCGGGCTTCGTCGACGCGCGGCGCCTGGGACGTCGGGCCGATGAACAATCCGGAAAACAGGTAGGACAAGGACGGATGGTTATGCCAGTAACTGATGAGGCTGCGCAGCAAATCCGGACGACGAAGAAAAGGTGAGTCAGCCGGTGTCGCGCCGCCCAGTACGAAATGGTTACCGCCACCGGTGCCGGTGTGCCGGCCGTCGATCATGAATTTTTCGGTGGTCAGCCGAGTCTGGCGCGCTTCTTCGTAGAGAAACTCGGTGCGCTCGACCAACTCATCCCAAGTCGCGGACGGCTGTACGTTGACCTCGATCACGCCAGGATCCGGGGTGATGCGGAAGTTGCTCAGGCGTGGATCGCTCGGCGGCTCATAGCCTTCCAGCAGCACCGGGCAATGCAGTTCCTGAGCGGTGGCCTCGATCGCAGTGACCAGTTCCAGGTAATCCTCGACCCGCTCCAGCGGTGGCATGAACAAGTACAACCGCCCTTCCCGTGCCTCGGCGCAGAACGCAGTGCGCGTCAGCCAATCGGCGGATTCGTCGACTTTCAGATCGCGCTCGACCGCCTCGGCTGCAGCTGCGGGGCTGTTCAACTGTTGAGTGTCTGGAAGCGCCGGGAATTCCTGATTGGGGTCGTTGGGATAGATGAAGGGATACTCGGCGGCTTTCACCCACGGCTGCGAACCCAGTGGCAAGCGATAACCCAGTGGCGAATCCCCCGGTACCAATCGGCAGTGCTCGTCGCGCAGATACCAGCGACCGCTTTGCCACTGATCGCCCTTTGCCGTGCGCGCCAGTGGCAGCACCTGGCCGATCACTTTATCCAGGCCCTGACTGAAGACTTTGCGCAATCGCGCACGCTCCAGCGGCTCTTCCAGACGCGAATCTTCGGCGCTGACGTTCTGCGGCAAAGTGCCTTCGCGCCAGAGGTAATAGAAATTGTCTTCGTAGGCAGGGAACACAAAACGCGTCGGAATTTTCAGGCGTTCAGCGACACTCGCCAGAAAACGCCCGGCCAGTTCGCCATCGGCGCCGTAGTCTTCCTGCTCATCGGCAATCAGCGCGCTGTTGTGCCAGATTGGCACGCCATCGCGGCGCCAGTAGCAATTGAGCGACCAGCGCGGCAGTTGCTCGCCGGGGTACCACTTGCCCTGACCGAAATGCACCAGCCCTTTGGGCGCGTAACGCTTGCGCATGCGCTGGAACAGTTCGGCGGACAGGCGACGCTTGTCCGGCCCGAGCGCCGCAGTGTTCCACTCGGCGCCGTCCGGGTCGTCGATGGAGACGAAGGTCGGCTCGCCGCCCATGGTCAGGCGCACGTCACCTTCCAGCAAGTCGGCATCAATCTGCCGGCCCAGCGCCTGGATCGCCAGCCATTGATCTTCGGTGTAGGGCTTGGTGACGCGCGGCGCCTCCCAAATCCGTTCCACGGACATTTCGTGGGTGAACTCGCACTCGCACGGTTCCACCAAGCCACTGATCGGTGCCGCAGAGCCCGGATCGGGACTACACGCCAACGGAATGTGTCCTTCACCGGCGAACAGCCCTGACGTCGCGTCCAGGCCGATCCAGCCCGCACCGGGCAAATAAACCTCGCACCAGGCGTGCAGGTCAGTGAAGTCCACTTCGGTGCCAGAAGGGCCGTCGAGACTTTTGACATCGGCGGTGAGTTGAATCAGATAGCCGGAGACAAAACGTGCCGCCAGCCCCAGGTTGCGCAGCAGTTGTACCAACAGCCATGCCGAGTCGCGGCAGGAACCGGAGGCGTGCTCAAGGGTGTGCTCGGGCGTCTGCACGCCTGGCTCCATACGGATCAGGTAACCGATGTCTTCGCTCAGGCGCTGATTGAGCGCGACGAGGAAGTCCACACTCGGCAGCGGCGTGCGGTCGATGCCGTCCAGATAGGCCTTGAACTTTGGTGTAAGGGGCAAGGTTTCCAGGTACGGCGCCAGTTCCTTGCGCTCATCCGCAGCGTAAGTGAACGGGATTTTTTCCGCGTAGGGTTCGAGGAAGAAGTCGAACGGATTGAACACTGCCATTTCCGCCAGCAGATCGACTTCGATCCGCAGCTCAGTGGTTTTCTCCGGGAACACCAACCGTGCCAGGTAATTGCCCTGAGGGTCCTGCTGCCAGTTAATGAAATGCTGCTCGGGTGAGACTTTCAGCGCATACGACAGTATCCGCGTACGACTGTGGGCAGCCGGGCGCAGGCGAACAATCTGCGGACCGAGCTCAACGGCGCGGTCGTAGCGGTAATGCGTGACGTGGTGCAATGCGACATGAATCGACACGGCGTGCCTCCTGCGAGCCTGGACGTTATCGAAAGCGGCGCAAGACTTATGCCAGAGCGGCGGTCATTGCGCTTTATCAACAGACGCCGGTGCAGTACAGCACCAAAACGGCGCCGTGGCTGCGGTTATAGTGCGAGGGCTGCACATATTTGTGGCGCACGTGTGAGGGGCGGGTGCTGAATCTAACCAACTAACGGGCTTTGTGCTTTGCAATAAGAGCTTGGCGCAAGTGACGTACTTCAAGCAGTTTCTGGCGCATCTCGCGGTGACGTTTGCTGTTGAGCAGCAATAGCGCCAGCAGTGGGAACAGCAACGTCACAGCATAAATCAGGGGATGCACCTCATATGCAATGGTGGGCAATACCCCTAGAAAACAAAGGGCCAGGAGCACGACCAGAGGCCGCACCCATTGCGGGCGACCGCGTGCGACCATGAAATTGCAGTGCACGACGATGAGGGTCAGCGCGATCCCCCCGAAAAAAGAGTACTTGGCGTTGTCAGCCAACGGAAGGTTTCGAAAATAGCTTTCGAAAAATAAAGGCACCGCAAAGACCAGGGTAAAAATTGACGCGAATATTGCCCCCATGAAGACCGGGAAATACTTCGATAGAAAATTGCGAATGCTGGGCAGCTCATTCATTGCTCAGCCTCCTCGTACAGGCCTACGGCAATGGTGCGGACATTCCCCGAAATTGCACTGCCGGTAAAACCGATAGCGGCGCCCAAGGCGTCTTTTATCTGAGTGACCGTTGCATGCTTGACCTCGGTGGGTGTGAAACGCTTGGGCAATTCACCCGACAATTGCTTCAACTTGATCATCTTCGACGTCAAGCGCGGGTCGTTAATGCTCAATAGTTCTTTGGTCAGTTTGGCACGTTCCTGTCGATTCAACCCCCTGAGCACTTCCCTGACACTTTTCCCGGTCGTGGCCTTATTCATCCTGACCAGTTTGAGCGTTGTCAGCGTGGATGCGCCTACCCCGACCAGGGACGCAGCATCCAGCGCAATCATGGTGTACCGGTACCACTCTTCGCTGTCGAGTTCATCGTTACGGGCAGGGTTGACGATCTCATTGCGGGTCCGATAGCCGCTGGCGAAACACTGTACTGAGCTGGCAGCCGCAGCGGTATAACCGAGCGCAGCGACCACCGTACTTGCCCCTGCCGAAAACGGAATAGCCACGGAGCCACTGAGCACTACGATCCAGCCGATCACTGCACCCACGCACGATAAGCTGGTGTTGACTGCCTCACCAACCAGGCGCGATTCGCGCGGATTGTCCCGCACCTGCTGGGCGAATTGAGCAGGCGCAATGTACTTCTGCGCCTCGCGCAAAATGATTCGCTTGGGCCTGATACTGCATATCGGTTTGAACTCGCGCAGGGTCACTACGTTGAATTCGGCGTCGATGTACACCACGCCCGCGCCGACGATTCCGGGATCGGCGTCGATGGCGGCGAACAGGCGTGGCAGGTTGATCTGGCTGTCGATGCGTTGACGGGCCATGAACTGGGAGGGGCTGAAGTCCATGCCGATACCCGGTAAGGGGTTGCTCATGTGAATCGTCCTTGAAAATCGGGGTGAGATCTTTATTGCCTGTACCGCCTTCAACGCAGGCGAACCCGGCTCCCTCAGGCTGTGGCGTTGTACAGGGAAATCAATTATCCCGGCGAGCCATTTAAGCGAGCATCACCTTAGCAAACGGACCGCACACTCGCTAGAAAACAAAACGCCAGCACTAAGGCTGGCGTTTTGCGATAGGGCGCGCAGATTAACGCGGCACAACCGGCTTGCGCGCAGGCTTGGGTCCCTTGCCTTTGGCCGCATCCTTGCGCTCCTTGGCTGCCTGCTGGTTGCGGGCGAATGCCGCTGCCTTGGCCTGCTCACGCTTGTCCCACGGATTGCCGCCATCGCTGGCGCGCGGTGGCAAACCAGTGTGCTGGGTCAGGATCTTGGTGGTCTTCTCACCCGCGACTTTATGGCTACCGGCTGGCGTCGAGTTCTTGCGACGGGCGCTCTGGTAGCTGTCGGTTGCCGGCTGATGCAGCGGGATCAATTGGTCCTTGCCCGGCCCGATCAGGTCGGCGCGGCCCATGCGGGTCAGCGCTTCACGCAACATCGGCCAGCCTTTCGGGTCGTGATAACGCAAGAACGCCTTGTGCAGACGACGCTGCTCTTCGCTCTTGACGATGGTCACGCTGTCGCTCTTGTAAGTCACCTTGCGCAACGGGTTCTTGCCCGAGTGGTACATCGCGGTGGCGGTGGCCATCGGCGACGGGTAGAACGCCTGCACCTGATCGGCACGGAAGCCATTGCCCTTGAGCCACAGGGCCAGGTTCATCATGTCTTCGTCGGTGGTGCCCGGGTGAGCGGCGATGAAGTACGGAATCAGGTACTGCTCTTTCCCGGCTTCCTTGGTGTACTTCTCGAACATGCGCTTGAACTTGTCATAGCTGCCGATGCCCGGTTTCATCATCTGGTTGAGCGGACCTTCCTCGGTGTGTTCCGGGGCGATCTTCAGGTAACCACCGACGTGGTGGGTCACCAGCTCCTTGACGTATTCCGGCGACTCGACCGCGAGGTCGTAACGCAGGCCGGAAGCGATCAAAATCTTCTTCACGCCCGGCAACGCACGGGCGCTGCGATATAGCTGGATCAGCGACGAGTGATCGGTGTTCAGGTTCGGGCAGATGCCAGGGAACACGCACGATGGCTTGCGGCACGCGGATTCGATTTCCGAGGTCTTGCAGGCGATGCGGTACATGTTCGCGGTCGGGCCGCCGAGGTCGGAAATGACGCCGGTGAAGCCTGGGACCTTGTCGCGGATCTCTTCGATTTCGCGAATGATCGACTCTTCGGAACGGTTCTGGATGATCCGGCCTTCGTGCTCGGTGATCGAGCAGAAGGTGCAGCCGCCGAAGCAGCCACGCATGATGTTCACCGAGAAGCGGATCATGTCGTAGGCAGGGATTTTTTCCTTGCCGTACGCCGGATGCGGGACACGGGCGTAAGGCATGCCGAACACGTAGTCCATTTCATCGGTGGTCATCGGAATCGGCGGCGGGTTGAACCAGACGTCGACTTCGCCATGCTTCTGCACCAGCGCGCGGGCGTTGCCCGGGTTGGTTTCGAGGTGCAACACGCGGTTGGCGTGTGCGTAGAGCACCGCATCGCCACGGACTTTCTCGACCGACGGCAGACGAATCACCGTCTTGTCGCGGGTCATTTTCGGGCTGGCCAGAATCTGCACGACTTTGGCTTCGCTCGGGTCTTCAACCGGGCCCTTTTCCTGCTCGATGGCGCAGGCCTGGGTGTCCTGGGTGTTGACGTACGGGTTGATAATCTTGTCGACCTTGCCCGGACGGTCGATGCGCGTGGAGTCGACTTCGTACCAGTCTTTCGGCGTATCGCGGCGGATGAACGCAGTGCCGCGCACGTCGGTAATGTCTTCGATCTTGTGACCGTAAGACAGGCGCTGAGCGACTTCGACGATCGCACGCTCGGCGTTGCCGTAGAGCAGGATATCGGCACAGGCGTCGATCAGGATCGAGTTGCGTACCCGGTCCTGCCAGTAGTCGTAATGGGCGATGCGGCGCAGGGAAGCTTCGATGCCGCCAAGTACGATCGGCACATTCTTGTAGGCTTCCTTGCAGCGCTGGCTGTACACCAGGCTCGCGCGGTCCGGACGCTTACCCGCCATGCCACCGGGGGTGTAGGCGTCATCGGAACGGATTTTTTTGTCGGCGGTGTAGCGGTTGATCATCGAATCCATGTTGCCGGCCGCGACGCCGAAAAACAGGTTCGGCTCGCCGAGCTTCATGAAATCGTCTTTGGACTGCCAGTTCGGTTGGGCAATGATCCCGACGCGGAAGCCTTGCGACTCCAGCAGCCGGCCGATGATCGCCATGCCGAACGACGGGTGGTCAACGTAGGCATCACCGGTGACGATGATGATGTCGCAGGAATCCCAGCCAAGCTGATCCATCTCCTCCCTGCTCATCGGCAGGAATGGCGCCGGACCGAAACATTCGGCCCAGTACTTGGGATAATCAAATAACGGCTTGGCTGTTTGCATGACGATGACCGGTGTTGAGATGAAAA
>NZ_JAVLRV010000001.1:532519-588587 GCF_055803035.1 Pseudomonas sp. 300 | reverse complement strand
GCAGGCTCGCTCCCACAGGTTTTTATTCGTCGTCGAAGTTGTAGCTACCCGGCGCCAGGTTTTCGAAGCGGGTGTACTTACCGATGAACGCCAGTCGCGACGTGCCGATCGGGCCGTTCCGCTGCTTGCCGATGATGATTTCGGCGATGCCTTTGTGCTCGGTTTCCGGGTGATAAACCTCATCCCGGTAAACGAACATGATCACGTCAGCATCCTGCTCGATCGCTCCGGATTCCCGGAGGTCGGAGTTGATCGGGCGTTTGTTCGGACGTTGCTCCAGAGAGCGGTTGAGCTGGGACAACGCCACCACCGGGCAGTTGAACTCCTTGGCCAAGGCTTTCAAGGAACGGGAGATCTCGGAAATCTCGTTGGTCCGGTTGTCGCCGCCGGAACCCGGGATCTGCATCAGCTGCAGGTAGTCGATCATGATCAGCGCGACATCGCCGTGCTCACGCACCAGACGCCGGGTCCGCGCACGCATTTCCGAAGGGCTGATACCCGCCGTATCGTCGATGAACAGCTTGCGGTCGTTGAGCAGGTTGACCGCCGAGGTCAGGCGCGGCCAATCGTCGTCGTCCAGTCGACCGGCACGGACCTTGGTTTGGTCGATGCGGCCGAGAGACGAGAGCATACGCATGATCAGCGATTCGCCTGGCATCTCCAGCGAGTAAACCAATACACACTTGTCGCTGCGCAACACGGCGTTTTCCACCAGGTTCATCGCAAAGGTGGTTTTACCCATGGATGGACGGCCGGCGACGATGATCAGGTCGGACGGCTGCAGGCCGCTGGTCTTCTCGTCGAGGTCGGTGTAACCGGTGGACAGGCCCGTGATGGCGTTATCGGTGTTGAACAAGGTGTCGATGCGGTCGATGGCCTTGGTCAGCAGGTCATTCACGCTCACCGGGCCGCCCGTTTTAGGCCGCGCCTCGGCGATCTGGAAGATCTGCCGCTCGGCCTCGTCGAGAATCTCTTCCGCGGTACGGCCTTCCGGGTTGAAGGCACTGTCGGCAATCTCGGTGGCGATGCCGATCAACTGCCGCAATGTCGCCCGCGCCCGGACGATCTGCGCATAAGCCTTGATGTTGGCGACGGACGGCGTGTTTTTTGCCAGTTCACCGAGGTAACCGAGGCCACCGACCTGCGAGGTCTGACCTTCCTTGTCCAATTGCTCGGCAAGGGTCACGACGTCGATCGGGGAGTTCTGGTCGGCGAGCTTGGCGATCGCGCGGAAGATCAGGCGGTGGTCATGCCGATAGAAATCGCCGTCGGAGACTTGATCGAGCACGCGTTCCCAGGCGTTGTTGTCCAGCATCAGACCACCGAGCACGGCCTGTTCGGCCTCGATGGAATGCGGCGGCACCTTCAGGGCAGCTGTTTGCAGATCGTATTGCTCGGGAGCGGAGATATCGTTCATGGCCACTTGGTTATATTAGAAAAGCAGGGTGTGAAAAACAGGAACTGCAGAAAGACAAAGGGCACGACCTGTAAACAGGATCGTGCCCGATGTTACCGACAAGCACCCGAGGGTGCCAGCCGACAAGTGCTGCTTAAGCTGCTACCACGACAACGCGTACGGTGGCTTCAACTTCGGCGTGCAGGTGCACGGCTACGTCGAATTCGCCTACGTTGCGGATGGTGCCGTTCGGCAGACGAACTTCGCTTTTTGCAACTTCAACGCCAGAGGCGGTCAGTGCATCAGCGATGTCGTGAGTACCGATCGAACCGAACAGCTTGCCTTCGTCACCAGCGGTGGCAGTGATAGTCACTTCCAGCTCAGCCAGTTGGGCGGCACGGCTTTCAGCCGAAGTTTTACGGTCAGCTGCGGCTTTTTCCAGCTCAGCACGACGCTCTTCGAACGCAGCCAGGTTGGCTGGGGTCGCGGCGGTAGCTTTGCCGTAAGGCAGCAGGTAGTTACGACCGTAACCAGCCTTAACGTTTACTTTGTCACCCAGGTTGCCCAGGTTGGTGACTTTTTCCAGAAGGATCAGTTGCATGTGAAAATCCTCTTAACTTTTAACCTTCACCGTTCGCGCTATCGACGTCTTTCGGCGCCGAACGACCGCGAAAATCAATCAGGCTGTCGACGATGGCCAGGACCACCAGCAACGGATAGATCAGCTGCATGAACAGCAACAGCGTGACGTACAACCCCACCAACCAGAACCTGGCCAGTCGCTTTTGCGCCACCAGCCCATGAATCAGGGCCAGCCCGGCGAATACCAGCGGTACACTGCACAACGGCGTCAACATGGCCATCTGCGGACCGATGTTCGGCCCCAGAAGCATGAACGCCAGCAGTAACATCGCCAGCCCCAGCGGGAATCGGATGGCGCGAAACTCGCGACCAAAACCACCCGGGTTGTACAACAACGCCTGCCAGTAGCGCCCGACAATCAGGCTCAGCACGCTGACGATTTGCAACAAGGCCGCAATCAGGCCGGTCAGGACCGGTGCAATCAGGGACGCAAAATGCGCTTGCTCGTCTACCGACAACTTCTGGTAGACATCACCGAGTAGCGACGGCATGACTTTTATCAAAGCCTGCGCCAGCATCTCGATTTGGGGAGCAAAAACTGTCCCCAGCACCACTGCAAACACCACTCCCATCGCTATGCTGACCAGCAGCACGCGGTTCCAGGACTCGCTTGCGCGCAAAACCAACGCAAGGCTCGAAGACCCCAGCAGCACCAGAAGTGCCCGTGGGTCATCGGAGTAAAGCCACCAGATCAACGCTGGCAGCAGTCCCAGAGCAAGTACGCCAAGGGCGTCCTTCAATCCGCGCCGCAGGAGCACAAGGCATCCGGCGGCAGCACCCAACCAATACAACAACGGCAATGTTGCGCATCCGGCCACTACAAGAGTGGCCTGCATACGGCCGCGCATGATGAACTCAGCTATGGCACGCATACATTCAATCCTTTGCTACGTGTCGACTGCCCGGTCTCAGCGGCCGTGGCTGTCGGTGTAGGCCAGCAGGGCCAGGAAGCGGGCGCGCTTGATAGCGGTGGCCAGCTGACGCTGATAACGTGCTTTGGTACCGGTGATGCGGCTTGGAACGATTTTGCCGGTCTCGGATACATAAGCTTTCAGAGTGTTGAGATCTTTGTAATCGATCTCTTTCACGTCTTCAGCGGTGAAGCGGCAGAATTTACGACGACGGAAGAAACGTGCCATGTAATAGGCTCCTCAAAAGGTCCGTGGATTACTCGTCAGCGTTATCGCTGTTGTCGCTGTCATCACTATCAGCGCTTTCGGCGCCTTCGTGCTCAGGACGGTCGCGACGCTCACGGCGCTCACTGCGGTTTTCTTCAGCCTTGAGCATCTCGGATTGGCCGGTGACGGCTTCTTCGCGACGGATGACCAGGTTACGGATCACTGCATCGTTGTAGCGGAAGTTGTCTTCCAGCTCGGCCAGGGCCTTGCCAGTGCACTCAACGTTCAGCATCACGTAGTGAGCCTTGTGAACATTGTTGATTGCGTAGGCCAGTTGACGACGGCCCCAATCTTCCAGACGGTGGATTTTGCCGCCGTCTTCTTCGATCAGCTTGGTGTAACGCTCAACCATGCCGCCGACTTGCTCGCTTTGATCCGGGTGGACCAAAAAGATGATTTCGTAATGACGCATGAATGCTCCTTACGGGTTGTAGCCTGCCGCTCAAAAGCGGTCAGACAAGGAGTGAATGACACTTATGGACTTGCTTGCGATAGACACATGCGTGCCTGCCGTCACAGCAAGGGGCGCAATTGTAGAGAAGGGACAGAAGAGGTGCAAGGCAATTGGTGATTATTTGAACAGTTTGCTCACTCACCCAATTTCGCCACATCACAAACCACTGTGGGAGCGAGCTTGCTCGCGATGAGGACGCAACATTCAACATTAATGCTGAATGTTACTCCGCTACCGCGAGCAAGCTCGCTCCCACAGGGATTACAACCGACTTATGGCTTTTTAGCGGTTCCGGCAGCCTTGACGCTGCGCTGGCGCTGCGCTTCGAACAGGCACACGCCAGTCGCCACGGAAACGTTGAGGCTGCTGACGCTGCCGGCCATCGGCAGGTGCACCAGGTAGTCGCACAGATCACGAGTCAGACGACGCATGCCACTGCCTTCTGCGCCCATGATCAGGATGGTCGGGCCGGTCATGTCATGCTGATACAGGCTCTGTTCAGCCTCGCCCGCCGTACCGACGACCCACAAGCCACGTTGCTTGAGTTTTTCCAGGGTGCGCGCCAGATTGGTCACCGCGACCAGTGGAATCACTTCCGCCGCGCCACAGGCGACTTTTCGTACCGTCGGGGTCAGCGTGGCTGACTTGTCTTTCGGAACAATCACCGCCAGCGCGCCGGCAGCATCGGCCGAGCGCAGGCAAGCGCCAAGGTTGTGCGGATCGGTCACGCCGTCGAGCACCAGCAGCAGCGGTGCGCCGTCGGTACGATCGAGCAGCTCGTCGAGCATGGCCTCGCCCCAAACCTGGCTCGGACTCACATCCGCCACCACGCCCTGGTGCACGCCTTCAACCCAGGCATCCAGTTCACGACGCTCGGCGTTGCCGACGGCTATGCGATTTTCCGCAGCGAGCTCGATCAGCGTCTGAACCCGCGGATCACTGCGGCCTTCAGCCAGCCAGATCTGCTTGACGCGTTTCGGGTGGTGACGCAGCAATGCTTCTACCGCATGCACGCCGTAGATTTTTTCCAACTGACTCATGACTTGGCCTTAGGTTTACGCGCCCCGCCGCTTTTGGCTGGGGCCGAGCCCGCTTTCGGCGGGCCTTTACGGTGTTTGCTCGGTTTGCTGCCGGGAGCCTTGTCCGGCGCCGACCGTCCGGTCTTTCCCCCAGACGCCGCTTTACCACCGCTTTTCGCTTCAGACAGCAACGCCTGCTTCAGTTCACGGCTTTTGCGCAGTTCGGCGTTTTTTGCCGCCGCATCGCTTGGGCGATAGGCTTCGGGCGCTTTTTCCTTGGCCGGACGACGACCGGTTTTCGCCGGCGCCGGCTCTGCTGCGGTCTTGCCAGCAGGAGCAGTGGTTTCAGCCCCACGCTTCTTGCGGCCGATCGGCGCGCTGATGGTTTTTTCAGCCATCTCGAAGTCGATCTTGCGTTCGTCGAGGTCGACGCGCATTACACGCACTTCAACGGTGTCGCCAAGACGGAAGCTGCGACCGGTGCGCTCACCCGCGAGGCGGTGATGCACAGGGTCGAAGTGGTAGTAATCGCCCGGCAGCGCGGTGACGTGCACCAGGCCTTCGACGTAGATATCGGTCAGCTCGACGAACAGGCCAAAACCCGTCACGGCGGTGATCACACCCGGGAACGACTCGCCTACGCGATCTTTCATGAACTCGCACTTGAGCCAGTTCACCACGTCGCGAGTCGCTTCGTCGGCGCGGCGCTCGCTCATCGAGCACTGCTCGCCGAGCTGCTCCAGCGCAGCCTCGTCGTACGGATAGATGCGTGCTTTCGGAATGGTCATCGCGCCGGCACGGCGAACGTGCGGGGTGTCCTGCTTGGAATGGATGACGCTGCGGATCGCCCGGTGCGTGAGCAGGTCCGGGTAGCGGCGGATCGGCGAAGTGAAGTGGGTATAGGCTTCGTAATTCAGGCCGAAGTGGCCCTGGTTATCGGCGCTATACACCGCTTGGCTCAGGGAACGCAGCATGACGGTCTGGATCAGGTGGAAATCCGGACGGTCCTTGATGCTCGCCAGCAACGCCTGGTAATCCTTCGGCGACGGGCCGTCCTTGCCTTTGTGCAGGGACAGGCCGAGCTCACCCAGGAACGCGCGCAGTTTTTCCAGACGCTCCGGTGGCGGACCGTTGTGAACGCGATACAGAGCAGGAATTTCGTGCTTCTTCAGGAATTCCGCGGTGGCCACGTTGGCCGCCAGCATGCATTCCTCGATCAGCTTGTGCGCATCGTTACGAACGGTCGGACGAATTTCGGCAATCTTGCGCTCGGTGCCGAAGATGATCCGGGTTTCCTGGGTTTCGAAATCGATCGCACCACGCACGTGACGCGCGCCCAGCAGCACTTTGTACAGCGCGTAAAGCTGCTTGAGGTGAGGCAAGACATCGTTGTACTCGCCACGAAGCTGACGCGCTTCGGTGAGCTTCGGCGTTTCCAGCATCGCGCTGACCTTGTTGTAGGTCAGGCGGGCGTGGGAGTGAATCACCGCTTCGTAGAAGCAGTAATCGGTCATCTCGCCGGATTTGGAGATGGTCATTTCGCAGACCATCGCCAGGCGATCGACGTGCGGGTTCAGCGAGCACAGGCCGTTGGACAGCTGCTCGGGCAGCATCGGCACTACGCGCTCCGGGAAGTAAACGGAGTTGCCGCGAACCTGGGATTCGTTGTCCAGCGCCGAACCGATCTTCACGTAGCTGGAAACGTCGGCAATCGCCACGTACAACTTCCAGCCGCCGGAGAACAGGCGCAGCTTGCCCGGCTTCGCTTCACAGTAAACGGCATCATCGAAGTCGCGCGCGTCTTCACCGTCAATGGTGACGAACGGCAGATGGCGCAGATCGATGCGCTTCTCTTTGTCTTTCTCTTCGACTTCAGGCTTGAGCTTGGCGGCTTCTTTCAACACCGCTTCAGGCCAGACGTGCGGGATATCGTACGCGCGCAGGGCGACGTCGATTTCCATGCCCGGCGCCATGTAGTTGCCCACGACCTCGACCACGTCGCCTTGCGGCTGGAAGCGCGGGGTCGGCCAGTGAGTGATCTTCACCTCAACGAACTGACCGATTTTCGCGTTGGCATTGCGGCCCGGCGTGACCAGCACTTCCTGCTGGATCTTCGGATTGTCTGCAACGACAAAACCGATACCGCCCTCTTCGAAGTAACGGCCGACGATGGTTTCGTGAGCGCGGGACACCACTTCGACGATCATGCCTTCGCGGCGACCACGACGGTCCAGGCCGGAAACACGCGCCAGCGCACGGTCACCATCGAACACCAGACGCATTTGCGCCGGGCTCATGAACAAGTCGTCACTGCCGTCGTCCGGAACCAGGAAGCCGAAGCCGTCACGGTGACCGCTGATGCGGCCCAGGATCAGGTCGAGCTTGTCCACCGGCGCATACGTGCCGCGACGGGTATAGATGAGCTGAGCATCGCGCTCCATGGCGCGCAGACGGCGACGCAGGGCTTCGATCTGGTCTTCTGTGGTCAGACCAAACTCTTCGACCAGTTGCTCGCGGTTAGCAGGCGAACCCCGATCAGCAAGGTGCTGAAGGATCAGTTCGCGGCTAGGAATAGGGTTTTCATATTTTTCCGCTTCACGAGCGGCCTCGGGATCGAGGGACTGCCAATCGGCCATTAGAGAGTTTTCACCTTGTCTATATGCGGGTTAGTTTGGCATAGGCGTAATGAAACGGGAAATTTCAGGCTATGAGAGCCCACCTAAAGCCCTTTATCGACACCGAAAAGCTTACTTGAATGCCACTGGTAATATTTTTCAGGTTTTTTTGATGCTGGGGGTTTACAGTTAAAAAGACGCTCCGTATAGTGCGCGCCATCGACGACGCACTAGCGCTGCCGATACTGCCCAGATGGTGAAATTGGTAGACACGCCAGCTTCAGGTGCTGGTGACCGCAAGGTCGTGGAAGTTCGAGTCTTCTTCTGGGCACCAATTTCGAGCTTGAGATTAGATCAATTTCAAGGCTCGCACAAAAACCCGCGAAAGCGGGTTTTTTGCATTCTAAGGTTCTGATTTATTAAAACCAAATCAGGGGTTTACAGATCAAAACGCTCTCCGTATAGTGCGCCACATCAACAGCGGCAACGCTGAAGATTATGCCCAGATGGTGAAATTGGTAGACACGCCAGCTTCAGGTGCTGGTGACCGCAAGGTCGTGGAAGTTCGAGTCTTCTTCTGGGCACCAATTCAAATTTCAGAGTTCGCTCTGGAATTCACAAAAACCCGCGAAAGCGGGTTTTTGCGTTTCTGGCATCTGAAAAACTACACAAACCCTGGAGCGAGCTTGCTCCGGGCGGCGTTCCGACGATGAGCCCAGGCAACACATTTCTCCAATCATCACGCGTCACCGTTCACGCCCATCGCGAGCAAGCTCGCTCCTGCAAGGGAGATACGAACGCGTGCCGCTCCCCGCAAGGCGCACTTGAGAAACAATATCGTTTATCATTGTTACAAGTTTTTGCAATGCGACAGTGAGGAACCCTGCGAATGATGTTTCGAAATACCCTGCGCCGCGGCCTGACCTTCACCCTACTCGGCCTGGCACTCGCCACTCCCCTCACCCAGGCTGCTGATCCAGTTTCCCTGACACTCTACAACGGCCAACACAAGGAAGTCGGCGACGCCGTCGCCAAGGCTTTCGAGGACAAGACCGGCATCCACGTCAACGTGCGCAAAGGCAGCAGCAACCAGCTCGCCAGCCAGGTCGTCGAGGAAGGTGATCGCTCTCCGGCCGACGTGATCTACACCGAAGAATCCCCGCCGCTGAACAAACTTGGCGAACAGGGCCTGCTGGCACAAACCGATGCCGCCACCCTTGCCGTCCTGCCCAAAGACTACGTCGCCGGCAATGGCACCTGGATCGGCATCACCGCGCGAGTCCGCGTGGTTGCGTTCAATCCAAAACTGATCGATGAAAAAGACCTGCCAAAATCGGTGATGGAATTCTCCGACCCGAAATGGCAAGGCAAGGTTGGCTTCGTGCCCACCAGCGGCGCGTTCCAGGAACAAGCCGTGGCAATCATCAAAGTGCACGGCATGGACGCAGCCGAAGAATGGCTGACCGGTTTGCGCGCATTCGGCAAGACCTACAGCAACAACATGGTCGCACTCAAAGCCGTGGAAAACGGCGAAGTCGCGACCGTGCTGGTGAACAACTACTACTGGTTCGCCTTGCAACGCGAAAAAGGCCAGCTCGATTCGAAATTGCATTACTTCACTGGCGGCGATGTCGGCGGACTGATCACCGTTTCCAGCGCAGCGGTACTGAAATCCAGCAAACATCCAAAAGAAGCCCAGCAATTCCTCGCCTACATGGCCAGCGAAGAAGGTCAGCGCGTAATCACCCAGACCACCGCCGAATACCCGCTGCACAAAGGCATGGAATCGGATCGCGGCCTCAAGCCATTCAGCGAGCTTGAGGCGCCGAAAGTCACGCCAGCCGACCTCGGCAACGCCGAAGAAGCCCTAGACCTGGAACGTGACGTTGGCTTGAACTGATGAGCGCATCGTTATCAGCCCCTGCTTCTCGCGGGGTCTACGTGCCACGGCGCAAACGGCCTTCGATTTGGTTGTTGTTGCCGGTTTTGCTGCTGGTGGTGCTCAGTCTTTTGCCGCTGGCATACGTCGGTCTCAAGACCTGGCAGGCCGGCTGGGCCGAAGCGTTGCATCTGTTGTGGCGACCTTATGTGTTCGGCCTGCTGCGCAATACCTTGGCATTGATGGTGGGCGTGACGGTTGCCTGTGGCGTGATCGGCCTCTCGCTGGCTTGGCTGCTTGAGCGCAGCGACTTGCCCGGACGGCGTTTGTGGGGCGTGATTCTGTGCTTGCCGTTCGCGGTGCCGGCTTTTGTCAGCAGCTTCACCTGGGTTTCGTTGAGCGCCCACTTCGAAGGTTTGGGCGGGGCGATCCTGGTGATGACCCTGTCCAAGTATCCGCTGATTTTTCTGCCGGTTGCGGCGACCCTGCGCAATCTTGACCCCTCTCTCGAGGAGTCCGCACGGACGCTTGGACAGAATCGCTGGGGCGTGTTCTTCAAAATCACCCTGCCACTGCTCTGGCCGTCGCTGCTCGCCGGCTCATTACTGATTGCCCTGCACATGCTCGTGGAATTCGGTGCGCTGTCGATCATCGGCTTGCAGACATTCACCACGGCGATCTATCAGCAGTTCGAACTGGAATTCAGCAACGCCAACGCGGCGATGCTTTCCGCTGTTTTGCTCGCGCTGTGTCTGATACTGCTGTGGCTTGAACTGCGAGTCCGCGGTAAAGGTCGGCACGTGCGCACCGGCCAGGGCGCCGCGCGACAAGCGGAACAGGTTCGATTAGGGCCTTGGGCTGTCGCCGGACAAATGTATTGCCTGGCACTGGCGATCATCGGCAGCGGGATTCCCTTGGGGATGCTGGCGTATTGGCTGGCAGTCGGTTCGTCTGCGGCGTTTCCGGTGGCGGCGATCAGCGAGGCGCTGCTGTCGTCCCTGGTGCTGTCGCTGGGTGGCGCAGCGTTGTGCCTGGTGTTGGCGGTGCCAGTGGGCTTGTTGGTGGTGCGCTACAAAGGCCAATTGGCGATCTGGGCCGAGCGCCTGCCGTACCTGCTGCATGCGCTGCCAGGACTGGTGATTGCGCTGACGTTGGTGTATTTCGCGCTGCACTACGTGCCGGTGCTGTACCAGACGTCGGCATTGCTGCTGATCGCTTATGCGCTGCTGTTTCTGCCGCTGGCTCAGGCGCCGATTCGTACGGCATTGAACAAGGCTGCGCCGCAGCTGGAAGAGGCGGCTCGCACGCTGGGGGCGTCGTCCTTCAGTGCATTTTGCCGGGTAACGCTGCCGATCATTTTCCCGGCGCTGGGCGCGGCGTTTGCGCTGGTGTTTCTGGACGCGATGAAGGAGCTGACGGCGACGTTGCTGCTGAGTCCGACCGGGCTCAATACACTGGCGACGGAGGTTTGGGCGCATACCGCGAACGTGGAATTTGCAGCGGCGGCGCCTTATGCGGCGTTGTTGATTTTGGTGTCGGGGTTGCCTGTTTACCTACTGACAACTCGGATGTATCTGAGCCGCTGAGACCGTCATCGCGAGCAGGCTCGCTCCCACATTTGATCTGAGGCGCCCACAAATTTTGTGTCCACCAACAATCACTGTGGGAGCGAGCCTGCTCGCGATAGCGTCAGACCAGCCAATATGAATTTTAAGCCCTGAACTGCCCCAGGCTCGCCTTCAACTGCGCCGCCAAGCCATCCAGCACCTTGCCGCTGGCCGTGGTTTCCACCACCGCCTGAGCCGCTTTCTCAGCCTGTGCATGAATGGTTTCAACCCGACCCCGCACTGCCTGCGCGCCTTGGGCCTGATGCGCCGCAGCCTGCGTCGCCAGACCAATCGCCGCATGCACCTGCTCGACCGACGCCTGCACCGACTGCTGCAACCGCGCACTGTCGCGCAACACCAGCAAACCTTCGCTGGCCTGACGCCCCGCCTGGCCAATCGCGGCAACCGCCTCACGCGCACCTTGCTGCAACGCCACGATGTGCGCCTGAATGTCGCCGGTGGAACTCTGGGTCTTGCTCGCCAACGCCCGCACTTCGTCCGCCACTACGGCAAAACCGCGACCGGTCTCGCCGGCACGTGCCGCCTCGATGGCAGCGTTCAGCGCCAGCAGGTTGGTCTGCTCGGCGATCCCGTGAATCACGGTCAGCACCACTTCAATCTGTTCACTCTGCTGCGCCAGTCGCTCGATGACTTTCGCGCCGGTATCGACCTGTCCGGCCAACGCTTCGATCAAGCTGCCGACTTTCGCCGAGGTCCGGGTGTTTTCATCGGTCGCCGAACGGATGTCCACTACCTGCTGCAAGGCCGCCTGCATCGCATGACTTTCAGACTGAGCTTCATCAGCCATCTGCGACAACGCGCGCAAGCTCTCGGCAACCTCGTCACGCTGCATACCCGCGGCCGCGTCGGCACCGGCGTTACGCAGGGTCATGGCGCCGATTTCGACGCCCGTGCGCTGAGCCACATCGCCCGCTTCACGCACGATGGGCTGCAACTTATCCACAAAGCGATTGACCGCCGAAGCCATGTCGCCGATTTCGTCCTTGCTGTTGATCTGCACGCGTTTGGTCAGGTCACCCTCGCCTGCCGCCAGGTCGTCCATCGCGGTAATCAGCATCCTCAAGCGGTTGACCACACGACGACCCAAGACCACAGCCAGCAACAGCAATACGCCGCAACCCACCAGCGCCAGGCCCATGCCGATACGCCAGCGCAAGGTCGCCGCGGCTTCCTGCACGGTACTGGTGGTGTTGGCTTTCATTTCCGAGGCGGTGGACTGAGCGGAGGCCAGACGCGCCCGCATCGCGGTGGCGCTGTCAGCTGCCGCACCTTTGAGGCTGTCGCCGACCAGTTGATCACTGCTGGCGATCAGCGCCGAGAAGCGCTTGTCCAGCGCTGCCAGATCGGTTTCCACCGAGGCAGTGGAAACGCCCATCAAAACCTTGCCGATTTCCACGCCATTAGGGTTGATCGAGGCCTCCAGGTAGTAGACCGACGGGTCGTTCTTCGCCGCATCCAGCACTTTGTCCAGCGCGCGCTCGCCCTGGCCTTTTTCCAGAAGCGCCTTGTTGATCGGGTTTTCGCGATTGAGATAGCGCGTCAGGTGCTGACCCGTTGCGTCGTCATAGACCACGAACAGCACGTTGGGATTGCGCTGGGCCCGGCGGGCGAATTCGGACAGGGTTGGCACATCGCTGTCCCACATGGCGCGGGGCGCGACGGAAGCCAAGAGCTGCGCCATATCATTGGCGGAGTCCTTCAGGTCCTTTTCCAGCGTGGCACGCAGCTGAGCCTGTTCTTCCTCCAGTCGCGAGGACAAACCGGCCGTGAGGCGCTGACGAGTGCTGGTGGAGAGGTTATCGAGACTCGACGTGACTTCACGCCCCGCCTGCTCAAGCTCACCAGAGAGTTTTTGACTGTCCGCCCCCAGGCGCACACCCAGATCGGCTTCCAGTGCAGTCACTGTGCTCCGAGTCAGGGCGACAGCCACCAGCACCTGCACCAAAAGGGCGATACCAAGGGTAACGAACACGGGCCGCAATAGACGGCTTTGTAACAATGAGAGAACCGCCGACACTTGATATCCCTCTGCTTTAACGCCATTAAATTGATGGCACGCCAGAAGACATGCTCTTAATGAAGATCACAGCAAAGGTCATGCCGTCCAACAGGCATAAACGACAAAGGCCCCGATTAAGGGGCCTTTGTGTTTTACATCAACGACTTATTAAGCGAACGGGTGACGCAGAACGATGGTTTCGTTGCGGTCCGGGCCCGTCGAAATAATGTCGATCGGCGCGCCGACCAACTCTTCGACGCGTTTGATGTAGTTGCGAGCGGCTTGCGGCAGCTCTTCCAGGGTCTTGGCACCGACGGTCGATTCGGTCCAGCCTGGCATCTCTTCGTACACCGGCTCAAGGCCGATGTAGCTGTCGGCATCAGTCGGTGCGTCGATCACTGCACCATCCTGGTTCTTGTAGCCAACACAGATGTTGATGGTTTCCAGACCGTCCAGCACGTCCAGCTTGGTCAGGCACAGGCCCGAAATACTGTTGACGTCGATAGCGCGACGCAGGATGACAGCGTCGAACCAGCCGCAGCGACGTGCACGACCGGTGGTTGCACCAAACTCGTGGCCACGTTTGGCGAGGAACGCGCCAACGTCGTCGAACAGCTCAGTCGGGAACGGGCCCGAACCGACGCGAGTGGTGTAGGCCTTGGTGATGCCGAGGATGTAATCCAGGTACATCGGACCGAAACCCGAACCGGTGGCGATGCCGCCCGCGGTGGTGTTGGAACTGGTGACGTACGGGTAAGTACCGTGGTCGATGTCCAGCAGGGAGCCTTGGGCGCCTTCGAACATGATGTCTTTGCCAGCGCGACGCAGCTCGTGCAGCTCGGCGGTGACGTCGAGCATCATCGGCTTCAGCAGCTCGGCGTATTCCATGCACTCGTCCAGAGTTTTCTGGAAGTCGATCGCTGGTTCTTTGTAGTAATTGACCAGGACAAAGTTGTGGTAATCCAGCAACTCGCCCAGCTTGGCGGCGAAACGCTCACGGTGGAACAGGTCACCGATACGCAGACCGCGACGTGCAACCTTGTCTTCATAAGCCGGGCCGATGCCGCGACCGGTGGTGCCGATCTTCAGCTCGCCACGAGCCTTTTCACGGGCCTGGTCCAGCGCTACGTGGTAGGACAGGATCAGTGGGCAGGACGGGCTGATACGCAGGCGCTCACGCACCGGTACGCCTTTCTCTTCCAGCTTGATGATTTCCCGCAGCAGAGCGTCGGGTGCAACCACCACGCCGTTGCCGATCAGGCACTGCACGCCTTCGCGCAGCACGCCCGACGGGATCAGGTGCAAGACGGTTTTTTCGCCATCGATCACCAGGGTGTGACCCGCGTTGTGGCCACCCTGGTAGCGCACTACGGCGGCAGCATGTTCGGTCAGCAGATCAACGATCTTGCCTTTGCCCTCATCACCCCATTGGGTGCCCAGGACTACGACATTCTTACCCATAACACTTGTCCTCATTCGCGCAAACTTGGTGCCGGCCACGGGCCGACAGGAAAACTCAAGAAGCCAGTGGC
This sequence comes from Pseudomonas sp. 300, assembly GCF_055803035.1. Lineage (NCBI taxonomy): Bacteria > Pseudomonadati > Pseudomonadota > Gammaproteobacteria > Pseudomonadales > Pseudomonadaceae > Pseudomonas > Pseudomonas sp. 300. The sequence continues at coordinate 574,245 of NZ_JAVLRV010000001.1, read as the reverse complement.
GATACTTGCCAAAGCCCGTTCTGCTGAATCAATTGCCGGTCGCAGTCCGCTTCACGGGCGGCGGCCAAAGGTTGTCCAGGCAAGGCCTGAACGACACGCTGACCCTCACTGCGCAACTGGCAAACCTGCTGCCAGAGTGCCGCATTCGTACTGTCAGGCATCCAGATACCGCCAGACGGTAGCTCGATTTCAGCACGCCCCAGGGTCACCAGGGTTTTCAAATCGGTAGAGAAGCCGGTTGCCGGACGGGCGCGACCGAAGTCGGCGCCGATGTCGTCGTAACGACCGCCCTGAGCGATGGACTGACCAACGCCCGGCACGAACACCGCGAATACCACACCGGTGTGGTAGTGGTAGCCGCGCAACTCGCCCAGGTCGAAGTAAAGCGGCAACTCAGGGAAGCGTGCGGACAGACGCTCGGCAATCGCCAGCAAATCGTCCAACGCTGCCAGAACTGGCGCCGGCGCATTTGCCAGGCGTACGCGCGCAGCCTCCAGGACTTCACGGCCGCCACACAGGTCAACCAACGCCCGCAGCATGCCCGACAGCTCGGCAGGCAAGCCTTCGGTCAAGGTAATGACCTCATCGATGGCTTTGCGTTGCAACGCATCGAACAACTGTTGTTCAACTTCACCGGACAAACCGGCCGCGCGGGCCAGCCCACGGTAGATGCCGACATGACCGAGGTCCATGTGCACATCCGGCACATCGGCCAGTTGCAGCATGGCCAGCATCAGACTGATCACTTCCACGTCGCTGCTCGGGCTGGCATCGCCGTACAACTCGGCGCCCAGTTGAATCGGGCTGCGCGAGGACGACAAGGCACGCGGCTTTGCATGCAGCACGCTGCCGGCATAGCACAGACGGCTCGGACCTTCGCGACGCAGGGTGTGCGCATCGATACGCGCCACTTGCGGCGTGATGTCGGCACGGAAACCCATCTGCCGGCCCGATTGCGGGTCGATGACCTTGAAGGTACGCAGATCGAGGTCCTGGCCGGCGCCGGTCAGCAGGGATTCCAGGTACTCGATATGGGGAGTCACGACAAACTCGTAACCCCAGCTCTGGAACAGATCCAACACCTGACGACGCGCAACTTCAATGCGCGCCGCTTCCGGTGGCAGTACTTCTTCGATGCCATCTGGCAGCAGCCAGCGGTCTACCGTTGCCATTACGCCATTCCCCTATGGTCCGGGCGGCCAGCCTTTGGGCGAGCCTTGAGTGAAGCAGAAAATGATCGGCTTTGTTGACAAGCCACGCATAAACAACGCGGCGAAAAGCCTGAAAATAAGCTTCGCCAATCACTTTCCTCGAAAAACCTGTCGAGTCATTCAACTCGGGCGCCTGCCTAAACAACAGCAATCAAACGTGCAGACGCAAAAAAGCCGGGAATTTCCCGGCTGCCGCATCATACACACGTTTTCCCAAAGGATCACCCCGCCCGAGGCTTTAGCCGCCAGGCGGGGGATGATTCAGGTTAACGTCGTATCAAGGCTTGGCTTTTTCCAGGTAACGGAAGAAGTCACTGCTTGGGTCCAGGACCATGACGTCGGATTTGTTCGCGAAGCTTTCACGGTAGGCGCGCAGGCTACGGTAGAAACCGTAGAACTCCTGATCCTGGCCGTAGGCCTTGGAGTAGATCGCAGCGGCCTGGGCATCACCATCACCGCGAACCTCTTCGGATTCACGATAAGCTTCAGCCAGCAGCACGCGGCGTTGACGATCGGCGTCGGCACGAATGCCTTCTGCCAACTCGTTACCCTTGGCGCGGTGCTCGCGAGCTTCACGCTCACGCTCGGAACTCATGCGTTCGAACACACTGCGGTTCACTTCTTTCGGCAAGTCGATGGCCTTGACCCGAACATCGACCACTTCGATGCCCAGCTCTTTTTCCGCCATCGTGTTCAACGAAGCAGTGATATCGGACATCAACGCGTCACGCTCACCAGAAACCACTTCATGAAGCGTGCGTTTACCAAACTGGTCACGCAGGCCCGACTCCAGACGACGGGAAAGACGCTCGTCAGCGATCTGCTTGAGACCGGAAGTTGCGGTGTAGAAGCGCTCCGCGTCCTTCACCCGCCACTTGGCGTAGGCATCGACCATGACCGCTTTCTTTTCCAGCGTCAGGAAGCGTTGTGTCGGTGCATCCAACGTCATCAGACGCGCGTCGAATTTACGCACCTGGTTAACGTAAGGCACTTTCACATGCAGGCCCGGCTGAACATCGGCCTGAACCACACGACCAAATTGCAGCAACACCGCACGCTCGGTCTGAGCCACGATGTAGAAGCAGTTCCAGGCTGCGATCGCTACAACGACGACGACAATAAGGGTGATCAGCGATTTATTGCTCATCAGCGACTCTCCCTGGTACGTGCTGGCTGTTGCTGCAGATCAGCTGCCGCACGTGCATTCGCTTCATTGCTCGTGGCTGCCGCGCCAGTCACCGGAGTGCTGGTGTTGCGACCACTTTCGACCATCTTGTCCAGCGGCAAGTACAGCAGATTGCTCTGGCCATTCTTGTTGCCGGTCACGAGAACCTTGCTGGTATTGCTGAAGACTTCCTGCATGGTGTCCAGATACAGACGCTCACGGGTCACTTCAGGGGCCTTGCGATACTCGCTGACCAGTTTGGTGAAGCGATCGGCCTCACCCTTGGCGCGCGAGACGGTTTCATCGCGGTAACCATTTGCATCTTCAAGGATGCGCTGGGCCTGGCCACGGGCTTCCGGCACGACGCCGTTAGCGTAGGTTTCAGCCTGGTTGCGCGAACGCTGCTCGTCTTCCCGAGCGCGAATCACGTCATCGAAAGCTTCCTGCACTTCACGCGGCGCCGCTGCGTTCTGTACGTTGACCTGAGTGACGGTGATACCGGTGCGATAGGTATCCATGAAGCGTTGCAGACGCTCCTTGATCTCGCTGGCCATCAACTCACGACCTTCGGTCAGTACCTGGTCCATCGCGGTGGACCCCACCACATGGCGCAAGGCACTTTCGGTCGCGTGCTGAAGGCTGATTTCCGGCTGGTCTACGCTCAGCACGAAGTCCTGCAGGTTGCTGATCTTGTACTGCACGGTCAGCGGCACTTCGACGATGTTTTCGTCTTCAGTCAGCATTTGACCCTGCTTGGTGTACGCACGCTCACGCGTGACGTTTTCCAGGTACTTGCGATCGATCGGCGGGAAATAGATGTTCAGACCCGGGCCGACGGTTTCGTAGTACTTGCCGAAGCGCAGCACCACGGCTTGCTCCTGCTCGTCGACCACGTAGACCGCGCTGTACAGCCACACGGCCGCCAACACGACCAGGCCGATGCCGAGCAGACCGCCGAAGCCGCCACTCTTGCCCGAACCACCGCCGTCATCACCGCGTTTCTTACCACCACCGAACAACCCGTTCAGGCTTTCCTGCAGCTTTCGGAAGGCCTCGTCGAGATCCGGTGGCCCCTTGCGGTCGCCGTTATTGCGGCGTTTGCCACCCCAAGGATCCTGATTATTCGAGTTGCCACCCGGCTCATTCCAAGCCATAGCGCTCTCCATCTGATAAAGCAAAGACGCACCCACGGCGCGCCGACCAATGCTACAGAATGCCTGTCACCACGGCACAACCGCTTTCTCAGGCTTTTATTGCAAAGTGTGTTGCTCGATGAACTCTGTCGGCACAACGCCTTCACGGCTGACCAGCCGATTGAGCTCCGAACGGGGTAATCGAACGGCCAGCAAGCTGACACCTTCTTCGTCGTGTTCTTCTTTCTGCACCGCTCCGAGTTCGAAGAACTGCGCACGCAGTCGAGCGAATCGTTGCGGCAAGCGCAAGGTACCGATAAACAACTCACTGCCCAGCAACTCGGCAATAGCTTGCTCAAGCAATTCCAGACCACTGCCATCACGCGCCGAAAGCCAGACCCGTTGAGGCTTGCCGTTTTCGTCACGCTGGATTTGCGGCTCAACGCCTTCAAGCAAATCGAGTTTGTTATAGACCTCGAGGATCGGCAAGTCCTGGGCACCAATCTCGCCCAGCACCACCATCACCTGCTCGATCTGCAACATGCGATCCGGTTCGGCCGCATCGATCACGTGCAACAGCAGGTCGGAGTTGCTCGACTCTTCGAGGGTAGACCGAAATGCCTCGACCAGCTTGTGGGGCAAGTGGCGAATGAAACCCACAGTATCAGCCAGGACAATCGGCCCCAGGTCGTCCAGTTCCAGACGGCGCAAGGTCGGGTCCAGCGTGGCAAACAACTGGTCAGCCGCGTACACGTCGGATTTCGTCAAGTTATTGAAGAGCGTGGATTTACCGGCGTTGGTATACCCCACCAAAGACACGGTAGGGATATCCGCACGCGTACGACCACGTCGCGACTGTTCACGCTGGCTGCGCACTTTTTCCAGCCGGCCCTTGATCTGTCGCAGGCGAACCCGCAGCAAGCGGCGGTCTGTTTCCAGTTGCGTTTCACCCGGGCCACGCATGCCGATACCGCCACCTTGACGCTCAAGGTGAGTCCAGCCACGAACCAGCCGCGTGCTCATGTGGTCAAGCTGAGCCAGTTCTACCTGGAGCTTGCCTTCATGGGTACGGGCGCGCTGGGCGAAAATATCGAGAATCAGACCGGTGCGATCAATCACGCGACACTCGAAAACTCGTTCGAGGTTACGTTCCTGACTGGGTGTGAGGATGTGATTGAAGATCACCAGATCTGCCTTTTCGGCATGAACCAGGTCGCGTAGTTCCTCGACCTTGCCGCTACCGATCAGGAATTTTGCGGTTGGCCGATGACGCGGCACGTTAAAAAACGCAACGGTCTCGGCGCCGGCCGAATTAGCCAACTCCTGAAACTCCTGCGGATCTTCGCGCGCCTCAGGGTCCTGTCCATCCAAGTGAACGAGGATCACTCGCTCACCACCACCGTGGCGCTCAAAGAACAAAGGAGACTCCTATCAGGCGTTACCTGGCTCAGCGTCACCTGCTTCGGATTCGGTTGCGCTAGGCAGACGAATTGGACGAACCGGCACCACTGTAGAGATAGCGTGTTTGTAAACCATCTGGCTGACGGTGTTTTTCAGCAGGATAACGAACTGGTCGAAAGACTCGATCGTGCCTTGCAGTTTGATCCCGTTGACCAGGTAGATGGACACCCCAACTTTCTCTTTACGTAAAGTATTCAAGTAAGGGTCTTGTAGCGAATGCCCTTTTGACATGTGCCGCACTCCTTTAAGGATTCAATATAAAAAAATAGGTAAACAGATGGCTTGTGGCCGTCACACCCCCAAGGATAGACGGCAATTGCAAGGACTCAGCTCAATATGGAGATGGTCCCCAGGTATTTCAAGGCGCGCGGCAGATTGTCGCAATCCAGGCTGTCCAACCAGTGTAAATCAGCCCAGCTGCGCAGCCAGGTGAACTGACGCTTCGCCAATTGGCGCGTGGCAATGATTCCACGCTCCTGCATCTCGGCTTGCGTCAGCTTGCCATCCAGGTAGTCCCAGACTTGTCGGTAGCCTACTGCGCGTATAGACGGCAACCCGGAATGCAGGTCACTTCGCATACGCAGGGCTACGACCTCGTCGATGAATCCCTGTTCCAACATTAAAGTGAATCTTTGTTTAATTCGCTCGTGCAGTACCTGACGATTTGCCGGAGCAATGGCCAAGTTCGCGACAGTATAGGGCAATTGTTGCAGTCCCGAAGCGGCTGCTTCAGTACTTTGCGCAGATTGTCTCAGCCTGAGAGCGGTCATGCTCTGACCGCTGACACGATAAACTTCCAACGCTCGACTGAGTCGCTGCGGATCGTTCGGGTGAATACGCGCCGCCGATTCCGGGTCGATGACTGCCAATTGGTCGTGCAGGGCTTGCCAGCCAAGGCGTGCAGCTTCTTCTTCGATCTGCGCACGGACGTCCTGATCGGCCGCCGGCATGTCCGCCAGACCTTCGACCAAAGCCTTGTAATAGAGCATTGTGCCGCCCACCAGCAGCGGAATTTTGCCCCGTGCGGTGATGTCGGCCATGGCTTCAAGGGCGTCACGACGGAAGTCCGCAGCCGAATAGCTCTCCGCCGGGTCGAGAATATCGATCAGACGGTGGGGGAATTCGGCCAGAATCTCTTTTGACGGCTTGGCGGTGCCGATGTCCATACCGCGATAGACCAACGCCGAATCGACGCTGATCAGCTCGCAAGGCAGGACTTTGGTCAGTTCGATGGCCAGGTCGGTCTTGCCCGCTGCGGTCGGGCCCATCAGGAAAATCGCAGGAGGGAGCTGGCTCATCAACGACCGCGCAGGAACAGTTTGTCCAGATCGTCCAGGCCCAATTGGGTCCAGGTCGGTCGGCCATGGTTGCATTGACCGCTGCGCTCGGTGTTCTCCATATCACGCAGCAGACCGTTCATTTCCGGCAGGGCCAGACGTCGATTGGCCCGAATTGCGCCGTGGCAGGCCATGGTGCCGAGCAATTCGTTCAGGTGTGCCTGAATCCGGTCGCTGGTGCCGTATTCCATCAGATCGGCCAGGACGTCGCTGACCAACCGATTGGCTTCCGCTTGCTTGAGCAAGGCAGGGATCTGCCGAATGGCCAGTGTTTCCGGACCGAGACGCTGAAGTTCAAAGCCCAGACGCTGGAACCACGCGACGTTTTCTTCGGCGCAATCGCCTTCGCGCTCGCTCACGGCCAAGGATTCCGGAACCAACAGCGGCTGACCGCTCAGGCCTTCGCTGGCCATGGCGACTTTCAGGCGTTCGTACATGATCCGCTCGTGGGCGGCGTGCATGTCCACCAAAACCAAGCCTTGAGCGTTTTCTGAAAGAATGTAGATGCCTTTGAGCTGCGCCAGCGCATAACCCAGCGGGGGAATATCGTCCTGACCGGCCGGAAGCGGGACCGCGTTGGCTTCTGGCAACGGCGCAAAAAACTTACGGTAGGCAGCCTGGGCTTCAGCCGCAGGCACACCGGACTGCGGACGCGGCGTGTATTGGTACTGAAAACCGGCGCCCGCGCCCGAGCCAGCCGTGTTGAGCGAGGGTTGTGCCTGAGGCTGTTCCAGCAACGCATTGGCCGCCAGACGCATTTCGCCCTGCGGACCGAACTCGCCAGCCTCGATGCCGCTCGGCCGAACAATGGCTGTCGCCACTGGCGCTGCCAAATGGTCATCCGGCCGCACGTCGCCCAAGGCGCGGTGCAAGGTGCCATAGAGGAAATCGTGGACCATGCGCCCGTCACGGAAGCGCACTTCGTGTTTGGTCGGGTGCACGTTGACATCGACACCGGCCGGATCGACTTCGAAAAACAGCACGAAGGTCGGATGCCGACCATTGAACAACACGTCGCGATAGGCCTGGCGCACCGCGTGGGCCACCAGTTTGTCGCGCACGGCACGGCCATTCACAAAGAAATACTGCAAGTCCGCCTGGCTGCGGTTGAACGTTGGCAAGCCAACCCAACCCCACAAATGCAGGCCATTGCGCTCGATTTCGATCGGCAACGCCTGCTCGAGGAAACCTGAACCGCAGATGGCCGCCACACGCCGGGCGCGGGCCGCGTCATCATGGGCTTCATGCAGGCTGAGGATGGTCTTGCCGTTATGACGCAGGTGAAACGCCACATCAAAACGCGCCAACGCCAGGCGCTTGATCACTTCCTGCAGGTGATCGAATTCGGTTTTTTCGGTTTTGAGAAACTTGCGCCGCGCCGGGGTGTTGAAAAACAGGTCGCGCACTTCCACCGAGGTGCCCACCGGATGAGCCGCCGGTTGCACGCGGGGCGCCATGTCCCGGCCTTCGGTCTCAACCTGCCAGGCCTGATCGGCATCGCGGGTTCGGGACGTCAGGGTCAGGCGCGCCACGGAACTGATCGAGGCCAGTGCCTCACCGCGAAACCCGAGGCTCATGACCTGTTCGAGATCTTCCAGGTTGCGGATCTTGCTGGTGGCGTGACGGGCCAGGGCCAGCGGCAGGTCGTCGGCAGAAATGCCGCTGCCATCGTCGCGAACCCGCAGCAGCTTGACGCCGCCCTGCTCGACATCGACATCGATGCGTTTGGCGCCGGAGTCGAGGCTGTTTTCCAGCAACTCCTTGATCACCGATGCCGGGCGCTCTACCACCTCGCCGGCGGCAATCTGGTTCGCCAGTCGCGGGCTGAGCAGCTCGATGCGAGCGCTGTTGGTCACGGCCTGATTCATTCTTTGGACGCCAGTTCGGTGCCGGGAATGGTCAGGGTCTGACCGACTTTCAACTCGTCACTTTTCAGGTTGTTGGCGCTGCGCAAGGTGGCCGGGGACACTTGATAACGCACGGCGATCATCGCCAGGGTTTCCCCCGGGTTTACCCGGTGATCACGCGGCCCTTGGGCGATTTTGCCGGAATCGCGCAGCCAGGCGATGTAAGTGCCCGGTGGTGGATTCTGCTGGAAGAACTGGCGCACGCCGCTGCTGATCGAACGAGCCAGCGCTTGCTGGTGGTTGGCCGCCGCGAGTTTCGAGGCTTCGTTGGCGTTGGAGATGAACCCGGTTTCCACCAGGATCGACGGGATATCCGGCGACTTCAACACCATGAACCCGGCTTGTTCCACACGCTGCTTGTGTAGCGGCGTGACGCGGCCGATGTTGCTTAAAACTTTCTGGCCGACGTTCAGGCTGGAGGTCAGGGAAGCGGTCATCGACAAGTCGAGCAGCACGCCCGCGAGCATGCGGTCCTTGTCGTCGAGGCTGACGTTGCCGGCGCCACCAATCAAGTCGGAGCGGTTTTCACTGTCGGCCAGCCAACGGGCAGTTTCCGACGTGGCGCCGCGATCAGACAGGGCAAACACCGATGCACCGAACGCAGCGGCCGAAGGCGCGGCATCGGCGTGGATCGAAACGAAGAGGTCGGCGCCTTTTTTGCGGGCGATCTCGGTACGACCACGCAACGGAATGAAGTAGTCGCCGGTGCGGGTCAGCTCGGCGCGGAAGCCTTTCATGCCGTTGACCTGACGCTGCAATTCACGAGCGATGGCCAGCACCACGTCTTTTTCACGCTGACCGCGAGAGCCCGAGGCGCCCGGGTCTTCGCCGCCGTGGCCAGCGTCGATCACGACAATGATGTCGCGCTTGCCGGCCGGTGCGGGCGGCAGCTTGACCGGAGGGTCGACCGGGGTGACCGGCACCGGGGCGACGGTGGCAACGTTGGTCGGCGCGGGGATTGGCGCGGCGTCGGCGGCGTTATCGAACAGATCGACCACCAGACGGTTGCCGTACTGGGCATTCGGCGCCAGGGTGAAGCTTTTCGGCGTAACGGCTTTTTTCAGGTCGATGACCACCCGCAGGTCAGTCGGCGTGCGTTGGGCCGAGCGCATGGCGGTGATCGGGGTGTTGGCGGTGGAGACGTTCAACGGCGCACCGAGGGTCGCGCCGTTGATGTCGATCACCAGTCGGTCCGGGGCTGTCAGGGTGAAAACGCTGTGTTGCACCGGCCCGGTCAGGTCGAACACCAACCGTGTGTTGTCCGGCGCCCGCCACAGACGAACGCTGTTGACCTTCGATTCGGCCACAGCATTGACGGTCACCGCCAAAAACAACATCCCTACGGCAGCTACCATCGCGCGAAAGCGCATACCAGACCCCATCATTTAATTGGTTTCCAATGCCAAAGCGGCACACCACGACTCGCCACGCGAGCCCTGGGACAAAATTTTCAGCGAACGCCCGCTGTCTTGCGGGCTAATGGTAATGGTCAGGTCAGGCTTTGGCAAAAAGCCTGCACCTTTATCGGGCCACTCGATCAGGCACAAGGCATCGTCTTCGAAGTAATCGCGGATGCCGAGGTACTCCAGTTCTTCAGGGTCGACCAAACGATAGAGATCAAAATGGAAGGCGCGGACCTCACCGATCTCGTAGGGTTCTACCAGGGTGAACGTCGGACTTTTTACCGCGCCCACATGCCCCAGGCCTCGGATGATGCCCCGGGACAACGTGGTTTTCCCCGCCCCCAGATCCCCTTCCAGAAAAATCAGACCGTGCCCTTCGGTGGTTTTCGCGATGCGGGCGCCAAACGCGGTCATCGCCTCTTCATCAGCCAGGTACAGGGTTACTTCAGACACGGTGCTTGCTCCTCCAACAACTGACGAATGGCTGGTATCAGATCACTGGCCGCCAGCCCACGGCCCGATTTACCTTGTTGCGCGCCGGCATTGGCATGCAGCCAAACTCCCAGGCAGGCCGCATCGAACGCGTCCATGCCCTGGGCCAGCAACGCACCGACCAGACCGGCCAACACATCGCCCAGACCGGCGGTGGCCATGGCCGGATGGCCCTGATGGCACACCGACATGCGCCCATCGGGGCTGGCGATCAGGCTGCCGGCTCCTTTCAAAATCACTACAGCTGTGTATTTTTTGCTCAATGCGTGGACTGCAGCCGGTCGATCCGCCTGCACTTGGGCCGTGGACATTCCCAGCAACCGCGCCGCTTCACCCGGATGCGGCGTGATCACGCAGCCCTTGGGCAAGGTGACGAGTTCGCCCGCCAGCATATTCAACGCATCGGCGTCCCAGACTTGTGCAAGCGGCGCATTGGCCGCCGCCGACAATAGGCTTCGCCCCCATGAAGCCTGCCCCAAGCCCGGACCGACCACCAGCACGGAAACCTTTTGCAGCAATCCCATCAGCTGATTCGCCGACGAAGTGCCCAGCACCATCGCTTCGGGAATTCTCGCCAGTGCGGCCGGCACATGCTCGCTGCGAGTGGCCACCGACACCATGCCAGCGCCGCTGCCCAGCGCACTTTGCGCACTCAACAGAATCGCCCCGCCGAAGCCTCGATCACCGCCGATCAGCAATACGTGGCCGAATTTGCCTTTATGGGCCGTCGGCGTTCGTCCCGCCAGACGCGGCAAATTGCCAGCCGCCAGGCGTCGGGCACTGATGGCGACCCCGGTGAACGCCTCAGGCAGCGCTTGCAGATCATTGAAAACCAATTCGCCCACCACATCCGCCGCATCCCCCGTGAACAGACCGAGTTTCAGACCAATGAAGGTCACGGTCAGATCCGCCCGAACGGCCACGCCGAGCACACGCCCCGTATCGGCACACAGTCCCGAAGGAATATCTACCGCAGCCACCGGCCGGCCGCTGGCATTGATCGCCCCGATGACGCTGGCGCAGGGCTCTCGCACCTCGCCCGTCAGACCGGTGCCGAGCAAGGCGTCCAGCACGACGCCGCGCAAATCCGATTGCGCGCTCCAGGCCTGGATGGCTAAGCCTTCGGAACGGGCCTCGGCACAGGCCAACCCGGCATCGCCCTGCAAACGCTGAGGCTCACCGACCGCAACACGCGCACGTGCCAGCCAGCACGCTTGGCCAACACCGCGACCAGATAGCCGTCACCGGCGTTATTGCCGTGGCCGGCGACCACCGTCAGTTCGTTGGCCGTCGGCCACTGCCGGACCAACGCACGCCAGGTCGCCCGCGCCGCACGATGCATCAATTCGAAGCCCGGCGTACCGGCCGCGATCAGGCTCGCATCGAGGGCCCGCACTTGCGCGGCGCTGTACAGCGCGTCGGGTAAATCATCTTTAGTGTGCGGCATGCGTCTTCGGGCTCCGATGTCTGGCAGAATTATACGCACCTCAGCTCCGGTTTCTCTCGCCTCATGCCCGCTATTACCACAGACCTGCCCGCCCTCGCCCAATCCATCAAGGACTGGGGCCGCGAGCTCGGCTTTCAGCAAGTCGGCATCAGCGGCCTGGATCTCGCCGAGCATGAGCAGCACCTGGAACGCTGGCTCGAAGCCGGTTACCACGGCGAAATGGACTACATGGGTGCCCACGGCACTAAACGCTCACATCCGGAGGAGCTGGTGCCCGGCACGCTTCGGGTGGTGTCCCTGCGCATGGATTACCTGCCGGGTGATACCGAAATGGCCAAACGCCTCGCCCAACCGGAAAAAGCCTACGTGTCGCGTTATGCCTTGGGCCGCGATTACCACAAATTGATCCGTAAACGTGTGCAACAACTGGCAGAAAAGATTCAGGCGGTCATCGGCCCGTTCGGCTACCGCGCGTATGTCGACAGTGCGCCGGTGCTGGAAAAAGCCATTGCGGAACAGGCGGGCCTTGGATGGATCGGCAAAAATACCCTGGTCTTGAATCGTAAGGCCGGCAGTTATTTCTTCCTCAGTGAGCTGTTTGTCGACTTGCCGCTGCCCGTCGACCCGCCCCACAGCACCGAACATTGCGGCCGCTGCACTGCGTGCCTCGACATCTGCCCGACCAACGCCTTTGTCGGCCCTTATGTGCTGGATGCCCGACGCTGCATTTCCTACCTGACGATCGAACTGAAAAGCGCGATCCCCGAAGACTTGCGGCCATTGATCGGCAATCGGGTCTTCGGCTGCGACGACTGCCAGATCGTCTGCCCGTGGAACCGCTTCGCTCGCCCGTCCGGCGAAAGCGACTTCAAGCCACGGCACAACCTGGACAACGCCGAACTGGCTGAGTTGTTCATGTGGGATGAGGATCGGTTTCTGAGCAGCACCGAAGGCTCGCCATTGCGTCGAGCCGGTTATGAGCGCTGGTTACGTAATCTGGCGGTGGGGCTGGGGAATGCGCCGTCAAGCATTCCGGTGCTTGAGGCGTTGAAGGCACGACGGGAATACCCGTCGGAACTGGTTCGCGAGCACGTCGAATGGGCGTTGAAGCAACACGCCGAACGTCAGGCTTCGTCGTTATAAACGAACTTGGGCATTTCCCAGTGGAAGCGGATCGCCAGCAAGCGCAGCAGGAAGCCGCCGAACAAGGTGATCAGAATCGCCTGCTCGCCCGGCACGTTCAGGTATAGGCACAACATGTAGCACCACGCCGCCGCGAACGACACGCTGGCGTAGAGCTCGCGACGGAAAATCAGCGGGATGTCGTTGCAGAAGATGTCGCGCAGGATGCCGCCAAACACTCCAGTGATCACGCCGCTGACCGAGGCCACCAGCATGCCGTGGCCCATTTCCAGCGCGGTCATGCAGCCGATGAGCGTGAACGCCACCAGACCCACGGCGTCGAGCACCAGAAATAGCGAGCGCAGGTGACGCATCCAGCGTGCCGTGAAGACAGTGACCATCGCCGCGATCGAGGTCAGCACCAGGTATTCCGGGTGTTTGACCCAAGTCAGCGGGTAGTGACCGAGCAGCACGTCGCGCACCGAACCGCCGCCCAACGCCGTGATGCAGGCGATCAGCACCACGCCAAACCAGTCCATGCCGCGACGGCCGGCAGACAGTGCGCCAGTCATGGCTTCGGCGGTGATGGCGATCAGGTAAAGCATCAGCAACATGGTGGCAGTCCTTGCGGGAAGGCGCGCAGTCTAGCCATTTAGTCCCGGCACCAAAAGAGGGCATTGGAGAATCAACCCGACCATCAAGATTGACTGTGCGGACGCCATCGCGAGCAGGCTCGCTTCCACATTGGCCGGTAAACACAGGCCCATTGTGGGAGCGAGCCTGCTCGCGATGGGGCCGGACCAGGCACCTTCGAATCAGAACTTGATGAAATGCTTGCGGTAGTGCTGCAACTCGGCGATGGATTCGCGGATGTCGTCCAGCGCCAGGTGGGTGCTGCCCTTTTTGAAGCTGTCGCGCACGTCCGGCGCCCAGCGTGCAGCGAGTTCTTTCAGGGTCGAGACGTCGAGGTTGCGGTAGTGGAAATAGCTTTCCAGGGATTTCATGTGGGTATAAAGGAAGCGACGATCCTGACAGATGCTGTTGCCACAGATCGGCGACTTGCCCTTCGGCACCCATTTTTCCAGGAAGGCAATGGTCTCGGCTTCCGCTTCGGCCATGCTGATGCGGCTGTCGCGCACACGCTGGGTCAGGCCCGAGCCGCCGTGTTGACGGGTGTTCCACTCGTCCATGCCGGCGAGGATTTCATCGCTGTGGTGGATCGCGATCACCGGCCCTTCAGCCAAGGTGTTCAGATCACTGTCGGTGACGATGGTGGCCATCTCGATGATGACGTCGGTATCAGGGTTCAGACCGGTCATTTCCAGGTCGATCCAGATCAGATTCTGCGGGTTTAGCATGTGTCGGCTCCTAGGCAATGCTGCGCAGTTTAGCCTAGGGCGGCGCCCGGGCGTGCTAAACTCGCGGCCGTTTTACCTAATCGCTGCATTCTTGATACGGAACACCCATGGCCAAACGCCAACTCAATCGTCGTCAAAACTGGCGCATCGAAAAGATTCAGGGCGAACGCGCTGCCCGCGCCGCCAAACGCGAGTCCTCGGCTGTCGAGGCACTTGAGGGTGGCGACCTGGGCCCGGAACAGACCGGCCTGGTGATCGCGCACTTCGGTGTGCAGGTCGAAGTCGAAGCCCTCGATGGCGATTTGGCCGGCCAGGTGTTCCGCTGCCACTTGCGCGCTAACTTGCCAGCGCTGGTGACCGGCGATCAGGTTGTCTGGCGTGCCGGCAACCAGGGCATCGGGGTGATCGTGGCGCAACTGCCGCGCAAGACCGAACTCTGCCGCCCGGACAGCCGTGGCCAGCTCAAGCCTGTAGCCGCCAACGTCGACATGATCGTCATTGTCTTCGCGCCGTTGCCCGAGCCCCATGCAAATCTGATCGACCGCTACCTGGTCGCGGCGGAGCACGCCGGGATCCGGCCGTTGCTGCTGCTCAACAAATTCGACTTGATCGACGAGCAGAACGCCCCGGCGCTGAACGCCCTGCTCGCGGTTTACCGCACGCTGGGTTATCCGGTACTGGAAGTGTCGGCGCACCACGGCAATGGCATGGAGCAACTTCAGGAACAGCTGGACGGGCGCATCAGCGTGTTCGTCGGCCAGTCCGGCGTCGGCAAGTCGTCGCTGGTCAACAGCCTGCTGCCTGAGGTCGAAACTCGCGTCGGCCCGTTGTCCGAGCTGTCCGGCCAGGGCACTCACACCACGACGACTGCGCGCCTGTTCCACTTCCCCGGTGGCGGTGAGTTGATCGACTCCCCGGGTATACGCGAATTCGGCCTGGGCCACGTCAGCCGCGCCGATGTCGAAGCCGGCTTCATCGAGTTCAACGACCTGATCGGCACCTGCCGCTTCCGCGACTGCAAGCACGACCGCGAACCGGGTTGCGCCCTGCTCAAGGCGCTGGAAGAAGGCCGAGTGCAGCAGCAACGGATGAACAGCTATCGCTCGATCATCGCGAGTTTGCCGGAGAGCAGCTATTAAGTAGTCCTGATCATTTTCGTGACGCTACGAAAATGATCAGCAGCTTCCCGCAGAAATAAAAAAGCCGCGATCATCTCGCGGCTTTTTTGTGCGTCACTGCTTCGGCGGCTCACCCGGTTTCGGCGCCGGGTCATCAAACAGATTCAAACGCTCACGAAGCTCATGCGCCGGCAGCGGCTCTTTATCCGCCGGCAACGCGTTCGGGTCGGCCGGCACTTCACCCGGGCCACCCTGCCCCTGGGTCGGCTCTGGTGTTGGTTCCGCGCCTTGCGAACCTTCGATGGCACGCTGGGCTTTCTTGGTCAGCACGACAATGTCGATACGACGGTTGACCGGGTTGAGCGGGTTCTCGCGATCGAACAAAGCCGACGAGGCATAACCGACCACTCGTGCGATCTGTTGCTCCGGATAACTGCCCGCCACCAATGCACGACGTGCAGCGTTGGCCCGGTTGGCTGAAAGCTCCCAGTTACCGAAGTCCCCGCTGCCCGAGTAAGGCTTGGCATCGGTGTGGCCACTGATGCTGATCTTGTTCGGCACCGCTTTGATGGTGTCGGCCATGGCCAGCAGGATGTCTTCGAAATACGGTTTCAGACGTGCCGAGCCCGAGTCGAACATCGGCCGGTTTTCGGCGTCCACGATCTGGATGCGCAAACCATCCGGCGTGATCTCGAACAGAATCTGGTCCTTGAATTTCTTCAGCTGCGGGTTCTCTTCGACCTTGTTCTGCAATTCTTGCAGCAACAGTTCGAGGCGTTCCTTCTCCACCATCTCGGCCATGCCTTCGACCTGTTCGGCGTCGACCGTCACCTTGTCCGGCTGCGGCTGGGATTTCACTTCGGGGTTGAGAGTGTTTTCCGGCGCCAGGGTCGGCGTACCGCCCAGGTCGATGATGTACGGCGTGCCGCTTTCGGAAAAGCCGACCGGGTCCTTGAAGTAACCGGCGATGGCGATCTTCTGTTCCGGTGTCGCGGTGGACAGCAGCCACAGCACCAGGAAGAACGCCATCATCGCCGTTGCGAAGTCGGCGAAGGCGATTTTCCAGGCGCCCCCGTGATGCCCGCCGGCGATGCGCTTGACGCGCTTGATGATTATCGGCTGATTGTTTTCCATGGCTTAACGACCGCGAACCGCTTGTTCCAGCTCAGCGAAGCTAGGACGGTGCGCCGGGTACAGAACCTTGCGCCCGAACTCCACCGCCAGCGATGGCGGCATGCCGGAAGCCGAAGCCACCAGCGAGGCCTTGATGGCTTCGTAGACGTTCAGTTCTTCCTTGGCATCGTGGGCCAGGGAGTGGGCCAGCGGACCGAAGAAACCGTACGCGGCGAGAATACCGAAGAAGGTACCGACCAGTGCCGCACCGACGTGCAGACCGATGGATTTCTGATCGCCTTCGCCCAGGGACGCCATGGTCACCACAATACCCAATACCGCCGCGACGATACCGAAACCGGGCATGGCGTCGGCGATGCCGTTCACCGCATGGGATGGGTGCTCCAGGTCTTCCTTGAGATTGTAGAGTTCCATGTCGAACAGGCCTTCCAGCTCATGGGGAGCCATGTTGCCGGAGGACATGATGCGCAGGTAATCGCAGATGAACGCGGTCATGCGCTCGTCCTTGAGCACCGACGGGTACTTGGCGAAGATGGGGCTCGCGGCGGCATCTTCGATGTCGCCTTCGATGGCCATCATGCCTTCGCGGCGACTCTTGTTGAGGATCTCGTAGATCAGCCCCAACACTTCAAGATAGTAGCCGTGATTGAACCGCGAACTGAACATGCTCAAGGACTTCTTGAGCACGTGCAGGGTCATGTAGCCGGGGTTGGCCTGGAGGAATGCGCCAAGGGCCGCGCCACCGATGATCAACACCTCGAAGGGTTGAACCAGAGCGGCAATCTTGCCGTGGGAGAGCACGTATCCGCCGAGCACGCTCGCGAATACGACGATGATGCCGATTATTTTAGCCATAGGTAGGAGAGCACTTACTGAGTCGGGTTCAAGGTCATATTCGGAAGTTAAAAAATCTCTTCTTCTACTTATCGGCAAAACTGCGCCAGACTATAGCCAGTTCAGGCGAAAAGCCAATTTGGCCCACTTCGGGCATAGGTAATGCAGACGATGATCGCGTCCAACCATGGCTAACGAAACGAACGTACCCATTCCAAAACCGAACACTATCCAAGGCTGGGTAAAGCTTCTGGATGGTGTGCACCTGCCCGTTCCGCAAGCCAGTCATGACCGAGTCTGCAAGGCCATCGGCGACAACCGAAGCTCATTACGCGATATCGCCGAGCTGATGCAGGGCAGCCCCGCCTTGGCCTTGAGCGTGATTCGCGAAGCCAACCGGCACACCCACGGCAGCATGACCGAGCCTGCGGAAAACCTTGAGGTGGCGATCAATCGCCTCGGTTTGAAGCGCACCGAAGAACTGCTCGCCCGGCTGCCCGCGACACCGGAATCGGAAATTCCCGCAGCCCTGCGTCAGTTGCAGATGATCAGCCAGCACGCGACGCAACAGGCCAACGGCTTTTTCGCCGCTCGCCTGGCGCGGCTGTGGCAGGACATTCACTGGGGCAGCCTGCTGTTTTTATCGCCGTTCTGGCCATTGGCGTTGACCCATCCGCATCTGCTTGAAGAATGGGAGCTGCGGGTCATCCATAAAGGCGAGTCCGCACGAAAAGTCGAGAAACAATTATTCGGCGTACGCCTGCTGGAAATCGCTCAGGCATTGGTGAGTATCTGGCACCTGCCGATCTGGGTGCAGCAGGGCTACAAGCTGTTGCTCAATGAGCAACGGGAACTGGTGAAAGTCCTGCGTATCGCGCGCGACAGCGATCACCCATTGCGTCAGCAGAACCGTCTCGATGACGATCCGACGTTGCGTCGCTGGCTCAATCAGCCGGCCAACACGGTGTTGCTGGCCAACGGTCTGGCGCTGTCGGCACAGCAGGCCTGGGACTGTCCGCACAGTGAACGCTGGCAGTACCTGACCAGCCTTTACCTGCAAATCCCAATGGACGAGGTGCAGCAGCAATTGCACCAGCAAGCCGCCAACAGTGCACGCCAGCACGCCATGCCCGACCTCTGGCACCCGGCTGTTGCGCTGCTCTGGCCGTGGGGCATGCACCATGTTCACGCCGGCCTGCTGCCCGCCCCGGCGCCGACTGCCGAGGACCTGGCCCAGTGGCGCAAACAATGCGCCGAACTGCTGGTGGAACCGAGTCGCTTCACCAATGCCATGCATTTGACCAACTCGGCCCGTGATGCACTGGTCGCGTGCGGCATGCGACGGGTAATGATCCTGATGGCCGACCGCACGCATGCCAATCTGCGCGTGCACCAGATTGCCGGGCTGCCGAAAGAAACCGCTGGCCAGAATTTCGTGGTCAGCCAAAGCACCGTGCTGCAACGTCTGCTTTCGCAACAAGCCCAGGTACGCCTGACACCGGCCAACAACGCGCAATTTTCGGCGCTGTTGCCGGCCAGCCTGCGTTCGCAGTTCGGTGGTGAGCACTTGCTGTTACGCTCGCTGATCAACAACGGCCGCGTAATCATGATCGTGGTGGCGGACCAGGGCGGCGGGCCGTTTTCGGAAATCACCGTGCAAGCCTTCGGCAAAACCGCGCAGTGCATCGAGAAAGCCCTGCACAGCTTTAGCCATCGCGGCCAATGACCCGCTACAATCCCCCCCTTTGTGCTCTGGAGACCTCACATGTCTGACTTCTCTGGCTTGCCGCTGGTGATCGAACCGAGCGACTTGCTCCCTCGCCTCGACGCCCGCGATCTGATTCTGGTGGACCTGACCAGCAGCGCCCGCTACGCCGAAGGGCATATTCCCGGTGCGCGCTTTGTCGATCCGAAACGCACGCAACTCGGCCAGCCACCTGCGCCGGGCCTGATGCCGCCGCAAGCGGCTCTTGAGGCGCTGTTCGGTGAGTTGGGCCACAACCCCGACGCGGTCTACGTCGTGTATGACGACGAAGGCGGCGGTTGGGCCGGGCGTTTTATCTGGCTGCTGGACGTCATCGGCCACAGCAAGTATCACTATGTCGACGGCGGTCTGACGGCGTGGCTGGCAGAAGGCTCGCCCATGTCGATCCAGATCCCTCCCGCGGTCGGCGGCCCGGTTGCGTTGACCCTGCACGACGAACCCACCGCCACCCGCGAATACTTGCAAAGCCGTCTCGGCGCCGCCGACCTGGCGATCTGGGACGCGCGCGGGCCGCTGGAGTACTCCGGCGAGAAAGTCCTGGCGGCCAAGGGCGGACACATCCCCGGCGCGGTCAATTTCGAGTGGACCGCGGGCATGGACCGGGCGCGCAACCTGCGCATCCGCACCGACATGCCACAGATCCTCGAACAACTCGGGATCAGCAAAGACAAAGAAGTGATTACCCACTGCCAGACTCACCACCGTTCTGGCTTCACCTATCTGGTGGCCAAGTCCCTCGGTTATCCGCGGGTCAAAGGCTACGCCGGCTCCTGGGGCGAATGGGGTAACCATCCCGATACGCCTGTAGAGATTTAAGGTTTTTAAGGACAGTTAATGAATAAGCGTTTGTTTATCCTCAGCCAATACCTGCTGCCCCACCACTTGCTCTCGCGACTGGCCGGCTGCATCGCCGAATGCCGCGTACGCTGGTTCAAGAATGCGTTCACCGCGTGGTTCGCCAAGCGTTATCAGGTGGACATGTCCCAGGCACTGGTCGAAGACCTGACGGCTTACGAGCACTTCAACGCGTTCTTCACCCGCGCGCTGAAAGACGGCGCTCGTCCGCTGGACGAAACCCCGGGCGCGATCCTCAGCCCGGCCGACGGCGCGGTCAGCCAGCTCGGGCCGATCGAACACGGTCGCGTGTTCCAGGCCAAGGGCCACAGTTTCAGCGTTCTGGAATTGCTGGGCGGTGACGCGGCCAACGCAGCGCCGTTCATGGGCGGGGATTTCGCGACCATTTACCTGTCGCCGAAGGACTACCACCGCGTGCACATGCCGCTGGCCGGCACCTTGCGCGAGATGGTCTACATTCCGGGCCGGATCTTCTCGGTCAACCAGACCACCGCTGAAAACGTTCCGGAATTGTTTGCCCGCAACGAACGTGTGGCGTGCATTTTCGACACCGAGCGCGGGCCGATGGCCGTGGTGCTGGTGGGCGCGATGATTGTGGCGTCGATCGAAACCGTGTGGGCGGGTTTGGTGACGCCACCGAAGCGCGAGCTGAAAACCTTCCGCTACGACGAAGCGGCTCGTGCGCCGATCCACCTGGAAAAAGGTGCGGAACTGGGTCGTTTCAAGCTGGGTTCGACGGCTGTTGTGCTGTTCGGGCCTGATCAAGTGCAGTGGGCTGAAGAGCTGGCGGCCGGTTCGCCGGTGCAGATGGGCCAGGGCATGGGCCTGCCAAAAGCCTGATCTCCTGATCCGAACCCCACGAACGTCTTCGTGGGGTCGGACATTTCGATGGTGCCGTTACTCTATCTGCCCGCGAAAGCCGATCGGTCCTTCGTTGGCGTAGGTATTGGTGCCACTGAGGTTTTTCCCTCCATCACTGGAGGTCACGCTCAACGCGACAACGTTCTGATTGTCCCGGCCTCCGATGACCCACTTGCCACCCGGATGCCATGGAGCGTCGTTGCCGCCCCACTGATTTTCAACGTTGTACTGGTTCTGGCCCGTGCGTTGAGCCTTGAAGCCAATGGGACCTTCACCCGAGTACGTCATGGTACCGGTGAAGCTCTTGCCGCCATCGCTCGACCTGATGTCGATGGCGACAACCTTCTGGTTGTCCCGCGCGCCTAACGTCCAGTCTCCGCCCGGATGCCAGGGTGCAGAACTACCGCCCCATTGATTTGCCACTACGTATCTAGACATAAACTTCATCTCCTTGAAGTTACGAGAGACCTGCCCGGCACAGGCAGCAGGCCGTACGACCGTGCGTATCCAGTCGCACGTCTGTCAGATTAGTAGCACACCCGAACCTCACTCGGCTGACAGACAAACGGTCGCCGCGCCTACCTGGGTAAGCGCGCACGTCCACAGGTTATTGCTGCTACAGTCAGGTCATTGACGGCCCATTTCCCGGCTGGAGTTTGTCCACGGCATGAATGAGACCAGTCCTCACCTCCTGCTCCGCGCCCCTGTCCCCGCACAGCTGCGTCTGTCGTTCTGTGAAGCCACCCCGCGCGACCTCAAGCGCTGGATTGCCAACCTGCCCAAAGCCAACATCGGCGAAACTGCTCGCCAGCTCTATCAAGGCTTGAGCGAACTGAACCAGTTGCTGACACCCAGCGACAATCGCCTGCAAATGCTCGAACTGTTAAGGCCCGAGGTGTATTACGTCTGCAAACACCTGGAGCGGCATTTCCTTCATCAGTCGATTGTCCTCGACGAGCGTTCACGCAAGATCGCCAACCTCTGCCAGGCGCTGCAAAGCCATTTGGCGATCGGCTACAAACAAATCGTCGTACGTATCACGCCACGCTTCAGCAAGGACCGCGCGCCGCTGCTGGCCCAGGCGCTGCAACGTGCGATGCATTGCCTTAACGGGCCGCTGACCCGCGCCACCCAACTCTATTGCCCGGTACCGGAAGGTGTGTGGCTGGAGTTGCATCAGCTGTACCGAATCGCCTGTGCCCATCGGCTGCAGCATCTGAACCTGCGCGATGATTTGGCGAGCCAGACGCAAAACCTGAGCATCGAACAGACTTACGTAGTCGCCCTGCTACTGGGCGCCGCACGTTGCAATCAACTGCGCCAGAACCAGATCGCGCGGCTCGCCGAAGTGCTGGAGCCGTGGAGCAAATGGGTCAAGCTGCAACCGCAAAGGCCGGCCGATGGATTATTCGCCGTCGCCCCGGAGCTCGATATCGGACCGCGTTATCGCTCGAAATTCCGTCCCGAACAACAGGAGAGCTTGCTGGGACTCGATCCGCAGCAGCTGGTCGCGGCCATCGAGGCCCATTTGCAAAAAACCGACAGCACGTCGCCACTCCCGGTGCCGGCGGGTCTGAGCCTGGATACGCTGCAACACTTGAGTGCCGCGTGGGGCCAGGCGGTCGAACGCAGCTTCCAGCGCACCGCCAGTCAGGGCAGCTTGACCTTGTGCGTGGGCATGAGCGCGCTGCACTTCTATCTGGGCGGGCAACGCCCGTTCAGCGAAATCCTGAAAAATCCCGGCGTCCGTCGTGCGCAGTTCACGGCGACGTCGCCCGCGCACCGGGAAAAAGACCAATGGAGCCATGCCTTCGACGCGGCGCCCCACGGCACTGCCGATGCGCTGCTGCCCTACGAAGAAATCGAATACCCGCAAATGCAGAATGACGACAGTCACGAAGCCTCCGACCGTAACCGCCACTTTCCGACCTACACCCTGTCCGTGATCAATCACAGCCCGGGCGGGTATTGCCTGGCCTGGCCCGGCGCAGTGCCGGCCGAGTTACAGGCTGGCGAGATGGTCGGCATCGAGGACACGGCGGGGGCAGGCTGGAGCATTGCCGTGGTGCGCTGGATTCGTCAGGTTCGCGGTGGCGGAACGCAAATGGGCCTCGAACAAGTCGCGCCTTACGCCGAACCTTGCGGCCTGCAACTGGTGCGCACCCGTGACGATCACAGTCACTACCTGCGCGGCCTGTTGTTGCCGGCCATCAGCGCGATAGATTTGCCGGCCACCCTGCTCGCCCCGCGACTGCCGTTCCAGGAAGGCCACAAGGTGTTGATCAACACCAACGGTGACGAGCGCCGGGCCGGCCTGGATCGGCGGGTGGCGAGCACCAACAGCTTCAATCAGTTCGCCTATCGTTCGCTGGAGGTGGCCAGAAACGACAACGCCGCGGGGAGCGGCGTGGTGGGTATTGAGGAGGAATTTGATTCGTTGTGGAAGACGCTTTGAGGGTGAAACCTTAAGACCGCGGTGCCGCCATCGCGGGCTTGCCCGCTCCCACAGGGATCTCCATCGTGTACAAATTTTGTACTCGCAGGCGTCACTCTGGGAGCGGGCTTGCCCGCGACAGGGCCCGATCAGGCAGCCGAGATTTCAGAGCTGCCCGTCACGATCCCGAAAGCCCAGCAGGTACAGCACGCCATCCAGCCCCAGCGTGGAAATCGCCTGCTTCGCCGACTGCTTGACCAGCGGCTTGGCGCGGAACGCCACGCCCAACCCGGCAATCGCCAGCATCGGCAAATCATTGGCGCCGTCTCCGACCGCAATGGTCTGTTCCAGACGCAAACCTTCCTTGTGCGCCAGCTCCTTCAGCAGGTCCGCCTTGCGCTGGGCAT
Organism: Pseudomonas sp. 300; assembly: GCF_055803035.1. Taxonomy (NCBI): domain Bacteria; kingdom Pseudomonadati; phylum Pseudomonadota; class Gammaproteobacteria; order Pseudomonadales; family Pseudomonadaceae; genus Pseudomonas; species Pseudomonas sp. 300. The sequence goes on along the minus strand of NZ_JAVLRV010000001.1, from coordinate 550,801 downwards.
CGACGATCGGTTCGACCGCCACGCCGGTAACCTTGCCATCGACCACTTCCAGTTCATTGGCGAACACGTAGTCGATGCCCAACTTGGCCTGCAATTGCTTGGCGAAGTAGGTGAAACCGCCCGACAGAATCGCGGTCTTGTAGCCCAGACGCTTGAGCTCGGCGAACAGGGTTTCGGCGCCTTCGGTCAGGCGCAGCGAAGCACCGATCGAATCCAGTACGCTGACGTCCAGCCCTTTGAGCAAGGCCAGGCGTTCCTTGAAGCTGGCGCGGAAATCCAGTTCGCCGGCCATTGCCCGCTCGGTGATTTCAGACACCTGATCGCCCACGCCCGCCGCCTTGGCCAGCTCGTCGATCACCTCGGCTTCGATCAGCGTCGAGTCCATGTCAAACACCGCCAGGCGGCGATTACGGCGGAACAGCGAGTCTTCCTGGAAGGCGATGTCGACGTTCAATTCCTGGGCGACGCTGAGGAATTCCGCCCGCAGCGCTTGCGGATCAGCCGCTTCGCCACGCACGGAAAACTCGATGCAGCCCTTGCCCTTGTCAGCCGGGGTGTCCAGCGGCATGCGCCCGGACAAACGATCGATGTGGTCGATGTTCAGGCCATATTTGGCGGTGATCGAGCTCACAGCCTGCAATTGCCCGGCAGTCACTTTGCGGGTCAATAGCGTCACGATGTGGCGCTTCTTGCCCTGATTGCCGACCCACTGCTGGTAATCTTCTTCGGACACCGGCGTGAAACGCACCTGCTGATCAAGTTCATAGCCCTTGAACAGAATGTCCTTGAGCACCGACTGGCCTTGCTCGGTGCCAGGAATTTCAACCAGGATGCCGAACGACAGGGTGTCGTGGATCACCGCCTGACCGATGTCGAGAATGTTCACACCACCCTGGGCCAGAACACCGGTAATGGCCGCAGTCAGACCCGGACGGTCGACTCCCGTGATGTTTATCAGGACGATTTCGCGCAAGGCGCACCCCCGCAAGTGGAAAAAAACCGCATTCTACCCACTTTCAGTGACCATCGGGCACCGTGAGCGCTTTGCCGGTCTAGGGCCTGTCGCTATACTGCGCGTCAACTTCACGGACAAAAGAGCCGAGCTCAAGTGAACCGGCCCACGCCAGTAAAAACCGATAACTTCTTTCTGCTGATCTTCCGTGCACTGCGCCACCGCCGTGTACCGATTGCATTGCGCATCGCCAGCCATAACGTGATCCTGGTCGCTCTGGCCCTGGTGATCTACGCCTGCGTGATGGGTTTGCAGTTCAAGCAGGCCATGCACGAGCAGGCGGATGCCCTAGGCGAAAGCCTGACCACGCAGACCGCCACGTCCGCCACGGAGCTGTTGGTGTCCAATGACATCCTCAGTCTCAACGTGCTGCTCAACAACCTGACCAAGAACAAGCTGGTGGCCCACGCCGCCATCTACAGCGTGGATAACCGCATCCTCGCCGAAGCCGGTCAGCGTCCCAAGCACAGCCTGCTGGGCGAAGCCGAGGGCATGTACCAGAGCAAGATCACCTTCCAGGACGTGACCGCCGGGCAATTGCGCATCAGCCTGGACATGGATCAATTCCAGCAACCGATGACCATCAGCCTGCAAAGCATGGGCATCTTGAGTGCGATTCTGTTGGCGCTGTCGCTGGCCCTGAGCCTGCGCCTGGGCCGACACATTTCCACGCCGCTGCTGCAGTTGCGCGTGTGGCTGCGCAATATCGATGAATACACCCCGGCCACCGACCGCCAGGATGAAATCGGCGACCTGGCCCGCCAGCTGCACGCCAACTTCGCGCCGGAACCGGCCGAGCCTGAGCCAGAACCCGAGCTCGACGACGTTGATTACGACGAAGAATCCGATCCGGCCTTCGAAGTGCGCAACCTGCGCGACCCGAGTTTCGATGAGACCAAGCCCGTCGCCAGTCTGAAACCTGCGCCACGGCACATCGTCAGCACCGTCGAAGACGAGGATGACGATGCATTTGCCGATTTGCGCGACGAATCGACACCCGCGAAAGCAGTCGTCAGAGCGCCCGTATCGAACGTGCCGCAACACAGCGCGGTGCTGGCTGTGCAGCTCGGCGCTCAGGATCAACTGCGCCGCCTGCCCCGGGCGCGCCTGGAAGAACTGCTCAAACGCTATCGCGATTGCCTCGACCAGGCCGCTTCGCTCTATGAGGGCGAACTGCATAGCCTGAACGATGGCAGCACGCTGATGGTGTTTCACACCGAGGACAGCGGCGACGACTACCTGACCAACGCCATTTGCTGTGGCGAGCTGTTGCGGGCACTGGGCCATCAGTTGCAGATCGAAGTCGCGGACAGTGGCATCACCCTGCAATTGCAGCTGGGCCTGACGTTGGGCGATGAGCTGTTCGGTCTGAGCCAAATCGATCTCTTGCTCACCGAAACCGCCCAGGACGCCCTGGCCCTGTCGCAACACAGCCGCAATCTGCTGCTGGTGGAGCGCAAGATCGGTGACGACGCGCTGATTCGCCAGCGCGCGCGGATCCGTCCGATTGCCAGTCCTGAGGGCGCTTGTTGCGTGGAGCGGTTGATGGAGCCTTATCCATCGATGCTGGAGCGGCAACTGGCGCGGATGCATGAACGTCGGGCGTAAGTTTTAGCCCTGCTGTAAAAAAACCCGCAGACAAGAGATTGTCTGCGGGTTTTTTGTTGCCTGTTCTGGCCCCATCGCCAGCAGGCTGGCTCCCACAGGGGACATGTGTACGCCACAGATCCAATGTGGGAGCCAGCCTGCTGGCGATGGGGCCGGGACAGCCAATGAAGATCCAACCCGCAGAAACAGCAAAGCCCGCACATGGCGGGCTTTGCTGGGGATCAATCCAGGCTTAGAACCTGAACACTTCCATATCGGTACGGATCGGCGAAGCCATCGGGATCTTTGGCTGCTTTTCCTGTTCCGCCGCCGGTGCCGCGGGCTTGGACGCCGGCTTTTTTGGCGCTTCCGCAATCGGTGGCTGGTTAGCCAGCGGCTTGAGCGCCACCGACAATTGCTCGGCGAGTTTCTGCAACAACACACCCTGTGCCTGAACTTGCGCCGCCGTACCGCCAGCGTGTTGTTCCTGCAGATGAATGATGCGGTTGTCGCGAACCTGGCCGCGGCGGTCGATCAAACGCCATTGTGCATCAAGGATCGCTGGCTGCGATTCACCCGAGTCCAGCCGTGTGATGGTCAGCAGAACCTGAACATCCGGCGTGAAGCCCACGGTTGCCGGCGCCAGCACCACACGCTGGCTGTCCAGATGACCCGCCACCTGACGCAGCAACAACTGATCGATGTCGGAAGAAAGGCTGCCAGCCCAGCGACCATCGGTTGAAGCCTGAAGGCTCCCGTCAGGCTGTCGCTGCAACAGCGTTTCACGTTGCAGGTAGTCGGCAACCGTTACCGGGCCAAGTAAAACCGCCATGCCCGCGCTTTGCGCAGGTTGAGCCGGACTTCCGCTGTCCAGCTGATACAGCGACACCGGTTGGTGAGTGCTGCATCCCGCCAGGCCAAGAACGCCGGCGAGCATCAAAATAAAAGGAAGGCGCAGAGCAGTCATCGTCCCATCCAGGTGGTTGCCACAAGGCTCACCACAGTGAAAATACTCAATAAATATGAAGAACGCTCGGCCACGCCGGCGCTTGGAAAGGCCATATCATCCGTGAATATGCGTTCCGACTCCAGCGGCAAAGCGTCGATCTACGCGTTAAATCGTAGATCGAGCGCTCTAGGACGCTTAATTGAGGTTTTCGACGAGCAGCGCATCTACCCTCTGGAAGCCTCGAGGAAGTTTGTTACCCCGACGTCCACGCTCACCTTTGTAGTGTTCGAGGTCGTCCGCTTTCAGTGACAAGGTACGTTTTCCGGCCTGCAGCACCAAAGTGGCACCATCCGGCAGCACAGCGATGTCCGTGACATATTCTTCGCGGCTGGCCACACGCTCACCGGAAATCCCGATGATCTTATTGCCTTTGCCCTTACCTAATTGTGGCAGATCGCTGATTTTGAAGATCAGCAGGCGACCTTCGGTGGTCACCGAAGCCAGCCAGTTGTTCTCACGATCCGCCACCGGGCGCGGCAGAATGACCTTCGAGTTGTTCGGCAAGCTCAGCAGCGCTTTACCGGCCTTGTTCTTGGCCTGGAAGTCCTCTCCCTTGACGACGAATCCGTAACCGGCATCGGAGGCAATGACGTACAGCGAATCGTCTTCCGGCATCAGCACGCATTCAAACGTGGCACCTGGCGGCGGTGTCAGACGACCGGTCAACGGTTCACCCTGACCACGGGCCGAAGGTAATGTGTGCGAGGCCACCGAATAGCTGCGACCGGTGGAGTCGATAAACACCGCAAACTGGTTGGAGCGACCGGGCGCCAAGGCCTTGAATCCGTCCCCAGCCTTGTAGGACAGGCCGGTGGCGTCGATTTCGTGGCCTTTGGCGGAGCGAACCCAGCCTTTTTCCGACAGCACGACAGTCACTTTCTCATTTGGCAGCAGGTCGTGCTCGGTCAAGGCCTTGGCCTCGGCGCGCTCGACGATTGGCGAACGACGGTCGTCGCCGTAGGTTTCGGCGTCCTTGATCAGCTCGGTGCGCACCAGTTTCTTCAGCTTGGCTTCGCTGCCCAGCAGGGCTTGCAGCTTGGCTTGTTCCTTGAGCAGTTCATCCTGCTCGGCGCGCAGCTTCATTTCTTCCAGTCGCGCCAACTGACGCAAACGGGTGTCGAGAATGTAATCGGCCTGGATTTCGCTGAGGGCGAAACGCGCGATCAGGGCGGCTTTCGGATGTTCCTCGGTGCGGATGATGTGGATCACTTCATCGAGGTTGAGGTAGGCAATCAGCAAACCGTCCAACAGGTGCAGACGGCGCTCAACCTTGTCGAGGCGGAACTGCAGACGACGACGCACGGTTTGAACGCGGAATTCCAGCCACTCGACCAGCAACGCCCGCAGGTTTTTCAGCTGTGGCTTGCCGTCCAGACCGATGATGTTGATGTTGACTCGGTAGCTCGACTCCAGCTCGGTGCTGGCGAACAGGTGTGTCATCAATGCATCGTGGTCAAAGTTTTTCCGTGCGCCCGGAATGATCACGATCCGGCACGGGTTTTCGTGGTCGGATTCGTCGCGCAGGTCAGCGATCTGTGGGGCCTTGGACGGTTTGGCCTGCATCATCGCCGCGATCTGTTCCAGCACCTTGGCGCCCGAGACCTGATGCGGCAGCGCGGTGACGATGATGTCGCCGTCTTCGATGTGATACACGGCGCGCATACGCACCGAGCCCTTGCCGGTTTCGTACATTTTCAGCAGGTCGGCACGCGGGGTGATGATTTCCGCTTCGGTCGGGTAATCCGGGCCCTGAATGTGTTCGCAGAGCTGTTCGACGGTGGCTTTCGGTTCATCGAGCAAACGCACGCACGCCGTCGCCACTTCGCGAAGGTTGTGCGGCGGTACGTCGGTGGCCATGCCTACGGCGATACCGGTAGTGCCGTTGAGCAGGATGTTCGGCAAACGTGCCGGCAACACCAGCGGCTCGTCGAGGGTGCCGTCGAAGTTCGGGCCCCAGTCCGCGGTGCCCTGGCCCAGTTCGCTGAGCAGCACTTCGGAATAACGCGACAGCCGCGCTTCGGTGTAACGCATGGCGGCGAAGGACTTGGGATCATCCGGCGCACCCCAGTTACCCTGGCCGTCGACCAGCGTGTAGCGATAGCTGAACGGCTGGGCCATCAGGACCATGGCTTCGTAGCAAGCCGAGTCGCCGTGCGGGTGGAATTTACCGAGCACGTCACCGACGGTTCGCGCCGACTTCTTGTGCTTGGAATCGGCGTCCAGCCCCAACTCGCTCATCGCGTAGATGATGCGCCGCTGTACCGGTTTCAGGCCGTCGCCGATATGCGGCAAAGCACGGTCCATGATCACGTACATGGAGTAGTTGAGGTAGGCATTTTCGGTGAAGTCAGCCAGTGACCGGCGTTCTACACCGTCCAGGCTGAGATCAAGGGAGTCGCTCATGCGGGCCTCATCGGTTCGTTGTCTGGCGCAGCAGCATGGTGCCACCGCGCTGGGTAAATTCAAGTTTGTTCAGCGCGCTCATACCGAGCAGCACTTGCTTGCCATCCAGGCCTGGCACGACGATGGCGCGCACATCACGCAGCACAATGTCGCCCACTTGCAGGCGGTCGACACGGGTTCGATACCCTTCGGTGCGACCGTTGGCGGTGCTCAGGGTCACCCCGAAGCCCTCTTCAAGTTTCAGCCGTTTGGCCATTTCCGCCGGGATCGCCACATCGGTTGCCCCGGTATCCAGCATGAAATCCACCGGCTGACCGTTGATCTGGCCGCTGGCGACAAAGTGCCCCTGGGTATTGCTGGCCAGTTTCACTTCGATAAAACCTTCGCCCTGCTCCGAGCTGACGACGACGTTGGGATTCTGCTGTCGCTCCTCCCATTGGCCGAAAAACCGCGTCGCCAGAAACAGCGCTGCGCACCAGGCCAGCACCATGAACACCCTACCGGCGCGTTTCCCGGGCGTTTGCGGCGTCACGGCTTGGCACTCCAGCCACCTTCAGGTGCGGCAAAGCGCCAGACGATCGGGCGATACTCGCCATCCGCACGGGCGCCGTCATTATTATCAATGCCGACCCAGGCACCGCTGGCGTCGATGATCAGCGCTTCCGCCAGGCCATAGCCCTGTGGATAACGACGGTTCTCCTGCAACGCTTCGTCGGCAAACGACCAGCAACGCTCGACCTTGGCCGTCACCGCGTCACGGCGGCAAATTTCGAACGCATTGCGCTCAAGGGTAAACAGCTTGCCGTTGAACAACGACAGGTCGGCAAAATCCCGTGACACTGCCCTGGCCTTGGGAAATTTCGCCGGCTGCATTTCCATCCCGGCTTCGCTCAGCAGCACACAGCCGCCGTCGCAATCCCAGACCGTTTGCTGGCGCTTGATCAACAGCAGGCCACGGCGCTCGCGCTCGGCGGCCAACCACAACTGATCACCGGCCGGATTGATCGCCAGGCCTTCGAACAATGCGTTGAAGTGCAACAACATGCCACTGGCCCGGGCTTCGCGAACCAGCATCGGCGAGATCTTCAGCCAGGACGTCGGCCCAACGGGCGGCACTTGCAGCACCGCGGCATGGGACTCGCTGACGATGTAGCGATTGCCCGCGCTGTCGCAGGTGATGCCTTCGAAATCCAGGTCCCCGCCGCGCACGAAAGACGCCGCCCAGGTCCGCGAACGCAGGCCCCAGGGCAAACCGCTGTCCGGCACTGGCGGCACACCGATGCGCACGGTTTCCGTCTGCCAGACTGTATCGCCGGTTTCGAGGCGGTAGATCTGATCGTCATCGCGATCGGAAATCGTCCACAAATCCTTGCCACACTGCGCCAGCCCCGACAGGTTGCCGCCGCGCATGCCCTCGACGGGATGCTCGGACAACAGGCGCAACTCCGGAGCCGGCTCGGCAAACGCCGAAATGGAGGTCAGGAGTAACGCACACGCCAGGGCAAAGCCAACCCGCATCAGCCAAGAACCTCGGCCAGGTTGCCTTTGGATTCCAGCCAGGATTTACGATCACCAGCGCGCTTCTTCGCCAGCAACATGTCCATCATTTCCGAAGTCGCTTCGTAATCTTCCAGCGTCAACTGCACCAGACGCCGGGTGTTCGGGTCCATGGTGGTTTCACGCAGTTGCGGCGGGTTCATTTCACCCAGGCCTTTGAATCGGGTGACCTGCGGCTTGCCGCGTTTCTTCTCGGCCACCAAACGGTCGAGAATGCCATCGCGCTCGGCTTCGTCGAGGGCGTAGTAAATCTCTTTGCCAAGGTCGATACGGTACAGCGGCGGCATCGCGACGTAGACGTGACCGGCGTCCACCAGCGGACGGAAATGCTGGACGAACAACGCGCAAAGCAGCGTGGCAATGTGCAGACCGTCGGAGTCGGCGTCGGCGAGGATGCAGATTTTGCCGTAACGCAGCTGGGCGATGTCCGCCGAGCCCGGATCGACACCGATGGCCACGGCGATGTTGTGCACTTCCTGGCTGGCCAGCACTTCGCTGCCGTCGACTTCCCAGGTGTTGAGGATCTTGCCGCGCAACGGCAGGATCGCTTGAAACTCTTTGTCCCGCGCTTGTTTGGCGGAACCACCGGCGGAATCACCTTCCACCAGGAACAGTTCGGAACGCATCGGGTCCTGCCCGGCGCAATCGGCGAGCTTGCCCGGCAGTGCCGGCCCCGCGGTGATGCGCTTGCGCTCGACCTTCTTGCTGGCCTTCAGACGACGGCCGGCGTTGTTGATCGCCAGTTCCGCCAGGAGCATGCCGGTTTCCGGGTTCGCATTGAGCCACAGGCTGAACGCGTCCTTGACCACACCGGAAACAAACGCCGCCGCTTCACGGGACGACAGACGTTCTTTGGTCTGGCCGGAGAATTGCGGCTCCTGCATTTTCATCGAGAGCACGAAGGCGATGCGTTCCCAGACGTCTTCCGGCGCCAGCTTAACGCCGCGCGGCAGCAGGCTGCGAAATTCGCAGAACTCGCGCATCGCATCGAGCAAGCCCTGACGCAGACCATTGACGTGGGTACCGCCCTGGGCCGTCGGGATCAGGTTGACGTAGCTTTCCTGCACGCTGTCGCCACCTTCGGGCAACCACAGCAGCGCCCAGTCGACCGCTTCTTTATTACCGGCCAGGCTGCCGCAAAACGGTTCGTCCGGCAGGCGTTCGAATTCGCTGACCGCGTCCACCAGGTAGGAGCGCAGGCCATCTTCGTAATGCCATTCGACTTTCTCGCCGGTGGCCTTGTCTTCAAAACTGACCAGCAGCCCCGGGCACAGAACGGCCTTGGCCTTGAGCACGTGCTTGAGGCGGCTGATGGAGAATTTCGGTGAGTCGAAGTATTTCGGGTCCGGCGCGAAGAACACGCTGGTGCCGGTGTTGCGCTTGCCGACGGTGCCGATCACTTCCAGATCGGTTTTCTTGTAACCGTCAGCGAAAGTCATCTGGTATTCGTTGCCGTCACGTTTTACGCGCACCCGGACTTCGGTCGACAAGGCGTTGACCACGGAAATACCCACCCCGTGCAGACCGCCGGAGAACTGGTAGTTCTTGTTGGAAAACTTGCCGCCCGCGTGGAGTTTGGTGAGGATCAGCTCGACGCCCGACACACCCTCTTCCGGGTGAATGTCCACCGGCATGCCACGCCCGTCATCGCTGACTTCCAGGGAGTGGTCGGCGTGCAGGATGACCTGCACCGAGGTCGCATGCCCGGCCAAGGCTTCGTCGACGCTGTTGTCGATGACTTCCTGGGCGAGGTGGTTTGGCCGACTGGTGTCGGTGTACATGCCGGGGCGTTTGCGCACCGGGTCGAGGCCCGAGAGGACTTCGATGGCGTCTGCGTTATAAGAGCTAGCGCTGGGAGTGGCCATGGGGTCTCGTCGTCAAATGTTCTATGAAATAGAGGCGAAGGTTCACAGTGCTGTGAAATCAATCGCCTGATACAAATCTGCGCCGATGCCGGCGAAACTCAGCATTGCCGGCAATTGTCCGGCAAAACCCTGAAAACTATGGTCGCCGCCGGCCTGAATGCGCAAGGCACAGGCCCGGTAATACTGTTGGGCGTGGCGATAATCCAGCGTTTCGTCGCCGGTCTGCAACCACACCTGATACCGCTGCGGGTCCCGGGGCGCTGGCACTTCCAGCTCGGCCAGGGCCGTCACGTGGTCGTGGGTCAATTCCCAGGCTTCATCGGTATACAGGTTTTTCTGTGTCCCCAGATACCCGTCGAACATCCGGTGCGGGCTGACGGCGGGGTTGATCAACAGAGCTTTCAAGCCATGGCGCTCGGCCAAGTGAGTCGCATAGTAGCCGCCGAGTGAGCTGCCGACCAGCAGTGGCCGCCCAAGCTCCAAAATCGCTTGCTCGAGCTGACCGATGGCCTCGCGCGGATGGTGATGCAGGGCCGGAACGCGCAGCTGATCGCTCAAGCCCAGACGCTCCATCACTTCGATCAACTGAGTGGCCTTTTTTGACGAAGGCGCGCTGTTGAAACCGTGGATATAGAGGATCGAACCGGACATTTGAACTCCCTGTGCGTCGGGTAAAGAAGGCGGAGTTTACAGGGTGCCAGGGGAATCGGGGATATCCGCGACATTCATGTCGTCTGAGCGGACGCCATCGCCAGCAGGCTGGCTCCCACAGGGATTTGTGCACGACGCGGATTCATTGTGGGAGCCAGCCCGCTGGCGAAGGCAGCACCACAGATATTCAGTAGCCGCTGGAACCGTAATCGACCGTGTAATCGAAGCCGGTCACGCGCTCCACGCCGGTTTCAATCTGTCCATTTGGCAACAGCCGCAACCAGCGATACCCCGGCGCCTGTTCGCCGACCTTGAAATCCTCACTCCCCGGTTCGAACTGAATGCAGGTCGATGGTGAGGCAATCAGGCGCACGTCGTTGCGCACTTGATCGATTTCCTGATGCACATGCCCCCACAGCACCGCGCGCACTTGCGGGAACCGGTCCAGCACGGCAAACAGCCCTTCTGGATTGCGCAACCCGATCGGTTCCATCCACGCACACCCGATCGACACCGGATGATGATGGAAGCACACCAGATGATGGCGCTCCGGAGCCTCGCTTAACGAACGCGCCAGCAGCTGCAACTGTTCATCCTGCAAATACCCCGGCACCGAACCCGGCACCGCCGAGTCGAGCAAGGTGACGCGCCAATTGCCGATATCCACCACCGGCTCCAGCAACGCGCTCTGCACCGCGGCTTTGGCCATGATCTGCGGCTCATCGTGATTGCCGGGGATCCAGCGCGCTGGCGCATCGAGTTGCCGGGTCAGGTCGCGAAACTGCCGGTACGACTCCAGCGTCCCGTCCTGGGAAAGGTCGCCACTGGCGATGATCAGATCGATCTGCGGCTGTTGCTGCCTGACCAGCTCGATGACCTGTTGCAGGCTGTCGCGCGTATTCATGCCCAGCAACGTGCCGTCCGCTTCGGCAAACAGATGGCTGTCGGACAGTTGCACCAGCAACGCCGAATCGGCGGGGGTCAATGTGGATACGCTTGGCAAGGCGTTCTCCCAAGGCTGAATCACGGGATGTGTGGAATGCCGCAAGTATGCTGGGGGACGCTCAAAAGAGGAAATGTGTGAACCTGACGCAGTTCACAACAACGTCAACGAACGACTTCGTACTCGTGCCCCAGCGCCAGGCAATGGCTCAGCCACTCCCCCAGAAACATGTTCAGCTGGGCCTTTTCGTCCGGCTGATGCATCGCGGCGTTCGGGTAAGGATAGATGCCGCGAAAGCGTCGCGCATGTTCGGCGCTGACCACTTCGGCCATGCAGGCGTCGTGATAGACCTGCACTTCCAGTTGCGGCACCGGCAACCACGGCAAGCTATGTTCCTGGCGCACTTGCAGGGTGGTGGTGTACGGACAGACCTGCAGCACTTCCAGCGCCAGCACGCCGAGCATCTGCTCGCCATGGGTCACGGCAATGCGCCGCGCCGCCGGTTCGTTGCGCATGTCCGGCAACAGTCGCATCAGGCGCGCGTAGTTGGCCTCGCAAGAGGCTTGCAGCCCCACGAGGTCCACCCTGTAACGATCGCGCAACGTGTTTACGACCATAACCCCCTCACTTCAACGCGGTTCAATGCCAGCCATTGCAAGGCAATGATGCTGGGCGCGTTGGCAATTCGTCCGTCGCGTACGGCTTGCAAGGCATCTTCGAACGCCCAGACCGTAACGCGGATATCTTCTGCTTCTTCCTCCAGCCCATGCAGGCCGCCGACCCCGGTTGTCTCGCAACGCCCCAGGTACAAATGCACGAATTCATTACTACCGCCCGGCGATGGAAAATACTTGGTCATCGGCCACAGCGCCCCGAATACAAGCCCAGCTTCCTCCTGCGCTTCGCGGTGAGCAACTTCTTCCGGTTGTTCATCCTTGTCGATCAGACCAGCGACCAGTTCAACCAGCCATGGATTGTCGGTCTTGCCCATGGCGCCCACGCGAAACTGTTCGATCAGCACCACTTCGTCGCGTTGCGGATCGTAAGGCAGCACGCAGACGGCATCGTGGCGAACAAACACTTCACGATTGATTTCGCGGCTCATGCCACCGGCGAACAATTCGTGGCGCAAGTGCACGCGGTCGAGCTTGTAAAAGCCCTCGTAGCACTTTTCGCGCCGAACGATCTCAACGGCGGTCGGAATGGCGTTGGCAAAATCAGTCATGGCAATCCTCGTATCTGCTCCGAGGCTCCTGCCTCGACTTCGCGCCATCCTAACGCGCCCGTGACGTTTGATGCAGCCCCTTTCCCGTCAGCGGGATAGACGGTGAGGGCGAAACCAACTCTAATTAGCTTAGTGGCGAACTGACTGCTTCGTTGAGAGTCGAAGCGGGTAACTTTTCGCCTTTCCCTGTTTTATGAAGGACGCCCATGTCGCTTTTTAAAATCGCCTCCGTGGCCGCAATCGCCCTGACCCTGGGCGCTTGCCAAAGCCTGTTCCAGCCCAACTACCGGGCGCCGCTGGAAACCACCCGCGATGCCGCAGAAACGCTGAAGCCGGGCTGCACAACTCCGGACTGCCCGCTGGTAAACATCGACACGCTACGCTTCCCGGCCGAGCCTCAGCTTGACGGTATCGTCGAAAAACGCCTGCTGCAAATGACCCGCACCTCGCCCGACGCCCCTGCGGCACCGACGCTGGCGGCCTATCGCGATGAGTTTTTGCGCACCGCCGGCCCGCGCTACAGCAGTTACTTGCAAGCCAAGGTACGTGAGCAGCATGACGGCTTGGTGATCGTCGAATTTTCCAGCTACCTGGACACCGGCGGTGCACATGGCACGCCGGGCCGCAGCTTTATCAACTATTCGCGCCAGCAGCATAAAGTGCTGACCCTGTCCGACATGTTGCTGCCGGGTCAGGAAGAGGCCTTCTGGAAAGCGGCACAGGTGGCGCACAACAGCTGGCTGATCAGCACCAAGCTCGATCAGGAACCGGAGTTCGTGAAGCAGTGGCCGTTCCAGAAAACCCAGAACGTGGCGCTGACCTACGGCGGGGTGATCCTCAAGTACGAAGTGAGCACCATCGCGCCTTACGCGCTGGGCCACGTCGAACTGAAGATCCCTTACCCGCGCCTGAACGGCATTCTCAAGCCCGAGCTGTTTCCCGGCCGTAACTGAAGGCCCGGCCCAGCACCAGCTGCAGCAGCCCTGCCAGAATCAACGACGGCAGGGTTGCGCCGATGTCCGGATACAGATTGGCCAGCAAGTGATAGGTGCTCACCCCGCCCAACCAGGCGAGCAACGCCGGCCAGCGCAATGCGGCTGACGCCACGTGAGCAGAACGCTTGCGCAAGATGAAGTGATCCACCAGCACCACGCCGAACAGCGGCGCAAACACCGAACCGATCAACAACAGGAAGTTCTGGTACTGAGCCAATGGCGCCAACAAGGCGATCAGGGTGCAGACCACGCCGATGGCCAATGCCAGGTGTTCGACTTTCAAACGCAGCAAAATCCCGCTGGAAACCGCCGCCGAGTGAATGTCGGCAAACGCATTTTCCGATTCATCCAATAGAATCAGCAGCAGCGGAATCCCCAGGCCGGCACCGGCCAATGCCAACAGCAAGGCATTCACTTCACCGCTCGGCGCGAACGCCAGGGTGTAGGCCACGCCTAGGCTCATCAGCCAGAAGTTACCGATAAAGAAGCCAATCGCCGTACCGCCGAACACGTTTTTCGCGCGCTTGCCGAAACGCGAATAGTCGGCAATCAGCGGCAACCACGACAGCGGCATCGCGATGGCAATGTCGAAGCCCACGGCGAACGGCATCGAACCGTCCCCGGCCTGCGCCCACAAAGCCGCCAGATCTGCTTTGGCGAAGAGGTTCCAGGTCAGCCAGATGCACGCGGCCAGCAACAGCCAGATGCCCCACTTGCGCAGGATCTGCCGTACGAAGGTCAACGGACCGCTGACCGCCAGCAAGGTCGCCAAGGCACCGAAGAACAATGTCCACAGCAGCGGGCTGGAGAACAGACTGCCTTCGCTGAAGGCACGGGCGCCGAGCAGGCTGGCAGCGTCGCGCATGACGATGATTTCGAACGAACCCCAACCGATCAGTTGCAGCAGATTCAGCACCGCGGGCAGGCTCGCACCACGCTTGCCGAGGCTGAGTTTGAGCGCGGCCATCGACGACAGGCCGGTATCGCTGCCGATCACGCCGACAGCGGCCAGCAGCAGAACGCCGACCAGTGTGCCGAGGAAGATCGCCAGCAACGAGCCGGACAGGCCAAGACCTGGCGCGAGCAATGCGCCGGTCTGCAAAACCATCAGGCCGATGCCGAGGGAAAACCACAGGGAAAACAGATCGCGGCCACCGAACACACGTTTGTCAGCGGGCACCGCGATGTCGGGGGAATAAGTGCTGGGTTGAATGCTCAAGGGTGTTATCTCAGAGGGACATTTTTTGTTTTTTTTGATCGCTATCGCCAGCAGGCTGGCTCCCACAGGGGACTTGTGAACAGCACAAATCCAGTGTGGGGCCAGCCTGCTGGCGATGGGGCCTGTGCAGGCCCCACCTTATTCAGGTCAGATCAAACCTTCTTGTACAGCTGACTGCCTTCCTGCTTGAACCGCTCGGCCTGGTCAGCCAATCCCTGGGCGACTTCGGCGTCGACGGTTTCGATCCGCTGGTTGGCCGCGTATTCGCGGACTTCCTGGGTGATTTTCATCGAGCAGAATTTCGGCCCGCACATCGAACAGAAATGCGCGACCTTGGCCGAATCCTTCGGCAGGGTTTCATCGTGATACGAACGGGCGGTGTCCGGATCAAGGCCCAGGTTGAACTGGTCCTCCCAACGGAATTCGAAGCGCGCCTTGCTCAAGGCATTGTCGCGAATCTGCGCGCCCGGATGCCCCTTCGCCAGATCGGCGGCATGCGCGGCGATCTTGTAGGTGATGATCCCGGTCTTCACGTCATCCTTGTTCGGCAGGCCCAAGTGTTCCTTCGGCGTCACGTAGCAAAGCATCGCGCAGCCGAACCAGCCGATCATTGCCGCGCCGATACCGGAGGTGATGTGGTCGTAGCCCGGCGCAATGTCGGTGGTCAGCGGGCCGAGGGTGTAGAACGGCGCCTCGTCGCAGCACTCGAGCTGCTTGTCCATGTTCTCTTTGATCAACTGCATCGGCACGTGGCCCGGGCCTTCGATCATGCATTGCACGTCGTGCTTCCAGGCAATCTTGGTCAGCTCACCGAGGGTTTCCAGCTCACCGAATTGCGCGGCGTCGTTGGCGTCGGCAATCGACCCCGGACGCAGGCCGTCGCCCAGCGAGAAGCTGACGTCGTAGGCCTTCATGATTTCGCAGATGTCTTCGAAATGAGTGTAGAGGAAGTTCTCTTTGTGGTGCGCCAGGCACCACTTGGCCATGATCGAACCGCCACGGGACACGATCCCGGTCACGCGCTTGGCGGTCAGCGGCACGTAGCGCAACAGCACGCCGGCGTGGATGGTGAAGTAGTCGACGCCCTGCTCGGCCTGTTCGATCAGCGTGTCGCGGAACAGCTCCCAGGTAAGGTCTTCGGCAGCGCCGCCGACTTTTTCCAGCGCCTGGTAGATCGGCACCGTACCGATCGGCACCGGCGAGTTGCGGATGATCCACTCGCGGGTTTCGTGAATGTGCTTGCCGGTGGACAGGTCCATGACCGTGTCCGAACCCCAGCGAATGCCCCAGGTCAGTTTCGCCACTTCTTCTTCGATGGACGAACCCAAGGCACTGTTGCCGATGTTGCCGTTGATCTTCACCAGGAAGTTACGGCCGATGATCATCGGTTCCAGTTCGGTGTGGTTGATGTTGGCCGGGATGATTGCGCGACCGCGGGCGATCTCGTCACGGACGAATTCGGGGGTGATGATTTTCGGCACGCTGGCACCGAAGCTGTGACCGGCGTGTTGCTGGTCCAGCAGCCCGGCGGCGCGGGCCACTTCGAGCTTCATGTTTTCGCGGATGGCGACGTATTCCATCTCGGCGGTGATGATGCCTTTGCGGGCGTAGTGCATCTGACTGACGTTGGCCCCGGCCTTGGCGCGGCGCGGGTTGTTCACGTGGGCGAAACGCAGCTTGGTCAGCTCGGCATCGGCGAGGCGTTCCTGGCCAAAGTTGGAGCTCAGGCCCGGCAGACGCTCAGTGTCACCACGGGATTCGATCCACGGCGAACGCACGTCGGCCAGGCCTTTGCGCACGTCGATGATAACGTTGGGGTCGGTGTACGGGCCCGAGGTGTCGTACACGACGACAGGCGCGTTGATCTCACCGCCGAAGTCGGTCGGGGTCACGTCGAGGCTGATTTCGCGCATCGGCACGAGGATGTCCGGGCGAGAGCCCTGAACATAGATTTTTTGCGAGCGGGTAAACGGCTGAACCGATTGTTGATCGACTTGGGCCGAGTCACTCAGGTTCGTTATGTTTTTTGGTTTTATCGTCATCACGGGCTCTCCGAACACATCCAGGCAGTGGATTTTTGTCGGAGCGAACCTGTAATCGAATGGACGCACGGGTGCTGGAAATACCAGTCGTGCTGTGCTCAGTGCTCGAGGGGTGTTCGATTGTCGAACAACATCCCGGACGAAGCACAAGAGGACTCGCCGGGTGACGAGAAATCTTGTTCCCTACGCAGGCGTTAACCTGATCAGGTTCAACGGGATCCGAAATTATTCGATCTCAGCCTCATAGCAAGGCACCCCGACAAGAACCCGGCCAGTCTAGACACAACTGACAAAGAACGCCAACACCGCGGTAAACACCATGATGAATGGCGCAATTACAGGATTGTTGCGGAACGAGCGTGCAACTACACTCGCAACGGCCATGCCGCGCATTGACGCTGGGTGGTCTGCGCCGTACCTTTGGCGCTCAAATTATCAGCGTAATTTTTAGGGATGGCCTCATGCTGCGCAAACTCTCACTGGCCGTTGCCGTGTCTTGTGCTTCCAATGGAATGGCCTGGGCAGCAGAAGCGCCCTTATCGACCAAAACCGATCTGGTCAGCGTCTACCAGGAAGCGGTGGACAACAACGCCGACCTGGCCGCCGCCCGCGCCCAGTACGGCGCTCAGAAAGAAGTCGTGCCTCAGGCTCGCGCCGGCTTGCTGCCGAACATCTCCGGTGGTGCCCAGGTGGCCAATGTGCGCACCGATATCGATCAACCGGCGGCGGTCGCCAACCGCAGCGCCAACTCCTATCAGGCGACATTGGCTCAGCCGCTGTTTCGTGCTGATCGCTGGTTCCAGTATCAGGCCGCCAAGGACGTCAATGAGCAGGCAGCCCTGCAACTCTCGGCGACCGAGCAAAACCTGATTCTGCAAACCGCTGAAAACTACTTCAACGTGCTGCGCAGCCAGGACACCCTGGCCTCGACCAAGGCTGAAGAAGCGGCGTTCAAGCGTCAGCTCGACCAGTCCAACGAGCGCTTTGATGTCGGTCTGTCGGACAAGACCGACGTGCTGCAATCGCAAGCCAGTTACGACACGGCACGGGCCAACCGGATCGTTGCCCAGCGTCAGGTGGATGATGCGTTTGAAGCATTGATCACGTTGACCAACCGTCAGTACAACTCGATTCAGGGCATCGTCCACACCTTGCCGATCCTGCCGCCGGCGCCGAACGACGCCAAGGCCTGGGTCGACACCGCCGCCAAACAGAACCTGAACCTGCTGGCCAGCAACTACGCGGTCAGCGCTGCCGAAGAAACCCTCAAGCAGCGCAAGGCCGGCCACGCGCCAACGGTGGATGCGGTGGCCAAATATGAGAAAGGCGACAACGACGCCTTTGGTTTCAGCAACCCGAATGCCTTCGGCCAGTCTTATGGCGGCCCTGTCGAGCAGCGCACCCTGGCCTTGCAACTGAACATCCCGATCTACAGCGGCGGGCTGACCAGTTCGCAGGTTCGCGAGTCGTACTCGCGCCTGGACCAGACTGAACAACAGCGTGAAGGCCTGCGTCGGCAAGTGGTGGAAAACACCCGCAACCTGCACCGCGCGGTGAACACCGATGTGGAACAGGTGCAAGCGCGCAAGCAGTCGATCATCTCCAACCAGAGCGCAGTGGAAGCGACTGAAATCGGGTATCAGGTGGGCACACGCAACATCGTTGATGTGCTCGATGCCCAGCGTCAGCTGTACACCTCGGTGCGCAATTACAACAACACCCGCTACGACTACATCCTCGACAACCTGCGCCTGAAACAGGCCGCTGGCACGTT
>NZ_JAVLRV010000001.1:484071-532509 GCF_055803035.1 Pseudomonas sp. 300 | reverse complement strand
GGCTGACTACAACCCGGACAAGGACTTCCTGCCACCGGATCTGGCCAAGGCTGCTGCCGAACAACTCAAAGCCCGGCCTTGACGCAAATCCTGTAGGCGCCCGGCTTGCCGGCGATGGCGATTTCGAAGACGCCATCCCCGGCAAGCCGGGCGCCTACAAGTTAGCGGTGGTTGATCAATCGATCCAACCCGTCCAGCAATCGCTGCAACGCGCCCTGATTGGTGCGCATCACGTTCAGCCCCGCGTCTGCCATTCGCTTCGCATCACGCGGCAATTCGAACAGCCGCTGCACCGCCAGCGCCAGCCCCTCGGCATCTTCCACTTCCTGCAACGCTCCGGCGCTGCGCAACTGCGCGGCGATTTCGAGGAAGTTGAACAGGTGCGGCCCACTGAGCACCGGTTTCGCCAGGGCGGCGGGCTCCAGCAGGTTATGGCCACCGTTCGGCACCAGACTGCCGCCGACAAAGGCGCTATCGGCCAACGCGTACAAAAACAGCAACTCGCCCATGGTGTCGCCGAGCAACACCGAAGTCCCTGTGGTCACCGGCTCGCCGGTCGAACGACGCACCGTGGCGAAGCCCTGCTGCCTGCACAGTTCGAACACCGAATTGAAACGCTCCGGATGACGCGGCACCAGAATCAGCAACGCATCGGGATGACCGGCTAGCAACTGACGATGCGCCGCCAGCACCACTTCATCTTCACCGTCGTGAGTACTGGCGGCGATCCACACCGGACGCTCCTGAGCCTGCCATTGCCTGCGTAACTCGGCGGCACGCTGGAGCAATTGCGGGTCGATGGTCAGGTCGAATTTGATTGAACCGGTCACTTCGACCGTTTCTGCCCGTGCGCCCAAATCGCGGAAGCGTTGGGCCTCGGCTTCGGTCTGCACGGCGAACAAGCTCATCTCGGCGAGCATCGGCTGAGTCAATTTACCGAAGCGGCCATAGCCTTTGGCGGAACGCTCGGACAGTCGCGCATTAGCCAAAGCCACAGGAATCCCGCGCTTGGCGCATTGGTGAATGTGGTTGGGCCAGAGTTCGGTTTCCATGATCACCGCCAGCGTTGGCCGCACCCGGTCAAGGAACCGCGCCGCCGCGCATGGCAAGTCGTAGGGCAAATAGCAGTGCTGGATGCGCGGCTCGTTGGCGAACAAAGCGTGGATGCGTTCGGAGCCGGTCGGCGTCATGCAGGTCACGGTGATCGGCAACGCTGGATAACGTTGCAGCAACGCGCGAATCATCGGCGCCGCCGCAATGCTCTCGCCGACAGACACCGCGTGCACCCAGATACCCCCCGGCTTCATCGCCGGCAGCCCGAGCGAGAACCGCTCGCCGATGCGTTTGGCATACGCCGGTGCCTTGCGCGAGCGCAGCCACAGCCGAATCGCTACCAGTGGCAGCCCCAGGTAAAACAGCGCGGTGTAGAGAGTTCTATTCATGGCGGCGGAGTTTATCGGTTTTTTCGCCGATCGCCTGCAAGTGCACGGCAAAACGTTCCGCCAGCCAACGGGCCGCCGGGCCGAGCGGCTCATCGCGGCGCCAGACCAGCTCCACCACCAGCGCCGGCGGCGTCCATTCGCTGACCAGTTCGACCATCTGCCCCTGATACGCCGGATACTGCACCACGTGCCGTGGCAGCCAGGCCCAACCGAGCCCGCGCACCAGCCATTCGGCCATCACATAGAAACTGTCGGCCCGCCAGACCTGCGGGCTGGCCGGCTCACTGCCGGGATACACACTGGACTGGGTCGACATCAGCAACTGCCGATGCTGCGCCAGTTGCTGGCAATCGACTAGAGCCTGCGTCGCCAATGGATGCCCGACGCCGCACACCGTGACCATTTCCACGCTGCCCAGCACGCGCCGTTCGAGCGCCTCGGGAATCTGATCGTGATAAAACAGCAAACCGAGATCGGCCCGCCGCTCCACCAATTTGCGCGCCACATCGCCCTGGGCAGCGCTGGTCAATTGCACTTCAAGACTGGGAAATTTTTCTGCCAGTGCTTCGAAGCTTTCAATGATGGGCTGATACGGCATCGCCTCATCCTGAGCCACGCGCAGGCGAGCCTCCTGCCCGCGCATCATTGCCAGCGCCCGACCATTGAGACGCTCGCACTGACGCAGCACTTCCCGCGCCTCATCCAGCAACGCATTGCCGGCCTCGGTGAGTTTCGGCTGCCGGCCACTACTGCGGTCGAACAGGCTCACACCCAGATCGTCTTCCAGCAGCGCTATCGAACTGCTGACCGCCGACTGCGCCTTGCGCTGGTCCCGCGCCACGGCGGAAAACGATCGCTGCTCGGCTACGCTGACGAACAACCGCAACTGCTCCAGATTCCATTGAATGTTCATGACCAACCCATCGCCCAAACAGATAGGTAATGACTTTACCCCATCTGTGTAAGCTCTAAAATGCCGACCTCATAAAGCAACACTTCACATGAGGATGCACCCATGACCGCTTACTACTACCTGGCCATTGCCATCTGCGCCGAAGTGATCGCCACTGTTTCGATGAAAGCGGTCAAAGGCTTCAGCACACCGCTGCCGCTGATCCTGGTGATCGTCGGTTACGGCATTGCCTTCTGGATGCTGACGCTGGTGGTGCGCAGTGTGCCGGTGGGTGTGGCGTACGCGGTGTGGGCCGGCATGGGGATCGTGATGGTCAGCGTCGCGGCGCTGTTTATCTACGGGCAGAAACTCGATGTGCCGGCGATGCTGGGGATGGCGCTCATTGTGCTCGGTGTCGTGGTCATCCAGCTCTTCTCCAAAACCGCCGGGCACTAAGACCTGGAACACAATCCATGTAGGAGCAAGCTTGCTCGCGATGGCCCTATTGTATTCAGCATCACTGTTGACTGATTCGTCGCTATCGCGAGCAAGCTCGCTCCCACAGGTTTTGCATGCGCCCAGTTGATCACCAACAAATCCCCCACTTCTTCGAGTCTGTATACTGCGCCCTCGTCTTGAACTCTGAGGTCGCTGCATGCCATCCGTTATTTCCACCGACGTTCTGATTGTCGGCGCTGGTGTCGCCGGCCTCTGGTTGAATGCGCGCCTGCGTCGCCAGGGTTTTTCGACCGTGCTGGTGGAAAGCGCCACCCTCGGTGGCGGGCAGAGCGTGAAGTCCCAGGGCATCATCCACGGCGGCGCCAAGTACGCGCTGCATGGCGCGCTGACCGGTGCTTCGGAAGCCATCGCCGACATGCCGCGCCGCTGGCGTGAAGCGCTGGCCGGTGACGGCGAACTGGATTTGTCCGGCGTGCGCCTGCTGTCCGAAGCCCACTATCTATGGTCCCCCGGCACCCTCGCCGGCAACCTCACCAGCTTCTTCGCCAGCAAAGCCGTGCGCGGCCGCGTCGATCAGGTCAAGGGCGAGCAACTGCCGCCAGCCCTGCAAGACAAGCGTTTCAAGGGCAAGGTCTATCGCCTGGCAGAACTGGTGATCGACGTGCCGAGCCTGGTCCAGCGCCTCGCCGATCTGGCGGGTGATGGCTTGCTCGCCGGTCAGAACATCGAACCGTTGCTGGACGGTGGCGATCTGGTGGGCCTGAAGGTCGACGGGCGCGAGATCCGCGCCCAGCGCATCGTCTTGAGCGCCGGTGCCGGCACGGCGGCACTGCTTGAAGCGCTGGGCCTGAGCCAGCCTGCCATGCAACGCCGACCGTTGCACATGATCATTGCCAAAGGCCCGAGCCTCAAACCGCTGTACGCCCACTGCCTGGGTGGCGGCACCAAACCGCGCCTCACCGTGACCACTCACCCGGCCGCCGATGGCCAATGGGTCTGGTACCTGGGCGGCGACATTGCCGAAGCCGAAGGGGTTGCCCGCGAACCGGCCGAGCAGATCGCCACCGCGCAGAAAGAACTCGGCCAGTTGCTGCCATGGATCGACCTGAGCACCGCGCAATGGGCGACCTTGCGCGTGGACCGCGCCGAGCCGCTGCAATCGGGCCTGACGCGGCCGGACAACGCATTTCTTGCCGAAGAAGGCCGCTTGCTGGTCGGCTGGCCGACCAAACTGGCGCTCGCGCCGGACTTCGCCGACCGCGTCATCAGCTCATTGCAACGTGACGGCATCCAGCCAAGCCATCCGGCGCCACTGCCCGAGTTGCCGAAACCGCCGATGGGTATCCCGGCCTGGGAGCAACTGCTGCCATGAGCCTACCGACCCTGCACGACTTGCATCGCCCGCTGGGCAGCACCGGCCTGATGGTTTCGCCTCTGGGATTGGGCACGGTCAAACTCGGTCGCGACCAGGGTGTGAAGTACCCCAATGGCTTCCAGATTCCCGACGATAATGAAGCGCGCATGCTGCTCAAGCTGGCGCGCGACTTGGGCATCAACCTGATCGACACTGCGCCGGCCTATGGCCGCAGCGAAGAACGCCTCGGCCCGTTGCTGCGGGGTCAGCGCCAGGATTGGGTGATCGTCAGCAAGGTCGGCGAAGAGTTTGCCGACGGCCAGTCTCGCCATGATTTCAGTGCCGCGCATACTCGCCTGTCGGTGGAACGCAGCCTGCAACGTCTGGAGACGGATTTCATCGATCTGGTGCTGGTGCACTCCGACGGCAACGACCTGGCGATCCTCGACGACACCGAGGTCTACGCTACCCTCGCCGCGCTCAAGGCAGAAGGCAAGATTCGCGGCTATGGTTTCTCCGGTAAAACCGTCGAAGGCGGTTTGAAGGCTCTGGAGCAAGGTGATTGCGCGATGGTCACCTACAATCTGAACGAACAGAACGAGAAGCCGGTCATTGACTATGCTGCTGCACACGGCAAAGCCATCCTGGTCAAAAAAGCTCTCGCCAGCGGTCATGTCTGCCTGAGTCCAGGCGTGGATCCGGTGCGCGCCAGTTTCGAGCTGTTGTTTGAACATCCGGGTGTGGCCAGTGCTATTGTCGGGACCATCAATCCGCTGCACCTCGCCCACAACGTCGCGACCGTTGCCCAGGTCCTACGTAGAAACTGATGCCGCCCATGCGGCCTTAAGCAGGAGCCGACATGCCGCGTACGCTCATTAGAAAGAATCCGAGCAACTTCAAGACCCTGCCGTTATTCGTCGAAGCGACTCCCGAAGGCTTGAGTTATCAGAGCGTCGGGATGCCGCTGAATTTTTCCCAGACCTTGCAACGTCGTCGCCCGGTGGCGGTGGCTGACAGCGAACGGTTCGCCGTGGAGCTGGCCAATCTCGGGGTTTCGGTGCGTCTGACCCTGCATTGGCAGAATCGCGATTATTGGGTGTTGGTACGCCAGCGTCGGCAAGACCGTGGCGATGTGGTGCTCAAGCTGATCTCCGGTTACGTGCCGGCCCACGAACTGAACCTGCCGCTGCACACGGCGATTCAGGAGATTGCCGAAGAATGCCTGCTAGAGACGCCGGAAGGCTGGCTAGGCGGGCGTTTCAACGACACTTGGCTGCCTGCGCCCTACTCGTCCGCACTGCATTATCGCGAAGCGTTGCCGTTTCGGCTGACGCCGCTATCCGGCTCGGCGCGGCCGGTGCGCTGCGCCAACATGCAACTGATCGAACGCCCACGGGCCTACGTGCATCTGCCGACAGCGTCGTTGCAACTGATCTATGACTTGCGCCTGGACGTACCCAAGGAAGCCAAATCCCTGAGCCTGTTTCATGTCGACGAGCGGCTGGAAGGCGATCAACTGGTGGCCCGGCTCGACCGCAAGCGTCCGGATCTGTACTTGATGCCTCTGGAAGATGGCGTCCCGCGGCCCGAGTTGTACACGCTCAAGCGTGACAAACTTTTACCCGCCAGTACCCGTGGACTGTACCTGGCTGAGAGCTTTGCTATCCAGGAAGGCTGGACTGTCCGCGAGGAGCGTATTCGCTGGAAGGACTGGGTTGCACAACAAGGGCTGGAAGCACCAAAAGCCCCGCGACGGGGGCTGAAGAAACTGAGCGTAAAGGCCCTGCGACTGGTTCGACTGGTCAGTGGAAGTTTGCGCAAATAAATCAGGTTCGATCTAACCCGCTCGTTGCTTGTCCATGAAGGTGCGCAACTGCGCAAAAAAATGGAAATAGCGATTCTCGCGCTTGCCCATGCCGCGCTTGGGTGAAAACGACTCTTCGGCAAAGGCTCCGTTGATACGAACACGCGAAGCCTTGGTCTCCAGGGTGCAGATCTTCACCCCTGCCTGTTGCAATGCAAATTTGAGCAGCCGCTCGGAATGCAACTTCCTTCCCGTCACTTCACTGAAATCAAAAATGCGCTCGATCCTTTTGCCGTACGCGACGTAGGTGTCGCGACCACAAATGGCGAAACGATCATTCAACCCGCCCCACCACTGCCAGTCGGGAATATAAGTATTGAGCCGCCGGGCTTCGGCATGCTTGAACACATAAGCGGGAAGCGGTGAGTGAAAGAAATTGTCCGGCCGCACAAAGACGACGAAATCGGGATTGAAAGATTCCATCATGGTCGTGACGATGTGCAGCGAATTGAGTTGATAGATCAGGTTTCTGAGTGAGGCGTAATCATCAGCCCAGGTGTCGCCCAGCGCTTTCACTTGTTCAAAGTTCCAGCGCTCCAACACCCCCTCGGTCGAGGTCAGTTGCCCGGTCATGGTTTCGAAGGGCTCGTAGTTGTCAGCCTTCAGCTCACCTTGCTCACCCGAGCGCGAGTTCTGCACTTCGTCGATTTTATACAGGTGGTGAAAGCATTTTACGTTGCTGTCGGAAGGAAGCAGCGCCAAGACGTTTGCTTGAATGGAAGGAAAACAGATCTGCGAGTTTCTCGGGATACCAAAAAAAGCCACCGCAATATTCAACACTACAGCCCCCCTCGAAAAATAATCGGGCTTATCTTGCGGCGCCCGCGGGCACCCGGCGACAAGTCAGCCACGACGAAACAATTTCTGCCACCAATGGCGACGCCGCAGAGGTATCACGATGACGTCTGATTTTTGCAGCCAGTCCCGTTCATAATCCCAGGCATGCCCGCTCCAGCGTTTCCCCGCTTCGTTGGAAAAACCCAGGGTCATGAGCTGATAGTCATATCCTGCCTGTCCGCGCAGCCAGTCGAACAACACCAGCGCATTGAAACCGGTGGAGGGGCCGACATAGCGTTTGCCGCCCGGGCGATCGACCGGATAGTTCCACAATGCCGGTAACGGAATACGCTCCCAATAAAGCGCCACCTCTGGCAAGGGGCACATGGCCCCAGTGCATCCCACCAACATCGTGAAACACCGCGTGTCAGTCTGACTGAACAGCCCCTGCACTTCCGGACCGTAGGGAAGGCCAAAAAAGTAAGCGTCCGGCGCATTGAAACCATGCACGAAGAGATTGACGCTTTGCGGGGAAAGCAGCGGCGCCAGGACACAGTTGTTGAAGCTGACGACGACATCATCGGCGCCGATGTTCAGCGCCTGGAAATCGTCCCGTGTAATGGCCGGATTGTTGGCAACCAGCAGAACCCGGGGGGCCCTGCGCAGGCACTCCTTCAGTTCCTGTGGCAGCCCGCCCGAAACAGATTGATGACCACCAGGCAGTGCATCCAGCGCCATTGGTTGATCGGTTTGAGGCGGTTGACTTTCCATGGCTACTCTGGAACCTGCATACCGTAACGCAACTTTACCCACAGGCGAGTGAACATTGATGGCGGCCGCCAGGGACGCATTTCACGCTGAATCTCGGCAGCGAGCGTGCGCCCCACACGAGCAAAGGAATACTGGCTCTCGGCGAACGCCTGGCCGTTACTGGCAATGCGAGCGGTCAGCAACGGGTCACTCTGCAACAGCTGGAGTTTTTCCACGGCCTCATCTTCGGAGCGATAGAAAACCGTATTGTGCATATCCCGGAAGCCCAGCAATTGGTCTTCTTCACCCTGGCTCCAGGCCAGCAATACGCAGCCACACGCCATCGCTTCGAAGTTTTTGATCATGAATTCATTCATGCCGATATCGGCGCTCACAAAAATCTTGACGCGATTGAGCATTTCCAGATATTCGGCACCCGAATTAGTGCGACCCACCAACATGCCGGTCCGCCGGGAAAGGGACTCCAGAAGTGCCCTGCGTTGCGCGTATTCAGTACTTTTCAAACTGCCCAGAAAAGCCACCGGGATGTCCCGAACGCTGTTGGTGTTTTGCAGCATTTGTTCGTCATATCCCTTCGAAACGAACACTGCATCAATGTTCTCTGCTTGCAGCCGACGTGCAACGACAGCCCCGGAAACCAGCGCACGAGAGCTTGGCAGACGACTGTATAGACGCGAGTAAACCCGCAGGTATTTACTCTCGGGCATGTAGTTCTGATAAGCGTCATGCTCGAGAAACACCAGGCCCGGAATACATTTCAGGACCCTAAGTTGAGGGACGAGGCGCTTTACCCTGGAGAAGATCACAACCCGGTGAAAGTTCTGGTAATTGACGGAGGCGAGAAACGGCCCCAGCTTCATTTGCTGCTTTTTGCTCAGGCGATAAACAACACACTCGTCGCAGTTCTGCTGCACGATTTCATACAGTCGATCCAGAATCACACGTTGCTCGTCCATCACCAGGAGCATGACTTTCATAAATCATTTACCACGAGACAAAGCAGGCAAGCGCATCGGGTCATACCCACCAAAATCCTCAGGGAAGGTAATATCCTCACAATAAAAACCCGTTCATACGCCGTATGACACGGGAGTCACTAGACTCATCAACGGTTGCGAATCTTCTCGACAATCGCTGTCGTCGAGCTGTTTTCCACCAATCCCAGCACCTTCACGGTACCGCCGTAAGTCGTCACGATGTCGGCACCCACCACTTGATCGATCCCGTAATCACCCCCCTTGACCAGCACGTCCGGCTTGACCTCGCGCAGCAGGTTTTCAGGAGTGCCTTCAGGGAAACTGATCACCCAATCCACCGCACCCAGCCCTGCCAGCACAGCCATGCGACGATCGACGCTGTTGATCGGACGTCCCGGCCCTTTCAGACGACTTACCGATGCATCGTCGTTGACCGCGACGATCAAGCGATCCCCTTGGGCCCGCGCCTGCTCGAGGTAGGTCACATGACCGGCATGCAAAATGTCGAAACAACCGTTAGTGAAAACGATCTTCTCTTTGTGCGCACGTGCATCGTCAACTGCCAGCAGCAGTTGCTCCAGGCCCAATACACCACGTTCGGAACCTTCCTCACGCTGAATGGCACGACGCAGCTCCGGAGCGCTGATGGCCGCCGTACCGAGCTTGCCGACTACGATGCCAGCCGCCAGGTTGGCCAACGCCACCGCGTGGGGCAACTCTTCGCCAGCAGCGATCGCGGCTGCCAGAGTGGAAATCACCGTGTCGCCAGCACCGGTCACGTCGAACACTTCACGGGCCCGAGCCGGCAGGTGCAAGGCCGGATGATCCGGGCGCAACAAGGTCATGCCATGCTCGCCACGGGTCACCAGCAAGGCCCCGAGGTCCAGGTCGTGCATCAGTTTCGCGCCCTTGCTCACCAGTTCGTGCTCATCGACGCAACCGCCAACGATCGTTTCGAATTCACTGAGGTTCGGGGTTATCAGGCTCGCGCCCCGGTAGATCGAGAAATCCTTGCCCTTGGGATCGGCCAGCACCGGAATACCACGGGCACGGGCAGCCTGGATCAGCACCTGATGATTTTTCAGCGCGCCTTTGCCGTAGTCGGACAGCACCAGCACCTTGATGCCTTCAAGCAACTCGTCAACTTGCTCGCCCAGCGCCAAGGCGTCGGTGGCAAAGGGTTCTTCGAAGTCGATACGCAGCAACTGCTGGTGCCGGCTCATGACCCGCAACTTGACGATGGTCGGCTGGTGCGCAATACGCTGGAACAATGCGCGCACACCAGCACCCTTGAGGCTGTTGGCCAGGCTGTCGGCAGCTTCGTCGTCGCCGGTCACGCCGACCAGCGAGGCCGGTGCGCCGAGCGCGGCAATGTTCAGGGCAACGTTAGCGGCACCGCCCGGGCGGTCCTCGATTTGCTCGACCTTGACCACCGGTACCGGCGCCTCAGGGGAAATCCGTGAGGTACCACCATGCCAGTAGCGGTCGAGCATGACATCGCCGACCACCAATACAGGGGCTTGATCGAATCGCGGCATGGACAACTTCATGGAGCAACCCACATACAAAATGAACAAGGGCGGGATATTAGCACAGGGTTGGCGCAGGGCTTGCGCATGGCATGAACGAGGGTGCCAAAAGCAAAAAAAATCGCAGCCTGTACACGTTCTAAAACGACAGACTGCGATTTTTTTAATCGTTCATGACAAATGAACGCCGACAGGAATCAGGCGATGTCTCCAGCCGGGGCATCGAGGCCCATGGCGTTCAGGCGGGCGTAATAGCCGTTTTGCGCCAACAGTTCGGCATGCGTGCCGCGCTCGACGATCCGACCCTGATCCATGACCAGGATCAAATCGGCCTTTTCTATGGTCGACAGACGGTGAGCAATCACCAGGGTCGTCCGCCCTTTCATCACTTGATCCAGGGCCGCCTGGATATGCCGCTCCGATTCGGTGTCCAGTGCCGAAGTGGCTTCGTCGAGAATCAGCAAAGGTGCGTTCTTCAACAGGGCCCGGGCAATCGCCAGACGCTGGCGCTGGCCACCAGAAAGCAATACGCCGTTTTCGCCGACCTGAGTGTCCAGGCCTTCGGGCAGCTGTGCGATGAAATCCATCGCATAAGCGTCTTTCGCCGCTTTTTCGATGTCTTCACGGGGCGCACCGGCCAGATCGCCGTACGCGATGTTGTTGGCCACGGTATCGCTGAACAACGTCACATGCTGGGTGACCTGGGCGATGTGCTTGCGCAGGTTCAGCAGCTTGTACTGTTCCACTTCGACGCCATCGATCAGGATCTCGCCCTTGTCATGGTGATAGAAACGCGGAATCAGGTTGGCCAGGGTCGACTTGCCACTGCCCGAACGCCCGACCAGCGCCACCATTTGCCCAGGTTCGACCGAGAAACTGATGTCGTCTAGTACCTGACGTTCGGTGCCAGGATAGGTGAAGCTCAAATGCCGCACCTCCAGGCGCCCGGTCACGGCATCGCGTTCGACGGTGCCGCTATCGACTTCCGGCTCAACGTCCAGTTGCTCGAAAATACTTTCGGCACCGGCCACGCCTTTTTGAATGGTCGAGCTGACTTCGGACAATTGACGGATCGGCTTGGGCAGCAGGCCTGCCAGGGTGATGTAGGCCACCATGTCACCGGCGGACGCATCGCCACGCAGGAAAAGAACCAGGAACATCAGCACGGCCATGGCGCTGTAGATCACCAACTGAAGCAGCGGCGTATAGATAGCGCCGGTACGGGTCATGCGCAATTGTTTGTCGGTGTTGCCCTGGCTGGCATTGAAGAAGCGTTTTTCTTCGTAGACTTCGCCGCCGAAACTGCGCACCACGCGATAACCCTGGATGGTTTCCGACGCCACATGTGTCACGTCACCCATGGCCGCCTGGATTTTCTTGCTCTGTTTGCGGAATTTCTTGCTCGCGGTACGGACCATCACGGCGATCAACGGCAGGATCGCCACCATGACCAGCGTCAGTTTCCAATTCATGAACAGTAGCGAGGCGAACAGGAAGATCACCGTCATGCCTTCACGGATTACGACCTTGATCGCATCTGTGGCCGCCCCGGTGACCATGGTGACGTTGAAGGTGATACGCGAAATCAAATGCCCCGAGTTATGCTTGTCGAAATACCGATTGGGCAAAACCAGCAGGTTGTTGAACAGCTGTACTCGCAGGTCATGAACCAGCCCGAGGGAAACCTTGGCCAGAAAGTAGTTACCCAGATAAGATCCCAACCCCTGCCAGGCAGCGATCAGGATGATCAGTAACGGGACCGCTTGCAGCAGTTGCAAGTCGCGCAGGTAAGGCACGCTGGGAAACAGTACCGCTTCAGGATTCGAGAGGCCGTCGACGAAGTACTTGAGGATGTAGCCGAGCATTGGCTGCGTCGAAGCGAAAATCAGAAAACCGACGATGCTGATCAGGAACAGGCTGATGTACGGCCGGACATAACCGAGCAGACGGAAGTAGATTTTCAAGCTCGAGGGGCTTGCGGAGAGACTGGAGTCGGTCATATCACGCGAATGTCGATAAAAAGGACGCTGACTTTAGCACAGCTTCCTCTGGGTTCTGGCAATCGCATAAAGGCTGTTATTGTTAGACGGCGCCAACGGTATCATATAGCCATCACCGGAATGGCCGATCAACTTCAGGATTGAATTTTTCAGCATGCAAGTCAGTGGTTTCAACAGTACGTCCAATCGAGTCTTCGATTTCATTTGCCTGTGGATGCTTCCACTCGGCTATTTTTTGCTTCTGTGCTCGCTGTTCTTCCTGCCGGACCGCAGTCCGTTTCATAAGCTCTACTACGGTTTGTTCAGCATTCCAGCGCTGATTGCGCTTTGCCTGCGACCGCGTGAGCTCAAAGAGTTGCTGCGCGAGCCGATCTTCATTGCGATGCTGCTATTCGCCGGGTGGGCGCTGTTGAGTTTGTGCTGGAGCCCGGGCGATGACGGGTTTTCCGGCAAGTTCAAGCCCCCGCTCCACACGCTGATGCTGTTCGTCGGGTGCTATCTGCTGGTGCGCTACCGCAGCGAGATTGTCCAGCCACTGCTGTTCAGCGCCGCTATGGTCGGGCTGATTGCGTCGGTCTACAACCTGTACGTGTTTGCCCACATCTATGAGCCGGGCCAGCGCCTGATTGGTGGCGGCGCGTTCGACAATCCGTTGTTGAGCTCGCACTTGTTCGGCTTCTTCTGCGCCTATTGGCTGAGCCTGAGCATGACCTGCAAGCGCCCGCAGATACTCTGGTTAAGCATCCCGGCAATGGTGATCATGTTCATCGCGGTAATCGCTACCGGGTCCCGGACTCCGCTGGTGGCTCTGACACTGGCCGTGCTGTGGCTGGGCTTCATCTGCTGGAATCGCCGGTCCATCGTATTGCTGGGCATCATACTCGTCGGCGGAGCGTCAGTGATTGCGCTTTTCTCGCACATGATTTTCGAACGAGGTGATTCCTATCGTTTTGAAATCTGGCAGATGGTCCTGCAAAAAATAGCTGAACACCCCTGGATCGGCCATGGCTACGACGCCAGCATGGACATTGATGTGGGCTTGGGCTACACGCTAGCAGAGCCCCACAGTTTCGCGTTAGGCGTTCTCTACTATGTCGGTATCTTCGGTTTTATCCCGTGGCTGTTCTTCCAGGCCTGGGGCCTGCTGAGCAGCTGGCGCCATCGCGTGCAACCGCTGTTCATCATCGCCTCGACCTGGCTGGTGTTCGGTATCGGAGCGGGACTGACCGAAGGCGGCGGGATCATTTCGCGCCCCAAGGAGCACTGGTTCCTGCTGTGGATTCCCTTGGCACTGATCGCTGCACTGAGTATCAACCAACGCGCTAGTCGCCTGCTGGCCATGCCGATCAAGCAACTGTCGCAGGCAGCCCTGGAAAAACTGACGGCCAACGCCCAGGTGATCGAGGAAGATGGTTTGGGCCCCAAAGTTCTGCGCCTGCTCGATGGCAGCTTCCTCAAGCTGTTCCGCCGTCGTCGTTGGTACACCTCGGGCAGCTTCGATCCGTATTCAGAACGCTTTGCCATCAACAGCGAGCGACTGCGCCGCATGGGCATCCCGACGCCGCCGATTCTGAATCTGTACCGCCTCAGGGACGGCAGCTCCGCCGTGCACTACACGCCTCTGCCCGGCAACACGCTGCGTCAGGTCCTGCAAGCGATCACGGCGCCGGACGTGCGTGAGGCACTGGTGGAACGCTTCGGTAAATTCATGGCGCAACTGCACGAGCAAGGGGTGTATTTCCGCTCCCTGCATCTGGGCAATGTGCTGGTGCTGGAGGATGGCGAATTTGGCCTGATCGACGTGGCGGACATGCGCATCTACCCGTCGTCGCTGAGCCTGTCCCTGCGTCAGCGCAACCTGCGCCATATGCAGCGATACACCGTTGATCGACGCTGGTTGTTCGAGGATCATTTCCAGGCATTGCTGCAAGGGTATGCCGTCACAGCATCGAAATCTGCGGTGGATACCCTGCACAAGCAAGTGCTGGCTGCGAGCTCAACTGCACAGGTTCATTGATTAGCGAAGCGCAACGTAAAAGAGCAGCCTCGGCTGCTCTTTTAGTTTGGCCCGTCCTGGCACAGCGGACCGAGGCCCGGATTGAGCCGATGGCTCAATCCTTTTCCAGAGGCGAGAAATACAAGCGCCCCAGACCACGCCAGGTCTTCTTGTTCCACGCCCGAAACGGAATCTGCGCCAGAAGCTCCCGCGCCAGCTTGCGGTCTCGATTGGCGGTCTTCAGGAACATCGAACTGAGAAACTTGTAGCGCACATGCTCGTACAGCGGGTGATCACTGAACAGCGCATAGGTACGCAGGATGTTGTCGATCATGAAGCGGTGGTTCTTGTAGGAGTTGGTGGCGTGTTTGCGATAGCGCGCCATCAGCACGTTCAAGCCATCAATGAAGTAGCCGGCATGGGTCACTTTCAGCTCGATCAGCAAATCTTCCAGGCGAATAG
Source organism: Pseudomonas sp. 300 (assembly GCF_055803035.1). Classification (NCBI taxonomy): domain Bacteria; kingdom Pseudomonadati; phylum Pseudomonadota; class Gammaproteobacteria; order Pseudomonadales; family Pseudomonadaceae; genus Pseudomonas; species Pseudomonas sp. 300. The sequence continues at coordinate 517,986 of NZ_JAVLRV010000001.1, read as the reverse complement.
TCGGATCGAACCCGCCGACCTTGTCCAGCGCCTCGCGACGGATCATCAGGGTCGGTGCCGGCGGATAGGGCTTGCGCTCGAGGAACATGTCATCGAAGTCCAGACGGCGGAACGGTACGTCCCGGCGCTGGCGCGACTCCGGGTACGCAATGCCGTCAGCGTCCATCAGCTCGATATTGCCGGCGCAGATGCCGACCTCGGGCTTGCCATCCATGTGCGCGACCTGCGTGGCGATGCGCTCGGGCAGCATGATGTCATCGGAACCGAAAGGCACTATCAGGCTGCCCTTTGCGCGCGCTATGGCACCGTTGAGAGTATTGGTCAGCCCCTGATTCTGCTGAACACGGAAATCAAAGCCGTGTTGCGCCTGCAAGACGTTGATCCGCTCGACACTGTCATCGCTGGAACCATCATCGACCACCAGTAACTCGATGTTCGAATAGGTCTGGTTGAGGACGCTGAGAATGCTCTCCTCAATGTAACGACCGTGGTTATACGACGCGATGATGACCGTGACGATGGGTTGTGCGTCGCTCATGATTCTTCCTTGCGGGCCTTGCTCAAGCCGGAGTCGATCAGGTTCAGGTATTCCTGGCGGAACACCTCGATATCGTGTTGTTCCTGGAGATACCGGTAGGCTTGTTCGCCCTTGGCCTTGAGCGCGTCATCCGGTAGCTCGAGGTAAGTATCCAGTGCCGCAACCAGGCTCGGCACATCCTTCGGCGTAATCGCCAGACCGCCCGCGCCCTGAATCAACGGCAGCATCGCCGGCACGTTGGAAGCGATGACCGGAAGATGACCGCTCATGCCCTCGAGCAATGCCAGCCCGAGACCTTCGGCCAGCGATGGCATGGTCCAGATGTCAAAGGCGCGAACGTACTGCAAGGCGTTTTCCTTGAAGCCCAGCAGATGCGCACGCCCGCTCAGGCCCAGACGCTCTATCTCGGCGGTCAGGCGCGACTCTTCGCGGCCCGCACCGATGATCGCCAAATGGGTATTCGGGTACTTGTCCTTGAGGGCCGCAAACGCCTGCAACAGGTAAGTGTGCCCCTTGACCGGCACCAAACGGCCCAATGCACCGATCAGTCGCACCGACGGATCAATACCGAGCAGTTCACGGGCCCGTTCGCGACTGTGTTGCAAACCTTCGGCCTGTTCGATGTCGATCGCATTGGTAATGGCGTAAGTGTTTTGATCGGTGAACCCGCAGTCGCAGTCCAGCAAATACTGCTTGACCGCCGGCGATACCCCGACAAAACGCCAGTGACTATCGATCAGGCGCTGGGTCTGGCGACGTCGGTACAATCGGTCGTACTCGCCAAAGCCGTGGGAGATGCCGATGCACAACGGCACTTTCAACCAGCGGTTGAGCGTCAGCATCATGTTGACCGGCTTGAAGCGGTTGCAAATCACTACATCGAATTTTTCTTTGCGGCAAAACTGATACAGCCGCCACATGGCGCGCAGGCGCATGCCCTTGAGCGATTTGTCGGAAAACTCGAAATAAACGGAACGCCCGGCACGGCTCACCGCCTCGCCCGGCCCTGGCTTGCCCCGCAAAAACGCGGCGGTCACCTCATAGCGATCATCCGGCAAAGCCTTGACGATCTGCTCCGCCAGGTCGGCAAAGTCATGGGCTTTGACATTGTAGTCAGGCTGCAACTGCAGAACCTTTGACCGTTGACTCATAACTCTCCCCGGTGAAAACCAGTCGCGTCGATGACCCAGGCGGGTTCAGCGGCGAGGCGCTTGATCTCCACCGGATCGGGTTGAGGCAACCGTGGCCACTCGTTGCGCTTCCAGCAAACGAAATGGAAATACGGAAACCGGCGATCGCCATCGCGATCATTGGTCAAATGGCCGTCGCGCCAATGCCATTGGTGCGGGAAATTCTCGGTCCCGTCATGCCACTTGATGCAACCACCCGGCGTACTGTACGCCTCGGTGAATTCGCTACGTCGACGCCACGGGTTGAACTTGCCCACCAGTTTGAACAAGGGCTCGGGAAAATTCTTGCGCCAGAGAAAGATTCGACTGAATGCGCCCTCGTCCAGCGCGTGATGCTTCTGGTCCGTGAACCGCGCTTCCCAATCCTTGATCTGCCTGAACAACTCACGCTTGCGGGCGGTGTTTCTGATCAGGCAAAGATGCCCGGCCACTCGCCGTTCGTGGGTGGAGTACAGGTCGTAGGAAGCAAGCCGATCGGCAGTGAAGTAGCTGCGCAGGTCGCCGTACACCAGGTCGATATCGCCGAACGCCCAGAAATCATAGCCCTCCAGGCGGTCTGCATGGATCAGACCGAACGCGGGCCTGATGTCGCACAACTTGTAAGCCTGAGTCGGCGCAAAGTCGATACCCAGCCGCTGGGACACCAACCCACAGTAATCGCTGAACATCATGCATTCGACGGTCACGTTGGGCGGTAGATTCTCGGGAACGCCGCAGTCTGTGAAGAACAACCAGTCGATGTCGGGATTGCGACGGCAGCTCTCCAGAAAAAACGGCATCCAGAAGGGCCAGCTGCCGAAATAAGGCATCAGAAACAAAATACGCGGGCATGGATTAATCACGGATAACTCGCTGTCAATGCTGGGAGGCGCTGCCATGCTAGGCAGAGTTGTACTTCAATTCTGCTTCACAGGGGTTTCGCCATGCTTCAGAAGCCAGAACAGTTCCTGGCGTCTGACCGCCTTGCGAAAGAATTCATTCTCGCCATAGAGAGGCGGCACTCTACTGGCCAGGAGCCACTGTATCAACCGACGCAGGCGCCGCTTCAATGGCATGCGCGGCTGCAGGTCGTGCATCATACCCAGCGCCATGGCTTTATCACGCTGAAGTGCCGGGGGAACCGGAAGGCAGTAAGGCTGCATCGGCACCGACGAATCGAAGGCTGGCGGCAGCGCGATACCATGGCCGGCATCTCCCATGGGCCAGCGATCGTTGTCATGCAAATGGTTGGCATAACCGAGCAACGTGGTCGGCTGCCACGCCAGGCCTCGCAGTGCTTCAAGGATCGCTTGTTGGGCGCAGATGTGATCCGGGTGCGGATCGAGCGTCGGGTGCGGCAACACGATCACTTCAGGGCGGGCCCGCAGCAGCAGTTCGCGCAGGTCGGCCAACAGGTTGTTCCAGGTCGGTGCACCATCGGCGTCGCCCGGTAGTGCAAAGGGATTCAACTGGCGGAACAAGCGGGTGTCGTCCATCTCCGCTTCCCGTGAACCCACCGGCCGGGACGGTGCTGCCTGCATCGCTGCCAGTTGCAGGCAGAAATAGCCCAACTGCACGCAATGGGCTTCGGGCACCCCGGCCCAGCGTGGCACGGCGATGCTGTCCCACGCCCGCAGCCGCCCCTTGAGGCGAGCTGCTTCGACCTTGTTCAGGCCGATCTGCTGATAATGTTCCGCTTCGATTTCGCCGGCGGTGAGGGTGACTATCCAGGCTTCGTCGGCCTGACTGTACAAACCATAAGCCGCCAGCTCGGCGTCGTCGGCGTGTGGCGCGATGACCATCACCCGCTGACGGCGGTAATCCGGCTGTTCGAATGCCCAGAGCACGGGTTCGCCCAGCACTCGGCAAAAACGTCCTCGCAGACGCAACTCGCCTCGCGACAGCACTTGCGCCTGACCACTGAGATTGAGGTAACGCAGCCCGTTGGCCCCACGCTCGAAGGTTTGCCTATCGGGATTATCGCCCCCTGACAATTCGACAGCCGGGTCGAGAAAGCGCCCCAGCCAGGTGCTCTTGATCCGAAGGGCCAATACCAGCGTAGCGTCGTCCACCAGCATGACGCCGTCATCCAGGCGCAAACGCTCGCCGTCCAGGTGAATCTTGGGTTGCGGGGTGTAAGGCGGGAAGTTGTAAGCGTAATCGTCCTTGGGCGAATAGAACAAATGATCGGCGAACCAGGCTTCGTGAGCGATCCAGCCCAGCACCGCCAGCACCAGCGGTAGCCACCAGGCCACCAGCACGCCGATGACGACCAACAGCACCAAGGCGATCAGCAGGCCGATACGTTTGTTGCGCCGGTGGCGCTTGAGCAATTGCTGTTTTCGACTCATAGGTTCGCTCATACGGTGAAGACTGGCACAGGATTGCACCAGCGATCCTTGTATTCACGATCGGCGCGACCGAAGGAGAAGCGCAGGGGCTTGTCCAGCACTCGTGCATGCTCCCAGGCACTTTGGGTATTGAGAAAACTCAAGACGCTACCGGGGCTGAATTCACGGGTTTCGGGATCGACGCCACCATTAATGTATTCGACACTGATCCATTGCGGCGCTTCGACGCGGTAGACCAGTTGAATCGCGATCGGCGCATCGTTGAGGAAAATCACCGAGCCGATCAGCAAGTCACGCAACAACCCGATCACCTCGGCCATACGCTCGGCACCGGTCGCGGGAAAGCCCCAGCGACGCTGGAACAAGTCGCAGTAAATCGCCGCCAGTTCGGCGCTGGAAAACTCGCTGACCGGCCGCACCACGCCGCCCGCCTCTTCCAGCAAACGCAATTCGCGACGCTGGTTATAGCGAAATTTTTTCGACAGCTCTTCAGGAGTGCGGGCCATGGCCAGTTGTTCTGCCTGCAGCCTGATACCGCTGAAGCGGCCTTCATTCAGCGCGGACAGATAACGAGCGCGATGGCGCAGGGGCGCTTGCGTATCAGCAGCGGCCGGCAGGATGAGCTCCGCATTGCCGAGGTCGAACAGGCCTTTCTTACCGTTGCGCTTGAGCACGTCCTTGGACAAGGCAAGGTCACGACCCCAGGTTGGAATCGCCGCCTGGACTTCACCCTTTGGCGCCCAGGCCAGGTAACGCACCGGAATATCGGCCAACTGCGCCAGGCGCTCGACCACCATCGGATGAGTGGCGACGCTGCCGCCATAACGGTGCCAGGCCTCGGCGTATGTCGAGGCATCGACCACCGCCCAGCCACGCTCGCGCCATCCTTGAAATCGGTTGAGCATCAACCCCTCGCCGCCAGTTCGGTGACGGCGGGTAAATGCCAGAAAGCATCGCGTACCGCGCGGTCGGAGAAGCGCTCGCGTAAACGGTCTAGCATCAACTCGGCACATTGGCGGCGCTGCTGATCATCCATCGCGGCCAGATGTTGCAACCCTTGAGCCAGGTGCTCGGCGTCGCCCAGCGGAAAGAGAATACCGACGCCCTCGACCACTTCCTTCGCACCGCCGCATGCCGTCGCGAGCAACGGTACGCCGGCAGCCATGGCCTCCAGCAGCACCATGCCGAACGGCTCGTGATCGGAGCTCAAGGCAAACACATCGAAGGCTCGGAAGTAACGACGGGCTTCGGGCACCTGACCGAGAAACAGCACACGGTCGCCGATCCCCAGTTCGCGAGCCGTTGCCTTGAGATCCTGCTCCAGCCGACCGATACCGAGAATCACCAACTGGCTGTTAGCTGGCAAGCCCGGTAACGCCGCGGCAAAACCGTGCAGCAACGTGGTCTGATCCTTGTCCGGATGCAGTCTGCCGACGTTGCCGATAATCCATGCATCCATGGACAAGCCCAGGGTTTCCCGGGCTTCGCGAATCGATACGTGACTGTCCTGCAAGGCTTGCACATTGATCCGGTTGTAGAGTGTCTGAATCCGTGCGGCCGGCCAATTCGGCAGGCAACTGCGAATGTCGTCGCGCACGGCATCGGAAACACCGAGCAGACTCAAACGCTTGCGGAAAAAATTCACAAAGAATTTGCGAGTGCCGCGCTTGTAGTCGTCAAACGCGTGATGCACGCCGATCACCGGCAACGAAGTGCCCAACAAGGCGATGTAGATCGGCTTGAAACGATGAGCAATGCAGAAACTGAAATTGCGCGAAGCGGCGATCTTGCGCAGATCGCGGATGGCACCCAGCTTCAGGCCACGAATGGCCTTGGAGCTGTATTCCATGAACAACACTTCATCGGAAGCACAGCCCGCGGCAACCTCGCTGTCTGCAACCCCGGTCAGAAACACCGTGGTCACTCGATAACCGGTCCCCGCGAACAGGCTGGCGTACTGCCGGGCGCAGTCCAGAAACGGCCCGTCATAGCCGTGACAGAACTGCAGCACATGGCGTTCAGCCGAGCGTGTCATATGCGTCCGCGCCCTCTTTGACCACCAGGATGTCTTCCATGATCAGATACTGCAGGTCGGAGCCGAAGAACATGTTCAGGGCATCCGTAGGCGAGCAGATCATCGGTTCGCCACGGCGGTTGAGCGAGGTGTTCAGCGATACGCCGTTACCGGTCAGCACTTCCAGCGCCTTCATCATGTCGTAGTAGCGCGGGTTGTATTCGCGCTTGAGCACCTGAGCACGAGAGGTGCCGTCTTCATGGACGACTTCCGGCACGCGGGTTTTCCACTCTTCAGCCACTTCGAAGGTGAAGGTCATGAATGGCGCGGGGTGATCGATCTTGATCATCTGCGGTGCGACGGTGTCGAGCATCGACGGGCAGAAAGGCCTCCAGCGCTCGCGGAACTTGATCTGGTGGTTGATGCGGTCAGCCACGCCGGTCGCGCTCGGGCAACCGATGATCGAACGACCGCCCAAGGCACGCGGACCAAACTCCATACGCCCCTGGAACCAGGCGACCGGGTTGCCATCGACCATGATTTTGGCGATGTTTTCCGGCATGTTCTCGAGCTTGCGCCATACCGGCTTGCTCGGGTGACGGGCGCATGCGGCGAGCACGTCTTCGTTGCTGTACGACGGGCCGAGGTAGACGTGTTCCATCTTCTCGACCGGCACGCCACGAGCGTGAGACACATAAGCCGCCGCGCCGACCGCGGTGCCGGCATCGCCGGACGCAGGCTGGACGAACAGTTCCTTGACGTCATCACGGGCGATGATTTTCTGGTTGAGCTTGACGTTCAACGCACAGCCGCCAGCGAAGGCCAGCTTGCCGGTTTCCTTGAGCACGTCGCCCAGGTAATGGTCGATCATCTGCAACGCCAGTTTCTCGAACAGCGCTTGCATGCTCGCGGCGTAGTGGATGTAGGGCTCGTCGGCGATGTCGCCTTCGCGCTTCGGCCCCAGCCACTCGATCAGCTTCGGCGAGAAGTAGAAACCCTTGCCCTTCTCTTTGTAGCGACGCAGGCCGATGACGTTGGCGTAGTCGGTATTGATCACCAGCTCGCCGTTCTCGAACGAGGCCAGACGCGAGAAGTCGTACTTGCTGGCGTCGCCGTACGGCGCCATGCCCATGACCTTGAACTCGCCGTCGAGCATCTCGAAACCGAGGAACTCGGTGATCGCACCGTACAGGCCGCCGAGGGAGTCGGGATCGAAGAATTCCTTGATCTTGTGGATCTTGCCGTTTTCGCCGTAACCGAAGAAGGTCGTGGCGTACTCACCCTTGCCGTCGATGCCGAGGATCGCGGTTTTCTCTTTGAAACCGGAGCAGTGGTAAGCGCTGGAGGCGTGGGCCAGGTGATGCTCGACGGGTTCGATCTTGATTTTCTTCGGATCGAAACCCAATTGCTCGAGGCACCAGACGATCTTGTTGCGATAGCGCTTGTAGCGACGGTTGCCCATCAGGATCGCATCGAGCACGCGGTCCGGGGCGTACCAGTAACGCTTGGCGTAGTGCCAGCGTGCCTTGCCGAACAGGCTGATCGGCGCGAACGGAATCGCAACCACGTCAACGTCGGACGGTTTGATGCCCGCCTGCTCGAGGCAGAACTTCGCCGATTCGTAAGGCATGCGGTTCTTTGCATGTTTATCGCGCACAAAGCGCTCTTCTTCAGCCGCCGCGACCAGCTTGCCGTCGATGTACAAGGCTGCGGAAGGATCATGGCTAAGGGCGCCGGACAGGCCAAGAATCGTCAATGCCACAGGGGTCTAGCCTCTTTAGTCTGCATGCAGGCGCAACGCGCCTCAAAAATTAATGTGCCCTCGCAAGGGGCGAGAGACAGCTAAAGGGCGAGATTATAGCTTAAACATGCCGGGAATGACCCTACGGTTATCAGCGGCGTAAACATGGCTCAGGACCAGGACGCACGGCCAGGGTCATCCGCGACCTGGCCGCCAGTAAATCCTGAGGTTGCCATCGACCCCCTGTCGGTAAATCGTGTACGGCAAGGCGACGGTGTCCAGCGCACCGGACAACGCCAGGTCCAGCAAGACCAGCGGCACAAGAAAACCCGTGGGATCCGGCGGCGCATTCAACACACAGAAATCGTAAGCCAGGCCGCTGTAGATACGCGGGATGGATTGGCAGTAGGTTTTTTGTTTGCGCAGGTCACGCGCCGCATCTTCGTCATTTTGCAGGACCGTGACAGCGGTGCCGCAGCCAGATAGCGCCAGTGAGAGTGTGCCGAACAGAACAGCCGCTTTAATCGTCAAAATTTGCCCTCCATGAACGTCAGGCAAACTAGCATTGCGGTCAGTCAGGCCACAGTTCATGGCTTCTCAAGTTTGTGTAGGACCGTTCACAAGAACTTGTCCCTTATCTTCGTTGGCTGCTCGCGAAAGGACCGAAGGTTCGACTCAGGCAGCGCTGGAGATGTCTTTGGGAAGCCGCTGGTCAATGACCTTATACAGCGCGCTGCTCTCGGGCCAGTTGCGCATGAACCGCGCCCGATCCCGCGCATACGCTGGGGCAAAGCTGCTGGCCGAGCCATGCTGGCACATCGAATCGAGGTCGATCAGCGCCCAGCGATCGTGGTGCCAGAACAGGTTGTGCCCCTTGAAGTCGCCATGACTGATCCGCTCGCGAATCAGCTCTGCAAACAACTGATCCAGTGCCGCCAGCTCTGCCTCGGGCGCTTCACCGCTTTCAACGTACGGCGCAAACCGCTCGATAATGTCCGGCCCCGGCAAATGCTCGGTCACCAGATACGCCCGGCTGCGCAACCAGAGAAAACGTTTTTCCAGCAAGGCCAGCGGTTTCGGCGTGGCAATACCGAGGAACGCCAGCCGATTGCCTTCGCGCCATGAGTGCCAGGCACGGCTTGGGCGCCAGAAGCGTTTGAGCCAGTGGGCAAAGCCTTTGATGTTGTAGCGCTTGATCACCAGAGTCCGACCGTCCACCGCGACTTTTCCGACACTCGCCGCGCCGCCGGTCTTGTACAGATGGCCCTGATCGAGCAACGCATCGGCCTGCTCCAGCACCGGCAGCATCGCCGCTTCTTCCTCGCGGCGAATCGCCCGCAGCCCGAAGGCCCCGCGCTGCACGCTGAACAGCGTGCATTCGCGACCAACCTTGATCAGAAAGTCCTTGAGGCGCCAGCTGCGGACTTTGTCGATCTGCTTCTGCAACGCCTCCATGGGCAAGGCATGCTCGCCATTGCTCAGCAGGTAATACACCAGCAATTCTTCGGTGAACGGCTCCAGCGACTTGGGCAATTGAGCAAAAAACACCCCGAGGTTTTCCAGGACTTTCTGCCGAGACAGTGGCTGGCCGGGGGTTTCGCTGCAGATCCCGGCGCCATCGATCAAATACAGTCGACCGCCCTGACGCAGCAGGTTGTCCAGGTGCAGGTCTTCCTGCCACAGGCCTTTGCGGTGCATTTGACCTATCGCGCCCAGCGCATCGGCCAATACCGCCGATTGCTCATCCGCCAGCATCGGCAAGTGCTCGACCTGTTTCCAGGTATCCCCCAGGCTCTCGGCACCTTCAAGGAAATCGAACAGCAGCCAGCCACCCTCGCCATCCTTCAAGCCGTCGGCCAGCAGCTGCGGCGTGGTCAGACCTTGAGCGGCGAGCAAGCGCACACCGTCCAGTTCACGCTGGAAATGCCGGGCAGCCTTGCTGCCGACCAACAACTTGGCCAGCACCGGACGGCCGCGCCAGACACCGGCGCCGACATAGCGCTGGCCCGGCAACACCCGCAGCAGGCTCAGCAACTGCAACTCGGCGGGCCCAGCGGCATCGGCCAGTGAAACACTCAGCGGCAGAGCCGGATTACGGCCGGCGTTTTTCAGTTCGGACAAACGCATCAGTGTGCCTCCTTATGGCTGCGCCGCGCGGTCAGTCGCGTCAGCCAGCCATCGATCAGCGAACTGTCCTGCGATTGACCCAGGTAGGCGGCCAGCAACTCACGCAGCTGCGCATCGCTCCACTCGGGCGCCCGCCGCGTCAACGGCTCCAGATCCTTGACCCGGTCACGCTGCCCCAACAGCAACGGCCGGGTCTTTTCCAGGTCGATCAGTTGGGCCTGGTAACCGTCGCCGGTGGCCTTGAGAAAAATGTGTTTCGGGTAGAAGCAGCCATGAACCTGACGCGCTGCGTGCAGGCGTCGAGCCAGCTCGCCACACGCCTGCAAAATCGCCGAATGCTGCGCGCCACTTAACTCCGACCAGCGCCGCAACAGCGAGTCCAGGTCATCCCAACCGTCAAGCGCACGGGTCAGCAGAATCGCCCGGACTTCGCCCTCGACTTTGCGCTCACCGAAGAACGCCGCTTTCAGGGCCGGAATGCCGAGCTTTTCATAACGACTGATATTGCGAAATTCCCGGGCAAAACTGGGCTCGCCAAACGGCGCATGCAACGTGCGCATCAGGTAGTTGCTTTGACGCTTGAGATAGAAGCCGTGACCTTCAAGGTCCAGTCGAAACACACTGCTCCAGCCACCGCGCACGGTGTTGGGCTCATCCACGGCATCGAGTTGCCTGGCCCAAAGTGCATCGAAGGTACCGAGGCCGTGGCGCTCCAGTAGCGCACGGTCTTCAGCGGCCAGAAAATCAGTCATTCGCGCCCCTCAAAAAATCTAACCACGTGCCGGATCCGTTTCTTGTCGGCGGCATTGAGTCGTGTCCGCTGGCGGTATTGCAGGTAAAAGCGCAGGCGCTGAGTGGCCGACAGCTGATACTTGGCGACCTTGTCCAGGCACGCCAGATCCTTGGTAATACGGTATTTGAGCCAGAAACCACGCCAGAAATCGCCGTTGGGGCAATCGATCAGGAACAGACGTGCCTGATCGTCGATCAACAGGTTGCGCCACTTCAGATCGTTATGGGTGAAGCGGTGGTCGTGCATGGTCCGGGTGTAATCGGCCAATTGCCGACTGACATGATCGACCCAGGCACGGTCCGCCAGTTTCGGGTCATGCCGCTCCGCCAGGACAGACAGGTCTTCGGTATGCGGCAGTTCACGGGTAATCATCGCCCCGCGATCGTAGGCGGCACCGCGTCGCTCCAGCCCCCAGGCCACCACTTCAGCGGTGGGAATGCCCCATTTGGCGAAGCGTTTGAGGTTCTGCCATTCCATTTTCACCCGAGGCTTGCCGAGGTAGCGGCGCAAGCCCTTGCCCGCGCCGGTGTAGCGCTTGACGTAATAGTTGACGCCGTTGCGATTGACGCGGATGACTTCGGACAGCGGGTCGCGAGTCAATCGCTCACCCTGCAAGGCAAACACCGCCTCGAGACTGCCGAAATCTTCGGCCAGATCGCTGTAGGCAGGTTCCAGGTTCCAACCCGACATCAGAGCGCATCCCCGTATCGCTGTTTACGGTCGTAGAGTTTGTTGGCCTTGCCTTCCAGCCAGGCGAGCAGCCCCGCTTCTTCCGACAGAATCTGGCGCAGCGGTTGCTGGAAGTAGCCTTTGAGGAAACGCAATTTGTCGCGCCGGGTCAAGCCGATGTCCAGGGCCGAGAAGTACAGCGCCGCCAGATCCTTGTTGCGCCAGCGCTGGGTGATTGCCGGGCGGGTCTGAGCGCGGTGCAGGTCGATCACCGAGAGTTTGAAGTCGTCGGCGGTCACCGGTTTGTCGGTGTGCAGCAGGAAGTGGCAGATGTAGCAGTCGCGGTGATTGACCCCGGCGCGGTGCATCATGCCGGTCATGCGCGCCACTTCGGCGATCAGCGCACGCTTGAGCTTTGGCTCGGGCGGGTTCTTGACCCAGTCGATGCTGAAGTCTTCGAGGCTGATGGTCGGCGCCAGTTCTTCGGTGACGATGAACGAATGCTGATCCGCCGGGTTGCTGCCCTTTTCACCGTACGCGACGGCGGTCATGGTCGGCACACCGACTTCCTGCAGGCGCTGAATGGCTTTCCACTCCTGGCCCGCACCCAGCACCGGCAGTTTGGCGGTCAGCAGGTTTTTGAAGATTTCGCCCCAGCCAATGCCACGGTGGATCTTCACGAAAAAACCGTTGCCGTTCACTTCAGTGCGCAAGGTCCGGCGCGCTTCCAGCTCACGGTAGACCTCGCCCTGCAGGCCTTCGACTTCGGCGAACGGGTCGCGTCCGGCCCAAAGGCTCTTGAACGGTTCAGCCAGCATCAACTTCATTAAGCGTGCTCCGCCAGAATCACATCGGCCGCGTGTTGCGGCATGCTGTAGAGGTCGGCCGTCTCGGCGAAAGCCAGACCGTTGCGGCTCCAGGCCGCTCGTGCTTGAGCGTCGTTCAACATACCGGTCAGGTATTGCGTCAGTTGCCCCTGATCGAAGGGTTCGTCCAGCACCAGACCGGCGTCCGCCTCGGCGATGTAATGGGCGTAACCGCACACCGCGCTGACCAGCACCGGCAACCCGGCCACCAAGGCTTCGAGCAACACCGTCCCGGTGTTTTCGTTGTACGCCGGGTGGATCAACAGGTCGGCGCCGAGCAGAAAACGCGGGATATCACTGCGGCCCTTGAGGAACGTCACATTGTCGCCAAGCCCCAAAGCGGCGCTCTGCACCTGGAATAACTTGGGGTCGTCCTGGCCAATTACAAACAGCCGGGTGCGCTTCTTCAGATCAGCGGGCAACGCGGCCAGCGCCTTGAGGCTGCGATCCACGCCTTTGGTCTTGAACCCGGAGCCGATCTGCACCAGCAGCAACTCGTCGTCCTTCAGGTTGAATTCACGACGGAACCCGGCACGAATCTCAGCCGCATTTGGTGGCGCGCGGCGATCCTGAGAAATGCCCGGCGGCAGCAAATGGAAACGTTCCAGCGGGGTGTCGTAATGCTTGATGAACAGCGGCTGCTGGACTTCGGAGATCATCAACACTTCAGTCTTGGCGTCCCTGGCGAACACCGCGCGCTCGTACTCGGCGAAGTGCCGGTAGCGGCCCCAGCGACGGTACAGCGAGTTGCGCAGATTCTGCGCCTTGTCTTCGAAACAGCCGTCGGCGGCGTAGTAAACGTCCAGGCCCGGCATCTTGTTGAAACCGATCAGACGGTCCACCGGACGCTTGGCCAGATCGGCCTCCATCCACTCGCTGAGTTTCTCGTTGCGTCGATGATTGAAGAACGCTTTGACCGGCGCCACCAGCACTTCGAAACCGGGTGGGATCTCACCTTCCCAGATCAGCGTGTAGACACGAATCTGATGACCGCGCTGCTGACATTCCAGGGCAATGCGCATGAAGTCGCGCTGCAAGCCCCCGAACGGAAAGTACTTGTACAAGACGAATGCCAATTGCATCAGCGCAGCTCCTCAGCCAGTAACAACGTGCTCAGTCGGGTCGCGACACGCTCGGGATTCAGACGCGTGAAGCACAACGGCCACTCGCGCTTCAGGTCAAACCGGCGGGCATCTTCGGCCGTCGGTTGATAGGTGCATTTCTTTTGCAGGCACGGGGCGCAGGGGAAATCGCTGGCGATGTGAATCTGCGCCTTGCCGTACGCACCGGTCAGGCCCGGGTTGGTCGGGCCGAACAGCGACAGCGTCGGCACGTCCAGTGCAGCGGCCAGGTGACCGAGACCGGTGTCCACCGCCACGCACGCCTGCGCGCCGGCCAGCACTTTGCCGATGCCCGCCAGATTCAGTTTGGGCAGCACTTCGACGTGCCGCATGTCCTTGGCGATGCGCTCGGCCCGGGCTTTTTCCGCCGGATTGCCCCACGCCAGCTTCACGCCGACGCCCAGGTAGCCGACGCGCTCGGCCAGCTCGCGCCAGTAGGCTTCAGGCCAGTGCTTGGTGTCCCAGGTGGTGCCGTGCAGGAACAGCACGTAAGGGTTCTTGCGCGGCAATTCCACCAGGCGCTCGACGTTCAGGCCGTAGTCGCCCAACCCTTTGGGCAGGTCGTAGCCCAGGGCGATGGCGAACAACTGACGCACTCGCTCAACCGCGTGCTGGCCACGGGCAACCGCCAGTTTGCGATCATAGAAACGCGCAGCGATCGGTTCCCGTGCCGAACCTTTATCGAGGCCCGCCACCGGCGCCTTGACATAGCGTGTGAGCAAGGCGCTTTTCAACAGGCCCTGTGCGTCAATCACCAGATCATATTTCGTGGCGCGAACGCTTTGCTTGAAGCGCTTCCACTCGCCACTCTTGATGGTTTGCCAGATGTTCTTGCGCCAGCGGCGGATCGCCACCGGAATCACTTTGCCCACGGCCGGGTGCCACGTCGGGATCTCGGCGAAACCTTCTTCCACCACCCAGTCGAACGTTATACCGGGAATTGCCCGGGACGCGTCGGTCAGCGCCGGCAACGCATGAATCACGTCACCCAGCGAAGAAGTCTTGATCAGCAGAACCCGCAAACTATTTGACCTCGACCACAGTGCCCTGCAACCGCTGCAAGGCTTCGTTCACCGCTTGCGGCATGAGCTGGCGCAGGCAGTTGTAATGACCGAAACGGCACGTGCGATCGAAGCACGGGCTGCATTCGATGCCCAGGCGCACGATCTCGACGTGCTCGGCCAGCGGTGGCGTGAAGCCCGGCGACGTCGAGCCGTACACCGCCACCAACGGGCGATTCAGCGCCGCGGCGACGTGCATCAGGCCGGAGTCGTTGGACACCACCGAGTCTGCACAGGACAGCAGATCGATGGCCTCGGCCAGGGATGTGCCGCCGCTGAGGTTCACCGATTCTTCACGCAGGCCGGGAATCAGCCGCGCACGAATGTCTTCGCCGACCGCGTGATCGTTTTTCGAACCGAACAACCAGACTTGCCAGCCTTCGCGAATCTTCGCTTCGGCGACCTTGGCGTAATGCTCGGACGGCCAGCGCTTGGACTCGCCAAACTCGGCACCAGGGCACAGCGCCAACACCGGACGATCGAGGCTCAGGCCGAATTTGGCCAGCGCCGCTTCGCGGGTAACCGGATCGATCTGCAAGGTCGGGCGCGGATAGGGTTTCGGCAGTTCAAGGCCGGGCTCGTACGCCAGCGCCATGAAGCGCTCGATCATCAGCGGATAACGTTCTTTGTCCAGCGTGCGCACGTCATTGAGCAGACCGTAGCGGAATTCGCCACGCCAGCCGGTGCGTTTCGGGATACCGGCGAAGAATGGCACCAGCGCCGACTTCAGGGAATTGGGCAGCAGGATCGCCTGATCGTACTGGCCGACCAGGGATTTGCCGATACGCCGACGCGTCGCCAGCTCCAAAGCACCGTGACCGAGCGGAAAGCTCAAGGCCTGACGAACTTCGGGCATGCGCTCAAGAATCGGCCGGCTCCACTCGGGGGCCAGCACGTCGATTTCGCATTGCGGGTGGCGCTGCTTGAGACACTGAAACAGTGTCTGCGCCATCACCATGTCACCGACCCAACTGGGCCCAACGATCAGAATTTTCATGTGGTTTCCAAAAACGAACCGGGGAGGCATACGCCTCCCCGCCTCGATAATCACTGTGGGAGCCTGTTTGCTCGCGATGGGATCATCACATCCAACATGACTGTCGACTGTCACTCCGCTATCGCGGGCAAGCCCGCTCCCACATGGGTATTGGTGCACATCCAGTGCGGTGCAGCTTAGCTGCCTCAACCTACAAAACAACGCAGATCTACTGTGGGTTATCTATTGTTCAAACTATCCGTTTCAGCTTAGTCCCAACTCACGCCAGATCCGCAATACCTGCCGTCGTTCGTCCACGAACTGGTCGCCCGGTATCACCCCGGCGTCCTTCTGCAAGGCCTGCCGGTGCGCGGCGGAGCGGTAGGCTTTATAGGCCTCGCGCAACAGGCTGGCGTCTTCGGCGGGCATCAGCCCTTCGTGTTCCAGCTCTTCCAGAATGCGGATATTGTCGGTCCAACGCAGCAATGGCGGGTGTGTTTCGGACCACGCCAAGGCCGCGTATTGCACCATAAATTCAATATCGACGATACCTCCGGCGTCCTGCTTGAGATCGAACGGCGCCGTGGCCTCGAAGGCATTCGCCCCGGTGCCCGCTGCGGTGCTCTTGCTGCCAAGGTTATCGCGCATTTTCGCGCGCATCTCGCTGACCTCCTGGCGCAAGGTCGGTAAATCCCGGACTTTGCCCAAAATCGCCGCGCGAACCTTCTCGAACGCGTGGCCGACGTCCTGACTGCCCACCAGTACCCGCGCCCGTACCAACGCCTGATGCTCCCAGGTCCAGGCTTCGTTTTCCTGATAACGCGCAAACGCGCCGAGCGAGCTCACCAACAGACCGGAAGCACCGGACGGTCGCAAGCGCATGTCCACTTCATACAGCTGACCGGAGTTGGTCTGGGCCGTGAGCAAGTGAATGATCCGCTGCCCGAGCCGGGTGAAGAATTGCGCGCCATCAATCGGTTTCGGGCCGTCGGTTTCCGCCTGCGGGTCGCCGTCGTGAATGAACACCAGGTCCAGGTCCGAACCATGCCCCAATTCCAGCCCGCCGACTTTCCCGTAACCGACAATGATAAAGCCCGGATCGCACAGCGTACCGTCACTGCGCAGCGGCGTGCCGTATTTGGCCACAGTCTGGCGCCAGGCCAGGGCCAGCACCTGTTCGAGGATCGCTTCGGCGAGCCAGGTCAGGTAATCGCTGACTTTCATCAACGGCAGGCTGCCGGCGATTTCCGACGCGGCGACGCGCAAGCGGTGCGCCAGTTTGAAATGGCGCAGGGCTTCCATTTGCTGTTCGAGGTCGTCCTCGGGAATCCGCGTCAGACGCTCGCGCAACTCGGCGGCCAGTTCCGGCGCCAGGGGTGGCTTGAACAACCGGCCTTCGTTGAGCAATTCGTCGAGCAGCAGCGGGAAGCGGGTGATCTGTTCGGCAATCCACGGGCTCGCAGCGCACAAGGTCAGCAAGCGTCGCAGCGCGCCCGGGTTTTCGGTCAGCAGCACCAGATACGCGGAACGCCGGGCCACCGCCTCAACCAGCGGCAGCACGCGCTCCAGCACCAGATCCGGATTGGCGTGTTCGACCGCCTGCGCCAGCAACCGTGGAATAAAGGCATCAAGGCGTTCGCGCCCCAAACGCTGCATCGCGCGCAATTGCGGGCTGCTGCGCAGGCTGGCCAGGGCTTTCAGGGCTTTGGTGGCATCGACGAAACCGCCCTCCTCCAACTGGCGGCAAGCGGCCTCTTCGTCCTGCGCCTCTTCCCACAGTGGCAGCCATTCACCGCCGACCACCACTTCGCTTTCAGCCCCTTCCTCTTCGTCGGGATCGGCGATCACCTGGCCGAAGTGCCACGCAACACGACCGCGCCAATACATCAGTTGCTCATGAAAGGCGTCCCAATCGGCAAAGCCCAACATAAAGGCAATACGCGCCTGATCCTGCGCACCGTCCGGCAACATCTGGGTCTGGCGGTCTGCAATCGCCTGAATGGCGTGCTCGGTGTAACGCAGGAATTCGTAGCCTTCGCGCAGTTCGCTGACCACCGCCGGCGGCAAGTAACCCTGACCTTCCAGGGTGCTCAATACTTTTAATAGAGGACGTTGTTGCAGGCTCAGGTCGCGGCCGCCGTGGATCAGCTGAAATGCCTGGGCGATAAACTCGACTTCGCGGATGCCGCCGGAGCCGAGCTTGATGTTGTCGGCCATGCCCTTGCGCCGGACTTCCTGCTGGATCAACTGCTTCATCGTGCGCAGCGCTTCGATGGCGGAGAAGTCCAGGTAACGCCGGTAAACGAACGGCCGCAGCATCTCTTGCAGCTGCGCGCCCGCCACTTGATCGCCGGCCACCACCCGCGACTTGATCATCGCGTAGCGCTCCCAGTCGCGCCCCTGATCCTGGTAATACTGCTCCAGCGCGTTGAAGCTCAGCACCAACGCACCGGCCGAACCGTAAGGTCGCAGGCGCATGTCCACGCGGAACACAAAACCGTCGACGGTCATCGGGTCCAGTGCCTTGATCAGGCGCTGACCGAGGCGGATGAAGAATTCCTGATTATCCAGCGAGCGTTTCACGCCGACAGTTTCGCCACCCTCGGGGTAGGCGAAGATCAGGTCGATGTCCGACGACAGGTTGAGCTCGACCGCGCCGAGCTTGCCCATGCCGAGGATGACCATCTGCTGCGGCTCGCCGCTGCGTCGACCGGTCGGCACGCCGAACTGCTGGCAATGGCGCGAGTACAACCATTGATAAGCCTGATCGATGCTGGCGTCGGCCATGTCCGAGAGGTCGCGGCAGGTCTGGATGAGGTCGGCCTGACGGGTCAGGTCACGCCAGATGATTCGCACTTGATGACGGGTGCGCTGGCGACGCAGGACGCGGCCGAGTTCGTCTTCGGTCTGCGCGGCATTCACCGCCGCCGCAATCTGCGCGCACAACTCGCCGGGGGCAAAGCCGCGATCCAGTTCGCCGGACTGCACCAGTGCCAGCAACATCAAAGGGTCACGTACGCTCTGTTCAATCACGAAGTCGCTGGCGGCAGTGACGCGGGCGAACTGCGACCAGCGTTCAGGCGTCCACGAAGACAGGCCATGATCATCATCGAGCGCCTCGACCGCTACACGGAACGACTGCTCGGCACGGATGACAAACGGCAGGAGAATGCCAGGCAGTTCGGCAAGCGAAGGGAGGCTCATGGTCTATCCTTGATCGGCGTGTAGAGGGCTGCATGTAGTGAATTTTCAAATTGCACTACGTGATCGACTGTCGAACAAAGGTTAGAAATAGCTGAAATTTCTTCATTTTTGGTAGACAGCATCAAGCTTTCACCTTTTTTGGTTGGCAAAAGACCAACCTTAACGATTATTCTCACAACGCAGCTGGAGGCCACAAGCCGCTCATCTGTAGTTTTACTACTCGTATATACATTCGAAAGGCTGAAATGCCCGATGATTTGTAGTAAAACTACACGCCGCCGGAACCTACCTCTCGGCAATCCAAGAATTTATATCGTCTGCCCACAAGGCCAGTCGCAAACTCAGGCAACCGATTCTGGAAGCCTTTCCGCCCTGGAGCAAGCCATGCAAGACCTCGATCCCGTCGAAACCCAGGAATGGCTGGACGCCCTGGAATCGGTTCTCGACAAAGAAGGCGAAGACCGTGCTCATTATCTGATGACCCGTATGGGCGAACTCGCAACCCGCAGCGGTTCGCAATTGCCTTACGCCATCACCACGCCATACCGCAACACCATTCCCGTTACCCACGAAGCACGCATGCCTGGCGACCTGTTCATGGAACGCCGCATTCGCTCGTTGGTACGCTGGAACGCGATGGCCATGGTGATGCGTACGAACCTGAAAGATTCTGACCTGGGCGGTCACATCTCCAGCTTCGCCTCCAGCGCCACCCTGTACGACATCGGCTTCAACTATTTCTTCCAGGCCCCGACCGACGAACACGGCGGCGACCTGATCTACTTCCAGGGCCACACCTCGCCAGGCGTTTATGCCCGCGCGTTCATGGAAGGCCGCATCACCGAAGACCAGATGAACAACTTCCGCCAGGAAGTGGACGGCCAGGGCCTCTCGTCCTATCCGCACCCTTGGCTGATGCCTGATTTCTGGCAGTTCCCGACCGTATCCATGGGTCTGGGCCCGATCCAGGCGATCTACCAGGCTCGCTTCATGAAGTACCTGGAAGCCCGTGGTTTCATCCCGGAAGGCAAGCAGAAAGTCTGGTGCTTCCTGGGCGACGGCGAGTGCGACGAGCCGGAATCCCTGGGCGCGATCTCGCTGGCTGGCCGCGAGAAGCTCGACAACCTGATCTTCGTCATCAACTGCAACCTGCAGCGCCTCGACGGCCCGGTTCGCGGCAACGGCAAGATCATCCAGGAACTCGAAGGCGTGTTCCGTGGCGCTCAGTGGAACGTGACCAAAGTCATCTGGGGCCGTTTCTGGGACCCACTGCTGGCCAAAGACGTCGACGGTATCCTGCAACGTCGCATGGACGAAGTCATCGACGGCGAGTACCAGAACTACAAAGCCAAAGACGGCGCGTTCGTGCGTGAACACTTCTTCAACTCGCCAGAACTCAAGGCGATGGTTGCTGATCTGTCCGACGACGAGATCTGGAAACTCAACCGTGGCGGCCACGACCCGTACAAGGTCTACGCGGCGTACCACGAAGCGGTCAACCACAAAGAACAACCGACCGTCATCCTGGCCAAGACCATCAAGGGTTATGGCACCGGTGCCGGCGAAGCGAAAAACACCGCGCACAACACCAAGAAAGTCGATGTCGACAGCCTGAAGTTGTTCCGCGACCGCTTCGACATCCCGGTCAAAGACGAAGAGCTGGAAAACCTGCCGTTCTTCAAACCGGAACCGAACAGCGCCGAAGCCCGCTACCTGAGCGAGCGTCGCACTGCACTGGGCGGTTTCGTGCCACAGCGCCGCGCGCAGAGCTTCAGCGTACCGACTCCGTCGCTGGACACCCTCAAGGCCATCCTTGACGGTTCGGGCGACCGTGAAATCTCCACCACCATGGCCTTCGTGCGGATCCTCGCGCAGCTGGTCAAGGACAAGGAAATCGGCCCGCGCATCGTTCCGATCATCCCGGACGAAGCCCGTACCTTCGGTATGGAAGGCATGTTCCGTCAGTTGGGCATCTACTCCTCCGTCGGCCAGCTCTACGAGCCAGTCGATAAAGACCAGGTGATGTTCTACAAGGAAGACAAGAAGGGCCAGATCCTCGAAGAAGGCATCAACGAAGCGGGCGCCATGAGCTCCTTCATCGCTGCCGGTACTTCGTACTCCAGCCACAACCAGCCGATGCTGCCGTTCTACATCTTCTACTCGATGTTCGGCTTCCAGCGTATCGGCGACCTGGCCTGGGCTGCCGGCGACAGCCGTACTCGTGGCTTCCTGATCGGCGGCACCGCCGGCCGGACCACGCTGAACGGCGAAGGCCTGCAACACGAAGACGGTCACAGCCACATCCTGGCTGCCACCATCCCGAACTGCCGCACCTTTGATCCAACCTACGGCTACGAGCTGGCGGTGATCATTCAGGACGGCATGAAGAAGATGACCGAAGAGCAGCAGGACGTTTTCTACTACATCACCGTGATGAACGAGTCCTACCAGCAGCCAGCCATGCCGGCCGGTGTGGAAGAAGGCATCATCAAGGGCATGTACCTGCTCGAAGAAGACACCCGCGAAGCGGCGCACCACGTTCAGCTGATGGGCTCCGGCACCATCCTGCGTGAAGTACGTGAAGCGGCGAAGATCCTGCGTGAGCAGTTCAACGTGGGCGCTGACGTCTGGAGCGTTACCAGCTTCAACGAACTGCGTCGCGATGGCCTGGCCGTCGAGCGCACCAACCGTCTGCACCCTGGCCAGAAGCCTAAACTGAGCTACGTCGAAGAGTGCCTGAACGGCCGTAAAGGTCCGGTCATCGCGTCTACCGACTACATGAAGCTGTTCGCTGAGCAAATTCGTCAGTGGGTCCCGTCCAAGGAATTCAAAGTCCTGGGCACCGACGGTTTCGGCCGCAGTGACAGCCGCAAGAAGCTGCGTCACTTCTTCGAAGTCGATCGTCATTTCGTGGTGTTGGCAGCCCTGGAAGCATTGGCTGACCGTGGCGACATCGAACCTAAAGTGGTGGCTGAAGCCATCGCCAAGTTCGGTATCAACCCGGAAAAACGCAACCCACTGGACTGCTGAGGAGAGATTCTGTGAGCGAACTCATTCGCGTACCTGACATCGGCAGCGGTGAAGGTGAAGTAATTGAACTGTTTGTAAAGGTCGGCGACCGTATCGAAGCCGACCAGAGCATCCTGACGCTGGAATCGGACAAGGCGAGCATGGAAGTGCCTGCGCCGAAGGCCGGTATCATCAAGAGCCTGAAAGTGAAGCTGGGCGATCGTCTGAAAGAAGGCGACGAATTGCTGGAGCTGGAAGTCGAAGGTGCCGCTACGGCGGCCCCTGCGGCTGCCGCTGCGCCAGCTGCAAAAGCTGAAGAGAAACCGGCCGCTGCTCCTGCCGCTGCTCCAGCGCCAGCAGCCGCGCCTGCTACCGCTTCGGCTCAGCAAGTGCACGTGCCGGACATCGGTTCGGCGGGCAAGGCCCAGATCATCGAGATCCAGGTCAAGGTCGGCGACACCGTCGAGGCTGATCAGTCGCTGATCACCCTGGAATCCGACAAGGCCAGCATGGAAATCCCATCGCCTGCCGCTGGCGTAGTCAAGAGCATCAGCGTCAAGCTCAACGACGAAGTCGGCACCGGCGACCTGATCCTGGAACTGGAACTGGAAGTGGCGGGTGCTGCGGCCCCTGCCGCTGCCGCGCCAGCACAGGCTGCTGCTCCTGCGGCCGCTGCTCCGGCGCCTGCCGCTGCCGCCCCGGCTGCACCGGTTGCCGACAGTGTTCAGGACATTCACGTCCCTGACATCGGTTCGTCGGGCAAGGCCAAGATCATCGAAGTGCTGGTCAAGGCAGGCGATACCGTCACCGCCGACCAGTCGCTGATCACCCTGGAATCCGACAAGGCCAGCATGGAAATTCCATCGCCTGCCGCTGGCGTGGTGGAAAGCGTTTCCATCAAGCTGGATGACGAAGTCGGTACTGGCGACCTGATCCTGAAGCTGAAAGTCAAAGGCGCTGCGCCTGCTGCTGCCCCGGCTCCAGCATCGGCTCCAGCCGCAGCCGCTGCCGCACCGAGCGCGCCTGCGCCAGCCGCCGCTGCTCCTGCTGCTCCAGCACCTGCGGCGGCTCCGGCCAAACCGGGCGCCAAGGTGCACGCAGGTCCTGCGGTACGCCAACTGGCACGCGAATTCGGCGTCGAGCTGAGCGCGGTCAGCCCAAGCGGCCCGCACGGTCGCGTGCTGAAAGAAGACGTGCAGGTTTACGTCAAAGCCATGATGCAGAAGGCCAAGGAAGCACCGGCCGCTGCTGCAGGCGCAACCGGTGGCGCGGGCATCCCGCCGATTCCGGTCGTGGACTTCAGTCGCTTCGGTGAAACCGAAGAAGTGCCGATGACTCGCCTGATGCAGATCGGCGCGTCGAGCCTGCACCGCAGCTGGCTGAACATTCCACACGTGACTCAGTTCGACTCGGCTGATATCACCGAGCTGGAAGCGTTCCGTATCGCTCAGAAAGCCGTTGCAGAGAAGGCCGGCGTCAAGCTGACCATCCTGCCGCTGCTGCTCAAATCCTGCGCGCACCTGCTCAAGGAACTGCCGGACTTCAACAGTTCGCTGGCACCAAGCGGCAAGGCGATCATCCGCAAGAAGTACGTGAACATCGGCTTCGCCGTCGACACCCCTGAAGGCCTGCTGGTACCGGTCATCAAGAACGTCGACCAGAAGAGCCTGCTGCAACTGGCAGCCGAAGCCGCTGCGCTGGCCGCCAAAGCCCGCGACAAGAAGCTCACCGCTGACGACATGCAAGGCGCCTGCTTCACCATTTCCAGCCTCGGCCACATTGGCGGCACCGGCTTCACGCCGATCGTCAACGCGCCGGAAGTGGCGATCCTCGGTGTATCCAAGGCAACCATCCAGCCAGTCTGGGACGGCAAAGCCTTCCAGCCGAAACTGATGCTGCCACTGTCGCTGTCCTACGATCACCGAGTGATCAACGGCGCCGCTGCTGCACGCTTCACCCAGCGTCTGAGCAGCCTGCTGGCGGACATCCGCACCATCTTGCTGTAACACCGGCCGGCCCTCCTTCACCGGAGGGCCGTTCGCGTTTCACGTTTTCCGAGCGCCACGCTCGTACCTCAACCCCGCCAATTTGGCGGGGCTTTTTTTGCCTGGAAGAAAGTCTCTTTCCTACGTCCGTGGCTGAGTTCACCCACAACTCGAATCCACTTCAGCACGATATTTTTTTCCGCTCAGCCACTAGGCTTAGTTACACAAACAACTGACGCAAAGTTAGGAAAACTTACTTCATTAGTGAGTACCCCTTCGAATGGATTCGAATATGTTTAAACCTACAGTCGGCCCGATTATTGGCCACACTACAGCTCATCACGCACGTATCTTTTTACGTGGCGAATTACAGAAAGATGCTTTGGTATTTGGTGGAATTCGATATCGACGCCATGGCGACACCCCTTGGTCCAAAGGAATTTTCATTCAACTGACAAACGCGCGCGACATGTGCGACGTCTTTGCCCTCAACGACCTCACCGCCGATACCGAGTACGAATACCAGGCAGGCTGGTTCAGCCCCATGAGCCCGGTGCACACCGTGGAGACAATTCAGGAACTGCCGCTGCAATGGCCCCGGGATGTCTACCGTTTCAGCACCCAGTCCAACAATCCCGTTGCGCCACGGGCGTACATCGTCGGCTCGTGCCGTTACCTGCGGATGACGGTCGGTGCGCCTTCATTCCCGCATCGGGGCGACCGGATCTTTGCCTCCATCACGAACCTGGCGCAGCGTGCCGAAACGCCCATCAGCGCCCTGTTGATGACCGGCGACCAGGTTTATATCGATGATTTGAACATCATCGCCCCTGATCGGGAGTACAAGGAAATACTTAACAAGTACCGCATGGCGTTCTCCCAGCCGCACATTGCAAAGTTGATGTCCGGCACGCCGACTTACATGATCCTCGACGACCATGAAATCGAAGACAACTGGCCCGCCAATAAAAACAAAAACGACGACCATCTCTATAACAATGCCATTGCCGCCTATGAGTTATATCAAGCCAGCCACAGCCCGGCCCATAAGTTGCTTGAAGATGGAAACATCCATCGCCCCCTGGAGCGCTACTGGTATCAATTCACCCACGGTGATATCGAATGGTTTGTCACCGACAGCCGAACCCGGCGCAATCTGTCGGCCAGCGACCGGCGCATTCTCGACGAAGAACAGGAACAGGCCCTGTGCAACTGGCTGATCCACAGCCCGGCCCGGATCAAATTCGTGGTCACCAGCGTGATGTTCTACCCCGATCGCAAACGCCTGGGCGATGACGCCTGGCAAGCCTTTCCGGAACAACGCCTGCGGTTGCTGGAGACTATTCGTACACGTCGCATCAAAAACGTCTTCTTCGTGTCCGGGGATGTACACGGCTCCCTGACCAGTCGATTGACCCACAGCGAAGACCCGGACTTCGAGGTACACACCATCGTCTCCTCGCCGCTGTGCAACAGCAAACTGCTGCCCTACGCCAAGGCCTCCACCTTCATCCTCGATCAGCCTTTGGTGCGGACTGTCGCCGGAGATTTTCGGCATGAGCTGACCAGCCAGGTCATCAGCCAGGACAATTTCGCGCATCTGATTGTGGAAACAGAACAGATCCGCGTCCGTTATCACGACCGGGATGGCAAATTTTTGCAGTTGACGAGCATTACGTTGCGGTGATGCCGAAAACATCGCCAGCAAGCCGGCTCCTGCAGGATTGACGCGATCCTCTGCAGGAGCCAGCTTGCTGGCGATCAGCAACGCTTTTTCCAGCCAAATACGTTAGTTTTCAGCCATTACTGAAGAAATGTTCACGTCGGCCGACATATTCTTATAGCACTTGGCCTTCATGTCTCTTGTCAGTCGGTGTCGCAATGATGCAACCTTGCCGCAGGCAACAGTAAAGAGGGCGAGAGCCCGGCGCGATCAGAACATTCGAAGCGAGTTTCCCTCCATGAAAAGCCAACCCGATGCCGCCAGCCGTATGGTGGCCGAGGTAGTGACGCAGTTGCCCGTGCCCTCGCGGCTCGGCATGCTGCGTTTCGAACGGCTGAATGAACCCAGCTGGGCACTGCTGTTTCTCGATCCCAATTGCGAGCGACAGTTCGGCCTGCCGGCGGTGGAGCTCTGTGCGCTGGTCGGTTCGCCCTACGCCAGCCTGATGGAGCCCGAAGCGCGCTATCAGCTGCATGACGCGATCCAGCAACAGCTCACCGAAAGCCCGCATTACCTGATCCGCTACACCTTGCACACAGCCGCAGGCACCTTGAGCCTGCTGGAACTGGGCGAAGCCTACAAACAACATAATCGACACTTGCTGCGCGGCTACCTGCTGGTCGTCGATGGCATGTTCGACGGCGAGCCGCTGCTTCCGGCACTGGACCTCGAAACCCAGAACTCGCGCCTGCAGATCGCCCTGGAACTCAATCAGCGAGCCCAACAGGAACAGCTGTTGCACCTGGACCGTGTGCGCGCCCAGCAAGACCTGATCCTGCTGCTGACCCGTCAGCGCTACAGCTCCGGCAATTCCCTGCAAGAAGCCGCCGAACTGATCACCCGCAGCGCCTGTGACATCTACCAAATCGACTGCGCCAGCCTGTGGAACCTCAACGGCTCGATGCTGGTGCCGATCTCGGCCTATCACCGCGCCCCTCAGGAATACGTAATCCCGGAGCCGATCGACGTCAGCGGCTTCCCCGATTACATGGACGCACTGCATGGCAGCCGGGCAATCGATGCCCACAATGCGATTCGTGATCCACGCACCCGGGAAATGGCCGAAAGCCTGCGCGCTCGCGATGTGAACGCGATGCTCGATGCCAGCATTCGCGTCGATGGCCAGGTGGTCGGCGTGCTCTGCCTCGAACAGATCGGGGCAACCCGCGCCTGGCAGTCCGACGAAATCGCCTTCGCCGGCGAGTTGGCCGACCAATTCGCCCAGGTCATCAACAACCACAATCGCCGCACCGCCACCAGCGCCCTGCACCTGTTTCAGCGTGCGGTCGAGCAAAGCGCCAACGCCTTTTTGCTGGTCAATTGCGACGGCGTGGTGGAATACGTCAACCCGAGCTTCACCGCGATCACCCAGTACACCACTGAAGAAGTCCACGGCCAGCGACTGTCGGAACTGCCGGCCCTGGAAAACCTCAGCGAACTGCTGTTCGACGCGCCCTCGGCGCTGGTCAAGAGCAACAGTTGGCAGGGCGAATTCAAGAGCCGGCGCAAAAACCTCGAACCCTACTGGGGCCAGTTGTCGATTTCCAAGGTATATGGCGACAACCGCGAGCTGACGCATTACATCGGCATCTACGAAGACATCACCCAGACCAAGCTCGCCCAGCAACGCATCGAGCGCCTGGCCTATACCGACAACCTGACCAACCTCGGCAACCGACCGGCGTTTATCCGCAACCTCGATGAACGCTTCGCCCGAGACAGCGATACCCCCATCAGCCTGCTGCTGGTGGACATCGACAACTTCAAGCGGATCAACGACAGCCTCGGCCACCAGACCGGCGACAAACTGCTGATCAGCCTGGCCCGACGCCTGCGCAACAGCCTGATCCCGAGCGGCAGCCTGGCGCGTTTCGCCAGTAACGAATTTGCCGTACTGCTGGACAACACCGACCTCGCGATGGGCCAGCAAGTCGCCAATCAACTACTGGCGACCCTCGACAAACCGATGTTCGTCGATAACCAGTTGATCAGCGTCACCGGCTCCGTGGGCCTGGCTTGCGCGCCGCTGCACGGGCGCGATCCACAAACCCTGATGCGTAACGCCGGCCTCGCGCTGCACAAGGCCAAGGCCAACGGCAAGCATCAGGTCCAGGTGTTCACCGAAGCGCTGAACGCCGAGGCCAGTTACAAACTGTTCGTCGAGAACAACCTGCGCCGCGCCCTGACGCAAAACGAACTGGACGTGTTCTACCAGCCCAAGCTCTGCCTGCGCAGCGGCCGCTTGCTGGGCATGGAAGCGCTGCTGCGCTGGAACCATCCGGAAAAAGGCATGATCCGCCCGGACCAGTTCATCAGCGTCGCCGAAGAAACCGGGTTGATCATTCCAATCGGCAAATGGATCGCCCGCCAGGCCTGTCGCATGAGCAAAGACCTGACCGCCGCTGGCCTGGGTAATCTGCAAGTGGCGATCAACCTGTCACCCAAGCAGTTCTCCGACCCGGACCTGGTGTCGTCGATCGCCAATATCCTCAAGGAAGAAGCGCTGCCGCCGAGCCTGCTGGAGCTGGAACTGACCGAAGGCCTGCTGCTGGAAGCCACCGAAGACACCCACTTGCAGCTCGACCAGCTCAAGCGCTTGGGCCTGACCCTGGCCATGGACGACTTCGGCACCGGTTACTCGTCGCTCAGTTACTTGAAAAAATTCCCCATCGACATCATTAAGATCGATCGAAGCTTCATTCACGAAATCCCGGACAACCAGGACGACATGGAAATCACCTCTGCGGTGATCGCCATGGCCCACAACCTGAAACTCAAGGTCGTGGCTGAAGGCATCGAGACGGCCGAGCAGTTGGCTTTCCTGCGCCGCCACCGCTGCGACGTCGGCCAGGGTTACCTGTTCGACCGACCGATCCCGGGCACCGAGCTGATCGAAAAGCTCAAGCGCTACCCGCGTGGCCCAATCGCCTGACAGCGAGGCTGCACTCGGGCAAACTGCGTGTCTGACAATTCAACCTGACTGAGAGGACTGATTATGGTTCTGCGCTCGGAAATCCTGGTGAACAAAAACGTGCTCCCGACTAAAGAACAAGCTCTGCCTGGCCGTGAAACGCCTATGAACCTGCCGGAAAAACACTTCGTCCACGACGCCCCGTTGCTGGGCCCCTTCGCCATGGACGTGGATTTCGCGATCTTCGGCCTGGGCTGCTTCTGGGGCGCGGAACGCAAGTTCTGGCAGCGCGAAGGTGTGGTCAGCACGGTGGTGGGTTACGCCGGCGGCTTCACGCCAAACCCGACGTATGAAGAAGTCTGCTCGGGCCTGACCGGCCACAGCGAAGTCGTGCTCGTGGTCTACGAGCCGGCAAAAGTCAGCTACGAAGCGCTGCTGAAGATGTTCTGGGAATTGCACAACCCGACTCAGGGCATGCGTCAGGGCAATGACATCGGCACGCAGTATCGTTCAGTGATCTACGCCACCAACCCGACCCAACTGGACGCGGCCCAAGCCAGCAAGAAAGTGTTCCAGGCTGAGCTGACCAAGGCCGGCAAAGGCACCATCACCACCGAAATCGAAGAAGCGCCGACGGTCTACTTCGCCGAGGCGTATCACCAGCAGTACCTCGCGAAAAACCCTGAAGGGTATTGCGGGATTGGCGGCACAGGCGTGACCTGCCCGATCTGATTCAGGCCCTGAAAGCATCGCGGGCAAGCCCGCTCCCACAGGATCTATGTCGATCACAAAATTGTGGTCAAACACAAAACCTGTGGGAGCGGGCTTGTCCGCGAAGGCGCCCGATCAGACGCCATCAAAACATCTGATCAGCCATCAACTCTCGGCGATCAACCAATCCATCTGCCACCCGCCCTGGGTCTGGCCAAGCTTCTTGGACAACCACGGCAGCAACTCACGCAATTCCTCTTCCAGCCCCCACGGCGGATTGGCAATCGCCAACCCGGAACCGTTCAGGCTATTCGGCGTATCCAGCGGATGCACCAGCAACTCCACCCGCAACAACTTCGGCGCGCCCGTGCCGGCCAGGTCCTGATAAAAACGCCGCAACATGCGCTGGTCCTTCACCGGGTACCAGATCGCCGCCACGGTTTGGCGCATCCGGCCAATCGCCTCTTTCAGCGACGCCGCACAACGCTGCATCTCATCGAGCTGCTCAAACGGCGGGTCGATCAACATCACCGCGCGCTTCTCCTGCACCGGCAACATCGCACGCGGCACATGCCAGCCTTCGCCCAGGTGAACCTTCACCCGACGGTCGCCGGCCATGTTGTCCTTGAGCAACACGCCGTCTTCGGGGTGCTTCTCGTTGAGCATCAGCCGATCCTGCGGCCGCGTCAGCCGCCGCGCCAGCTCCGGCGAACCCGGGTAGTAGCGCAACTGGCCATCCGGGTTCATGTCGTGCAGCACCTTCATGTAATCGGCGGTCAACGCCGGCAGGTCCGGCTGATCCCACAACCGCGCAATGCCTTCCAGGTACTCACCGGTACGGCTCGCCTGATCACCCTGCAGGTCATACAGACCAATGCCGGCGTGAGTGTCGAGATAGGCAAACGGCTGCTCCTTGCGCGACATCAGGGCGATGAGGCGGGTCAAGGTCAGGTGTTTGAACACATCGGCGTGATTGCCGGCATGGAAGGCGTGACGATAATTCATGATTGCTCCTGCGAAGGCCGGGAAGTTTACCTTGTACCGAGGCGAACGTCAGGGCTTCGCGGCCGAGCGGGCAGTGATCGTTCCCACGCGGCGCATGGAAACGACCATTCAGCGGCGCTACGCCGAAGGCCGAGCCTTCAACCGCCGCCCCAACACATCCAGCACATCACACCCGTCCCGCAACGGAATGGCGCAGAGCAAGGCAAAATCACTGAGGATGAACGACTGACATTCGATCGAGCCGCGCATCGACAGGTTTTCCATGACTTGGGTGACGGCGCGGATTCGATAGCTGGCCGCGTCGTATAAAACGTCAAGTGGTGCGAGGGTATCGACGAACAAGGTGGGCATGTCGTCGCAGTTGCTGGTTAGCGCCATGAAGCGGTTTTCGGGGGGTGGGGTTGGTTTTTCGTAGGGTGGGTCGGGGTGAAGATTTGTCATTTTTAAACCTCTGGTAAGAAGGGAAGCTACCATCGGCCTTCCTACAGGCTTGGGTGGCAGCTATACGCGGGGTAGGAATATCGAGACCAGAGAACTCGACCACGCCGAAGCATGCCCGCGCACAGCCGCCGCAACTGATCTTACGGACGCTCGTTGCCGGCCGCAAATACAGGTGTCGACGCCAAAGCGTCCTCTCTAGTCTTGAAGGGTTCCTACACCCTGCCACTGAATTTTCAGTGACCACCAGAGACTATCGATGGAGCGCATTTCAAACCAGTTCATGGAAACCGATACGAGTTGAAGGAAACATCCGAAGAGCTTGCCCAGAAATTTCGCTCAAAAAAAGCAAACGTGGCGAAAGGCTTCACTGAAGCTTGGCTTGATTTCTCCGCCTGTTGAATCCACCACCTATAGCTGCCGCTCAGCAACGACAGAATTCGGCCCAGAGCGTGTAAAAACGCCTCCCACTCTCATACCGCCAACTCAGACGGAACAAAATACCAAGCTATCAAGATCGATCTCGGCGTAGCTCCCCAAATCGCCCTTGTAGAGACAGATCTTGGACACTCCTAGCTCGGATTGTAAGAACTCAACAAGCTTTCTTAGGTTACCGTTTTTAGACATCATAGTCGGATGTACTACCGTTGCCTGTCCGGGTTCATCATCGTAAATTCTGACCAGAAACACATCCTCTTCGTTCTGTATGCCGTAGTTATAACCACGGTACTCATATCCAACATCGTGGTCGACACCATCAAAGCGAGTAGATTTCACTATCTTCAAAGTAGCAGTCCGTTAAATATCACTCATAAAATGGGGTGGATTTACTTATTTGATTCATAAAGAGGACGAATTTATTTATCACTCAAGAATTCCTGCAAACAGTGACAAACCATAAAAAGATGGACAAGAATACATCCGACCGTTTGTTACTACCCCCTTTGTTACAGCCAACGACAGTTAGTTAACGGTTATCCAAGTAGCCTGGTCTTCAACACTGGCTTTATGAAGGTCGTCTTTCCACTCGACGGCTGCTAACCGAAGAATATCTTCAAAAAATATCCTGGTATTTTCCATCTCATCCCACCCACAGGGAAACGAGGAATAAGCCTCTGGGTCATATCTCAGCAGTGATTTGAAATCGTAGCGTTCGTCCTGAAGGGCTTTCTCCAAGCACTTATAAAGTAAAAAACGTTGTCGATATGTACAATTCCCGACCAGGCAATACTTGAGAATTAACTCTTCCCTGTCCGCAGCATCATTCGGATTAAAACGCTCTAACTCCTCTCCAAGCGTTTCTTCTTGGTCATAAATATCGAAAAAACCTAAAAAATATGAAGGAGTCGGAATGTATGGCTGCCCTGTACCTGTATCAATAAACATAATTCTTCTCACTTAATCGGATATAAAGTAAACGGAACTCCGGAACCGTCAAATTTCATCTCAAAGCCATCTAATTCAATACGCCTCGGATTGTCCTTGGATCTAGCATTTGGTACGTAGCCTTCCCCCGCGCCCGGAAGTCTCATCCTGACTATATCCTTTTGATTACCGTCTTTTCCGGTAAATCGAGTCAACCCGCGTTCCGTTCTGGTTGTAGCAAGAGTGTAAGCTTCAAGCATCAACTCCCAGTTGTTAAATCGGGAGCTCGGAACCCCACGTTGGTGCCGAGGTCTTCTACCAGTTATCGGATCCGTACCATCAATAGCACGCTGCTTCCACTTAGCATCTGGTACCGCTGGACTATGTTTTCCAACCATATGCATGCCTTGACTGTCGTTTAATCTTTTAACTTCTTTCTCGGCAAGCTCCGCAGCACTTAGCTTGGGCTTCGGCAGCGCCGGCTCCCCGTCATCCACCCTAGCGCCAGTCGTATCATCCGGCGCCTTACACCCAGGCTTATCCGACTGCGGGCAATTCCCGCTCAACCCCAACGGATCAACCCACCCCGTCGGGTTCAGCGCGTATCGATACTGATTCAGCCCACCCGCCAGCTTCACCGGATCCGGCGTCAGGTACCGTCCTACCTCCGGATCATAGTACCGATGCCGGTTGTAATGCAGGCCGCTCTCGTTGTCGAAGTATTGGCCTTGGAATCGAAGCGGTTGGTCGAGTTGCTCCCCCCCGCCAAACGCCAGATGCGTAACTTTACCGTAGGCGTTGTACTTCGCCGACCAGACGATCTCGCCGCCGTAATCCGTCAGTTCCTGCGGCGTGCCGAGGTGGTCGAGTTGGTAGTAGAACGGGCAGGCCTTGCGTGGGCCTTTGCCGTCGAGCATGGCGAGAGGGCGGAAGGTGCCGGGTTCGTAGACGTAGCTGCGGTAATGCTCGCGGCTGCTTTCGGCGACGAGGTTGTCGCCCTGCCAGAAGAATTCGGTGGTGTGGCCGTCGACGGTTTTGGCGATGCGGCGGCCGAAGGCGTCGTAGCGATAGCTCGTGCGGCGGCCGTCCGGGGTGGTGACGCCGACCAAGCGGTGCTGGCAGTCGTAGCGGTATTCGGTGACGCGTTTTTGCCCGGTGCCGCGGCGTTCGCGGATGAGGTTGCCGAAGGCGTCGTAGTCGTAATGCCGGTCGCCTTGCATGAGCAGGCGATTACCTTTTACGGTCGCCACACCGGGGCGGTCCTGCATCAGCAAGTTGCCCGCCGGGTCGTGGGCGAAGCTTTCCGGCGGGTCGTTGCGGGTGTGGCGCACGCGGGTCAGGCGGTTGAGCGGGTCGTAGTAATAGCTGCGCTGACCGTGGCGGCTGTCGGCGACAGTGGCCAGATTGCCGTTGACCGCGTAGGTGTAGTGGCGCAGGTACAACGGCCGGGTTTGCTGGTTGATCGCGTGGGCTTGCAACCGGCCTTGGTCGTCGTAGTGATACTGGCTGGTGAGCTGGCCTTGCTGGCGTTGCTGCTCGCGACCCAACGTGAATTGGTGGGTGGTGAGCGGTGCGCCGTTGAGGTCGATGGCGCTCAGCGCGCCGCCCTTGGCGTGGTGATAATCGAGTTTACTGCCGTCCGGCAGGCGCATCCGCTTGAGCTGGCCGCAGGTGTCGTAGCCATAACGCAGGGTGCCCCAGCCCTGATGCTCGGTGATCAGGCGATCCTGGCGGTCGTACTCGAATTCCAGTGGGTGGTCATGGCCATCGTCGACGCTGATCAGTCGGCCGAGGCTGTCGTAGACGTACTCGACCTTGATCCCGTCGGGCAGGGTTTTGACCAGCAAACGGCCGGCGGTATCGCGCTCGTATTGCGTGACGAGTTGCGAGCCGTCCGCGCCGAATTCGGTTTTCTCCAGCAGATTTCCGTTGAGGTCGTAGGCGTACGCCGTGCGCTGGCCGTCGAAGCCGGTTTCCTGTCGGATTAGTCCGCTGGACGTGTAGTCCAGCTGATATTTTTCGCCGGATTCGTTTTCAATTTCCGTGAGCAACAACTGCGCGTTGTCGTAGCGATAGTTGAGCTGCGAACCGTCGGGATTGATCCGGCGGGCGACCACATGCAAATCATCGACGTATTC
>NZ_JAVLRV010000001.1:422244-483971 GCF_055803035.1 Pseudomonas sp. 300 | reverse complement strand
CACCGCGGTCGTCGAATCGCCAAGCTTTATCAGCCGCTCCATGTCCAACAGCGAAGGCATGTCCATCGCCCGACTGACCTTGTCCGCATTGCGGCTCAAGAAATCGCCAAGCTGCTGGCGATACAAAACCAACGTGTCTTTAAAACCGTCGAGCTCCTGCTCGATGCGCACCCTCTGATCCATCAGTTCAGCTCCGCCATGAGGTAATTCGCCAAGGCTTGTTTCGGTGCTTGAGGCAGGTCCGGCGCTTGCAGAAAGATCGCGACCTTGTGCCGCAACACACGCTGCGAAAACGCCTCAAAAAGATCAGGACGGTCCTCGCCCAACCACTTCATCAAGTTGTCGATGCGGGTTGTCGCTGACTGGGTGGCGAGGTCTTCGAGCAGTGATTCACCCACTTCCCACCACGGAAAAACCCTGGAGGTTTTCAATGCATTGCCGCCGATATCGAGCGGCTGCCCATTGATCAAACAACGCTCAAGCACTGGCATTAAGTTGGCGGCGTTAACGTCGGCAGACCGAAGAATCGGCAACAGATAACGCCCATCCCAGAAGCGGAAAAACACCGCATTGCCGTTGGGCAAAAGCACTTGGGTCAGGCTGCGCAGATGCTCGACCAAGGCTTCTTGAGACGCAGAAGAAACCGCCAGCCACCCCCAGTCACGGGACTCGGTCGTAGCGACCCACTGCAGAAACTCACTGCTTGCGGCGACGATTCCGACATAGGGCATCACCGGTTCCCACTCGGCATAGGCGGTGTCGGCCCAGATCGGGCTCGGCGCTTGTGCCAAAGTTGTGTGTCGCCAGGCATTCAATGGCTGCGCAGCACTGGCACCGCTGAAAATCGCGAACAACTGCTCGCCAGGCTTGAGCGGTTGGCGTTCCAGCCAGGCGTGGGGTGACAAGCGATCACGCGGCACAGACACCGTCCTTGCAGCGCTCGCATTCTTCGCAGAACGGCGCGTCGCTTTGCAGGCTCATGATCTGTGCGGCACTCAGCAGCGCGACCGGGGCGACGAGAAGTTTAAACGGCGTATCCGGCGACACGGGCGCAGCGGTCATCGACGGCATCAACCCTCCACCGACCTGAATCGGTACGCTGCTGAAAATCCCGCCGGGACCGATGTTGATCCACTGCCCGCCCGCCTGAATCGTCGCGCTGGCACCGCCGTCGATGACCACTTGCTGACCGGCGCGGACGTGGAATTGCTGACTGGCGTTGAGCGCCTGACTGGACACGCGGATGTGCCGGTCGCCCATCACCACCAAGTGATCGTCAAGCTTCACTTCGGCTTGGCGCTGGCCGTGAGTGATGCGTTGTTCGTCAGCTTTCAGCTCATGGCGAGCGGTCCCTGTGACGATGATGTTGCGCTGGTTGTCGACCTGCACCTGCTGATCATTCAACACGTGCTGGGTCCAGTTTCGCTGGGCGCGCAGGTAGATTTCCTCGGCGCCTTTGCGATCCTCGATGCGCAATTCGTTGTAACCGCCGCCTCCTGGACTGCTCTGGCTGCGGAAGATGCTGCGGGTCTTGTCGGCGGGCAGGTCCAGCGGCGGCGGTGTTGCGGCGTTGGGCAGGCACCCCATCACCAGCGGTTTGTCGGCATCGGCGTCAATGAAACCCACCAGCACTTCCATGCCGACTCGCGGAATCAGCACGCTGCCGTACTGCTCGTGGGCCCAGCCTGTGGCAACCCGCAACCAGCAACTGGAATGTTCATTGAGCTGACCGTCGCGGTCCCAGGCGAGCTGGACCTTGACCCGACCAAACTCATCGCAATGGATTTCGCTGTCGACCGGACCGGTGACCACGGCAGGCTGGTAGCCGAGCATGCGTGGCTTTTCTGGTCCTAGCGGTGCGCGAAAGGAAACGTCCCACGGCGTCGCCAGAAAAGTATTGCAGTAACCCTGGAAATCATCCGGGTTATCGCCGGGGGCCGACTCTTCCAGCACTTGCGGTTGGCGGCCATGGTGTTCGATTTCGGTGATCAACCACAGGTCATTCCACGCCTGACGCGGATGGTC
Source organism: Pseudomonas sp. 300 (assembly GCF_055803035.1). Taxonomy (NCBI): domain Bacteria; kingdom Pseudomonadati; phylum Pseudomonadota; class Gammaproteobacteria; order Pseudomonadales; family Pseudomonadaceae; genus Pseudomonas; species Pseudomonas sp. 300. The sequence goes on along the minus strand of NZ_JAVLRV010000001.1, from coordinate 481,946 downwards.
GGCGAGGCGTAGGAAATGCCCGCTGACCAAGGCAGATTCATCGCCTCGACCTGCAGCCTGACGGTAGTCGGCGTTGTGGCGCTCCAGCGTTCGTTGAGCGAGGTCCTTGCCATGATCGCGATCCGAGAACTGGCCAGGAAAGTGGTAGGCCTCCAGTGCCGGCAATTGCTGACTGTCGACACGACTTTCAAGGTCCAGGCGAGGTTTGGTGAAGTCGTAATCGCAAAGGGTCACGGCCGTCGTGCGGGTTTCCAGGCGCACGTTAAAGCGCTTGATGACAGGTGCTTGCGCTGCCATGCCGGTGTCTGGAAGGTAGGGAATCGGCTCGGGCAAACGAGGGAAAACTGTCTGGTCATCACCAAACACCAGCAAATGCCCCTCGGGGCTGTGCTCAAAGTGGTAGTGAATACCGACCTCGGCACACAGCCGCTGGATGAACGCCAGGTCGCTTTCCGCGTATTGCACGCAGTACTCGCGCTCGGGGTAATCGCTGCCGAGCTGAAAATGGAAGCCAGCCCCCATGAGAATGCCGTGACTTTTGAGGACCCCCTCGATGATCGCCGGCACGCTTTTGTGCTGGAAAATTCGCTGATTGATGCGATGGCTCAAATAGGCAAGATTCGGCACCAGACTGACTTGATAACGCGTCAGACGCTTCCCGGAATCGCCTTGCCCCACGCGATAAATCTGACCGTGAATGCCGGAGCCTTGTGCATCGAGACTCAGAAAGGCCTGACGATGCAGGAGGTTTTCGAGTTTGATGTCCGGCCGATCGCTGACCAGTTCCAGGTCAAAGCGGTAAGGCTGGCTGATAGCTTCCTTGCCGGTGAACTCAAGCACCTTGAGGTCATTCTGGTCGCCGTCGACGGTCAGCGTGAAGCGCGGTTGATTAGCAGGAGCGAACATCCGATGTGTCTCTGCAGATTGAAGGCGAGCGATTCTGCATGAGCGAAAACGGGTGTTAGCGGAGGGACAGGAAAAACAGATTTCCCCTGCTTTTTTAGGGAATCTTCCTTCAATAATCGGGATGTTTGGCTACAGACATTCCTTTCAGAAACACAGCAGAACAACCGTAGGAGCGAGCTTGCTCGCTCCTACGGTGGGATTTTCTAACGCCCAATAAAAACGGCCCGCCTCCAAAGGAAGCGGGCCGTTTTCATGTTCGGCGAAAGGTCAGAGCCTCAGCTCATCCCGATCACTTGTTCAGGCGGAAATCAGCCTCGGCAGCCGCGAAACGCTGCAGCATGCCGTGTGTCGGCGCGCCCAGTTTGCTGACGATGTAGATCGCCAGGCTGGCGAAGATGAAACCAGGGATGATTTCGTACAGACCCAGCAGCTCGAAGTGTTTCCACACGATCACGGTGATCGCGCCAACCAGGATGCCAGCCAGTGCGCCGTTGCGGGTCATGTCTTTCCAGATCACGGAGATCAGGACCACCGGACCGAACGCAGCACCGAAACCGGCCCAAGCGTAGCTGACCAGACCCAATACGCGGTTTTCCGGGTTGGCGGCCAACGCGATGGCGATCAGGGCAACCAGCAGCACCATGGCGCGGCCGACCCAGACCAGTTCAACCTGGGAAGCGGTTTTACGCAGGAAGGTTTTGTAGAAGTCTTCGGTCAGGGCGCTCGAGCACACCAGCAACTGGCAGCTCAAGGTGCTCATTACCGCGGCCAGAATGGCCGACAGCAGGACACCGGCAACCCATGGGTTGAACAGGATTTTCGCCAGCTCGATGAACACGCGCTCCGGGTTTTCGGTCACAGGACCGGCCAGTTCAGGGTGTGCAGAGAAGTAAGCGATACCGAAGAAACCTACCGCGACGGTGCCGCCCAGGCACAGGATCATCCAGGCCATGGAAATGCGACGTGCCTTGGCGATCGACTTGACCGAATCCGCCGCCATGAAGCGCGCCAGGATGTGCGGTTGGCCGAAGTAGCCCAGGCCCCAACCCATCAGCGAGATGATGCCGATGAAGGTGGTGTTTTTCAGCATGTCGAAGTTGCTGGCGTCTTTCGCTTCGATGGCCAGGAACGTGGTGTCAACGCCGCCGGTGGCCAGCAGCACGATGATCGGCGTCAGCAACAGGGCGAAGATCATCAGCGTGGCTTGTACGGTATCCGTCCAGCTCACGGCCAGGAAACCGCCGACGAAGGTGTAGGCAATCGTCGCCGCAGCACCGGCCCACAGCGCTGTCTCGTAGGACATGCCGAAGGTGCTTTCGAACAGACGGGCGCCGGCCACGATGCCGGAAGCGCAGTAGATGGTGAAGAACACCAGGATCACGACCGCGGAGATGATCCGCAGCAGACCGCTTTTGTCTTCGAAGCGGCTGGAGAAGTAGTCCGGCAGGGTCAACGCATCGCCGTTGTGCTCGGTCTGCACGCGCAGACGGCCGGCGACGAACAGCCAGTTCAGGTAAGCACCGATGATCAGGCCGATGGCGATCCAGCTTTCGGACAGGCCGGACATGTAGATGGCGCCCGGCAGGCCCATCAACAACCAGCCGCTCATGTCGGAGGCGCCGGCGGACAATGCAGTCACGACGCTGCCCAGGCTGCGACCGCCCAGAATGTAGTCAGAAAGGTTGTTGGTGGAGCGATAGGCCATGAAGCCGATCAGCACCATTGCTGCGATGTAGATCACGAACGTGATCAGGGTTGGATTGCTTACGCTCATTAAGTTACGCCCTGGCTTTGTTTTTATGTAGCGGCGGCTGGTGAACCGCACGCAAACGACGACGTTTGACAGACGATTTCAGATCCCGCGCATTTATGACTGATGTTTCCCCAGGAAAGCCATCAGCCAGATACACCTGTCTTTTCGACTGGTTGCACCTTGGCCGCGAATGCTATTCAACAATGCAAATAAGGTGCAACCCATTTCGCGAGAATAAGTTGCACCTAGTCGGATTTACCGGAAAAAAGCCGGTTTTTGCTTCCTTTTAGCGCAGTCAACGACCGTTCCTAGAATTAAAAGCACCAAGCAAGTGCGGTACGTTCGTACCGGAATTTATTTCCTGACGAGCTGCTTATAATTCCGACAAAAAAAGGGTTGCACCCGGTTGCACCTCAAAGGTTGCCCAGCTAATCTTGCGGCCAGCTGATGCCACGCGGTCGTGGCAAACATGAGGATAAAAATATGGCTACCACCACCCTTGGGGTCAAACTTGATGACCCGACCCGCGAGCGCCTCAAGGCGGCCGCGACCTCGATTGATCGCACACCGCACTGGCTGATCAAGCAGGCAATTTTCAATTACCTGGAAAAACTCGAGGGTGGTGCAACCCTGACCGAGCTGAACGGCCTGACCGCCAAAGAGGCTGACGACAGTGGCGAAGTCCATGTCGACCACGCGCACCAGTGCTTCCTCGAGTTCGCCGAAAGCATCCTGCCGCAATCGGTGCTACGCGCTTCGATTACCGCCGCTTACCGTCGCCCTGAGCCGGAAGTGGTGCCGATGCTGATCGAACAGGCTCGCTTGCCAGTCGCCATGGCTGAAGCCACCAACAAGCTGGCGGCCTCGATTGCCGAGAAACTGCGCAATCAGAAGAGCGCCGGCGGCCGTGCCGGGATTGTTCAGGGCCTGCTGCAGGAATTTTCCCTGTCGTCCCAGGAAGGCGTGGCGCTGATGTGCCTGGCCGAAGCGCTGCTGCGCATCCCGGACAAAGGCACTCGCGACGCACTGATTCGCGACAAGATCAGCACCGGCAACTGGCACCCGCACCTGGGCAACAGCCCGTCGCTGTTCGTCAACGCCGCGACCTGGGGCCTGCTGCTGACCGGCAAACTGGTCGCCACTCACAATGAAGCCGGCCTGACTTCGTCCTTGAGCCGCATCATCGGCAAGAGCGGCGAGCCGATGATCCGCAAGGGCGTCGACATGGCCATGCGCCTGATGGGCGAGCAGTTCGTCACCGGCGAGACCATCGCCGAGGCTCTGGCCAACGCCAGCAAGTTCGAAGCCAAGGGCTTCCGCTATTCCTACGACATGCTGGGTGAAGCCGCACTCACCGAACACGACGCCCAGAAGTACCTCGCTTCGTACGAACAAGCCATCCACTCGATCGGCAAAGCGTCCCACGGCCGTGGGATTTATGAAGGCCCGGGCATTTCCATCAAGCTGTCGGCACTGCACCCGCGTTACAGCCGTGCGCAGTACGAGCGTGTGATGGACGAGTTGTACCCGCGCCTGCTGTCGCTGACCCTGCTGGCCAAGCAATACGACATCGGCCTGAACATCGACGCCGAAGAAGCCGACCGCCTCGAGCTGTCGCTGGATCTGCTGGAGCGCCTGTGCTTCGAGCCGCAACTGACCGGCTGGAACGGCATCGGTTTCGTGATCCAGGCCTATCAGAAGCGTTGCCCGTATGTGATCGACTACGTGATCGACCTGGCTCGCCGCAGCCGTCATCGCCTGATGATCCGTCTGGTAAAAGGCGCGTACTGGGACAGCGAAATCAAGCGCGCCCAGGTCGAAGGCCTGGAAGGCTACCCGGTCTACACCCGCAAGGTGTACACCGACGTTTCCTACATCGCGTGCGCCCGCAAGTTGTTGTCGGTACCGGAAGTCATCTATCCGCAGTTCGCCACGCACAACGCCCACACGTTGTCGGCCATTTACCACATCGCCGGTCAGAACTATTACCCCGGTCAGTACGAGTTCCAGTGCCTGCACGGCATGGGTGAACCGCTGTACGAACAGGTTGTAGGCAAAGTTTCCGAAGGCAAGCTGAATCGTCCGTGCCGCGTGTACGCACCGGTCGGCACTCACGAAACGCTGTTGGCGTACCTGGTACGTCGTCTGCTGGAAAACGGCGCGAACACTTCGTTCGTCAACCGCATCGCCGACCAATCCATTTCGATTCAGGAGCTGGTGGCCGATCCAGTGGCCAGCATCGAGCAGATGGCGACGCTGGAAGGCGGCTTCGGCCTGCCGCACCCGCGTATCCCGCTGCCGCGTGATCTTTATGGTGCCGAGCGCGCCAACTCCAGCGGCATCGACATGGCCAACGAACATCGTCTGGCTTCCCTGTCCTGCGCCCTGCTGGCCACCGCTCATAACCACTGGAAAGCCGCGCCGATGCTCGGTTGCGTTTCCAGCACCGAAACCCCTGCGCCAGTCCTCAACCCGTCGGATCTGCGCGACGTGGTCGGCCATGTGCAGGAAGCGACCGTCGAAGACGTCGACAACGCGATCCAGTGCGCCTTGAATGCTGCGCCGATCTGGCAGGCCACTCCGCCCGCCGAACGCGCCGCGATTCTGGAACGTGCCGCTGACCTGATGGAAGGCGAGATCCAGCCGCTGATGGGCCTGTTGGCTCGCGAAGCCGGCAAGACCTTCGCCAACGCCATCGCCGAAGTGCGTGAAGCCGTGGACTTCCTGCGGTACTACGCCGTGCAGGCACGCAACGATTTCACCAACGACGCCCACCGCCCACTGGGTCCGGTGGTCTGCATCAGCCCGTGGAACTTCCCGCTGGCGATCTTCAGTGGCCAGGTCGCTGCGGCGCTGGCCGCCGGTAACCCGGTACTGGCCAAACCGGCGGAACAAACCCCGCTGGTCGCCGCTCAAGCCGTGCGTTTGCTGCTCGAAGCCGGGATTCCGGAAGGCGTGCTGCAACTGCTGCCGGGTCGTGGCGAAACCGTTGGCGCCCGCCTGGTCGGTGACGATCGGGTCAAAGGTGTGATGTTCACCGGTTCCACCGAAGTCGCTCGTTTGCTGCAACGCAACGTCGCCGGTCGCCTGGATGCACAGGGCCGTCCGATTCCGCTGATCGCTGAGACTGGCGGCCAGAACGCGATGATCGTCGACTCCTCGGCACTGACCGAACAGGTCGTGATCGACGTGGTGTCGTCGGCCTTCGACAGCGCCGGTCAACGTTGCTCGGCCCTGCGTGTCCTTTGCTTGCAGGAAGATTCCGCTGACCGCGTCATCGAAATGCTCAAGGGCGCCATGGCTGAATGCCGTCTCGGCAACCCTGAGCGCCTGTCCGTGGACATCGGCCCGGTGATCGACGCCGAAGCCAAGGCGGGCATCGAGAAGCACATCCAGGCCATGCGCGACAAAGGTCGCAACGTCTATCAGGTGGCCATCGCCAACAGCGAAGAAGTCAAACGCGGCACCTTCGTGATGCCGACGCTGATCGAGCTGGAAAGCTTCGATGAGCTGCAACGCGAGATCTTCGGTCCGGTGTTGCACGTAGTGCGCTACAAGCGCAAAGAAATCGACCAGTTGATCGGTCAGATCAACGCTTCCGGCTACGGTCTGACGCTGGGCGTGCATACGCGCATCGACGAGACCATCGCCAAGGTGATCGACAACGTCAACGCCGGTAACGTCTACGTGAACCGCAACATCGTTGGCGCTGTGGTTGGCGTGCAACCGTTTGGTGGCGAAGGCCTGTCGGGCACTGGCCCGAAAGCCGGTGGCCCGTTGTACCTGTACCGCCTGCTGTCGACCCGTCCTACCGATGCGATCGAACAATCCTTCGCTCGTGGCGATGCCGTCACGGCACCGGATGTTCGCTTGCGCGATGCCATGAGCAAACCGCTCACCGCCCTGAAAGCCTGGGCCGACAGCAACAAGTTTGCTGACCTGAGCACCCTGTGCGTGCAGTTCGCGGCGCAATCGCAAAGCGGGATCACTCGCGTGTTGGCAGGCCCGACTGGCGAACGCAACAGCTACGCCATTCTGCCGCGCGAGCACGTGCTGTGCCTGGCGGAAGTCGAGGGCGATCTGCTGGCTCAACTGGCCGCTGTTTTGGCCGTGGGTGGTTCGGCGGTGTGGCCGGAAGCTGACTTGACCAAGGCACTGTTCGCACGTCTGCCGAAGGAAGTTCAGGCACGCATCAAACTGGTTTCCGACTGGAACAAGGACGAAGTGGTGTTTGACGCGGTTCTGCATCACGGCCATTCCGATCAACTGCGCGCGGTTTGCCAGCAAGTGGCCAAGCGTGCCGGGGCGATTGTCGGGGTTCATGGGTTGTCCCAGGGCGAGACCAACATTGCGCTGGAGCGCTTGGTGATTGAGCGGGCGTTGAGTGTTAACACTGCTGCGGCGGGTGGTAATGCGAGCTTGATGACGATCGGCTAAATCGCTTTAAAACCAGGCGCTCGCAATGGGCGCCTGGAATGCAACCCCCCTGTGGGAGCTAGCCTGCTAGCGATAGCGGTATAGCAGTCAACAAATATGTTGAATGTTATGGCCTCATCGCGAGCAGGCTCGCTCCCACATTTGATTAGCGGTGCCCGCACCACACCATCACGCTCATCAATCATCCTGTTCAGCCTCTATTCCCACGCCTAGACTCGGTCCATTCCAAAAAAAGGTAGGCCGCCATGTCCGAGACGTTGCTCAGTTCCCGCAATCTGGCTTTCGAGCTGTATGAAGTCCTCGATGCCGAAGGCCTGACTCAGCGTGAGCGTTTCGCCGAGCACAATCGCGAGACCTTCGATGCCGCCATCGGCACCGCCCGCAGCATTGCCGAGAAATTCTTCGCCCCGCACAACCGCAAGGGTGACGAGAACGAACCGCGCTACGAGGACGGTCAGGCGATTCTGATACCGGAAGTGAAACCGGCGGTGGACGCCTTCCTCGAAGCCGGTTTCCTCAACGCCGCGCGCAGTTTCGACGCCGGCGGCATGCAACTTCCCACGCTGTTGTCCCAGGCTTGTTTCGCCCACTTCCAGTCAGCCAACGCGGCCTCGACTTCGTACCCGTTCCTGACAATGGGCGCGGCGAACCTGATCGAAAGCTTCGGTACCGAGGAACAGAAGCAGCGCTTCCTGCAACCGATGATCGACGGCCGTTTTTTCGGCACCATGGCCCTGACCGAGCCGCATGCCGGTTCGTCGCTGTCGGATATTCGTACCCGCGCGGAGCCTGCGTCTGACGGTACTTATCGCCTGAAGGGCAACAAGATCTTCATCTCCGGCGGCGATCACCCACTGTCGGAAAACATCGTGCACATGGTGCTGGCCAAACTGCCGGACGCACCGGCCGGGGTGAAGGGTATTTCGTTGTTTATCGTGCCCAAGTTCCTGGTCAACGATGACGGCAGCCTCGGCAAGCGCAACGACGTGCTGCTGGCCGGATTGTTCCACAAGATGGGCTGGCGCGGCACCACCTCCACCGCGCTGAACTTCGGTGATAACGGTGAGTGTGTCGGTTACCTGGTGGGCAAGCCACACCACGGTTTGAGCTACATGTTCCAGATGATGAACGAGGCGCGGATCGGTGTCGGCATGGGCGCGGTGATGCTCGGCTATGCCGGTTACCTGTATTCGCTGGAGTACGCCCGCGAGCGTCCGCAAGGCCGCGTGCCGGACAGCAAAGACCCGAACACCGCGCCGGTGGCGATCATTCAGCACGCCGACGTCAAACGCATGTTGCTCACGCAAAAAGCCTACGTCGAAGGCTCGTTCGACCTCGGGCTGTACGCGGCGCGACTGTTCGATGACACCACGACGCTTGAGACTGAAGCCGAGCGCAAACAGGCGCATGAGCTGCTGGATTTGCTGACCCCGATCGTCAAATCCTGGCCATCGGAGTTTTGCCTGAAGGCCAACGAACTGGCGATCCAGATTCTCGGTGGTCACGGTTACACCCGTGAGTATCCGGTGGAACAGTATTACCGCGACAACCGTTTGAACCCGATTCATGAAGGGACTCATGGCATTCAGTCGCTGGACTTGCTGGGTCGCAAACTGGCGCAAAACGGTGGTGCCGGGCTCAAGCAATTGATCCGTCTGATCGCCAATACTGCCGAGCGCGCTCATGCATACGAATCGTTAACGCCGTTGCGTGAACCACTGGAGAAACTGGTGGCGCGCCTGCAAACCGTGACCATTGGCCTGCTGACCGATTTGGGCCAGGGCAAGGTCAACAGCAGCCTGGCGAACTCGGCGCTGTACCTGAAAGTGTTCGGGCACACGGTGATTGGCTGGCGCTGGCTGGAACAGGCGATTCGCGCCGAGGAAGGGTTGGCCAAAGGGAATGCGGCGGATGTGGGCTTCTATAAGGGCAAGCTGCAAGCGGCGCGGTATTTCCTGACGTGGGAGGTGCCGGGTTGCCACCATGAACTGGCGATTCTTGAGACTCGGGATGATGTGTGTCTTGGGATGCAGGATGAGTGGTTTTAACTAAAGCCTTGCAATGCTGCTGAAATCCAATCGCGAGCAAGCTCGCTCCCACAGGGATCTCTGTAAGTCACAGATAATGTGATCAACACCCAAATCCTGTGGGAGCGAGCCTGCTCGCGATGGCGTCAGCACAACCAACACATTACTTCAGCTTGAAACTGCCCATCTGCCGCGCCAGATCATCCGCCAACCGCTGCAACGTCTGACAATCCTCTCGGCAAGCCCTGACCTCCCCCGCCGTCGCTCGGGCCAGATCAGAAATCCCCTGCACATTGCGGTTGATCTCTTCCGTCACCGCCGACTGCTCTTCCGTCGCGGTCGCCACCTGATGGTTCATATCGCTGATGCGCTCGACCTGCCCGGTAATCGCCGTCAATGACGCCCCGGTGCGCTGACTCGATTCAACCCCGGTGCCGGTCGCTGCTTGGCCGGTATGCATTGATGACACCGCATTCTCCGCGCCTTGCTTGAGGCTGCCGATCATCTGCTGAATTTCATCGGTGGATGATTGCGTCCGTCGCGCCAGCGTCCGCACTTCATCCGCTACGACGGCAAACCCGCGCCCCATATCCCCGGCACGCGCCGCTTCGATGGCCGCGTTCAACGCCAAAAGGTTGGTCTGCTCGGAAATCCCGCGAATCACTGCCAGCACCTGATCGATGGACGCGACCTGATTGGCCAATTCGCCAACGGCACCCGCTGCGATGCCAATTTCATCGGACATGCTTTCAATATGCCGGATCGAACCGCCCACCACTTCCCGCGCCTGCATCGCCTCATCACGAGCACTCTGCGACGCAACCGCCGCGTTGCCGGCGTTCTGCGCGATTTCCTGCACGGTCAGGCCCATTTCGTGGACGGCGGTGGCGACCATGTCGGTCATTTCCTGCTGACGCCCGGACCGTTCGGCGGTGTTGTCCACAACCTTCGCCACCTGACTGACAGCGGTGCGCAAATGCTCGCTGGTGGTCAGCACTTCGCCGATCATCTCGCGCTGACTGTCGAGGAATCGATTGAAGCCACGCGCCAGGTCACCCAGCTCATCAGCGCGGCTGGAATCTAACCGTTGGGTCAAATCTCCACCACCGCTACCGATGGCTACCAGCGCCGCTGTTACCTGACGAATCGGCCGCACCAGGCCACGGGCCAGCAACACCACCAGCAACAGGCACACCAGCGCCACCGCCAGACCAATGCCGCTGCTCATCCACATGGCGCGACGGGCTTCGGCGTAGATCTGCGACTGCGGCACTTCGGCCACCAGGGTCCAGCCCAGATCCCGCAGTGGCAGGCTCAACGCCAGATAGTCTTCGCCATCGCGCACGAAGCTGCTGTTCGTGGCGGACGCTTTGGAAGTAGAGAGTTGCCCCATCACCGCTTGCGCTGCCGGCGCGCCAATTTGCTCGGCCAAGGTGCGTTTACCGCTCAATTGCGCTTCGGGGTGAACCTGGATCAAACCGTCGGAACGCACGAGATAGACCTTGCCGCGCTCACCGAAGTTGAAGTTGTGAATCAACTCTGACAGCTCTTTCATGCTCAGGCCGAGTCCGGCAACGCCCACGACTTTGCCGGCCTGTTCGACTTTGAGGTCGATAAACAGCGCCAATTCTCCGGTTGCGGCGTCATTGTCAATATTGAGGGTGCGCGGCTGATTGCTGTCGAGGAACGAGTAGAACCAGGCGTCTTTGGGGTTGGAACGGCTGAGGGTCCGGTCCAGGCCTTTCTCATTGAAATAGTGGCTTGAAGCCGTGCCGACGATCAGTGCGGTAAACGCTTTGTGTTCGGCGCGGATGCCTTCCAGATACTCCACAAACGCAGCAGTCTGGGCACTGTTTTCGCCCCCGGCGAGCCAGTCTCGCACCATGCGGTTGCTGGCGATGTCCTTGGCGGCAGTGAGGGGTTGAACGAGGATGCGTTCGATGTCGTTGCGCGTCGCTTCGATGCTCGACGGCAGCGCTTGTTCGACCAGGTAGCGCTGGGCGAGACGGTTGACCACGAGGGTATAAATGCCAACCACGATCAGAATACTGACCAGCAGGGCGGTGCCCATACTGAGGATCAACTGCCATTGAATACTGCGACGCCAAAACTGCATGGAGCACCCCCAAAGAATAAGAGGCTGAAACACTGCAACAGCCATGCCGATTGTATACAACACAAGCGACAATTTATTCTTTGGTTGTGCGCAAAGCCGATCAGGCCTGATTGATCGTCTTGGAGATCACTTCAACCGTGGCGCTGACTTGCTCTTGGTAACGGTCGAGTTCGAGCGTGTGCTGCTTTTTCATTTCGATCTGCTGAGAACACAGATTCATGGCGGCCAGCACCAACAGGCGGTCACCGATCAGTGTCGGGTACTTTCGTTTGGTGTCGGCCAAAGCGGCCTTCAACATCATTGCGGCGTCCAGCAGGGTTTGCTCTTCCCCGGCTGGCGCCTTGATCGAATAGTCCTCCCCCAGGATCGAGACGACTTTTACCCCTGCGGCGCCGACACTCATGCGCTGACCGGACCAGCGCTGACGCGCTCAACCAGGGCCTGAATGCGGGCGGCGGTGGCGCCTTGTTTCTCTTCCTGTTCCATCAGGCTCAGTTGCAGGCTTTCGTTTTCATCCTTGGCCTGGGCCAGTTCTGCGCTCAGGGTTTGGTTAGTGCCGAGCAGGCTCTGGTTCTGTTGAACAAGGTCGCTGACCAGCTGTTCCAATTGGCTTAGGGATGCTTCCAACATTTTGAATTTCCAAGCATTTTCAAGGGGCGCGTACGATAAAGAAAAGTCACCACGGATGCCAGGGTTAATGGGGCGCAATGCCTTGATTTTCCTGGCGGGCGACCTTTCTCGCGATCTTTAAAGACTGCGATTGGCGGATCTGGTTCCTGCACTTCGTCGCCGGGACTTGGCTGTGACAAATACACGTAGGCCCTCAAGACTTTAGTCGTATGACCGATAAGTCATCCATACGTCAGTCTCAGCGCCGCACAGGTGCGCTCTTTTCGGTAAACACCATGTCCCTTCGTAATATGAATATCGCGCCGCGAGCGTTCCTCGGCTTCGCTTTGATTGGCGGTTTGATGCTGGTTCTGGGGGTATTTGCCTTGAACCAGATGAGCAAGATTCGCGGTGCTGCCGAGGAGATCACCTTGAGCAGCGTGCCGAGTATCAAAAGCCTCGACGAGTTCACTCAACTCACCTTGCGCCTGCGGGTGCTGTCCTACCGTTTGCTGGTGAACCGCGAGCCCGACGTTCAGCAGAAAACCATGGAGCTGCTGGAAACACGCAACCAACAGATTCGTGCGGCTCAGGCCTCCTACGAAAAACTGATCGCCAGCCCGCAGGAACGTGCAGCCTACGATCAATACGTGCAGTTGCTGGGACAATATCGCCAGATCGAAGACCGGATGAAAACCCTGTCGCGCAACAATCAGGTCGATGAGCTGCGCACGCTGCTCAACACGGATCTGTTGACCAACTCCGAAGCGGTCAACGCGGTGCTCAACCGTTTGCTGGAGATCAACACCCAGCAAACTCTCGACACCAATCAGCGCGCCGCCGACCAGTACGCTTCGGCCTTCAATCTGGTGATCACCTTGCTGGTCATCGCCACCGGCCTGACCATGCTGTTTGCCTGGCTGCTGACCAACAGCATCACCAAACCCATCGCCAATGCCTTGAGCGCTGCCGAAGAGATCGCCGAAGGCAACCTGACTCGCCCGATCACCGTTGATGGCGAAGACGAAGCCGGTCGCTTGCTACTGGCCATGTCGAAGATGCAGGACAAGCTGCGCGACACTCTGCAGCGTATTTCCGGCTCGGCCACACAACTGGCCTCCGCCGCTGAAGAGCTCAACAGCGTCACCGACGAAAGCGCCCGTGGCTTGACTCAGCAGAACAACGAAATCGAACAGGCCGCTACCGCCGTCAATGAAATGACCAGCGCCGTGGAAGAAGTCGCGCGCAACGCGGTGAGCACCTCCGAAGCGTCGAAAAACGCCACCACGTCGGCCGGTGACGGTCGTGATCTGGTGCAGGAAACCGTCAGCGCCATCGAACGCATGAGCGCCGATGTGCAGAGTACGGCGACGCTGATCGGCGATCTGGCCAATGAGTCTCGCGACATCGGCAAGGTGCTGGACGTGATCCGGGGTCTGGCTGATCAGACCAACCTGCTGGCCTTGAACGCCGCCATTGAAGCGGCCCGCGCCGGTGAAGCCGGGCGCGGTTTTGCGGTGGTGGCGGACGAAGTGCGTGCACTGGCGCACCGCACTCAGCAATCGACCAGCGAAATCGAACGCATGATCGGCAGCATTCAGACCGGCACCGAACACGCAGTGGATTCGATGCGCAACAGCACCGAGCGTGCCGAGTCGACCTTGAACATCGCTCGCGGCGCCGGGATGTCGCTGGACACGATCAACAGCGCCATCGTCGAAATCAACGAACGCAACCTGGTGATCGCCAGCGCGGCCGAAGAACAGGCCCAAGTGGCCCGCGAAGTGGACCGTAACCTGGTGAACATTCGCGATCTGTCGGTGCAATCGGCCACCGGCGCCAATCAGACCAGCGCTGCGAGCAACGAGCTGTCGCGATTGGCAGTGGACCTGAACACAATGGTCGGACGGTTCAGCCTCTAACCGCTAACGCCCCCCTGTGGGAGCCGGCTTGCTGGCGATGGTGTCTGGGAAATCGCCATCGCCAGCAAGCCGACTCCTACAGGGGGATCGTGTGTAGACGGATCATGCATCTGGCTTTTGATCTGCAAAAGCTTTTTGACAGCATCACATTTCAACAGGTTAGAATCGCTGGCACGCAGACTGCATGGTCAGTTTGTGCCCGCCTTTTCAGCTTTCTGGAGTATTGCCTTTGAATGCGACGACCATCAACAGCCTGTTCTTGATCGGCGCGTTGCTGGTAGGTGCGAGCATTCTGGTGAGTTCACTTTCGTCCCGCCTCGGTATCCCGATTCTGGTGATTATCCTGGCCGTGGGCATGGCTGCCGGCGTCGACGGCGGCGGCATCATTTTCGATAACTACCCAACGGCGTATCTGGTCGGCAACCTCGCGCTGGCGGTGATCCTGCTCGATGGCGGCTTGCGAACCAGGGTGTCGAGTTTCCGCGTGGCGTTATGGCCAGCGCTGTCGCTGGCCACGGTCGGGGTGTTGATCACCACCGGGCTGACCGGCATGGCCGCGGCGTGGCTGTTCAATCTGAACCTGATTCAGGGCCTGCTGATCGGCGCCATCGTCGGCTCCACCGATGCCGCGGCAGTGTTCTCGCTGCTCGGCGGCAAAGGCCTGAACGAACGGGTCACGGCCAGCCTCGAGATCGAATCCGGCAGCAACGACCCGATGGCGGTGTTCCTCACCGTCACCCTGATCGACATGCTCGCCAGTGGCGAAACCGGCCTGCACTGGAGCCTGCTGGGGCATCTGGTGCGCGAGTTCGGTATCGGCGGCGTGATCGGGCTCGGTGGCGGCTGGCTGATGCTGCAACTGGTCAACCGGATCAACCTGGCCACCGGCCTCTATCCAATCCTGGTGATTGCCGGTGGTCTGGTGGTGTTCGCCCTGACCAACGCCCTGCACGGCAGCGGCTTCCTTGCGGTTTACCTGTGCGGACTGGTGATCGGCAACCGTCCGGTGCGCAGCCGCCACGGCATCTTGCACATGCTCGACGGCATGGCGTGGCTGGCGCAGATCGGCATGTTCCTGGTGCTGGGTCTGCTGGTTACGCCGCATGATTTATTGCCCATCGCCCTGCCCGCGCTGGGCCTGGCGCTGTGGATGATCCTGTTTGCCCGGCCGCTGTCGGTGATGGTCGGCCTACTGCCGTTCAAGGCCTTCCACGGCCGAGAGAAAGCCTTCATTTCCTGGGTCGGCCTGCGCGGTGCGGTCCCGATCATTCTGGCGGTGTTCCCGCTGATGGCCGGCCTGCCCAACGCCCAGCTGTACTTCAACCTCGCGTTCTTTATTGTGCTGGTCTCGTTGCTGGTGCAGGGCACCAGCCTGCCTTGGGTGGCGAAACTGTTGAAGGTGACCGTTCCGCCGGAGCCGGCGCCGATTTCCCGCGCCGCGCTGGAAGTGCATGTCACCAGCGAGTGGGAGCTGTTCGTTTATCGCCTCGGCGCCGAAAAATGGTGCATCGGTTCGCCCCTTCGCGAACTGAAAATGCCCGACGGCACGCGCATCGCGGCCCTGTTTCGTGGTCAGCAACTGCTCCATCCGTCGGGTAGTACGGTGCTTGAAGTCGATGATTTGCTGTGTGTTATCGGCCATGAACACAACCTGCCGGCCCTTGGAAAACTCTTTAGCCAGGCACCGCAACGAGGCCTCGATTTGCGCTTCTTCGGCGACTTCGTACTCGAGGGAGATGCCCAGTTGGCTGCGGTTGCTGCCCTGTACGGGTTGAAAGTCGAGGGCATCGATCCGGACATGACGCTGGCCAGTTTCATTGCCCACAAAGTGGGCGGTGCGCCAGTCGTGGGTGACCAGGTGGAATGGAACAACACCATCTGGACCGTCGCGGTCATGGAAGGGAACAAGATCGGCAAAGTGGGCGTCAGATTCCCCGAAGGAAGTCGCCCAGGCCCGGGCTTGTTCCTCTAAACTCCACTCTTCGTCTCGTTCTCGATCGGTCTCTATGTCAACCCTGCGCACCTTTTTCATCATGGCCCTGCTGGGCTTGAGTCTCTCTGTCGGCACGTTGCAAGCGGCCGAACCGCCGTCCAGCGAAGCGGTGCAGGCGAGCCTGAACAAGATCGCCGACCGCAAACTGCCGGAAGCCGATCAGAAAGCCCTGCAGACGCTGCTGCAAAACACGCTGACCCAGCTCAACAACAAGCGTGATTACGAGCAGAAGCTGACCGATCTCAAGCAGCAACTCGCCACCGCGCCCAAGCAGAACATCGAGAACCAGCGCGAACTGACGCGCCTGAAAGCCACCAGCGCCGTCCCGGTGGCGCAACGCTATGGCAAAGAATCCGTGCAGCAGCTCGAGCAGATGCTGACCGAGCGCTCGACCCAGCAAAGCGATCTGCAAAAAGCCCTCGCCGATGCGAACAGCCTGGTCATTACCGCCCAAACCCGCCCCGAGCGCGCCCAGGCGGAAATTTCCACCAGCCAGACGCGTATCCAGCAGATCAATAACGTCCTCAAGAACGGCAAGGACAACGGCAAGACCTTGAGCGGCGAACAGCGCGACCTGCTCAATGCCGAACTCGCGGCGCTGAATGCGCTGATCCCCCTGCGTCGCCAGGAACTGGCCGGCAACAGCCAGTTGCAGGACCTGGGCAACAGCCAGCATGACTTGCTCTCGGAAAAATCCGACCGCCTGGATCGCGAAATCCAGGAGCTGCAAAACCTGATCAACCAGAAACGCCTGGCTCAATCTCAGGAGACGGTGACGCAGCAGTCCATTGAGGCGCAAAAGTCCGGCGGCAGTGCGCTACTGGCCACCGAAAGCGCGGCGAATCTGAAGCTGTCCGACTACCTGCTCAAAAGCACCGACCGCCTGAACGTCGTCACTCAGCAAAACCTGCAGACCAAGCAGCAGCTCGACAACGTGACCCAGAGCGATTCGGCCCTCGACGAGCAAATCAACGTGCTCAAGGGCAGCCTGCTGCTGTCGAAAATCCTCTACAAACAGAAACAGGGGCTGCCGCGCCTCAAGCTCGACCGCGACCTGGCGGACCAGATCGCCGACATTCGCCTGTATCAGTTCGAAGTCAGCCAACAACGGGAATTGCTCAGCAACCCCGCGACCTATGTCGACAACCTGCTGTCGACTCAGCCCCCCGAGCAAGTCACCCCGCAACTGCGCAAGAACCTGCTGGAAATCGCGACCACCCGCGCCGACCTGCTGGAGCGGCTGAACCGCGAACTGAGCGCGGTGCTCAACGAATCGATCACACTGCAACTCAATCAGAAGCAACTGCTCAGCACCGCGCAAAGCCTGCGGGCGACCCTCGACGAACAGATGTTCTGGATTCCGAGCAACAAGCCGCTCGATCTGGAATGGATGCGCGGCGTGCCAGAGCGTCTGCAACGCCAGGTGGCAACCCTGCCGCTGGCGTCGAGCGTGAGCGAACTGATTGACGGCCTGACTCAACGACCGCTGCTGTTTCTGCCGTTGGTGCTGGTGATCGGCGCCCTGCTGTGGCGGCGCAAAAGCCTGTATGCCCGACTGAACAAGGTTCACCAGGACATCGGCCACTTCAAGCGTGACAGCCAGTTGCACACGCCGCAGGCGATTCTGATCAATATTCTGCTGGCATTACCGGTTGCGCTGGGCCTGGCCTTGTGTGGCCTGGCCCTGCAAATCGATGCTCGAGGGCAGAACGCCAACATGGGCTCGGCCTTGTTGCAAATGGCGCAGGCCTGGCTGGTGTTCTATACCGCTTACCGGATCCTCGCGCCGGGCGGCGTCGCCGAACTGCATTTCCGCTGGGAAAAGCCTCAGGTCGAATTCCTTCAGGGCTGGGTCCGTCGTCTCGGGCTGGTTGTCATGGCGTTGGTCGCGGTGGTGGCGGTTGCCGAGCTGCAACCGGCGGCGCTGGCCGATGATGTGCTGGGCATGCCGGTCGTATTGATCTGCTACGCCTTGATGGCCTGGCTGCTCAGCCGATTGCTGATCAGTAGCCCGACGCACGAAAACGCCTCACTGTTCCGCAAAGCGGTCGGGGTCATGTTCACTGTCCTGCCTGTCGCGTTGTTCGTAGCGGTGTGCTTCGGCTACTACTACACCGCGCTGAAGCTCAGCGACCGTTTGATCAACACACTTTACCTGCTGATGTTCTGGCTGGTGATCGAAGCCACCTTCGTCCGTGGCCTGAGCGTTGCGGCACGCCGTCTCGCGTACCAGCGCGCCCTGGCCAAACGGCAGGCGGCAAAGGAGGCCGGCGATGGCGAAGCGGTGATCGAAGAGCCGACCCTGGACATCGAGAAGGTCAACGAGCAATCGCTGCGCCTGATTCGCCTGGCGCTGCTCGGCGGCTTCATCGCTGCGCTGTACTGGGTCTGGTCCGATCTGATTTCGGTGTTCTCGTACCTCGACAACATCACCCTCTACGAATACACCAGCGGCACCGGCGCCAACATGAGCATGGTGCCGATCAGCATCGGCGACATGCTCGGCGCGCTGATCATCATCGGCATCACCTTTGCCCTCGCGCGAAACTTGCCGGGGCTGCTGGAAGTGTTGGTGTTGTCGAAGCTGAACCTGGCGCAGGGCAGCGCCTACGCCACGACGACGTTGCTGTCTTACGTGATCGCCGGCGTCGGTTTCGTCTCGACCCTGTCCACGCTCGGCGTGAGCTGGGACAAGTTGCAGTGGCTGGTGGCGGCGCTGTCGGTGGGCCTTGGTTTCGGGATGCAGGAGATTTTTGCGAACTTCATCTCCGGGATCATGATCCTGTTTGAACGCCCGGTGCGGATCGGCGACACGATCACCATCGGCAACCTGTCGGGCACGGTCAGCAAGATCCGTATCCGCGCCACGACCATCACCGATTTTGACCGCAAGGACATCATCGTCCCGAACAAGACGTTTATCACCGGGCAACTGATCAACTGGTCGCTGACTGACACCATTACCCGGGTGACCTTGAAGCTCGGCGTCGATTACGGTTCGGACCTGGACCTGGTGAAAGAGCTGTTGCTCAAAGCCGCCCGGGACAACCCGCGCGTGCTGAAGGATCCGGAACCGCACGTGTACTTCCTGAACTTCGGCGAAAGCACCCTCGACCACGAGCTGCGCATGCATGTGCGCGATCTCGGCGACCGCAACCCGGTGCTCGATGAGGTCAACCGCTTCATCAACCGCGAGTTCAAGAAGCAGCACATCAATATCTCGTTCCGGCAGATGGAGGTTTACCTGAAGAACCTGCACGGTCAGGAATACAAAATGGTGCCAATCGAACCGGAAACCAAAACCATCGTGCCGCTGGTCGATGGCAAACCACCGCAAGAGCCGCCGCCCGCCAAACTCGACTAACCGCCCTATTCCTAGCAGAATGCTCGGACATTCTGCTGGAGATGGCCGGTGAAAGCCCTCGACGAACTGACCTTCGATAATCGCTTCGATCGCCTGGGCGATACGTTTTCCACTCACGTACTACCCGAACCCATCGACAATCCGCGTCTGGTCGTTGCGAGCCCCGCCGCCATGGCGTTGCTCGACCTTGATCCGGCCGTCGCTGAAACTCCGGAGTTCGCCGAGCTGTTCAGCGGGCACAAGCTCTGGGCCGACGCGATGCCACGAGCGATGGTCTATTCCGGGCATCAGTTCGGTTCGTACAACCCTCAGTTGGGCGATGGTCGCGGCCTGTTGCTGGGCGAGGTCTACAACGAGGCCGGCGAGCATTGGGACTTGCACCTCAAGGGCGCCGGCCAGACACCTTTTTCGCGCATGGGCGATGGCCGCGCGGTGCTGCGATCGTCGATCCGCGAGTTTCTTGCGTCCGAAGCGCTGCACGCCCTGAACATCCCGACCACCCGCGCGTTGTGCGTGATCGGCTCCGACACGCCGGTGTGGCGCGAAAAACAGGAGCGCGCGGCCATGGTTCTGCGCCTGGCGCCGAGCCATGTGCGCTTCGGGCATTTCGAATTTTTCTACTACACCAAACGCCCAGAGAAACAGAAAGAACTCGGCGAGCACGTGCTGGCCATGCACTTCCCCGAATGCCTCGAACAGTCCGAACCTTATCTGGCGATGTTCCGCGAAATCGTCGAGCGCAATGCCGAGCTCATCGCCAAATGGCAGGCCTATGGTTTCTGCCACGGCGTGATGAACACCGACAACATGTCGATCCTCGGCATCACCTTCGACTTTGGCCCGTTCGCGTTCCTCGATGACTTTGACGCCAACTTCATCTGCAACCACTCCGACGATCAGGGCCGTTATTCCTTCAGCAACCAGGTGCCGATCGGTCAATGGAACCTTAGCGCGCTCGCCCAGGCGCTGACGCCGTTCATCAGCGTCGAGGCCCTGCGTGAAACCCTGGGTCTGTACCTGCCGCTGTTCCAGGCTCACTATCTGGACCTGATGCGCCGCCGCCTCGGGCTCACCACCGCTGAAGACGAGGACCAGAAACTGCTGGAGCAATTGCTGCAACTGATGCAGAACAGCGGCGTCGATTACAGCCTGTTTTTCCGCCGCCTGGGCGATGAATCGCCGGAGCTGGCCGTTGCCCGATTGCGCGACGACTTTGTCGACATCAAGGGCTTCGATGCCTGGGCCGAGCTGTATGTCGCGCGGGTTGCTCGCGAAGGCGCGGTCGATCAGGAACAACGCCGCCAACGGATGCATGCGGTCAATCCGCTCTACATCCTGCGCAACTACCTGGCGCAGAAAGCGATCGATGCAGCGGAAAGCGGCGACTACTCAGAGGTTCGCCGCTTGCATGCGGTGTTGAGCAAGCCGTTTGAGGAGCAGCCAGGGATGGAGAGCTATGCCGAGCGGCCGCCGGAGTGGGGGAAGCATTTGGAGATCAGTTGTTCTTCCTGAACCCGGCTAGATAAAGGTTTCCACTGACGTACCGAAGCGCTCTGCCAACCAACGGATCTGCCGCAGGTTGAGCTGACGCTTGCCGCTCAGGATTTCGGACACCACCGATTGAGTGCCAACACCAGGCAGATCGCTCTGAGTCAAACCGTGCTCCCGCATCATGTAACCAAGAACATCAGCCCCGCTTGCTTCGGGCATAGGGCGATGTTTGTGATCCCATTCCTCTATCCAGTCACCAATGATGTCGACAAGACTCATAAGTGGATGAGACTCGTCATCACCGGTTATTTCGAGCAACTCATCAAGCGCAAGAACCAGCCTGTCGTAGTCGTCTTCGTTTTTCGGCTTGCGCAACAATGGCGAAACGAACGCCCAGTGCTCAGCCGCCTGTTTGATCAATGCACTCATTCTTTTCCCTCCTTCCATTTTCCTCGGTCATATTCGCGATGATCCAGCACGTGTTTGATGTACAGCTTCTGGCTCCGGTACCTGACATATGCAATCAAACGCAGCTTATTCCCCCCAATATCGAATACATGTAACTCACCAACTTTGTCCGTCGCAGAAAACAACGATTTCATGGCGGCAAAATCACAAGGACTATTGCGCTTGACCATTCGATACCAATGGTCAAGCGCAGTTGCTGCATTTGGCCATTTTTCCTTTGAGTCCCATATTCGTTTTTCAGAAAACACACGCATGCAATTTCCTTATCGCATTGGCTATGGATGAGTTAACCACAGGAGGTAAATATCGCAAGTTGCGATAATCATAGGCCGACCAGCGGCGCGCCAGCATTCTCCTAGCGTAGATTCGCTGCGCTTGTTCGAACGGTTGAAAATATGAACAAACGTCTCCAAATCAGGAGGACGCCGCCTAAAAGGACCACCCTCATGACCGAACCACTCCTCATCCCCTGCCCCTACTGCAACGGCCTCAACCGCATCCCTGCCGAGCGCCTCAACGACCAGCCGAAATGCGGTCGCTGCAAAGCCGAGGTCTTGCTGAGCAAGCCTTTCGAATTGAAACAAGGCGATTACGCCAGTCAGATCAAGGGTGATCTGCCCTTGCTGGTGGACGTATGGGCGGACTGGTGCGGGCCGTGCAAGTCCTTTGCCCCGGTGTTCGAGCAGGCGGCGAGTCAGTTGGCTGGGAAATGCAGGCTGGCCAAGCTGGACAGCGAGGCTAATCAGCAGCTGTCCGCCCAGTTGGGGATTCGCTCGATTCCGAGCCTGATTCTGTTCAAGAACGGCCGGGAAGTGGCGCGCCAGAGCGGCGCCTTCCCGTTACCGCAGTTGATGAGCTGGTTGCGTAGCCAGGGGATTTAATACCACCACAATGGCCGATGTTGTTTCGGCGGATCAGGCGCTTTCGAGAAGGTTATGCAGTTCGACGAATTGCTGGGTCAGTTTGTGCCGTGGATCGAGGTGGATCAGCGGCGTATTGGCCTGGTGCGATTCGCGCATGCGTACTGAACTACCCAAATACACCGGCAACACCGGCAAGCCCTCGGCAATCAATTCGTCGAGGATTTGCTGCGGCAGACTGGCACGGGCCTGGAACTGGTTGACGACGATGCCCTCGACCTCCAGCCCTTCGTTATGGTCGTCCTTCAATTCTTCGATTTCCGCCAGCAAGCCGTACAGCGCCTGACGCGAGAAGCTGTCGCAGTCGAAGGGAATCAACACACGATCGGCGGCAATTAAAGCCGATACAGCATAAAAGTTCAGGGCTGGCGGCGTATCGAGGTAGATCCGGTCGTAGTCTTCGGCCAACTCGTCGAGCAGTTTGCGCAGCTTGTTGATCTTGTGTTTCGCCTCAAGCTTGGGCTGCAAGTCGGCCAGCTCGGCAGTGGCGGTGATGACGTGGAGGTTGTCGAACGGGGTTTCGTAGATATCGACCTGGTTTTTCTTCGAAAACGGGCCTGAAGACAGCGTCTGCTTGAAGAAGTCGGCAATCCCCATCGGAATGTCATTACCGGTGAGCCCGGTGAGGTACTGGGTGGAATTGGCCTGAGCGTCGAGATCCACCAGAAGGGTTCGATAGCCCTCGCTGGCACTGACCGCCGCCAGATTGCAGGCAATACTGGATTTACCTACGCCGCCTTTCTGATTGAATACCACGCGCCGCATGTCAAAACCTCCGTGTATCAAAGAATGACCGAGTGTAGTAGTCCATGGCGTCGCTTAGCTACCTCGCCGGCAAAGGGACTACACAGTCAGGTGCGAAGGCTCACTGGAAAAGCCGCCATCTCGTCCAGAAAAATGCTCTCGGAGCCGACAGACATCCATGGCTCGATGTGGACAATGGCCAAACGACATCCACTCACGTACCAATCGGTCCATTTCGTTGGGCAAAATGTAACCAGCATTTGCTACGCGCTCGCCGCACCGGGATAATGCGCGCCACTCGACGCTCAGCGTCACGTCAGGTGAATCGCTGATTCTGCGACTTGCCGCGTCAAGAAAGCCCGCAGGGGCGGGATGAATGCCTGTGATCAATTTCAACATCGCCCAATGGCGCGCGTGGGCCCCTGGGCTCGAAAGCGTGGACGATTGGCAGGCCTGGAGCCGACAACCGGTCGCGCTACAGAGCAGCGATGCCGCCCCCGACGTCTCGTTTCTGCCGGCCATGCAGCGGCGGCGGCTCAGCCGTCTTGCGCGGATGGCGTTCAGTGTCGGCTGGCCGTTGGCCGATGGTCGCACTGACCTACCGTTGGTCTTTATTTCCCGCCACGGTGAAACCCCGCGCACCTTCGATATCCTCAGCGATCTGGCCGCCGACCAGCCACTGTCGCCGACCCAGTTCAGCCTGTCTGTGCATAACGCGGTCATCGGCCTGTGGTCGATCATGCGCGGTGAAACCAGCGAAATGACCGCCCTCGCTGCGGCCGGCGATGGACTCGAACACGGCATGCTAGAGGCGGCGGCGCTGCTTGCCGAAGGCGCGCCCGCGGTTCTGCTGGTGGTGACAGAAGAACAGCCTCCCGAAGTCTATTCGGCCTGGATCGATGATGTGCCATTTCCCTATGCGGTGGGTTTGTTACTGACGCCGGGCAACGACTGGCAACTGTCCTTGAACAGCACTTCGGATGAGTTGTCCAAAGCCCACTGGCCCCATGCCCTGAATCTCTTGCGTACCCTGCTCGGCCAGCAAACCACCTGCCAACATGCCTGGAAAAATCGTGTATGGACCTGGCAACGCAACCTGTAACCGAAAAAAGCCGCGACGCCTATTACTGGCGTTTGCTGGCCACCGCCGCAAGCTTCACTCTCTTCGGGTTGGGCGGACTGTGTCTGCGCCTGGTGATTTTCCCGGTACTGAGCTGCCTGCCTGGCGATGCGCAGACGCACCGCTTGCGTGCGCGGCAAACCGTCAGTCGCTGCTTCTGGTTTTTCGTCCGGTTCATGGCCCGTACCGGCGTGCTGACCTACGACATTGAGGGCGCGGAAAAACTCGGCCGCCCCGGGCAGATGATCATCGCCAATCACCCGTCGCTGATCGACGTGGTGTTCCTGATCGGTCTGGTGCGCCATTCCAACTGCGTGGTCAAAAGCAGCCTCTGGGAAAACCCCTTCACCCGGGGCCCGCTGCGCCGCACCGAATACATCAGCAACGACGGCAGCATGGACATGCTCGACGCGGCGGCCGACGCGCTGAAAAGCGGCCAGACCCTGATCATTTTCCCCGAGGGCACGCGTACGCGGCCTGGCGAAGCGCCCTCCTTTCATCGGGGTGCGGCGTCGATCGCACTGCGCGGTGCGAAAATCCTCACGCCGGTGGTCATCAAGGTCAGCCCGACCACCTTGACCAAGGCCGAACCCTGGTATCGGATCCCCAAACGCCGCGTGCACTTCAGTTTCCGTGTGGGGGCCGATATAGACCCACAGGCCTTCGCCGCGCAAGGGCCCGCGCCTCAAGCCTCGCGCAAGCTCAATGACTACCTGCATCACTACTTTATTAAGGAGCTCGCCGAAGATGAGCGATCTGCACACTCTTAGTCTCATGCACGAAATCAAAGAACTGATCATCGAAGCCCTGGGCCTCGAAGACATCAGTGCGCAAGACATCGGCGATGACCAGACGCTGTTCGGCGAAGGCCTGGGCCTGGACTCGGTCGACGCCCTGGAGCTGGGCCTGGCGATCCAGAAAAAGTACGGTATCAAAATCGATGCCGACGCCAAGGACACCCGTAATCACTTCAGCAACGTGGCGAGCCTTGCGGCGTTCGTCACTGCAAAACAGGCAGCTTGAGACCGGACCATGCAAACTCGTGATGACATTTTCAACACCCTGCGCGATGCCTTGGTCGAACTCTTCGAGCTGGACCCCGAGCGTGTGAGGCTCGATTCCAACCTGTACCAGGACCTGGAAATCGACAGCATTGACGCGGTCGACCTGATCGACCACATCAAGCGCCAGACCGGCAAGAAAATCGCTGCTGAAGAATTCAAAACGGTGCGTACCGTCAGCGACGTCGTCGAGGCGGTCTACCGTCTGGTTCAGCCGGCCGCATGAGTCGACTGATCGGCCTCGGCCTGCTGCTCGCGGGGCTGCTGTACCCTTTCGCGGTGTATTTCGGCATGGAGCATTTCGCCCCGTGGCAGTTCGGTCTGCTGCTGGGCAGCCTGTGGCTGGCGCGAGCGGTGACGGGGGTGCGTCGACCGGGAAGCCTGTGGATGGCCATCGTCGCCATCGTGTTTTGCCTGTTGCTGGCCCTGTTTGACAGCCCCGCCATGCTGCGCTGGTACCCCGTGCTGATCAGCGGCTTCATGCTGGTGCTGTTCGGGTTGAGCCTGAAATACGGCCCGCCAATGATCGAACGCCTGGCCCGCTTGCGTGAACCACGCTTGCCGGCCAAGGCGATTCGCTATACGCGCCAGGTCACCATTGCCTGGTGTGTGTTTTTTCTCTGCAACGGTTTGTGCGCCGCCGCCCTGACTCTCTGGGCGCCGCTGAGTTGGTGGATGTTGTACACCGGCCTGATCTCCTATGGGTTGATCGGCCTGATGTTTGCCATTGAATGGCTCATACGACAACGGGTACGAGGCCACCCATGAATTGGATAAAACTTGAGCAATTGTTGCTCAAGGCTCAACCGGAGCGCGCCGTGACGGCCGATCCGGCGCTGAATCACGCACAGTTGTGCGAACAGGCCCTGAGCCTGGCCGCCGGCCTGCAAGCCCAGGGCGTGCAGCGCATTGCCGTGCACCTTGAGGACGCCGCCGACCTGGCCATTGCGTTGCTGGGTGGCTGGCGCGCCGGGGTCAGCGTGCTGTTGCCTGCCGATCTGCAACCACAAACGCGTCAGCGTTGGTCGAGCGAAGTGGATCTGTGGCTGACGGATCAGGCCGATGATGCGCAACTGAGCGACTATCGCCATGCGCCACTCAGTGCCACAGCGCTGGACCTGGACCGCTGCACACTGAGCCTGTGCACTTCCGGCTCCAGTGGCGAACCCAAGCGCATCGACAAAAACCTGCGCCAACTGGCCAATGAAGTCCAGGCACTGGAGCAGCTCTGGGGCGTCGATCTGGCTGAAGCCTGCATCATCGGCAGCGTTGCCACCCAGCACATCTACGGCCTGCTGTTTCGGGTGTTGTGGCCGCTGTGTGCCGGGCGCTCGTTCGTGCGCAAGCAACTGGCCTTTCCGGAAGATTTGCAGCGCGCCAGCCGCGAACACCCGGCCTTTGCCTGGGTCGCCAGCCCGGCACTGCTCAAGCGCATGGGCGACAACCTCGACTGGCCGGCGCTGAGCGCGGTTCGCCGGGTGTTTTCCTCTGGCGGTGCGTTGCCGGCCGAAGCGGCGCTAAGCCTGCAGCAACGCCTGCACCAGTGGCCAACGGAAATCCTCGGCAGTTCGGAAACCGGTGGCATCGCCTGGCGTCAGGGCAACGACCTCTGGCAAGCCTTTGCCGGCATCGAATTGAGCCAGGACAGTGACGGTGCGCTGCTCATTGCGTCGCCGTATCTGCCGCCGGGTCACGTCGAACACACCGCGGATGCCGCGCGAATCGCCGCCGACGGCCGCTTCGAATTGCTCGGGCGGCTGGACCGGATCGTCAAACTGGAAGAAAAACGCATCTCGCTGCCGATGCTGGAACACGCGCTGATGGCCCACGACTGGGTCTGCGAAGCACGCCTGGGCGTGGTTCAGGAAAATCGCGCTTCACTGGGTGCGCTGCTGGTGCTGAGCGAATCGGGTTTGCATGCCTTGCGCAATCAGGGGCGCCGCACCCTCACTCAGGAACTGCGCCAACACCTCAGCCAGCATTGTGAAGCCCTTGCACTGCCGCGACGCTGGCGCCTGCTGCGACAACTGCCGCTCAACGCTCAAGGCAAACTGCCTCAGGCCGACGTGGAAGCCTTGCTGCTGGCCCCGCGCCCGAAGACGCCGCAAGTGCTGGAGCAGGTCGAAGTCGATGGTGAGTGGAGCCTGCAACTGGCGGTGCCACCCGACCTCGCGTACTTCAGCGGCCATTTCCCCCAGGCGCCGGTATTGCCGGGCGTGGTGCAAGTGGATTGGGCCCTGAGCCTCGGCCAGCAACTGATGAACCTGCCGGAAAAATTCGCCGGCATGGAAGTGCTGAAATTCCAGCAACTGGTGCGCCCCGGCGATGAAGTCCAGTTGCACCTGCGCTTCGATCCGGTACGCAGCAAGTTGTATTTCGCCTATCGCAACGAGACCGCCACGTGCTCCAGCGGGCGGATTTTGCTGGAGGCTTCTTGTGATGAGTAAGTCGGGTGAGTGCTGCGCACTCAATCGCGAGCAGACTCGCGCCCACAGGAGGGCGGCGTCGTGCACAAATCCTATGTGGGCGCGAGCCTGCTCGCGATGCAGGCGCCTCGGTCTTACAGGCGAAACCCAAAATGCATAACCCTTGCGCAATCATCCCGGTCTACAACCACGAAACCGCGATCACTACCGTGGTCGACGCAGTGATCGCAAGCAACTTGCCATGCATTTTGGTAGACGATGCCAGCGACCCGTCCTGCGCGGCGGTGCTCGATCAACTGGCCCAACGCGAAATGATTTACCTGATCCGCCTCGCCGCGAATCAAGGCAAGGGCGGCGCGGTCATGACCGGTCTGCGCGAAGCCTCGCGCCTGGGCTTCAGCCACGCCTTGCAGGTCGACGCCGACGGACAGCACGACCTGCAAGACGTCGCAACCTTCATCGAACAGTCGCGCGCCCACCCTCGCGCGGTGATCTGCGGCTATCCGCAATACGATGCCAGCGTGCCGAAAGGTCGTCTGTACGCCCGCTACCTGACGCATGTGATGGTCTGGATCAACACCCTGTCGCTGCAGATTCGCGACTCCATGTGCGGCTTCCGCGTCTATCCGTTGCCAGCCACCCTGGCAGTGATCGAGTCAGCGAAGATCGGCAAGCGCATGGACTTCGACTCGGACATTCTGGTGCGCCTGGCCTGGCGCAATCAGCCGATGCAGTGGCTGCCGACCAAGGTGCATTACCCGCTGGACGGCGTCTCGCATTTCCGTATGTTCCACGACAATGTGCTGATTTCGAGCATGCACACCCGGCTGTTCTTCGGCATGTTGCTGCGGGCGCCGGTGATCCTTTGGCGACGGTGGCGGGCATGAGCATCAACGCAGATAAAGAACACTGGGCCGACCGCCAGGAGCGCGGCAGTTTCTGGCTGATGAAGCTCACCGCGTTCGGCGCCAAGGTACTCGGCCGCCGACTGCTGAGCCCGCTGTTGTACGGTATCGTCCTGTACTTTTTCCTGTTCGGCCGCAGTGCCCGCCACAGCGCCTGGCAATATCAACAACGCCTCGCCGACTGGAGTGGTCGCAGCGAACTGCGCCCCAGCCACTGGCGCGTATTCGGTCAGTTCATGGCCTTCGCCGATTCGATGCTCGACAAGCTCGACGTGTGGAACGGCAAGCTGAGCATCGAGCAGATCGAAATCATCGATCCGGCATTGCTGCGCAATCAGCTGCGCGGCAGCCGCGGGCAACTGCTGGTGGGCGCACACCTGGGCAATCTCGAGGTGTGCCGCGCGCTGGCGGAGATCGGCGAAAAGGTCACGATGAACGTGCTGGTGCACACCAAGCACGCCGAGCAGTTCAACCGTTTGCTGGGCGAAGCCGGGGCGACCAATCTGCGGCTGATCCAGGTCAGCGAACTGGACCCGGTGATCATGCTGCAACTGCACGAGCGCCTGGAGCGCGGCGAGTGGTTGGCGATTGCCGGTGATCGCGTGCCGTTGCACGGCGGGCGCAGCGTGACCGTGGATTTCCTTGGCCATCCGGCAAAGTTTCCGCAAGGGCCGTGGCTGCTGGCCGGGCTGTTGAAATGCCCGGTCAACCTGCTGCTGTGCCTGAAGAAACCCGACGGCGATTACCGGCTGACCCTGGAACCGTTCGCCGACGCGATCACCTGGAAGCGCAGCGACCGCGAACAGGTCATTCATCAGTGGGCGACCCGCTACGCCGAGCGTCTGGGTCACTATTGCCTTGAAGCGCCTCAACAATGGTTCAACTTTTACCCTTTCTGGAAGACCGATGACGACGCCAACGCTTGAGCCGGTAACCTTCGGCGAACTCCCTTTGCGCATCGAAGACGTGCTGGCCCTCGCCAACCGTCAGGTGCCGACGCAGTTGCAGGACGATCCTGCGTACCGCGAGCGCATTGCCAAGGGCGCGCGATTCCTCGATTCCCTGCTGGACAAGGAAGGCGTGATCTATGGCGTGACCACCGGTTACGGCGATTCCTGCGTGGTCGCGGTGCCGTTGCATCACGTCGAGGCGTTGCCCCGTCATCTGTACACGTTCCACGGTTGCGGGCTGGGCAAACTGCTCGACGCCCAAGCCACCCGCGCGGTGCTTGCGGCGCGTTTGCAGTCGCTGTGCCACGGCGTGTCCGGGGTGCGCGTGGAACTGTTGGAACGCCTGCAAGCGTTCCTCGAACACGACATTTTGCCGCTGATCCCGGAAGAAGGTTCGGTGGGCGCCAGCGGTGATCTGACGCCACTTTCGTATGTGGCCGCGACCTTGTCCGGCGAACGCGAAGTCATGTTCCGTGGCGAACGCCGCCAGGCCTCGGACGTACACCGCGAACTCGGCTGGGAGCCGCTGGTTTTGCGCCCCAAAGAAGCCCTCGCGCTGATGAACGGCACCGCCGTGATGACCGGCCTCGCCTGCCTGGCCTACGCCCGCGCCGATTACCTGCTGCAACTGGCGACGCGCATCACCGCGCTGAACGTGGTCGCGCTGCAAGGCAATCCGGAGCACTTCGACGAGCGCCTGTTCGCCGCCAAACCGCATCCGGGGCAGATGCAAGTCGCCGCGTGGCTGCGCAAGGATCTGGCGATCGACGCGCCGACCGCGCCGCTGCATCGCCTGCAAGACCGTTATTCCCTGCGCTGCGCGCCCCACGTGCTCGGCGTCCTGGCCGACAGCCTGAACTGGCTGCGCTCGTTCATCGAGATCGAACTCAACAGCGCCAACGACAACCCGATCATCGACGCCGAAGCCGAGCGCGTGCTGCACGGTGGGCACTTCTACGGCGGCCATATCGCGTTTGCCATGGACAGCCTGAAAAACCTGGTGGCCAACGTTGCCGACTTGCTCGACCGTCAACTCGCGTTGCTGGTGGACGAACGTTACAACCATGGTTTGCCGAGCAATTTGTCCGGCGCCTCGGCGGATCGCGCGATGCTCAACCATGGCTTCAAAGCCGTGCAGATCGGCACCAGCGCCTGGACTGCCGAAGCGCTGAAAAACACCATGCCGGCCAGCGTGTTTTCGCGTTCCACCGAATGCCACAACCAGGACAAGGTGAGCATGGGCACCATCGCCGCCCGCGATGCCATTCGTGTGCTGGAGCTGACCGAACAGGTCGCCGCCGCTACTCTGCTCGCCGCCAATCAAGGTGTGTGGCTACGCAGCAAAGCTGAAGATGCCCGCCCATTGCCACCCGCCCTCGCCGCCATGCACGAAGCGCTGGCCAAGGACTTCCCGCCGGTCATCGAAGACCGCGCGCTGGAAGGCGAATTGCGCCTGTGCCTGAAACGGATTGCCGAGCAACACTGGAGGCTGCATGCGTAGCAAAGGAGTGCTTCACACCGATACGGAAATCCTCGTGCCGTTCTTTGACGTCGACACCATGAACGTCGTCTGGCACGGCCACTACGTCAAATACCTGGAAGTCGCTCGTTGCGCGCTGCTGGACAAGATCGGCCACAACTACACGGCGATGGTCGAGTCGGGTTACGCCTGGCCAGTGATCGACCTGCAATTGCGCTATGTGCGCGGCGCGGTGTTTGGTCAGAAGCTGAACGTGCGGGCGAATCTGGTGGAGTGGGAAAACCGTCTGAAGATCAATTACCTGATCAGCGATCTGCAAACCGGTGAACGTTTGACCCGCGCCAGTTCCGTGCAGGTTGCGGTGGACATGAGCAGCCGCGAAATGCAGATGGCTTCGCCCAAGATCTTCACCGACGCCGTCGAGAGGGCCCTGCCATGATTTTCTCTCCCCCCCGTTCCCCTGTGGGAGCGGGCTTGCCCGCGATGGTAGTTAACGATAACGCTGGGCACCTGACACTCCGTGGCGCTCTCAAGCTTTTCGCGAGCAAGCTCGCTCCTGCAGTATTGTGCGTGTTGCTGGGCATTCCAGGGCTGGCTCACGCCTTCGACCTGCAACAACTCAGCGATCAACTGGCCAGACCCGATGTGATCCACGGCCACTTCATCCAGGAAAAACACCTGCGCGCCCTGCCCCAGCCGTTGACCAGCAAGGGCACCTTCGTCCTCGCGAAAAACCACGGCCTGCTCTGGCTGCTGAAAACCCCGCTGCAACAGGATTACCGCATCACCGACAAAGGCATCGCGCGACGTGACGCCAGCGGTTGGCAGATGCTGCCGGGCAAGAGTGCCGGTGCCGAGCAGAACCGCTTGTTCCTCGCCGTGCTGCAAGGTGACAGCAGCGGGCTGCAACGAGACTTCGAACTGTCGCTGAGTGGTGAGGCGCAGAACTGGAAATTGACGCTGACCCCGCGCTCGCTGCTGCTCAAGCAGGTGTTCAATCAGATCAACATCACCGGCGGCGAATTGGTGAGCACCATCGAGCTGCTGGAAACCCAGGGCGACAGCACTTTGCTGCGCATGCAGGACAGCAACAGCGCCCAACCGTTGAGCGACGCGGAGCAACATGACTTTGCCGAGTGAACGTACGCTTCCACGGCTGTTTCTGATCCTGCTGCTGGCGGTGCTCGCGCTCGCCGGCTGGCAATGGCGCGACGGTGCTCCGCTGTCGGCCAACCTGATGGAATTGGTGCCGGGCACCGCGCCGGACGCACTGGAGCTGCGCGCCGAACAACGCATGCAAGAACCGCTGAACCGCGAAATGCTGGTGCTGGTCGGTCACACCGATCGCCAGCAGGCCGTGACCATGGCGCAGAAATTGGGCGAGCAGTGGCAGGCCAGCGGCCTGTTCGAAAAGGTCCAGTGGACTCTGCAAGCCGACTTGCCCGCGTTGCGCACGCAACTGCTGCAAGGCCGGTTGGCGATGCTCTCGGCGATGGATCGCCAGCAACTGATCGAACACCCCGACGCCTTTATCCAGCAACGGGTGCAGGCGCTGTTCGACCCGTTCACCGGTTTCAGCCTGGTGCCGAGCCAGGATGACTGGCTGGGCCTGACCGGGCGCATCCAGAACAGCCAGCCGCAACACGGTTCAGTGCAACTGGACATCGGCAGCGGCGCACTGGTTGCCGATGCCGATGGCAAGAGCTGGGTGATGCTGCGGGCCCGCACCACCGGCAATGCCTTCGACATGAACCTGCCGCTGCAAGTAGCTGACCTGCTCAAGCACAGCCGCGAAGAAGCGGCTCAGAGCGACGTGCAACTGCTGGCGGCCAGCGGTTTGCTCTACGCAGCAGCCGGTCAACAACAAGCCACCCGGGAAATGACCTGGGTCGGCGGCGGCGCCACCGTCGGCATTCTGTTGCTGTTGCTGCTGGCCTTCCGCCGCTGGCGGGTGCTGCTGGCGTTCGTTCCGGTACTGGTGGGCATGCTGTTCGGCGCGGTGGCGTGTGTGGCGCTGTTCGGCCGCATGCATGTGATGACGCTGGTGCTCGGCTCCAGCCTGATCGGCGTCGCGGTCGATTACCCGCTGCACTATTTGTCCAAGAGCTGGAGCCTGAAACCCTGGCACGCCTGGCCTGCGTTGCGCCTGACGTTGCCGGGGCTGACGCTGAGCCTGATCACCAGTTGCATCGGTTACCTCGCACTGGCCTGGACGCCGTTCCCGGCCCTGACCCAGATCGCCGTGTTCTCCGCTGCCGGGCTGCTCGGCGCGTACCTGTCGGCGGTGTGTCTGTTGCCCGCGCTGCTCAAGGGCTCGGATTTGCGTCCGGCGCAATGGCCATTGCGCGTCGCCGACTATTTGCTGGCACTGCGCGAAAAGCTGTTGAAATTCGTCCGTACACCCGTGCTGCTGACGCTGCTAATTGCCTTCTGCGTGGGCGGTCTGTTGCAGCTCGACAGCAAAAACGATATTCGCCAATGGGTCGGCGCACCGCAGCAATTGACGGACGAAGCCCAGACCATCGCGCGCATCACCGGTTACCAACCCACCAGCCAGTTCTTCCTGGTGCGAGCGTCCAATCAACAAGAATTGCTCGAACGCCAAACCGCGTTGAGCGAGCGGCTGGATCAGTTGATCAATCTGGAAAAACTTCAGGGCTATCTGTCACTGAACCAACTGGTCAGCCAGCCCAACGTGCAACTGCAAGTGCGCGAAGCGCTGAACAAGTTGCCGCAATTCTGGCAACCGTTGCTCGATGTCGGCGTGCCGCTTGAAGCACTGAAAACCGAGTTGGCGAAGTTGCAGGCGTTGCCAGTCGAAGACATCGACAGCGCACTGACCGGTCCGTTGGCTGAACCGTATCGCGCCTTGTGGCTGGGCCCGACCGAAGACGGCGTAGCGGCGATGGTCAGCCTGCAAGGCCTGAACAACCCGGCGCTGCTGCGGGTGCAGGCGCTGGATCTGCCGGGGGTGGAACTGGTGGATCGTCTGGGCGAATTGAACAACGTTTTCGCCAAAACCCAGATCAGCGCCGCCGAACTGAAACTCGCCTCGTGCGTGTTGATCGTGCTGGTGCTAATTCTGCCGTTCGGCCTCGGCGGCGCGCTGCGCATCGTCGCCCTGCCGCTGTTGGCAGCATTGTGCAGCCTCGCCAGTCTCGGCTGGCTGGGTCAGCCGCTGACGTTGTTCAGCCTGTTCGGCCTGCTGCTGGTGACGGCGATCAGCGTCGACTACGCGATCCTCATGCGCGAACAGGTCGGCGGCGCCGCCGTCAGCCTGCTGGGCACCTTGCTGGCGGCGTTGACCACGTGGCTGTCGTTCGGATTGCTGGCTGTGTCCAGCACCCCCGCGGTGAGCAATTTCGGGTTGTCGGTGAGCCTCGGCCTGGCGTTCAGCTTCATCCTTGCGCCGTGGGCCGGACGGCAGATACATGCGACCACCGTCGCGGAGTCGGCAGCGTGATGGTCGTGCTGTTCTGGGCAATGGCCCTGGCGCTGTTCGCCGTGGCCACCCGTGTCGGGCGTCACTTCGGTTTGATCCCGATCGTCAGCCAGTTGTTGCTGGCCACCGTCGGTTTGCCGCTGCTGATGTACTTCTGGATCGAACCTCAGTGGCACTTGAGCGGCGCGACGCTGGTCGCACCGATCTGGCTGAAAAACCTCTACAGCCTGAGTTTCGCGCTGTTGCTGGGCTACATCCTCAGCGACGTGATTGATCTGCGCCTTGATCGCCAGAGCCTGAAAATCGCCCTGCCGAGCTTCTGCTTTCCGTTTGCCTGCGGCCTGGCCACGGCGATCTGGTGGCTGCCGCCACAGCCGTGGATCAGTTCTTTGGCGGTCGGCCTGCTGTTCGCCATTACCGCGATTCCGGTGTTGTACCTGTACCTTCGGCATATCGATTACCCGGTCGCCGCCACCCGGCGACTGGTACAAACCGCGATCCTCATCGACCTCACGTGCTGGACCGTGTTCGCCATTGCCCAGGGCAGTCTGCACTTGAGCAGTCTGCTGCTGCCACTGGCCGGCGCGTGCCTGCCCGTGCTGCTGCGAGTTCTCGGCTTGCGCCAACCACGACTGTACAGCGGGTGTTTCTTTGCGCTGCTGGTGGTGGCCGAGCACTACAAACTCAATGCGCTGATTTTCGGCATCGGTTACTTGTTGTGCATGGCCGCGCTGAAAGTGCCGCTGGTGCTGCCCATGCCGGCGGTGTGGATGAATCGCCTGCAGACCTACATCGCGA
Organism: Pseudomonas sp. 300; assembly: GCF_055803035.1. Lineage (NCBI taxonomy): Bacteria > Pseudomonadati > Pseudomonadota > Gammaproteobacteria > Pseudomonadales > Pseudomonadaceae > Pseudomonas > Pseudomonas sp. 300. Next base: position 447,014 of record NZ_JAVLRV010000001.1, on the reverse strand, counting down.
TCCCGCTGATCCTGACGTTCGGCATCGTGCAGATCAACGTCCACAGCGCCATGGACAGCCTGAGCTGGGCACAACTGGCCGCACTGCTGCTGTTGCCGATTGCCAGCAAACTGCTGGGCAACTGGCTGGGACTTGGCTGGGCCGGCGCTTCGTTTGCCGGCGCCAGCCGCTGGCGCGAAAGTGTCCTGCTGAATATTCGCGGCTTGAGCGAGATTGTCTTTCTCAACCTGCTGCTGCAACAACACCTCATCAGCCCGCCGCTGTACTTTGCGCTGATGCTGATGGGCCTGATCGCAACACTGCTGCCAGCATTGGCCGGCATGCACCGAATCCCTTTGAAAGCTGCCGTCCCGGCAAGGAGCCCCCATGCCAATCGTTGAAATGGAACGTCGTCAGGTAGTGATCATCGGCGCCGGCCCATCGGGCGCCATCGCCGCCGCGCTACTCAAGCGCAAGGGGCATGACGTGCTGGTGATCGAACGCCAGCATTTCCCACGGTTTTCCATCGGCGAAAGCCTGCTGTCGCACTGCCTGGATTTCGTCGAAGAAGCCGGCATGCTCGATGCCGTCAACGCCGCCGGCTTCCAGTTGAAAAACGGTGCAGCATTTGCCTGGGGCGAGCGCTATAGCGCTTTCGATTTCGGCGACACGTTCAGCCACGGCAAGCCGACCACCTTCCAGGTCCAGCGTGCCGACTTCGACAAACTGCTGGCCGATCAGGCCGCGCTGCAGGGCGTCGAAATCCGTTACGGCGAAGCCATCGTCAGCGTCGATGTCGATCGGGCGAAACCGCAGCTTGGCGTGCGTCGTGAAGACGGCAGCGAGTACGCTATCGAAGCTGACTTCATGCTCGACGCCAGCGGTTACGGTCGCGTCCTGCCGCGCTTGCTCGACCTTGAAGCACCGTCGAATTTTCCAGTGCGACAAGCCGTGTTCACGCACATCGAAGACCATATCGACAGCCCGACCTTCGAACGGGAAAAGATCCTCATCACCACCCACCCGACGCAGCGTGATATCTGGTTCTGGACCATTCCGTTCAGTAACGGCCGTTGCTCGGTGGGTGTTGTCGCGGCAGCCGAACACTATGAAGGCCGCATGGACAATCTGGACGAGTGCCTGCGCGGGTTCATCGCTGAAACCCCGAGCCTCTCCGGCGTGCTAAGCAACGCCGTGTGGGATACGCCGGCGCGCACCATCGGCGGGTATTCGGCCAACGTCAAAACCCTGCACGGTCCTGGCTTTGCACTGCTCGGTAACGCGGCGGAATTCCTCGACCCGGTGTTCTCCTCCGGCGTGACCATCGCCATGCGCTCGGCGAGCATGGCCGCCGCGGTTCTGCATCGTCAGTTGCAAGGGGAAAGCGTTGACTGGCAGACCGAGTTCGCCGAACCGCTCAAGCGCGGCGTCGACACCTTCCGTTGCTATGTCGAAGGCTGGTACGCCGGGACGTTCCAGGATGTGATTTATCACGAGGGCGGCTCGGCGGATATTCACCGCATGATTAGCTCGATCCTGGCCGGTTATGCGTGGGACGAGCGTAATCCGTTCGTCAGCGAAGCCAAGCGCCGGTTGCGCATGCTGTCGGAAATTTGCGCGAGTGATGCCTCTTGAGCTACTTGAGCGACAACTACGTCGAGGAAACCCGCTTCGGGTTCTGGTTCCTGCGCAGCCACACCTGGCAGCACCATGTGCTGCGTGTCGCGATCAATGACCTGCGCAGCCTGTTCAGCGAACCTTTGCCAGCCACTCCGGTGTTGCTGGATGCCGGCTGCGGTCAGGGCAAGTCGTTCCAGTACCTGCGCCAGACCTTTGCCCCACAGCGCCTGATCGGTGTGGACGCCGACCCGCACAGCCTCGACTTGAGCGGCGAAGAAGCCACCCGTCAGGGCATGGACGTGGAGTTGATCGGCAGCGACTGCGCCACGCTGGCCGTGCCGGATGCCAGCGTCGATCTGCTGCTCTGTCACCAGACCTTCCATCATCTGGTGGAACAGGACAAAGCGCTCGCCGAGTTCTACCGCGTGCTCAAGCCCGGCGGTTATCTGCTGTTCGCCGAATCCACCGAGGCTTACATTGATACCTGGGTGATTCGCTGGTTGTTCCGCCATCCAATGCACGTGCAAAAAAGCGCCGCGCAATACCTCGACATGCTTCGTCGCCAGGGCTTCGAATTCGGCCCGCACAACGTGTCTTATCCGTATTTGTGGTGGAGCCGCGCCAAGGATTTCGGCCTGCTTGAACGCTGGGGTCTGCGCCGGCCAAAACCCTTCGGCCAACGGGAAGAAACCCTGGTCAACGTGGTGGCGCGCAAACCGCTTGAAGGTGCTGTGTGATGTTCATTGTCAGTCGCTCAAAAGACATACCCTGTGGGAGCGGGCTTGCCCGCGATAGCGGTGGGTCAGTCAACATAGATGTTGAATGTTCTATCGCTATCGCGGGCAAGCCCGCTCCCACAGGGGTAGTGAAAACTCTGAAGTTTCTGCTACTCGGCGCGGTCCTGCTGCTGACCGCCTGCACCAGCCACGCGCCGCTGCCCGAGCAAACCCCGAACCTGCCGTTGCCGCAGCAATTGCACATTCAGCGTCTGCTGGACGGCCAGCGTCAGGACTGGGTGCTGGTGATTGCCCGTGAAGGCCCGGGCATTCGCTGGTCGATGATGGACTTGCTGGGCATTCCACAGGCCCGTCAGAAACTGATCGACGGTCAATGGCAAGCGGACGGCCTGTTGCCGCCCAATCCGGAAGCCCGAGAACTCTTCGCCGCGCTGCTGTTTGCGCTGACGCCCAAGGATGAATTGCACGGCAACTATCCTGACGCCTGGCAGCATGGCGCACAGCGATCCTTGCCGGAACACTGGGAAGTCCGTTATTCACAACCGCTGAGCTTTGAATTGAAACTGCCTAAAGGTCCGATGTATCAAGTCACGCCCCTGAGCGGTGAGACGCCATGACGGCTTACCTCAACGCCCTCGGAGTGATCTGCGCCCTGGGCCGCGACAAGCGCGAAGTCGCGCGCAACCTGTTTGCCGGCGATTGCTCCGGCATGCGCAGCGAGTCTGGCTGGGTGCCGGAACGTTCGTTGCCGGTGGCCGCGGTGCGTGGTGCACTGGCGCCGATCCCGAGGGAACTTGCGAAGCAGAGCAGCCGCAACAATCAGTTGTTGCTGGAAGCTGCGCTGCAAATCCGCGACGACATCGATCAAGCGATCCAGACCTACGGCCGCGACCGCATCGGCGTGATCCTCGGCACCAGCACGTCCGGCATCGATGAAGCCAGTCGCGGCCTGGCCCATTACATCCGCGAACATCAGTTCCCGGACGCTTACGACTATCAGCAACAGGAACTGGGGGCGCCGGCGAATTTCCTTGCCGACTGGCTGCAACTCAGCGGCCCGGCGTATGTGATTTCCACCGCCTGCACCTCCAGCGCCCGAGCGTTGATGAGTGCCCAGCGCCTGCTGGATCTGGGCCTGTGCGACGCGGTGTTGTGCGGCGGTGTCGATAGTTTGTGCAAACTGACTCTAAACGGGTTCTCGGCGCTGGAAGCGGTGTCCGAAGAGCGTTGCAACCCGTTTTCGGTGAACCGCAACGGCATCAACATCGGCGAAGCGGCGGTGCTGTTTCTGATGACAAAAAGTGCGGACAACAAGCCGTCGATTGCCCTGCTCGGCAGCGGCGCCAGTTCCGATGCGCACCACATTTCGGCGCCGGAACCGACCGGCCGTGGCGCCCTGCAAGCGATGCGCAAAGCCTTGAGCCGAGCGCATCTGCAGCCCGGGCAGATTGCTTATCTGAACCTGCACGGCACCGCCACCCAACACAATGACGCCATGGAAAGCCTGGCCGTGAAGACGTTGTTCCCGGCCGGTGTGCCGTGTTCCTCGACCAAACCGATGACCGGCCATACCCTCGGCGCGGCCGGTGCGCTGGAGGCCGCGTTCTGCTGGCTGAGCCTGAGCGCGGACAATCAACACTTTGCGCTGCCACCGCATGTCTGGGACGGCCAGCCTGACCCCGAACTGCCAGCCCTGGACTGGGTGACCCCAGCCGATCGCCTGACGTCCATTGCACCTCGCTACTTGATGAGCAATTCCTTTGCCTTCGGTGGCAATAACGTCAGCCTGATTATCGGAGACGCCCCATGATTGACTGGCCGCTCGCCGAACTGCTGCCGCACGCTGGCGACATGATCCTCATCGATCAGATCCTCGCGTTCGATGACGAGCAGATCCACACCCGCCTCACCGTCAAACCCGATGGCCTGTTCAACCGGCCCGACGGCAGCCTGCCGGCCTGGGTCGGCATCGAACTGATGGCCCAGAGCGTGGCGGCCTACGCCGGTTGCCATGCGCGCCAGCGAGGCGATGCGGTGGAGCTGGGCTTCCTGCTCGGCACCCGCAAATTCGAATGCAATGTCGATCACTTTCCCGCCGGCACCGAGCTGACCATCCACGGCGTGCGTTCGCTGGAAGACGACAACGGCATGGGCGTGTTCGAATGCCACATCAACGCCCCCGGCATTCACGCAACCGCCCGTCTGAACGTGTTTCGTCCACCGCAAGCCGCCCAATACCTTAATGAAACCCCAGGAGTCCGGTCATGACTGAATCCGTACTGGTCACCGGCTCCAGCCGTGGCATCGGCCGCGCCATCGCCTTGCGTCTGGCCCAGGCCGGGCATGACATCGTGCTGCATTGCCGCAGCGGGCTTGCGGACGCCGAGGCCGTGAAAATCGAAGTCGAAGCCTTGGGCCGCAACGCCCGCGTCCTGCAATTCGACGTGTCCGACCGCGCCAGCTGCAAAGCCATTCTCGAAGCCGACGTGGAAAGCCACGGCGCCTATTACGGCGTGGTGCTCAACGCTGGCCTGACACGCGACGGTGCTTTTCCAGCGCTGAGCGAGGATGATTGGGATGTGGTGATGCGCACCAACCTCGACGGTTTCTACAACGTGCTGCACCCGGTGATGATGCCGATGATCCGTCGTCGCGCCGCCGGGCGAATTGTTTGCATCACCTCGGTTTCCGGTTTGATCGGCAATCGCGGGCAGGTCAATTACAGTGCCTCCAAGGCCGGTTTGATCGGCGCGGCAAAAGCGTTGGCGATTGAACTGGGCAAGCGCAAAATCACCGTCAATTGCGTCGCACCCGGCCTGATCGACACCGCCATGCTCGACGAAAACGTGCCCGTGGAAGAACTGATGAAAATGATCCCCGCACAACGCATGGGCACCCCGGAAGAGGTGGCCGGCGCGGTGAATTTCCTGATGTCGGCGGAAGCGTCGTACATCACCCGGCAGGTTCTGGCCGTCAACGGAGGCCTGTGCTGATGAAGCGCGTCGTCGTCACCGGCATGGCCGGCATCACCTCACTGGGCAGCGATTGGGCAACCATCGCCGCCAACTTCGCAGCCAACCGCAGCGGCATCCGCCGGATGGACGAGTGGGATCGCTTTACCGAACTCAACACGCGCCTGGCCGGGCCTATCGACGACTTCAAAGTGCCGAGCCACTGGACCCGCAAGCAACTGCGCAGCATGGGCCGGGTTTCGCGCCTGGCAGTCGGTGCGTCGGAACAGGCGCTGGCCGACGCCGGACTGTTGGGTAACCCGATCATCAAGGACGGACGCATGGGTGTGGCGTGCGGCTCCTCAACGGGCAGCACCGACGAGATCAAGGCGTTTGGCAACATGCTCCTCAACTCCGTGGCCGAAGGCCTGAACGCCAACTCTTACGTGCGCATGATGCCGCACACCACGGCGGCGAACATCAGCATCTTCTTCGGCCTCACCGGTCGATTGATCCCGACCTCCAGCGCCTGCACCAGCGGCAGCCAGGGCATCGGTTATGCGTACGAATCGATCAAGTTCGGCCGCTTGCCGCTGATGCTTGCCGGCGGCGCCGAAGAACTGTGCCCCACCGAAGCCATGGTCTTCGACGCGCTGTACGCCACCAGCCTGAAAAACGATGCGCCGCAGACCTCCCCACGCCCTTACGACAGCGGTCGCGATGGCCTGGTGATCGGTGAAGGCGGCGGCATGCTGGTGCTTGAAGAGCTCGAACATGCGTTGGCGCGCGGCGCGCACATCCATGCCGAACTGGTCGGTTTCGGCAGCAACGCCGACGGCCAGCACACCACGCGTCCAGAGCAGTCCACCATGCGCCGCGCCATGGAACTGGCCCTGGAAGACGCCGGTTTGCAGCCATCGGACATCGGCTACGTCAATGGTCACGGCACCGCGACCGAACAGGGCGACATTGCCGAAACACTCGCCACCAGCAGCCTGTTCGGCGAACACATGCCGATCAGTTCGCAGAAGAGTTTCCTCGGCCACACCCTCGGCGCCTGCGGTGCGTTGGAATCCTGGTTCAGCATCGAAATGATGAACCGCGATTTGTACGTGCACACCTTCAACCTTGATGAAGTTGATCCGAATTGCGGCAAGCTCGATTACCTGCGTGGCGAGTTTCGGCAGATGAGTCATCAGTATGTGATGAACAATAATTTTGCGTTTGGCGGGGTTAATACGTCGTTGATTTTTCGGCGGTGGGCCTAAGCAAAATCAAACGATCGCCGCCTGCAGCGATCGTTTGATTCACCACAGCAAGAAACATGGATTTCCTACGATGAACGAGGCACTTGAGGATATTTCCTACCCGCTTCATCGTAATTTCCTCGCACTTTGCGCATCTCGCCTGCCAGTGACGTCTGATTTTGAGTCCGCGTGATCTGGGCAGGATTTATGGCTGTTAGGGTTCAGGCATTTCCTGACAAGCGACCCTCCAGCCATGACCCAATGCTTCAAAGAACACCCCAGCGATAATCAGCGCCTGAACCACAACAGCACGCCCGTTGCTGACTGTGAATGCAAAGAACAACTGCTTTACGGCGTCAAGACCATGGTGACCAAGGTCCCCATCCTCACGTGCGAATGCCTTTGGCGCATCTACCAACGCCAAGCCGAAGACATCGTTGCCCCTGGCGGCGTGCTGATTGCTGATCCGGTGGAACGCAACCGAGTGATCAACGCAGCCTATGCCCGGCTGTGGTTGCATGATTCGCGGTTTCAGTGGGCCGGGCTTGCTGCATTTGCTTCCAAGCAGGTTGGCTGCGGACTGCTGCATGCGGCGGACAGCATTGGACGTATTGGCGCGGAACATCAATCCCGACAGCGCGTGCGAGATAGCCGTAGTGAATTCGGGTTGTTTACACCTGACAGGATGGCCGAACAGGCCGAAGCGCTGCGTGACTACAAAGAAGCCGATGCGCGTAACCCGGTTCCGTCCGTAGATCTCCGCTTCAAGGGAAATGACTTGTCGTTGGTGCAGCAACAGTTCCGGCATGTCCACGACATGATGGCACTGGGGAACACCACGCTGTTTCTGGATATTTTCCCGCTGCACGAGTTCTATGCGAAGCGAGGCTTGAAGGAGTTGAAGAAGTGCCTGGAAGTGCGAGGGAGGATTTATGGTCATCCAAAGTTTCCAGTGCTTTGGCCGGCAGGGCAGGAAACGCTTGCTTTCGGACAATTTCATCAGGAAATCATTCGTGCTTTCGAATTGATTGATGAAGGGGATACTGCCCAAAGCGTGGAGTTTCTAGCATGGCATGAGCAGCGCAATATCCTCCAGCCAGCCATTTACGAGGACCAGCAATTGGTGGCCTTGCTGCGTACCAATCATGCTGCCTACGTGACCGGTTTTCCCTCTGGCGTGGCTCAGGCTATCGAGTTGACCCTCACGAGCCAATGCCAAAGCGTTAAGGACGAACGCACCATCGGCTTTAGTTCCAACCCGCTGGCGGACTTGTCGAACATCAAGCAGCGCATGCCTTTCGTACTCCGGGCGGCGGCGAGGTTCGATGAGATGCTAAACGACAGCAACCGAGGGGCATTGGAGCAGTCGATTCGAGAAATCGCCTCCGGTGGCGAGGCATGAACTTACGCAGCTGGCGCCGAGGAGCAGGCTGGTTGCTTCTGGCTGTTTTGGCGCTGGCCGCCATACACCAACTGAGACAGCCTTTGTGGGATGAACCGGAAGTCGCCGTGGAGATAGGCGGAACGTATGAAGAGATGCGTAATCGCTCTTCCGCCTCTTTTAGCCCGTTAATCCGTGGGCACCTGTGGCTCGGAGTTCCTATGGTGGATGCACGAATGCGATTCATCGACCCGCAGTTCGGGTTCGTCACGCCTCTGGCTCGCTTTTTCACGGTTGGATTCGACGACAACGTCATTGACGACATCCGCATGTCACCACAAATAGAACCGTTGCTGATTGATGATGCCCTCAAGGTCGTTCTCGACTTACAGGACCAATGGCGCGAAAAAGGCTGGGTGGCGAGGGGCCTGCGGAACAACCCCACCATTGCCGATACACCCGAATGGCGGGCCTGGCTTCGGAAAGGGATCCGGCATGGACGATCTTTTTGGCAGGCAGGCGAAAAGTATCAGGCAATGCTGCTACTAGGCCGTTTCAAAGATTCCAGAAATCCGGCCGAAGAACGCTATCTCATTACTCTTTCGGTGGCTAAGCCGTGGGTACCCTTCGATGAAATTGAAGCCGACTGGGAGCAGGTGTACTCGCTGTGCCTTGGCAGTCCCAAGCCATCGCCGATCCCCGAGTGTGAAGCACTCAGTGAGCAACCTTGAGTTTTCGGCGATGGCCTCCTCACAATCACCTTTCGGAACGATCAATCGAGTGCTGAGCTAGGGCGGATCAAGGTTATCCAGTACCCGGTTCACCGCCAGCTCCCCGAGCATGATCGACTGTTGAATGCCCAGCAGTGTGTTGCTTTGCGATCCTTCCAGATACCTCGCGAAATCACTCGCCATGACGTTGGCTGATGCCAGGGATTCACAGGCGTATTCGAGCAGGGTCTGGTTGTCGATGTCGGGGGCGATGAGGAATATTTTGCTTGGTTGGCGTGGGGCGTCCGGATCGACGTCCGGAGGAGTTGCTGTTGTATTCGTCATGTTTCGGCTACCTACAAAGTGGAGCCACCGAGTCGCTACTAATCAAAAGGGTGGCAGCCGTACGCAGGTTAGTAGACCGGGAAACACGAACCGGCGCGCCCGAGAGCGCCCTACGCACAGCTACCATCAAAGTGCAGGCATGAAATTACCTGACTGTTCGGCATGCAAATGCGCATCGTGTGAACACGGGCTACTAAACCCGATCACTGGAAATCAGTGATGCGAACCAAGTTACCGATGCCCCCCAAAGCGCACAAGCCGGCGGATTCTGGAGTAGTTGTAGGCATTGCCGCAAGGCGCTGTGGTCTTTCCGAGACAGTTCAGAAATGTCCTACACCCTTCACCGAGGCGCCCGCTATGGCATCGGTAGCTGCACACCTTTTTGGTGAACTTGCGGACGCTTTCGCGGGCAAGCCCGCTCCCACAGAGGTCGGTAGTCTGCTGGAGATTGTGCTAACACCGCAGAAACTGTGGGAGCGGGCTTGCCCGCGATTGACTGCGAAGCAGTCACGCTTTCTGTGGTTCGACCTTGCGCGTCAACAACTCCACAAACGCCTTGGCCATCGGCGACTTCTGATCCTTGCGCTGCACCAGCCACACCGCCGACACCGCTTCCGGGTCGAGCAGCGGCCGATAGACCACGCCATCAATCCGCATCCGCTGATAAGACGCCGGCAGCACCGACACGCCGAGCCCCGCCGCCACCAGGCCAATGATGGTCATCGCCTCCCCCGCCTCTTGCGCAAAGTGCGGGCTGAAACCGGCGTCCCGCGCCAGGCTGAGCAACTGCGCATACAGACCACTGCCATAACTGCGTGGGAAAAATACGAATGGTTCGAGCGCCAATGCCGACAGGAACAATCCCTCTTCGCTGTCCTGCACCAACGGATGCTTGGAACTGAGCACCGCCACCAGCGGCTCACGCATCAGCTCCACCACGCTGAGCGAGTCCGGCAAACCCAACGGCCGCATGATCCCGACTTCGATCGACTCATCCACCAGTGCCTCGGCCACTTGGGTGCTGCTCATTTCCCGCAGGTTCAGGTGCACCGCCGGAAAACGCTGGCGAAACGAAAAGATCGCCTGGGGGATGGTCGAGTTGAACGGTGCCGACGAGGTGAAACCGATTTTGAGTTCACCCAACTCACCGAGCTGCGCCCGCCGCGCCACATCCGCGGCTTTGTCGACCTGCGCCAGCACCAACCGCGCCTCTTCCAGAAACAATCGCCCGGCTTCACTCAGTTCCACCCGACGATTGGTTCGCTCGAACAATCGTGCGCCGACTTCCTGTTCCAGCGCTTGAATCTGTTGGCTCAGCGGCGGTTGCGAGATGCCCAGCACTTGGGCGGCGCGGCCGAAGTGCAGTTCTTCGGCGACGGCGATGAAGTAGCGCAGGTGACGCAATTCCATGAAAACCCCATTAGGTCGCAAAACCTCTTAAACAGGTCGAATAATATATTGGATTGAATCATTAGGCAGCTATATGCTTTTTTCATTGCCTGACCGGCTGCGCTGCCCCGAGGTCTGAAGTGAAAACTGCTGTCGCCGCACTCGCCCATGAAGTTCCGCCCGCCGCGCTGGACGATGCCGTCGCCGAGCTGAAGGAAATCTACATCGAAAAAGGCACGCCGATGTTCATGCGCACGGTGTTGGCGCTGTTCTCCGGCGGCTTCGCCACCTTCGCGCTGCTGTACTGCGTGCAACCGATGATGCCGCTGCTGTCACACGAGTATTCGATCAACGCGGCGCAGAGCAGCCTGATTCTGTCGGTGGCCACGGGCATGCTTGCCATCGGTCTGCTGATCACGGGGCCGATCTCCGACCGTGTAGGGCGCAAACCGGTGATGGTGGCGGCGCTGTTTGCCGCGGCGCTGTGCACCATCGCCAGTTCGATGATGCCGAGCTGGCACGGCGTACTGGTGATGCGTGCGTTGATCGGGTTGTCGTTGAGCGGCCTGGCGGCGGTCGCGATGACGTACCTGAGCGAAGAGATCCACCCACAACACATTGGCCTGGCGATGGGCCTGTACATCGGCGGCAACGCGATTGGCGGGATGTGCGGGCGCCTGATTACCGGGGTGTTGATCGACTTCGTCAGCTGGCACACGGCGATGTTGGTGATCGGCGGCCTGGCGCTGATCGCGGCAGCGGTGTTCTGGAAAATCCTCCCCGAATCGCGCAACTTCCGCGCCCGCTCGCTGCACCCGCGCAGCCTGCTCGACGGCTTCACCATGCACTTTCGCGACGCCGGCCTGCCGTTGTTGTTTCTCGAAGCCTTTGTGCTGATGGGCGCGTTCGTCACGCTGTTCAACTACATCGGTTATCGCCTGCTGGCCGAGCCGTACCACATGGACCAGGCGTTCGTCGGGCTGCTCTCGGTGGTGTACCTGTCGGGCATCTACAGCTCGGCGAAAATCGGTTCTCTGGCCGACAAGCTCGGTCGGCGCAAAGTGCTCTGGTCGACCATCGTGTTGATGCTCGCCGGCCTCGCCCTGACCATGCTCACCGCGCTGCCCGTCGTGATCATCGGCATGCTGATTTTCACCTTCGGCTTCTTCGGCGCGCACTCGGTGGCGAGTAGCTGGATCGGTCGTCGCGCCACCAAGGCCAAGGGTCAGGCATCTTCGTTGTACTTGTTCAGTTACTACGCCGGATCGAGCATTGCCGGTACGGCGGGCGGTGTGTTCTGGCACCTCGGCGGATGGAACGGGATTGGCTTGTTCATTGGTGCGCTGCTGGTGGTCGCCTTGCTGATTGCGTTGAAACTGGCCCGCTTGCCGCTGCTGCCGGGGAATGGCTCGATTACTTGAGCACCACCCGCGCCTCAAGCACCGCATCGCGCTTTTCCAACGTCAGCGATTGCAAGGCGACGTCGTCACGTTCGGCGCGGTCCAGCCATTGCAGCAACGTCTTCGCGTCGCCGCTGAGGGTCAGGCGCAATACGTCGCTGTCGGTTTCCATCTGCTGGATTTCAAGCCCCGCCGCTGTGGCGCTTTCGCTGACGCGCAGCGACAACGGCTGATGGGTGACGACGGGCGTGGAGGGTCGCGGCTGTGCTCGTTGCAGCTGCGCTGACACGGCCAGTTGCTGTTGGTACTGGCGCTCCATGGTTTGCAGGCGCTGACGCGTCGGTTGCCAGATCAGGCTGAACACGATGACAGCCAATAAAAATGCGCCCATGGCCAGCAACAGTCGTTGCTCTCGAATGGACAGCCGTTGCCAGGCAGCTTTCATGCTCGATCCTCCACTGTCAGGGTCGCCTGCACGCGGTTGCGCTCTTTACTCGCACTGTCGATTCTGAGCGGCACGCCTTGTTCTCGCCCGCGTTCGCGCAGCTGCTCCAGCTCGGCAAAGCTGTTGGCGCTCAGCTGGATTCTCCAGCCATCGCCGGCGCGAAACTCGATGCGCCGGACCTCGACATTGCTTGCGCCGATCACCTGCTCGACGAGCTTCACCAGATCGGCGACGCGCGTGCGCTGAGGCTCGGCGGTGTGCTTTTGAAGTGCGTCGAGCTGCGCTGCCAGGTCGACGATGCGGCTCTGCTCAGGGTAAAGCGTCTTGAACCGCTGCTCGTTCTGGCTGTAGAGCATACGTGTTTCACGCTCGATAAAATGGATTCGCGCGGCACTCGCGCCCCAGGTCAGCAACAGCAGCGCCAGGATCGTCAAACCGCCGCGGCGCCAGGGCAGTCGTTTGTTGCGCAGGGCGAATTCGCCTTGCAGCAGATTGATGGCCTGCGCGGGGCGGTGGGTCAGGTATTGATCGACATCGGTCGCGCCCTGACGCCCGTCGATCCATTGAATACCCGAAGGCAAGGCCGGTCTCAGCAACGTCAATCCGTCGTCCGTCAATGCCAGGCGGGCCGGTAGCCCTCCGCCGAGCAACCATCGACCGAACCACCACACACCGAGTGCCTGATCCAAGGGTAAAACATCGGCATCGACGAACACCGAGCGCACCTCGATTCCTTCTTCTGCCAGTAACGTGAGCATGGCGGTAAACCGCTGGCGGTCGATCACCATGACCGGATAACGCCCATCCTTATCGCAAGCGCCGATGCTCAGGTGCAGCTTGTCCAGCGCTTCGCTCAACTGATCCTCCACGGCAAACGCGATGGCTTGCGCGTTGGGTTGGCGCTTGGAAGGCCATGGATCACTGCGCACCCAACTGCACAATTCCATGGGCAACAGCAGGTCGACCGCCTGCCCGTTCAGCACCTGCGCCGCTTGATTCATGGGCATGGGCTGACGCTGCCGAGTCGGGGACCAGACGTAGCAAGGCCAGTCTGTCGACGGTTCGTCCAGGCCTTCGGCGGTCAGGTAAAGCCAGGTATTCATCGCGGCATCTCGTGGGCACTCGAAGGAAGAAGACGTCGTTGCAGGACGTTGAATTGGTGCGTGGCGGCGTCACGTTCGACCTCCGTGGCCAGCCGCAAACGGCGCTGTCCCTGAGTGACCTGCACGGTGATACGGAACCAGCGGCTGGCGGTGCCAAGGCCATGACTGCTCAGGCCCACACCGGAGAGCAGCGGGTCTTGCGTAAAGGCCTGGACGCTGGCCCATCCAGCCGTGGAGGCCTGACGGGCCAATGCCGCAGCCGTGGTCGCGTCCACGCCATCGAGCGTCCTCAGCACCAGCGACGGTGCGGTGTTGACGTTCAACGTTGCATGGCCGGGCAACATTGCCACCCAAGGTTCAAGTTGACGCAGCACCTGAGCGTCAACCCCCGGCAGCAGGCGCAGTTGGCTCAGCTCTCGTAAAGCCCCCACCTGATCAAGTTGCAGCGGTGCAAGATCCAGCACGTCGAGCAAGCGCGCCCAACGCTTAAGGGTGACCTGATCGATCTGCCCCTGGCTCAACAATGAGTTGAGATTGAACCGCCCGGCGAGGTCCTCGATATCAACGCGGATCTGCGCGTCTTCAAGGTCGAAGTCAGGTGTCATCCGCGCCCAGTCCTGGGTCAGGTCGACGGTTTTCGGCGAGAGCTGCGCCGCTTCCTGCAAGCGCAAAAGTGCCCAGTGTTCCCCGGCGACTGCGAGTTGGCGCATTTGAATGTGCTGCAGGGTCTGGCCGCTACTGTGCAGCGACAGGCGATGGCTGCGCAGTAAGCCGCTGGTGATCAACAGCGCCAGACTCATGACCAGCAACACGCTGATCAACGCAATGCCGCGTTGATCAGCCTTCATGGAAACGCGCCGGGCAACAGCAATACTCGACGAATCGCCTCGAAACGGCCCGTAGAGAATTGCACTTCCACCGCCAACGGCGGTTTCACGTCCCGCCCGGATGGCCAGTCGCTGCGCCAACCAGGACGTGCGTCGAACAACCGCCAGCTCAAGTCTCGAACATCGCCCAGCAGTTTTTGCCGTTGCACGAACGGCGTGCCCTCCCCCTGACTTTCACGCCACAGCGTGCCGTTATCGAGTCGATAGGTCAGCGCCTGAAGCTCGCTGCGCGGTTGATCCAAAGGGTTGCGCCAATGGCTGCGTTGCAACTGCAACACCGATTGCTGGAGCACCACCGGTTGATCGGTGACGTGCAACACATCCCGCTCGATCACCGCCACCGCCCGTTGCAGGCTTCTGAACTCACGCTCATGCTCCGTCGTCCCTCGTTGCACCCGCACCACGCCATCGAACAGCCCCCAACTGGCAAGGCCCAGCAACGCGAAAATTGCCATGGCGATGACCAGTTCCAGCAAGGTGAAACCGAGCTGCTTATTCATCACGATGAAGTATCCAGCCACTGGCGCGGTGGACGGTTTGCTCGCGCCCGGAAAGGCTGACGTGAACATCGACCTTGAGCAGCCGCGGGTCAGGCGAAGCGCTGACGTGTTGGCGCAGCAGCCAGTTGCGGCGATCCATCGGCACGACCCGTTGTAGCTGGCCGAGGGTCAATCCGGTTTGCAGGCGTAGTTCATTCAGATGGTTGTCTGCCAGCCACGCGGCGAACAGTCGCTCTTCGACCGCGCCGGTTTGCCTGACCACATATTGGCTCGCCGACAGCACGGCGGCCGCCAGCGTCGAAAAGACCGCCAGGGCCACCATGATTTCCAGCAAGGTGAAGCCCCCCATGCGCGAAACAAACGGCCGGCTAGCCATCGATCACCACCTGGCCAAGGCCATCGCTGGACAGGCTGAGCCAAGTCTTTTTGTCACTGCCAAACATCAGGGTAAAAACACTGGTTTCATCGTTGCTGAACATCAACAACTGCGGAGCGCCTTCGTCGGCGCCAAGGGTGACCCAATGACCCTCCTGTTCAAGTCGTAGCCGTACGTTTTCGGGCCATCGATAAAGAGCCGCCATCGGTTTCCAACCCTGAACATCGAGCCTCATCACCCGGTAACCCTCCACACTCAGCCGCAGGCCGAACTCCTGACCATCGAGCACTGCACGTTCACGCAACTGTTGAATAACGCCCACGATCCCGTGCGCCTCCTGCCGGGCCTGCCGCGCCGGATTCGGCCCGGCGGCAAAACTCACCATGCCCAACAGCACGCCGATCAAAACGATCACGATCATAAGTTCGAGCAAGGTGAATCCCCGACAACGCTGGCGCATGTTTCAGTCGCCCCAGTTACCGATATCGGCTGCATGCCCTTCGCCGCCCTTCACGCCATCGGAACCGAGGGAATACAAGTCATAGCTGCCGTCCACCGATTGCACTCCGGGATTGACGTACTGATAGGGCGTGTTCCACGGATCGACCGGCAAGCTTTTCAGATAACCCTGAGGGTTCCAGTTCTTCGCCGCCGGCAGGCCAGAAGGTTGTTTACTCAAGGCTTCCAGCCCCTGCTGCGTCGAGGGGTAGTTGAAGTTGTCGAGGCGATACATTTCGAGGGCGGTGGCGATGGCCTGGAGATCAATTTTGCTGGCGGTGACTTTGGCCTGATCGGGACGACTCATGAACTGCGGCACCACGATGGCCCCCAGCACACCGATGATGACCACCACCACCATGATTTCGATCAGGGTAAAACCGCGTTGAGCGCGAGGGCTGTTTTTTTGTGCAGCATTCATGGGTCAATTCACCAATTGGTTGAGGCTGAGAATCGGTAGGAGGATGGCCATGACGATCAGCAGCACCACGCCGCCCATCAGCACCAGCATGGCCGGTTCGAAAAGGCTCACGACCAATGCGATACGCGCCGCCAGGCTGCTTTCCTGTTGCTCGGCGGCCCGTACCAGCATGTGATCGAGCTCACCGGCGCGTTCGCCGCTGGCGATCATGTGCAGCATCATCGGCGGAATGTCGCCGCTCAATTCCAGACCGTGGGTCAGCGTTCCACCCTCACGGACCGAGCGCGCGACATCGGCCATGCGAGCGCGGATGGTCAGGTTGCCGATGACAGCCGCTGCGATCTCCAGCGCGTCCACCAATGGCACCGCACTTTTGCCGAGGATCGCCAGTGTGCTGGCGAACCGCGCAGCTTCCATCGCCCGCAACACCTCGCCCATGACCGGTAATTTCAACGCAAGACGGTGCCAGCGCAGGCGCCAGACCGATTGACGCAAACTCCAGCGCCAGAGGCCCAGCAACGTCGCCAGCACGCCCATCAACAGCAAAAAGTTATTGCGCAGCCCATTGCTCAGGCCGATCAGTGCCTGCGTCAGCCAGGGCAACGGCTGGCCGCTGTCGACGAAGATCTTCACCACATCGGGCACCACGAAGCCGAGCAGAAAACCAACAATCGCGACGCTGGCCACCATCAGGATCAACGGGTACACCAGGGCCATCTGAATTTTCTGCCGCGACGCCTGGCGGGCCTGGGTGTAAGCCGCCAGTTGTTCCAGCACATGACCCAAGTGACCGGAACGTTCACCGGCCGCGACGGTAGCGCGGAATAATTCGGGGAATGCCTTGGGAAACTGCGCCAACGCCGTCGACAGGGCATGACCTTCCATCACCCGACTTCTGACCACCGACAGCAGACCGGCAACCTTGCGCTTCGCACTCTGCTTCGTCACCGCTTCAAGGGCTTCCTCCAGTGGCAGCCCCGCCTGAACGAGGGTGGACAGCTGCAAGGTCAACAGCGCCAGATCCGCCGCGCTCAGACGTGCGCTACGAGGATGCGTCCCCGTGTCGCCACCTGCCCTGACCTCATTCAACTCACGCGGCCACAAGCCGCGTTCACGCATCAGTTGCCGGGCATGACGCGGGCCGTCGGCTTCCAGTCGGCCTTTGCAGCGTCGGCCTTGGGCGTCGTCAGCGCGGTAATCGAACGTCGGCACTCGCTAGTCCTCCTGCGTGACGCGCAATAATTCGTCGAGGCTGGTCGCGCCCTCCAGCACCCGCTGGCGACCGTCCTGAAACAGGCTGCGGGAGACCTTGCGCGTCTCCTCTATCAACGCCTGTTCACTTGCACCTTGATGAATCAGAGCCGAGACAGCGGGCGTCACGCTGACTAACTCGTAGATCCCGATCCGTCCGCGATAACCGTGCTGACACTGGTCACACCCCACCGCCCTGAACAGTTGCGGTGACGCTGCGGAATCGAGCCCGAGGCGCTCACTTGTGGCCTCATCGGCGCGGTATGCCGCCTTGCAATGGGGGCACAACGTGCGCAGTAGACGCTGAGCCAGAATGCCCACCAGCGACGACGCCAGCAGGTAGGCATCAACGCCCATGTCCACCAGCCGCGTCACGGCACCGACCGCACTGTTGGTGTGCAACGTCGAGAGCACCAGGTGACCGGTCAGCGATGCCTGGACGGCGATTTCCGCCGTCTCGCGATCACGGATTTCGCCGACCATCACCACGTCCGGGTCCTGCCGCAAAATCGCCCGCAAGCCACGGGCAAATGTCATGTCCACTTTCGGATTGACCGGCATCTGACCGACACCCGGCAGGTGATATTCGATGGGGTCTTCGACCGTGAGAATGTTGCGTGTCTGATCGTTCAGGCTGCTCAGCGCGGCGTACAGGCTGGTGGTTTTGCCGGAACCGGTAGGGCCGGTCACCAGAAGAATGCCGTGAGGTTTTCCGAGCAACTCGCGCAGCGCAGCGAGGGTATCGGCAGGCATGCCGAGTCGCGGCAATTCCAGGCGCCCGGCCTGCTTGTCGAGCAGGCGCAGTACCACTCGTTCGCCGTGGGCCGAAGGCAGCGTGGAAACCCGCACATCGACTTCGTGCCCGGCCAGTCGCAGGGCCATTCGACCATCCTGCGGGACCCGTTTTTCAGCAATGTCCAGGCGCGCCATGACCTTGATCCGCGACACCAGCAAGGTGGCGAGTTCACGGCGGGGCCTGAGCATTTCGCGTAATTGCCCGTCGACGCGCATGCGCACCGAGAGGTACTGCTCGAAGGTTTCCAGGTGCACGTCCGATGCGTGCTCGCGCACCGCTTCGCTGAGCAGTGCGTTGATCAGCCGGATGATCGGCGCGTCGCCCTGCTGCTCCAGCAGGTCGGCGGTTTGCGGGACTTGGTCGACCAGGCTGAGCAAGTCCAGTTCTTCGTCCAGCCCTTGGGCAACTTGCTCGGCGGCGCTCTGACCTTCGCGATAGGCGGCGGCCAGGCGGGCGGCGAACGCATCGGCGTCCAGCACCTGCATCGGCAGATCCAGAGCGCTTGCCCGTCGGGCTTCCGACAGGGCCGTGAGCGGCGTATTGGCGCGCAGGACAAGGCTTGAGCCTGGCCCGTCGTGCTCCAGCAGTAGGCCGAAACGCCGGGCGAAACCGAAGGGCAATGGTGGGTGGGTTTCGCGCAATACGCTCATGGCGATTCCGCCGCTGGCTTACGCAAATCGAACACAGGGGCGTCGGGCACAGGGTCGAACAACTGACGCGACTCGGCTGGCAACAGCAAGGAGTTGTTCCCTCGCGCGCCGGGCTTGCTCAATTCACGCAGCGCGTTGTAACGCTGCAGGCTGACGTCAGACAGGTCTTCCTTGCTGCGCACGATGGTCGGTCGCAAAAACACCATGAGGTTGCTTTTGGTCTGGGTGTCGCGAGTCCAGCGAAACAACGCACCGAGGTAGGGAATATCGCGCAACAACGGCACCCCGCTCTGCTGGGTGCGGACGCTGTCTCTGATCAGCCCGCCGATCACGATGATTTCGCCATCGTCAGCCAGGATAGTGCTCTTGAGCGCACGTTTGTTGGTGATCAGGTCCGAAGAATCGATGCCCGATACCGAAGGCGCGATGTCCGACACTTCCTGTGCGACCTCCAGACGCAGCGTCGAGCCTTCGTTGATGTACGGCTTGATCTTCAGGCTGATGCCCACGTCCTTGCGCTCGACGGTGGTAAACGGATTGTCCGCGCCGTTGCTGTTGGTGGCGTAGGAGCCGGTCTTGAACGGGACGTTCTGGCCGACGATGATTTCTGCCTCCTGATTGTCCAGGGTCAACAGGCTCGGCGTGGACAGCAGGTTGCTGCGGGTGTTGCTGGCCAGCGCCGAAATCAACGCGCCGAAGCGGTCATTGCCCAGTTGCAGGATGGCCCCTTCCGGTGCGGATTTTTTCTCGTCAAAGTTCAGCCCGCCGATGATCGGGATGTCGGTGCCGGGGAAGTTGATGAAGCCTTTGGCATCGCCCCCGCTGACGCTCCACTGAACACCCACGGCCTCGGCAATGTCCCCGGAAATCTCCACGATGGCGGCATGGATCAGCACCTGAGCCCTGGGCTGGTCCAACTGACGCACGATGTTCTCGATGGTGCGGATTTGCGCCGGCTCGGCGATCAACACCAGCGCATTCTGGCTCTCGTCGGCCTTGATCATGAAGGTGTTGCCGGATGAGTTATCCCGGGTGCCACCGACGACCGTTGCCGGCTTTCGGCCCTGCCCCATCGATTCGAGGACTTCGGCCAATTGCCTGGCATCGCTGTAACGCAGGCGAATCACCCGCGCATTGTCGAGTGTGGCGGTAGCGGGGGTATCGAGACGGCGTGCGAGGTCGATCAGGCGCTGGCGAACCGACGGTGGACCAATGAGGATCAGCCGATTGGTTCTGCTGTCGGCCAGTACCTGGATCGCCGTATCAGCGCTGCGTTTGCCCAGCGAGGACTCCATGACAGTCGCCACATCAGCAGCCTGTGCGTGCTGCATTTGCACCACGGCATGCTGGTTGTTCTGCCCGGAATCCAGTTGCCGGACCACCTGCGAGATACGGTTCACATTGGCCGTGGTATCGGTAACCACCAGCGCATTGGCCGACACCGACGGGCCGACATAACCGGCGGCCGACACCAGCGGCCGAACCAGGCCGGCGATGTCGGAAGCGCTGCTGGTATTCAGCTCGACGACCCGGGTGATGAATTGCGAAGCCGTGGCATTGTTTGCAATACCTTGGCCAGCGCGGGTTTTCGCCTCAGTGACCGGCGTAATCAGGATCCGCTCCCCCTCGTCGATCACCGTGAAGTTGTGGGCATCCAGCACCGAATAAAACAATCGGCGAACACCTTCGCGGTCGAGGGCCTGACGGGACATGACGGTGATGCGCCCGGAGACTCTGGGATCAAGCACCACCGTGGTCCCGAGAATGGTCGAGATTTCCTCGACGATGTCGCGCAGCTCGGCATTGTTCATCGCCAGTTGCCATTTTTCTTCCTCGGCCTGCGTCGCGCCCGGAAAGAGTGACAGCGCCAACGCGGCGAGAATAAGCAGCGTGCGCAACGCCTGCGCACTGATGGGACGGTTCATGGGTTGATCACTCTGACGGCCCGGAGAGCGGGCTTAGAAAAGGCGCAGAAGTCGCGGGGGCCGACACCTCGGCTTGCGGGTCGAATCGACGCAAGAGGTGCGTGGCAGACGTCTGCAGCGTCAGCACTTCTTCTCGCCCCTTGTTCCACAACACTGCCCGATTCGCCTCGACGCGGCGCAGGACGCTGCCGCCCGGCAACGGTTCGCCCACCTGATAAATCCGCGAGCCTCGAGCGTCTGCCAGCAGCGCTCTGGACAACCCTGTGGCAAGGACAAAACTGGCCTGCAGGGTCAGCGGTTCGGCACTGGGAAGCAATGGGGTTCCAGCGGTCAGGCCGAGCACCGTCGCCACCGCAGTGGTATCCAGGGGTGCACGGGACGGTGAGGTCGCCATCGTTGAAACGACGGGCACCGGGACGACACGGCTTTGGCGAAACCCCCACTCTTGCCACACCAGAAACGATCCGTACCCGACTGTCACCAGCAGCAGGCAGAGGGTGCAGAGTCGTCCGCTCACTTGGCGCTGTCACTGCGAACACGGCGGCACAAGGACATACGTCGCAGTACGCGGTGACCGCACAGCTCATGGAAAATCACCGCACCGACATGCATCGCGATCAGCAGTGCAAGCACCAGGCACGCCCCAATGTGTACCGTGGAGAACCGCGTGATAAGCGCTGGATCACTCAACGGCTGCGCAATATCGAACCACCCGAATACATCGATCGGGCGGTCCATCATCAACACACCGGTCACCAGCACGACAGCCACCATCAGGTAGATCAGCGTGTGGGCAAACAGCGCCAGTTTTTCCATGGACGACAACGTGTTCACGCTCGTCTGCCGGGCGTGAACAAAAAAAATAAACAGCCGCCAGACAAAAAACGGGATGAACAGCGTGGTCAGCGACACATTGATAAAGGCAACCCGTTCACCGACACGGGCTGGCACGTCCACATAGGCCACATAGAATCCCGACGCCAGCGTCCAGATGATCACCGCCGCCGACAACCAGTGCAGCCATACGCGTTGGGTGGAGTAACCCAAAACCGTCATTTTTCAACTCGACTTTCAACAGGAAGATGAGCCTTCAGGCAACCCGGTTCCGGATTGCCTGAAGTGTTACGAGAGACTTAGATTTTGTCCCACGCCATGTGCCAGTGCGCCCCTACACCGGGCTCAAAGCCGTTGGCCGTCGGGCTGTATTGCTTGCAGTAACCGGACTCGGGGAATGGCTTGCATTCGAAGACTTCATTGGTCTTGGGTTGCAGCACTTTGGTACCGGCGGTGTAATCGCTGATGCCTTCGGGGAATACGAAGTCATGCTCGACGCCCGCGCCTTCACCGGTCATCTGGGTGGGTTGGGTGTCCTGGCGAGTGGTGCGGCCATCCAGCGTGGTGCCGACCAGCGTCAGGGTGTGTTGGCCAGGATTACTGCGAACATCCATGGTCAGCGAGGTCGAACCGCTCTCCACCTGCTTCGCAACGGAACCGACCGGCTTGTTGTTCTCGTCGAACAAGGTCGCTTCGACGTTCATCGGGCGATTGGAGATCATGCTGAACTGGACGCTGGCCAGGCCTTTTTCCAGAACGTATTCGGCTTGCTGGGAGGCCACCGACATGCGCGCTGCAGTGTCTTCCTTCATGTCCAGTTGGACTTCGTAACGAGTTACGCCGCTTTCTTTCTGGGCGTAGAGGGTGTTGTTACCCCGGACCGGTTCGATGTTGCCGTTCTCATGACGAATACCGGCGCGGATCAGCGAGTGAGTGCTGTTGATTTTTTCTGCCAGTTTGAACGCCCAGTTATTCGGCGAGCCTTCCTCGGCCGTGTCGATGGAGATTTCGACGTCGTAATCCGGGCTGACACCGTTGGCAGAGAATGCACGGGCCTTGACCTTGTCGCCGACCAGCAATTGGGCCGATGGCGCGATGCCGCCTACCGAAGTCCAGCCACCTGGCAACGACGGTTCGCCGAGGATATTCACATCGACGGCGTTGTAGAAGGCCGCGTCGGTATCGCCGACAGTCCAGATCCCGAGGATGACGTGCTGGCCGGATTTGTCTTCAGGAATGTTGCAATTGTGCTTGGCGCCGGACACCGGCAGTTGATGCCCACCGTCGACGACGCAGAACGGCGTGCTTTCGAACGAAGCGCGCTTGAGGGACTCGTTAACGTTCCAGCCGTTGCGAGTGATGAAGTATTCATGCTTGGTCGCGGGGTGGGACTGGGTGTAGCGCCACTGGAAATCGATATTGCGGTCTTTGATTTCGGTCAATTGCCAACGGGAAGCAGACTGGGCATCCATGGCGGAGAACGATGGATGACCGCCGCTCGGAATCTTGCCGTCGATCGGCCCTTGCAAAGGAGCACCGCCAACACCGGCCGGAAAGCCTTTGAACGTTTCGCCAACACTTTGAGGTTCGTATTGCGCGGCGCCACAGTTGGTATTCACACCTTTCTGGCACAGCAGCGCGCGCGAAGGCGGCACTTCCATATAGCCATGGGCTGATACGGTTTGAGATGCCAACATTGCCGATAACAGGATCATTGAAGAGGAGCATGCGGTGAGCGCACTTCCCTTGAAGAAGGTTCTTTTCATGATTGTGTTCCAGACTACTTATCGAAAATTAAGGCGCCGTAAGGGCGCCGCTGTTCGTAATCTCGTTCGGAACTACACCGAACGAAGGTCTGAAACCTTACCGAGATGAAAGAGAATTCTATGTAGGACAAGTCACCGCTGACGTGAGGATTGATCTCTCTCTTCACTTATCTGACAAAGAAAGAAAACATTCTTACAAGGAGCAACGTATTTGCCAGGCCTGCGTTTTTTCAGACAAAAAAAAGCCTGCCCGGCGTCGGCCGAACAGGCTTGATGGAACCGGCAAGTATTACTCGTGATACTGCGCCGACAGCTCATGCACCGCGCGCAGGAATGCACCCGCATGTTCCGGATCGACTTCCGGGGTGATGCCATGGCCGAGGTTGAACACGTGGCCACTGCCCTTGCCATAACTGGCGAGGATCCGTCCGACTTCGGTGCGGATGGCTTCCGGTTTGGCGTAGAGCACGGTCGGGTCCATGTTGCCTTGCAAGGCGACTTTGCTGCCGACGCGGTCGCGGGCATTGCCGATGTCGCAGGTCCAGTCCAGGCCCAACGCGTCAGCGCCGGCGTCGGCGATGCTTTCCAGCCAGAGTCCCCCGCCCTTGGTGAACAGGATGACCGGCACCTTGCGGCCTTCGTGTTCGCGGATCAGGCCGCTGACGATCTTGCGCATGTAGGCCAGGGAGAATTCCTGGTACGCCGCCGCCGAGAGGTTGCCGCCCCAGCTATCGAAGATCTGCACCGCTTGGGCACCGGCCATGATCTGGCCGTTGAGGTAGCTGGTGACCGACTGAGCCAGCTTGTCCAGCAACAAGTGCAGGGCTTGCGGGTTGTCGTAGAGCATGGTTTTGGTCTTGCGGTAGTCTTTCGACGAGCCGCCTTCGACCATGTAGGTGGCCAGGGTCCACGGGCTGCCGGAGAAACCGATCAACGGCACACGACCATTCAGTTCGCGGCGGATGGTGCTGACCGCGTCCATCACATAGCCGAGGTCTTTGTGCGGATCAGGGATCGGCAGGGCTTCGATGTCGGCCAGGGTGCTGACGACTTTCTTGAAGCGCGGACCTTCACCGGTTTCGAAGTACAGGCCTTGGCCCATGGCGTCCGGGATGGTCAGGATGTCGGAGAAGAGGATGGCCGCGTCCAGTTGCGGGTAGCGGTCGAGCGGTTGCATCGTGACTTCGCAAGCGAACTCCGGGTTCATGCACAGGCTCATGAAATCACCGGCCTTGGCACGGCTGGCGCGGTATTCCGGCAGGTAGCGACCGGCCTGACGCATCATCCACACAGGGGTGACGTCTACGGGTTGCTTGAGCAGGGCGCGAAGGAAACGGTCGTTCTTCAGGGCAGTCATGTCGGCATCCGGAAAAAAAGTGCGGGCATTTTCTCAGAGCGCGACGCAAAAGGCACGGTTGCAGGTCAGCCTTTTGTCTATCGGGTCAATTTGTCGCAATAAACACGCAGATTTCAGCAACACCTGGAAACCAATGTGGGAGCTGGCCTGCCAGCGATGCGGCCACCTCGGTAGTCAACAGGACCGAGGTGATGCTATCGCT
>NZ_JAVLRV010000001.1:400034-422198 GCF_055803035.1 Pseudomonas sp. 300 | reverse complement strand
TTGCGGCCTTCGAAGATCGCCGTCACCACCAGGTCAGAACCGCGAACCATATCGCCACCGGCGAAGATTTTCGGGTTGCTGGTCTGGTGCTTGTATTGACCTTGTTCCGGCGCCACAACGCGGCCCTGGCTGTCGGTCTGGATGCTGTGCTGCTCGAACCACGCAGCCGGGCTTGGTCGGAAACCGAAAGCGATGACCACGGCGTCGGCCGGGATGATCTCTTCGGAACCCGGGATCGGCTCGGGGCTGCGACGGCCACGGGCGTCCGGCTCGCCGAGACGGGTCTCGACCACCTTCACACCTTCAACCTTGTCTTCACCAACAATGGCGATCGGCTGGCGGTTGTAGAGGAATTTCACGCCTTCTTCCTTGGCGTTCTTCACCTCTTTGCGCGAGCCCGGCATGTTCGCTTCGTCACGACGATACGCACAGGTCACCGACTTGGCGCCCTGGCGGATCGAAGTACGGTTGCAGTCCATCGCCGTGTCCCCGCCGCCCAGCACCACAACCTTCTTGCCTTTCATGTCGACGAAATCTTCCGGCGACTTTTCAAAGCCCAGGTTGCGGTTGACGTTGGCGATCAGGAAGTCGAGCGCGTCATGCACACCCGGCAAATCCTCACCGGCAAACCCGCCCTTCATGTAGGTGTAGGTGCCCATGCCCATGAACACGGCATCGTATTCTTCGAGCAGTTGCTCGACGGACACGTCCTTGCCCACTTCGGTATTCAGACGGAACTCGATGCCCATGCCGGTGAAGACTTCGCGACGATTGCTCAGCACGGTCTTTTCCAGCTTGAACTCGGGGATACCGAAGGTCAGCAGACCACCGATTTCCGGGTTCTTGTCGAACACCACCGGGGTCACGCCGCCGCGCACCAGCACGTCGGCACAACCGAGGCCGGCAGGGCCTGCGCCGATAATGGCTACACGCTTGCCGGTCGGCTTGACCTTGGACATGTCCGGGCGCCAGCCCATGGCGAACGCGGTGTCGGTGATGTACTTCTCGACCGAACCGATGGTCACCGCGCCGAAGCCGTCGTTGAGGGTGCAGGCACCCTCGCACAGACGATCCTGCGGGCACACCCGACCGCACACTTCCGGCAGGGTGTTGGTCTGGTGCGACAGCTCGGCGGCCTGGAGGATGTTGCCCTCGGCCACCAGTTTCAGCCAGTTCGGAATGAAGTTGTGCACCGGGCACTTCCATTCGCAATACGGGTTACCGCAACCCAGGCAGCGGTGGGCCTGATCGGCCGAATGCTGGGGTTTGAAGGGTTCGTAGATCTCCACGAACTCTTTCTTGCGTTGACGCAACAGTTTCTTCTTCGGATCTTTGCGCCCGACGTCGATGAACTGGAAGTCGTTATTCAGACGTTCAGCCATTGTTAAAACCTCATCAAACTCTTCAGGCGCATATCACTGCGGGTTGGCACGGGTGCTGGAAAGCAACGTTTTCAAGCTGGCAGCCTTTGGCTTGACCAACCAGAAACGACGCAGGTAGTCATCGAGGTTTTCCGCGAGTTCACGACCCCACTCGCTGTCGGTTTCCTCGACGTACTCGTTCAGCACGCGTTGCAGGTGGCTGCGGTAGGCTTCCATCGCTTCGCCGCTGATCCGCTGGATTTCCACCAGTTCGTGGTTGACCCGGTCAACGAAGGTGTTGTCCTGGTCGAGCACGTAGGCGAAACCGCCGGTCATGCCTGAGCCGAAGTTGTAACCGGTCTTGCCCAGCACGCAGACGAAACCACCGGTCATGTATTCGCAGCAGTGATCGCCGGTGCCTTCCACCACGGTGTGAGCACCGGAGTTACGCACCGCGAAACGCTCGCCCGCGGTACCGGCGGCGAACAGCTTGCCGCCAGTGGCGCCGTAAAGGCAGGTGTTGCCGATGATCGCACTGTCCTGAGTCTTGTAGACGCTGCCCTTCGGCGGAACGATGACCAGCTTGCCGCCGGTCATGCCTTTGCCGACGTAGTCGTTGGCGTCGCCTTCCAGGTACATGTTCAGGCCACCGGCGTTCCACACACCAAAGCTCTGACCGGCCGTCCCTTTGAAGCGGAAGGTGATCGGCGCGTTCGCCATGCCTTGGTTGCCGTGCTTGCGCGCGATTTCACCGGAGATCCGCGCACCGATCGAACGGTCGCAGTTGCAGATATCCAGGGCGAAATCGGCGCCGCTCATGTCGTTGATGGCCGAGGTGGCCATGTCGACCATTTTCTCGGCCAGCAGACCTTTGTCGAACGGCGGGTTGCGCTCGACCTGACAGAACTGAGGCTTGTCTGCCGGGATGTGATCGCTGCCCAGCAACGGGGTCAGGTCCAGGTGTTGCTGCTTGGCGGTCTGGCCTTCGAGGATGTCCAGCAGATCGGTACGACCGATCAGCTCTTCGAGGGAGCGCACGCCCAGCTTGGCCAGCCACTCACGGGTTTCTTCGGCGACGTAGGTGAAGAAGTTCACCACCATGTCGACGGTGCCGATGTAGTGATCCTTGCGCAGCTTCTCGTTCTGAGTCGCGACGCCGGTGGCGCAGTTGTTCAGGTGGCAGATACGCAGGTACTTGCAGCCCAGCGCGATCATTGGCGCGGTGCCGAAGCCGAAGCTTTCAGCGCCGAGGATCGCGGCCTTGATCACGTCGAGGCCGGTTTTCAGGCCGCCGTCGGTCTGCACCCGGACTTTGCCGCGCAGGTCATTGCCACGCAGGGTCTGGTGGGTTTCGGCCAGGCCGAGTTCCCACGGAGCGCCCGCGTATTTGATCGAGGTCAGTGGCGATGCGCCGGTGCCGCCGTCATAACCGGAAATGGTGATCAAGTCCGCGTAGGCCTTGGCCACACCGGCGGCGATGGTGCCGACGCCCGCTTCTGCCACCAGCTTCACCGAGACCAGGGCCTTCGGGTTGACTTGTTTCAGGTCGAAAATCAGCTGCGACAAGTCTTCGATGGAATAAATGTCGTGGTGCGGCGGTGGCGAGATCAGGGTCACGCCCGGCACTGCGTAACGCAGCTTGGCGATCAGACCGTTGACCTTGCCGCCTGGCAGCTGACCGCCTTCGCCGGGCTTGGCGCCCTGGGCGACCTTGATCTGCAGCACTTCAGCGTTGACCAGATATTCCGGCGTAACACCGAAACGGCCCGTCGCAACCTGCTTGATTTTCGAGCTCTTGATCGTGCCGTAGCGCGCCGGGTCTTCGCCGCCTTCGCCGGAGTTGGAACGCGCACCAAGGCGGTTCATGGCTTCGGCCAGGGCTTCGTGAGCTTCCGGCGACAGCGCGCCCAACGAGATGCCGGCGGAGTCAAAGCGCTTGAGCACCGATTCCAGCGGTTCGATCTCGCTGATGTCCAGCGGCGTGTCCAGGGTCTTGACCTTGAACATGTCGCGGATCATCGACACCGGACGGTTGTCCACCAGCGCCGTGTATTCCTTGAACTTGCTGTAGTCGCCCTGCTGCACAGCGGCTTGCAGTGTGTTGACCACGTCCGGGTTGTAGGCGTGATATTCGCCACCGTGGACGAACTTCAGCAGGCCGCCCTGCTGGATCGGCTTGCGCGGGCTCCAGGCTTCAGCGGCGAGGGCTTTCTGCTCGGCTTCGATGTCGACGAAACGTGCGCCTTTGATGCGGCTTGGCACGCCGCGGAAGCTCAGGTCGCAGACTTCCTCGGACAGGCCGATGGCTTCGAACAGCTGCGCACCGCGGTACGAGGCGATGGTCGAAATACCCATCTTCGACAGGATTTTCAGCAGGCCTTTGGTGATGCCTTTGCGGTAGTTCTTGAACACCTCATAGAGGTCGCCCAGCACTTCACCGGTGCGGATCAGGTCGCCCAGCACTTCGTAGGCCAGGAACGGATAGACCGCCGAGGCGCCAAAACCGATCAACACGGCGAAGTGGTGCGGATCGCGTGCGGTAGCGGTTTCGACCAGGATGTTGGAGTCGCAACGCAGGCCTTTTTCGGTCAGGCGGTGGTGCACCGCGCCGGTAGCGAGCGAAGCATGAATCGGCAGCTTGCCCGGCGCGATGTGACGGTCACTCAGGACGATCTGGGTGCGACCGGCACGAACGGCTTCTTCAGCCTGATCGGCGACGTTGCGCACGGCCGCTTCGAGGCCGACGCTTTCGTCGTAGTTGAGGTCGATAATCGCGCGCTCGAAGCCCGGACGATCGAGATTCATCAGCGAGCGCCACTTGGCCGGGGAAATGACCGGCGAGCTGAGGATCACGCGCGAAGCATGTTCCGGCGACTCCTGGAAAATGTTGCGCTCGGCACCGAGGCAGATCTCCAGCGACATGACGATGGCTTCGCGCAGCGGGTCGATCGGCGGGTTGGTCACCTGCGCGAACTGCTGGCGGAAATAGTCGTACGGCGTGCGCACGCGCTGGGACAGCACGGCCATCGGCGTATCGTCACCCATCGAGCCAACGGCTTCGTAGCCTTGCTCGCCGAGCGGACGCAGCACCTGGTCGCGCTCTTCGAACGTGACCTGGTACATCTTCATGTACTGCTTGAGCTGATCGACGTCGTAGAACGCCGAACCGTGATCGTTGTCTTCCATGGTCGCCTGGATGCGCAGGGCATTCTTGCGCAGCCATTGCTTGTACGGATGACGGGATTTCAAGCGGTTGTCGATCGCATCGGTGTCGAGGATCTGGCCGGTTTCGGTGTCCACGGCGAAGATCTGGCCCGGGCCAACGCGGCCCTTGGCGATCACGTCTTCAGGCTGGTAGTTCCAGACACCGATTTCCGAGGCCAGGGTGATGAAACCGTTTTTGGTGGTGACCCAGCGCGCCGGACGCAGACCGTTACGGTCGAGCAGGCACACCGCGTAACGACCATCGGTCATTACCACACCGGCCGGGCCGTCCCACGGTTCCATGTGCATCGAGTTGTATTCGTAGAACGCACGCAGATCCGGGTCCATGGTTTCGACGTTCTGCCACGCAGGCGGAATGATCATCCGCACGCCACGGAACAGGTCGATGCCACCGGTGACCATCAGTTCAAGCATGTTGTCCATGCTCGATGAGTCGGAACCGACGCGGTTCACCAGCGGGCCGAGTTCTTCCAGATCCATCAGATCGTTGGTGAACTTGGTGCGACGGGCCTGGGCCCAGTTGCGGTTGCCGGTGATGGTGTTGATCTCGCCGTTGTGGGCGAGGAAGCGGAATGGCTGGGCCAGCGGCCATTTCGGCAGGGTGTTGGTGGAGAAGCGCTGGTGGAACACGCAAATCGAGGTTTGCAGGCGCTGATCGCTGAGGTCTGGATAGAAGGCGGTCAAATCCGCCGGCATCATCAGGCCTTTATAAATGATGGTCTTGTGCGAAAAGCTGCAGATGTAGTGATCGACGTCGGCGGCGTTCGCCACGGACGAGCGACGACGGGCGCTGAACAGCTTGATCGCCATGTCCTGATCGCTCAGGCCTTCACCGCCGATGTAGACCTGCTCGATCTGCGGCAGGCGCTCAAGGGCCAGGCGGCCGAGGACGCTGGTGTCGATCGGCACTTTGCGCCAGCCGACCAGTTGCAGGCCTTCGGCCAGGATTTCGCGGTTGAGGTTCTCGCGAGCGGCTTCGGCTTTGACCGGGTCCTGGTTGAAGAAGACCATGCCCACTGCGTATTGCTTGGGCAATTCGACGCCGAAGGTTTCCTGGGCGATGGCTCGCAGGAACACATCCGGTTTTTGAATCAGCAGACCGCAACCGTCACCGGTCTTGCCGTCGGCGTTGATCCCACCGCGGTGGGTCATGCAGGTCAGGGCCTCGATGGCCGTTTGCAAAAGGGTATGACTGGGCTCGCCCTGCATATGGGCTATCAGGCCGAAACCGCAGTTATCCTTGAATTCATCTGGTTGGTACAGACCTGCTTTCATAGACACTTTCTCACCAGGCTGCCTCTTGTCGAGGCAAATTTCTTTTCAATTCAACCACTTACCATCCGCGCCGAACGTACGCCAGCTTTGCGGGGGCAAAAGGGAGGTCATTGTACACACCGACACAGAGGCTCACAAATTTGACGACGAACTGTCGCAAATCTATGTCGCATTTGTGAAAGGTTTAAAGCGATCTGCTGTGCTAGTCAAAACTTTTTTTAATTTCGACCGCAACGACTCAAAGACTACTGTGACGCAGACACCACAAGGCACGCGGCCTGTGAGGCCAGCGCGCTCTTGCAGAAATTTTGAGGTGCCGGGAGAGGCGGCCTGGGTAAGGCCGCCGAATCTTCAGCGAGTTGTTGCCAGTTCCTGTTGGACGCTGGCGACAGTGCGAGGCCAAGGTTTACCAGCCTGAACCTTCGCTGGCAAGGCCTTGATGGCGGTAACGGCTGCATCGCGGCTGGCGAAGTTGCCGTAGGTGATGACGTAAAGCGGCTTGCCGTTGAGGACTTTCTTGAAATAGCGGTACTCGCCGCCCTGCTCTTTCACGAAGGATTGCGCGGCGGCTTCGGAGCTGGTGCCGAGGATCTGCACCACGTAGTTACCCGGAGCCTGACCAGCGTACCAGGTACCACCAGCGCCTTTCGCAGCAGCAGCGGCGGCTGGTTTCTCGGCAGGCTTGGCGGTGGCCACGACGGCAGGCTTGGCTGGCGCCGGAGCCGGCTTAACGGCAGGCGCAGTCGGGGCTGGCTTGGCGGTCGCGACCTGAGTCGGCGCTGGCACCGGCTTGGTGGCAGGCGTCGGCGCAGGACCAGGCTGGATGCCCGCAGGCGGCGCGGTGGTGGTCACGGTCGGAGGTGTAGCGCTGGAACCTTCGACCGGCACGCCATCGTCGCCTTCGGTGATGCCACCGGCCGCTTCCGCCAACGGGCCACGCATGACCGGCTGCGAGTTGCCGACCAGCGGCAATGGCATCGGTTGCGAGTTGCCCGCGAATTCCACGGCAGGTGCGCCGCCGCTGTTAGGTTGTGGCGTGCCCTGGCCGAGCGGCAGTTGCGCCTGTTCGTTGGCTGGTGCGCCGGTGGTCGGTGCTTTGCTGCGACCCGGCATCAACCAGGCGGCGGCTACCGCGACCACGACGACGGCGGAAATCGCCAATACGTGTTTCTTCGGCATGTTGAACCCCATACTTGGACGCTTGACCGCTGAGCGGCTGGCAATCATGGCTTCGATCATTGCATCGCGGGCGACCTGGTTGATGTTGCCAGGCCAGCCGTCGGAGCTTTCGTGAATATCAGAGATCTGTTCTGCAGTGAAAAGTTCGATACCCCGGCCCGCGCCTTCGAGCCGTTGGTCCAGATACTCGCGGGTTTCTTCTTCGGTGTAAGGCTGCAGTTCGATGACGTGGAAGCGCTCTTCTTCGAGGCTCAGCGCCTCAAGTTGCGCAATCAGCGAGGACTCGCCGAACAGGAACACGTGCGGGCGGCCTTCCGGCGCACCGGCGGCCAACTCCATCAAGGCTTCGAGCGCAGATTCGTCGAGTTGTTCGGCGTCATCCACCAGCAAATAGACTTCCTGCCCCGTGAGTGCGAGTTGCACCACTTGAGCCAGGATCGGGCCAATCTCAGCTTGAGCGACGTTCAGCGACTGAGCCACCTGACGCAATACGCCCGCCGCATCACCGGCACCGCGGGCGGAAACCACTACGCTTTGAACGGACTGTTTGTTGGTGCTGGCCACCAGGGCCTGACGCAACAGGGTCTTGCCACTGCCTTGCGGGCCGGTGACCACCAGCAGCAACTGGCTGTAACGTGCCAGGTGATGCAGCTGACCCAGCACCGGTTTGCGCTGAGCCGGGAAAAATTTGAAGCCAGGTACCCGCGGAGCAAAAGGGTCATGACTCAACTGGTAATGGCCGAGGAAAGCCTCGTCGGCATGCAAACTAGTCATCGGGATCTTATTAACCTTTAAGCTGAGCCAGGGCGCGGTAATCCGCTCCCAGCGTGGCCTGTAAAACCTCTTTCGGATAATCGTCGGTCACCACGGCTTCGCCCATGTGGCGCAGCAGCACCAGGCGCAAACGACCGTCGATCACTTTCTTGTCAATTGCCATGTGTTCGAGAAAATCGGCCTCAGTCATCTCTGGAGGCGGGATGACCGGCAGGCCGGCACGCTGGAACAGGCGAATACCGCGATCACGCTCTTGCTCACTGATCCAGCCGAGACGCGTGGACATTTCCAGCGCCATTACCGTGCCAGCAGCGACCGCTTCACCATGCAGCCAGACACCATATCCCATGTGGGTTTCGATGGCGTGGCCAAACGTGTGGCCCAGGTTCAACGTGGCCCGTACACCGGTTTCCTTTTCGTCGGCGCCGACCACCGCCGCCTTGGCCGCGCAGGAGCGCTCGATGGCATAGGTCAAGGCGACCTGGTCCAGGGCACGCAGGCGATCGACGTTTTCTTCGAGCCAGGTCAGGAACGGCTCGTCGCAGATCAAGCCGTATTTGATGACTTCAGCAAGCCCGGCGGACAATTCGCGGGCCGGCAGGGTATTGAGGGAGGCGGTATCGATCAGCACCACGTTCGGCTGATAGAAGGCGCCGACCATGTTTTTGCCCAGCGGATGATTGATCCCGGTCTTGCCGCCCACCGAGGAGTCGACTTGCGACAACAGGCGTGGTCGGAACCTGGATGAAATCGACGCCACGCTGGTAACAGGCAGCGGCAAAACCGGCCATGTCGCCAATCACGCCCCCACCGAGTGCGATAACGGTCGTGCGACGGTCGTGTCGTGCAGTCAGCAAGCCGTCGAAAATCAGTTGCAGGGTTTCCCAGGTCTTGAAGGCTTCGCCGTCGGGCAGCACCACGGAAATCACCGAAAACTGCGCAAGGCTGCGGGTCAGACGTTCAAGATAGAGCGGCGCAACGGTTTCGTTGGAGATGATCGCCACTTGCCGTCCGCGAATATGCGGGGCCAGCAGCTCTGGCTGATCCAACAAACCTTCGCCAATATGAATCGGGTAGCTGCGCTCGCCTAGATCGACCTTGAGTGTCTGCATGTGTCCCCACAGTGAAGATGAAATCAGGCGTCCCGCCTTGAGTTATCGAGTATCCAGGGCATCTGATGGTGTGACGCCGTTCGGTAGCCATCCGCCACAACCTTGAGCCGTCGTGGCAGGACGCCGAGGATAGCGCATTTCGCGCTGCGCTTTAACGGGGAGGCAGTTGCTGCAAGCGCTCGAGAATATCGAGCACCACCATACGCGGCGGCCGCTCATCCGTTTCAACCACCAGGTCGGCGATTTCCCGATATAGCGGATCGCGCAACTCCAGCAGGTCCCGAAGGGTCTTGGCCGGATCCGCGGTACGCAACAGTGGTCGATTACGATCGCGGGCAGTGCGGCCGACCTGCTGCTCGACGGAAGCATGCAGATATACCACCCGACCACCGGCACGCAGCGCCCGACGATTGGCTTCGCGCATCACTGCACCACCACCGGTCGCCAGCACCACGCCATCGCAACCGCACAGCTCGGCGATCATCGCCTGCTCGCGATCACGAAAGCCTGGCTCGCCTTCCTTATCGAAAATCCATGGGATATTGGCGCCCGTGCGCAATTCAATTTCCTTATCGGAATCTTTGAATGGCAGGCGCAGCTCTTTGGCCAGCAACCGGCCGATGGTGCTTTTTCCAGCCCCCATCGGTCCAACAAGAATCAAATTTCGCACAGAATCAATGACTCACAGCAATCGCCTGGTTGTTCATGATACGCGGAGTGAGAAATACCAGCAGCTCGGATTTTTTCTCCGAAACCACGTCACGCCGGAAAAGGCGGCCAAGATACGGCACATCACCGAGAAATGGCACCTTATCTACAACCTTGCTCTGAGTATTTGAGAAAACGCCACCGATCACGATGGTCTCGCCGTCATTGACCAGGACCTTGGCGTTCACCTCGTTTTTCTTGATCGGCGGTACATCCTGCACCTTGTTCAGGTAGTCCGGTTCGTCCTTGGTGACCTTGACCTCCATGATGATCCGGTTGTCCGGAGTGATCTGCGGCGTCACCTCAAGCGACAGCGAGGCCTCCTTGAATGACACCGATGTGGCGCCACTGGAGCTGGCTTCCTGATAGGGAATCTCGGTGCCCTTGAGGATTTTTGCAGTTTCCTTGTCGGACGTGACCACCTTGGGCTGCGAGACGATTTCGCCGTTGCCGGTTTTTTCCATGGCGGTCAGCTCGAGATCCAGCAGCACATTGTCGGTGATGAACGCGATACCGAGCCCCGAGGTGTTGGCGGCGGCACCCATATCGACGAACGGCGAATTGGTACTGGTGCTGCCAGGCGTGCCAATGGTCGACGACGCGTTGGCGCCATTGCTGACCCCGGACGTGTTCCAGTTGCCCTTGTTCTGCAATGAACCGCCCCAGCGCACGCCAAGGCTTTTGTCGTAGTCGACGTTGGCTTCGACGATTCGCGCCTCGATCATCACCTGACGCACCGGGATGTCCAGCTGCGCGACGATCCGGCGAAGTTCGTCGAGGCGATCCTGAGTCTGATAGGCAATGATGTTGTTGGTCCGGTCATCGACGGTGATCGAACCCCGTTCGTCCACTTTCGCCTCGGCACTGGTCACCGACGTGAACAATTTGGCGATATCCGCCGCCTTGGCGTAATTGACCTGCAGCAGTTCACGACGCAATGGCGCAAGATCGGCAATCTGCTTCTGCGATTCCAGCTCCTGACGTTCGCGCGCGGCAATCTCGTCGGCCGGGGCCACCAACAGCACGTTGCCGATCTTGCGCTTGTCCAGCCCCTTGGTTTTCAACACCAGGTCGAGCGCCTGATCCCATGGCACGTTTTGCAGACGCAAGGTGATGCCGCCCTGCACCGTGTCGCTGGCCACCAGATTGAGATTGGTGAAGTCGGCGATCAGTTGCAGAACCGAGCGTACATCGATGTCCTGAAAATTCAGCGAGAGCTTTTCACCGGTGTAGGCAAAGCGCTCGGCGTTGCGTTTTTGCAAATCATCGACGGTCATCGGGCGAATGCTGACGGTGAGTTTGTTGTCGGTCTGGTAGGTCGAGTAATCGAATGCGCCACTGGGCTCGATGCTGATGGTCGCCCGGTCTCCGGTGGCGCTGGCGTTAACGAATTGCACAGGCGTGGCGAAGTCCTTGACGTCCAGGCGCACTCGCAAAGGTTCCGGCAACTGGGTTCGGGCGAAGTTAAGGACGATCTTGCCATCGCGCTCCTGAATGTCCGGGGCAATGGAGGGATCCGACAGATCGATGACCACATTGCCTTCACCCTGGGTTCCGCGCTGGAAATCCACGCCACGGATCGCCTTGCTCACCGGCGCATAGGTCTTGGCCGGCGCCGGAGTGGCCGTGGCGACACGTGGCGGCTTGGCCGCGGGTGCAGACGCTGCGTTACTGGCTCCACGCCCGACCACCACAAACAGAGTGTTGCCTTCGACGCGAGCGGTATACGGAGTCAACTGAGTCAGATTGATGATCAGCCGCGTGCGGTCCTTGGCTTCCACCACCGTGGCGCTGCGAGCATTACCGCCGCCCAGGTCGCGGGTCTTGCTCGCCAGTTGGTTGACCACCCCGGGCAGGTCCAGCGCAATCCGCGCAGGCTGCTCCGTCGTGTAGCCGTGGGGCGCCGGGGGGGCACCATCGAATGACAACTTCAACTCGACGCGGTCTCCCGGCAGCGCAGCGACATCCAGCGCTTTGAGGTTGGCCGCTTGTACCATCGGCGACAGCAACGCTATCCATAGCGAAATTCCGAAGGTTGCGAAAATCCTGTTCATTATTCGAGTTCCACTATGAGTGCTCTTTCAAAGGGATGGTCCGCGGCCGCTCCAGCCAGGCGCCTTCGCCGTCGGGAACGATTTCGACCACATCGACTTGCGAGCCGCTGATGGCGACGATCCGGCCATCGTTACGTCCCAGGTAATCGCCGACCTTCAACCGATGCACACCGCCCGCCCCGCGCAACAGCGCAAAGGAGCCAGCCGCATTGGAGATCGTGCCGACCATTTCAAACTGCTCGATGTTGAAACCTTCGAGGTACTGCTTGACCCGATCGGGGTCAGGTTTGACATTGCGTGCGCCATGTTTCTGGCCGGCCAGATCAACTCTGACCTGCCGGGAAAACGGGCTTCGCAAGTTAGCGGCGTTGTAGGTGAACGTTGGGTAAGACCGGAATGTCGGCGTTGGTTCAATCCTGCCAGGCGCACGCAAACGCATTTCGTTCATGTAAGCGTCGAGATCGCTGAAGTCATTGCCGCCGCCACAGCCAGCCAGGACGGCCGACAGCCCGATCATCGGAAAAAAACGAATCGGGCTCATTTTTGCAGCCCCTTGTCGTTGTAGCGGTAGGTCTTGGCGAGGATGCTCATGCGCAATTTCGGGCCGCCTTCGGGGTTGGCCGGGGCAAGATCGAAGTCATGCAGTGTGACGATCCGCGGCAGCCCGGCCACGCCACTGACGAACGTGGCTAGGTCATGATAGGCGCCGGTGACGGTGATCTGGATCGGCAGTTCAATGTAGAACGGCTGGGTCACCTCTGGCAGCAGCTTGATCTCTTCAAACTCCAACCCGCTCCCGAGGCCGGTCCGGGTGATGTCCTCCAGCAGACCAGGCACTTCGGTGTCGCTGGGCAATTGCCGCAGGAGCACGCCAAAGGAGTTCTCCATTTCCTTCATCTGCTGGGTGTACAGCTCAAGATTCGCCGCCATGTGGGCCTTGGTGGCGAACTGCTCCTTGAGGGTCGACTCTTCCTCGCGCTTGAGTTCAAGTTGACTCTCAAGGTCGCTGATGGAAAAGCTGTAGCCCAGGGCCAGCACCAGAATCATCAGCAGAATACCCGCCAGTGCCTTGATGGTGGGCGGCCAGGACCCCATGTTGTTGGTGTCCAGATCGTTGATGTCGATCTTGCGCAGCCCTTCGATCCATTCGGCCGGCCTCATTGAACGGCCTCCATGGCAGCAGGCTGGGTCTGGCGCACGGTCAACTGAAAGACGTTGGCCTGATCCAGTTGGCCGGCAGTGGTCGCCTTGACCTCTGTCAGGGTGGGCGCATCGAACCAGTCCGATGCATCCAGATTGCGCATCAGGTCGGAAACACGGTTATTGGATTCTGCCGCGCCGGTGATGGACAGGGTCTTACCCTCCATTTTCACCTCGGTGAAATACACCCCGTCCGGCAACGTACGCGCCAATTGATCGAAGATCCGCCCGCTGATCGGACGATTGCCCTGCAGGTCCTGAATGATGCGCATGCGTTCGACCAACTGCTGACGCCGGGCCTTGAGGTCGCTGATCTGCTTGATCCGTTCGTCAACCACCGCAATCTGTTTACCGATGTAATCGTTTCGGGCGACCTGTCGGTCTATGGCGTCGTTGATGGCCTGATTCGCGATCAGCACCGCTGCCACAGCGGCCACCAGTGCGCCGACCAGCGCCAGCAAAAAGCGTTTGCGACGTGCGTCCCGCAGCTCTTCGCGCCAAGGTAAAAGGTTGATCCGCGCCATCAGTCGAAACTCCTGAGGGCCAACCCGCAGGCAATCATCAGTGCGGGCGCGTCGCTGGCCAGGGCACCGGCGTTGACTTTGCTGCTCAGGGTCATGTCGGCGAATGGATTGGCCACTTGCGTCGGAGTACCCAGTCGCTCCTCGATCAATCGGTCCAGCCCCGGAACCGAAGCGGTGCCGCCAGCCAACAGGATATGGTCAACCGAAGTGTACTGGCCGGAAGCAAAGAAAAACTGCAACGAACGCGACACTTGCTGCACCAGCGCATCGCGGAAGGGCTGCAACACTTCGCTGACATAATCGTCCGGCAACCCGCCCTGCTTCTTCGCCAGCCCCGCTTGCTCGAGGGTCAGGCCATAACGTCGCTGGATTTCTTCTGTCAGCTGGCGGCCGCCGAACAATTGTTCGCGGGTATAAATGATTTTCCCGTTGCGCAGCACGCTCAGGGTGGTCATGGTCGCGCCGATGTCGACTACGGCGACCGTCAGGTGCTCGCGAGACGCTGCCAGATTCCCGGTCAGCAAGCCGAATGACCGCTCCAGCGCGTAAGCCTCGACATCGACCACGCGCGCCGTCAGGCCGGCCAGTGCGAGCGCCGCTTCACGGACTTCGACGTTTTCCTTGCGACAGGCAGCCAGCAGCACATTGACCCGCTCCGGGTTACGCGCCGACGCGCCCTGCACTTCAAAGTCGATGGCGACTTCATCCAGTGGATAAGGGATGTACTGATCGGCCTCGATCTTCAGCTGGTTTTCCATCTCGTCGTCGGAAAGACCGGCATCCATTTCGATGGTTTTGGTGATGACGGCAGAACCGGCCACGGCGACGGCCACGTTCTTGAGGCTGGTTTTGGCCTTGAGCAGCACGCGTGCGAGGGCCTGACCCACGCCTTCGAGCTCGGCGATATTTTTCTCGACCACCGCACTGGCCGGCAGCGGCTCTACGGCATAAGCCTCGACCCGGTAGCGGTCGCCCTGACGGCTTAGCTCCAGAAGCTTCACCGACGTGGAGCTGATGTCGATCCCCAGAAGCGTATTGGCTTTTTTATTGAAGAGTCCTAGCACTACCAATTCCCTATGACTATCCGTGTCTTACGGACTCTGTAATGTGCGTTGCGTTCAAACCACCCGTCTTGACAGCAGCGCAAATGACGCTCTCGACGGAAAAATGCTTATAATGCCCAGCGTTTTTTTCCGGTTTTTACTGCAAGCGCGGGTCGTTTCCTGTTTATCTGAGCCCTGCTGCCTAATTCATTCTTTGCCCTGGATATCCCAAAGCCTTGATTCGTCTGCTGAAATTTTTCGGTTGGTCCATCGTCGCCGTTTTCTGCGGACTGCTCCTCGGTCTGAGCGGCGCATTTCTTTACCTTAGTCCGGGATTACCATCTGTGGAGGCTCTGAGAAGCATCCAGTTGCAGATTCCATTGCGCGTCTACAGCAGCGACAACAAGTTGATCGCAGAATTTGGCGAAATGCGCCGTACGCCGATCCGTTTCGCCGACATTCCCCCCAATTTCATTAATGCGTTACTAAGTGCTGAAGATGACAATTTCGCCAATCACTACGGCGTCGATCCCAGCAGCCTGATGCGCGCCGCCACCCAGTTGGTCAAAAGCGGACACATCCAGTCCGGCGGCAGCACCATCACCATGCAGGTGGCGAAAAACTTCTTCCTGACCAGCGAACGCAGCTTTTCGCGCAAGACCACTGAAATTCTCCTGGCCCTGCAGATCGAACGACAGCTGACCAAGGATGAGATCCTTGAGCTGTACGTCAACAAAATCTATCTGGGCAACCGGGCCTACGGCATCGAGGCCGCGGCGCAGGTGTATTACGGCAAGTCGATTCGTGATGTCAGCCTGGCGCAGATGGCGATGATCGCCGGCCTGCCGAAAGCCCCGTCACGCTTCAACCCGCTGGCCAATCCGGCCCGCAGCAAGGAGCGTCGTGACTGGATCCTCGGGCGCATGTACAAGCTCGGCAAGATCACCGAGAGCGATTACACCGCCGCGATCAACGAGCCACTGAACGCCAGCTATCACGTGCCAACCCCGGAAGTGAATGCGCCGTACATCGCTGAAATGGCCCGCGCCGAAATGGTCGGCCGCTACGGCAGCGATGCCTACACCGAGGGTTTCCGCGTCACGACCACGGTGCCGAGCAACCTGCAGGAAATGGCCAACACTGCTGTCCACGAAGGCCTGATGACCTACGATCAGCGTCATGGCTATCGCGGCCCTGAGTCACGCCTGCCGGGCAAGACCCGTGAGGCCTGGGCCACCGAGCTGACCAAGCAGCGCACCATCAGCGGCCTGGAA
Source organism: Pseudomonas sp. 300 (assembly GCF_055803035.1). Taxonomy (NCBI): domain Bacteria; kingdom Pseudomonadati; phylum Pseudomonadota; class Gammaproteobacteria; order Pseudomonadales; family Pseudomonadaceae; genus Pseudomonas; species Pseudomonas sp. 300. The sequence goes on along the minus strand of NZ_JAVLRV010000001.1, from coordinate 406,469 downwards.
CCGGCCATCGTCACGCAGGTCGACAAGAACGGCCTGCAAGTGCTGACCCGTACCGGCGACGAACACATCGGCTGGGACAGCATGAAATGGGCGCGGCCGTTCCTGAACACCAACAGCATGGGCGCCAATCCGAAGCAGCCTGCGGATGTGGCGCAGGTCGGTGATCTGATTCGTGTGCAGCGTCAGCCGGATAATTCGCTGAAATTCAGCCAAATCCCGCAAGCTCAGGGCGCACTGGTCTCCCTTGATCCGCAGAACGGCGCCATTCGTTCGCTGGTCGGCGGTTTCGCCTTCGAGCAGAGCAACTACAACCGTGCCCTGCAGGCCAAGCGCCAGCCAGGCTCGAGTTTCAAACCGTTCGTTTACAGCGCCGCGCTGGATAACGGCTACACCGCCGCCAGCCTGGTGAACGACGCACCGATCGTGTTCGTCGACGAATACTTGGACAAAGTCTGGCGTCCGAAGAACGACACCAACACCTTCCTCGGCCCGATCCGCTTGCGTGAAGGGCTGTACAAGTCGCGCAACCTGGTGTCGATCCGCCTGGTGCAGGCGCTGGGCGTCGATCGCACCATCGACTACATCAGCAAGTTCGGCTTCAACAAGCAGGACCTGCCGCGCAACCTGTCGCTGGCCCTGGGCACCGCGACCCTGACGCCAATGGAAATCGCTACCGGCTGGAGCACATTCGCCAACGGCGGCTTCAAGATCACCCCGTACATCATCGACAAGATCGAAAGCCGCAACGGCGACTCACTGTTCGTCGCCAACCCGCCAAGCGTGCCGAAAGGTGGCGTCGCCCCGGATGGCATTGCCGCCCCCGTCGCCGAAGCCTTTACGGTCAACGCGACGCCGGGCGAGGCTCCGGGCCAACCCGTGCCTCAGGCACCCGCCGTGGCGGAGCGCATTGTCGATGGCCGTACCACTTACATCCTCAACAGCATGCTCGAGGACGTGATCAAACTCGGCACCGGCCGCCGCGCACTGGCCTTGGGGCGCCCCGACATCGCCGGGAAAACCGGTACGACCAACGAATCGAAGGATGCCTGGTTCTCGGGCTACAACGCCGATTACGTGACCACCGTCTGGACCGGTTTCGACCAACCGGAAAGCCTGGGCAAGCGCGAGTTCGGCGGCACCGTCGCCCTGCCGATCTGGATGAATTACATGGGCGCCGCGCTCAAAGACAAGCCGCCACACACGCAGCCAGAGCCGGAAGGCATCCTCAGCCTGCGGGTTGACCCGATCAGTGGACGTGCAGCCTCTCCGGGCACGCCTGGCGCGTACTTCGAGCTGTTCAAGGCCGAAGATACGCCACCGTCGGCGAATGAGCTGGGCAACGGCAATGCGCCAGGCAGCCCGCTGCCAGCGGATGAAGCGGCGCCGATCGATTTGTTCTGATCGCGTAGCCATATGAAAAAGCCCCGCCTTCGAGAGAAGTGCGGGGCATTTTATTGCCTGCAGGTTTTGCGTCGTCTTTGCGGGCGATGCAAAACCCGCAGATGCAAAAAGGCCCCGACTCATTACAAGTCGGGGCCTTTGATTGAAGCGCTACAACGGCTTAGCCGTTGAACACATCATCCACGCTTTTCAGCGGGTAGTTCTTCGGATACGGCAGGGTTGCCACGCCGGTCTCGATCGCAGCCTTGGCCACGGCATCGGAGATCAGGGTGATCAGACGCGCATCCATTGGTTTCGGGATGATGTACTCACGACCGAATTCCAGTTTGATGCCGCCGTAGGCGTCGCAGACTTCCTGAGGAACCGGCAGTTTGGCCAGTTCACGCAGGGCGTTGGCCGCGGCCACTTTCATTTCTTCGTTGATGCGCTTGGCGCGAACGTCCAGGGCACCACGGAAGATGAACGGGAAGCCGAGCACGTTGTTGACCTGGTTCGGGTAGTCCGAACGGCCGGTCGCCATGATCACGTCGTCACGGGTGGCGTGCGCCAGCTCCGGGGCGATTTCCGGATCAGGGTTCGAGCACGCGAACACGATCGGGTTGGCCGCCATGGACTTCAGGCCTTCAGCGCTGAGCAGGTTCGGGCCGGACAGGCCAACGAACACGTCCGCGCCTTGCAGGGCATCTGCCAGGGTGCGCTTGTCGGTCGCGTGAGCGAAGACAGCCTTGTACTGGTTCAGGTCGTCACGGCCGGAGTGGATCACACCGGTACGGTCAACCATGTAGATGTTTTCGATGTTGGCGCCCATGCTCACCAGCAACTTCATGCAGGAGATGGCAGCCGCACCAGCGCCCAGGCAGACGATCTTCGCGTCAGCAAGGGTTTTGCCAGCGATTTCCAGGGCGTTGATCATGCCGGCCGCAGTTACGATTGCGGTGCCGTGCTGGTCATCGTGGAACACCGGAATGTCGCACTGCTCGATCAGAGCGCGTTCGATCTCAAAGCACTCAGGTGCCTTGATGTCTTCCAGGTTGATGCCACCGAAGGTGATGGAGATGCGCTTGACGGTGTCGATGAAGGCTTGCGGGCTTTCGGAGTCGACTTCGATGTCGAAAACGTCGATGCCGGCGAAGCGCTTGAACAGCACGCCTTTACCTTCCATCACTGGCTTGGAAGCCAATGGACCAAGGTTGCCCAGGCCCAGAATCGCGGTGCCATCGGAAATGACTGCAACCAGGTTGCCTTTGCCGGTGTATTTGTAGGCCAGTTCAGGGTCGCGAGCGATTTCGCGTACTGGTTCGGCTACGCCGGGGCTGTAGGCCAGCGACAGGTCGCGGGCGGTAGCGGTGGCCTTGGTGAGCTCGACACTCAGCTTACCTGGACGAGGATGGGCGTGATATTCGAGAGCGGCAGTTTTCAAATCAGACATGGGGGCATTCCGCTTTTACTGTTGGACAGACTGGTCAGCGAGGATACGCGCCTCGCAAAGTCCCCACAAGACTGACCAGTCACCCCTGTCAAGCGCCCGGCCCTACGACTTTGGGCCAAGAGCCACGGAACACAAGGGATAGACTGTTCACAATCGACACAAAAAATGTCTACAATTTTTTATCAAGGCACCGCTTGCAACATCGCCGGATCAGTCAAGGGCAGGAGCCATCGCGCCTGCCCCGGTTTCAACCCGCCACGGCGGGAACGGTCCACGACCCAGCCACGCGCCTCGATCTGCTTGCCCTTCAGGCGTTCCAGCGCCGGGACGTCGAACTGCCCCAGTAAATTGGGTGCAACCCGCAGTACAAGCGAATCCTGCAACTCGATCCAAACGCCGCCGCGATTGCGCTGAACCCTGCTCACACGCCCGCTGACCACAGCGAAGCCAGACGTGTTGATCTGCTCCGCTTTCAGTACAGGCGACTGGCGCCACACCCCGAGCCCCGCTTGCCGCGCACTGCGTTCCGCCGCCTGCTGACAGGTGACCAGATCAACATTTGGCGCGACCGCCACCTGAAAACCGAGCCCTTCTGCGAGCATCTGCGCTTCGAGGTTGGCCCCCTCGGCGCCATAAACATGCGCCAGGGTGCGACCGTAGTGATCCTTGCTCTCTTTACCGAGGAGCACACCCACCCGCCCGCCGCTGGCAGCCACCAAGGCTTCCAGACGCTTGCGCGCCGCCACGGCGAACGGCTCGTCGGAGCGGCCCTGCTTGCCCAGCTCGGGCGTGTTCAAGCCGATCATGCGCACGCTACGGCCATCGCTCAGGCGCAATGTGTCGCCATCCACCACGCGTTGCACCGCGACCGACGCCAGCCCACTTGGCACCGGACAGAAGGCTTGGGCGCCCGAGAGCCAAATTGCGGACACAAAAAAGGCGCCCACGAGGGACGCCTTTTTCATTAGCAAGGTAAAGCCCATGGGGCTTTCGAACCTTACTCTGCTGCAGCAGCAGGTTTCTTGCCGAAAGCACCGAAACGGTCTGCAAAGCGCTGTACACGGCCGCCGGTATCCAGAGTCTTCTGCTTACCGGTGTAGAACGGGTGGCACTCGTTGCATACGTCGATCGCCAGAGGCTTGGCCAGGTTCGAACGAGTTTCGAACTTGTTGCCACAGCTGCAGGTAACTGCGGTGATTTCGTATGTTGGATGGATATCAGCTTTCATCGTGTCTTCCTCGGGCTGCGTGCCGCCACCCAACACTATTGTTGAATACCGCACGTAATTAGGCCGCGGATTCTACCAGACAATCTCAATCACGCAAGCTGTCGCTGAGACCGACCGTCTGCTAGGCTCCCGGCCTTCTTCGCCGCTCCATCATCGAGAAAATCATCGCGTGCCCGACGCCATTTTGCGCCTCGCCCTGCCTTCGCCCCTGCGCCGCCTGTTCGATTATCGCGCCCCGGCCGGGGTCCTGCGCGACCAGTTGCAGCCCGGTATGCGCCTGCGGGTGCCGTTCGGCCGGCGGGAGATGATCGGGATTCTGGTGGAGGTCACCGACACCAGTGAAGTCCCGGCAGAAAAACTCAAACCGGCCCTGGCCCTGCTCGACGCCACGCCGCCCTTGCCCCCCGCATTGTTCAAGCTATGCCTGTGGACCTCCCAGTATTATCAGCACAGCCTCGGCGACACCCTGAGCTGGGCGCTGCCGGTGTTGTTGCGTCAGGGTGAGCTGGCCGAAGCGCGCCAGGAACGTTTCTGGTCCGCCGCGCCTGGCGCCAGCCTCGATGACCCGCGTATCGCCCGAGCCCCGCGTCAGCGCGAGGCGTTGGCAACCCTGGCCCAGCATCCTCACGGCGTCGCCCATCAGTTGCTGAGCAAACTGATGCTGAGCAAGGACAGCCTCGACCTGCTGCTGGCCAAGGATCTGGTGCAAGTGGAGATCCGCAAGCACGCCCCCGGCGCACGTCACGAGCATTGGCTGGCGCAACCGGAGTTACCGCTCAACCCTGAGCAACGCACCGCCTACGAAGCGATTCGCGCCGGGTTCGACAGTTATCACGCATTCTTGCTGGCCGGGGTCACCGGCAGTGGCAAGACCGAAGTCTATTTGCAGCTGATCCGTGAAACCCTCGAAGCCGGGAAGCAAGCGCTGGTGTTGATCCCGGAGATCAACCTCGGCCCGCAAACCCTTGCGCGCTTCGAACAACGCTTCAATGCACGAATTGCGCTGATCCACTCGGCGGTCAACGACCGCGAGCGCCTTGAAGCCTGGCTCGCCGCCCGGGATGGCGACGCCGACATTATTATCGGCACCCGTTCGGCGCTGTTCACGCCGATGAAAAATCCCGGCCTGATCATCATCGACGAAGAGCACGACGGCTCCTATAAACAGCAGGAAGGCCTGCGCTATCACGCCCGCGACCTGGCATTGGTGCGCGCGCGGCAGGAAAACATCCCGATCGTGCTCGGCTCCGCCACGCCTTCGCTGGAAAGCCTGCACAACGCCTACACCGGGCGGTACGGCCTCCTACGTCTGAACGAGCGTGCGGGCGGCGCCAAGCAGCCGCGTTTCCTGCGTCTGGATGTGAAAAGTCGCCCGCTCGACAGCGGCATTTCCGGGCCGATGCAGCAAGCCATTGGCCAGACACTCGCGGCCGGACAGCAAGTTTTGGTGTTCCTCAACCGTCGAGGATTCGCACCGACACTGCTGTGCCACGATTGCGGCTGGATGTCCGAATGCCAGCGCTGCGATGCGCGGATGACCGTGCACCAACGCTCCGGCGAACTGCGTTGCCACCATTGCGGCTACGTCGAACGCGTGCCCCGGCACTGTCCGAAGTGCGGCAAAGTGGATTTGCGGCCGGTGGGCGCCGGCACCGAGCGCGCCGAAGAACGCCTGGCCATTCTGTTCCCGGATGTTCCGGTGTTGCGGGTCGACCGCGACAGCACGTCGCGCAAAGACGCGATGAATCAGTTGTTCGCAACCATTCAGAAGGGGCACCCGTGCATTCTCGTGGGCACGCAGATGCTTGCCAAAGGGCATCACTTTCCACGGGTGACGCTGGTGTCGATTCTCGATGCGGACGGTGGCTTGTTCTCCGGCGACTTCCGCGCCAGCGAGCGCATGGCGCAATTGATCGTGCAGGTCGCCGGCCGTGCAGGTCGGGCCGAAGAGCCGGGAAAAGTGATTATCCAGACCCATCTGGCGGACCATCCGCTGCTGGTGCAATTGACCGAGCAAGGCTATTTCGCCTTCGCCGAGCAGGCGCTGAGCGAGCGGCGCTCTGCCGGTTTGCCGCCGTTTGCGCACCTGGCGCTGCTGCGTGCGGAAGCACATAAACCGGGGCAAGCCGAAGGTTTTCTGGATGAGGCGTGCAGCGAGGCGGAACGCTTGCTGGCCGAACAGAGTCTGACCGGGATCGAATTGCTCGGGCCGGTGCCGGCGCCAATGGAACGGCGGGCCGGGCGTTATCGCGCGCAGTTGTTGTTGCAGGCAACGGCTCGGGCGCCGCTGCACCGGCTACTGGCCAGTTGGTTGCTGGCGCTGGAGCAGATGCCGAGCGGGCGGGCGGTGCGCTGGTCGCTGGATGTCGATCCCGTC
>NZ_JAVLRV010000001.1:389309-399999 GCF_055803035.1 Pseudomonas sp. 300 | reverse complement strand
GCCCGCGTTCGCAACGGATAATGCCCAGTTTTTCCACCAGCGCATCGAAGCGCCGCCGCGCTTGCGGTCGAAAGAGAAGACCATGAAAGACACCATTCGCCAGCTGATCCAACAAGCCATCACCCAACTCGTCAACGAAGGTGTGTTGCCTGAAGGCCTGTCGCCGGCGATCCAGGTGGAAAACTCCCGCGACAAGAAGAACGGCGATTTCGCCAGCAACATTGCCATGATGCTGGCCAAACCTGCAGGCATGAAGCCGCGGGATCTGGCCGAGAAAATCATCGCCGCACTGCCGGCCGACGAAAACGTCACCAAGACCGAAATCGCCGGCCCTGGCTTCCTGAACTTCTTCCAGAACACCCAGGCCCTGGCCACTCGCCTCGACGCCGCTTTGGCTGACGCGCACGTCGGCGTACGCAAGGCCGGCCCGGTGCAGCGCACGGTTGTCGACCTGTCCGCACCGAACCTGGCAAAAGAGATGCACGTCGGTCATTTGCGCTCGACCATCATCGGCGACGGCGTGGCCCGCGTGCTGGAATTTCTCGGCGACGAAGTGATCCGCCAGAACCACGTTGGCGACTGGGGCACCCAGTTCGGCATGCTGATGGCGTATCTGCAGGAAAACCCGATCACCAGCGACGAGCTGTCGGACCTGGAAAACTTCTACCGCGCCGCCAAGCAACGCTTCGACGAATCCGAAGAGTTTGCCGATCGCGCCCGTGGCCTGGTGGTCAAGCTGCAAGCCGGCGACCCGGACTGCCTGGCGCTGTGGACCAAGTTCAAGGACATCTCGCTGTCCCACTGCCAGAAAATCTACGAGCTGTTGAACGTCAAACTGACCATGGCCGACGTGATGGGTGAAAGTGCCTACAACGACGACCTGATCAACGTGGTCAACGACCTCAAGGCCGCCGGCATGCTCGTCGAGAGCAACGGCGCGCAGTGCGTGTTCCTCGACGAATTCAAGAACGCCGACGGCGACCCGCTGCCAGTGATCATCGTCAAGGCTGATGGCGGCTACCTCTACGCCACCACTGACCTGGCGGCCGTGCGTTATCGCAGCGGCAAGCTCAAGGCTGATCGTGCGCTGTACTTTGTCGATCAGCGCCAGGCCCTGCACTTCCAGCAAGTGTTCGCCGTTGCTCGCAAGGCCGGCTTCGTGACGCACCCGATGGAAATGGAGCACATGGGTTTCGGCACCATGAACGGCGCCGATGGCCGTCCGTTCAAGACTCGTGACGGCGGCACCGTGAAGCTGATCGACCTGCTGACCGAAGCCCAGGAACGCGCCTACACCCTGGTGAAGGACAAGAACCCGGAGCTGGCCGAGGCCGAGTTGCGCAACATCGCCAAGGTCGTGGGCATTGGCGCGGTGAAATACGCCGACCTGTCCAAGCACCGCACCAGCGATTACAGCTTCAACTTCGATCTGATGCTGAACTTCGAAGGCAACACCGCGCCGTACCTGCTGTATGCCTACACTCGCGTGGCCGGTGTGTTCCGCAAGCTTGGCAAGGACTTCAGCGAAGTCGAAGGCCAGATCGTTCTTGAAGCCGTGCATGAGCATGAACTGGCGGCCAAACTCGCGCAATTTGGCGAAATCCTGAACAACGTGTCCGAGAAAGGCACGCCGCACATCCTCTGCACCTACTTGTACGACGTTGCCGGCCTGTTCTCCAGTTTCTACGAGAACTGCCCGATCCTCAGCGCTGAAACCCCGGCGCAAATGCAAAGCCGCCTGCGCCTCGCCGCGCTGACCGGCCGCACTCTCAAGCAAGGCCTGGAACTCTTGGGTCTGGAAACTCTGGAGCGTATGTAAGTTGGCTGCCAAGAAAAAACCTGCACCCAAGCGTGGCGCCAGCCGTTACCAAGCTCCTGCAAAGCAACCGATTCCGGGCTGGCTGTGGATGGCCATCGGCCTGACGGTCGGCGCGTTCATTGTGTTTTTGATGAAGCTGGAACCGGGCAAGGGCAGCGAGAGCGTCAAGCGCGAGAAGATCGAGCAGCAGAAAGCCACCAAGATCGCCGAGGCTAACAAGACCCCGCCGAGCCCGACGCAACCGGTGAAGCCGAAGTACGACTTCTACACTTTGCTGCCGGAATCGGAAGTGATCGTGCCGCCGGATGCCGTGCCGGAGAAAACTCCGCCGACGCCGGCTGTACCGACCACGCCGGTAACCCCGGCAGAAGCAGCGAAGATCGACACCGCTCGCGCTCAGGCGGCATTGGCTGGCATCACTCCACCGCCGCCACCGCCCGTGGCCAAGGCAGCGCCGGTAACCAAGTTCTTCCTGCAGGCTGGCTCGTTCCGCAAGGAAGCCGATGCGGACAAGGTGCGCGCGCAGATCATTTTGCTGGGTCAGGCGGTGGCGGTTGAGTCCGGCACGGTGAAGGACGAGACCTGGTATCGGGTGTTGGTCGGGCCGTTCAGCAATCGCGAACAGCTGACCACCGCACAGAAACAATTGTCCGGCGCCGGGTTTAGCAACCTGCTGTTACAACAACGCCAGAACCGTTAACACCAACCGCTTCGCGGTTGATCGCCAGCAAGCCGGCTCCTACAGGATTTACACAACCTCTTGCAGGATCCGGCTTGCTGGCGATGGCGTCAGACCAAACCACACAGCCTTCCCCGCGCAACACCGCTCGTCCCCTCTCCCGCCCCGCAGTTGAAAAACGCTCCACCACCCCCATATGTGTTGGCATAAGGCATTTTCGCCCCGCTGCGTGGAGACTCTCACTTGACCACCATCGTTTCAGTTCGCCGCCACGGCAAAGTCGTCATGGGCGGCGACGGCCAGGTTTCTCTCGGCAATACCGTGATGAAAGGCAACGCGAAGAAAGTTCGCCGCCTGTACCACGGTCAGGTGATCGCCGGTTTTGCCGGGGCCACCGCTGACGCCTTCACCCTCTTCGAGCGCTTCGAAGGCCAGCTCGAGAAACATCAGGGCCACCTGGTTCGTGCCGCCGTCGAACTTGCCAAAGAATGGCGCACCGACCGCTCCCTCAGCCGCCTCGAAGCCATGCTCGCGGTCGCCAATAAAGACGCGTCGCTGATCATCACCGGCAACGGCGACGTGGTCGAACCCGAAGAAGGCCTGATCGCCATGGGTTCCGGTGGCGGTTACGCCCAGGCCGCCGCCAGCGCGCTGCTGAAGAAAACCGATCTGTCGGCCCGCGAAATCGTCGAAACCGCGCTCGGCATCGCCGGCGACATCTGCGTATTCACCAACCACACCTTCACCATTGAGGAGCAGGACCTCGCCGAGTAAGCCTGTTCCGGCCTTAGCGCCACAGCTCACTTTTGCTTGAGGACCGCCAATTACTATGTCCATGACTCCCCGTGAAATCGTCCACGAACTCAATCGCCATATCATCGGCCAGGACGATGCCAAACGCGCCGTCGCCATCGCGCTGCGTAACCGCTGGCGCCGGATGCAACTGCCGGAAGAGCTGCGCGTTGAAGTAACACCCAAGAACATCCTGATGATCGGCCCGACCGGTGTCGGTAAAACCGAGATCGCCCGTCGCCTGGCCAAACTGGCCAACGCGCCGTTCATCAAAGTCGAAGCGACCAAGTTCACCGAAGTCGGCTACGTTGGCCGCGACGTCGAATCGATCATTCGTGACCTCGCCGACGCCGCCATCAAGCTGCTGCGCGAACAGGAAATGACCAAGGTTCGCCACCGTGCCGAAGACGCCGCCGAAGAGCGCATCCTCGACGCCCTGCTGCCACCGGCGCGCATGGGCTTCAACACCGATGACGCCCCTTCGGCCGATTCCAACACCCGCCAGTTGTTCCGCAAGCGCCTGCGCGAAGGCCAGCTGGATGACAAGGAGATCGAAATCGAAGTCGCCGAAGTGGCCGGCGTCGATATCTCCGCGCCACCGGGCATGGAAGAAATGACCAATCAGTTGCAGAGCCTGTTCGCCAACATGGGCAAGGGCAAACGCAAGAGCCGCAAGCTCAAGGTCAAGGAAGCGCTGAAACTGGTTCGTGACGAAGAAGCGAGCCGCCTGGTCAACGATGAAGAGTTGAAGGCCAAGGCGCTTGAAGCCGTCGAGCAGCACGGCATCGTGTTCATCGACGAAATCGACAAGGTCGCCAAGCGCGGCAATTCCGGTGGCGTCGACGTGTCCCGTGAAGGCGTGCAGCGCGACCTGCTGCCGCTGATCGAGGGCTGCACCGTCAATACCAAACTGGGCATGGTCAAGACTGACCACATCCTGTTCATCGCCTCCGGTGCGTTCCACCTGAGCAAGCCGAGCGATCTGGTGCCTGAACTGCAAGGCCGTCTGCCGATCCGTGTCGAGCTGAAGGCGCTGACGCCTGAAGACTTCGAGCGCATTCTCAGCGAGCCGCATGCGTCGCTCACCGAGCAATACTGCGCACTGCTGAAAACCGAAGGCCTGGCCATCGAGTTCCAGCCGGACGGCATCAAGCGCATCGCCGAGATCGCCTGGCAGGTCAACGAGAAGACCGAGAACATCGGTGCCCGTCGCCTGCATACCTTGCTTGAGCGTCTGCTTGAGGAGGTGTCGTTCAGCGCCGGCGACCTGGCCAGCGCCCATGACGGCAAGGTGATCCTGATCGACGCCGACTACGTCAACAGCCACCTGGGCGAATTGGCGCAGAACGAAGACCTGTCCCGTTATATCCTGTAGGTCATGTGAGACCTGTGTAGGAGCCGGCTTGCCGGCGGTGGGGACCTTGAGATCGCCATCGCTGGCAAGCCAGCTCCTACAAGGGACCGCGAGAGTTCCACACTGACGGACATCAGGTCATGACCCAACTCCCCACCGACATCAAACTGCACAAAGCCTCGAAAACCCTGTCGCTGAAATACGCGTCCGGCGAGGAACATCACCTGCCCGCCGAGTTCCTGCGCGTGCACTCCCCTTCCGCCGAGGTCCAGGGCCACGGCAAACCTATCCTGCAATTTGGCAAGATCGGCGTAGGCCTGACCAAAGTAGAACCGGCCGGTCAGTACGCACTGAAATTGACCTTCGACGACGGCCACGACAGCGGCCTGTTCACTTGGGACTACCTGTACCAGTTAGGCGTGCGTCAGGAGGATCTCTGGAACGATTATCTTGCCGAACTGAAAGCGGCCGGAAAGACCCGCGACCCTAGCGAGTCTGTCGTCAAGCTGATGCTCTAACCCGCGCCTTTTGCGCATTAGAAGGCATTTTCTAATTTCATCTGTTTGAATGCTTGGCCGCGAGGCCAGTCATTGGCCTGCTTGCGAAAAAAATTAAACTCGGGTAACCAATGGAGCTGGCAAGTTCCCTGCAGTGCTCTCTGAACTAAAAAGCAGCGATGCAGAATTATCGGTCACCCGAGCAGTAGTACCTGGCATTGGCTGTGTGACTACACGGCTGGACTCAGGTACTCGTCTCAGGACAATGGAGCGTCGTAGATGAGTAACAAGAATAACGATGACTTGAAGTATCAAGCCTCGGAAAACACCTTGGGGCTTAATCCTGTCGTTGGGCTGCGCGGAAAGGATCTGCTGGCTTCTGCTCGGATGGTGCTCAGGCAGGCCATCAAACAACCGATTCACAGTGCCAAGCATGTCGCTCATTTCGGCCTCGAACTGAAGAATGTGCTGTTCGGCAAATCCGAGTTGCTGCCGACCAGCGATGACCGTCGCTTCGCCGATCCGGCCTGGAGCCAGAACCCGCTCTACAAACGTTATCTGCAAACCTACCTGGCGTGGCGCAAGGAACTCCACGACTGGATCGACGACAGTAACCTGGGGCCCAAGGACACGGCACGCGGGCATTTCGTGATCAACCTCATGACCGAAGCCATGGCCCCGACCAACAGTGCGGCCAACCCGGCGGCGGTCAAACGCTTCTTCGAAACCGGTGGCAAGAGCCTGCTCGACGGCCTCTCGCACCTGGCCAAGGATCTGGTAAATAACGGCGGCATGCCGAGCCAGGTCAACATGGGCGCCTTCGAGGTTGGCAAGAGCCTGGGCGTGACCGAAGGTGCGGTGGTTTTCCGCAACGACGTGCTGGAGCTGATCCAGTACCGGCCGACCACCGAGCAAGTGCACGAGCGCCCGTTGCTGGTGGTTCCGCCGCAGATCAACAAGTTTTATGTATTCGACCTGAGCCCGGACAAAAGCCTGGCGCGTTTCTGCCTGCGCAATCATGTTCAGACGTTCATCGTCAGCTGGCGAAACCCGACCAAGGAGCAACGCGAGTGGGGTCTGTCGACCTACATCGAAGCGCTCAAGGAAGCGGTCGATGTGGTCACAGCGATCACCGGCAGCAAAGACGTGAACATGCTCGGCGCCTGCTCCGGCGGCATCACCTGCACCGCGCTGCTGGGCCACTACGCGGCGATCGGCGAGAACAAGGTCAACGCCCTGACGCTGCTGGTCAGCGTGCTGGACACCACCCTGGACAGCGACGTGGCCCTGTTCGTCGACGAGCAGACCCTCGAAGCCGCCAAGCGCCACTCCTATCAGGCCGGTGTGCTGGAAGGCCGCGACATGGCGAAAGTCTTCGCCTGGATGCGCCCCAACGATTTGATCTGGAACTACTGGGTCAACAACTACCTGCTCGGCAACGAGCCGCCAGTGTTCGACATCCTGTTCTGGAACAACGACACCACCCGATTGCCCGCTGCGTTCCACGGCGACCTGATCGAGATGTTCAAAAACAATCCGCTGATCCGCCCGGATGCACTGGAAGTGTGCGGCACGCCGATCGACCTGAAGCAGGTCACGGCCGACATCTTTTCCCTGGCCGGCACCAACGACCACATCACTCCTTGGAAGTCCTGCTACAAGTCGGCGCAACTGTTCGGCGGCAAGGTTGAGTTTGTGCTGTCCAGCAGCGGGCATATCCAGAGCATTCTGAACCCCCCGGGCAATCCGAAATCGCGCTACATGACAAGCGTTGAGATGCCGTTGAAGGCTGAGGACTGGCAGGAAAATTCCACCAAGCACACCGATTCCTGGTGGCTTCACTGGCAAGCCTGGCAGGCCGAGCGTTCGGGCGAACTGAAAAAATCTCCGACAAAACTGGGCAGCAAGGCTTATCCCGCGGGCGAAGCAGCGCCGGGCACTTATGTACACGAGCGGTAACTGACACACCCCGATCCGCTGCAGGAGCTGAGCCTGCTCAGCGCCTGCAGCGGATCGGGATAATTAACCCACAGGGCTTGAAGCATGCCGCAACCGTTCATTTTTCGTACCGTCGACCTGGATGGCCAGACCCTCCGCACGGCAGTACGCCCCGGCAAGCCTCACTTGACGCCCTTGCTGATTTTCAACGGCATCGGCGCCAACCTTGAGCTGGTGTTTCCGTTCGTCGCGGCGCTGGACCCGGACCTCGAAGTCATCGCTTTCGATGTGCCCGGTGTCGGCGGTTCGTCGACGCCGAACCGGCCGTATCGTTTTCCGGGCCTGGCCAAGCTCACGGCGCGGATGCTCGACTATCTCGATTACGGGCAAGTGAACGTGATCGGCGTGTCGTGGGGCGGCGCCCTCGCCCAGCAGTTTGCTTACGACTACCCCGAGCGCTGCAAGAAACTGGTGCTGGCGGCGACCGCGGCGGGTGCGGTGATGGTGCCGGGCAAACCGAAAGTGCTGTGGATGATGGCCAGCCCACGGCGTTACATCCAGCCGTCTCACGTGATCCGCATTGCGCCGATGATCTACGGCGGCTCGTTCCGTCGCGATCCGACACTGGCGGCCAGCCATGCGGCAAAGGTGCGTTCGGCGGGCAAGCTTGGTTACTACTGGCAGCTGTTCGCCGGGCTCGGCTGGACCAGCATTCACTGGCTGCACAAGATCAACCAGCCGACGCTGGTACTGGCCGGCGACGATGACCCGCTGATCCCTTTGATCAACATGCGCATGTTGGCCTGGCGGATTCCCAATGCCCAGTTGCACATCATCGATGACGGGCACCTGTTCCTGATCACGCGCGCCGAGGCCGTGGCGCCGATCATCATGAAGTTTCTCGAGGAAGAACGGCAGCGCGCCGTGATGCATCCGCATCCGTCGCCATTGGGCGGTTAACCGGCACATTGTCAGTCGGCAGGACGCCGCGCCGCGCAACAACCCGCTACAGCGTCTATGGTGTTCTGGTTCGGTGTGTTTGTATTTGGCCTGAAGACGAAGGAGTGTTGAGTCATGCGCGAGAAGCCAGCGAGGGAATCTTTACCCACTCCCGCCGCGTTCATCAACGCACAGAGTGCGATTACCGGCCTGCGTGGTCGGGATTTGCTGTCGACCCTGCGCAGCGTTGCCGCCCATGGTTTGCGCAACCCGGTACACAGCGCCCGCCATGCGTTGAAGCTGGGCGGTCAACTGGGGCGGGTGTTGCTGGGCGAAACCCTGCACCCGACCAACCCCAACGACAGTCGCTTCGCTGACCCGGCCTGGAGCCTCAACCCGTTTTATCGCCGAAGCTTGCAGGCTTACCTGAGTTGGCAGAAGCAGGTCAAAAGCTGGATCGACGAAAGCAACATGAACCCGGATGATCGCGCCCGCGCGCACTTCGCGTTCGCCTTGCTCAATGATGCGGTGTCACCGTCCAACACCCTGCTCAACCCGCTGGCGATCAAGGAAATCTTCAACTCCGGCGGCAACAGCCTTGTGCGTGGCATCAGTCATCTGGTCGATGATTTCCTGCACAACGACGGCCTGCCCAGGCAAGTCACCAAACAGGCATTCGAGGTCGGCAAGACCGTCGCCACCACCACCGGCTCCGTGGTGTTTCGCAATGAGCTGCTGGAGCTGATCCAGTACAAGCCGATGAGCGAAAAGCAGTATTCCAAACCGCTGCTGGTGGTGCCGCCACAGATCAACAAGTACTACATTTTCGACCTGAGCCCGAGCAACAGCTTCGTCCAGTTCGCCCTGAAAAACGGCCTGCAGACCTTCATGATCAGTTGGCGCAACCCGGATGTGCGTCATCGCGAATGGGGCCTATCGACGTACGTCGAAGCCGTCGAAGAAGCGATGAATGTGTGCCGGGCGATTACCGGTGCCCGGGAAGTGAATCTGATGGGCGCTTGCGCCGGCGGGCTGACCATCGCCGCGCTGCAAGGCCATTTGCAAGCCAAACGGCAGTTGCGCCGGGTATCCAGCGCAACCTATCTGGTGAGCCTGCTCGACAGTCAGATGGAGAGCCCCGCGACCCTGTTCGCCGACGAACAGACCCTGGAAGCGGCCAAACGTCGGTCGTATCAGAAAGGCGTACTGGATGGCCGAGACATGGCCAAGGTCTTCGCCTGGATGCGCCCCAACGATTTGATCTGGAGCTACTTCGTCAACAACTACCTGTTGGGCAAGGAGCCGCCGGCGTTCGACATCCTCTATTGGAACAACGACAACACGCGTCTGCCGGCGGCCTTTCACGGCGACCTGCTGGACTTCTTCAAGCACAACCCGCTGAGTCATCCGGGCGGCCTGGAAGTGTGCGGCACGCCGATCGATTTGCAGAAAGTCACGGTCGACAGCTTCAGCGTGGCCGGCATCAACGACCACATCACCCCATGGGATGCGGTGTATCGCTCGACGCTGCTACTGGGTGGCGAGCGGCGCTTCGTGCTGTCCAATAGCGGTCATGTGCAGAGCATCCTCAACCCGCCTTCCAACCCGAAAGCCAATTTCATCGAAAGCACGAAACTGAGCGGCGATCCCCGGGCCTGGTATTACGACGCCAAGCAAGTCGACGGCAGTTGGTGGACGCAGTGGCTGGGCTGGATTCAGGAACGCTCGGGCGCACAGAAAGAAACCCACATGGCGCTCGGCAACCAGAACTATCCACCGATGGAGGCGGCACCCGGTACTTACGTGCGCGTGCGCTGACGCTCAACACACCACGGCCGGCATCGACCGTGGCATGACCTGATCATTAAGAAGACTGGATGAAAACCCGCGACCGGATCCTCGAATGTGCCCTGCAGTTGTTTAACCAGAAGGGCGAACCGAACGTCTCCACCATGGAAGTTGCCAACGAAATGGGCATCAGCCCGGGCAACCTCTACTACCACTTCCACGGCAAGGAACCGCTGATTCTCGGGTTGTTCGAGCGCTTCCAGGCGGAGCTCGCGCCGCTGCTCGATCCGCCGTCCGACGTAGAACTGGCCCCTGAAGACTATTGGCTGTTTCTGCATTTGATCGTCGAGCGCCTGGCTCATTATCGGTTTCTGTTCCAGGACCTGTCGAACCTCGCCGGGCGACTGCCGAAACTGGCCAAAGGAATACGCAATCTGCTCAATGCGCTGAAGCGCACGCTGGCGTCATTGCTCGCGCGGCTGAAGGCTCAGGGGCAGTTGGTCAGCGACACCCAGGCGTTGGGGCAATTGGTGGAACAGATCACCATGACGTTGCTGTTCTCGCTGGATTATCAGCGGATTCTGGATCGCGAGGGCGAGGTGAGGCTGGTGGTGTATCAGATCATGATGCTGGTGGCACCGCACTTGTTGCCGCCGATCAAGGTGGCGACCGAGCAACTGGCGTTGCAGTATCTTGAAGAACATGAATAACCCCTGAACACCGCGGCCCTTGTGGGAGCTAGCCTGCTAGCGATAGCGATTTATTCGTCGACATTGTTGTTGACTGATGAACCGCTATCGCTAGCAGGCTAGCTCCCACAGGGGGCCGCGGTGTTTGCAGAACCGTGCGCAAACAAAAACGCCCGACCTTTGCAGGCCGGGCGT
>NZ_JAVLRV010000001.1:354021-389282 GCF_055803035.1 Pseudomonas sp. 300 | reverse complement strand
GATGGAGCTGGCGCGGCAGTCGGGGATGCAACAGGGGTCGGCGCGGTAGCAGAGTTCGAAGTGCTGACCGGAGTCGACGGGGCTGCCGGTTTGGCGGCCGCCACTGCTGGTTTTGGAGCAGCGGCTTTCGGCGCTGCCGGTTTTTTCACTGCAGGCTTTTTCGCTGCAGCAGATTTTGCTGCCGGCTTGGCTGCCGGTTTGGCGGCTGCGGTTTTCGCTGCAGGCTTGGCAGCTGGTTTAGCTGCGGCTTTGGCGGCGACCGGTTTGGCCGCTGGCTTGGCTGCTGCTGACTTGGCTGCTGCAGGTTTTGCTGCGGCCGTTTTGGCAGCCGGCTTGGCCGCTGCTTTCGCGGCGGGTTTGGCAGCCGGCTTGGCGGCAGCTTTTACCAGTGGCTTGGCAGCGGTTTTGGTCGCTGGTTTGGCGGCGGCGGTTTTCGCCGCAACTGGCGCAACCTTGGCGCCGGTGAGTTTTTCGATTTGCTTGGTCAGGGTATCGACCTTGCTGTGCAGCGCTTTCACTTCATTACGGCTCGGTACACCCAAGCGCGAAATGGCGCTGTTCAGGCGCTTGTCGAAAGCCCCTTCCAGCTCATCCCACTTGCCCAGCGCACGATCTTTCACGCCAGTGATGCGCGATTTTGCCGAGGAAGCGGAGTCCTTGACGTCATCGACTTTCTTGCCGACAGCGCTCTTGGTGAGCTTCTCTGCTTTCTCGCCGTCTTTGACCAATGTATCGAAGAGCTTGCTGCCGTCAGTGTCGATCTTCGAGTACACGCCTAAACCAGCCAGCCAGATTTTGCGGGAGTAGTCTTCGACTTTCCCGATCCACGAGCTGC
The DNA here is from genome assembly GCF_055803035.1 of Pseudomonas sp. 300. Lineage (NCBI taxonomy): Bacteria > Pseudomonadati > Pseudomonadota > Gammaproteobacteria > Pseudomonadales > Pseudomonadaceae > Pseudomonas > Pseudomonas sp. 300. The sequence goes on along the minus strand of NZ_JAVLRV010000001.1, from coordinate 388,447 downwards.
CTTCTTTTTCGGTGTTCTTTTTACCAGCCATCCCGTTCTCCTTAAGATTTACGCGCGACGCGTTCGAGCAATGCCGTCAACTCATCGAGCTTAGCAGACAGTGTCTCAACGTCATGTTTAGACGGAATGCCGATACGATTCAAGGCACTTGCAACACGCGAGTCAAAAGCCTTCTCGACCTTGTCGAGTTGAACTTCGACCTTGCCTTTGAACGTGCTCACTTCGTTCTTGGCTTCATCGATCTCGGCGTTAGCGGCTTCAAGTTTCTCGGCAACTACCTTTTTGCCTTTCTTTTCAACAGTTTGACCTTCTTTGATCAACTCTTGAAAGTATTCGCTGCCCTCTTGGCCGACCTTGGCGTAGGCACCCAGGCCTGCCAGCCAGATCTTGCGGGCATAGGATTTGACGTCGCTCAGAGCGGTTGTCGAAGCGTCGATTTTTTTCTTCAAAATAACTTTGGCCATGGTGCACCTCACGCGCAAAAGGTTTGAGGAACTGCCCGCGAAAGTGTCGGGCTCATGCACAAAGTAGGGAGAAAAATTAGAAACGGCACCCTAACAACTGACATAAACCTCTGGCGACACCACAAAACAAATGTGGGAGCCAGCCTGCTGGCGATAGCGATTTATCCGTCGACATTGTCGTTGACTGATGAAACGCTATCGCTAGCAGGCTAGCTCCCACAGGGGCTTCAATGCGGGCTCAGACCAACGCTTTATCGAGGGCCTTTTCGATTTCCGATTTGATCATGCCGCTCATGGCCGACATCATCAGACCCAACTCTACATCGACACGGATCGAATCTTCGCTGACATGCACCGCGCCCTTCACCCCGGAACGCTTGAGGTTCAAGGTGTCGCCGGACCACTGCGGCTCCAGGCCATATTGATCGGACAGTTTCTGCGCCAACTGGTCGGCCTTCTCGCGGGCCGCTTCCTTGCCCAGGCCGTGGGCACGTTCAACACTAATACGGGCCATCGAATGACTCCTGCTTTATGGATACTTTCCTGAAGCATCTTGACCCTGACTGCGTCAAAACGTCCCGGCGGTTCTACATCTTACCTTCAGCCTTGCCAAGACAAAGCAGGCCACCGGGATTAGAATGTCCCGCATTCTCTTCTGGTGACAGCGATATGACTGATCAGCGCAAAGGCAGCGATGCCGAACCCACCACGCACTTCGGTTTCAAAAACGTTCCGGAAAGCCAAAAAGCGGAAAAAGTCGCTGAGGTTTTCCACTCGGTAGCCGCCAAGTACGACTTGATGAACGACCTCCTGTCGGGCGGCATGCACCGTTTGTGGAAGCGTTTTGCGATCGAACTGTCGGGCGTTCGCACCGGCAACCGCGTGCTGGACATTGCCGGCGGCACCGGCGACCTGACCAAAAAATTCTCGCACCTCGTGGGCCCGACCGGCCAGGTGGTGTTGGCCGACATCAATGAATCCATGCTCAAGGTCGGTCGTGACCGCCTGCTGGATCTGGGTGTGGCCGGCAACGTCGAATTCGTTCAGGCCGACGCTGAAAAGCTGCCGTTCCCGGACAACCATTTCGACTGCGTGACCATCGCCTTCGGCCTGCGTAACGTGACGCATAAAGAAGACGCCCTGCGTTCGATGCTGCGCGTACTCAAACCGGGCGGCCGTTTGCTGGTGCTGGAATTCTCCAAGCCGACCAACGCGCTGATGTCCAAAGCCTACGACGCCTACTCGTTCGCCTTCATGCCTTTGATGGGCAAGCTGATCACCAATGACTCGGAAAGCTATCGCTACCTGGCCGAATCGATCCGCATGCACCCGAACCAGGAAACCCTGAAGTCGATGATGGTCGAGGCCGGTTTCGACCGCGTGACCTACCACAACATGACCGCAGGCATCGTCGCCCTGCACCGCGGCATCAAACCCTGATGTTGCTGGCCGGCCTGCTCGCCAGCGTAGAACTCGGTCTGAACCGGGTGCTGCGTCTCGACAGCACGGCGCTACCGCGGCTGGCGCATTTGAGCGGCAGAGTGATTGCCGTCAACTGCCGAAGCCCGGCGCTGCAACTGTTCATCCTGCCCAGCGACGAAGGCTTGATGTTGGCGTCCCACTGGGAAACCGGCGCCGACTGCACCTTGCGTGCACCGGCCTCCAGCCTGTTGAAACTGGCGATGAGCAAGGACAAGACCTCGGTCCTGCATGGCCCTGAAGTTGAACTCGACGGTGACAGCGGCGTGTTGCTGGAACTGGCGGCGATCCTTCAGGACCTCGAGCTGGACTGGGAGTACGAACTCTCGCGCTGGCTCGGCCCCGTCGCCACGTCCCTGGTCGGCGGCCACCTGCGCAGCCGCGCACGCTGGTATCAGCAAGGATTTGCCAGCCTGGGTCAGAACCTGGGCGAGTACCTGGCCGAAGAATCGCGCACCCTCGTCGGTCAGCGCGAAGCCGAAGCACGATTCAGTGAACTGGACCAGATCAAACTCGATCTGGAACGTCTCGAGGCGCGTTTCGAGCGCCTTTCCCGATCCCTCGACCCAAGCGATAACGCATGAAGCTGCTTGCCGTCCGCCGTTTGTTGCGCATCCAGCGCGTTGTGATTCGCTACCGCCTCGATGACCTGCTGTTCGCCCTGCCGCTGCCGTGGTTTCTGCTGGCGCTGCGCTACGCCCTGCCGTGGCGCTGGTTCCCGCGCAAGCCGCTGGACCTGAGCCGGGGCGCGCGATTGCGTCTGGCGCTGCAGGACCTGGGGCCGATTTTCATCAAGTTCGGGCAGATCCTGTCCACCCGCCGCGACCTGCTGCCGGAAGACATCGCCGATGAGCTGATGAAGCTGCAGGACCGCGTGCCGCCGTTCGATTCGCAAGTGTCGATCAAGCTGATCGAAGAACAACTCGGCAAAAAGATCAGTGAAGTATTCAGCCGTTTCGACGTTGAACCGCTGGCCTCGGCGTCGGTGGCGCAGGTGCATGCCGCGCAGTTGAAAACCGGTGAAGAAGTCGTCGTCAAAGTGATTCGCCCCGGCCTGAAGCCAATCATCGCGCAAGACCTGGCGTGGTTGTTCATCCTCGCCCGCGCAGCAGAAAAACTCTCGGCGGATGCGCGCCTGCTGCACCCGGTGGACGTGGTCCAGGACTACGAAAAAACCATCTACGACGAACTCGATCTGCTGCGCGAGGCGGCCAACGCCAGCCAGTTGAAGCGTAACTTCGAAGGCTCGCCGCTGCTGTACGTACCGCAAGTCTATTGGGATTGGTGCCGACCGAAAGTGCTGGTGATGGAGCGCATCTACGGCATTCAGGTCACCGACCTCGCGACCCTCGCCGACCAGCGTACCGACATGAAAATGCTCGCCGAACGCGGCGTGGAGATCTTCTTCACCCAGGTGTTCCGCGACAGTTTCTTCCACGCCGACATGCACCCCGGCAACATCTTCGTCAGCACCGTCAACCCGTGGAGCCCGCAGTACATTGCGATCGACTGCGGCATCGTCGGCAGCCTGACCCCGGAAGACCAGGATTACCTGGCGCGCAACCTGTTCGCGTTCTTCAAACGCGATTACCGGCGCGTGGCGCAATTGCACATCGACTCGGGCTGGGTGCCGGCGGAAACCAAACTCAACGAATTCGAAGCGGCGATCCGTACCGTTTGCGAACCGATCTTCGAAAAACCGTTAAAAGATATTTCCTTCGGCCAGGTGCTGATGCGCCTGTTCCAGACCGCTCGACGCTTCAACATGGAAGTGCAGCCACAGCTGGTCCTGCTGCAAAAAACCCTGTTGAACATCGAAGGGCTGGGCCGTCAGCTATACCCGGACCTCGATCTGTGGAACACCGCGCAACCGTTCCTCGAGCGCTGGATGCGCGAGCGTGTCAGCCCCAAAGCCCTGCTCGGTAACGTGCAGAGCCAATTCGAACAACTGCCGCACCTGGCGAACATGGCGCGCGATCTGCTCGAACGCATGTCACAGCCCCACGCTTACGACCCGCCGCCCCCGTGGCATCGACGTCGGGACGACTGGTTCCTGCGCCTGCTCGGTACCGCGCACCTGGCCGGCGGCGCAATACTGGCCATGGGCGGTCCGTTGAACGAACTGGCCTACTGGCCGGCCGGAATCATGATGGCCGTCGGTTTGTATCTGGTCGTTCGCCGATAGCCAGTTGTGCGATCCACTGGCACACTGTTTGAACGTTGGACTCTGCTAATGAAGTGCGGAGCCCGCTGTCGGAGTCGAAGATGAAAAACTGGCTGGACGAGATCAAGTGGGACGCCGACGGCCTGGTGCCGGCAATCGCCCAGGATCACAAGACCGGGCGCGTCCTGATGATGGCCTGGATGAACCGAGAAGCACTGGAACTGACCGCTGCCGAAAACCGCGCCATCTACTGGTCACGTTCCCGTGGCAAGTTGTGGCGCAAGGGTGAAGAGTCCGGCCACGTGCAGACCCTGCATGAGATGCGCCTGGACTGTGACGCCGACGTGATCATCCTGATGGTCGAGCAGATCGGCGACATTGCCTGCCATACCGGGCGGCAGAGCTGCTTCTATCGCGTCTTCGAGAACGGCGACTGGAAAACCGTCGACCCGGTTCTGAAAGACCCGCACGCCATCTATTCCGCAGGACACACACATGAGTGACACTCTGACCCGACTGGCCGAGGTACTGGAAGCGCGCAAAGGCGCCGCCGCCGACAGCTCGTACGTTGCCAGCCTTTACCACAAGGGCTTGAACAAGATTCTGGAAAAGGTCGGCGAAGAGTCGGTCGAAACCATCATTGCCGCCAAGGACGCCGCCATCAGCGGCGACTGCAGCGATGTGATCTACGAGACCGCCGATTTGTGGTTCCACAGCATGGTCATGCTCGCCCAACTGGGTCAGCATCCACAGGCTGTACTCGATGAACTGGACCGTCGCTTCGGTCTGTCCGGACACGTAGAGAAAGCCTCGCGCCCGTCCGCCTGAACAACTAATTAGAGAGGAGCAGCAACATGGGCATTTTTGACTGGAAACACTGGATCGTCATCCTGGTTGTTGTCGTGCTGGTGTTCGGCACCAAGAAACTGAAAAACCTCGGCACTGACGTCGGCGAGTCGATCAAGGGCTTTCGCAAAGCCATGAACGATGACGAAAAAACGGCCGACCCAACCGTGACCCCGGCTCAACCGGTTCCACCTGTTCAGCCACAAACCACGCAGTCCGTGAATCAGCCGCACACCATCGACGTGCAGGCGCAAAAAGTCGAAGAGCCGATCCGCAAAGACGTGTGAGCACTGACTAATGTTTGGTATCAGCTTCTCTGAACTGCTGCTCGTCGGCCTGGTGGCCCTGCTGGTGCTGGGTCCCGAGCGTCTGCCGGGCGCTGCGCGCACCGCCGGCCTGTGGGTCGGGCGTCTGAAGCGCAGCTTCAACGCGATCAAACAGGAAGTTGAACGTGAAATCGGTGCCGACGAGATTCGTCGGCAACTGCACAACGAGCACATTCTGTCGCTGGAGCAGGAGGCGCGGAAGATTTTCACGCCGACTCAGCAGGAAGCCACACCGGTTCAGCCGGTGGTGGAACAAACGATTCATGCGTCGACAACAGAATCCGCGCCTGCTGCACCGACGGAAACCGCGAAAGCTGTCGATGCGGTTGAAGCGGCGCCGGTTGTGGCGCATGCAGAACCCGTTGCTCCTGCCGCCGCGCCGATAACGCCGGCTCCTCACGACACCACTTTGCCGCCGCGAGTCTCATGAGCGATCTTCCAGAAAACGACCAGCACATGCCGCTGGTTTCGCACCTCACCGAGTTGCGTACCCGCCTGCTGCGCTGCGTAGCGGCGATTTTCATCATCTTCGCCGGGTTGTTCGCCTTCACCCAGCAGATCTACACCTTCGTCTCCACGCCGCTGCGCCAGTATCTGCCAGTTGGTGCGACGATGATCGCCACCGACGTGTCGTCGCCTTTCCTGACGCCGTTGAAGCTGACCATGATGGTGTCGCTGTTCCTCGCGATTCCTGTGATCCTGCATCAGATCTGGGGCTTCATCGCGCCGGGTCTGTACAAGCATGAAAAGCGCATCGCGGTGCCGTTGCTGGTATCGAGCATCATGCTGTTCTACGCCGGCATGGCATTCGCCTATTACCTGGTGTTCCCGCTGATCTTCAAATTCTTCGCCGCCGCCACCCCGGCCGGCGTGGAAATGATGACCGACATCAGCAGCTACCTCGACTTCGTCATGACGCTGTTCTTCGCCTTCGGCGTGGCGTTCGAAATCCCGGTGGCCGTGGTGCTGCTGGTGTGGATCGGCGTGGTCGACGTCAAATACCTGAAGAAAATCCGCCCGTACGTGATCATCGGCTGCTTCGTGGTCGGCATGATCCTGACGCCGCCGGACATCTTCTCGCAGACGCTGCTGGCTGTACCGATGTGGCTGTTGTTTGAAATCGGCATCCTGTTCGGCGGCCTGATCAGCAAGCGCGGCGACCATCCGGACGACCAGCCGGTTGACGATCACAACGACCAGCCGCCAGCGACCCAAGCGTGAACCTGCTGCTGCTTGAAGAGGCCGACTTCATCGCGGCCGACCGGGCGATCCTGCGTGATCGCCGGTTGACCCACATGCAGGAAGTCCACCGCTGTGAAGTGGGTGACAGCATGCGCGTCGGGCGTATCGGCGGCCTGATGGGCTCGGCCGAAGTGCTGCGCCTGGACGCCGACGAAGCCGAACTGCGCGTCACCCTCGACCAACCGCCACCAGCCAAGCTGCCGCTGACCCTGGTGCTGGCCCTGCCTCGGCCCAAAATGCTGCGTCGGGTGTTTCAGACCGTGGCGGCCATGGGTGTGCCACGGATCGTCCTGGTGAACAGCTACCGCGTCGAGAAGAGCTTCTGGCAGACGCCGTTCCTCGAACCTGAAGCGATTCGCGAGCAACTGATCCTCGGCCTTGAACAGGCTCGGGACAGCGTGTTGCCTGAAATTGTCATCGAGAAACGTTTCAAACCGTTTGTCGAAGATCGACTGCCAGCAATTGCCGAAGGCACTCTGGGGCTGGTCGGCCATCCGGGCAATTACCCGCCTTGCCCCCGCGGTCTGGACGAACCGGTGACCCTGGCCATCGGCCCGGAAGGCGGTTGGATCCCCTACGAAATCGATCTGCTGGCCAAGTCCGGCCTGCAACCGGTGCAACTCGGTGAGCGCATCCTGCGCGTCGAAACTGCTGTCACTGCGTTGCTTTCGCGCCTGTTCTAAACACCCCGCTCCCACAGGTCATCATTCACTTCGGATATCGCTTCGCCGTACATCGGTCCGCACCTTCAGATTCCCGCCCACCAGCCGATACACCTCCCATAAAACCAACTTGTGGTCCGTGGGAGTTGCAGTATGTACCGATGGCTAGCCGAGAAACTGGGGAACGTCAGCGTCAATCGCAAACTGGGTGTCGGCTTCGGTCTGGTGCTACTGCTGACGCTGTTGATCACCGTCACGGGCTGGACCGGCCTGAGTGACGTGGTAAGTCGCGGCGATAAGCTGGGGTTCATTGCCAGCCTCAACGACCTGACCAAAGACTTGCGGCTGGCCCGCGTGGACTACGAAATGCGCCGTGGCGAACAGGGCCCGGGCGCCGTCAACGACCTGCTCGGTCAACTCGACACCGGGCTGAAAACTGCACGCACACTGATCGAGCAACCTGCCGATGCAGCCATGGTCGACCAGCAACTGGCCGCGGTCAGCGAGTACAAACAAGCCTTCGCCGCCATGACCCAGGCCGGCGCTAACCGCGAAGATGCTCGCAGCAAACTCGGCGCCAACGCCGATAACGCCGTCGCACGCGTGACTGAAGTCGAAAAATCCATGCAGCAGGGCGACAGCGTCGCCGATTTCAACGCTGTGGTTGAGGTCAGTAAATTGCTTCAACAAGCCCGCTATCAGGTTCGCGGATACACCTACAGCGGCAAGGCCGACGCCGAACAACCGGCGCTGGATGCCATTGCCAATGCCCTGAACAGCCTCGACAGCCTTCCGTCAAAACTGCCGCAACAGCACACTGCCAATCTGCAACAGGCCAGCGAATCGCTCAAAGCCTACCGTGCCGCCGTCAGCCAGTTCCGTGACTCTCAGGTCGCCAGCGCCGCCGCGTTGAAACGCATGGCCGCTCAAGGCAACATCCTGATCGACGTCAGCAAAAAGCTCACCGCCTCGCAAACTATCGTGCGCGACACCGACGCCACGCGCGCCAAGAACATGCTGTTGCTGGCCAGCGCCCTCGCATTGGTCTTCGGTCTTTTTGCGGCGTGGGCTATCACCCGGCAGATCGTCATTCCGCTGAGTCAGACGCTGAAAGTGGCCGAGCGCATCGCCGCCGGCGACCTGACCCAGAACCTCGTTTCCGAGCGCCAGGACGAACTCGGCCAGCTCCAACGCGCGATACAAAGCATGACCCTGGGCCTGCGCGAGTTGATCGGCGGCATCAGCGATGGCGTCAGACAGATCGCCAGCGCCGCTGAAGAACTGTCCGCAGTCACCGAACAGACCAGCGCCGGGGTCAACAGCCAAAAGGTCGAGACCGATCAGGTGGCGACTGCGATGAACGAAATGACCGCCACCGTGCAGGAAGTCGCGCGCAACGCCGAAGAGGCCTCCGAAGCCGCGCTCGCCGCCGATCAGCAGGCTCGCGAAGGCGACAAGGTGGTCGGCGAAGCCATCGCTCAAATCGAACGCCTGGCCAAGGAAGTCGGCAACTCCACCGAAGCCATGGGTCATCTCAAACGCGAAAGCGACAAGATCGGCAGCGTGCTAGACGTGATCAAATCCGTCGCCCAGCAAACCAACCTGCTGGCGCTCAACGCAGCCATTGAAGCCGCCCGCGCAGGCGAAGCCGGACGTGGTTTTGCGGTGGTCGCCGACGAGGTCCGCAGCCTGGCTCAGCGCACACAGAAGTCCACCGAAGAAATCGAAGAGCTGATCGTCGGCCTGCAAAGTGGCACCCAGCAAGTCGCGACCATCATGGACAACAGCCGCACCCTGACTGACAGCAGCGTCGAACTGACCCGCCGTGCCGGTGGCTCACTGGAAAGCATCACACGCACCGTGTCGGCGATTCAGTCAATGAACCAACAGATCGCCGCGGCGGCCGAGCAGCAAAGTGCGGTGGCTGAAGAGATCAACCGGAGCGTGCTGAACGTACGCGACGTGTCTGAACAGACCTCGGCGGCGAGTGAAGAGACCGCGGCCTCCAGCGTTGAGCTGGCGCGGTTGGGGACGCATTTGCAGATGCTGGTGGGCAAATTCAGAATCTGAAGGAGCAAGCAACTGACACAAGATCAATACCCGGATGAAGTGCCGACAGTTGAATTCTTTTCGAAACTATCAACTATCGGCACATTCCGAATTTAGTATGCCGATTCAGCCTCCAATACTGTCGAATCGATTGAACAGAGCATAAACAATTTTAATAACAAAAAATGATGTAACGCTCACTACAAGTAGAAAAACCGAAACAAACAAAGTCACCCCATTATACAGAGCGTCCAATGCGACGGAAGCAAACACAATCATTGGCAAAGCCGCGACCAGAAAATACAATACTATTTTCGAGTAAAACGTTGCAGGCAGCAATGCGAAGGTAAAAATTGACGCGTGAATATAATCAATAGGCAGATCACGCTGGGTAATGAAGGAGAACGAGTTAAAAGCCAATATAAAGGTAATGCTTGCCGCCACCCCTGCCACCAGCACAAGTAAATACAGAACAGTATTAGTCAAACTGAAAAAAAATGGCTGGAAATCAATTTTGTTCGATAAAATACAGATAACCACCAAGAGTAGAGCAACTAACAGGTAGTAAACCTGACACCACCGGAACAGAATCAGCACAAACAAATTAATAGGTCGAACCAGCAAAGCTTCCAGTTTCCCTTGCGTCAGTTGTCGAAAGAAGCCTGTGATTGCTGAGCTGAAAAAATTCACAAGCAAGCCTCCCAATGCATATGACATAAAAAAAATCATAAGCCAGTTGCCGTTGATTTCGTCAGCAGGTACAAATGAGCTTATTACGTCAAAAAAAACCAACTGCAGGCTGTAAAGCGTGAGCAATGCAAGCACTCCGCCTAACAAATTGATCTTATATCTCGCTTCTTCTTTTACCGCATTTTTGAACAGATTAATTATGTGCATTTACCCACCCGCCCCCGAATATCTGCCAGTTGCAAATCTAAATATAACTTTGCAAGCCACTAGCATAATTAGAAACCAAACAATATAAAGACATATAAGCTCGATAAGCAAGCCACTGCTTGGACGCAGCAAGAACTCCGCTGGACCACTAATGATCAGGCGAAACGGATTGTATCTCATTAAAGGCTGAAGGTAGTCAGGCCAATAAGCGATAGGTAATAGCGTGCCTCCCATAACGCTTGCCAGAACCACTTGGAAGCTAAGTATCATATCGGGCCGCGTAAGCCAAAACGTCGAAAGCGACATTAAAAAACCCAGCAAAAAACAAAAGAACAGATTTGTCATGCTTAAAACTACAAAACCCAAAACGCCTGTCCAGTCTCCTCCCGAAACCAACACAAAAATTGCGATAATCAATATAGGAGCATAATACAGGGCACTCTCTCCCAGAAAAACAAATAGATTATATTCGAAATAGCTTACTGGCTTAATAAAAATACCTTCCAACTGCCCTTCGTGGACATGGGTAGACACTCTCGATATAAGGTCGTAGGCATTATTCAAACGATTGAGCGCCAGTACAGCCACGTAATATAGATAAGTCTCTTCAAGACTATATTGCGATAATGCGCCAGCACTACCCTGATCATAGACAAATCGCCAAATTGCAAACTGTATAACGAATGGGACACCCGTCGCGACCACCAAATCCGTAATCAGCATAGACCGGTCCCTGTAAACCGACAGCAACCCGGTTTGCGCAAGTTTGTAATAAGCAATACTCATCACGAGGATTCACCAGACCATGTTTTGAAAAGATTAACCACGTTATTCTCAAAATCTAACGGGGATACTTCTAAATCATATAAACCTTCAGGAAACAAGTTGAAAACCGAACGCAACGATGCCTTGGGAACTAGATAGGTGATCTGATTCAACCCATCATTAAGAATGCTTACGCCCTGAATCCTGTCCACAGCTCCTTTGAAAGCCAGGAGACCTGATTCACTTTGGGTCGAATCCTTTGTGCTAACTACCAATTTGACATTGGCTGTAAAATTCTCGCTTAAATCGCGCATAGAGCCATCAAATCGGATTTTACCTTTATCAATGATAACGGCATCATCACAGCAGGATTCGATATCACCCAAATCATGACTCGTGAGAAACACCGAAAGACCACCATGCTTTCTTTTATAGTTTAGATACTTGCGTATTTCAAACTTCGACGTGACATCCAAGCCTACAGTTGGCTCATCTAAAAAGATTAGCTTTGGAGAATGCAAAAGATTCAACGTCAGCTCACACTTCACGCGCTCACCAAGACTAAGATTGCGCACAGGCTTGTGAAGAACGCGGCCAAGATTCAATGCATCAGTCAATTCATAAAGCCGCTCCCGATAGTCGCCATCTGCAATACTATAAATTTCTTTATAAGTATCTAGACTCGTTTTTACAGGGAGATCCCACCACAGAGATGTCTTATGTCCAAACACGACACCAATTTGTTTCAGAAACTCTCTTTGACGAAGACTGGGATCATATCCAAGAACTCTCACACAGCCTGAACTTGGTTTTTGTATTCCACACAAAATTTTGATCAAGCTGGATTTACCCGCCCCATTAGGCCCGATAAACCCAACTGCCGCACCACTGGAGACGGTAAGATCTATCGATTCCAAAGCCTTGAATGTAGTATATTTTGGTCTTATTAATTGCTGACACCAATCCGCAATACCCTCTGTCTCCCTGGCCAAGTAGTAGCTTTTGCAAACGGACTTCAAACTAATCAGAGTATCCATAGGCATTTATGGTTCCTTAATAGCACGACATCTCTGGTCATTAAATTATTTAAACTTTGGAAAGAGATTTGGACAAACTTGAAAACTAGTTGAAGAGTTCTATCAAGGCCCCATCCGAAATATTAAAAAATCGATTTCCCGTACGTTTAACAAATCGGGTGTCATGAGAAACTATTATCGCCGCTGGATTCAGGCGCTGCATTTCAATTTCCAGCAGCTCTTGAGAAGTAATATCCAAGTGGTTAGTTGGCTCGTCTAAAATCAAGAAATTTGGGCAACTCAAGCGAAGTGTCAGCAAAGCAAGACGCGTGCGCTCTCCATGACTAATTTGTCCGATTGTTTTTTGAGAGTCCAGAAAACAAAAACCTGCGGACGCTAGTTTATTGATTGCTTGTTGTTGGTCGAGTTGAAATAGAGTTGCAATAAATTCGAGGATTTCAGAATCAAGCGGCAGTGACGAAAGTTCTTGATCCAGAACACCGACCTTCACAGAAGGCCCAATTTTGATACCAGGATCAATATTATCAATAATGGCTTTGAGTAAGGTACTTTTACCAGAACCATTAACGCCAGAAATGACTAATCGATCCCCTCTCTCTATCACTAAGGACTTAATGAAAAATAATAGACGACCTTCGCCCGAGTACAATTTAAAATTTTCAATTTGCAAGATCTTCTTGGCATGGAATTCCTCTACATCCAAGCCAACCTCTTTCTTGCGAAAGGCTTGTTTTTCGGGTACTACCGCTTCAAGCATTTTGATTTTTTTTTCGATTTTTTTGGCTTTTTGCAACGCTGTATCGCTATAGTTGTTCACTCCAAGTTGACGTTGGAATTGAGCACTTTTCTTTAGCCGCTGAATTTCATTTATAGCTTCAGTTCTAGAGCAAGCAATGGATCGTTCTTGCTCTAAAAACAATTCACGAGCTCGTGTAAAAGAAAAATTGAAATAAGAGAATTTTTTATGATGAAGAATTAATGTACTTCTCGTAACCGCGTCTAAAAAATCTCGATTATGACTAACCACAACGTATGTAGATAATAAACCGCTGTCTCCAAGCAAACGAATCAGGTTTGCGATGTGTATCTGATCCAAATGATTTGTAGGCTCATCCAGCAACAATAGATCCGGTTCTAAAAGAACCGCCCTGCCAATCATTAATATCTTTTTCCAGCCTCCACTCAGCTGGTCAAAAGACAAGGACCGATATTCTTTCGGAAATGCGCATAATTCAAATACGTAATCCGCCTTCCACTTTTCGGCGAGAGGCTCAGACAAGCAACTCTCCAATATTTCAGAAGCAATTAACTTGCTCCACAGCTCTGGAAATCCCTGCTGCACATAGTGACAGCGCATCCCTCTGGAGTGAGTGATATTTCCATCATGCTCATCCAGGCTTTTTGCAATCGTGCGCAACAAAGAACTTTTTCCAGAACCATTATCACCAATAATCCCTATTTTATCTCCGCTATTTATAGAAAAATTTAGATTGGAAAAAAGCATTTTTTCATTAAAGCACAAAGAAACGCCTTCTATTTTTACCAGAGACAATTAATCCAACTCCCACTCTCGTATGATACTTCTGCGTTTATACGATTTCTGATCAGGCAGCATATCCACTTCTTGATGCAATAACGTAATCGTATAACCGAACAAGCAGGAGAGCCGGTCATTTAACTGACCGAGGATTTCCGTCATATTTTTGTGAGGACTTCCCGTGTAGTGAGTAATTAACTCTATTGTTTTCTCATTTTTTTGTATTAATCGGAAGGCGTTTAGTGTTTTGTCAGGTGTAACCAATATATCGTCCACCGCTGCAAGAATGGACGCGCTAGGAACAAGGTGATGCTCACGTGTTCGGAAAGCATCATCGCGCCTGCCATTGACTTCATAAAGCGACGTACAGCAACTGCCACAACCACAGCGCTCACGCTCTGAGGTTTTGCGTGCTATATCACCATGATCAAACCGGATTAATGGCATCAAATCATTATCTAGATCTGTACAAACTACGCTACCAAATCCTTGTGTATCCGCATTCACAACTTCGAGATAAACACCATCCTCGATTACATGATATTGACCATGAGCGCATTGGGTCGCGATCAATCCGACTTCTTCAGAGCTGTATTCGTCAAAAACAGGAATTCCCAATGCCTTTGAGTAATAGGTTCGCTCGAGCTGCGTGCTGCTTTCGGAATTAGTTAAAATAGCTTCAACGCCACTCATCTGTAGTGCCAACTTATGTTTAAGTATAATTGGCAGATAGCTCGGCAATATGATGAGCAACCTGGGCCGTAGTAAAAGCAAGTGCTCGCCCAACGGCGTGCTCGGCAATAGATCGGGCAACTGAAATGTTCTGTATTTTCCGTGTAGCGATGAAAACGCCAATCCCGAGTGATGAATCACATAAATCCAGTCTTGTTCTTTCAGAGGACGCTGCAAGCATGAATTATAAAAACGCATTACCTGCAAATGGTCGAGAACGATGTCGTTATCGTCACTGTACACTGTGAACGGTTTTCCACTTGAACCCGATGTTCGAGACGTATTGGCAAACTCCAGGACTTTCGGATCGTTTACCCTGATGCGAGGCTCAAAGTCGTTCAAAACAGCTTTGGTCACGATGGGAAGCTGTTCAAAATCAGAAAAACAAGAGATGGCCCCTTCTTCGTAACCGCACGCGCCATACAATTCGCGATAAAACGGGACGTTATTATAAGCCCTGTCCACAAGCGTTTTGATTTTCGACAACTGAAAGTGCTTTATATCAGCATGTGGCTGACGTAAGAACTCCGTCATAGACCCCATGTTTTCCGCCCATAATTTCAGCGTTTGGCCCTGTAGATTATAGTTATCGGTTCTAGGCCGAATTACCTGCTCTGCCAGATCTTTAATTTCAGTCAAATTGCCGTTCTGCAGTTGAGAGTCAAAGATTGCTTCTGCGGTGCGAAACTCGCGCATAAGAGCCCCTCCTGTGTTTAGAATAGGATATCTTGTTAATTACGAACATGAATGCGGTATCTATCAATGATACAGTTAATGCATTTCGAAAATTTCGTGTGTTTCCGCCACTAACTTTATGACGACCGCACGCTGACTTATATCTTCAAAGAATCTCGAACAGTCATTGAATTTCTCCTTTAATCTCCATCGCATGAATTTACAAAAAACTAAAATACATGTAAAGAAAGAATAGAATAATTAATGTTTCAGCCTTAATCAAAAAAGCCAATACTGAACGGGCGAGCAAGCAGCAATATATGGCAACACATCATCAACAATCCGGATTGGACTTCATTTGCAATATAGTTGATATTAATTCCGCAGCACAAAAAATATTTACAGCTTCAAGGATGAAGGATATTACATGGTTAACTTCAACAAACTCGTTCCAGAATTAATCGTTTCTGATATTAAACGTAGTTTAAAATTTTATTGTAAGGTGATTGGCTTCCGCGTCGAGTATGAAAGGTCTGAAGAAGGATTTGCATTTATTTCTTATCACGGTAGTCAATTGATGTTGGGGCAAGATCGTTTTAAGACTTCGCCTTGGCGCGTAGAACCTCTAGCACATCCCTACGGACGCGGGATGAATTTATCAATCGAATGTCCCGACGTAACCACGATGGCGAGGACATTGAAAAAATCGGGATATGAACTGCGTAAACCAATAGAAACGTTTTGGTATAAATCGGATAAAGAGCTCTTGGGAGAGAGTAATTTTCTAGTACAAGATCCGGATGGTTACCTGCTTCGATTTGCACAGGATTTGGGCTCAAAACCTGTCGTTCATGATGAACTCTGATGCCCTACAAAGAAATTTCGATACAGTGAAGATTTGAATTAATTACCGATTTTTGAACTCGATGCTGCAAGGGTTCAAAAATCGGTACAATTGCAGATTTTTTAATGAGAGCGACGGATTTTCCAATCATTCTGTGTAAGGAGAATTGGCCTTTATTACAGGTGCAACTCTCTTTAGCTGTCTCATAAAGCTGTCAGATGCAGTCATCCATTCGCATCACCTTAGGAGCAATCACCGATCTTGAAAGTGACACCGCGTCAATGTGGCGAGGGATATATTTACTTGAAGCTAATTTTTCCTGCATTTGTTCAGTGGACAGTTCAACCTCTCCGGCATGACCGACCAGCCAAACCCAATCCTGCTCATCCACTTCGAAATACGTTACATGATGGAATACTTTCTTCATTCTGACGTAGGCGGTTTTAAGTGAGTCGCAACGCCACAAGCATGAGTTGCCAGCTTGTGTGATAAATGCGCCGCCAGGAGCTAGAACCGACTTAACTCTGTTCCAAAATAGCTCATCATAAAGCCCCTCTGTTTTAGGACCTTCATCAGGAATATCCATCACAATAAGATCGAAATTAATATTTTTATCAAGCATGCTCTCAATATATTCTTTTCCGTCTCCGATTATCACTTTCAGTGAATCAGTACTGCCGGCGCTCATATACTTTTTTATTTCGTCAACTGTGTACCCGTACGGCAAGTATTTCCCACAGGCAACCATACACTCTTCATCGATGTCTACATGGGTTATATTTTCTACACCGGCCTTTTGCAATATTTGGACAGCTACGCCTTCGGAAGATCCAATAACCAACGCTGTTTTCGGCAAATTCGGCATGCTCAAAAGAGCGGGCATTACTTGACCTTCATGGTAGGCTAACTGACTTAGCTCGGAGCTTTGCCTTTCATTATTGCAGAACAAAGTAGTTCCGTGAGCAGTATCCGCGATTAACAAATCCTGAAATTCAGTTTTGCTTTGCACGTGTATTTTATAAATTTCCCACGATCGGCTGATACCTTCCGAAATAGGTTCTTGTAATATCATGGATTCTGGAATCTTGCTCACTCTCGCTATTCTCCTCACAACAAATTACCTGCCAGGTAAATTTTCAATTACTGAAAACCTCTTTTCACGGTTTTTATCTCATGCTTCGAACAATCCAACGCGGAGCATATGAACTCAAACGCATCACTTGAATTGCAGTTGTCACCGCAGGTGAACATATCAAAAAATAGCGCGCCGATTTCCGGATAGGTATGAAATGACGCATGGGACTCTTCCAACAAGACCAAAACTGTAACGCCCTGGGGCTCGAACTGTTTGGATACAGTTCCACAAACGGTCGCGCCAGCCTTAGTAGCAGAAGCACACAGAAGTTCGGTTAAATAGCGAATATCATTTAGTTTTTGCGGAGCAATATCATAAAGCTCTCCGAAGGTATGATTTCCGATAAAGGCCCCTGGTACGTGCTGCATTGAAAACTCTCTTTTTGAACATATAAGAAATTGACGAAATATTTTTTCAAAGGTACAGGAGATCAATAGTTCTATTTAAATAGATCAGATAAAAAAGCCAATCTTTTAATTTTTGTGATCAGAAGCAAACTCAAGAACTTTAATCACTGCACAGGTAAAGATATTTTTTACAGTTTGTTGCTCTTGTCCCGCCAGATGAGAGGTTGCTACCAAATTTGTAGTCGGCAAAGAAAGCAGACCGTGTACGTCATGACAATGACCTTTATTATCTGTCCACTCGTTATAATATCCATCAATAAAACACGATGCGCCAGTATTACTCTGGAGATAGCCCTTCAGGGCGACCGGACAAATAATGCCAGGACTGGACATATTGAAGATCATCAGCTTGGGGTTTGCCCTTTTTAATACGACCTCATCAATAAGGTGACGCGTTTCGGAGCCACCCGCAATGTGAACACACAGGATATCGACTTCAGCTACCATTCTAATCAAAGAGCTGTATTTTAAATTTAATGAGGCTTCAAGTTCGAGCTTCCGAGTTCGAGACCAATAGTGTAAGTCCTTGCAACCTCTCTTTTGCAGTTGCTGTGCTATTTCAGTACCAATAGCACCCATGCCCACAAAACCAATGCCCAAGCTCGATAATGAGCGTCTCGGCGTTTGAAGCCACCGGGAGCCCTCTTTTACACCCTCGATGCTTTCAAATATTCTTGCCAAACTGACAGTGATCATCGCCAGCGTAAACTCTGTAACAGCATGAGCGTTCATATAGGGTGTATTACTTAATCGGATACCCTTTTTTTTCGCGTATTCAACGTCCACGAAACTGCTGGTTCCTGTCCCCATCACCACGACGTGCTCTAACTTGGTAGCGATGTCAATCAGTCGAGCGGATAAATACTCAGGGCCACCGAGGATGTAGTCATGAACCCCAGGCAATATATCAATTATTTGCTGTTCATCGACAGGGCATCGTATATGGAGGAGTTCGACACTATCCGGGAATACGCCTTCGCCAATGTCAAAATCGCCTGTGACGAGAAGCTTGCGCATTTATAGGATCTCCATTACATCTCTATTTCTTGTAAAGATTAATCTCTGAAGCTCTGTCAGCGCCTGTTTCAAACGCGAAATCGAAAATGCGAATTGTTCGTCGGGTTTCATTAAAGCGATTCTTATACGATTATGTCCCGCTGTATAATGACTCCCCCAATAAAAATATCTCCCAGGCAGAACTGCCACACCATAACTGGCAAGATATTCGGTCAACTCAAGATCGGAGAGCCCGGTTCTCTCGATGTTAAGCCACATTACCGCCATGATAGAGTCTGGGTGCAATGATTCAATATCAACTAGAGTGCCGCTCAGTTCTGACCGAGCGATTTCAATATTTTTTTCAATAATCGAATGTATGTAAGGGAGACCACCCTTTTTCAAGGTGGCATCAATGAATTCGATAATTACTCTCAACGAAAAATTTGAACAGCACAGGTAAAGCTCCTCATAGATGGCTCGAATGGCATGCTGCAAGTCTTCGCTATAGGAAAGAATGCTAGCCTTAGCGTCTAATGTTGGCCATTGCTTACCTGTATCTTCCAAAATTATAAATGACAATCCCCGATCAATGAGTAATTCGTACTCATCGATTTGGCTCTGGTGGCAAAACCTGAAGGAAGTATCGAGCACCAAAACCAGATTATGATGGTGGCACAGTTCAACGACATTCCTCATCATCACAGCATCAACAACAAATCCTGTTGGGTTATTTGGGTTGACCATAAATAACACGTCTAGCTTTTTATCCTGAATAAGTCCGTCTAATATGCCCAGATCAGTAAATGCAACCTCAGGAATAGCTTCTATTTCGACTTCCCTGCGTCGGAGTAATTGCGCAAGGTTATCAAACGTGGGCTCGACAAGCCCAACTTTATAGTTCATCGATCGCGCCCACGCGCCGACGATGTCGATGCTATTGGAGGCCGTAGGACATATCGAAAAATTCGCATGCTGCCTCAAGCCATCAAGGCCAAAGTACTCCGCAAATTTATTTTTGAAGAGTTTTTCCATTTCCGGAATAGGGACTTCAATTGCCGAACGCCAAAGAGCGGGCAACTCAGACAACACCGTATTAAAGTGCTTCTCCGCCGAGATATAACTGTGTCCGTCCGCAAGATTGTATTGCGCCGACAAGCCAAAAACCTCAAGTTCGGTGAGATTGTTATTTTTATGGCTAAGTAACATCTTCATTGGCATTTCGGCCTCACCAGACAGTTCGCATTTATAAAATAGTTAACCAGATCCACCCCTTGAATCCTAATAATCAATAAACAGTCTGTAAAGTTGATGCCAGTCAGTTAAGCCTGACTAAATATTTCCAAAACACTTTAACTAAACCACTCAAACGTAATTAGTTGTTTCGACACTACCCTTTTCATAGAGCCACGCAAACCATCAAACTGGTTTCAAGTGGCTTATTGTCACGCTACTTTTCAAAAGACCACTTATCCAGGACATATTGCGGATCAGGCGCATTGAATTAGTTTCGAGATTGGTCGCACCCACTTCACCTCAGACGCATTGTGTTGCGTTTTCTGCGAAACAATTTGCATGAGGTTTTTCAGCAGAATTAGTCATCATCGACTACTACCCCCCTCTAAATTTGGCCACCTCCGTTTTATCAAGCAAATTTCTACGCGCTCGCGGGCAGCCAAAGCCGAAAAAGGCCACCACAGAATGCATGTGGTATGACCCGGACTATCAGTTCTGCTAGTAGCAATAATTTTCGAAGGAGTAGAGTCTGAACCCACGCTCTGACGTTCGAGAATCATCAATGGATCGCGCTGCTGCTTCACTGGTTTCCTACCACTACGATGCTCTTGATCGCTTGGTCAGTCGTCAGCCGGCCGGGCAGGACAGGCTGGATCGCTTCTATCTGAAAGACCGAGTCGTTACGGAAACTCGAGGCGCGGCGCAGAGACAGATTTTTCAATACCAGGATGTATTGCTGGCAGAACTGGAAACCGGGGGTGCCCGGCATGCGTCGTTGGTGATGACTGATATGCAGCGCTCGGTCCTGCGTACTACCGACAGTCAATCGGCCTATACGCCTTATGGTCACCGTGCGGTTGAAGGTGAGTGCCCCAGCCTTCTGGGATTCAATGGCGAACGTCCCGACTCGTTAACCGAACATTACATACTGGGGAATGGGCACCGAGCGTTCAATCCGTTACTCATGCACTTCAACAGTCCCGACAGATTGAGCCCTTTTGGGAATGGCGGGTTGAATTGCTATGCGTATTGTCTGGGAGATCCTATTAATCGTACGGATCCCACGGGGAGAATCGCGCACGGATTACTTTGGTTCGCGAATGGGGCCATGGATTTTGTCGGAGGCTATGTACTTCCATTTATTGTCCCCAAAACGCTGGCACGTAAGATTCCGTTCGTCGCTCGCCCCCAATTCAAGCTTGCCGCCAAGGCGGGGGTAGCGGTCAGCGCTTTCGCTGGGTCGGTGACTTATTTGGTGTTGAACCGGGTGGAGGAGCATCATCCTGATTCACCGGTCAATGACCCCCTCTTGATAGCTTTGGTGACAATGGCGGCGGTTGGTTTTTTAAGTGGCTTCGGTTTACTGCTCAACAAACGAGCTCAACTACCTCCAATTCCAAAATCAATCGTGCCCCGGAATCGATCAAACTCACTCCCCAATATGCGTCCTGGCTTTGGTGGTACTGCCAGTAACCCTCCGACAGTTTCTGCCAGGTCCAGTCAGGATGTTGTAGTACCTACTGTTTTCGAACCTCCTCCACGAACCTCAAACCTGCAGAAATTCGATCTGAAGATAGGATTTGATCGGGGAGATTTCAGACGTGAGCAGAGTGTGGTGCAAGACTCCACCCTAATCCGGAGAAATAGCCGCTGAAACGCTTAGTGGGCGTACGCAATCACGTCTCAGCGTAAGAAGAGTCCTTTCTCCGACCCAAGATCACGAATACAACGGGGGTCTTACAGCACCTGTCGCAAGAACGCCTGCGCCCGTGGATCCTTCGGCGCATCGAAGAACTCGGCGGGCGAGGCGTCTTCCAGCAATTTGCCGTGATCGAAGAACAGCACTCGATCCGCCACTTCCCGCGCAAAGCCCATCTCGTGGGTCACGCAGACCATGGTCATGCCTTCCACGGCCAATGTCTTCATCACATCCAGCACTTCACCGACCATTTCCGGATCAAGCGCCGAAGTCGGTTCGTCGAACAACATGACCTTGGGTTCCATCGCCAATGCCCGTGCAATCGCCACGCGCTGTTGCTGACCACCGGACAGGCGTGACGGAAACTCGTTGGCCTTCTGTGCAATGCCAACCTTTTCCAGCAACGCCAAGGCCTTGGCTTCACGCTCCTTCTTGCCACGTTTGCGCACGACTTTCTGGGCGAGGCAGAGGTTTTCCAGCACGGTCATGTGCGGGAACAGGTTGAAATGCTGGAACACCATGCCGACTTCACGGCGGTAAGCGTTTACGTCGGTTTTCGGGTCGGCCAGTTGCAGCCCATCGATGCTCACCGAGCCCGAGTCAAACTCTTCCAGGCCATTGAGGCAGCGCAGGAAGGTCGACTTTCCGGAGCCGGACGGACCGATCACGACCAATACTTCACCCTTCGCCACCTGGGTGGAGACGTTATCCACCGCGCGCACCACATGGCCGCGGGTGTCGAAGACTTTTACCAGATCGCGGACTTCAATCACTTTGCGCGAGCCTCCGCTCAAGCCGGCTGGCGATTTTCGACAGCGGCAGGTTGATCAACAAATACAGGCCGGCCACGCAGAACAGGATTTCGAATGGCGAAAACGAGGTGGTGATGACTTCGCGACCACTTTTCAGCAGTTCGGTAATCGCGATCACCGACACCAGCGAGGTGTCTTTGACCAGGCTGATGAATTGCCCGGCGAGCGGCGGCAGTACGCGTTTGAGCGCTTGCGGCAGCACCACGTGGCGCATCGACTGACCGGCGCTCAAACCCAGGGAGCGCGCCGCTTCGTTTTGGCCACGGGCGATCGACTGCACGCCGGAGCGGATGATTTCCGCCACATAGGCGCCCGTGAACAGCGACAGTGCGGCGATCCCGGCGAACTCCCGGGACAGGTTCATAACGGTGCCGATGAAGAAGTAGAAAATGAAAATCTGCACCAGCAACGGCGTACCGCGCACCAATTCGACGTATATCGTCGAGAGGTCGCGCAGGGTCGGGTTGTTCGACAAACGGCACAAACCCGTAGCGAGGCCGATCAGCAGGCCGAGTACGCCCGACACCACGGACAGCCACAAGGTGGTCCAAAGACCCCACATCAGCGGTCCGGCAGCCCAATGACGAGTCACACCGATCACGTCGCCTTCAGCCACATCATCGCCTTGGGCGACTTGCAGGCTGTTGTCGTCGACGGTCACGCGTTGCTCGTCACCCGCGTCGTTGCGCAAAGTAACTTCAGCCTTGTCGCCTTTGCGCACCAGCTCGCTGACAGTCGAAATGTCGGCGGCGCGCTGGGATTCTTCAGCGTGGTACGCGAAGTACTGCGGCACGCGGTTCCAGCGCCATTCGTAAGACATCAGCGAGGTGGCGTAATACAACGCGCCGGCCAGGCCGATCAGCACCAGCACGGTCAACGCGTGCCAGGGCCATTGGGCTTTTTTCTGCTTCATTGCGGGTTCCGGAATGTGTGTTGCCTTGAAGGCCGTCATCGCCAGCAGGCTGGCTCCCACAGGGGAAACGCATTTCAGTGTGGGAGCTAGCCTGCTGGCGATGGGCGCGGCACGGTCAGTCTGACCGACGCTTATTCCATATCCTTCTGCCAAGCGGTGTCTTTGAACCACTTGTCATGGATGCGATCGTAGGTGCCGTCTTCGTGGATCTGGTGCAGGAAGTTGTTGATGAAGTTGATGCTGTCGTAGTCACCTTTCTTCAGACCAAAGGCCAGCGGTTCGTAGGTGAACGGCTTGTCGAGGAACACCAGTTTGCCGTTGCCGACCTTGTTCACTGCCACGACGTTGTATGGCGCGTCGTAGATGAAGGCGTCGGCCTTGCCGTTGACCACGTCGAGCACGGCTTCCTGCTCGTTGTCGTAGCCGTGGTACTTGGCTTTGGAGATCAGCTTTTTGGCAACCATCTCGCCGGTGGTGCCGAGCTTGGAGGTGATGCGGTAGTCAGCGGTGTTCAGGTCTTTGTAGGACTTGATGGTGCCTTCCAACTCCTTGCGAATCAGCAGGGTCTGGCCGACCACAATGAACGGTTCGCTGAAGTTCAGGCGCAGGTTGCGTTCCTGGGTCAGGGTCATGCCGCTGCCGATCATGTCGAACTTGTCGGTGAGCAGGGCCGGGATAATGCCGTCGTAACCGGTGGATACCAGCTCCAGTTTGACGCCCATGGCCTTGGTCATGGCTTTGAGGATGTCGACTTCGAAGCCGATGATCTCACCGCGCTTGTTGGTCATTTCAAACGGCATGTAGGTCGGGTCCATGCCGACTTTCAGCGTGCCGCGCTTGACCGCGTCATCGATGGCACCGGCCTGCGCCGTACTGACTGCAACCAATGTCGTGACGCCGACCAGCAGCATCGAGAGATACTTCTTCATCATCATGTCCCCAAACCCATTGCGTTATGAGGCGCGCAAACGGCGGCTCCCCTCAGGGAACGCATCGATATGGACAAAAATTATCCGGGCGCACCAATTCGGGGACGGATGCTAACGCACTCGCTCGTTTGCACAAGTGTTTGGCTACGATGAGATAAAAAAAACCCCGCTTTCGCGGGGTTCTTTAGTTATGCCAACTGCGGTTGCGCGCTCAGTGGCTTGAGCGGCAGCAATGGCGCATGGGGATCGGATTTCACCGATTTGCGCCAGGCTTCCAGCCATTCGGGATGACCTTCACCCCAGACCTGCTCATGCAAACGAGCGAGTGCCACCGGATCGCTCAGCAGTTGCACACGCTCATTGTTGGTCAGACCGTCAGGCCCCACTTTCAATGCATGGCGAACCCGCTCGATCCGCAGCCACTCGATGGGCTCGGCCTGACCGTGACGCGACGTCGCCAGCGAGCATGCCAGGGCGTTCTGCTGTGGATCGACCACCGACCGGATGAAGCCGTCTTTCAGTGCGTGATAGCGGTTTTCATGGGTGTACTGGTCAGTTGCCAGCAGCGCCTGCGGCGGATTGTATTCCTCAGGGATCAGGAACAGGCTCTCGTCACGGGACTTCAGGCCCAGGCCGACACGGCTGGAGATCACGGAAACCGGGATCGACAGCATCAACGAACCGACGATCGGCACCAGCCACCAGAGGAAGCTCGGGTTCAGCCAAATCACCAAAAGGGCCCAGAAGAAGCCCAGCAGGGTTTGCGGACCGTGGCGCTTGACCGCTTCGCTCCACGGCGTGGAGTCGTCGTCACGTTGCGGCGAGTTCCAGGTCGCGGCCCAGCCCAGGAATGCAGCGAGCACGAAACGGGTGTGGAAAATCATCCGCACTGGCGCCAGCAACATGGAGAACAACATCTCCAGCAGCATCGACAAGGTCACCTTGAACTTGCCGCCGAACTCTTTCGCACCCTTGGCCCAGATCAGGATGATGCTCAACAGCTTCGGCAGGAACAGCAGCACAATGGTGGTCGAGAACAACGCGATCGCCTTGTCCGGGTGCCATTGTGGCCACAGCGGATAGAGCTGGCGCGGTTCAAGGAAGTACTGCGGCTCCATCAGCGTGTTGACCGCCAGCAGCGCCGTCGACAGCACGAGGAAGAAGAACCATAACGGCGCCGACAAATAAGACATCACGCCGGTCAGGAACACTGCACGGTGCACCGGGTGCATGCCCTTGACCAGGAACAGGCGGAAGTTCATCAGGTTGCCGTGGCACCAGCGACGGTCACGCTTGAGTTCGTCCAGCAGGTTCGGCGGCAATTCTTCGTAGCTGCCCGGCAAGTCGTAGGCAATCCACACGCCCCAACCGGCACGGCGCATCAGCGCGGCTTCGACGAAGTCGTGGGACAGAATCGCACCGGCGAACGCGCCTTTACCGGGCAACGGCGCCAAGGCGCAGTGCTCGATGAACGGTTTCATGCGGATGATTGCGTTGTGGCCCCAGTAGTGGGATTCGCCCAACTGCCAGAAGTGCAGACCGGCGGTGAACAGCGGACCGTACACACGGGTCGCGAACTGCTGCATGCGCGCATACAGCGTGTCCATGCCCGACGCACGCGGCGCGGTCTGGATGATCCCGGCGTCCGGCGTGGCTTCCATCAAGCGCACCAGACTGGTCAGGCACTCGCCGCTCATCACCGAGTCAGCATCGAGCACGACCATGTACTTGTAGTCACCGCCCCAACGACGGCAAAAGTCGTCAAGGTTACCGCTTTTGCGTTTGACCCGACGTCGACGGCGGCGATAGAAAATCTTGCCGAAGCCACCGGCTTCGCGGCAGACATCCAGCCAGGCCTGCTGCTCGGCAACGCAGATATCGGCATCGTTACTGTCGCTGAGGACGAAAAAGTCGAAACGATCCAGGTCACCCGTGGCCGCCACCGACTCGAACGTCGCGCGCAAACCGGCAAACACCCGCGGTACGTCTTCGTTGCAGATCGGCATCACCAGTGCGGTGCGCGCATCCTTGGCGATCGGCTCGTTGCCGGCACTTTTACCGGAGATGCGGTATTTGTCGTGACCGGTGAGCAACTCAAGGAAGCCCATCAGTGCCGTCCAGAACCCGGCCGACACCCAGCAGAACAGGATCCCGAACAGAATCAGGATGCTGGTTTGCAACGCATACGGCAGCACTTGCGTGACGGTCTGCAGGATCGATTGATGCAGAACTTCGTTCAGGTCGACGAACGACCAGCCCTGGTAGGGCATGATGCCTTTCATGTACCAGCCGGCAACGATGGTCTGACCGAGCATCAGTACCAGCAGGATGTAACGGCGGATCGAACCTACGGTGCGCCAGCGAGCCGCCGGCAGCACGTTCTCGTCTTTCGGCGGGGCCGGCGGATTGGTGCGACCGGTCAGACGCCGCCAGCCACGCACCAGAATGTTGGTGCGCCACGGCTCCGGCACGACTTTGGTCCGGCGGATCGGCGGAGTGGCCTTGAGGCAAACCCGACCACTGGCGTCGAGCACCAGCATTTCCGCGTCTTCCAGCTCTTCAGCGGAGTTCAGGGTCAAACGACGGCCCACCGAGGCTTGAGCAGCCTCGGTCGGTGCGTCGAACGTCGAGGACGACAGGCGCTGGTGCAGCTCGCTGAAGGACTGGCAGCCTGCGAGTTCCGCGCGCTGCTCGTCGGTCATCGGTAAATGCGCCAGATACTCGGCAAGCGTCTCTGGCTGTACTTGAGAATTACTCATCGGCAGGCAACTGGTAGCTCCAGGTCTCGGTCAGGACTTCTTCAGTCGCGGCCGATTCCGGTGTGGCTAGGGCCGCGTCCGCAGCAGCAGGCTGCTTGGCGTCTTTGTTGGCCTCCTTGGCATCTGCGACTGGTTTGGCTTCGGCCTGCTTGGCTTCGGCTTGCTTGGCTTCCTTGTCTGCTTTTTCTTGTTGTCTGGCGGCAACCTTGTCGGCCTTGGCCACAGCATTGCTGGACGCTGGCACGGATGACTTGGCCAGGTCGGCAGGCAGAATGTTCTGGACCAGCGCAGCACGCATCTCGGTGGCTTTGCTCGGGTCCTTGATCTTCATGCGCAGGGTCAGGCGCCAGCCCTTGGTTTCAGGGTTGTAGCGCACGCTGTTTTCGACCAGTTCGGCATTGTCGCCAACGCTGACCTGGCTGCGAACGTCAGCATCGGACGGCAATGCCGCCAGGGACGGGCCTTCGAAGTCCACCAGATAGGCAACGCTGCCGTCCGGCTGACGAATCAGGTTGGACTGTTTGACGTCGCCGGTGGAGCGCAAGGTCTGTTTGACCCAGGCGCTGTCCGGTGCGTGAATCGACGCTTCGTCCATGGTCCAGTGCATGCGGTAGCCGAATTCCAGCGGCTGACCAGGCTCAGGCAGTTTTTCCGGGCTCCAGAAGGCAACGATGTTGTCGTTGGTTTCGTCGGCAGTCGGAATTTCGACCAGGTCGACAGAACCCTTGCCCCAATCGCCTTTAGGCTCGATCCAGGCACTTGGGCGCTTGTCGTAGCGGTCGTCGAGGTCTTCGTAGTGGCTGAAGTCACGGCCACGTTGCAGCAAGCCGAAACCGCGCGGGTTCTCGATCGAGAAGTTGCTCACCGCCAGGTGTTTCGGGTTGTTCAGCGGGCGCCAGATCCACTCGCCGTTGCCGGCATGGATCGACAGGCCGCTGGAGTCGTGCAATTCGCGGCGGTAGTTCAGCACTTTCGATGGCTGGTTGGCGCCGAACAGGAACATGCTGGTCAGCGGCGCAACGCCAAGCTTGGTGACCTTGTCACGCAGGAACATCTGAGCCTTGACGTCGACAACGGTGTCGCTGCCCGGACGCAGGGTCAGGCGATAGGCACCGGTGGCGCGTGGCGAATCCAGCAGCGCGAAGATCACCAGGTGCTTGTCGCCCGGCTTCGGCTGTTGAATCCAGAACTCACGGAAACGCGGGAATTCTTCGCCGGACGGCAACGCGGTATCGATCGCCATGCCGCGAGCGGACAAGCCATACGTGTGCCCCTTGCCGACAACGCGGAAGTAACTCGCGCCGAGCATGGTCATGATTTCGTCTTGCTTGTCGGCCTTGTTGATCGGGTACAACACACGGAAACCGGCATAACCCAGTTGCTCAGTGGCTTTAGGATCGAATTTCAGGTCGCCGAAATCGAAGCGCGTCGGGTCGTACTTGATCTCTTCGACGGTGTTGGCCGTGATTTCGTTGATTTTCACCGGCGTATCGAAATGCATACCCTGGTGATAGAACGAAAGCTTGAACGGGGTTTTCTGATCGGCCCATTCGGCTTTTTCGGTCAGGAAACGAATTTTTTGATAGTCCGCGAATTTCATCTCGCGGAATTCGTTCGGCAAGTTACTGCGCGGGGCTTCGTATTTCTGCCCGGCCAGCTCTTTTGCCTTGGCCGACACATCATCCAGACTGAATGCCCAAAGCTGGCCGGCGCTGAGCAGGCAAAGCAGGGCAGAGCCCGCTACCAGAGCGCTTCGTAGCCGTTTGGCAGACAATTTTGGTGCAATACAGGGACTAACAATCACGAGCAACCCTCGCCGAAAACAGATCAAAAAACCAACGGCCAGTTAAAGGGCCTGTGAGGTAGACGGCATGAAAAACCCGCCCCTACAAACCACTCTTGCCAAGTTGGCGAGCATTGTTCCGACTCCTATGGGGCCAAATGATTCCCCAACAGGTCCAGGACAAGTCTCTACCTAAGTCAAAACGGACCAACGAACGCTGATCCCCGTAGCGCGCGATTATCTAGTAGGCCGCGTTACAACGCATCAGGGGTAACAAAGTATTTATCGCGAAAAACCCCTGTTTTCAGTCGAAATGGGCTAAAAAACATGTTTCAAGCGCTTTCAGGTCTGTAACAGGAAGGTTACCGGGCCATCATTGACCAGGTGCACCTGCATATCCGCGCCGAATCTACCTGATGCCACAGTGCCATGCACCTGTTTCGCCTTGCTTAATAGATAGTCGAAAAGTTCCTCGCCAAGAGCCGGGGGGGCGGCGGTCGAAAAACTCGGGCGCAACCCGCTTTTGGTGTCGGCGGCCAGGGTGAACTGAGAGACCAGCAGCAACCCGCCTCCGACATCCGCCAGGGACAGATTCATCTTGCCCTCGGCGTCACTGAACACACGATAGTTAAGCAGCTTATGCAGAAGTTTGTCGGCGCTGGCCCGGGTGTCCTCGGGCTCGACCGCAACCAGTACCAGCAACCCCTGGTCGACGGCACCGACCACCTCCCCCGCTACCTCGACGCGCGCACCACGCACGCGTTGCAACAGGCCCTTCATGCTTCTTCAGGGGACAAGTCGAGCAGGCGCCGGGCCATCTGATCGGCGGCGCGCACCAAGGCATCGGTAATGCCCGGTTCGGAGGCGGCATGCCCGGCATCACGGATAACCTGCAATTCACTGTTCGGCCAGTTCTGATGAAGCTCCCAGGCGTTATCCAATGGGCAAATCACATCGTAGCGACCGTGAACGATCACGCCCGGCAAATGGGCAATCTTGCCCATGTCGCGGATCAGCTGATTCGGCTCAAGGAACGCATTGTTGGTGAAGTAGTGACATTCGATCCGAGCGATGGACAACGCACGTTGCGGCTCGGAGAAACGATCGACCACCAACGGGTTCGGACGCAAGGTCGCGGTCCGGCCTTCCCAGGTAGACCAGGCTTTGGCCGCGTGCATCTGGGCGATCTGATCGTTGCCGGTCAGACGCTTGTGGAAAGCGCTGAGCAAGTCTTCGCGCTCATCCAGCGGGATCGGCGCGATGTAGTCCTGCCAGTAATCAGGGAACAGACGACTCGCGCCCGCCTGATAGAACCACTCGATTTCCTGCGGACGGCAGAGAAAAATCCCGCGCAGGATCAGACCGTGCACACGCTCCGGATGGGTTTGCGCGTAGGCCAGCGCAAGGGTCGAGCCCCACGAGCCACCAAACAGCACCCATTTATCGATGCCCAGGTGTTGGCGAATCCGCTCAAGATCGGCGACCAGATCCCAGGTGGTGTTGTTTTCCAGGCTGGCGTGGGGGGTGGAACGACCGCAACCGCGCTGATCGAAGGTGACGATTCGGTACAGGTTCGGATCAAAAAAGCAGCGACTCTGTGCATCACACCCGGCACCAGGGCCGCCGTGGATGAACACCACCGGCAAACCTTGCGGTGAACCGCTTTCGTCGACATACAGGGTGTGGGTTTCATCGACAGCCAGATCGTGCCGGGCGTGGGGTTTGATCTGCGGGTACAAAGTCTGCATTGCGCGCTCCGTAAGGGGTCGAGGTCATCCCTGGGGGGACTTCTATTATTCTGCCGTTGGGCATCATAAACCCGATTTACGTCAATGAGCATGCCCATGCAGAGTCAGAGTTTTGCCGCCAGTTTTTTTGCCAGAAAGCCGAGCAGCGTTTCGTAGAGGACATCGACCTCCTCAACCTGACCCCGAGCCCGCAGGCAGCCGTGAACCAGCCCTTCCCCGTAATAAAGCGTCGCAGCGATGCCTGCAGCGTTCAGGCGCTCGGCGTACAGCACGCCGTCATCACGCAACGGGTCAAATTGCGCCACCGCGATCCACGCTGGCGGTAATCCGCGCAAATCCCCGGCGAGCAACGGCATGGCATAAGCGCCAGGCGTTCGGGTGCCGCGCAGATACAAGGCGTGATAACAATCCAGGTCACTGCTGCTGAGCAGAGGAGCGTCGCTGCATTCGCTGCGTGAAGGCAGACGGTGATCGCCACCGAGGCCGGGATAGATCAGCACTTGCGCCGCTGGCAGTGGTTCGCCCGCATCGCGCAGTGCCAGGCACAACGCGGCGGCGAGATTGCCACCCGCGCTGTCGCCGGCCACCAGCGTACGCGCGGGGTCCAGCTGAAACGGCCCGGAGCGCAGCGCTCGCCAGACCTTCAGGCAGTCATCGAACGCCGCTGGAAACGGGTGCTCCGGCGCCAGACGATAATCCACCGCGACCACCAACACGCCGAGCGTCGACGCCAGTTCGGCGCAGATGAAGTCGTGGGAGTCCAGATCCCCCACGACCCAACCGCCGCCATGCAGATACACAATGCACGGGCTTTCGTCGGTCGGGGGTGAAGCCGCTGGCTGATACGACCGCACCGGCACGCCACCCAACTCAACATCCACTACATACAACCCGGCGGGACGCGGCGGGGTGAACGCCCGGCACATCTCGCCGTAGGCCTGGCGCAGACCGGCAAGGCTGCTGTCGGTGGCGTTGAAGCTGACGGTTTTCTCGACGAAAGCCGTCATCGGCGCGGATAAAGGATAAGAACTCATTTAAGGTTTCAAACTGGCCTGAACGGTGGCTACACCGTCCTTGCCATCAAAACTGCTGACACCGGCCAGCCAGCGCTGCAGATCCTCGGGATGATCACGCAGCCATTGCCTGGCGACATCCTGCGGCGTCTTGCGCTCCATGATCGGCACCATGAGCTGACTTTCCTGAGCCGCGGTGAAGGTCAGGTTTTCCAACAAACGGTTCACGTTCGGGCAACGCTCGGCGTAGTCCGGGGACGTCACCGTGGAGACAGTCGCCGCACCTTCGTTCGGCCCGTAAACATCTTCACTGCCGGTCAGGTAGGCGATTTTCATGTTGATGTTCATCGGGTGTGGAGTCCAGCCGACGAATACCACGAACTCTTTGCGATTCACCGCCCGCTGCACAGCGGCAAGCATGCCGGCCTCACCGGACTCGATCAGTTTGAAATCCTTCAAGCCGAACTGATTGGTTTCGATCATGGTTTTGATCGTGGTGTTCGCGCCACTGCCTGGCTCGATGCCGTAGATTTTGCCGCCGAGCTTGTCTTTGAATCTGGCGATGTCGGAGAAGGTTTTCAGGCCCGCCTCGGCCACGTACTCCGGCACGGCGAGGGTCGCCTGGGCGTCGGCCAGGCTCGGCTTTTCCAGGACTTTCACTTGATTGGCGGAAAGGAACGGCGCGATGTTCTTGTCCATCGCCGGTTTCCAGTAACCGAGGAAGATGTCCAGGCGCTTGTCGCGGATGCCTGCGAAGATGATTTGCTGCACGGCGCTGGTTTGCTTGCTTTCGTAGCCAAGGCCGTTGAGGAGCACGTCGGCCATGCCGCTGGTGGCAATGACGTCGGTCCAATTGACCACGCCCATGCGCACGGCTTTGCAGGAAGCGTCGTCACTGGCCAGAACAGGGGTGCTCAGAAGAGCGGTGCCGCAGAGGATTGAGAGACAGCGGGTCAACAGTCTTTTCATGGGGGATGGTCTCGTGCGGCAGAATTATTATGGGTCCGGTGTCTTGATGCACCGTGCCCAGAACATTACGCAGCGTCGAGAGGGTAAAAGCGAACGGTGGCGACTGTGTTTTGCACGGTGGCGACAGTTTCAATCCAGTATCGAGGCGAACACCAACTGTGGGAGCGAGCAGGGTCATACACTAGGCTCTAGCGCTTGTAGTGCTTTTCGCCCCATGCCAGCAGCCCTTGCAGCAATTCCTTGAGCACCACTTGCGTCGGCTCTGCCAGGTCCGGGCGATAGCGGAACGGCTCAAACTCTTCCATATACGTGCACTGGCCCAATTCCAGTTGCACGGCGTGGATGTTTTGCGCCGGGTTGCCGTAATGCCGGGTGATGTGGCCGCCCTTGAAGCGCCCGTTCAGCACATGGCTGTAATCGGTGTGCCGGGCGCAGATCGCCTCCAGCTGAGTCGCCAGCTGTGGATCGCAACTGGCGCCGTTGAAGGTGCCGAGGTTGAAGTCCGGCAGCTTGCCGTCAAACAGGTGCGGAATGATCGAACGGATCGAATGCGCATCGAACAGCAGCGCGTAGCCAAACTCGGCTTTCAGGCGCGCCAATTCGCTCTGCAGCGTGCTGTGATAAGGCGTCCAGACCTTTTCCAGATACGTTGCGCGCTCCGCTGCCGACGGCTCCATGCCCTCACGGAACAATGGAATACCGTCAAACAGCGTCGCCGGGTACAGACCGGTCGTCGCGCCGGCATACAAAGGTTTGTCGTCGGACGGTCGGTTCAGGTCGATGACAAACCGCGAATACTCGGCAGCCAGGGTGCTGGCGCCCAGCTCGGCAGCGAATTCGTAGAGTTTCGGGATGTGCCAGTCAGTGTCCGGCAAACTTTTCGCGTCGGCAATCAACCCGGCTTCGACCGCCGGGGTCAGGCGCAGGCCGGCGTGGGGCATGCTGATCAGCAGCGGCACGCGGCCTTGTTTGAAGTTCAGAACCTTATCCACAACTGTTCTCCTAAACGCTCATTTCAACGCCGTGACGCACGACGCGTTTTTCCAGATCACCGCCCAGCCAGTACGACAGGTCGGCGGGACGATCGATTTGCCAAGCCACGAAATCCGCGACCTTGCCGACTTCCAGCGAACCGTGCGTTTCGGCCATGCCCAATGCGGCTGCAGCATGAATCGTTGCACCGGCCAGGGCTTCTTCCGGGGTCATGCGGAAACAGGTGCAGGCCATGTTCAGCATCAAGCGCAGCGACAGCGCTGGCGAGGTGCCGGGATTGAGGTCGCTGGCGATGGCGATTTTTACGCCGTGTTTGCGCAGGGCATCCATCGGCGGCAATTGGGTTTCACGCAGGAAGTAGAACGCCCCCGGCAGCAACACCGCGACGGTGCCGGACGCGGCCATGGCGATGGCGTCTTCTTCGGTCATGAACTCCAGGTGGTCGGCCGACAGTGCGTGATAACGCGCCGCCAGACTCGAACCGTGCAGCGATGACAATTGCTCGGCGTGCAGTTTCACCGGCAAGCCGAGTTCCTGTGCAGTAATGAACACGCGCTCGACCTGTGCCGGCGAGAACGCCAGGTATTCACAGAACGCGTCCACCGCATCCACCAGCCCTTCGGCGGCCAGGGCCGGAAGCATCTCGGCGCAGATGTGATCGATGTAGGCGTCGGCGCGATCCGCGTACTCCGGCGGCAAGGCATGAGCGGCCAGGCAGGTGCTGCGCACGCTGATCGGCAGTTCGGCACCGAGACGGCGCGCGACGCGCAGCATCTTGCGTTCGTTGGCCAAGTCCAGGCCGTAACCGGATTTGATTTCGATGCTGGTGACGCCATCACGCATCAGGCTTTTCAGACGCTTGGCGGCGCTGGCGAACAGCTCGTCTTCGCTGGCCGCTCGGGTTGCGCGCACAGTGCTGGCAATGCCGCCACCGGCCGCGGCGATTTCCGCGTAGCTGACGCCTTGCAGGCGCTGTTCGAATTCACCGCTGCGGTTACCGCCGAACACCGTATGGGTGTGGCAGTCGATCAGGCCCGGCGTAACCCAGGCCCCGTTCAAATCGTTGACGGCCGGGTATTCACCCGCCGGCAGTTCAGCGCGAGGGCCGATCCACTCAATGAGCGCACCTGACGTCACGATGGCCGCATCCTCGATGATCGAGTAGACGCCTTGCGCCATGGTTGCGACGTGGCAGTGTTGCCAGAGAGTTTTCATCCCTTAGTCTCCACAATGTTCAAAATCGAATCGCCAGCAGGCTGGCTCCCACAAGGATGCGCAATGCAACTGTGGGAGCCAGCCTGCTGGCGATGAGTAC
>NZ_JAVLRV010000001.1:303195-354001 GCF_055803035.1 Pseudomonas sp. 300 | reverse complement strand
AGCTTGGCCGGGACCAGTTCATTCAGGCAACGCGTCGCCAACAGTTCAGTCGCCGCATTGATATCCGGCGCAAAGAAGCGGTCCTTCTCATAGAACGGCACTTCTTTACGTAGAATCGCCCGAGCCTTTTCCAGTTTTGGCGAGGTCTTCAGACCGTCGCGCAAGTCAAGGCCTTGAACCGCCGCCAACCATTCCACCGCCAGAACGCCACGGGTGTTCTCGGCCATTTCCCACAAACGCTTGCCGGCGGCCGGGGCCATGGACACGTGGTCTTCCTGGTTCGCCGACGTTGGCAGGCTGTCCACCGAATGCGGATGGGACAACGCCTTGTTTTCGCTGGCGAGGGCCGCAGCGGTGACCTGGGCGATCATGAAACCGGAGTTCACGCCGCCATTGGCCACCAGGAACGGCGGCAGTTGCGACATGTGCTTGTCCATCATCAGCGAGATGCGGCGTTCGCTCAGCGAGCCGATTTCGGCAATGGCCAAGGCCATGTTATCGGCGGCCATGGCCACCGGTTCGGCGTGGAAGTTACCGCCAGAGATCACGTCGCCTTCCGCGGCGAAGACCAATGGGTTGTCCGAGACGGCGTTGGCTTCGACGGCGAGCACTTCGGCGGCCTGACGGAACTGCGTCAGGCAGGCGCCCATGACTTGCGGTTGGCAGCGCAGGGAGTACGGGTCCTGGACCTTTTCGCAGTTCTGGTGCGAATCGGAGACTTCACTGCGCTCGCCCAGCAGATCGCGGTAGGCGGCAGCGGCGTCGATCTGGCCTTTCTGGCCACGTGCGGCGTGGATGCGGGCGTCGAATGGCGAGCGTGAGCCCAGGACGGCTTCGACGGTCAGCGCACCCAGAGACAAGGCGCCGGCGAACAGGTCTTCACCTTCAAACAGACCGCGCAACGCGTAAGCGGTCGACACTTGAGTGCCGTTGAGCAGCGCCAGGCCTTCTTTCGCAGCGAGGGTCAGCGGGGTCAGACCGGCGACTTTCAGCGCGTCGGTCGCTTCCAGCCATTCGCCCTTGTAGCGCGCCTTGCCTTCACCCAGCAGCACCAGCGACATGTGCGCCAATGGCGCCAGGTCACCGGAGGCACCGACCGAACCTTTCAACGGGATGTGCGGGTAAACCTCGGCGTTGATCAGGGCGATCAGCGCGTCGATGACCACGCGACGAATACCGGAGAAACCACGGCTCAGGCTGTTGACCTTGAGCACCATGACCAGACGCACCAACGCGTCGCTGATCGGCTCGCCGACACCGGCGGCGTGAGACAGCACCAGCGAGCGCTGCAGGTTTTCCAGGTCTTCGCTGGCAATGCGAGTCGAGGCCAGCAGACCGAAACCGGTATTGATGCCGTAAGCCGTGCGGTTCTCGGCG
The DNA here is from genome assembly GCF_055803035.1 of Pseudomonas sp. 300. Lineage (NCBI taxonomy): Bacteria > Pseudomonadati > Pseudomonadota > Gammaproteobacteria > Pseudomonadales > Pseudomonadaceae > Pseudomonas > Pseudomonas sp. 300. The sequence goes on along the minus strand of NZ_JAVLRV010000001.1, from coordinate 352,624 downwards.
AGGATCTGTTCCACGCAGGCAACGCTGGCTTCGATCTGGGCCGAGGCGCTGTCATCAAGAGTGATCCGGACCGGTTGCTGATAGATATCACGCAGTTGGGCAAGGCTCAGTTGGCCGGGAATCAGGTTTAGCGCAGTCATTTTGTGCTCCTTTTGAGAGTTTGTTATTAACTAACCAGACGCTCCGGAGATGTCCGTTGTCCGTCGCTTCCCGCCTTGTGGGGGGCTGGCGCCTTGGCACGCTGGTTTGATGTAGGAATCAGTTGAGGTTCGGCAAAGCCTTGTGCAGCAAAATCGGGTCCTTCAACACGCTGGCAGCAGCGGCGATATCGGGCGCCAGCCAGCGGTCCTGATCGTAGGCCGGAACCCGTTCACGCAGCAGACGCCATGCGGTATCGGTGCCGGCGCCGAAGCGCTGTTCTTTCAGGAATTCAAACGCCTGGGATGCCAGCAGGTACTCGATCGCGAGGATCTGCGTGCAGTTTTCCAGTGCGCGATGCAGCTTCAACGCAGCATTGGTGCCCATGCTCAGGTGGTCTTCCTGCAAGCCCGAGGTGACGTAGTTATCGAGCACGGCTGGTTGAGCCAACTGACGGTTTTCCGCACACAGCGACGCAGCGACGTACTGGACAATCATCATCCCCGAATTGACGCCCGGATTGGCCACCAGGAACGCCGGCAGACCGCTGACATGCGGGTTGATCAAACGGTCGAGACGACGCTCGGCAATCGAGCCGATTTCGGCCATGGCAATCGCCAGCAAATCTGCCGCCAGCGCCACCGATTGGCCGTGCGGGTTGGCCTGGGACATGACGCGGAAGTCGTCCGGGGTGCCCAGCAGCAACGGATTGTCGGTGCAGCCGTTGAGTTCGGTTTCGATCTGTTGGATTGCGTGGGCCAATTGATCCCGCGCAGCGCCATGGACTTGCGGGATGGAACGGATGCTCAGCGCGTCCTGAGTACGAATCCCTTTGCTGCTGGCGATCACTTCACTGCCATCGAGCAACGCCCGCAGGTTGATACCGACCTGCTGCATGCCCGGATGTGGTTTGAGTGCAATGATCTCGGCATCGAACGCCGCAATCTGACCGCGCTGGGCTTCGAAGCTCATGGCGCCGATCACGTCGGCCCATTGCAACAGACGTGTCGCATCGGCAATCGCCAGGCAACTGAGGCCGCTCATGCACGGCGTGCCGTTGACCAGGCACAAACCGTCCTTGGCACCGAGTTGAACAGGTTGCAGGCCTTCTTCAGCCAGGGCTTGTTGCGCAGAAACAATCTGCCCGCGATAGCTGACATTGCCGACACCCAACAGCGCGATGCTGATGTGCGCCATGTGGGTCAGGTAACCGACCGAACCCTGGGACGGCACTTGCGGGGTGATGCCGCGGTTGAGCAGCGCCAGAAGCGCTTCTACCACTTGGCGATGAAGGCCGGATTTTCCTTGGCTGAAGTTGAGGATTGCCGCACACATGATCGCGCGGGTCTGCTCGTCGGCCAGTGGTGCGCCGACGCCACAGGCGTGGCTGAGCAAGGTGTTGCGCGACAGTTGGCTCAGTTGTTCGTCTTTGAGCGAGACGTTGCACAACGCGCCCAGACCGGTGTTGACGCCATAGGCGCGTTCGCCACTGGCGACGATGCGCTGGACGATCGCCTGGGCATTGTCGATGCGTGCCCAGGCCTGGGCCGACAGCTCGAGTTGTGCGCCGTGACGGGCGACTGCGACCACATCCTGCCAACGCAACGGGCCGTCGGCGATTACGATTTTTTCAGCCTGGGACATCTTCAACCTCGTGCGTACAACTTGAATATTGATGCAGCTTCACCGCCCTCATCGCGAGCAAGCTCGCTCCTACAGTGGATCTCCAGCGTTCATAAAATCCCTGTGGGAGCGAGCTTGCTCGCGATGAGGCCAGCAAAGTCACTGCAAATCTCTTAAACCACCGCCGCCCGCCGCTGCACGAACCGGTCGACATACTCATCCGCCGGCGAATGCAGGATCTCCCGCGGCGTGCCGACCTGAATCAGGCGGCCATCCTTGAGGATCGCGATGCGGTTGCCGATGCGCACGGCCTCGTCGAGGTCATGGGTGATGAAGACGATGGTCTTGTGCAGGGTCTTTTGCAGCTCCAGCAACTGATCCTGCATCTCGGCGCGGATCAGCGGGTCGAGCGCACTGAAGGCTTCGTCCATCAGGATGATGTCGGTGTCCGCCGCCAGTGCGCGGGCCAGACCCACACGCTGACGCATGCCGCCCGAAAGCTGATGCGGGTATTTGTTTTCGTAGCCCTTCAGGCCCACGGTGTTGATCCAGTGCAGCGCACGCTCGCTGCACATCTGCTTGCTCTCGCCACGCACTTTCAGGCCGTAGGCGACGTTGTCCACCACAGTCTTGTGCGGCAGCAGGCCGAAGCTCTGGAACACCATGCTGATCTTGCGTCGACGGAATTCACGCAGGGCTTCCATGTCGTATTGCAGGATGTCCACGCCATCCACCAGAATCGCGCCGCTGGTCGGGTCGATCAGGCGATTGAAGTGGCGCACCAGGGTCGATTTGCCGGAACCGGACAGGCCCATGATCACGAAAATCTCGCCGCTGCCGATGCTCAACGACAGGTCGTTCACGCCGACCACGCAGCCGGTTTCGGCCAGCACCTGATCCTTGGTTTTGCCCTGGCCGATCATGCCCAGCGCTTCCTTGGAACGGTTACCGAAAATCTTGAAGACGTTTTTGACTTCGATCTTGCTGATGGCTGCGTTGCTCATTTGCTCACCTCATGCCGTGCACGACCGTACGCCTGTGTAATGCGGTCGATCACCACTGCCAGAATCACGATCGCCAGACCGGCTTCAAGGCCACGTCCGACGTTGAGGGTCTGAATCCCCACCAACACATCTTCACCCAGGCCACGGGCACCGATCATCGAGGCAATCACCACCATCGACAGCGCCATCATGGTGGTCTGGTTGATCCCGGCCATGATGCTCGGCAGGGCCAGCGGCAGTTGCACGCCGAACAGTTGTTGCCAACGGTTGGCACCGAAAGCGTTGATCGCTTCCATCACTTCGCCATCAACCTGGCGAATGCCCAGATCGGTCAGGCGGATCAGCGGTGGCGCGGCGTAGATCACGGTCGCGAAAATTGCCGGGACCTTGCCCAGGCCGAACAGCATCAGCACCGGAATCAGGTACACGAAACTCGGCATGGTCTGCATGATGTCCAGCAGCGGCATCAGCACCGAACGCAGGCGATTGCTGCGTGCCGAGAGAATGCCCAGCGGAATGCCGATCAGCACCGAAATGACCGTCGCCACCATCATCAGCGCGAGGGTCTGCATCAGCTTGTCCCAGAGGCCGACCGCGCCCACCAGGAACAGCAAACCGACGATGACGGCGGTGGTGACGACCTTGCGGGTCGCGTGCCAGGCAACGCCCCCCACGATCGCCAGCATCAGCCACCAGGGCGCCGCACGCAGCAGCCCTTCAAGATTGACGATGGCCCACAACAGGGTGTCGGAGATGTGCCGGAACACGTCGCCGTAGTTGGTGACCAGCGAATCGACCCAACCGTTGACCCAGTCGGCGATGGAAAAGGTAAAGCTTTCGGGAAACATAAAGAGACTCTCAATCAAGGGGTTGCGATTCAGCGTCCGACTGCCGTTGCCAGCAGTCGGAGAAGCTCAACCTACAAGGCCGCGTCGATCTTTTTGGCTGCGTCTTCGCTCACCCATGCATGCCAGACTTCAGGATGTTCCTTGAGGAAGATTTTCGCCAGTTTTGGTGACTCGATCCGCTCTTTGGCCATGCGCCCGAGGTTCTGGTTCAGCAGGTCGATCGGCAGGTTGACCTTTTCCAGCACGGCCACCAGTTCCGGGGCTTGCTCGTGGAAAGTCTTGGACAGGCCGACCTTGATGGTCACGCGTTTATCCACGCCCGGCTTCTCTTCGAGTTTCACCAGGTCAACCTGACCCATCAGCGGCGTTGGCGACCAGTAGTAGAACAGGATCGGCTCGCCACGCTTGTAGCTCGACAGCACCGCGGCATCCAGCGCCGGGCCGGTGCCAGGGCGGAAGTTGGTGTAGCTGCTTTCCAGGCCGTAGCTCTTCAGCATTTCGCTGTTGTCCAGCTCACAGGTCCAGCCGGCCGGGCAGTTGTAGAAACGGCCCTTGGAAGGTTCTTCGGCGTCCTTGAACACCGAGGCGTACTTGGCCAGGTCAGCAATGTTTTTCAGGTCCGGTGCCTTGGCTTCCAGCTTGCGCTTGGCGTCGCCTTCGATCACGTAGCGCGGCACGTACCAGCCTTCGACTGCGCCCACAACTGGCGCGCCGACACCGACGACTTTGCCGGCCTTCTCGGCCTTGTTCCAGACTTCGCTGCGGCCGACCCATTCTTCAGCAAACACTTGGATGTCGTTGCTGCTCAGGGCGTTTTCCATGGTGATGGAGTTGCCCGGCAGACTGTCGGTCTTGCAGTCGTAACCTTTCTCCAACACGACTTGCAGCACGTCGGTCAGCAACATGGCGCTTTCCCAGTTCAGGCCGGCGAATTTCACCGGTTTACCCGATTCGCACCAACCGGCAGCCTGAGTGGCGCCGGCGCTGGCGAGCAGGCCCATGGAAAGCAATGTGGTCAGCAGGGTCTTGTTCGATTTCATTGTTGTGACGCTCCTAATCATGAATTGGCTTACGGCAGTCAAGAGGCATCCAGCCCTGTCCACGTCCAATCAGGCCTGCGCCGCAGCGCGACCGGCATTCAGCTTTTGTTCGGTGACCACGTCCTGCTCGACCGGCAGGATCAGTTGATCGGGCACTGTGCCGTGCCATTTTTTTGCACACACGTAATACAGGACTGCGGGAAGCACCAGACCGATGATCCAGGAAATATCCACATCACCCAGAGCGGTCACCAGCGAACCGGTATAGAACTTGGTGGAAATGAACGGCAGCTGCACCAGCACACCGAACACATAGATGCTGATACCGAGCATGTTCCAGCGGCCGTAGCGACCGTTCGGATCGGACAGCGCCGGCACGTCATAGCGCTCGCGGGTGATGCAGTAGTAGTCCACCAGGTTGATCGCGCTCCATGGCGTAAAGAACGCCAGCAGGAACAGGATGAAGGACTTGAACGCACCGAGGAACGAGTGCTGACCGAGCAACGCCATCAGGGTCGCAGCACCGACGATGACCAGCACGAACACCAGGCGCTGCAAGCGCGTTACTTTCAGCTCACCACGGAAGCCGCTGATGATGGTCGCAATGCACATGAAGCTGCCGTAGGAGTTCAGCGTGGAGATAGTGACCTTGCCGAACGCGATGCTGAAATACAGCAGTGCAGCAGTGGCGCCGGTACCACCCAAGCCAACGATGTAGGCGACTTCGTGACCGGCGAATTGCCCGTTGGCCGAAGCGGCAGCGAACACGCCGAGGACCATCGCCACCTGTGCACCAATGACCGAACCCGCACCCGCGGCGAAAAAGGTTTTCACCGAGGACGTCTTGCTCGGCAAGTAGCGAGAATAGTCCGCCACGTAAGGGCCGAAGGCGATCTGCCAGGACGCCGCGAGCGACACCGCGAGCAAGAAACTGCTCCAGCTGAAGTGGCGGATTTGCAACAGTGCGCCAACGTCAACCTGGCTCACCAGACGGCTGAACAGGTAAACAAAGGCAATCACACCGATGACACTGGCAACACGGCCAATCCAATGGATCACCCGATAACCGAGTACCGTGACCAGCACGATGACACTGGCGAAGATGAGGATACCGACGGTGTCACTGACGCCAAACAACTGGCCCAGCGCCTGGCCGGAAAGTACGGTTCCGGTCGCCGTGAAGCCGAGGTACATCAAACAGACCAGCACGATCGGGATGGCCGCGCCATAAACACCGAACTGCACACGGCTGGAGATCATCTGCGGCAAGCCAAGCTTGGGTCCTTGCGCGGCATGCAGCGCCATCACGCCACCGCCGAGCAATTGTCCGATCAGCAAGCCGATCAACGACCAGAACACATCACCGCCCAGCACCACGGCCAGGGCCCCGGTGACAATCGCGGTGATTTGCAGGTTGGCCCCCATCCACAGGGTGAACTGGCTAAACAGACGACCGTGTCTTTCCGCTTCCGGGATGTAGTCGATCGAGCGTTTCTCGATCAACGGTTTACTGCCTGCACGATCGTTGTTAACAGCCATGATTCAACCTCTGTGGATTGTTTTAATTGTTCTGTCCGGTTTACTTGAACCCTGTGGGAGCGGCGGTGCGACGATTCGACTTGCACGCGATGACGTCAGCACTTCCAACATCGATTCCAGCGGTGCCGCCGCTATCGCTGGCAAGCCAGCCCCCACAAGGGGTTGCGTTATTTACCGGTAATCATCGGCAGGTTCAGGCCCTGCTCCTTGGCGCAGTCGATCGCGATCTGGTAACCCGCATCGGCGTGACGCATAACACCAGTCGCCGGGTCGTTGTGCAGAACGCGAGCGATACGCTCAGCCGCTTCGTCAGTACCGTCGCAGACGATCACCATGCCCGAGTGCTGGGAGAAGCCCATGCCGACGCCGCCGCCGTGGTGCAGGGAAACCCAGGTCGCGCCGCTCGCGGTGTTGAGCAGAGCGTTGAGCAGTGGCCAGTCGGACACGGCGTCGGAACCGTCCTGCATCGATTCGGTTTCGCGGTTCGGGCTGGCAACCGAACCGGAGTCCAGGTGGTCGCGACCGATCACGATTGGCGCGGACAATTCACCGCTGCGCACCATTTCGTTGAATGCCAGACCGAGCTTGGCGCGCAGACCCAGGCCAACCCAGCAGATACGAGCCGGCAGACCCTGGAAGCTGATGCGCTCGCGCGCCATGTCCAGCCAGTTGTGCAGGTGGGCGTCGTCCGGGATCAGTTCTTTTACTTTGGCGTCAGTCTTGTAGATGTCTTCGGCGTTACCCGACAGCGCAGCCCAACGGAACGGACCGATGCCGCGGCAGAACAGTGGACGGATGTAGGCAGGTACGAAACCTGGGAAGTCGAATGCGTTTTCCACGCCTTCTTCTTGCGCCATCTGACGGATGTTGTTGCCGTAGTCGAAGGTCGGGATGCCCATTTTCTGGAATTCGAGCATCGCTTTAACGTGCACGGCCATCGATTGCTTGGCGGCTTTGACCACGGCAGCAGGCTCGGTCTTGGCGCGAGCGCGGTACTCTTCCCAGGTCCAGCCGGCCGGCAGGTAACCGTTGAGCGGGTCGTGGGCGCTGGTCTGGTCGGTGACCATGTCCGGGCGCACGCCGCGCTTGACCAGTTCCGGCAGAATTTCAGCCGCGTTACCGAGCAGAGCGATGGATATCGCCTTGCCTTCCTTGGTGTATTTGGCGATGCGGGCCAGCGCGTCGTCGAGGTCGGTGGCTTGCTCGTCGACATAACGGCTGTTCAGACGGAAATCGATGCTGACCTGCTGGCATTCGATGTTCAGCGAGCACGCGCCGGCCAGGGTTGCAGCCAGAGGTTGAGCGCCGCCCATGCCGCCCAGGCCTGCGGTCAGGACCCAACGACCTTTCAGGTCATCGTTATAGTGCTGGCGACCGGCTTCGACGAAGGTTTCGTAAGTGCCTTGAACGATGCCCTGGCTGCCGATGTAGATCCAGCTGCCGGCGGTCATCTGGCCGTACATGGCCAAGCCTTTGGCGTCGAGTTCGTTGAAGTGTTCCCAGCTCGCCCAGTGCGGTACGAGGTTGGAGTTGGCGATCAATACGCGCGGGGCGTTAGTGTGAGTCTTGAACACGCCGACCGGCTTGCCGGATTGCACCAGCAGGGTCTCGTCGTCATTCAGATTGGTCAGGCTTTCGACGATCTTGTCGTAGCATTCCCAGTTACGCGCCGCACGACCGATACCACCGTAAACCACCAGTTCTTTAGGGTTCTCGGCGACTTCCGGGTCGAGGTTGTTCATCAGCATGCGCAGCGGCGCTTCAGTCAACCAGCTCTTGGCGGTCAGCTTGTTACCGCGAGCGGCACGAATTTCTACGTCACGAAACTTAGTGGTTTTGTTGTCAGTCACGAAAAAGACTCCTCAGCGATCAATCCAAACCAACCCTGGCGGTGGGTAAGCGAGCCTGTGCGCATCGTTGCACCACAAGCGAATCAGTGGACGCTGCGGAGAGCCTCGGTCGACTCATACGCATACGTCTTTACTTGTACATACAAGCATATGCAATCAAGCGGCCAACTTGTTGGATGGGCATTCAAGAAAAATTCTGAGAGGGCTGGAAAGCCTGTAGATCAAGGGTTCTGAAGAAGATGAAATTTTTCGGGGGGATTTTTCGAAGGGGTGACGGCTTGTTACTTGAGCGTGGTTTTGCGCCACGCTGGGGCGTTCGGTAACAAGTTGGTGCGCGATGGGGAACGCGTTTGAGCCCTGAAAAGCATCGCGGGCAAGCCCGCTCCCACAGGTCCGGTGGACATCCTGCAGGAGTGGGCTTGCCCGCGATAGAGACGACCCGGTATTGGATCAGCGCGCAGTCAGTTCGATCACACAACACGGGCCGTTGCTGGAGAATTCCAGCAGGCCGGTGTTACCGTCGAGTTGCAGGCAGTCATGACGACCCAATTGCTGGGCACTGTTACCGACCTGCACTTCCAGCGCCTCGCTGACACTGAACACCAACACTGCGCCCGCCGAACTGAAAAACCGCTGTTCACCGTCTAGCCACTGCAACCGCGCGAGGTAACGCTGCGGCGCATAAATCAGGTTGAAATCGCGAATCGGCCCACCGAGCAAGGTGCAGGAAACCTGACTTTCACCACTGAAGGCGAAAGGATCAATCGGTAACAATGGTCGCGTGGCCTGGCCATCAACCGACAAGGTCATGCCGTCGCCTTGCAGCACGGTGATCACCCGCTCATAGCCAGCGAACGTCGAGAAGCCACCCGACTCGCCGATATCGGCAATCGACAGGCGCCAGCCGAAACCGTCAAGACCCGTGCCCGCATCGCGGGTGATTTCTTCAGTGCTGCCGCCACCGTTTTTCCACGGCATGCGCGGGTAATCTTTGGCGCGTAAAACCTTAACCTGACTCATTTATGAAAGCGTCCTTCCAGACGATGACGGGAACCGGGGTGGATCAAACGGGCGGCGGTCACCGGCTGACGGCCGGACCAGGTGCGGCGACGAATCAGCAGGCACGGCTCGCCTTTCTCAATCTGCAGCAATTTGCACTCGCTAGCCTCAGCCAGAATCGCCTCGACCACGTGCTCGCCTTCGGTCAGCGGCGCGACCTGGTTCAGGTAGGCGTAAGGCGTTTGCAGGGTGAAATCCTGCTTGAGGTAATCGGGCGCCACCAGCGCGTTGACGAAACGGTCTTCGATTTGCACCGGAATGTCGTTTTCGAAATGCACGATCAGCGAGTGGAAGACTTTTTGACCTTCACGCATGTCCAGCGCCAGGGCGCGTTCGGAACCGGCGGCCTCTTCTTCAAGGGTAATGACCTTGCAGGTGTGGCGATGGCCACGGGAGGCAATTTCGTCGGCGATGTTGTGCACTTCAAACAGCGCCGACTGGCTTTTCGGCTCGGCGACGAACGTGCCGACGCCCTGCATGCGCACCAACAGACCGTCGGCGGTCATCTCGCGCAGTGCGCGGTTGATGGTCATGCGGCTGAAACCGAGTTGGCTGACCAGCTCGCTTTCCGACGGAACGCGGTAATGCGGCGGCCAGTTCCCACTGTCGATTTGCTGGGTGATCATCTGTTTGACGCGGGCGTACAAAGGCGCCGGACTGTCGCCCATGTTCGCGGCCAACGGTGACACTGTAGGCGGAGTCGGCACGGTTAATCCTTGGTCATTTGGTAGAAGTTGCTAGCTTGCCGGAGTTTACCGAGCAGGCAAACGTCTGTATATGTATATACAAATAACACACGATGGGGTGCTGAACCATGTCCGCCTTCTTTGCCGAACGCGCGCTGCTGCCTAGTGGATGGGCCAACAATGTACGTCTTGAGGTCAGCGCCGACGGCGTTTTGACCCATGTCCAGGCCGATTCCAACGCAGATGGCGCCGAACGGCTAAGCGGTCCGCTGCTGCCGGGGATGCCGAATCTGCACTCCCACGCCTTTCAGCGAGCAATGGCTGGATTGGCCGAAGTGGCCGGTAATCCGAACGACAGTTTCTGGACCTGGCGTGATTTGATGTACCGGCTCGTCGGAAAAATCAGCCCCGATCAACTCGGCGTGATCGCCCGTCAGCTGTACATCGAAATGCTCAAGGCCGGTTACACCTCGGTCGCGGAATTTCATTACGTGCACCACGACACGAGCGGCCAACCGTACGCAGACCCTGCCGAGCTGGCGCTGCGCATCAGCCAGGCGGCCAGCTCCGCCGGTATAGGCTTGACCCTGCTGCCAGTGCTTTACAGCCACTCCGGTTTCGGCGGCCAGACACCGAATGACGGCCAACGTCGCTTTATCAACAGCACTGAAAATTACCTGAAGCTTCAAGCCCGCTTGCAGCCGATCCTGGCGCAGCAACCGGCGCAATCGCTGGGTTTGTGTTTCCACTCGTTGCGCGCGGTAACACCGCAGCAAATCAGCGACGTGCTGGCGGCCAGCGACAAGCAGTGCCCTGTGCACATTCACATCGCCGAACAGCAGAAAGAAGTCGATGACTGCCTCAGCTGGAGTGGTCGTCGCCCTCTGCAATGGCTGTATGAAAACACTGAAGTCGATCAACGCTGGTGCCTGGTCCACGCGACCCACGCCAACCCGGAAGAAGTCACGCTGATGGCCAAGAGTCGCGCCATCGCGGGTTTGTGCCTGACCACCGAAGCCAACCTCGGCGACGGGATTTTCCCGGCGGTGGACTTCCTCGCTCAAGGTGGGCGCATGGGCATCGGTTCCGACAGCCATGTGTCGTTGAGCGTGGTGGAAGAATTGCGTTGGCTGGAATACGGCCAGCGTCTGCGCGATCAGCGGCGTAATCGGTTGTATGGCGCGGAACAGCCGATGGTCGGCCGGACGCTGTATGACGCCGCACTGGACGGCGGCGCCGAGGCGCTGGGACAGCCGATCGGTGCGCTGGAGGTGGGTAAGCGCGCGGATTGGCTGGTGCTGGACGGTAACGACCCGTACCTGGCGACCGCCAGTGGCGACGGGATTCTCAATCGTTGGTTGTTTGCCGGTGGCGACCGCCAGGTGCGTGATGTACTGGTCAATGGCCAATGGGTCGTGCGCGATGGACGTCACGCCGACGAAGAGGAAAGCAGCCGGGCGTTCACCCAGGTCCTGCGCGATCTCTTGGGCTGACCCCGGAAACAACTGTGGGAGCGAGCCTGCTCGCGATGGGGCCATCAGCCTCAACATTGACGTTGACTGATAGACCGCCATCGCGAGCAGGCTCGCTCCCACATAGGTTATGCGTTAGCTGTTAGTTCGAGGTCTTGGCCATCTGCGTATCCGTCGCACGCCAGATCAACCGAGTGGTGTCATACCCCTGCTGACGCGCCTTGCTCAGCAGCTCTTCGCGCACTACGCCGTTGACCGTCGGGGTCCGTGACAACAGCCACAGATACCGGCGGCTCGGGTCGCCGACAATGGCGGTCTTGTAGTCGTCGCTGACGTACAACACCCAGTATTGCCCCTTCGCCACACCCGGCAGCAATCGCGAGAACCAGTTATCGAACTCGACCCACAACTTGTCGGTCTTGCCCGGCACCTGTGGATAAGCCGTGCCTTTGGCCTCTTCCCATTGCCAGTCCGTCGTCAGACAGCGGTTCAGCACCAGCACGTTGCCGTCCGGCTTGAGCGTGTAATGGGCTTCGGATTGCGCGCAGTTGCGCTGGAAATACATCGGCAGACGCGCCAACTCGTACCAGGTCCCTTGGTACTTCTTCAAATTGACGCTGGCGACGGTTTTCGGCGCCAATGGATCTTCGCCAGAAGTGGCGCAGCCGGCCAATACCAGGCCGGCAAAAAGGAGGATCAATAACCGTTTCATTGTTTTTCTCCCGCGGGCGCATCGCCCCGGTTTACTTCAGGCCTTGGCCAGAAAACATCAACACTTTGTCACCGGCGTACTGCACGCTGATAAAGCTGTTCTTGTCGCCCCAGGTGCAACTGGACATGCCGAGCGCTCCCGAGCAGTCGGTGGGTTTGCCCAGCAAGGTTTCCACCTCGGCCTTGGGCATGCCGGTCGACAGCTTCGAATAATTTTCCTGATTGATCTTGCCGCATGCGGCCAACAACACGCAGAACGAAAGCAAAGCGATGGAACGCAGCGACATGGTGTAGCTCCTGGGTCGTAGGGGAATGGCATGGCTGCCAAGCTGAAGCTTAGAAGAGAAAAGCCCTGTCTGGTTCCCTGACTGAACGCCTATTTATTGGGCCGCTTGTCTGCCTTTTGCCGAAAAATCAGCCACTTTCTTGCGCTGTTGAGCATTTCGTCAGTTTTGGCAAAAGACGCCTAATCTTTGGCGTCGGCCAGTCGACATAAAAGCAGCGCAAAGCCCGCTCCTGTGGCAAATTGGCGCCCCTTGTCGACCAGCCCCTCCGCGGTAGTTCATTTAATGACCAGAAACATGAAGTTCAGCCACAAGATCCTGCTGGCTGCTGCCCTCGTGGTGGCCGTTGCATTCGCCTGTTTCATCCTGTTCAACGACTACCGTCAGCGCCAGACCTTGCGCAGCAGTACCGAATCGTCGATGCAGGAACTGGGCAGCCTGACCACCAGCAACATTCAAACCTGGCTGGAAAGCCGCATCCAGCTGTTGCAATCGTTGTCCCAACAGATCGCCTTGGACGGCAGCGCCCAGACCAACCTCAAGCGCGCCATCGACCTGCCGGCCTACACCAGCAATTTCCAGCTGAGCTACTTTGGCGGCACCGACGGCGTGATGTTCTCGGTTCCGCCCGGCAATCGCGCCGCCGATTATGACCCTCGCGCACGTGGCTGGTACAAGGCGGCCAACGGCGCGCAACAGACCATCGTCACCGAACCGTACATCGCTGCATCCTCCGGCAAACTGGTGATCACCGTGGCCACACCGGTGAAGCATCAGAACCAGATGATCGGCGTCGCCGGCGCCGACATTGATCTGTCCAGCGTCAGCGCGATCATCAACTCGCTGAACTTCGGCGGTCACGGTCATGCGTTTATCGTCAGCGCCGACGGCAAGATCCTGATTCACCCGGACAGCAAACTGGTGCTCAAAAACCTCGCCGAGGCCTACCCGAACGGCACCCCGCAAGTCAGCCCGGGCATGAAGGAAGTCGAGATCGACGGCAAGCGCCAGTTCATCTCCTTCACCCATGTCAACGGCGTGCCGTCGGCGGATTGGTATGTGGCGCTGGTGCTGGATCAGGACACCGCGTTCTCGATGATCAGCGAATTCCGCACCTCAGCGATCATCGCCATGGTCATCGCGGTGGTGTTCATCATCGCCCTGCTGGGCATGCTGATCAGCTTCCTGATGCAGCCGCTGCTCGCCATGGGCCGCGCCATGCATGACATCGCCGAAGGTGAAGGCGACCTGACCAAACGCCTGACCATCCACGGCCATGATGAATTCGGTGCACTGGGCACTTCGTTCAACCGCTTTGTCGAGCGTATTCACACCTCGATCCGCGAAGTCTCCTCGGCCACCGGCCAGGTCAACGAAGTCGCCCTGCGCGTCGTCGCCGCGTCCAACTCGTCAATGTTCAACTCCGATCAGCAAGCCTCGCGCACCAGCAGCGTGGCCGCCGCCATCAACGAACTGGGCGCCGCCGCCCAGGAAATCGCCCAGAACGCCGCCCTCGCCTCGCAGCATTCGAGCGATGCACGCGCCTTGGCCGAGGACGGTCAGCAGGTGGTGGATAAAACCATCGCGGCGATGCAACAGCTCTCGGCGAAGATCAGCGATTCGTGCGGCAACATCGAGACGCTCAACAGCAACACGGTGAACATCGGGCAGATTCTGGAAGTGATCACCAGCATCTCGCAGCAGACCAACTTGCTGGCCTTGAACGCCGCCATCGAAGCCGCCCGTGCCGGTGAAGCCGGACGCGGTTTTGCCGTGGTCGCCGACGAAGTGCGCAACCTCGCCCACCGCACGCAGGATTCGGCGCAGCAAGTGCAGAAGATGATCGAGGAACTGCAAGTCGGCGCCCGCGAAGCGGTGAGCACCATGACCGACAGCCAGCGCCAGAGTGAAAGCAGCGTGGGCATTGCCAATCAGGCGGGCGAGCGTCTGGGCAGCGTGACGCAGCGCATCGGTGAGATCGACGGGATGAACCAGTCCGTGGCGACGGCGACTGAAGAGCAGACCGCTGTGGTGGAATCGATCAATGTCGACATCACTGAGATCAACACGCTGAACCAGGAAGGGGTGGAGAACCTGCAGGCGACGTTGCGTGCTTGCTCTGACCTTGAGCAGCAGGCGGCGCGGTTGAAGCAGTTGGTGGGTAGTTTCCGGATCTAAGGCGCTTTCACTGGCCTCATCGCCAGCAGGCTGGCTCCCACAATAGGTTTGTGTCGATCACAACCCCCTGTGGGAGCCAGCCTGCTGGCGATGACGGCATCAGCCGCAATGAAGAGTCAGAACCGAGACCCAGGCTGCGAAAGAAACGCCAACTCCTGCGCGGTAGACTCCCGCCCCAACACCGCATTGCGATGCGGAAACCGTCCAAACCGCGCAATCACTTCCCGATGCCGCTCGGCATAATCCAAATTATCGGCAAACACCGCGCGATCAGCTTCTGGCTGCTCGGCAACCAGCGCGATAAAGCGCGAAACCGCCTCATCCTGCACCGCCAGATGCTCGCAATGCTCGAACACCAGGTAGATAAACACCCGCTGAATCGGTCGCAACTGCCGATCAAAATCCGCAGCAATGCCTTGCGCTACGAGAGCCTGCGCCCTGAGATCGCCTGCAAAGGATTTGGGAGTGTCGCGATAGATCATTCGCGGGAGTTGATCGAGCAGCAGCACCAGGGCCAGCCAACCGTCAGGGCGTTGCGCCCAGTCAGTCAATCCGCCGGCCAGTGCCTGCTCGACCCAGTCCCCGAAACGCGTCTGCGCTTCGAGGTCCTGGCTGTCGCGCTTGCCGAACCATAACTTGCCCTTCTCCGCCGCTGTTTCGTTGGGTGATTCGGAGTTTCCGAACCACCATTCGAGCAACGGCTGCCAGGGCGCGGTCATGTTTATTCCTTGTGGTAAGCCGTAACGCGTGCGACTTCTTCTTTCGAACCGAGGAACACCGCTACGCGCTGGTGCAAGCCGTCCGGCTGAATGTCGAGGATGCGCTGGTGACCATCGGTAGAGGCGCCGCCGGCCTGTTCAACCAGGAACGACATCGGGTTGGCTTCGTACATCAGGCGCAGTTTGCCCGGCTTCGAAGGCTCGCGGCTGTCACGTGGGTACATGAACAGGCCGCCACGGGTCAGGATACGGTGCACGTCGGCCACCATCGCGGCGACCCAGCGCATGTTGTAGTTCTTTTTCAGCGGACCTTCGTCACCCGCCAGCAATTCGTCGACGTAACGTTGTACCGGTGCTTCCCAGTGACGCTGGTTGGACGCGTTGATCGCGAATTCCTGCGTGGACTCCGGGATCGTGATGTCTTCATGGGTCAGTACGAAGCTGCCCATCTCACGGTCCAGGGTAAAGCCTTTCACGCCATCACCCAGGGTCAGCACCAGCATGGTCTGTGGGCCGTAGATGGCATAACCGGCGGCAACCTGCTCGGTGCCTGGCTGCAGGAAAGCCTTTTCGTTCAAGGCTTCGTTCTGGCTCAGGTATTCGCTCGGGCAACGCAGCACCGAGAAAATAGTACCGACCGGAGCGTTGATGTCGATGTTCGACGAACCGTCCAACGGGTCAAACACCAGCAGGTACGCGCCTTTCGGGTATTTACCCGGGATCTGGTAGGCATTGTCCATTTCTTCGGACGCCATGCCGGCCAGGTGGCCGCCCCATTCGTTGGCTTCGAGCAGGATCTCGTTGGAGATCACGTCGAGTTTCTTCTGCACTTCACCTTGGACGTTTTCGGTGCCCATGCTGCCCAGAACACCACCCAGGGCGCCTTTGGAGACGGCGTGGCTGATTTCTTTACAGGCGCGCGCCACCACTTCGATCAGGAAACGCAGATCGGCAGGGGTGTTGTTGCTACGGGTCTGCTCAATCAAATAGCGACTCAGGGTAACGCGGGACATGGAAGGCTCCGGTGGAATGGGGGGGCTAAAAACCCGCGCAGTTTAACGCGAGTCGGGGCGCATTTCCTCCTATCAGACGTGAGATGCCCAATAGAGTTCATGTGCCGGGTTTAGCGTAGTTCGAAACGGGCATTTTTACCGTCCGATAAACCGCTATCGCCAGCAGGCTGGCTCCCACAGGGGAATGCGACTAACTGTGGGAGCCAGCCTGCTGGCGATCGGGTGCGCAGCACCCGCCTTCAAGGTTTTACCGGGGGTTTGCGCAACAAGCTGAACGCCATCGCCGCCAAAAACAAAACGCTCAGCAACAACACCGCCCACAACCCGAACTTCTTCCAGTTGGTTTCAACCTGTGCAGTCGAGGTGACTGCCGACGTCGGTGTCGCGACCACCCCGCTGTCCACCGTCGCCTTACCCAACGCCGCCCACTTCGCCGCACTGTAATCCGGAATCAGCGTTGCCAGCGGCAGGTTCGCCGCTTTCACCGTCGCATTGCCCAACGCCAGCGTATAAGGCCCGGCGCCGCGCGCCAGGAACACCAATTGCGTCGAACGCACAGCGAATCGCACCGTCGGCGCCTCGGCACCCAAGCCACCGCCGCGCTCGTCCACCGTCAACTTCAACTGCTGCACGGTTTGCCCTGGCAGCTGCAATTCGTTCTGCACCACATCCTGGCCACTCTGGGTCAAGCGATAGAGCAAACCACTGCTCAACGGCTGCCACGGCAGGCTGCTTTCGCGACGACCGGACAAGGTCACCGGCGCAAGGCTGTTCGGCTGATTCAGCTCGACCTGCAAGCGCTCGACGTTCAGCCCCATCGGCAATTGCCAAGTGTATTCCCCGGCCTTCGCGCTGCTGCCGGCCAACGGTTGCGACCAGACCAGCGGCAGCGAAAGGCTGCGTGTGCTGGCACTTTCCAGTTGCACTGACGTCAGCGTCGGCGCCGATTGCGGCGCGTTCCACAACAAGCGCAGATAACGCGCCGGTTGCCCCGGCAAGCTGACTTCATGCTGCTCAACCCGCTCGTCGGCAAACGTCAGCCGCGCCACCTGCCCGTCACCCCACGACTGCCAATGCTGCAAATCGTCGCTGGCTTCGATGCTGAAACGCTGGAAGCCATCGCGCTCGCTGGTCCAGTCGAGGATCAGTTGCTGCAACGGCGCCTTGATGCCGCTGGCGTCGAGCAACCAACCGCGCAGCACTTCTTCGCCCACCTCCAGTTGACTCGACGGCTGCACCTCGACCAGCGTGCCGTTAGCGTTCGATTGCACCCGCACACTCGGCGCGCGCTCGGTGGCGTCCGCCGAGTTGTACAGCGGGAACCACTTCACATCGGTCAGAGGGTTTTCGCCGGTTTTCGCGGTCTCACGCGCCAAGGCGTAGGCCTGAGCTTCACCGTTCGCGTTGAATACGCGCACATCGCTGAGGTCGGTTTGCCGCGCATTCAATTGCACGGCCAAGGGCAATTCGAGGCGATACCACGGCCCTTCGCCGCTCACGGTCAACGGCACTTGCGTGGCGAAGTCCGACGGCTTTTCCTGCGCAGTGGCCGACAACGCCACGCCCAACGCAACAGCGCCCAACCAGACCAGGTTCAGCTTCTGACTCAAGACGACACTCCTTCGGTTTGCGGGGCCGGTTTTTCAGGTTCGGCTCCGCCTTGGCGCGCAGCGTCGGCGCGCTTGGGCGGCAACGGGGCGAAATAGCCCACCACCAACAGCAACACGCCAACACCGATAAACGAGACGATCCGGGCGAGTCCGCCACGGTTACTCAATTCGACAAAGAACAGTTTCGCGACCACCACGCCGATCAACGCCGCCCCGATCAGCCAGACTTCGCGACGATGCCGTAGATGGCCGCCGATCATCAGGCTCAGGGCCATCAAGGTCCAGACGATGGACAGGCCCGCTTGCACCAACATCGATTCGAGCAGCGCATCCAGCTCATACGGCACATCGCCCCAATGGTGCGCCGTGCGCATCACCAGCGCAGTGAAGAACGCGAACAGCGAGACGCCGGCGATCAGTTGCGTGGCGTGATCAAAGGTGTCCTGCCGGATGGCCAGTTGCGACAGGGCGTTGCGGGACCAGACGTACACGCCGAACAGCGCGAACAACAGCCCCAACTCCAGCGGATTGATCAGCGGCACATAAGGCAACGGTTCGGCGGTGCCGTCGCTGACAGTGTTCGCCAGCCAGAACCAACCGAGCATGAGCAATGCCAGCGGTGCCGCCGCGTACAGTCGATATTCGCGCGGCCAGGCCGACACAGGCCACGGCCAGGCACGCGGTGCGGCCATCAACACCAGATAAACACTCGGCAGAATCGCCCAACCCAACCAACGCCAGGCGTTGTACTGCTCGGACAACAGCAGCAAGCCGTAACGCAACTCCAGCGCCAGTACACCGATCAACAGCCAGCAGCCGAGCACATGAGCCGTACTCAAGGCGCGAGCCGGCAACAGCGGCGCCAGACGCCGCAGCGAGATGAAATGCACGACGAACACCGCCGCCCAGGCGAGCCAGCCGACATCGGCCGCAGGGTGGTAACGCGAGTGCCACGCCCCGAGCAATGCCACACCGCTCGCAGGCATCAGCAAGGTGCAGAGCAAACCCAGCGACGGCCATTTCAGGCGCAACGCCAACACTGCCCATAGCGTAACGCTCAGCGCCGCGACCGTCAGCAGCAACGTCGCTTGAATATTCACCGGCGCAAACCGCAGCACTTCACTGATCCACGCCAACGCCCACCAACCCGCGCCCCACACCAGCAGCACTTCGGACAAACGCTGCAAACTCAATACATCGAAAGCCGAAGCATGGTTGCCGAGCTGCAGACGCCAGGCGCCAACCATCGCCGCCAGGCCCAGTACCAACGGGGTCCAGAAGCCGCTGTGCGCCAGCGGCTTCAAGCCTTCGCTGGCCAGCGGCCCCAGCAGATCCGGCCCGGCGAACAGGAACGCCGCACCGCCAATCACCTGCAACAGCAGACCGAAGACGAAACTCACACGCTGCTTCAGATAAAGGCTCAACCAGATAATCAACAGACCACTGGCCGCCCACACCGCGCTCGCGGTTTGCCATGGCAGTACGAACAGCACGGCGAGGTTGATCAGCACCAGCCCGGCCAGCAACACCACCGACAAACCGCGCAACAACCGAACGTCGCTGCGCACCATGTCGTCGCGCGCGGCCAGCAACATACCGGCGATCAACGCCAGACCGATCAGCGACGCGCTGAGCAAACCGCTCCAACCCGCGCTGAACACCGCGCCCGACTCACCACTCGCACCTTGCAGTCGCAGCAGGAACAGCGCGCCACCCAGCAACTGGACGGCAAATGCGGTGAACAGGAAGGTCCGCGATTGCAGGCGCAGGCCAACAAACAACGTCGCCAGACCCGCCAGCGCCCAACTGATCGCCGTACCGTGGGTGAAGAAGAACAGCGGCGCCAGCAGATAGAGAAAGGTCAGGCCGAGGCACGCCAACACCGGCAGGCCTTTGCGCTCCCACTCCGACGTTTGCTCGGGTGCGGCGTTACGCAATTGGTAGAAGCTGAACAGCAGGGCCACGCCGAGCATCAATGCGCCCAGCGGCGCGCCATCGAGCAGGCTGCTTTCGCCGATGCGCAACTCGCCGAGAAACGCCAACGCCGACCCCAGTTGCAGCAGCAAGGCAAACGCGCGCGCCAGCGGTCGTTGCTGACGCAGGCCGAGCCAGAAAATCCCGGCGCCCTCCACAGCCCAGGCGGCCGCTGTCCAACGCGCATCAAGCCCCAACGGGATCGCCAGACTGGCGAAAATCACGCCCAACGCCAGACAGGTTTCCGCCAGCAACAACGCTCGGCCGCCCATCAGCAGGCGGGCCAGGCCCATGTAGATCATGCCCAGCGCCAATGCGCTGAAAGCCGCAGCAAACTCCAGATGCTGGACCAGCGCGAACTGCAAACCGAAACCCACCAGCGGCGGGCCGAACAGCATCGTGCCGTCGACGTAATCACCCTTGCGTGCCGACCAGCGCAGCAACGCCTCGCGACTGTCGTCTTCGGGCGCGTCGCTCATTTCCAGTAACTTGCGCCGCGCAAACAGTAGACCGATGGCCAGGTACATCAGGAAGAACAGAATCAGAAACGGCTCGGTGCTCCACAGCAAGTCCGGCGTGTAGGAGCGCAGGCCCCAGGCGAACCCGATGCCAAAGGTGCCGACGAAGCCGATCAGGTTGAGCAGCCGCCAGGCCTTGAACCAGGCGATGGCGAGGATGCCCGCATTGAGCAAGGCGAAATAGCTGAACAGCGCGACATGGTTGCCGGCGCCGGTGGACGTCAGGATCGGCGCGGCGAAACCACCCAACGCTGCGGCGCAGGCCAGTGCCAGCGAGTCCTGAGTGATGGCCAGAATGGCCGAGAACACCGTCACCGCCACCAGCAGCCCGAGCGCCGCCGTCGGATCGAGCAATGGGTGCAAACGCATCGCTGCGAACACTGTCAGGTACAACACGGCAATCCCGGTGCCTTGCAGCATCAACGCATAGTGATTGTTGCGATGACGCAGCCACCAGCCCAGACCGAGCAGGCCCAAAGCCGCCGCCGCCACACCGGCGTAACGCAGTTCAATCGGCACCACCATGCCTTCGGTGGCATAACGCAGCAGAAACGCCAGACCGAGGAACAACAGCACCACGCCGACCCGCAGCACGGTGTTGCCTCCGAACAGCCAGTTGCGTGCGCCGCTGATGGCGCGCTCGATAAAGTTCGGGCCACGCGGGATGACGGGCTCGCGGGCAACCGCTTCAGGTTTCCAGGCATCGTCGGGCAGCGGACGGCTGGTTTGCGCCGCCGACGCGCCGACCGGCTCGAGTTCGGGAGGGAGTTCCCAGACCATCTCCGGGGTCGAGACAGGGATTTCTTCGAGAATGAATACAGGAGAGGTGGCGGGTTCACTGGCGACCGGCTCGTCGGCAAGCGGTTCGCTGGCTTCAGGCGCCTTGAGGCCAGACATCTCCAGCAAGGCCAGGCGTTGCTGGACCGCATTCAACGCCACTTGCGCCTGATCCAGCAGAGCGCGCTGTTCGGCCGATTGCGAACCCAAACGGCCGATGCGTATGGCCTGGCCGATACCCAACCCGAGCAGCGCGCCCAGCAGCGCGTCGCTGAACGACTCGTCGAGTACCCAGCCCAGCACCAGCCCAATCAGCATGAACATCCATTGCATGGTCGATATCCCTAAGCGGCCCATTGCCTTGTGGCGTCTGCGCTGACGTCATCGCGGGCAAGTCGAATCGTCGCAACGCCGCTCCCACAGACTTACGCAGATTCTGTGGGAGCGTGGCTTGCCCGCGATTGAGCGCGCAGCGCTCACTGAAACTGGTGCTCAGTATATCGATCAGGTCCAACAACCGTCGGACCTTGCTCGCATTTATTGCTAAAAGTTACTCCAATGCTTTCCAGATATCCGTGGCGTACTCGCGAATAGTCCGGTCGGAAGAGAACCAACCCATCCGGGACGTGTTCAACACCGCTGAACGCCACCACTCGTTCGAATCGTGCCAATGGGCTTCGACGCGCATCTGCGCATCCCAGTAAGAATCGAAATCGGCGCAAACCAGGAAGCGGTCGTAGTCGATCAGCGAATCGATCAACCCGGTGTAGCGGGACGGATCATCTGGCGAAAACACCCCGCCGCGAATCGCTTGCAGCACGTCATTCAACCGATGGGACGCAGCAATGTCCGGCACCGCGCTGAACTCGTGGTTCTGCTTGCGCGCTTCGACCTGCTGCGCGCTGAGGCCGAAGATGAACATGTGCTCGACACCGATGCGCTCGCACATTTCCACGTTGGCGCCGTCCAGCGTGCCGATGGTCAATGCGCCGTTGAGACCGAACTTCATGTTACTGGTGCCCGACGCTTCAAAACCGGCGGTGGAAATCTGCTCCGACAAGTCCGCCGCCGGAATGATGCTCTCCGCCAGGCTGACGTTGTAGTTGGGCAGGAACACCACTTTGAGCAAACCGCGCACGGTCGGGTCGTTGTTCACCACCCGGGCGATATCGTTGGTCAGTTTGATGATCAGCTTGGCCTGGTGATAACTGGCGGCGGCCTTGCCGGCGAAGATCTTCACCCGTGGCACCCAGTCGATTTCCGGCTCGGCGCGAATCGCCTGATACAGCGCGACGGTGTGCAGCAAGTTGAGCAACTGACGTTTGTATTCGTGGATCCGTTTGACCTGCACGTCAAACAACGCCGCCGGGTTGACCGCGACCCCAAGGCGCTCGTGAATGATGTACGCGAGGGCCTTTTTGCTGTGCAGGCGCTGTTCGGCGAAGGCCTTGCGGAATGCGGCTTTTTCCGCGAACGGTTCCAGATCGAGCAAACGCTCCTCCGGGTTATCCAACAGGTCAGGGCCGAGGGCATCGACCAGCATCGAGGTCAACTCCGAGTTGGCCTGATACAACCAGCGGCGGAAGGTGATGCCGTTGGTCTTGTTGTTGATCCGCTCCGGGTAAAGCTTGTGCAGTTCGGAGAACACGGTTTTGCGCATCAACTGCGTGTGCAGCCCGGACACGCCGTTGACGCTGTGGGAGCCGAGGAACGCAAGGTTGCCCATGCGCACCCGGCGACCGTTGTCCTCTTCGATCAGCGACACCGCGCGCAGCACGTCAAAATCGTGGATGCCTTTGGCGCGCAGCGAGTCGATGTGCTGGGCGTTGATCAGGTAAATGATCTGCATGTGCCGTGGCAGCATCCGCTCCATCAAACCGACCGGCCAGGTTTCCAGCGCCTCCGGCAACAGCGTGTGGTTGGTGTACGAGAGCGTGTCGACGGTGACCTGCCACGCGGCGTCCCACGCGACATCGTAGACATCGACCAACTGACGCATCAGCTCGGCCACGGCAATCGAGGGGTGAGTATCGTTGAGCTGGATCGCCGCGTGGTCGCCCAGGGTCAGCACCGAGGTGTGCATGTTGCGATGGCGGCGCAGCAAATCCTGGAGGGATGCCGCGACGAAGAAGTACTCCTGACGCAGGCGCAATTCCTGGCCGGCTTCGGTGCTGTCCGCCGGGTAAAGCACGCGAGAGATACTTTCGGCGCGGGCCACTTCCGCGACCGCGCCCAAGTGGTCGCCGGCGTTGAAGCGCTCCAGGTGTAAATCTTCCACGGCTCGGGCACGCCACAGGCGCAATGTATTGACGCTCGCCCCGCGCCAGCCGACCACCGGGGTGTCGTAGGCAATCGCTCGCACGGTTTCCGCCGGGGACCAGACTTGCCTGGACTTGCCGCTGTCGTCGGTGACGGTTTCGACGCTGCCACCGAAGCCGATCGGGTAAACGACTTCGGGACGCTCGAATTCCCACGGGTTGCCGAAATCCAGCCAGTGCTCGGTCTGTTCCTGCTGCCAGCCATCGACAATCGCCTGACGGAACAAGCCGTGCTCATAGCGAATGCCGTAGCCGTGGCCGGCGATGCCGAGGGTCGACATGCTTTCCATGAAGCACGCCGCCAGACGACCCAGGCCACCATTGCCCAGGGCCGCGTCGGGCTCCAGCAGGCGGATGCGCTCAATGTCGACGCCCAGTTCGGTCATGGCCTCGCGGGCGACGTCCAGCAGGCCGAGGTTGCTCAGGCTGTCGTAGAGCAGCCGGCCGATGAGAAATTCCAGGGAGAGGTAGTAAACCCGCTTCTGACCTTTGCGGTAGATCTGCCGGGTGTGGTCCATCCAGTGCTCGACCATGTGATCGCGCGCTGCCAGCGCAATGGCTTCGAACCAGTCGTGGTCGAAGGCGTGATCCGGGTCTTTGCCCACCGCATAGGTGAGTTTGGTCAAGACGGCGTCGCGGAATGCGGCCACCTCTGCTTCGCGAACAAGTGGTTCTTGAGTCATCGATAGGACCTCGAGCGAGCTTTGGGTTGTCTGAGCCTAGACGGTCTGACAGGCGGTAGAGGCTCTGGTTCGGCAGTATTTCCTGTTAGTGCGAGATAGGTCGGCATTAGCTTGGCGTGTGCCTGAATCAATGCAGGGGCCGTGCCGGAATTCAAGTGTGGTTGGCCGCAAATAAAAAAATCTGGCGAAAGGTTGTTCAAAAATCCACCAGTCCCGGTATGATCGCGCGCCCTGATGCACACGCTGGTAACAACCGATGATGAAACCCAACCTGATCGCCGCCGCCGAGATCGATCGCCTCGATACCTGGGCCAAGTACTCTGCGCCGATGTGCGGTTCTTGCATATCCAGCTGCTGCACCTTGCCGGTCGAGGTCAAGATCAAGGACCTGATTCGCATCGGCATCGTCGACGAGTTCGAGCGCGGCGAACCGGCGAAGAACATCGCCAAGCGTTTGCAAAAGGAAGGGATCGTCGAGCGTTACAGCCAGAAGACCGAGATCTTCACCCTCCAGCGCATGAGCAACAACGATTGCCTGTACCTGGATCGTAAGAGCCGTCTGTGCACTATTTATGAAAAGCGCCCGGATACTTGCCGCAACCACCCGAAGATCGGACCGCGACCGGGGTATTGCGCTTACAAGCCCAAAGAAGTGGCGCGTGAGACCAGCAGCAGCCGTCGTCCCCTCGACAAGTTCTGATCCGGAATCTCGCGGCCTGACAGGCCCTCATCGCGGGCAAGCCCGCTCCCACAGGGTTCGGCACTGAACTCGGATTTTGTGAACACCACAAATCACTGTGGGAGCGGGCTTGCCCGCGATGAGGCCGGCACAAACACCGCACAAATCCCAGACAAACAAAAACGCCCCCGACCTTGCGGTCGGGGGCGTTTTTTTAAGCCTTAACTAAGTCGAAACTCAGTTGCCGCTTTTCTTGGCAGCGCGGGTACGCTCGCTTTCGCCCAGGATCTTCTTGCGAAGACGGATGGACTTAGGAGTGACTTCGCACAGTTCGTCTTCTTGCACGAACTCAAGAGCTTGTTCCAGGGTGAAACGGATAGGCGGAACCAGAGCGATGGTTTCGTCTTTACCCGAAGCACGCATGTTGTCGAGCTTCTTCCCTTTGGTTGGGTTGACGCCCAGGTCGTTGTCGCGGCTGTTGATGCCGACGATTTGACCTTCGTACACGTCTTCACCGTGACCCAGGAACAGTTTGCCGCGAGCTTGCAGGGTTTCCAGCGAGTAAGTCAGAGCCTTACCGGTAGCAACCGAAACCAGCACGCCGTTCTGACGGCCGGACATGTCGCCGGACTTCATCACGTCGTAACGGTCGAAGATCGAGGTCAGGATGCCTGCACCGGAGGTCAGGGTCAGGAACTCGTTACGGAAACCGATCAGGCCACGTGCCGGGATGTTGTACTCAAGGCGCACACGGCCCTTGCCATCCGGAACCATGTTGGTCAGGTCGCCTTTACGGATACCGATCTGTTCCATGATCGAACCTTGCGATTCTTCCGGCAGGTCGATGGTCACGTTTTCGTACGGTTCGTGCTTCACGCCGTCAACCATGCGGATGATCACTTCCGGACGACCAACACCCATTTCGAAGCCTTCGCGACGCATGGTTTCGATCAGTACCGAGAGGTGCAGCTCACCACGGCCGGAGACTTTGAACTTGTCGGCCGAGTCGCCTTCTTCAACGCGCAGAGCAACGTTGTACAGCAGCTCTTTGTCCAGACGTTCCTTGATGTTACGGGAAGTCACGAACTTGCCTTCTTTACCGCAGAAAGGCGAGTCGTTTACCTGGAAGGTCATGGAAACGGTTGGCTCATCAACGGTCAGCGGCTTCATCGCTTCGACGTTCAGTGGGTCACACAGAGTGTCGGAGATGAACAGCTGGTCGAAGCCGCTGATGCAGACGATGTCGCCGGCAGCTGCTTCTTCAACGTCGATACGGTGCAGACCGTGGTGACCCATCAGCTTCAGAATACGACCGTTACGCTTCTTGCCGTCGGCGTCGATAGCGACAACCGGAGTGTTCGGCTTGATGCGGCCACGAGCGATACGGCCAACGCCGATAACACCCAGGAAGCTGTTGTAGTCCAGAGCGGAGATTTGCATCTGGAACGGACCGTCACGGTCGACTTTCGGCGCAGGTACGTTGTCGACAATCGACTGGTACAGCGGGGTCATGTCTTCCGCCATGGCGGTGTGTTCCAGACCGGCAATACCGTTCAGGGCCGAGGCGTAGACGACTTTGAAGTCCAGTTGTTCTTCGGTGGCACCCAGGTTGTCGAACAGGTCGAAGATCTGGTCCAGAACCCAGTCCGGACGCGCGCCTGGACGGTCAACCTTGTTGATGACCACGATCGGACGCAGGCCGGCTTCGAAAGCCTTCTTGGTCACGAAACGGGTTTGCGGCATAGGGCCGTCTTGAGCGTCAACCAGCAGCAGAACGGAGTCAACCATCGACATTACGCGTTCAACTTCGCCGCCGAAGTCGGCGTGGCCCGGGGTGTCCACGATGTTGATGTGGTAGCCGTTCCAGTTGATGGCGGTGTTTTTCGCCAGAATGGTAATACCGCGCTCTTTCTCCTGGTCGTTGGAGTCCATCACGCGCTCGTCGTTGAGCTCGTTGCGCTCCAGGGTGCCGGATTGACGCAAGAGTTTGTCTACCAAGGTGGTTTTACCATGGTCAACGTGAGCAATGATGGCGATGTTGCGTAGATTTTCGATCACTTGTGTATCTCGATCAGAGGATTCGGTGTGCTGACAGGTCGTGGCAGCGATTAACAGTAGAGTCAGGCCTTGCCGTTACAGCTTGACGGCAGAGTCGGGGGGCCGGTGACGCAGGCCACAGGCAAACAGCCCCGGGCTCTTAGCTCGGTCGATAAACGCGCACATTGGCATGCCCCTCACTGAGCAAATGGTGGGCATGCAGGCGACTCATCACGCCTTTGTCGCAATACAGCAGGTACTGGCGAGTAGGGTCCAGTTCCTTGAAACGAGCGTTCAATGCATAAAACGGCATCGTCTGTACCTCAATGCCACCGAGTTCCAGCGGCTCGTCTTCAGCGGCATCCGGGTGACGGATGTCGATGATGATCTGGCCCGCCAGTGCTTCGCTGACTTCTTCGATCTGCAAGTCCTGGCCCAATTCGTCGATCACGCGATCGATCGGCACCAGTTTGGCGTTCTCGAGCGCACGCTCAAGGACCGCCATGTCGAATTCTTTCTCTTCATGCTCCACGCGCGGACGCTTGGCGTGGGTCTTGGGGTTCACCGAAATGACCCCGCAATACTCCGGCATGTGCTTGGCGAAGTCGGCAGTGCCGATTTCGTTGGCCAGGTCGATGATGTCCTGCTTGTGACTGGCGATCAGCGGACGCAAGACCAGCTTGTCGGTCACGCAGTCGATCACGGACAGGTTCGGCAACGTCTGGCTCGATACCTGGGAAATCGCTTCACCGGTAACCAGCGCTTCGATGTCCAGCCGATCGGCAATACGGGAAGCAGCGCGCAACATCATACGCTTCAAAACTACACCCATATGACTGTTATCGACTTTCCCGAGAATTTCTCCCAGAACTTCCTCGAACGGCACACTGACAAATAACACGCGCTGGGAGCTGCCGTACTTCTTCCAGATGAAGTGCGCGACTTCCATGACGCCCAGTTCATGGGCCCGTCCGCCCAGATTGAAGAAGCAGAAATGGCTCATCAGGCCGCGGCGCATGATCTGGTAGGCAGCCACCGTGGAATCGAAGCCGCCGGACATCAGTACAAGCGTCTGTTCCAGGGCTCCCAGCGGATATCCGCCGATGCTGTTGTGCTGGCTGTGGATCACGAACAACCGTTTGTCGCGAATTTCGATGCGAACTTCGATTTCTGGCTCTTTCAGCGAGATTCCGGCAGCACCGCACTGACGACGCAGTTGGCTGCCGACGTATTTCTCGACATCCATCGAACTGAATTC
The DNA here is from genome assembly GCF_055803035.1 of Pseudomonas sp. 300. NCBI lineage: Bacteria > Pseudomonadati > Pseudomonadota > Gammaproteobacteria > Pseudomonadales > Pseudomonadaceae > Pseudomonas > Pseudomonas sp. 300. The sequence goes on along the minus strand of NZ_JAVLRV010000001.1, from coordinate 324,606 downwards.
ATGCTTGCCGGCGCGTTTGCAGCGCACCGAAAAAATTTTCCCGGCCAGCGAATCGCCGAAGTGCAGCTTGCACTTGGCAACGATGTCGTCGAAATCACCCAGCGGGTATTCGTCGACCTGCAGGAAATGCGCGATGCCCGGCATGCAGCTCAGGCGATCGGTGATCTCCTTCAGTACTTTGGGCTCGCTGACGCGGGTTTCAAGCTCGAGATTGTCCCACACACCGTTCACCACCACGGCCGGGTCCAGATCGCGGAGCACGGTGCGGATGTTTTTGGCCAACTGGCGGATGAAACGCATCCGTACCGGGCGGCTCTTGATGGTGATCTCGGGGAAGACTTTTACGATTAGTTTCATGAAAACAGCGCGCGCTGGGCCAGCCGAAAAAGGGGGGCGCGGATTATAGCGGAAATTGCTCAAGGTTTAACCAGTTAATGTGCAGAAGGTTTTGCGCGCACCAAAACGGGTCATTTGTCGAATTTAGCGCCACATTGTAGGGCGATATTTTTGCCTTAAGTGCCCCTTGCGCCTTTATAAGCGTGATATTGGGGCAAAAAACCCATGGTGGGGCACTGGCATGCAATTTGCTCCCTTGTGAGGCAGGTTGCCTTGGCAGAGTATTCGCGCCGGCATCACCCACATTCTAAGGGCATCCACTACTAAGCCCGAAGCCACCCGGAGGACACTATGTCGAAGTCGGTTCAACTCATCAAAGATCATGACGTCAAGTGGATTGATCTGCGCTTCACGGACACCAAAGGCACTCAGCACCACGTGACCATGCCGGCTCGCGACGCGCTGGATGACGCTTTCTTCGAAGAAGGCAAAATGTTCGACGGTTCCTCCATCGCTGGCTGGAAAGGCATCGAAGCCTCCGACATGATCCTGATGCCGGACGACAGCACTGCCGTTCTCGACCCGTTCACCGAAGAGCCGACCCTGATCCTGGTTTGCGACGTGATCGAGCCTTCGACCATGCAAGGCTACGACCGTGACCCACGTGCGATCGCCAAGCGTGCAGAGGAATACCTGAAGTCGACCGGTATCGGCGACACCGTATTCGTTGGCCCGGAGCCAGAATTCTTCATCTTCGACGAAGTGAAGTTCAAGTCCGACATCTCCGGCTCGATGTTCAAAATCTTCTCCGAACAAGGTTCGTGGATGTCCGACCAGGACGTGGAAGGCGGCAACCGTGGCCACCGTCCAGGCGTCAAAGGCGGCTACTTCCCTGTTCCACCGTTCGACCATGACCACGAAATCCGTACCTCCATGTGCAACGCCATGGAAGAAATGGGCCTGGTCATCGAAGTTCACCACCACGAAGTGGCAACTGCCGGCCAGAACGAAATCGGCGTGAAGTTCAACACCCTGGTTGCCAAGGCTGACGAAGTTCAAACCCTGAAGTACTGCGTACACAACGTTGCTGACGCATACGGCCGCACCGCGACCTTCATGCCTAAGCCTCTGTACGGCGACAACGGTTCGGGCATGCACGTTCACCTGTCCATCGCCAAAGATGGCAAGAACACCTTCGCTGGCGAAGGCTATGCCGGCCTGTCCGACACCGCTCTGTACTTCATCGGCGGCATCATCAAGCACGGTAAGGCCCTGAACGGCTTCACCAACCCGTCGACCAACTCCTACAAGCGTCTGGTCCCAGGTTTCGAAGCGCCGGTAATGCTGGCCTACTCGGCTCGCAACCGTTCCGCTTCGATCCGCATTCCTTACGTGTCGAGCCCACGCGCTCGCCGTATCGAAGCCCGCTTCCCGGATCCAGCAGCCAACCCGTACCTGGGCTTCGCTGCACTGTTGATGGCTGGCCTGGACGGCATCCAGAACAAGATCCACCCAGGCGATGCTGCCGACAAAAACCTGTACGACCTGCCGCCTGAAGAGGCGAAAGAGATCCCACAAGTTTGCGGCAGCCTGAAAGAAGCCCTGGAAGAGCTGGACAAAGGTCGTGCGTTCCTGACCAAAGGCGGCGTGTTCTCCGATGACTTCATCGACGCTTACATCGCTCTGAAAAGCGAAGAAGAAATCAAGGTACGTACCTTCGTACACCCACTGGAATACGAGCTGTACTACAGCTGCTGATCCGGTAGCGCTGCGACACGCGGCGTGACAAAAAGAGGCCTCCTTCGGGAGGCCTTTTTTGTGCCCGCGATTCAGTGTTCGACAAAGATCCCTGTGGGAGCGGGCAAGCCCGCTCCCACAGAGCTTCGCGGTATCTGAAAGACCCCGGCAAACCATACCCAAATGTTTACAACTTGGGTCAATCGTCAGCCCTGACCTATGCTGCAACTCAACGCTTTCGTTTCTGGTCGATTTTATGGGTCGTGGTTTTCTGTTCATCTTGCTGCTGATCGCCCTGCCCGTCGCCGCGCAGATCTATAAGTACACCGACGCCGCCGGCAACACCGCGTATAGCAATCAACCTCCCGATGGCGTGAAGGCCCAGCCGGTCGAACTGCCGCCGCTCAATAGCGTTGAACGCCAGACTCCCGCAGCAGCGCCCGCCGAAGCCACCCGCCGCGAACAACCGCGCAGCGCGTACGAGGTGCTGGAGCTGACCAACTTGCCCACCACCGAAGCGCTGCGAGCCAACAACGGCAGCTTCACCGTCAACGTGCTGATCAAACCGCGCTTGCAGGGCCCGCATCTGTTCAGGCTGTTGCTGGACGACCAACCTTACGGCCAGCCGAGCAACGTACCGACCCTGCAACTGGTGAATATTGATCGAGGGTTGCACAGCCTCGCGGTGCAGGTGATCGATGGGGAAAACATCGTGCAGCAGAGCCCGACCGTGACCTTCACGGTACAGCGGGTGCATAAGCCGTGAGGTTTTGGCTGCTGGCCGCCTGCTTGATCGCGCTGCCCGCGTCAGCCGAGGTCTTCACCTACGTCGACGCCCAGGGCAATCGGGTCTTCACCGATCAGCCAGGCTCCGGCAATGCCAAGCGCGTGCCGATCGCCGCAGGCAATCGTATGTCCGCCAACCCGACCGGCGCACCTCCGGTCGTTGCCGGAAAAAAAGCAGAAGCCAAACCCCTGTTCCGCTACGACATGCTGCGAGTACTGGTGCCCGAGCCCGACGCCACAATCCGCAGCAGTGCCGGAGAGTTGATCGTCAGCATCACCAGCGAACCCGGCCTGCAACGCGGTCATCGCTACCGCTTGCTGCTCGACGGCCAGCCCACCGCCGAGCCCGGCCCCAGCCCGGTATTTGCCCTGAGCAACATCGACCGCGGCAGCCACAACCTGTCGGTGGAAATCCTCGACGAACTCGGCCGCACCGTCGAGCGCACCGCCAATCAACCGTTCCACATGTTGCGCATCTCCCTCGCGCAAAAACGCCAGGTCAAACCCTGCACCCTCGCCGACTACGGCCAGCGGCCGGAATGCCCGCTCAAAGACAAACCCGAAGAAGAAAAAAATCCCTTCCTGCGCTTCTTCTAACGTCGCTCAGCTTTTCGCACTACATTGGTGCAATAGGTTGCACCGTACTCACATACCAACCCATTTTGGTTCGAAAGTACCCGCGAAAGCTGGCAGAACGCCACGCAAGCGCGCGTCAAACGCCCGTTTCAGGCCTTTAACGCTTCTTTTCGGAGCCTTGGTTTGGTTTTTGCATTTTCCTGGTATCGGCGCGTTATTCACGCGCACGCCCTGCTCCAAAAGAGGTCCTGATGACCATTAGCGACGCACTGCATCGATTGCTGCTCGACAACCTGACCACCGCCACCATTCTGCTCGACGCCGAACTGCGCCTCGAGTACATGAACCCGGCGGCAGAGATGCTTCTGGCCATCAGCGGCCAGCGCAGCCATGGCCAGTTCATCAGTGAGTTGTTCACCGAGTCCACCGAAGCACTGAACTCCCTGCGCCAGGCGGTCGAACAGGCGCATCCGTTCACCAAACGCGAAGCGATGCTGACGGCCCTCGCCGGCCAGACGCTGACCGTCGACTACGCGGTAACCCCGATCCTGGCCAACGGCGCCACCATGCTGCTGCTGGAAGTCCATCCGCGCGACCGATTACTGCGAATAACAAAGGAAGAGGCGCAACTGTCGAAGCAGGAAACCAGCAAGATGCTGGTGCGCGGCCTCGCCCACGAGATCAAGAACCCGCTGGGCGGGATTCGCGGCGCGGCCCAGTTGCTTGCCCGCGAACTGCCGGAAGAAAGCCTGCGCGATTACACCAACGTCATCATCGAAGAAGCCGACCGCCTGCGAAATCTCGTCGATCGCATGCTCGGCTCCAACAAGTTGCCGTCGCTGGCCATGTGCAACGTCCACGAAGTGCTGGAACGCGTCTGCCACTTGGTCGAGGCCGAAAGCCAGGGCTGCATCACATTGGTGCGCGATTACGATCCAAGCATTCCCGACGTATTGATCGACCGTGAACAGATGATTCAGGCGGTCCTGAACATCGTGCGTAACGCGATGCAGGCCATCAGCAGCCAGAACGAACTGCGCCTGGGCCGCATCACTATGCGCACCCGTGCCATGCGCCAGTTCACCATCGGCCACGTACGCCATCGCCTGGTGACCAAGATCGAAATCATCGACAACGGTCCCGGCATTCCTGCGGAACTTCAGGAAACCATCTTCTTTCCGATGGTCAGCGGGCGCCCGGACGGTACCGGACTCGGCCTGGCCATTACCCAGAACATCATCAGCCAGCACCAGGGCCTGATCGAATGTGAAAGCCATCCAGGCCACACCACCTTCTCGATCTTTCTGCCACTGGAACAAGGAGCCACATCGACATGAGCCGTAGTGAAACCGTGTGGATCGTCGATGACGACCGTTCTATCCGTTGGGTCCTGGAAAAAGCCTTGCAGCAGGAAGGCATGACCACGCAGAGCTTCGACAGCGCCGATGGCGTGATGAGCCGCCTGGCGCGCCAGCAGCCGGACGTGATCATCTCCGACATTCGCATGCCGGGTGCCAGCGGTCTGGACCTTCTGGCGCGGATTCGCGAGCAACACCCACGGCTGCCAGTGATCATCATGACCGCGCACTCCGATCTGGACAGCGCTGTCGCGTCTTACCAGGGCGGCGCGTTCGAATACCTGCCCAAGCCGTTCGATGTCGACGAAGCGGTGTCCCTGGTCAAGCGCGCCAACCAGCACGCCCAGGAACAGCAAGGCCTGGAAGTCCCGGTCGCCCTGACCCGCACACCCGAAATCATCGGGGAAGCGCCGGCGATGCAGGAAGTGTTTCGCGCCATCGGGCGCTTGAGCCACTCCAACATTACCGTGTTGATCAACGGTGAATCGGGTACGGGTAAAGAACTGGTGGCCCACGCCCTGCACCGCCACAGCCCACGGGCTGCTTCGCCGTTCATTGCGCTGAACATGGCGGCCATCCCGAAAGACCTGATGGAATCCGAGCTGTTCGGCCATGAAAAAGGCGCGTTCACCGGCGCGGCCAACCTGCGTCGCGGACGTTTCGAACAGGCGGATGGCGGCACGCTGTTCCTTGATGAGATCGGCGACATGCCGGCGGACACGCAGACCCGTTTGCTGCGCGTACTGGCCGACGGCGAGTTCTACCGCGTCGGCGGCCACGTGCCGGTCAAAGTCGACGTGCGGATCATCGCGGCGACTCACCAGAACCTGGAAACCCTGGTGCACGCCGGGAAATTCCGTGAGGACTTGTTCCACCGTCTCAACGTGATCCGCATTCATATTCCACGGTTGTCGGACCGTCGCGAAGACATCCCGACCCTCGCCAAGCACTTTCTCAGCCGTGCCGCGCAAGAACTGGCGGTCGAGCCGAAGCTGTTGAAAAGCGAAACCGAGGAATACCTGAAGAACCTGCCGTGGGGCGGTAACGTCCGTCAGCTGGAAAACACCTGCCGCTGGATCACGGTGATGGCTTCGGGTCGCGAAGTGCACATCAGCGACCTGCCGCCGGAGCTGCTGAGCCTGCCGCAGGATTCGGCGCCGGTGACCAATTGGGAGCAAGCGCTGCGCCAGTGGGCCGATCAGGCGCTGGCGCGCGGTCAGTCGAGCCTGCTCGACACCGCGGTACCGGCGTTTGAGCGGATCATGATCGAGACTGCGCTCAAACATACGGCTGGCCGCCGCCGCGATGCCGCGGTTTTGCTGGGCTGGGGGCGTAATACCCTGACGCGCAAGATCAAGGAATTGGGGATGAAGGTAGATGGTGGGGATGATGATGAAGGGGAAGAGGGTTAATCAGCCTTCAATTTCCATCGTTGCTTAAATCCATTCGCGGGCAAGCCTCGCTCCCACAGTGATCTTCAGTGTGTTCACGATTGCGTGAACACCATTGAACCCTGTGGGAGCGGGCTTGCCCGCGATGCTTTTGGGGACGGCCGTGCACCGCCTGAATGCACCGTGAACCGCAATCGCGCACGGCAACTGATCCGAAATCCTGCCTGCGTTCGCAATCCAAGCCTTATCGAAAAAACACGAAAGCCCCGTAATCCGGGGCTTTCAGCGTTTCGAAGCGGCTTTCTGTTTCAACTTGTTAAAACCTGGCACGCCCCCTGCAATAGTCCATTCAGTGATTCAGTTCACTACCCGGTTTCGGGGACCTTGGTACAGGCAGGCCGGGGATTCCCCTCTTTACATCGGGCTCACACCGCACTTGCGACGAGCCCAAACAGTTTTGGGGCCCTTGATACAGGCAGGTCAGGGGTTCCTTCTTTACACCGGGCTCACGACGCAACGCGCGAGCCCTGCCGTTTTGGGAACCTTGGTACAGGCAGGCCGGGGATTCCCTCTTTTATTGCTCTCGGAGATGGATCTCCAGCCGCCAGCGGTCATCGACCTCGCTACCGGCCCACTCGCCTTGCAGTGGCCGGGCCGCCACCACCGACAGCAACAATCCCCCATCACTCAAACGCACGCGCCAGTTCACGCTCTTGTCGTTGAGCTTGAGCTGGCCTTTCTGTGCTTTGCCTTCAGCCTCGAACAGCAATGCCAGGCTACCGTCGACGAACTCGCCGTGGGACTTGGGCTCGTTGTTGAACCACACCACCAGCCCGTCGTTCGTCACGTCGACTTGCTGCAGTTCGCTGGGGTCGGGCGTGGTCAGGCGACCGATCATCAGCCCCACCATCACCCCGACAATCGCCAGCGAAGCCATCACGCGGGGGAATAGTTTCGATCGGACATCCGCTTGCGGCGTAGAATGCCCGTCATCTTTACCTTCGGAGCCGTGCATGTTTCACGTCATCCTTTTTCAACCAGAAATTCCGCCGAATACCGGCAACGTTATCAGGCTGTGCGCCAACAGTGGCTGCCACCTGCATTTGATCGAACCGCTGGGCTTCGAGATGGACGACAAGCGCCTGCGCCGGGCCGGCCTCGACTATCACGAGTATGCCACCCTGCAACGCCATGCAGACCTCGCCAGCTGTCTGGAGAGCCTTGGCCATCCACGAATGTTCGCGTTCACCACCAAGGGTTCGCGGCCGTTCCACGACGCGAGCTTCGCCGAGGGTGATGCCTTCCTGTTCGGCCCTGAAAGCCGGGGCTTGCCCGCCGAAGTGCTGGATGCCCTGCCCGGCGAACAACGTCTGCGTTTGCCGATGCGCGAAGGCTGTCGCAGCCTGAACCTGTCGAACACCGTGGCGGTTGCCGTGTACGAAGGCTGGCGCCAGCTCGGTTTCAAATAACGCCACAAACCAATGTGGGAGCGAGCCTGCTCGCGAAAGCGGTTTGTCAGGCGACATTGATGTCTCTGACACTCCCTATTCGCGAGCAAGCTCGCTCCCACATTGAAATTGCTTTGGTGTTTAAATCGCTTATTGAACGGTCGGAGTCTCGCCCGCCGCCTGCATGCGTTGCAGTTCTTGTGCGTACAGTGCGTCGAAGTTCACCGGGGCCAGCATCAGGGCCGGGAACGAACCGCGAGTCACCAGGCTGTCCAGGGTTTCACGAGCGTACGGGAACAGGATGTTCGGGCAGAACGCGCCGAGGGTGTGGCTCATCGAAGCGTCGTCCAGGTTCTTGATCAGGAAGATCCCGGCCTGTTGCACTTCAGCGATGAACGCCACTTCGCCGTTCTCACCGTTTTTCACGGTCACGGACAGGGTCAGCACGACTTCGTGGAAGTCGCCTTCCAGCGCCTTTTGACGGGTGTTCAGATCCAGACCGACGCTCGGCTCCCACTGCTGGCGGAAGATCGCCGGGCTTTTCGGAGCTTCGAAAGACAAGTCACGTACGTAGATGCGCTGCAAGGAGAATTGCGGTGCGGTTTCTTCTTCGCTGGCTGCAGTGTTCTGTTGGTCAGTCATCTCAGATCCTTTCTGATCTTGGGGTCTTATAGGGAAGGCATTCAGGCCTTGAGCATGGCGTCGAGCTTGCCGGCGCGCTCAAGGGCAAACAAATCATCACAGCCACCAATATGGCGCTCGCCGATCCAGATCTGCGGCACGGACGTACGTCCGGCCTTCTGGGCCATGGCGGCGCGCACCTGCGGCTTGCCATCGACCTTGATCTCTTCGAAGGCCACGCCTTTGTTCTCGAGCAGGTACTTGGCTTGCGAGCAATAAGGGCAGTAATCGCTGGAATAGACGACGACGTTGCTCATATCACTTCACCAGCGGCAGGTTGTCGCCTTTCCAGCTGGAAATACCGCCGGACAGCTTGGCGGCGGTGAAGCCGGATTTCATCAGTTCGCGAGCGTGAGTGCCAGCGGTCTGGCCCATGGCGTCGACCAGGATGATGGTCTTGGCCTTGTGCTTTTCCAGTTCGGCGACGCGAGCCGCCAGTTTGTCGTGAGGAATGTTCAACGCGCCAACAATGTGACCGGCGGTGAAATCCTTGACCGGACGAATGTCGATCACAACGCCCGCATCCTTGTTGACCAGCCCGGTCAGTTCACCGGTGCTCAGGCTGCGGCCGCCGCCTTGCATCTGATAGGCGATCAGCAACGCCAGCAGTACGACGAAGATACCGACGAGCAGATAGTGGTTAGTGGCAAATTCAATCAGGTGAGCAACCATCGAAGGAGGTTCCAGGGCGTTAAAATGTCGGCCAGTATACACAGCCACTATGGTGGGCCAAACCCCGTCCGGCGGTGACGCCGTCGGAACTTCGCTTTAAACTGCCACTCCCTTTTCCATTGCCCTCTTTTAACTCAGCCACGAGTGGAATCCATGACTACCACGCCTAAACCTTTGGTCCTGATCATCCTCGACGGCTTCGGTCACAGTGAGAGCCCTGAATCCAACGCCATCTATGCGGCGAAGAAGCCCGTACTGGACCGCCTGTGGGCCACGGTGCCGAACGGTCTGATCTCGGGCAGCGGCATGGACGTCGGTCTGCCGGATGGCCAGATGGGCAACTCCGAAGTCGGCCACATGAACCTGGGCGCCGGCCGTGTTGTGTATCAGGACTTTACGCGCGTGACCAAATCGATCCGCGACGGCGAGTTTTTCGAGAACCCGACCATTTGCGCTGCGGTGGATAAAGCCGTTGCCGCCGGTAAAGCCGTGCATTTCATGGGCCTGCTGTCCGATGGCGGGGTTCACAGCCACCAGGATCACCTGGTCGCCATGGCTGAACTGGCCTACAAGCGCGGCGCCGAAAAAATCTACCTGCACGCCTTCCTCGACGGCCGTGATACGCCGCCGAAAAGCGCCCAGTCGTCCATCGAACTGCTCGACGCGACCTTCCAGGCCCTCGGCAAAGGCCGGATCGCCAGCATTATTGGCCGTTACTTCGCCATGGACCGCGACAACCGCTGGGACCGCGTAGCCCAGGCTTACAACCTGATTGTCGATGGCAACGGCGAATTCAATGCCGCCACCGCTCAGGAAGGCCTGCAGGCCGCGTACGAACGTGGCGAGAGCGACGAATTCGTCAAAGCCACCTCCATCGGTGAGCCGGTGAAAGTCGAAGACGGCGACGCCGTGGTGTTCATGAACTTCCGCGCCGACCGCGCCCGCGAACTGACCCGGGTCTTCGTCGAAGACGATTTCAAGGATTTCGAGCGTGCTCGTCAGCCAAAACTGGCCGGCTTCGTCATGCTGACCCAATACGCCGCCAGCATCCCAGCCCCCTCGGCCTTCGCCGCCGGCAGCCTGGACAACGTGCTCGGCGACTACCTGGCGAAAAACGGCAAGACCCAACTGCGCATCGCCGAAACCGAGAAATATGCGCACGTGACCTTCTTCTTCTCCGGCGGTCGCGAAGAACCGTTCCCGGGCGAAGAGCGCATCCTGATCCCGTCGCCGAAAGTCGCCACTTATGACTTGCAGCCGGAAATGAGCGCGCCGGAAGTCACCGACCGCATCGTCGATGCCATCGAAAACCAGCGTTACGACGTGATCGTGGTCAACTACGCCAACGGCGACATGGTCGGCCATAGCGGCGTGTTTGATGCAGCGGTGAAAGCCGTGGAATGCCTGGACCTGTGCGTCGGCCGCATCGTCGATGCGCTGGAAAAAGTCGGTGGCGAAGCGCTGATCACCGCCGACCACGGCAACGTCGAGCAAATGGCCGACGCCTCCACCGGCCAGGCGCATACCGCTCACACCACCGAACCGGTGCCGTTCATTTATGTCGGCAAGCGTGATTTCAAGGTTCGCGATGGTGGGGTGCTGGCGGATGTGGCGCCGACCATGTTGAAGCTGCTGGGCCTGGAAAAACCGGCGGAAATGACCGGGACTTCGATACTGGTGTAATCGGTCTTTAAAACACCACCAAACCCTGTGGGAGCTAGCCTGCTAGCGAATGCGGAGTGTCAGCCAAGATCAACGTTGCCTGACCCACCGCATTCGCTAGCAGGCTAGCTCCCACACTAGTTTTCAGTGTTTTGCAGGCCGGTTATCACACAGCCCCAATTGGGCGTTTTTTTTGCAGCGTGGGGCGGGCATACTAGGCCGTCCCTTTCCCTGGTATCACCCGCCTCTATGCTTCGCGTCCTGATAGCCCTTGCCCTGACTTGCCTGCTCCAACCGGCCTTTGCTGACGAGCGCGCGCAAACCCAACAACAGTTGGACGCCACGCGTCAGGACATCGCCGAGCTGAAAAAACTGCTGGGCAAGCTCCAGGAAGAAAAATCCGGCGTGCAGAAAGACCTCAAGGGCACCGAGACCGAGATGGGCAAGCTCGAGAAGCAGGTCGAAGCCCTGCAAAAAGAGCTGAAGAAAAGCGAATCCGAGCTGCAGCGTCTCGATGGTGAGAAAAAAAAACTCCAGAGCGCGCGCACTGAACAGCAACGACTGATCGCCATTCAGGCCCGCGCGGCCTATCAGAACGGCCGCCAGGAGTATTTGAAGCTGCTGCTCAACCAGCAAAACCCGGAAAAATTCGCCCGCACCCTCACCTATTACGATTACCTGAGCCAGGCCCGCCTTGAGCAGTTGAAGAGTTTCAACGAAACCCTGCGCCAACTGGCCAATGTCGAAAAAGACATCGCCCTGCAGCAAGCGCAATTGCTGGTGCAAAAGAGCAGTCTCGACAGCCAGCGCGACGAACTCGACAAAGTCCGTCAGGAGCGCCAGCAAGTCCTCGCCAAACTCAGCGACGACGTAAAGGCGCGCGACCAGAAGCTGGCCGCCCGCGAGCAGGATCAGGCCGACCTGTCTAAAGTCCTTAAAACCATCGAAGAAACCCTGGCTCGCCAGGCTCGAGAGGCAGAAGAAGCGCGGCAAAAAGCGCTGATTGCCCAGCAGGAAGCCGAAAAAAAGCGTTTACGTGAGGCCGAGGCTCAAGCAGATGCCACCGACGCCCCACGCAAACCCGTCAAATCGACACCCGGCGCACTGGTATCCAGTTCAGGCGAGACCTTCGGCGGCCCTTTTGCTTCAACTCGCGGCAAACTTCCATGGCCGGTTGATGGTCGACTGCTGGCACGCTTTGGTGAAACCCGTGGCGACGACGCCCGCACCAAGTGGGACGGCGTGATGATCAGCGCCTCCGCCGGCAGCCAGGTGCATGCCGTGCACGGCGGGCGCGTGGTGTTTGCCGATTGGTTGCGCGGTGCCGGTCTGCTGGTGATCCTCGACCATGGCAACGGTTTTTTGAGTCTTTATGGTCACAACCAGACGTTGCTCAAGTCTGCGGGTGACGTGGTGAAAGCCGGTGAGTCCATCTCCACTGTCGGCAACAGTGGCGGGCAGGACACACCAGCACTGTATTTCGCAATTCGTCAGCAGGGTCACCCGAGTGATCCGGCGCAATGGTGCCGCGCGCAAGGATAGGCGTTGAGTCACCTACATTAGGAGTTCGTTCGACATGCTGCATTTGTCCCGTCTTACCTCGCTGGCCCTGACGATCGCCCTGGTGATCGGCGCGCCTCTGGCGTTCGCTGCTCAACCGGCTCCGGCGGTCGCGCCTGCGGGCACTGCGGCAACCACCAAGGCGCCGTTGCCGCTGGAAGAGTTGCGCACCTTTGCCGAGGTCATGGACCGGATCAAGGCAGCCTATGTCGAACCGGTGGACGACAAGACCCTGCTGGAAAACGCCATCAAAGGCATGCTCAGCAACCTCGACCCGCACTCCGCCTACCTGGGCCCGGAAGACTTCGCTGAATTGCAGGAAAGCACCAGCGGCGAATTCGGCGGCCTGGGCATCGAAGTCGGCGCCGAAGACGGGTTCATCAAGGTGGTTTCGCCTATCGATGACACCCCGGCGTCCAAGGCTGGCATTCAGGCCGGCGACTTCATCGTCAAGATCAACGGTGCGCCGACCCGCGGCCAGACCATGACCGAAGCCGTGGACAAGATGCGCGGCAAGATCGGCCAGAAAATCACCCTGACCCTGGTTCGCGATGGTGGCACGCCGTTCGACGTGACCCTGGCCCGCGCCATCATTCAGGTGAAGAGCGTGAAGAGCCAACTGCTGGAGTCCGGCTACGGCTACATCCGTATCACCCAGTTCCAGGTCAAGACCGGCGACGAAGTCTCCAAGGCCCTGGCCAAGTTGCGCAAGGACAACGGCAAGAAGCTCAAAGGCATCATCCTCGACCTGCGTAACAACCCGGGCGGCGTGCTGCAGGCGGCAGTGGAAGTGGTCGACCACTTCATCACCAAAGGCCTGATTGTCTACACCAAGGGCCGCATCGCCAATTCCGAGTTGCGCTTCTCCGCCACCGGCAAAGACGAAAGCGAAGCCGTGCCAATGGTTGCGCTGATCAATGGCGGCAGTGCCTCGGCCTCGGAAATTGTTGCCGGCGCCTTGCAGGATCAGAAACGCGCGGTGGTCATGGGCACCACCAGTTTCGGTAAAGGTTCGGTACAAACCGTGCTGCCGCTGAACAACGACCGCGCGCTGAAGATCACCACGGCGCTGTATTACACGCCGAACGGCCGCTCGATCCAGGCTCAGGGCATCGTCCCGGACATCGAAGTACGCAAGGCCAAGATCACCAGCGAGCAGGACGGCGAGTACTTCAAGGAAGCCGATCTGCAAGGCCACCTGGGCAATGGCAACGGCGGCGCCGACAAACCGACCGGTTCCGCCGGCAAGGCCAAGGCAATGCCACAGGATGATGATTACCAGTTGGCCCAGGCCTTGAGCCTGCTCAAAGGGTTGAGCATCACCTCCGGCCGCTGAGATGCGCCTGCGGTTAGTTCTCGGTCTGCTGTGCTGTCTGGCGGGTGTTGCTCACGCGGCGCCCGCCCCGCAAAAAGCCTACATCAGCCTGATCATCGATGACCTGGGGCAGAACCTGCCCCGGGATCGCCGCGTGCTGGCCCTGCCCGGCCCGGTGACCACGGCGATCATGCCTGACACACCCCACGCCACCGAATTCGCTCGCGAAGCCCATCGCGCCGGCAAGATCGTTATCCTGCACATGCCGATGGACCCGGCCACGGGGCCGTTCGCCTGGCACCCCGAGTTACCCATCGAAGAACTCGAAAAGCGCCTGAACACGGCGTTCAAGGTGGTGCCATATACCGCTGGCATCAACAACCACATGGGCAGTCGCATGACCGCACAGCAACCCGCCATGGCCTGGTTGATGGCGGATTTGCAGCGCCGACACAAGTTATTCGTCGACAGCCGAACCAGCGCGCAAACCGTGGCAGCAGCCGAGGCACAGAAGATCGGTTTGGCGAGTGTATCGCGGGATGTGTTTCTGGATGATGAACGCACTGAAACCGCAATTTTTACTCAGCTACAGACGGCTATCAGCCTGGCGCGCAAGCAGGGTTCTGCAGTGATGATCGGGCATCCGTATCCGCAGACTCTGGCGGTACTGGAACGTGAGCTGCCCAAGCTCAAGGCTCAGGGCATTGACTGGATCGATATCAAACAGATGATCAGTGTGCGCGGCAATCGTGCAACGGCAGCGCACGGCAAGGATGGCCAGTACCGTCTCCCGACCGCACGGTAGTTCCTCGCAGCCCACTCCATTTCGCGATAACTATTTATACCTGCCGGTACACCGCCGCGTGCCACGATAGCGCTCACCCTGAATTTCATCACCAAGGAATGGACATGAAATATCTCAGCTTCTTTTGCTTCGCCGGCCTGATTGGCCTGTTGGCTAATTCCGCAGTGCAGGCCCGCGATCTTGGCGAAGGCGCTATCAACGACTCACCGTCAAGGGCACTGCAAAACAGCGAACATTTTTATGAAACCTGGAGCGGCGTGGGACGACTCAGCCTCCAATCCGGCGAGAGCTGCAGCGCCGTTCTGCTGGACACGCGAAACAGACACCGCCAAGCCACTGGCCCTGCTTATCTGCTCACCAGCGGTCATTGCGTGCTCTTTCAATACGGTTCGGCGCGGACCAATCAGCCTTTGGAAGCCAGCGTCACCTTCCACTACTTTCATGACATGCCACAGCGTAAGCGCCGATACGCCATCCGAACTGCCCGATGGAGCAGTCTGGTCGGGACCGATCTTGCAGTACTGGAGGTCGACGCGACATTGGCGTCGCTGATACAGGCCGGGGTCAACCCGCTCAAGCTGGCGCCCCATCAAACCTACGAGCGTCAGGATGTGCTTAACGTTGGCGCGCCGGGTGGCTTTACCGAACAGGGGCTTCGATTGAGCGCCTGCGCTGAACAAACCGCCGGAACATTCATCGATCATCCCGGGGTGTTCCCTTTAGCCATGAAAAACAGCTGCGACCTTTACGCTGGCAGCTCCGGTAGCCCGATGCTGAACCGCCGCACCAATGAAGTCACCGGCATCGTCAGTAAAATCGCGATGTCGCGCAATACCCCAGCGCCGCCCGGTTGTGAGCACTCGACGTCTTGCAAGGCCGCCCGTTTCAACTACAGCTACTCCGCCAACTTTCTTCACAACTGCTTTACTGACGGTGTCTTCACCAGAGATGGGGCGAACTGTTCATTGGAGCCGGTCGAGCTGACTGTCACGGAGCCCTGGAAGTTCAAGCCATACGTTCATAGAACGCAAAATGCAGATGGGCAGATCGTATTGCCTACGTGGGATTTCAGGTTCTCCCTCGAGGCGCCCTTCTATCGCCACAAAACGGTCCATAACGCCAGGGACTGCAAAGCTTCCGACAATTACAGCGCCGCCATCAGCGCTGAAGAGGCTTACATCAATAGTGAAATCGGGCCACAAAGCGGCGCACATGCGCTCTGTATTATCGGCGTCGCCTCAGGGGAACAGCAGCTGACAAGCGCGACGCTGAATAACGTGTTTACAAGTGCCGTGTACTTGAGCGCGACGCCGGCCGCTCCGTCTCAGGTTGTATCGAAGTGATGGCTACAGATACTTCGCCATGATGTCGTCCACCACACCTTCCTTGCGTAGCTGATCCAGCGCGGCTTGCAGCTTGGCGACGGTTTCATCCGGAACGTCTTTATTCAACGCCAGGTACAACTCGGCACTATTGAAGCGCAGCACGGTTTTGAGTCCTGTCACCCCATCCTGACGCGCCAGATAGCGGCCTGCCGGGTCACCAGTGGCCCACAGGTCGATCTGACCGTTGACGAGTTTTTTTGCGTTGTCCTGATCGCGCAGCACAACGACCGGCTTCAGTCCCTGCTTGGCTAGCGTCTCGGCAATCGCATCGCCCTTGTAGGCGCCGATCTTGTAATTGCGCGCCTGATCCAGCGTCTCGAGCGTGATCTTGCTGTCAGCCTTGGCCAGCATGATCCAGTCGTCCGGACCAATCGGGCCAACCCACTTGAACAGCTTCTCGCGGTCCGGCAACCGCGCCATCACAAATACGCCGTAACCGGGTTTCTCCAGGGCGAGCTTATAGATTCGCTCCCAAGGGAAACGCAGGGTCAGGCTGTAGGTAATGTTGGCGCGTTTGAACATCTCGCGGACGATGTCCACGGCAATGCCGTTGATGTTCTCGTCCTGAGCGAAGTTCTTGCCGTTCTTCGCCATGTTGTACGGCGGGAAATTTTCCGTGAGCAACACCAGATCGGTGTCGGGACTTTCTTCAGCGTGCACTCCATTGATGAGCAACAGATAAGCGCTGGCAAGGACAAGAAGAAGGCGTTTGATCATGTCGGGCTACCGAAATCCATGGCGTGCCCAAGAGTGCCTTGAGCCCGCCATACTGTCTACTGGCCTTTTGATAACAGCCTTATGTAGATCGTTAAAATAATGGGTGTCACGTCACTGCGATAGATAGTTACCGCACTCCACCGCGCCGCATCTGATTAATTGCCAATACCCGGCGACGGGCCGGTTTTTTTCATATTAATCAGAGACCACTTTCAATGAATCCGATCCCCTTACTGCTTACCAGCGCTATGTGCTCACTGAGCGCTCCGTGCTTTGCAAACGGCAGTGATTATGGCGAAGGCCTGCAGAACCTGGCGCCTTCGGTAGTGCTTGAAAACACCAACGGCTCCCGCGACCACTGGCAAGCGATCGGGCGCCTGGCGACCGGCTTAGGCAACTGTACCGCGACCCTTCTGGATACACGCGATGAACCCGAGCGGCCAGGAACTCCCGCTTACGTGCTTACTGCAGGCCACTGCATCGAATTGACCAATGGCAACATCGTCACAGACAGACCGGTTAACGGCACCCTCACATTCAACTATTTCACTGACAGCACCGCATTCAAGACCTATCCGCTTAAGACGACGACATGGCGGAGCATACAAGGCGTTGATATGGCCATCGTCGAGCTGGATGTCAGCCTGCAGAAGCTCATCGAGAATGGCATACAGCCATTGAAACTGGCGCGCGAAAAACCCGTAGACGGGACCGACGTATTGATCGTCGGGGCACCATATGGCTTTGATCAAAACACGCTGCGGATGTCGGCCTGTGCTCTGCAACCGGCGCAGGAAATCGTTGAAGGCGCCTGGGTATGGCGCAACACGTTCATGACTCGTTGTCAGGATGTCCGGGGAGGCGGTTCAGGAAGCCCGCTACTGGATCGCGCCTCCAATGAGATCGTTGGAGTGATCGGGACAGGAAATTTTGATGAAAGCCTTGTTCCATGCCGCGTGGATGCCCCGTGCACCCCCGTTGGAGAGGCTTATCAGGCAATACCGGGAAATGTATACGGTAATCCGACGGCATTTCTCAATGGGTGCTTCGTGGAAGGTCGGATCGCAAAAAAACCGCCGTCGTCCTGCCAACTCTTCCCGGCGTTCACCATCGACACCGACGCTACCACGCTGGAAAGTTACCAACGGGTCAAACATCAGGATGACGGCTCAATTGCCATTCCGACCTGGAACTACCGATTCTCCATCAGCACCGGCTTCTATCGTCATAAAACCGTGCGCAAGGCAATGGAGTGCGAGAGCCCTCATCACTACAGCGATGCCGAGGGCTCAACAAATGCTTTCATCAATTCCGAAATAGGGCGTGAACCCGGTCTCTATGTTCTGTGCATTGTCGGCGTTGATTCTGCGACGCAAAAACCCGAATCGGGACTTCTGAAAAATGTACTGTCCCTGCCAGTCGAGATACTGGATAACAAGCCAACCACCCCGCCAGATCTGTCGATCGTGACCGAAGTCTATGTGGCCCTGGCGAAAGCGGAGGAGCCGCACAGGACCTATTCGATAAAATATGGTCCCGTCGCAACGACAGACTGCGTTCAACCTGAAAACTACAGGAACGACGTGGACATGGATTTCTTCATTCCAGGCCACGACCTTCCGGGGAAGCTCTGCTCCATCGCCTACGATAAATCGGGGCAGGCGTCAGAGCCGAGGGTCGACTTGCTGCCTGCGGCAGGCACTCAAGAGGCGGCGCCCCTCAAGGCTGAAGTTGCCAACTGACATCGGTCCGGAAGTTTTTCCGGACGCGTTATCGCATCACGATCCCGCGATGGGCCATGTAGGCCTTGGCTTCCTGCACGGTGTATTCGCCGAAGTGGAAAATACTCGCCGCCAGAACTGCGCTGGCGTGACCTTCGATAATGCCGTCGGCCAAATGCTGCAGGTTGCCGACGCCGCCGGAGGCGATCACCGGAATACCCAGCGCATCGCTGATGGCGCGAGTCACGCCCAGGTCGAAGCCGTTTTTCATGCCGTCCTGATCCATGCTGGTCAGCAGGATTTCACCGGCACCCAGGCCTTCCATCTTCTTCGCCCACTCGACGGCGTCGAGACCGGTTGGCTTGCGCCCGCCGTGGGTGAAGATTTCCCAGCGCGGGGTTTCGCCCGGGCCGGAGACCTTCTTCGCGTCGATGGCGACGACGATGCATTGAGAACCGAAATGTTGCGCAGCCTCGCCAACGAATTCCGGGTTGAAGACGGCGGCGGTATTGATCGACACCTTGTCCGCGCCGGCATTCAGCAAGTTGCGAATGTCCTGCACGGTGCGCACGCCGCCGCCAACGGTCAGCGGAATAAACACCTGGCTGGCCATGCGTTCAACGGTATGCAGCGTGGTGTCGCGACCGTCGACGCTGGCAGTGATGTCGAGAAAAGTAATCTCGTCCGCACCCTGCTCGTCGTAACGACGGGCGATTTCCACCGGGTCGCCGGCATCACGAATGTTCTCGAACTTCACACCTTTGACGACCCGGCCGTTGTCCACGTCCAGGCAAGGGATGATGCGTTTGGCCAGCGCCATGGTCAGTCCTCAGCCTTTGTACGAATCGCAGAAAGCTTGCGCTTCAGCGACGTCGAGGGTGCCTTCGTAGATCGCCCGGCCAGTGATCGCGCCGATGATGCCTGGCGCCTTGGCGTCGAGCAGCGACTTGATGTCACCGAGGTTGTGGATACCGCCGGAAGCGATCACCGGAATGCGCGTGGCAGCCGCCAGCGCAGCGGTGTACGACACGTTGCAGCCCTGCATCATGCCGTCTTTGGCGATGTCGGTATAAACGATCGCGGACACACCGTCAGATTCAAACTGCTTGGCCAGGTCGATAACGTTCACGGTGCTGATTTCAGCCCAGCCATCGGTAGCCACGAAGCCATCTTTGGCATCCAGGCCGACGATCACCTTGCCCGGGAACGCGCGGCAGGCTTCAGCAACGAAAGCCGGATCTTTCACGGCCTTGGTGCCGATGATCACGTAGCTCACGCCCGCTTTCACGTAGTGCTCGATGGTTTCCAGGGAGCGGATACCGCCGCCGATCTGAATCGGCAGGTTCGGGTAGCGCTTGGCGATGGCAGTGACCACTTCACCGTTGACCGGCTGGCCTTCGAAGGCGCCGTTCAGGTCGACCAGATGCAGACGACGGCAACCGCCCTCCACCCACTTGGCGGCCATGCTCACCGGGTCATCGGAGAACACCGTGGAATCTTCCATGCGGCCCTGGCGCAGACGAACACAGGCACCGTCCTTGAGATCGATAGCGGGAATAATCAGCATCTGGCAAACCTTCAAATTCGATTGTTCAGCTTCGCTCGAAAATCAGTTTTTCTCGAGCGCCCACAGGTCGCTTTCGATGCTTTCGAACCTCTCTTTGAGGTGCGTCTGCACATCGAAAATCGCCCTGTTGTAATAGTGCGGAGCAATTTCGCGGGTAAACAGCTCAAGGATTTCGGCCGCTTCGAACGAACCCAGGTCCAGTTCGAAGCGATCCTCCATGAAGCGCTTGATCTTGTGATTGGCCTCGGTCTCCTGTTCGGGAGTGAGGGTCAGGATCGGCGGCTTCTTCTTGACGGCCATTTACCAGCGACCATCCCACGCAGCGAAGTTCTGCAGCAATTGCAGGCCATGGGTATGGCTCTTCTCCGGGTGGAACTGCACCGCGAAACGCGAGCCATCGGCCAGCGCTGCGGCGAAATCGACACCGTAGTGACCGCCACCCACCACCTGCCGCGCATTGCCGGCAGCGATGTAGTAGCTGTGCACAAAGTAGAAACGCGCCAGGTCCGGAATGTTGTGCCACAGCGGATGCGAGATCGTCTGCTTCACTTCGTTCCAGCCCATGTGCGGGACTTTCAGGTGTTCGCCGTCTTCAACAAGGCCTTTGCCGAAAAACTTCACCGCGCCCGGGAACAGGCCGATGCAGTCGACGCCGTCGTTTTCTTCACTGCTGTCGAGCAAAGCTTGCATACCGACGCAAATGCCGAGGAACGGACGGTCCTGGCTGACTTCACGCACCAGCGAATCGAAGCCCAGGCGACGAATCTCCGCCATGCAATCGCGAATCGCGCCGACACCGGGGAATACCACCCGGTCAGCTTCGCGGATCACATCGGCATCGCTGGTGATCAGGACCTTGCCGGCACCGACGTGCTCGAGGGCCTTGGCCACCGAGTGCAGGTTGCCCATGCCGTAATCGATAACCGCGACCGTCTGCATTACAGAACGCCTTTGGTCGACGGCATCTGACCGGCCATGCGGTCATCGAGCTCTACGGCCATGCGCAATGCGCGGCCGAATGCCTTGAACACGGTTTCGATCTGGTGGTGGGTGTTGGTGCCACGCAAGTTGTCGATGTGCAGACTGACGAGCGCGTGGTTGACGAAGCCCTGGAAGAATTCCTGGAACAGGTCAACATCGAAACCGCCAACGGTGGCGCGAGTGTAGGGAACATGCATCTGCAGGCCTGGACGGCCGGAGAAGTCGATCACCACGCGCGACAGCGCTTCATCGAGCGGCACGTAGGCGTGGCCGTAGCGACGGATGCCTTTCTTGTCGCCGATGGCTTTGGCGAAGGCCTGACCCAGGGTGATACCGACGTCTTCCACGGTGTGGTGGTCGTCGATATGCAGGTCGCCCTTACTGACAATATCCAGGTCGATCAGCCCGTGACGGGCGATCTGGTCCAGCATGTGCTCAAGAAAAGGAACACCGATATCAAATCGGGCCTTTCCGGTGCCATCCAGGTTGATCGAGGCTTTGATCTGGGTTTCCAGAGTATCGCGCTCGACTGACGCCTTACGTTCGGCCATCACCAGCTCCGCAAAATCATTGGGCGAAAAAGGCAGCCATTATAGGGGCGCGGGCGGGAAACAGAAACACGGGAGGTGATATCGCTGACGGAGGGAATTCAGGGGTGTCGGAGATAGACATGTCCATACAAGCCAATCGGACGGAATACAAAACAAATGTGG
>NZ_JAVLRV010000001.1:263636-303119 GCF_055803035.1 Pseudomonas sp. 300 | reverse complement strand
ATCCCCACCACCAGCCACGCAGCAATCGCCAACGGCTTGGTGCCCGGCGCCGCTTTCCACTCCAGCACGGTGCTGCTGTCAGCGCCCTTGTCGTGGCCCAGCGCCTGTTCGGCGGCCAGTTCAGCGTCGGTCATGAAGTACTTGTCGGCCACCGGACGCACCAGCAGGTTGCAGATAAAACCCAGCACCAGCAGGCCCGCGAGGATGTACAGCGTGATGTCATACGCTGCGGCGCGCTCAACGCCAATGCTCAGCTGATACTCACGCAAGTAGTTGACCAACACCGGACCCAGCACGCCTGCAGCAGCCCAGGCGGTCAGCAGACGACCGTGAATCGCACCTACCATTTGCGTACCGAACAGGTCGGCAAGGTAAGCCGGAACCGTCGCAAAACCACCGCCGTACATCGACAGGATGATGCAAAACGCCGCCACGAACAGCGCAACGTTGCCCAGGTGACCGAGGTTCGGGATCAACGCGTACAGCGCAAAACCGAGGGCGAAGAACACGAAATAAGTGTTTTTACGGCCCAGGTAATCCGAGAACGACGCCCAGAAGAACCGCCCGCCGATGTTGAACAGGCTCAGCAGACCGGTGAAACCGGCAGCAATCGCGGCAATCGAAGCCAGTTGACCAGCGTCCAACTGACCAAACGTCTGGTCGGTGCCGAGCAATTTGCCCGCGAACACTTCCTGCAACAGTGGCGAAGCCATGCCGAGGATGCCGATACCGGCGGAAACGTTCAGGCACAGCACCAGCCACACCAGACGGAACTGCGGAGTTTTCCACGCCACATTCACGTGCACGTGACGATGGGTAATCATCGCGTTCGAGGCTTTTTTCGCCGGAGCGGTCCAGCCTTCAGGCTTCCAGCCGGTTGGCGGAACGCGGTAGGACAGCGCGCCACCGATCATGAACACGAAGTAGATCGCGGCCATCACCAGGAAGCTCTGCCACACGCCCACGCTGTCTGCGGAAGCGAAGTGACCCATCAGGGCGGCGGCCAGCGGTGCACCGACCATCGCGCCACCACCGAAACCCATGATCGCCATGCCGGTTGCCATACCACGCTTGTCCGGGAACCACTTGATCAGGGTCGAGACCGGCGAGATGTAACCCAGGCCCAGGCCAATACCGCCAATCACCCCGGAGCCGATCCACATCAGCCATATCTGGTGCGTATACACACCCAACGCCGAAATCAGCAGACCGCCACACCAGCACAGTGCCGACACAACGCCAGCCTTGCGCGGCCCGGCGTGTTCCAGCCAGCCACCCCAGATCGCTGCCGAGCAGCCGAGGAAGATGAAGAACAGGGTGTAGATCCAGCCGAGCATCGAGATCGGCCAGTCGCATTGCGACGAGAACACTTGCGAGATGAAGCTCATGTCCGGTGCGCAGGCCACTGCCTTGGTCACGCCCAGCGCCTTGGACAGTGGCAGCCAGAACACCGAGAAGCCATAAGCCATGCCGATGCAGAGGTGGATGGCCAACGCGGCCGGTGGCACCAGCCATCGGTTGAAACCGGGCTTGGCGATGATGCGTTCCTTGGACAGGAACGAGGGCTGGTCGGCATTGAGGCCGTCCGCCGTGATGCTCGTGGTCATTGTGTATCCCCCAATTATTAGTATGGTTCGCCAGCCACTGCTCACCCCCAGCCTTTATGCGCACGCATGACTGTTTTTTGAGGTGAAGCTCCATATCGGTGCGACATCACGTCACAGAAGGACGGACGAACTGGCAGAGGTTACCATTTGCACGTGACAGAAAAGCCAAACTGATATCACCTTTTTAAAAGTCATCCGATCTCGTACCACTGAAGGATCCGCCATGCCTGTCATCGTCGAGCTGCTGAACGAAGCCACCTATCAGGACCAGCAGGATTTGCAGAAGATTTACCGCGACGCGCCGGATTGGCTGTTCGCGCCGTTTGCCAGTGACCTGCAACTGATCGAAGCCTGCCTGCGGGACGGCTCGTTGATCGCCGGGCGTTTCAATGAACGTCTGTTGGGTGCGGCACGCCTGCAAAAGCACCAGGACGTCTGGCATCTGTCCCAATTATGTGTACGAAAAATCACCCGTCGTCGTGGGGTTGCTGAACGGCTGGTGAACGAAGCGCAGAAACTGGCGTCGCAATCGGGTGCGACTTTGCGTCTGTTGGCGCCTGCCGGGCACCTTGAGTCACAGGCACTGGCGGCCAAACTTAAAGTGCCGCTGGATGTGCTGCCGGGCTGATCGCTGACCGGTCGTCCACTTCGGAGCGCTATACTCCTCGGCTAAATTCGAAGTCGACTAACTACAAGGACTCGCCCATGAAAGCGTTCGGCAAAATCCTGGGTCTGGTACTTCTCGGGCTGTTGCTGATCATTGTGGCGCTGGGCTTTGCCCTGACCCACCTCTTCGATCCCAACGACTACAAAGACGAGATTCGCCAGATTGCCCGCGACAAGGCCCACATCGAGCTGACGCTCAATGGCGACATCGGCTGGAGTCTGTTCCCGTGGCTCGGCCTGGAATTGCACGAAGCCAGTGTCGCGACCCTGGCCAAGCCCACCGAACCGTTCGCTGACTTGCAGATGCTCGGTTTGTCAGTGCGTGTGCTGCCACTGCTGCGCCGTGAAGTGCAGATGAGCGATGTACGCGTCGAAGGCCTGAACCTGCGCCTTAACCGCGACAAGGACGGTCACGGCAACTGGGAAGACATCGGCAAGGTGCCGGCGACTGCCAATCCGACTGCGCCTCCCGTCACGCCTGGCGAACCTGCACCGGAAACCACCGCTCAAGTGGAAAAACCGGCGCAGCCGATTCGGCTGGACATCGACAGCCTGACCGTCAACAACGCCCGCGTTGAATACAGCGACGAGAAAACCGGCAAGCATTTCAGCGCCGAAAGCATCCAGCTGAGCACCGGGCCGGTCCACGATTCGACCAACATTCCGGTCAAACTCACCGCGTTCCTCGGCACCAATCAGCCTGTTCTGCGGGTACGCACCGAGCTCAATGGCGAGCTGCGCTTTGAACGCGCCTTGCAACGCTACAAATTCGAAGACATGAAGCTGTCCGGCGAAGTCGCCGGCGATCCGCTGCAAGGCAAGACCATGACTTTCGCAGCCCAGGGCCAATTGCTACTGGATAAAGCGGCGAACGTCGCCGAATGGACTGGCATCAAGATTTCCGCCAACCAGTTGCGAGCACTCGGCGAACTGAAGGTCAACGACCTCGACAAGACGCCGCAGATCAACGGTGGCATTTCGATTGCCCAATTCGACCTGGCGAAATTCGTCGACAGCATCGGCCAGAAACTCCCGGCAATGGCTGAAGGCAGCCTGAGCAAAGTAGAACTGGTCAGCCGCGTTGCCGGCACGCCGACCAGCGTGGTGTTCGACAGCATCAACCTGAAAGTCGACGACAGCACCTTCACCGGCCGCATCGCCGTGGAGGATTTCGCCAAGCAATCGCTACGCGCCGTGCTCAAGGCTGACACCTTCAACGTCGACCGCTACCTGCCGCCAAAATCCGCCGAAGCCAACAGTGCGACGCAAGTGCGCCAGGCCGAAGTGGCCAGCACCGAAGCCGACGCCATGGCCGGCGCGGGCAGCACACCGCTGCCGGACAAGCCCACCAAAGACGCGTGGAGCAGCGAGCGCCTGTTGCCGGTGGAACGCCTGAGCAAACTTGATGTGGACGCCGACCTGACGTTTGGCCAGTTAACCCTTGAGAAACTGCCGATCCAGAACGCGGCGCTCAAGGCCACTGGCAAGGAAGGCCTGCTGACCCTCGAGAACCTGCGCGGCGATCTGTACGACGGCAACTTCGAATCCAAGGGCACCCTCGACGTGCGCCAGCAGACACCGGCGCTGAACATGCAGACGCGCATCAGCAAAGTGCCTGTGGAAAAAATCCTCGAAAGCCAGGGTAAAAATCCGCCGGTCAAAGGCCTGGTCACGCTCGACAGCAACCTGACCGGCAATGGCAACAGCCAGAAAGCGCTGATCGAAACCCTTAACGGCACTGCCAGTTTCGTCATCAACAACGGCGTGCTGCTCAATGCCAACCTCGAACAGCAACTGTGCAAAGGCATCGCCACCCTCAACCGCAAATCCCTCAGCGGCGAGCCGCGCGGCAAGGACACTCCATTTCAGGAACTCAAGGGCAACCTGACTTTCCGCAACGGCGTGGCCAGCAACCCGGACCTGAAAGTGCGCATCCCGGGCATGACCGTGAAGGGTGACGGCGACGTCGACCTGCGGGTGCTGGGTATGGATTACCGCGTCGGCATCATCGTCGAAGGTGACACCGGTGCGATGCCGGATCCGGCCTGTCAGGTCGGCGACAAGTTTGTCGGCATCGAGTGGCCGCTGCGCTGCCGTGGCCCGCTGGAGCTCGGCGCCAAGGCTTGCCGCCTCGACAACGAGCGCATGGGCCAGGTCGCGACCAAACTGGCGGGCGACAAAATCAGCGAAAAAATCGACGAGAAGCTTGGCGATAAAGTCAGTCCTGAACTGAAAAACGCATTGAAGGGGCTGTTCAAGCGATGAGATCCGAGCAGTTTTCAACGGCGGTGCTGGATTGGTACGACCGCCACGGCCGCCACGACTTGCCTTGGCAACAAGGCATCACACCGTATCGGGTGTGGGTCTCGGAAATCATGTTGCAGCAGACCCAGGTCAGCACCGTGCTGAATTACTTCGACCGCTTCATGGCCTCGCTGCCGACGGTCGAAGCCTTGGCCGCCGCGCCGGAAGACGAAGTGCTGCACCTGTGGACCGGCCTCGGTTACTACACTCGCGCGCGCAATTTGCAGAAGACCGCGAAGATCGTCGTCGCCGAGTACGGCGGCGAGTTTCCGCGGGATGTGGAAAAACTGGTTGAGCTGCCGGGGATCGGCCTGTCCACGGCCGGCGCCATCGCCAGCCTGAGCATGGGCCTGCGGGCGCCGATCCTCGATGGCAACGTCAAACGCGTCCTGGCGCGGTTTACGGCGCAAGAGGGTTATCCAGGCGAGCCGAAGGTCGCCAAACAGCTGTGGGCGAACGCAGAGCGCTTCACGCCCCATGATCGGGTCAACGCCTACACCCAGGCAATGATGGATCTGGGCGCCACGCTCTGTACCCGCAGCAAACCGAGCTGCCTGCTGTGCCCGCTGGAAAAGGGCTGTGAAGCGCACATGCTCGGCCTGGAAACCCGCTACCCGGTCCCCAAACCGCGCAAAGCCGTGCCACAGAAGCGTACGCTGATGCCGATGCTCGCCAACGGCGAAGGCGCGATTCTGCTTTACCGTCGCCCTTCCACGGGCTTGTGGGGCGGCCTCTGGAGCCTGCCGGAACTCGACGACCTCGACGACCTGCAACATCTGGCTTCGCAACACTCGCTGGAACTGGGCAGCCAACAGGCGTTGCCGAGCCTAGTGCACACCTTCAGTCATTTTCAGTTGTCCATCGAACCCTGGCTGGTTCAGGTCCAGGAGGCCGGCCATCACGTGGCCGAGGCCGACTGGCTCTGGTATAACCTCGCCACCCCGCCGCGCCTGGGCCTTGCCGCCCCGGTCAAAACCTTGCTCGAACGCGCGGCCGCCGTATTGAACGCAGGAGAGTCGTCATGACCCGCACCATCATGTGCCGCAAGTACAAAGAAGAATTGCCCGCTCTGGAGCGCGCTCCATTCCCGGGCGCCAAAGGTCAGGACATTTTTGACCACGTCTCGGCCAAGGCCTGGGCCGACTGGCAGAAACACCAGACCCTGCTGATCAACGAAAAACGCCTGAACATGATGAACGCCGAAGACCGCAAATACCTTCAGGGCGAGATGGACAAGTACTTCTCCGGCGAGGAATACGCCAAGGCTGACGGCTACGTTCCGCCGGCTGAGTAATCCTGCATTTTCGAGGGTCGGAACGTAAGCGACGGTAATAATTAAATATTTTTTGAAAACTTGCTTGACGACCCCCTGAAAAACCAGTTTAATGCGCCCCGTTGCCCAGATAGCTCAGTCGGTAGAGCAGGGGATTGAAAATCCCCGTGTCGGCGGTTCGATTCCGTCTCTGGGCACCAAAATACCGAGAAACCCCAAGGAACAATGTGTCCTTGGGGTTTTTTATTGCCTGCGATTTTATAGTCGCTGGACCATTTCTGGACCAAGGCGCTTCGGGAGTGTGATTGAAGGCCGTTCAACGGACTTTCGGTACCGGACCCAGAACTGAATAGTTTTAACCTGATTTAAATTGTCAGGTTGAGAGCCTCCCTCAGACAAGCTGAGGCGTCGGCAATACAGTCCGCCCCAACGCAGCCCTTTCGCTCCCCCAGGCACGCCACAGGGCCTCCGAGCACTCTCTAGCGCCTCGCACTCCAGGCGCTTAGAAGTCACGCGGTATGCGCGGACTGCCTAACGCTCGGTCGCAAAAAATGCGAAAACTTTCCCTGAGAGAGGGTGAAAGAAGGCAAAATTCCGCTGCGACTTAGAAGCCGACTAGTAGCAGACCACTCTCTCTTTACGTAGAAAACGATGCCAATCACCCAGTTTGCACACCAAAATGGAAAAGCCTTTGTCTCGTCTCTTAGCAAAGATGAGCAGAAGAGCCTGGGGCAGTTCATGACCCCTCCTCCTATAGCTACGTTCATGGCGCAGCGGGCAACTACCGGGATATTATCTGATGTCGTTAGCATCCTAGAGCCATCAGCAGGAGCGGGAATACTCGCTGCCGCCGTCGTGCAAGAGCTTCTAAGGCGCGAAGAGCGCCCTTCTCGTATAGAGCTGACACTTTACGAGATAGATACACGACTCAAGCCTTATCTGAGGCGCTTGGCTGACCGTCTACGGCGAGCCGCAAAAGACTCAGGCGTGACGCTTTCGTGCCACATCGTAATTGGGGACTTTCTGCTATCTCCTTTAGCGCAATCTGCTAGGCCGCAGTTCGATGTCTGCATAGCTAACCCTCCCTATTTTAAGCTGAACAAGGTGGATCCTAGAGCCAAGGCTCATAGCTACGCGGTCTATGGCCAACCAAATATCTACGGGTTGTTCCAAGCAGCTTGCGCCAGCCTAATCAAACCAACAGGACGCTGGTGTTTCATTACCCCGCGATCCTGGCTCAACGGCTCCTATTTCGCCGCTGTGAGAAGGCATCTACTTCACTTCCTTCACATCGATGCCTTGCATCTTTTTGAGAGCCGCCAAGCTCACTTCTACGAGGACACCATCCTACAAGAGGCCGTAATAGCTTGGGCTACGGCTCAACCGCTACGCGCTGGAGAAATTGCCTTCAGTACGAGTCAAGGAGTCTTGGACCTACGTGACGCCGAGCTCTTCGCGATTCCAACCACCGAGGTGATCGCCAACGATGACCAAATGACAATCGCTATTCCGGTGGCAGCGGGGGCAAATCATGCTGGAAATGATTTTGAGGAGTGGCACGACACCTTGGCCACACTCGGACTCAAGGTATCGACTGGTCCAGTAGTCCCATTTCGCTCCAAAGAATTCATTTTGGAATCCTTTGCCAGAGGAGCTGTTCCGTTGCTATGGATGCAGCACGTAAAACATACGGGCATCAGATGGCCAATACAGAAAAAACGCGAGCACATACTCTCCACTGCGGCTAGCGCTTGGATGCTCCTAAGAAACACCAACTACGTGGTCATGCGACGCTTCAGCCCCAAAGAGGATATTAGGCGGGTGACAGCAGCTCCGTACCTTGCTGGGAGCTTGCCTGGCGAGTTCATTGGCCTAGAAAATCATCTGAATTACATCCACCGCCCAGGAGGAGAGCTCACTCGTTCGGAGACCATAGGACTCGCAGCCTTTCTCAACAGCACCGTAGTAGACGCCCATTTCCGAGCGGTTTCCGGTAGCACGCAAGTGAATGCAACTGAGCTGCGGAAGCTCCGCCTACCATCACTTGAATCGCTTGTAGCTATAGGGAATCTGCTACCTGATACGCCGACACTAGCTGAGGCAGATCAAGCCGTTACGATGGTGCTAGAGATAAGACAGGCCATAGCTGCGTTATAGAAAAATCCACTCCAGAGCTGAAGTTATTTTATTTTAGTTGCAGCTAACAAAATGCATTGATAGGATTCTTCTCACACCCAATGAGGAGAATCCTGATGTCCAGCCTTCCGCCGTTTGTTTCCCTCCCATTTGTACGCGATCGCCTCGCTTTGATTTTCCCTGAGACTTTTCCGGACCGCTCAATATTGGTCGGCGACATGGCAACAAGAATGGTTTTTGTATGCCTGTATGGCGCCTTTATTGAAGGCATGGAGCGTTATTTTCGCCCCTCGACGGTGATTCGGTTTGGGCATCCTCAGTCAGAGAAGAACTCCAATGAGGAACGACTCCTGTGGATCGCGACATGCCACACACCAGGGTACAAAGCGGTAGATCAATGGTATGCCGACAATACCCGAGAGCCGCTTCGAGACGACTTAATCAGAAACAGGGCAATACCAATTGGCCTAATCGTAAAACGTGAAGGGGTGCCAACGACCTCTCCTGCACCGATCTACTGCTTAGCAGAAAAATTCGCAGCACTTTTTGACCCCTCAATTGATGACGCAAGTCTGACCGAACTCATTGGACGCTGGCAGGAACAGAACCTAGATCCAATGATTCTTAAAAGAATGCGCCTTCTCAGAAGAACTGGAGCCAAAGAAGGTCAAGTAGCAGTCACGCTACCGACCACCGGCACTACTTTACGTTTACCACCTGGTGAGGCTTCTGTAATCACACGCGACGTTTGCGAAGAGTTACTTAAGCTGATCATGATTGAACCAGTAGTTGTTCATATAAGCACGTCAGAAAGAAAAACATTCCGAGAGCTTTCAGGGGAGGCGGAGGATATTGATTTGCATATTTCCTCGTCTGCGGAACTACCTGATATTGTGGCTGCTGACACGGGTCATAAAGATGGACTTCGACTTACATTCATCGAAGTCGTGCACAGTGACGGCCCCATTACTGAGCTACGTAAGGAGTCCCTGCTAAAGATTGCTGCTGATGCAGGAATTCCAGAGAGCCACGTCCGAATGATAACCGCATTTGAGGACCGAAACTCTTCCCCCTTCAAAAAAAGGATCAGTGAAATCGCACGAGGTTCGGATATATGGTTCAGAAGTGAACCAGAACTTCTTGTGAGACTCGAAATCTTGAGCAAGGCCTGATCTTCGGTAAGGCAGCGATATCTAAATATGGCTTAACTTTTTCCTTCTATGGTTTATTTTGTAATTAGGAAAAGTTAAGCCTAGCGCAAACTAATACTCATCACACAATTACACAACTTGCAAACCGCCGTAGATCTTCTATGCTTTACGGCTATTTTAATCCGTGCCTCGGTGCAGGTCTCCCCATCAGAATCCATCTAAGCCATAAACAACCTGCAACCCCTCTAAGCCTTAACTAATTTTGAGCTGAGCACGTAGACAGCATGATTTCAAAGCAATAGTCTCTGACATCACAGTCCGTCTCACTCAAAAATTACAAGGATGTGGAAATGCCAACACCTCAAATAACAACTCTTAAGATAAAGAACTTCGGTTGTATTGGCGCACAAGGAATTTCAATTGATATCGATAAAATTGTGATATTGGTTGGCGCCAACAATGCTGGGAAAAGTACAATACTCAGGGCATTTGAAGTTGTAGCCGACAGCCTAAAACTGAACGAAGATGAATTCCATAATAGAATTGTTTCTCCAGAGAACCTGCCTGAAATTGAGGTTCACTCCATAGCCACTGACGAAAACAAACCCGGCGAAAATTGGTGCACAGTATTAGGTGATGGGAAGTATTTAATCAAAGAGAAGTGGACTTGGACTAACGTCAACGCCGAACCAAAACGAATCGGCTTCAATATTAATCATGGACGATGGGCTATCGCAGCAGATGGTGAGACCATGCCATGGGGAGCAAATAACGTCGCAAAATCCCGCCGACCGAAGCCTCATAGAGTTAATACCTTTGACAACCCAGAGGTACAAGCAAAAGCAATCACATCCTTACTAAAAACAGTCCTCGAAGAAAATATAAAAACTCTAAAGCAAAACGAAGATGATGAACTCTCACGCTACGATACAATTGTCCAAAACCTCATAACGCTACGCAATGAATCCAAGATATCCCAACAAGCAAGCGTGGTGGTAATTCAAGAGCAAGCAAACCAAATCCTAGAAAAAATATTTCCCAATCATGAATTGAAGATTATTTCACCGGAAAGTACGGCACCAATTGCAATTGACTTATTAGGTGAAGAATTCGATATCGAGATGGGGCTCATAGATGGAGTTTCTCTACCTTTAGAAAAGCAAGGCAGTGGAACTCGCAGAACAGCCCTGTGGACTATATTAAAATTGCTAGCCGACAAAGGTGTTCGCGCAAGACCTGCCTCAGGTAAAGCAAAGACACTGCACGAGCCGGTAGGCCCTAACACTGCTCACATTTTGCTATTGGATGAGCCCGAAGTAAGCCTCCATCCCAAGGCAATTCAGAATGCTCGTGATGTCCTATACTCCTTACCAGATAATGAAAACTGGCAGGTAATGATAACGACTCATTCGCCTAGCTTTATCGACCTAAGCAAAGACCATACGACTATCATTAGGGTGGAGAAGAACGCACAGGATCATATTGAGGCCACCACTTTATTCCGTCCATCCCAAGCCCAACTGGACGAAGATGACAAAGAAAATCTAAAGCTTATAAACCTTTTTGACTCCCATGTTTCCGATGCTTTTTTTGGCGGAAACATACTAGTAGTTGAAGGGGACACCGAATACGCGGCATTCAATTACATAAAGCAAAAAGAGCTAGAAATTGGTAACAATGACTACCATGACCTGAATATAATTCGCGCAAGGGGGAAAGTCACCGTAGCTTCAATGATGAAAATTCTGAATCATTTTCAAGCTCGCTACTACGTGCTTCACGACACTGACCGTCAACGCACAAAGTCAAAAGTCAAGGATAGAGCTGCAAGCATCAACGGAACGACTGTCTATCGAATCACGGACATCCGAAATCCAGCATGGACGAATAACGAAAAAATACTGAACCAGATGTCCGCAAACTCTCGTGTAATTGCATCAATCGTCAATTTCGAAGAAGCATATTTTGCGGAGGTAGTTGACAGTGAAAAACCAGAAAATTGCATAAACCACCTAAAATCAGACCCCGCCGCATTTAATATAACCAAACAATTACTTGATGGCATATTAGAGCTTAATGGCGTTCAACTCCCAAATGGAGCTGTCGCCTGGACCTCAATTGAAGAAATAGACCAACGAGTAACTGATTGGGATGCGGCAATTGTTATTCAGGCCTAAAGCCATTAACTCCAAAAGAAAACTACCTGTGGCAGTGCAACTGTATTCCTTATGCGTATCCGCTAAGGTAATCAGTCAAGATAAATGAAGTACCCGTCGCCATATTGCTGTGGGATGCATGACATCTCACAGCAATATTTATCCTTTGCACCAAGACAGCAAGTTAAAAAATCACCAATAAACTTTAGTACACCCCTGATTCCTCAAGCTTTGTACGGCAATAGTCCAAACGCCGAGCCCCTTTCACCGCCTTGAACAATTGGTTACTTTTTGCGTGATCTTTTGACTCATAGCTACGCATCGCCAACTGGGCAAGCGCTGGCATTTTTTTCGCTATCACTCGACCTAAATGTTGAGCTTTTTTAATTTTATCGCCCTTTAATAACACAGGAATTGTAAAACTATAAAAACTGTCAAAAACCACGATATTAGTAGCCTCGGGATAAGTAAAAGCAATCGACTCCCATATCAAATTTTCCACTGAGGTCAAATCAAGCGCATCACGTATTTTAGTATTGACCAACTCATAAATCATCACATCTTTCATTTTTCGTAGCTCTTTCAATGCCGGGCCACTTTTTGTAAGCCCCCTATAGTATTGTTCAAAAAAATCAGCCCCAAAATAAAAGCCCTGAATATCCTGCACAAAACAGGTGCATCCACTCCTCCCCTGTAAGTCCTGAGCAAAACGTATTTACGCCAAATT
This sequence comes from Pseudomonas sp. 300, assembly GCF_055803035.1. Lineage (NCBI taxonomy): Bacteria > Pseudomonadati > Pseudomonadota > Gammaproteobacteria > Pseudomonadales > Pseudomonadaceae > Pseudomonas > Pseudomonas sp. 300. The sequence goes on along the minus strand of NZ_JAVLRV010000001.1, from coordinate 291,099 downwards.
CACGCAGATATATTTCTATGATCCCAACACTCTGTCGGGTGAGTATTCAGGAGATATCTATGTGCACATGCAAAAACCCTTGGATTTCCAGCGCCGTTGATACAGGCCGAAACATCCCTGACCCGCGAGTTCAAGCCGCCATCAGTATCTACGATCTGTTCTGTACGTTTTGCCGCGAAAAGTAGGCGTTTAAACCGCATTCACACTAAAGCCCACGTTGCACAGGCTTCATAGCCTTAACCTCGTTAATACCCCCTTATCTAAGCGATTGGAGGGTATTCAAAATAGACTAATCAACGTGACCACGCCGTCAACCCGCCTGAGCGGACACTGAGCCCGTCACGTCGACACACTTGGGAAATAATATGAGCAGAACCAAAGCCGTCGAACCCAGCTTTATGGATCTCATCGCGGTAAAAGAAGCCCAAGCATCAAAACTGAGTTCCGGTGCCGAAGGAAAGATCACCTATCAACTCGCCCTTTCAACCGACAGAAAACAGGTGTTCATTGCGTTGATCGACAGTGGCAGTCAAGGTTACTTCAGCCGAGAGTGGATCAATACCGATGCCCTCCTCGAAATACTGGAAAGCCTAGGTCAACGGGCAGAAGCGTTCCCAAGCAAAGTACTCCTACCAGTCTTTACAGGACGCTCCAGCAATAACGCTCCGTTCCTTGCTGCCGCCCTACTGGCTGAAAAGCTACTGGGCAGAGATGGGAAGCTTGAATCCAAATTGCGTGTGCTTGACGACGCTAGCAGCTGGAAAAAAGCTGTGCTTGCACTCAAAGGTAAGCCTATGCGTGTTCGGCTTGATGGTAAGCCGATCCTATCCACAGCGCAGGCGAACAACTCCTCGACGGAGCCAAACACGGAGCAAGGGAAAACCCAGGAGACAGAGCATGCTGCTGATTCGTCAGAGTGAAGCGACTGCCCAAATCCTGGACAACGATATGCGCCAATGGGTAGAGAACCAGTTTCGGGCTCTACAAGGTTATGGCACACAGTGGCAACCCGATGAACTCGGCTGGTTTGCCGTCTGGGGCGAAGGCGATGACCCCTACGACAAAGGGCTATTCCTCGGCGTAAGAAGCTTCTTGCAAAGTCCCTATGATCCAGTCGCTTCATTTGAAGTCGTCGAAGACCACGGCCATTTCTATACCGCAGTCATCCTCCTGTCTGACCTGCTCTCCGTGGAGGTACTGATTCCGAAAGCACTCAATCTTCGATCAGAGTTGAGCTCGCGACTCGCGCAATGGAGTTCGCATTGACAGGCACAGCTACCGAAAGCGCCGGAAATGCACCGGAGCGACGGGCGCAATCCGCAGCACCAAGTTAACCATCCCATTAACCCAACAACACCGACCACTGATGACTTCCCTGGCTCAGCTTTCTGAGCTGACTCAGGGATAGTCCAAACGCGCGTCAGAAAAGGTGCCCTATGAGCAAACTCATCCGCTTTTCCAAGCGTGTGATTGACGCCCTGCCACCGCAACCCACCGATGCCAAGGCCAGGGAGAGTGAGTATTCCGACACTGAAGTCTCAGGCCTAAAACTGCTGATCAACAAACAAGGACGCAAGTTCTTCTATCTGCGCTACCGACATGCCGGGCGACAGCGAAGCATGAAGCTGGGGAATTATGGTGAGCTGGACGTCGCCGATGCCCGCTTGCTGGCGCTCAAACACAGGGCTCAACTTTCAAACGGCATTGATCCGCAAGAAACGCTTGTCGAATCAGGGATGACCTTTCGCCGCTTCATCGATGACCACTACCTGCCCCACGCCTACGCCAGCAAGCGCAGTGCTAACAGCGATGACTCAAAGTTCAAAACCCATCTCTTCGAGATGTTTGGTGCTCGCCCGCTTACCTCTATCAGCCGACAGGAGATCCAACGCTACCACGACGAACTCATCAGCCGCAGATCTCCAGCAACGGCCAACCGACATCTCGCCCTTCTCAAGCGGAGTTTCAACCTCGCCATCTTATGGGGTTACCTCGACACCAACCCGGCGACGGGTATTCGTATGCACACCGAGAACAACCAATCGCAGCGCTTCCTCAGCATTGATGAGGCTAAGCGATTGTGGGCGGTCCTCAGTACCGAGCAAAACCAGATTGCCGCCAAAGCCATCAAGCTGATGCTGCTCACCGGTGTACGGCGCGAAGAAGCGTTACAGGCCCGATGGGAAGACATTGATCAGGAACGGCTGCTTTGGAACCTGCCAATCACCAAGAGCGGACGGCAACGCTTTGTGATGCTCAGCGAAACGGCATTGGCCGTCATCAACGAATTGCCCGGAAGAAGTTGCGGCCATTATCTCTTCCCCGGTGCTAAACCCGGCAAGCCACTCAACAACGCCCGTAAATGCTTTCAGCGAGCGTTGAAGGTCGCCGGACTGACTCATCTACGCATTCACGACCTGCGCCACACCTTCGCCTCATTGGCCATTAACAACGGGGCCAGCCTGTATGAAGTTCAGCACCTGCTGGGGCACGCCAGTAACAAAACCACCCAGCGCTATGCCCACCTCGCTTCCGAGAACCTGCGGGTGGCCTCCAATCGGGTCAGTGACCTCGTGACCGCAACCACTTAGCCAATCCCCGACACGTCCTGTCGGGCGACCTCGTCATGCTTACAACACCGCGACACTCAACATCCCCTCAGGAGTTCACCATGCAAAAAATCGTTCTTGCTACCGCCGTCGCCACATCGCTGCTATCGATCAGCGTTCAGTCTCACGCCAGTAGCCTAATGTCACTTTCGGGGATGCAGTACTTCGCCAAAAACTGTGAAAACCGAGGTGGCACAAGCTACGTCAGCAATGACCAAGGCCGATCGATGCAGCCTTACAGCTACCGAGATATCGCTTCGACCCTGAAACACTCAAAAACCACCGCCCTACTGGAAGCGAGCATGAATGGGCAACGCGCCACCGAAGCGGAGCTCGACAAGTACCTGGCGCAAACCGAGAAAGCTGAAGCTAACAAAATGGAAAGCGCCGGCACATTACGATGCCAGCGCTAAGAAAGTGACGTCATAGAAAGAAGTGAAAAGGCTCAGCAATTGCTGAGCTTTTTTATTTTTTATTTAAAAGTCACGCGGTGCACGCGGTGTCACCGGCCTTGGAAGCCCATCTTTTTTTCCCGCGCTGCCAGTACCGCACCGGCAATAGCAACAGTGCTTACCTCGTCCGTTCGATGTCGTGAAAATCGGGCTCGACACGCCCTGTCGGACACCGACTGGACAATGACTTTCCGACGACAATGACCCTTTCCTAAATGGCCGAGCACGATACGTTAGCCCAACGATTGGGCATCATCCTGACCAAGTTCAACAGCGGACAGCGCCTATCCATCAGCAGCTTGGCTGAGGAGTTCAACGTTTCCGAGCGCACCATTCAACGGGATTTGAACGTCAGATTGGCTTACCTGCCGTTGCAGCGAGAAGGCCAACATTACTCACTGGATCCGACCTATTTCGGTCGCTCGAACACCTCGGCATTATTTCGCCTTTGTGAGCAGGTCGGTGCCACAGCGTTGTTCCCAGACAATCACCCAGCACTGCTCAACCAATGGCTGTGGCCGACGGGCTCGCCGGTGTTCCTCTTGTCTGGTTTTAAACCGGACAAAGAGACTCCGCACTATCACCACTTAAAGCCACTGGCCAAAGCGATCACCAAGGGTTGTCACACCAGTATCCAACGCCAGGGTGGTCTTGCAACGGTAGTCATTGCACCCTACCTGCTCATCAACCATAAAGGTCACTGGCAACTTGCCGGGATCAGCAATGACACACTGATCATTGAACCGATTGCCAATATGACTCACGTTGAAGAATTGGCTGAGACGTTCACGCAGCAGGAAGGCGTTATCGCTCAGCTAAAACACATGGTGGCGGACGAATCGATGCCGGTGATCGAGGTGATTCTTAAAGCCGCCGCCTGCATCGCCCACAACTTCCTGAACCGCATCGTTCTACCCCAACAAGTCATGCTTATGGAACTCGATGACGGTAGCTTGCTGCTTTCAAGCCATGTCATTGATGTTATGCAGTTACTTCCGACGATAAAAGCCTACCTACCTCACTTGCTGGTGATCAGCCCTGCCACGTTGCAAGCGCAATTGAAACGCGATGTAAAAGTCCTGCTCAGCCAGCTATGAACAACAGAATGTCGGCGATATCACATAAATCTTCCTGAAACGCTCGCCGTGTGGGCGACCGTCGAGTTCGAAAAAAGGGTTGGGATAAAGTGAGCTGCGTTATCCTAAACGCCGTTCGCCCGGTACCGATTCACAATCGGTGCAGGGGCAGTTCTGTACCGGGCGAACACTTCAGTTACTGACCAGCCTTTCAAAAACACAAAAGCCCCACGTCTTCTCAGGAGAACGTAGGGCTTAGTGCAGAGTGGGTGAACGGTCGCACGCCGGAGGGACGATTCAGGTCAAATCGATCAGGCTAAAGCCCTCACATCTCAGGTTCTTGAATTACCTCGAAGCGCTCCCGCTCTTCACACCATGCAATCTGATGTTCGAGCAACCAATCGGTTTTGAGGTGGTAGTACGGCTCTTTACCTACAGTGTTACGCCCGACATCAGAACGAAAGATAAGATCATCTTCCTGGAATCGCTTGCTGATGATTTCAACTTGATTTTCCTTCGGAAAAACATCTTCTAAAAATGCTTTTGAAATCATCAACGTTGGCATACCTCCGTTTTTTTCCTTATGGCGATACAGTGGAAAACCGGCTTTGGGCGCGGAGAGCACTATGCGCTTTTGCGAACATAGCGCATCGGCCAGCACATACAAATGATTCCAGCGAGTGGTCACCCAACGAAGAACGCACACCAACACACCATTGAACAGGTCTGTCTCATCCACATATTGCTTGCTGAACACACCATTTCGCAGAGCCACTTCCCCGGCCAGTATCGCGAGCGCAAATCGCAATACCACGCGATCCGCGCCGCCTTTGCTGGCATAACTAGGCAACATGCTAGCGAGTTCCTGACGCTTGTCGGCAAGTTCCTGCTCCCAGCTCTGGGCCTTCATCTCAGCTAAAAGAGCCCGGACAAACGCTGGGGCAACTGTACCGTACTGCTGCGAAATACCCGCCGAAAGCACTTTTTTGACGTGGTCTGGTAAGAAGGCGAACACTTCGGTTTCCTGCTCTGGAAAGTCGACACCGCCCCCCCCGACATTGATGTCCACGCCCCGATCAAAAATACCCTGCTTGGCATTGCGGGTAACCAACGACATGATTGGCACTTCACCCGTCGTCAGGACGAACAACGTTTTGGGTGGCGATTCTTGCACATCTCCATTGCTGGTAAGCCGAGTACGGCAGCTACCGTTGCTCGTCTCGTAGACATAGTTGTCGAGCTTGCCAAAGCCATTACTTCCGATTTCATCAATCAGAAATGGGCCGACCGACGTTTGTTGACCTTTGGCCTGAAGGGCTCGTTGCGTTGAACCAAATGTTTCAATGATGGGATTGCCCACCTGACCTGGCTTACTTTGCCCCGGCGCACCGCTATTGCCAAACAGACCCGCCACGGTAGATAGCAACAAAGTCTTTCCCCGACCTGCGCCGCCGAAGAAGTTGATAATGCCGGATGACAATCCAGGCACTAAGTCGACCATCAGCCCTGCCAATCCGAGTTGTAACGCGCCCATGAGGGTGAAGTTCTGACTTACAGGGGCCAGAACGGCATCATTCCAGCCACTTAGCGTTCCCTTTTGCGAAAGCTTCGGAGAAACAATATCCATGTGAAACTGATCCGGTGTGATCCCAGGAGCCAGCAGTAACTCCTGACCACACGCACAGCCTTGGATTGCCCCGCCTTCACCTAGGAACCAACCTTCAGTACGTATCCAAACTTGAGCGCCGATTTGATCAAAAGCAGCTCGAAGGAGCTCCTTAACAAGGGCCGCCAATGACTTGCGATCGACAACAGTCGGCGTCCTAGCCAGCACCCACTCCGTTAGTTTTTTGGAGTCTTGGAGGTCAGCATTGGGGACAACCGCCGACAGCACGCCATATTTCTTCCCTGAACGGCGTAGAATGTTAATCCGCGTAAAGTAGTGATCCATAGCTGGATCAATTAATACTTTATCAATCCAAATACAAGGTGCAACATCCTCCACGTCTTGCTTTTTACGTAATCGGACTTTTTCTAGCGAAAACTCAAAACCCTTTAGCTGAGTGTGCCCATACATCGATTCAATCAAACCTATGCTTTGAGACTCAATGATTTCGAGAAACTCAAAGGGATGCGACTTAGGTTTTTCGCCGCTCACTGGAATTAACCATTGGCCATGCACTGGGTCTTTGCTAGCCCCCCCTACGTCAACACTTAAACCGATCCTGGCCAAGGACTGCTGTAAAAACACCAGTAATTTGGTGTCATTAATGGCCTCTTTTGGAAAGGGCAAAAATGTTGCAGCGCTTGTTTGAAAAATCAAACAATGCGTCTTAAAAATCGGCATAAGTTCGTTGTGAGCTCGATGCATTTTCGGCAGCGAAAAAATCACCGTTTTTTCATTAAACTCGATACTTTTTACACCCATGAGTGAGCCTGGCACTCCATCCAGAGCTTTTCCACCAGCCCGCAGCACGGCATCAACGGCATCAGCGCTCAGCACGTCGTTTGAAAAGAACTTACTCATTTAACACCTCCTGAGCGAAGGGCAAGGGCGCTTGAAACACGACAACTGGCCTTCAACAGGTCTGAGGACGCCAATGCGGCATATCGCTCGCTCATCCGGATGGAGGAATGGCCGAGCAAGCCTTGCACGGTGTACAGCGGGATACCATCCTTGACGCAGGCCGAGGCAAAAATATGGCGCAAATCATGAAAACGTAATGACAAGGGGAGTCGTGCTGCCCGACAAGCTTTTTTCCATGGGCGCACTGGTCGGGTCATATGTGACGGCCCAAACGATGACGGAAACAGCCAGCCATCTTTGGGAAAGTCAGCAGTTACCTCAGCTAGCCGATCCAGCACTTCACTGCATTCGTCGCTGATGGGAACGTGGCGGGGTCGACCGCTTTTGGTGGTCCGTAAGGTGATCTGTAATAGCGTAAAATCAACGTCCCCCCACTTGAGGGAGAGAGCTTCGCCTAACCGCATGCCGGTCAGCAACAACAGTTCCACGAGACAAGACGTTCGCGGAAAACGTTCTTCTAACCAGTCCACAGCCACAGCGAGACGGTTGATTAGTTCATCGTTCACCTCATACAGCTTGACCGGCACTTCGCGCTTGAGCTTGATGCTACGAGTCGGATCCTTTTCACAGTAGTCGTGATCCACAGCAAACCGAAAAATAGAACGCAACATGGCGAGATATCGATTTTTGGTCGCATCGCTTAACGAAGCACGCAGTGATGCCAAAACGGCTTGAATATCAGCCAAGCTGATTGCTTTGATTTCTTTTTTACCCAGTAACGGCGCAACGGTGGAATCATAACGCTTACGCTCACGACCCATACTGCGTTTGCCGCTGTACTCGCCGGATTGTTCGTACTGCTCGAAGACTTGGGAAAGCGTCAAAGAGGCTTTGTTGCAACCTGCTCCCTCAACCTCCAATGCCTTGATGCGGGCCTGAGTTAACGTCAGATCCTTGGACGTTCCTAACGTGGTGCGGCGACGTTCTTTAGTCGTTTCACGCATGCAGTAAGTGACACTATTAGTGCCTGGATAGCTAATTACAATCAGACTATTTACAACGGGATCTCTACATTCGATCTGTTTTACTGGCTTTGTAACAGGCATACGGATTCTCCACACAATGCTTTGTGCCATAAATATTCATTTGGGTGTCCAACTAGTAAGTAAATTAGTGTCGCGATTAGTAGTCGTCAGCATGGTAAGTATCGAAGAGACCTGACCGAACTGACTAAAACGAATCTAAAGAGATCGATGTGCTTTGTGAAGGGAATTGTTTTTCGCGTTTTTTGCTTTTATCGATTTTTTTACACGCGCGTCCCTAGTCAAAAACCGTTTTGAGAAGGACATCCTTGCCAAAACGGTTGAGCAAATATCGTTCCACATGCAAATTTGGTTGATCGTCGGCTTTCATTAATCCCGACGAACGGTAGCAAGCCCGCATTTGCCACGCTCCATTTCAGAGAAGCTGAAGTTCTTCAGTGTATGAGTCACGCGGTACCCGTGGTATGAAACCATGTCGCTTTCTGGACGGGCCTCACCACCATGAAAGCATTGGATTACCATGCGCTTCGTTTGCTTGTACGCTATGAATCAGCAGCCCGAAAAAGGGTCAAGCCGGAAACTCGAATAACGCAGACAGTGAACCGACGAGAGCACGCGTTCTTCGGATAATGGTCGTTGCGGCACTACCCTCAAACCATCCCACTCAAGGAAGAAACGTTGAATAATCTGTTCAAGTACGCGACCAAGGAACTCAGCACGGATGCTTTCTTAGCGTGGTTTTTCAAGGAACTGGAGGTCAACCCAAATATCGCGGGTTATCGTTCTCAGGTATTCCATGCTCTAGGGCTGATCGCAGAAGGCGAGACACCCGTAAAAATCGAGCCTGAACTCCAATCCGGTAATGTCGATTTACTCCTAACCTTTGAAGTAAATAGCGTGCCTCGCGCCATCCTGTTTGAGAACAAAACCTCATCGACCTTTCATTCTGATCAACTCAGTCGCTACCGGAAACGATTCCCGAATTGCGACAAGTACGTCTACTTTAAAATCGGCTACGTCGACACCTGGGAGCGACAAAATCTACAGGGCTATCAACTGATATCGGCCCATGATTTCCATCAAGCAGTTAGCTTTTTAGCGCCCTACCACCCAATCATCGATCAGTACTGCGCGTTCCTGAAAGACGTCTGGATTTCCGAGGAAGAAAAGGTTTTCGCGAGCTTAGCCATCTCCTGCCCAACCGCCTTTCAAAGCGCTATAGGTCAACGTCACCTCATCGGTGAGCTCTATGACCAACTCAAGAAAAGCGATCCTTTCTTGAAATTCAAGAAAGGAGTCAACATGAACGGTACCCCTTGGACTCAGCTAGATATTTGTCGGCGTGAGGATTACTACGAGGATAAAAACGAAACGTTATTTTGGAGAGTGGACTCCCGCGCAGGGAGAACCTATCTACGAATCAACCAATACGCGGCGATTTCTAAGGACCGGCCTGAGATTGCCGCCCATAAAAAGCAACGCCTACAAGCTTTGCGTGAGCTCACACGCAATATCAGTACTGATTACGACTTGAAGCCTGGGAAGCTTTCGAACAAAGGAGTGAGAGAAAGCGAAGTGATCATTTTCTTCTTTGACGAGAACCCATACGCGAATCTGAAAGGACTTCTTCCCGAGATTAGCACTAAGCTTCAAACAGCTTACTACAAGTTGGATTAGTTAATTTTTAGCCCATAAAAAACAGCTGCATTAAGTTTGCAGTCGCCACGCGCGCATAAAATAGGAGATAGCATGCTTGCAGCAGTATTAAATGGAAAGCGTCGTGGAAGCGGCGTAGCGGGCAAGCAGCTGATACTGGGTAGCACTGAGGGTGCGGAAGATGTGCTAACAGCTACAATATTTGAACGTTTGGCTTACCTTCCAGACTCGGTATTAACTACATTTTTCTGCGAACTGCTGGAGGTGGATGAGGCAATTGGCACCTTGGACTTCATAGAATTTTGGCCATCATGGTTTCTCGAGGGCAAGGGTATTGAACCTGATGTGGTGATATATGGCAGCGAACGCACGCTTTTGATTGAAGCTAAGCGCTACGACGACAGCCAACAGCAGTACGCGCTACAACTAGCCAAAGAGCTGAAGGCGGGCTGGGAGTGCGGGCGTCTCGGTAACAACTCCGTGCTTCTCACTATTGGCGGCTTGCAGGACTATTCATCGGAAACGGCTGTAGAGCTTAGAGCGAAGATTAATTTCGAGCTAGATGATACCAGTCTAGATTACGAACTCATATGCAAAAGTTGGTATCAGGTCTATCAGGCACTGGAGGCAGCAATAAATAACGCTGATAAAGACTCTGCCAAAGGGCTGCTGCGCTTGCTTGACGATATTGCCTCTACTTTTGAGTGGCATGGCCTACGTACACAAGGCAAACGCTGGCTGGGACAGCTAAAATCAGTGTCGATTGATTTCACCTCTCTCCCCATTTTCCATTTCGAGCGAAAGGAAAATACCCATTGGTCAAAGCAACGCGAACTTAGCTGCCCGCTTTCTCAACTGCCGTCACCGTGTATCTCTTTCGTAAATTTTCCGATTAAAGAATGGAGTTTCGCATCTTGAATACCACAACAACTATTCATGACGCATTGTTAGACGTACGCAAAGCCTATCGTTTACTGGCCGATTACCAACAACGAATTTTGGAATTGCTGGGTTTTATTCGAGAGGAACTGAATGCGGATTATTATCATCAGTTAACCCGCAACCGATTACCGCGTAATATGCAGGGCCTAGACGTAAGTAACAACGCAGGGCAGCGCTTTTTACCGTTTAACGATATTTCGGTGCTGTGGCTCCGTCACACAGGGCAGGAAGATCCGGTTCATTATCATCAAAAAAATGACCTGTTAATCGACGTGTGGGTGCGTAGCGATACAGGCAACGGCGAAGATAATGAGATGGTAGAGTCGGTAGAGCAAAGCCGAAGTGAACTGCGCATTTTCTTTTTCCTGTGTGTCACCCCTCAAGAAAGACAATGCAACTGGTACAGCCAAGTATGGGCAAAAACATATTATCCCAAATTAGGGGAGGTTGCCATTTGCGACGACAACCCTGGCTATCTCACTTATGGTGAGGCCATATGCCTTTCAACACTAACCGATGCAACTACTACTCTAGACGCTATTAAAGGACTTCGCGAACGTGCATCAATCAAGCTTGGACAGGCTATCTGACTGCACCACTTTTAAAGTACGTTGAGCTTAGCGTATCAAGGTTTAACTACGGCCTACTTCCATCATGCAAGACACCTAGGAGTCGCGTCAGATCGACGCGGATCCTGTCTTGTACTTTGTGGAGCTCACTCATCAGTAGGCACCAATAACTCAGCGCGACACCGTTCGTCGTGCCCCGCAACACGAAAAAATCAAAATAGTAAATATTGATAAGTCCCGCCCTACCAGAGCTCAATAATTTTCGGATTCAACTCCATTTTTCGTAAAAGATCAAATGCATAGGGCGCGCAAATTAAATCCCCTTTAGTCGCCTGTACTTTGATGCAAGCCCAACCAAATCTAAGCTTGAATACCTTTCATTTGAAGACACTGGAAAAGTCGAATACACATAATCAATGAAATCATTAAAATACATCTTTTTTGTCTTATCAATTACAGCATCCAGCACATTCTTAGTTTTTCCAGAAATACGGATTTTATCTGGATCACCAGTATACCGAATCAATTGCTTGGCAGTTCCAAAATTATTCTCAGTATATTCAACTGAAAAATCACTTCGATTTTTTACTGATTGGATCACATCATCTACATAGGGCCCGTAGTGATTGAACAACCACTTAATGTCTGTGACCTGCTCATCATTCGCGACAGCAGACATCCAATCAGCGAGATACACCAGCTTAGTTAGGCGAGCATTAGACAACTCAGAGGAGTATGGATACTTGCAGCATATGTATGCAACAATATCTTTAACGTTATCCATTTTTACCACCCCTAATCTGAGCCAATATATCTTCATCAATCGAGTCGCCCGTACGACCTGCTTTAGCTTTCAGCTCTCGATTTAAGCTAGAACCGCTTCTAAGATGCTTAGAATACAAACTTTCATACTTTGAACAATGCGCCCCTATAACCTCTGGATCAGAGCTACCATCCTTGGCAAGAAAATTCACATCTATACTTTCAAATATCATAACACCAATTGGCGATCCTGCATCCATTATTGAATAGCCTAGATATCTACAGCTTTTCATGGCAAACGCCCGCACCGTCTCAGCTTCATAACCATATTTGGTTTTCATGTGAGACTCATATTCTTCCTGTTTTTCGCTATGCGGACATTCCTGATCACAATGAAAATGATGCTGCCAAGCTTGACTTATGACACCCTGATTGAGGGGAAATTTTTGCCGATGGAGCTTGCAAAGCTCTGGATTATTGGAATACCGAGAAAGTAAATAAAACTCATCATCTAATTCGTAATAAATAGAAATCCTATCCGTCGACTTCATCCCCAAAACCGTAAATGCCGACTGCAAGGCAGCCTTAACCAGTTCTGATTGCAGTTCTCTGAGTTTAGAACCTTGTGCCTCAGTTTTTTCATATGTTAGATCGAGCGTGCGCTTCGTACTTTCAAGACTACGCTGATCCTCACGTAGATCATCAATCAGTGCTTGCTGTTTTTTCTCGAATCTATCGGTCCCCCATATCCCAAAAACTGATATGGCTATTCCACTCAAGAGCCAGAACCAAGGATTTGTTAAAAACCACATAATCCATGAAGAAACGTCGACAGTATTTTTAGCGGACCAGTCATACGCACCGATAAACCCCGCTGCGCCCCCGACAACTGCCGGACCTAAGAAGTTAGAAATTTTAAGTATCGCACCATCTACATGCCTACCCGCGCGCTCAAACACCCCTTGATCGTGGCCCTCTAATTTTAGTGGTGCGTCCATGAAGCCTCTCTCTCAACTCAAAATCTACAGGGCCTAGAAACGAAGCTCAGGCGGGTCGACGCCGTTGCTTTGAAATTGACATCCAAGCGTACCAGCCCCCATATGCGATGCCTACCAAGCTCCGGGGAATCCTATTCAGGCTCAACCCACGTCAGTCGCCGCAGTCATCGGCTGAAACGAGGGCATTCCGGCCAGGAGGTTCCAACCAACTCCTCCAACCCTATAAGTATGGCCAATAACGGTCACTCGTAGATTGAAAGCGATTTTATTTACTCAAATGTCACGCGGTATGCGCGGTGCTTGGGAAACCAGCGGCAATTCGCCCTTCTCGCTCCGGTGCTCCTCCGGTACGTCCGGAAGCTTTTGAGGCTATCTGGCCCGTGGCTGGCCGGGTATTAAGCTGACGAATTTGAGATAGGGCAAGGATAGCCAGCCGTTTCTCGAATGCGAAAGGACGTTCACAGGTTTTGAAAATCCCCGTGTCGGCGGTTCGATTCCGTCTCTGGGCACCAAATACCGAAAACCCTGAATCGCAAGATTCAGGGTTTTTTTATGCCCGGGATTTGGTGGGCACTGTTCCAGTCACTATCGAAGCGCCGGACAAAGCATCAATTCCCCACGTCCTGTCACCACGCCAGCAAGCGCCTGCAAAGCTTTCCGCAGCTGAGTATCAACAGTCTCTCGGGCCTACCGGAACGCTCCGTATGCTTTAACGGAAATGGATGACATACGCAGACCATTGGATTGGGCAGTATCGGGTGAGGAGCTGCCGCATAACCGGGAGCAGATACACAACAGGGATGTAGACAATGACTGACGCCATCAAACAGGACGTCGAAAACGCTGAGCTTTTTACTGAGCAGGAAATCAGAATTTTCAGCTTTGATATTCGGCAGTCAATATTGCTTCACAGGTTCACCGAAGAACTGGCCGCCATCGGCGGGCCACAGGCACCAGGCGCCGAGTCCAAAGCCTCTCTGGCAGCCACAGAATTAAAGTTCTCGTTTTCGAAAGACCAATGCGAACTGCTGGCGGCCTACTCCAATGGCCTTGTTTGCGTGTTGATCTTTGAAGGGCTGCAAAAAATCACCGATGCCAGCCCTCCAAATGAACTGCCAGACCTGGCATCCCTGGAAAATCGACACGACGTCCTTCGCCTGGCGGCCCGTAATCAGATCTTGTTGAAACTGGTGGATAACAGTGCCTTTGCCTATGACATGGACAACGAAGGCAAGCTGGTTCGATTGGTCGCCAACTTCAAAGGTGGCGGGCTCGCCAAAATCAATGCCGAGCCTGAAATCAAAGAATTGAGTTCTCATTCCGGCCTCGCGCTTGGCCCGCATACCGAGGCGCCTTACTGGTGCGCCGTGAACGCGAAAGACGGGCACTCGCCCTCTCCGTCCTCGCTCATACTTTCCGCCCTGTGGAACCCGAGTCTGGAACCTACACGAGTCATTCCGCTGCCTCCCATTCTGGAAAAAATCGGCGTCACCCACTGCCTGGCACTGACCACGGGCAACTTTCAATTCACTCGTAGCGACTCTTTTGTCAGTGGCAAAGGGGAAGATGGCCGCAACGTTTCGATTCTGGAATTTGACGACAAGGTCGGGTTCGCAGCCCGCTTCAACTCGTATCGCTTTTCCGTTAACGACAACGCCTCGAATTTTGTCAAAACGGCCTACGCCGCCCTTTGCCAGGGGGTAAGCGAAGCAACTCCAGTCGAGTACACGCTGACGCAAGAGTCGGCCATGGTCATCAATAACGTCCGGGCCCTGCACTGTCGCGATGTCATCAAGGACAACAGACGGGTCCTGGTTCGTATTTTCGGGCTTTCAAAATTTTCTTCCCCTGTCGTTATTTCAGAGGATCCGTTACTGCTGCAGGGCTGATTTTTAAGTGTTCAAGCTGCTGAAGGACCGGTCATGTGATTACTGGCCAATAACTATAAAAGAGGGAATGAAATGTCTTGGGATTTAATAGGCATGTTGGCGCTTGTCGCTTTTTTCGCCGGTTTTTTTGATGCGATTGCCGGTGGTGGAGGCTTGATCACCTTGCCTGCATTGTTTCTGGCCGGCGTAGATCCGATCAGTGCTATTGCAACGAACAAGTTCCAGGCCGCTTCGGCAACTGTTTCGGCAACGGTAACCTTTGCTCGCAAAGGTATGATCGAGTGGCGCGAAGGCCGTTTTCTGGTGATCTGCGGATTTATTGGCGGCGCCAGTGGTGCCTTGCTGGTCAGCTCTGTTGATAAGCGCTATCTGGAAGTTTGCGTGCCTGTGATGCTGATTTTGGTGGCCATCTATTTTTCGCTCTCACCAAAGCTGGCCAATGAAGATCGACGCAAGAGAATCGGTATTCTGCTTTTTTCGTTTACCGTGGCGCCGATCCTGGGCTTTTACGACGGTATATTTGGCCCCGGCGTGGGCTCTTTCTTTATTGTCGGTTTTGTACTTCTCTGCGGCCTGGGCATGATGCGGGCCATGAGTTTTACCAAACTGGCCAACGCCTCATGCAACCTGGGTTCTTTGTCGGTCTTCATTACCAAAGGTGTGATTATCTGGCCGATTGCCATAGCCATGGCTTTGGCGGCCTTCATCGGTGCGCAATTGGGTGCGCGAGCCGCTGTTCGCGTCGGTCCACGGCTGATCAAACCCATGTTGATCGTGGTCTGCTGCGCCTTGGCCATCAAGCTGCTGAGCGTAGAAAGCAATCCCTTGCGCGTTGCGGTCCTTAAGTCGGTGGCTTCGCTGTGATTACGGCCCCCATTCCCGAAAACCCTGAATCGCAAGATTCAGGGTTTTTTATGCCCGGGATTTGGTGGGCTCGGTTTTCATCCAGGTGCGCGATGCTTTTGCCTCTTCACTCGCCCCTATTCGGCGCTGTTCCAATGAAAGACCAGATTGCGGGCCGCACCGCTTCCCACATCAGCCGTATCGCGTCGTTCCTCGCCATTGCGCGTTGCGACAATGGTGTACTTGCCCGGCGGCAATTGAACGTACACCAGCGGGCCAGCCTCACTCAGGGTGAGCACGGTTTGCCCTTGGGCTTTCTGAATGGCCACGTCTACATCGGGGACGTATTTATTCTCCGGCCCGATCGCAAACGTCATGTGCAGGTTGTAACCCGTGGTCTGCTGGATAGCCTTCGCCTCATCCTCGCCGACGCCACCGGAAAGATAGGTAATCCCGTTTTGCTCCTGCCGTTGAACTTGCACGCCTGAGCTGTCGATGGGTTCAAGACTGGCCGCCTGCAGCATGACGGGAAACATCAACAGCCCCACGGCGGCGAACGGCAGAATGAATGCATGGACATGTTTCATGATGGGCACTCCCGAGTTCCGCAGAACCCATTCGTTACCTTATTTTTGATTTCCCTGTGTCCGGGCGGTTTTAGATTGATTGGATCTTGGGACCACTGCGAAATGGACTACGCGTTGTATTCCTCCAGTACGCACTGCGTCACGAATTGGGCTGGACCCACTATCGCAGACTCCTGCGAATAGATAAGGACCACGCTCGTCGCTGGTACATGAACGAATCAGCCATTCAAAACTGGTCATCCCGCGCCCTGGAACGCCAGATCAACACCCTCTACTACGAACGCCTGCTGACAAGCCGCGACCGACCTGCCGTCAAACAGGAAGCCACCACTAATATCCAAAAACTGAATGCACACCCTCGGGACTTCAGAGATCCGGTGATGCTGGAGTTTCTTGGCTCGACCAACGCAGGGTCAACTCAGGAAACCAATCTCGAACAGGCACTGATCCATCAGCTTCAAGCCTTCCTCCTTGAGCTGGAACTACGCGCGAAACTGGGCAGGGAACAGGCAGCAATTGAGGAGCGGCTGCTCGATCAGGTCCCCTTATAACCGCGGATCGATTGTTCATAAGCGGTGTGAAGACTATCGTTGGCAGCTAACCGCAAAGGTCCGAAGTCGATGAATTTTCAGGACACGTCACTGGCGCCCACTCAAATCGAGTTGCCGCTGCCAGCCTCCGTTTCGGGCGAACCGTTCAAGGAGCCCGCCGCAGACGGTTTCATCCTGGGCGGCTTCACTTGGCGACATGCCTCTCAGGACATTGCGCGCCCGGTCGTCATCATCAACGCCGCCACCTCGGTCCGCTGCCGGCATTACTCACGATTCGCCGATTACCTGTTCGCCAACGGCTTCGACGTCATCACCTACGATTACCGCGGCATCGGCGAATCACGCCCTGCGTCATTGAAAAATCTCGACGCCTCATGGACCGACTGGGGCGCGCTGGATTTCGAGGCGATGCTCAAGCGCGCTCAGCGTGAATTCCCCGGCCAGCCCATCGATGTCGTCGGCCACAGCTTTGGCGGCTGTGCAGCGGGCCTGGGAGCCTCAGGGCATCTGATCCGGCGCTTGGTGACCGTCGGTGCGCAATTCGCCTACTGGCGCGACTACGCGCCCGCTCATCGCTGGCGGATGTTCGGCAAGTGGCACGTGGTGATGCCGCTGCTCACGATGCTCTGTGGTTATTTCCCCGGCAAACGCCTCGGCTGGCTGGAAGACACACCCGCCGGCGTGGTTCGCGACTGGAGCACGCCCACCGCCCGCTACGAGACGCGCCCCAGCGGTCGGGTGATTGCCGCGAAAACCGGCCGGCTACCCTTCGCGTCGATGAATGCCAAAACCCTGGCCATCAGCATCACTGACGATCCCTACGGTACGATCCCGGCCATCGAACGCCTGCTCGACTACTTCAGCGGCGGTACGAACACCCACTGGCGAATCGCCCCCGAAGACATTGGCGAAGCAGAAGTCGGACATTTCGCCTTTTTTCGTAGCGCATACCAAGCCACACTATGGCCCATTGCATTGTCCTGGCTGCAAAGCGGCGAACTGCCCCCCGACACCCCCGGGCGGACAGTGCCGCGCAGCGAGTCCTTTTAACGCACGACGGATCAAAACCATGGCCTCCGCCAACAAGCAGCAAAAACGCGCCACCCGCGCCAAAGCCAAGGCCAAGCAGAACCGCACCCAACGGGCTGCTGCGCCGGTCGAGCTGGACCCGAACGATGATCGCATCGACTTTGAATCGGTGGACCTCACCGAACTGTTCAAGAAAATGATCGACGCTGAAAAAATCAGTCAGCAAGCCATGTGCATCGCTTTCCTTGAAGACCCATTGCTGGAACTGGTGTACGAGCAGGAAGGCGAAGAAGGCGCAATGGACTTCATCCTCGCCGCGCTGATCGAGTACCGCCAATGGTCCACCGAAGTCGACGAAGCCGGTGCCCTGGCGTGGATCGAATCCCCGGCCTTCCAGGCTGATTATGTGGCGGCGTCCGACGTGATCGCAGCCCAAACCCAACAGAAAAACTGAGTTCCCATGGCCTCCCTGAACAAGCAACAGAAACGCGCCAAACGCGCCAAGATCAAAGCCAGACAGATCAACATCCACGGCAGAAAACCCGCCGCGCTGGACGATGACCTGGGCGACATCGGCGAGCCGATCCCGGAATACACCCTGGCGATGTTCAGCAAAATGCGCGACGCGGAAGCCACCAGCCGCAACGACATGCTGCTGACCCTGCTGTCGGACCTCGCGCAGATCATCAGCGACCATCCCGAGCTGCTGGACATGGAAAACGCCGACAACGAAGCCATGGCTGCCACTCACCTGGCCGCCGATATGCTGATCGACTACCGCATGTGGGCCGACGGCATGGACCGCGACACCGCACAAGCGTGGCTGACCGACCCGCAGTTCATCACCGACTTCGGCGATGCGCTGGACAGTTATCGCCAGTCGCTGGACGCGCAGGAAGAAAAAGCCGAGTAAGCACCACCGTCAGAAACAAAAACGGCCGCTCGTCATCACTGACAGCGGCCGTTTTTTATGGAGGCCATCTCTCAAAAATCTCTATGACCTCTCGTCAGAGACCGCGTATATCCCATTGACATATCCCCGCTGGATTCTATTCTTTGGGTTCACAACAACCGCAGAAATGCAGGAGGCCTAAAATGGAACAGACCACCCTTTTCATGAGCAATCGAAGCCAGGCCGTCCGCCTTCCCAAAGCTGTTGCAATGCCGAACGATGTAAAACGAGTCAACGTAGTCGCCGTCGGCAGGGCTCGCATCATCACGCCGGCAGACGAAACATGGGATAGCTGGTTCGACGGTGATGGAGTGAGCACGGACTTTATGACCCATCGCGACCAACCCGCGGATCAGGAGCGTGAGTCGTTCTGATGATCAAGTTCATGCTCGACACCAACATCTGCATCTTCACCATCAAGAACAAACCGCAAATCGTAAGAGAAGCTTTCAACCTTCATGACGGACAGTTGTGCATCAGTACGGTGACGCTGATGGAGCTGATCTACGGTGCCGAAAAATCTGCGGCCCCCGAAAAGAATATCGCTGTTGTTGAGGGGTTCGCAGCACGTCTTGAAGTTTTGCCTTTCGACAATGAAGCAGCTGCGCACACCGGAATGATTAGATCCGAACTGGCAAAGGCTGGAACGCCCATAGGCCCCTATGACCAGATGATTGCCGGGCACGCGCGCTCACGTGGATTAGTTGTCGTAACCAACAACCGGCGAGAGTTCGAGCGGGTTTCTGGATTACGTGTAGAAGACTGGGTTCACCCCGATTGAATCACCAACAGATGAAAGCAAAAACGACCGCGATCAATTCAGATGGCGGTCGTTTTCGGTACATCAACAGTGGACGTAAAACCTAGCGCGCCACTGCACCAATCAGCTGCTCATTGCGACGACGGCGAGCCACAAACAGCCCGGCAACCACCACACAAAGGCTCAGCAAACCAGTCGCGAGAATTTCTACGCGGTGGGCGTCCTGGAACAGCATGATGGTCAAGGCCGCGACGATGAAGACGATCACCGCGTAGGTCAGGCCCGGGAACAGCCACATGCTGAAGGCGATTTTTTCACCGCGGGCCACACGCTGTTTGCGCATGCGCAGTTGCGAGATCGCGATCACCAGGTACACCAGCAACGCGATGGCGCCGGAACTGGCCAGCAGGAATTCAAACACGGCGGCCGGGGCCACGTAGTTGGCGAATGTGGCCAGGAACGCTGCACCAGTGGACAACATCACCGCCCAGTATGGCGTGCCGCTTTTGTTGGTGCGCGTGGACACGGCCGGTGCATCACCGCGTTTACCCAGGGAAAACATCATGCGCGACGACGTGTAGAGCGCCGAGTTCAGGCAGCTGGTCACGGCGACCAGTACCACGATGTCGACGATCATCTTGGCGTTCGGGATGCCCATGCGTTCAAGCACGGTCTGGTAGGAACCGAGGCTGGCCAGTGCCGGGTCGTTCCATGGCACCAGGGCCACGAC
Organism: Pseudomonas sp. 300; assembly: GCF_055803035.1. Lineage (NCBI taxonomy): Bacteria > Pseudomonadati > Pseudomonadota > Gammaproteobacteria > Pseudomonadales > Pseudomonadaceae > Pseudomonas > Pseudomonas sp. 300. Next base: position 271,124 of record NZ_JAVLRV010000001.1, on the reverse strand, counting down.
GATGAAGATCGATACAAGGTAGAACAAACCGATCCGCCAGATCACCGAGTTGGTGGCCTTGGAGATTTGCTTGCCAGGGTTCTTCGATTCCGCGGCCGCGATGGTCACGATCTCAGTGCCCATAAAAGAGAACATGGTCGTCAGGATAGCGCCGAGCACAGCGCCCATACCGTTAGGCAGGAAGCCTTGGGTGTCGAACAGATGTGACACACCGCTGACCTGACTGGTCGGCAGGAAACCGAAAATGGCCAGAAGGCCAAGGCCGATGAAACCGATGATCGCCACAACTTTGATCAGGGCGAACCAGAATTCAAACTCGCCGTAGTTCTTCACGCTGAACAGGTTAGTGACGGTCAGCAGCATCGTGATGACCAGGGCGAAGGCCCAGATGTCTACGCCGGGGAACCAGGCATGCAGGATCGTCGCGGCGGCGTTGGCCTCCAGCGGAATCACCAACACCCAGAACCACCAGTACAACCAGCCGATAGTAAAACCGGCCCAGTGACCGATCGCGCGATCGGCGTACGTCGAGAACGAGCCGGTGTCTGGCGAAGCAATCGCCATTTCACCGAGCATGCGCATCACCAACACCACCAGCATACCGGCGGCCGCGTAGGCCAACAGCACGGCGGGGCCTGCCGCAGCGATTGCGTGGCCCGAGCCAACGAACAGGCCGGCGCCGATTACCCCGGCGATCGACAGCATGGTCACATGACGCGGTTTGAGCCCCTGTTCGAGGCCGTTAGAGCTTTGGGTATTGCTCATTGAAACTACCTTTGTAAGGAAAAGCGAATGCGTGCATCCCATCGTGAAGTTTCCTCTGTAAAAAGAAACAAACGGGGTGTTCCGGAATCTGCACGCAATAATTGCGCCAAAATATTTCAAGTCACTCTAATCCGGAGGTTTCACCCTGACCGGACAGTCATCGCAAGTCATCGCAAGTCATTGAAAATAATGGCACTTTGCCAGAGCGTTACCCTGCGACTCACTTGAGGAACGAATCTGCGCACCGGAAACACACACAGGAAATGCTCAACGCACAATAAAAGTGCAGATCAGGAACGTTTGGCCGGTTAGCGCTTCCAACACCCCGCCAAAGCTGGCAACATCGCGCCCTTTTTTACGGGACAGCCGCACCCCATCTGGTTCAAACGGCTGTTCGGTTGATAGCAGCGCGACAGTCTGCTGTACCGATGCGACAACCTGCCACACGCCACCCGTTTACCGCCCTTGGCGCTGTTGGCTGCCATTCAGACGCTATGCTAGGTTGGCCGCCTCGCCAGGAAGGCCCGCCAACAGCAGGAGCGCAACATATATGAGGAACGCACATGGCTGAGGCCACGCCCGCGCTTGAAATCCGCAACTTGCACAAACGCTACGGACAGCTTGAGGTGCTCAAAGGTATCTCGCTGACCGCCCGCGACGGCGATGTGATCTCGATCCTGGGTTCCTCCGGTTCCGGCAAGTCCACGTTCCTGCGTTGCATCAACCTGCTGGAAAACCCGCATCAGGGCCAGATTTTCGTGGCCGGCGAAGAACTCAAACTCAAATCCGCCAAGAACGGCGAACTGGTTGCGGCCGACGGCAAGCAGATCAATCGCCTGCGCAGCGAGATTGGTTTTGTGTTTCAAAACTTTAATCTGTGGCCGCACATGAGCGTGCTCGACAACATCATCGAAGCGCCGCGTCGCGTGCTCGGCCAAAGCAAAGCCGAAGCCATCGAAGTCGCCGAAGCCCTGCTGGCCAAGGTCGGCATCGCCGACAAACGCCACGCCTACCCGGCGCAACTGTCCGGCGGGCAGCAACAACGCGCAGCCATCGCCCGCACGCTGGCGATGCAGCCCAAGGTGATCCTGTTCGACGAACCCACCTCCGCCCTTGACCCGGAAATGGTCCAGGAAGTACTTAATGTCATCCGCGCATTGGCCGAAGAAGGCCGCACCATGCTGTTGGTCACCCACGAAATGGGCTTTGCCCGTCAGGTGTCCAGCGAGGTGGTGTTCCTCCACCAGGGCCTGGTAGAAGAGCAAGGATCGCCACAGCAGGTGTTTGAGAACCCGCTTTCGGCGCGCTGCAAACAATTCATGTCCAGCAACCGCTAACGGAGCTACCCGCATGCAGAACTACAAAAAGGTCTTCCTGGCAGCCGCCGTCACCCTGGCGTTCAGCGCCGGTGCCATGGCCGAAACCCTGAAGATGGGCATCGAAGCGGCCTACCCGCCGTTCAACAACAAAGATGCCAGTGGCAATGTCGTCGGCTTCGACAAGGAAATCGGCGACGCCCTGTGCGCCAAGATGAAAGTCGACTGCACCGTGGTCACGTCCGATTGGGACGGCATCATCCCGGCCCTCAACGCCAAGAAGTTCGACTTCCTGATCTCCTCGATGTCGATCACCGACGAGCGCAAGCAAGCGGTCGACTTCACCGACCCGTACTACTCGAACAAGCTGCAATTCATCGCCAAGAAAGACGTCGATTTCAAAACCGACAAAGACGCGCTGAAGGGCAAAGTGATCGGCGCCCAACGCGCGACGCTGGCCGGCACCTGGCTTGAAGACAACATGCCAGACGTTGAAACCAAGCTCTATGACACCCAGGAAAACGCTTACCTCGACCTGACTTCCGGTCGTCTGGACGGCATCCTGGCGGACAAATACGTCAACTACGAGTGGCTGAAAAGCGACGCCGGTCGCCCTTACGAATTCAAAGGTGACCCGGTGGAAGAAAGCGACAAGATCGGTATCGCCGTTCGCAAGAACGACCCGATCCGCGAGAAGCTGAACGTCGCGCTGAAAGAAATCGTCGCTGACGGCACCTACAAGAAGATCAACGACAAGTACTTCCCGTTCAGCATCTATTGATTCTGACCTGCCGGACCGGCGCCGTTCTCTGACGGCGCCAGTCCCCGGCATTGCCTGCCGCGATTTGAAAAGAAATCCATGACTATCGATCTCTACGGATTCGGCCCGGCGCTCGCCGCTGGCGCGCTGATGACTGTCAAACTGGCACTCTCGGCCCTGTGTCTCGGGCTGGTGCTCGGTTTGCTCGGCGCCTTGGCCAAAACGTCCCCGTACAAGCCGTTGCAATGGCTTGGCGGCACTTATTCGACACTGGTTCGCGGCATCCCGGAGTTGCTCTGGGTGCTGTTGATCTACTTCGGCACGGTCAACCTGATGCGTGCCCTGGGCGAGTTTTTCGGCAATCCCGATCTCGAACTCAATGCCTTCGCTGCCGGTGTCATTGCACTGGGCCTGTGCTTCGGCGCCTACGCCACGGAAGTGTTCCGTGGTGCAATTCTGGCGATCCCCAAGGGTCACCGTGAAGCCGGCGTGGCTCTGGGCCTGTCGAAGTTCCGAATTTTCACCAAGCTGATCATGCCGCAGATGTGGCGCATCGCCCTGCCCGGCCTGGGCAACCTGTTCATGATCCTGATGAAAGACACCGCACTGGTATCAGTCATCGGCCTGGAAGAAATCATGCGTCATGCACAAATCGGCGTGACCGTGTCCAAACAGCCATTCACCTTCTATATGGTGGCCGCGTTCATGTACCTGGGCCTGACGATTCTGGCCATGACCGGCATGCACTTCATGGAAAAACGCGCCGCTCGCGGCTTCGCGAGGAGCACCCAATGAACTGGGAAGTCATCATCAAGTGGCTGCCAAAACTGGCTCAGGGCGCAACGCTGACCCTGGAACTGGTGGCCATCGCCGTGATCGCCGGCCTGTTGCTGGCAATCCCGCTGGGCATCGCGCGTTCGTCGCGCCTGTGGTGGGTGCGCGCATTCCCCTACGGCTACATCTTCTTTTTCCGGGGCACGCCGTTGCTGGTTCAGTTGTTCCTGGTCTACTACGGCCTGGCGCAGTTCGATGCGATCCGTAACAGCTCGATGTGGCCGTACCTGCGCGATCCGTTCTGGTGCGCCACGGCGACGATGACCTTGCACACCGCGGCCTACATCGCCGAGATCCTGCGCGGTGCGATTCAGGCGATTCCACCGGGCGAGATTGAAGCGGCGCGCGCCTTGGGCATGTCCCGAGCGAAAGCGCTGTTTTACATCATTCTGCCCCGCGCAGCGCGCATCGGCTTGCCGGCGTACAGCAACGAAGTGATCCTGATGCTCAAGGCCAGCGCCCTGGCCAGCACCGTGACCCTGCTGGAGCTGACTGGCATGGCCCGCACCATCATTGCCCGAACCTACCTGCCGGTGGAGATCTTCTTCGCCGCAGGCATGTTCTATCTGCTGATGGCTTACGTGCTGGTTCGCGGCTTCAAGCTGCTGGAGCGCTGGTTGCGCGTCGATGCCTGCCAGGGGCGTTGATTCCTGCGTGTTGACGGGCGACGCCTTGCTCACCCGTTTCACGGCGCTGGATGCTTTTCTGATCGAGCATCAGGCGCTGTGGAAGCCTCGACCGTTTACACATCTGCAACTTCCTTGGGAAGCGTCCTACCCGGAGTTGGCTGGATGGCTCCGTGGACGGTCGCTGGAAGACGCGGAAAACAGTCATAACCAACCTTGTCTGCTGGATGCGCCGGAGCCGTTTGCTTCGTTGGCGGCGCTATCTCTTGAACTGGGTTCGGTGGGCGAGTTACCCGCTCATGCGCTGGAGACAGCCGGGCATCGCTTGAATGTCGATGTGCCGGGGCGCAAGTGGCAGCAGATCGAGGCGTTTGCCCGCCGCTTGTCGTTTGCGGCACCGTCGACGCATTGGCTGGATTGGTGTTCTGGCAAGGGCCACTTGGGGCGACGGTTGCTGCGACCCGGCCAATTGCTCACTTGCCTCGAATACGATCCAGCACTCGTCCTCAGCGGTCAGGCGCTCAGCCAGCGTCATCAACTGCATGCGCTGCATGTCGAACAAGATGTACTCGCGCCTGACGCCGCCTCTTTGTTGAACGCCGATCACACACCTGTTGCATTGCATGCCTGTGGCGATCTGCATGTGCGCCTGATCCAGCTCGCCAGCGCCGCCGGGTGCAAACAAATGGCCGTTGCACCGTGTTGCTACAACAGGATCAGTCTTGCTGCGTACCAGCCAGTTTCCTCTGTCGCTTTGCGCTCCGACCTACAGCTGTCACTCGATGATCTCTCACTCCCGATGAGCGAAACCGTCACCGCCGGTGCCCGCGTCCGACGTCAGCGCGATACGTCCATGGCCCGCCGCCTGGCGTTCGACCTGCTGCAACGGCAACTGCGCGGCGTTGATGAATACCTGCCCACGCCTTCCCTGCCCAGCGCCTGGCTGGACAGATCTTTTGCCGACTACTGCCATCATTTGGCCGCGCTTAAAGAGTTATCCACAGTCGGCCCGCAAGACTGGTCAGCCATCGAGACCGCCGGTTGGCAACGGCTGGCCGAGGTACGCAACCTGGAGCTGTTGCGCGGACTTTTCCGACGTCCGTTGGAGCTTTGGCTGAACCTTGATCGAGCACTATTCCTCGCCGATCAGGGTTATACCGTTCGCCTCGGCACTTTCTGCGAAACCCCACTCACACCACGTAATCTCCTGCTCCTGGCGGAACGCACCTAAACGGCCCCAGCCTGTGGATAACTCTGTTGATGAAATATCGTGGATCCAATCTACCAGCCTGTTTCAGGGCTGAAACCAAACTGTTCAATTTTCGTACACTCGAATAAAAAACCGAAAAAACAGGCATTTGCGAGAAAATGAGAATGAATCCACATTTTCGATCTTAACCGCGTGCGTCGAACTCCTCGTTGTGCATAAGCATTAAGCCAAAAGAACATAAACGCCCCGGAAATCCTCGACTATCTTTGCCATGCGCCAGAATTCTCTGACGTCAGGGACAGCAAGGAGCTGGGAAAAATGAGCACATTGAACAGTGCGCAGGAAGCCGTCGATACCGTCGCCAACGAAGCCATTTACGCTGCGCTGCAGCAAACCTTCGCGGTGGGCGGCGCCATCATCAACAACGCAACGGGCGAGGTCATCGCTGCATTGCACAACAACGTGCTGATGCCTTTTCCTGGCAGTGGCACCACCTACTTTCTACCCCACGACCCGACCGCCCACGGCGAACGACAGTTGGTCGACTGGTACTACGAAAACGTCGCCCCACTGAACCTGCCGCCACCCAATCAACTGACCGTCGTCACCACGCTCGACCCGTGTGCCATGTGCGCCGGTTCGCTGCTGACTGCAGGATTCAACGTCGCCGTCAGTGCGATCGATGACTACGCCGGCATCAACTACAACAGCCAGTTCACCTTTCCATCGCTGCCGCCGCAAATCCGCCAGCAGGCGCAGGATACCTGGGGTTATTACGCGATTGCAGCGCCGGTCAGCCGCGCCTATCAGGGTTCGAACAGCCCGGTGTTTGCCGACCAGACGATCGACTCGGCGGCGTACTTTCTGTGCAGCTCGATCTTCTCCGCCAGCGTCAACACCGTGCGCGATGCCAGCAACAACAGTGGCCTGCCGCCGGATCAACTGCAAAACCCGGCCAACCTGCCCGCCAACAGCAAAGTGCGCCAGGCCCTGACGGCGCTTAGCCCGTTCGCGCTGACTGTGCAATCGGCGAACCCACGCGACCCCGGTGCAGAACTGGCCCCGCCGCTGCTGAAAACAGCACAACCCAACCCGAACACACCGGTGTTCAACTCAGTGGCGCTGATCGACCCGTTCGGCAACCTGCTGGTGTGCCTGGGCGGCGCGGAGAACCTGTCGCCCATTCGTACAGCGTTCATGGAAACCACACGCAGCTATGCCGTCATGCGCTGGACCCTGATGAACGACCCCGACCCGGCCGTTCGTGCTGAAGCCGGGCAATACCTGACACATCCGAAATACGGCACCTTCGTCTTCCTCTACGCCCCCGACCCAACAACGCCGCAAGCCGTGATGACCTTCGGCGCCTACGGCTCGACCATGGAAGGCCCCGTGCCGCAGAGCTATCCGTCCAACCTGCAATACGTGCTGCTACCGGGCAACACCACCGCCCAAGCGTTGTCGACACTGGCCCAGAACCTGCCGCCGTTCTATACGCAAAGCGTGCAAGTGGCGCCTGCGCAGGTGCTGAGTCAGGACTTGATCAACGCGGTTAAAAACGGCGTGTAATGCTTCGCTGACCAGCCCCGCAGAAGCGTCTGCGGGGCTGGTCTGACGCCTGCGTAAAAATAGTCTGAATTCAGGGGTTTACAGAACCAACGCAATCGCTATAATCGTCGCCCTAACACGCCGGTATAGCTCAGTTGGTAGAGCAACTGACTTGTAATCAGTAGGTCCCGGGTTCGACTCCTGGTGCCGGCACCAAATAAAACAAGGGCTCGCAGAAATGCGGGCCTTTGTTGTTTCTGACATCCAGAAATCCAACGCCTAAAAACACCCCGCAACCTCCTGTAGGATTTGCCGAAGGCTGCGATCTTTTGATCTTCAGATTTCGCCCCCAACGCGGATCCGGTTGCCCCTGAAAAAGATCGCAGGCTATACCAGCTGTTACGCCGACAGAGCCCCCCCCCGTTAACC
>NZ_JAVLRV010000001.1:259372-263617 GCF_055803035.1 Pseudomonas sp. 300 | reverse complement strand
TCCTCGAGAGCGGTGGTACGACTGTCGAGGTTCCGGTTAAGTTTGATGTAAAAGGCATCCTTGGATTGCTTGCCCAAATGGGCCTCGCAAGCCAACTTGGTGGGAAGGTGCCAAACGTGGAGCAAATGGAGGTATTCGTAGCGTTGGACTCCACCAAAGTGAAATTCCTCGGCGACAAGGCTCGCCAAGCGCATTACTGGGCTAGAGGCTTTAACGATATGGGTACGGGGCCCGTCTTATATACCGCTCCAAATATCGGAGGCTGCGCCTCGGAGCTGTTTGAAATTGCCGACGTAATTGCATACATGTGCTCCCACGCGGCGCACGGGAAAGCCGAACAACCCTTCTTCCATGAATTGCTTTCCTCTGTGAGAAGCCAAATCAGACACGAATACAAATTGGAAATTTAATAAGCCGTCGAAAAAAGCAGAAACAGGGACCAGAAATAGGGACAGATTTTTTTCCATGGCGTGGCTTTTGAATCACCGCCTAAACCAACATACTGAATCGACGCGCTATTACTATTCGCTGACCATGCAATTATTCACTCATCGCTTAGGAAAACCCTGGCAGTTCGACCGCTAAACGAAGGTCAGAAAACGGTCCAGAAGCAGACGGTCACCTAAGATAAGTTTCGATCTCAAACGGCCTCCAATGCTTGACATTGGCCTCCGCAGCGGCGGGCGAAGCACGGAACATAACTTTTAGGACGTTGTACATTGACCTCTTTGAAGGAAATCTTTTAGCGCGGCCTGATAGAGCGTTAATGGTTGATTGTTCGCATTGAATAGGGCGAAGGGAATCATTGTGAGATGTGAGAACGACGTGGAGCTTATTGAATACGTTTTTTGCCTACAAACGCTGCGATCTTTATTCAGTATGAAATTAAACTTGAAAAGGTTTGGTCTTGTACACCAGCTAGGAATTAAACCAAGACTCAAGCCCGTTAAGTAATCTTGTGCGCAAGCGCCGCCAGATGAAAATTCTGAGATTTTTATTTCTAATGTAGGAAAAGTCGAAGCTGTAGGGTTTGAGCTGGCATCTTGCGCACTTGGAATAAATTTTAGTGTCGCTGCGTATGCGTCCTTGCCAAAGCGACTATCTTTCCATGGAGAGTTCATTTCGTAACTAAAGCTGAAGATATTTTCTTTTTCTTCGGGTTCAATGTGTTTGTTGATTGTCGGCTGCGACGAATAGGATGTGCAACCAGAACATAATATCGCAATGCTGATAGAAACAAGTCCATTTTCTATTAAGCGATGCATACTCAGCTTCCCCAACCATTAATTAGCCGACATATCTGTCGCTTGATAACTTATTGAATGCAACATAACGTCTCATCCAAACGCATGATTTTTGAATCAGAATAACAGAGGAGCCTGTACGCGCGACATCTGAAGGACGACAACGTGCTGACAAAAGTCCCGGATTCGATTCCACCGAACGCCATAGCTAGCTGATTTATTTATAGTTACTTGTAGGGGTACGCCAAATTTTCCACCGACTTCCAGACCCACGGAAAATCTAGTTCGGCTGACGGCTATCGTTCGTCTGGTGCCACCATACAAAACAAAGCCCTCGTAGAAATACGAGGGCTTTGTTGTTTCTACCGTTTGATCGTCAACGCAATCAGGGCGTCGATCAGTCGAAATCCGTCGACTCAGAAAGCCCTTCCCAAGCATCAATCTCCGCCTGAAGCCGCACAATCTTCTCCCGCACCAACCTCACCGCATCCTTACCCAACAACAAATGAACCGGCGGTTTCTCAGCCGCCACCAGGGTCAATAATGCCTGCGCCGCCTTGCGCGGATCACCCGCCTGCCGGCCACTCTTCTCTTCACGCGCCTTGCGAACCGGATCGAACACCGCGTCGTAATCACTCAACGCGCGACTCGAGCGGATCATCGAGCGCCCCGCCCAGTCGGTTCGAAACGAGCCCGGCGCCATGGCCGTCACGTGGATACCCAGGCTTTCCACTTCTTGGGCCAGTGCTTCACTGATGCCTTCAAGGGCGAATTTGCTGCCGCTGTAGTAGGCGATGCCCGGCAAGGTGATGAAGCCGGCCATGGAGGTGATGTTGACGATGTGCCCGCTGCCTTGCTCACGCATGCCGGGCAGAACCGCCTTGATCATGGCGACCGCGCCAAACACGTTGACGTCGAACTGGCGCTGCATTTCGGTCAACGGCGATTCCTCGAGAATCCCCTCATGACCATAACCGGCATTGTTCACCAGCACGTCGATCCGACCTGCTTCGCGCAGGATTTCGGCCACCAACGGATCAATTGCCGGGTAATCGGTGACGTCGAGCACAAATGCCTTGGCGCGATGGGCGTCCAGCGCTTCGAAAGCAGCACGCTCGGATTCACGCCGTACGGTGCCGACCACCGTATGCCCCGCTGCCAGTGCTGCTTGCGAGAAGGCCAGGCCGAAGCCAGAACTGACGCCGGTGATGAGGAAAACCTTGTGAACGTGGGTGTTCATGGTGCGCTCTCCAAATGAAAACGCCGTCGATAGTGATCGACGGCGTTGCGGACAGTCAGGTCAGGTCTTAGTGACCGGCGCTCTGCCCACCATCCACGTGCAGAATTTCACCAGTCACAAAGTTGGCGCTGTCGAGGTACACAACCGCCTGCGCGATGTCGCTGATTTCGCCCATGTGGCCGACCGGGTGCAGAGCGCCCAGTGCTGCGTGGGTTTCTTCACCGTGCATCGGGGTTTTGATGATGCCTGGGGAAACCGCGTTCACCCGAATACCGCGCTTGGCGTATTCGATGGCCAGGGATTTGGTCGCCGCGTTCAGGCCACCTTTGGTTAGCGAGGCCAGTACCGATGGCACGCCATCGATGGCGTGGTCGACCAGGCTGGTGGTGATGTTGACGACGTGGCCGCTGCCTTGTTTTTCCATCTCGTTGATGGCGAGTTGGGTGATGTAGAAGAAGCCGTTCAGGTTCACCGACAGCACATTGGCGTAGTCTTCAGCGGTGTACTGGGTGAACGGTTTGGCGACGAAGATCCCGGCGTTGTTGATCAGGGTGTCTACGCGGCCGAAGCGTGCGATGGCTTCGCGGATCACTTGTTGAGCGACTTCCGGGTTGCCGATGTCGCCGGCCACGGTGAGGATGTCCGGATCGGTGGATGGCTTGATCGAACGCGAAGTGGCGACAACTTTGTAATCCAGATCACGGAATGCCTTGACCATGCCTGCGCCGAGACCTTGGGAAGCGCCAGTGATAACGATGACTTTTTTCGAATTGCTCATGATGAACCTCTACTCATAAATGATGGTTTGAAAAGTAATGAATCAAGCTTCGGCGGGTTCCTTCGCCATTTGTCTCAACATCTGTTCGTAGTACTCGACCGACTGTGAACCGGACACCAGGTGACGGCCGTTAAGCACCATGGCCGGTACCGAATTGATGCCGTGCTGCTGGTAAAACGCTTCAAGTTCACGTACTTCTTTGGCAAACGCGCCGGACGCCAACACGTCTTGAGCCGCTGCCGCATCCAGCCCTGCTTCTGCTGCCAAACGGACCAGCGTCTCGCGATTGCTCGGGTTCTGGCCGTCGGTGAAGTAAGCGCGTAGCAGGATCTTTTTCAGTGCAACCTGCCGCCCTTCCTGCAACGCCCACAACAGCAACCGATGCGCATCAAACGTGTTGTAGAAGTGGCTGCGCTTCTCCAGATCGAAGGTGAAACCGATGGCCTCGCCGCGAGCGATCTGCATGGCTTTACCGGCGGCAACATCTTCGGCAGTGCGGCCGTATTTGCGCATCAAGTGCTCGACGGCTTTCTCGCCTTCCGGCGGCATGTTCGGGTTCAACTCGAAGGGCTTGTAGGTCAGCTCTACCGAGACCTCACCGGCCACGTTCGCAATCGCCTGCTCTAACGCCGTCGCGCCCAATGCACACCAAGGGCACACCACGTCGGAGATGAAATCGATGGAGACCGATGCAGTCACGACTTGCCCTCCTTCTCAGCCAGTTGCTTGCGGTACTGGGTGGTGGTGATGCCGGCGTAGCCCCAGTTATCGGTGTCGACTTCTTCGATCACGATGTGGGTCAGGTGCGGGTCTTTCTTGAGGACGCGCTCCAGTGTTTCAGTGATTTCAGCGATCACCTGAGCTTTCTGCTCAGAGGTAACGCCATCGCGGGTAATGCGTACGCTTACGAAAGGCATGAGGAAGATCTCCAGTGACCTGCTCATCGGGATGATGGGTAGGTGTTGGAGCTCAATGTAGGAGTT
>NZ_JAVLRV010000001.1:201113-259324 GCF_055803035.1 Pseudomonas sp. 300 | reverse complement strand
TTTAAATGGCCAGATTAGTTACGTGTAAATCTGGCCTTTCACTAGCCCTAGACTTTTTGCAAGTCCAGCAACGCCTCAGGATGCTGACTCGCTACACGAAGCAGCGTTTGCGCCGCTCCTGTCGGTTGGGCGTCGCATTTCTTGCAGGATATGACGAAGGCGATCATTGATGATGTGGTGAAGGTGTTGGACGCACCGATGAACAATCGCAGCCAGTAACGCCATCACGCGTACCGAAAGAGCGCGCATAAAATGCCCCGAATCAATCGGGGCTTTTTGTGTAAATCGGTCATCTACCCACGGGCTGATTCGGGTGGTATCGATCGCTCACGCCACTGTCTATCGGCTCCTCCCCCCGAACAGACTGAGCCACAGCTTCGATAATGGCGGCCCAGATATCCGGCCTGGTCAGCACAGGCATTTCCTTGGCCAGTACGTTGCTCAGTGTCCCTTCGTTCTGCTCAATGGATCGCAAGAGCCGATCAGCTTGTTGATCAGGCATCTCAACGATTTCCTTGATTGCCTGCCTGGCCCTTATGTGGCTGCGTAAATAGCGCGACTCTTCACGCATCTGTTCGGTGATGGTGCGGCGAATGACGTTAGACATGAAAACAACGTGTGGCCCCAGGTTGGGATAGCGCCACACCGGGCGGGCCTGATCCTGGCCTGTGAATTCAATATTCGAGACCACGCCGTCAGGGTACTGCGTACGAGTACTGGCGAATGCTACCTGGTCTCGTATGCCTTGCATGAGCGGTTTTGAAACCTGATCCAGCACGCTGTCATAAAGACGGCGCTCGGCAGAGTCGTCGGTGATAACAGCTGAAATCGGAAGAATCACCGGGTCTGGAATGGCCCCATCACGACGCAGAATGTCGTTGATCAGAAAGCGATGGACCCGCCCGTTGCCGTCGGCCAGTGGATGGATATAGACGAAAGCGAACGCGGCTACCGCACTGCGCATGACCGGGGATTGCCCTTGAGTACGATTCAGAAAGACGCGAATGCCTTCCAGCATCCGCTCCAGATCGCTCTCCGGGGGAGCGACGTAATGGACAATTTCCTGATAACGCACAGTTTCGCCAACAAACACCGGAGATTGCCGAATCCCCAAGCGTGTCAGTGTGGTCACTGCGCCAAGAATTTCTTCTTGCATCTCAGCCAGTGCAGCATCGGTGAGCGGCAGTTCGCCCTGTCCGGTTCTTCGCGCCAACACATCTGCGAAACGCTGGATACGCGTAGAACGATCCGCCTCCCCTTCAATGGCAAAACTGGCTTTGCTTTCCCTGAGCGTCATCCATGCGGCGGCGCGCAGCAGAAGTGCTTCGCCAAACTCTGCGGTCAGTTGACCAAAGAGGTGAGGCACATCGAGGTCCGCTGCTGACTTGACTGCTGCAGTCTTGACGACAATTGGGCAGAAGTAGCTCGTGCCAGGCAGGTTGTCATTCACTCGCCAACGCGGCACTTTCACCGCCTCTTCGGGTGAAGCTGCCACCATCAGGTCGGCGTTGATGGCATCGACATACTTACCGCCTATGGGTTCTGGCGCTTGCAACTGCTCGCCAGTGAGCCACTCAAACAAGAACGCTGACCTGCGGGCATATTGGCCGGTGGGTTCGTCATTCAACCAGCCTTGTACCGGTGCAGCACCCACCTTGGTAAACAGTCTGGTCAAGAACTCAAGGTTCGGGACTTCATGCCGCAGGTGAAATTGCAGATGGGATGAAAAGTCCGGATCGGGGCGCATGTTTTCCGTAAAGGTCTCAAGACGAAACCCATCTTCGACCTGAGTTGACCGTCGGCTACCGACCTGACTTAACACGGGTAGCCGTGCCATCGGCCGCACGTCGAAAGTTGTTGCTAGCCAGGCAGCACCGATGGCGTCTACGGGAAACTCGCTCACGTCACACTCCTTTCAAAACTTCGGCCGAATCAACCACCACAAAATGAAGAGTAACGATCAAAATCAGGTTTCGTCGCATAAAAATGATTATTTTTCGGCAGGAATGCATAAAAACGAACATTCAGAGCATAACAATTTGAGCTCCGCTCCTTGAGTTGGGCACTGTCGAACTGACCAAAATGCGTAAAAACGATTTTACTTGCTCAAAAACGATCATAAATCTGGATTTATGCACAAAACCGTTTCGAGTACAGAGCTGCGAGGCGGGCAGTCAAGCGATGATCACGGTTTCCACGGTGATTTGCTTGAGCGCATAAAACGGCGCGAGAGCCGCTTCATCGGCAGTAGCACCGGTAATCAACCGCCACTCCCGCTCAATTGGCGTCCAATGCTGTTGGCGGGCGCGGCCCAGTTTGTCGGTATCCGCCAACACCACAATCTGCGCCGCCCGCTTGATGATGCATTCCTTGAGATACGCCTGCTGCGCACTCGCCTCGCACAAACCGAACTCAGCGACCACGCCGTCCGCACCGAGAAAGGCTTTGTCGACGCTCAACCGACTTAACGTCAGCTCGGCCAAGGGCCCCAGCGTGCTCATGCTCGAACCGCGCAAATCGCCGCCGATCAAGGTCAGGCGAATGCCCGGCGCGTTGGCCAGGGTCATCACGGCCAGCAGGTTGTTGGTGACCACGTGCACGTCTTGTCGCGAGCACAAATGATGGGCCAGTGCAGCGCAGGTGGTGCCGCCGTCGAGCAGGACGGTATCGCCGTCCTGAACATGCGCCGCAGCTGCCTGAGCGATGGCGTCTTTTTGTTCCCACTGAGATGTCTTGCGTTCTTCGAGTGAGGCTTCCGGCTCATGAACGCCGACCACGGCAGTGGCGCCGCCATAGGTGCGCACCAGGTGCCGCTGTTTGGCGAGCATGGTGAGGTCGCGTCGCACCGTCGCTTCCGAAACCCCGAGCGCCGCGCTCAATTGCTCGACGTTGGCATCGCCAATGCGTACGAGGTCGAGGATGGCGCGGTGGCGTTCGGAGGCTTTCATGGTGGGTCTCGCGTGGTGGACGGTGGTCGATCTTACACGACAGCGCCCGTGCGGCTCATCCCCGACGCGTGGCCAACTCCGCGCCCTGGCGCAGCGCTTCGAGCAGGCTGCGCTCATCGGCGATGCCTTTGCCGGCGATATCGAACGCGGTGCCGTGGTCGACCGAGGTGCGGATCACATCCAGGCCGACGGTGACGTTCACGCCCGCTTCAAGTCCGAGCACTTTGACCGGGCCGTGGCCTTGGTCGTGATACATCGCGACCACCAGATCGAAGTCGCCGCGTCCGGCACGGAAGAACAGGGTGTCGGCGGGCAGCGGGCCGGTGACGTCGAGGCCGCGCTCCTGCAACAGTTTCACCGCCGGGATGATTTTTTCTTCCTCTTCGCCATAACCGAACAGGCCGTTTTCACCGGCATGCGGGTTGATCCCGCACACGCCGATGCGCGGACGGGCAATGCCGGCCTTGATCAACGTCGCGTTGCCGCGCTCGATGGTGCGCTGAACCAAGCCCGGTTCAATCTTGCGGATCGCGTCGATGATGCCGATGTGGGTCGTGACGTGAATCACCCGCAGCTGCGGCGCCACCAGCATCATCGACACTTCGTCGACGTTGGTCAGGTGCGCGAGCATTTCGGTGTGGCCGGGGTATTTATGGCCGCCGGCGTGCAGCGCTTCCTTGTTCAGTGGCGCCGTGCAAATGGCATCAATCTGGCCGGCCTCGGCGAGTTGCACGGCACGGGCGATGTATTGGTAAGCGGCGTCGCCGGCGATGGGCGACAGTTCGCCGAACGGCAGGTCGTCGGGGATCAGGTCGAGGTCGATGCAGTCGATCACGCCGGCCTCGTAAAGCGCTTCGGAAGCGTCCTTGATGCGGCGTACTTTGGCGCTGCCACCGACGATGACATTGGCCTGCTCGAGACGGCGTGCATCGCCAATCACCAGCGGTCGGCATTGTTGATAGACGACGTCGTGGGTCAGGCTCTTGACGATGATTTCCGGACCGACACCCGAGGCGTCGCCCATGGTGATGCCGATGACGGGGAGGTAATTGCTCATAGTGTTCATTCGAGTCCTTGGATTCGTGTGCGTTGGGGCGGGGAGCGATCGGCGCTGGCGCTCAGGTGTTGCCATGCCGCATACAACGCGTGATCGGTGCCGAACGCGCCGGCCTTGGTCACAATGCCGGGACGATGGCCTTGCCGGGAAACAGTCGGGCGGGCGAAGGCAACGCCGGCTTCGATTTCGGTGATGAGTTGCAGGCTGTCGATGCCGACGGTGGTCAATATGGCCCGTGCGGTCTCGCCGCCCGTGGCAATCAGACCGCCGACCTTGGCGAAGTGAGGTTCCACCAGCACAGCCAGCATGGTCGAGAGTTGCGCACCCTCCTGCGGATCGAACGCGACATCGCGACCGATGCGCAGCAGCAGGTCACTCCAGCCGTCCAGTTGCTCGCCGATGCGCGACTGCCAGATTGCCCAATCTCCATGGGCAATTCCTTGGCGAAGGACCTCCGGCGGGACGACCAATTCGCTGACACCGCCGCGCTCCTTGAGCAGCGCGCATTGCCGCTCGCAGACACCGGAGAGGCTGCCGACGAGGATCAGAATGGGTGCCTGACTTTTTTCCTGCGCGGTCGGTTCGGTGGCCGTGAATCGCACCTCGGAAAAATCGGGAAGACTCGCTATTTCCCGCGCCAGGCCACCCGAGCCGATCCAGAACAGCGGCTGCTCCATCGACGCGGTCAGGCGAGCGAGGGTCAGCAGATCGTCTTCGGTTTGCGCATCGACGATCAGTGCTTGCGTACCGCTGCGGGCGACTTCGGCGATGTGCTGTGCGAGCGCTTTTTCGTTGCCTCGCAAGGTCTCGAGGTCCAGCTTCGCGGTGCTCAGGCCGGCGGCGATGAGCATCGCTTCAACATCAGCTGGGCGATCGGCGTTTTCAAGTTTCCAGGTGTCGGTGGTTTCCAGCGGCTGGCCGTTGACGAACACCCGACCGCCGCGCAACGTGCGCCCCGTCGCGGGGAAAGCCGGGGCTACGATGGCCAGGCCGGCCAAGGGTTGCAGGGCAGCAACTTCCGCCGCCCAGTTGCCGCGCAAGGTCGAATCGATTTTCTTGTACAGCCGCTGCCCAGGCTGATGCAGTGCCTTGAATGCAGCGACGGTGCGCTCGGCGGCGTGCGCCGGCGAGAGGCGACGCGTGTCCGTGTCGGCGGCGATTACCTGTGCATCGGCCTTGTCATTCAAGGGGTCGAGCGTGACCACCGTTTGCAGCCCCACGCTCGCAAAGCCAATGGCGCAATCCGCCGCACCGGAGAGGTCATCCGCGATGATCAAAATCCTCATCGCAACGCCTCCTGCTTTTGAGGTTCGATCTCCTGCTCAGGGATGACGACAGGGTTGCGCTGTTGCACGCGTTTGGCGACGGCGGCGGTGAGTATCGGCGCAAGGATCGCGGTGACCACCACGCAGGCCGCGACCAATATGGTCGCGCTCTTGGCGGCTTCGGCGTACACCGGATTGGCCGCTGCGATCAGTGCAGGAACGGCTGCGGCGTTCCCCGCCGTGGTGGCAGCAGCGACACCGGCGACGCCTGTGCCACCGGTCAAACGATCAGCGAAGAACAGCGGAATGCCGGTCAGCACAACCACCGCAACACCCATGCCGAGCCCCAGCAAACCGGCCTGCCAGACGTTATGCAGGTCCAGACTGGCGCCCAGTGCCAACGCGAAGAACGGGATCATCACCGGAACGGCCTTGGCCAGGAAGTCGCGCATGTCACGGTCGAGATTGCCAAGCAACATGCCCAGTGCCAACGGCAAGATGCTGCCCACCAGCGTCGGCCACGGGAACGCCGACAGGCCGGCGATGCCGAGGGTGACCATGGTCAGAAACGGGCCGGATTCCAGCGACATGACCGAGTAGGCACCGACGTCTTCGGAGCGGCCGTACTGCCCCATCAGTGCCATGTACAAGCCGCCGTTGGTGTCATTCATCGCGGCGACCACCGCCAGCGTCGAGATGCCGGCGAACAGGCCTGACGATATCGGCTGCTCACCGAGAAAATGGCCGAGCACGATACCGATGAGCACCGCGATGCCGACTTTAGTGATGAGCAGCGTACCGCCCTTCTTGAGCAAGTAAGGCGTGGCTTTGATGTTGATGCTCGCGCCCATGCACACATAGAACACCGCGAGGATAGGCAACGCTCCGGTGAACAGCGCGTTGGTGAAGGAGCCGAAAAACTTGGGCGTATCAGGCATGAAGGTGGCGACCAGCGAACCGATCAGCAGGGGCACGATCATCATGCCGCCCGGAATGCGTTCTATGGTGCGCTTGATAGGAAATTGGGCCACGAGGGTCTCCTTTTATAATTGTGGGGTAAGACGTGTTTCACCTCGAAACTGACTGAACTGATCAGGCAATGATTGATTCAGTCAAATTTATCTTATGCCCTCGTTATAAAATGCGCAAACCAATCATTTAGAATGCTCGTTTCGATCATTTGAAGAGGTGAAGCTCGGCGCGCAAGTGACTTTGGTCGTCGTGATACGCAGACTAGAGCCTTGCACTGCCCACAAAAAAGCCCCGAACCAGTCGGGGCCTATTTTTACAAACGCTACTTGAACAGTTCTGAATGACTTCCGAGATCGACAAATGTGATTAGATCGGAGCGCGTGTGCTCGTAAATCATCAAGAAATCACCGCCTATATGACACTCTCGAAAACCAGTCCAATCACCCGTCAGGGCATGATCCAGGTATTGCGGTGGCAGCGGCTCGCCCAGAAACAACAAGACCATCACTTGGCGAACTTCATTCATGTCACGGCGCCCGGCACGCTTGTAACGCTGCCAGGACTTCTTGAATTCTGACGTTTGCGCACACTGCCTGGGCAGCTCAGCGCGCTTCTGCTTTTTCTCCGGTTTCGCCATCAGCGTCCCTCAGCAAGTCGTCTATCGAGTCGAACCGCTGGCGAATCTCACGTGCTTCCCTCATGGCGCGGGCCGTTTTCACCGAAGGTACGCGTACCTCAAACGGGAGACCCTGAGTCGCTACGACCTGACGAAGAAAAAGCCGCATGGCGTCACTGATGCTCAGACCGCAAGCGCTCAAGACTTCAGTAGCACGCGCTTTCAAATCCTCATCAATGCGGCAACGCACGTCGGTGGTCTTCAGCAATGCACCCATGGTAATAACCTCATCGTTAATTTGTAGCTACATTGGCGCTACCTCAAGCATTGTGGTTGAGCAGGATCCCGGGATCAACTTCAGCGTGATGGACGGCTCCCAACAGATGAGGCGTTATGACAATCAACTGAATTTCCCGTCCGGTATTTCAAACGATTAAACCTGTGATGAATATCAGCCTGATCCCTTTCGGTACTGGGAACTGTCCTGGTTCAATGCAGGAAATAGCCCAAGAGCCTGAACGCTGATTCTTAGGCGAAAAAAAGCCCCGAACCAGTCGGGGCTTCTTCTTTATCAGCCTTGAATCAGGCCTCGATACGGCAACCGATCATCAGAAAATGTTGATCGGGTAATCCACGAACACACGTACTTCGTTGCCGCTGACGTTGTACTCGCTCGACTTCTGCGAAACACGCAGGATCGAGCTGCGCAGTTTCACGCTCAGGTCTTTGGCCGGGCCGCTTTGCACGACGTACTTGAACTGGTTGAAGATTTCGCGCTCGGTACCGCCTTCGCTGGTGGAAGTGGTGATGTTGTCGCCACGCACGTAAGCCACGTTGTAGCTCAGGCCTGGGACGCCGAAAGTGCTGAAGTCCAGACCGTAGCCCAGCTGCCAGCTGCGTTCGTCTTCGGCGTTGAAGTCGGACCAGTAGGAGTTCGCCAGGTAGATGGTGTTGCCGCCATCGCCGACGCGACCTTGGTCTTTCTGGTAGCCGCCGTAGGCGTAACCCAGGTTGCTGTCGCCGGTGCTGCGCTGGTGCGCGACGGTGAACGAGTGTGGGCCGGTGGCGAAGGTCGCTGCCAGGCTCCAGATTTTGTTGTCGTCGCCGGTGGCACCGCTTTCGCGGACGTAGGAATTATCCAGCTTGGTGCGGTAACCGTTGAAGTCGAGGGTCAGGGACTGATCCTTGTCGATCGGGAACACGTAGTTGGCGTTCACGTATTGCTTCTTCAGCACGTCTTCAACGTCGGACGCGTACACCGCCGCCTTGAACTGTTCGGTGAACTGGTAGCTACCGCCCAAGACGTTGATCGACTTCAGGCCACCACTGTCACGGCCTTCCGCGCTTTTGCGCGATTCGGCGGTGAAGCGACCGGCGTTCAGTTCCAGGCCTTTGATCTCCTTGGAGGTGATCAGGGTGCCGGTGTAGCTTTCCGGCAACAGGCGCACGTTGTCGTAGCTCAGCACCGGCAGGGCCGGCATCTGGTCGCCGTAAGTCAGCGTAGTGCTGGACAGACGGAATTTGACCGCTGCGCCGCCCTTCGACAGGTCATCAGCCGCGTTGCCGCTGTCGCCCTTTTTGAAG
Source organism: Pseudomonas sp. 300 (assembly GCF_055803035.1). Lineage (NCBI taxonomy): Bacteria > Pseudomonadati > Pseudomonadota > Gammaproteobacteria > Pseudomonadales > Pseudomonadaceae > Pseudomonas > Pseudomonas sp. 300. The sequence goes on along the minus strand of NZ_JAVLRV010000001.1, from coordinate 250,882 downwards.
AAGTCGATGCCTTGCGCGCCGGTGCGACCCTTGCCGCCGTCCAGACGCAGTGCGTACAGACCAAAAGCGTCCACACCCACACCGACGGTGCCTTGGGTGAAGCCGGACGAGAACGTACCGATGGCCGCTTGGCCCCACTCGGCTTTGTCCGGTCGGCCGTCTTTGTAGTCACGATTCATGTAGGCGTTGCGCAACAGCACTTTGAGGCTGCTGTCTTCAACAAAACCCTTGGATTCGGCCTGGTCGTTTGCCATGGCCTGTGTCGCGCTCAACATCCCCAGTGCGATCAGGCTGATTCGCTTGTTCAACATTTTGTTCTTTTCCTTATTACGGGTTGATACGCACTGTGTCGAACGGCTGAAACGGCGCTGTCGCACTCTTTTTTTCACCCCGAAACAAAAAGGCCCGCCCACGATAAATCGCGGGGCGGGCCTTCTTATTATTTTGAGTCATGGCGGTTAGCCACAGGCGTTGAGGCGAATCCTATCCGCGCCCTTAACCATGTGTCAATTTCATGAATCGTCTGTGAATAGGCGAAAATCGTCTAAGAACTTCTAATTGCAGCCGTGGAGCCCACACGCTTGAAACCCGGCTGTAGCGGCCTGTGCTGGAAGCGACTGACTCAACCATGCCGCAAAGGCTTGTGGCTTGCCGAGCCACGGGCTGATGTCGACCAACGTGAATTGGCCATCCTTCTCCACGGCGAAGGTCGGAAAACCGTGGCCGCCGACGTTGGCCAACAAGGCACGACTGGCTTTGATGTGATGATCGGTTTCGGCGTCCTTGAACGCTGACTGGAAGGCTTCGGGTTCCAGGCCGATGTCGTTGGCGAGTTCGAACAACACAGCTTCATCGGCGATGCGTCGCCCTTCTACGTAATGCGCACTCTGCAAACGGCCCAACAATTCCAGTCCACGGCCAGCGATCTGCTGCGCCGCGAGTACGGCGGCAATCGGCGGAGCGGAATCAAACACCGCCGTCTCGTCGCGCAACAACCCTTCGAAATACGCTTCGCCGAATGGCTGACCGGTGTATTCGGCGATGCGCCGGTCGTGGGGCATCACGTAGTTACGCAAGTGTGGCGAGACGTTCTTGCGGTTGGCGCCGGTCATCATGCCGCCGCCATGAGCAATCACCGGCAGAACGGCCTGAGCGGCTTGCACCAGTGGTTTTGCGCCGTAGCACCAGCCGCACAACGGGTCGTAAATGTAGTGAAGGATCATGGGCAGGCTCCGGCGAAAAGGTAGGAAGATTCGATGCCGGCAGGTTAGCCCTGCGCCGGTTCCTGAAAAACGTCGGAATGGCTTTCAGTCTGTTTCATGAATCGGTCGAATGCAGGCCTGTAATCACTCCCTGACTTCCTGCAAAACCATCGTCCATAAAAAAGCGCCGCCTTCCTGGCAGCGCTTTTATCAATCCGTTGTTTTTCTTCTTATCCTTCCATCACATCCCACAACGCATCCAGTTCCGCTTCGCTGAATAAACCAGCGGGGTAGCGCTCGGTCATCATCCGGCGCGGATCAGGTTCCCTGATCTGACGCGTTCCATTGGATTTCAACCAGTGCGCCAGAATCTGGAGCGATTCGCTGTTTTTTACTGCCAGGGGATGCAATGCCCGCTCGCTCACCACATTAACTTCGGCGTTCATTTCCGCGCTCTCTCCTGGTTTGTGAGCGGCTAACTTATCCAAGGTTTATGACAGAACATCGAAGTTCTCCCCCTCCCTGTTTACAGCAGGAGAGATACAAGAGCTGTGCCAATCTGTCGGGATGGTCGACAAGCGGATACAAAAAAGCCCGCAATCCTGATGGACTGCGGGCTTTTCTGCGAGGCGTCCGGGAAAAACCTCTGCCGGAGCGAATTTGCAATCAACTCAAGCTGTTACAACTGCACTCACTCTTTGTGTGGCGCAGGCTGCTGTTGGGTAAGGCAGTGAATGTTACCGCCGCCCAGTAACAGTTCGCGGCCCGGCACCATCACCACTTCGTGTTGCGGGAACAGGCTCTGCAGAATCTCTTTGGCCGGACCATCCAGCGGATCGTCGAAGCTTGGCGCGATGATGCCGCCGTTGACGATGAGGAAGTTCACGTAGGAACCGGCCAGACGAACGGTCGGATTACGCTCTTGGGTACCATCCACCGGGTCGACACCGGCGCACTCTTCTTCGGTCGCATACAGCGGCCCCGGAATCGGCATCTTGTGCACCGTGAATGGGCGACCTTTGGCGTCGGTGCTGCTTTCCAGTACTTTCATCGCCGCCTGGCAGCGCGGGTAGTTCGGGTCTTGCGGATCATCGGTCCACGCCAACAGCACTTCACCCGGACGCACGTAGCAGCAGAAGTTATCCACATGGCCGTCGGTTTCGTCGTTGAACAAACCGTCCGGCAGCCAGATGATTTTATCCACAGCCAGGTTGGCGCTGAGTACCGCTTCGATTTCCGCTCGGTTCAGGTGCGGGTTGCGATTGCGGTTGAGCAGGCATTCTTCAGTGGTGATCAGCGTGCCTTCGCCATCCACGTGAATCGAACCCCCTTCGAGCACAAAACCCTCGGTGCGATAACGCTGGCTGCGTTCGATCTCGAGGATCTTGCCGCCGACCTGCGAATCGCGGTTCCACGGCGAATACAACCCACCGTCAAAACCGCCCCAAGCGTTGAAGTCCCAGTTCACGCCGCGGACTTCACCAGTGTTATTGATGACGAATGTCGGGCCGGTGTCGCGGACCCAGGCGTCGTCGCTGGACATCTCGACCACACGAATATTCGGCACGTCCAGACGCGCCCGAGCGTTTTCGTATTGGCCGGCGGACACCGCCACGGTCACCGGTTCGAAACGCGCGATGGCCTTGGCCACCGCCACGTGCGCGGCTTGTGCCGGTTTGCCACCCAGGCGCCAGTTGTCCGGACGCTCGGGCCAGATCATCCATGTCTGGGTTTGCGCCGCCCACTCGGCGGGCATGTAGAAGCCGTCGGCGCGCGGGGTGCTGTTTAATGTGGTCATGCGGTCAGGACTCCAGGGAACCGTCGAGGGTTTTCAGCGCATTGTATAGGTTCGGGCGACGATCACGGAACGAGCCCCACGCGCTGCGGATGTGCTCGAGCTCGTCGAGGTCGAAGCTGTGAACCAGCACGCCTTCTTCGGTTTTATCGAGTTCCTGGACCTTCTCGCCGAACTGGTTGGCGATAAACGACGAGCCGTAGAAGGTGATGTCGTACCCGTCCTGCTCCTCGTTGCCGATACGGTTGCTGGCGATCAACGGCATCAGGTTGGCACCGGCATGGCCCTGCTGCACACGCTGCCAGTGATCGCGGGACGAGATGGTCTTGTCGTGCGGTTCGCTGCCAATGGCCGTCGGGTAGAACAGGATTTCCGCGCCCAGCAACGCCATGCTGCGTGCGCACTCCGGGAACCACTGATCCCAGCAAATGCCCACGCCGATTTTCGCGTAACGGGTGTTCCAGACCTTGAAGCCGGTGTCGCCCGGGTTGAAGTAGTACTTCTCGTGGTAGCCAGGGCCGTCCGGAATGTGGCTTTTACGATAAATCCCGAGGTTGGAGCCGTCGGCATCGATGATCGCGATGCTGTTGAAACGCGCGCGGCCGGCCAGTTCGTAGAAGCTGATCGGCAGCACCACTTGCAGTTCCTTGGCGATTTTCTGGAAATGCTTGATGGCGACGTTGTCTTCAACCGTCGTGGCCAACTGCAGGTAATCCGGGTTCGGCTTCTGGCAGAAGTACGGCGCCTCGAACAGTTCCTGGATCAAGATGATCTGCGCGCCTTGGGCCGCCGCCTCTCGGACCAGCCTTTCAGCGGTTTCGAGGTTGGCTTCAAGGTCCCAGGAACAGGCCATCTGAGTGGCGGCGACGGTAACGATACGGCTCATGAATCATCTCCGGGCAAGTGCTGTGGGTCGAGTTTGGCATCGACCGATGACAGAAAGGGAAGCGCCGGGCGTGATGAGGCACGCCGATGCAATGTCGACTTTATAGCCGATAAAAATCGGCTTTAAAAGCGATTAATCTTCCTTCTGTCGAAAACAACGGCACATAAACTCGATAACAATCGATATTTAGTGAGTGTTTTTGATGACGCCTTCGCGGGCAAGCCCGCTCTCACAGGTTTTATGTCGGATGCTGATAATGAGCACGACGCCAAACCTGTGGGAGCGGGCTTGCCCGCGAAAGCGATTTCAAACCTTACAAACCTTCGTCCAGCACCTTCGCCAGCATGTCGACAAAGAAATCCACACTCTGGCGCGAGGTAACCATCGGCGGTTTGATTTTGAGGACGTTCAGGAAATCACCGGTCGGTTGCATGAAAACGCCCAACTCCCGCAGGCGATCACACAACGCCGTGGTTTCCTCGGTCGCCGGTTCCAGGGTTTCGCGGTTGCGGATCAATTCGACGCCCAGATAGAACCCGGAGCCGTGCACCGCGCCCACCAGCGGATGACTGTCGATCAGCGCCTCAAGACGCTCCTTGAAATACCCGCCCACGACCTGGGCGTTTTCCCAGAGTTTTTCCTCTTCCATCACATCCAGAACCGCCATGCCGATCTGGCAACTGACCGGGCTGCCACCCGCCGACGAGAAGAAGTAACCCTCAGCCTCCAGCGCTTCGGCGATTTCCCGGCGGGTGATCACCGCGCCGAGCGGCTGGCCGTTACCCATGCCTTTGGCCATGGTGATGATGTCCGGCACCACGCCCTGCTCTTCGAAGCCCCAGAAGAAATGACCCATGCGCCCGTAACCGACCTGCACTTCGTCGGCGATGCACACGCCGCCCTGGGCACGAACCAGGCCGTACACCTGTTTCAAATACCCCGGCGGCAGCGAGATGCCGCCGGCATTGCCGTACACCGGCTCGCAAATGAAACCGCCCAACTGGCGTCCTTGCGCGGCGATTTTCGCCAGGTTGTGTTCGACGCTGCGCACGTAGTCCGGCGCACTGTCCGGGCCGCGGAATTCGCCGCGATAGGTGTTCGGTGCCGTCACCGGGTGCACCCAGTCGGGACGGCTGCTCAAGGCCTTGGGGTTGTCGGCGATCGAGGTCGAGACCGCGTCCGCGCCCACGGTCCAGCCGTGATAGGCCTCCAGCACGCTGACGATGTCGCGGCCACCGCTGTAGGCCCACGCCAGACGGATTGCCAGGTCATTGGCCTCGCTGCCGCTGTTGACCAGGAACACCCGGTCCATGCCCTCCGGCGACAGTTTCAGCAAGCGCTCGGAGAACTCGGCAACCGCCGCGTAGTTGAACCGCGAATTGGTGTTGAGCAACGACCATTGACGGCTGGCGACGGCGGCCATGCGCGGATGTCCGTGACCAAGCACCGCGACGTTGTTGAGCATGTCGAGGTAGGAGCGGCCCTGCATGTCGATCAGGTGATTGCGCCAGCCACGCTCGATGCGCGGCGGGTCGACGTAATAGTGCTTCTGCGTCCGGGCGAAACTGGCGTCGCGGCGCGCCAGCAAGGTCTGCGAATCAAGCTCCGCTTCAGCGTCGCACGCCAGCCCCAGCAGCGCTGCCGGCGATGGACACAACGCTTGCCAGGCCGCCGCACGGGAGGGCGTGCAAAACAACGGCGCGTCGAGCGACGCGCCTCGGCACAACTGCACCCGCAACGGCCCACTGACCGCCCCCAACACCTGGCCTTTGACCAGCGCGGCGCCGGTGTGCAATGACGGCGTCACGCCCCACAACCGCACGCTCAACTGCGGGCCGTCCAGTTGCAGCACGCCCGGCGCCGGTTGATGAACCACCCCGGCGAACGGCGATTCGACCGCAGTGCCATGGGGCACTCGCAACTCGACATGCAGCGGGCACGTGTCCGGTTCGCTGGCACTGTCGGGGCGGGTGCGGGACAAACGGTATTGTCCATAACGACTCGCCGCCAAACCGTGGGCAGCAGCCGCTTCGCTCAGCAGACGCTGATCAATCCCCTCCTGCTCCCAATTGCCCGCCTCGAAATGCGCGCTCAGTACGCCCAGATCGATCAAGGCAAATTCCCGCCCGACCAGGCTCGGCAGCAGCGGTGCAAAGCCTTCGCTGCCGATGTCCGGCAGGCTGTGGCCGACCGACGCGAGGATCGCCGCTTCCATCAACGCCAACGGCACCGACGTGGCCACGCGGAAAATCTCCCACTCGTGGGTCAGGTTGTCGCGACTGTATTGGTTACCCGAATCGATGCTGACCTGCTGCTCGCCGCTGAGCACCAGCACCGCCGCCCGCGCAACGATCAATGGCCACAGCGCCAGCAGTTCTTCGTGTTGCAACGGATTGACCGCGTGATAGGCCTGAACCGCCGGCAAAATGTAGAACGGATCGCCACCGGCATGGTGCAGCAGCGCCGCGCAGGTCACCGACAGATCGGTAATGCGCCAGGTACGGACCAGATCGCCGAAATCGATCACGCCCTGCAATTGCCACTGACGTTGCGCATCACGCTGCCAGACCGCGTTGTCGTCGGTGATGTCCATGTGGATGGCCTGTACCGGCAACTTGTCCACCAGCGGCTGCAAATGCCGCTCGGCCTGTTCGGCCACTTCTGCGATCAACGCGCGTTGCCGGTCATCTGCAATCACCGGCAGCAAATGCGCGATCAACGCGTTGGCGTGGCGGGCGTCCCACTGAAGGGTGCGCTCAAGGCCCGCATGATCGAAAGCGGCGAGCGCCAGGTTCATTTCGCCGCAGAGCCGTCCGAAACCGGCCACCACGGACCCCGGAAGATGATCGAGGTGCGTCAACGACTGACCTTCGATGTAATCGAGCAGGCGCACATGCACCGCTTGCCCGTCGACTGTCAGTGAAAGCAGGTCTGCGCCGTTTTTGGCAGGGATCACTCGCGGCACGTGTATAGAGGCGTGTTCAGCCAAATGTTTGAGCCCCGCGTGCTGGGCATGCAGCTCCAGAGCCGAATAGTCGCCGCGGCAGATTTTCAGGACGAAACGCCCTTGTTCGCTGTCGACGCGAAAGTTGAGATCCTGCTGGCTGCCGAGCGCCTGCAGCCTGCCGCTCAGCCCGTAATGCCCCTCGAGCAGCTCTAACGCTTGCTCCGCAGTCACTTGCGGGCTGGGCAAACTGGCGCGATGAATCAACGTGGCGAGCGGCATACAACAACCCCTGAAATGTTATTAGGCGCTTATATCGCCACTGCATCGGTCGATAATCAACCCCTGTTCATGCGTCAAAACCCAAATAGCCGTCACAACCCTATTGCACCACCCGTCTACTGCCGACAAGCTATGCTCATTTGCTTCAATCGTCTTACAGATAAAGGCTGGCCAACATGCGTATTCTCATCACCGGCGGTGCCGGTTTCATTGGCTCTGCCCTGATTCGCCACCTGATTCGGCATACTGGGCACGAAGTGCTCAATCTGGACAAACTGACCTACGCTGGCAATCTGGAATCGCTGACCAGCATTGCCAACGACACACGCTACGAATTCGTGCAGGCCGATATTGTTGATCAGGCCGCCGTCAGCGCCGTGCTGGCACGTTTCCAGCCGCATGCGATCATGCATCTGGCAGCCGAGTCCCACGTCGACCGTTCCATCGACGGTCCGTCGGATTTCATTCAAACCAATATCGTCGGCACCTACAGCTTGCTCGAAGCCGCCCGCGCCTACTGGCAGAGCCTGGCCGAGCCCGAGAAAAGCGGCTTCCGTTTTCACCACATCTCCACAGACGAGGTGTACGGCGACCTGCATGGCGTCGATGACCTGTTCACGGAAAAGACCCCGTACGCGCCAAGTTCGCCGTACTCCGCCAGCAAGGCAGCCTCCGACCACCTGGTCCGTGCATGGCAACGCACCTACGGCCTGCCGGTGTTGCTGACCAACTGCTCGAACAACTACGGGCCGTTCCACTTCCCCGAAAAACTGATTCCGCTGGTGATTCTCAACGCCCTGGCCGGCAAGCCACTGCCTGTTTACGGTAACGGCCTGCAGGTTCGCGACTGGCTGTTCGTCGAAGATCACGCCCGAGCATTGCTCAAAGTGGTCACCGAAGGCGTCGTTGGTGAGACCTACAACATTGGCGGTCACAACGAACAGAAGAACATCGATGTGGTGCGTGGCATCTGCGCGTTACTCGAAGAGCTGGCGCCGAACAAGCCTGAAGGTGTCGCGCATTTCGCCGACCTGATCACTTTCGTCCAGGACCGTCCTGGCCATGACCTGCGCTACGCGATCGATGCCAGCAAGATTGAGCGCGAGCTTGGCTGGACACCCGAAGAAACCTTCGAGACCGGCCTGCGCAAAACCGTCCAGTGGTATCTGGAAAACCTGGAGTGGTGCCGCCGTGTTCAGGACGGCAGCTATCAGGGTGAACGACTGGGCGCCATCAATACCAAGGAGTTGATCGCATGATGAAAGGAATTGTGTTGGCCGGGGGTTCGGGCACACGTCTGCACCCGATCACCTTGGGCGTGTCCAAACAGCTGTTGCCGATCTACGACAAACCGATGATCTACTACCCGATCTCGGTCCTGATGCTGGCCGGCATCAAGGAAATCCTGGTGATCTCCACTCCGCAGGATTTGCCCCAGTACCGCAACCTGCTGGGTGACGGCAGCCAGTTCGGCGTGCATTTCAGCTACGCCGAACAGCCTTCGCCGGATGGCCTGGCCCAGGCCTTTCTGATTGGTGAGGAATTCATTGGCAAGGACCCGGTGTGCCTGATCCTTGGCGACAACATCTTTCATGGTCAGCGCTTCAGCGAACAGTTGAAAAATGCCGTGGACCGCACGTCCGGGGCCACTGTATTCGGTTACTGGGTCAAAGACCCTGAGCGCTTCGGCGTGATCGATTTCGACGACGAAGGCCGCGCCCTGTCGATCGAAGAAAAGCCGAAAGCCCCGAAATCCAGCTACGCAGTGACCGGTCTGTACTTCTACGACAACGACGTGATCGAGATCGCAAAAGCCGTGAAGCCCTCGCCTCGCGGTGAGCTGGAGATTACCGACGTCAACAATGCCTACCTCAAGCGTGGCGATCTGCAGGTCGAGCGCTTCGGCCGCGGTTTCGCCTGGCTGGATACCGGCACTCACGACAGCCTGCTCGAAGCCTCCCAGTACGTGCAGACCATCGAGCATCGCCAAGGGCTGAAAGTCGCCTGCCTCGAAGAAATCGCTTACGAAAAAGGCTGGATCGATCGCGAGCATTTGCTTGAGCGCGCCCAGTATTTTGGCAAGACCGGTTACGGTCAGTACCTTTACAAACTGGCTGAGGGTGGACAATGAATGTGATTGAAACCGCGCTGCCTGAAGTGTTGATCCTTGAGCCCAAGGTCTTCGGCGACGAGCGCGGCTTTTTCTACGAAAGCTTCAATGCCAAGGCATTCGAAGCGGCGACCGGCCTGAACAGGCAGTTCGTTCAGGACAACCATTCGCGCTCACAAAAAGGCGTACTGCGTGGTCTGCATTACCAGCTGGAAAACACCCAGGGCAAACTGGTGCGGGTGACGGTCGGTGAAGTACTTGATGTCGCCGTCGATGTTCGCCGCAACTCGGCGAATTTTGGCCAATGGGTGGCGGTGCGTTTATCCGCCGAAAACGGTCGACAACTCTGGGTACCGGAAGGCTTCGCCCATGGGTTTGTAGTACTGAGCGACTTCGCCGAGTTCCTCTACAAGACCACGGACTATTACAACCCGTCCGCCGAGCGTTGCATCCGTTGGGACGATCCGACGCTGGCCATCGATTGGCAACTGGGTGGTACCGTTCCTCAGCTTTCCGCCAAAGACCAACTTGGTAAAACCTTGCAAGAGATCGATCTGTTTCCATGAGAATTCTTATCAGCGGTAAACATGGACAGGTCTCAAGTGAATTGCAGAGGCGCCTGGGTGCAATGGGCGAGTTGGTCGTTCCAGGTCGCGATCAACTTGATCTGGCTCAACCCGAGCAGATTCGTCAGCAGGTCCGGCGCGTTCGTCCCGATCTGATCATCAACGCCGCGGCTTATACGGCGGTCGACAAGGCTCAAAGCGAGAAAGCAGCGGCGTTCGCCGTCAACGCGCAGGCCCCTGGCATTCTGGCTGAAGAAGCGGCGGCGCTTGGCATCCCGTTGATCCACTACTCCACCGATTACGTGTTCGACGGCCGCAAAGGCGCGCCGTACACCGAAACAGATGCGACTAACCCGCTTGGCGTCTACGGCGAGAGCAAACTGGCCGGTGAACAGGCGATCACGGCGGTACAAGGCAAGCATCTGATCCTGCGCACCAGCTGGGTCTACTCGACCCACGGCCACAACTTCCTGCTGACCATGCAGCGTCTGCTGCAAGAAAAACCAGAGTTGCGCATCGTCGCGGACCAGATCGGCGCGCCCACCTGGGCTGGTACGATCGCCAACAGCACCCTCGCCCTGATCGAGCGCTGGCAGGCCGGTGAGAGCGGCGCCTGGGGCACTTATCACCTGAGCGCCCAAGGTGAAACCTCATGGTTCGGATTCGCCCAAGCCATCGGCGAAGCGCTGCGGGAACAGGGCAAGCCTTGCGCGCACCTGTTGCCCATCCCTTCCAGCGATTACCCGACGCCTGCCGCCCGACCGTTGAACTCGCGCCTCGATTGCAGTCGCCTGCTCCGCGAATGGGGCGTCAGCCAGCCAGACTGGCAAACCGCGCTGCGCGAGTGTCTTGCCGGGCAAGCCTAGGCATAATGCGCCTGTACCCTCAGGCGCCTGATGCTCATGACTCCGACCCTCCCCCGCAGACCCCGTTGGCGCAGCCTCGCACTGTTGGCGCTGTGCCTGGCGCCGTTGCTGTGGCCGCTGGAGCATCTGGCCGAGCGTTACTACCGCAGCGAACTGGCCGGGCAGAACCGGCAGACCCTCGACCTGTACGTCGCCAACCTGCTGGGCACACTGCACCGTTATGAAGTGTTGCCGCAGATCCTCGGCGACCTGCCGGCGCTGCGTGCCACACTCGGAGCCCCCGACGATGGTGTGACCCAAGGCAATGCCAACCGGCTGCTGAAAAACATCAGCGCGCAAACCGGCGCCGAAGTCATGTACCTGATGGACACCACCGGCAAGACCCTCGCGGCGTCCAACTGGGACAAACACGACAGCTTCGTCGGCCGAAACTTTTCGTTCCGCCCGTATTTCAGCGAAGCCATGGCCGGGCGTCTCGGGCGGTTTTTCGGGCTGGGCACCACGTCGGCCAAACGCGGTTACTTCTTTGCAGCGGCGGTGCGCGACGGCGAAAAAGTCCTCGGTGTACTGGTGATCAAGGTCGACCTGGACCACACCGAAAGCCTTTGGGGCAAAACCCCGGAACAACTGCTGGTCACCGACCACAACGGCGTGGTCATCCTCACCTCGCGGCCAGAGTGGCGATTCCGCGCGACCCGGCCACTGGGCGAAAGCGAGCGCGAGGCAATCACCGCGATTCAACCCTATCCGACCCGCGCCCCGAAACCGTTGAATCTCAATCCAGACGCCTGGCTGACCCAGACCCGGCAGATCGACGAAACCGGCTGGAGCGTCAGCATCCTTGCGCCGCGCACCTTGATCGATCGCCCGGTGCGCACGGTGGTTGCCATCGGCGGCGCGACACTGCTGGTGTTAATGCTGCTGCTCGGCCTGATGATGCAGCGCCGCCGTCACTACCTCGAACGAATCGCCTTCGAAGGCAAGGCCCGCCGGGAACTGGAAGGCCGGGTCGCCGAACGAACCAGCGACCTCGAAGGCCTGAACCGCCGACTGAAACAGGAAGTGCTGGAGCGCGAGCACGCCCAACAGGAACTGGTACGCGCCCAGGATGACCTGGTGCAGGCCGGCAAGTTGTCGGCGCTGGGGACCATGTCGGCCAGCATCAGCCATGAGCTGAATCAACCGCTGGCCGCCATCCGCAGCTACGCGGAAAACGCCGAAGTGCTGCTCGATCATCAGCGCACCGACGATGCACGCGGCAACCTCAAACTGATCAGCGAACTGACCGGGCGCATGGCCTCGATCATTGCGCACCTGCGTGCCTTTGCCCGGCGCGATCGCCACGCCCCGGAGAGCGTCGCGCTGCAACCGGCGCTGGACGATGCGTTGGCATTGCTGGCCAAACGGCGGCGCAGCATGGAAGTCGAGCTGATCCGCGATTTGCCCGCCGCCACGCTGTGGGTCGAGGCCGGGGAAACCCGACTGCGCCAGGTGCTCGGCAATCTGCTGGCCAACGCATTGGACGCGCTGACGGAAAAAGGCCCGCCGCGTAAACTCTGGTTGAGTGCCCAATCCACTGCCGACGGCGTCAATCTGTACATTCGCGACAACGGCCCCGGCTTTTGCATGGAAGCCCTTGGTCGCGCCAGCGAGCCCTTCTACACCACCAAGACCCGCACGCAGGGGCTCGGTCTGGGGCTGGCGATTTGCGAAACCCTGATGCGCGCCTTCGGCGGTGAACTGTCGTTCGCCAACCACAAGGAAGGCGGCGCCCTGATCACCCTGAAACTGCGCGCAGGCGCACCGGGCGTGAGCCTGCAACCGTCCGAGGACCGAAGTGCATGACCATCGACAACCGCATCCAGGTCGTGCTGATCGACGATGATCCCCACCTGCGCCAGGCCCTGAGCCAGACGCTGGATCTGGCCGGCCTGAAAATCCTGCCACTCGCCGAAGCCAAGGGCCTGGCCGGGCAACTGGAGCGTGACTGGCCGGGTGTGGTGGTCAGTGATATCCGCATGCCCGGCATGGACGGTCTGGAGTTACTGACTGAATTGCACGCCCAGGACCCGGAGTTGCCGGTGCTGCTGATCACCGGTCACGGTGACGTGCCACTGGCAGTCCAGGCGATGCGCGCCGGCGCTTATGACTTCCTCGAAAAACCGTTCGCCAGCGACGCCCTGCTCGACAGCGTCCGTCGCGCGCTGGCCCTGCGCCGACTGGTGCTGGACAACCGCAGCTTGCGTCTGGCGCTGAGCGACCGCAATGAACTGAGCACCCGACTGGTCGGGCAATCGGCGCCGATGCTGCGTCTGCGCGAGCAGATCGGCGCACTGGCGGCGACCAGGGCCGATGTGCTGATCCTCGGCGAAACCGGCGCCGGCAAAGAAGTCGTCGCGCGGGCGCTGCACGATTTGTCGAACCGGCGTAACGGCCCGTTCGTGGCCATCAACGCCGGGGCCCTGGCCGAATCCGTGGTGGAAAGCGAATTGTTCGGTCATGAGCCCGGCGCGTTTACCGGTGCGCAAAAGCGCCGTATCGGCAAGTTCGAATTCGCCAGCGGTGGCACCGTCTTCCTCGATGAAATCGAAAGCATGAGCCTGGACGTGCAGGTGAAATTGCTGCGCTTGCTGCAAGAGCGGGTGGTCGAGCGCCTGGGTGGCAATCAGCTGATCCCGCTGGACATCCGCATCATCGCCGCCACCAAGGAAGACCTGCGCCAGTCCGCCGATCAGGGCCGCTTCCGCGCCGACTTGTATTACCGCCTCAACGTCGCCCCGTTGCGCATTCCGCCGCTGCGCGAACGCGGTGAAGATGCGCTGATGCTGTTCCAGCACTTCGCCGACGAAGCCAGTGCCCGCCACGGCTTGCCGCCCCATGAACTGCAACCGGGGCAGCGGGCGTTGCTGCTGCGTCACACCTGGCCGGGCAACGTGCGGGAATTGCAGAACGCCGCCGAACGTTTCGCCCTGGGCCTGGAACTGGCACTGGACAACAGCGCGCCGGAGGGTGGGGCGAGCACAACGGTTGAAGCGATCAGCGGCGGCTTGAGCGAGCAGGTGGAAAACTTCGAGAAGTCGTTGATTGCCGCTGAGCTGGCGCGCGCTCACAGCTCGGTGCGCAGCCTCGCCGAAGCCTTGGGCATTCCGCGCAAGACCTTGCACGACAAACTGCGCAAACACGGGCTGAATTTCGCCGATCACCACCCGACCGACGAACTCGATTGATCGACCTTCAAACCGCACACTTCAAACAAAAGGCCCCTTCATGAACCGCGACAGTCGTCACCTGGAATCAGTCCTCCACCGCGACATTCCCCTGACGCAAGCCATGGGCGTCAAAGTGCTCGACTGGCACGACCAGCAACTGCGCCTGCACTTGCCGCTGGAAGCCAACGTCAATCACAAAAGCACCATGTTCGGCGGCAGCCTGTACTGCGGCGCGGTGCTGGCGGGTTGGGGCTGGCTGCATTTGCGGTTGCGTGAGGAAGGGATTGAAGACGGGCACATCGTGATTCAGGAAGGACAGATCAGCTATCCGCTGCCGGTGACCCTGGACGCGACCGCGATTTGCCAGGCGCCGAGTGCGGCGGTGTGGAAGAAGTTTTTGACGATGTATCAGCGCTACGGTCGGGCAAGGTTGACGCTGCATTCGCGGATTGTGAATGCAGGAAGTGAAGACGATGCGGTGACGTTTACCGGGCAGTACGTCCTGCACCGGTAAACCACAGAACCTGTGGGAGTGAGCCTGCTCGCGATGAGGCAGTACCAGCCAACGTGATAGTTGCCTGACCCGCCGCCATCACGAGCAGGTTCGCTCCCAAAAGGAACGACCTTAGCTGCGAGCCAGTTCCAGCAGCTTGTCGCGCCAGGCCGCTTTCGCTGGCAGCGCCAGGAAAAATTCATTCAACAGCGATTCCCGCGCCGGATAACAAAACGGCGCACCGCTCAAATCCAGCACTGCACCACCCGCCCCTTCCAGCACACCCTGCGCCGCCGCCGTATCCCACTGCGAAGTCGGCGCCAGACGTGGATAACAATCCGCCGCCCCTTCTGCCAACAGGCAAAATTTCAGCGAACTGCCGATATTGGCCAGTTGCAACTCACCCAGACTATCGCTCAACCCCGCCAGCAAGCGTTCCTGCTCGGGGCTCGAATGCCGGCGACTGGCGACCACGGTGAACGCCTCACCTGGCGGCGGAACCTCGCGCACGTGAATGGGCAACGGTTGCGCACCGGCATCACCACGCCACGCGCCCAGCCCGGCACCACCGACGTAGAAACGCCCGTTGGTCGGCATCGACACCACGCCAAACACCACACGACCTTGCTCGATCAGCGCGATGTTGACGGTGAATTCTTCGCTGCCCGAGATGAACTCCTTGGTCCCGTCCAGCGGATCGACCAGCCACCAGCGCTGCCAACCGGCGCGCACGCTCTGGGGGATGTTGGCGTCTTCTTCAGACAACACGGGGATGCTCGGGTCCAGCGCCGTCAGGCCGGCCAGAATCAGATGATGAGCGGCCAGATCGGCCGCGGTGACCGGTGAGTCGTCGGCCTTGGCGGTCACGGTCGTGCCGGTGCGCCAGAACGGCAGGATCGCGTCGCCAGCCTTCAATGCCAGTTCAATCACCGGCGCCATCAAGGGATGCGGGAAATTCATGGCAGGAACACCCCACGCTGAGTCAACAGATCACGGGCCAGGTACAGCGCCGCCAAGGCACGGCCCTCAGTGAATCGCGGGTTCTGGGCCAGGCCGGACAGTTCACGCAGATTGATCTTGTCCACGCCCATCGGCTCGGGCTCGTCGCCTTCCAGCCTTTCTTCGTACAGATCCGTGGCCAGCACCACCTGAATTTTCTGGCTCATGTAACCCGGCGACAAGGACAACTCAGTCAGATGCTCCAGCTGTCGCGCGCCATAACCGGCTTCTTCCTTGAGCTCGCGCTCCGCCGCCGCCAACACGTCTTCGCCCGGCTCGATCAAGCCCTTGGGCAGCGACAGCTCGTATTCATCGGTGCCGCCGCAATATTCCTCCACCAACACCGCGTGGTCCGCGTCAAGCATCGCCACAATCATCACCGCGCCATAACCGGCGCCTTTGCCGACCAGTCGCTCATAAGTGCGCTCCACGCCATTGGAAAAGCGCAATTTCAGCTCTTCGACGCAGAACAAACGGCTGGTGGCGACAATCTCGCGGGCGAGGATGGTGGGTTTCTGGCGCATGAAAAGCTCCTTGGCGTGAACGCGTTACTATACCCGGCCTATCCTGATTGTTGACCTCGGATATCTTTTTTACCGTTGGAGAAGTTTTTTATGTCACTGCTGCCGTGGCGCGACATCGACACCGTTCTGCTGGACATGGACGGCACGCTGCTGGACCTGCACTTCGACAACCATTTCTGGCTGGAACACCTGCCCCAGCGTTACGCCGAGTTGCACGGGGTGAGCCGGGCCATGGCCGAGATGGAATTGCAGCCGCTGTTTGAACGTAACGCCGGTCAGTTGCAGTGGTATTGCCTGGATTTCTGGAGCGCCGAACTGAAGCTGCCAGTGCGCGAACTGAAACTGGAAACCGCGCACCTGATCGCTTTGCGCCCGGATGCGGATACGTTCCTGGAGGCGATCAAGCAGGCCGGAAAACGCGTGGTGATGATCACCAATGCGCACAGAGATTCGCTGTCACTGAAACTGGAAC
Source organism: Pseudomonas sp. 300 (assembly GCF_055803035.1). Lineage (NCBI taxonomy): Bacteria > Pseudomonadati > Pseudomonadota > Gammaproteobacteria > Pseudomonadales > Pseudomonadaceae > Pseudomonas > Pseudomonas sp. 300. The sequence continues at coordinate 234,534 of NZ_JAVLRV010000001.1, read as the reverse complement.
GGATTGAACTGGCGCCTTACTTCGAGCGGTTGATCAGTTCCCACGATTACGGCTTCCCCAAGGAGAATCCGCAGTTTTGGCAGGCATTGCAGGCGGACATCGGCTTCGATCCGGCGCGCAGCCTGTTTATCGACGATACGGTGCCGATCCTGCGCAGTGCGCGGGATTTCGGTGTTGCGCATTTGTTGGCGGTGCGGGAACCGGACAGCCGCAAAGGGCCGAAAGACACGGCGGAGTTTGCGGCGGTGGTTGATTACCGGGAGTTGATTGCCGGGCTTTAGACCGCGTCGCCTGCATCGCGGGCAAGCCACGCTCCCACAGGTTCTGAGTCGTGCGCACCTTTTGTGAACGACACAAATCCCGTGGGAGCGGGCTTGCCCGCGATGGCCATCACCCGGTCTTGAGACTTACTCAGGAATCCGCAACGACTGCCCCGGATAAATCTTGTTCACATCCTTGAGCATCGGCTTGTTGGCCTCGAAGATTTTTTGATACTGGTTGGCATCGCCATACACGCGCAAGGAAATCGCACTCAGCGTGTCGCCCTTCACAACCGTGACAAAGGTTGCAGCCTTCACCACCGGCCCGGTCACCGTAATCTGGTCATCCACGCTGCCGACACCGGCGATATTGCCCACGGCCAGCAGGATTTTCTCCTTCTCTTCCTGGCTTGCCACCTCACCGGTCACCGTGACTTTGTCGCCATCCACTGTCGCCTGCACATTCGGATTACCCAGGCCGACCTTGCTGATGTGTTCCTTCAACTGCTCGCTGGCATTGGCGTTGCCCGGCGTCAGCAGATCGATAAGCTTTTCGCCTGCTTCTTTCACAAAGCTAAAAATACTCATGGTGCACTCTCCTTGGTTTTTTTGGTTCCAGACGCAAAAGCCTAGACCAAGGTTGCAACACCCGGCTCCCACCCGACCAATGACGCCGCCGCCCCCCAGGCGCTAGAATCCCGACCTCCCCGCACCCTGGAGCGAAGATGGACATCAAGCAGCTGAAATTCCTCATCGCCCTCGACGAAACCCGGCATTTCGGCCAGGCCGCGGCGCGTTGTCATATCACCCAGCCCACCCTGTCCATGCGCTTGCGCAGCCTTGAAGAAGAACTTGAGTTGCCATTGGTTAACCGTGGCCAGCGTTTCGAAGGTTTCACTGCGCCGGGCGAGCGGGTGCTGGCCTGGGCGCGCACGGTGCTGGCGGCTTACGACGGTTTGCAGGCAGAAGCCGCTGCCTGCCGCGGGAATCTGGTCGGCACGCTGCGTCTGGGCGTAGTGCCGCTGTCGAGTTTCGATCCGCTGCCGCTGTTGCAACGCTTGCACGGCGAACACCCAAACCTGCGCTTCGAACTCTCGGCGCTGAGCTCCGAGCAGATCCTCGAACAACTGGCGAACAATCGCCTGGACCTCGGTGTGTCGTACCTGGAACGTCTGGATGCCGAACGTTTCGACTCTCTGGCCTTCAGCGAAACCCGCATGGGCCTGCTCTACGATCAGCGCTTCTTCACGTTCGGGGAGGCGCCGCTGAGTTGGGAGTCGCTAATCGAACTGCCGCTGGGCATGCTCACCAGCGGCATGCACTTTCGCCAGTCCATCGACCACAATTTCCACAGCCGCGGCCTTACTCCGCAGCCGCTGTTGCAGACCGACGCCGTGCATCAACTGTTACAAGCCGTTCATGGCGGGTTGTGTTGTGCGGTAATGCCGCTGGAAGGCGGCCTGGAAAACCTGACTGACCATCTGCGCCTGCAACCGATCGAAAACGCCCAGACCCTCGGCCGGCTGGGGCTGATCATGCGGCGCAGTGCTCCACGCTCGGCGTTGGCGGAAGCCTGTTTCGCGATTTATCAGCAATCAATGACAAACTCTTGATCGACGCCATCTATCGGTAGATCAGTAATAGCAATTAGACGCGACACTTTGACGCGCATAGGCTTAAACCTGACTAAACCGTCGGTGATGCCCCATGAACGCCAAGCGCCCTGTTTGCGCGGCGCCAGCCCTCGAAACGCCCGCGCCCTCCGCCAGCCAAACGTACAGTTACAGCGATCTTCAATACACCGATTCGGCCAGCACCGCGCTGGCCGAAGAAGTCGCGTTGGCGATTGCCTATAACGGCATCAGTCAGGCGGTGATGCTGGTGACACCGACGGACCTGGAAGACTTCATCGTCGGTTTCAGCCTCGGCAGCGGCATCATCGAAGACGCCTCCGACATTTATGACCTGCAACTGAGCGGTTCGGGATCGGCGCAGTACGCGCAAGTGACCATCGCCAACCGCGCCTTCTGGAACCTCAAGCAGCAGCGCCGGCAACTGGCCGGCACCAGCGGTTGCGGACTCTGCGGCGTGGAAGCGGTCGAGCAGGCCCTGCCGGACCTCAAGGTGCTACCCGGCACACCGCTGCCGCCCGCCGAATGGCTCGATGGCTTGCGCCAACGCATCGGTGCGTTCCAGCCGCTCGGCCAGCATTGCGGCGCGGTGCATGCGGCGGTGTTCATGAACGGTCAGGGCGAATTGCTGTTGGGCCGCGAAGACATTGGCCGGCACAACGCCCTCGACAAGCTGATCGGCGGGCTGATCCGGCAAAAGATCCCGACCACCGGCGGCCTGGCGATTGTCACCAGTCGTTGCAGCCTCGAATTGATCCAGAAAGTGTTGCGCGCCGGCATCCAGACCCTCGTCAGCCTGTCGTCGCCCACCGGCCTTGCCGTGCAATGGGCCCGTCGTCACAACTTAAACCTTATCCATTTGCCCCAGAAGAATGCGCCGCGGGTCTACAGCCCAGCGTTGGAGAATCAAGCGTGAGTCAACACCGTCAAGCCGACCAGAAACCCGTTCCTCGCTACAAGCCCTATAAAGGCCCGGCCGGCGGTTGGGGCGCGCTGGCCAGCGTTGCCCGGGCCTGGTTGACCAGCGACAACGCGCTGAAAAACCTGCGCATGATGCTCAAGACCAACAAGAATGGCGGGTTCGACTGCCCGGGTTGCGCTTGGGGCGATTCCAATGAAGCCGGCATGGTGGCGTTCTGCGAGAACGGCGCCAAAGCGGTGAACTGGGAAGCGACCAAACGGGCGGTCAACCCGGCATTCTTCGCTAAACACAGCGTCACCTCGCTGCTGGAACAGAGCGATTACTGGCTTGAATATCAGGGCCGCCTGACCGAGCCGATGATTTACAACGCCGAAACCGATCGCTACCAGCCCATCAGCTGGGATGATGCCTTTACCCTGATCGCCAAGCATTTGCGCGGTTTGTCGAGCCCGGATCAAGCCGAGTTCTACACCTCGGGACGTGCCAGCAACGAAGCGGCGTTCCTCTATCAATTGTTCGTGCGCGCCTATGGCACCAACAATTTCCCCGACTGTTCGAACATGTGCCACGAGGCCAGCGGCGTCGCATTGGCGCAGAGCGTTGGCGTCGGTAAAGGCACCGTGACCTTCGACGACTTCGAACACGCCGATGCGATTTTCGTCTGGGGCCAGAACCCTGGCACCAACCACCCTCGGATGCTCGAACCGCTGCGCGAAGCAGTGAAACGTGGCGCGCAGGTGGTGTGCATCAACCCGCTTAAAGAACGTGGCCTGGAACGTTTCCAGCACCCGCAACACCCGATCGAAATGCTCACCAACGGCGACAAACCGACCAACACCGCGTATTTTCGCCCGGCACTGGGCGGCGACATGGCGATCATGCGCGGCATGGCGAAATTCCTGCTGCAATGGGAGCGCAACGCGCAGAATGCCGGTGAGCCCGCCGTGTTCGACCACGACTTTCTTAATGAACACAGTGTCAACGTGCTGGAATACCTGGGCACCGTCGACGATACGCCGTGGGAGCAGATCGTCGCGCAGTCCGGCCTGACGCTCGTGGAAATCGAGCAAGCGGCGCGCATGTACGCCAAAGGCAAGAACGTGATCATGTGCTGGGCGATGGGTATCACCCAACATCGTCATTCGGTCGCGACCATCCAGGAAATCGCCAACCTGATGCTGCTGCGCGGCAATATTGGCCGTCCCGGCGCCGGCCTGTGCCCGGTGCGTGGCCACAGTAACGTGCAGGGCGACCGCACGATGGGCATCAACGAGCGTCCGCCGGTGGCGTTCCTCGATTCCCTGGAGCGTCGTGTCCAGTTCAAGGTGCCGCGCGAAAACGGTCACAACGTGGTCGAAGCGATTCATGCCATGGCCGAAGGTCGTGCAAAGGTGTTCATCGCTCTGGGCGGTAACTTCGCCCAAGCCACTCCGGACAGCACGCGCACCTTCCAGGCCTTGAGCAATTGCGACCTGACCGTGCAAATCAGCACCAAGCTCAACCGCAGCCATTTGGCTCACGGCAAAGACGCGCTGATCCTGCCGTGCCTGGGCCGCACCGACATCGATATCCAGACCGAAGGCCCGCAAGCGGTGACCGTGGAAGATTCGTTCAGCATGGTCCACGCCTCCAACGGCCAGTTGCAGGCGCTGTCGAACCAGATGCGCTCCGAGCCTGCGATCATCGCCGGTATCGCTGCCGCGACCCTGGGCAGCAAACCGGTGGACTGGAACTGGCTGGTGGCCGATTACCGGCGAATCCGTGACCTGATCGCCGACACCATTCCGGGCTTCAAGGACTTCAACGAGAAGATCAAGAATCCGGGCGGTTTCTACCTCGGCAACAGCGCCGGTGCTCGTCGCTGGAACACGGCATCAGGGCGCGCCAATTTCCGTGCGAACGTCCTGCCCAAGGATCTGGTGCACGAGCGCACTCGCGCTACAGGCGTGTTGCCGGACCTGATCATGCAGTCGATGCGCTCCCACGATCAGTACAACACCACCATTTATGGCCTCGACGACCGTTATCGCGGCGTGAAAGGGCAGCGCGATGTGCTGTTTGTGAACGAAGCAGACATCATTCGCCTGGGGTTCAAACCGGGGCAGAAGGCCGACATCGTTTCGATCTGGGACGATGGCCGTGAGCGTCGGGTGAAGGGTTTCACGCTGCTGGCGTTTGATATCCCCGCGGGGCAAGCGGCGGCGTATTACCCGGAGGTGAATCCGCTGGTACCGCTGGAAAGCACCGGGGATGGCAGTCATACGCCGACGTCGAAGTTTGTGGCGATACGATTGGAAATGGCGAGCGAGACCGGGTTGATTCTGGCGAAGTCGGCTTAACGCTTCGCCTGGTCTGGCCTCATCGCAGGCCAGCCTGCTCCCACAGAGATCTCTGTTGGTCACAGATATTGTGCTCAACACACAAATCCTGTGGGAGCGGGCTTGCCCGCGATTGCGTTTGACCTGCCGACTCTTGTCTCGACACTGTTCCAGTACTTTCCAATCGTCCACAAAAACGGCCATTCCGAAGTAGCTAAAGACCGGCGAAAAACAGTTAAGTTCCGGCTAAAAAACAGTAACTTAGGTATATCTATTGAAGTCGTGTCATTCGTCGGATTTCGATTGTAAGCCCCATGACTCAGCCTCAGGATCGCGCCGTCATCCCCTTGAGGTTCCTCTATGAAGTTCTCCTCGATTCTCTTGTTGTCCCTTGGCCTGGTCAGTGGCTTCGCTTCTGCCGGAGGCACCACCGAAGCAGGTGTGGGCGGCGCATTGGGCGGGGTTTTGGGCTCGGTCGTCGGTCAATCGTTAGGCGGCAACACAGGTTCAACCATTGGCGCGGCCCTGGGCGGTGCGGGTGGTAGCGCAGTCGGCGCAGACAAACGCAGCCGTGGCGAAGCGGCCATTGGCGGTGCGTTGGGCGCAGCGGGCGGTAACGTGGTCGGCCGCAGCATGGGCGGCACCACCGGCAGCCTGATCGGTTCCGCAGCAGGCGGCGGCGCCGGTGGCGCACTGGGTAACTACATGGGCAACAAGAGCGACGAGGACGATGATCGTCGCTCCTATCGCGGCCGTGGTGACGATCGTCGCTACTACCGTGATGGTCATCCCGGTCGCGGTCACGCCTATGGCCACCGCAAGCATCACCATCGCTATCGCGACTGAGGCTTGAATCGCCTCGTTTACCGGTAGATCAAGAAATCGCAGCCTTCTGGCTGCGATTTTTTTTGCCGGTCAAACCACCAACCGCTCCAGCGCACCACGCAATCCACCAGGAATCGCCACCGGCTGATTCGACGTCCGATCCACAAACACATGCACGAAACGCCCCGCCGCACAGGCTTCGTCTTCACCGTCCTTGAACACCGCCAGTTCGTATTGCACCGAGCTGTTACCCAGCTTGCCCACCCGCAAACCGATCTCGATTCGGTCGGGGAAAGCGATGGAGGCAAAGTAATCACAAGCCGAACTCACGACAAAACCCACCACCTCGCCGTCATGGATATCCAGACCGCCGACTTCGATCAGATAAGTGTTCACTGCCGTGTCGAAAAAGCTGTAATAGGTGACGTTGTTGACGTGACCGTAGGCATCGTTGTCGTGCCAGCGCGTGGTAATGGGCTGGAAGTGAGGGTAGTCGGTGCGTTGGGGCATGAGCGTCAATCCCTGAAGTTGTGTGGCCAGTCTAAAGCGAAAACCGAGTCGCGTTCATCGCTGGCACAGGCGCTATATCAATCACCGGTCAGCAAACCCCTTACTCACCGCCGCCAACTCCCCAATCAACCGCGCCGGTTGCCAGTGATCACCCTGCCGGGTTTCAAGCGCCAACAACCGCTGATGAATATCCGCCAATCCCTGCTGATCCGCCCAGGCCATCGGCCCGCCCTTGTCCGCCGGAAAACCATACCCGTTGAGGTACACCAGGTCGATGTCATGCGCCGACGTCGCAATCCCTTCCTGAAGAATCTTCGCACCCTCGTTGACCAGTGCCAGCAAGCAGCGCTCCAGAATCTCCTCAGGCGCGATCTCGCGACGCTGGAAGCCCAAGTCTTCGCTGACCTTCAGCACCAGCGCATCCACCTGCTCGTCGTGCTCAGCCTGGCGACTGCCCGCTTCGTAGTGGTAATAGCCGTTGCCACTCTTCTGCCCGAAACGGCCCAGTTCACACAGACGATTATCCACTTGAACCTGCGGCGCATCCTGCCCCTTGCCCGCCAGCTCCCGAGCGCGCCATTCGAGGTCGATACCGACCACGTCATACATGCGGAACGGTCCCATGGCGAAACCGAAGCCCTGCAGCGCCGCATCCACCTGATAGGGATAAGCACCTTCAAGCAGCATCTTGCGCGCTTCCAGCACGTAGGTTTTGAGCATACGGTTGCCGATGAACCCCTCGCAGTTGCCCGACACTACGCTGACCTTGCCCATGCGCTTGCCCAGCTCCAGCGCGGCATCCAGCACCGCCGGCGAAGTCTGTGCACCACGAACGATTTCCAGCAGTTTCATGATGTGTGCCGGGCTGAAGAAGTGCAGGCCCAGGACGTGTTGCGGACGGCGGGTGGCGGTAGCAATAGCGTCGATATCCAGCGCCGACGTATTGCTGGCCAGTATGGCTTCGGGCTTGAGCAGGCCATCCAGTTCGCGGAAGATTTTCTGCTTCAGTACAAGGTTTTCGTAAACCGCTTCGATCACCAGATCGACCTCACGGATCGCCGCATAATCGGCAGCCGCCGTGACCCGTGCAAGGCGCGCGTCAGCTTCAGTCTGATCAATCCGCCCCTGCCGCACGTTGTGCGTGTAGGTTTCCGCCACGCTGACCAGCGCCTGCTCAAGCATCTGCGGATTGTTATCGACCCACTGCACCGGCACCCCGGCATTGGCCAGGCACATGACAATGCCACGGCCCATGGTGCCCGCACCGATGACGGCAGCGCGCTGAATGTTGAACGGTGTCTGGCTCATAGTTGTTCTCTTGTGGGCGATCCAAAGACAGACCCCACCATAGTCAGCCACCACGCATTTTTGAAATTTATTCCTGTGATGGGGGACATTCAGCGGATGGATCTACATCTGCCAAACGCTGGGATCCCTGTGGGAGCGAGCTTGCTCGCGATTGCGGACTCACATTCAACATTGATGCTGAATGTGATGACCTCATCGCGAGCAAGCTCCCACAGAGGCACGGTTCAACCTGAAAGATGTTGTTCAGCCCACCCCCGCACTTCGCCATACGGGTAATCCTCCAGCGCGGCAAACCCCGGAATCGACCGCGCCTTGAGCTTGGTAAACAGCGGCACGCTGATCCCGCACAAAAACCGAGTCACGCGCTCCGCTGAGGGAACGCTGCCGACGTGCTGTTCATGCTTGTGGATAAAACCACCGCACAGCGCCTCGAAGTTTTTATCCACAAGCGCCGGTAACTCTGGCGGCGCAGGCAGTCGTGCCACATGCCCGTGACACACCGAGCAATGCCCACACTGCTGCGGCGCGTTTTCATCACCGAAGTACTCGGCCAGGCGTTTACCTAGGCAGTGGTCAGTGGCAAACAGATCCAGCATGGCGTGAATCCGCGCGATCTCGGTGCGTTCGTGCCGAGTGAAACACTCATGCAGTTCAGCACTCAGCGCCTGACTGTCGAAATCCGTTTGCAGCAGGCTGTAGACCTCGGTCATCTGCTTGCTTTCCAGCTCGACCCAACCCTTTTCCTGGAAGTAATCCAGCGCCTTGACCACCCGATTGCGCTCGGCTTGATGCTGTTCGTACAGCGCATCGAAATTCACCGTCGCCCAGGTCCGCGCGCGACTGGAGGTCTGGATGATGGCGGCGACAAAATCCTTGCGCTCACCCTCGAAGCGGGCGAGCAAGTCTTCCGGCTCGAGCAAATACTTGAAGCGGTATTCGGCGTAATAGGCGTAACGCGGGGCGATGATCCTGCGCAGTTCCAACTGCACCAACAAGGTCTTGAGCGGTAACTGGCGAATGTTGCTCTGGTCGGCCAACGGCCCTAGCAAAAACTCCCATTGCCCCTCGGGCGCGGCAGCTTGCAATTCGTCGAGCACGTGACGGATGCCGTCCAGTTCCGGAGTGTCGCCATAAACGAAGTTTTCCAGCACATTGAGGCTATCGCGGTTGGCCAGTACCAGGCAGTCCGATGGCTGCCCGTCACGTCCGGCGCGGCCGATTTCCTGGCTGTAGTTTTCGATGGATTTGGGCAGGTCGAAATGCACCACATTACGGATGTCACTCTTGTCGATGCCCATGCCGAAGGCGATGGTGGCGACGATGCAATTGGACTGGCCACCCATGAAGCGTTTCTGAATGGCTTCGCGTTGCTCGTGAGGTAAACCGGCGTGATAGGCCTCGGCCTGGATGCCGTTACGACCCAGGTGTTCAGCAATGTGCTCGGCGGTTTTCTGCAGGGTGACGTAGACGATGCTCGGCTGGTCGGGACGCTCGCTCATCCATTCGACAAGGCGTCGGCGTTTGTCCTGACCGCGCACCGGTTCCACCAGCAAATTGAGGTTTGGCCGGTAGAAACCGGTGGTCACCACGTCTTCAGGCGCGATGGCGAATTTCGCTTCCATATCCGCGATCACTTTCGGGGTCGCGGTGGCGGTCAGCAACAATGCCTGAGGGATGTTGAACTGGCGCTGGTAGTCCGGGAGCTTGAGGTAGTCGGGGCGGAAGTTATGGCCCCACTCCGAGATGCAGTGTGCCTCGTCCACCACCAGCAGCGAGATCGGCACCTGCTGCAGGAAGTTGCGAAAGCGCTCGTTCTTCAGGCGCTCCACGGAAATCATCAGGATCTTCAATTCGCCGGACTTGGCGCGAGCCATCACATCACTGGCGTCATCGCGGCTTTGAGCCGAATCGATACTGCCTGCCGAAATGCCATGGCGTTGCAGGAATGCCAATTGATCCTGCATCAAGGCGAGCAGCGGCGAGACCACTAGTGTCAGGTGCGGCAGCAGCACTGCCGACATCTGGTAACACAGGGACTTGCCTGAACCCGTGGGGAAAATCGCCGCCGCCGAGCGCCCGGCCATCACTGCGCTGACCACCGCCTCCTGGCCTGACCGAAACTGTGGATAACCGAAAACCTGTTCCAGGGTGTTGTGCATAAGCTGTCACTCCGTTGACCGCTGCGAAGCCCAAAGCCTAGCCGGTGATCGCAGCGAGTCGAGAAAAGGTCGGGGGCAAAAACGATACGGGATGATACAGCGTCCATCAGCCCAAACCTTCGCCACAGGTTGAAACAAACGGGGCACTTTGCCTCCCTGACGCTTCACCCCTTTTCACCGGTAAGGTTCACCTTCAAAAAAATGCCCTCTCCGCGCAATGTTCAACACGGCAGGAAAGCCTGATGTACGCGGAGATTTACGAAGGAACGACCATGCTTCAACGACCCATTTTTTCACTCCCCCCCGTGCTTGCATTACCCTTTTTGTTAAGCGGCTGCCTGACGAACCCCACGCAGCCGTCCATCGACCCGACCCCGTTCGAGACACTGGAATATCAGGGCCAGCAGGGCCTGGCGGTCATTAACGCTTCAACCCTGTATGCCCGCGGCGGCACTGGCCAGGGGGTGGCCGTAGCGCTTGTCGACTCAGGCCTGAACAGCAACTTGCCGGAATTTCAGGGAAGAATCGCTGACCCCGGTTTTGACTATGTCGAGAATCGCGCCGGCACCTTCGACCGGGTGGGTCACGGTACCCAGATGGCCGGCATTCTCGCCGCCAACAAAGATGACCAGGGCATGCACGGTGTTGCATTCAACGCACAGCTGATCCCATTCCGTTTCGGCGACGATAACGAGCCGTTTTTCTTCGACACGGAGATTGCACAATCCTGGCAGGCCGGTTTCGACAAGGGGGCGCGCATCCTCAACAACTCGTGGGCCAATGCCATTCCGGCGACAGAGATCAATGAGGCGCGTTACAAGCAGGTCATGCCGGAGTCGTTGGTGACTGCCCGGAAACTGGTTCAGGACGGCGCTGTTTTTGTGTTCCCGACGGGTAACGAACTGAAACGGGAACCGCTGGCCGAACCCGGCTTGCCGATCGCCATACCCGAACTGGAAAAGGGCTGGATCGCCGTGGTCGCACTGAAAAACGACGGCAGCGCCATCAATGCCAAATCCAACTATTGCGGCGTGGCGGCAGCCTGGTGCATCGCAGTACCTGGCGGTGATTCCGGCGCAGGGCAAGGACTGCTGACCACCAGCAAGGACGGAAAATACGCACAGACCGCCGGCACCTCGCCTGCTGCCGCCATGGTCAGCGGAGCCCTGGCAGCATTGCAAAGCCGATATCCCGAACTTACCGCGCAGCAAGTACGCGAACGCCTGCTGGCAACAGCGAACCGAACAGGTATCTATGCCAACAGCGAGGCATACGGTCGAGGTTTGATGGATCTTGAGGCGGCTTCGCGTCAGGCTCCGGAATCCACGATCAACTGAGCCGCAATGGGTGGGACAGCGTCATCGGGTTTTGCCCTCGACAGCGCTAGGGCACCAAAACCGCCACCCGAAGTTGCTCATTCAACGCCTGCTCATGAAACACCTGGCTCTTGCTCGCCCACGCCGCGTGGGCAGGGCTGATTTCGCCGGTGAACGCTGCGGCCAACTGACGCAAATCAGCGACGCTTCGCACACGCGGGCAGAACGGTTCGCCATCGCAGTTCTGACTGGCGTTGCGGTAGGTGGTCAGCAACCGATCCCACAATCCATCACGCACCTGGCGTACAGACTTGAGCTTCACTGCCTGCACGCCCAGACGCTGTTTCAGCCCCTGTTCGTCCAGCGATTCGCTGGCCAGCAACGCCTTGCCAAACATCAGCACCTCAGCGCGGGACGCGGTGTCCATGTTCGCTTGAGTGGTGAGGGCGTCCGGCCAGCCCGTTCGGTCCATGTTGGCCAGCATCATCGAACTACCGGCGTCGGCCGCGCCCGTCAAACGACAAACACCCGCCCACAACAACAAAACCGAGGCCATACGTAACCACTGCATACCTAATTCCCTTTAAGTGCCTAACCAGGCATTTTCGAAATGCCCTACAGATTCTGGCGCGCACCATACAGAGGTTTACTGCGCCGCGCCTGATAAACACGTAGGAAATTTCACCCGTAAGGGTTTCGGTCAAAAAAATCTCGGGAAACGCGTAGGGCCAATGCCGAAGACCAGTAAATCCCCTACACACTCTGTCGATTGCGGCTGTATTGCCGCAGCACGCCGTCCCCTTCATAGTTTTCGGCGCGGCTGAAACAGTGTGTCGGCCTGCCCGACTTCCCAAAGGACTGCCCCGATGCAAGACCGCTATCGCCCCCTCAAAAGCAGCTACAGCGACTCCCCGGTCCTGGTCATCGACACCGAGGCCGACCCGCACGAAATCCTCGACGCCGCCCGACAACGCATCCGCGCCGCCAGCGACCTGCTCGAAACGCTGTACTGCCTGTGCTTCAAACAGGCGGACGCGAGCGACATTCCCAACATCGTCAACGCGCTCTACCTGCTGACCCAGGATGGCAACGAACTCCTCGAAATCGCCCACCAACGTCTGCCGAAACTCACCGCGGGTTGATGCCCCCCGGCGCAATCCCCTGTGGGAGCGAGCTTGCTCGCGATGAACGATAACGCGGTGTGCCTGACTAAAAATTTCGGCTGGGGATAACTCCGTAGGCAACGCCCTATCAAAGCTTCATCCCGGTCCTACAAAAGAAGACACCTTGTCGCCTATCGCTAACAGGCGACTGGTATCTATAGTCGGATGGTCGCTGCCAAATCAGCGACTCGGGTTTGGTCACCTGAATTTGAGAGAAAACTTACGCATGACCTTGTATGCTGCCGACTTCTTTTGTGTCGGCACGCTTTATGGCGGCTGTGTTTGGGACGCTTCTGCGTACCCGGGTTTTCTCTCCCTGGTTGACCAACCTGAACACAGTCCGCCACCCATCGTTTGGTCACGATAGTGGCGGGTCCTCAGCTACATAAAAGAGAGATTTTAAATGAATACTTGGAACCCGCTCACAGATCGCTACCGCCCCCTCGAAACCAACCTCACCGATTCCCCGCCCCTGATCATCGACACAGAAGCCAACCCGCAAGACATCCTCGAAGCCGCCCTCCAGCGCATCCGAGCCTCCAGCGAACTACTCCGAACCCTGCACTGCCAAAGCTTCGAGCAAGGCGATATAGAAGACATCCCCCACATCACCCACGCGCTCTACCTCCTGACCCAGGACGGCTGCGATCTGCTAAAAGTCGCCCAACAACGCATGATGGGCTGGAAAGCGCCTGCCTGACGTCGAGTGAACAGATCGTTCTCGCGCTGTGCGTGGGAGCGATCCAACACAAAGCGGTGGAAGCCGTCTTCGAACACTGGAGATAACCATGAGCACTTCTTTTGATCAGGCCAATAAGGGGCAACACACCATGAACCTCGCCCCCAACTTCCCCGACGACCACACCATGCACCTGCTCATGCAGCTGCTACACGAAGAACTCGGCCTGCCCGAACGTAAAACCATCAGCCTCAGCACCTCGATCAACTTCGATTTGGGCTGCGACGGCGCTGACGTCCGGCATCTGATGGAAGCGCTGGAAGAACAGTTCGGTGTCGACTTCGTGGACTACGATGCCTATCGCTACTTTCAGCCGGAAGGGTTCGACTTGCTTCTCAAGCGAAGGGCAAAAGGTCGCGGCGATAAAGTCCCACTAACCATCGGCATGCTCTACCAAGCTGTCAAGTTGCAACGCTGGGATACCCAAACGCTTGAAGGCCTCTAGCAGAACGTATAAGTGGCATTATTCTGACTGGTCATCACAAATTTGGTTGGAATAATGGCAGTTTAAATAAACTGCCCTCCTTGCGTATCGGCAGCACCGTATTACCAAACAGAGTCTTGAAACTCATTGAGGAAGTCCAGCAAGCCATAATATAAGTGCTATTATTCTGGCAGTTAATGCCTAAAAACGAAGGAATAATGGCACATGGCTAAGAAAACAGCGCCCCTGCTGCCAGCTTCATCCAGACTGCTCGCGGAGTTTGGCGAACGACTGAAACTCGCTCGTTTACGTCGCAGGCTGACAGCCAAGCAAGTCGCCGAGAGAGCAGGCATGTCACTGACAACGCTTCGTTCCCTAGAGTCCGGAAGCTCAGGTGTGACGATGGGGGCCTATGTGTCTGTGATGCAGGTGCTGGGCCTGGAGAAAGACTTGAGCAAGCTCGCCGAAGCGGATGAGTTGGGACGCCAATTGCAAGATGCGCAATTGATTCCACGAGCGAACGCAGCAACCAGTAAACGCCAACGAGCGCGCAACGTGACTTCAACGAAAGCGTCTTCCCCCATCCGTGACAAGACGACTGAAGCACTGGAAAGCCCTATCTCCGAATTGGATATCGAGGTTGATTTCCCATTGAACACCCAGTCTTTTTCCAGTTTGTTTGCCGATAAAAAATCCAGGGCCAAGACGGAGAAAAAATGACACTGATCGCGGTGTATGCCGATTGGGAATCTCTGAATGGGCCAAGGCGCCTTGGGTTCCTGCATGCCGCCAAGGCTTGCGCTACCAACGTGTTCGAGTTTGAGTACGACGCTGCCGCATTGATTGATCCCGAGTTGAACTTCACGACGCTGGATCCCCGCATCAGGCTCTTCGAAGGGCGACAATTCCCTGGGCAGCGCCAAACCCGCTTCGGTGTTTTTGCGGACTCAAGCCCGGATCGCTGGGGGCAATTACTGATGAAGCGTCGACTGGAGAGAGATATTCGCGACGGCTTTGTGCCCAAGGGCAGCAAGCTGTACGAGTCGGATTTCCTGTTAGGTGTTCACGACCTCTATCGAGTCGGTGCTATCCGCTACAAACTCAATGACGAAGGCCATTTTCTGGATGATCGAGATGGGTTGGCAGCGCCACCCTTTATCGAGCTGCGTGCGCTGGAGCAGGCAAGTCGAGCGTTGGAAAACGACCCGGACAACACCTCGCTCGATGGGCGCGAACGGCTGAGAATGTTGATCGCCCCCGGCGGCTCATTGGGCGGTGCCAGACCGAAGGCCAGCGTTGCTGATAAAAATGGTCACCTGTGGATCGCCAAGTTTCCGAGCACCCGAGACGACTATGACATCGGCGGGTGGGAATTCGTGGTGAATGTCCTGGCCAATGAATGCGGTCTGCGAGTGGCGAACGGTCTTGCGCAACGCTATGCAAGCGACCATCACTGCTACATGGTCAAGCGCTTCGACCGCACCGCAACCGGTGGCCGACTACATTTTGCCTCAGCCATGACCATGACCGATCGCGTGGACGGGGACGACGCATCCGTAGGTGCCAGCTATCTGGAGCTGGCAGAAGTACTCATGAAGCACGGCTCGGAAACCGACAAGGATCTTCGAGAGTTGTGGTCGCGCATCGTGTTCAACATCCTGGTCTCCAATACCGACGACCACCTGCGTAACCATGGATTCCTCCTTGATCCCGGTCGTGGATGGCGACTGTCTGATGCCTACGACATGAACCCTGTAGCACACGCTGATGGGCTGAAGCTAAACATTACCGATGCCGACAATGCTCTGAATCTCGAACTCGCTCGCGAAGTAGCCGAATACTTTCGGGTTGGCCACAATGATGCGGCAGAGATTATCGAGCGTTTCCAGGGGGTGGTGAGCCAGTGGCCAAAAGTGGCCGACGCGGTGGGGCTGTCGAAGCGCGAGCAGGACAATATGGCGCCTGCATTCCGACTTTCGGGAAATTAGTTTTCTGTGGCCATCAACGCCGAAGGCAGGGACACTCCGATGGCTGGAAGCGTCTCTAGCATCGGCAGCACACACCTATAAGGACATAGCGTGGACGTATTGATGGGCTTACTCGCCGCTTTACTGTGGGGCGGCACGGATTTTCTGGTGGGGTTGAATGCCCGCGCAGTGGGCGTCAAACGCGCGGTGTACTTTGGTCAGGCTTTGGGTTTCAGCATCATGAGCCTACTGTTGATCGCCTTCCCCGCGTTCATCCTCAAATCGATGTCGGCGTCACTCACTGTCTGGCTGATTGGCACTGTCGCCGCCGTGCTGACCGTGTCCGGTGCGCTCGCCTTATCCAAAGCGTTCGCCCTCGGCAAAGCGTCTATTGTTGCGCCACTGGTGACCTCTTACGGAGTGGTGACGACGTTGCTGTCCTGGGCTGGCGGTGAGCAGATCAGCCTGATGCAACTGCTGTGCATTGCCCTGTGCGTGATTGGGGTCATTCTCTCCAGCATTCATTCCGACTCGAAGATTCCACACACGACTCAAGCCAGCAGCTCCATTGCCTATGCGCTGTTGGCCGCTCTTTTCTACGGCACCAGTTTCTGGCTGCAAGGTCACTTCGTTCTTCCAGTGCTTGGACCGGTGACGATGCTTTGGCTCGCGTATCTGATCGGGCTGATCGTGCTGGTGGCCATCGTTCTGAGAATCGAGGACGGTCTGAAAATTCCGCCGTTGAAAAACTGCATGACGCTGACCGGCGCCAGCCTGATGAATCTTGGTGGATTTTCTTCATTCGCCTGGGGCGCGGTGGCTGGATCGGTTTCGGTGGTAACGGTGATCAGCACGCTGTCCGGAGGAATCGCGGCGATCCTCGGATATGTGTTCTTCAAGGAGAGACTGGCGAAGATACAGGTGCTCGGCGTGGTTCTGGTATTGGTCGGCGCGTTCGTTTTACACCTGAAAACCTAAACCGCGCCCACAAAAAAGCCGCCCTTTTGGCGGCTTTCTCATTACATCAAACCAATCTTACAACTTCGGCCCAGCCGCCTTGATCGCGTCGCTCACTTCGAACTTCTTGAAGTTCTCGACAAACAACCCGGCCAGTGCTTTAGCGGCTTCATCATAAGCAGCCTTGTCAGCCCAGGTATTACGCGGGTTCAACAGGCCAGTCTCAACGCCCGGTACGGCCAGTGGCACGTCGAGGTTGATGGTGTCGAGGTGCTCGGTTTCAACACCGATCAACGCGCCGCTCTGGATCGCTGCGATCACGCCGCGAGTGGTCGGGATGTTGAAGCGTTTGCCGACGCCGTAGCCGCCGCCGGTCCAGCCGGTATTGACCAGGTAGACCTTGGAGCCGAAGCCGCGGATGCGTTTGATCAGCAGTTCTGCGTATTCGCCAGCCGGACGCGGGAAGAACGGTGCGCCGAAGCAGGTGGAGAAGGTCGACTTGATGCCGCTGCCGGAACCCATTTCGGTCGAGCCCACCAGAGCGGTGTAGCCGGACAGGAAGTGGTAGGCCGCTTGTTCTTCGCTGAGGATCGAAACTGGCGGCAGTACGCCGGTCAGGTCGCAGGTCAGGAAGATCACAGCGTTTGGCTCGCCACCGAGGTTTTTCTCGGAACGCTTGGCAACGTGCTCCAGCGGGTAGGCGGCGCGGCTGTTCTGGGTCAGGCTGACATCGGCGTAGTCGGCGTGCTTGGCGTCGTCGATCACGACGTTTTCCAGGACTGCGCCGTGCTTGATGGCTTTCCAGATGACCGGTTCGTTCTTCTCCGACAGGTCGATGCACTTGGCGTAGCAGCCGCCTTCGATGTTGAAGACAACGCCTTCGCCCCAGCCGTGTTCGTCGTCACCGATCAGGTAACGGCTTTCGTCGGCGGACAGGGTGGTTTTACCGGTGCCGGACAGGCCGAAGAACAGGGTCACGTCGCCCGCTTCGCCGATGTTGGCGGCGCAGTGCATTGGCAGTACGTCGGCAGCCGGCAGCAGGAAGTTCTGCACCGAGAACATGGCTTTTTTCATTTCACCGGCGTAACGCATGCCGGCGAGCAGCACTTTCTTCTGGGCGAAGTTGATGATCACGCAGCCGTCGGAGTTGGTGCCGTCACGCTCTGGTACGCATTCGAAGTTGGCAACGTTGAGCACTTGCCACTCTTCACGGCCAGCCGGGTTGTACTTTTGCGGGTTGATGAACAGGCAACGACCGAACAGGTTCTGCCAGGCAGTCTGGGTGGTCATCTTCACAGCCAGGTAGTGGTCTTCAGACGCACCTACATGCACGTGGGAAACGAAGTGGTCTTGCGCGTTGTTGAACGCCTCGACGCGAGCCCACAGGGCATCGAACTTGTCGGCCGGGAACTTGCGGTTGATCGGGCCCCAGGCGATGGAGGCCTGGGTGGTCGGCTCTTCAACGATGAAACGATCGACTGGCGAGCGGCCGGTACGGTGACCGGTGCGAACAACCAGTGCGCCGGTATCGGCAAGCTCGCCTTCACCGCGACTCAGAGCTTCTTTTACCAGATCATCAACACTCAGATCGGTGTACACGGCGTTATTGGCTTGCGTCATGAGATTCCCCGTCGGCCAGTGGCCGAGTGTGCTCCAAACGTTTTGTAGTAGAAAGTCGTGCACTACTACCGCGACAAAAAGTGGGCCGGATTATGCCAGAAACGCCCAAAAATAGTAGGGCCCTCCCGTCGTAACGGCGTTATTCCGGCGTTAAGCAGTGAATTTACCTGCGCTGAACCGTTTTAGTGACGGGTATCTGACGGCGTCTCAACGCCCGCGCCGGCGAATAATTGAGCAATATCGGCGGCGTCGAACAGGTAACGTTCATTGCAGAACTGACAGTCGATTTCGATGTTGCCACCGTGTTCGACGATCAGGTTCTGCGCATCTTCCAGACCCAAACTGACCAAAGCATTCGCAGAACGTTCGCGCGAGCAGCTGCAATGGAAGCGCAACTTCTGCACATCGAACAGCCGGACCTGCTCTTCGTGATAGAGACGATGGAGCACGGTTTCGTTGTCCAGACTGAGCAATTCATCAGCCGTCAGGGTGCTGCCCAACGCGGTGATGTGCTGCCAACTGGCGGCGCGCTCTTCTTCGTCTTTCAGACGGTCGGCGGGCAATTGCTGCAACAAAAGGCCACGGGCGCGGCGGCCATCGGCGTACAGCCAGAAACGCGTGCCCACCTGCTGGGACATGACGAAATAATTAGTGAAGCACTCCGACAGGGTTTCACCATCGAGGTCGACGATGCCCTGGTAGCGCTGGCCGTGGGTCGGGTCGACTGTCAACGCCAGCACGCCGTTCGGCATCAGGTCGGCGAGGGTTGCGTCGGCGGGGATCTGGTCCGCCTCATAACGGGCCAGACCACGGATTTCACGTTCGCTGGAACATTCGATCATCAGCAACGGAATCGGGCCATCGGACCGTGCCTGAAGAATCAGCAGACCATCAAATTTCAAGGTGCCGACCAGCAATGACGCCGCGGCCATCAGTTCGCCAAGAAGTTGCGCAACCGGCTCCGGATACGGGTGTTTGGCCAGTACTTCGGCGTAGCTGCGCTCCAACGAAACCAGCTCGCCGCGGGTGTCGCTGTCATCGAAGATGAAGCGTTGGGTGTAGTCGGTATCCGGTAGATCGGTCATAGGTCTGGGTATCTGAAGTCAATGATAAAAAGGTTACAAACAAGATAATTGCGCCTCTGCAGCACCGTTTTGGCGCGCACTGTTCAGCCATGGAGGCATTTTATGAACAATCCGGATTTGTTCCAAGCAAGGTGGGACGTCCGCCGGTGGCGTTATGCAATTTGTGCCACCAGCGCTGCTGGCCTTCTGGTTATGGCCTACAGGTCAGATGCTGTGTGGGATTTTCGACGAGCGGCTTCCCATCCACTCGATTCGCCGCTGGCGACTCCCCCCATATGGCTGCGCATTCGGGTAAATGCAAGTCTGCGCCCATTCGATGCAGTGGTCGGAGGGTGACAGGGTGTTCACTGGGCAAGGCTGGCGCCTACAGGTGATCGCGTTTTTATGTGGGAACGAGCCTGCTCGCGAAGACGTCAGCCCAAACGACACAGAAGCAACAACCTCACTCGTCGTTGCTGCTCCCACGAAATTTAAACAGATCCCGCCGCTGCTTCTTGCTTGGCTTACCGTCGGTGCTCACGCCCAGCGAGCCCGCCTTGCGCATCGCCGCAGCCGCTTCGCGCTTGGCGATGCTGGCTTCAGTTTCCGCGTACAACGTCTGCGCCTCCGGCGCACCACGGCGCACTATCGATAGCGCCTGGACCACCACCGTGCGCTCCTCGAACCCTACTCGAATCTGAAACTCGTCGCCGACCCTCGGTTCCTTGCCCGGCTTGCAGCGTTCGCCACGGCAATGCACCTTGCCGCTTTCAATCGCGGCTTTGGCCAAAGCACGAGTTTTGTAAAAACGCGCAGCCCACAACCATTTATCGAGACGGACCCTGTCGTCTTCTTCCTGTTTTTGTGCCATATGAATTCCTCTTTCGGCCAATAGTCGGAACTGTACTACCGTTTCTGTCGGGCGCAAGAACTCGGCCGTCCAGATAGAATGTGATCTTGGCCGGCCCACCGGCATGGAGTGACCGAGTGACTATATTTCCGTCTTCATTGACTTCAACCCAGAGCGGTTGCCGGGGCTGCCAGCAAAGCGAGCCGCTGGGCTTCGATTTTGCCTTTGCCTACCAACCGATCGTCGACTTGCGAGACCGGACGATTTTCGCCCATGAAGCCCTGGTACGGGGGGTTGCCGGAGAAGGGGCATTGTCAGTGCTCGATCAGATCACCGAGGAGAATCGCTACCGTTTCGACCAGCTCTGCCGGACCCGCGCCATTGGAGGTGCGGCGAATTTAAATATGCAGACACATTTGTCGATCAACTTCATGCCCAACGCCGTGTACCGTCCGGAGCTGTGTATTCGCAGCACGCTGGAGGCCGCGAAAACACACAACTTCCCCATCGACCGCCTGATTTTCGAAACACTGGAAAGCGAGCACGTAGATAACTATCGCCATTTGACTAATATTCTGCGTGAATACCGCGAATTCGGCTTCAAGACCGCCATCGACGATTTCGGCGCGGGCTACTCGGGGCTCAATCTGCTGGCTGACTTCCAACCGGACCTGATCAAACTCGACATGGCACTGATCCGCGATGTCGACCGTGATCGTGTTCGTCAGGCTATCGTTCGGGGGATTGTCACAATCTGTGCGGAGTTGGACGTTACAGTCATCGCCGAAGGCATTGAAAGCGCTGGAGAACGGGATTTCCTGGCGGACTGTGGAATTTTTCTGATGCAAGGTTACTGGTTCGCCAAACCTGCATTCAAAGCGTTGGCTCAGGTATCGCCTGAAGCCTGGACGCGATAATCGCCGGTTTTTCCTATTGAAGACATTTGACCATTTGACCGTTATCGGTCTGCGCGAGTGGGTGGCGCTCCCTGATCTGGGGGTCGCGGGCCTTCGGGCAAAAATCGACACCGGCGCCAGCACTTCCAGCCTGCACGCCACCGATATCGAGCCGTTCGAGCGCGATGGCGAGAGCTGGGTGCGTTTCACGGCGCACCTGGGCACGGTCGTGCAACTGCGTCACCGACGTTGCGAAGCGCCGCTGGTGACGATGAAAACCATCAAAAGCTCCAATGGCCATGCGCAAAAGCGTTACGTGGTCAGCACCACCCTGGCCCTCGGTGATCGGGTCTGGCGAGTCGAGTTCACCCTCGCCTGCCGCAAGTCCATGCGTTATCGCCTGTTACTCGGTTCCAAAGCCCTGATCGACGGCCAACTGGTGGTCAATCCGGGTATTAAATATGTACAAGACAAGCCGGTGTTCCCGGTATCTACCTCCTCCACAGGTGTTGCATGAAGATCGCTGTGCTGTCGCGGAACCCGCGTCTGTATTCCACTCGTCGTCTGGTCGAAGCCGGTACCGAGCGTGGCCATGAAATGGTGGTGATCGACACCCTGCGCGCCTACATGAACATCGCCAGCCACAAGCCGCAGATCCACTACCGCGGCAAGCCGCTGGAAGGTTTCGACGCGGTGATTCCGCGGATCGGTGCGTCGGTGACGTTTTATGGCTGCGCGGTGTTGCGTCAGTTCGAAATGATGGGGGTGTTTCCACTCAACGAATCGGTGGCCATTGCCCGCTCGCGGGACAAACTGCGGTCGCTGCAATTGCTGTCGCGCCGTGGAATCGGTTTGCCGGTCACCGGATTTGCGCACTCCCCGGATGACATTCCCGACCTGATCGACATGGTCAACGGCGCGCCGCTGGTGATCAAGGTGCTGGAAGGCACCCAAGGCATCGGCGTGGTGCTGTGTGAAACCGCGACGGCGGCGGAATCGGTGATCGAGGCCTTCATGGGCCTCAAGCAAAACATCATGGTTCAGGAGTACATCAAGGAAGCGGGCGGCGCGGACATTCGCTGCTTCGTGGTGGGCGACAAGGTCATTGCGGCGATGAAGCGTCAGGCCAAGCCGGGGGAGTTTCGCTCCAACCTGCATCGAGGTGGCAGCGCCAGCCTGATCAAGATCACCCCGGAAGAACGCATGACCGCATTGCGCGCGGCCAAGGTGATGGGGCTGGCGGTGGCCGGTGTGGATATCCTGCGTTCAAATCACGGACCGTTGGTGATGGAAGTGAATTCGTCGCCGGGGCTGGAAGGGATTGAAACCACCACCGGGAAGAATGTGGCGGGGATCATCATTGAGCATCTGGAGAAGAATGGTGGGCCGAACATGACGCGGACCAAAGGCAAGGGTTAATCCCTGAATCATGTGGCGGCAGGGACGCCGCCTTCGCGGGCAAGCCCGCGCACACAGTGTTCGGTGTCGGGGGGGTGTCACAAATTTTGTATCCACCATAAATCACTGTGGGAACTGGCTCGCCCGCGAAGGGGCCATCAGCCCCACCGAAGATTTCAGTTTTTAAACCGCATCCCGCGGCAACATCAACCCAAGCGGCAACCGCACCCGCGCTTCAAGACCACCACCAGTACGATTGCGCAGCTCCACATTCCCGCCATGCATCGAAGCAATCCGCTTCACAATCGCCAACCCCAAGCCGGTCCCCTTCCCGCCTCGAGCACGATCCCCCCGGGTAAACGGATTGAAGATCGCCTCCAGCTCCGACGGATCAATCCCCGCCCCACGGTCCATGACGCTCAGCACCACATACGGAGCGCTGACATCCCCGGACACATACGCCGCCACTTCGACCCCACTGCCCGCATGATGCAGCGCGTTGCCGATCAGGTTGTTCAGCAGCCGCTTCATCGATACCCGACGCAACGGGAACGGCTGGATCGGCTCCAGGCGCAGGCGTACTTTCTCTTCATTCTGGTTGTACGGCGCGGCGACTTCACGCACCAGGTCGGTCAAGTCCACCTCTTCCACCGATTCATCGCGGCCATCGCGGATGAACGCGAGGAACTGGTCGAGAATCGCGTCCATGTCTTCGATGTCGCGCACCATGTCGTCCGTCAGGTCGCTGTGGTCGCCCATCAGTTCCAGTGACAGGCGCAATCGCGTCAGTGGCGTACGCAAGTC
This sequence comes from Pseudomonas sp. 300, assembly GCF_055803035.1. Lineage (NCBI taxonomy): Bacteria > Pseudomonadati > Pseudomonadota > Gammaproteobacteria > Pseudomonadales > Pseudomonadaceae > Pseudomonas > Pseudomonas sp. 300. Next base: position 211,403 of record NZ_JAVLRV010000001.1, on the reverse strand, counting down.
ATGGGACACCCCGGCCAGCATCAGCTCGCGCTCGCGGCCGGCCTGTTCGACGTCTTCAGCCATTTGGTTGAAGGCGCGATACACCTCGGTCATCTCGCTTGGCGTATCGCTGATCGGCAGACGCACACTACGGCCCTGGCCAAGTTGCCTTGCCGCATAGACCAGACGTTTCAAAGGTTGATTGAGCTGACTGACGAAGATCCACGCCGAGGCCGTGGAGAGCAAGCCGATGGCGAGGAACCAGCCGAGTACGTTCCAGATTTTCTGGCCACGCAAAGGATGCGGGTACAGCGGCACTTTCAGCCAGCCATCGCCCAGACTTGGCGCCCGAACCCACAGCGCTGGCGGTGAGTGCATGCGCAATCGCACCTCGGTGTCGGCACCGAGCTCTGCCTGCATCTGCCGTTGGTAGATCTCGCTGTACGGCCAGTGTTGCTCGCCTTCCGGCACGCCGGTGCCCACCACCCGGATCAGGGTCGCCGCTTCGGCAATCTTGTCGCGGTTGTTTTCATCCGCCGCCCAATAGGCGCGCAGCGTCAGGGCAACGCCGTGGCTGTATTGGCGGTCCACCAGCACGTCTTCGTTCATCAACAGATAAACCAGGGTCAGCGCCTTGGAGAACAGGACGACGATCAGCACCAGCCACAGGGTGCGGGAGAAGAAACTCTGGGGGAACCACACGGGGGTTTTCATGGATAACCGCTACACACTTGCAGGAGCGAGCGATGCTCGCATATTGCGGATCGCGAGTCTGCGGACAATCGTCCGCACGACCCGCTCCTACAAATCGCCGATCACTTGGTGGCGGCGCCATCCGGAACGAACACGTAGCCCACGCCCCAGACGGTCTGGATGTAACGCGGCTTGGACGGATCGGGTTCGATCATCCGGCGCAGACGGGAAATCTGCACATCGATAGAACGCTCCAGCGCATCCCACTCGCGACCACGGGCCAGGTTCATCAGTTTGTCGCGAGTCAGTGGCTGACGCGCGTTCATGACCAATGCCTTGAGCACCGCAAACTCGCCGGTGGTGAGCATGTGCACTTCGTCACCGCGTTTCAGTTCGCGAGTCGCCAGCGACAATTCGTAGTCTCCGAAGGTCACGCTTTCGTCTTCGCTGCCTGGCGCACCCGGCACCGGCGCGGACTGGCGACGCAGGACTGCTTTGACGCGCGCCATCAGCTCATCCGGGTTGAACGGCTTGGCCAGGTAATCGTCGGCACCCAGTTCGAGGCCCTTGATGCGGCTCAGCTCGTCACCCTTGGCGGTGAGCATGATGATCGGAATCTGATTATTCGCGCCGCGCAGACGGCGGCAGGCGGTCAGACCGTCTTCGCCGGGCAGCATCAGGTCGAGGACGACCAGGTTGAACACTTCACGCGCCAGCAGGCGGTCCATTTGTTCGGTGTTCGGTACGGCGCGGGCACGGTAGCCCTTGCTGACGAAAAAGCGTTCCAGCAGGCTGCTGAGCCCCGGATCGTCGTCAACGATAAGAATTTTTTCGCCTTCAGCAATGTTTGCAGTGCTGCTCATTGGATGCTCCTTTGATCTCGGCGCGCATTATGGCGTAGCTGCCGTTATACGCACCGTGTGCATTGTTAGCAGATTTTTCCTTCACCGCCAGGAATCCGGGCATTGTGCCTACAGCCTGTGTTGCCCCCGAATGATAGAACGCTGGTTATAATGCGCGGCCTTTTGTGTCAGGCAACGTCTGATCGTTACCCCGGCGGCGGCTTTTTATTTTCATCGTCGCGGCAGTAATTGTTCGATTTCACGGGTCAACGGGATGCCTGTTGACCCAGGTAGCGGCGCAGGCCAGGCCGCTCAACCAGACTCGCCGAGCCACTATCCGTGCGCCCGCGAGCCTGCTTTCACAATTTGTCAGGTGGTTTTATGGACAGCATCAACAGCCGCATCGCCGAGGAACTCGGCGTACGCCCACAACAGGTCGAAGCGGCCGTCGCGCTACTCGATGAAGGCTCTACCGTTCCCTTCATCGCCCGTTACCGGAAAGAAGTGACCGGCAGCCTCGATGACATCCAGTTGCGTCATCTGGAAGAGCGTCTGCGCTACCTGCGAGAACTCGACGAACGGCGCATCAGCATCCTCGCCAGCATCGAAGAGCAAGGCAAGCTGACCCCGCAACTTGAACGTGACATCAAGCTCGCCGACACCAAGACCCGCCTCGAAGACTTGTACTTGCCGTACAAGCAAAAGCGCCGCACCAAGGGCCAGATCGCCCTGGAAGCCGGCCTCGGCGAACTGGCCGACGGCCTGTTCAACGACCCGACCCTGACGCCAGACACCGAAGCCGCGCGCTTCGTTGATGCCGAAAAAGGCGTCGCCGATGTCAAGGCCGCCCTCGAAGGCGCCAAGTACATCCTCATGGAACGCTTCGCCGAAGACGCCGGCCTGCTGGACAAGCTGCGCAGCTATTTGAAGCAGGAAGCCACCCTCAGTGCCCGCGTGATCGCCGGCAAGGAAGAGGAAGGTGCCAAGTTCCGCGACTATTTCGAACACGATGAACCGTTGAAAAGCATGCCGTCGCACCGCGCGCTGGCGATTTTCCGTGGCCGCAACGAAGGCATTCTGAGTTCGGCGCTGAAAGTCGGCGACGAACTGCCGGGCACCATGCACCCGTGCGAAGGCATGATCGGCCAGCAATTCGGCATCCAGAACCAGAACCGCGCCGCCGACAAATGGCTGGGCGAAGTGGTGCGCTGGACCTGGAAGGTCAAGCTCTACACTCACTTGGAAACCGACCTGTTGGGCGAACTGCGCGACGGTGCGGAAACCGAAGCGATCAACGTGTTCGCGCACAACCTGCACGACCTGCTGCTGTCGGCTCCAGCCGGCCCGCGCGCCACGCTGGGCCTCGATCCGGGCCTACGCACCGGTTGCAAGGTCGCCGTGGTCGATGCCACTGGCAAGCTGCTGGATCACGCCACGGTTTACCCGCACGTGCCGCACAACAAATGGGACCAGACGCTCGCGATTCTCGCCGCGCTGTGCGCCAAGCATTCGGTGGACCTGATCGCCATCGGCAACGGCACCGCCAGCCGCGAAACCGACAAGCTGGCCGCTGAACTGATCAAAAAATACCCGGCCATGAAAATGACCAAAGTCATGGTCTCCGAGGCCGGTGCATCGGTTTACTCGGCGTCGGAACTGGCCTCCAAGGAATTCCCGGATCTCGACGTGTCGATCCGTGGCGCAGTGTCCATCGCTCGTCGCTTGCAGGATCCGCTGGCCGAGCTGGTGAAGATCGATCCGAAATCCATCGGCGTCGGCCAGTACCAGCATGACGTGTCGCAGCTGAAACTGGCGCGCGGCCTGGACGCTGTGGTCGAGGACTGCGTGAACGCCGTGGGCGTGGACGTGAACACCGCTTCCGTGGCGCTGCTGGCCCGTATCTCCGGCCTCAACGCGACGCTGGCGCAGAACATCGTGAGCCACCGCGACGAGCACGGCGCGTTCAAAACCCGCGCGGCGTTGAAGAAAGTCGCGCGTCTGGGCGAGAAAACGTTCGAGCAGGCGGCCGGTTTCCTACGCGTGATGAACGGCGACAACCCGCTGGATTCATCTGCGGTTCACCCGGAAGCCTATCCATTGGTGCAGCGCATCGCCGCTGAAACCGACCGCGACATACGCTCGCTGATCGGCGACGCCAGCTTCCTCAAACGCCTTGATCCGAAGAAGTACACCGACGAGACTTTCGGTCTGCCGACGGTCACCGACATCCTGCAAGAACTGGAAAAACCCGGCCGCGACCCGCGTCCGGAATTCAAGACCGCCGAGTTCCAGGAAGGCGTCGAAGACCTCAAGGACCTCGAGCTGGGCATGATCCTCGAAGGCGTCGTGACCAACGTGACCAACTTCGGTGCGTTCGTCGACATCGGCGTGCATCAGGATGGTTTGGTGCATATCTCTGCGCTTTCGGAGAAGTTCATCAAGGATCCACGCGAGGCAGTGAAGGCCGGTGACGTGGTGAAAGTGAAGGTCATGGAAGTCGACATCCCGCGCAAACGCGTCGGCCTGTCGATGCGCATGAGCGACACCCCGGGCGAGAAAATCGACGGTGCCCGTGGTGCGCGTCCGGGGTCGGCACCGCGCCAGTCCCAGAACACGGCACCGCGCAAGGAAACCACGGCAGCGGCCCCGGCCAACAACGCCATGGCTTCGCTGTTCGCCAACGCCAAGCAGTTGAAGAAACGCTGATGGACATTCCGGCCGGGCTGACCGAAAGCGCTTTTTTCAAGCTGCTGGGGTGTCGCTTGCACAGCCTGGAAACCGGGGTGGCGCAAGTCGCCCTGGCGCTGGAGCCAGAACTGCGCAATCGCGGCGGCAAGCTTCACGGCGGGGCCTTGTTCAGCCTGGTGGACATTGCCATGGGGCTGGCCTGTTCCAGCACCCACGGCTTTGACCAGCAGAGCGCGACCATCGAGTGCAAGATCAACTACATTCGCGCCGTCGCAGACGGTGAGGTGATGTGCACGGCACGGGTGATCCACCCGGGCCGCCGCACGCTGGTGGTCGAAGCTGACGTGATGCAGGGCGACAAACTCGTCGCAAAAGCACAAGGCACGTTCGCTGTCCTGTAGCTAGAAGTCATCGATTTGAGTTAATTTCAGCGCAAAGCAACCTGTGGGAGCGAGCCTGCTCGCGATGAGGGAGTGTCAGTCAACATATTCGTCGTCTGACACACCGCCATCGCGAGCAGGCTCGCTCCCACAAGGATTGTGCAGTTCTTGACTGACCGGCATAAGGCCTACGCGGCTCAAAAACCAGGCGAAAACGCCAGTTTCAACTTCACCCTTGTAGACCGTCTTGCCCACCCCCATATTGGGGCGACTGACGCGTGAAGGAATCCAAATTGAGCGAACTTCTCAACCGCCGCCTGGCTCTGCTCGGCGAGCGCGCTAACCTCTCTCTGCTCGAACAGTGCCTTCACGGCATCGAACGTGAATGCCTGCGCGTGACCGGCGAAGGTCGCCTGGCGCAAACGCCGCACCCGGAAGAATTGGGTTCCGCGCTGACCAACGAACAAATCACCACTGACTATTCCGAGTCGCTGCTGGAGTTCATCACGCCCGCCTTGCCCGACCCGGCCGACACGCTGGCGAGCCTGGACAGAATTCACCGTTTTGCCTACAGCAAACTCGGTAACGAGTACCTGTGGAGTCCGTCGATGCCGTGCCCGTTGCCGGCCGAGGAAGATATCCCGATCGCCTATTACGGCACGTCCAACATCGGCAAACTCAAGTATGTCTACCGCAAGGGCCTGGCCCTGCGCTACGGCAAGACCATGCAGTGCATCGCCGGGATTCACTACAACTTTTCCCTGCCCGAAAAACTCTGGCCGCTGCTCAAAGAGGCCGAAGGCTTTGTCGGCACTGACCGCGACTATCAGTCGTCGGCCTACATCGCGCTGATCCGCAACTTCCGTCGCTACAGCTGGCTGTTGATGTACCTGTTCGGTGCCTCGCCAGCGCTGGACGCCGGTTTCCTGCGTGGTCGTTCGCACCAGTTGGAACAGCTGGACCCGGACACTTTGTACCTGCCGTACGCCACCAGCCTGCGCATGAGCGACCTCGGTTACCAGAGCAACGCCCAGGCCGGTCTGACGCCGTGCTACAACGACCTGGCGAGCTACACCGACAGTCTGCGCAAGGCAGTCGCCACACCGTATGCGCCATATGTCGAAATCGGCACGCATCAGGACGGTGAGTGGGTTCAGCTCAACACCAACATCCTGCAGATCGAAAACGAGTACTACTCCAACATCCGCCCGAAACGCGTGACCTACACAGGCGAACGGCCGATCCAGGCGCTGGTGGCCCGTGGCATTCAGTACGTTGAAGTGCGATGCCTGGACATCAACCCGTTCCTGCCAATGGGCATTGACCTGCCGGAGTCGCGGTTCCTCGATGCGTTCCTGCTGTACTGCGCGCTGAACGACAGTCCGCTGCTGACCAATAATTCGTGCGGCAATGCCACTTCGAACTTCCTCAGCGTGGTCAAGGAAGGTCGCCGACCGGGCCTGCAACTGCAACGAGACGGTCAACCGGTTGACCTGAAAGAGTGGGCAGGCGAGTTGCTGGAGAAGATTGCGCCACTGGCGGCATTACTGGATCAAAGCCATGGCGGCGATGCCCATAGCAAAGCGTTGGACGTGCAACTGGCCAAGGTCAAGGATCCGTCCCTGACACCATCGGCCCAAGTGCTGGCGGCGATGGCCGAGCACAAGGAGAGCTTCAGTCAATTCTCCCTGCGTCAGAGTCAGGCCCATGCGGAATATTTCCGCAGCGAGCCTTTGAGCAGCGACGATCAGGCGACGTTTGAAGCGCGGGCGCGCTCGTCGCTGGCGGAGCAAGTGGAGCTGGAACAGAACGAAGTCGGCGATTTCGATGTGTTTGTCGGCTCGTATCAGGCGAGCATTCTGGCGATCAGCAACTAAACTTCCCACGCAAGACTGATCGTTCCCACGCTCCGCGGGGTAATGCCTCACCGACTGCATTCCCGCGCAGAGCGTGGGAACGATCAGGGTGCGCGGTGATGGCACTTAGAATTTTCCGCTCATAAGCTCATTCGAAAAAGTTATTTATTTTCGGATTCTTATATCATTTAGTCTCCTTTTCACGCCGACTCTCGGTCGCCTGACAAGGAGCTTCTCAATGAAACTGAATGTCCCTCTTCGCCTCCTGGCGGCCGCATCTTTGGCTGCGGCGAGTTTCTTTGCCCAGGCGGCTGACGTGACTGTCGCCTACCAGACCACCGTAGACCCGGCGAAAGTCGCGCAGGCCGACGGCGCGTACGAAAAAGCCACCAACGCCAAGATCGACTGGCGCAAATTCGACAACGGTGCCGACATCATCGCCGCCATCGCTTCTGGCGATGTGCAGATCGGCTACCTCGGTTCCAGCCCCCTGACGGCTGCAATCACCCGCAAAGTCCCGGTTGAAACCTTCCTCATTGCCACGCAGATCGGCGCCGCCGAAGCACTGGTCGCTCGCGACGGTTCCGGGATCAAGACCCCGCAAGACCTGATCGGCAAGAAAATCGCCGTTCCGTTCGTTTCCACCGGTCACTACAGCCTGCTGGCCGCGTTGAAGCACTGGAACATCGACCCGTCGAAAGTCACCGTCCTCAACCTCGCCCCGCCAGCCATCATTGCGGCGTGGAAACGCGGTGACATCGACGCCACTTACGTCTGGGATCCGGCGCTCGGCGTGGCCAAGGAAAACGGCAAAGTGCTGATCACCTCCGGCGAACTGGCCAAGTTCGGCGCGCCGACCTTTGATGCATGGATCGTGCGCAAAGACTTCGCCGAGAAGCACCCGGAAATCGTCACCGCGTTCGCCAAAGTTACCCTCGACGCCTACGCCGATTACCGCAAAGACCCGAAAGCCTGGCTCGCCAACCAGTCCAATGTCGACAAACTGGTGAAGCTGTCGGGCGCCAAGGCCAGCGACATTCCGCTGCTGCTGCAAGGCAACGTCTACCCGTTGGCGGCTGATCAGGTGATCACCCTCGGCGCGCCGACCACCAAAGCCATCACCGACACCGCCGTGTTCCTCAAGGAACAAGGCAAGGTCGAGGCCGTGCTGCCGGACTACGCGCCGTACGTCAGCGCCAAGTTCATCACCAACTGATCGGGAGTTCATTGCGATGGCTTTGCTACAGCTGGAGCGCATCAGCGCACAGTACCCGGGCAGCCCGGAACCGGTGCTGGCGGATATTTCCCTGAGCCTCGGGCCCCAGCAATTGCTGGTGGCCCTCGGCCCTTCCGGCAGTGGCAAGACTTCGCTGTTGAACCTGATCGCCGGTTTTGTCGAACCCAGCGCCGGGCGCATCACCCTCGATGGTGTGCCAGTCAAAGGCCCGAGCGCCGAACGCGGTGTGGTGTTCCAGGACGATGCCTTGTTGCCCTGGCAGGACGTGCTGGCCAACGTCGGTTTCGGTCTGGAACTGGCGGGTGTTTCCCGTGACAAACGTGAAATCCGCGCTCGGGAAATGCTCGCCCTGGTTGATCTGTCCGGTTTCGAACATCGCCGTATCTGGCAGCTTTCCGGCGGCCAGAAGCAGCGTGTCGGCCTGGCCCGTGCGCTCGCCGCCGATCCTCGCGTGTTGCTGATGGACGAACCTTTCGGCGCCCTCGATGCCTTTACCCGCGAACAGATGCAAGAGCTGCTGTTGCAGGTCTGGCAGCGCACCGCCAAACCCGTATTCCTGATTACCCACGACATCGAAGAGGCGGTGTTTCTCGCCTCGGACTTGATTCTGCTGGCGCCAAACCCCGGGCAAATCGTCGAACGCCTGAGCCTGGACTTCGGTCAGCGTTACGCCGCCGGCGAGTCCGCACGGTCGATCAAATCCGATCCGCGCTTTATCGAAACCCGCGAACACGTACTCGCCAAAGTGTTCTCCCAACGCAGCGCCGCCACGCGGCAGGAGCGCGCATGAGCAGCTATGAAATTCCCGCCGTGACGGTGAAACCGGGTTCGACGGTGATTCCGGTTCGACGCAGCCTCAGCACGCGCTGGATCAGCGTACTGACTCTGGTCGCGCTGGTTGCCCTGTGGTGGGCCGTTACCGGCACAGGAATGATCGAACCGCTGTTCCTGCCGCCACCTTCCGCCGTACTGCAAAAAGGTTGGTTGCTGGTGACCACCGGCTACATGGATTCGACGTTGTGGCAGCACTTGGGCGCGAGCCTCGGCCGCATCGGCCTGGGCCTTGGTTTTGCCGTGCTGACTGCCGTGCCGGTCGGCATTGCGATCGGTGCCAACCGCATTGCGCGCGGCATTCTCGATCCGCTGATCGAGTTCTACCGCCCTATTCCACCGCTGGCCTACCTGCCGCTGATTGTCATCTGGTGCGGCATTGGCGAGCTGTCGAAAGTATTGCTGATCTACCTCGCGATCTTCGCCCCGATCGCCATCGCCACCGCAACCGGCGTGCGCACCGTCGACCCGGCCAAGTTGCGCGCTGCGCAGTCTTTGGGCGCGACCCGGGCGCAGTTGATTCGCCATGTGATTTTGCCAAGCGCGTTGCCGGACATTTTGACGGGCGTGCGTATTGGTCTGGGGGTGGGTTGGTCGACGCTGGTCGCCGCCGAGCTGATCGCCGCCACCAGCGGGCTGGGCTTCATGGTGCAGTCGGCCGCGCAGTTTCTGGTCACCGACGTGGTAGTGCTGGGGATTCTGGTGATTGCGCTGATCGCCTTTGCCATGGAAATGGGCCTGCGCGCCCTGCAACGCAAACTGGTGCCGTGGCACGGCCAGGCTCACTAAAGACTTGTCATTGACCCAGCCGACAGTTCGGCACCCCGGATTAAGAGAAAGACCATGAGCCACCTGACAATCGTCCCCCTCAGCTCCGCGCTCGGTGCGCAAATCAGCGGCATCGAAATCAGTCAACCGCTGAACCTGGCACAGCGCGATGCCATTGAACAGGCACTGCTCAAGCATCAGGTGCTGTTCTTTCGCGACCAGCCGATCACGCCGCAACAACAGGCGCGTTTTGCCGCCAATTTCGGCGACCTGCACATTCACCCGATCTACCCCAATGTGCCGGAACAGCCCGAAGTGTTGATCCTCGACACCGCCGTCACCGACGTGCGCGACAACGCGATCTGGCACACCGACGTGACGTTCCTGCCGACCCCGGCGATGGGCGCGGTGCTCAGCGCAAAATTGCTGCCGGAGTTTGGTGGCGACACGTTGTGGGCCAGCGGCATTGCGGCGTATGAAGCGCTGTCGGCGCCGATGAAAACCTTGCTCGAGGGGCTGACGGCGACTCACGATTTCACCCGCTCGTTTCCGCTGGAACGCTACGGCAATACGCCCGAAGCGCTGGCTCAGTGGGAAGAAGCTCGCCGCAAGAATCCGCCACTGTCGCACCCGGTGATTCGTACGCATCCGGTGAGTGGGCGCCGTTCGTTGTTCGTCAATGAAGGGTTTACGTCGAAGATCAATGAGCTGTCGGAAACCGAGAGCGAGGCGATTCTGAAGTTTCTGTTCGCCCATGCCACACGGCCGGAGTTCACCATTCGCTGGCGCTGGCAGCAGGATGATATTGCGTTCTGGGATAACCGCGTGACGCAGCATTACGCGGTGGATGACTACCGGCCGGCGCGGCGGGTGATGCAGCGGGCGACGGTGTTGGGGGATGTGCCGTTTTTCAGGTAAATCCTGATTTTTCCATTGACTGTACTGGCCCCATCGCGAGCAGGCTCGCTCCCACAGAGTGATCGGCCGGCCACACATTTTGTGGTCAACCCCCAACC
>NZ_JAVLRV010000001.1:164858-201091 GCF_055803035.1 Pseudomonas sp. 300 | reverse complement strand
GCCAAAGATTCTGGCGCCAAACACTTACTCCGCCGTCGAAGGCTTCTCCCAAAGATTGATCCCGCCCTCCTGGGCAAACCGGTCAATCTCCGCCAGCTCGTCCGCGCTGAAGCTCAGATTCTTCAACGCCCCGACGTTCTCGATGATCTGCTCCGGCCGGCTCGCACCGATCAGTGCCGAGGTCACCCGAGGATCGCGCAGCGTCCAGGCCAACGCCAATTGCGCCAGGCTCTGGCCGCGACGTTTGGCGATTTCGTTGAGCCCACGCACATGGGCAATGTTGGCCTCAGACAGGTGCGAGGACTGCAAAGAGCCGCCGCCCGGACGATTGACCCGCGCATCCTTCGGAATGCCGTTGAGGTATTTGTCGGTCAATAGGCCCTGCGCCAACGGCGTGAACGCAATCACGCCGGTGCCCAGTTCGTCGGTAACGTCCAGCAGATCCTTTTCCACCCAGCGATTAAGCAGGTTGTACGCCGGCTGGTGAATCAGCAACGGCACTTTCCACTCTTTCAACAGCGCCGCCATCTCACGGGTTTTCACCCCGGAATACGACGAGATGCCGATGTACAGCGCCTTGCCCTGCTGCACTGCAGTGGCCAGTGCGCTGGCGGTTTCTTCCATCGGCGTGTCCGGGTCGAAACGGTGGGAGTAGAAAATATCCACATAGTCCAGACCCAGCCGCTGCAGGCTCTGATCAAGGCTGGCCAGCACGTATTTGCGCGAACCGCCGCCCTGCCCGTAAGGACCGGGCCACATGTCCCAACCGGCCTTGCTCGAAATGATCAGCTCATCGCGATACTGCTTGAAGTCTTCGCGCAGCAAACGGCCGAAATTGATTTCGGCGCTGCCGTACGGCGGGCCGTAGTTGTTGGCCAGGTCGAAGTGGTTGATCCCCAGATCGAACGCCGTGCGCAACAACGAACGCTGGGTGTCGATCGGCGTGCTGTCGCCGAAGTTGTGCCACAGGCCCAGGGACAAAGCCGGCAACACCAGACCGCTGCGACCGACGCGGCGGTAAGGGATGGAGTCGTAGCGGTTTTCGGCAGCGGTGTAGGTCATCGAATCCTCTCTTGTCTGTCTTGAAGTTGGTATCGACTGCTTCGCAAGTTGCCCAGCATACGCCCAGACAAACGTCGATAAACCTCGGACTTGAGGAAATGCTGAAACGTTTCACAACTTTCATCTTCAGCGTCGGTTTTCTCGCCAGGATCGCCTTCTTCAAACGGCCTGCGCAAAAACTTCACCCAACCAATCCACAAACACCCGAACCCGTGGCGACATGTGTCGGTTATGCGGATACAGCACTGAAACCGGCATCGGTGGCGGTGGGGTGTCGGTAAGAATTTCCTGCACCAGGCCGTGGGCGATCTGCGTTTCCATTCGGTAATGCGGGCACTGGATCAAGCCCAGTCCGGCAATGGCCGAGGCGGCGTAGATTTCTGCGCCGAACACCGAGATCGCGCCCTCGATGGTCACTTCCTTCAACTCGCCATCGACCATGAATTCGAAGGGAAACAGCTTGGCGGTGGTGCGCGAGACGTAGTTCACCGCGCGATGGTGTTTCAGGTCTTCGAGGGTTTTCGGTTCGCCGTATTTGCGTAGATACGCTGGGCTGGCGCAGGTGATCTGGCGCAGGTTGGCGACACGTTTGCCGATCAGCGCCGAGTCGCCGAGGGTGCCGGCGCGCAGCACACAGTCGACACCTTCGGCGATCAAGTCGACAAAGCGGTCGGCCTCGCTGATCGACAGCTCGATGTCCGGATAACGCTCCATGAACTGTGGCAAAGCGGGGATCACAAAACTCTTGGCCAACGTGCCATGCAAATCGACCCGCAACCGCCCCTTCGGCGCCACGCTACGAAACGCCAGTTCAGCTTCTTCCAGTTCCGCCAGCAATTGCACACAGCGCAAGTAGTACGCCTCGCCATCCAGCGTAGGACGCACCTTACGCGTACTGCGCTCCAGCAAACGCGTACCCAGCCAGGCTTCGAACTGATTCAGCGTGTGGGTCAGGGTTGCCCGCGGCAGATTCAGGTCCTCGGCGGCGAGGGTGAAGCTGCTGCGCTCGTAGATCCGCACGAACACCTTCATCGCTTTGACTTGATCCATGGCGCTCCACACCTTCGATTGTTGGCGATTCTTGAACAGTCACGGCAACTTTCGTGCATTTATCGGCCTTAGTAAACATGTGAGTCTGGCGTCACCCCCAACAGACACCTTCAAAGGATTCAACGCCATGACTACTCAAACTTCGAAAGTGGCCATCGTGACCGGCGCCTCCCGCGGCATCGGCGCCGTGATCGCCAAACAACTGGCCAGCGAAGGTTTCGCCGTCGCCATCAACTACGCCAACAGCGCCATTGAAGCCTCAAAGCTGGTCGTTGAACTGCGTCAGGCCGGTCATCAAGCCATAGCGATCAAGGCTGACGTGGCCAATGCCGACGACGTGCGCCGGATGTTCGACGAAACCGAAACACAACTGGGCAAAGTCGATGTGTTGATCAATAACGCTGGCATTCTCAAAGTGATGCCGCTGGCGCAACACACCGACGAACTGTTCGACCAGAACTTCAACATCCACGCTCGAGGCACGTTCAACACATTGCGTGAAGCGGCGACACGTTTGAACAGCGGTGGCCGGATCGTCAACTTCTCCAGCAGCACCGTCGGCATGAACCTGCCGGGTTACGCCGTGTACATCGCCAGCAAAGCCGCGGTGGAATCCCTGACGCAGGTGTTCGCCAAGGAAATGCGCGGTCGCCACATCACCGTCAATGCCGTCGCCCCTGGCCCGGTGGCGACCGATCTGTTTTTGCACGGCAAGAGCGAGGAGCAGATTCAGAATTTCGCGAAGATGGCGCCGCTGGAACGCCTGGGACAGCCAGAAGACATCTCCCGCGTTGTGTCCTTTCTGATCGGGCCGGATTCGGCCTGGGTCAATGGACAGATTCTGCGGGTGAATGGCGGGTTGGTTTAACTAGGCTCACACTGACACCGTAGCGCCCCATCGCGAGCAGGCTCGCTCCCACAGGGACCGCGATGTTCCTTGTGGGAGCGGGCCTGCTCGCGATAGCGGCTTCAAGGGCAACACACGTCCAAAGGGAGGAACGCATCATGCACACCACGATCATCATCACCTTCGGCCTGGTCCTCTTGGCGCTGATGCTGTTCATCGGCGAGAAAATCGGCTTCAGCCGCCAGACACTGACCTACAGCTTCATCGTTCTGTGGCTGGCCCTGACGATGATCAACGGCGCCATCGGCGTGGTCACTGCCGGCCAGCCCGTCACGACGGAGCTGGTGGTCGGCAGCATTGTGTTCGGCGTGCCGGTGGCGGCGCTGGTGCTGTTCATGGCGTTGAGCAGCGAGACCTGAACTCAACGCACCAAATGCAAAAACTGCATGTGGCGCTCGTACTGATCGAGGATGTCGTTGATGACCTGCTCCTTGGTGTAGCCCACCAGATCGTAGTCCTGACTGCCCTCGCTCAAATGCACCTCGGCTCGATAATAACGGCGATTGTTGAGCTCCTTGGAACCCATGCCGCCACGGGCGAACGAAGGCGTGAAGTAGCCGCGCATCTGCACCTGATAGATGAACGGATGCTGCTCGTCGTGACCGATCTCCAGGCTGACGCTGTCGTTCGCCGGATCGGGTTGAGTGACCACGTTCAGCCCCTTCTCGACGAACACCGCCGTCACTTCTTCGATCGCCGGGCGCACCGTCGTGTCGAGGAAGCGATAGACCTCATCGCGCGACGGGAAGTGCACCGCCTGACTCAAACGCTGACGCCAACCACCGCGCCGCGACCCGGACACCGGCGCCAGGGAATGCAGCTGCGCAATCTGCTTTTGCGACTCCAGATAAAACGCCTTGTGCAGGCCCCACATCATCAGCAGCAAGATCATCGAGAACGGCAATGAAGTCAGCACCACCGCCGACTTCAGCGCATCGATGCTGCCTGAAAACAGCAGCGCACTGGTCACCAGCGCGGTCATCGCGCCCCAGAACACCCGCAGCCATTTCGGCCCGTCTTCATCCGGGTTGCCGCCCTTTGCGGACAGCGTCGACAGCACCACGGTGCCGGAGTCGGCCGAGGTGACGAAGAACACGAAACTGATGAACACTGTGACCGCGATGACGGTTTTGCTCCACGGGTAGGTTTCCAGCAGCAGGTACAACGTCATCGAAGGGTTTTCGATGGCCGACATGCCGAGCGCGCTCATGCCGTGGTTGAGCACTTGGTCGATGGCGCTGTTGCCGAAAATCGACATCCACGCCAAGGTGAAACCGAGCGGAATCAACAGCACGCCGAAGACGAATTCACGGATGGTCCGGCCACGGGAAATCCGTGCGATGAACAGGCCCACGAACGGCGACCACGCGATCCACCAGGCCCAGTAGAACACCGTCCAGCCGCCCAGCCAGTCGCTGGGTTTGTCGTAGGCGTAAAGGTCAAAACTCTTCATCGGCAGGGCGCCAAGGTAATCGCCGATGTTCTGGATCAAGGTGTTGAGCAGGTGCTGAGTCGGGCCGGCAAACAACACGAACAGCAGCAGCGCACAGGCCAGCAGCATGTTGATATCGGACATCACCCGCACGCCTTTATCGACGCCGGCCACCGCGACGATGATCGCCGCGCCCATCATCAGCGTGATCAGGCCGACCTGGATCCACTGGGTATGGGCGATGCCGAACAGGTAATCCAGACCCGAGTTGAGGTGCAACACGCCAAAGCCCATGTCGGCACCGAGGCCGAACACCGTGGCGATGATGCCGAAGCCATCCACCGCGTAGCCGATCGGGCCATTGATGCGTTTGCCGATCAGCGGATAGAGCGCCGAACGCAAGGCCAGCGGCAGGTTGTGGCGATAGGCAAAATAGGCCAGCGCCATGCCGACGAAGGCAAACACGCCCCAGCCGTGCAGGCCCCAGTGCAAAAACAGAATCTGCATTGCCTGGCGCGCCGCGTCCGCTGTGCCGGCCTCGCCTTGCGGCGGTTGTGACAGGTGCGTCAGCGGTTCGGACACGCAAAAGAAGAACAGGGTGATGCTGATCCCGGCGGCGAACAGCATGCCGGCCCAGGACAGGTAACTGAATTCGGGCTCGTCGTGGTCGGCACCGAGCTTGATCTTGCCGTAGCCGGACAAGGCGGTGACCACCACGAAGACCAGATACAGCGTCATCGCGAGCATGTAATACCAGCCGACCGTATTGGCCGCCCAGTTTTGCGCTTGCAACAGCCAGGCGCCGGCCTGTTCAGGCATGGCGATAACGACAATGCCGAACAGAAAGATAAACGTCGCCGCAAAGTAGAACACCGGCGGATTCATGCGGACCTGGCCGCTGGCGGGGGTGGACGATGCACTCATGAAAGGTGCACCTCAAGGGGGTGAAACCGGGCAATCAATAACGGACTCGGCAAGGGCAAGCCTCCTGTTGTGAGCGGGCAGCAAACCGGCGGTTTAACTTGAATGAGCGTTCAAGTTAAACATGGATAGGGTGCTAAGGACTAATCGCAGGGCTCGGCGGTACTGTTTGTACGCTAGCTCAAGGATGGGTATGACGTGGGGTTTGGGGGATTCGTTCAGTAGAGAATTGGCTGAATGCCATTATCTCGGTTCGGCTTGAAACCAATCGCGGGCAGGCTCGCTCCCACAGTGGATCTCGGGCGAACACAAAATCGGTGAACGACAGAGATTCATTGTGGAAGGGAGGCCGGGCCTGTCAGCTGAGATTTCAGGGCTTACTTCTGCGTCCCATCATCATGCTGCAGATTCGCCTGCGTCAGGTTGCACCCCGACGGCACACTGCGCGTCAGCCAGACGTTGCCACCAATGGTCGAGCCCTTACCGATGGTGATCCGCCCCAGAATCGTCGCGCCGGCATAAATCACCACATCGTCCTCGACAATCGGATGCCGCGGATGGCCCTTCTGCAACTGGCCGTCTTCATCCGCCGGGAAGCGTTTGGCGCCCAGGGTTACAGCCTGATAAATCCGCACACGCTCGCCGATGATGGCGGTCTCGCCGATCACCACGCCCGTCCCGTGATCAATGAAGAAGCTGCGACCAATCTGCGCACCCGGGTGAATGTCGATACCGGTCGCCGAGTGAGCGATTTCTGCGCTGATCCGTGCCAGCAGCGGCAGCCCGGCGCGATACAAATGGTGCGCGAGGCGATGGTGAATCACCGCCAGAATCCCCGGATAGCACAGCAACACTTCATCGACGCTGCGGGCCGCCGGGTCACCGTGATAGGCCGCCAGCACATCGGTGTCCAACAGGCTGCGCAGCCCCGGCAAGGCGAGGGCAAATTCCTGAATGATCTGGATCGTTTTGGCTTCGACTTCAGTGTCGGCCGAGGCGCTGTGGCGAGCGGCGTAACGCAGTTCGAGCCGTGCCTGCCCCAGCAATGCATTCAACGCGACGTCCAGCGTGTGGCCGACGTAAAAGTCTTCACTCTCTTCGCGCAAATCCACCGGCCCCAGACGCATCGGGAACAATGCCCCGCACAGCGCTTCAAGAATCTCCGCCATGGCCGCTCGGGAGGGCAGCTCGCGACCGCCCTGCTCGCCGCTGGCACGGCCGTTTTGCGCACGCCACTGATCGCGCGCCGTGCGCAACTGGCTGACGATGGTCTGCAATTGCCAATGGCTGGAACGCTCGCTCACGGTAAAAACTCCACACGGGCGGCCGGACTGTCTGGCCGCACTGACGGCGATTACTTTACGGCAAGGTCTGGAAACCGAATTAAGAACCGATTGTGCTGTGCTCAGCACTTTTGGCTATAAGTAATCTTGCCGGTTGCCCCTGCATATAGGCGTGCCTATAGTCCTGACATCTCCCACCGCCAGTACGGACCCATGATCAAACAACAGCTCGCCCGTTTTGACCGCCTCGATCTGCTCGGCCACCCGACCCCTCTGGAAAAACTCGAACGCCTGTCGACCTGGCTGGGCCGCGACGTGTACGTCAAACGCGACGACCTGACGCCGCTGGCGATGGGCGGCAACAAGCTGCGCAAACTCGAATACCTCGGTGCCGATGCGCTGGCCCAGGGCGCGGACACGCTGATCACCGCGGGTGCGCTGCAATCCAACCACGTGCGCCAGACCGCCGCCCTCGCTGCCAAACTGGGCCTGGGTTGCGTCGCGCTGCTGGAAAATCCTTTGGGCACCGAAGACGCCAACTATGTCGGCAACGGCAATCGGCTGCTGCTTGACCTGTTCGACACCAAGGTCGAGTTGGTGGAAAACCTCGACAACGCTGACGAGCAGTTGGAAGCACTGGCCGCTCGCCTGCGCAGCAACGGCAAAAAACCGTATCTGGTGCCGATTGGTGGCTCGAATGGCTTGGGCGCTTTGGGTTATGTGCGTGCCGGCCTGGAACTGGCCGAGCAGATCAAGGACACCGGCCTGACCTTTGCCGCCGTGGTGCTGGCCTCGGGCAGCGCCGGGACGCACAGCGGCCTGGCTCTCGCGTTGAGTGAAGCATTGCCGGATTTGCCAGTGATCGGTGTGACGGTTTCCCGCAGCGAAGAAGATCAGCGGCCGAAGGTTCAGGGCCTGGCCGAGCGTACCGCGGCGCTGTTGGGTGTCAGCCTGCCGAGCAGTTTCAAGGTTGAGTTGTGGGACGAATATTTCGGCCCGCGTTATGGCGAACCCAATGCGGGAACGCTGTCAGCGGTGAAGCTGCTGGCGAGTCAGGAAGGGCTGCTGCTGGACCCGGTGTATACCGGCAAGGCCATGGCCGGGTTGCTCGACGGTATCGGGCGTCAGCGTTTTGATGAAGGACCAATCATCTTCCTGCACACCGGTGGGGCGCCGGCGTTGTTTGCTTACAACTCGGCATTTTGAGAGCGCCTTGCGCTCTACTGATCACATATGCAATTAAAGAATAACAAACGCAATATTTATTATTTTCCTATCTAAAAGCGCCATCATATAGTCACGCCGCAGGCGAATTTGCAGCGAGACGCATACGCTGCTTTAGGGCAGGATATTGCAGTCGTCCAAATCCCGATTTTGCCAACATTCCTAAAAGCGTCTTCATAAGAAAACACAGGGGCTTGTCATGAATTTTTCCGCACTACGTCGAAATCTGCTGGTGGGTTCACTGGGCCTGGCGCTGAGCGTCGGTCTGCTGGGGCAGGCGGTTGCCGGTGAGCAACTGCAAAAAATCAAGGACGCGGGCGTGATCAACGTCGGTCTGGAAGGTACTTACCCACCGTTCAGTTTCGTCGACGCCGACGGCAAATTGACCGGCTTCGAAGTCGAGTTCTCCGAAGCCCTGGCCAAAGAGCTGGGTGTGAAGGTCAAACTGCAACCGACCAAATGGGACGGCATCCTCGCGGCGCTGGAATCCAAGCGTCTGGACGCGGTGATCAACCAGGTGACCATCTCCGAAGAGCGCAAGAAGAAGTATGACTTCTCCGAGCCTTACACCGTTTCCGGGATTCAGGCGCTGGTGCAGACCAAGAAAGCTGCGGAGCTGAACATCAAGTCCGCTGCCGATCTGACGGGCAAGAAAGTCGGCGTAGGCCTGGGCACCAACTACGAACAGTGGGTCAAAGCCAACGTACCGGGCGCTGACGTGCGCACCTATGACGATGATCCGACCAAGTTTGCAGACCTGAAAAACGGTCGCATTGACGCGATCCTGATCGACCGCCTCGCCGCGCTGGAATACGCCAAGAAGGCCAAGGACACTTCCGCCGCCGGCGAAGCGTTCTCCCGCCAGGAAGCAGGCATTGCCTTGCGCAAAGGCGAGCCTGAGTTGCTGGCAGCGGTGAACAAGGCCATCGACAAGCTGCGTGCCGACGGTACGCTGAAAAAGCTTTCGGAAAAATACTTCAGCGCTGACGTCACTCAATAATGGAAGAAGCTTTCCAACTTGCGCTGGACTCCGCGCCCTTCCTGCTGAAGGGCGCGTACTACACGGTAATCCTCAGCCTGGGCGGGATGTTCTTCGGCCTGGTGATGGGGTTCGGCCTGGCGTTGATGCGCCTGTCGCGCTTCAAACTGGTGAGCTGGCTGGCCCGCATCTACGTGTCGTTCTTTCGCGGCACGCCGTTGCTGGTGCAACTGTTCGTGATCTATTACGGCTTGCCGCAATTGGGTATCGAACTTGATCCACTGCCAGCAGCCCTGATCGGCTTCTCGCTGAACATGGCCGCCTACGCCTGCGAAATCCTGCGTGCCGCGATCAGCTCCATCGAGCGCGGTCAGTGGGAAGCCGCCGCCAGTATCGGCATGACCCGCGCGCAGACCTTGCGCCGGGCCATCATCCCGCAAGCGATGCGCACGGCATTGCCGCCGCTGGGCAACAGCTTCATCTCGCTGGTCAAGGACACGGCGCTGGCCGCCACCATTCAGGTGCCGGAACTGTTCCGTCAGGCCCAGCTGATTACCGCCCGGACCTTCGAAATTTTCACCATGTATCTGGCCGCCGCGCTGATCTACTGGATTCTGGCCACGGTGCTTTCGCACCTGCAGAACCAGTTGGAAGCCCGGGTCAATCGGCACGACCAGGAGTCCTGACCCCATGATTGTCGTGGAAAAACTGACAAAGCAGTTCAAGGGTCAAGTGGTGCTTAACGGCATTGATCTGGAAGTGAAAGAAGGCGAGGTCGTGGCGATCATCGGGCCGAGCGGTTCGGGGAAAACCACGTTCCTGCGTTGCCTGAATTTTCTGGAGGAACCTACCAGCGGCCGGATCAAGGTCGGTGACATCGAGATCGATGGCAGCCGCCCGTTGAACCAGCAACAGAGCCTGGTGCGGCGCTTGCGTCAGCACGTCGGCTTCGTGTTCCAGAGCTTCAACCTGTTCCCCCATCGCACAGCCCTGGAAAACGTCATCGAAGGCCCGATCATCGTCAAGAAGATCCCGCACGCCGACGCCGTCGCCCTGGGTAAAAAGTTGTTGGCCAGGGTTGGCCTGGCAGGCAAGGAAGACGCGTACCCGCGACGCCTCTCCGGTGGACAGCAACAGCGTGTGGCGATTGCCCGCGCGCTGGCGATGGAGCCGGAAGTGATTCTGTTCGATGAACCAACCTCGGCACTCGATCCGGAGTTGGTGGGTGAAGTGCTGGCGACCATCCGCAGCCTCGCCGAGGAGAAGCGCACCATGGTCATCGTGACCCACGAAATGGGCTTTGCCCGCGACGTGGCCAACCGCGTGGTGTTTTTCGATAAGGGTGTCATTGTCGAGCAAGGCGAAGCCAAGGCGCTGTTTGCCAATCCGAAAGAAGAACGCACAAAGCAATTTCTCAGCAAGTTCCTGAACAATGCTCATCACTGAGCAGCCATGACAATGAGATCAACTTCCAAGGACGGAAGTTACATTGAAACCTGATAGCACCCTCTCAAACCATTCGTAAAATGTATGCCTCTTTCAATAATCGTGTGCGGTACATATATATGTCCTGCGACAGATTATCCTCGCCTAAAATCCACGAAACACCTCAGCGTACTGTGCGGACAACCGCGACCTCCCACCGCAAAAACCCGCTGATTCAGTGGGCATGTTCGACAACACGCTGCAGCTTCCTGACCTGATAGCGTAGGAACTTTCTGAATAACAACAGATTCGTTAATCAACTAACTCACTCTATTGACACTTATTCAAGCGCACTCTTATCTAGTCTCCAGCAAACGCAACTCATCACGTTCAATCATTGTTTTTATACGGAAGTAATGAGCCGTTTGTGGCACCGCCAATCAGCTCTTTCAGAAACGGACTTCGCTGCAAGACTTCAAGGAGAAACCCATGAAACATACCTCGAACAAACCCGAACTTGCGGCGCCGACCGTGGCGCAATCACACAAGAGCGGCATCAACATCACCTCGGCCGCTCATCTGCTGATCGACGTCGCGCCTTACCCAGGCATGGATGAAGGCGACTTGATCGAGCTGTTCTGGGACAACTGCTACGTGGCCTCCAGGGTGCTGAACACCCAGGACGTCGGCAAAGCGGTCAGCCTGCGCGTACCGCAAAGCTTCATCGCCAACGGCTCCTCACGCATTCACTACCGGCTGATGCAGGTCGGCCATGGGCCTGCGCTGTCACCGACAACCCGCGTGCAGGTCAAGCTCGACTGCCCGGGAGGCCAACCCTCGGCCCTGTACGGTGACGAAAACCAGAGCCTGGCGCCAGTGAGCATTCCTGAAACCATCCGCCGTCAGGGCGTCAATCCGAACCAGATCAAGCGCGGCGTTCCCCTGACCATCGAACCCTACCTGAACATGGCGATCGACGATGAAATCACCCTGCGCTGGGGTGATGTACGCATGGACCTGCCACGGCTCAAGGCGAACGAGGTGGGTGAGCCGATTCAGGTCTGGGTGCCGCCAGCGATCATTCTCGAAGCAGGCGAAGACCTGCGGCTGGAGGTGACTTACTGCATCCTCGACCGGGTGGGTAATAACTCGCGTTGGGCGCCGGCGCGTACGCTGAAAATTGGTTGTGCCAATCCTTATCTGAAGGGCCGGCCGAAGGAAATGCTCATGGCCGCAGAACCCCGGAAACACTGAAACACCCTTCCTGTGGGAGCGAGCTTGCTCGCGATGAACGTCAACGAAAACGCGTGCTGTCTGGACAAGCCCGTTGCTTTCAGATTTTCCGCGAGCAAGCTTGCTCCTACAAATGCCGAATCAGACAGTCAGGTGTTGCTCCAGAAACAACTGTTGCCCTGGGTACAGTTGCTGCTGACACACTTCTATCCATATTCCTAAAAGTTAGTTTATTTAATTTTTATACACGCTTAGGGTATATAAACCGGACCACCGGACATTCTTGTTTTTACTTCGCCGCACCCATCGCGGCGTTTCCATGAGATGTGAGGTAGGTATGGTCCGGAACACAATCACCCCAGTGCAGATCGCCAGGGCATTGCGTGCAGCAGCCAAGGAGCGGCACTGATGTCCAGTCTGGCAGATGCAATCGTCCAGAGTGACCTGGACGTCGCCCCGTTGTTGTTGCCCGCACAGGTATTGCGCAACGACGCACAAGCGATCAAGGCCGCCCATGAGCTGGCGCACGTCGCCCGCCAACAAGCGGCTAAACGCGACCGTCAGCGCAAGCTGCCGTGGTCGGAAATCGAGCAGTTCACCCGCAGCGGCCTGGGCAGCATTGCCATCCCGCGCGAATACGGTGGCCCGCAGGTTTCGTTCGTTACCCTGGCCGATGTTTTTGCGATCATTTCCGCAGCCGACCCGGCGCTGGGACAGATCCCGCAGAACCAGTTCGGCATTCTTAACCTGGTGCTTGGCAGCGCCACCGAAGCGCAGAAAAAGCAGCTGTTCAAAAGCGTACTAGAGGGCTGGCGCATCGGTAATGCCGGTCCTGAGCGCGGCACCAAAAACACCTTGGAACTGAAAGCGCGTATCACCGCCGACGGCGACGGTTTCGTCGTCAGCGGGCAGAAGTTCTATTCCACCGGCGCCCTGTTCGCCCACTGGGTCGCGGTCAAGGCGCTGAACGACGACGGCAAGCAAGTGCTGGCCTTCGTCCGTCGCGGCACACCGGGCTTGCGGATCGTTGATGACTGGTCCGGTTTCGGCCAGCGCACCACCGCCAGCGGCACCCTTTTGCTCAACAACGTGCGGGTCGACGCCGAACTGGTGGTGGATAACTGGAAGATCAACGACAAGCCGAACATCCAGGGCGCCGTCTCGCAATTGATTCAAGCGGCCATCGACGCTGGCATCGCCCGCGGCGCCATCGACGACGCCATCGAGTTCGTGAAAACCCGTGCCCGCCCGTGGATCGACGCCAAGGTCGAACGCGCCAGCGATGATCTTTATGTCATTGCCGACATCGGCAGACTGAAAATCGAACTGCACGCCGCCGAAGCGCTGCTGCGCAAGGCCGGGCAAGTGCTTGATCAAGTCAACGCCGCGCCGCTCACCGCCGAGTCTGCCGCACGAGCCTCGATTGCCGTGGCCGAAGCCAAAGTGCTGACCACCGAGATCTCGCTGCTGGCCAGCGAAAAGCTCTTCGAACTGGCCGGCAGCCGCGCCACCCTCGCCGAATTCAACCTCGACCGCCATTGGCGCAACGCCCGCGTGCACACGCTGCACGACCCGGTGCGCTGGAAGTATCACGCAGTCGGCGCCTATCACTTGAACGGCACGCTGCCGGCTCGCCATTCCTGGATCTGACGACCAGACATCTGGAGAAACCTATGACTCTTTCTCACCACGTCGCGGTCATTACCAGCGATGAGCAAGCCCTGATCGTCGCCAGTGACCTGGCCGAAGATTTCAAACGCGACAGCGCCCTGCGCGACCGCGAGCGCCGTTTGCCGCACCCGGAGCTGGAAGTGTTTTCCCGCTCGGGTCTGTGGGGCATCAGCGTGCCAAAAGAGTTCGGCGGCGCCGGGGTTTCGAACGTCACACTGGCCAAGGTGATCGCCTTGATCGCCCAGGCTGACGGCTCCCTCGGACAAATTCCGCAGAATCATTTTTATGCCCTCGAAGTGCTGCGTGTGAACGGTAGCGCCGAGCAGAAAAAACGCCTCTATGCAGAAGTGCTGGCCGGCCAGCGCTTCGGCAATGCGCTTGCCGAACTCGGCACCAAAACCGCCCACGACCGCGTCACCAGCCTGACTCGCGACGGTGACGGCTATCGCATCAACGGCCGCAAGTTCTACGCCACGGGCGCGATCTACGCACAACGCATCCCGACCTCGGTAGTGGATGAACACGGCGTGCAGAAACTGGCATTCGTCCCGCGCGACAGCAAAGGCCTGACCGTCATCGACGACTGGAGCGGCTTCGGCCAGCGCACCACCGGCAGCGGTTCGGTGGTGTTCGAAGACGTCTACGTCGCCGCCGAAGACGTGATCCCGTTTCAAAGTGCCTTCGAACGCCCGACCCCGGTGGGCCCGTTGGCGCAGATTCTTCACGCCGCCATCGACACCGGCATCGCCCGCGCCGCCTATGAAGACGCGCTGCATTTCGTGCGGACCAAAACCCGGCCATGGATCGACGCCACGCATGAAAAAGCCATCGATGACCCGCTGACCATCAAAAGTTTTGGCCATTTGAGCATTCGGCTGCACGCCGCCGAAGCCCTGCTGGAGCGCGCCGGCGAATGCCTCGACAAGGCCCAGGCCGAGACTAACGCCGAGACCATCGCTGCGGCATCGATTGCCGTCGCCGAAGCCCGCGCCATCAGCACCGAAATTTCCCTCGCCGCCGGCAGCACGCTGTTTGAACTGGCCGGCAGCCAGGCGACCCTGATCGAACACGGACTGGATCGCCACTGGCGCAACGCTCGGGTGCACACGCTGCACGACCCGGTGCGCTGGAAATATCACGCCGTGGGCAACTACTACCTCAACGATGAAAACCCTCCGCTGCGGGGGACCATTTGATGAGCACGCCTTTAAAACCGAAAAAGAAGATCCTGCTCAACGCGTTCAACATGAACTGCATCGGGCACATCAACCATGGCTTGTGGACGCACCCACGGGACACCTCCACCCAATACAAAACCATCGAATATTGGACCGGGCTGGCGCAGTTGCTGGAGCGTGGACTGTTCGACGGTTTGTTCATCGCCGACATCGTCGGCGTATACGACGTCTACCAGAACTCGGTGGACGTGCCGCTGAAAGAGTCAATCCAGTTACCGGTCAATGACCCGTTGTTGCTGGTCTCGGCGATGGCCGCCGTCACCAAAAACCTCGGTTTCGGCCTGACCGCCAACCTGACCTACGAGCCGCCGTACCTGTTCGCCCGACGCATGTCGACGCTCGATCATCTGAGTCGAGGTCGGGTCGGCTGGAACATTGTCACCGGTTACCTCGACAGCGCCGCCAAGGCCATGGGCCTGAGCGAACAGGTGGAGCACGACCGTCGTTACGACCAGGCCGACGAATACCTCGAAGTGCTCTACAAACTCTGGGAAGGCAGTTGGGAGAACGGCGCGGTGCTCAACGATCCGCAGCAACGGATCTACGCGCAGCCGGAAAAAGTGCACAAGGTCGAGCACAAGGGCGAGTTCTATCAGGTCGAGGGTTATCACCTCTGCGAGCCGTCGCCGCAGCGTACGCCGGTGCTGTTCCAGGCCGGCACTTCGGACCGCGGTTTGCTGTTCGCCGGGCGCCACGCCGAGTGCGTATTCATCAGCGGGCAGAACAAACCGTCGACCAAGGTTCAGGTGGACAAAGTGCGCGCCAGCGCCGTTGAAGCCGGGCGCAATCCTGAGGACATCAAGGTGTTCATGGGTTTGAACGTGATCGTCGGCGCCACCGAAGAGCTGGCCTGGGCCAAGCATGCCGAGTACCTGAGCTACGCCAGCGCCGAGGCCGGCGTGGCGCATTTCTCGGCGTCGACCGGGATCGATTTTTCCGAGTACGAAATCGACGAACCGATTCAGTACGTGAAGAGCAACGCGATCCAATCGGCCACCAAGAACCTGCAAAACAACGATTGGACCCGGCGCAAATTGCTTGAGCAACACGCCCTCGGCGGCCGCTACATCACCGTGGTGGGCTCACCGGAACAAGTGGCCGATGAGCTGGAATCGTGGATCGCCGAGACCGGGCTGGATGGCTTCAACCTGACGCGAATCGTCACGCCGGAAAGCTATGTGGATTTCATTGAGCTGGTGATTCCGGAGTTGCAGCGGCGTGGGTCGTACAAGACGGCTTATGACGAGGGCAGCCTGCGCGAAAAGCTGTTTCAAGGCGAAGCGCATTTGCCTGAGCAACATACCGGATCGGCGTTTCGCCGCTAAAAGCATCGCTGGCAGCCAGCGCACACAGGGATTGTGTGAACACCCGAGAACACTGTGGGAGCGGGCTTGCCCGCGATGAGGCCCGAACAGACACCCAAAATTTAATGCACTGACTGGAAACCCCATCATGAAAAAGACCAACCTCTCTCACCCAGTCAAAGCACTGGTCCTGGCCCTCGGCCTCTTCAGCTCCATCACCTTCGCCGCCGACACGCCGCTGAAAGTTGGCACCACCGCCGCGTTCGCCATCCCGCTGGAGGCCGCCGTCGAAGAAGCCAACAAACAAGGCCTGAACGTCGAACTCGTCGAGTTCACCGACTGGATCGCCCCCAACGTCAGCCTCGCCGCCGGCGACATTGACGTGAACTACTTCCAGCACGTCCCGTTCCTGGAAAACGCCAAGGCCGCCGCCGGTTTTGACCTGGTGCCGTTCGCACCGGGCATCATCAACAACGTCGGCCTCTACTCGAAGAAATACAAAAGCTTCGACGAGCTGCCGGAAGGCGCCAGCGTCGCCATCGCCAACGACCCGATCAACAGCGGTCGCGGCCTGCAACTGCTGGCCAAGGCTGGCCTGATCACGCTCAAACCGGGCGTCGGCTACAAGGCCACCGAAGAAGACATCATCGCCAACCCGAAGAAAATCAAAATCCTGCAAGTCGAAGCCGTGCAACTGGTGCGCGCCTATGACGACGCCGATCTGGTTCAGGGCTACCCCGCCTACATCCGCCTGGCGAAGACCTTCGATGCTGGCTCGGCCCTGCTGTTCGATGGCCTCGACCACAAGGAATACGTGATCCAGTTCGTCATCCAGCCGAAAAGCAAAACCGACCCGCGCCTGATCAAGTTCGTCGACATCTACCAGCATTCACCAGCCGTTCGCGCAGCGCTGGATAAAGCCCACGGCAAGCTCTATCAAGCCGGTTGGGAAAGCTGAACATGACGGCCGCGATCCAACGGCGACTGGATATTCCGGAGCCTCAGAAAGCCGAACAAACCGAACTGTATCCTGACCTGAATCGTGCTCACGTGCGCTTCATCGGCCTGGGCAAAACCTACAACGGCCAGCAAGGTCCGGTGGCGGCGTTGCACGGCATCGACCTGGCGATCCAGCGCGGTGAAGTGTTCGGCATAATTGGCCGCAGCGGCGCCGGCAAGTCGTCGCTGATCCGCACCATCAACCGTCTCGAACAACCGAGCAACGGGCGCGTGTTGATCGATCAGGTGGACATCGGTGAGTTCGATGAAGACCGCCTGGTAACGCTGCGTCGGCGCATCGGCATGATCTTCCAGCACTTCAACCTGATGTCGGCCAAAACCGTTTGGCAGAACGTCGAGTTGCCGCTGAAAGTCGCCGGTGTGCCCAGGGAAAAACGCGAGCGCAAAGTTCGAGAGCTGTTGGAACTGGTCGGCCTGCAAGAGAAGCACAAAGCCTACCCGGCACAGCTTTCCGGCGGACAGAAACAGCGCGTCGGCATCGCCCGCGCGCTGGTGCACGACCCGGAGATTCTGTTGTGCGACGAAGCTACTTCGGCGCTGGACCCGGAGACCACGCAATCGATCCTTGGCCTGCTGCGCGAAATCAATCAGCGCCTGGGGCTGACCATCGTACTGATCACTCACGAAATGGCGGTGATCCGCGACATCTGCGACCGCGTCGTGGTGCTGGAACATGGACGCATCGTCGAGCAAGGCCCGGTCTGGGAAGTCTTTGGCAATCCGCAGCATGAGGTCAGCAAGACCTTGCTCGCGCCGTTGCAACACGCCCTGCCGCAGGAGCTGCAAAGTCGTCTTCAGGCGCAACCACCGTCGTCCGACGCCGCCGTGGTCCTTCGTTTGCAATTCACCGGCAGTGCCACCGACGAACCGGATCTGGCAGCGCTGTTCGCTGCCCTCGGTGGCCGTGTGCGTTTGCTGCAAGGTGGCGTGGAGCGGATTCAGGGTCATGCGTTGGGGCAATTGCTGCTGGCGGTGACGGGATCGTCGCTGGGCGCCGAAGCACTGCGCCAGCGCGCCGGCCACTGGGCACAACAGGTAGAGGTGCTGGGTTATGTGGTTTGATCGGTTGCTGCAAGGTTTCATCGACACGTTTTTGATGGTCGGCGTGTCGTCATTGATTGCGCTGCTGGCGGGGATTCCGCTGGCGGTGATTCTGGTCACCAGCGCCAAGGGCGGGATCTACGAAGCACCGGCGCTGAACCGTGCCCTGGGTGCATTCGTGAACCTGTTCCGCTCGATTCCGTTTTTGATTTTGATGGTGGCGTTGATTCCGTTCACACGGTTGATCGTCGGCACCACCTATGGCGTTTGGGCGGCCGTGGTGCCGCTGACGATTGCGGCCACGCCGTTCTTTGCCCGCATCGCCGAAGTCAGTTTGCGTGAGGTGGACTACGGCTTGATCGAGGCGGCACAGGCGATGGGCTGCCGGCGCTGGCACATTGTTTGGCATGTGCTGTTGCCTGAGGCTTTGCCGGGGATTGTGGGGGGGTTCACGATCACCTTGGTGACGATGATCAACTCGTCAGCCATGGCCGGGGCGATTGGTGCCGGCGGGCTGGGCGACATCGCGTATCGCTACGGGTATCAGCGGTTTGATAGCCAGATCATGCTCACGGTGATTGTGCTGCTGGTGGTGTTGGTGGCGGTGATTCAGTTGGGTGGGGATCGGTTGGCTCGGGGGTTGAACAAGCGATAAGCAGATCTGAGCTATTGGTCGTCAGTCATACCGCCATCGCGAGCAAGCTCGCTCCCACAATGATCGGGTCGTACACAAGTTTTGTGTTCGCAGAAGATCAACTGTGAGAGCGAGCTTGCTCGCGATGGGCTGCGCAGCAGCCCCGGATCTGATGGCGTATATTCGGCGAATCCCAATTACCGATGCAGCCAACCATGAAGCAAACGCCCGACGACCTCAAGCAAATCACTGCCACCACCCTGGGCCATTACAACTCGGTGGCCGAAGATTTTCGCGAAGGCACGCGTGATCACGATGTCAGCCAGAACATTGATGCGCTGCTGCGGCATATCCAGGGCGAACCACCGTTCGACATCCTCGACTTTGGCTGCGGGCCGGGCCGGGATTTGCAGACGTTCACGCGCATGGGCCACACCGCGGTCGGCCTCGACGGATCGGAGAAGTTTGCGCAAATGGCCCGTGAGGACAGTGGTTGCGAGGTCTGGCAGCAGGACTTTCTCAAGCTGGATTTGCCGGCCGGGCGCTTTGACGGGATCTTCGCCAACGCCGTGCTGTTTCACATTCCGCGTCAGGAGTTGCCTCGGGTGTTGAAGCAATTGCATGCAGCTTTGAAACCGGGTGGTGTGTTGTTCAGTTCCAATCCGCGGGGTGAGAATCAGGAAGGCTGGAATGGGCCGCGGTATGGGGCGTATCACGATCTTCAGGCGTGGCAGGAATTGCTGACCGCGGCGGGGTTTGTGGAGCTGGAGCATTACTACCGGCCGGCGGGGCTGCCGCGGGAGCAGCAACCCTGGTTGGCGAGTGTCTGGCGTAAAGCGTAAACCTCAGGTTTGTGGCGCTTGAACTGACGCCATCGCGGGCAAGCCCGCTCCCACAGTAGACCGTGTTCTCTTGAATGAGCGCGGTTGAAAGTGGGAGCTGGCTTGCCAGCGATGAGCGCGCAGCGCTCGCCTCAATGCACCTCTTTCTTCGGCTCGCGAATCTTGTACCAGGCCACATACAGCGCCGGCAAAAACAGCAGCGTCAGCAACGTCGCGATGATGATGCCGCCGATCATCGCGTACGCCATCGGCCCCCAGAACACTTCCCGCGCAATCGGGATCATCCCCAGGCTCGCCGCCGCGGCCGTCAGCAGAATCGGCCGGCGCCGATGTTCCGTGGCTTGCGCCACCGCATCCCACGGTGACAACCCCTCTTTCTCCAGGGCGTCGATCTGCGTCACCAGAATCACCGAGTTGCGGATGATGATGCCGATCAGCGCCAGAATCCCGAGGATCGCCACGAAGCCCATCG
The DNA here is from genome assembly GCF_055803035.1 of Pseudomonas sp. 300. Taxonomy (NCBI): domain Bacteria; kingdom Pseudomonadati; phylum Pseudomonadota; class Gammaproteobacteria; order Pseudomonadales; family Pseudomonadaceae; genus Pseudomonas; species Pseudomonas sp. 300. The sequence goes on along the minus strand of NZ_JAVLRV010000001.1, from coordinate 181,353 downwards.
GTGTGCCAGTCGGGATCAACGCCAGCACCACGCCGATCAAACCAAGCGGCGCGACGCTCGCCACCAGGAACAGCTTCTGCACGCTGTGCAACTGAATCATCAGGAAAGTCGCCATCAAAAACAGCATCAACGGCACAACCTTGGCAATGGGTCCTTGAGCCTTGCCGCTTTCCTCGACCGTACCACCGGTGGCGACCTGATAGCCCACCGGTAAACCCGCGGCGAACTTGTCGATGGTCGGCTTCAGTTGCCTGACCAGATCGGTCGGCTGAATCTCGTCGCGCACCGCTGCCTTGATGGTAATGGTCGGCTTGCGGTCGCGACGCCACACCAGCGGCTGCTCCAGTTCGTAGCGCACGGTGGCGAAGGCCAGCAGTGGAATCGAAGTGCCGCTCGGCGTGACGATCTGCAGGTTCTGCAAGGTTTCCGGCGTGCCGCGCTCCGCGTCCACGGCGCGGCCAACGACGTTGATCAGGTAGATATCGTCATCGACCTGCGTCACCGGCGCACCGACCACGATGCTGTTCATCAGGGTGGCCACGTCTTCCGACGACAGCCCCAGTTGCCGCGCCTTGTCCTGAGCGATGTCGATGCGCAGGACTTTGCCCGGCTCGTTCCAGTCGTAAATGATCTCGCCAATGTGCGAGTTCTTGTCCAGCTCGGTGGCCAGGGCGATGGCCTGTTTGCGCACCTGGTCAATGTCCTTGCCGCTGACCCGGTACTGGATCGGACGCCCGACAGGCGGGCCCATTTCCAGCGCCTGGACGTAGCTGCCGATGCCGACGAAATCCTTGCGCAAGCGCTCGCGCAACCGCTGACTCAGGGCTTCTCGCGATTCCAGGCCCTTGCTGACGATGACCAATTGCGCGTAGTACGGGTTTTGCAATTGCTGGTCGAGCGGCAGGTAGAAACGGATCGCGCCTTCGCCGATGTAGCTGCTCCAGCGCACGACGTCCGGGTCATCCTTGAGCGACGCTTCGAGCTTGTCCACGGCCTTGCGGGTTTCATTGATGGATGCGTTTTGCGGCAGGTTCAGGTCGACGAGGATTTCCGGACGGTCCGAAGACGGGAAGAACTGGTTCTGCACGAACTGCATGGAAAACACCGACGCCACGAACAAGGCGATGGTGATGCCGATGGCCCACCAGCGATTGCGCATCGACCAAAGCATGCCGTAATTGAAGGCTCGGCCGATGCGGCCGGGCTCGGCGTTGTGCGGTTTCACGTTGGCGCTGAGGATGTGCACGCCGATCACCGGCGCGAACAGCACCGCGACGATCCACGAGACCAGCATCGCCACGGCAATCACCGCAAACAGCGTGAAGGTGTACTCCCCCGCCGAACTGGCGTTCAGGCCAATCGGCACAAAACCGGCCACGGTCACCAGCGTACCGGTGAGCATCGGGAATGCGGTTGAGGTGTAGGCGAATGTGGCCGCCTGCTCCTTGGTTTCGCCCATCTCCAGACGGGTGACCATCATCTCGACCGTGATCATCGCGTCGTCCACCAGCAGGCCGAGGGCGATGATCAAGGCGCCGAGGGAAATCCGCTGCATGGTGATGCCGCTGTACTCCATGAAGACGAAGACCATCGCCAGCACCAGCGGAATCGAGCACGCCACCACCAACCCGGCGCGCACGCCGAGGCTTACAAAACTGACCACCAACACAATCACCACCGCTTCGAACAGCGCGCTGGTGAAACCGCCGACGGCCTTTTCCACCACGGCGGCCTGATCGGAAACGGTATGCACGCCGACGCCCACCGGCAAATCAGCGGTCAGGTCGGTCATGCGCTGGTGCAGCGCCTTGCCGAACACCTGAATGTTGCCGCCCTTCTTCATGGCAATCGCCAGGCCGATGCCCGGGTGACCGTTGAAGCGAAACTCCGGCGTTGCCGGGTCGACGTAACCCCGACTGATGTCGGCAATGTCGGCCAGGCGATAGAAACGGTCGTTGAGCCGCAGGTTGACGTTTTCCAGGTCTTTCTCGGAAGCAAACTGCCCGGTGGTGCGCACGGAAATCCGCTCGGGGCCGGCGTCGATGACCCCGGCCGGCGTCACGGCGTTTTGCGATTGCAGGCTCTCCACCACCTGACGCTGATCGATGCCCAGCGCCGCCAGTTTGCGGGTGGAGAAGTTCAGGTAGATCACCTCATCCTGCTCGCCGACCATCTCGACCTTGCCCAGTCCTGGCACTTCACGGATCTCGGCGCGGACCTGCTCGACGTAATCGCGCAACTGGCGCATCGACAAGCCGTCAGCGGTGAAGGCGTACACCGAACCGAACACATCCCCGAACTCGTCGTTGAACCCTGGCCCTTGCAGGCCTTTGGGGAAGTCGCCGCGAATGTCGTTGATCTTCTTGCGCACCTGGTACCAGATTTCCGGGATGTCCTGGGCGCTGGTGGTGTCGCGCAGGTTGACGAACACCGTCGATTCGCCCGGCCGGGTGTAGCTTTTCACGTAGTCGAGGGAGTCGAGCTCTTCGAGTTTTTTCTCGATGCGGTCAGTGACTTGCTTGAGGGTTTCTTCCTGGGTCGCACCCGGCCAGCGGGTCTGGATCACCATAGTCTTGATGGTGAACGAGGGGTCTTCTTCGCGGCCGAGGTTCATGTACGAGAACACGCCCATCAGCAGCGCGATGAACATCAGATACCAGACAAACGACTGATGCTTGAGGGCCCATTCGGATAAGTTGAAACTCCCTTTCATTGTGGGCCGTCCTCATCGATTTTCACTTTCTGCCCTGGTTTCAGGCTGTTCACACCGGCACTGACAACGCGCTCGCCGGATTTCACGCCGTTGGCCAGGACCATCGTGGAATCGGTACGGCTGATCAGGCTGATGTCACGCGGGGAAACGGTTTGGGTCTGTGGGTCGATGACCCAGATTCGCGATTTGCCATCGACCTCTTGCAGCGCGGTCAGGGGCAGTTCGATACGCGGTTTGATGGCGGAGCTGAGGGTCACACTTATGGCGGTGCCCAGTCGGAAACCGGCGGGCGTATCGGTCAGGGTCAGGCGGGCGCGCCGGGTGCGGGTAGCGCTTTGGGCCTGGGGTTCGATTTCGCGGACGATGGCAGTGGTGGTGATGCTCGGGTCCAGTTGCACGGCGACCTGAAACACCACGTCTGCCGGCAACTGATCGACCAGCGTATCGGGCAGGTCAATCACCGCTTCCTTGATGTCGGGCTGCGCCAACGTCACCACTTGCTGGCCGGCGGTCACCACTTGGCCGGCTTCGGCACTCCACGCGGTAACGATGGCTTTATGGTCGGTGCGCAGTTCGACGTAACCGAGTTGGTCCTTGGCTTGATCGACCGCCGCTTTCGCTTGGTCGAGGGAGGCCTGCGTGGTTTTCAGATCGGTCTGGGCAATGTCCAGCTGTGCCTGCGCACCGACCCCGCGATTGAACAGTTCCTGCTGACGCCGGGCGTTGGCCTGGGCGTTGATCAGTTGCGCCTGAACCTTCGCCAGATCGCCCTCGGCCGAGCGCAGCTGGTTTTGCTGATCGGTGGGATCGAGCGTGGCGAGCAAGGCGCCCTTCTGGACTTCGGCGCCGACATCGACGTTACGGCTGGCGATCCGCCCCGGCACGCGGAAACCGACATTGGTTTCGTAGCGGGCCTGGATGCTGCCGGCGAAACGGCCGAGAGCTTCCTCGTCCAGCGCCAGCACTTTGATCGACAGAACCGGGCGCACCGGCTCCGGTGGCGGCTCTTTTTCCGAACAGGCCACCAGCATCACGCCAGCGAACACCAGCAACAGGCGCTTCATGGCTGGGCTCCTTCGGCGAGGTCTTTATAGGTGTTTTCGGCGATTTCCACTTTGACGCCGGGGTGCAACAACTGACCGCCGGCAATGACGACTTTTTCGCCGCCCTTCAGGCCATCACTGATGATGACTTTGCCGGTCAGGTAACGACCGACCGTGACCGTACGCAACTGCGCCTTGCCTTCGTCGTCCACCAGCCAAACAGCGGGGTCGCTGAGGTTTTTGGTCAGCGCCGACCACGGCAGCTCAACCGCCGATTTGCCCGGCGTCTTCGCCGTAGCGCTGACCACCGAGCCAAGCTGCATGCCTTCGGGCAATCCGTTAAGGGTGACTTTGACCTGAACCGTGCCGGTCTGCGCGGAAACGGCCGGGGTGATTTCCCGAACCGTGCCCGTGGTCTTGATGGCCGGGTTATCGAGCAGACTGACCACGATCGTTTTGTCTCCCGGTGCCTCTGCCAGCAGCGATTCGTAGACGTTGAACACCGCGTCACGCTCACCGTCCCGGGCAAGGCTGAAAATCGGCATCGTGGCCTGCACCACCTGGCCGACTTCGGCCTGGCGGGCCGTAATCACCCCCGGTGCGTCGGCGATCAGCGCGGTATAACTCAGTTGCTCGCGGGCGTTGGCCAGTTGCGCCTGGGCGGCAGTCAACGCACTCTGGCTGCTGCGCAACGCAGCCTGGGCCGAGTCGTACTCGCTTTGACTGGTGTAGCCCTTGGGCAGAAGTTTTTGCTGGCGGACGAAGGCGGCGGCGGTCTGTTTGACCCGCGCCTGTTCGGCGACGACCTGTGCCTGGGCCGAGTCGAGGCTGGTTTGCAGGTCTTTCGGATCGAGTCTGGCGAGCACTTGTCTGGCCGACACCCGGTCACCGACATCGACCATGCGCTGGATGATCTTGCCGCCGACGCGGAACGACAGTTCGGTCTGGACGCGCGCCTGAACATCACCAGTGAGGGTCACGGACGCAGCGTAATCCGCCGCTTTGACCGCTTGCACAAACACCCGCGGACGATCCTTTTCGACCTGAGGTTTTTCCCCGCAGGCGCCCAGCAACACAAGAAGACTCAGGCCAATCACTCTTTTCAATCCGGGACCAGCCATGCAGACTCCTTTGCGTTGTACGAACGTGCCAATGTCGATACGACTGTGAGCTTAGAACAGGGTTCAACAGGTGCACAGGTTTGCTGCACGCTTAGCAATCAGGAAGCTTCCCATGCTCAAAACCCTCGCGGTGGCCAATTACCGCTCGATCAATAAACTGGTGATCCCACTGGGTCGTTTGAACCTGATCACCGGGCCGAACGGCAGCGGTAAATCCAACCTCTACCGCGCGTTGCGCCTGCTCGCGGAAACCGCTCAGGGTGGCGTGGTCAATGCGTTGGCCCGCGAAGGCGGGCTGGATTCGACTTTTTGGGCCGGGCCGCAAACCATCACCCGACGCATGCGTAACGGCGAAGTACCGATCCAGGCGACGGTGCGTCACGGCGTCAAACGCCTGCGCCTGGGGTTTGCCGGCGAAGATTTCGGTTACTCGATCAGCCTGGGGCTGCCCGATTCCAACGGTCATTTCATGTTACCCGGGCACAGTTCACCCATTCCGTCACGGTTCAGTCTCGACCCGCAAATCAAGCGCGAATGCCTGTGGGCCGGGGCGTTCTATCGTCCAGCAAGTCTGCTGGTTGATCGCGACGGTCCGATGATCCGCACCCGAGCCAACCGCAATTGGGACGTGTTGGCTCAACACACGCCGACGTTCGACAGCCTGTTCGATCAGGTCGGCAGCTTGCGGACCTCACCGGAGGTGCTGGAGATGCGTGAGTTCATCCGCCGCTGGCGCTTCTACGACCACTTTCGCAGCGACGCCGACGCACCGGTGCGTCAGCCACAACTGGGCACCCGCACTCCGGTGCTGCACCACGACGGCAGAGATCTGGCGGCGGCGTTGCAGACCATCATCGAAATTGGCGACCCCGACGCCTTGCGCAACGCCATCAGCGATGCGTTTCCCGGTGCACGGCTGCATATCGAGCCGCTGGCGGGCGGCCGGTTCGCCATCGAGTTTTATCAGGAAGGGTTGTTGCGGCCGTTGTCGGCGGCGGAGTTGTCCGATGGCACGTTGCGCTACTTGCTGTTGGTGGCGGCATTGCTGACGCCGCGACCACCGACGTTGATGGTGCTGAACGAGCCGGAAACCAGCCTGCATCCGGACCTGTTGCCGGCACTGGCGCGCTTGATTATCCGGGCGTCGGAGCACTGTCAGGTGTGGGTGGTGTCCCATGCGCGGCGGCTGATTTCGGCGTTGCAGGAAGACCCGGAATGCAACTGCATCGTGCTGGAAAAAAATCTTGGGCAGACCGGGATTGTCGGGCAGCAGCTGCTGGATGAGCCGGCGTGGTATTGGCCGGATTGAGTGGCCAACCTTTCGGCTGTGCCTTCAGATAGAGTTACGGCGAATGTTGTTGGCCGCGCTCGAAGGCTCTTGCCTGCGCCTGGCCTTCAGCATTACCCGATCAAGCTCTGATTCAAACCTCATGTCGTTTGTTCGCTTCCCTCTTATCACCAGCAGCTCTGATCTTGGTACGTCTGGTGGCGGAGCCGAAGCCTCGAAAGACATCGAAGACGCCGAGGAAGGCCGGGACGACGCGGGTGGTGTCGCGGTGATCACCTGCCCCTTGTTCTTCACAAAACTCCTCAAAGCAGCGTCAGTCCCGGGCTTTCTCATAGCCCAGTAAGTCCCCACTCTCGAGGCTATCGCCAACGTTGTCAGCCCTAAAGCGACATACCCCAGTATTGCGGCTGCCTCAGGATCCTCGACGATTGCCACTACGGCACTGGCAACCCCAACCAGACCTGTGGCGAGTATCGCACCACTGGCCGTTACCGTGCTTACTGCCGCAAAGGACTGTCTGGCCGGTAAATGCCTCAATGCACCGAATCTCAAGGCGTCCTTGGCCAAGTTATAGGAAGGGATGGCACGGGACATGCCCAGTCGTGTATTCGACACACTCAGGATGCTTGTGATTAATCGGCCTATTTCGGCAAACGAGCCAGTAGGATCACTGAAATTCCGCGGATCCCCCAGACAGTACGCATACGAATTTAACCCGCCCTGCCCAAACGGACTCAGCCGGTCAGGGCTGTTGAAACGCATCAGCACCGGGTTGAACCCCCGACGCCCGTTACCCAACAAGTAACACCCGGTGACAGGGTCGCGACGTTCGCCGTTAAAGCCGAGAAGACTGCTCAGACCGCTTTCGGCCCGATGATGACCGTAAGGTGTGTAGACCTTTGGCAATGCCCCCAACGAATCAATCAGCTGCAAAACGGAGCGCTGTTGATCGGTGGCCAGCAACTGGCTCTTGAGGATGTCGTTCTCGCTCGATTGCACGGCGAGCAGTTGCTCGCCGTGCTGAAAAACCGATTGACTGGCCTGGCCCTGCCGTTCCGTTACCAGATGCTGGCGGCGATAGAAGCGTTGCAGGCTGGCCTGATCGGCACACGCCATTCCTGTGATCAGGTCCAGGGCGTCATAGTGATACCGACACATAGGGGTGGGTGCAGTTGTCATGGGTAAAGCCTCCTGATCGAAGGCCAAGCTTGCACTCAATCCAGCGCGTCGGGCACCTAGCAGAACTGCTAGGTGCCCGAGCGGTTTCAATGTGCAGTTCTTCACCGCCGGTGCAATCGGCGCTTCGGCGCCCAGCCCAGCGTCTGGCTGGCTGGCTTTTGGTGGTGCAGTCCATGGGCGGTGGATAACCACTGGCAGGCACCGACTTTAAAGCTTAAAAAAGAAGTATCTGAATATCGATAACGCCTATTGATATCACGCAAAAAACTATCCCGCGGATTTGCTGAGACCGAGGAAGACGACTATTTTCCTTTTCGCTGTAGGAGGGATCTTTTTTTCAGAATGCCCCTCCAAGGACGCACAGCTTTTGGCCAGACTCCCGGCCGAACCATTACAAGGAGAGAACATGGCTGACTTAAAAGTACCGCAGCGACTGGATCCGCAGGACATCGTGAAGTTGCTGGTGGCGTTGCGCAGAGCGTTGAAGACCAGGGTGGCCTGAGACGCGGAGCGTGGGAGCGATCAACGCGTCATAAAAAACGCCGACGCTATTGCAAGCCGTCGGCGTTTGAAACCTTGAAGGGGTTCGATGCTGCGTCGAATCAGAATGCCGGCAGTACCGCGCCGCTGTACTTCTTCTCGATAAACGCCTTCACTTCAGGGCTGGTCAATGCCTTGGCCAGTTTCTGGATGGCTACGCTGTCCTTGTTGTCCGGACGAGCCACCAGGAAGTTCACGTAAGGCGAATCGGCACCTTCGATTACCAGCGCGTCTTTGGCCGGGTTCAGACCGGCTTCAAGTGCGTAGTTGGTGTTGATCATGTCCAGGTCAACCTGGTCCAGAACGCGCGGCAACATTGCGGACTCAAGCTCCTTGAACTTGAAGTTGTGCGGGTTCTTGGCGATGTCCTTCGGGGTAGCCAGAGCGTTTTTCGGGTCTTTCAACTCGATCAGGCCAGCCTTCTGCAGCAGCAGCAGAGCACGACCGCTGTTGCTGCCTTCGTTCGGGATTGCAATGGTTGCGCCGTCTTTCAGCTCAGCCAGGCTTTTGACTTTCTTCGAGTAGCCACCGAACGGTTCAACGTGAACGCCGATCACGGTCACCAGATTGGTGCCTTTGCCTTCGTTGAAGTTTTTCAGGTATGGCAGGGTCTGGAAGTAGTTGGCGTCCAGACGCTTCTGGTCAACTTGCACGTTTGGCTGAACGTAGTCGGTGAAGACTTTGATTTCCAGGTCCACGCCTTCTTTGGCGAGGGTTGGCTTGATCAGCTCGAGAATCTCGGCGTGTGGGACCGGGGTCGCCGCCACCACCAGTTTCTCGCCAGCCTGGGCCAGGCCCGCGGCCAGGGCAGCCGCCAATGCGGTGAACAACAGAACCTTTTTCATGCAGTGTCCTTATCGAAAATCACGGTCGTCATCGACGACGGCTAAAAGTACAAGTGCCAGTGAAGTGCTATCGCTGGCGTGATGCGGACAATACCGAGATTTTTTATTCCCGAACAATATCTTTTATTCACTTTCATATTCCATTTTGTTCATACAGCTCTAGCTCGCCCTTTCCCCTGCCCCCCCTGTAGAAGCCGGCTTGCCGGCGATAGCGTATTCCCTGACACACCGCGCGGCCTGGATCGCGAGCAAGCTCGCTCCTACAAGAGCGTGGTGTTTCTGAGGAGTTGTTTCAGGGCGGCTTGTTCGTTGGCAGTGCCTTTGGTGAGGATGTGCTGAAGTTGCTGCTCAATCTGCGTCAGCGGCGCTGGTGCTTCGGGCAGGTTCAAATGTTCGGGCAAGATCTCGTCGCCAGTGCTCACCAGCAACGCAAAGTGAATGACGTTTTCCAGTTCCCGGGTGTTGCCCGGCCAACTGTGTTGTTCCAGCACCTGCTGCGCGGCCTCGCTGATCAGCGGCACCGGCAGGTCCAGGCGCTGGCTGTAAATGCCCAGGAAGTACTCGGACAACGACAGGATATCGCCCACCCGCTCACGCAACGCCGGCAGTTCCAGCTGACCTTCTCTGAGGTAGTGATAGAGCCGCTCATGGAATTTACCGGCAGCCACGGCTTGCGCCAGATCAATGCTGGTCGCAGCCACGAGACGCACGTCCACCGGGCTCGGTTGATGCGCGCCAACGCGAGTGACTTCGTGGTTTTCCAGTGCGGCGAGCAACTTGATCTGGATCGGCAACGGCAAGTCGCCAATCTCGTCCAGATAGAGCGTGCCGCCATTGGCGGAACCGAACCAACCGGCGCGACTGCTCGCCGAACCGCTGTAACTGCCGGCGGCATAGCCGAACAATTCGGCGTCGGCGTAGGTCGGGCTGATCGCGCCGCAATTGACCGATACAAACAGCCCACCGCGATCACTGGCGCGGTGGATGTGTCGCGCCAACAGTTCTTTGCCGCTGCCGGTTTCGCCACGGATCAACACGGAGATCGAACGCGGGGCCAGTTGTTCCAGCTCGGCACGCAATTGACGCGAGCGCGGATCGACGAACACCAGCGCCTTGGCGCGGATGCTCAGCGGACTTTTTTCTGCGTCGGGAAAGGTCAGCAGTGGCTGACCGAAGGCTTCAAAACTCATGGCAGACTCCCGCCCAAAACCGCCGGGAGACGGGGGGCGATATTAAAAAGAAAAAAGGTTCAAGCGCGGCGCAGGGCGTGATGTTCCATGCGGTTTTGCAGGCGATACAGATAAGCAAAACCCTGCTCCCAACGCTGATGACCGGACTTCACGTTGATGTGCCCGGCACCCGACAGCACGCCTGCCTCGGCGCCCCAGTTACGTGCCAGTTCCAACGCACGTGGCGCGCTGACAGCAGCGTCATTGTCGGAGCTGACCACCTGGCTCGGGAACGGCAAAAGGTTCGTCGGAATCGGCGCAAAATTGCGCAGGGCCGGCGCGCAGGCCGGGCGCTCGACGTCCGCCGGCGCGACCAGCAAGGCACCGCGCACCTGGCGCAGAAAATTCAGCGGTGCAGTGGCCGCCCAATGCGCGACCGTGATGCAACCCAGGCTATGGGCAATCAAGATCACCGGCGTGCTGTCGGCGGCAATCGCCTCGGCCAATGCCGCCACCCAATCTTCACGACGCGGGGTCAACCAATCGGCCTGCTCCACCCGCGCGCTGTTCGGCAGGCTGTTCTGCCAGTGGCTTTGCCAATGATCTTCCGGCGATCCTTGCCAGCCCGGCACAATCAGATAGCGAATTGATTCGTTGCGCATGGGGGAGCTCTCCTGCTGCGTGTCTGTTCCCGGTCGAGTATAGGGAGGAGAGTTATATTCGTTAAGGAATAAGAAGCTATTTATTAAGACCAATATCGCATATGCGTAGCTCCCACAAAGGGTTGGTGTTTTTCCTGAGGAATAAAAAAGGGGCCGCACCCTGCCAAGGAGACGGCCCCGGAAACTCAAAATCTGTAGCGCAATGATTGGCGGAAACGGTTATCTAATAAAAGAATATTTAATTAACTTATTAGGCCTGAATCGCATATGCCGCTCACTCACCAAGTCATAACTTAGCGTCCCTTTAGGTCAAATTGATGACCAGCGTTTGAGTTTCCGGCTGCATCGATCACGCCCGAGCCGCGCGCACTTCCTGCGGCTCGACGGTTTCCTTGCGAACAAAGCGGTTTGCCCGTGCAAACGTACCGAAATCATTGAACCGCACACCCATCTCACGCATCACCTTGTGCGCCACCGGCACGGTCATCTGGCGAATGTAAAACGGTTCCTTCACCACAAAATGATGGATTCCATGGCTGCTGCCAAAGTTGAAGCAGAACGCTTGCATCGGCCACATCCACCACGGGTTCAGCACCTGGGTTTGCTGGATCACATTCCCCGGCTCCACATCACCGTAGTAATGCATGTTCGAGCTGACGAAGTGCAGGCAAAACGTGCGCAGCACATTCGGGCCGATGATCACCACCGCCGCAATGTCGATCACCTGCATCACCGAAAGCGTGGTCGCCGACCATTCAATCGGCGCTCCCAGCAGATGCGCGATGCCATTGGCGGCGTGGAAGCCGAGAAACACGTACCACGCGCCCCAATGCACCAGAGCGAGTGGCGCATAGACCTTCAAGGCGCGTTTTATGATGCTGAACTTGTGAGCCCAGGTCTTGGCCCGCAGCATGCGGATGAAGGCCGACATTACGTTGTCGCCGACCATCAATAGCCGCGCAAAACCCCAAGGCTCGCCGTTGGTGATCGCACGCTCTTCCATGTCGGCTTCAGTGCCGGACACCTTGTGGTGGTTGAGGTGCAGATGCCGTCGAATCCAAGGGTTGATCGTGCTCGGGCGCGCCAGCCACACCAGGCCCATCATCAGGTTGTGCGGTACGCGTTGTTTACGGAAGTACATGCTATGAATCAGGTCGTGCTCAAGCTCGTGGGTCAGCGACGCAAAAAAAGCGTTGAGCAGCAGACACACCCACCAGGCCATGTGCCCGCTGATGTACAGGGCTGCCGACCCGATCATTCCCGCCAAAGCGAAGGCCAGAATGCCTGCGCCCAAGGCGTCCTGATGGTTGAGAATCGGGTAGCGTTTACGCAGGTCGACCCCTTTGGCCAACACCACTTCGCGAATATGCGCGGCTCGCTGAGCTGCATTCAGTCGCTGGGGACTTGCAGAAGTACCGTCCATGCTTCCATCCTCTGGTTATTGATGTCCGCATCCTGCCTTGCGATCCCTCACAAGGCGGTAGCCGTGGACGCCAACCTGTTGACCGGAAGCGCCAATCAGCATGACTGAACCGACCTCCCTCGCCAGCTGGACCCGCGCCCTGCGCAAGCAACTCGATGCGCTGGGCCTCGACAGCACCGCCCTGTGCCACCAGGCGGGGCTCGACCCGCAATTGATGGACGACCCGAACGCCCGTTACCCGTTGTCGGGCACTACGCGGCTGTGGGAAATCGCGGTGCAGGTCAGCGGCGATCCGGCGATCGGCTTGCGGGTGTCGCGATTCGTCAGCCCGACCACCTTTCACGCACTCGGCTATGCACTGGTGGCCAGCGGCAGTTTGCGCGAGGTGTTCGAACGCATCGTGCGATATCACCAAGTGGTCAGCGATGCCCTGGAACTTGAATTGAGCCGCACCGAGGATCGCTACCGCTTTCGCCTGAAAATCCCGCCAGGCAACCCGGCGCCGGCGTTCGAAGCCATCGACGCCTTCGCCGCCATTTACGTGCGCACCTGCCGTAATCGACTGGGCCGCGACTACGCGCCCCTGGCGGTGTACCTGCGGCGCCCGGAACCGGCCGACGCCCATCAATGGCACAAAGTCTTCCGCTCACCGGTGTACTTTTCGGCCGACGAAGACCGCTTGGAGTTTTCTCTGGTGGACTTCGACAGTCACCTGGACGACGCCAACCCGGAACTGGCCGAACACAACGAAACCGTGCTCAAACGCACGCTGGCGCAGCTCAAGCCCCTGACCTGGGAGCGCAAGGTCCGCGACGCCATTGAAGAACAACTGCCCGAAGGCGAGCCCAGCGCCGAACACATCGCCAAGGCCTTGCACCTGAGCTTGCGCAGTTTGCAACGGCATCTGGCAGACGAGGGCTGCCGGTTTGACACGCTGCTCAATGAAAGCCGCGAAAACCTCGCGCTGCAGCACCTGCGCGACCCGCAATGTTCGTTGAGCGAAATCAGTTATTTGTTGGGGTTTGCGGATACGAGCAGCTTCAGCCGCGCGTTCAAGCGCTGGACGGGGATGACGCCGGGGCAGTTTCGGGATGGGTTGCGGTGACAGGTCCGGAAGGCCCGTTGCCGGGTCTGGCCCCATCGCGGGCAAGCCCGCTCCCACAGGGATCTTGGGTGTGCAAATGATTCTGTGTACGACGCTGAACCTGTGGGAGCAGGCTTGCCCGCGATGGGGCCAGACCAGAAACCACAGTAATCCCTAACGCCCGCGATCTCGCCGCAACAACTTGCGCACCCGTGCCACCAGCTCACTCACGGCAAACGGCTTGAGCAAGTAATCGTCCTCATGCAGCTCCAACCCGCGCAAGCGATCCTCGATGCCGTCCTTGGTGGTGAGGAACAGCACCGGCGTCTCGCCGAGCTTGCGGATCTGTTGCTGCAACTGCCAGCCATTCAACCCCGGCAGCATGACGTCAAGAATGATCAGCTCATATTCGCCGGACTCGATGAAGCGGCGGCCGTCCATGCCGTTGAGCGCCACATCCACCGAGTAGCTCGCCTCGTTCAGGCCCTTGGCCAGGAGTTTGGCGGTCTCCGGTTCGTCTTCCACTAACAGCACACGCATGGCACACCTCGATTGTCGTTGTCACAGGCTAGGCGCCTTCGCGGACAAAGCCCATCAATAACGCCGTGTTTCAAAAAATCGCCAACGCCCGCAACCGTTCGGCATCGAGAATTTCGATCTCGCCGTACTTCAGATTCAAAATCCCCTGACCCTGCAATTCCTTGAGGAGCTGATTAGTGGTCTGGCGCGACAGTGACAGCATTGAAGCAAGCTGTTCCTGCGGCAGTTGCAGCACACGCCGCGGCGGGACGATTTCGCCGTAGCCGTCGGCGATCATCAATAAACGATGCGCCAACCGAGCCGGCGCCGGCATCAGGCTCAACTGTTCGAGGTTGATGAAGGTCAGGCGCAGTTTCTGGCTCATCAGCAATGCCAGTTGCCGCCAGTACACCGGTTGCTCATCCAGCATGGCCAGCAACGCGGTTTGCGGGATGTGCAGCAGGATGCACTGGCCGACGCCGAACGCATCGTGGGTGCGCGGCTGGCCGTCGAACAGGCAGATTTCGCCAAACCAGTGCGGCGACTCCACGAGGCTCAACAACGCCTCCTTGCCCTGCTCGCTGACGGCGCCAATGCGCACCGCACCTTCGAGCACGGCGTACAGGCCACACGGCGGATCACCGCGCTGGAACAGCCGCTGCCCCGACGCCAGGCGCCGCACCTTGGCGCCGGCCAACAGACTATTCTGTAAAGGAACAGGTAGATGACTGAACCACTGCCCCGCTTCCAGGCGCGAACGCCAAACCTGCTTGTCCATCAAAACTCCTGGAGATTGTCGCCTGGCTGACAGAGCGAGCGGTGAACCCGGGGCATGATCAATCACCCTACAGGAGGAATAACAATGAAAAGCCTCGTTGACCATCTCAGTCAATACGCCGCCTACCACCGTGATCCACGCAATATTGCCAGCCACTTTATCGGTATTCCGCTGATTGTGGTCGCTGTCGCGGTGTTGCTGTCGCGGCCGCAATGGGCCGGGGGCTGGCTTTCACCGGCAGTGCTGGTCTCGCTGGCGTCGGCGTGGTTTTACGTGCGCCTGGAAGTACGCCTCGGGGTGTTGATGACTGCGTTACTGGGTCTGTGCGTTTGGGCAGGTCACGTGCTGGCACAGCAAAGCACGCTGGTGTGGCTGGCGAGCGGCATCGGGATGTTCGTGATCGGTTGGGCGATTCAGTTTGTCGGGCATCACTACGAAGGACGCAAACCGGCGTTTGTCGATGATGTGACGGGGTTGATTGTCGGGCCGTTGTTTGTAGTGGTTGAACTGGCGTTTTTGCTGGGGATGCGACGGGATCTGAAGGAGCAGATCGAGGCGCGGGTTGGGGGTGTTCGGGTCAATCCGAAGCGTGCGCCGGCGTAAGTTTTCCAACAGCTAATATAGCATTGACACCAAAAAATAATGTTTAACGCCTCTACGCCGACAATTTAAACATTATAAAAAAAGTAACGAATGCAATACTAATGACTCGCTCAAAAAACTTAAAATCCAAAACAAGATCATTTATTTTATCAATATCATCCGAGAGGACACCATATGAAAAGCAACCGGAGATAACCGCTACAGTTACGTGCTCCAGAATAAATCCACAGATACAAGCAAACATAGCACAGACTAAAAAGAAAGAAATAAAACTTCTCTCCTCGCGCAAATCACTTAGGCCAAAAAAATAAAACACCAAAACCAAAATAAAAGGAATCAAATGGATAATAAATTTTAACAACAGAAAAAATTCACCAGAGAGATTAACACTACATGAGAGGGAATGATTCCTTATGATACAAATAGTCATTTACTCGCCTAAACAATGCAAGAGCCACGATATAGCAGGGCCGGTTTATCCTGCTTATGAAAAATAAACCAAGAGAACACAGAAAGTACTATCGGTGTGTCTCTTGGCGAACAAATTAATCAAAACCCGATTAGGCAGCATCGGCGCCACGTCCCTCCAACATGGAAGCACCGGCAGAAGCTGCCGCAAATATTGCTGAAGTCATACCCGTCACGATCGCTGCCGGCGTTGTGATTGGGCTTGGCACGACGGCCAGGCCGGCCGCAGCAACGGCTGTTATGCCTGCCCCCACAGCGAGAACGTGAGACACCTTAACTCCATCGCCACTAGCGGCACCCGCAACCAATAGAATTTCCGCTTCTGTCAGACCACGCATTTCACACATCCTTACTTAATTGATTTTAAGTTGAATCTTATTTTTAGCAGCAATAATTTTAATCCTACTTACAGACTACAGCTCGAAATTTTTCTAACCGTATAGTCTTCATTCCGGCGAGCCCAGTTAATTGTTTCGACACCCTCTGCCCTTAGGGCATGCTTTATATTTCTAACAGCATCGACTACGGGGACTCCAGTGAAAGCGAAATCGATAATCCACGTCTTCCCCCCTTCATTCCACTCAGAGGGATGAAGGAGAAATTCTGGATCTTTGAGCAACCGCTCTTCAACATCACGCGCCAAATACGCCCAGGTTATAAAGCCAACAGGCGTAAAAGTTCCATCAAAGAAAAAAGCGATTTGCTTATGATCGATCGCGGGACTTATCCAAAATTTCAAGCTCGCAATTTGAAATAACGAATGCCGTCGAGACATCGACATTATCGAGCAAGAAAAACCAAGGAGTCGTGCCTTGTCATTCACATATGCATTACAGCACTCAGTGAAAATTTCACGATTTTTTCTCAAAGTATTTACTCCTGACAATACTTTCAATGAAGCTTGGCTACATGTGAACCTACCGCTGGCATTCCGTTCTAACAACTTCACAGTACTTGGTCCACGCGCACCGATAAACCCTACACATGTAGGGGGGCCGGGGTTGATTGTCGGGCCGTTGTTTGTAGTGGTTGAACTGGCGTTTTTGCTGGGGATGCGACG
>NZ_JAVLRV010000001.1:65353-164848 GCF_055803035.1 Pseudomonas sp. 300 | reverse complement strand
TGGGGTACGTCTGCGTCAGAACAACGCTGCGGCGTAGGACGCCATCGCGGGCAAGCCCGCTCCCACAGGGAATTTGTAAACGACGCAAATCACTGTGGGAGCGGGCTTGCCCCGGGCGGCGTTCCGACGAAGCTTTTGCTCTTAAATGTTGGCGACTTTCTGCCAGACCTTCGGCTTGAAGAACAAGGTTTCGCCCTTCGCCAGGCCGATCAGGCTGTCGTGATCCTTCACCACTTCCGCTTCGATCAACTCGCTCTGGCCTTCGACCTTCAACGTCACCCGAGTCGTCGCGCCCAGCGGACGGATATCGCGCACCTCGGCCGCGTGATGGTCGTCCAGTTCATGCCGCGACAGCGACACTTCGTGCGGACGGAACAGCACGTGGTTGTCTTCGCCCAGATGCAGACGGTTGGAGTCGCCGAGGAAGTGATAAACGAAGTCGCTGGCCGGGTTTTCGTAGACGTCGCCCGGTGAGCCGATCTGCTCGATCACGCCCTTGTTCATCACCACGATACGATCGGCCACTTCCATCGCCTCTTCCTGGTCGTGGGTCACGAACACCGAGGTCAGGTTGATGTCTTCGTGCAGCCGCGCGAGCCAGCGGCGCAGCTCTTTACGCACCTTGGCGTCAAGGGCGCCGAAGGGTTCGTCGAGCAGCAGGACTTTCGGCTCTACCGCCAGGGCGCGAGCCAGCGCGATACGCTGACGCTGACCGCCGGAAAGTTGCTCCGGGTAGCGATCCGACAGCCAATCCAGTTGCACCATGTTCAGCAACTCATGGACTTTCACCGCGATCTGGCTTTCCGTCGGGCGCTGGTTTTTCGGTTTCATGCGCAAGCCGAACGCGACGTTGTCGAACACCGTCATGTGGCGGAACAACGCATAATGCTGGAACACGAAACCGACGTTGCGATCACGCACATCGTGGCCGGACACGTCTTCACCGTGGAACACGATGTTGCCCTGATCCGGGGTTTCCAGCCCGGCGATGATCCGCAACAGCGTGGTCTTGCCGCAACCCGACGGGCCGAGCAGCGCCACGAGTTCGCCGCTTTGAATGTCCAGGCTGATGTCATTGAGCGCCTTGAACGCGTTGAAATTCTTGCTGACGTTACGCACTTCGATCGACATGAATTATTCCTCCGCGGCGCTGGCGCGCAGGCGGTTAATACGGTTTTCGCTCCACTGCTTCAGCAGCAGGATGAAGAGCGCCATGATCAGCAACAGGCTCGCCACAGCGAACGCGGCCACGTGGTTGTATTCGTTGTAGAGGATCTCGACGTGCAGCGGCAAGGTGTTGGTCACCCCGCGAATGTGCCCGGAAACCACCGACACCGCACCGAACTCACCCATCGCCCGCGCGGTACACAGCACCACGCCGTAGATCAGGCCCCATTTGATATTGGGCACGGTGACGTGCCAGAACATCTGCCAGCCATTGGCGCCGAGCAGACGCGCGGCCTCTTCTTCCTGCGTGCCTTGTTCCTGCATCAGCGGGATCAGTTCGCGTGCCACGAACGGCACGGTGACGAAGATCGTCGCCAGCACGATACCCGGCAACGCGAAGACGATCTGGATGTCGTGATCCTGCAGCCACGGGCCGAAAAAACCCTGCGCGCCAAACATCAGCACGTAGACCAGACCGGCGATCACCGGCGACACCGAAAACGGCAAGTCGATCAGGGTCACCAGAATGCTTTTACCGCGGAACGAGTACTTGCTAACGCACCACGCGGCGCTGACGCCGAACACAAGGTTCAACGGGACCGAAATCAACACGGCAATGACCGTGAGCTTCAGCGCTGACAGCGCGTCGGGCTCAAGGATCGCGGTGAAGAACGAACCCAGGCCATTCTTCAAACCCTGGGACACCACGATCACGAGCGGCAGCAACAGGAAAAGGGCAAACACCAGCCAGCCTAGACCGATCAGGATTCGCCGTGAACTGGCACTGCCACGGCGGGCAGCGTTCGAGGAAGCAGCAGCAATAGATGATTGGGACATTTCAGCGCCTCCTTATGGGGTTTCAATACGGCGTTGCAGCAGATTGATCAGCAGCAACAGGACGAAAGAAACCACCAGCATCAGTACACCAATGGAGGTGGCGCCGGTGTAATCGTACTGGTCGAGCTTGACCATGATCAGCAGCGGCAGGATCTCGGTTTTCATCGGCATGTTGCCGGCGATGAAAATCACCGAACCATACTCGCCAACCCCGCGGGCAAAGGCCAGCGCGAACCCGGTCAACCACGCCGGCAGTAACGCGGGCACCAGAATATGGCGGAAAACCTGCAAGGGTTTGGCCCCCAGGCACGCCGCCGCTTCTTCGACTTCACGGGGAATATCGGCCAATACTGGCTGTACGGTACGTACTACGAATGGAAGGGTTACGAACGTCAGCGCCAGCGTGATACCGAGGGGGGTATACGCGATCTTGAAACCCAGGTCCGCCGCAAACTGACCCACCCAACCATTCGGCGCGTACAGCGCAGTCAGCGCGATACCGGCCACGGCCGTGGGCAAGGCGAAGGGCAGATCGATCATCGCATCGATGATCTTGCGACCGGGGAAGGTGTAGCGCACCAGCACCCAGGCCAGCAGCGTGCCGATGATGCCGTTGATGATCGCGGCGTACAGCGCGGTGCCGAAGCTGAGCTTCAACGCCGCGAGTACGCGGGGCGCCGAGATGATTGCCCAGAATTGATCCCAGGTGAGTTGAGAGGCGTGCACAAACATCGCCGCCAGCGGAATGAGCACTATCAGGCTGAGGTACACCAAGGTGTAGCCCAGCGTCAGCCCGAAGCCGGGTATGACGGGGGAGATACGACGCGACATAAAAGTCCTTGGTTGAGAACGCGCAAAGCCCCGACGGTTAAATCGGGGCTCGTTTATGACCTACAGCAGGTTACTGCGCCTGGTAGATCTGGTCGAACACGCCACCGTCATTAAAGAATTTCGGTTGCGCGGTTTTCCAGCCGCCGAAGTCCTTGTCGATGGTGACCAGCTCCAGTTTCGGGAACTGCTGAGCGTACTTGGCGGAGACCTCCTTATCACGTGGGCGGTAGAAGTTTTTCGCAGCAATTTCCTGACCGGCCGGGCTGTACAGGTGCTTGAGGTACGCTTCGGCGATCTGTTCGTTGCCCTTCTTCTCGGCGTTTTTATCGACTACCGCCACTGGAGGCTCAGCAAGGATCGACAGCGAAGGCACGACGATCTCGAACTTGTCGGCGCCGCCGTCTTCTTTCAGCGCCAGGAAGGCTTCGTTTTCCCACGCCAGCAACACGTCACCCTGACCGTTGTTGACGAAAGTGATGGTCGAACCGCGAGCACCGGTGTCCAGCACAGGCACGTGCTTGAACAGGGTTTGTACGTATTCTTTGGCCTTGGCTTCGTTGCCACCGTTGGCTTTCAGGCCGTAGGCCCAGGCCGCGAGGAAGTTCCAGCGAGCGCCGCCGGAGGTTTTCGGGTTCGGAGTGATAACCGACACGTCGTTCTTGACCAGGTCGCCCCAGTCCTTGATGCCTTTAGGGTTGCCCTTGCGCACCAGGAACACGATGGTCGAAGTGTACGGCGTGCTCGCTTCCGGCAGACGCGTCTGCCAGTCCGCCGGCAGGGTTTTGCCGAGCTTGGCGATTTCGTCGATGTCACCGGCCAGCGCCAGGGTCACTACGTCGGCGCGCAGGCCGTCGATCACCGCACGGCCCTGTTTGCCCGAGCCACCGTGGGACTGCTGGATTTTCACGGTGTCGCCTGCATGGTCTTTCTGCCAGAACTTGACGAACTCAGCGTTGTAATCCTGATACAGCTCGCGAGTGGGGTCGTACGAGACGTTGAGCAGCTCGTAATCCTTGGCAACCGCGGAGCCCGCAAAAAGGGCACTGGCCAGTGCGGCCAAAGCGAAATGACGAATCGACGACATGGTGAAAGCTCCTGGAATTCTTGGTGTGTTGGCTTTTTTTATGGAGTGTTGGAATCGGTTGCCGGTTGCTTAGCTCGGTTTGCTGCTGGGGTTCTGCAAACGGAATTTCTCTTTACGTTCGATCTGGACCACTTGAGCGTTGTGCACGGTGATTTCCACGGCGCCAAACCGCAGATCGCGCAGGGCGCTCTGGATCTCACGCAAAATGGTGGCTTCGTCTTGACCGTCAACGCTACGTAGGGATGCGCTCATGGTGCTGCTCCTTCGACTGAGAGGTTGCCTGGCAGAGGGGGCACTGCTTGCGGCGTGAGACCAATAGTAGATAGGTGCGGATATTCTTAAAAAGACTAT
This sequence comes from Pseudomonas sp. 300, assembly GCF_055803035.1. Classification (NCBI taxonomy): domain Bacteria; kingdom Pseudomonadati; phylum Pseudomonadota; class Gammaproteobacteria; order Pseudomonadales; family Pseudomonadaceae; genus Pseudomonas; species Pseudomonas sp. 300. Next base: position 160,578 of record NZ_JAVLRV010000001.1, on the reverse strand, counting down.
TTAAGAATGTTTATATAACCAAAATAAATTATTTGTCGGGGCGAGGAGTTACGTCTGCGCGACGGATCAGGGATCGAAAAATCGCCCCCTCTCCAGCCCCTGCGAAATCGTTGCAGGAGCCGGGCTTGCGGGCGATGAGGCCCTTGAGATTTACGCAGGACTCGAGACCGCCATCGTTGGCAAGCCAGCTCCCACAGAGGCCTGTTCATGGCGGAGATGTTTGTTCGTACGCAAACTTGTGGGCGCTGGCTGTGCACAAAGTGGGGGGATTAGTGGATTTCCGGAATGCGCATCCAATCCAGCTGCTCCGCCGGCACCGGTCGGCCGAACCAGTAACCCTGACCGAGATCGCAACCCTGCTCAAGCAGGAACCGCGCCTGCTCGACCTGCTCGATCCCTTCGGCATGCACCTGCATGCCCATGCTTTGCGCCAGCGCGATGATCACGCGCACGATGGCCGCATCGTCATCATCCCAAGGCAATCCGGCCACGAAGCCCTGATCGATCTTGAGTTTCTGCACCGGCAGACGCTTGAGCCGTAGCAGCGACGAATAGCCTGTACCGAAATCATCGATGGCCAGCCGCACACCCAGCTCGCGCAGTCGATGCATCTGCTCCAACGCCACCTCCGGGTCTTCCATCACCGCGCTCTCAGTGACTTCCAGCTCCAGACACGCCGGATCCAGCCCGGTTTCGTGCAGCACTTTCGCCACTTGCTGAAAGAGCTCACGACGAGCGAACAATCGTGACGAGACGTTCACTGCGACAAACGACAGCGCGACACCTGCCTGCTGCCACAAGCACATTTGCTGACAAGCCTGGCGCATCACCCAGGTATCGATTTCTGCGATCAATCCGGTGCGTTCGGCGATGGGAATGAATTCTGCCGGCGACACCAGCCCCCGCTTCGGATGTTCCCAGCGCACCAGCGCCTCGACGCCAACCAGGCGACGGGTCTTGAAGTCATGAACAGGCTGGTAATAAACGCGCAACTCCTGCTGTTCCAGCGCCTGGCGCAGCTCTACAGCAGTCTCGACCCTATTCTGGGCATGGGCTGTCAGCTCTTCGGTATAAAGGGCGTAGCCATCGCGACCGGCGCTTTTGGCCTTGAACAGCGCCGAGTCAGCGTTACGCAATAGCTGTTCAGCGCTCAAGGCATCGCCAGGGAACAGGCTGATACCGATGCTGGTATTGATGAACAGTTGGTGCCCGCCAATCAGGAACGGCTCTTTGAGACCGTCAATGATCCGCTGCGCCAGCGCCGCAGCCTGTATCAACTGCGGACAGCTTTCGGCGAGTACTGCGAACTCATCCCCCCCCAGTCGCGCCAACGTGATCTCCGGGCCAAGCAAGGCCTCCAAACGCTCTGCCACGGCTTGAGCAGTTGGTCGCCGACCGTGTGTCCGAGGCTGTCGTTGATCATCTTGAAATGATCCAGATCGATCATCAGCAACGCACAGCCGCGTTTGTGGATTTGCGCCGACGCCAATGCCTGCTCGGCACGGTCGGTGAACAGCAGGCGGTTGGGCAGATCGGTCAACGGATCGTGATGAGCCAGGTACTTGAGCTCGTGCTCGGAATCCTTGATCGCGCTGATGTCGGAGAACACCGCGACGTAGTGGCTGAGCTGACCCTGGTCATCGTGAATCAGGCGAATCGTCTGCCATTGCGGATAGATTTCGCCACTTTTTCGGCGATTCCAGATTTCACCGCTCCACTCGCCGCAACGGGTGAGTGTGGCGAACATCGCCTGGTAGAAACTCGCCGGATGATGACCGGACTTGAACAGACTGGGTTGCTTGCCCAGCACTTCGTCGGTCTGATAGCCGGTGATTTCCATGAACGCCCGGTTCACATGGACGATGATCCCATGACGGTCGGTGACCAACACGCCTTCGCGGGTGCAATCGAACACAGCGGCCGCCTGACGCAAACGTTCCCGGTCTTCATTGCGCTCGCGCAATTCAGCGCCGATCCCCAGGCAACGGAACAATCGCGCCCGAGCAATAAAGATCAACCCGGCGCTGAGCACCACCCACACGTAACCGTTGATCAGTTGCCATCGCAGTCGCTCATCGGAGCTATCGAAGAAACTGTTCGATAAGTAACCGCTTAGCTTCAGCCAGACGACGGAAAGCAGCAGGTAAAGCAGCGCTGCACGCATGGCATCGCGATAGGTGGCAGGCATTCGGTCGTCCATGTCCCAACAAAAGGGTTGGAATTATAGTGTAAAGAAACATCCGGCCACTCTTATCTGAAAGGGTGACTGGTTTTATCTGTGGGCTTAGTGATAATGCAACGGCTGTTTTTTTCTTTATCGAGGGCCCTATAGCCTATGTGGTACGAAGGTTTTCTCGGCTTGTCGCCCTGGTCACTGGTGGCAGTCACCCTGCTGATGACCCACGTCACGATTATCGGCGTCACGGTCTATCTGCATCGTTATTCGGCGCATCGCTCGCTTGAGCTCAATGCTGGCCTGAAACATTTCTTCCGCTTCTGGCTGTGGCTGACCACGGCGCAGAACACCCGCGAGTGGACCGCCATCCACCGCAAGCATCACGCCAAATGCGAAACCGTCGATGACCCGCACAGCCCGGTAATCAAGGGCTTGTCTACCGTTCTGCGCAAAGGTGCCGAGCTGTACCGCGCCGAAGCGGAAAACCCCGAGACCCTGCGCATCTACGGCAAGAATTGCCCCGAAGACTGGATCGAACGCAACCTCTACAGCCGCTACCCGCTGTTGGGCGTGGCGATCATGGCCGTCATCGACCTGCTGTTGTTCGGCACCATCGGCATCACCATCTGGGCTATCCAGATGATGTGGATCCCGGTCTGGGCCGCCGGCGTGGTCAATGGCCTGGGCCATGCCGTCGGCTACCGCAACTTCGAGTGCCGCGATGCGGCGACCAATCTGGTGCCCTGGGGCATCCTGATCGGCGGCGAAGAACTGCATAACAACCATCACACTTATCCTAATTCGGCAAAACTGTCGGTGAAGAAATGGGAGTTCGACCTCGGCTGGGCCTGGATCCAGGTCTTCAGTTTCCTGCGCCTGGCCAAGGTTCAGCGGGTTGCGCCGATTGCCCACCGGGTCGAAGGCAAAGGCAGCCTGGACATGGACACCGCCATGGCCATCCTCAACAACCGCTTCCAGATCATGGCCCAGTACCGCAAATTGGTGATCGCGCCGCTGGTCAAGCAAGAGCTGGAAAAGGTCGATCACTCGGTCCGTCACCAGTTCCACAGGGCCAAACGCCTGCTCTCGCGGGAAACCAGCCTGCTCGATGACAAACACCACCTGCGTATCCAGACCATGCTCGAGCACAGTCAGGCGCTGAAGGTAATTTACGAGAAACGACTGGCCTTGCAGCAGATCTGGGTCAAGACCAGCTCAAATGGTCACGACATGCTGGCCGCCATCAAGGATTGGGTACACGAAGCCGAAGCCAGCGGAATTCAATCCCTGCGCGACTTCGCTGACCAATTGAAGACCTACTCCCTGCGACCTGCCGTTACCGCCTGACACCGTTGATCGGTGCGCCCCGTTTGCGGGCGCACCCTTCGGAACTTAGCTCCAAATCCCCTATCTCAAAGACACTTCGCCACTACGGCGGGCTTTGCTGTGGCCGCTGTCGAACTCGCGGCACGTCCTTGAGATTTGTGTCGATGGTCAACAAGAACCCGCAAGACGCATCCCTGCCCCAGTGGCCGGAAGCCGCGCAAACCCTGATGGCGCTGATGCATGCCCAAGGCGAAGTCGCGCGCCTGAGCGAACGCGAACAGCTATTCAGCTCGCTGCTGGTGAGCGTCAACGCGGTGCTTTGGGCGTTCAACTGGGAAACCCGCCAAGTGCTCTACGTGAGCCCCGCCTACGAACGGATTTTCGGCCGATCCGCCGGCCTGTTGCTGTCCGATGCCAACCAGTGGCGCGACAGCATCTACCCCGACGATCTGGAGTACGCCGAGCGCAGCCTCGCCGAAGTGCTGGTCAAAGGTGCCGTTGAAGACCGTGAGTACCGCATCATCGCCGCCGACGGCCAGGTGCGCTGGCTCAGCGACAAGTGCTTCATCAACCGGCAAGCCGAGCCGGGGCAGCCGGTGATCATCGTCGGCATTGCCGAAGACATCACCGACAAGAAGCAGATGGAAAGCGAGTTGCATCGCCTGGCCACTACCGACGTCCTGACCCAGAGCAGCAATCGCCGGCATTTCTTCGACTGCGCCAGCCTTGAGTTCGAACAGGCGCGACAAAAAGGCGCGCCATTGGCGTTTCTGTTGCTGGACATCGATGACTTCAAATTGATCAACGACACCTACGGCCATCCGGAAGGCGACAACGTTCTGCAACGTATCGCCGAGTGCGGGCAAGCGGCTTTACGGCGCGGCGATGTGTTTGGACGGATTGGTGGCGAAGAGTTTGCCGCCGTGTTCCCCGGTTGCGCGCCAGACATGGCCATGCAAGTGGCGGAGCGTCTGCAACGGGAGATTCAGCGATTGAGCTTCAGCCATGCCGACCAGACGTTCGGCATCACCGTCAGCCAGGGCCTGACCAGCCTCACTGCCGAGGACGAAAACGTCGACAGTCTGTTTTCCCGGGCGGATGCAGCGATGTACGAAGCCAAGCGCCAGGGCAAGAACCGGATCATCTCCGGCTGATGCAATCAACGCAGCGCCTACAAGGGGCTGCGTCGGACTCACTTTTTGCGCAAACGTATCAATTCCGGCAAACCAATCTTGAGCAACCGCGCCGTCCGGCTCTTGGCCAGTTCCTCGAGGCCTTCGTGCTCATTCAACCGCGCCATCTGCGCCGCCATGTTCATCACCAGCGCTTCGCGTGAGTAAACCCCGCCACCGAGCTGGAAGACCGCCGCAATCAGTTCTCGCAGCTCCAGGGGCAAGCGCCAGCGCGTACGCAGCGCCGAACCATAGGCCGCGCCGAACTCAGCGAGTGCATCACCGACCTCCTCCCACTCATCCAGCTCTCCGCCGGACTGCTTCCATTCCTGCAGACACCGCAGCAACGCGAGGTCACCCAAGCGGTGCAGCATGCCTGCGCAGTAACAGCGCTCCTGGTCCAGGTCCAGCAGACGTGCCAGCGTTCGGGCGTATTCGGCGGTGTGCAGCGACAGGTTCCAGTAACGCTCGGCGTAATCCGCGAGCGCCGGATCGCTGAGCCGCGCACTGCGCTTGAGCGCCAACCCCAGAATCAGATTCATGCTCTGCGCGCTGCCCAGCCGATGCAGCGCCTGGGACAGGGTTTGTACCGCCGCGCCGTGATGCTGGGCCGCACTGTTGGCGGCGGCGATCAGGACGGCGGTGATCTGCGGATCAACGCGGATTTCATCTTCCAGCAGTTTCAGGTCAAGGCCGTTGGGATTAAGGCTGCGCTTGACCGCCAGTTGCACGTCGGTCATCAGCGGCGCACCATCGGCAAATTCACGACAACGCTCCAGGTACGCCGACAAGGTCATGCCGGGCGCCAACGCCGGCACGTCACACGAAACCTGTTCACCGGCGTTCAGCAGCAGATCCTGCAGACGGAGGGTCAGGCTTTCCATGTTCAGGGGTTTGGTCAGGTACGCCGTGGGCGCCAGGGGCAAGGCTTCGCGCACGCTGGCGCTGTCGTTGCGGCTGCTCATCAGAATAAACGGCAACGGCGGATTACGTTTGCGCTGGCGGACAGAGCGCAAGATATTCAAACCGTCGACGCCGGGCAATTCCCAATCGACGATCACCAGGTCGTAAGGATTTTCCGCCAGCAACTCCAGCGCCTGCTGACCGTCGGCGCATAGATCCAGACGTGCATCGCAGCGCACGTTCAACAACACCTGCTTGAGCAAGTCGCGAGACCAAGGGTCAGCTTCGGCAATCAGTACACGCGGTACAGCGGGTAAAACGACAGCGGTCATCTGCATACTCCATTCGCACTGCTTGCACCTTAGTCAATGCAGGCCATTTGAAACAGTGCATGTGTTCCGCGGACACGAAAAAAAACCCGCCGAAGCGGGTTTTTTTGTCAATCAGGTCACAGATCGATCAGAGTCAGGAGATCACAGCTCCGAGAAGCACTCTTCGATGATCGCCAGGCCTTTGTCCAGCTGCTCGTCCGGCGAGGTCAGCGGTACCAGGACGCGCAGAACGTTGCCGTAAGTGCCGCAGGACAGCAGGATCAAACCTTTATCGCGAGCCTTGGCCACGACGGCAGCGACCGCTGGAGCGTTCGGCTTGTGGCTGTCGCCGTCAACAAACAGCTCGACCGCGATCATCGCGCCCAAGGCACGGACTTCGCCGATCACCGGGTACTTGGCCTGGATGGCTTTGAGGCCAGTGACCAGACGCTCGCCGACTGCCTTGCAGCGGTCCAGCAGGTGTTCTTCTTCGAACACTTCCATCACGGCCAGGGCCGCGGCGCAAGCGATCGGGCTACCGGCGTAGGTGCCGCCGAGGCCGCCTGGAGCGATGGCGTCCATGTATTCGGCCTTGCCGCACACACCAGCCAGCGGGAAGCCGCCAGCGATGGATTTGGCGAAGGTGGTCAGGTCGGCAGCAACGCCCATCTGTTCCATGGCGAAGAAAGTACCGGTACGGCCCGCGCCGGTCTGCACTTCGTCAGCGATCAACAGGATGCCGTGCTGGTCGCACAGGGCGCGCAGACGCTTCATGAACTCTTTAGGCGCGACGTAGAAACCGCCTTCGCCCTGAACCGGCTCGATGATGATGGCAGCGATGTCACGCGGCTCGGCGTCGTTCTTGAAGATGCGTTCGATGCTGGCGATCGAATCGTCGATGCTCACACCGTGCAGTTCGTTCGGGTACAGCGCGCGGAAGATGCCGCCTGGCATCAGGCCCATGCCGGCCGAGTAAGGCACGACTTTACCGGTCAGGCCCAGGGTCATCATGGTGCGACCGTGGTAAGCGCCGGTGAACGCGATCACGCCAGCACGGCCAGTGGCGGCACGGGCAATTTTCACGGCGTTTTCTACCGCTTCGGAACCGGTGGTGACCAGCAGGGTTTTCTTGGCGAAATCACCTGGCACCTTGGCGTTGATTTTTTCGCACACTTCAACGTACGGCTCGTAAGCCAGGACCTGGAAGCAGGTGTGGGTCAGCTTGTTCAGCTGCTCGGTCACGGCGGCGATGATTTTCGGGTGCACGTGGCCGGTGTTCAGCACGGCGATACCGCCGGCGAAGTCGATGAACTCGCGACCTTCAACGTCGGTCACGGTGGCGTTCTTCGCGGACTCGGCGAAGATCGGGTGAATCTGGCCAACACCGCGTGGTACAGCGGCTTCGCGGCGTTTCATCAGGGATGCGTTAGTCTTGCTCATAAAGTCCTCATTCACCGCTCATCGGGCGGCGTGGTTCAAGGAAAATGCGGCGGGGAGGCAACTACGGCAGCATGCGATGATCGACTGCCACAGCGTTCCCGGCCGCAGAGAAAATTCCATTTGAAACGCAGAAAGGGTCAGCGCTCTCGTGCCCTTTCCGCTTATTGCATTCCCGTCTGCCGAGCTTAGATGCCCAGGCAGAGGTATTTGATTTCCAGGTAATCTTCGATGCCGTACTTGGAGCCTTCACGGCCCAGGCCCGACGCCTTGATGCCGCCGAATGGCGCGACTTCGTTGGAGATCAACCCGGTGTTGACGCCGACCATGCCGTATTCCAGGGCTTCCGCCACACGGAACACACGACCCAGGTCGCGAGCGTAGAAGTACGACGCCAGACCGAACTCGGTGTCATTGGACATTGCGATCACTTCGGCTTCATCTTTGAAGCGGAACAGTGGCGCCAATGGACCAAAGGTTTCTTCCTTGGCCACGGCAGCGTTTTTCGGCACGTTGGTCAGGATGGTCGGCTCGAAGAAGTTGCCTTCCATGACCTTGCCGCCCGCCAGAACGGTAGCGCCTTTGCTGATCGCGTCAGCAATGTGCTCTTGAACCTTGGCCACGGCTTTTTCGTCGATCAGCGGGCCAGTGGTGGTGCCTTCTTCCAGACCGTTGCCGATCTTGAGTTTGGCCACAGCCACCTTCAGCTTCTCGGCGAACGCGTCGTAGACCGAATCCTGAATGTACAGACGGTTGGCGCAGACGCAGGTCTGGCCGTTGTTGCGGTATTTGGAAATGATCGCGCCTTCGACGGCCTTATCCAGGTCCGCGTCGTCGAACACGATGAACGGCGCGTTGCCACCCAATTCCAGGGACACTTTCTTGATGTCCTTGGCGCATTCAGCCATCAGCTGACGACCGATTTCGGTCGAGCCAGTGAACGACAATTTACGCACGATCGGGTTGCTGGTCAGCTCGCTACCGATGTCGCCGGCACTGCCGGACACCACGCTGAACACGCCAGCAGGAATGCCGGCACGCTGGGCCAGTTCAGCCAGAGCGAATGCCGAGAACGGGGTTTGCGAAGCAGGCTTGAGCACCATGGTGCAACCGGCGGCCAGGGCCGGGCCGGCTTTACGGGTGATCATCGCGGCCGGGAAGTTCCACGGGGTGATTGCAGCGGTCACACCGATTGGCTGCTTGATCACGATCAGGCGCTTGTCTGGCTGGTGGCCCGGAATCACGTCACCGTAGATGCGCTTGGCTTCTTCGGCGAACCACTCGATAAAGGAAGCGGCGTAAACGATTTCGCCCTTGGCTTCGGCCAATGGCTTGCCTTGTTCGAGGGTCATCAGGCGAGCCAGGTCGTCCTGGTTCTCGATGATCAGTTCGAACCAGCGACGCAGCTTGTTGGCGCGGTCCTTGGCGGTCAGTGCACGCCAGGCCGGCAGCGCTTTGTCAGCGGCTTCGATTGCACGGCGGGTTTCGGCAGCGCCCATTTTCGGCACAGTGCCCAGAATTTCGCCCGTTGCCGGGTTGTTGACCTTGATCGTCTGACCATTGTCCGCATCGACCCAAGCGCCATCGATAAAGGCTTGCTGGCGGAACAACTGGGTGTCTTTAAGCTGCATGTCGGCTTTCCTTAACAGCACCGCGACAGGCGCGGAGCAAATTATGATTGTAGAAAGGCGCCTCAAAGGCTGCCGTCAGGGAAATCATTCACCGGGCTGAAGCACATAAATAGCGCACGGAATGAACTCGTGCGGTTCAGCACCCAGACAAGAGCGTTTGAAATCTCAAACGAATCCTAGGATCAAAGGGGGTAAAGGACAATAGCCTGTTCGAAAAAAAGAACGAAAACGCCGCATTTGCTGCTTTTTTCTGATCAACGTAGCAAATGCAGGTTACGCTTTGAAAAAGCGCTGTCGATTCAGCAGCATGGACGCCCGCAGTGCATATGAGTATCATGGCGCCCGCTTGCACCAGTAGCTCAGCTGGATAGAGTACTGCCCTCCGAAGGCAGGGGTCGTGGGTTCGAATCCCGCCTGGTGCACCATATAGTAGAAACGAGAAAGCCTCAGGCCGTAGGGTCTGGGGCTTTTTTGTGAGTATTGTTTTTAGGATTCCATGACAATTGCAGCTGTATGCCGATGATCCGGCAAACATGTAGTTGCAAACCAAAAGCTTCTACTACCGCAGCCCCGTCGACGGATACGAGACAAATCGCACGGCTTTGGGAAAACGCTCGTACAAAAGTCCAGCATAAAAAGTCGGTTGCCACTTTATCGTTAACTGACGTGTGCATCTGTGGAGGTTGCGGAGATCGGCCTGCACGAAACCCTTCTGCCACTGCCGCCCACTGCCAACTCGGCGATGGGCTTGGTTACCCGACGAGGTAACAGGACAGCACCTCCGTTAGAATCGCGCTCTTTTTGACGTCCGCATTTTTTTGTTAATTTTTGGCGTGGGCTCGGCCGAAAATGGACGTTCGGCCGACCGAATTCTTTAATTAGGAGCTTCGCCGCTGTCTTCTAACCCTTTGACTGCCACCTTGCTTTCAACATCGATATAAGAATCTAAATATTCGTGAGAAATAAGCGAAGCATCCTTGCCAACAATTCGAACGGCTTGACCAGTTTTGTCTTTGCGACGATGACTGAATGCGAACAGAGTAGTGTAACGCGTAGGGGAAACACCTTGGAAATTCTCGAATAGAACCTTTCCGGTAGAAGACTCGTCTATCGAAATCGCATCAGAATGTAATTTCATTGCCAAGCTTTTCTCATATGGCTCGATGTAAACCACGCGGGAAATTCCAGACGCAATGATATGCCGGGCACAGTTGTGGCAGGGATAAGTAGTTGTATACATTATCGCCCCGAGAGTAGAACTTTTCCCACTTCGAGCAATATTAAGAATTGCTTCCATTTCCGCATGAATGGCACGAGAATATTCGATAATAGAGCCCAGCGCGGTAATTTCGAGTATTTGGCGCGCCAACCTAGCTGCTTCCGCGGAGCTAAGTAGGGTGTTATTCCCGCCGGCCTCATCTAATCCACCAACTTTCGCAAAAATAAGCGCCGGAGTAACCTCTTCTTTCTCAAGCTCATTACGTTTATCGCTATTGTCGTTACTCTTGACCTCCGAAAGTATGGATACGATGTCTTTGGCCAGTCGTTGCTTGGTATCGTCGTTGTAGCACTTTTTACCGTGCACAACACAACGCTGGTCATTTTCGGAATCTTCGCTATAGAGACCACCGCCACCCGCCGGAACATCATTCCAACCAACAGAGATCACATCGCCGGAACCATTCGCAATCGCGGCGCCAACCTGGCGGCTAAGGCATGCTGACTTCAATGAGGCAGCGTAGGCCGCATACATACCCGCTTCGTCACGAGTAGGGGTAATTCCGTTCTCGCCATGAACCAAGCCAACAAACCTTTTGCAGGGTTTGGTGATGTTTCCGGAGTTTTTTAAACTGTGCTTAACGAAAAAGTCAGCCCTGTGGACTGTTTTTTCAAGCTGCTGCCCATGAGTGACGTTCTCTTTGCGATCACGTTCGACCAGATTCTGTGCATCAACAGGGCTCAACCCTTCCGTTTGCAGATACTCCAAACGAGCATTCTGAGGACTCATCACACCTACTAGGAAAAAAGCATTCCGGTACGTCAGGCGGAACAGTTCTACTTCTGCCGGGTGTTTAAGTTGATCCACAATATAAACAGCACGGGGCGGGATCGCATCCCCACTTTCATTCATCTTTACTTGGCGATTAGTAGAGATGAATTTAATAGCCTGGATAGCCAATGCGTCATCAGTAAATTTGTCACGGATATCATTACCAAGATCTTGGAGTGCGGTATAGCGCGAAAAAAAATCGAGATTCTCAATTGATCCAATATCAATCGACGATAGATCGCTGTGTTTTTTTGCAAGCTCTTTGATGAGACTGCTTACTTTGACAATGGTGACTTCATAAGAAAATGCACCAAATTGGTCCTTCAGCTCGGAGACAACATCTTGTAGGTTGCATCCTACAGCTCCGCATACACCAATAATAAGCTCGTTGGTGCGACGAGACTTAATCTTTTCCTGTAAATTCTGATCGTGATCAGTGCGAGTACTTTCAGCTATTCCTTTTTGAGGAAAACTTTTAACCGTCCCTGTTGCCATATTAAAACTACCAATCGAGTTTTTTGGCGCGCTCTGCTATTTGTTTAATCGCGTGCTGGTATTCTTTTTGCTTTCTGCGTTCAACGAATGCATCCGAGAAAACTACAGAGCCGCGAGACTCCTCACCGCGAGCGACCTTAGCGACTGGCGTTTCAACGCGTTCTTCAGTTCTCATCGGCGTATTGTCCTTAGTAAAAAAGTCCCACCTGCCGGCTAATGTGTAAGTGACGTCAACACAAGGTTAGACCATGCATAGAAAAATGTTGGGGCACTGTTGTTGTTAGCTTGGCGTTTCCCGGTAGGCCGGCACTGACGCGCCAGCCTACCGGAAAACGCCAAGCTGTCAATACGCAGGTGTTTACTGGCCGCGGAAGTTACCATATTTGATTTCCTTCTCTCGTTAAGCTGACGGACGGTATCTCGTGACAGCTTGCGCACCCTATTGGCGCGGGCTCAAGGACTGCCAAAGTATTGGAATGTCAGTCATCAGCTAGTATCAGTAGCCAAGCTATCAGGTTGGTAGCGAGTCAAATTTAAGGAAAGCGCGATGGATATGGTTCGAGTCATCTCGTCGGCAATTTCAGCTGTGGGCTACGATGCCACCACCGGCCGGATGAAAATTACGTTCAAACAAGGACGGACGTACGACTTCTGCCGCGTTCCATCACACGTACACCAAGGCTTGATGACGTCAGGCTCCAAAGGTTCATATTTCGACAGAGTCATCAAAGATCGCTACCAGTGCTAGGTCACCGCATTTGATTTTTGTATACACGACCCGACTAGCAGCTTGGACCGTGTGAACCCACGCCTTTGCCCTATCCGAACATCCCCCCCCGGGTGCTCAGCTGACTGACGCCGCAGTTGTCAACTAAAAGTTGACAACTGCGGCAGACGGCAGAAGTGGCATTCAATAATTCGGTGAGCCTGTCACCTGCAGGATCCCGCAGTTTTACTCGTAGATACACGACGGCACCGTAAGAAAATGCCTGCCAGGTGGAGAGGGCCAGGCAATAAAAAACCCCTGAGAAATCTCAGCGCGGAGGCGCATCAACCGACAGGGGCCGTGTTGTTAGCGATTATAAGGGGTAAGGGCATCTCGGCAACTTCTGGTTAGCCCAATGCAACCGTCAAGGAAAACTTGACGGTTCGATTTGAGTGAGCGCGTCAGAGTCGTTCGCATGCTGGCCATGGCAAGTGTCTTGGGTAGTCCTTGGGCGTTTCTTGGGTAGTTTCTTCAGTAGTCGGCGACCACTAGTGCTCTGACATTCGCCGTTGCCATTCAACCAACATCAGAGGTTGCAGGTGACCATCCCGCACGATACCCTTCCGCCGTCGCTGCCAATTCAGCGGCCGGGCTTGGTAACCCGATGGAATAAAGGCGCAACAGCGCCCCAAACACGTTTGCAGGCGTTTTTTTTCGTCTGTGATCTTGTGCTATGGCGGCTGTGCGTGGGACGTCTTCGGACGTGCCGGTTTCCTTGATTCCCCGGTTTACCAACCTGCGCACAGTTGCCACCCATTCGCTTGGTATCGAATGCGCGGCAACTTCTAAAATCAAGGAAGTAAAAATGCGCAGCATCAATCCGTATGAAATTCGACTTACCACCCAACGCGATTTCGAATCGCAATTCCCCCGCACCTCCATCAATGGAGGTGGCAAATGACCGATCCATCAGAACTGAAAACCATCGGCTTAACGCCTGCCATCTATTGCCTGGATAAGGCAGTCTTCCACGTCACTCGCGATGTGCCTCTCGACGACGCGCTAGGCATGGCTTCTGACTTTCTTTTCCTTGCCAAGGCACTGACCAGAGATGCGGCATATGACAAAGAAAGCGATCGTCATGCCTGGGCGGCACATTATCTGACGGCGCTGAGTAAGGCATTGGTAGATGATGCTGTGAAAGTGCTGACGCGGGACGAACCTTCGCGGAAAGGTAAAACCAAAGAATAGCGGCAACCCACCATTCAAATTGCGGATCCTGATTTGTACGGATCTGCAATTTGAAAGAGCATTGCTTCCTAAGTGCCGCTCTTACTCAGTCGTCCAATCAAACTCATCGTAATCATCGTCTTCGTCGTCCTCAATCTCTTCATCATCAAGAACGTCCTCCTCCAGAGCTTCTTCCGCCTGCTTCGCCAGAAGAAACTCCTTACGACTCTCCGTCACTGCTCGCCGAAGTTCCTCACCCTTTTCCGGGCAATTGAGCATTTGGGCGATGCGGTCGATTTTTTTTGCCACGGCATCCTCCAACGCATCGGCTATGGGTCGATAGTGCGCGCTTTCAGGTGTTGATGCCAAATCGCGGAGCACCGTTGTCCTCAGTTTTTCTTCAATTCCTCGAGTCGGGCTTTGAGGTTTTCCTTGGGAAAGCGTTTGTGCAATGTCGCCATCAAGCCATCCGCCGCGTGTGTCTGACCGGCGTTCTGCAGGCGAATCACTTCAAGCAATTGCTCATCCAGGGTTTTCACCGGGGCGGTTGCACGTTTGCTGACTTTTGCTTCATCGGCCATTTCGGCGTTGATCGATTCGCTTTGCGCGGGGGCGGTGAAACCTGCCATCGGTGCGGCCGGCGCTGGCGCCGCGAGAGAGCGCGCAACCGACGACGGCGCTTGTGCAGCCTCTTTTTTAGCGACCGGCTCGGACAATTTGGGAGCGAAGTCATAGCTCGGCACTTGTTCCGGCGTGCGTTGCACCAGCGCCAGCATCAACGCGACGCCGACGAGGCTGGCGAAAGCCACTTGCCAACGGGGTTTTTGGCACGCCTGAACCCAGCGCTGCCACAGGTTCGGTTTCGGCGCGGAGACTTCACGCTGTGCAGCAGCGAGGATGAACGCATCGAGATGCGCCGGTGGTTCGCCGGTCGAATGCTCGCGGAAGTGCTTCAGCACTTGGTCTTCCGGTGTTTTGCGGGCGTCAGTCATGTCAGTACCTCCTCGGCCAGCAGCCGACGCAGTTTTTGCTGGGCGTAGCGCAAGCGGCTTTTGACGGTCTCCAGCGGTGTTTCGGTGAGGGTGGCGATCTGCGGCAGGTCGAGATCGCCGTGGGCGCGTAGCAGGAATACTTCGCGCTGATCGGTGGGCAAGGTTTGCAGGGCGGCCTCGAGGCGCTGGTTATCGCGGCTCAAGCTCAGCAGTTGCTCGGGATCGGCCGCGTCATCGGCCAGGGCGTGGGTCTGTTCGTCATAGCTATCGTGCAAGGGGCTGCGGATTCCGTGTTTGCGCCAGTTATCGATCAGGCGATTGCGGGCGATCTGGTAAAGCCACGTACGAAAATTCGCCCGACCTTGTGGCTGACTGGTGCTGCGGATCAGGCTCAGCCAGGTGTCCTGGTAAACCTCTTCGGCCAGTTCCGACTTACCGCTGAGGCCGAGCAGGAACCGATAAAGTCCTTGCCGGTGACGGGCGTACAGCGTCTCGAACGCGGGGCCGTCGCCTGAGCGATAGCGGGCCAGCAGAGTTTCGTCGCTCGATTCGGGAGCAGACATGTCAGTTGTAGCCTCCTTTATGCGGCTCACTATTGGATGCGGTCGTGGTTCGCAGGCTCTGCGCCAACTCCACCAATTGCACGAATTCTGCACGCAGACCGAATCGATCATCACCCCGCGCACCGCGAGCCAATGCCTCAGTGTCCTTCAGGCTGAAATCACCGGTGTAACGCCCGTCCTTGAGCTGCTGGGAAAACGCCGCTACGGCCGCGGCAAATCGCAGGTCATCACTGGCTTTGCCTTCAGAGCCAGCCGCAATCGGGCGCTCGATCAGCCGACTATTCCCACCTTCCGGCGGTTGATAACGCACACGCAGCATCGCCAATTCCCCAGACTTACCAGAAGCCGTTGATTCGACGCCGCCGTACCGCAACGGCTCCAACCAACCCTTCTCACCCTTCGGCACGATTTCGTACAACGCCGTGACCGTATGCCCTGCGCCAATTTCACCGGCATCGACCTTGTCGTTGCTGAAATCCTCACGCTTCAATGCGCGATTCTCATACCCCAACAGCCGATACTCGCTGACCTGCGCCGGGTTGAACTCCACTTGCAGTTTCACGTTCTTCGCCACGACGGCGAGGGTCGAGCCGAGCTGATCCACCAGCACCTTGCGTGCCTCGCGCAGGTTGTCGATGTAGGCGTAGTTACCGTCACCGGCGTCGGCCAGTTGTTCCATCAGGTGTTCATTGTAGTTATCCACACCAAAACCCAGGGTGGTCAGGGATACGCCGGTCTTGCGTTTATCCACAGCCATTTGCTTGAGGCTGTCGAAGTCGCTGATGCCGACGTTGAAATCGCCGTCGGTGGCCAGGAGGATGCGGTTGATGCCTTTGGGGATAAAGGCTTGTTGTGCCATTTGATAGGCCAGTTCGATGCCGGATGCCCCGGCGGTGGAGCCGCCCGCAGTCAATTGATCAATGGCTGTACGAATTTTCGCCTTTTCCCGTCCGGAAGTGGGTTCGAGCACTACACGCGAATCGCCGGCATAGACCACCAGCGACACCCGATCCTGCTCGCGCAATTGATCGACCAGTAATTTCAGGGTGCTTTTGACCAACGGTAACCCCTCGCGACGGTCCATCGAACCGGACACGTCCACCAGAAACACCAGGTTCGCCGGGGCCAATTCAGCCACTGCGCGATCCGATGCCTTGATGCCGATGCGCAGCAAGCGGGTGTGCGGGTTCCACGGCGACGGTGCCAGTTCCGTGGTCACGCCAAACGGCGAGCCATCGGTAGGCAAGGCGTAATCGTAGGGGAAGTAATTGACGATCTCCTCCAGGCGCACCGCACCCTCGGGTGGCAAGCGACCTTGATTGAGCAAGCGGCGAACGTTGGCGTAAGCGCCCGTGTCGACGTCGGCGCTGAAGGTGGAGACCGGCGCTTCGGCGACACTGTGAATCGGGTTATCCGCCAGCGCTTGATATTGCTCGCGCGGCTCATCCTGATAACCCGGAGGTGAAGATTCCGGGGCAAAACCTGCCATGGGCGCCGGACTTACACTGCGCTTGGCCAGAGTCGCATCGGCCATGACGGCTTCACTTCGCACCAACGTACTTTGTGCCGGAGGCGAAACCGGAACCGCCGCAGATTCAGGCTTGGACGAAACACCGCAACCGGCAACGGCCAGCAGCAACCCGGCGGCGAAACCCTGGGCGGCCGGGCGGAGGACATGCAGAGGGAGGGACATGGGGGCTGACCTCAGGAGGAAATTGATCCATTCATCCTCTGAGACGGGCAGCACGACCGGTTCGGGTTAAACCCGCTGAAAAAAACTTCAGCGGTGATAACGCCGCACCACGCTGCTGTTTTTCAGCACATGACCTTTGATTTTTTCCAGCAACTGCACGCGGGTCAGGCCGGCAGGCAAGGCGTCCGGAGCCAGGTCGAGGGCATAGAGCTGGATGATGTAGTGATGGGAGCTGTCGCCGACCGGCGGGCAAGGGCCGATGTAGCCGGTGGTGCCTTTGCTGTTGCTGCCAGCCACGCCTTCGAACGCGGACTTGGCGCCCACTCCGGCTGGAATCTGACGGGTTGCGGCCTTGATGCCGTAGTGAACCCAATGATCGACGCCGAGGCCTTTCTGGCCGTCCGGGTCATGCATGACGACGGCGAAGCTCTGGGTGCCTGGCGGCGCGGCAGTCCAGCTCAGGGCCGGAGACTGGTTCTTGCCGCCGCAACCGGCAGCATCGCTGGCCGCCGCCGAAGTGAACAGCCGGTTGTCCGAAACGCCGGGGATGCTGACGGTAAATCGTTCTGCGGCCTGCGCCGGAAACTGCACGCAAAGGGCGACGGCAACGGCCGCCAGCCAAGGGTTCAGAGAGGTCAATCGGGTCATACCGGAGCACCTTGTGCGGGTGAGGCCGTGGTCGGCGTGCAAACTATAGCCAAACCGTTCGTGCGGTGGCAGTGGGAATTGGCTGAACCACGGGATAGGCGCCAAACTCTTAAGTGAAACGCCTGCCTGGAGAGCGATCATGGCACTGCACCGCGTTGCCCGTTTTGCCGATGTTCCCGATAACCGTGGCCTGGAAGTTCGGATTGGGGACACCAAAATCGTCTTGCTGCGGGTCGGCGCGCAATTGCGCGCCTATCAGGGCGAATGCCCCCACGCCGGGGCGCCGCTGGCGGAGGGCGCGCTGTGTCACGGACGTCTGATTTGCCCGTGGCACAAGGCCGCATATCGGATCGAGGACGGCGCGTTGTGTGAACCGCCGTCGCTGGACAGCCTCAAGCGCTATCCCCTGGAAGTGCGCGACGACGACGTCTGGGTCGACGAAAACCCGCTTGCGGATGCTCACACCCCCCCGGCCGATGATGAACGCACGTTTGTGATTATCGGCGCTGGCGCCGCAGGCACGGCGGGTGCAGCGGCGCTGCGTGAAAAGGGTTTCGGTGGCCGCGTGCTACTGATCGACCGCGAAGCTGACGCCGGTTACGACCGCACCGTGTTGAGCAAATTCGTGATTGCCGGGGAGATGCCGCCGGACGAAGTGCCACCGCTGCGTGACGACAGCTTTTACCGCGAGCAGCGCATCGATCGCATCAACGGTGAAGTGGCGAGCCTGAATGCCAAGACCCGGACCCTGCAGCTCAAGGACGGTCAAACATTGACCTATGACGCCGCGCTGATCGCCACGGGCGGCACACCGAACGCCCTCGACGTGCCCGGCGCCGACCTGCCGCAGGTGTTCTTGCTGCGCACGAAAGATCAGGCACAAAAAATTCTGAGCGCTGCCAAACCCGGCCAGCGGGCAGTGATCATCGGCGACAGCTTTATCGCGATGGAATCCGCTGCGGCTTTACGCGAATACGGGCTGGATGTCACCGTCCTGGCCCGCCACGCGGTGCCCTTCGCCAAGCAGTTCGGCGAAACGGTCGGCAAAGCGATTCTTGCCCGCCATGTGGCCCACGGCGTGGTGTTTCATACGGAGGGCGAGGCCGCGCAAATCGAAGGTTCGAACAAAGTCGAAGCGGTGCGCCTGGATAACGGTCAGCGTTTGCCGGCGGATCTGGTATTGGTCGGCATTGGCGTCAGCCCGGCCACCGGGCCGTTCAACGATCTGCCGTTGGAAAAAGATCATTCACTCAAGGTCGATGGCGGTATGCGCGTGACCGAGGGGCTGTGGGCGGCCGGCGATATCGCGACCTTCCCGCTCAACGGCCAGCCGCAACGAATCGAGCATTGGCGCCTGGCCCAACAACAAGCGCGGATTGCAGCGGCAAACATGCTGGGCGGTGATGAACACTACCTGGATGTGCCGTACTTCTGGACCTGGCACTTCGGCAAAAACTACGACTACCTCGGTCATGCCGAAACGTGGGACGAGGTCGAGTTCAAGGGCGATCCGTACCATCCACCCTTTATCGGCCTGTTTGGCAAGAATGGCGTGGTAACCGCCGCCATCGCCTGCGATGAAGAGCGGGCGATGGCGATGCTGGCCGAGCGGATGAAACAGCCGCTGCCGGTTGACGAGGCGTGGCGGCTGATTCGGGACGTCTAGCGTTACTGGACCACGCCCGCACCACCGAGTTTGCTCATCACGAAGCCGACAAACTCTTCGACGGTCATTTTCTGGCCGTTGAATTCCACTTGATTGTTGGCGTAATGCAGTTTGCTGACGATGTCATTGCCGTCGGCTTTGGCGAATTGCGTGCCGACCGCCATGGCGCCGAACATGTCGGCGGTGGCGGTGGCTTGATCGGCAATGACCTTGGCGTCGGCCTGACCGTCGATTTGGCCCTGCACGCTGAGCAAATCAACCAGCATCGGCTTGGACACTTTGATGTTGACGTCCAGCAGGGCGATCAGCTGTTGGGTCAGTTGATCCGGCGGCAGGTCCATGGATTGTGGTTTGGTCAGGTCGAGCACCAGGTTGGCGCGGCTTTCACCGTTGGCGGTGGTGAACGACAGGTTTTCCAGAGCCACTTGCGGGCCGGCGGCCAGCAGTTTCTCCAGACCCATTTTTACCTGAGCCTCTTCCTCCGGGGTCAAGACCAGCTCGGGTGCCGGCTCGCCAGCGGCAGCCGCTTCGGCGGCGGCTTTTTCGTAGGGTTGCAGTTTGGTCTGGTAGATCTGCATCAACGACATCGTCGACGGAATATCGAGATTCTTCAGGCTCATGGCCATTTGCGCGGAGCCGACCGTCTTGCCGTTCAAGGACACTTCGCCGATCTTGTAATCGGCTCGCCCGGAAGCGTTCGTGCCCGACTCCTCGGTCTGGTTCTTCATTTCGAATTTCTTGATGCCCAACACCGACTGTTGCGCGCCGAACGTGGTTTTGCTGTCGGTCAGCTCGACGGTGTTCTCGCCGGTGTAGTAGCCGTAGGTGCTTTTGACCAGATTGCTGGCCAGGGTCAGGCCACTCAATTCGACTTTTACCGGTGTCTGGTCTTCAGCCACGGTGGTGAGTGTGAAGCTGTCCATGTAGCCGTTGGCTTTGACTTTCTGCGCCTGGGCGTTGGCCGAGACATCGAGGTTCAGGCCGGAGAATTTCAGGTGGGACTTGTCGTCCAGCGCCACATCCAGCGGCAGCAATTCGAGGGTGCCGTTGGTGGCGTTGTCGTAACCGATGTTGACCACGCCGGTGAGCGGCGATTTGTCCTTGGCCGCGGCGAACCACTTCTCGGTGATCGGGGTCTTTTCCAGTTCGTAGTGACTGGTGGCCAGGACCGGCAACAACTTCAGTGACATCAGACGCGAAAGCGGCAGCGGACCGTGTTCGATGTGATCGACAAAGAGCAATTCGACCGGCGCCTCGCCGAACATCTCGCCCTCGCCCTTGAGGCGGTAGTGCGCGGTGCTGCTGAACACGTGGCGCTCAAGCGACACCAGTTCCAGCGACGCGGTGCCGTTGGAACCGACCAGTGCGGCTTGCAGTTCTTTGTTGGCGTCGGCGATCGAGGTGTTCAGCACCCCTTCGAGTTTGGTGCCGGTGAACCAGGCACCGCCAGCGCTGATTGCACCGATGGCCACGACAATTCCAAGAAGCACGCCTGCTGATTTATTCATGAATGACCCGTTCGATGTCCGTTGTTTGAGGTGTGGTCGTCTTCCCTGAACCCATGACGGCGTACGGACACGACTGCGCTGAAAGTGCGAAGGAGATTAGCATCAGGCGCATCGGGTGGCCCAATGTTTAAAGGTTAAAGAGTGTCTATGGACCGTGCGAAGGGGTTGAGAGTTTCGGTGCACTTAAAATCGCCATCGCGGGCAAGCCCGCTCCCACAGGTTCAGCGTGATCCTTGTGGGAGCGGGCTTGCCCGCGATGGCGTCAGTGCCGACGGCATCAATTCAGGAATACTGCACTTCCATCTCATCCAGCTGATGATCAAAGCTTTTCAGCCGCGCCGTCCACGTATACACCAGCACCTCGAAATCCCGATTGATCACCGCCCCGCCCGCCACGTCCGCGCGCGGGTCGCAGAAATCCAGCTGATAACGCTCGCGGGCCATGGCGGCGGCAACATCAGAGAGTTCTCGGGCGTTGTTCAGCCAGTGCCAGTCGTCTTCGGCGATTTGCTTGTCCAGCTCAAGACATTGCTTCTTCAGCGTTTCGAGGCTCTTTTCCAGCGGCGTGCCGGTGAGTTCGCCCATGACTTCCTGGAACGTGCGCCCCGGTTGCCAGTAACTGCCCCAGAAATAACGATCGAACACCGTTTCGACCCGGCGCAGAGCGACCTTGGTGTCCCAGATCAGCACCAGCGTCTTGCCTTGTTCGAGATGTCTTTTTTTGATGCGCTGGCCCTGGAACGAAGCCCAGGCCACCACCACGATGGCCATCACGGCAATCAGTGCGGATGCGCTGTCGAGGAACACCAGTGCCTTGTCGATCTGGTGAGCCAGCATGATGCCGTAGAAATAGGTGGCCGACAGCAACACCAACGCCGCAATAGCGCACCAGAAGCCGGGAGCATAAGGGTTTTTCATTATTAGAGTCCCCATGACCAACGCGAGCCTTGATCTGCGGACTGGCGTGGCTCGTAGCGCGTCAGCCCAACACATCAAAGCATAGCAACGGCCTCAGGGTTTGCTGGTGTTCGTCGCTTGCGTTCGTCCGCTTTCCCAGCCACCGCCCAGAGCCAGGAACAAATCGATCTGGCTCATGGCAACCTGGGTGTTGGCGGAGGCCAGTTGCGCCCGCACATCAGTGTAGGTGCGCGTGGCTTGCAGATCGGCCAGGAACGATTCGCGACCGGCCGTGAAAAAGCGGTGGGTCTGGTCCGCAGCCAATTGCGCCGACTGCTCGGCATCCGCCAACGCATCGCGGCGTTGCAGCAACGCGGAATACTGGGCCAGACCGGTTTGTGTCTCGCGAATGGCGTTGAGCACCACGCCATCGAAATGCGCCAGGGCGCCTTGGGTCGCCGCTTCTGCCTCGCGGATTCGCGCCCGGGAGCCATTGGACGGCACGGTCCAGGTCAGCAATGGACCGAAGCCCCAGCGGTTGGTCGCCGGTTTGCCGAGATTCTCCAGAATACCGACGGTGCCGACGGTCGCGCCGATGCTGATGTCCGGGTACAACTCGCCGGTGGCGATGCCGATGCCAGCGGTCGCGGCGGCCAGTCGGCGCTCGGCCTGACGCACATCGGGCCGGCGCTTGAGCAAGGTAACGCCGTTACCGACCGGCAATAATTGCGCGATTTTCGGCAATTCGGCGCACGTGGCGGTGCCGGTCGGCAATTGGTCGACCGGTTTGGCCAACAACATCGACAAACGGAACAATCCCGCCTGACGCGCCGCTTCATAACGCGGCATGTCGGCGCGCAGGGATTTGAATTGGGTTTGCGAGCGGGTGACCTGGGTTTCATCGCCACGCCCCGCATCGCGCAAACGCTGGATCAGCGAGGTGCCTTGGGCTTGCAGGTCGAGGGAATGCTGTGCGATTTCCCGCTCTTCATTGGCCGCGCACACTTGGGTGTAGGCCCGGACGACGTCGGCCACCAAGGTGATTCGCGCCGTATCCGCCGCCGCTTGCGTCGCATCGGCATTGGCCTTGGCGGCCTCGATCCCGCGCTGCAAGGTGCCGAACAGGTCGAATTGGTACGAGGTGGTAATGCCGATGTCGCCGACATTAGCCACCGGCACTTTTTCCGGCAGCAGGAAGGCTTCGCCGGACTCCTGCAAACGCTGGGCGCCGAGCTTCACGCCGCCACTCCAGCCTCCTGCGGCCTGGGCTTCATCGAGCTGCGCGCGGGCGCGGGACAGGTTTGCGGCGGCCACACGCAAGTCAGTGTTGGACGCCATGGCTTGCTGCACCAACTGATCCAGTCGCGGATCTTGATACAGGCGCCACCAATCGCTCGGCACCGGCGCAGAAATGACATTTTTGCCGTTCACCGCCAAGTCACCCTGAACGTCTTCCCGGTGCACGGCGGCCTCGGCCGGCAGGTGATAATCCGGCCCGACCACCTGACACGCCGACAGCAGCAGGCCTAATCCGGCCACCGCCAAACCCGAGGCCCTGCTCATTTGCCCGGCTCCTGCTGCTGGTCGTCGATGATCGACACCGTCGCGGTGCGCCCGGCAATCATTCGGAAGTCCGACGGCACGTGATCGAAGGCGATCCGCACCGGAATCCGCTGGGCCAGCCGCACCCAGCTGAACGCCGGGTTGACGTTGGGCAGCAAGTTGCTGCCGCTGCTGCGGTCGCGGTCTTCGATGCCGGCGACGATGCTTTCCACGTGCCCGCGCAGGCGAGCGCGGTCGCCAATCACGCGGATATCAACCGACTGGCCGACATGAATGCCGTCCAGTTTGGTTTCCTCGAAATAGCCGTCGATGTGAAACGAATTGCTGTCCACCACCGACAATACCGGGCGCCCGGCGGTGACGAATTCCTGCGTACGGGGCGCCCGGTCGTTGACGTAGCCGTCCACCGGGCTGCGGATGGTCGAGCGGTCGAGGTTGAGCTGGGCGCTATCCACTGCCACTTGCGCTTCCATCAACGCCACTTCGGCGCGGGCGACTCGTGATTGGCTCTCTTCCAGTTGCTCGCCCGGCACCAGATTGCCGAGGCCGCGGTTACGCTTGGCTTCGCGTTGCGCCTGCGCCAGGGTTTCCTGACGGTCGGCGACCGCCGCTTTGGCCTGACGCAGCGCGAGTTTGAAACGGTCCTGATCGATGCTGAACAGCACCTGGCCGCGTTTCACCAATTGGTTGTCGCGCACGTCCACTTGCTGAATCAGCCCGGACACGTCCGGAGCGATCTGCACGATGTCGGCGCGGATGTGCCCGTCACGGGTCCAGGGCGCGAACATGTAATACATCACCATGCGCCAGACCACGACCACGGCGAAGGTCACGATCAACAGGGTCAGGACCACACGGCCGAGGGTCAAAAAAGGTTTTTTCATGTCATCAGGTATCGACTGAGTGAGTCCACGGCGCCGAGCAGCAAGGCGTAGAGAGCCACGTTGAACAATGCCCGGTGCCAGACCAGACGGTAAAAGTGCAGGCGCGTCAGCAGCCCGTGCACCAGCAGGTAAATCACATACGTAATGCCCATCAGCACCAGCAGCGTAGGCAGGAACACCCCGCTGATATCCAGATCACCGATCATAAAGGCGCTCCATCGATGCCATGGGGAAGCGGTTCTTCGAGGTCGCCGGTGCCGAGGAATTCCACCCCGGGCAGCAATGCCAGACGCAAGCCGCTCAAGGCGTGCAGCAGGTGCAGACGGGCGCCGTCATCGCATTCGCGGTTCAGGGTGCGGCGCGCGCGGTCCATCGTCATCAACAACGCACTCGGTGCCGGCAAACGCTCGCCGGCCTTGAGGCAGGCTTTGAAGTACTCGCCGACCTCGGCCACGACTTGGTGCAGCAATGTTTGCGGTACGCCGAGCACACGCGGCGTGTAGGCCAGCAGGTCGAGCACGTTCAGCGCCACGCGCACTTCGCGCAACGCGACGCCGGTGTCCTGGCCGGTCATGGCCAGACGCGGTAAATGCTGCATCAGGCGGTCGAGTACCTGCACACCCAAGCGGCGATGTTCGGCCAGGGAGGCCGGCTCGGTCAGGCTGACGATGTCGCGCCAACTGAAACGGGTCAGGCGCTTGGCCGCCAGTTCCGCGCCAAACGGCCGGGCGATCAGGGTCCAGACAAACGCAAACAGCAAACCGACCGGGCCCGCCAGGTTGGAGTTGGCGAAGCTCAGGAAATCCGCGTCGTAAGCGCCCTGAATACTGATGAAGGACGAGGTGTTGACCAGCGTCAGCAGCATGCCCAGGTAAAACTGCGGCTTGACCGTCAGGGTGCCGATGCAAATGAACGGCACGGCGAACGCCAGCACCAGCATCGGGAAGTCATGCAGGTTAGGCAGCACCAGAAACAGGTAAAGGCTGGCGAACAGCACCGACATCGCCGTCCAGAAAAAGAACCGGTAAATCTGCGGCGCCGGGTCGTCCATCGAGGCGAAAAAACTGCACGCCACCGCCGCCAGAATCACCGCAGCGCCGCCGTCGGTCCAGCCGAGCAGAATCCACAATACCGAGGCGACGATGATCGCGGTGACGGTGGACGCCGCCGAATAAAGCATCAGCCCACGGTCGAGAAACGGCGACAGGCGACCGAGGCGCCAGTGCCGATACACCGCGCGCCAGCTGTCCTGGCTTTCGCACTGAATCGCGCATTGCAGACTGCGGCAGTCTTGCCACAGATCGATCCATTCGCCGAGGCGATACAGCGCGTTGGAGAACAGCAGTTGCTTGCGATCATCCAGCGCCTCGGCGGACGGTTGCAGCGCTTCGAGTTGATCTTTCAGCGTTTGCCAGCGATCGAGGTTGGCGTCTTTGTGGTCGAGCCATTCAGTAGTCGCTGCCAGCAACGGCGCGAACTTATCCACAAGCTCCGGCGTGCGGCGTTCGAGGGCGTAGAGCGCATCGTCGAGGGCATCGATTACCGGCAGCAAATGAATCATTCGCCCGCGCAGTTCCTTGGTGTTGCGCACGGTTTGCGGGCGCGCACCTTCGTGGGGTAGCTGACCGATCATCAACTCCAGCGTATTGAATGTCGCAACCATCGCCGAACGCAGCGCGCTGACTTCATCGGGCTGCACGTTGCGGTTTAGGAATCGCAGACTGTAGGTCGAGGCATCGGTGAACCACTTGTTCACCGAGTCGTTGAACACCGGCGCCAGCCGCCGTGGCCAGAACATCGCACCAACCACTGCCGCGACGGCGATGCCGAGGAAGATCTCCTCAGTCCGCGCTTCAGCCACATCCCACACCGCCAGGGGGTTATCGACCACGGGCAAGGCGATCAGCGGCAGC
This sequence comes from Pseudomonas sp. 300, assembly GCF_055803035.1. Classification (NCBI taxonomy): domain Bacteria; kingdom Pseudomonadati; phylum Pseudomonadota; class Gammaproteobacteria; order Pseudomonadales; family Pseudomonadaceae; genus Pseudomonas; species Pseudomonas sp. 300. Next base: position 134,814 of record NZ_JAVLRV010000001.1, on the reverse strand, counting down.
GTGTAACCGGCGAGCATCAATGCGTAACTGTTGGCGGTGCGCAGGTGCAGCGACAGGAACAGCAGAATCCCGGTCCACAGCGCGATGACCACCACCAGCACATAAGGGCTCTGGACAAACATCGGCACAAAAAACACCGCCGCCGCCGCGCCCATCAATGTACCGACTGCGCGGTACAGCGCCTTGGAACTGGTCGGGCCGACGAAGGGGCTGGAAACGATGTAGACCGTGGCCATCGCCCAGTACGGACGCGGCATTTGCATGAGCATGGCGATGTACAACGCAATCATCGACGCCGCGAAAGTGCGCACACCGTAGAACCAGTCTCGCGCCGGAGGAACGCCGGTAAAAAATCCGCTCAAGGGTTCACCAACGACGGAGCACCGGCCGCTTCAAACGCTTTCAATACCCGCAACGCTGCTTCCAGATCACTCGGGGCGATCCCTTCCAGCACTTCATTGCGCAAGCGCACCAACTCGATTTCAACGGCCTGCACCAGTTCCCGACCGGTGTCAGTCAGGCTCAGGCATTTGGCGCGGCGGTCCTGCGCATCTTCGGTTCGACGAACGTAGCCGGCATGACACAGCTGATCGAGCAGCCGCACCAGCGACGGGCTCTCCATCCCGGCCGCCTGCGCCACCGTCACCTGCCGCACACCCTCGCCTAACCGGCCGATCATCAACAACGGGACGGCGCAGGCTTCGGAGATTCCATAGTTGACCAGCGTGGTCTGGCAGATCTTCCGCCAATGCCGGGCGGCCACCACCATGGAGCTGCTGATGTTCATCTGGAGAGCGTCGAGGTTTTTTGACACGAGAGAAAAGACACACTGTTAGTTTGCTAACTATCAATATGTCATTGGAGGGGAAAGTTGGTCAAGTTTTGAAACAATTCTTAGGCAGATGATCGATTTTTAACCACCGCGCCCTTTTCGCAACAGCACATCCAACTGATCCACCACCTCCGCCCAATCCGCGTCATCGAGAATATCGTCGCGCAAAAACTGCGCCTGGCTCTCGCTCCAGAAAAAAGCATCGGCCAAATGCAATTCCGGTTTGAGCGGTGAGTGGGTAGCGATGAATTTATCGATGCTTTCGGCGTCATCCGGCAGGCCGAGTTGTTTGAACAGGGAGGGGAGGCTGTGGGTTGGGGATTCCATGTCGGGCTCCTTGGGAATGGCAAAGGATGGGCGACTGCTGCGCAGTCAATCGCGGGCAATCCACGCTCCCACAGGAATGGCGAGATCCCTGTGGGAGCGTGGCTTGCCCGCGAAGGCGATGTAACGGACGCCGCAAAAACTAATAGCTCAACTCCCGCACTTCGGCATGCGGCACCATTTTCAGAAACTCCGGCATGTTCATGTGCAGCAGGTTGGTGTGGTTGCCGGCTTCCAGATAAATGTCTTTCTGCCGGGTCAGCAGTGGGTCAATAACCACGTCCAGCCCATAGGCCTCGCCCAGGGCCGGCACCGCGCCACGTTCGCAATCATCGAACAGGTGCGGCAGATTGCTTTCCCGGGAGACCTGCCATTCGCCGCTGCTGCGCACTTTGCTCAGATCCAGGTGACGACTCGCCGGCAGCACGGCCATCAAGTAATGGCCGTGGTGATCGTCAAGAATCACCGATTTGGCCACCCGCTCGGCAGGAATGCCCGCGACACGCGCCGTTTCAAGGCTGCTGGCCGAGTGAGGGTGGGTAACGATGTCAAATTCGCAGCGCGCCTTTTCCAGGCTTCTCTGCACGGTTCTTGCCATACGCATGATGCACCTCGGTGTCCGCGACAACGTTGCGGACGATGAATAAACCTTTTCTCACCACTGAAAAGTCTAGGCCTGATGACGACACCGCGTGGGAAATCTGCCCACCGGAACAATGTCGAAAATTGACTAAAAATCGTACAACCCATTGCTCGACTAGACTGTATTTAGCGATGGGCGTTATCGGGAATGCGGACTGAATGGATGGGCGAGGCGCTCTCAGGTTCATCGCGAGCAAGCTCGCACCTACAAGGAGGGCCAAGTGAACATTCGTGGCTGTGCACTTGCATTGCTGTTGGCCTTGAGCGGATCGGCGTTCGCGGCCGACACCATCGTGCTGATTCCCAACCCCATGGGGATCTGGCTGATCACCTTCGGCGTCGCGTTTCTGATCGCCGAAGCTGCCTTGCCCAACTACGGCGTGATCGGCTTGGGTGGCATCGTGATGTTCGTCATTGGCGCGGTGATCCTGACCAACACCGAGGTGCCTGTGCCATTGATGATCGGCCTGGGAATGATCAGTGCATTGCTGCTGATCTTCCTGCTGATCCACGCGCTGAAGACCCGTCCGCGCCAGACCGTCAGCGGCGATGCCGGACTGGTTGGCAGCGTGACCCCGGTGATGTCGTTGCAGCCGGGCAATGCCTGCAACGGCTGGGTGCATCTGCAAGGCGAGCAGTGGCAAGTACTCAGCGCCACGCCACTGCAACCCGGGCAACAGGTCCGGGTGGTGGCACGCAAGGGATTAGTGCTGAAAGTGGCCGCGGCTGACGCGGCGCCGGGTGGAGAATAACCATGGGCCTGCAACTGGGTTTTGCCGCGCTGCTGCTGTTGGTGATTGCGCTGGCGGGATCGACGTTTCGCATCCTGCGCGAATACGAGCGCGGGGTGGTGTTCCAGCTCGGTCGCTTCTGGCAAGTAAAAGGCCCTGGCCTGATCCTGCTGATTCCGGTGGTCCAGCAAATGGTCCGCGTCGACCTGCGTACGGTGGTGCTCGACGTGCCACCGCAAGACGTGATCACCCGCGACAACGTCTCGGTCAAGGTCAATGCGGTGTTGTACTTCCGCGTGCTCGACCCGCAGAAAGCGATCATCCAGGTCGAAGATTTCCTGATGGCCACCAGCCAACTGGCCCAGACCACCCTGCGCGCAGTGCTCGGCAAACACGAACTCGATGAACTGCTGGCCGAACGCGAACGGTTGAACATCGACATCCAGCAAGTGCTCGATGCCCAGACCGACGCCTGGGGCATCAAGGTCGCCAACGTCGAAATCAAACACGTGGACCTCAACGAGTCGATGGTCCGCGCCATCGCCAAACAGGCGGAAGCCGAGCGGGAACGTCGGGCCAAGGTCATCCACGCCGAAGGCGAATTGCAAGCCTCGGAAAAGCTCATGCAGGCCGCCGAAATGCTCGGACGTCAGCCGGGCGCCATGCAGCTGCGCTACATGCAGACACTGAGTTCGATTGCCGGGGACAAGAGTTCGACCATCGTTTTTCCGCTGCCAATCGAGCTGCTCAAGGGCATGGCGGATTTGTCGAAACCTTAAGGACAACCCTAGTCCGGGCAGATCGCGTACAGCCGCGCCAGCGTGTCGTCGACTTTCAGCTCATCGATGGCTTTCCAGCCACTGGGTACCGGCGCGAAATCATAAGGTGCTTCGCTGCTGCTGATCAGCCAGACACGCCCGGTGCCACGCGGTAAGTCCGTCAGTGTATCGAGGTAGATTTTTTCGCCACTGTCCTCGACCAATGTGCCAAATCCGTATGCATTGGGGCGACCCGAGCGTCCGTCGGGCTGCGGCGGCGTGTAAAGCATCGGCGCAGCAGCCGTGCGGTTGTAATAGACGTAACTGAAGTACCAGAACAGATCGCTGACCACGATGCGATCTCCGGCGACGTACTGCTGGTTCACGTAGTCGACCATTCGATCGATTCGATCCGGAGCGGTGGTGTAAATGTTCTTCAGTCCGACACCTTGCACGCCGATTACCAGCAGCAACCCCGCCGAGCTTGAGTTGCTCCAGGTGCTGCAGTTGATCCACCAGACTGGGAATCCACGGCATATAGAGCGCGACGATGGCGACGTTGGCCAGCCACCACGCCAGGCGCGTGAAACCAGGTCAGCGCGGGTGAATATTGGCTCAACAGCAGGCTGGAGCCTTCATCGCACCAGATGGCCGAGTCAGTGAGGCCATAGAGACGAACGACGGCGGCGAGGATCAGGATCGGCAACAACCCGCATCGACCGGAGCCATCGCTGCGCCATCGAGTTGACCTGACCCACAGCAGCCATCCGCCCTTCCTTGCCCGCAAACTTGCTTTGGCCAACGACATAAAAGGCTGGACGCTTTGGCGATGTTTCCAGCAGTTCAACTGAAAAGGGCTTACCGGAACTGACGATCATAGAAGTGCGCAACCTTGCTCAAGGAATTCGCGAAAATGCTAACGCTCGAATGGCCTGGACAATGCCCACACAAAAAAAACAGGACGATTCCTACTTTCAGGTTCCCTATTTCACTCAGCGCTGCACCGACAGCGGATACACCGACTCCCATCCCCCACCCAACGCCTTGTACAACCCCACCATCGCCAGCGACACCCCGGTCGAGCTCTCGACCCATTGCTGCTGCGTCGCCAGCAACTCGCCTTGCACGGTGAGGACATTGACGAAATCCACCACGCCTTCCACGTACTGCTGTTGCGCGGCGCGCAGGGCGATTCGGTTTTGGCGCACGGCTTCGGCGAGGCTGTCGCGGCGCAGTTGGCTGGCGTTGTAGGCGCTCAGTTGATCGTCGATTTCGTGCCAGGCGCGCAGCACGGTTTGCTGGTAGGCGATGGCGGCTTCTTGTTGTTGCGCTTCACGCAGGTTCAACACGCCGCGCAGGCGCCCGCCGTCGAACAACGGCAGGCTGAATTGCGGGCCGATGCCAAAAGCACGTGAGCCCCACGAGCCGAAATCGCTCAGTTGCATGGCTTGCGAACCGAGGTTGCCCGACAGGGTGATACGCGGATAGAAATCGCCCTTGGCCACGCCAGTGTTCGCGGTGGCGGCATGCAAACGGGCTTCGGCCTGCCGAATGTCCGGGCGGCGTTCGGCCAGTTGCGACGGCAGGCCGATGGCGACCTGCTGCGGGGTTTGTGGCACTGGCGCGTCGGTGGACAACTCGGCGTGCAGCGCTTGCGGCGGTTCGCCCATTAACAGGCTCAGGGCATTGATCAGTTGCGATTGGCGTTGCTCCAGCGCCGGCAAGCGCGATTCGATAGCCGCGACTTGCGCGGCGGCTTCGGCGACATCCAGGTCGGTGGCGACACCGTCGGCCAGGCGCAGTTGCGACAGCTTCAGGCTATGGCGGGCGACATCGAGGTTCTGCTCGGTGACGGCTCGTGTGCTCTGCACCCCACGCAGTTGAATGTAGTCCTGGGCGGTTTCGGCGAGCACCGACAACAGCACACCGCGCTGGTCGTTTTCCGCGACCTCAAGGGTGGCATCAGCCGCTTCGGTTTCGCGCCGCACACGGCCCCAGAAATCCAGTTCCCAGGAGGCCGAGAAACCTGCGTCCCACAGGTTAAACGCCGAGTCACCGTTGTGCCCCGACGGATCGCTCAGGCCTTCACCGCTGTTGCGTTTGCGCCCGTAGCTGCCGGTGGCGGCGGTGTTGGGATAGCGTTCGGCGGTGATCACCTGGCGCGCAGCGCGGCTTTGCTGCAAGCGGCTGCTGGCGAGTTTCAGGTCGAGGTTGTCGGTCAGTGCGCGCTGGGTCAGGGCCGACAGTTTCGGGTCTTGGAAAACGTCCCACCAGTGTTCGTCCATGTCAGCGGTTATCACTTCGCTGGCGGCGGCTTTCGACGGTTTCGACCACCCGGCCACTTGCCGGGTTTGAGGCTTCTGAAAATCAGGGCCGACTGTGCAGGCGGTGAGGCTCATGACCAACAAGGCACAAAAGGTCAGTTGAGGCAGACGGCCTCTTCGCGAGCAGGTTCGCACACAGGGGATCTCCATTTGTGCTGAGATTGTGGTCGTTGCGTAAATCCACTGTGGGAGCGAGACCGGCTTGCCGGCGATGGGGCCAGCCCGGTTAACAAACATTTTCATCGCTGAGCAACCTCATGCTCACCGGTGTCAGCCGTATCAATACTCGCCTCCACCGACATCCCCACCCGCAAACGCTCAGCCAGAGGCTGGCCCGGATCGAGGACGATTTTCACCGGAATCCGCTGCACAACCTTGGTGAAGTTACCGGTCGCGTTGTCCGGCTTGATCGACGCGAAGGTCACCCCGGTGGCCGGCGCAATGCTCTCGACGCGACCGCGCAATGCTTCGCCGCCAAGGCTGTCGACGCGCACCTGCACACCCTGCCCCGGTTGCACGTCGGTCAATTGGGTTTCCTGAAAGTTGGCGACCACATACGCCTGCGCCAGTGGCACCACCGCCAGCAGCTTGCTGCCCGGTGTGACATACGCACCGACACGCACGGCGCGCTCGCCGACCATGCCGTCCTGCGGCGCGACGATGCGCGTATAGGACAGCTCAAAGCTGGCCATTTCCAGCGCCGCTTGCGCGCGTTTCAACCCACCGTCTGCCGCATCGCGCTGGGCGGTGAGGATTTCCACTTGCTTGCGTTCCGCCGCCAACACCGCCATCGCATTGGCCAACCGGGCGCTGGCCTGATCGATACGCGTGCGGGCTTGCTGAGCGTTCTGCACCGTCCCCGCGCCAACACCGGCAAGGTGGTTGTAGCGGTTCAATTCATGTTCGGCGAAGGCCATTTCCGCCTTGGCCGACACGACCGTGGCTTGCGCCTGAGCAATCACCGACGTCTGGCGCTCAAGGGTTGCGCGGGCGTTTTGCAGTTGCGCCCGCGCCACCAGCGTTTCGGCATCCGCGGCCTGAGCGGCAGCGCGCAAATCCCGGTCATCGATCAGCGCCAGCAACTGCCCGGCCTGGACCTGTTGATTATCTTCCACCAGCACTTCCTTGATGAACCCGGCAACGCGGGGCACGACCAAGGTGAAGTCGGCAGAGACAAAGGCGTCATTGGTGTTCTGTTGCGTGCGTTTGCCGAAAATCCCCGGCGCCAACAGATACACCAGCACGCCGACCACCATCACGGCGACAATTGCGACGGCCACTTTTTGCTTGGATTGAGTCATAAAAACCTTCTGTTTCAGCGAAGCATTCATGTCGGTGCACGCGGCGGATAGATTCGCGTCGGCAGCCAGAAAATCAGCAGGATCAGCGCCAGCGCGACGCCGCTCATGCACAGATAAAGGTCCGAGGCCGTCAGCACCACGGCTTGCTCATGCAGCCGGTGGGCAAGGCCCGCGCTGTCGCTGTCGGCCAGCGGCGAGTTGCCGAGGCGGTCCACCAGCATGGTCGAGTGAAAGTGCAGCCTTGACGTGGTCAGCGCGTCGATGACACCCGTGGCGATCACCGCCGACAGACCCTTTACGGTGTTGAACCATGCCGAAGCGAACGGCCCTTCCATCGGACTGATGCTGCCGGTGGAGAGCATCAACAGCGGCAACACCGCCATCGGCTGACCGAAGATTTGCAGCAGTTGCAGCACGTAGAAATCGTCGCGAATCCACACCGACGTCAGCTGCGAGCCACCGATGCACGACAGCGCCAGCATGCTCAGGCCGATCCCCAACACCCAGCGGCAATCGACCCAGCGCAGGTTGCACAGCGCCGCCACCAAGGGCAGCGCAAGCAACTGTGGCAGGGCCGCCAGCAACATGACCGGCGCCGTCTGCACCGGGCGATAACCCTGAACCTGCGCGAGGTAACTGGACGGAATGATGATCACCGCCAGCAAGATCACCAGCACGCCGGCCAGGGTCAGCAAGGCAAACGACAGGTTGCGGATGCCGAGCATCTGCATTTTGAAAAACGGAATCGGCTGCGACCACTCGTTGATCAGGAACAGCACCAGCAACACCAGCCCGCCGCCGAGCAAGCCACAGATCAGCGTCGACTCGAACCAGTCCAGCCGATTGCCCTGCAGGATGCCGATCACCAGCATGCAGATCGCCGGAAACCCCAGCAGTAATCCGCGCCAGTTGAACTGCCTGAAACGCTCGAGGCGCAGCGGATCCTGGGGTAAGCCGTAGGCCACCGCCGCCATGGTGATCAGGCACGGCGCGACGATTTGCCAGAACGTCCATTGCCAGCCGACATGCTCGGTCCACAACCCGGCCAGCGGCGTGCCGAGCCCCGGACCGAAGGTGGCCGTGAGGGCATACCCGGCCAGGCCGTAGAGCTTCACGTTGGCCGGCAAAAAACGCAGGGCGACGGTCATCAACATCGGCGGCAAGGCACCGCCCGCCAGACCTTGAACAGTGCGCATGAGCAGCAGGCTTTCGTAGTTCGGGGCGAACGGACAAAGCACGCCCAACACCGTGAACACGCTGATCGCGCAGAGGGTGAAGCGCCGCAACGAGAACGTCACCGAACACCACGGCGCGAATGCCATCGCGGCCACCGAGGTCGCGGTGTAACTGGCGACCAGCCAGGTGCCTTCGTCGTAGCCGATGGCCAATGCGCCGCGAATGTCGGCGAGAGCGACCTTGGTCACCATCTCGTTCAGACCCGACACCAGCACCGCCAGCAACACGCCCACCAGACCGATGATGATCCGCGGGCCGAACACCGGTGGCGTCATGGTGGAGGGACTGGCCGTGGCGAGAGGGGCCGGGGCCGTGAGGGACGTCATGGACTGCAAGCTCCGGGATTTGAATACCGAAGCATTTTAGGAAGTGTGGAAGCTGACGAAAATCAACTTATTGGTAGGTTATAAGTGCGTTCCATGCAGCAATGCAGAACCCCTGTGGGAGCGAGCCTGCACGCGATGGGGCACTTACATTCAACATCATCTTTGTCTGATCTACCGTTATCGCGAGCAGGCTCGCTCCCACAGGGAATCATTTGATCAACCTGAAGTCGGCTGTGCAGCCAGCCACGTTTCGTCGCAGCAGGTTTTTAGTGTTTCTCGCATCCAGCGATGCGCCGGGTCTTTGTCGAAGCGCGGGTGCCAGGCCTGGGTCAGCATCAGGGTCGGCAACGGGATCGGCAGGGTGAACGAGCGTAATTTCAAGCCCAGCCGTCGCACGCTCAACAGCGCTTCCTTGGGCACCGGCAGAATCAGATCGGAATCAGGCAAGGCAAACATCGCCGCATGGAAACTCGGTGCTATCACCGCAACCCGGCGCTCCAGGCCCAAGGCATTGAGCGCCGTATCAATCGGCCCGCGAGCGATGCCGCGACGAGACACGCTGATGTGAGAAAACCCGGCATAGCGTTCGGCGGTGATCTCTTCATCAAACAGCGGGTGGTCGTCGCGCACCAGGCCGACAAAGTGCGTGGAGAACAGGGTCTGCACCTTCACTTCCGGCATCAACGGCCGATTGTTGCTGACGCTTAAATCGATGCGCCCTTCACGCAGCGCTTCGTCATCCCCATCGCCCTCCGGAACGAAGCGCAATTCGCAGTGCGGCGCCTGCCGCTCCATGGTGTCGAACAGCTTGCCGCCGTAGACCCCGACAAAGAAATCGTTGGCGCGAATGCTGAAGCGTCGGCGCAAACTGCCCAGCTCTACGTCATCAGCGGATCGGAACAACAACGCGGCCTGCTCCACCACCTCCCGCACCTGTTCGCGCAACGCCAATGCCTTGGGCGTCGGCACCAGGCCGCGGCCGGCACGTACCAGGATCGGATCGCCGATGGCCTCGCGGATCCGCGTCAACGTCCGGCTCATGGCTGCCGGGCTTAGATTCATGCGGCGCGCGGCGCCTACCACGCTGCCTTCGTCGAGCAAGGCGTCGAGGGCGACCAGAAGATTCATGTCCGGGAGTTGCATACTGGGCACTCGTGACTGATCTGGATTGATTCAGACGCAATGCTAGCAGCTCGAACAAGCGCGTCGAAGGCCACGCTTACTCGCAGTACGAGCGATCCTCGAGCCAAAGCCTCAACCCCGGCGCCGATAGCGGCCTTGAAATCAGATAGCCCTGGCCGACGTGATAGCCCTGCTCTTGCAGAATGCGTTGCTGGCCCAGCGTTTCAATACCTTCGGCCACCACGCGTAATTTCAGGCTCTCGCCAATACGGATTACCGCTTCGCTCAAGGCCTGACTGGTGGTGTCATGTTCCAGGTCATGAACAAAGCTGCGATCGAGCTTGAGTTCCTGGATAGGAATTCGACGCAGATAGCTAAGGCTCGAATAACCCGTGCCGAAATCATCCATGGCCAGGCGAATCCCCAGGGCGTGCACCTCGTTGATCGTGGTCAGGGTATCGGGATTGCTGTCCATCAGGACGTTTTCGGTAATTTCCAGCGTCAGGTCGGAAGTTTTCAGCTGCTGCTCGGCGAGGATCCCGATCAGCATGCCGGGCAATCCCCGATTATGGAAATTGGTGGGTGACAGATTGACTGATATGGCGGGCACCTCAAGCCCTTCGCGACGCCAGGCGGCCAGTTGGCGGCAGGCTTCACGCAGGGCCCATTGTCCAAGCTCGACAATCAACCCGCACTCCTCGGCGAGTGGAATAAAGCAGCCGGGCGAGATATCGCCCAGATGTGGATGCCTCCAGCGAGCCAAGGCCTCCACGCCGTAAAGATCATTGCCCTGCAGATTGATTTGCGGCTGATAGACCAAGTGCAACAGATGTTGATCAATAGCTTCACGCAATGCCGCCTCAAGGTTCAAGCGTCCGCGCGCCAACTGATCAAGGCCTTGGCTGAAGAAGCTGACACACCCCCGCCCGCTGGTCTTGGCTTGATACATGGCCATATCGGCGCGATGCAGCAGAGTCTCCATGGAACGGCCATCGTCAGGAAACAGGCTGACACCGATACTTGCCGATGGTTTGAGCGTTACACCCGCAATCTCGCAGGGCGCGCACAGTTCACATCTCAAATGCTCGATCACGACCTGGGCCTGCGCCAATGCGCACTGGGGCAACACCACGACAAACTCATCACCCGATAATCTGCTCACGATGTCGACCTTGCGCCGATACTTGCCCAGGCGCCGGGCGATCATTCGCAGAAACTCATCACCGGCCGGATGCCCCAGCGAATCATTGACCTGCTTGAAGCGGTCCAGGTCAATAAACAGGACGGTGAGCGGCGTGTCATCGCGTGAGGCTTCGGCGATGGCCTGGTCCGCGCGGGCGCTAAGCAGGTTGCGGTTGGGCAGACCGGTCAAGTCGTCATAAAAAGCCAGTTGGCGGATATGCGCGCGTGATTCCTCGCGCTCAAGGGCCAATGCACACAAGTAAATACTGGCACTGACCAATTGCTGATGCAGCAACGAAGGCTCACGGGGCTCGTGATAGTAAAACGCAAAAGTACCCAACACCCGGCCCGAGCTGGATTTGATCGGCGTCGACCAGCAGGCCCTGAGGCCCAAGGGCAACGCCAAATCACGAAAGCGGACCCAGAACGGATGACTGGCAATGTCACGGACCATCACCGCCGTGCCGCTGAACGCAGCGGCGCCGCAAGAGCCGACGCCCGGTCCGATAGCCACATTATCCAACGCCGCACAGTAGCTGGCCGGCAGATCAGGAGCCGCCAGGGTCCGCAATCGCCCGCTATCATCGACACTCAAAATCGAGGCGACCACTTCCGGCGCGACCCTCTGGACCTCCTTGCATACCAGGCCCATCAACGACTCTATCGACTCCTCCTGTACCATCGCCTCAAGCATCTTGTGACGCAGGATCTCCGGCATTCGAGAGTGAGTGACGTCGATCATCACGCTGACGGTATTGAGCAGATTGCCGTGGTCGTCACACACCGGGTAAATCGTGACATCGCACCAAACCCGGCGCCCCTCGCGCAGGTAGCCGACAGCCTCTGAGCGGTAGACCTCGCCACGCGTTACCTGCCCGTTGATGGCGGCAATGGTCTGCTGATCAAAATCCGGCGCGATCACGCTATCGAGCGTGCGTCCGCGGACCTGATCGAGGTCGTACCCGAACATCCGGGTGAACCCACCGTTGGCGTACACCATGCTCCATTGACCGTCGGTGATGATGATGGCGTTTTCCGTGGTGTCGACCACCAGCGACAGCAGTTGCAGGCGTTCGTGCTCCTTGTGTTGACGGGTTATGTCCTTGACGATCGCGACATAGAACAGCTGCCCTGAAGCATTGACTCTGGAGATGGACATGGCTCCCCAGCGGTGATCACCGTCCGGCCGTTCGATCAACACGTCTCGACTGCTACCGACAATCCTGTTGATGCCGCTCCGTCTGTTGGCGTCAATGTAACTGTCGTGATCAGCCCGGATCATGTCCGGCACCAGCAAGCGGACGTTCTGGCCGAGCACCTGATCGCGCTCATTGCCCCATAGGGTCTCAGCGGCATCATTGAACAAAATGACCCGATTCTGGCTGTCGATGACCACAACGCTATCAATGGATTGCGCGAGTGCCTGGGTAAAGATGGGTGAAAAATCCTGAACATCCGACATGCCGATGACTCACTGATAACGCTTTAACGTACAAGGCTCCATGCTGCGTCAGGTTTGCCGAGCCAACCGGTCTTCCAGAATTCCCCGGCGTCAGGTCTTGAAGTGCCGCACCATCGAGCTCAGTTCGGAGGCCAGGCGCGACAATTCGCTGCTGGCCGAACTCGTCTGATGAGCGCCGTCAGCCGCGCGGGTCGACAATTCACGAATATTCAACAGGTTTCGATCCACTTCATGGGCAACCTTGGCCTGCTCCTCGGTGGCGCTGGCGATCACCAGGTTGCGTTCGGTTATCTCGTGCACTGCGGCAAAGATCGCCTCAAGCGCCTGACCGGCTGCTTCCGTCGCTTGCAACGAACTACTGGCCCTCAAGGTACTGGCGTCCATGGCGTTGACGGCCTGGTGCGTGCCGCTCTGGATTCCGGCAATCATCTGTTCGATTTCCCGGGTCGACTCCTGAGTGCGATAAGCCAGGGTCCGCACCTCGTCTGCGACGACAGCAAACCCGCGCCCCGCTTCACCGGCTCGCGCAGCTTCAATAGCGGCATTGAGCGCCAGCAAATTCGTCTGGTCAGAAATACTGCGGATCACCTCCAGTACCTTGCCGATGTCGCGAGTCTGGGTGGCCAGGTCCTGTACCAGGGCGGAACTGGTGCTGATCTCCCGGCTCATGGCGTCCACCTCCTCAAGCGTGGTTTGCACCTGCCGACGACTTTGACCCGCCAATTGATTGGTCGCGTTGGAGGCCTCTGATGTGGACACTGCGTTTCTCGCGACTTCTTCGACTGCCGCCGTCATCTCGGTGACAGCGGTGACCGCTTGTTCAAGCTCGTTGTGCTGCTGATTCAGGCCGTGATTGCTTTCCACCGTGACCCGGCTCAATTGCTCGGCAGAACTGGCCAATTGATGGGCGTATTGGCTGATCTGCTCGATGGTCTGACGCTGGCTGATCTGCATCTGCTGCAACCCCAGGAATAGCTGACCGATCTCGTTGCTCGACTGCACATCGATCGGATGTCGCAAATCCCCCGAGGCGATTTCCTCGAAATGCTGCCCTGCCTCACGCAGTGGGCGCAGCACGCGGCTGGCGATAAACCACCAGCAACCGGCCACTAACAACCCGGCGATCACAAACAGAATCAACGCCTGAGCCTGGGCCATGCCGTAGCGGGAATGGGCCTGATCCATGATCGCGTTGGTTTGCACATCGAGCTGCTTTTCGAAGCCGACCAGAGCCATGTCAAACCGGTCGTTAGCCGCCCGCGCCTTGAGATTGACCTCGATATAACGCGCTTCCGATCCTTGGCTCAGCGCCTGCATCTGCTCCTCCAGGGTATCGCGATACACCACGAAAGCCTGCTGCAACTCATCACTCTGAAGGGTCGAATGGCTGCTCTTCTCTTGCGCAGCAAACGTGTCGAAGTAATCGATGGCTTCCTGAAACAGGTTCGTCGCCCGCTGCAGGCTGGCCTGGGCCTTGACGGTATCGCCCGTGCGCGTTTCAAGGAATGCCCCCGCCATGCCCACGCGGGAACGCAATAGACGTAGATAGGCCAGGTGCACCCGACTGTTCTGGGTGACCCCGACCTGATGCAGGTTTTGGATCTGCTCATCGCTGCTCAGCGCGCTGCGCCAACTGGTCAACGACGAAACCAGTAATGCACAGACGAACAATGCAAGCACCCAGAACATACCTGTTCGGATTTTCAGATGAGTCAGCATTTTGGACAGTTCTCAGTTGTACGGGCGGTCACCAGCCAAAAAGCCAGCATCAAATTACACCACATCCTATAGGGGCAATTTGACATGAATCAAACAAACAATGACGTAATACATCAATACCTTCGTCGTATAACATCATTCGCTTGAACGTAGTAAGTGCGCAAAATGTCACATAACTACGGAAAATTGACGCTGGAGGTCAAAATCATGAAGGAGCGCACAGTGACAGATCATGTGGGTGCCGCAATCGCAGCCCGCCGTAAAGCAAAGGGCCTGACTCAGGCTCATATTGCCGAAGCTATCGGCGTGGAAAAAGAGACGGTCAGCCGCATGGAAAATGGCGTGATTTCCCTGACCCTGACACGCCTGCAGCAAATGTCCGAGGTGCTCGATTGCTCGCTTAGCGATCTGGTGCGCACCAACGCCCATGACTCCCACAGCCAGTCCCAGAACATCAATGAGCTGATTCAGAGCCTGCCGGCCGGTGAGCGAGTGTTGGTGGTTAATTTCGTTGCTGAAATCGTCAAGGTGCTGAAATCCAGAGAGCCGGTTCAACACTATGATTCGAGCGCTGGCCGACGATAGAGCCCCCAGCGCCTCACTGTCATCCGCTCCAGCGAATCAAACACCAGGTTCTCCACCAGCAAGCCAATCAAAATCACCACCGCCAACCCGGCAAACACCTTGTCGGTGTACAGCGCATTGCGGTTCTGAAAGATGTGCCAACCCAATCCACCCTTGCGGCAGGATAAAGGAGCGCGATTTCAAGCCCAGACGCCGCACGCTCAACAGTGCTTCCTTGGGCACCGGCAGAATCAGATCGGAATCAGGCAAGGCAAACATCGCCGTCGGGCTGAGGTTCATCCGCCGTGCAGCGCCCACCACACTGCCCTCGCCGAGTAGGGCGTCGAGGGCGACCAGAAGATTCATGTCCGGGAGTTGCATGCTGAACACTCGTGGCTGATCTGGATTGATTCGGACGCAGCTCTAGCAGCTAATCCACGCTGCAGGAGCAAGCTTGCTCGCGATGAACGATAACGCGGTCCGCACGTGGGACCGAATCGCGCCACTCGCAAGCAAGCGATGCTCATACGGGGGCAGCTGTGTTGAACTCGGGGCTCTAAAACTAGCAGTTCTGATAGTTCTCAACCGTGGTTCAGACGTGTAGAACTGCAAGCACCCACCCCACTTCCGCGTGGCTTTCATGAATCAGCCCAAATCTGTTGATCAAAAGAAACCCCACTGGTCGCACACCGTGTTACTGGCAACCAACGGCAGCCTTTCGATCATCGCCGAAGTCCATAGCGGTAAAGCTAACCCCATCGCCTACTCCGCCTATGGGGAGCAATCCGCGGAGCAGGAAGTCGCCACGAAACTGGGCTTCAATGGCCAATTTCGCGAAGCGAATAAGGGTTGGTACTTGCTGGGGAATGGCTACCGTGCTTACAACCCGAGGTTGATGCGTTTTCATAGCCCGGACAGTTGGAGTCCGTTTGGAGGGGGTGGGTTGAATGCGTATATGTATTGCGCGGGGGACCCCGTAAACCATTCGGACCCGACGGGGCATGTTTTCGATGTGGTTAAGCTGTTCGTTCGGGAAAACCTTACTTTTGGCGGTTCATCAGGGCAACTCGCCGCCCAAAATGCCACTCGCAGGGCAAACGGGATTGCCAGGCAACAGGCAAGGTACGCACTCGCTGCTGCTGGAGGAACGCCGACTCCCGACAATAGAGCGTCAACGAGCTCCGGACTTACTGCAATGCTCAGCTTTGTCGGCGGTGCTCCAGGCCCCCGAGGAAACAAATCGCCAGCCATCCAATACACTGAAACAAGGCCAAGAAACCACCCTGGATATGTAGCTGGCGCTGCAGCAGACGGATTGACCTCCCGCGCCACTCGTTCAACTCCACACGTACCAAGCTCTGGGGGGCGCGGCCACAATATGTCAATGTCCAGATCTGGCGCGCCGCCCACGTATGAATCGCCACCGTCCTATGAAAGTTCAATGCAACTGTGGAATGCGGACACTTTTGCAAGATCGCAGCAGGGTAAGGCCTTCGTAGTGAACAGAATGGCTGCCCCAAACAACGGCTACTTGGATCTGCGTGCTCCTCGTATGGAGCATCCAACACCTCCACTGCCTCCCACACCTCCTCGGAGTCGGAGTCCAAGTCTCGACTCAGCGTCATCCAGAGATTCGACTCCACCGGGCTCGCCTCGCCCTCGCGGCAACCGCCCCCTCTTTGACGAGCTCGACAATTACAATTTTCAAATACGTCATCAGCGTTGAACTGGAAAGGGTGATTTCATCACTGTTCCCCTCACCGCTGCATCCCCCACCGCTTCACCGTCACCCGCTCCAACGAATCAAACACCAGATTTTCCACCAGCAACCCGATCAGGATCACCACCGCCAACCCGGCAAACACCTTGTCCGTATACAGCTCATTGCGATTCTGAAAAATGTACCAGCCCAACCCACCCTTGCCGCTGGTAGCGCCGAACACCAGCTCGGCGGCGATCAACGTGCGCCAGGCAAACGCCCAGCCGATTTTCAGCCCGGCGAGAATCGATGGCAGCGCCGCCGGAATCAGGATGAACAGCACGAAGCGCATGCCTTTCAAACCGTAATTGCGCCCGGCCATGCGCAGGGTTTCCGAGACGCCAAGGAACCCGGCGTAGGTGTTCAACGCCAACGCCCAGAGCACCGAATGCACCAGCACGAAAATCAGGCTGTTCTGCCCCAGGCCAAACCACAGCAGCGCCAGCGGCAGCAGCGCAATTGCCGGCAGCGGATTGAACATCGAGGTCAGCGTACTTAGCAGATCGCGACCGAACTGGGTCGATACGGCCAATGTCGTCAGGGCAAACGCCAGGACGATGCCGATCAAATAGCCCTTGAGCAACACCACCAGGGAAATCCAGACCTTGCCGAGCAACTCGCCACTGAGCAAACCGTCGTACAACGCGCTGCCGGTTTGCAGAAAACTCGGCAAAAGCAGGTCGTTGTTCTGAAGGCGAGCAACCACTTCCCACAGCACCGCGAGCAGAATCAGGATCAGGCTTTTGCGAATCCAGCCTTGTTGCCACAAACGCTGACCAAGCGGTAATTCCCGCTCCAGCGGTACGCTGGTCAGCGGCTGCAAAACGGTTTCGAACGCTTCACGCGCGGATGATGACTGGCTCATCGGGCACTCCTCTCAATGGCTCAATAAGCGATGCGAATGTCGGAAAAATCCAGCTCGCGCTCGGTTTCCGGGGACTGGCCTTCATCGAACAACAACCGATGAATCCGCCGCGCCGACTCCTGAAAGGCCACGCCGCCGAGGCTGTGCAAATCGTATTGATGGCTGTGGACTTCCGCCCGTACCCGGCCGGGATGCGGCGACAGCAGCAGGATGCGATTACCCACCACCAACGCCTCTTCAATGGAGTGCGTGACGAACAGCAACGTGAAACGCACCTCCTCCCAGAGCAGCAGCAATTCTTCCTGCATCTTGCGCCGGGTCAGTGCATCGAGCGCGGCGAAGGGTTCATCCATCAGGAGGATTTTCGGCTGCATCGCCAGCGCCCGGGCGATGGCGACCCGTGCCTTCATGCCGCCCGACAAGGTGTGCGGATAAGCATCGGCGAACGCCGACAGACCGACCTTGCCCAGGTAGTGCAGCGCCCGTTCTTCGGCTTCTTTGCGCTTAAGGGTTTTCGAGGCCAGCAGTGGAAACATCACGTTCTGTTTGACGGTTTTCCAAGGCGGCAGTTGATCGAATTCCTGAAACACCACGATCCGGTCCGGCCCCGGCGCATGGACGGTTTGACCTTGCAGACGAATCTCGCCTTCAACGGGTTGGATGAAACCGGCAACTGCCTTGAGCAACGTGGATTTGCCGCAACCGGAAGGACCGAGCAGCACAAAGCGGTCCGCCGGGTCGATTTCAAAACTGACTTGGTGGGTCGCTCGAACCACACGCTGCGGCGTGCGGTATTCGAGGCTGACGTTATCGACTGACAGCAGCGCCTGAGCTGTGACGTTCGATTTGCTGACCGTGTGGCCTTGCAAAGGGGCGTTCATGTCGGTCAGCTCCCTTGCAGCGGTTTGGCGTCCTGGAAGAAGTAATCCTTCCACGAATCCGGTTTGTTTTTGATCGCACCGACGCGGTAGAGAAACTCGGCAAGTGGATAGGTATTTTTCGGTGTGACGCTGAATTCGAACTGCGGGTTATCGATGATTTTCAGCAGCGCGGCGCGATCAATTTTCGCCTTGGTCACGCGGATGTAGGTATCGGCGGCAGCGCCTTTGTCGTTCTGGGCAAACTGCGCGGCTTCGGTCAGCGCCTCGACGAACGCCTTGTAGGTTTTCGGGTTCTCGTTGCGGAATTTCTCGGTGGCGAACAGCACCGTCGGCGAGTTCGGGCCGAGCAGGTCATAGGTGTTCAGCACCACATGGACGTTGGGGTTGGCCAGCGCCTGATCCTGGAATGGCGGGTTGGAGAAGTGCCCGCTCAGCTCGGTGCCACCGGCAATCAGCGCCGCCGTGGCGTCGGGGTGCGGAACGGCGATGGTGTACTTGTCGAGGCGATCGAATTCCTTGTCGCCCCACTGCCTGGCGGCCGCGTATTGCAGGAAGCGCGACTGCACCGACACGCCCACGGCCGGCACCGCGATACGGTCCTTCTCGGTGAAATCGGCGATGGTTTTGACCTTGGGATTGTTGCTCACCAAGTAGTACGGGAAGTTGCCGAGGGAAGCCACGGCTTTGACGTTCTGCTTGCCGTGGGTGCGGTCCCAGATGGTCAGCAGCGGACCGACCCCGGCGCCGGCGATATCAATCGAACCGGAGAGCAACGCATCGTTGACCGCCGCACCACCGGACAGCTGAGTCCAGTCGACTTTGATGTCGATGCCTTCCTGCTTGCCGTATTTCTCGATCAGGTTCTGATCGCGCACCACGTTAAGCAGCAGGTAAACGATGCCGAACTGTTCGGCGATGCGGATTTCACCTTCGGCATGGGCCACGGTCGGCGCCACCAGGCTGCCGGCGATCAGGCTGAAACCCAGACCGATGGCCGCAGCCAGCGGTGCAAAGGGAAGACGTTTGGACATGATTCAATCTCCGACAAATCAGAAAGGCGCGTCGCCCTGAATGGTGGTGCGATACAACTTGCGGCGCAGATGGCTTGGGCATCCGGCGGCGAGGTGGATCAGCGAGCGGTTGTCCCAGAACACCAGGTCGTGGGGCTGCCATTGATGGCGGTAGATGTTGTGCGGCAGCACGCTGTGGGCGTAGAGCTCGTCGAGCAGCTGCTTGCTCTCGTCGTCCGGCAAACCAATGATGCGTGTGGTAAAACCCTCGCTGACGAACAACGCCTTGCGGCCGTTTTCCGGGTGGGTGCGCACGATGGGGTGGACGACTTCGGCGACTTGGGCCAACTGCTCCGGCGTCAGGGTCGGACGCCAGTTGCCTTCAAATTTGGTCTCGCTATAACGCGCCGTGTATGAGTGCGCCGCCGAGCGACCTTCGACCGCTTTGCGCAATGCCTCGGGCAAGCTGTCCCAGGCTTTGTGCATGTCGGCAAACAGGGTGTCGCCACCTTCGGACGGCAACTCCTGGGCGTGCAACATCGAGCCCAGGCTTGGCAGTTCTTTATAGGACAGGTCGGAGTGCCAGAACTTGCCGGCATCACCCAGGCCGATGGATTGGCCATTTTCGATGATGTTGGAAACGATGAGGATTTCCGGGTGCCCGGTCAGCAGGAACTGCTTGAGCACATGAATCTGCAACACGCCGAAGCGGCGGCTGAAGTCGATTTGCTGTTCGGGAGTAATGCGTTGGTCGCGGAACACCACGACGTGATGATCCAGGTGCGCGCGATGGAGGCGGGCGAAGTCCTGATCGTTGATCGGACGGGACAGGTCCAGGCCGATGACTTCGGCGCCAACGGCACCACTGAAGGGGCGAATCTCGAAGGTTTGTGGTGCGATTGCAGGTGATGCAGAGACGGCTGACATAAAAACTCACTCCCACGCACGGCACGCTCAAGGCGCGCGCGTCGATCAGAAACTCACGGAGGTCCCGTGTTGGTTCGTTTCGTGCGGCGCGCCGATTGGTCGGCAGGTACGCAGGAGTACAACCTTATAGGCATAAGAATTGAAATTTAAATACCGTTAGTGAATAACGATATGACTTTAGGCACACTCAGCCGACCGCACAGCGTTGTTCCAGCCAACTCCCCAAATCGTTCGGGGCCAGGGGTCTTGAGATCAGGAAGCCTTGACCGATCCGATATCCCTGTTTTTGCAGAATGTGTTGCTGCGCCAAGGTCTCGATACCTTCAGCCACCACCCTCAATTGCAAACTTTCGCCAATGCGAATAACCGCCTCACTCAATGCCTGACTGGTTGCATCGCTCTCCAGGTCATGCACAAAGCTACGATCAAGCTTGAGTTCCTGGATCGGCATACGTTGCAAGTAACTCAGGCTGGAGAAACCCGTGCCGAAATCATCCATCGCCAGACTGATACCCAGCGCATGCACCTCTTTGATCGTGGTCAAGGTGTCAGGGTTGGTATCCATCAGCACGCCTTCGGTAATTTCCAGCGTCAGATCCTTGGCCTGCAAACCATGCTCTTCAAGCGTCCTGGTGATGATGTTCGACAGATTGCGATTGTGGAAATTGGTCGGCGACATGTTTACCGAAACGGTTGGCACCCGCAGCCCTTGCTTGCGCCAGGCCGCCAATTGGCGGCAGGACTCACGCAGCGCCCATAAACCGAATTCCCCGATCAAGCCGCACTCTTCCGCCAGCGGAATAAAACTCGCGGGAGAGATTTCTCCCAACTGAGGATGGGTCCATCGCGCAAGGGCCTCGATGCCATACAGTTCGGATTCACACAGGTCGATCTGCGGCTGATAAACCAGGTACAGGGCTTCACCATCAATGGCTTCGCGTAAAGCGGCCTCCAGGCGCAAACGCCCTTTCGCTAACTGATCCAGCCCGTCACTGAAAAAACAGACGCTGCCGCGGCCACTGGTCTTGGCTTGATACATCGCCATATCGGCGCGATGTAACAACAGCTCCATCGTGCGACCGTCTTCCGGAAACATGCTGACGCCGATACTCATCGACGGCTTGAGTGTCACACCCGAAATCTGGCATGGAGCACTCAGCCGAACTCTCAACTGTTCGATCAAATCGGTCGCATGCACTAACGTGCATTGAGGCAGAACCAGAACGAATTCATCACCCGATAGCCGGCTGACGATGTCGCTCTCCCGTCGACACTCGGACAAGCGACGAGCCATCACGCGCAAGAACTCATCCCCGGCAGGGTGCCCGAGGGAGTCGTTGACCTGCTTGAATCGATCCAGATCAATGAAAATGACCGCCAGGCTCGATTGATGCCGGGAAGCTTGAGCAATGGCCTGCTCGGCCCGCGCATGGAGCAAGTTGCGATTGGTCAAACCCGTCAGGTCGTCATAGAACGCCAGTTGGCGTATGTGCAAACGGGACTCCTCACGCTCCAGCGCCAGGGCGCACAAATGAATGCACGCATTGACCAGCAAATAGTGCAGCGGACTGGGTTCACGCGAGTCGCGGTAATAAAACGCGAACGTCCCCAACACACGCCCGTCGGTGCATTTTATCGGCGTTGACCAACACGCCTTCAAACCGAGCGGCAGCGCCAGCTCCCGGAATCCGTCCCAGAAAGGATGCGAGGCAATATCACTGACCATGACGGGTTCGCCACTGAACGCTGCCGCCCCGCAAGAACCGGATTCGGGTCCGATGGGCGTTCCGTCCAGTGCCTTGGAGTAAGCGATCGGAAGACCGGGGGCCGCCAACGTATGGAGTACCCCCTGGCCATCGACCCGCAATACCGTAGCGATCACTTCCGGCGCGATTCGCTGCACTTCCACGCACGCCAGATTCATCAAGGTTTCCAGTGACTCTTCACGAACCATCGCTTCCAGCATTTTGTGTCGCAGCACTTCATGCATGCGCGTAAGGGTCACATCGATCATCACACTCACGGTATTGGTCATGTGCCCGTGAACGTCATTAACCGGGTACGTAGTGACGTTGCACCACACCCGTTGGCCGCCGCGGTCATAACCGAATTCCTGACCATGGTAGGCATTGCTCTTGAGGAGTTGGCGGCGGATCGCTGCGATGCGTGAATGCGTGAAGTACGGAGCCAATACGTCAATCGGTGTTTTGTTGACGACGTCCTGTGCGCTATAGCCAAACATTTGAGTGAAGCCGTCATTGACGTAAATGATCGACCACGACGCGTCAGTGATGATGATCGCGTTGTCCGTGGTATCGACCACCAATGACAACAGATACAACTGGCGCTGCTCTTCATGTTGCCGGGTAACGTCTTTGATAAACGCGGCGTAGAGGATCTGCCCCTGAGCCTCGATCTTTGAAATGGACATCGACCCCCAGCGTCGGGTGCCGTCCTTGCACTCGATCAGCACATCGCGACTGGTGCCGACGATTTTATTGATTCCGGTGCGTCGGTTCGCTTCGATATAACCGTCGTGCAGGGGACGAATCAGTTTCGGCACCAACTGCTCGACATTTCGCCCCATCACCTCGTGACTGCCGTATCCCCAGAGCTTTTCCGAGGCCTCATTGAACAGAATGATCCGGTTTTGGCTGTCGATGACCACGACACTATCAACGCTCTGCTCCAGGGTCTGGATGAAGATTTGCGAAAGATCCTTACGGTACGACATGGCGGTGATCTACTGATTGGGAGGAAATGAGGAACTGGGCACGTCCCAAACATCAAACGCTCGGCGAGGCAGACCCAGCCGACTTTCGGATGCGATGGATTCAATCGAAATGAGGAGTCAATGACGGGCTTGGAGGTGAAATCGTAACGGCATGTAGAAAGGAATGACGCGTGTAGCAAGGCTCTGCGAAGACAATGGGAGGATCAACATGCGGGCACGTCCCTTTATTAGAAAAAGTATAGGTCTTACGCCGATATCAATATGCCGCCACTGCGCGCCTGCAAGCTTGATTCACATCAATGGAAAAGTTGAATGCGAGGAAAAATAGTGGCCAGCAATGCATTTGACTCTCCCCTCATCTGACCAAAAACCATCGTGCGTGCAACACCTCACATCCTCGAATATGGGCTTGAACAGATTGCCGGGCAGGCTCTTTTGCCGGCGATGAAACCGCTATTGACCCCAAACGATGACGTCGCTGTAAGGCGTTTGCAGATCACGCTCGGGAATTTCCCAGATGATCAGTTTGGGCGGCGTCTGCTTGAACGCCGGGTTGTTGAAATAACCATTGGCGCCACCGGAAAATTCACCACCGTCCTTGGCGAAATTGCCAATCGGCGCACCCAGCGCCTGCTGCAAAAACCCGGCAAAGTTGGAATTGCGCGAAAACGAGGTTCCGATCAGTGCCACGTTCGGCAGGTTGTCATCGCCAAACAGGTCATCGAGGTTATCGCCGCCGCTTGGCGCTGCGGCCACTTTCTCGCTGATCTGCGTGGTCGCCACGGTTTCCGGAGTCGGTTGCAGTGTCACCGGCAGCCACTCCAGACCGGCGAGCCTGACCAGGTCGCCCGGACGGCGTGCCGGTTCCTGCACCTGCGCCTCGAAATCCTTGTGCGGCGTGGCGCTGATGCCCATGCGCTGCACGTGCGCGGCCACGGCTTTGGCAGCGGCAGCGGCGCCGGTTTCGCTCCAGTGGGTGTCGGTGCGCAGGTACGCGTCGGCGCCCAACGGTTGCAGGCTCGGCGCCAGGTCCACAGCGGCGACACCCGCCTTGTTCAGCCCATCGACCCACGCCACGGCGCGGTCCTGCAACATCGCCGGGCGACGCAGGTCGCACAGTTGCGCCTGAACGATGCGGCTCTTGTCCGGCACCACCGCCACCAACAACGTGATGCCGCGTTTGGCCAAGCGTTGTTGGAGTTCACGCACCACGCCAGCCTTGGTGTCGGCATTGGCGCGGGCGTGACGGTTGATGCGCATCTCATCGGTCAGGAACAACCAGCCGGCACACCCCGAGCGCACCCGTGGGCCGGTATCGTGCAGCACCAGCCAGCTTGCGCCGCGCTCCAGATCCGCCGCCTGCTCAGGCATTGTCGCCTGCGACAACTGCTTGGCAATCTTGTGGGTGATGTCGCCTTCCAGTGCGGCCTGAGGCGTCAGTTTGGGCGGCATGAACTCGACTTTTCCGCTCGCCAGCAGCCAGACGCAAGAAGCGAAAGCCAGCGCCAGAAAAGCCACGAACACGACGCCCGACAGCTTGCTGATGCGGGCGGTACGTTCGCAGGGTTGAGCCGGTGCGGGAGACGAAGCAGTCATGGGCGCGGTCATCAGAACTGAAAGTACAGAAAGGGTACGGCTTCACGGCTCGCGATCAACGCAAACGAAAGCAGGAACCCCGCCACCGGCCACAGGGCCGTGATCGGAACGAACAAGGCGTGACGGGCAAACCGTTGCTCGACACGACTTTGCAACAGTGGCGCGAGGATGCACACCAGGCCGAGCATCGCTGCCAGCCCATGCACCGGACGCAAGGTCACCGCCAGCGCATCACCCAACGCAAAGTCATGCAGGCCAAACTGCCCGGCATACATGGTCATCGCCGAATGGAAATCCGGCGCGCGGAACAGCGTCCAGGCGAGGAACACAAACAACAACGTCAGGCTGTGCGAAAGCAGCGGTGGAATGCCTGGCAAACGAGAACGGGACCAGAGGCGATCAACGCACAATGCGACCCCGTGCGCCGAACCCCACAACAGGTAATTCCAGCTGTCGCCGCCGTGCCACAGACCGGCGATGGCCATGGTCAGGAACAGGTTGCGGTACGTTTTCCACGCACCGTTGCGGTTACCGCCAAGGGCGATGTAGAGGTAATCGCGCAGCCAACTCGACAGCGACAAATGCCAGCGCCGCCAGAAGTCCTGGATGCTGCTGGCCAGGTACGGCCGGTTGAAGTTTTCCGGAAAGTGAAAGCCCAGCATCAGGCCCAGGCCGATGGCCATGGCGCTGTAGCCGGCAAAGTCGAAAAACAGTTGCAGCGAGTAGGCCAGGCAGCCAATCCAGGCGTCGACAAAGGACGGGTTTTCCAGGTGGAACGCGACGTCCACCAGCGGCGACAGCGTGTCGGCCACCAGCACTTTCATGCACATGCCGATCATGAAACGACGCGCACCGAGGGAGAAATTCTGCCAACTGAAATACCGCTGCGTCAGCTCCCGGCGCACCCAGTCATAACGAATGATCGGGCCGGCGATGGAGTGGCCGAACATGGAAATGTACGTGGCGTAATTGATGAAACTGCGCTCCACCGGCACGGTATGCCGATGCACGTCCACCAGATAGGAAATCGCCTGCAGCACGATGAACGACAGGCCCGCCGGCAGCGCCACCCGCTGCCATTCCAGCGGCATCGCCCCGTAATAAGTGATCAGCTCACTCCAGGTCCCGGCGAGGATGTTGGCGTATTTGTACCAGCACAACACCGCCGTGTTGAACACGATCAGCGCGATCAACAGCCGCACTCGTCCACGGGAGCCGTCCGGTGCGCGATCCACCAGCAGGCCGCCCACCCACGCCACAATCGTCAGCACGATATGCAGCGTCAGGAACAACGGGCTCAGCCAGCCGTAGAAAAGCCAACTGCCGAGCAACAGGATGACATTGCGCCAGGCCGGTCGGCCCAAGGCGTAGACCAGCAGAAACGCTGGCAAAAACAATGTCAGGAACTCTAACGAGGCGAAAACCATGGCAGCGGCGAGATCCGATCAGTGGGACAACGAGTCCGTGGCGTTCAACACACGTGGTCCTGCGGCCGACGGCACCAGCAGCACGCTGTAGCGCTCACCCGCTTTGAGTTCCCCCAGGTCCAGCGGCGCGCCGACGTTGGCGTTGGCGCACACCAGTTGCACCGACAGGCTCACCGGGTTGATCGAGCGACGTTGCAAGCTGTCGACCGGCACCGCTTTGAACAGGTCGGCGGTACGCCCGGCTGGACGCAAACTGGCGTCGGCGCACGAAGCGTCGACGTTGAAGAACGCCAGCGACGCTTTCAGGCCGTTGAAGTCGTCCGGCTGTTCGCGCACGGCCACTTGCTTGAGGCCAGCGCCGTCCGGCAACACCAGCACGGTGGCAAATTCACCGGGCTCGACTTTCAAATCCATGGCCAGTTTTTGCGCACCGCTGACCAGGCTGCCCTTGATCGGATTGCTGGCCTGCACCGGGAAAAACAACGACACCGGTGCGGCCACTTCAAGACGCAGCGGCGGTTGCCCGGCCTGCGCGATCACGTCCAGCGGTGCGGTGCCGGCGTTGACGAAGCGGATGAACGCCGAATCTTCGGCCGGGCCGGTGGGGTACAACGCCACTTCGGCGTGGGCCAGCGTACTGATCGACAACACCGGAACGGCCGCGAGCGCCGCGAACAGCTTGATCATTTCTTGGCTTCCTTGACGGCCGGGGTTTCCAGCAAGGCCTTGCTGATGTCAGCGCTCCAGGTCTTGTAGCCCGGCGCGGTCAAATGCTGACCGTCCACCGTGGCCCACTGGCCCGGCTTGGAGAACTGCAGCGAGTCGATGTAGCTGCACGGCGCCACGTTGGCGGCGAGGAATTTGGAGGTCATCTCGACTCGGGCAAAGGTCTTGCCGTATTTGCCGCCTTCGGTGCCCCAGTTCGGGCCGACCCACGCGCAACGGGTGCCGTTGGCCGAGATTTCCTTGGTCAGCGCCGTGGTCTGCTGCCACAGCCAGGCTTTCGGGAACGCCGGCTTGGTGTAGCTGGCCATGGTGTCACCCATGACAATCAACACCAGGTCCGGTTTGTCGGTGGCCAGCAACTGGCTGATCGGCAAGGTCGCGGCTTTGCCACCGAGCACGACGGTTTTTTCCGTGCCGCGGCGCTCGGCGCCACCGCAGGTACCCGGCGTGGCTTTGAGCCAGTCACCGGCGTTGGCGCCGCAAATACCCAAGGTATGCACGGTCGCCCCCTGGGCAACCAGGCTGTCATGCAGGGAGGAAATCAGATAGTCAGGCGTCGCCAGGTGGCTGTCGCCAATCATCAAAATGGTCATGCCTGCCAGAATCGATACTGCCACGGTGCAAACTCCTGCTGCTTAATTCGAATAAGGGGAACGGTAAGGGCTGACCGGCATCGCCATGCGACCGGTGAAGTCTTCAAACATGTACCGCAGGTACAAACCACCGGTGAATTGCTTGTAGTCCTGGGCGTTATCCAGGCCGAAGCTGCCACCCAGGAAGACGTTGTCGCCAAAACGGTACTCGGCGGCCGCGTTCAGGTTGTAACCGACGCCTGTCTTGTTCTGTCCCGAGTACTGGGTCGGCACAATGATCCCGGCCGTGGCGTACTGCTGCGATACTTGATTCAGCACGCTCTGCATGTCGTCGTCGTTCGGGAAATACGGGGTCGCATCCTGCTCGATGTGCTGCACGCCAACCGAGCCCTTGATCGAATAACTCAAGCGGTCGGTGCGTTGTGACCAGCCGATCGGCACGCCGATGGAAAAGAAGTTTTGCGGGCTGAAGTAACCGCCGTTGCCGTAGGTGAAGTTGCCCTGGTTCTTGTCGTAGCTGATGCCGGTGAGGCTCAGGCCGGCGGTCAACTGACGGCTGTCGTCATTGAGCAAGTACCAGTAGACCCCGGTACCGGCCTCGGCACGGCTGTTGGATTCGACATGGTTGCCCACCAGTTTGTGCAGGCCGCCGTAGCCATAGACGCCGTAGTCGCCATTGTCATAGCTCAACTGCAAACGCCCGCCGTTGGCGGTGACGCCGCCCCATTCCAGGCCACTGCGAGCGTCTCGCGCACCGGCGAAAGACACCAGGCTGTCGGTCACCGGGCGCCGCGACAGGCTCAGGCCGTAGCGGAAATCGCTGCCTTCGGTGAACGAGCGATCAAGGCTGATACCGCCGACCACGGTGCTGTAGAGGAAACCCATGGGGCTGGCGCCCACATCGGTTTTCAGCCCCAGCGACGGGTTCTCGTAAGCCACGGCCAGACCGACACCCGTGTCCTTTTGGCGCCCGACCGGACCGCTGATCTGGTTACGCAGAAAATCGCTCTGGGCCGGGTCCGTGTTGTTCGCCAATTGGGCTTGCAACGCGGCCATTTGCTGTTCATTGAAACCACCGAAGCGTGACTTCGCAGGATCACTGATGCCACCGGCGTTCAGCGACACCGGTGTCACCCGCAGCGCCAGACGGTCATCGTCCAGCGGCACACTGATTTCCAGCGGCGTTTCGACGTCGGTGATTTTGCTCAGGCCCGCCTCGCTGTCATTGCTGCGGATGGTCACGCCTTGAGTGACACGCGGGCTGCGCTCCTGATCAATCTGATCAAGCGCACTTTGCATCGCCTGACGGGCTTCTGCCTGCGGGTCCGTCGGCTTGGCCGGGGCCGAACGGCGAGTGTCATCGAAGCCGGCGCGCGCGGGCTGCGCAGCGTAAGCGCCTGCGCTGCCGTTCATTGCCAGGGTATTCGATGTGGTGGGCTCGGCCTCATCCGCCGCCTGCGCAACTTGCACCTGCGCGGGTGCCGGAATTTGTGACAGCGTGGCCTCGGCCAGCCGCGATTGACTGCGCTGGCCGGCCTTGCCCACAAATGGGTTGGCGGCCACGGTCCCGGCAAACGGATTGGCTTCTTCCTTGCTCGGCGCTTGCAGTGCCAGGGCGCGCGCATACAGTTGCGCAGCCTTGGCGTTCTTGCCTTGGGCGCGATACAGACTGGCAGCGGTGGCGAGAATCGGCGCATCGTTCGGCGCCAGTTCCAGCGCCTTGTCCATGGCTTTCTCGGCGCCGCGATAATCGCCGGACTGATTCAAGGCCTGGGCCATGCCGATCTGCAACTGCGGATCATTCGGCGCCTGGTCGAGCAACGGTTGATACAGCTCGATGGCTTTTTTGGCGTTGTTGTTGGCCAGGTACATGCGCGCCAGCGCGCCAACCGCCAAGGGATCGTTCGGGCGTTGGGCCAGGGCTGGTGCGAGCGTGTCGTAGGCCGCCACGAGGTCGCCCTTCTCCCGCAACAGATCGGCCTGACGCACGGTGTACAGGTACAACAGTTGGTCATAATTGCGCTGATCCGCCGCCGCCAATGGCTGGCTCTGCAACTCGTGCAGGATCTGATTGACCTGCACGTCGTCACCGGTTTTCAGCAGCACGCCGGCATACGCCAGGCGCAGCGACGCCGACGGTGTGCTGCTTTGCGCCATGGCGCTGCGCAGCATCGACAATGCGTGTTCGGTATCACCGGCATCGACGTACGCCGAAGCCAGCATGCCCAACGATTCAGGTTTGCCGTTGGCGGCCAGTTCGGCACGGCGCAGCAGGGTGATGGCTTGGCTGCGGTCACCCTGTTTGGCCAGGGTTGAAGCCTGGCTGGCCAGGGATTGCACTTGAACCTCGTTGGCCAGTTGTTGCATGGCTGTGCTGCGCTGGCTCACCGGGATGCGCTCCAGCGTGCTTTGCGCGGTCGACCATTCGCCCAACTGGCTCGACAGCAACGCGCTGACGTACAGCGCATCGACACGCTGCGGATCGGCTTTCAACAGCTCTGCCATGGTCTGCCGGGCTTTGTCCGGGGCCTTCGCCTGCACGTACAGGCGCGCCAGGTCATAGCGCGTCCAGACATTCTGCGGGTCGTTGCGCACTGCTTCCTGTTGCGCGGCAATCGCGCCGTTGAGGTCGCCGCTGCGCTCGGCATTTTTCGCCTGGCCGACCGCGACGGCGGCACGCAATGGCCGCAAATCGCCAAGGCGTTTTTGCTGGGCAGCGTTCAGCCCTTCGATCATTCGTAACCCTTGGCTGGCCTGGCCGTTTTGCGCCAGCACGGTGATCAGCCCCAACACGGCCGCAGGGTTGTCGTTGTCCAGGGTCAGCGCCTGACGATAGCTCGCCTCGGCATTGTCCAACTGGTTCTGCTCCGCTTGCACGCCGCCCAGGGCGACATAGCCTTCGACTTGTCGCGGTTTACTGGCGATGGCCTGTTGCAACAGGCTGCGTGCGCGCACCAGATCGTGATCGGTTTTGGCCTTGTCGGCCTGGCCCAGCAGATCCCAGTAGCGATTGCTCTCCAGCGCCGCTTGCCAGCGCGGGTTGCCGCCACGGCCGGCGGCACGCTTGAGCAGTTCATTGGCGTCGCTCAAACGGCCCTGACGCTGACGAACAATCCCCAGGCCGCCCAACGCGTCGGCGTCCTGCGCTTGTTCTTTGAGTCGCGCCAGAAAGGCTTGCTCGGCGACATTCAGTTGGTTGTCCTGAAGCGCCTTGAAACCGCGGGCCAGATTCGGATTCTGCTGGGCAGCCACGGCGGCCGTGCCACGGCTGTTCATTTGCGTGCGAATCTCGGCATCGTCCGGATTGGCCTTGAGGTACTCCTCGAACAAAGGGATCTCCGCCGCACGTGGCGAACCCAGCCACACCAGACCTTCGCGCCAACTCTCGGTGGCTTCACCGCCCAGTTCGGGCAGGGTCGACAGCTGTCCCAAGCGGCGAATACCGTCGGTTCGGGTAGCCTCGTTACGCAGCAGCAGTTTGGCCAACACCAGTTTGACCTTGGCATTGTTCGGGCTCTGTTGCAGCAAACGCTCCAGGCCCTGGCGCGACTCGGTCCAGCCGCCGGCCGTGTAGCCCAGGTAGTTGTAGAACTCCAGGCCCAGCTCCCCTTGAGGTGCCTTGCCCGCGAAAATCTGCCGATAGATCGGCATGGCCTTGTCCAGCTCGCCCGCCGTCGCCAGCAAACGCGCCTGCTCCAACTGATCGAGGTTGTTGCCGCTCTGCAAGGCGATGGCTTGCTCCAGCAACAACGTTTGCGACTCGCCGGGATGGGTTTGCTTGAGCTGATCCAGGTAGCGATTGGCGCCCGCAGGGCGGTTGGCCTTGAGCTCCAGCAAGCCCAGACCGTAAAACGCATCGGCTTGCTGCGGATCGATCAGCAGCAGTTTTTTCCAGGCTTCGGTGGCCCGGGCCTGGTCACCTTGTGCCTGCCAGTATTGCCCCTGTTGCAACAGCGCCTTGCCGGCGTCGTTGAGCGCGGCAAAGCTGCTGCTGTGGATCAGGGCGGCAAATATCCCGAAGGCTATGGCGTGACGGCGCGCTGGCATTGCTTCTCCCACATCGGTTGCAACTTCCCGTGATCGAGGAAGTGGTAGCGGTTGTCCATGTAGCCCAGCGAAAACAGGCTCAGTACAAAAAAGTAATAGGGTGGCTGCTTCGCCTGGACCGCTTCGGGGGTCAGGGTCTGGGCCATCAGTTGCTGCACGCGCAAGGCCTGCTGCTGTTGCAGCGACGCAGTGCCCAGCGCTTTGAAATACGGCAGCAGCGCGGCGGAAAATCCGAACGGTCCGGCACCGCTGCGCTGACCGCTGAGCACCTGGACTTGCTCCGGCGGCACACCGTCGGCGAGCGTGGCGGCGAGCATGCCGCCCAGGCTGCCGAGCAACGGTTTGCGCAGCGGGTCCTTGACCGGCATCAAGCCCGCCCACAGGTACGCGCGGATCGCATCGTAACTGCCCAACTCACCCTTGACCGGGTCGACGATGAACTCGCCCTTGCCCGGCCCGGTACGGCGATAACTGACCCAATCGGCCACAAAGCCTTTGTAGCTGACGGCCTTGATCAGGGTCGCGGTGTTCGTGGCGATTTCCGCCCACGGTCCGTTGTGATCGATGTCGGCGAATCGGCGCAGCACCGGAATCGGCAGGTAACTGGGGTTGAGCTGCCACAGTTCGGGTTTGTTGAGGTCGGGTTTGATAAAACCGACTTTGCCCGGCATCAGCATTTTGCCCAGCCCCGGCAGGTCTTCGACCTCTTGGGTGGCGACGTTGTGCAGAATCTGGCGCGCCGTCTGGGTGTAGGCGTCGTTGTGCCAAAGTCTTCCGGCTTCGAGCAACGCATAGGCGAACCAGAGATCGGCATC
This sequence comes from Pseudomonas sp. 300, assembly GCF_055803035.1. Taxonomy (NCBI): domain Bacteria; kingdom Pseudomonadati; phylum Pseudomonadota; class Gammaproteobacteria; order Pseudomonadales; family Pseudomonadaceae; genus Pseudomonas; species Pseudomonas sp. 300. The sequence continues at coordinate 102,911 of NZ_JAVLRV010000001.1, read as the reverse complement.
AGATGCCGAATTGCTGTCCAGCAGGCGCCAGGTGCCCTGTTCGTCCAGGCCCCAGAACCAACCCGGCAGATTGCTCTTGATATTGCCCTGGGCGAGGTTGTCCTGACTCCAGCGCCACAGCTTGTCGAAGGTCACGCGGTCATTCGCCACCAGGGCGAAGAACATGGCGTACGACTGACCTTCAGACGAGCTGTGACGTTGCGGCGTGCTGGCATCCACCACACGCCCGTCGGGTTGCACAAAGTGCTCGACGAACGTCTGCCACAACGGCCAGGTCGATGCCTCGCAGCGTTGCGCCTGGGCGGTGGCGGGCAGCAGCCATGCCAGCAGCAGCGTCGACAGCGCGATCATGGCGGCGCGGCGCGGGCGTTTATGGGCGAAGGCGGGCACGCTCATCACACCTCAAGACGTCGTTTGGCCCGGGCGCGCAGCGACACGTACGCCAGACCACTGAGCAGCAAAATGGCCAGCCCGGTCAGCGCAAACATCCAGCCCACATGCCGCGACAACATCCATTGCACGTACTTGAACGGTCCGAGATCGCCAACGTAGTACTGCTCGTCCGCCACCAGCGCTTCGATGGATTTGCCGCGAACCACCACCAGGCTGCCCTGGATCGACTGGGTGTATTCCTCGCCACCGATCAACGCCTTGGTCGCGTCGATGAGACCCTCCGGCCGGTCGCTGGCAATGACCACGACACTGCGACCGCTCTTTAGCGGCGACTCGAAACCGGTCAGGTAGGTGCTGCGCTGCCCGCCGGAAAACGCCATGGCCAGTCGCGCCTTGCGCTGGTTGGCATCCGGGTCGGGGCTGAACCAGTCCCGCACGCGCATGGGCAAATCGGACAATTCGAAACGTTGCTGGCCGTCATTCCCGGCCGCCGGCAGGCGATCGGCCCATTGGGTCAGCAGCGGCTGGTTGGCACCGGAGGCCAACACCAGCAGATCCTTGTCGGCAGCCGCGGCGACCTGTGCCGCTTGCATCACCTGTACGCCAGTGGCCGGGTAACCGGTGGACTGGCCAAACCGTCCGAGCACAGTGAGGTAGGCATCCAGATCCGCAGCCCCGGCGTTGTCCGGCAGCACCACGGCGGTTTGCGACAGGTCGGCCAAGCGAGTGAACGGGAAGCCCGCGTCCTTGAACACGCCAAGGTTCGGCATGGCCATGAAGTGGTCGTAGCCGCTCAGGTCGAGGGTCGATTCCGGGTCCACGCTGCCGCGCATGTTGTCGATGATGATGTCGCCGCACTCGCCCTGTTTGATGTAATCGAACATGTAGCGCAGTTGCAGACGCGATTGCAGGGCGACCGAGTTCAATGGCAGGCGCACACGAACCTCGCGGGCCAGGCTGTCGTTGGTCTTCAGTGCGCTGAGCACACCACTGTCGAGTTTGTCCTGGGACGGCAGGTTACGAGACTGAATCAGCCCGTCGTTGAAGCTGACAATGAACGACGAGTTGGAGGATTTCTCCTGGGGGGTGTAGCGGTATTTGAGGTCCAGCGGTGCGCCATCGTCGCGCCAGGTGAACAGGTCCGGCGGGAAATTCAGCGGCACGGTGATCTCGCCCGGGTTGTAGCCGGCGACGTTCAACTGCTTGGCCGCAATCAATTCACCCAGCTTGACCGGGCGATCGGTGGGCAACCAGTTCGGTGCGTCGTACGGCTTGCGGGGCTGCACGTTGTCGAGATGGTCGATGACGACGCGGCTGCCCGACAATGCCTGGCTGCCCAGCACCAGCGCAGTCGCGGCACGCTTGAGCTCGGCGCCATCGCGACCGGTAATGATCAGCAGTTTGCCGTTGGCATCGTTGGGGTTGCTCATCAGCGTCAGGGTCGGCCCTGTCGCGGCCGGCAGAGTCAACGGGCCCAGTTTCAGCGCATCTGGACCACTGAGCAGCACCACGGCATTGCCGCTGGCCGGCAACTGGTTGAAGTGCGAAGAGAACATCGCGCCGCGATAGCTGGCCTGCGCGCCGAACCAGGACGACAGTGCGCCGGCGGCTTCCAGGGTGCTGTTATCAGGCGCGGTGGCAAACACAAACGGCAAGCTCAGCTGGCGCGCATCCCGACGGTCGAAAAACGGCAGAGGCAGGATCGCCAGATCGTCCGGCAGGGACAGTGGCGACACTTGAATGTCGAGCTGACTGCTGTTGCTGATCTTGGCCCACAGGCTGGAGTGCTGCGGGTCCTCGCAACTCATCGAATAATGGCCGACGAACTGCAGGCTCAAACGGTTGAACTCGGTGATCAGGTGGGCGGGAATCTCCACCACCTGCTTTTGCATCACCCCGGCGTTTTCCTTGGGCAAAGGCAGGCTGGCAGCCACCTCGTCGTTGACCATCACGTTGATCTGCGAAAGGTCGGCCAACAACGCAGGGGAATAGGTGTACTGCAACGTCAGGTGCGCGCCGGTCACGATTGCATCGGCGCGCACGTCGAAGTTGACGCTGTCGCTGGATTCCACGCCGCGCAGGGTCATCGGATAGTTCCGACCCAACTGCTTGAGCGTCAGGCTGTAGTTGCCGACACCTGCCGTAGCACCGGTCACCGGCGCCGTTTCGGCAAACGCCGCAGCACCACTCCCCAACGCCAGCAAGGTGCAGGTCGCACGAGCCAGAATACGGCGAGCGCCGCGCAGGTTACCGACAGCGAAAGACTTCGAGTTCATCACTTGTCCAGAACGTTTTCTAAGAGGGGGGGGGATGGACGACGGTTGCGCAGCCATGCCTGCGCTTCCAGGACCGTGGCCTTGAATAGTTCGTAGATGCCGCGCAAGCCAATGGCGCTGACATCGCGCAACGCCACCAGCGGCGTATCAACCTGACCGCTGCCCCAGGTCGACGCCCAGGTGTCGGCTCGCGAGAAGGTCAAGCGCACCAGTTCGCTTTGTTGGCGCAGCGTCAACTGATCGAACTGCGCCCCCAAAACGTTGCCGCGACTGAACACAATCACCGCCGGGAACACGCTCAGGTGTTGATTGCGGAACAGCGAAATCTGCACCCGTTCGCCTTGGGGAACCATCACCCCTTCCGGCAAACGGAAGCCCAGGCCTTTTTGCGAGAAGTCCAGGGTCGAGCCTTCGATGACGCTGCCATCGGCACGGGTCAGGCGCATCGGCAGCACCGCCGCGACACGCGGCTCGGAACGCATCTGCCGGGTTTCACTGGCCACCGCCACCGAGGCGCTGGTGATGATGACGTTGTAAACCGTCCAGGCCAGGTTGATCAGGATCGTGGTCGCCGCATCGTCCGCACCCTCGGCCAGCTTCACCAGACCAATGATCAGACCGGCGACGTTCAACGCCAGCAGGATGATGTAGGGGCGCGCCAGCTTCCACTCGAAGTACTTCTTGTCGATGATCCCGCCCTTGTCGGTCACGTTGAACCCGCCGAACTTGGGATTGACCAGCGCCATCAGCACCGGGCCCATGATGTACCAGGCCAGTACCGTCTCGTAGACCTCGTTCCAGAACGAATGGCGGAACCGCCCCTGAATGCTGGAGTTGGTCAGACTGGCGTGGAGGATGTGCGGCAGCACATAAGCGGTAATCATCAATGCCGAGGCGTGGTAGATCCGCGCGTCGAAAATCAGAAAGGCCAGCGGCGCGGTAAGAAACGCCAGACGCGGCAAACCATAGAAAAAGTGCAGCATCGCGTTCACGTAGCACAGACGCTGGCCCAGGCTGAGGCCTTTGCCGAACAGCGGGTTATCGGTGCGGAAAATCTGCGCCATGCCCCGCGCCCAGCGAATGCGCTGGCTGATGTGGCGTGACAGGCTTTCAGTCGCCAGGCCCGCCGCCTGAGGAATGGCCAGGTACGCGGTGTTGTAGCCGGCACGGTTGAGTTTGAGCGCCGTATGAGCGTCTTCAGTCACGGTCTCGACGGCCACGCCACCGACTTCAAGCAACGGTTCACGACGGATGACCGCACAGGAACCGCAGAAGAACGTCGCGTTCCACAGGTCGTTGCCGTCCTGTACGAGGCCGTAGAACAGCTCGCCTTCGTTCGGCACGGAACGGAACGTGTCGAGGTTTTTTTCGAACGGGTCGGGCGAGAAAAAGAAGTGCGGCGTTTGCAGCATCGCCAACTTCGGGTCCTTGAGGAACCAGCCGATACTCACCTGCAGGAACGAGCGCGTGGGGACGTGGTCGGCGTCGAAAATGGCCACGAACTCGCCACTGGTGACCTTCAGCGCTTCATTGAGGTTGCCTGCCTTGGCGTGGCGGTTGTTGTCACGCACGATGTAGTTGACGCCGATCTGCTCGCAGAACTCGCGGAAGTCTTCGCGGCGCCCGTCATCGAGTACATGCACGCGCAGTTTGTCGCGTGGCCAGTCGATGGCCTGGGCGGCGAAGATGGTGACTTTGACGATATCCAGTGTTTCGTTGTACGACGGGATGAACACATCGACCGTCGGCCATTCACTGGGTGGGCCGCTCATCAATATGGGTTTGCGGCGCAGCGGCCAGGCGGTCTGGATGTAACCGAACACCAGCACGATCATCGCGTACAGCTCGGCCATGACCAGGCCGTAGCCAAACACCATGTCCAGCCAGCCCTCGAAACCGAGGGTGGACGTCAGCCGCCAGTACAGATAACGCAGAGAGGCCGTCAGTGACAAACCGATCATCACCATCACCGTCAGGCGCCCCGGGATCTTGCGCAGCACCAACGCGGTGGCGAAACAGCCCGCCGCAAAGATGCACTGCGAGTACAGATCGAACGGCACCGTGATGATAAAAACGGCCAACAGCGCGCACATCAAGGTCACGCCGAGGGTCAACGCTTTACGCAATGCCTTGGGCAAGCTGTCCACGCGATCCGACAACGCTTGAGCCCAACGCTGTGAACGGGTCAGGACTTCGGTATCGGGAGCAGAGGCTGTAATCACGACGCGTACGACTCCGCGATATCCATGGATTGCAACTGCGCCTTGAGCGTGTCACTCAGTACTCGCATGTCTCGACACGCAGGGGAAAAACCCGCCTTCAGCAACGGGTTTTGACCGTACGCCAACGCCTCGCCGACGCCGTGATCCAGCGCCACGGTCCCCAGCAGTTCGTTACCGAGACGGCGCTTGAGCACCTCTTGCATATCCCGGCAAAACGCTCGGGAAGCGTCGAATTGATTGATCACGTAATTGCACTGCTGTACTTGTCCCCGGGCCTTGCGTTCGTCGAGCAAACGCTGCATCGGGTCCAGCGTCAGGAAACACGCGGCGTCGGCGGTAACCACCACCAGCACCTGATCAGCCACCATCAAGACCTGGTCCAGGTATGCCGTGCGACCGGGTGGTGTGTCGAGAATCACCACGTCGTTTTCGCCCAGGGCCATGCTTGCCAGCTGACGGGCCAGCCAGAACTCATCGTTTTCCAGGTAGCGTTCCAGCGTCCGGCGCTCATCTTCAGTGACTGCACCATAAGGCAGCAACAATGAGCCTGCCGGCCCGGCCAACAACAGCGAATTCCAGTTTTCACCCTGAAGGCTGGCGTTGCCCATGCCGGCCACATCCGGCTCGGCACCCAGGTGATGCTGCAAGGCATTTTGCGGATCGAGGTCGATGGCCAGCGTCTGCCCGTGCTCAACCCGCAAGAGGGTGGCGAGCGCCGAGGCCAGGGTGCTTTTGCCAACGCCGCCCTTGCCCGATATCAGCGCGATGACATGCGCTTTGGTTTTGCTCGGGCGACCATTGGGCAACACTTGGCGCAGTGCCTCTTCGTTGCGTGCTTGCGCCTCCGCCTGGCGCGCCAGCGCGACCTCGGCCAGTAAATGACGAAGCGGTGCGGCGACCTGGGGGGTTTGGGTTGGCGACAGTTCAGCAGCATCTTGGATCGGGCGATCGACCGGTGCGGCTTCAACCACCCCAATAGCGGCCTGAGGGGCGTCAATCACCACGGACACAGGCGTAGTCGGCACCAGCGCCAACGGCTTTTCTTTATAGTCAAAATGGCTATCGAATTCGAGATAGCTGTCCGCACTTGCCCCGAACCTGTTGAACAGGTTCGATATATCGTCTGTACGATTCATAAGACTGCCCGAGGCGCTTGCTGAGATAGAACACGAGGCTCGAGACGGTCCGTCGAACCGAGCCACTAAAATGATATCGTCAATATTTTGAACTACACTAGCCTAATACTTAATCGCGATCAAAATTATTTTTTAATCGCCATTTTTTTGACTTGGCGCAGTTTTTTTTTTTTGGCTGCCGATCTATGCATGCATTCAGCGAATAAACGGCACTCTTCGACGGCGCGCGATTATCCGCTCAAGCCTGAAAGGCTGCTCATTTTTTCGCCGAATGGCAGGGTATTGAGTCGTTGACAACTTCATGCCAATGAAAAACAACGGAGCAATAAGCGGACCATGTACCAGGCAATTAAGAAACAAACGTTTAGTTGTTTCGTATATATCTTTTAAATCAAAGAGTTACTTAATTTTATAAGCCTGTTTTACGACGACTGAACACCAGACAACGCGCCGTTGGCTATGCTGCTGACAGACCGATGTGGGTCATTCATGAGGGATGCTCAATGTTCTACGTGCAACGCAATGCAGACGGCCAGCTGATGCGCGTGGAAGCAGAGGCTTATATCGGCTCCACCGAAACGCTCCCGGCCGATCACCCAGACCTTCAAGCCTGGTTCGCCAGCGAAGTCGTGGCCACCAGTCACAAACAACTGCAGCAAATCAAACAACTCAAGCAATTGAGGCAAAGTGACCTGGACATGATCCGGGTACTCGACGACCTGATTCAGGTGCTGACTGATAAAGGCGTGATCCGCGTCACCGACCTGCCGGCCGCCGCACAAGCCAAACTGATGGACCGGTCCCAGGCCCGGGAAGCGTTGGGTGGGTTGAGTCAATTGATTGATGATGATGAGACGGGGTTGATCTGATCCAACCGTTGTCGTTGTCTGTGCTCGTGATGGCGTCAGCACAGACAAAGCAACTTCAGGGCCTTATCCCCAAGGCTTCGGCTCACCAAACAACTGCCCCTGCACGCCGAAAACCCCCATTTCACGAATCACCGCCAACTCCCCGTCCGTCTCGACCCGCTCGGCAATCAACGGCAAGTCGATGCTGTGCGCCGCCCGCTGAATCGCCTCGATGAACAAACGCTTGTCGCTCTCCTGATCAATTGCGCGGATGTAAACGCCGTCGATCTTCAAATACGCCAATCCGAGCCGTGCCAGGTTGCCGATCATGCTGAAGCGCCCGCCAAAGTGTTGCAGGCTCAACGAGAAGCCGAGTTCACGTAGCTGCCGCGTCAGTTCTTCCAGCTCAGCCTGCTCGGGTAGTTGCTCCTCACCGATTTCCAACGTCAGCCGTGGCCCAAAATGGGCATGCGCACGCAAAGTATCAAAGACTTTACCCAGCGCCTGCGGATTGGCCAGCGTCGCCGAGGACAGGTTCAGTGCCAACGATGCTTCATGGTCGGCCATCTGCTCGAGCACCCGTTCCAACATCAGGCGATCCAGGCGCGCGCTCCAGCCGAAACGCTCGATCCAGGGCAGGAACCGGCCGGCAGGGATCGCTTGGCCCTGCTCGTCGATCAAGCGCGAAAGCACTTTGTAGTGCAGCACCAGCGCCGTGTCCTGGCTGGCCACCACCGGCTGGAAATACAGTTCGAAACGCTGCTGTTTCAGTGCCTGATCGAGCAAGCTGTGCCAGGCATGATGATCATCGCCGACAGTGGCCGACGCTGCGTGGTCCAGGCACACCCACCGTGAATCACCCAGGCCTTCGGCCTGCGCCAAGGCCTGATCCGCCAACCCGAGCACCGCTTGCGGGGCGTCGCCATAGACAAAAGGCGCCAGCCCGATGAAGGCCACTGCGGCCACGTCGGTGGCGCCGGTCGCATGCAGGCTCGCCAAGGCACTGTCGAGGTGTTGCGCCAGTTGCAACGCTTCTGCGCGCAGCAGTCCCGGCGCCAGCACGGCAAATTCGCCGCCGCGGATCCGCGTAACGAGGTTCAGCGTTTCGGGGTATTTGGCACACTCGCGGGACAGTTGCTCGGCGACCGCTATCAGCAAATCATCGGTGTGTTGGCCACCCAAGCGCTGATTCAGTCCGGCCAGATCCTTGACCCGTAGTAGCAACAAATAACCCGAACTCGCCTTTTCGGGGTTGCTCACCCGTGCGTTCAATTGCATTTCAAAATAGCGCCGGTTGGCCAGCCCGGTCAGGTTGTCCTGATAGGACTCGGCGCGCAGTTTTTCACTGCGCTCGGCCTGCTCCTGGAACAACGCCTTTAGCTTCTCGACCATCTGATTCATGGCCTGCACCACTCGACGCAATTCAGGTGTGCGCGGCAGGTCCGGCAGGCTGAGAAATTCCCGGCGGGCAATGGCGTGGGACTGCTGGACCATGTAGTCCAGCGGTTTCAATTGCCGGCGCAGCAGCAACGCGCCCAGCGCCGCACTCGCCGCACCGCAGAGCAACAACCAGCCGAGGCTGCCCAGTGCGCTCTGCCAAAGCTTGGCCCGCGCGAACATCGGATGGCTGACCACTTCGACCCGTGCAGCCTGCTCCCAGCCACGGCTGACAATCGCATCGCCGCCGGCCGGTTCGAGACCGATCAGTTTGACGAACCAGTCCGGCACGTTGTTCACCGCCGGGATGCCGCTGCGTTCGACCAGGGTCTTGTCGTTCGACAGATCGACCACGCGGATGCTCGCATAGTAGCCGCTGTCGAAGATCGAGCTGACCAGCAGCTCGACCATCGCCGGGTCGTCGATGTTCGGCGTCAGCGACAGCGCCAACGCCGTCGCGGCGTCCTGGGCGTGGGAGCGCAACTGGTTGACGTATTGGGTGCGCGAGCTCTCGAGGCTGACCATGAAGCTGCCGGTGAAGGCGACCACCAGGAACAGACAAATAGCGATCAATAGCTGTTTGAACAAAGACATCTGAGCGCGTGCTCCTAGTTAATCGTTTCGACCGGGAATCCTTCCGCCTGCATTTTCTTCAACACATCCTGCCAACGGGACAACCGTTTGGTATCGCCCACTTTCTTGTTGCCCTTGGCACCCGGCAACCACAACCCTTCGGCATTGAAAGCGTAGACCGGCAATAGATCGGTACGTTGGCTGGCAGGCTTGATTGCATCGATGAGACTGTCGAGCACCAGTGGCATGGCTTCGGGGCTGGCGTAGTAAGTCAGCACCATGTGCGCGCGATTCAGACTCAAGGCCTTTACGTAAGTAATGCGCAGCTTGTCGCTGGAAACGCCGAGACGGCGCAGGCTGAAATACTTGGCGATGGCGTAGTCTTCGCAATCACCGGCGCCTTTCCACAGGGCTTGGATCGGGGTTTCCCAATAATCGACCTCGTGCCACAGGTCGATGTCCTCTTCATAGCGCATCTGTTTGTTGAAGAATTGGTTGACCACATTGAGCTGGTCCAGCTCGCCGAGTTGCTTGTGCGTCGCCAACAATTGCTGCCAGGCATCGATACGCTGCCGACCCTCGCCCAATGGCCCGTACAAGGCCTGCGCCCGGCGGCTGATCAGGGAAAAATCCCAGTCGGCATGCAGGCCGCCCGGAATGACACCGGCCAGCAGCAACGCGCAGCACAACCAGCGCAAGGTCCGAGGGATCGCGAAACGTGCCGCCAATGCGAGGCATCCAGGGTGGGCAGGTGGAATCGATTGATGGTGAAGGTTAGCCTGTTAAAAGACAATGGCACGGTGAGATCACTGTGGGCCGGCTAAACTGGGAGTGTGGCCCGCTGTACGTTTGACAACCCATCAGGCAGTCACTAGTGTCCTCTTGGATCCAAATTTTCCTCAGTCATTCAGGGTGCGTTGTAGTGACACAGAAGCCCAACCCTCTCAGCAGTATCAAGGTCAACGGGCCGATTCCCGCTCATCTGGCACGCTCGGTCATCGAAGAAACCCTGCGTGCCGCCATTCTCGATGGTCGCATCCCTTGCGGCACGGCCCTTCGTCAGCAAGACCTGGCCGACCTGTTCGGCGTCAGCCGCATGCCGGTCCGTGAAGCCTTGCGCCAGCTCGAAGCGCAAGCGCTGCTCAACGTGGTCGCCCACAAAGGTGCGGTGGTCGCGCCGTTGGTTCAGGGCGACGCCGTCGAGACTTACGCATTGCGGATCCTTCTGGAGTCCGAAGCCCTGCGCCTGTCGATCCCTTTGCTCACCGCCGAAGACTTGGAGCAGGCGGCCCGCTACATCGACGAACTGGAAACGGAACACGACTACACCGAAATCGGCCGGCTTAACCGCCTGTTCCACATGTCGATGTATTGCAAGGCGCCTAACCGTCGGCTTTTGAAGCTGGTCGAAGACGGCCTGAATGAAGAAGAGCGCTTCCTGCGCTTCAACCTGGAAGCCATGGGGCTGGGCAAACTGTCCCAGGAAGATCACCGTGCGTTGCTGCGAGCAGTAGAAGGCCGCGACATCGAGCGCTCGGTGAAGCTGCTCGAACAACACCTCAACCGGGGTGTCGAGGTCATCACACGCTATCTCGACAGCCCCGAAGCACAAAGCAGTAAAACCTCGAAATAAATAATCACCCCGGCAAGGGCACGAGCAGGGCTACCTGTTCGCCTGCGCTTGCCGCGCCTCACCCCCTTCCTCCTAAACCCGACCCTTGCACTGACCCTATGACGCGTCGGTGATAGCGGCTGCCTTGATTTACGCTCACTCTTGATCTGCCAACGAATAACAAACGGGCGACGCCCCGCATGAGCGGCGCTGTCCCCATATCAAGAACCTAAGGAAGGAGTCTTGCCACGGGAAAGGAAGCAGCGGCGTCCCGGCCAACTTCCACCCCTCAAATGACACTAACGATCACCCTTAGAAAGTTGCTTCGAGTGAGGCATTCACTCTTTATTTCGATTTCGACTTATATAAGCCGGAAGGAGCAACTACGCCCAAATAAAACCCGATCAAAAAGTTTTATCGGAACTTTTCACGCCCGAAAAAGTTAAACTTTAAAATAGTATAAAAATAACTTGCCCAGCACTTTATTCGTGTATTAGTTTTTCTCCGCCACCACTGACCAAGGCCTGCAAGCCCTGGCCGCACGACTTATATGTAACTAACGCCGATCAATTCATTTGAGGCGCCCGCTCGCCATCAGACTAATGAAAGCACCGTTACTTACTGAATACCCCTCACTACGGATCACTTATAGGCTCGCCATGAAATCGACTAAAGACCGTCTTAATCAGAAAAAAGCAGAACTTAGCGCTCACCCGATTTTCTCTGAAATACATTCGCTTTCGGTGCTTCAACGTTTCATGGAATCCCATGTGTTTGCGGTATGGGACTTCATGTCGCTGACCAAGCGCCTGCAACAGGAACTGACCTGCGTTCAGTTGCCGTGGCTGCCGCCGAGCGATCCGCAGGCGGCGCGCCTGATCAACGAGATCGTGCTTGGCGAAGAGTCCGATGATCGTCCTTCCCACGGCCATTACAGCCATTTCGAACTGTATCTGGATGCAATGCGCGAAGTGGGTGCCAGCACGGCCGCCGTCGAACGCTTCGTGGCGCTGCAGCAAGAAGGCGTGAGTTATGACGTGGCGTTGCAGAGTGTGGAGGTCGATCCGGCCGCTGCGCAGTTCGTGCGCCACACCTTGCACACCGCGCTGCATGCGCCCGGCCACAGCGTTGCGGCGGCGTTTTTGCACGGGCGCGAGAGCGTCATTCCCCAAATGTTCCAGCGCATTCTCGACGATTGGGGCATCGGCATCGAACAGGCGCCGACCTTCCGTTACTACCTGGAACGGCACATCGAAGTCGACTCCAAAGACCACGGCCCGGCAGCGGAAAAACTCCTCGCGCGATTGGTCAATGGCGATCCACAACGAGAAGAAGACGTCTACGCCAGCGCCCTCGCTGCCGTGGAGAACCGTATCGCCCTGTGGGACGGCCTGCGCCTGAGCATGAGCGAACCGGTGGCGGAGATGAACGCATGAACGCCGCCGACTACCAATCCTTCGCCGACGCCTGGGAAAGCCGCGCGACCATCCGCACCCGCCCGCGCCGCGTACTGGAGAACGACGCGAAGCTGATCTACCCACTCAGCCGCCAACCGCTGGTATTGAGCGAAACTTTTCTGCGCGAATGCCCGGAGCAACGGGATTTCGCCCTGGTGCAGACGCTCTACAAATTCATCAATGACGTGGTGATTTTCGAAACCGAGATCGTCGACAAAACCGCCCGCAGCATCGCCAAGAACCGCTTTGCCGTGGCCTTCCCGTTCGCCTGCCGTTACGACGCGATGACCGTGGTGGTGGACGAGGATTACCACGCGCTGGTGGCGATGGATTTCATGCAGCAAACCGTCGCCATGACGGGCATCACGCCCATCGACCTGCCGGATGAAATCGAACTGAGCCGGGCGATTCCGGCCGCCGTGGCGCTCGCGCCGGAACACCTGCGCAGCGCCGTGGAATTGATCTGCGTGGCCATCGCCGAGAACACCGTCACCGGCGATGTGGCGGCGTTTGCCAAGGACGACACGGTCAAGCAATCGATCAAGGGTTTGATGGCCGATCACTTGCTCGACGAGGGGCGTCACTCCGGGTTCTGGGCGCGGCTGGTGCGCATCTACTGGCACACCGCAAGCGAAGAAGACCGCCAATGCATCGCGCAGATCTTGCCGGTGTTTATCGGGCATTACCTGACCAACGACATTCAGAAGTCGTTCGACTTCCGCCTGATCGAGTCCTTGCAAATCAGCGAAGCCGCGCGCGGCGCACTCAAGCGCGAAGTGTCGGGGCTGGCCTTCCCGATCAACCGCCATCACCCGTTGGTCGCCAACATCGTGCGGTTTTTCCGCAGCAGTTCGCTGCTCGATTCGCCGTGCGTTCAAGAAGCCCTGAGCGACTACCTGGTTTAACGAGGAGTACATCATGAGACGTCTCGACATTCTGCTCATCGGGCAGAGCCAGGCCCTGACCGACCTGGCGCTGGAGCTCGAACAACACGGTCATTCACTGACGCGGATTGAGGAGGTTGGCCAGCCTGCGGCGTATACGTTTGATTTGCTGATCGATGACACAAGCCTGCCATTTGTGGACTTCAGCGCGACATCGCGATTGACGCTGCAACTGGGTATGGGCGTGCCGCAGACTTCAGGCCTTCCGTCGTTGGACCTGCTGTGTTTGCACGGTTCGACGTTGCTGACGCGCGTGCCGATTGCCGACGAACCTTCGGGCAACGGCCAGGCATTGCGCCTGCGGGCGGTGGCGGAACTGGTTGACCATGTAGCGCTGCTGGTCAGTCGTTTCTCGCGGGACGCCGACTATTTTCTACTGGCCGAGCCAGCGACCCCGGCGGACTTCGAGCAAGTGGCAAGTCTGCGGTTTCTGGAGCGCCTGGCCTTCATCCATCGGCTCAATTCCACTGCTGACCCTCGGTTGCTGCAACTCGCTCAGGTGCCGATGATCGAGCGGCTTGAGCAGCGCTTCACGCAGTCCGCCGAAAGACCGGCGCTGAACCTTGCCGGCACGTCCCTCAGCTATCGGCAACTGCATGCGCACAGCCGCGCTATCCAGCAGCGCTTGCAGCCAATGCTCGAGCAACTCGACGGGCCGTGGGTGATCGGCATTTGCCTGCCGAAATGCAGCGCGTTATACGCGGGGATTCTGGCGATTCTCGGCAGCGGCGCGGTGTATCTGCCGCTGGAACCGAGCCATCCGCTGCAACGTCAGCACTACATTCTGTCGAATGCCGGCGCGGTGTTGCTGCTGCACGACGGGCAGCATCCACTGGCGTGCGAGATGCCCAGTCTGGACATCAGCGCGATCGACATCGAGGGCGTGGATTTCGACCAACCGTTGATGCGCCAGCGCCCGGACCTCGATGCGCCGTGCATGGCGCTCTACACCTCCGGTACCACCGGCCATCCCAAAGGGGTATTGCTCAGCCAGGCCAACCTCGCGCACTTCACCGCGTGGTACGCCGAGTATGTGCAACTGACCGAGCAGAGCCGCGCGCTGCAGTTTTCGTCGTTGAGTTTCGACTCGTCGCTGATCGATATCTTCCCGACGCTGTTGCAGGGCGCCGAGCTGATCGTGCCCAGCGATGATCAACGCCGTGATCCGCTGCAATTGGTGGAGCTGATCCGCCACCAACGTTTGAGCCACGCGTTTTTGCCGCCGGCCTTGTTGAGCATTCTGCCGCTGGAGCAGTTGCAGGTGCTCGATCACGTGATGACCGGTGGCGATGTGTGCGAACCCTATGTCATCGAGCAGCTCACCCGCCAGGGAAATCTCTACAACCTCTACGGCCCGACCGAAGCCACGGTGCTGATCACTGCGCGGCAATTGCGTGCCGGCGACAGCAATCGCACCCTCGGCGCGCCCATCGCCAACAGTCAGGTGCTGATTCTCGACGAGGACTTCCAGCCGGTGGCCGAACAGACCGTCGGCGAGTTGTACATCGTCGGACCGGGCGTGTGCCTGGGTTATCTGAACAATCCGCAGCAGACCGCCGAGCGCTATGTGAACGTGAACCTGCCGAGCGGTGAGCGCCTGCGGGCCTACCGCACCGGCGACATGGCGAAGTGGACCGGCGCCGGCATCGAGCTATGCGGACGCCGGGACAATCAGGTGAAGATTCGCGGCTTTCGGGTCGAGCCTGAGGAGATCGAACGTTGCCTGCGCGACAGTCAGCTGTACCGCCAGGTGACCGTGGTCATCGACAGCCAACGGCGGATTCTGGCGTTCCTCGCCCAACCTCAGGAAGAGCAACCGGGCGCGGCGCGTGAAGCGCTGAAAGCGCACGCCACTCGGTTTCTGCCGGACTACATGCAGCCCATGGCCTGGACCGAACTGGCGAGTATGCCGTTCGCGAGCAACGGCAAAGTCGATCGCCAAGCGCTGTTGAATTTGCCTGTCAGCCTCGCCGAAAACACCGAGCGACGCTTGCCGACCAGTGCCGACGAAGCGCTGCTGCTGGAGATCTGGGCCGAGCTGCTGGAGCTGCCGGCCAGCGACATTTCCACCGACGAAAGTTTCTTCAATCTCGGCGGCCACTCGATCTTGTTGTCGCGCATGCTGTTGCGCCTGCGTGAAGAGTTCGGTCGCAGCATCTCGATCAACCGCTTCATCGAACTGCCGACGATCACCAAACTGGCGACACTGGTGCGCGGCTCCGGTACTGAAGAGGTGTTGAGCGAACAGGCCATGGCGGATGCCTTCCGCGAACTGGATATCGAGCCGTTGCCCATCAGCCGCATGGGCGATGTGCACAAGGTGATCGTCACCGGCGCCAACAGTTTTGTCGGTGTGCATATTGTCGAGGCGTTGTTGGCGTGGGGCGCCAGCGAAGTGGCGTGTCTGGTGCGCGATGGCGGCGGGCAATCGGCGGCGGAACGCTTTGGTCATGCATTGCGGGAAAACCGTTTGGAGCATCTGGATTTGAGCCGGGTGCAGGTTTACGCGGCGGACATCACACAGCCCTCGCTGGGACTCGCGGTGGACGTTTATGAGCGCCTGGATCGCGAATACGGCGCGCTGGTGCACAACGCCGCCAACGTCAATCACGTGCTGGATTACGAGTCGCTGGCGCGGGACAACGTCGAGCCGATCTTCGAGTGCCTGCGTCTGTGCGAAGGACGCAGTAAAAAAATCTTCAATTTCGTCTCGACGCTGTCGGCATCGAGCACCATTTCCGCTGACGGCCGGGTGCTCGAATTGCCCGCCGCGCAGACCCCGCCGATCTATATCAAGAACGGCTACAACCTCTCCAAGTGGGTCGGCGAACGAATCCTGGAAAGGGCTCGGGAGCGCGGGGTTCGGGTCAATCTGTACCGCCCCGGCAACATCAGTTTCAACAGCCTGAGCGGCGTCTGCCAGCCGCACAAAAACCGTTTGATGCTGATGCTCAAAGGCTCGATCCAGCTCGGTCAGGTGCCGGAATTCGCCCTGAATTTCGACCTGATGCCGGTGGATTTTCTCGCCCGTTTCATCGCCTTCCACGCCAGCCGATATTCAGCGGAAAAAGCGGTGTTCAACCTGCACAACCCCGAACCGCTGAGTTGGGACGATTACGTCGCATCCTTCCGTGAAGCGGGTCGGGAATTTTCCATGGTCAGTGTCGCGGACTGGCAGCAGCAATTGGGTCGGGTCGACAGCGACAACGCGCTGTTTGGCGTGCTCGGTTTTTACCTCAACGGCTTCGAAGAAGACATCGGCGACATCTCAATGATCGGCCATGACAACGCTCAGGCCGGCGTGCGGCAGATGGGCGCGCACTACCCGGAAAAATCCCCGGCGCTGCTGCGTCGCGGCTGCGATTACCTCAAAGAAATCAACTTCATCTGACTCACTCAAGCGGAGCAAAACCATGAAAAACCTGCAACCCGATACCCTGATCAAAAACCCTCAAGGCTGCCACGTCGTGTCTTCAGTAGACGTGCCGGCGCCGGCCACAAAAGTCTGGGCGGTGGTCGGCAACTTTGCCGGCTTCGATCAGTTCATCCCGGCGTTGTCGCACATCGAGATGACCGGCGAAGGCGTTTCATCGCTGCGCAAAAAATTCTTCAAGGACGGCAACCTGGTGGTCGAGCAACTCAACTCGCGGGATGAGCAGGCCCGGAGCATGACGTGGACCACGATCTACAACACGCTGGGCGTCGCTAATTTGTGGGCAGCGATGACGGTTGAAGTGCTGGGTGAGGGCAAGTCCCGGGCGACGTGGACAATCATCGCCGAACCGGCCCAGGGCGGTGCCGAGACGCTGCCGGGGTTCAAGGATTTTGTGCAGGGGTTTGCCGATGATGCGATGAATAATGTGCTGAAGTTGTTTATTTAAAACTTCAGTTTGGTGGTGATTGAGCCATCGCTTTCGCGGGCAAGCCCGCTCCCACAGTTTCCCGGCTGGACACAAACTTTGTGTTCGCCAAAAAATCCTGTGGGAGCGGGCTTGCCCGCAAATGAACGATAACGCGGTCAGATCTTGAAGCTATCAACCAACTGCTTCAACCGATTCGCCTGCAACGACAACGCATCGCAATCCTTCAACGTTTCATTGAGGTTGGCCACGCTCTGCTGGTTCAGCAGATTGATCTGGTTGACGTCGACGTTGAGGGTTTCTACCACTGCAGTCTGCTCCTCGGTCGCTGCCGCCACCGACTGGTTCATCCCGTCGATTTCACCGATGCGCTTCGTCACGCTGACCAGACGCAAACCCGCCTGGTTTGCTACTTCAACGCTCTCTTCGCTGGAGACCTGACTGGCATTCATGGTGGTCACCGCTTCACGCGAGCCGATTTGCAGCGACGTGATCATCTTGTGAATCTCTTCCGCCGACTCTTGCGTACGATGCGCCAGGTTGCGCACCTCGTCCGCCACCACCGCAAAACCGCGACCGGCCTCACCGGCGCGGGCCGCTTCGATGGCGGCGTTAAGCGCCAACAAGTTGGTCTGCTGGGAGATGCCTTTGATCACATCGAGAATGTGCCCGATGTTGTCGGTGCTCGCGTTCAGGGTTTCGATCTGCGTGCACGACAGGCTGATTTTCTGCGACAGCGCGGTCATTGCCAGAATGGTTTTTTCCACCACCTGACGCCCGTCATCGGCTTGCTCGCTCGCGCCGCTGGCGTGCTGCGAAGCATCGGCGGCGTTGCGGGCGATTTCCTGGGTCGCGGCACCCAATTGGTTGATCGCCGCCGCCACACTGTTAGTGCGCGCACTTTGCTCGTCAGAGCCGACAATCGATGCGTTGGACGACGCCATCACCCGTTGCGACAAGTCATGGACCTGCCGGGTCGCCGAGGACACTTCGGAAATCGATGCGTGAATTCGCTCCACAAACTGGTTGAAGGAGCCACCCAGTTCGCCGAATTCGTCTTTGCTTTCCACGGACAGACGACGAGTCAGGTCGCCTTCGCCTTGGGCGATGTCCTGCATCGCGCGGCCCATGGTGGTCAGCGGACGCATCAGCACGTTGATCAGCAGGCTCAGCAGCACCGCAATGACGGCGACAGCGATAAACATCGCGATCAACGCCGAGGTGCGGAATTGGCTCAGTGGTGCGTAGGCCTTGTCTTTATCGATCGACAGACCGATGTACCACGCCGCATTCGGTAAACCGTTGACCGGGGTGAACGAGAGGATGCGCTCCTGGTTGTTCAGGGTGACTTGCTGATTACCCTTTTCGATGCGCAGACCGGCGTTGGGGTAGATGTCCTTCAGGTTCTTCATGACCTGATCTTTGTCCGGGCTGACGATTACCTGGCCGTCGGCACTGACCAGAAACGCATGGCCAATCCCGCCGAAATCCACCGAGTTGATGATCTTCACCAGGGTTTCCAGGCTCAGGTCACCGCCAACTACGCCAAGCAATTCACCGTTCTTTTTCACCGGCATGGCGATGGTCACGACCAGCCCACCGACGGCGGCCATGTAAGGCGGGGTCAGCATGGTTTTGTCGGCGGTAACCGCTTGCTTGTACCAGGGCCGCTGACGCGGATCGTAGCCGTCTGGCATCTTCGCGTCCGGGCGCTGAGTGAACCCGCCATTGGTCTGGCCGACGTACGTGAACTGGAAGTTCGAGGTGAAGGCCGGTTGATCAACCAGACCTGGCAGATCGGCCCTGACGCCTTGATGAGCGACGTTTTGCGCGAGGTTTTCCAGCACCAGCACGCGACCGCTCATCCAGTTCTGCACGCTGCTTGCGGTCAGGTCGCCGGCCTGTTGGACAGAGGATTCGAGGTTTTGCCGAATGGTATTTCGCTGCAAATAGTCGTTGTACAAAGTGAACAACGCAAAAGCCAGCACCACGACGCCGGAGGCGGCCAACAAAATTTTATGGCTGAACTTGAGATTCATTTCATGGGACTTCTTATGCAGAAAGTGGGGATGCGTTCCGGGTTGCAACATTCCATGTACAGCTCAAGCAGCTTCTATGGCCGCTCTACTTTGGTGCACGCATGTCTCACCAGTCTGTCGGCACGAACCGGATAAATCTTAGGGATTTGTACGAAATTGCCGGTATTTCCGTCAGATACCCGCCGAACGGCGTGCTAGAGCGGCTGAGTAACATTTTTGTGATGACGGTTGTTCGCGAGGCAGTTGCAAACTTCCCGCCCCTTGGCAGAAATGCGAGTAACTATCATTTGTGAAGATCGGGTTGTTGCGTTCATGTCTCCACCCGCGTTGCCGCAATGGTTATCTGACATGTGCGGCAGATATTGCCGACTTGCGACTGTCCGGTGGCTTCCGGTTGGAGGACACCGACACACTGCTGGCCACCCTTGCGTGGACCTTGCCGGTGCAACTGCGCTACCGCTCCCGATGGTGGGTGACACTGGAACGGCAGGTCTGAATTATTGTTTCGCGGGTTTTCCGGGCGAGGCGGGCTTAGCCAGTAAGCACTTCAACTCTGACTTCAGCGACTTCCTACGAAATCCTGCAATCACTGCCTGCAACATCGGTAAGCCTTGAGCACGCCAACGGACATGATCGAGAACAAAGGTAACTCGTCAACCCTGGCACCTCGGTATATGGCGTCGATCTGGCCTGAACTTTTTTCTTCCTCCGAGGCGGCCTATCGGGCTTTTAGCAAGCCCGAAACGACAAAACCCCTGTCTGCGTTAGCAGACAGGGGTTTCGGAATTTAATCTTGACGATGACCTACTCTCACATGGGGAAACCCCACACTACCATCGGCGATGCATCGTTTCACTGCTGAGTTCGGGATGGGATCAGGTGGTTCCAATGCTCTATGGTCGTCAAGAAATTCTGTGACCAGCCCGTTACGTCGTAACGTGCCAGCAAAATTGGTGACTTCTACTAAAACAAAACCCCTACCTGCATACGCAGATAGGGGTTTCGGAATTTAATCTTGACGATGACCTAGGAAGTGGGGCGAATTATAGACTTCCAGAATCTGCCGTCAACACCTAATTACGCTTTTCTATCAATAACTTGCAGAAAGCCTGAAAACAGCGCGCTTCCCTCTATATAGGAGAGCAAAACCACGCCCTCTATATAGAAGGATTCCTTAGAGCACTCCGGAGTCTTTAAGCGCCGCCACCGCACAAGCATCCAGACCCAGCACCCGCTGCAGCACCTCCAGCGTATGCTCACCCAGCAATGGAGGCGCATTGCGGTACTCCACCGGCGTCTCGGACAGACGAATCGGGCTCGCCACCTGAGGCACCATCCCTGCCAATGCATGAGGCAACTCAATCGCCAGACCGCGCGACTTTACCTGAGGGTCGGCAAACACTTGAGCCAGATCGTTGATCGGGCCACATGGCACGCCTGCCTGCTCCAGCTGTGAAACCCACTCAGCAGTGGTTTTGAACACCGTAGCCTGGCGAATCAACGGAATCAGCAGCGCACGGTTCGCCACTCGCAGCTTGTTGGTGGCAAAGCGAGGATCATCCGCCCACTGCGGCTGCCCGGCCACTTCCGCAAATTTACGGAACTGCCCGTCGTTACCCACAGTGAGGATGAAATCGCCATCTGCTGTAGGAAAGTCCTGATACGGCACGATGTTCGGATGCGCATTACCCAGCCGCTTCGGCGCATTACCTGTCGTCAGGTAGTTCATCGCCTGGTTAGCCAGACACGCCACCTGAACATCCAGCAACGCCATATCGATATGTTGACCCCCTCCGTCATGATCCCGATGCGCAAGCGCCGCGAGGATCGCTACAGTGGAGTAAAGCCCGGTCAAAATGTCCGTCAGCGCTACGCCGACCTTCACCGGCCCCGCGCCATCATCCCCTTCCGGCCTCCCCGTCAGACTCATCAGGCCGCCCAAGCCCTGGATCATGAAGTCATAACCCGCACGCTTGGCGTAAGGCCCCGTCTGACCAAACCCGGTGATCGAGCAGTAGATCAGATTCGGATTGGCCACCTTGAGCGACTCATAATCCAATCCGTAAGCCGCCAACCCCCCGACCTTGAAGTTTTCGATCAGGATGTCTGACTTCGCCGCCAGCTCCCGCACCAACTTCTGCCCCTCCGGGCGCGTGAAGTCGATGGTCACTGATTGCTTGTTGCGATTGGCCGACAAGTAATAGGCGGCCTCGCTGGTGTTCTCGCCATAGGCATCCTTGAGGAAAGGAGGCCCCCAGGCGCGCGTGTCATCGCCATTCCCCGGACGCTCGACCTTGATCACCTCGGCGCCAAGGTCCGCCAGTATCTGCCCGGACCACGGCCCGGCCAGCACCCGCGACAAATCCAGTACCCGTAGATGCGAAAGCGCGCCCATGGCCGTTCTCCTATTAATAGAACGCCTGGATGCCAGTCTGCGCACGACCAAGGATCAGCGCGTGGACGTCATGCGTACCTTCATAGGTATTCACCACTTCCAGGTTGACCAGGTGACGCGCCACGCCGAATTCATCAGAGATACCGTTACCACCCAGCATGTCACGCGCCATACGAGCAATGTCCAGGGACTTGCCGCAAGAGTTGCGCTTCATCATCGACGTGATTTCGACCGCAGCGGTGCCTTCATCTTTCATGCGACCCAGACGCAGGCAGCCTTGCAGCGCCAGCGTAATTTCGGTCTGCATGTCGGCCAGTTTCTTCTGGATCAATTGTGTAGCGGCCAATGGACGACCAAACTGCTGACGATCCAGGGTGTATTGGCGAGCGGTGTGCCAGCAGAACTCGGCCGCGCCCAGCGCCCCCCAGGAAATGCCATAACGCGCCGAGTTCAGGCAAGTAAACGGGCCTTTCAAACCACGAACGTCAGGGAAGATGTTCTCTTCAGGAACAAACACGTTGTCCATGACGATCTCACCGGTGATGGATGCACGCAGCCCCACTTTGCCGTGGATTGCCGGCGCACTCAGACCTTTCCAGCCCTTCTCCAGAACGAAGCCACGGATATCGCCCGCATCGTCCTTGCCCCAGACCACGAACACATCGGCGATCGGGCTGTTGGTGATCCACATCTTGCTGCCGGTCAGGCTGTAGCCGCCGTCCACTTTACGTGCACGAGTAATCATCGCGCCCGGGTCGGAACCGTGGTTAGGCTCGGTCAGACCGAAGCAGCCAATCCACTCGCCCGAAGCCAGTTTCGGCAGATACTTCTGCTTCTGCGCCTCAGTACCGAATTCATTGATTGGCACCATTACCAAAGAGGACTGCACGCTCATCATCGAGCGATAGCCGGAGTCGACGCGCTCGACTTCACGGGCAATCAGACCGTAGCTGACATAGTTCAGACCGCTGCCGCCATATTGCTCAGGGATAGTCGCGCCCAGCAGACCCACTTCACCCATCTCGCGAAAGATCGCCGGGTCGGTCTTTTCATGACGGAAAGCTTCAAGAACACGTGGTGCGAGCTTCTGCTGAGCGAATTGCTCGGCGGTGTCGCGGATCATGCGTTCTTCTTCGGTGAGCTGTTGATCCAGCAGCAGGGGATCGATCCAGTTGAAGCTAGCTTTACCGCCCATGAGTGTGTCCTCTCGAATCGGGTCAAATAACGTGGATTGATCCTAGGCCGGGTTAGTCGCCACGGCAAACGAGGTTTTTGCATACTGTTGTGCTAATTTCTCACTCCGAAACGTCGAGAAACAGCTTTTATGCGTTGCATTAGTGAGGTTGACGTACATGCGCAGGAAGATCCCCAGCACAACCGCCCTGATCAGCTTTGAAGCAGCGGCTCGCCACGAGAGCTTTACCAAGGCAGCCCAGGAACTTTCCCTCACCCAGGGAGCAATCTGCCGACAGATCGCCAGCCTTGAGGATTTCCTCGGTGTGGAATTGTTCCGACGCTCGCGACGTGGAGTGAAGCTGACTGAAGCGGGACTTTCCTACAGCCGTCGGGTAGCCACACAGTTGGACGCCGTAGAGCGGGACACCCTGTCAGTGATGGGCCAGCAGGGTACTAACGTGATTGAACTGGCGGTTGTGCCGACCTTCGGTACCCAGTGGCTACTACCAAGACTCAAGGACTTCCAGCAAAAACATCCGGAAGTAACGGTCAACCTCACCAACCGCACCCGCCCATTCCTGTTTGCCGACACGGAGTTCGATGCCGCGATTTACTTTGGCGATGCGGACTGGTCAGGCACGGAATCCCACAGGCTGATGGGCGAAAATCCGATGCCGGTGTGCAGCCCCAAATTACTGGGCAAAAGGACAAACCTGACGCCCGCCGAAATCGCCGAACTGCCCCTGCTACAACAGACCACTCGCCCCTATGCCTGGCGCCAATGGTTCAACTCGCAAAATCTTAATATCCCGCGCGACATGACAGGACCGCGCTACGAGCTATTCTCCATGCTTGCCCAAGCGGCGATGCATGACATGGGAATTGCCTTGATCCCGCCGTTCCTGATTCAGCGTGAACTGACGGAGAAGCGCCTGGTGATTGCCAACGCTCAGGCGCTGTCCAGCATCAAGGCGTATTACTTGATGATTCCTGAGCGGAAGGTCGAATCTGCGTCGTTGAAGGCATTTCGCGACTGGTTGGTGAGTCAGGCACAAAGCTACAGCCTAGAAGGTTAAAGGCTCCACGACATTAGCTGACCCCGTAGTCAGCAAATTAAAAGCCCTACAGATATAAGTATTTGTCGCATATTCGCAGACTGTACTCAGAAACTGCACAAACGTCCCACAAGCGCCTGAAAACGTGGCCTTGAGCCGCTATTCAATGGCAATAACACTGCATTCACCGTACCGATGGGTAATTTCTTGAATTTCGGCCAAAATCCTTACAAGTCAAGGCCTGCAAGGGATTGAACCGGTTAGTTGCGACATTCGGTCACGGGGTGACTTGTAGTTAATTTTCCGTCACCCGTCATAATCCCTTGAAGGGCACAAAGTTCGCCTGCAAAATGCCGCGCCCCGCCCTGATTTGGCGGGATCGTGCTGATCGGCCGCCCCAGCCGCACCATCCGAAGTGCCTGGGTTTACTCAATAAGATCACGCAGGAGATTTGACGTGCACATGCCGCACCATCCGAAGTGCCTGGGTTTACTCAATAAGATCACGCAGGAGATTTGACGTGCACATTGGTGTTCCTCTCGAAACCCAGACGGGTGAAACACGGGTTGCTGCAACCCCGGAAACCATCAAGAAGCTGATCGGCCAGGGTCATAAGGTCACTGTGCAAAGCGGCGCTGGCATTAATGCCAGCGTTGTCGACAGTGCTTATGAAGCGGCAGGCGCAACCATTGGCAGCGCCAACGATGCGTTGGGTGCCGAGCTGATTCTCAAGGTGGTCGCCCCCAGCGACAGCGAACTCGCTCTGATCAAGAGCGGTACCGTTGTGGTGGGCATGCTCAACCCGTTCAGCAATGAAACCATTGCCAAGCTGGCTGAGTGCGGCATTACTGCCTTCGCACTGGAAGCGGCTCCGCGCACCTCCCGCGCCCAGAGCCTGGATGTGCTGTCCTCCCAGGCCAACATCGCCGGGTATAAAGCCGTATTGCTGGCCGCTCACCATTACCCACGCTTCATGCCGATGCTGATGACGGCGGCGGGTACCGTGAAAGCGGCGCGCGTGCTGATTCTCGGCGCGGGTGTTGCCGGTTTGCAGGCAATCGCTACGGCGAAACGTCTGGGCGCGGTGATTGAAGCGTCCGACGTGCGCCCTGCAGTTAAAGAGCAGATCGAATCCCTCGGCGCCAAGTTCGTCGACGTGCCTTACGAGACTGATGAAGAGCGTGAATGCGCCGTCGGTGTCGGCGGTTACGCACGGCCGATGCCAGCGAGCTGGATGCAGCGTCAGGCGCTGGCCGTGCACGAGCGCGCCAAGCAGGCTGACATTGTCATCACCACGGCACTGATCCCGGGCCGCAAGGCACCGACGCTGTTGAGCGCGGAAACCGTGGCACAGATGAAACCAGGTTCCGTGGTCATCGACCTCGCGGCAGCCCAGGGTGGCAACTGCCCGCTGACCGTGGCTGACCAGGTGGTGGTCGAGAATGGCGTGACCATTTGCGGTCCGACCAACCTGGCCGGCGCGGTCGCGGCAGATGCTTCGGCCCTGTACGCACGCAACCTGCTGGACTTCCTGAAGCTGGTCTTCAACAAAGAAGGTCAGTTCGAGATCAACCTCGAAGACGACATCGTCGCCGCGTGCCTGATGTGCCGCGACGGCCAAGTCATCCGCAAAAACGCCTAAGCAGGGATTCAGACGATGGAAGAGCTTATCTCCCCCGGTATCTACAACCTGATCATCTTCGTGCTGGCGATTTATGTCGGTTATCACGTGGTCTGGAACGTTACACCTGCACTGCACACGCCGCTGATGGCGGTCACCAACGCCATTTCGGCGATCGTGATTGTCGGCGCCATGCTCGCTGCGGCACTGACCGTCACGCCATTGGGCAAGACCATGGGCACCCTGGCCGTGGCCCTGGCAGCCGTCAATGTGTTCGGTGGCTTCCTGGTAACCCGCAGGATGCTTGAAATGTTCAAGAAAAAAGCCCCGAAAGTCGTAAAAGAAGAGGCGCCTAAGTAATGAGCATGAACCTCGTAACGACGCTCTACTTGATCGCGTCCATCTGCTTCATCCAGGCCCTCAAAGGCCTGTCGCACCCGACCACGTCGCGTCGCGGCAATCTATACGGCATGCTCGGCATGGCGTTGGCGATCCTCACCACCGTCGGCCTCATCTATAAGCTGGGCGCAGAGCTTGCCACCGCTGGCATCGGTTACGTCATCGTCGGCCTGTTGGTCGGCGGCACTGCCGGTTCGATCATGGCCAAGCGCGTTGAAATGACCAAGATGCCGGAACTGGTCGCGTTCATGCACAGCATGATCGGTATGGCCGCGGTGTTCATCGCGATCGCTGCTGTTGTCGAGCCGCAATCCCTGGGTATCGTCAAGCAACTGGGTGATGCAATTCCTGCGGGCAACCGTCTGGAGCTGTTCCTCGGCGCTGCCATCGGTGCGATCACCTTCTCCGGTTCGGTGATCGCGTTCGGCAAGCTCTCGGGCAAGTACAAGTTCCGCCTGTTCCAGGGGGCACCGGTACAGTTCAGTGGCCAACACAAGCTGAATCTGGTGCTGGGTCTGGCGACACTGGCGCTGGGCATCACCTTCATGCTGACCGGCAATCTCAGCGCCTTCGCACTGATGCTGGCCCTGGCCTTCGTGATGGGCGTGCTGATCATCATCCCGATTGGTGGTGCGGA
Source organism: Pseudomonas sp. 300 (assembly GCF_055803035.1). NCBI lineage: Bacteria > Pseudomonadati > Pseudomonadota > Gammaproteobacteria > Pseudomonadales > Pseudomonadaceae > Pseudomonas > Pseudomonas sp. 300. Next base: position 76,831 of record NZ_JAVLRV010000001.1, on the reverse strand, counting down.
CATGCCGGTGGTGGTGTCGATGCTCAACAGTTACTCCGGTTGGGCAGCGGCGGGTATCGGCTTCTCGCTGAACAACTCGATGCTGATCATTGCCGGCTCGCTGGTGGGTTCGTCCGGTGCGATCCTCTCGTACATCATGTGCAAGGCGATGAACCGCTCCTTCTTTAATGTGCTGCTCGGCGGTTTCGGCAATACAGTCGACGCAGGCCCGGCTGGTGCCAAGGAAGCCCGCCCGGTGAAATCCGGTTCGGCTGACGACGCGACCTTCCTGCTCACCAACGCCGACACCGTGATCATCGTTCCGGGCTACGGCCTGGCGGTAGCGCGGGCGCAGCACGCGCTGAAAGAGCTGACCGAGAAGCTGACCCACCGCGGCGTGACCGTGAAGTACGCGATTCACCCGGTGGCCGGTCGGATGCCTGGCCACATGAACGTGTTGCTGGCCGAGGCCGAAGTGCCTTACGACCAGGTGTTCGAGATGGAAGACATCAACTCCGAGTTCGGTCAGGCCGACGTGGTGCTGGTGCTCGGCGCCAACGACGTGGTCAACCCGGCGGCGAAGAACGATCCGAAATCGCCGATTGCCGGCATGCCGATTCTCGAAGCGTTCAAGGCCAAGACCATCATCGTCAACAAGCGCTCGATGGCCAGCGGCTATGCCGGTCTGGACAACGAACTGTTCTACCTCGACAAAACCATGATGGTCTTCGGCGACGCCAAGAAAGTCATCGAAGACATGGTCAAAGCCGTCGAGTAAAACCTGCATGGTCTTCGGCGACGCCAAGAAAGTCATCGAAGACATGGTCAAAGCCGTCGAGTAAAACCTGCTCCAACGCAATACCCAAAACCTCAGCCTTTAGTAGGCTGGGGTTTTTTTATTCCCCGTGAAACCCGACCAAAGGCTCTAAATCAGGGGTCTGCATTCGACCATGGTAGCGGGAGGATTTTTTTTGAAATCACTAAACTGCACACCTTGCTTCCGTTGCCCGAGATAACAATCCATGTACCGTGATCGTATTCGCTTGCCTTCGTTGTTGGATAAGGTGATGACCGCCGCTGACGCTGCCGCTCTGATTGAGGACGGCATGACCGTCGGCATGAGTGGTTTCACGCGCGCCGGCGAAGCCAAAGCCGTGCCTCATGCATTGGCCGAACGCGCCAAAATCACCCCGCTGAAAATCACGCTGATGACCGGCGCCAGCCTGGGCAACGACCTTGATAAACAGCTCACCGAAGCCGGCGTTCTGTCGCGACGCATGCCGTTCCAGGTCGACAGCACATTGCGCAAGGCGATCAACGCCGGCGAAGTGATGTTCATTGATCAGCATCTTTCAGAAACCGTGGAGTCGCTGCGCAATCAGCAGCTGAAACTGCCGGACATCGCCGTGATTGAAGCCGTGGCGATCACTGAGCAAGGCCACATCGTGCCGACCACTTCGGTGGGCAACTCGGCCAGCTTCGCGATTTTCGCCAAACAGGTAATTGTCGAGATCAACCTGGCGCACAACCCGAACCTCGAGGGTTTGCACGACATCTATATCCCGACGTATCGGCCGACCCGCACGCCGATTCCGCTGGTGAAAGTAGACGATCGCATTGGCAGCACCGCCATTCCGATTCCGCCGGAAAAAATCGTCGCGATCGTCATCACCAATCAGTCTGACTCGCCGTCGACTGTGCTGCCGCCGGATGTTGATACTCAGGCCATTGCCGACCACCTGATCGATTTCTTCAAGCAGGAAGTGGCGGCCGGGCGCATGACTAACAAGCTCGGCCCATTGCAGGCCGGCATCGGCACCATTGCCAACTCGGTGATGTGCGGGCTGATCGATTCGCCGTTCGAAGACCTGACCATGTATTCCGAGGTGTTGCAGGATTCGACCTTCGACCTGATCGACGCCGGCAAGCTGAGTTTTGCGTCTGGTAGTTCGATCACATTGTCGAGCCGCCGCAACGCCGATGTGTTCGGTAACCTGGAGCGCTACAAGGACAAGCTGGTTCTGCGCCCACAGGAAATTTCCAACCACCCGGAAGTGGTGCGACGCCTTGGCATCATCGGCATCAACACTGCGTTGGAGTTCGACCTGTACGGCAACGTCAACTCCACCCACGTTTGCGGTACGCGGATGATGAACGGCATTGGCGGTTCGGGCGACTTCGCGCGCAACGCGCACCTGGCGATCTTCGTGACCAAGTCGATTGCCAAAGGCGGCGCGATCTCCAGCGTGGTGCCGATGGTCAGCCACGTCGATCACACGGAACATGACGTTGACATCCTCGTGACCGAGGTCGGCCTCGCGGACTTGCGCGGTTTGGCACCGCGGGAGCGGGCTCGCGTCATCATAGACAACTGCGTGCACCCCGATTACCGCCAAGCCCTGGATGACTACTTCACCGCCGCCTGCGCACTCGGCGGGCACACGCCGCATATCCTGCGTGACGCACTGAGCTGGCACATGAATCTGGAAGAAACCGGGCGGATGCTCGCTGTGTAATTGGTACAGATAGCAGCTGACGCAAACACAGTTTCGTCAGCTTGCTACTGCCAGGCAGAAATGTGTTTAAAACTGTACTGCTGTACCGGTCATTTCCTACCGCAATTGCCTACCTTTCCGACCATAATCCTAATATATGCACCATATAAGTGCGGATAGGTACAGTTGCCTCAATTTTGACCAGTACACCACCCTTTAACAGTTAACTGGTCCCTCACAATACAGGTGAACTGTATCTAGAGAGACTGGCCAAACGAGAGGATCATTGGCATCAGTTAAACCACTACCTAATCCCGCCACAAGCGGAAGGATGAAAACCATGGAACGTACACTCAGTTCCGATCTGTTCTTCGAAGACACCGCTGCAAAAACCCAGGCTTCCATGCCTCTTCGCGTTATCGCCAACCTGATGCTGTGGCAGCGCCGCATCTCCAGCCGCCACCAACTGGCTCGTCTGGATTCGCGTCTGCTGGCTGACGCCGGGATTAGCGAAGCACAACGCTACGAAGAGCTGAGCAAGCCGTTCTGGCGCTAAGTTAGCGTCGCTGGCTCTGATCTTTAAGGTCAACCGCCAGCACCCGAATTGAACAAACAAAACCCGTCGTGGGAAACCACGACGGGTTTTGTCGTTTTGGGCCACGAAATCCTCAAAACAATAGGCATTGGTATCGACAAGTACAGTTATAAAACAACTTAAACTGAACCAGTACAATTTTGAGGGAGTGTATCTGTCCTGGGGTGCCGGGCGGGATCATCATGAAATCCCGACCTGCCAGCAAAAGGACTGCACCATGGATCAGCTACTGGATCTCACAGCGACCACTTCACAGTCCAAGCCTCGGTCTACCTGGCCTGGAAGATTGTTCAGAGCTATCGCCAACAGCCTTGAACGGACCAGAACCCGGCGTTTACTGGCGCAACTCGACGACAGGCAGCTGTCTGATCTGGGTATCAGTCATTCAGATCGTGCCAGAGAACTGGATAAGCCATTCTGGCGCTGACGTCCGCTCGAACAGACGGGACTGTGCGAACCGACAACTACAAGCCTAATATCAATTCAGAACGTGGCGATAACTGTGCGACAGGCGTCTGACTCAACAGATACCGCGCCACCTCTCAATCGGTATACCCAAAAGGAGTTACACCATGTCCCGTCTACGTCTGCTCAGCGCTGCAGCCCTGCTTGCCGTGGCCGCCAATTCCCACGCCACCAGCTTCATCGTGACCACCGATGCCGTCGTCGGTGCACTCAAGGCCACGTCCGATGCCACTTCCGATGTCACCTCTTCCTTTCGTGATGACAAGATCGTGCGTGCAGCCCGTGACGACGCCGCCAGCTTCGTTGCCAGCGAAGGCGCCATTCGTGGCGTGAAACTGGAAAGTGCACTCGACCACATTCGCCACCAGGCGCCTCAACTGAACGCGACTGACGCGCAGCTGGCTCAGGCCATCCTGACTATCTGACCAAGCATCATCCGGGACACGCCAACGTGTCCCGATGTTTCGGCGCTGGCTCTAAACCGGGCGTTGCGCTAGCCTTGGGACTCGCTTTCAACAGTCGAGTCTCATGCGTTTTCTTACCTGTCTATTGATCACTCCGGTTTTCATGGCGACCAGTTGGGCAGGCCAGGCTCATGCCTTTGACCTGACGACACAGGGCCTCGTAGCCACCGGCTACGCCACTAGCATGGTGACCTCCGCGCCCTTCGACCGTAAATTGCTGCTGGCTGCACGGGATGACGCCGCGTCGTTCATCGCCAGTGACGGCCAGTTGCGAGGCGCACAACTTGAATCCGCCCTGATTTACCTGCGCCGGACCCAGCCAAAACTTCATGCAAGCGACCTTGAACTGGCCCAAACTATTCTCGTCCAATAGTTATCCTCGTTCCTCCGGAGTTGTTCCATGCGTAGCCCCCTGATTGTCGCCACCCTTGGCCTGCTGCTGTTGGCCGACGTAGCCCAGGCGCACACCCTGGTAGCCACCAGTAACATCATCATCAACGCCACCCAGCGAACCCTCGATTTCACGTCCGACACCACGACGTCGATCCGTGATTCGAAAATCGTTCGTGAAGCCCACGACGATGCGGCCAGTTTCGTCGCCAGTGAGGGTGAGATCCGTGGTGCGCACCTTGAAGCAGCCTTCAACACATTGCGCACCCGCGTCCCGGAAGCCCGGGACGCCAGTGACCAGGTACTCGCCGAAGCCATCCTCGCACTGTGAGGTCGATAAGTGCCTGGCTCCTGGCCGGGGTCGTGTTGCTGCTCGGCAATACGGCCCAGGCCGGCCTGCAATTACATCTCAAGACAGAAGGTTTGAGCCCTGCGGAACAACAGGCCAGCCAGGCACTGCTTGATGAAGCCATGCAGGCGCTACCGCCGCGGTTCATCGAACAACTCGACCGGCGCATCGACGTCGGCTGGACCGATGACATGCCGAGCAACGCCTACGGCCAGGCATCGCTGGTGTCCGAACTCGACCTGAACCGCAATCTGCTCGCCAGCCTCACCGACGGCAGCGCCGCAACCAAGAAGACCTATCGCCCCCACGGCACCGTACGCAGGGAAATGCTGGCCACGGTGCTGCACGAACTCACCCACATCTATGACCGCTCGCGTTTTTGGCCCGCCGCCGAACGCACGCTGATCCAGCGCTGCACCCGGCGTAGCAACAGCTCCGGCCTGATTGGCATTCCGGATGAATGCCGTGGCCAGTCTGACCGACGCTTTACCCTCAGTGATGACCCGCGCCTGCTCGACCTCGCAGGTTGGCCGCAATACGTGGGCCGCCGTGGCGAGCGCGAACAGTACAACCGGCAGATCGCCCGTAGCCCGGACATCTACGAGACAAGCAGTCCGAAAGAGTTCGTTGCGGTCAACATGGAGTATTTCCTCCTCGACCCGAGTTACGCCTGTCGCCGCCCGGCACTTTATCGCTACTACAAAGAACATTTCGGCTGGGCTCCCGCCGCCAAGGACACCTGCGGCAAATCCTTCGCCTTCCTCAACGCCGGCAATGACTTCGCCAAACAGCCTTTGGGTCAAGTCGATCCGGAACGGGTGTATGCCGTTGACTATCTGTTGGCCGAAGCCAATCAGAATTGGGTCAGCCGCTGGGGCCACAGCATGTTGCGCCTGGTGATCTGTGCTCCCGGCCGGCCACGCGGGCCGGATTGTCGCCTGGATCTGGATCAGCACCTGGTGTTGTCCTATCGCGCGTTTGTCGGCGACGTCCAGCTGTCGAGCTGGGATGGACTGGTCGGTAAATACCCGTCGCGCCTGTTTGTCCTGCCGCTGGCCCAGGTCATCGATGAGTACACCAAAACCGAATTGCGCAGCCTCGCCTCGGTGCCGCTGAACCTGTCGCGCAACGAGATCGAAGATGTGGTGGAGCATGCCGCCGAGATGCACTGGAGCTACGACGGCAATTACTTCTTCCTGTCCAACAACTGTGCGGTAGAAGGACTGAAGTTGCTGCGCAGCGGCACCAACAACGCAAAACTGGTCGGGCTGGACAACATCATGCCCAACGGCTTGCTGGAAGTGCTCAAGGGACGAGGACTGGCGGACACCAGCGTGCTGGACGATCCTCGCGAAGCCTTGCGTTTGGGCTACCGCTTCGACTCTTTCCGCGATCGCTATCAAGCAATGTTCGAGGTGCTGAAAAAGCACCTGCCGATCAAACAGGACAAGGTAGAAGACTGGCTGGCGTTGAAGGCAGAAGAGCGTCGCAAATGGATTGATCAGGCAGACCTGCGCACCAGCGCGGCTTTGCTGCTACTGGAACAGGCTGCTTTCCGACAACAACTGGTGCTGGCCCAGGACGAGGTAAAGCAACGCTACCTCGGTGCGCGAGAGTTGAAGAACGGCGGCATGGACAAGGCCAATGCGACGCTGCAGCAGATTCTCGCCAACAGTGGCTTTCTCAGCCGTCCGGCGGAGCTGCTCGGTACCGGCGGTTATGGTTTGCCGCAACCCAGCGAGTGGCAACGCCTGGAATCGGAAAGCAGCCTGCGGCAGAAGCAGCTTCAGGCGCTGACCGGTGATCTGGACAAGGAAGTGAGAGCGCTGCTCGAACCGAGCCGTGCGGCGGAGATGGCTGCCAACGAAGCGAACCTGAAGCAGGTTGGCGAGCACTTGCGCAAATTGCACAAGGCGTCGGGCGGGCTGGAGTTGCCGTAAGTAAAAAGGCTTCGTGGATGACCACGAAGCCTTTTTTTCGCCTGCAGGCTAAATCAAAGCACCCCCTCCAGAATTTCATAGACGATCCCGGTGCCCACGGCGATCAGCACAATGTCACCACCCGCGCGGCGCCATTCGTAACCCGGGTAATACGGCAACCGGCTCAGCGCACGATTGTCCAGGCGCTCACCGTAGTAGCCGTGCGGCAACGGCCGGCCACGTTCCAGATGAATGCCGGGAGGTGGCGGCGCACCGCGTACGAAATAGCCATGATTGTTGCGGATCGTCTGGCGCACCGGGCCAAAGTCCCGTGGCGGTGGGCCGCCGCGATGGTTGTTCTGCGGACCGCGGTGATCATCGCCACGATTGTCGTAATGGCCCTGTTGCTGACCGCCGCGGTCATGATCGTCGCGTTGATCGGCGCTGGCGTGCAGCAACGGGGTGGCACTGAGCATCAGCACACCCAGGCTGGCAATCAGACGTTTCGGCATTTTCATCGGGTCTTTCCTCACTGCACCTACAGCAAAAAGGGCTTCAGAACGTAGTCCTGAAGCCCTCGGTCTTGCTGTTTAGTCTGTACCGCGAGGCTCTAATTCCTCTGTATCAGGAACTTTACCTTCAGCTGACCCGGGCCTTACGCACGCCATCGGCCAGCGCCGCGCACAGGCTCAGCACGCCATCAACGGCCTGATCCGGCGTCGTCGCATTGGCGATGTGATCGATCAACGCCGACCCCACCACAACACCATCGGCCAGACGCGCAATGGACGCCGCTTGCTCCGGTGTACGAATACCGAAACCGATGCTGATCGGCAGATCGGTATGGCGGCGCAGACGCGCAACGGCTTCTTCGACATGCTCCAGCGTCGCCGCGCCGGCACCGGTCACACCGGCAACAGACACGTAATAAACGAACCCGGAACTGCCGTTCAGAACGGTCGGCAGACGCACGTCATCGGTGGTCGGGGTGGTCAGGCGGATGAAATCCAGACCGGCAGCCTGGGCCGGGTCGCACAGCTCACCGTTATGCTCCGGCGGCAGATCGACCACGATCAGGCCATCCACGCCGGCCTCTTTGGCGTCGGCAATAAAGCGGGGGACGCCGTACATGTGGATAGGGTTGAAGTAACCCATCAACACCAGCGGCGTGTCGCTGTTGCCTTCACGGAACTCGCGAACCATTTGCAGGGTTTTCGCCAGGTTCTGCTTGGCGCCCAAGGCGCGAATGTTGGCCAGCTGGATCGCCGGGCCGTCGGCCATCGGGTCGGTGAAGGGCATGCCCAGCTCGATCACGTCGGCGCCAGCACCAGGCAAGCCTTTGAGGATCGCCAGGGAAGTGTCATAGCTCGGGTCGCCGGCGGTGACGAAGGTCACCAGGGCGGCGCGGTTTTGTTCCTTGAGTTCGGCAAAACGCGTTTGCAGGCGGCTCATCAGTGTTTCTCCTGCGTTGATTGTTCCATATGGTGCATCACGGTTTGCATGTCTTTGTCGCCACGGCCGGACAAGTTGACCACCATCAGGTGATCTTTCGGCAGGGTCGGTGCGCGCTTGAACACTTCGGCCAGGGCATGGGCGCTTTCCAGCGCAGGAATAATCCCTTCAAGACGGCAGCATTTATGGAATGCGTCGAGGGCCTCGTGATCGGTCACAGAGGTGTATTGAACGCGGCCGATATCATGCAACCAGGCGTGTTCCGGGCCGATACCCGGATAGTCGAGACCGGCGGAGATCGAGTGGGCGTCGATGATCTGGCCGTCGTCATCCTGCAGCAAGAAGGTACGGTTGCCGTGCAGTACGCCCGGTACACCGCCATTCAGGCTGGCTGCGTGCTTGCCGGTTTCGATGCCGTAACCGGCCGCTTCAACGCCAATGATCTCGACGCTTTTGTCATCAAGGAACGGGTGGAACAGGCCCATGGCGTTGGAGCCACCGCCGATGCACGCCACCAGGCTGTCCGGCAGACGACCTTCCTGAGCTTGCAGTTGGGTACGGGTTTCCTTGCCGATAACGGACTGGAAGTCGCGAACCATGGCGGGATAGGGGTGCGGACCGGCCACGGTGCCGATCAGGTAGAAGGTGCTGTCGACGTTGGTCACCCAGTCACGCAGCGCTTCGTTCATCGCGTCTTTCAGGGTGCCGGTGCCGGCCACCACCGGGATCACTTCGGCGCCCAGCAGTTTCATGCGGAACACGTTGGCTTGCTGACGCTCGATGTCGGTGGTGCCCATGTAGATCACGCAATCGAGGCCAAAACGCGCGGCCACGGTGGCGGTTGCCACGCCGTGCATGCCGGCGCCGGTCTCGGCGATGATGCGTTTTTTGCCCATGCGCCGCGCCAGCAGGATCTGGCCGATGCAATTGTTGATCTTGTGCGCGCCGGTGTGGTTCAGCTCTTCGCGCTTGAGATAAATTTTCGCGCCGCCGCAGAACTCGGTCAGACGTTCGGCGAAATAGAGTGGGCTTGGACGTCCGACGTAGTCGCGCTGGAAGTAGGCCAATTCTTCTTTGAATGCAGGATCTTCCTTGGCCGTTTCGTACTCGCGGGCCAGATCGAGGATCAACGGCATCAGGGTTTCGGCGACGTAGCGGCCGCCGAACGAGCCAAACAGGCCGTTGGCGTCGGGGCCGTTGCGCAGATTAGTCTGGGTCATGGGTCGCTCCGGTTGAATGCGTGAGATGACAATGACGCTCACTCTACCCCTGACGTCCCGAGCTGAAAACCGATAAGATCGCCGCAACCTGTCAGGAAAACTCACAGATCCCATGAGCCACGATCTTCCCCCGCTGAACGCGCTTCGCGCATTCGAAGCCACTGCCCGCCTGAACAGCGTCAGTCAGGCCGCCGAGCAGCTGCACGTCACCCATGGCGCGGTGAGTCGGCAACTGAAAGTGCTTGAAGAGCATCTCGGCGTCAGTCTGTTCGTCAAGGAGGGTCGCGGCCTTAAACTCACAGATGCCGGCGTGCGATTGCGTGATGCCAGCGCTGAAGCCTTCGAGCGTTTGCGCACGGTCTGCGCCGAATTGACCCAGAGCACCGCTGACGCCCCGTTTGTGCTCGGCTGTTCCGGAAGCCTGCTGGCGCGCTGGTTTATTCCGCGTTTGGGCCGGTTGAATGCTGATCTGCCGGACCTGCGCCTGCACCTGTCTGCCGGAGAAGGCGATCTCGATCCCCGTCGTCCGGGGCTGGACGCTTTACTGGTGTTCGCCGAGCCGCCATGGCCTGCGGACATGCAGGTTTACGAATTGGCGAGCGAACGCATCGGCCCGGTCATCAGCCCACGCTTCGCCGGTTACGAACGGCTTAAACAGGCGCCAGCACGTGCATTGTTAAACGAGCCGTTGTTGCACACCACTTCACGTCCGCAGGCCTGGCCAAGCTGGGCGCAGCAAAGCGGCCTCGACGCCAAAGCGTTGAAGTACGGGCAGGGTTTCGAGCATTTGTATTATTTGCTGGAGGCGGCAGTCGCCGGCCTGGGCGTAGCAATTGCCCCTGAACCATTGGTGGCCGAAGACTTGAAGGCAGGTCGCCTGGTTGCGCCATGGGGCTTCAGTGAAACTCCGGCGCAACTGGCGCTGTGGCTACCCAAGCGCGCCGCGGACGGGCGCGCTCGGCAACTGGCGCAGTGGCTCAAAAACGAACTGCGCCAAGCAGATTAGTCGCCGCGTTTGCACAGCAAGTAAGCCGCCAGCAGACCCAATGCACCGACAGCGACACCGGCTGTCGTCCAAGGGTGTTCCTGGGCGTAGTCCCGAGTGGCGATCCCGGTTTCACGGGTTTTGACTTTAACTTCCTCATACGCATCGCTGAGCAAATGACGCGAATGCTTGAGTGCGCTCTCAGCGTTGGCTTTCAACGCCTTGAGGGTTTTACGCGACTCGTCCGAGGCATCGTCTTTCAGGTTTTCCAAAGATTTCAGCAGACTCTCGATCTCGGCTTCCATGCTTTGCAATGAGGCTTTACGTAAAGAGGTGTTGGCCATGGTGGCTCTCCTGCATTGATGATGAGTGACGTGTGTTGGTTGGGACTTCAGGGGGGCGAGAAAGTGCAGTAAATCTGAACTTCTGCGCCACGAAAGCCGACAGAAGTAATACGAAAAATCACTGCTAGGCTGTATTTCACACCCTGAGGAGAACGCCATGACTGACCATCACACGTACAAGAAAGTCGAACTTGTCGGCTCGTCCACCAGCAGCATTGAAGACGCCATCAACAACGCGCTGGCCGAAGCCAATAAAAGCATCAAACACCTTGAGTGGTTCGAAGTGACCGAAACCCGCGGGCACATCAAGGACGGCAAGGCTGCACACTTCCAGGTGACACTCAAAGTCGGGTTCCGGATTGCCAGCAGCTGAGTTTGCGCTAGTCTTCTGAACTTGCGCGCTGGCCGAGTGCCATAGGGAATGGCAAAGCGCTACATGAGTGCATCCGGCTGATGGCTGGATGCTCCCCTTTGATCCGACCAGGGAATGCGACCGATGAAGAAGTTTATGTTGGCGGTAGGTTTGTTGTGCCTTGCCGGTGCAGCGTTAGCTGACGGCAAGCCGTGTGAAGAGCTGAAAGCCGAAATCGCCGCGAAACTGGATGCCAAGGGCGTTTCCAATTACTCACTGGAAATTGTCGACAAAGGCGCTGCGGCTGACGGAAAAGTCGTCGGCGCCTGTGAGAAAGGCACTAAAGAAATAGTCTATAAACGCGGTTGATCCCGTCCAGACGTAAAAAGCCGACGCAATGGCGTCGGCTAATGAGATGGTCACCCCCACACCCTGCGAGGGCTACGCTTTCGCAGGGTGTTTTGTTTTC
>NZ_JAVLRV010000001.1:40508-65253 GCF_055803035.1 Pseudomonas sp. 300 | reverse complement strand
ACCAACCACACCATCCGTTAATCAGTATTGCAAAAATGGGGGTGACCATAGATTTTTATGGGCGCTGTTTCAGCGTTAGCCTTTCATGACCTGCGCCAGCAGCTCGTAGGAATGCACGCGATCGGCGTGTTCGTACAGGTCGCAGGTGAAAATCAGCTCATCGGCCTGGGTCTGCTCGATCAGCACGTCCAGCTTCGCCCGGATTTTCTGCGGGCTGCCCACCATCGCCAGCCCCAGGAAATCATGCACCGCTGCTTTCTCATGGGGCAGCCATAGGCCATCCATGGTTTTCACCGGCGGACGCTGCACCAGGCTCTGGCCACGCATCAACGCGAGGATGCGCTGATAAACCGAAGTTGCCAGATACTCGGCCTGCTCGTCGGTGTCTGCCGCAACCAGTGGAACACCCAGCATCACGTAGGGCTTGTCCAATACCGCTGAAGGCTTGAAGTGATTGCGGTAGACGCGAATCGCCTCATGCATATAGCGCGGTGCGAAATGGGAAGCAAAGGCGTAGGGCAAACCGCGCTCACCCGCCAGTTGTGCGCTGAACAGGCTAGACCCCAGTAACCAGACCGGGACGTTGGTGCCGGTGCCAGGCATGGCGATGACTCGCTGGTCCGGCGTGCGTGGGCCGAGGTAGCGCACCAGCTCCGCCACATCTTCAGGGAAATCGTCGGCGCTGCCGGAACGTTCACGACGCAAGGCGCGGGCGGTCATCTGATCGGAACCGGGGGCGCGGCCCAGGCCCAGGTCGATCCGGCCCGGATACAGGCTTTCGAGGGTGCCAAATTGCTCGGCGATCACCAATGGCGCGTGGTTGGGCAGCATCACGCCACCCGATCCCACCCGAATGGTCGACGTGCCGCCGGCCAGATAGCCAAGCAACACCGAGGTCGCGGAGCTGGCGATGCCGTCCATGTTGTGGTGCTCGGCCACCCAGAAGCGGTTGTAGCCGAATTTTTCGACGTGCTGCGCCAGGTCCAGGGAGTTGCGCAGCGACTGGGCCGCGCTGCCGTTCTCGCGCACGGGCACCAGATCAAGGGTAGAGAATTTGATATCGGACAGTCGTTTCATAAGCCTGCTTCTCCAATTGAGGTCGCAGGTTTTTTTTCACAAACGAAAACCTGCCGAATCCATAAGCGTGCTTCATGCAATGAGGGCATATACCCGAGTTTCAATAGCCGAGGCAAAAAAACCTACGAAAACGCTAGGATTAATGAGATCAGATGAACTTTGCACCACCGTCTATCCTCAGAACCCTAGCAACCGAAAACCACGAAGGCGCGACGCTTCGCGCCGGATCTTGAGGAGGCAGACATGGCTATTACCAAGAAAGCATCAGCGCATTGGGAAGGTGACCTGAAAACCGGCATCGGCTCGATTTCCACCGAAACCGGTGTTCTCAGAGAAGCGCCCTACGGCTTCAAGGCACGTTTCGAAGGCGGTAAAGGCACCAATCCGGAAGAGCTGATCGGCGCGGCCCACGCCGGCTGTTTCTCCATGGCTTTTTCGATGATTCTGGGCGATGCCGGTCTCAAGGCTGACAGCATCGATACCAATGCCGAAGTCACACTGGATCAGGTCGACGGCGGGTTTGCGATCACTGCGGTGAAGTTGATCCTGAAGGCAAAAATCCCCGGGGCCACCCAGGCGCAGTTCGAGGAATTGAGCAATAAAGCCAAAGAAGGCTGCCCGGTGTCCAAAGTGCTGAATGCGAAGATCAGTCTGGATGCGACGCTGGTCTAGACTCGTCCAATCGCGTAAAAAAAATCGCAGCCTTCAACAGGCTGCGATTTTTTTGCGCTGAAACAAAACCCGGCTGGCGTCCCTGTGGTCGAATAAATGACAGCAGCGAAAACGCATCAACCTGTGTGCTGCCTCAAAGGAGCTTCAACCATGAAACGTTTTGCCCTGGCGATGATCTGTGGTGCGCTGGCGACTTCGGCAATTGCGGCGCCCAAAGATTGCGAAGAACTCAAGAATGAGATCGAAGTGAAGATTCAGGCGAATGCCGTGCCTTCGTACACGCTGGAGATTGTCTCGAAGGAAGAGGCCGACAAGCATGATGCAGCGATGGTCGTCGGCACGTGCGACTACGGTAGGAAAGCCATCATTTACCAGAAGAACGACCGCTGATATGCCTCACATGAGGCAATAGGACGCTCGGTCTTCAGCGACGATTTCCCGCTTGGCGTTGTACAACCGAGCGCCAGGCGTGAACGCGATCGAACGGCCTTCCAGCACATAACGCTGGCCTGCTTCGAAATGATCGTAGTTGATGGTCAGGTAGCACAACCGCTCCGAAGGACCATTCATCACACCCAAGCTCCCGCCACCGGGCACTTCAAAGTCGAATCGAACAATCAGCTCATGGCTGCCGGGGGTAACCTGGAAAAAACGGCCGTCGCGCAATCGCTGATTGTCCAGTCGTTCTGCCATCAGCAACTTATCGTTGGGGAATGGCGTGGAGAATTCGATCCAGGCCATCTGTGGATTGACCGCCGGTAACGGGCTCTGGCAACCGGCAAAGGCGCCTGCCGCGAGCAATAGCAAAAACCTGCGCATGATGAATGTCCCGATGATTGGTTATTCAGCATAGCGCCGATCAGGTGCGTTGACAGCCTGCCGGTGTGCCTTGGCCTATCACCTTTCGCTGTTGGTCATAGAGCTTGGCCCACGGCCGAAAACCGATATTCCCTGCTTGCAGCTGATATTTCTCACCCGCGTTGAAGCTGTTGAATTTCACATTCAGTTGGCAATCGCGCCATAGCGGCTCAGCGTCCGGCCCGATGTTGCTCGGCTCGACCGGGAACTGATAACGCACCGTCAACTCATGGCTGCCGGGCTGGACCTCGAAATAGCGCTTGTCGGTGGAGGCCTTGTCATCGACTTCCAGCGCCTGCAACGCGGTGTCTTGCTGCTGTGTATCGAGATCGATCCACGCTTGAGCCGGATCATGGTGGGGTAATCCGAATCCTGCACAACCTGTCAGCATCAACAGGCCTCCCGTCAGCATCATCTTGCGCATAGCGGAGCTCCAGTCAGGCGGGATAGTCTTGCGGGCAGACTCTCCAGGGATGTTTTTATTTTGATCAGGCCGCTTCCAAGCCTTGGGTTACTTGATCGCGTTTTGCGCGTTTTGTTTCCGGGTATGCTGTTTTTGTTGCTCAACGGTTGCGCCAGCGTCAGCTATTACAGCCAATTGGCCAGTGGTCAGCTGCAATTGCTGCGAGCTCGGGAGCCGGTTTCCGAAGTGATTGCCGACCCTGCTCGCGATCAAAAGCTGCGCGCGCATCTGACCCAGTCGCAAAAGGCCCGGGCGTTCGCCAGCCAGCAACTGCATCTGCCGGATAACCAGAGTTACCGTTTGTATGCCGACATTGGCCGACCGTTTGTGGTCTGGAACGTCTTCGCCACGCCGGAATTTTCCCTGACGCCGCAAAACCACTGCTTTCCCGTCGCCGGTTGCGTCGCCTACCGCGGCTATTACAAACAGAGCTCCGCCCGCGGCGAGGCAGCGTTGTTGCGACTGCAAGGTATGGACGTGTCGATCGGTGGCGTCGAGGCCTATTCGACGCTCGGCTGGTTCAACGATCCGATTATCAGTTCGATGATGGGTTGGGGCGACGAGCGGTTAGCCACGCTGATCTTCCATGAACTGGCACACCAGCGTGTTTATGTGAAGGACGACACCGAGTTCAACGAATCTTTCGCCACCTTCGTGGAACAGGAAGGCACTCGGCAGTGGCGTGCCCATCGTGGGCTGGCGCCGGACAATGGCGCCCAGGCGCAGCAACGCTATCAGTTCACTCAGTTGGTTCTGGATACGCGCTCGCGGCTTGAACGGCTGTATGCCCAGCCGCTACCCGCCGAACAGATGCGTCAACGCAAAGCAGCAGAATTCGAGCGATTAAGAGCCGAGTACCGGCAGATACGCGACAGCCAATGGGCCGGGGATAAACGCTACGACGCGTGGATCAACGCGCCGATGAACAATGCCCGGCTGTTGCCGTTTGGGTTGTATGACCAATGGGTGCCAGCGTTTTCCACGTTGTTCAGGCAGACGGGCGGGGATTGGGTGGCGTTTTATGCGGCGGTGGAGAGGCTTGGTGCGTTACCGGCCGGAGAACGAAAAGTGGCGTTGAAAGTGTTAGCGGAATTGAAAATTTCCGTTGATTGAACCGGCCTCTTCGCGGGCAAGCCCGCTCCCACAGGGATCTCCGGATGTCGCAAATCCACTGTGGGAGAGGCCTTGCCCGCGAAGGCGTACTTGCTAGCGCCGCAAAAACGCCTGGTGCATCTCATCCAGCGTTTCAAAATGATAGGTCGGCGCTTCAGCGTTCAGCTCTTCGTGGCTGCCAAAACCGTAACCCACCGCTGCCGCATCCAGCCCATTGCTGCGCGCGCCGATCAGGTCGTGCTTGCGGTCGCCGATCATCAGCGTGTTGGTCGGGTCTAGGCCTTCTTCGGCCATCAAGTGGGCGATCAACTCGACCTTATTGGTCCGCGTGCCATCCAGCTCGCTGCCGTAAATCACCTTGAAGTGTTTGGCGAAGTCGAAGTGCCGGGCGATTTCCCGGGCGAAGATCCACGGCTTGGAGGTCGCGATGTAAAGCTGGCGCCCTTGCCCGCCCAGCGTTTCCAGCAGCGGCGTGACGCCATCGAACACGCGGTTTTCATACAGACCGGT
This sequence comes from Pseudomonas sp. 300, assembly GCF_055803035.1. Classification (NCBI taxonomy): domain Bacteria; kingdom Pseudomonadati; phylum Pseudomonadota; class Gammaproteobacteria; order Pseudomonadales; family Pseudomonadaceae; genus Pseudomonas; species Pseudomonas sp. 300. The sequence goes on along the minus strand of NZ_JAVLRV010000001.1, from coordinate 60,560 downwards.
GACCTTGAAGCGCTCGCGATAGAAATTCACGGCCTCCCACGCCTTCGGTTCGTCGAAGTCGTAGAACTGCATGAACGCCTGCAACAACGGCGGGCCGATGAAGTGTTCGAGTTTGGTCAGGTCGGGCTCTTCGATACCGAGTTTGCTCAAGGCGAACTGAATCGAACGGGTGATGCCCTCACGCGGGTCGGTCAGGGTGCCATCGAGGTCGAACAAAACGGTTTGGTAATGCATGTTGAATCCTGAATAAGAGCGCCGGAGTCAGAGCTGATCGTAGCCTTCAGCCAGGTGCAGGTCCTTGAGCTTCACGTAATTCGCCGCGCTGTAGGTGAAAAAGGCTTTTTCCTTGTCCGTCAGCGGGCGGATTTGTTTCACCGGACTCCCGACATACAGAAAACCACTGTCCAGGCGCTTGCCCGGTGGCACCAGGCTGCCGGCGCCGATGATCACATCATCCGCGACCACCGCACCGTCCATGACAATGCTGCCCATGCCAATCAACACCCGGCTGCCCACGCTGCAGCCATGGAGCATGACTTTATGCGCGATGGTCACGTCGTCGCCAATCAGCAACGGAAAGCCATCGGGGTTGAACGGCCCGGCATGGGTGATGTGCAGCACACAGCCGTCCTGCACGCTGGTGCGCGCACCGATGCGGATGCGGTGCATGTCACCGCGGATCACCGTCAGCGGCCAAACGGAGCTGTCATCGCCGATTTCGACGTCGCCGATCACCACCGCCGAACTGTCGACAAAAGCGCCTTTGCCCAGCAGCGGCGTGTGGTTCTGATACTTGCGAAGGGTCACGATAGGGTTTCTCTCTGTTGCCGATAGCTGCGGTGAGCGTCGATTGTAATTAAGATGGCTGCATGTTTCTTCCAGCCAAGGTGCCAAACGTGAGCGTGAACAACCCTCTTTTGCAGTCCTACGACCTGCCGCCGTTCTCGGCGATCCGGGCCGAACACGTGCAACCGGCCATTGAACAGATCCTGGCTGACAACCGCGCCGCCATTATCGAGATCCTCAAAACCCAGGGCAAACAGCCGACCTGGGCCGGCCTGGTGCTGGCGATGGACGAACTCAACGATCGCCTCGGCGCCGCCTGGAGCCCGGTCAGTCACCTGAATGCCGTGTGCAACAGCGCCGAATTGCGTGAGGCCTACGAGTCCTGCCTGCCAGCGCTGAGCGCCTACTCCACCGAGCTGGGCCAGAACCGCGAACTGTTCGAGGCCTTCGAAGCCCTTGCCAACAGCCCGGAAGCCGCCGGTTTCGACGTCGCGCAGAAAACTATCCTGGAACACTCCCTGCGTGACTTCCGCCTGTCGGGTATCGACCTGCCAGAAGCCGAGCAAAAACGTTACGCCGAAGTACAAAGCAAGCTCTCCGAACTGGGCAGCCGCTTTTCCAACCAATTGCTCGACGCGACTCAAGCCTGGACCAAGCACGTTACCGACGAAGCCGCCCTCGCCGGACTGACCGATTCGGCCAAGGCGCAAATGGCTGCGGCAGCCCAGGCCAAAGATCTGGAAGGCTTCCTGATCACCCTGGAATTCCCGAGCTACTTCGCGGTGATGACCTACGCCCACGACCGAGCCCTGCGCGAAGAAGTCTACGCCGCCTACTGCACCCGTGCGTCGGACCAAGGCCCGAATGCCGGTCAGAACGATAACGGCCCGGTGATGGAAGAAATCCTCGACCTGCGTCAGGAACTGGCAAAACTCTTGGGTTTCGCCAGCTTCTCGGAGCTGAGCCTGGCCACCAAGATGGCCGAATCCAGCGATCAGGTGCTGAGTTTCCTTCGCGACCTGGCCAAGCGCAGCAAACCGTTCGCCGCCCGGGATCTGGAACAGCTCAAGGCCTACGCCGCCGAACAGGGCTGCCCGGACCTGCAAAGCTGGGACAGCGGTTTCTACGGTGAAAAACTCCGCGAACAACGTTACAGCGTTGCTCAGGAAGCCCTGCGCGCTTACTTCCCGATCGACAAAGTGTTGAGCGGCCTGTTCGCGATCGTTCAACGTCTGTACGGCATCGAGATCGCCGAGCAGAAAGGATTCGACACTTGGCACCCGGACGTTCGCCTGTTCGAGATCAAGGAAAACGGCCAGCATGTCGGCCGCTTCTTCTTCGACCTCTACGCCCGCGCCAACAAGCGCGGTGGCGCTTGGATGGACGGCGCCCGCGACCGTCGTCGCACGGCTGAGGGCGTGCTGCAAAGCCCGGTGGCCAACCTGGTGTGCAACTTCACACCGGCCGACAGCGGCAAGCCTGCGTTGCTGACCCACGATGAAGTGACCACCCTGTTCCACGAATTCGGTCATGGCCTGCATCACCTGCTGACCCGCGTCGAGCACGCCGGCGTATCCGGCATCAACGGCGTGGCCTGGGATGCGGTCGAATTGCCAAGCCAGTTCATGGAAAACTGGTGCTGGGAGCCGGAAGGTCTGGCGCTGATTTCCGGTCATTACGAAACCGGCGAGCCACTGCCCCAGGATCTGCTGGAAAAAATGCTCGCGGCGAAGAACTTCCAGTCCGGCCTGATGATGGTGCGTCAGCTCGAATTCTCGCTGTTCGACTTTGAACTGCACGCCACCCACGGTGACGGCCGCAGCGTGCTGCAAGTGCTCGAAGGTATACGCGACGAGGTCTCGGTCATGCGTCCTCCTGCTTACAACCGCTTCCCGAACAGCTTCGCGCACATTTTCGCCGGCGGATATGCGGCGGGTTACTACAGCTACAAATGGGCTGAAGTACTCTCGGCAGATGCCTTCTCAAAATTCGAAGAGGACGGCGTGCTCAATGCCGAAACCGGTCGCGCCTTCCGCGAAGCGATCCTGGCGCGCGGTGGTTCTCAGGAACCGATGGTGCTGTTCGTCGACTTCCGTGGCCGTGCACCGTCGATTGACGCACTCTTGCGCCACAGCGGCCTGAGTGAGGACGCAGCAGCATGAGCGAGGCACCTGTGAAGACGAAAAAACGCTTCATCGCCGGGGCGGTCTGCCCGGCCTGTAGTGAGCCGGACAAGTTGATGATGTGGAGCGAAGACGATGTCCCGCATCGCGAATGCGTGGGCTGCGGCTATTCCGACACGCTGAATGAACAAGGCCTGTCCGTTCCCAAGGAATTGGGGACGCGGGTCAATGTTTCGGCGCTGAAGGTACCGGACGCCAAGGTTCAGGCCGTACAGTTTTTCCCGAACCCGAAGCTGAAGAAAAAGCCTGACGAGCAGCACTGAGTCATAGCCACCTTCCACTTCTGAACGAGTGGAAGGTGGTAACTATCTACCACCTCTCCCTCGCGCTTCCTTTGTAGGCTGATCGAAACCAGCCAAGTTGTTCAAGGAAGACGCCATGCCCGACACCAATCCGCTTTTACAGTCCCATTACCTGCCGCCCTGGTCGCAGGTCCGCGCCGAGCATCTGCTACCGGCCATCCAAACCATCATTGCTGACAATCGTCAGGCCCTGACCGACATCATCGAGTCCCAAGCCATGCTCCCGACCTGGGATGATCTGGTGCTGGCCGTCGATGAAACGAATGCACGGGTAGATGAAGCCATGGCCATCATCGAAATCCTCAGCACGGTCAAACAGGACAATGCCTGGGAGCAGGCGAGTACCCGGTGCAGCAACGCCGTGGCGCTTTACAAGTCCGACCTGCGGAGCAATAAGGCACTGTACCGGGCCTACCAACGGCTGGCTCAAGGCTCGGTCGCGATAAATTTCGACGAGCCTCGCAAAGCGGTACTGAACAAGATTTTGCGCAGGTTTCGCCTGTCAGGCGTCGACTTGCCTGCCGAGCAACAGCCGCAAATGGCACGCATCAACCTGGACATCAGCGCGCTGCAAAGCCTGTTTTTGACTCAACTTCAGAGCGCCACCGCAACCTGGACCAAGCTAATCGACGACATCGAGCGACTGAGTGGTTTATCCCGGGCGACAAAGGATCGCCTGGCGCTCAACGCGCAGCAGGCCGGACATGACGGCTGGCTCATGCGCCTGGACCAGAACACCTACCAGCAAGTCATGACCCGCGCCGAAGATCGGGCCCTGCGCGAAGAATACTTCGTGGCCTACACCACACGCGCTTCCGATCAAGGCCCTCACGCCGGACAATTCGATAATGGTCCGGTACTGGAGTTGCTGCTGGCCCGGCGTCACCAGAAAGCTCGCTTGCTTGGTTATGAAAACTTCGCGCAACTCAGCCTGGAAACGGAAATGGCCGAGTCAACCGCACAAGTCGACGGCTTTCTGCGACGGCAAGCAGCGCTGGCAACGCCAGACCTCGAAAAGGATGCAGAGGTGCTCAAGGCTTTTGCTTTGGAGCACGGCATCGAGCAGGTCCAACCCTGGGACCAGGAGTTTCTCGCCGAACAATGGCGCCAGCACCAGCACAACGGCGTCTTGAAAAACCTGAAGGCCTATTTTCCTCTGGACGGAACGTTACTTCGGCTTTGCCTCTTCTGCGAACGCATGTTCGGGATTCAGATCATCGAGCAGAAAGCGTTCGACCGCTGGCACAACAGTGTGCGCCTGTTTGAAATCAGAGAGCATGGGCAGGTAATCGGGCATATCTACCTCGATCCTTTTCACCGGGAGGAGGCTGCGGACTATGCCTGGACCGCGACGCCGAGAACCCGGCGAGAGAATGCCGAAGGTCAGTTGACGCTGCCGACGGCCATTCTCTTTGGCAACTTCACGCCAGGGATCGCCGATCAACCCTGCCTCCTCGTGCACCAGGACCTGCGCGTTCTTTTCCATGAGTTCGGCCATTGTTTGCAGCATGTTCTGACGCGCTCACCCCACTACACCCTTTCCGGCATTTCCCAGCGGGGACGCGACAGCGGAGAGTTCGCGGGGCAGCTGTTCGAACTGTGGTGCCTGTCGCGGGAGTTTCTACTGTGGCTCGCCGCTCACTATCAGACGGGCGAGCGTCTGACCGAAGAACGTGTCGATGCGGCGCTGGCGGCCATTCAATCGCAGAACAGTTGGCAGACTGCACAACTGTTATTGAGCGCTCTGTTCGACTTCGAGCTTCATCGCTGCCAAGGCGATGGCCGTAGCATCCAGCAGGTATTTGAAGACGTGCAGCACGTCGTTCCGCACTTGCAACTGCCATCCTATTGCCGCCTGGCCAATAGCTTTGACTATATGGTGACCGGTTACGGGGCCTCGGTTTACGCCTACAAATGGTCAGGGGTGTTGGCCAGCGAAGCCTTCAAACGGTTTCAGCGGGACTGGATCTTCAACCCCCAAACGGGACGGGCCTTTCGCGAAGCTTTTTTCTCACCGGGCGATTCGCGTTCTTTGCTGACGGCCCTTGAAGACTTCCTCGGACGGCCGATCGAGGAAGGTTTTTTCCCGAAGGCACAGACATCCGCAATGCACTGATGCGATGTTTATTGGACGTGGGCCGATTTGAACCAGCTCTTCATCGAGCAGGCCGCGAATGGACTCGTGCTGCAATCCCCGTTGGCCAGCGCAGTGCGCAGCTTCTCGACATCAGCCTGCATCATGTAGCGAATACCGTCCTTGAAGTGGGTACTGTCGCCAAAGCCACCTTGAGTCATCTCGCTCAGGGCGTCTTCCTTGCTCCAGCCCTGCACGACCACCCGGTACATGGCGGCCATCAGGCCAGTCCGGTCCGAACCGTGTTTGCAGTGCATCAGCACCGGACCTTTGGCTTCGGCAGCCTGAACGGTGCGAAGGGCCTTGAGTACATCCGCGTCATCCACGTGATTGGTGCGATAAGGCAACTGCACCTGATCGATACCGGGCGTGGCCAACCAGCTTGAGTCCGACTCGGGCAGGAAGTTGATCACGGTGGCGACCTTGAGTTTTTTCAGCAACGGGACGGCTCCGCGGTCGGGCAATGCACTGCGGTAGAGGGTTGGAGACATCTGGAAGAGGTTGTACTGCACTTCAACCGATTGAGCCCACTCCGCAGGACGAGGAGCGCCCGCGTCGTCAGCGTGGGCGAACGTCAGGTTGAGGAATGCGACCAGCGACAGGCACATCGCAGGGATAAGGCGTGGGGACATGCTCGGCGACCGTATGCTGAAGAGGCGGGATGACGCGGCCAGATTGCGCCCTGATCAGTCAAAGACCCGTGAGCCGTCTGTCAAAGAATTGTGAATCAGCCCGTTGGCAAACGATTTATCAACCATGCATGACAGTTCTTCATGCCCCCTTACAACTAAACCTGCATAAAATTTCACACAGGCTTAATTGATAAATTGATTTAAGGATTGACGATGCTGGAATACGCTTTTGCCAAGGCCAACAGTTTATCCTTATCATAACTATTGATATCGCCGTCACCGTCCACATCGCTATTGACTACGTTGATATTGAAAGACCGGCCACCATCATTTGAGGACGCCATCACGTAGACAGAGTCCACCAAAGCCTCCGTAGACAGCTCATTCACGGGATCCCACCCCAACTCCTTGCGAGCAAGTTGCATCGACACCCGGGCCTCCCGTGGATTGGCAATACTCGGCGCCAGCAATTGTAGAAAGATACCGCGTTGATTAAAGAACGACATTTATTAAATTCCCTTTAATGAGTAAGTACATACAACTACGTGTGAAGCGAATACTACTTATCAAGTTAGCGCAGGGGCTATTCGATATATGTTTCCCGGCGTTGCGCCAAGTTGTACTTATCGGTCAATTGCACAGCAAATGGTTGTCCTGTTTTGCCAGAGCGCCGAACGGCACTGGTCGGTGGGCTCAACCTTCGATACTGTATGCACATACAGCTACGAGTATCGTCCGATGAGCATTCCCCTGCCACCCCGCGGCCGCGGCACCGCCACCAACCCGCACAACCGCTTCGCGCCAAACCGCTCGGTGGCGGAGGACGATGGCTGGTATCAGGAGGCGCCGACGACCCAGGGCACCGAGGTGCGCATCGAGACCGCTAAAACCATCATCACCCGCAACAACTCGCCGGACTTGCCCTTCGATCGCTCGATCAATCCCTACCGCGGTTGCGAGCACGGCTGCATTTATTGCTATGCACGGCCCAGCCACGCCTATTGGGACATGTCGCCGGGGCTGGATTTCGAAACCAAGCTGATTGCCAAGACCAACGCCGCCGATGTGCTGGAAGAACAGCTGTCCAAACGCGGCTATCAATGTGCGCCGATCAACCTGGGCTCCAACACCGATCCTTACCAGCCGATCGAACGCGAACACCGGATCACCCGCCAAACCCTGGAAGTGCTGCTGCGATACCGTCACCCGGTGACCATCATCACCAAGGGCTCGCTGATTCTTCGCGACCTGGACCTGCTGGCCGAGCTCGCCGAGCAAAGGCTGGTGGCGGTGATGATCAGCCTGACCAGCCTGGACGATGAACTCAAACGCATCCTCGAACCTCGCGCCGCTGCGCCCAAGGCTCGATTGCGCGCGATCCGGGTGATGCGTGAAGCCGGGATTCCGGTAGGCGTTCTGTGTTCGCCAATGATTCCGATGATCAACGACAGCGAACTCGAAAGCCTGCTGACCGAAGCGCACGCGGCGGGTGCTCAGAGTGCTGCGTACATGATGCTGCGCCTGCCACTGGAAGTGGCGCCGTTGTTCGAAGAATGGCTGGCGGCCCATTATCCTCAGCGGGCGGCACATGTGTTGAGCCTGATCCGCCAAAGCCGCGGTGGCGAGCTCTACGACAGCCGGTTTGGCAGCCGGATGCGCGGCGAAGGTCCATTTGCCGACCTGCTGGCGCAACGCTTTGCCAAAACCATCAAGCGCCTGGGACTCAATCGGCGGGAAGGTTTCAATCTGGATTGCGAAGCCTTTTGTCCGCCGGGTCGCCAGATGTCGCTGATTTGAGGACAATTGGCCTATGGTTGAGGGGTGGGAAACGTGCGACGCACTTAGGCTGGTCACGTTTTTTGTGATCTGGAACACACGTTCTAGAGCGGTTCATTCAGTTTGAGTTAAGTTTCGACCGCTACCTTGTTCATCGAGTGACTGACGGGTCGAGATTTCCGGCCCGGATGTTTTTTAAACAGCCACTGGCTTCACACCGGACAAAACGGGAAAATTCCCTGACTCCGCCAATGAGGATGAATTCATGAGTGACAAGGATAAACAGCCGTTGGCTGCATCGGCTTCAGCCCAGCCCGAGGCGGAAACCGCCGATGCAGCGTTGAAGCATATCGTTGACGGCTTTTTGCATTTTCATCATGAGATCTTTCCGCAGCAGGAAGAGCTCTTCAAGAAACTCGCCACCGCTCAACAGCCCAGGGCGATGTTCATTACCTGCGCCGATTCGCGCATCGTGCCCGAACTGATCACCCACAGTTCGCCTGGCGATCTGTTCGTGACCCGCAATGTGGGCAACGTCGTACCGCCTTACGGTCAAATGAACGGTGGCGTTTCCACCGCCATCGAGTACGCGGTGCTGGCGCTGGGCGTGCAACACATCATCATCTGCGGCCACTCCGATTGTGGCGCGATGCGTGCGGTGCTCAATCCCGACAGCCTGGAAAAGATGCCCACGGTCAAAGCCTGGCTGCGGCATGCGGAAGTCGCGAAAACCATGGTGCATGACAACTGCAACTGCACCGACGAAAACGAAACGATGCACATCCTCACCGAAGAGAATGTCATCGCCCAATTGCAGCACTTGCGTACTCATCCCTCGGTAGCCTCGCGCATGGCGAACGGTCATCTGTTCATCCATGGCTGGGTCTATGACATCGAAACCAGCGCAATCAAAGCTTATGACGCCGATCAGAGTCGTTTCCTGCCGCTCGATGGCAGCCATCCGACTCCGGTGGCGACGCCCAAAGCGCGCTTCTAAATCTTCCTAAAAATCTGTGTGGTTTGACCCCGGCCGCTGTTTCAGCGGTCCGGCCTCGCCATGCCTGAAGAAAACTTCGGGAGAATCAACATGCGTGCAGCGCAACTCAAAGCTGTTCTGCCACGGGAGCTGCTCGCTTCCGTGGTGGTGTTTCTGGTGGCCCTACCCCTGTGCATGGGCATCGCCATCGCCTCGGGCCTGCCACCCGCCAAAGGCCTGATCACCGGGATCATCGGTGGGCTGGTGGTGGGCTGGATCGCGGGTTCGCCCCTGCAAGTCAGTGGTCCGGCGGCAGGTCTGGCCGTTCTGGTGTTCGAACTGGTGCGCCAGCATGGCATCGCCATGCTCGGGCCTATCCTGCTGCTGGCGGGGTTCCTGCAACTGGTCGCCGGACGATTGAAGCTCGGCTGCTGGTTTAGGGTGACGGCGCCTGCGGTGGTCTACGGCATGCTGGCCGGGATTGGCGTGTTGATCGTGTTGTCACAGGTGCATGTGATGCTCGACTCAGTGCCGAAACCGTCCGGCCTGGATAACCTGGCCGCCTTCCCCGCGGCCGTGGCGCAAGCCTTGCCTTCTTTTGGATGGCAGGCCGGTTTGCTCGGGCTCGCGACGATAGCGGTGATGTGGCTGTGGGAAAAACTCCGCCCCTATTCCCTGCGCTTCATTCCGGGTGCGCTACTGGGAGTAGGTCTGGCGACTGTCGCCAGCCTGATGCTCGCCTTGCCGGTCAAACGGGTCGAAGTCCCGGCCAATCTGGCGGAAGCCATCGACTGGCTGAAACCGGCAGACTTGCTTAACCTCGCCGACCCGACCTTGCTGATTGCCGCCTTCGCCGTGGCCTTCATCGCCAGCGCCGAAACCCTGCTCTCGGCCGCAGCAGTAGACCGCATGCACAGCGGCCAACGCTCGGACTTCGACCGGGAATTGTCGGCTCAGGGTGTTGGCAACATGCTCTGCGGCTTGCTCGGTGCGTTGCCGATGACGGGCGTGATCGTGCGCAGTTCGGCCAACGTCCAGGCCGGCGCCACCACACGAATGTCGACGATATTCCATGGCCTGTGGCTGCTGGCGTTCGTGTTGCTGCTGTCGAGCGTACTGCAAAGCATTCCCGTGGCGAGCCTGGCGGGTGTGCTGGTTTACACCGGTTTCAAATTGGTGGATCTGAAAGCCTTCCGCAGCCTGGGTCGATACGGCCGGATGCCGATGTTCACTTACGCGGCGACAGCGCTGGCGATCATCTTCACCGACCTGTTGACGGGTGTGCTGATCGGCTTCGGCCTGACCCTGGCCAAACTGGCGTGGAAAGCCTCGCGGTTGAAGATCAGCCTGATCGATCTGCCCAAGGACGGAGAAATGGAATTGCGACTGATCGGAGCGGCGACCTTTCTCAAGGTGCCGGCGCTGACTCAGGTGCTGGGGACCATCCCCGCCGGCGCGACGGTGCATGTGCCGCTCAATAACCTGAGCTACATCGATCATTCGTGCCTGGAGTTGCTTGAGGAATGGGGTCGGGCCAATGCGGCCAAGGGTTCGACGCTGTTGATTGAAGCGCGGGGGTTGAAGCGCAGGCTGGAAGGACGGTTGCGGACGACTACCGGAGTAGGTTCCACGGCATAAAACACCAACAATATGGGAGCGGGCCTGTTCGCGATTGCGGCGTGTCATTCAACATTAATGTCGACTGATACAACGCTATCGCGAGCAGGCTCCCTCCCTCTGGGGATGGTGTCGATTCCAAAGAATCAGGCGGCGGGCTGATCCAGCTCCAGGCCCACGCCTAACCGTCGGGACATGCATGGCCAGCGCTTCCACGCGGCGCCGGTATCCGGGCTGCTGAGTTTTTCACGGTAGCTTTCCACCGACTCCAGCGCAAAGCTTTCGTCGTCGAGCATGCTGTCCACGGCGTGATGCACCGCCTCATCGAGTTGGTTGGCAAATTCCTCACCGATCAGCTGGTGAGCAATCAGGTTGGCGACAGTCATGTCCAAGGGGATCAGTGGCTGGCCAAAGTGCTTGATGTACAGGTCGTTGACCTCTTCGACAAACCGATGCGCCAGATAGGCCTCGTCCAGCAGACTGTCGAGCCCGATGTGCCCGGCCATGAGCGCTGGCGGCTGGAGGAAGTACTGCTCGGCGATTTCCAGCACCGGTTTGATCTGTGACTCGATACCCGCTTCCCTGGCAACTTCATTGGCTGCATCCAGCAGATCAGGCACTTCATTGATGTAAGCGGCGACAAAACGCGTCAGCACGCCCTTGGCATCCGCCTCCGGCAGTTGGATCGATGGGTGAAGATGAGGCAGTTTGCTTTCCAGTTGACGCGTCAGCAGGCCAGTCTCGGCCTCGTGTTGTTGGGCTTTTTGGATCTGCTCGCGCAATGCGGCGGTGTTCATGAAAACTCCAGGAAACAAAGGCAATGAAATAGGGAAGACATAACTTAGCTGGCATCCAAAAATGGCTAAGACGCATTTGTCATAAATATTTCATCCTTGAGACGTCAAAGTTATATCGATGTGCCACCACTCGCCTGCATCCTTCTCCATTCGTGACCTGGAACGCAAGCCCTAGCTGTTTCAGATGATTTACGCCCCCACATTGCGAGGTGGCAGTCGCTGTCTATACTCGGGGTGGAATGGAGTTAGCTGATGACGTCCGACTGCACACGCAGCAAGACCCGGCGATTCAAGTTCGTAGTCTGAAAAAGCCGCTCCCTTGCCGCAGGTGAAAGCCGGCGGGATAACAAGAACGATAAGGGGAACCCGCAATGATGCGACATCCACACGTCTGGATGGGCCTCCTGTTGTGGTCGATTTTCAGTCAGGCGCAAGCCGCCTGGACTGTAAATATGGCGCCGGGAGCGACTGAAATCAGTCACGCAGTATTTGACCTGCACATGACCATTTTCTGGATCTGTGTAGTGATCGGCATCATCGTCTTCGGCGCCATGTTCTGGTCGATGATCCTCCACCGCCGCTCGACCGGGCAGGTGGCCGCGAAATTTCATGAAAGCACCACCGTCGAAATCCTCTGGACCATCGTGCCCTTCATCATTTTGGTGGCCATGGCGGTACCGGCGACGGCGACCCTGATCAAGATGTACGACGCCAGTGAGCCGGATATCGATATCCAGGTCACCGGTTATCAGTGGAAGTGGCACTACAAATACCTGGGCCAGGACGTCGAGTTCTTCAGCAACCTGGCCACCCCCGCCGATCAGATTCACAACAAGGAAACCAAGGGCGAGCACTACTTGCTCGAGGTCGACAAGCCGCTGGTGCTGCCGATTGGCGCCAAGGTGCGCTTCCTTGTGACCTCCGCCGACGTCATCCACTCCTGGTGGGTGCCGGCCTTCGCGGTCAAGCGCGATGCGATCCCGGGGTTCGTCAACGAAGCCTGGACCCGTATCGACAAGCCCGGCATTTACCGTGGCCAGTGCGCCGAGCTGTGCGGCAAGGACCACGGCTTCATGCCGATCGTGGTCGAGGTCAAGGAAAAGGCCGATTACGAAAAATGGCTGGGCGAGCGCAAGGCCGAGGCCCTGCAGCTCAAAGAACTGACCAGCAAGGAATGGACCCTCGACGAGCTCAAAGAGCGCGGCGACAAGGTCTATCACACCACCTGCGTGGCCTGTCACCAGGCTGAAGGTCAGGGCCTGCCACCGATGTTCCCGGCACTCAAAGGCTCGAAAATCGCTACCGGCCCGATCAAGGATCACCTGAGCATCGTCTACCACGGCAAGCCCGGCACCGCGATGGCGGCGTTCGGCAAGCAGCTTTCGGAAGTCGATATCGCAGCGGTCGTGACCTATGAACGTAACGCCTGGGGCAACAACAAGGGCGACATGGTCACCCCTAAAGAAGTGCTGGAGCTGAAACAGGCGGAAAGCCAATGACCCGGTCTATTGCGCACCCAAGGAACCGGTCGGGGCTGTGCGCCCCGGCCCGCCCAGCCCATCTGTTTGCAGGAGACAGGCCATGAGCGCTGTAATTGATGACCACGGTCATGCCACCGACCATGCCCACGGCCCCGCCAAAGGCCTGATGCGCTGGGTGCTGACCACTAACCACAAAGACATCGGCACGCTGTACCTGTGGTTTGCGTTCTCCATGTTCTTGCTCGGCGGTTCGTTTGCGATGGTGATTCGCGCCGAGCTGTTCCAGCCGGGGTTGCAGATCGTCCAGCCGGAATTCTTCAACCAGATGACCACCATGCATGGTCTGGTGATGGTTTTCGGTGCGGTGATGCCAGCCTTCGTCGGCCTCGCCAACTGGATGATCCCGCTGATGATCGGCGCGCCGGACATGGCCCTGCCGCGGATGAACAACTTCAGCTTCTGGCTGCTGCCGGCGGCGTTCATCCTGCTGGTGTCGACCCTGTTCACTCCCGGCGGCGGGCCGAACTTCGGCTGGACGTTCTACGCCCCGCTGTCGACGACCTACGCGCCGGAAAGCGTGACGTTCTTCATCTTTGCCATCCACTTGATGGGGATCAGCTCGATCATGGGCGCGATCAACGTGATCGCCACCATCCTCAACCTGCGCGCCCCCGGCATGACGTTGATGAAAATGCCGCTGTTCGTCTGGACCTGGCTGATCACCGCATTCCTGCTGATTGCGGTGATGCCGGTGCTGGCCGGGTGCGTGACGATGATGCTGATGGACATTCACTTCGGCACCAGTTTCTTCAGTGCCGCCGGTGGCGGTGACCCGGTGTTGTTCCAGCATGTGTTCTGGTTCTTCGGTCACCCCGAGGTGTACATCATGATCCTGCCGGCCTTCGGCGCCGTCAGCTCAATCATCCCGACCTTCTCGCGCAAACCGCTGTTCGGCTACACCTCGATGGTTTATGCGACGGCGAGCATCGCGTTCCTGTCGTTCATCGTCTGGGCGCACCACATGTTTGTGGTCGGCATTCCGTTGGTGGGCGAGTTGTTCTTCATGTACGCGACGCTGCTGATCGCGGTGCCCACCGGGGTCAAGGTGTTCAACTGGGCCAGCACCATGTGGCAAGGCTCGCTGACCTTCGAGACACCGATGCTGTTTGCGGTGGCGTTCGTGATCCTGTTCTCCATCGGAGGGTTCTCCGGGCTGATGCTGGCCATTGCACCGGCGGACTTCCAATATCAGGACACGTACTTTGTGGTCGCGCATTTCCACTACGTACTGGTGCCGGGGGCGATCTTCGGGATCTTTGCTTCGGCCTATTACTGGATGCCGAAATGGACCGGCCACATGTACGACGAAACCCTCGGCAAGCTGCACTTCTGGCTCTCGTTCATCGGCATGAACATGGCGTTCTTCCCGATGCACTTCGTGGGGCTGGCGGGCATGCCGCGGCGGATTCCGGACTACAACCTGCAATTCGCCGACTTCAACATGGTGTCGTCGATCGGCGCGTTCATGTTCGGTGCCACGCAGATCTTCTTCCTGTTCATCGTGATCAAAACCATTCGCGGCGGCCCGCCAGCACCAGCCAAACCGTGGGATGGCGCGGAAGGCCTGGAGTGGAGCATTCCGTCACCGGCGCCGTATCACACGTTCACTACTCCGCCGGAAGTGAAATGAACGCCTTCGGCCTTGCAGGAACGCCTGTGGGAGCTGGCTTGCCAGCGAAGGCTGCCTGCCTGACACACCGCGTCGGCCGCATCGCTGGCAAGCCAGCTCCCACAGGGTTCCCGGTAGGGAGTTGGAATCATGGCTGATTCTATTTCGATGAAAAAACTGGTCACCCGTCTGCTGATGGTGGTGGTGGCGATGTTTATTTTCGGGTTTGCCCTGGTGCCGATCTACGACGTGATGTGCAAGGCGTTCGGCATCAACGGCAAGACCGCCGGGCAATACGAAGGCGAGCAAACCGTCGATACCTCGCGGCAGGTACGGGTGCAGTTCCTGTCGACCAATTCCGCCGACATGTCCTGGGATTTCTACCCCAAGAGCGACGAACTGACAGCCAATCCGGGCGCGGTCAACGAGATGATTTTCATCGCGCACAACCCGACCGATAAGCCGATGAGCGCTCAGGCTGTACCCAGCATCGCGCCGAGCAACGCCGCGGCCTATTTCCACAAGACCGAATGCTTCTGCTTTACCCAGCAAGTGCTGCAGCCCGGTCAACGGATCGAGATGCCGGTACGTTTCATCGTTGACCGTGACATGCCCAAGGATGTGAAGCATCTGACGCTGTCTTACACGCTGTTCGATATCACCGCCCGACATCCACCGGTAGCTGTAAACACTGGCGGCTGAGCGTGCCCGATAAGGAGAACAATAAATGGCAACTCATGAACACTATTACGTACCGGCCCAGAGCAAATGGCCGATCATCGCCACGGTTGGCATGTTCGTCACCGTGTTCGGTCTGGCGACCTGGTTCAACGATCTGAAGGCCGCGCGGCCGGAATCCCACGGCCCGCTGATCTTTTTCGTTGGCGGCCTGCTGCTGGCCTACATGCTGTTCGGCTGGTTCGGCACGGTGATCAAGGAAGGTCGCGCAGGGTTGTACAGCGCGCAGATGGATCGCTCGTTCCGCTGGGGCATGAGCTGGTTCATCTTCTCGGAAGTGATGTTCTTCATCGCCTTCTTCGGCGCGCTGTTTTATGTGCGCCATGTCTCCGGTCCGGCCCTCGGCGGGGAAGGCACCAAAGGGATCGCGCATATGCTCTGGCCCAACTTCGAGTTCGTCTGGCCACTGCTGAACAACCCCGACTCGAAATTGTTCCCGCCACCCAAGGAAGTCATCAGCCCCTGGGGCCTGCCGCTGCTCAACACCGTGTTGCTGGTGAGCTCCAGCGTCACCGTGACCATCGCCCACCACGCCTTGAAAAAGGGCCATCGCGGCGCGCTGAAAATCTGGCTGGCGATCACCGTGTTACTGGGCTGCGCGTTCCTCGGCTTTCAGGCTGAAGAGTACATGCATGCCTACCACGAACTGGGCCTGACCCTGGGTTCTGGCATCTACGGCGCGACCTTCTTCATGCTCACCGGTTTCCACGGAGCCCACGTGACCATCGGCACCATCATCCTGTTCGTGATGCTGATGCGGATCATGCGCGGGCACTTCGATAACGAGCACCAGTTCGGCTTCGAGGCGGCGAGTTGGTATTGGCACTTTGTGGACGTGGTGTGGATCGGGCTGTTTGTTTTCGTCTACGTGCTCTGAGGCTTTACCAAGGCGCAGTAGAGACTAACTGGCCGCTGAAAAAACCCCAGGCAATCAAGCCGACGGTAATGGCGGCCAGGGCAACACGAACACTCAAGGCAATGACGAGGCGGTTCGAGCTGCTGTCGTCCTTGACCAGAAAAAACAGGCCGCTGAACAGGCTGACAACCGTGGCAATCAGCATCAGGACGATGGCTGCTTTGAGCATGGTGAGACTCCGGGGGTAAGGCGATGCACTTGAGTATAGCTATCGCGATGACCGACTTTCTGGCGAAGCCATGAAGCGCTTTCGCCCGGGCGTCGTGCCGACGCTGGTGGTCGCATTCCTGCTGCCGCTGCTGGTGTCGCTCGGCTTCTGGCAACTGAACCGGGGCGCGGAGAAAAGCGCGCTGCTCCACACCTACGCCGAGCGCCGTGCCGCCGAACCGATGGCCAGCACCGAGCTGCAACACACCGAAGACCCAGCGTTCCGCCGCGTCCGACTGCACGGCCAATTCGATGCCGCGCACAGCCTGCTGCTGGATAACCGTCAGCGTGACAGCAAGGTCGGCGTCGAGCTGCTGCAACCGTTTCAGGATCAGGCCACCGGGCTGTGGCTGCTGGTCAATCGCGGCTGGCTGCCGTGGCCGGACCGGCGTACACCGCCGCAGTTCACCACGCCGACGCAAACGCTGAGTCTTGATGCCTGGGTCTACGTTTCGCCCGGCGCGACCTTTCAATTACATGCTGATCCGAACACCACCACCTGGCCTGAATTAGTCACCGCCGTCGATTCATCGAAGCTCTGGAAGGCGCTGGACCGTGAAGGTTTTGCCTACGAATTGCGCGCAGAAACCGGACCCGCGACTTACCAGGCCGATTGGCCGGTGGTGGCCATGGGGCCGGAAAAACATATCGCTTATGCCGTGCAGTGGTTCGCCATGTCGATCGCCCTGCTTGGCCTTTTTATCTACCTCGGCTGGCACAACGCAAAGGAGAAACACCATGGGAGCGGCCATGAATCCACCCAGCATGTCTGAGGCGAAAACGCCGGCGAACCGGCGCAAGGGTCGCTTGCAGTTGTTGCTGATCCTGCTCGGGGTGATCGGTCCGATGATCCTCGCCACGGGCATGTACAAGTTGCAGTTCTGGGTGCCGGAGGGTCGCAGCTATCACGGCGAACTGATCGGCAACGGCCAGACCCGCGCCGACCTCGGCGTGCAGGCGCAAGAGCAACGCTGGCAGATACTGGTCACCGCGCCGAAAGATTGCTCGGTGGACTGCCAGCAACTGGTGTATCTGGCGCGGCAAATCCAGATCGGCCTCGGTCGCGATGCCTCTCGCGCCAGTCATGCATTGGCCGCCGCACAACCGCTGAGCAGCGACTACGAAGCCAAGCTGAACCGCGAATACCCGCAACTGCAGCGCTTTCCCATGGACCTGACCACCTTCAGTAAGACCACCGGCGACAAAACCATGCCGCAACTGTGGATCATCGACCCTCACGGCAATCTGGTGCTGCGCTACGACCCGACGGTGAAGGGCAAGGATCTGCTCAACGACCTGCGTCATTTGCTGAAACTGTCGAACATCGGATAAGGGCATCGTCATGGCCAAACCTGGATTTCGCCTCGCGCTGTTTGCCACCCTGCTGGCACTGATTGTGGTGCTGCTCGGCGCCTACACCCGCCTGACCCACGCCGGCCTCGGCTGTCCGGACTGGCCGGGCTGCTATGGCTTTATCAGCGTGCCGAAAAGCGAAGCCCAACTGGCCCATGCCGAACTGCATTTTCCTGATGCACCGGTGGAAGCCCACAAGGGCTGGAACGAGATGGTCCACCGCTACTTCGCCGGTGCGCTGGGGATGATGATTGCAGTATTGGCCGGCCGCGCCTGGGTTCATCGGCGTCATCCAGGGCAACCGGTGAAGTTGCCATTGTTTTTACTGGCCGTGGTGATTGCCCAAGCGGCTTTCGGCATGTGGACGGTGACGCTCAAGCTCTGGCCGCAAGTGGTGACGGGGCATTTGCTCGGGGGTTTTGCCACGCTGAGCCTGTTGTTTCTGCTGACCTTGCGCCTGTCCGGCGTACTGCCGGCGCTGACCGTACCGCGTCGTTTGCAGTATTGGGCCACGGCCGGGTTGCTGCTGGTGATCGGGCAGATCGCCCTCGGTGGCTGGGTCAGTTCCAACTACGCCGCCGTGGCCTGCATCGACTTTCCGACGTGCCACGGCCAATGGCTGCCTCCGGCGGACTTCGCCAACGGTTTTCACCTGACCCAACACATCGGCCCCAATTACCTCGGCGGACAACTGGACAGCGATGCCCGCACCGCGATTCACGTCACTCACCGCATCGGCGCGCTGCTGGTGACGCTGGTACTGCTCGGGCTGGCGTGGCAACTGAAAGTCGTCGGCATGACCCGCCTGGCCGGGCTGGTGCTGATCGCCCTCGCCGCACAAATTACCCTCGGCATCAGCAACGTGCTGTTCCACCTGCCGCTGCCGGTGGCCGTCGCCCACAACGCCGGCGGCGCCGCGTTGTTGCTGACGATGGTGCTGGTCAATTATCACGCGCGAACCCGTCTTGTTCGGGTCAAACAGCAATCCCCTGCGCGCTGGCGCTTCAGCCCGCGTAAACATTCAGCCGGGCCCATACCAATAAAAGGAGAGATGCCATGGCGACTCTGATCGGCGCACGTCCCAGTCAGGCGATCTGGCGTGACTACCTGGAGCTGACCAAGCCGAAAGTGGTGGTGCTGATGCTCATCACCTCGCTGGTCGGCATGTTCCTCGCGACCCGCGCCGGGGTGCCGTGGACGGTGCTGGTGTTCGGCAACCTGGGGATCGCCTTGTGCGCTGGCGGTGCGGCGGCGGTGAATCACGTGGTGGACCGGCGCATCGACGCAGTGATGGCGCGCACCCATAAACGTCCCTTGGCCGAAGGCCGGGTTTCACCGACGGCGGCACTGACGTTCGCCTTGGTGCTGGCGGTGCTGGGTCAGGCGTTGTTGCTGGCGTTCACCAACCCGCTGACCGCTTGGCTGACCCTCGCCTCCTTGCTCGGTTACGCGGTGGTCTACACCGGTTTCCTCAAACGCGCGACGCCGCAGAACATCGTCATCGGCGGCCTCGCCGGTGCCGCCCCGCCGCTGCTCGGCTGGACGGCGGCCACCGGCCACATCAGCGCCGAACCGCTGTTGCTGGTGCTGATCATCTTCGCCTGGACCCCGCCGCACTTCTGGGCACTGGCGATTCACCGCAAAGAAGAATACGCCAAGGCCGACATTCCGATGCTGCCGGTGACCCACGGCGAGCAATACACCAAGATTCACATCCTGCTTTATACCTTCGCACTGCTGGCCGTGAGCCTGATGCCGTACGTGATCCACATGAGCGGCATGCTTTACCTGATTTGTGCGCTGGGACTGGGCGCAAGGTTTCTGCAATGGGCCGTGGTGCTGTACCGTGGCACTCGGCCGCACGCAGCGATCAACACGTTCAAGTACTCTATTTACTACTTGTTCCTGCTGTTTATCGCGCTGCTCGTAGACCACTACCTACTGTTGAACCTATGACTCGAACCCAGAAAACCGTCTTCATCCTTGTCGCCCTGATCGCGCTGGTCCTGGGCCTGACCATCAACAAAGTGCTGTCCGGCAAAGGCCAGGGCGACCCGACTGCGTTGATTGACGCCGGGATCATCCTGTTGCCGCAAAGCCGTAATCTGCCGGACGTGACGATGACCGATCAGGACGGCAAACCGGTAGCCGTCAATGCGCTGAAAGACAAATGGAGCCTGCTGTTCTTCGGCTACACCTTCTGCCCGGACATCTGCCCGACCACCCTCGCCCAACTGCGGCAGATCAAGAGCGAATTGCCGCCTGAGGCTGTGGAAAAACTGCAGATCATTCTGGTCAGCGTCGATCCCAATCGCGACACGCCCAAGCAGCTCAAGCAATACCTGGGCTATTTCGATCCGCAATTCCTGGGCCTGACAGCGTCGTCGGTGGAAGACATTCAGAAACTGGCCAACGCGGTGAGCATTCCGTTTATTCCGGCGGACACCAGCAAGCCGAATTACACGGTTGACCACAGTGGCAACCT
>NZ_JAVLRV010000001.1:0-40409 GCF_055803035.1 Pseudomonas sp. 300 | reverse complement strand
ATTGAATGCGCCCCATTTTTCGTTACAGCTTCAAATCAGAACGCCGGCACGACCGCGCCTTTGTACTTCTCGAGAATGAAGGCTTTCACTTCCGGGCTGTGCAGCGCGGCAACCAGTTTCTTCATGTCTTCGCTGTCCTTGTTGTCCGGGCGGGCAACGAGGATGTTCACGTACGGCGAGTCGCTGCCTTCGATGACCAGCGCATCCTTGGCCGGATCGAGCTTGGCTTCCAGCGCGTAGTTGGTGTTGATCAGCGCCAGGTCGACCTGGGTCAGCACGCGCGGGATGGTCGCGGCTTCCAGTTCGCGGATTTTCAGGTCCTTGGTGTTCTCGGTGATGTCCTTGACGGTCGACAGGATGTTGTTCGAATCCTTCAACTTGATCAGGCCAGCCTTGGCCAGCAGCAACAGCGCACGGCCGCCGTTGGTGGCGTCGTTCGGGATCACCACGTTGGCGCCGCCCGGCAGTTCGGTCAGCGCTTTGTATTTGCTGGAGTAAGCACCCAGCGGTTCCAGGTGCACGCCGGCCACGGAAACCAGATGGGTGCCCTTGGCCTTGTTGAACTCATCGAGGTACGGCTGGTGCTGGAAGAAGTTGGCGTCCAGACGTTTCTCGGCCACTTGTACGTTCGGCTGAATGTAGTCGGTGAAGACTTTGACCTTCAGGTCCACGCCTTCTTTGGCCAGGGCCGGTTTCACGAATTCGAGGATTTCTGCGTGCGGGACCGGGGTGGCCGCGACGGTCAGGGTGTCGGCATGGGCGGAAAAGGCTGCAACGGCAGCAAACGCGACGAGTAGTTTTTTCATTCAGCTAACTCCTTGTGAATATCCGCTTGCGGCGCCTGTTTGCGGCGCCCGCCAGCAAATGGCCTGCTCATAAATTATTTGCGCGAAAAGTGTACGACCAACTTGTCGCCAACGGTTTGCAACACTTGAACCAGCACCAGCAGCAACACCACCGTGACGACCATCACGTCAGTCTGGAAGCGCTGGTATCCGAAACGGATCGCCAGGTCACCCAGACCACCCGCGCCGACCACACCGGCCATCGCCGTGTAGGACACCAGTGTAATAGCTGTCACCGTAATCGCCGCGAAGATGCCCGGACGGGCTTCCGGCAGCAAGGCATTGGTGATGATCTGACGTGTCGTCGCGCCCATGGCCTGGGTCGCTTCGATGATGCCGCGATCCACTTCACGCAAAGCGGTTTCCACCAGACGCGCGAAGAACGGCGTGGCACCGACCACCAACGGCGGAATCGCACCGGCGACACCCAGCGAAGTGCCGGTGATCAACACGGTGAACGGGATCATCACAATCAGCAAAATGATGAAAGGCAATGAACGCAGGATGTTCACCGCCAGCGACAACATCGCGTATACGCCTTTTGCTTCCAGCAACTGACGCGGGCTGCAGAGAAACAACAGCACGCCCAGCGGCAAGCCCAGCAAAACGGTGAACAACAGCGAACCGCCGAGCATCAGCAGAGTGTCGCCGGTGGCCAGCCAGATTTCGAACCAGTCGATATTGGAGAAGAAACTTGTCAGGGCGTCCATCAACGCAGCACCTCCATGTGGACATCAGCCGCGGTGAAGCGGGCAAACGCCGCCTCCATGTCGCCGCCGGTGACTGCCAGGGTCAATTGCCCGTAGGGAATGTCTTTGATGCGGTCGATACGACCGGCCAGGATGCTGTAGTCCACGCCCGTTTCCCGAGCGACGGTTCCCAGCAATGGCGCGTAGGTCGCTTCGCCCTGGAAAGTCAGACGCACGATACGGCCCGGCACGTGAGCAAAATCGTCGCGCTGTTCGCTGTCGTCGATCTGCTCGTCTTCCTGCACGAAACGCTTGGTAGTCGGGTGCTTGGGATGCAGGAACACCTCGGCGACCGAACCTTGCTCGACGATCACGCCAGCGTCCATCACGGCCACCTGGTCACAGACGCGACGGATCACATCCATCTCGTGGGTGATCAGGACGATGGTCAGCTTCAACTCGCGATTGATCTCGGCCAGCAATTGCAGGACCGACGCTGTGGTCTGCGGGTCCAGGGCGCTGGTGGCTTCATCGCACAGCAGGATTTTCGGCTTGGTCGCCAGGGCGCGGGCGATGCCGACGCGTTGCTTCTGGCCACCCGACAACTGCGCCGGGTACTTTTTGGCGTGGTCGGACAGACCTACCCGCGCCAGCAACTCGGCCACACGCTGGTCGATCTCGCTGCGCGACAGTTCACCCGCCAGGGTCAGCGGCAACGCGACGTTGTCGGCCACGGTCTTGGATGCCAGCAGGTTGAAATGCTGGAAAATCATCCCGACCTGCTGACGGAAGCGTCGCAAGCCGTTGGCGTCCAGCGCCGTGACTTCTTCGCCGTCGACGATGATCTTGCCGCCACTGGCGTTCTCCAGGCGATTGATCAGACGTAGCAGGGTACTTTTTCCCGCACCGGAATGACCAATCAGGCCGAAGACCTGACCGTTCTCAATCGACAGACTGGTCGGGTGCAGGGCGGGAATATCCTTACCGGCGACGCGGTAGGTTTTGTGGACGTTTTGAAACTCGATCACGTAGCGAACCTTGTGGGGCGCGTTGAAAAAGGATCAGCGGTTAGCCGGGCGCGCATTTTAGCCTGTCCGTATAGAGGTTATTAGCATTTATTCCGCATTCAACCTTCGATTTGGCAATAACGCGATCAAAGGTCAGAAAAAAGGAACGGCTAAAAACCCCATCAGTCATTAATAAGGCAACTCGAAAACGCCCCCGGTGCCGTGCCTGGGCCTGCATAAACTTCCTGGCTACGGCAGGAATCGCAACTAGGAGTCTACGACTGATGAGTACTAAAAAACCTGCCGCCCCCAAAAGCGCTCTGGCCGGAACCGATACCCTGGACCGCGGCAACACCAATACCAAGCTCGACAGCCTGGAAAACTTTCGTTCCGACGCCACCGAACAGGCCCTGCGCACCAACCAGGGCGTGAAGGTGTCGGATAACCAGAATACGTTGAAGGCCGGCGCTCGCGGGCCGTCGCTGCTGGAAGACTTCATCATGCGTGAAAAAATCACGCACTTTGACCATGAGCGCATACCAGAGCGCATCGTCCATGCCCGCGGCACCGGCGCTCATGGTTACTTCCAGAGCTATGAAAACCATTCAGTGCTGACCAAGGCTGGCTTCCTGCAGGATCCGGGCAAGCAAACCCCGGTGTTCGTGCGTTTTTCCACCGTTCAGGGTCCACGCGGGTCAGGCGATACCGTGCGCGACGTACGAGGTTTCGCCGTGAAGTTCTTCACCGACGAAGGCAACTTCGACCTGGTGGGCAACAACATGCCGGTATTTTTCATACAGGACGCAATCAAGTTTCCTGACTTCGTTCACGCGGTAAAACCCGAGCCACACAACGAGATGCCTACCGGCGGCTCGGCGCATGACACTTTCTGGGATTTTGTCTCGCTGGTGCCCGAGTCGGCACACATGGTGATCTGGGCAATGTCCGACCGGGCGATCCCGAAAAGCCTGCGCAGCATGCAGGGCTTTGGCGTGCACACGTTCCGGCTGATCAACGCCGAGGGCAAATCGCGCTTCGTCAAATTCCATTGGCGCCCGACTGCCGGCACGTGTTCGCTGGTGTGGGACGAAGCACAGAAGCTCGCCGGCAAGGACACCGACTATCACCGGCGCGATCTCTGGGAGTCCATCGAGATGGGCGATTACCCGGAATGGGAGCTGGGCGTGCAGATCATCGAAGAGGAAAACGAACACAGTTTCGACTTCGACATCCTCGACCCGACCAAACTGATCCCGGAAGAACTGGTACCGATCACGCCGCTGGGCAAAATGACGCTGAACCGCAACCCGGACAACTTCTTCGCCGAAACCGAACAAGTCGCCTTCTGCCCGGGACACATCGTGCCGGGGATCGATTTTTCCAACGATCCGTTGCTGCAAGGTCGGCTGTTTTCCTACACCGACACGCAGATCAGCCGACTCGGCGGGCCGAATTTTCACGAGATCCCGATCAACCGTCCGGTGGCGCCGTTCCATAACGGCCAGCGGGATGCGTTGCACCGCACCACCATCGACAAGGGTCGTGCGTCCTACGAGCCCAACTCCATTGATGGCGGCTGGCCGAAAGAGACGCCGCCAGCCGCTCAGGACGGCGGCTTCGAGAGTTATCCGGAACGCATCGACGCCAACAAGATCCGTCAGCGCAGCGAGTCGTTCAGCGACCACTTCTCTCAGGCGCGGCTGTTTTTCCACAGCATGAGCAAGCACGAGCAGGAACACATCATCTCGGCTTACAGTTTTGAGTTGGGCAAGGTGGAGCGAGAGCATATCCGGGCGCGCGAAGTGAACGAGATCCTCGCCAATATCGATCTGGAACTGGCCAAACGCGTGGCGCAAAACCTCGGCTTGCCCGCTCCGAAAGCCGGGACGGTCGAAGTGCGCAAAGTCACACTGGATCGCTCACCCGCGCTGAGCCAGGCGAACTTGCTACCGGGCGATATCAAAACCCGAAAAGTGGCGATTCTGGCGGCCAATGGAGTTGATGGCGCAGCTATCGATGCCATGAAGAAAGCGCTGATGGCAGAAGGCGCGCATGCCAAATTGCTTGGCCCGACTTCGGCGCCGGTGACCACCGCTGACGGCAAGTCACTGCCCGTGGATGCTTCGATGGAAGGGCTGCCTTCGATTGCATTCGACGCGGTGTTCGTGCCCGGTGGCGCGGCATCCATCCAGGCGTTGAGCGGTGATGGCGTGGCGCTGCACTACGTGCTGGAGGCTTACAAGCATTTGAAGGCAATCGCGCTGCAAGGCGAGGCGAAGCAGTTGCTGGATGTGCTGAAGCTGGAGGCTGATGCAGGGTTGATCGTGGGGACGGATGCCAAGTTGATCAAGCCGTTTTTCGCCGCGATCGGGCAGCATCGGGTGTGGGATCGGGAGCCTAAGGCCAAGGCGATTCCGGCTTAAGGTTTTGTATCGATAGCAAGGACGCTATCGCGAGCAGGCTCGCTCCCACAGGGTTACAGGTTGACCACAAATCCACTGTGGGAGCGAGCCTGCTCGCGATGCTTTCAGGGTTTACGCGGACTCAAAACCATCTGCGCCGGAATGTTGCGCAGGATCTGTTTTTCCAGATTCAGATCAAACCCCGAGTCCAGCTTCTTCACTCGCTTGGTCAACAACGTCGCCAACCAAGGGTAGTCCTGCGTACGTGGCGCCTGAATGCTGACATCACACTGATAATTCACCACATCGGCGGCGATAGCGTCGAGTTGCCGACGAAGTTTGCCCATGTCGGTGAGATTCAACGCAACCGTGGTGCTTTCAGCCGTCGGATCAATCACTTTTGCCTGCGGCTTGGCTTCGGCAGCCTTTAGCGCTGCTTCGGCTTTATCCAGTTCAGCTTTGCGCGCATTGACGATGGCATTGTTGACCCCGCCGGTCAGCGCCGGCGCCTTGGGCATCAACGCGCGAGCGCGGCTCAACGCTGTCGCGGCAGCATTCACATCACCTTTTTGCAGCACGATGCGACTGCGCAACAGGTAGGCTTCAGCCAATTGACGCTGGTATTGCTCAAGGGATTGATCGTTGGGTGACTCGGCCTGCAAGGCGCCCAATTGACCTTCGGCAGTGGCCAGTTCGCTGCTGGCGAGACTTTGCTCAAGCTGTGCGATGGCCGTGGCCCGCGCATCAGTGGCCTCGGGGGCCGCCGGTGGCGTGCTTTGGCATGCGCCCAGTAGCAGCGAAAATGCGACAAGGAGCAGATAACGGGAGGCGAACGGCTTCATTCCTGCGACTCTCTATTTGCGCAAAAAACGAGCAAGTCTACACCCCTCGACGGGGCAGGACAAAACTCAGCAGAAACAGTGCGGCGGCCGTCACAACAATCGATGGGCCCGCCGGGGTGTCCTTGAACCACGACAACGCCAGCCCGCCACACACCGCGAGCATGCCCAGCAGGCTCGCGCCCAGTGCCATCTGTTCCGGTGACCGGGCGTGACGTTGTGCCGCAGCGGCGGGGATGATCAACAGCGATGTAATCAGCAACACACCGACAATTTTCATCGCCACCGCGATCACCACGGCGATCAGCAACATCAAGGTCAGGCGCAGCGCCGGCACGGGCAAACCTTCTACCCTGGCCAGTTCTTCATGCACCGTGATCGCCAGCAATGGCCGCCACAACGTTATCAGCAAAGCCAGAACAGCGGCGCTGCCCCCGAGAATCCATGCCAGATCGGTCGGGCTGATCGCCAGCAAATCGCCGAACAGGTACGCCATCAGGTCGATCCGCACTTCGTGCATGAAGCTTAGTACGACCAGCCCCAGAGAGAGCGTGCTCGGTGCGAGAATTCCCAAAAGCGTGTCGGACGCCAGCGGCTGACGCTGTTGCAAGGTCACCAGCAACACCGCCAACAGCAAACAACCGACGGTGACCGCCACCGTCGGACTGACATCCAGCAGAAAGCCCAACGCCACGCCGAGCAAAGCGGCGTGGGACAACGTGTCGCCAAAATAAGCCATGCGCCGCCAGACCACGAACGAACCCAACGGGCCCGCCACCAGCGCCAGTGCCAGACCTGCAAGCAGGGCGTAGAGCAGAAAATCAGCCATGCTTGCAGCTATCTCCGTGAACGTGAGGTTGGGCCGACGGGGCCGCGCTGACCACCGAACCATGCAGATCATGCGCGTGGTCGTGATGGTGGTGATAAATCGCCAGGCTTTGGGCGTTCTTTCCGAACAGCTCGACGAAAGCCGGATCGCCGCTGACCTGCTCGGGATGGCCGGAACAGCAGACGTGACGGTTGAGGCAGACCACTTGATCGGTGGTGCTCATCACCAAATGCAAATCGTGGGAAACCATCAACACGCCGCAGCCGTGACGGTCACGCAGACGGGTGATCAGGCTGTACAACTCGGCCTGACCGGCCACGTCTACGCCTTGCACCGGTTCATCAAGCACCAGCAATTCAGGCTCGCGCAACAGCGCCCGGGCCAGCAGCACGCGCTGCATTTCACCGCCGGAAACGCTTTGCACCGGGCTATCGATCACCTGTT
This sequence comes from Pseudomonas sp. 300, assembly GCF_055803035.1. NCBI lineage: Bacteria > Pseudomonadati > Pseudomonadota > Gammaproteobacteria > Pseudomonadales > Pseudomonadaceae > Pseudomonas > Pseudomonas sp. 300. The sequence continues at coordinate 33,354 of NZ_JAVLRV010000001.1, read as the reverse complement.
CGGCGCCGACTTCCTTGAGGGCGGCCAAGGCGCGAACACGATCCACGCCCGGCACCAGGCGCAGAAAGCGCAACACCGACAGCGGCAGCGTCGGATCGACGTGAAGTTTTTGCGGCATGTAACCAACGCGCAGTTTCGGCTTGCGCCATACGCTGCCGCTGTCCGGCTTCAACAGACCGAGCACCGCACGCACGAGGGTGGTTTTGCCGGCACCGTTGGGGCCGATCAGGGTGACGATCTGCCCCGGCTCGACGCTCAGCTCGATGTTATCCAGCACGTTTTGCCCGGCAAACGTGACAGCAACCTGCTCAAGGCGGATCAGCGCGTTGCTCATCAAACCCCCTGGCAACCCGAGCAAAGGCCGACCACTTCAACGGTCTGGCCTTCGACAACGAACCCGACATCCTTGGCGCTGGTGACAATCGCGTCGCTGATGGATTTCTGTTCGAGTTCGATGGCGGCGTGGCATTCGCGGCAGATCAGGAACTGGCCCTGGTGCGCGTGTTCCGGGTGATTGCAGCCGACAAAGGCGTTCAGCGAGGAGATGCGGTGCACGAGGCCGTTTTCCAGAAGGAAATCCAGCGCACGGTACACGGTCGGCGGCGCGGCGCGGCGGCCGTCCTGCTCACTGAGCACCGCAAGGATGTCGTAGGCACCCAACGGCTTATGGCTTTGCCACACCAGTTCCAGCACCCGCCGGCGCAGGGCGGTCAGGCGCAGGCCTTGACGTGCGCACAAGGCATCGGCCTCAGACAGTGCGCTATGCACGCAATGAGAGTGGTCGTGGGGACGGCTGGCAATCGGTGTTTTAGGCATGAGCGGCGACGAGTTTTGTGAGAGACGTTATTATGTTACCCGTTCTCGCCTCTACGAGTGGTCATCGTGTCCCGACTTTTTTCTGTATTTGTCGCATTTGTCGCCAGTTTTCTGCTGATCGGTTCTGTCCAGGCCGACGTCAAAGTCCTCACCAGCATCAAGCCGCTGCAGTTGATTGCCGCTGCGGTACAGGACGGTGTGGCGATTCCGGAAGTGCTGCTGCCGCCGGGAGCTTCGCCGCATAACTATGCGCTGCGCCCGTCCGACGTACGGAAGGTGCAGTCGGTGGATCTGTTGTACTGGATCGGGCCGGGCATGGAAGGTTTCCTGCCTCGCGTACTGAATGGTCGTACGCTACCGAGCGTTGCCGTGCAGGATTTGCCGGGACTGAAATTGCGCCGTTTCGCCGAAGACAGTCACTCGCACGCCGAAGAAGCCGACGAGCATGATCACGATCACCGTCCGGGCAGCCTGGACGCGCATTTGTGGTTATCGCCGGTCAACGCTCGGGTGATCGCAGCGAAAATGGCCGCGGACCTGAGCTCTATCGATCCGGACAACGCGGCGCGCTATCAGAGCAATCTCAAAGCATTTGATGACCGTCTCGACGCGTTGGACCTGCGCTTGAAGGCGCGGCTGGCGAGTATCGCAGGCAAACCGTACTTTGTGTTCCATGAAGCGTTCGACTACTTCGAAGACGCTTACGGCCTCAAGCACACTGGTGTGTTCAGCGTCGCCGCCGAAGTGCAGCCTGGTGCCCAGCACGTCGCGGCGATGCGCTCCCGTTTGCAGGAAGTGGGCAAGACCTGTGTATTCAGCGAACCACCGTTGCGGCCGCGCCTGGCGGAAACGCTGGTGGCAGGTTTGCCGGTGAAACTGGCGGAGCTGGATGCGCTGGGCGGGTATACGCCGGCGACTGCTCAGGGGTACGAGCACATGCTGGAGAAGTTGGGGAATGATTTGGCGGGGTGCCTGGAGTCGTTGTAGTCCAGAAAATCGTGTCGCCCCAATCGCGGGCAAGCCACGCTCCCACAGGGCCTGTGTCGTTCGCCAATATTGTGAACAACACAGGCCCTGTGGGAGCGTGGCTTGCCCGCGATGCTTTTAGAGGGCGAACGGCAACGGCGTACTGACCTTCTGCCGCTGCGCCAATCGCAATTGAAACTCCATCGGATCGTGAATCAACACGTCCTGCCCGGCGAATGTCTCTGCGGCAATCAATCGCGACAGCCAAAACCGCACACAGGCCACACGCAGCATGGTCGGCCACAACTCGGCCTCGGCAGCGGTGAAGGGTCGCAACGCGGCATAAGCCCCCAGCAACGCCCGCGCTCGTGGGCCATCGATCAACCCGTCGTCGTCCGAACACCAGTCGTTCAAGGCAATCGCCACGTCGTAGAGCATCGGCCCCGAGCACGCGTTGTAGAAGTCGATCAACCCGGTCAGGTGCGTGCCTTCGAACATCGCGTTGTCGCGGAACAGGTCCGCGTGGATGTTGGCCCGTGGCAGCGCCAGGATTTTCTCTTTTTGCTGTGTGATTTCGTCCAGCGCCCGCTGCAGCAAATCGCTCTGCTCGGCATTCAGGTGCGACAACAGCTGCGTGCCCTCTTCCAGCATCCAGTCCAGGCCGCGGTCGGTCTTGCGCTTGATCATGTTGGCCTGGGTTGCCAGATGCAGGTGTCCGAGCAGCTCACCCACTTGGGCGCAATGCTGTGCGTTGGCGACCTTGATGTGCTTGCCAGCCAGACGCGGCTGCAACAACGCAGGCTTGCCGGCCAGTTCGCGCAAGGCGATGCCGTCGGTGGTGCGCAAGGCATAGGGCACCGGCAGATCGGCTTCATGCAGCACGTCCAGCAATTCGATGAAGAACGGCATCTCCTGAACCGGACCGCGCTCAACCAGGGTCAGGACAAATTCGCCCTGCTCCAGGCTGATAAAGAAGTTGGTGTTTTCGCTGCCGGCAGCAATCCCCTGGAAATCAAGCAGGCGGCCGAGGCCGTAGGGGGCGAGAAAGGTTTCCAGCTCGGGCCGAGCCAGCGGGGTGAACACAGACATGTTTTAACTGCCAGTACGGGCGCCGCTGCTTGAGCCAGCGCCGATTGAAATTAAGAAACTACTTCCACTCAAAAATCTTCCACGACGGAATCAGCATATCCGGCTGATCCGAGCGGATGAAGTTCGCATCCGACCCGTCCGCGCGTACCAGGAAATACGGCGGTGCATTCTTCGGCGTAACCTTGATCGCATACAGGAAACCGTTTTGGCGGTACTCCTGAATGACTTTGTCCCCTTCCGTGCGGATCGTGACTTCCGGCTCCGGAGTCGGTGCATCATCCGCCGCCATGACGGCCAGTGGAACGGTTGCAAACAAGCCAGCCAGCAACAGGCGATTGAGTGTGCGCATGATAACCTTGTCCCTTTGTCGTCAACGGTCCCGCTATTCTAGCGCCTGACCCGCCGAAAAGGTTGATCCTGCTCATGAGCCAAGCCCCCCTCGTCCTGGTGGACGGTTCTTCTTACCTGTACCGCGCCTTTCACGCCCTGCCACCGCTGACCACGTCCAAAGGTCTGCCGACCGGGGCGGTCAAAGGCGTGCTGAACATGCTCAAGAGTCTGCGCAAGCAGTACCCGGACAGTCCGTTCGCCGTGGTGTTCGACGCCAAGGGCGGGACATTCCGGGACGAAATGTTCGCCGAGTACAAGGCCAACCGCCCGAGCATGCCCGACGACATGCGCGTGCAGATCGAACCGCTGCATCAGAGCGTGATCGCCCTGGGCTTCCCGCTGCTGTGCGTCGAAGGCGTCGAGGCCGATGACGTGATCGGCACCCTGGCGCGCAGCAGTGCTGCCGCTGACCGCCCAGTGATCATCTCCACCGGCGACAAGGACATGGCGCAACTGGTCGACGGCCACATTACCTTGGTCAACACCATGACCGGTAGCAGCATGGACGTTGAAGGCGTGAAGGAGAAATTCGGCGTCGCTCCCGAGCAGATCATCGATTATCTGGCACTGATGGGCGATTCGTCCGACAACATCCCCGGCGTTCCGGGCATCGGCCCCAAGACCGCTTCCGGTCTGTTGGTCGGCGTAAACGGCGGCCTGACCGAGCTGTATGCCCAGCTCGATATCGTCCCGACCTTGCCGATTCGCGGTGCGAAAACACTGCCGGCCAAGCTCGAAGAGCACAAGGAGATGGCTTTCCTCTCCTATCAGTTGGCAACGATCAAGATCGACGTGCCGCTGGACATCGGCCTTGATGACCTGCAAATGGGCAAGCCGGATCACGACAAGCTCGCCGAGCTCTACACCCTGCTCGAGTTCAAAAGCTGGTTCGAAGAAAACCAGCGTGACGCCAAGCGTTCCGGCCAGGAAGTCACCGCGCCGGTGGTTGAAGAAGCGGCCGTCGAGAGCGAACTCAAATACACCACGATCCTCACCCAGGCCGATTTCGACCTGTGGCTTAAGAAACTCAACGACGCCAGGCTGATCGCATTCGATACCGAAACCACCGGCATCGATGCGCAGCAGGCGCAACTGGTCGGCCTGTCGTTCGCGGTACAAGCCAACGAAGCCGCCTACATTCCTCTGACCCATTCCTACATGGGCGTGCCGGATCAGCTGGATCGCGACACCGTACTTCGCGCGCTGAAACCGATTCTGGAAGATCCGAACAAACTCAAGGTCGGCCAGCACGCCAAGTTCGACATGAACATCCTGGCCAACTGCGCCATCGGCGGCGATCAGAGCTGCGGCATCACCGTGCAAGGCATCGCCTTCGACACCATGCTCGAATCCTACGTGCTGGACTCGACCGCGACCCGCCACGACATGGACAGCCTGGCGCTCAAGTACCTGAATCACACCACCACCAGCTTCCAGGACATCGCCGGCAAAGGCGCCAAGCAGCTGACCTTTGACCAGATCTCCCTGGAACTGGCCGGCCCGTATGCCGCCGAGGATGCCGACGTAACGCTTCGCCTGCATCAAACCCTGCAGGAAAAGCTCAATGCAATTCCGAGCCTGAGCAAGGTCCTGAGCGACATCGAAATGCCGCTGGTGCCGGTGCTTGCGCGAATCGAACGTCAGGGCGCGTTGGTCGACGCCAACCTGCTGGGCATCCAGAGCGTTGAGCTGGGCGAAAAGATGGTCGCGCTGGAGCGTGAGGCATTTGCCATCGCCGGTGAGGAATTCAACCTCGGTTCGCCGAAGCAATTGGGCGTGATCCTGTACGAAAAACTCGGTCTGCCGATCCTCAGCAAAACCGCCAAGGGTCAGGCTTCAACGGCCGAAGCGGTGCTGGCGGAACTGGCCGAGCAGGATTACCCGCTGCCCAAAGTGCTGATGCAATACCGCTCGATGAGCAAACTGAAAAGCACTTACACCGACCGCCTGCCGGAGCAGATCAACCCGCGCACCGGGCGGATTCACACGTCTTATCATCAGGCTGTCGCGGCGACGGGACGTTTGTCGTCCAGCGATCCGAACCTGCAGAACATTCCGATCCGCACCGCCGAAGGTCGGCGGATTCGTCAGGCGTTCGTAGCGCCAAAAGGCTACAAGCTGCTGGCCGCGGACTACTCGCAAATCGAACTGCGAATCATGGCTCACCTGGCCAAGGACGAAGGTTTGCTGCACGCCTTCCGCAATAACCTGGACGTACACAAAGCCACCGCCGCCGAAGTGTTCGGCGTCGAGCTGGCAGAGGTCACCACTGATCAGCGCCGCAGCGCCAAGGCGATCAACTTCGGTTTGATCTACGGCATGAGTGCGTTTGGCCTGGCCAAGCAGATCGGCGTCGATCGCAAACAGTCCCAGGCGTACATCGACCGCTATTTCGCCCGCTATCCAGGCGTTCTTGAGTACATGGAGCGCACCCGCGCCCAGGCGGCCGAGCAAGGTTTTGTCGAGACCCTCTTCGGTCGTCGTCTGTACCTGCCGGAAATCAACGCGAAAAACCCGGCCCTGCGCAAAGGCGCCGAACGCACGGCGATCAATGCGCCGATGCAAGGCACGGCGGCGGACATCATCAAGAAAGCCATGGTGGCTGTGGATAACTGGCTGACCTCATCAGGTCTCGACGCCAAAGTCATCCTGCAGGTACACGATGAGTTGGTGCTTGAGGTGCGTGAAGACCTGATCGATCAGGTTCGTGAGGAAATTCGCGTGCACATGAGCGAAGCCGCGAAGCTTGATGTGCCGCTGCTGGTCGAGGTTGGCGTAGGCAATAACTGGGATGAGGCTCACTGATCTACAGGATCGTAATGCTGCGGCATAGTGCCGCGGCAGACGGCCGAAGGGCGCTTATTTCGGATAGCGATCCGGCTTATTTCAAATGGTTTCTGAAACGCCGGAACTAAACCTGTGAAGTGCCACTCAGAGTTACTGAATGGCTGGTGAAGCCCTTCAATGCTCCTATGTTGTGTTAAGTGTTGGCAGATATCTGGACCCCGCCCTAGCGGTCCGGAACTTGGACCCCGGAACTTCCCCCTCCCCATAAGAAGTCCGGGGTTTTTTTTGCCTGCGATTTACTGCTCGACGGGCTCCGCGCCCTTGTCCGCCAGCTCCATCCAGCCCGCCAGTACAGTGTAGGCGTCTTCCAGGCCCAGACGTTTTGGCGCCGAAAACAGTTGAATGGTGATCGCATCACCCCAGCCTTTGCGGATATCCGACTGCACCTTGAGCAGGACGTTTTTCGCCGCGCCGTAGGTTAGTTTGTCCGCTTTGGTCAGCAGAATGTGCATCGGCATGCCACTGGCGACGGCCCAATCGAGCATCAGCAGGTCGAAATCGGTCATTGGATGACGGATGTCCATCATCAAAATCAGGCCTTTCAAACTCTCGCGACCACCCAGATAAGCTTCCAGGTGACGCTGCCAGTGCAGCTTCAACGGGATAGGTACTTTCGCGTAACCGTAACCTGGCAGGTCGACCAGACGCCGATCATCGTCTAGCTTGAAGAAGTTCAAGAGTTGCGTGCGACCCGGGGTTTTCGAGGTCCGCGCCAGGCTGGCATGCGTCAGGGTGTTCAACGCGCTGGATTTACCGGCGTTGGAACGCCCGGCGAAGGCCACTTCAAAGCCTTCGTCGTCGGGACATTGGTCGACTTTGGCAGCGCTGAGCATGAAGGTGGACTGTTGGCACAGGCCGAGGATGGGGTTCTTGAGTTGCATGGGATTTCCGATGTGGGCGGCGCCGGGAATGGACGCGGCAAGCGGTGTCGTTTCCGTTTCAGTGACGCCAGTATATAATGCCGCAGATTTTGTGTGCGCTTTGTCCCAGCGTAGGATGAAGTTCACGAGAGCGATTGACCTTGATTGCGCATTAGAACGCACAACGCTCTCAACCCTGAAAAGGTCGTTTTATGACGAAATGGCTGCTAGCTGCCGGTGTCTTGATGCCGCTTTACAGCGCTCAGGCTACACAGGATCCGGAAGCTGTGTACAACCGTGTTTGTGGTGCCTGTCATTCCGGCCAACTCCCCATGGCGCCCAGAAAGGGCGATCAGGAAGCTTGGACGCCGAGGTTGGCGAAAGGTATGGAGACGCTGGTGCAACACGTGACCCAGGGTTTCAAGGCGATGCCGCCGCGTGGTTTGTGCATGGACTGCAGTGCCGAGGATTACCAAGTCATCATCCAGTGGATGAGCGAGTGATCCCGGTCCATAACTCTTTAACCCTTAGCCGTAGTTGGATTAGCTGATGAACAAATTGATCGTGAGTCTGCTGTTGACCGTGGGGATTTCCGGTATTGCCCATGCTGCAGGTGATGCGACTGCTGGTCAGGCGAAAGCCGCAGTATGTGGCGCCTGTCATGGCCCGGATGGCAACAGCATGGCGCCTAACTTTCCGAAACTGGCAGGTCAGGGCGAGCGTTATCTGAACAAGCAGCTGCACGACATCAAGTCCGGCAAACGCACGGTACTGGAAATGACCGGGCTGCTGACCAACCTGAGCGATCAGGACCTGGCCGATATCGCCGCCTACTTCGCCAGCCAGAAAGGCAGCGTTGGCGCCGCCGATCCGAAAGTCGTGGCTCGCGGTGAAGCATTGTTCCGTGGTGGCGACATTGCCAAGGGCCTGCCAGCCTGCACCGGCTGCCACTCGCCTAATGGCGCAGGCAACGCGGCCGCCGGCTTCCCGCACCTGGGTGGCCAGCACGCGCAATACATTGCCAAGCAGCTGACCGACTTCCGCAAGGAAGAAGGCGGTCGTAGCAACGATGGCGACACCAAAACCATGCAGACCATTGCCAAACGCCTGAGCGACGAAGACATCGCTGCGGTGTCCAGCTACATTCAGGGCCTGCACTAAGACCGGCGGATAGGGCGTTATGCGAGGTGTACATCTCCTGCAACGTTAACGCTCTATTAATCCGTCGCAGCAAGTATAAAAAGGGTGGCTCAGGCCACCCTTTTTTGTGCCTGCTGCCGTTACACTACAGAACTCAAGCCCGCCACGACCTGTCTGAAAACAGGTCGCGCGAGGCGACCAAAATTGTCCAGGAGTAAAGCATGCGTAATCTGATCATCAGCGCCGCACTCGTCGCTGCCAGCCTGTTCGGCATGACTGCCCAAGCCGCCGAAGCACCTGCCGCCCCTTATGTCGAACTGAGCAATCCGGTTCCGGTTGCAGTGCCTGGCAAGATCGAAGTGGTGGAGCTGTTCTGGTACGGCTGCCCGCATTGCTACGCGTTCGAGCCAGTGATCAACCCTTGGGTCGAGAAACTGCCTTCCGACGTGAATTTCGTGCGCATTCCTGCGATGTTCGGCGGCCCATGGGACGCACACGGCCAGATGTTCCTGACCCTCGAAGCCATGGGCGTCGAGAGCAAGGTGCACGCGGCGGTCTTCAATGCGATCCAGAAAGAGCACAAGAAACTCGTCGACAAGAATGAAATGGCCGACTTCCTGGCGACTCAAGGCGTAGACAAGGACAAGTTCCTGGCGACCTTCGATTCCTTCGCCATCAAGGGCCAGATCAACAAAGCTCGCGAGCTGGCCAAAAAGTATGAAATCTCCGGCGTTCCAACCATGATCGTCAACGGCAAGTATCGCTTTGACGTGGGTTCTGCCGGCGGCGCCGAGCAGGCGTTGCAACTGGCCGACAAACTGGTCGACAAAGAGCGGGCCGCTAACAAGGCTGCTGCCAACTAAGCGCGGCGACTGCCATGCGCCGCTGGGGAACTGAACGCGTCGTAGGCCTGCACGATCCGCGGGTCAACGAACATCACCTGGAATCGACGGGCTTGCCCGCAGACAGCCGTCTGCGCTTGCTCAGCTTCAACATCCAGGTCGGCATCAGTACCGAGCGCTATCGGCACTACCTGACCCGGGGCTGGCAACACCTGTTGCCGCACACCGGGCGTGCCGACAATCTGCAAAAGATCGGCAATCTGTTGGGCGACTTCGATCTGGTCGCCCTGCAGGAAGCCGATGGCGGCAGCCTGCGATCCGGCTACGTCAATCAAGTGGAACACCTGGCGCAACTCGGCGCCTTCCCCTACTGGTATCAACAACTCAATCGCAACCTAGGTCGCCTCGGCCAGCACAGCAATGGCGTGCTCAGCCGTCTGCGCCCGTGGGCGATCGAAGATCATCCGCTGCCGGGGCCCAAGGGTCGCGGAGCGATTCTGGTGCGCTTCGGCGAAGGTCCGGAAGCGCTGGTGGTGGTCATGATGCATCTGGCGCTGGGTGCACGTACCCGCAGCATGCAACTGGCTTATATCCGCGAGTTGATTGGCGGCTATAAACACCAGGTGCTAATGGGCGACATGAACACTCATGCCAGTGACCTGCTGCAAAACTCCGCGTTGCGAGACCTCGGTCTGCTCGCGCCGCAACTGGAGGCGACCTTCCCCAGCTGGCGCCCGCAGCGCTGCCTGGACCACATTCTGCTGAGCCCGACCCTGACACTGGAAAAGGTCGAAGTGCTGGCACAACCTATTTCCGATCACCTGCCGGTCGCGGTAGAGATTCGTCTGCCGGGTTCGCTCACGGCCGATGCATTCCCCGCGTTGAGTCCTGCCCCTCGCGGAACCCCTGAATGAGCGACGAAGCACAGCGCTGGAAAGAGAAATACCTCAAAAGCATCGAACAACAGGAAAAACTCGAGCGTCGCTGGGACGCCAGGCTCGACCTGCTGCGCCGGGGTTTGGTGCGCAGTACATTAGCGGCCGAAGGCACCGACCGCGCAGTAGACCAGTGCATGAAAGAAATGCGTGAAGTCATCCGCACCAACGATATGGATGCGGGTCTGGCGGCGCTGCTTCCACGACTGGAAAAAGCTGTACTCGACTCCGAACAGCGTCGCGAAACCCGGGTCAATCAGACCAGTGCCGCCCTGACCTCGCTGGTTGCACAACTGCAAACGTTGCCGCTGCCCCGGGAAGTGAGCCGGCCACTCAAGAACTTCGCCAAAACCCTGGAAGGACGCGTCAGCCAGGCGCGCGAGATCCCGTTGCTGCTCAGCGAACTGAGCGGCCTGCAGGGCAAAGCCTTGAGTCAGCTGGAGAATCCGGCAGAACCTGGTCGTCCGGGTTTACTGCAACGATTGTTCGGCAGTCGTGAAGCGGATGAAGCCACCCCGCAAGCGGCGGCGCCTGAGGCCCAGGTGTCCGCTCCGGTGCCTGTCGAAACCATGGCTGCTTTGCCTGCCGAGGCGCCACGAGTAACCGTCGAATCCTCGCCAGCCGTTGCAGAGCCACCAGCGACCGTGCCCGAAGCCGAAACCGCTGCCGAGCCGCAGGTGATCGAGACGCCAATAGACACCCCGCCGCCCCCGACGGTCGTGGCGTTTGTGCCACCAGTGCTTGAACCCCTGCAAGCGCCCGAACCGGAAACACCGGCACAACCGGAGGCTCAACAACCAAACCAGCCTTCACCCGCCGCAATCACACCGGTTGTCGAGGCTCAACCGACCGGCAATCCCGATGAACTGACTCCGGTGGTGTTTCTCGACAGCCTGCCACTGCCCTCGGCCATGGCCCAAGCGCTGGCCGCCATCGATCCGGAACAGCCAGAACACGATATTCTCTACGCCCTTCCGGACTCGCCCGAGCCATCCTACAGCTCAGTGGCCAAGCACATCGAAGACACGCTACTGGGACTGCTCGACGACTTGTCGCTGCCCGAGCGTCACCGCCCCCAAGCCGAAGCGATGCGTGATCGCCTGCGAAACGGTTTGAACTGGTACGAACTGCTGCCGATCCTCGATGACCTGGCAACCTTGATGCTGGCAATCAACAACAGCGGCCAGCACGAGTTCGAAGTTTACTTGCAGCAACTCAACGAACGCCTTGAGTCGTTCCAGAGCAACTTGCAAGCCGCCAGCGATGGCCATGACGACAACCGATCGGCCGCTCGGCAAATGGACACGCAGATCCGCGAGCAAGTCGACGGATTGCAGAGCAGCATGCAGGACGCCGCAGACCTGGAGGACCTCAAGCACGTGCTGGAGAACCACCTCGAAGGCCTGCTCGGTACCATGGACCAACACCAGAAACAGCGCGACGAACGCGAACAGGAAGTGGCCGTCCGCCTCAAAGGCCTGGCCGAACGGGTGGCGCACATGGAGCAGGAAGCCCAGGGTTATCGCGAACACCTCGAAGAGCAACGCCAGAAAGCCTTGATCGACCCGCTGACCGGGCTGCCGAACCGGGCGGCCTGGAGCGAACGGCTCGACCACGAAATCCAACAGTGGCAGCAGCACGGCAACACCCTTCTGCTGGCCATGCTCGACCTCGACCATTTCAAACGCATCAACGATAACTATGGCCACCTGGCGGGCGACAAAGTACTGAAAATCATCGCCACGGTGTTGCGCAAACGCCTGCGTGGGACAGATTTCATTGCCCGCTTTGGCGGAGAAGAATTTGTCCTGTTAATGCCCGCCACAGCGCCGGCCGTCGGCGCGAAACTTCTGGAAAGCTTGCGCGCGGCGATCGAAGCCTGCCCGTTTCATTTCAAAAGTGAGCCGGTGACCATCACTATTTCCATGGGACTGACAGCGTTCAAGCCCGGCGAACACAGCGATGTGGTGCTTAAAAGAGCCGATCAGGCGCTGTACCGTGCAAAACATGCTGGCCGTAACCGAGTGGAACTGGGCTGACAGCCAATTGTTCCATTTTGTTTAAAAGTTCGCGCCAACCATTCTCGCGCCAGGCAGTACGTTACACTGTTGCATTACTGTCTCGCGTGTATTGCCTTCTGCCATGAAATATCTTGCTCTCATCGTGTCGCTGATCCTGTTGGCCGGCTGCACCAGCGGTCCCCGGTTCGACACCAGCCATCCCTCTGTCAATCACGACAGCCGCATTCAGTTCGTGGTGGTGCATTACACCTCCGCCTCGCTCGAACGCTCGCTGCAATTGCTGACCCGTGGCGAAGTCAGCAGCCACTACCTGATCGGCGACGATACAAACGCCACCCTCTATAAGTTGATGGATGAAAGCCAGCGGGCGTGGCACGCCGGTGAAAGTGAGTGGCAAGGCCGTACCTGGTTGAACTCCAGCTCCATCGGCATCGAAATCGTCAATCCGGGATTCAAGGAAACCCCGACCGGCGGGCGCTACTGGTACCCCTACAGCGAAGCCCAGGTCCAGTCTCTGATCGTCTTGCTCAAAGACATCAGCAAGCGCTATGCCATCAACCCACGCAGCATCATCGGCCATAGCGACATCGCTCCGCTGCGCAAGCTTGACCCGGGGCCGCTTTTCCCCTGGAAACGTCTTGCCGCCGAAGGCCTCGGCGTCTGGCCTGACGAGCAGGCTGTGGCGCGTCAACAAACCCGTTTCGATTTACAAATGCCGAGTATCAGCTGGTTTCAGGGGCAGTTGGCCCGCCTGGGGTATGCCACGCCACAAACCGGTGAACTGGATGTGGCGACGCGTCATGTGATCGCAGCGTTTCAAATGCATTTCCGACCGTCGCGCTTCGATGGCCTGCCAGACGCGCAAACCGCCGCACTGCTTCAGGTGTTGAATCAGACAAAATAATGACGCCCGCCCGACGGTCCGGGCTTTTTCCCAATCAGCAGCTATAACTCATTGGTAATTCTTCGGATATTCCCATATGCCTGCTGCTCGAGAGACACTTCGTAGCTGGTTCTATCGCCCCTGGTTTTTGGCGATACTGGCTGCTGCCTTGAGCACGACATTGCTGATGACCGGCAGCCTTTTCATGGCCTTGCATCAGGTCGAGCAGAATGAAAGCCTGGAAATGAATGCCCAGGGCGAGCGCTTCCTTGCCCGCCTGGAACAGCTTTTCGGACAGCTGCGCGAGAGCCTGGATGATCTCGAAGCTCAACCACTGCGAAGCTGCGACGACGAAATGATCGCGACGTTGCAGCAGGTCACCTTCAATTACCGCTTCGTTTACGAAGCCGCTTATATGGATGCCTCGCGGATCTGCTCGAACCGTCCTCGCCAGGAAGGGCTGTCGCTGATCCGGGCACCGGACATCAAAGGCCCCACCTACAGCTACTGGCTGAACACCACCACCGAACCCGACGAAAACCGGGCCGCGCTGATGCTCGGGCGTGGCAATTTTCGCGTCGCGACGTCTCGCGGGCATTTGACCGACATGGTCGATCTGTCACCGGGAAGCAGCCTTCTGGTGGTACTCGACCACGGCACACGTGCGATCCCGGTTCTGGGATCGTCCCAGGTCTGGCCACCGACCGAACCCTGGCCACCGAAAAGCAGTGATGCCTTGCAGATCACTCAGAGTCACCTCATCTACCGCATGCCGACCAACAACCCAGAGTACCAATTGGTGCTGATCACCCCGCGCACCGGCAAGCATGTGGCGAGCGTCTGGTGGTGGTTACTGCCGGCCAGCCTGGCACTAGGCGTGTGTGTGGGCTTCATGGTGTTTTTGCTGGTGCGCCAGCGGCAGTCGCTGGACGCCGAATTGACCGGTGCGATACGACGAGGCGAGTTGCAGGTGTTGTATCAACCGATCTTCGACCTCGACAGCCGCAACTGTGTCGGCGCCGAAGCGTTGCTGCGCTGGCGTCGGCCGGACGGCACCCTGACCAGCCCCGATCTGTTCATTCCGATGGCGGAGAACACCGGCCAGATCCGCCAGATGACCGACTTCGTCCTGCAACGCCTGCTGGAACAGCTGGGGCAGTTGTTGCGGGCCAATCCGCAACTGTACATTTCGGTGAACCTCGCGGCGTGCGATGTCATGGTGCCGCGAATCGGTCAGGTGATGGCGCGCCTGCTGACTTTGCACCGGGTTGCGGCCAAACAGATTGCCTTTGAGGTGACCGAGCGGGGATTGATTGACGTGGTGGTGGCGCGGGAAAACCTGCAAGCCCTGCGCGATGTCGGGCATCAGGTGTTGATCGATGACTTCGGCACCGGCTATTGCAGCCTCGCCTACCTGCAAACCCTGCCAGTGGACTGCCTGAAAATCGACAAAGCCTTCATCGATGCGCTGGGGCATGACGCCGCCAGCAGTGGCGTGGCACCGCACATCATTCGCATGGCCCAGTCACTGCACCTGAAGGTGATTGCCGAAGGCATCGAGCATGAGGCCCAGGCCCAATTTTTGAGCAGTGAAGGGGTGAAGTTCGGCCAGGGCTGGTTGTTCGCCCATGCATTGAGCGCCGTTCAGTTCATCGAGCTGATTACCCGGGGTAGGCGACTGGCCGGGCGACGCCTTGATGACGAGGCGTAAACGCGCGTTAAACCGCCAGCGCCATATAGAACTGCGTGCCCTGCCCCGGCCTCGAATAAACGCCCATCCGTCCACCGTGCAACTGCACGATTTCCTTGCACAACGCCAGGCCGAGCCCTGCGCCACCCTTCTTGCGCCCAACCTGAACAAAGGGTTCGAAGATACGCCCCTGCTGGCCGTAGGCGATGCCTTCGCCATTATCCTCGACGCTGATGATCACCCGCTCCCCATGACGCCGTGCCTGCAAGCGTATCTGGCCCTCAGGGCCGGTATGGCGCAGAGCGTTGTCGATCAAGTTATCGAGCACTCGCTCCAGTTGCGGCTGATCGGCCTGCAACCACGGTAACGGCCCTTGTACCTCGACCAGCAGGTCGATGCCCTTCTCTTGCGCCGAATCGGCAAATCGCGACCGGGCCTGCTCCAGCAGCTCTTCGATGGAGCACGGCGCCAGCGAGAGTTTCTGCAGTCCGTTCTGGTAGCGGGAGAAGTTCAGCAAGTCGTTGATCAACTGCATCAAACGCTGCATCTCTTCATTGACCGTGTCCAGCAGATCAGCTTCTCGCGAGTCCTGCGGGAAATGCGCGCGCTCACGGAACAGGCCGAATGCCATGTGCATCCCGGTGACCGGCGTGCGCAGCTCATGGGAAGCGCGCAACACAAACTCGCTGCGCACCCGCTCGAAAGCACGCTGCTCGGTGACGTCATGCAACACCATCACCGCGCCCAGAATATGGCCCTGCGTATGACTGACCGGTGTGAGGCTGTAGGTGAGCAACCGCGACTCGCCATCGACTTCGATACTCAGGTCCTCCGGCGCCCGCTCCAACGTACCGCCCCGCAGCACCAATTGCAGCTGTTGATCCAGCTCGGGTCGTTCGAGCGCGGTGCCCAGCCCTTGGCCAAGACGATCGGTGTCCCAACCCAACTGGCGCTGCGCCACCGGGTTGAGGTGTTCCAGATGGCCATCGCGGTCGATCATCAGCAGGCCGTCGTCGATGCTGTCGAGCACCGCCTGCAAACGCTGCTGGCCCGCGAGCAACTCGTCGATGTTGGTGGCCTGATGCTGACGCAAAGCCTCGGCCATGATCCCGAATCGCTTGGTCAGCAGGTTCATTTCCACTGCCGAGGAAATCGGCAGGGTTACCTCGAAATTGCCTTGGCCGATGTTGTCGGCGGCCTGGGCCAAGGCCTCGATCGGTTCGCCGAAACGGCGTGCAATCGCATGAGCGGTGACAAAACCGATGATCAGCACCGCCAGTCCGACCAGCCCGAGCAGGCCGGCAATCAGCAGCGCTCGTTCCCGCGCCTGACGTTGCGTTTGATTGATGTTATCCAGCGCTCGCTTGTGCTCGGTAATCAGCCCGTTGCGCAACACGTTGAATTTTTCGGTGAGGTCTTCGTTGCCACTCAGGACATGAGACGGATCGCGTGTCTGGTCAAGCGCCTCAAGAAACCGCAGGTAATCGTCTTTGGCCTTTCTGAACCCGTATGGATTGCTCGCCTGGCTCTGCTCATGGGCGATGCCTTCATCCAGCAGCTGAAAATAATGCTGTTTGGACGCTTCAAACGCTGCAGCATCGGGTTTGTCACCCAGCATGAGGATCAGTTGATCGCCCAAGGTCTGACGCATCTTCAGGCCCAGGTCCAGGGTGACGAAGTTGTTGCGAATCAGCGCTTCCTGGGTTCCCGCCATCTGCATCACGCTGACCAGGCCGAGCAGAAGTCCCAGCAGCGCTACGGTGATCAGGGCGGAAATACTCAAAAAAAGCCGAGTACGCAACTTCATCGCCAGTTTCATCGTGCAAGGCTCACAAGTTGTACTGCTTGCGTTTGCGGTAGAGCGTCGAAGCGTCGATGCCGAGCGTCTTGGCGGCTTGATCCAGGGTGTCGGCGGTAGCGAGGACCGCACCGATGTGAGCTTTCTCCAGCTCATCCAGACTCAACGCTGCGCCGATGCGTGGCGCATTGTTGACCGGGGTTTCGGCCATGCCCAAGTGGCTGATTTCGACCCGCTCCTGTGGACAAATGATGCTTGCCCGCTCGACCACGTTGCGTAACTCGCGGATGTTACCGGGCCAGCGATAGCTGAGCAGCGCTTCACGGGCTTCATCACTGAAACCCCGCGCCGGACGTGCGTATTCCTTGACGAACCGGGCCAGAAAACGGTCAGCCAGGTTCAGGATATCTTCCCGTCGTTCGCGCAGCGGCGGCAGGTGCAACGTGATGACGTTCAGGCGATAGAGCAAGTCTTCGCGGAAACGGCCGTCGCGGACCATGTCTTCAAGGTTGAGGTTGGTGGCCGCGAGGATGCGCACATCGGCGCGGCGGGTGACCGGATCGCCAACGCGCTCATATTCTTTGTCCTGAATGAAACGCAGTAATTTTGGTTGCAACGTCAGGGGAAAATCGCCGATCTCGTCGAGAAACAGCGTTCCTCCGTCAGCCTGATTCACTCGCCCGAGGGTGCTTTCGCTGGCGCCGGTGAACGCGCCACGGCTGTGGCCGAAGAGCTCGCTTTCCATCAATTCGGCGGTCAGCGATGGGCAGTTGATGGTGACGCAGGATTTTTTCGCGCGTTTACTCCAGCCGTGAATAGCCTGAGACAGTTCACCCTTACCCGTACCGGACTCGCCGAGGATCAGGATGTTGGCATCCGTGCTGGCCACCTGGCGTGCGGTTTCAAGCACCACTTTCATCGCTGGGCTGTGGGAATCCAGACCGTCCTTGGGTTTGCGCACTTCACCTTCCAGCGCCTCCAGACGTGCCGACAGTTGCCGCACTTCCAGTTGCTTGGCGGTGGCCAGGCGCAATTGATCGGGGCTGCACGGCTTGACCAGATAATCAGCGGCGCCGGCCTGAATGGCATCCACCGCGGTGTCCACAGCCGAATGTGCGGTGACGATCACCACGCGCATCCACGGCGCCTGAATGCGCATCTGCGCCAACACGTCGAGGCCATTGTCCTCACCGAGGCGCAAATCCAGGAAGCACAGGTCGAACACCTGGCGTTGCAGCAGCGCATCAGCCTGGGCCGCGCTGTTGGCAGTGGCGACGCTGTAGCCTTCGTCTTCAAGACAATATCGGAACGTTCGCAGGATGGCGGACTCGTCGTCCACCAGCAGAATGCGGCCTTGGTGCTCAGTGGCTGATTCCATTTTCCTACGCTCCTTAAAGAATGATCTTGGTTAGTCCCGGAATAATCGGGCAAGTTGCATGGTTGATTCTGGTCGATTCCGACTACAGCAGGGTAGCTCTCTCCTCACCCTACGGCTAATCGCCTGATTTTGTTGTTTTTTTATCAGATAGCCGGTTTTCAGGAGATTCCCCATCTCCCCTTGTGACATCCGCGCCCTCCCCGCAATTCAAAAAAAGTGAAAGTACCTACGGATCTATCGTGCATTACGCACGACTGCGAAAGGGCCATCGTGCAGGATGCGTCCGACACGATTTTTATAAATAAAGTAACTAATTGATTTTTATAGAATTTTTAATCATAAAAAACTGGCACGCAGGCTGCAACAACCTGAATAACCAGGGCATTCAGCAACACCTAGCCCATTACAAGATCACCACAGAAGTGGGAGGAGCTTCAGGATGAATCGCCAACGTGCCGCCCAATTGCGAATCTCGCCACTGCATATCCAGCAAGGTCTGTTTGCTGTTCTGGCGCTCTTGATCACTTTGATCGGCGGCCAGCAGTTTCAGCGTTGGGAGCAGAGCCAGCAGCAAGAAGTGCCACGCGTGCCGATTCAGCATCCGACCCAAACCCACTTCAGCGCCGTCAGCAGCAGCTTCGCCGACAGCGTCCCGATGCGAATGATGGATGTCGACCAGGCTCAGCCTGCGGACGAGATGCCACGTCAGGAACGTTGGGTGTTCTAAACACACGAACTTGGCGCGCTCGCTGCGCCGGGATAAGCATCACGAGCAACACCTCTAAATAGAAGCGTAAGGAGAATCACCATGTTGAGCTGGGCAATCACATTCTTGATCATTGCCATCATCGCTGCGGTACTGGGCTTCGGTGGTATCGCGGGCACCGCCACGGGTATCGCCAAGATTCTCTTTGTCGTGTTCCTGGTGATGTTCATTGCTTCGTTCTTCTTTGGCCGTCGCGGTCGAGGTTGAAGATGAACGTTTCACTGAAAACGATGGCAGCCGCCCTGCTTCTGGGCGGCAGTGCCACCGTGATGGCGGCCAATGATGGCCAGGCGCGGGTCAACGAGTTGTTAAGCGCAGACCCGCAGTTTCACGACACTTGGCAAGGCGTGGTGAAGAAGGAAGAACGCCTGCCGGAATGGGTGATGAACCTGTCCGGCGATGCCGAGCAAATGAATGCGGTGGAAGAAGATGGCGACAAGTATCTGGTGGGGCCGCTCTGCGAATCGCATGACACATGCCTCAACGAACGCCTGATCGTGGCCGTCAGCTTCGACAAGAAGGATGCGTATGCCATGCTGGTCGAAGTGCCTGCCGGGTTGCCGGCCGACAAGTCGCCGACTCGGCACGCCGATTACCGCTTCCTCGGCAAGCCTGACCAAGGTATGCAGGACCTGTTGATGGAACAACTGAAAAAAGATCCGAACTGGTACTGAATTTGTCACACGAAAGAAGCAGCATTGCTTCTCTCCAATGCGCTACCCGAGGAAGGTAGACGCATGACCAAGGGGTCGGGACGTTCTGCCTGTTTCAGGGGCGGAGTGACCTACGGGTACAGGGAGTACCTGCGAAAGGGCCGGGTCAGGAAAAAGCTGCGACGCAAGTTCGCCGAGCCTCCAGCGCTCGACGGGCTTGCGAAGAGCTTATCCGCGCAAAGCGTTGTATTAGAGCGATCCGCTCGGTTTCGCTTCTCTACCCTCACAGGGTTACTGAGGATCACTGGAAAATACTTTTCCCGGTGTTTCTTGCGTGACCGTACATCGAGAAAAAAACGCCTGTTTTCGTAGCGATTTCTCGCCTGTCATCGTCCGATTTTTCTGAAATACCCCTCCTGCACAACTGATCAAAAAACACTCGACCGGCCCTGAAATGGCCGGTTCACGGCACTTATGCCTGCCGAAATGTCACATTCGAACCGATTGCGACGTCGGTTTCAGTAAAAAAACCTCATGCCGATTCGGCATAGGGTAGGCGTTTACGGCATTAGACGTCGCATCCTTGCATCGGAATAGTTGCGCCTTTTTTCGCCTGCCAGAGAGCCATAAATACTCGCTCCGGGGCACCTTATACGGGGGCAGATGCACAAGACTTTTTCGCCGCCGGCGTTCCAGTTGCTGCATCTGCCTGAGTCAAACGCAAGTAAGGGTAAAGATATGAAGAAGGCAAAGCTTAGCCTCGCCTGGCAGATCCTCATCGGTCTGGTGTTGGGGATTGCAATCGGTGCGCTGCTCAACCATTTCAGTGCCGAGAAGGCCTGGTGGATCAGCAACGTTCTGCAACCGGCAGGCGATATCTTTATCCGTCTGATCAAGATGATCGTGATCCCGATCGTGATCTCGTCGTTGATCGTCGGCATTGCAGGCGTCGGTGACGCGAAGAAACTTGGCAGCATCGGCCTCAAGACCATCATCTACTTCGAGATCGTCACCACGATCGCCATCGTCGTTGGTCTGGTGCTGGCCAACGTGTTCCACCCGGGCGCCGGCATCGACATGAGCACGCTGGGTACTGTGGATATCTCCAAGTATCAGGCCACGGCCGCCGAGGTACAGCATGAACATGCGTTCATCGAAACCATCCTCAACCTGATCCCGTCGAACATCTTCGCGGCCATCGCTCGCGGTGAAATGCTGCCGATCATCTTCTTCTCGGTGCTGTTCGGTCTCGGCCTGTCGAGCCTCAAGCCCGAGTTGCGCGACCCGCTGGTAACGATGTTCCAGGGCGTTTCGGAAAGCATGTTCAAGGTCACCCACATGATCATGAACTACGCCCCGATCGGCGTTTTCGCCCTGATCGCGGTGACCGTCGCCAACTTCGGCTTCGCGTCCCTGCTGCCGCTGGCCAAACTGGTCATCCTGGTTTACTTCGCTATCGCCTTCTTCGCCTTCATGGTGCTGGGCCTGATCGCTCGCCTGTTCGGCTTCTCGGTGATCAAACTGATGCGCATCTTCAAGGATGAGCTGGTGCTGGCCTACTCCACCGCCTCCTCCGAAACCGTGCTGCCGCGTGTGATCGAGAAGATGGAAGCCTACGGCGCGCCGAAAGCCATTTGCAGCTTCGTGGTGCCGACCGGTTACTCGTTCAACCTCGACGGTTCGACGCTTTATCAAAGCATCGCGGCCATCTTCATTGCCCAGCTCTACGGCATCGACCTGTCGATCAGCCAGCAATTGCTGCTGGTACTGACGCTGATGGTCACCTCCAAAGGCATCGCCGGTGTTCCGGGTGTGTCCTTCGTGGTGCTGCTGGCGACCTTGGGCAGCGTGGGTATCCCGCTGGAAGGCCTGGCGTTCATCGCCGGTGTCGACCGCATCATGGACATGGCGCGTACCGCTCTGAACGTGATCGGCAACGCCCTCGCCGTACTGGTCATCTCCCGTTGGGAAGGCATGTACGACGATGCGAAGGGCCAGCGCTACTGGAACTCGCTGCCGCACTGGCGCAGCAAGGAAAAATTGCCGGCTGGCGAGATTTCCCGCAACTGATAGCTGAACCCTGTGGAATCTGGCTTTTATGTGGGAGCCAGCCTGCTGGCGATAGCGGTGTATCAAACAACAGAAATGTTGAACGTGCCTGCCTCATCGCCAGCAGGCTGGCTCCCACAGTGACCCGAGCCAGCCACACAAACAAACCCCGGAGAAATCCGGGGTTTGTCGTTTCTGGCTACCCCGCTATCATTCGCCGCATTCTTCGGGGGATTTAACTGATGCTCAATGGCCTGTGGCTTGGCTTCTTCATCGTCGCGGCCGTGTCGGCGCTGGCGCAGTGGCTGATCGGCGGGAATGCCGGGATCTTCGCGGCGATGGTGGAAAGCATTTTCGCCATGGCCAAGCTGTCGGTCGAGGTCATGGTCCTGCTGTTCGGCACCCTCACCCTCTGGCTGGGCTTTCTGCGGATTGCCGAGAAGGCCGGGATCGTCGAATGGCTGGCCAAGGCGCTGGGCCCGTTGTTCCTGCGCCTGATGCCGGAAGTGCCGGCCGGTCACCCCGCCATCGGCCTGATCACCCTGAACTTCGCTGCCAACGGCCTGGGCCTGGACAACGCCGCCACGCCGATCGGCCTTAAAGCCATGAAGGCGCTGCAAGAGCTGAATCCCAGCGCCACCATCGCCAGCAATGCGCAAATCCTCTTTCTGGTGCTCAACGCCTCCTCCCTGACCCTGCTGCCGGTGACGATCTTCATGTACCGCGCGCAGCAAGGTGCGCCGGATCCGACGCTGGTGTTCCTGCCGATCCTGCTGGCCACCAGTTGCTCGACGCTGGTGGGTTTGCTGTCGGTGGCCTTCATGCAGCGTCTGCGCCTGTGGGACCCCGTGGTGCTCGCCTATCTGATCCCCGGCGCCCTGGCGCTCGGTGGCTTCATGGCGCTGCTGGCGACGCTCTCGGCGACCGCGCTGGCCGGCCTGTCATCGATCCTCGGCAACCTGACGCTGTTCGGGCTGATCATGCTGTTCCTGGTGATCGGCGCGCTGCGCAAAGTGAAGGTCTACGAGGCCTTCGTCGAGGGTGCGAAAGAAGGCTTCGACGTGGCAAAGAATCTGCTGCCGTATCTGGTGGCGATGCTCTGTGCCGTCGGCGTATTACGGGCGTCCGGCGCGCTGGATTTCGGTCTCGACGGGATTCGTCATCTGGTGGAATGGGCTGGCTGGGACACGCGCTTCGTCGACGCGCTGCCGACGGCGATGGTCAAACCGTTCTCCGGCAGCGCCGCACGGGCGATGCTGATCGAAACCATGAAAACGTCTGGGGTCGACAGCTTCCCTGCGTTGGTGGCGGCGACGGTTCAGGGCAGTACAGAGACGACGTTCTATGTGTTGGCCGTGTACTTCGGCGCCGTAGGGATTCAGCGGGCACGGCATGCGGTGGGGTGTGCGTTGCTGGCTGAATTGGCCGGTGTACTGGGCGCGATCGGTGTCTGCTACTGGTTCTTCGGCTAACCGAAAACCCTTGTGGGAGCGGGCTTGCCCGCTCCCACATTGGGGTTGTGTTGGCTTCAAGGCCTTGGTGGCGGCGCGAGTTTCTGTCCTTGTTCCACCGCCCAGCTCACCACCTGCGCGGTCAATTGATCACTGGCCAGGCCAAACCCGGCCACCACTGCCGGCACCTGCACATCGCTCAATGGCTGGCGCACTTCGAAGCGGCGGCTGGCGAGGATGCGCTGGTCATAACCGCGAACCAACAACGCATCCAGCCGCACGACCACGCTGGCAGCCGACCCCTGATACTCAGTCTGGAACGCCTGCAAACTCCCGCCCAATTCCAGGTCCGCCTGGAAATTACTGTCGTCGGTGCTCAACAACGCAACCCGACCGTCACGCTGAAAACCATCGAGCAGGCGATTGCGCAGCAGCACCGGCGCCGGATCACTCCAGCGGGAAGCCTTGTAGCTGCTGATCAGATCGCCTTGCGGAATTACGGCGATTTGCGGGCTGTTCAACGCCTCGCTGGCCTGCGGCTTGGTCAGGCGCAAGGACCAGCGCTGCGGCGTGCCGTGGCTGGGAGAAACGCTCTGGGCCGAGGGCAACCGATACACATCGGACGGCTCGGACTTGGGCAGGATCGAGCAGGCGCTGGTCAGCGCAAAAGCGCCGAGGAGGGCGATGTGAGTCAGCTTCATGGCGTGAACTCCTTGTTCTTGTCATTGCCCAGCAAGTAACCGCTCGGGTTGGCTTCCAGGCGCTGGGAAATCGCGCGCAACGAGGTCAAGGTATCGCGCAACTCACGTACAGCGGGGGCCAGACCATTGAGGCCTTGCATGCCGCTGTTGAGCGAATCCTGATTGTTGGTCAGCAATTTGTTGATCGTCGCGCTGCTTTGCTCGAGCGACTTCATCGCCTGCTCGGCGCTGCCGAACATGTGCTTGCCCTGGTCGTTGAGCAGACCGTTGGCGTTGCGCATCAGCGCCGACGTTTGTTCCAGCATCGCACCGGCCTGCTTGCCGACCGATGCCAGTTGCTGCATCGCCTGACGGAGGTCACCGCGCTGATCGGCGATGGTGCCGGTGGTTTGTTCCAGATGTTCGAGGGTCTTGCTGATGCGCTCGACGTTCTCCGTCGAAAACATCTGATTGGCGTTGTGCATCAACACGTTCACTCCGGCCATCAGATCGTTGCTGTCATTGAGCAACCGAGCGATGGGCGAGGGTGAAGCCACAATCGTCGGCAAGTTGCCATCCCGACCCTTGAGCGTCGGGCTCTGCGGTGTACCGCCACTGAGCTGAATGATCGACGTTCCGGTGATCCCGGTCAGCGCCAGTTTGGCCTGGGTGTCTTCCTTGATCGGCGTATCACCGCCCAGGCGAATCCGGGCCAACACCCGGCGCGGGTCTTTCGGGTCCAGGCGCAACGTCACCACGTCACCGACCTTGATCCCGCTGTATTGCACGGCGCTGCCCTTGGACAGGCCGCTGACCGCCTCGTTGAAGACGATTTCGTAATCCTTGAACTCGGTGTCGACGCTGGACTTGGCCAGCCACAAGCCGAAGAGCAGGGCGCCTGCCACAACAATCACCGTGAACAGGCCGATCAATACATGATGGGCTCGGGTTTCCATGTCAGACCTCATTCAACTGTTGAGCGGCTGTCAGCGCCGCGCGGCCGCGAGGGCCATGGAAGTATTCGTGAATCCACGCGTCGTCGGTTTCCGAAACCTTGTCGATGGCGTCCGCCACCAGCACTTTCTTCTGCGCCAGTACCGCCACGCGGTCGGTGATGGTGTAGAGCGTGTCGAGGTCATGGGTCACCAGAAACACACTCAACCCCAACGCATCACGCAAAGTCAGGATCAACTGGTCGAAGGCCGCCGCGCCGATGGGATCGAGGCCGGCGGTGGGTTCGTCGAGGAACAGGATGTCCGGGTCCAGTGCCAACGCACGGGCCAGTGCCGCGCGCTTGATCATGCCGCCGGACAGCGAGGCGGGATACTTGTCCGCCGCCGACAGCGGCAACCCGGCCAACGCCAGTTTCACCGCCGCCAGGTGCTCGGCATCATTGCGGCTCAAGCCGGCGTGTTCGATCAGGGGCAGGGCGACGTTCTCGGTCACGGTCAGCGAAGAGAACAAGGCGCCTTTCTGAAACAGCACACCGAAGCGCCGTTCAATCTTCGAGCGCTCGTGTTCGGACAGCGTCGGCAGGTTCTTGCCAAAGACCTTCACCACGCCTTCGCTGGGCTGGCGCAGGCCGACAATGCTGCGCAGCAGCACTGATTTGCCGCTGCCGGAACCGCCAACCACGGCGAGGATTTCGCCCTTGTACAGATCCAGGTCGAGGTTCTCGTGCACACTCTGGCGGCCAAAGCGATTACACAGCCCACGGACTTCGATCACCGCCTCGGAGGGCGCTCGGGGTAGACGACTCACCAGCCCATCTCCATGAAAAACAGCGCGGCCACGGCGTCGAGCACGATCACCACGAAAATCGACTGCACCACGCTCGACGTGGTGTGCGCACCCACAGATTCGGCGCTGCCACTGACCTTGAAGCCTTCAAGGCAACCAATGGCGGCGATGAGGAACGCAAAGATCGGCGCTTTGACGATGCCGACCACGAAGTGCTGAACGCCGATGTCGGTTTGCAGCAGCGACAAGAACATCGCCGGCGAGATATCCAGCGCCACGGCGCAGACCACGCCACCGCCGACAATCCCCGATAGCATCGCCAGAAAGGTCAGCATCGGCAGCGCGACCAGCAGCGCCAGCACGCGTGGCACCACCAGCAACTCCATCGGGTCGAGACCCAAGGTGCGGATGGCGTCGATTTCTTCGTTGGCCTTCATCGAGCCGATCTGCGCGGTAAACGCACTGGCGGTGCGCCCGGCCATCAGGATCGCGGTCAGCAACACGCCGAATTCACGTAGAAAGGAGAACGCCACCAGGTCCACGGTGAAGATGCTCGCACCGAAACTCTTCAGCACCGTCGCCCCGAGAAACGCCACGACGGCGCCCACCAGAAAGGTCAGAAGGGCAACGATGGGGGCGGCGTCGAGGCCGGTCTGTTCAATGTGCGCGACCATGGGCGTGATGCGCCAGCGCTTCGGGCGGAACAGGCCGCGGGCGATGGTTTCCAGAATCAGGCCGACGAAGCCCAGCAATTGCAGGGTGTCTTGCCAGACGGCGTCTACCGCGCGGCCAATGCGGGTCAGCAGTTGAATGCCGACGCCGATTTCCGCTTCCTTGATCGGTACGCAGAAGTCCGTCATCGAACAATAAACGGTCTGCAACAAGGCACGATCGGCGACAGACAAGGTGCAGTCGGGATGTTCGGCGGATTTGCCGAGGCGGTCCGAACCGAGCAATTCCACCAGCAGCGAGGCGCCGGCGGTGTCGAGCGCGCCGAGGCCGTTAAGGTCGATGTGGGTGCTGTCGTCGTATTGCCCGCGAAGCTTTTCGCTCAGGTCCTTGAGTTCGGCGTAATGGGCAAGCGTCCAATCACCCGTCACCCGCAATTGAGCGGGGGAGTGAGCGGCGTCCAGTTGGGCATTGCCGGCCATTGTGCTGCTGGTCATAAGCTCCGTGCTTGTTCGGCTGTTACACAGATCTACGTAATAGCACGAACCCCATTACTTTTCTTTGGTCGGTGTGCTGTCTGTGATCTTGAAGCGCAACACACCGATCAACTGGCCATCCTCGGTGAGTACCCGAACCTGCCACTTGCCCGCCGGGTTACCGGGGAAGTTCTGCTTGTGGGTCCAGGCGCGATAGCCTTCCTTGCGCCCGCCGTGGATATCCAGGGCGATGCGGTCGACCTCTTTGCCGTTGAACTGCCAGACATGGTAAATCCGCTCGTCCAAGCCGCGCGGGGCGTTGATCGCGGTGTAGGCGTACAGGCCGTCTCCACGGATCTGCTCGGCGCTGACTTCGTCCAGGCTTTTGCCGGGTGTGCGGTCCTGCATTTGCGTGCTGATCGCCACATCGGTCATCCACAGCGTGGCCGGCGGCACCCACGAGCGCAGCACCCAACCCACGCCACCGATGCCGACGGTGATACTCAGGATTGCCAGCGCGTTGCGCACGGTACGAATGGGGAAGATCGACGCCAGGCTCGGGAACGACAGCACGACAGCCGTGCCCAGGGCCAGTTTGAAACTCTGGGAGGTGGTCAGGTGCAGGATGACGGGCAGGGCGGTCAACAGCGCCGCGAACAGCGTCAGGGTGTGCAGCGCCAGAAACGCCCAGCGCCGGGGCGCCAGCCATTTGTAGTAGAGCGGGTCGGTGATGGAAATCAGCGCGGCGATGCACAGCAGCCCGGTGAAAAACAACTGGCCGCTGTTCCAGGTCGTGGTGATGAAAAAGAACGGCAGGACAAAGAACAGACTTTCCTGGTGGATCATCTGCGTGGCGTAGCGCAGCAGCGGCTGGGGGATTTCGCGCTTGAAGATTCGGGTGAAAAGTTTGGTGAGGCTGTTTTCCAGCATCAGCCAGATCCAGCTGAGCACCATGATGATGGTGATCCAGGTCGCCAGGCCTTGCTGGCGATCGACCAGCATGAAGCTGCCGACCCCGGAGATGAAACCGCCGAGCGCAATGACCCCTGGGTAGCGCTTCATCAACTCGAGGATGCGCTGTACGAACAAGGTCAGGGTAGGCATTCGGCGATTCACAATAGTCGTAGGAAATATCCCCGACAGGTTACCGCCGAGGAGGGCGGTGTGGCGAGGTCAAATCGCATTCATGGATACACACCGAACTGTAGGAGCCCGCAGACAAGCTGGCTCCCACAAAGGAGGTTATCGATTGCGATGGACGCGCCAGGCCAACAGTCCAAACACCCCTAACCCCAAGACCCCGGCAATCGCCCACATGACCTGATCATAACTCATCAACGGCCTCTCGATCCGCAGATAACCCGGTTGCAAGAGCAATTCGCGCATGGCCTTGTTGGCTTCTGCCAGCGTGACCCGCTGGAGTTCCTTGGCCGGGTCGGCGAAACGGCCGTCTTCGTAGTCACCCAGCGCGCCCCAGTAGTAATCGGCCAACGCACTGTTGCCTTGCACGGCCCAAGCCTGCCGCGCGATGGCGGCCTGTTTGAGGCGGTTGAAGGTGTCGGCATCCAGGCCGTCCTTGAGCAACCTGGCTTTCAACTCATCCAGCACCTGCTCCGCCTCCGGCACGGCGTCGCGCTCAAGGTCGGCGTTGAGGCTCATGAAACCCACCCCGCCAAACACTTCGCGCTCGGCGGAGGGGCCATAAGACAAACCATGGGCGAGGCGCATCTGACGATAGAGCGCCCAATCCAGATAGTCCTTGAGCAGGTCGAAGGTTTCATCGTGCTGATCCTCCAGCACGGGCTCCGGCACCAGCCAGTGCAACTTCGCACCGCCACCGACGAAGCCGTGACTCAAGGTACGCTCATGTGCCGCGCTGGCCTGGATTTGCGGGAGTGGCGGGTGTTCGGTTGGGTCAATTGCGTCAAGTTCACCCCAGGCCCGTTCCAGATAACCCGGCAGCAAGCGATCGAGATCGCCGACCACGATCAGGGTCATGTTGTTGGGTGCGTACCAGGCCTTGCGCACCGTCTCCAGTTGTTCGCGGGTCAGGTGATCGACCTCGGCCCGTTCCGGGCATTTAAGCCCCAGTTCCACGGCCAGTTGATTGCTCGCGGTGTGGCCCAGGTCCTGACGATCCAGCCACCGTTGCAAATGCGAGTAATGGCCGCCGTCTTCGCGCTCGACCACTTGCTTGGCGGCGTTGATGGCGTTGTCGTCGATTCGGGTCTGGGTCAACAGCGCCAACAGCAGGTCGAGGACCTTGCGCTGGTTTTTCGCCGGGGCTTCGATGACGAACGTGGTGTCGGCATTGCTGGTGTAGGCGTTCCACTCGCCACCCAGCGCCTGCATGCGCTCTTCCAGACCGCCTTCGCCGGTGGCGTCGATGCCGCTGAACAGCAGGTGTTCGAGTAGATGCGGCAGTTCTTTTTCGGCGCAGCTGAAATCATCGATACCGACGCCGACCACCAGTCGAATCGCTACATGCCCGCGTTCGGTGCCGGGCTTGAGCAGCAATTGCAGGCCGTTGGGCAGGGTGTAACCCTCAACCTGAAATCGGTCCAGGGCAAACGAGGGCAGTGATCCGAGCAACAGGCAGGCGAACAACAGACAACGCATAGCAAGCTTCCAGGCAATCAATCGGAGATCCGTGTCGTCCTTTAGGTCGCTATCGCGGGCAAGCCCGCTCCCACAGTGATCTTTTGTGCAACTGGAATGATGTCCGACCCGGATCACCTGTGGGAGTGGGCTCGCCCGCGAAGACGGTCTTGAGGCTGAACCACTGTAACTGACTGACCACACTGCCAGACGTTCAAGGCGAATGTGTGATGTCAGCCAAATCATCGACGACGAGCGCGCCGGTGTCAGACGTTTCCAGAACCACATAAGCGCTGCTGCAAAACAGAGAATTCAGGCGCTTCATATCGGCAATCAGCTCCAGGTGCAGCGAACTGGTCTCGATACTTTGCACGATCTTACGTTGCAACCGGCTGACGTGAGCATGGGCCAGGCGCCGTTCCTGTGCGCGAAAGCGACGTTTCTCACGCAGCAACTGGCGGGCACTTTCCTTGTCGGCGCTGAGGAACACCGACAATCCCAGGCGCAAATTGGAAATCAGCTGACTGTGCAGACCCGCCAACTCGTCCAGGCCGACCTCGGAAAAAGACCGGCGCTGCGAGGTTTTCTGTTGTTGCACCTTGCGCAACATGCGCTCGATCAGGTCGCTGGCGAGTTTGAGGTTGATCGCCAGTTCGATGATTTCCGCCCAGCGCCGACTGTCATGTTCACTCAGGTCTTCACGGGGCATCTGTGCCAGATAGAGCTTGATCGAGCTGTAGAGCGATTCCACATCATCAGTCAGGCGGCGCATTTCCTGGGTCACGGCGGTTTGCTTGCCGCGCAGTACGTCGAGCATGGCTTCGAGCATGTTGTCGATCAGATCACCGATACGCAGGGTTTCGCGGGCGGCGTTGGCCAGCGCCAGGCTGGGAGTGACCAGCGCCGTCGGATCGAGGTGCCGCGGTTTGGCCGTGCCATTGATTTCCGGGCGCTCCGGCAACAGCCATGCACACAGCCGCGCCATCACGCCGACCGTCGGCAGCAAAATCAGGCAGCGCGCGGTGTTGTAGAGCAAGTGGAAGCCGATGACCATTTCCTGGGGACTGAAGTCGAGGCTGTCGATCCAGTGCACCAACGGGTCGAGCACCGGAATGATCAGCAGCAGGCCGATCAGCTTGTACAGCAAGCTCCCGAGCGCCACCTGACGACCCGCAGCGTTCTGCATGCTGGTGCTCATGAACGCCAGAATGCCGCTGCCGATGTTCGCGCCGATCACCAGGCCGATGGCCACCGGCAAACTGATCACACTGGCACCGGCCAGGGTCGCGGTCAGCAGGACGGCGGCCAGGCTGGAGTAGGAAACCATCGCGAACAAGGCGCCGACCAGGGCGTCGAGCAGGATGTCGCCGGTCAGCGAAGCAAAGATGACCTTGACCCCTTGGGCCTGGGTAATCGGCGCCGCGGCTTCGACGATCAGTTGCAGGGCCAGAATGATCAGCCCCAGACCGATGGCCACCCGCCCCATCTGGCCCAGGCGCGTCTGTTTACGCGACAGAAAGAAAATCACCCCAAGAAAGATCAGCAGCGGCGACAACCACGACAAATCAAACGTCAGCACCCGTGCCATCAGCGCGGTCCCGACGTCGGCGCCGAGCATGGTCGCCAGCGCCGGCATCAGCGCCATCAGGCCTTGGCCGACAAAGGAGGTGACCAGCATCGCGGTGGCGTTGCTGCTCTGGACCATGGCGGTCACGACAATGCCGGCGATGAACGCCAACCAGCGCTTGGACATGTTCTGGCCGATCACATGGCGCAGGTTGGAGCCGTAGACCCGCAGAATGCCGGTTCGGACGATGTGCGTGCCCCAGATCAGCAAGGCCACGGCAGATAGCAAATTGAGCAGGGTGAGCATACGGGCCCCCTGTGGTGGTAGCGCCCCAAAGGAGCAAGTTGACGGTGCCGCGCGACTTTCTACGTTGTGTACTTAAGCTGTAGTTGGCTAACGGTCTGCGCGCCAGCATCGCATAGCTAAAGAGACGATTGAAACAAAACTGTCATGAAAACAGCTCGATGCAGAAAAAGAAAAAGGAGCCCGAAGGCTCCTTTTTTGTCAGCACAGCATTCGGGTCATTGACCCGGAATATCCTTGCGCAGTTTCACCGGATCCTGCTGTTTCTTCTTTTTCGCAATCGCGGTGCGCATCTTGATGTTGATCGCTTCCACCGCCAGCGAGAACGCCATGGCGAAGTAGACATAGCCTTTTGGCACATGCACGTCGAAGGATTCGGCAATCAGCACGGTACCGACGATCAACAGGAACGACAGCGCCAGCATCTTCAGCGAAGGGTGCTTGTCGATGAACTCGCTGATGGTGCCGGAAGCCAGCATCATCACCAGCACGGCCACGATGATCGCCGCAACCATGACCGGTACGTGGGAGACCATGCCGACGGCGGTGATGACCGAGTCCAGCGAGAACACGATGTCGATGATCGCGATCTGGATGATGGTGTAGAGGAAGTTGCCGCCCTTGCCGCCCGGCTCCTCGTTGGTTTCGTCTTCACCTTCCAGCGCGTGGTACATCTCCTGCGAGCTCTTCCACAGCAGGAACAGACCACCGAAGAACAGGATCAGGTCTCGCCCGGAAATACCCTGGCCGAAAACCTCGAACAGGTCTGCGGTGAGGCGCATGACCCAGGTGATCGACAGCAGCAACAGAATCCGCGTGACCATGGCCAGCGCCAGGCCGAAAATCCGGGTGCGCTGCTGCATGTGTTTGGGCATGCGGCTGACCAGGATCGAAAT
This sequence comes from Pseudomonas sp. 300, assembly GCF_055803035.1. Taxonomy (NCBI): domain Bacteria; kingdom Pseudomonadati; phylum Pseudomonadota; class Gammaproteobacteria; order Pseudomonadales; family Pseudomonadaceae; genus Pseudomonas; species Pseudomonas sp. 300. Next base: position 1,851 of record NZ_JAVLRV010000001.1, on the reverse strand, counting down.
CATGATGATGTTATCGATACCCAGGACGATTTCCAGGGCGGTCAGGGTAAAGAAGGCAACCCAGATTTCAGGGTTGGTCAGCCATTCCATGTGTATTCCTTTGAGCGAGTGTTAAACCAGAACGGGCCCAGGCTTTAAACAGCAAAGCCTGGACCCGTTATGGTGAGTCTTGGGCTTATAGAGTGCTGAACAGTGGGAAAATCCCCATCAGCAATGCTGCAACCAGTATGCACATGCACACCAGCACTGCCCATTTCAGGGTAAAGCGCTGATGGTCACCGAAGTCGATGCCGGCCAGGGCCACCAACAAATACGTCGATGGTACCAGCGGGCTCAGCAAGTGGACGGGCTGACCGACGATCGAGGCACGTGCCATTTCAACCGCGGTTATACCGTAATGACTGGCAGCTTCGGCAAGTACTGGTAACACGCCGTAATAAAATGCGTCATTCGACATGAAGAACGTGAACGGCATGCTCACCAGCGCGGTGATCACGGCCAGGTACGGGCCGAGGAAATCCGGGATGACCGCCAGCAGGCTCTTCGACATCGCATCGACCATGCCGGTGCCCGACAGGATACCGGTGAAGATGCCTGCCGCGAAGATCAAACCGACCACTGCCAGCACGCTGCCGGCGTGGGCCGCGACGCGATCCTTCTGCTGTTGCAGGCAAGGATAGTTGACGATCATCGCAATACTGAACGCCACCATGAACAACACCGGCAACGGCAGCAGGCCAGCGATCAGGGTGCACATCAGGACGAACGTCAAGGCGCCGTTGAACCAGATCAGCTTTGGACGACGGGCGTCCGGGAACTGCGAAACGCTGATTTCGCTGTGGTCGATTTCGTCGCCCACCAGGTGCAGCTCACCCAGACGTGCACGTTCACGCTTGCCGTAGAAGTAAGCGATGGCCAGGATGGCCACGACACCGGCAGCCATCGCCGGAATCATCGGCACGAAGATGGCCGAAGGGTCCACGTGCAGCGCACTCGCGGCACGGGCGGTCGGGCCGCCCCATGGGGTCATGTTCATCACGCCACCGGCGAGGATGATCAGACCGGCCATGATCCGCGGGCTCATGCCGATGCGGCTGTACAGCGGCAGCATGGCGGCCACGCAGATCATGTAAGTGGTCGCGCCGTCACCATCGAGGGAGACGACGAGCGCCAGTACGGCGGTGCCGACCGAAACTTTCAACGGGTCGCCCTTGACCAGTTTGAGGATCTTGCGCACGGCCGGGTCGAACAGGCCGGAGTCGATCATCAGGGCGAAGTAGAGGATGGCGAACATCAGCATCACGCCGGTCGGCGCAAGCTTGGTGATGCCTTCGAGCATCATCGGGCCGATCTTCGGCGCAAAACCGCCGAACAGGGCGAAGACGATCGGGATGATGATCAAGGCGATCAGCGCGGACAGGCGCTTGGTCATGATCAGGAACATGAACGTGATGACCATGGCGAAGCCAAGGAAAGTCAGCATGGGAATACTCCAGGCGTAGCGCGGCTAGGGAATGGGCGAACCGGGTGGGTCAGCGCAGAACGGGAAGCACGAGGCGTACGGGAGGAGTTGCAGCGAAGCGGCGGGTTGTAAAGGACATCAGGGTCACCATTGTTGTTGTTAAAGGGCTGTGCGAGCGATAAAACGCTGGCATTGGCCGACCGGTCTGTTGCCGGTAGTGGGGCGATCCTAATCGGGGAAGCTTTCACCGAGCTTTCGCCGATGAAAGCATTGACCGGATGTACAACCGGTCGTCGGACCGGGCAGAGAGGGAAACCGAGTTGAGGCCATCGCGGTGTAGAAACGGACACATCCTTTACGATTGAAACCGGGGACATCCTTTACGTTTC